>NZ_AP027921.1:1045000-3865233 GCF_055397495.1 Devosia sp. T2-14 | reverse complement strand
GACATCGATCATCGCGGTTGGGCGCTTCTGCTTGAGCAGGGTGTCGATGGCTTCGAGGCAACCGGTCGTCGTTTCGTGGTGACCGGTGCCAAAGGCCTGCGCCGCGTCGATGATCATCGGAGTTAGCCCCTCGGGAACCGGACCGGTTTCGTGGCTGCCATACACGTAGAAGCCACCTGCAATCACCGGGGCGAGGCCCTCCAGCGACTTGGCGACCCAGTTGATATCCGGATCGATCGGGGCGACGTCGAAGTCCACGGTGCCGCCGAGGGTCTGCCGGGCCAGTTCGGCGAAGGCAGCGAGGTCGGGCGGGCTGTCGCAGGCCGCCTCGAAAATCCACTCGCCGGTTTCCTCATTCTCATGGGCAGACGCGGTCAATGCCAGGTCGTCCCGCTCCATGACGGCATCGACCAGCGCATAGGCCTGTTCTTTGGTGAGCGGGGCAGAGATCTGGTCGACGGGCATAGCGGGAATTCCTTTGTTCCTCGCCTAGTTGCGCCATGTCGGTCCGCAGGTCAATCTGGCTTCTCCAAGAGCTTGAGCGGAGGCGGGCGATGTATGGCTTGATTGGCAAGATGTTGGCGGTTCCGGGCAAGCGGGAGGGCCTCTTGGCCATTCTAACTGCGCAGGCCGAGCCGATGCCCGGATGCCTCAGCTATGTTGTCGCGCGCGACGGGGCGAGCGAAGACGGGATCTGGATAACCGAAGTCTGGGACAATCAGCAAAGTCATCAGGCGTCGCTGCAACTGCCGGCGGTGCAGGCCATGATCGCCATAGCCCGGCCCATGATTGCCGGCTTCGGCGAACGGTTCGAAACCAAGCCGCTCTCGGGGGCCTGGCTGGCCTAGTCGTTGTTGCGGCGCTCGGTAAACTCGAACACTTCGTCAGCCATGACGCTGTCGGCGCAGCAGACCCGGTTCCGCCCCGTGCGCTTGGCGCGGTAGAGCTGCCGGTCGGCTTCGGCGATGATCGCATGCCAATTGGGATCGGCATTGGCGCGCCCGAAGGCAACCCCGAAGCTGCCGGTGACCCTGAGCTCGAGGTCGGCAATGATGATGGTATCGGCCAGGCTGACCCGCAGGCTTTCCGCGAGCGCGACCGCCGCAGCGGCGCTGACATCGCGGATGATCGCGACAAATTCCTCACCGCCATAGCGGGCAAGGGAATCGCCAGGGCGGAGCAGTGTGGTCAGCTTTGCTGCAACCTGTTGCAGCACCACGTCGCCCACCGCGTGGCCATAAGTGTCGTTGACCAGCTTGAAGTGGTCGATATCGAGGATGATGACGGCCATTGCGGCGTCAGAACCCAGGGAATCGTTGAGGGTCAGCTGTGCCGCCGTCTCGAAGGCGCGCCGGTTAAGCAGGCCCGTCAGCGGATCGGTTTCGGCCAGGGTCCGCAACTGCTGCGTCAGGCGGCGCTGCTCGTTCTCGAGAGCCCGATTGTGGCGCTGGTGCTCACGCAGGCGGGTCAGGCTGGCCATCATCTGCACAACCTCGCTGCTGGCGCGTCGAGGAGTCGGCGGCTCGTCGAGATCGCCTTGAGCAATGGCAGTCACCTGCTCGCGCATCAGGGTGAGCGGGCCGAACAAGGATCGCTGCAGCACAACGGTCAGGGCCACCAGCACGGCCAGGACGATCGCCGTCAGTCCGGCCGCGACGCCGACGCCGATCCCGGCATCGTTGCGCAGTTCGGCAAGGTGTTGCTGGGAGGACAGCATGATCGCTTCGCGCAGCTGCTCGGAACTCGCCATCATCGGCACATAGGTGCGCGTGAAATCCGCGGCGTTGAGGCTGTTGTCCCCGCCATGCACCGCTACAACCGATTGCAGATAGTTCAGCCCATCCACGAAGTAGCGCTGCTCGACTTCCGTCGCCAGATGCTTGATCGTCGGGTTGTCGAAATAGGCATCGGCATTGGTTGCCAGCAGGCCATGCAGTGCTTTGATGCGCTCGATGGCCCGGCCCATATTGCGGGCGTGGCTGACGTCGGCCGAGGAGCCGGAGGCCAGGATCATCACGACATAGGAGCCGGCGCGCCCTTCGTGTTCGCGCAGGTCGCTCGCCATGGTGGCGAGCATGACCTCGGTGGTGATCTGGGGTGTTCCCCGCACCGCAAGGCGGCCGATCGTGTCGCGCATGGCCATGGCGGCATCGGCGGCAGCAAACATGCGGGTGATCGCCGCCGAAATGCGGTCGGCGACATGTTCCCTGTCGGCAATCACTGCATCCACCGCGCCACGGCCATTGCGTAGGGCGATGTGCAGCGCGGTCATCTGCTCGGCGAGGGCGGGGTCGGATTTGACTTCGTCTGCAAAGAGCGCGGTGAGTTCGCTCAAATAGGCGTCGGTCTTGAGACGCTGAAGCACAAGCGCTTCGACCTTGGCCTCCGCCTCTTCGGGCTTGGCGGCCATGGCGCTGTTGGCGGGGCCGCGCTCCGCCGAAATGGCATTCGCCACGTTCAGGGTGGCGTGAAACCGGCGGAATTCATCGGCGCCGCGTTCGAAGCGGCGGAAATCGCTCAGGCTTGTCAGCAGAATCCAGCCGCCCAGCAATACGCAGCAGAGTGCGGCAACTGCCACGCCCAACCACTGCAAGGTTTGAATTCTAATCGAAACCAAGTCGTACTCTCCCTCAATTCCAATCTTGGTACCCACCAAGGGGTAAGCAAGAGTGAACTGACGGGGCGATTGCCGTTTTATCGTGGCGCGGCCTACGCTTACCTGCCTTTGCGGTCAAAAAATGGTTTACGGGACCGTGATGTTCCGAAGAAGTGACCAGACAATGTCAGCAAAACAGGCGTCGAGCACTTCACCAATTCCGCCGGTCTGCCGTGAGTGTTTCAGGCCTTCTTGATGAAGCTCTCCAGCACCTTCTTGCGGCCGGCCTTCTCGAATTCGATGCTGAGCTTGTTGCCCTCGATATCGGTAATCGCGCCATAGCCGAACTTGAGATGGAATACGCGCTCCCCAACGGAGAAGGCGGAGCGGTCATTGCCGAGATCAACGGAGCGGGCGACGAGGTCGCCCTCGATCGTCAGCGGGCCACCGCTCTTGCGACTGGCCTGCTGGGCGCGTGCGCGTTGCCAGCCGGGAGTCTCATAGACGCTTTCGAACGGGTCTGCCTTGTTGAAGCGGCTCGCCGCGCCACCGCCACCACCGCCATACCCGTAGCCGCCATAGGCAGAACCGGTGTCCTTGACCTCGACCACGTCGGGGGGCAGCTCATCGACGAAGCGCGAGGGAAGCGCGGATTGCCAGAGACCGTGAATGCGTCGGTTTTGCGCGAAGGAGAGTTTAACGCGCTTGCGGCCTCGGGTGATGCCGACATAGGCAAGGCGGCGCTCTTCTTCGAGGCCGGAGCGACCGCTCTCATCCATGGTGCGCTGGCTCGGGAACAGGCCTTCTTCCCAACCAGGCAGGAAAACCGTGTTGAACTCCAGCCCCTTGGCAGAGTGCAGCGTCATGATCGAAACCGCGTCATCGGCCTCGGCCGTGTCGCGGTCCATCACCAGCGAGATGTGTTCCAGGAACCCGCCCAGCGTTTCGAACTCTTCCATCGAGCGGACGAGTTCCTTGAGGTTTTCCAGCCGCCCCGGCGAATCCGGAGACTTGTCGGCCTGCCACATGGCCGTGTAGCCGCTCTCGTCGAGGATCTGCTCGGCGAGTTCGAAGTGGGGGATGGTTTCCAGCCGCGACGACCAGTAATCGAACTGGCCGACCAGCTCCCGCAGCGTGGTGCGCTGCTTGGGCTTGAGCTCCTCGGTTTCGAGCAGCAAGCGCGTTGCGGCGAGCAGGGACACGTTTTCCTGGCGAGAGGCGTCGTGCAACACCTTGATCGTTGTATCGCCGAGCCCGCGCTTGGGCGTGTTGACGATCCGCTCGAAGCTGAGCGCGTCCGACGGGTTCGAGACGACGCGCAGATAGGCAATGGCGTCGCGAACCTCTTTGCGATCGTAGAATTTGGGGCCGCCGATGACGCGGTAGTTCAGGCCCAGGGTAATGAACCGCTCTTCGAACTCGCGCATCTGGAACGAGGCGCGGACGAGAATTGCCATCGAGTTCAGGCTATCGCCCTGACGATGAAACTGCTCGATTTCCTCGCCAATGGTTCGGGCTTCCTCTTCGGAGTCCCAAACCTGAGTGACCGAAATTGGCTCACCCTTTTCGCCGACATCGGTCTGCAACGTCTTGCCCAGGCGGCCTTCATTGAAGGCGATCAGGGTGGAGGCGGCCTTGAGGATGTTGGCGGTGGAGCGATAGTTGCGCTCCAGCTTGATGACCTTGGCGCCGGGAAAGTCCTTTTCGAAGCGCAGTATGTTGTCCACCTCGGCGCCGCGCCAGCCGTAGATCGACTGGTCGTCGTCGCCAACGACGCAAATATTGGCCTGGCTGGCGGGCTTGCCCTGGGCGAGCAGGCGTAGCCACAGATATTGGGCGACGTTGCTGTCCTGGTATTCGTCCACCAGCATGTATTTGAACTTGCGATGATATTCCGCCAGTACATCCGGGTTCTCGCGGAACAGGCGGATGCATTCGAGTAGCAGATCGCCGAAATCGGCGGCGTTGAGAACCTTGAGGCGTGCCTGGTAGTCGGCATAGAGCTTGGCGCCGCGCCCATTGGCATAAGAGCCGCTATCGGCGGGCGACACGTCCTTGGGCAACAGACCCCGGTTCTTCCAGGTGTCCATCATTCCGGCGAACTGCTTGGCTGGCCAGCGCTTTTCGTCGATATTCTCGGCATCAAGCAGCTGCTTGATCAAGCGAACCTGGTCGTCTGTGTCGAGAATGGTGAAATCGGGGCGCAGGCCGACCAGCTCGGCGTGGCGGCGCAGCAGACGTGCCCCGATGGAGTGGAAGGTGCCAAGCCATGGCATGCCCTCGATATCGGCGCCGACAAGCTGGCCGATACGTTCCTTCATCTCGCGGGCGGCCTTGTTGGTGAAGGTCACCGACAGGATTTCCGACGGCCAGGCCCGCTTGGTCGTTATGATATGCGCAATGCGGGTGGTCAGAACGCGCGTCTTGCCCGTGCCTGCGCCGGCCAGCACCAGCAAGGGGCCATCGATCGACAGCACGGCGTCGCGCTGTTCCTCATTGAGGCCGCGCAGGTAATCCGGCGCTTGCTGCTGCCGGGCAAACTGGCTGGTGATCGGCCCGGGGGACGGGCGGTCGAGTGGGTGGGCTTCACCGGGCATTGAGGGCCTTTCCATCGCAGCGTGCCGGGGCGGGCTGACGCAGCGCGGGCATTGACGAATCTTATTTTGTTCTCGTTTGCAATATAGGCGCGAGCAGGGCCGGTGTATAGAACACGAGCCGTCATCGAAGCGTCACGCTGGCGTCATGGGACTGTCTCGCGCCGTGCCTATGGAGGGCCCATCCAAACAGGGGCTTCTCCATGCTTTCACGCAAATCCTTGGCCACGCTGACTGCCGCGCTGCTGGCAACGACCGGTTCGGTCGCCGCTGCCGAGACCTTCAACCGTATCGCCAGCTTCCCCGTTGAACTCAACAATCCGGAGGCCGAAGCGACTTCATCGGAAATCATCACGGCAACCGATGACGGCATGACGCTGATCTATTCGGACAGCCCGGCCGGTGGCATTGGCTTTGTCGACATCACCGATCCCAAGGCGCCCAAGCCCGCCGGGTTCATGGACATGGAGGGTGAACCGACCTCCGTCACCGTCATCGGCGGCAAGGCCTATGTGGCCGTCAATACGTCCGAGAGCTTCGTCGCGCCGTCCGGCAAGCTGGTGGTTGTCGATATCGCCACACGCACCATCGATGGCAGCTTCGACCTCGGCGGCCAGCCGGATTCGATTGCCCACAACAAGGACAACACCATCCTTGCCATCGCCATCGAAAACGAGCGCGATGAAGAGATCAACGACGGTGCCATCCCCCAGGCGCCATCGGGTTTCCTCACCATCGTGACGCTGCAAGACGGTGTCGTTACCGCCGAAGGCATCAAGAAGGTCGAGCTGACCGGCCTCTCTGCCATCGCTCCGGAAGATGCTGAAGCTGAATTCGTCGATTTCAACGACGCTGACGAAATTGCAGTGACGCTGCAGGAAAACAATTACGTCGTCATCGTCGACGCCAAGACCGCCACTGTCACCGGCGGCTTTGAAGCCGGTTCAGTCAGCATCGAGGGCGTTGATACCAAGAAGGATGGCCGCATCGACTTTACCGGTTCGATGACCGACGTTCCGCGTGAGCCCGACGCTGTGAAGTGGCTTGATGGGGATCGCCTGGTTGTTGCCAATGAAGGCGACTGGAACGGTGGTTCGCGCGGCTTCACCATTTTTGGCCGCGACGGCACCGTGTTGTTCGACTCCGGCAATGCACTCGATGTCCATGCAGCCCAGCTTGGCCATTATCCCGACGCGCGCAACAAGAAGGGCGTCGAGCCGGAAGGGCTGGAAGTCGCAACCTTTGGCGATAACCAGTACATCTTCATTGCCGAGGAGCGCTCTTCGCTCATCGCAATCTACAAGGACACCGGCGCCGAGCCCGAATTCGTCCAGGCCATTCCGTCGGGCATTTCGCCCGAGGGCCTCGTCGCAATCCCTGCACGCAACCTGCTGGCAACCGCCAATGAAGTTGACCTGCGTGCCGATGGCGGCGTTGGCTCCCATGTGATGGTCTATGAGCTGGCCGAAGGCGAAGCCGCCTATCCCCAGCTGGTGTCTGATCTGGATGCCGACGGCCACCCGATCGGCTGGGCTGCCATTTCGGGCGCCGTTGCCGACGCCGAAAAGCCCGGCATTCTCTATGCTGTCAGCGATAGCGTACACTCGGCCGCACCGGCGATCTACACGATCGACGCGACTGCCCAGCCCGCTCGCATAGTCGCCAAGACCGTCATCACCCGCGGTGGCGACGCAGCCCAGAAGCTCGATCTTGAAGGCATTGCGCTCGATGGAAAGGGTGGCTTCTGGCTGGCCTCGGAAGGCGATAGCGCCAAGCTGACCCCGCACGCCCTCTATAATGTCGATGCCAAGGGCAAGATCCTCAGCGAAGTGGCGTTCCCTGCGAGCCTGCTCGCCAACGACACCCGCTTTGGCGCCGAAGGCGTCACCGTGACCGGCTCCGGCGATGACCTGACGCTGTGGGTCGCGATCCAGCGTGAATGGCGCGATGATCCGAAGGGGCAGGTCAAGCTGCTCAGCTACAAGCCGGCGAGCAAGGAATGGGGCGCTGTCCGCTACCCGCTCGAAACCCCCGACGAAGGCGCCTGGGTCGGTCTCAGCGAAATCGTGGCTCATGGCGACTACGTCTATGCCGTTGAACGCGACAACCAGATCGGCGCAAAGGCCCAGCTCAAGGCCCTCTACCGCGTGCCGGCAGCCGAAATGGTCGCGGCTCCGCTCGATGGCGAACTGCCCCTGGTCAGCAAGGAACTGGTTCGCGACTTTGTTCCCGATCTCAAAACACTCAATGGCTACGTGGTCGACAAGGTCGAGAGCTTTGCGATCGATGCGGCAGGCAATGGCTTCGTGATCACCGACAATGACGGCGTCGCCGATAGCTCGGGCGAGACCCTGTTCTGGACGATCGGCGCGCTGTGATCGCCTGCAATCAAACTGCACTTGCGGCCGGGTCCAGTACCCGGCCGCATCGTATTTGGGAGAGTAATGACCACAGTGTGAGCAGCGGGCCTGTGTCCTGCCGTGTATTGGGGCAGGGGCGGGCTTGCGCGGGACGCGCGCTTGCCTAAACTCTGCCGCAGAAAATCAGGTGACTACGCGCAGTGCTGAACC
This sequence comes from Devosia sp. T2-14, assembly GCF_055397495.1. Taxonomy (NCBI): domain Bacteria; kingdom Pseudomonadati; phylum Pseudomonadota; class Alphaproteobacteria; order Hyphomicrobiales; family Devosiaceae; genus Devosia; species Devosia sp. T2-14. The sequence continues at coordinate 3,857,473 of NZ_AP027921.1, read as the reverse complement.
GCATCTATATCATCGTCGGCATGCTGGCGATCATCGTCCTGGCTAGCGCCTTCATCGCGCCTCACTTCATCCGCTGGAGCGACTATCGCGCCCGCATGGAGGAGCTTGCGACCAGCGTATTGGGAACGCCGGTGACGGTGCGCGGTGACATCGAGTTCACCCTGCTGCCCCAGCCCAAGCTGCATTTCGAGAATGTGCTGGTGGGTTCGCCAGAAGAGCCTGCGGCGACGGTCGACAGCGTCGAGGCCGAATTCTCGCTGATGGATTTCCTGCGCGACAACTACAACATGACGCGCCTGGTGCTGCGCGGCCCGGTGGTGGATTTCACAATCGACGAAAGCGGCTTCTTCGGCAGCGGTGTGACCCTGGCCGGCGGCGCGAGCGGGGTGAGCCTGGCGCAAGCCAATATCGTCGACGCCACCGTGCGGCTGATGGACCGGCGCTCCGGCGAGAATTTCGTGGCCGATAAGGTCACCGGCGATCTGCGCCTCGGCAATTTCAGCGGCCCATTCGCTTTTCAGGGCGTAGGCACCTATCGCAACACCCCCTACAGTCTGCGGTTCAATTCGGGCACGCTCGATGCCGCCGGCGATACAAGGGTGTCTCTGTTTGTTCAGCCGCAGACAGCAGACTTTTCGTTCTCCGCCGAGGGTAAACTGACTCCGGGCATGGCGCCCAAATTCGATGGCTCGATCGTCTACCGCCAGAAGCCCCCGGCCACCGGTGTCGCCTCCGATATTCGCGGCGAGATGATCTTTGAAGCCAAGGCGACCGGCTCGACGGACCGCATCGTGCTGTCCGGCTACACGCTGCAGCCCGACGAAAGCCGGGCGGGCATGCGATTGACCGGTGCCGCCAGCATCCAGCTTGGCGATGTCAGGACTTTCGATGCGGTGATTTCGGGTGGCGTGTTCTCTCTGCCGCCGCGCGACGCGAAGGAAGACAGCTCGAAGCTTCCCTATGAAGCGTTGCGTCTCCTTTCGGAACTGCCCGCGCCGATCATTCCGCCGATGGCCGGGCGCATTGGCGTTGACCTTGCCGAAGTGGGCCTGCGTGCCTTCTCGCTGCGCAACCTGCGTCTGGATGCCCGCACCGATGGCAAAACCTGGCAGGTCGAACAGTTCATGGCACAATTGCCGGGCGACACGCGGGTTCGCGCCAGCGGGGAGCTCTCGCGCGACGGCGAGCATCCGGCCTTCCGGGGGCAGGTTTCGCTAAATAGCGAACGCCTCGATGGCCTGGCCGCCCTGTGGCGCAAACCGCCGGCCGACAATCCGCTCTTCAATGTGCCGGGCTCGCTTGAGGCGCGCGTGATGCTGGCCGGAAACGCCCTTGGCCTGGTCGGTGGCGTGCTGACCCTCGATGGCAAGAGCCACGGCGTCGAGCTGCGGATGGGCTATGGCGACGAGCAGCGTCTCGACGTGGTGGCGAACTTCACCGAACTCGGTCCCCTGGGCAGTGACATGGTGGCGGCCATGCTGCCCAATATCGCGACCGAACCGACCTTTGGCGTCAGCTTCCCGGTAGGGAGCTTTTCGCTGAGCGGGAAGACAGCCCGCGTTCTGGGGCAGGATGGAACGGGCCTCGTTGCCGAAGGGCAGTGGCAGCCTGATCGGATCACCTTCTCCCGCCTATCCGCCGCCGACTGGGGCGGGATTGGTTTCGATGCCGCCCTCAAGGTTGGCGGCACGCTGGTCGCCCCGGCGATTTCGGGTTCGGGTCGCGTCAGTGTCGCCAAAAGCGACGCTCCCGCCGTGGCGTCTCTGTATGACCTTCTCGACACCCCGCAAAGCTGGCGCGACTACCTGGCCTTGTCCGCGCCTGCCGAGGTGCTGGTGGATTTGAGCGAGCCGCAGGATGGCCGTCAGGTATTGACCCTGGGCGGTACGGTGGGCGTTGCCGACCTCAACCTGCGGGCGGAACTGGGGCACGGCATTGGCGGGCTCGCCACGGGACCAATCCGGGTGACCGGCGCGCTGGAATCGACCGAGGTCGCCGATTTGACCCGTCAGATCGGGTTTGGCGATGCGGTTGTGTTCGGTGGCGAAGGCTCCATGCTGGCCAGCTTCTCCCTGGAGGGAACTCCGACCGATGGCCTGCGCGGCAGCCTGACCGCCAGCCTTGGCGAAGAGCACATCTCCTTCGCAGGCGACCTTGCCGCTGCTGCGAACGGCGATATCAAGGGCGACGGCACGCTGACGGTCGCATTGGACGATGCCGGTGGCCTCGGCCAGATTCTCGGTGTGCATGGGCTCACCCTGCCGCAGGCCAGGGGCAGCGCCGCACTCAGCATCGAAGGCACGCGGCTTGCGCGGCTCAGCGATATCACCGGCACGTCAGGCAGTATCGGCTTTTCGGGCGAGCTGTCGCTATCGCGTGCCGCCGGAATGTCGGCAATTGCCGGGGATGTCTCGGTAGACCTGGTCTCGCTCGAAGGCCTGGCCGCGACCCTCTTTGGTCCGGCAGCGCTTATCGATGGCGCCCAGGTGTGGCCCGAGGGTCCGATCTCGCTGGGCGATCAGCCGCGCCAGACGCGCGGAACGGTTGCCGTATCGGCCAAGGCCGTGGCAGCTGGCGGTGTCGAGCGCCTCGGTCAGACCAGCTTCGAACTCAGTTGGGATGAAACCCGCATGCGGCTGGCGCGCTTCGAGGCGCTGGCAGGCGATGGAAAGATCACGGCCGATCTTTCGGTCTGTTGTGCGGGCGGTCTCAGCGACAAGGCGATCAGCGGGCGGCTGAGCGTTGAAGGCGTTGCGATCAGCGCCATCGCGCCCCCTGCGGTCGCAAAGGCCCTCGGTGGTACACTGGACGGCGGTTTGCGCTTCGAGGGGACGGGCGCGAGCATTGCCGAGGCCATGTCCACCGCCTCGGGCGAGGGCAACTACACACTGACCAATCTCTCGGTTTCCCAGTTGTCGCCCGAAGTCTTTGCGACGGTTGCAGGGCTCGAGGACGTGCTCAACATGGAGCCCGACGCCATGGGCACCATTATGGGGCTGGCGCTCGGGCAGGGGGCCTTCGTGGTGCCAAGCGCGACCGGCGCCTTCAACATCGCAGGTGGCGTTGTTCGCCTCGCCAATTTCCTCGTCGAGGGCCAAGGGGCCGGGCTCTCCGGCAGCGTGAACCTCGCCTTGCCGACCCTGGGGCTCAATGGCAGCTTCGTGATGACACCGCGCGGCTTTGACGATTCGAGCGGTCTTGTCGGGCCGGACACGTCGCGGGTCATCACCCGCGTGTCGGGTACTCTGCTCGAGCCGGTTGTCGATCTGGATCTCGACGAGATGATTGCCGCAGTGATGGTGCGCGCCAACGAGTTGGAAGTGGATCGGCTGGAAGTGCTGCGCGCCGAGGATGCCGAGCGCCAGAGGGCGGCCGCCGAGGAACGCAATCGCCTGATCGAAGAGCAGCGCCGGCGTGCGGCGGCTGAAGAGGCTGCACGCAAGGCCGCGGAAGAAGAAGCCGCACGTCTGGCTGCGGAAGAGGCCGCGCGCCAGCAGGAACTGCAGCAGCAACAGACCGCGCCGGTCACCCCAGCGCCGGGCCCATTGGATCTTGGCCTGCAGCCGCCGGCCAATCGTCCGCTGGGGAGCGGAGTCAACCAGCCGCTATTTTAGGGAATCGGGGGGCGTACCGGCCTGGCTCTGATACCAGCGCAGCACGGCCAGCCGTGCCGCTGACGACAGGTTTGCGGTCTGCCGGTTTTCGTCGATCTCACGGATCAGCGCGGCCATGGTCTGCGATCTCGCTGACGCCATGGCATCGAGCGCTGCCCAGAATTCTGGCTCCAGCGCGATTGAGGTGCGATGGCCGGCGATGGACAGGGAACGCTTGTCCATCAGCAGTGATCAGGGCTTCTTGCGGAAGGCGTCGAGGCTCACGACCTTTTCGCCGGTCGTCTCCTCGCTGTTGCTCACGGAGGCCGTGGCTTCCACTTCCTCGTCGGCGTCAGCTTCGACAGCGTCAGCGCTCGGGGCGGTAGCGGGGTCGAACTGCAGGCCGAACTGCACGGACGGGTCAAAGAAACCCTTCACGGCAGAGAACGGAATGACCAGCGTTTCGGGGATACCATCGAAGGAAAGGCCGACTTCAAAGCCGGTTTCGTTGACCTTGAGGTCCCAATACTGGTTCTGGATGACGATCGTCATTTCCTTGTCATACTGGCTGAGCAGTTTCTCGCTCAGGCGCACGCCGGGAGCCCGGGTGACGAAGGAAATGAAGAAGTGGTGGTCACCGGGCAGGCCGGTCTTGGCGACCTCGGACAGGACCTTACGCACGACGCCGCGCAGGGCTTCCTGGGCGAGAATGTCGTAACGCATGTGATCTTCGGCCATAGGCAATCTTCCAGAAAAGGGGACAGAATCCCAACGGCCCATATCAGCCTCACGTTCCGCGAGATTTCAAGGACAAAGGCATCAAATTGGGGTTCAGATTAAGTGCAGGCTTCTGTTGCCAGGTGCCTGCGAACCCCGCCTGTCACCCGGCTAGGGGTGGAGGACTTAATTTCCCAATGCTAGCACTGCTTACGCAGCGAGAGCGACTGGAGCCTTATTGTTGTCATTTGCAACTATAAGTTTCGGACCGATAACGGTGGTACCTCACCGAGCAAAAGCACACCCTTTACGCCCTCGTCGATCCTGTTTCGCCCCCTTATGGTGGAGGCGCCGGGTACTGCCCCCGGGTCCGAAAGGTTTATTACGATGACAGTTTATCGCCATAGCTCTTGCGAGCACCTCCAATATAGGGAACCCCAAGGCAGTATGCAAATCGCGATCGCGTTGAGCTGAAATTGTCCCCTGCATTGTCCTGAGGCGTTGAGCCCGACTTAACGCTTGGCGCGCATCCTCCCTCGTAATGGAGGGCGCCATGGCGGGTTTGAGGCAAGATCGGTCGGCAGGAACCAGCCTGCCGGGGCGGTTGCTTGGCAGCTGGGCCATGGTGCCGGCCCTGTTCATCGCGGGGGGACTTGGCGGCTTCGCGCTGCAGTCGTTTCCCGAAGTCAGTCAGGCCCTGCTGGGCGCATCGGGATATGGCAGTTCTCAGCTTTCCAGGACGCGCGAGTTTTCTGTCTGTGCAGGACAGCGCCGTGTGACCTGCGTGGTGGATGGGGACACGTTCTGGCTCGACGGCGTCAAAATCCGCATCGCCGATTTCAATACGCCCGAAGTGGGCCAACCCAAATGCCGGGCCGAAGCGGCACTGGGCGCGCAGGCGACGGTCAGGCTCCGCGAATTGCTGAGCGAGGGGCCGTTTGAGCTGGTCTCCGTCGATCGGGACCAGGACCGCTACGGCCGCAAGCTGCGGGTGGTTCAGCGGGACGGCCGCTCGATCGCCGATACCATGGTTGCCGAAGGCCTCGCGCATCACTGGCAGGGTCAGATGGAGACCTGGTGCTAGCCGTTCCAGGCCATGCCCATGTAAACGCCGCCGCTTTCGAGTTCCTCCAGCATCTGGCTCAGGTGCTTCTGCTTGGTTTCCTCGCGCTTCACCTTGTTGATCCACAATAAGTAGTCGTTGCGCTGATAGGCTGGGCGGGCATCGTATTTGTCGCGCAGCCCCCTGGCTTCAAGGGCTTCGGCGACGAAATCAGGCATGTCCTCGCGTTTGCGCAGCGGGCGCAGAGCCGGGCTCACGGCAACACCGCTTGCGCTTCGATTTCGATCAGGAAATCAGGATTGGCGAGACCCGCCACGCGCAGGCCGGTGACAGTGGGCGGGTTGGGCCGCTGGCCCCAGACCTTCATCCATTCTCCAAATCCGGTGCGCAGGTCGGCATCCACGTGGATGATGACGGTGACCTTGACCAGATCTTCCAGCCGCGCGCCCGCCGCGGCCAGCACCAGCTGCATATTGCTGAGTGCCTTGGCCGTCTGGGCGGCGACGTCGCCCTTGCCAACGATTGCGCCCGTTTCATCGACGCTGTTCTGCCCGCCGATGAGCAGCAGGCGCGCGTCGGCGGGCAGGATGATGCCCTGCGAGAAAACCGGGCTGCGATACATGCCTTCGGGATTGAGATGCTCAATGGACATGGGTGCTCCTCCCTGCTTCTGTTCCGCCACCGATAGCGTCGCTCCCTGACACGCCGTGTCAGTATCGGGTGAGGTATTAGAATACCTCCAAGTCGCTGCGGCAGCGGTCAGTAAATCGGTGTAGATTGGCGGGGACAAGGCATGAGGCGAGCCATGACAGATAATTCGACCGAGAAGCTCATCATCGCGGCAGAGCGTTTTCTGGGGAAGGGTGAGCAGGCGCTGACCGAGCGCGAGCGGCAGGTGCTTGAACAGGCGCTGGGCAAGAAGGCCTTGTCCCGCGACACGAGCACGCTCTTTGACGAGAAATCCACCTTCGGGGAGCGGCTTGCCGATGGCGTCGCGGCGTTTGGCGGCTCCTGGCGGTTCCTCATTCTGTTCGCCATCGCATTGGGCGCCTGGGTGGTGGTGAACCTGGTGACGGGGCAGGCGGCGCCCGATCCCTATCCCTTCATCTTCCTCAATCTGCTGCTGTCGATGCTGGCGGCCGTGCAGGCACCTGTCATCATGATGAGCCAGAACCGGCAGGCGGCGAAGGACAGGATGGTCACCAGCCACGACTACGAGTGCAACCTCAAGGCGGAAATCGAGATCATGGCGCTGCACGACAAGGTCGACCAGTTGCGCAGCGAGGATCTCAAGCAGCTGGTAAGCCGCCAGCAGGAGCAGATTGAGTTGCTGACCAAGCTTGTGGAAACTCAGCTAGTGAAAGCCTCGGCCACCGAATCGAAATAGGATGGCGCCATGCAGCCCTATCTCAAGCTTCTTTCCGACATCCTCGAAACCGGCGTCGACAAGTCCGACCGCACGGGCACGGGCACGCGCTCGCTGTTCGGCTACCAGATGCGGTTCGACCTCAACGAGGGTTTTCCGCTTCTGACCACCAAGAAGCTGCACCTCAAGTCCATCGTCTATGAACTGCTCTGGTTTATTCGCGGCGAGACCAATGTGCGCTGGCTGCAGGAGCATGGCGTCAAGATCTGGGATGAGTGGGCCGACGAAAACGGCGATCTTGGCCCTGTCTATGGCAGCCAATGGCGCAGCTGGCCGACACCGGGCGGCGGTCACATCGACCAGATCGCCAATGTCATCCTCTCGATCAAGACCAAGCCGGATTCGCGCCGCCATATCGTTTCGGCCTGGAACCCGGCTGAAGTCGACGAGATGGCCCTGCCGCCATGCCACTGCCTGTTCCAGTTCTACGTCGCCAACGGTAAGCTGAGCTGCCAGCTCTATCAGCGTTCGGCCGATACCTTCCTCGGCGTGCCGTTCAACATCGCGTCCTATGCCCTGCTGACCCATATGGTGGCGCAGGTGACCGGGCTCGGTGTGGGTGATTTCGTACACACCTTCGGCGACGTGCACCTCTATTCGAACCATTTCGAGCAGGCCAAGCTCCAGCTTACCCGTGAGCCGCGCCCGCTGCCGAAGCTCACGATCAACCCCAATGTAACCCGGCTTGAGGACTTCGTGTTCGAAGATTTCGCCTTCGAGGGCTACGATCCGCATCCCCATATCAAAGCTGCCGTTTCGGTATGAGCCGTAGCCTGCGCGAGCTGATCCCGCTGGTTGCGGAGGTCTCCGACACCTACGCGTCCCGCAACGATATCGCGCGAGACGATGACTGGTATCTGCTCAAGCTGCAGGAAGAACTAGGCGAGCTGACCGCCGAGTTTCTCAGGTCGACCGGCAGGGGACGGCTCAAGGGTGCCACAACTGGCCAGCTTCGGCAGGCGATGGAGGATGAAGCGGCGGATGTGCTGGCAATGCGGCTGTTGTTCGCCCGCCACAATCAGATTGACCTCGATGCCGCGCTTGAGCGGAAGTGGTTTCAATATCTGGGACGCAGCGCCTGACAGGGATCAGCGCCGTCCTCGCGCAAATGGCGCTGGGTTTTAGGGAGAAACGCAATGAGGTCTCTACTGGTCGCCGGTGCATTGCTCGTTGCCGTGCCGGCTTTTGCCAATGACACGGCGGTGCAACTGACCACCGGCGGGCTCGAGTTCATCACTAACCAGGATATCGAGATGGTCAGCGAGGAGCTGTTCATTTCGCGCGAAGAGATCCGAGTGATCTACGAGTTCCGCAACAACGGTGCGGTCGACCAGAATGTGCTGGTAGCGTTCCCGATGCCCGACATCGTGCCCAATTGGTGGTCGCCGACGGCTTTCCCCAATGGCCCGGTTGATAACCTCTTCAATTTCGAGACCACCTTCAACGGCACGCCGGTCGAAGCGACCTTGCACGAATATGCCTTCGCCGCGGGCGTGGACCGGTCGGACTATCTTCGTGAAAAGGGCCTTTCGCTCGTCTCGTTCGCTGAAAGCACCAGCGACGCGACCGACGCGCTCGATGATGCGACGACCGCCGAAATGCTGCATCTGGGCCTCCTGGTGCCCGATCAGTATGACGTGGGCGAGGGGATGGAAGAGCATTTCTACCCGATGTGGACCTATCGGGCGACCTACACGTGGGAAGGCGACTTCCCCGCCGGCGAGACGGTCAAGGTTGAGCACCGCTACACGCCAAGTGTTGGTGGTACGACGGGCGTCACCTTCTTGAGCGAGCCCTATGAGGACTACGATCCTGCTGCAGATTATGCCAAGAAATACTGCACTGATGCGAGTTTCCTCCAGGCGGTGCGCAAGACGCTCAAGAACAAGGACGAGCCCTGGTCGGCGCCGTTTTTCGAGAACTGGATTTCCTACATCCTGACCACGGGCGGTAACTGGGGCGGTGGCACCATCGGCAAGTTCCGCCTGGTCATCGACAAGGGTGCGCCCGAGAACCTGGTTTCGTTCTGCGGCGAAGACGTCAAGAAGATCGGCCCCACGACATTTGAAATGGTCGCGACCGATTTTTATCCCGAGCGCGAGATTGATATCCTCATTCTCGAGCGTCACGAGGGGTTCTAGACCCCTCGCATCTACCTGCCTGAAAGCGAATGCATGACTGACCTGGTGATCCGCCCCGCCGTCTCCGACGATGCCGCCCTTGTGGTGAAATTCATCGCCGACCTGGCTGAATACGAGAAACTCAGCCACGAGGCCAAGGCCACCGACGAGGACATCCTGCGCGATCTGTTCGGCGCCGATCCCAAGGTGTTTTGCGAGATTGCCGAATGGCAGGGCAAGCCGGTTGGCTTCGCGCTCTGGTTCTACACTTACTCGACGTTTCAGGGGCGCCACGGCATGTGGCTCGAAGACCTCTTTGTCGATCCGGCCCTGCGCGGCAAAGGCATCGGCAAGGCCTTGCTGGTCCAACTGGCGCGCCGCTGCGTGGCCGAGGGGCTTGGCCGTTTCGAATGGTGGGTGCTTGACTGGAATGAGCCTTCGATTGACTTCTATAAGTCGCAGGGCGGCGTCATGCAGGACGAATGGACCAAGGTCCGCGTCGACGGCGAGGCGCTGATCAAGCTGGGGGCATCATGACTGTTCATATCGCCATGATTGCAGGCGTTGCCGAAAACGGCGTCATCGGCAGCGACCAGACCATTCCCTGGCGGGTGCCCTCCGACATGGCTTTCTTCAAGCGCACCACCATGGGCAAGCCCATCGTCATGGGGCGCAAGCAGTTCGAAACGGTCGGTAAACCCCTGCCTGGTCGTGCCAATATCGTCATTACGCGCCAGACGGGCTACCAGCCGGAGGGCGTCATCGTGGTTCACAGCATCGATGCGGCGCTGGAAAAGGCCCGCGAAATTGCTGCGGACGACGGCGTTGACGAGATAATGATCATCGGCGGCGGCGAATTGTATGCCCAGCTGATGGACCGTGCGGACCGGCTCTACATCACCCATATCGACCTTTCTCCCGCCGGAGATGTCCGGTTTCCGGATATCGCGCAGGAGCAATGGGTGGTCGTCGACCTGCCGGAAGTTGCGCCATCCCCCAAGGATGAAGCAACTTACCGCGTCAAAGTGTATGAGAGACGTCGGGACAGCGCTCATTGATCGCACCGCTTGCTTGCCTATATAAGTCCACAACGAAACGTATGAACTGAAAGGGACGCGATGCCGTGGGAGAGTAACGGAGGTGGGGGTGGCCGCAACAATGGCGGCCCCTGGGGGCAGGCACCCGGTGGTGGTGGCGGCCCGCGCCGTCCAGGGGGCGGTAATACACCGAACCTCGAGGATATTCTCAATCGTGGCCGCGACCAGTTCAAGGGTGGCGTTCCGGGTGGCCGCTGGGCCATCATCGGCGGCATTCTTGCCGTGATCGCCTTCTGGGGCGCCAATTCGGTCTATACCGTGGCGCCGCAGGAAGTTGGCGTGGAGTTGCGCTTCGGCAAGCCCAAGCCGGAACTTGCCGGCCCTGGCCTGCACTTCTTGTTCTGGCCAATCGACACCGTCGAACGCGTCACCACCACTCTGAACCAGACCCAGATCGGTACGGCCAACGCCACCGGCTCGCGCGCCTCGCAGGCCGCCAGCGACGGGCTGATGCTGTCCGGCGACCAGAATATCGTGAACGTGCAGTTCTCCGTGTTCTGGGCCATCGACAATCCGCAGGAATATCTCTTCAACGTCCGCGACCAGGAATCCATGGTTCGATATGCCGCTGAAAGCGCCATGCGCGAAGTGGTCGGCCGCCGTCCCGCACAGGACATCTATAGCGACGACCGTAGCGGCATTTCCGAAGAAGTCCTGCAGATCATCCGTGCCACGCTGGCCAGCTATGGCCTTGGCGTGAACGTGACGCAGATCCTGATCGAGAATGCCGGTCCTCCGGCCGAAGTTATCGACGCCTTCAACGAAGTGCAGCGCGCCCGTCAGGACGAAACGCGCCTGCAGGAAGAAGCCCGCTCCTACGCCAACACCCTTCTGGGTGACGCGCGTGGTAAGGCCGCTGCCTCGCGCGAAGAAGCAGCCGCTTACACCAACCGCGTGGTTCAGGAAGCAGCCGGTGAGGCCGAGCGTTTCAACTCGATCTACGCTGAATACGTGAATGCCCCCGAAGTGACCCGCAAGCGTCTCTTCCTCGAAGCGATGGAAGAAGTGCTGGGTGGCTCGCAGAAGGTACTGATGGAAGGCAGCAACGGCGCGGGCGGAGGCTCCGGCGTCATCCCATACCTGCCACTTCCAGAACTGCGCCCCGGCGCCACGTCGACGGGGAACTAAGCCATGAACAATCGTCTGATCATCATTGGCGCCGTCATTCTCGCCGCCCTTTATGTGTTCTTCTCGTCGATCTATGTGGTCAACGAGCGTGAGCAGGCCATCGTCATGCGCTTTGGCCAGATCACCGATATCCGCACCGAGCCGGGCATCTATTTCAAGATCCCGACCGATTTCGTCGATACCGTCCAGGTCATCGAAGATCGTCTGCTGCGCTACGATATCGCCAATATGCGCGTTCAGGTTTCGGGCAACGCCTTCTATCAGGTGGACGCTTTCCTGACCTACCGCATCTCCGATCCGCGCCTGTTCCGCGAGCGTGCCACCGGCCAGCTTTCGGTTGCAGAAGCCCGTATCGGCGCCAGCCTCGATGCTGCCCTGCGTCAGGTCTATGGTCTGCGTGAATTCAATGCCGCCCTGTCCGACCAGCGCAGCCAGATGATGGCCGAGACCCGTGACCTCATCCGTCCGGACCTCGCCAATATCGGTATCGACGTCGTCGACGTGCGTATCCTGCGCACCGATCTCGACGCCGACGTTTCGGCCACGACCTTCGAGCGCATGCGCGCCGAGCGTCTCGCCGAAGCGGCACTGCTCCGCGCTCGTGGTCAGGAACAGGCCCAGAGCCTGCGCGCTATCGCTGATCGTCAGGCCGTGGAAATCGTGGCCGCGGCAACCCGTGACGCGGAAATCATCCGTGGTCAGGGCGACGCCGACCGGAACCGCATCTTCGCGCAGGCCTTTGGCCAGGACCCGGAATTCTTCGAGTTCTACCGCTCGATGGAAGCCTACCGGAATTCGCTGAAGGGCAATAACACCACCATGGTGCTCTCGCCTGACAGCGCATTCTTCCGCTACTTCGGCTCGAACGGCGAACTGCCGCCGGCCAATCCGAACCCGGCTCCGCCGATCAATACGCCGATCCAGCCTGAAGCCCTGCCGAGTTCGACCGGTCCGGCGCTTGACGGTCTCGGTATCGATGCCACGACGACGCCATCGCTGACTTTGGAAGATGGTTCGGAACTGACCCCGACCATCGGCACCGAGGTTCCGGCGCCGACCGAGGCTCCGGCGGCAGCGCCAGCGCAGTAAGTGGATAGCGACCAAAACGAAGGGCCGGTGCATTGCACCGGCCCTTTTTATTTAGGCGTGTCGGCTGCTTAGCGGACGATGTCTTCGTCGCTGTAGCCCTGCAGATAGAGCAGGGCGGTGAGGTCGCCGTGGTCGATACGGATGCCCGCTTCGGCGGCGACGGCCGGCTTGGCATGCAGTGCCACGCCGAACCCGGCAATGCGGATCATATCGAGGTCGTTGGCGCCGTCGCCCACGGCGATGGTCTGGACCAGCGGCAGGTTGCGCTCGGCAGCCAGGGCGGTGAGGCGCTCGCGCTTGGTGGACTTGTCGACGATGGGCTTGGTGACCGTGCCGGTCAGCGCGTCGCCATCGAATTCGAGCACGTTGGCGATGGCCTCGTGGAAGCCGATGCGCTTGCCGAAATAGTCGGCGAAGAAGGTGAAGCCGCCCGAGACCAGCGATGTATAAGCGCCATATTCCTTCATGGTCTGCACCAGAGCGCGGCCGCCCGGGGCGAGGGTGATCTGCTCGCGGCGGATCTCCTCAATTACCTTGCGCTCCAAGCCTTTAAGCAGGGCGACACGGGTGTCGAGGGCTTCGCCGAAATCCAGCTCGCCGCGCATGGCGCGCTCGGTGATATCGGCAACCTTGTCCTTGATCCCCAGCGCGTCGGCCAGCTCGTCGATGCACTCCTCGTTGATCATGGTGGAGTCCATGTCAGCGATGAGAATCTGCTTGCGGCGCCCTTCGGTGGGCACCAGCGCGGCGTCAACCCGGCGGGAGCCGATTACCGACCGGGCGATATCGAGTGCGTCGGTTGACTTCGGCTCGATGATCTCGCAGGCAATGGAGTGGTTGAGCCAGTTGAGCTCACCGCCCGTCTGGTTGAGGACGGCCGCGGCGAGGGCCGGGTCGAGTTCGGAATCGGCGGGATTGGCAATGAGGCAAAGGACTGGCATTGAGGACTTTTCTGAGGAGAATTGCGTGACCGGTCGCAGGTGTGCCGTGCTGATAGCGGGTCCGACTGCCAGCGGCAAGTCGGCGCTGGCACTAGCTATGGCACAGGCCGATGGCGGTGTCGTGGTCAATGCCGATGCGATGCAGATTTACGATACGCTGCAAGTGGTTACGGCCCGGCCCAGCGATGAGGACATGGCGCTGGCCGAGCACCACCTCTATGGAAGCGTGCCTGCAGAAATCCGGTTTTCGACTGGTCAGTGGCTGACAGCCGTTCGTGGGGTCATGGAGACGGTTGATCCTGCAAGGACGCTGATTTTCGTTGGAGGGACGGGGCTCTATTTCGATGCGCTGCTCAATGGCTTTGCCGATATTCCCGAGATCGCCCCGGCGGTGACGCTGGAAGTTCAACAAGAGATTCAAGACCTTGATGGCGAACAGCGGATGGCGCTGCTGCGCAGGGAAGACCCGGAAACGGCTGAACGGCTGAAGGTGGCCGACCCGCAGCGGCTGACGCGGGCGCTCGCCGTGAAGCGCGCAACCGGCCGGACGCTTTCAAGCTTTCAAGTGCAGCAAGCTGACAGTTTTCTTGCGGATTTCTTGCTGGAGCGGATGGTCCTCGACCCCGACCGCGAAATCCTGCGCGATCGCATCGCACGACGGTTCGAACAAATGTTCTCGGGCGGCGCGGTTGCCGAGGTGGAAGCGCTGCGTGCGCTCAATCTCGATCCGTCGCTGCCGGTGATGAAGGCGATCGGGGTGCGCGAAATCGGCGACTGGCTCGATGGCATCGTGTCGCGCGAGGAGGCGATCAAGCTGGCGACGATCGCGACGCATCAATATGCCAAGCGACAGCGGACGTGGTTCCGCAACCGGTTTGGCGACTGGCCGCGCCGCGGCTTGGGCGGCGCGGAGATTTCAGCAGTCGATTCCTAATCGAGGGCGCGGAGAAGGCCGAGGCGTTCGCGCATAGCGAAGCGGGCGACGAGGACGACGGCAACCACCGCCAGCCCGACCGCAAGACCGATCCAGACGCCGACGCCGCGCAGGCCCATTTGCAGGCCGAGCAGCCAGGCGACGGGCAGGCCGACGAACCAGTAGCCGACAATGGCGATGACCATCGGGATCTTGGTGTCGCTCAGCCCGCGCAGGGCATGGGCGGACACGACCTGGGCGCCATCGACCAGCTGGAACAGCCCGGCAATGACGAGGAACGAAATGGCCAGGCTGATGGCATTGGCATTGGCGGGATCGGCCGGATTGAGAAACAGCGAGACAATGCCGGTGCCGCCGAACAGGAACAGCAGGCACGAGGCGGTCATGAAGGTCATGCCCAGTGCAAAGGATGTCCAGCCGGACTTGCCGATGGCCTCGCGGTCGCCCCGGCCATAGGCCTGGCCGACGCGGACGGTGGTGGCCATGCCGATGCCCATGGGCACCATGAAGGCGAGCGAGGCGCATTGCAGGGCGACAGCATGGGCCGCGACCTCGTCGGTCCCCAGGCGCCCCATCAGCATCGCGGCGGCGGTGAACAGGCCCACTTCGGCCAGCACGGTCAGGCCAATGGGCAGGCCGATGCGGAAGACGCCGCGCAGGTGGGCCCAGTCGGGCTTCCAGAAGCGGCGCAGGATATGGAAGCGGCGCAGGCGCTCATGCGTCAGGGTGTAGGCCAGCATGCCGACGAACATCAGCATATAGGTGCCGACGGTGGCGATGGCCGAGCCAACCACTTCAAGGCGCGGGAAACCGAAATTGCCGAAGATCAGCGCGTAATTGGCAAGGGCGCAGAACAGCGCGCCGCCCAGCGTGACCACGAGGATGGCGCGGGCAGAGTTGAACACCGAGAGCAGCGAACGCAGCACCATGATGCCGAAAGCCGGGAAGATCAGCCACATTTCGACATGCATGAAGCGCTCGGCGATATCGGTGGCGCCGGGATCCTGACCCAGCAGCTGGAAGACCGGCTTGATGTTCCACAGAATGGGCACCAGCACGATGCCGATGATAATGGCGGCCCAAAAGCCCTGCCGGACAATGCGGCGCACGGCCTTGATGTTGCGGGCGCCACGGGCCTGCGCCACCATGGGCGCAACGGCACCGACCAGGCCATTGCCGAAGACCAGGAACGGAATGAGATAGGCATTGGCAAGTGCTGCGCCGGCCAATTGGGCGGGCCCGAGCCAGGCCAGCATGACCACGGCGATGACGGTCAGCGCGTTTTGCGCCACCTGCGCCAGGACGAGCGGCAGCGCCAGCGCAAAGGTCGCGCGCAATTCGTCGACCCAGCCTTCGCGCCGGGGCATTGCGGTGGAATCCAGTGTGACTTGCTCGCTCATATTGAAACGTCCTACTTGAGTGTCTGCTCTAGATGAAACCGTTGGGCGGTGGAAGGGGCAGGGGGTGCGACCCATGGCGGCCATTGACGACAACCACATTCTGCGCAGGGCAATCCTAGTGGCAGCGGCGATTTTCGGGGCTTGCGGGGTGATGGCTGCCGCGGCCTCCTCGCATGGCGAGAACGTACGAAACCTCAGCGCCATTGCGACGATCGGACTGGCACATGGGCCGGCGCTTCTAGCGCTGGGCCTGGCGGGACGCGGGCGGCTGATGCTGATGGCCGGAGCGGTGCTGGCGCTGGGCACGCTGATGTTCATCTCGGATCTGGCGATGCGCGAGTGGGCTGGGCAGGGGCTGTTTACCGGTGCGGCGCCGCTTGGCGGGGGCGCAATGATCGCAGGCTGGGTGCTGATCGGGCTTTCGGTACTGCTGCCGCGGCGCGGTTGAGGGTCTGAGGGGCACTGAAGAACCCCAACCCGGCTCCTCATCCTTGAGGGCAGGGAGGGCAGAGGAGCTTGCGGAGCGATCTGCGGGAGTGGCGCCCCCTTTAGGAGCGGTTCGGCAGCAATCTGCAAATTAGTTCGAGTTCGATTGGAACCAATCACGTTGTCGTTGCATTCTTGCCCTCGACAATTCCTGGAGGGTTTCCAATGCACAAGTTCCTCATCATTGCCGTCACGGCACTTTCGCTCGCTGCGTGTACGTCCACCCAACAGGGGGCGACCATCGGCGCGGCGGGCGGCGCCATCATTGGTGGCACTGCCAGCGGCAATCTGGCGGGCGCACTTGTTGGCGCCGGCGTCGGTGGCGTCGTCGGCGCGGCAGCGGGCAACGTTCTTGGCCGTGTTGATGGTTCCAGGGACATCTGCATCTACGAACGTCCGAATGGCACGCGCTATCGCGATACCTGCCCGCGCGGCTAACTGAACTTGCAGCATCGCCCCATGCTGCAAGCGCCCCCAAGGGCGCACGAGCCCTCGACCCGGAGTCCCTCCTGGGTCGGGGGCTTCTTGGTGACCAGCAATCCACCTTGAAAGTCGCTTGCTGGTTGACTTAGTTTCGTCCGACGACACAATCTGGCGCTATCTGATCGTCCGGCAGAAGTCGGGTTCTTGGCTACTCCTGATCTGTGAATCGTTTTGGGCCGGGCGCTTCGCCCGTTTTCAACCTGAACCGCTTCGGCGGTGTCCACATCAGAGGACCACGTTCCATGGCTGCCATCACCGGTACCGTCAAATTCTTCAATACGACCAAGGGCTACGGCTTCATTTCGCCCGAGAACGGCGAAAAGGATGTGTTCGTGCACATCTCGGCCGTCCAGCGTTCAGGCCTGCAGGGCCTTTATGAAGGCGACAAGGTTACCTATGAGCTCGAGACCGGCCGCGATGGCAAGGTTTCCGCCACCAACCTGACGCTGCTGGGCTAAGCTAGGCGCGCCGCGCTTTTTCGAAGGGCCCCATGGGGCCCTTTTTTGTTGGCTGACAGTGTGAAGCATCGACAGCGAGCCGCCAGCCGTGCAAGGGTCCGGCCGCATTAATTCTGACCGACCAAGAGGCCGGCCAATTCATGGAGTGCCTGCCCGTGCTGCGCAATTTCTTGAGCAACTGGAGTCCCAAGGTCGAGACGGCTCCCGGCGAGCGGCAGTCCGGCGCCTTGCCCTATTCGGTCGTCGAGGGGCGCGTGGCCTTCCTGCTGATCACCTCGCGCCGGACCGGGCGCTGGATTTTCCCCAAGGGCGATATAGAGCCCGGCATGACACCATGGGAAAGCGCCGCGCTCGAGGCGCTGGAAGAGGCGGGCGTAAGCGGCCAGATGGGCACCGAGCCAGTGGGCAGCTATCGCGCCAGCGCGAGTGTCGATGGATCGAGCCTGGTGGACGTGGATGTCTATCCGCTGCGCGTGGAGACCCAGCTCGACGTTTGGAAGGAAATGGACCAGCGCCTGCGCCATTGGGCCGTGCTGCCCGAGGCCAAGCGCCTGCTCAATGACAGCGCGCTGTCGCGGCTGGCGGTGAAGCTGCAGTCGGGCCTGCAGTAAGGGCTGGTTGGGTTCGGATGGGAAGGCGGCGCAAGCCGCCTTTTTTTGTTGGGGGGAGCGCTTGATATCGGGGCTCTCGGACCCCCACCCTGCTCGATTCAACGGACTTAGCTAGGGCTAAGTCCTATCTCGCTTCCTTCCCCGCAAGGGGGAGGGAGCCCGACTGATGGTGCTTGTTAGACGGCGACGAGCAGGTCGAGGACCCAGAACAGGACGGCGGCGAGGACGGCGGAGGCGGGGACGGTGACGACCCAGGCCGCAGCAATGCCGGTGACGTGCTGGCGGCGGACCAGCTTCCGGCGTTCCGTCTTGCGCTCCATGGCCAGGGCCGCTTCGGGCGTGGCGTTCAGCGTGGCCGGATCGATATGCTTGGCATGGACCGGGACAGCCGCGAAATCGAGGTCGCGGCGCGAATAGTATTCGCGCAGGAAGCCGACACCGAAAATGCCGCCGACCGCGATATGGGTGGAGGACACCGGCAGGCCGAGGCCCGAGGCGACCAGCACGGTCACGGCGGCCGACAGGGCCACGCAATAAGCGCGGATTTCGTTGAGCTTGGTGATCTGCTCGCCGACGGTGCGGATCAGGCGGGGGCCGAACAGCGCCAGACCCAGCGAAATGCCGATGGCGCCAATGGCGAGCACCCAGAAGGGCAGGGTGAGGCCCGAGGCCTCGGCATGGCCGGACTGCAGCGAACTGACAATGGCGGCGAAGGGGCCGATGGCGTTGGCCACGTCATTGGCGCCGTGGGCAAAGGACAGGAGCGCTGCGGCAACCACCAGCGGCAAGCGGAACAGCGTCGAGACGTGCTTGTTGCGGTTTTCCATGCCGATCGACTGGTGACGCACCAGTGGCATGGCGCCGATCCAGCCCAGCACGGCAAAGCCAATGCCCAGGCCGATCACCATCGGCATGCTCGGCGACCAGATGCGGCCGAGGCCCTTGGTGGCGATATACATGGCGAAAATGCCGGTCATCAGGGACACGAGGACCGGCACCCAGATGCGGGCGGCCGAGACCTTGTCGATGCGATCGGTGATGGTGTGCTTGATGAAGGAGAGCAGCAAAGCTGCCGCCGCGCCGCCCAGCACCGGGGAAATGACCCAGCTCATGGCGATATTGCCGATGACCGGCCAGGCCACGGAATAGAAGCCCGCCGCCGCCACGCCCGCGCCGACCACGCCGCCCACCACCGCATGGGTGGTGGAGACCGGGGCGCCGATATAGGTGGCGAGGTTCACCCAGAGCGCTGAGGCCAGCAGGGCGGCCATCATCAGCAGCACGAAGGTATTGGTTTCGATGGTGTCGCCGATCAGCAGATCGCGGGCCACCGTATTGACCACGTCGCCACCGGCGAGGATTGCGCCAGCGGCTTCGAAAATGGCCGCGATGATCAGTGCGCCGCCCATAGTGAGGGCCTTCGAGCCCACGGCGGGGCCCATATTGTTGGCAACGTCATTGGCGCCGACATTGAGGGCCATGTAGCCGGCGATAACCGCGGCGATCACGACGAGGTAGCTCATCGGGCCATCGGTGACCACGTAGCTGGCCCAGACGGCCGCCAGCAGCAGGAAGACCAGGGCAATGCCCGGGGCTGCGAGCGAGCGCGATAGCTTTAGGGTCGCTACTTCAAGTCCGGAAACCCGCTGCAGGTCCTTGTCGAGGGCGCTTTTGGTCATGTCACCGAACTGTCATTTAAGTGTCGCAAAGGTCGTGCTGCGCGCCTTAGCACTCATCCTTGAACTTGCCATAGGCTTTTGCGGGCGTGGGCGCGGATTTGTCGCGTTTTTGACAGAAATGCACCGGCCCGCCCTCCGATGCAGAGAGCAGGCCGGGGAATGGGGCGGCGGAGATGGCTAGTTCTTGAGCTGGCGGTCGAGTTCGGCGGCGAGCTGGTCGACCAGCCACCGCGTGCCCTGTTCGCGATCGCTCATCTTGTCGAGGCCATCGAGAAAGGCGCCGTGCTCGGTGACCGTCATGCGGGTGCCCGATCCATCGGGAAACAGCTCGATGGCGGCAACGGACACCGAAATGCGCCGGCCGCCCATGGTCATGTCATAGGAATAGACGATGCGGTTATCGGGCACGATGTCCTGATAGAGCACGTCGAAGGTGAAGTGCTCGCCATTGGGGCCCTTGCCGCCACTATGCTCGCGGCCGCCGACGCGGAAATCGAAATGCCCCTGGCCATCTTCGGAGGTGCCGAACCAGCGGGCCTTGATCTCCGGATCGGCCCAGGCGCGGAAGACGCGGGCGGGATCGGCGGCCAATTTACGCTCAATGACAAAGGTGCCGTGAGCCACGGAATGCTCGGGTTTGGGGTGGACGTTCATGGCGGAAACTCCTCGTTGGTTAAGCGAAAGATTAAGTAAGTGGTTTCGGCATGTCAATGGTTAAGTGGTGGGTGAAGTGATTGGATTGATCGCAGATCGCCATAACCGCCGCATCGTACCTGGTGGTAAACGCCGTCAACGGGGTGGGTTGCTGACTGGCGGCTTTCAGGTGGCCTCCGGAGAAAGCGGACGCCACGGATAGATGACAGGGAGGTCTAGGAGGAATGATAGTCGGAGGGATGCCAAGTGGGGCCTCCTCCTAAGATGAGGGGTAATCGATTGTGAGCCTAGAGGAAGTAGCTGATTGGTGGCACGAGGATATTCGGGTAGTGTCAAAAGAGGAATCTT
The DNA here is from genome assembly GCF_055397495.1 of Devosia sp. T2-14. Taxonomy (NCBI): domain Bacteria; kingdom Pseudomonadati; phylum Pseudomonadota; class Alphaproteobacteria; order Hyphomicrobiales; family Devosiaceae; genus Devosia; species Devosia sp. T2-14. Next base: position 3,837,246 of record NZ_AP027921.1, on the reverse strand, counting down.
GTTGGAGGGGGCTCCATGGCAGATGAAGACGAAGTAACTGTTCCGGCAGCAGAGACTACCAAGGCGCCCGCGCCAGTACCGAGGCGCAGGCCACGACCCGCGATGCAGGTAGCGACCGCAGACACCGAAGAGGTCAAAGAATCGACTGCCGCCGAACCCGCGCGTCGTAAGATACCGGGGAACATACCTTACACCGTTAGCCCTGGTGTTCTAAAAAGGGTACTCGATCGAATACCTCAAGCGGAAAAACCGCCCATATTCAGCACAGACTTCTTGGCGACTGTCCTGGAAGCCTCCGGAGGTGCAGCAAGACCAATCATACCCATTATGAAGGCCACCCAAATGCTGAATCAGGGTGGGGTACCAACCGAGCTGTATTCACAGTTTCAGACGGAAGGTGGGCGACCACAGGCCGCGCTCCAGGCAATGCGTAATGGCTTTCCAGAAATTTTCCGCCGCAACAGTTATGCCCACAATGCTTCGGACGGGGCGTTGGTGGACATCTTGGTCGCAATCACCGGCCTAACTAAGAGCGACCGTATTCTGCGTTTGATGCTGCAAACTTTCCAGTGCTTTCAGGACTATGCGAAAGGCGCAAAGCTGGAGCAGCTATCGGCGGACTCACCGGCCGAACTGGCAGGCGACGGCGGCGAAGCTCGCAATCATGTACCCTTGGAGCAAGGAAAAGGCCTTCAACTGGCTTACAACATCAACGTGGTGTTGCCGGAAACGACGAACATTGAGGTTTTCAACGCGATCTTCAAAAGTCTCAAGGGAAATCTTCTCAATTGAGCGCGCACACCATTGAACTGTTTGTTCTCAAATGTGCTGTGATTGAAAGCGGACTAAGGGACAGCCAGGAGGAGCATAATCCAGGTGCGCGCCGCCGAGGTGGAAACACTCTTGATCAGCGCATGGAGCCTTTCATACGTCAGTTTGAGCTGACTAACAGAAACAATGCCGCAAAGATGTCCACTTACTACGAAGTCTTCTACATGCTGGAGAATGACATTCGGAAGTTCATCATCGACACGATGGACGCGGCACACGGCAAGGATTGGTGGGACACTCGTGTTCCACAGGCCGTGAAGGAGGAAGTTAGGAAAAACCGAGAGCGCGAAGATCAAGCTGCCTGGACCATGCGATCAGACGCCTTAATTGACTATTCCACCTTCGGCCAACTCGGAGACATCATCCGCGCCAACTGGACGGACTTTGCTGGGATGCTGAGAAGCGAAGGCTCCGTTTCTAGGGTGCTTTCGGGGTTGAATATGCTGCGAGGAACTATTGCGCACTGCGGTGTCCTGGCGGACGATGAAGTGGATAGGCTTCACATGTCCATTCGTGATTGGTTCAGGGTACTGGAGGGGCCAAAGGCTTAGAAAAAATCAGGCAGGAACCGTAACTCCCAGCGGTACTTTCGCTTCTACGAGGGCACGTTTAGTTAGGCCGCGTGGAGTGTTCAGCTGCCCGATACCCCAGTCAAACTGACTGGCCAACACGAGAATCGATTGACGCGGAGATCGATTTCGTCCGCCGCACATTGGACGAGATGGGCGTCGGCGCGGGTTATCTTGGCTGGGGCGAAGTTTGAAGCAGCTTCGATCCGAAGGGGTTTTTGACTGCTAATGGGGCTTCGCTATCATTTCACTTAACGGGCACAATGGGGTCGTCAGAGACAGGCCGAATGCGGGGAGGCCTGCGGAGTAGCGGTTTTCGGGGTCCAACTTGCGAAAGCGGGCCTCCGACTAGCCGTCGCGACGTCCGCTTTTGACCCAAAGCGGTCGTCCGCTGGAGAAGAGCAGGTGAACCGCATGCGTTGTATGGCACCGCAGATCTTGCAGATGGATTTCTCCGCGACTTCACGATCCCGAAACGTGGCCCCACCTCTTTTCCCTTTGACGCCCGCTGTTTCTTTAGCCTTTTCGCCGGGGCGGGAATTGCACGTCCAAGAAATTCTTCGCGTGCTCCTCGTGAGAGGCTAGCCGCTGGGCGGAGCGTTCGGTTTGGTTGCACCCGCACAGCGCAAGGTACAATTCACGGGTCGTGAGAGCGAACTCTGGCGCAATCGTCCCGGCATTCTGGGCAAGGGCCCTTGCCTGCAATGAAATCCGTTCGATCGTGGCTCCCACCTGAATCTGACCCTCGACGGAGCCCGTGTTCCATCGGTACATCGCTGAATATCTGAATAGGCCCAACGCCTCCAACATCCTGTTCATTTGGCCTCTTTTCGTTTGCCGCGCCGCGAGTTTTGGCTTGGCCGGCACCAAAAACCACAAAAACTCGTCAATCACCTCAAAATCGGACGGGTTCGTCAGCCTTACGAAAGCCCCAGGTCCAATGTTGTTGAACAATTTCCCTGGCAGGTAGGTATCAACAAAAATCCTCGCACCTTTTCCCGCCCGTTCTAGTGTCACCGCCCGTGTTGCAGCGTTCCCGCATATGAACTCGCCAATGCTCGTTGCGACCTTGTCCGGTTCGACGATTTCCCCGAAGCTCATGCCACCACGGGCGAAGATGCCTGAGCGGGTGTTGAGCCAGAACAGTTTCGTAGCGGCTTCGACGACGACGTTGTGGTCTTCAGACCATAGAAACGCGCTATCAGAGAGTTGAGCTACTTTTAGCCCGGCCTGACGGCAGGCGCGAAGGTTTTTGCGGAAGGTCGTCAACAGCGTGGCGCAGAACGTCTGGTTAGATGCCTGGGCGGTGGACCGCCGCCCGAGGGCCTCGATATCGGCTAGCTCGATCATTGGACGTGGTGAGGTTGTCAGCGCGCCGATGCCCAAAATGTCGACAAACAGCACTGCGCCTTCATATGTCCGCATGCGATTCCCCCTCGAAGTGAGTGGATACTATCGAGTCTCACGGATTTTGGGCCCTGCTTTCATTTGCCTCGCGTTTCTTCCCTCATGTATTGCGCAGCAGCCGCAAAGCACGGTGTAGGTCCGCTTATGACGCGAAGCCGGCCGCGCCTCGCGACGGTGCAGGGCGGCTTTTAGGATTCCGCACAGTCCACGGCACGGCCGCAATGGGGTCGAAGGCGTGCCGGCACCCGGCACAAGGTGGGCTGCAACGTTGCCGTGAGGGGCGGTGGGCGATCAGGGAAATGCTTGACACCCCTTGCGCATTACACCTATCAATGCGTCCGTAATTCATTTGGAGAGGTCCCGTGCGGGCACTCATTCTCGTAGTAGGCAGGCGCATCGGCAACGTGGGGTGAAACCCCGCGCGTAAGCTGGTGCGCCGAAAACAGGTCCCGAACGGGGCCTTTTTTATTGCCCGGTTTTCGCCGCTACGAGACTGGGCCCAAGACAATGGACTTGAGGAAGGAAATGACAATGGCCGAAAGAATGACCGGCGCGGAGATGGTGATCCAGGCGCTGACCGATCAGGGCGTCGAGCATATCTTTGGCTATCCTGGCGGCGCAGCCCTGCCGATCTATGATGCCATGTTCCAGCAGGACAAGGTGCAGCACATCCTGGTGCGCCACGAGCAGGGCGCGACCCACATGGCCGAAGGCTATGCGCGCTCCACCGGCAAGGCCGGCGTCGTGCTCGTCACTTCCGGCCCCGGCGCGACCAACGCGGTCACCGGCCTCACCGACGCGCTGATGGACTCCATTCCCATGGTCTGCATCACCGCCCAGGTCCCCACCACCCTCATCGGCTCCGACGCCTTCCAGGAATGCGACACGGTCGGCATCACCCGCAGCTGCACCAAGTACAACTACCTGGTGAAGCGCATCGAAGACCTGCCGCGCATCCTGCACGAAGCGTTCCTCATCGCGACGACCGGCCGCCCCGGCCCGGTGGTGATCGACATTCCCAAGGACGTGCAGTTCGCCATGGGCGACTATTACAAGCCCGACCTCGAGACCCTGCGCCACCAGAGCTACCGTCCGCAGATGGATGGCGATGCGGCAGCGATCGAAGCGGCGGTCGAGCTGATGCTGAAGGCAGAGCGTCCGATTTTCTATACCGGTGGCGGCGTGATCAATGCCGGCCCGGAAGCGTCCGAGCATCTGCGCGAACTGGCCGAACTCACCGGTTTCCCGGTGACCTCAACGCTGATGGGGCTGGGCGCGTTCCCGGCATCGAACAAGCAGTGGATGGGCATGCTGGGCATGCACGGCACCTACGAAGCGAACCTGGCGATGCATGACTGCGACGTCATGATCAATATCGGCGCGCGGTTCGACGACCGCATCACCGGCCGTATCGATGCCTTCTCGCCCAATAGCCGCAAGATCCATGTCGATATCGATCCCTCTTCGATCAACAAAGTCGTGCGCGTCGACGTGCCGATCATCGGCGACTGCGAGCGCGTGCTGAGCGAAATGGTGCGCGTGTGGCGCAGCAAGACCAACCAGCCGCGCACCGAGGCGATTGCCCCGTGGTGGAAGCAGATCGAGGCGTGGCGTGCGGTGAATTCGCTCGGCTACACGAAGTCCGAGACCACCATCAAGCCGCAATACGCCATCGAGCGCCTCTACCAGGCGACCAAGGCGCAGGCCAAGGAAGTCTACATCACCACCGAAGTGGGCCAGCACCAGATGTGGGCGGCCCAGCACTTCCACTTCGACAAGCCGAACCACTGGATGACCTCCGGCGGCCTGGGCACGATGGGCTATGGCCTGCCGGCCGCGGTGGGCGTGCAGGTGGCCCATCCCGACGCGCTGGTGATCGACATTGCCGGCGAAGCATCGGTGCAGATGACGATGCAGGAAATCTCGACCGCGGTGCAGTATCGCCTGCCGATCAAGATCTTCATCCTCAACAACGAACGCATGGGCATGGTTCGTCAGTGGCAGGATCTGCTGCACGGCTCGCGCTATGCGCATTCCTATTCGGAATCGCTGCCTGATTTCGTGAAGCTCGCCGAGGCCTACGGCGCCAAGGGCATCCGTTGCGACAACCCGGCCGACCTCGACGCCGCCATTGCCGAAATGCTCGACTATGACGGCCCGGTGATCTTCGACGTGCTGGTCGAGAAAGACGAGAACTGCCTGCCGATGATCCCGTCGGGCAAGCCGCATAACGAGATCATCCTGCCCGACACGGCAAACATTGGCGACATCATCGACGAGAAGGGACGGCAGCTGGTTTGATCGCCGCCCCCTCTGCTCCGCTGGCCACCTGACGCGGTTTTCTGCGCACCTCGAAAACCACGCCATCTGGCTCAGCGGAACGAAGGGTCGATCGACCAAACAGTTCCGTAGAGGACCAAAGACATGAACGCACATTTGCAGCCGACCGGTTCGGCTTATTTCCTGACCACCGAGACCCAGCAGATCGAGCGGCATACGCTTTCGGTGCTGGTCGACAACGAGCCCGGTATCCTCGCGCGGGTCGTCGGCCTGTTTTCGGCGCGTGGCTACAATATCGAAAGCCTGACCGTCAGTGAGACCGAACACGGCCGTCGACTTAGTCGCATCACTGTTGTCGTAACCGCTACGCCCAAGACCCTGGTGCAGATCAAGCTGCAGCTTGAGCGCCTCGTGCCCGTGCACAAGGTGCATGACCTGACCGCCGAAGGCGCTTCGATCGAGCGCGAGCTGGCGCTGATCAAGGTTGCCGGCTCGGGCGACCATCGCGCCGAAACGCTGCGGCTGGCCGATGCCTTCCGCGCCCATATCGTCGACGCGACCGTCGAGAGCTTCGTGTTCGAAGTGACCGGCAAGCCCGACAAGATCGACAGTTTCATCGCCCTGATGCAGCCGCTCGGGCTGGTTGAAGTAGTGCGCACCGGCCTGGCGGCCATCTCGCGCGGCCCCAAGAGCATGTAATGGTGTGGCCACGCCCCTGACGTGGCCACAAACCAGACGCCCGTTGCGGTGATGGGCGTTATCAAAAGGTTCGATTGGGCGTATCGCCCGGTCTGGTATATGGCAGGGGCAGCGTTTCGAGAGTTCGTGCCATGACCCTGCTTTCCGTCAATCTCAATGCCGTCGCCCAGTTGCGCAACCGGCGCAATCTGCCCTGGCCGAGCGTGGTGGGGCTGGCGCGTGTCGTGCTCGATGCGGGCGCGAGCGGCATTACCATCCATCCGCGTCCCGATGAGCGCCATATCCGGCGCACCGACGTCTTCGATCTCGCCCGCCTGCTGGCAGACGAGTATCCGGCGGCCGAATTCAACATCGAGGGCTATCCCAGCGAGGACTTCTTCGCGCTGGTCGATGCAGTCAATCCGCAGCAGGTGACGCTGGTGCCAGACGATCCAGCACAGGCGACGTCCGACCATGGCTGGGACTTCAAGACTTCCGCCGGCCTGCTCGCCAGCGTGGTCAAGCGCCTGCAGGCGCCCGGACGGCGCATTTCGCTGTTCTGCGACCCCGATGCCGGCGTTGAAGGCGTCGCGGCGGCCAAGGCCACGGGCGCGCATCGCATCGAGCTTTATACTGGCCCCTATGGCGGCTGCTACGACCAGCCCGGACAGGCGGTGCGTGAGCTGGCCGCGCTGGCCAATACCGCCAATGCGGCACGCCAGGCGGGGCTGGGCGTCAATGCCGGGCATGACCTGACGCTCGCCAACCTACCGGCGTTCCAATCGGCAGTGCGTGGCGTGGACGAGGTTTCCATCGGCCATGGAATCACCGCCGATGCGCTGCTGATGGGTTTTGCCGAAGCGGTGCGGCAGTACCGAATCGTGCTCGGCAGCTAAGGCGGGCAGGGCATGCGCCACCGGGTCCGCCCAGTGGTGGTCATGGAGCGCGGACACGCTCCGAAAAGCCGATCTCTATTGTCGCCATTCCTTGAACACTGCGTTGCGCAGCGCGCATGACCATTGTCACAATGGGTCAGTATTGGTGCCAAATCGGATAAAAACCCAAGCACGGCCAATACTTACATTGGTGTGCCCTAGATAGGTCAGTGTCCCTGCACCACAAATTGGTGCCCTCTTGAGGGTTTCGTCGGCAGGCACATATATCGCCTCAGTTACGAATTGTTACCTAGGAGGGAACAACATGTCCAAACTCAAGATTGCCGTTATCATCTCCTCGACCCGCCCGACCCGTTTCGGCGACATCCCCGCGCAGTGGATCCTCGAGAAGGCCAACGAGCGCCCCGAACTCGACGCTGAAATCGTCGACATCCGCGACTTCGACCTGCCGTTCTTTGACGAAATGGCCTCCAACGCCTGGATGCCTTCGCAGAACGCCAATGCGGTCAAGTGGCAGAACAAGATCAGCGAATATGACGGCTACATCTTTGTGACCGCCGAATATAACCGCGCCATCACCGGCGCCCTGAAGAACGCTCTCGACCAGGCCTATACCAACTGGAACAAGAAGGTGTTTGGCGCCGTCGGTTACGGCTCGGTTGGTGGCGCTCGCGCTGTCGAAAACCTGCGCACCATCGGTGTCGAGCTGCAGATGGTTTCGACCCGTTCGGCCGTTCACATTGCTGGCGCTGACTTCATGTCGGTTCACCCGGGCTTCGGCGGCACCAAGTCGCTGAACGATCTGGAAGCATCGATCGGCAACTCGGCCAAGGACATGCTGGACCAGCTGACCTGGTGGGGCCAGGCCACCAAGGCCGCCCGTGCAGACGAAGCTCTGGCAGAAGCTGCCGAGTAAACTTTCGAAGGCCTCCAAAGCACTTCGTTTACCGACAAGGGTCGCTTCGCAAGAGGCGGCCCTTGTTGGTTTTGAACCATTGCAGGTGTCGGGTGTTGTGTGTGACGGTGGCGAGGTGTATAGCGGCGCCGCCTTTGACCAGAGAGCACAAGGTTCATGACGCAGACGAATTCGGCTGGCGCGCCCAGCGCCGGTGTCGATGCGAGCGACCTCAACAGCCACGCACATTCCCGCAAGCACCTGCCCATGCTGCTCATGGGCGCCCTCGGCGTTGTCTATGGGGATATCGGCACGAGCCCGATCTATGCCTTCCGCGAGGCGATGCATGTGCGGCCCGACACGGGCGTTACTGACGCCGAGGTGCTGGGCCTGCTCTCGCTGATCGTCTGGGCGCTGACCCTTACCGTGTCTCTCAAATATGTGTTCTTCGTCACGCGCGCCGATAACAACGGCGAAGGCGGCACGCTTTCGCTGATGGCACTGGCGCGCAAGACATTCACCAATCCGCCGGTCTGGATCACCGTGCTGGGCGTTATTGGCGCTGCCATGTTCTTTGGTGACGCGATCATCACGCCGGCCATGTCGGTGCTCTCGGCTGTCGAGGGCGTCAAGCTCGTGGCGCCGCATCTCGAGCGCTGGATCGTGCCGATGACGCTGGTGATCATCATCGGGCTGTTCTTCGTGCAACGCTTCGGCACCGCCAAGGTGTCGATCGTGTTCGGGCCGATTACCGGGCTATGGTTCCTGGTGCTCGGCTTTTCTGGGCTGGTGCATATCATCCAGTATCCGGAGGTGCTTTGGGCGCTCAATCCGTTCCTCGGGGTCGGGTTCGTGGCGACTCACTTCGGGCTGGCCTTCATCGTGATCGGCGCCATCTTCCTGGCGGTGACGGGCGCCGAGGCGCTTTACGTCGACCTCGGCCACTTCGGCCGCAAGCCCATCGTCATCGTCTGGTTCGCGCTGGTGTTTCCGTGCCTGCTGCTGAACTATTTCGGGCAGGGAGCCTTCGTGCTGCAGCAGGGGCAGGGCAATGTGGGTAGCCCGTTCTTCGAAATGCAGCCTGACTGGGCCATCGGCCCGTTCGTGGCGCTGGCGACGGCCGCGACGATCATTGCCAGCCAGGCGGTGATCTCGGGCACGTTCAGCCTCGCCCAGCAGGCGATCGCGCTCAATATGCTGCCGCGCATGGTTGTGCTGCACACCTCGGAAACCCAGAGCGGGCAGATCTACATGCCCCAGATCAACACCATGCTGATGATCGGCGTGCTGGTGCTGGTGCTGATGTTCGGCAGTTCAAGCGCACTGTCGCACGCCTATGGCATCGCAGTGTCGGGCGTGATGGTGCTGACGCTGACGCTGCTGGTGGTGGTGATGTGGCGCAACTGGAAGTGGCACCCGCTCGCCGTCATCACCTTCGGCACGGTATTCGCGCTGATCGATGGCGGGTTCTTCATCGCCAATGCGGCCAAGCTGTTCCAGGGCGGCTGGGTGCCCGCTGCGGTGGCGCTGACCGTTGCGCTGGTGATGTGGAGCTGGATGGCCGGCCGCCGGCGCCTGTCGGAAAAGACGCGCCGGGACGAAGTGCCGTTGCAATTCCTCGTCGACAATCTCTCCAAGAAGAAGCCGGCCTTGGTGCCGGGAACCGCAGTGTTCCTCACCAGCGACATCGAGGGGGCGCCGACGGCGCTGCTGCACAGCCTCAAGCACTACAAGGTGCTGCATGAGCAGAACGTCATCCTGACCGTTCGCACTTCGGTTTCCCCGCGCGTGCCGGACGACGAGAAGGTGACCATCGATGCCTATAATGAGCTGTTCAGCCGGGTGATCGTGACCTTCGGCTACATGGAGAGCCCGAACCTGCCCAAGGCGCTGGCGCTGGGCCGCAAGCTGGGCTGGAAGTTCGACATCATGTCGACTTCGTTCTTCCTGTCGCGCCGCTCGCTGAAGCTGGCGCCCCGTTCGGGTAATCCGCTGCGGTTTTGGCAGGATCGGGTGTTCGTGCGCCTGGCCCGCAATGCCAGCGACGCGACGGAATATTTCCACATCCCAACCGGGCGCGTGGTGGAGATCGGTACGCAGGTGGTACTGTAGGGGGAGACCTAGGGCGTCGGCGTGACGATGTTGCGTAACGGCACCTGCGCCCCAGATTGTTAGTCGCTGCGGCAGGTGGTTTGCAGAGAGAACCCCCACCTAGCCTCCCCCTGTCGGGGAGGGACGGTGCGGTGGGGTTGGCTCGATGGTGCCTCGTTGGGGTGTCCCTACTTGACCATATCGGGGCAGACGTAGGGCACGGTGGCGCTGATGAAGCGCTGCTCCTGCACGTCGCTGCCCAGCTTGAGGTTCAGTACCAGTTCGGTATCGCTGAGAGTGGTGATGTCGGCATTGATGGTCATGCCGTCCTCTTCCCAGCTGATAGCGCCCTCGGAGACCTGCTGCCATTTCGAGAGGCGATAGGTTTCCCAGCAACTGTCGCTGACCAGCGTGCCATCGCCAAGGAAGATCTGCATGGGACCGGGCAGGGCCGGATCGGCATCGGCGCGGATCCAGACCTTGTTGAGCAGCGGGTTCTCGCCGTCGAGGGCCTCTTCAGCGGTGGCTTCCGCATCCTGCGCGGTTGCGGGCAGGGTGGTGCAAAGACCAACGCCCCAGACGCTCATGAGAGCAAGAATCGCGGCTTTCGTATCCATGCAAATATCCCTGTTTCATCGCTGATCTGGTGATCACTGCGTGACGAGACAAGTGTGCCCGGCCAAACGCGGCGATTTTGCGATGCCGCCGCGTTCGTTTGGAGAAAACTCAGGACGCCTTGAAGGCGCGGCGGCCCAGGGAGCGGTCGCGTTCGCGGACGCGTTGGGTTTGCTTGGGCCAGTGGGCGTAGTCTTCGGCGCCGAGCTCGTGGCGCGCGTGGACGGGCCAATTGGGATCATCGAGCGCGCCGCGGGCGAGGGCGACGAAATCGGCTTCGCCATTGGCGACGATGTCCTCGGCGCGGTGGGCATCGCCGAGCAGGCCGACGGCCATGGTCGGCAGGCCGGCCTCGGCGCGCAGAGCCTTGGCGAATGGCACCTGATAGTCGGCGCCGACCTTGACGCTGGCCCCGTCGAAACCGCCGCTGGAGCAGTCGATCGCGTCGACGCCGAGCGCCTTGAGTTCACGGGCGAGCACGATGCTATCTTCCAACTGCCAGCCCTCGGGGTGCCAGTCGGTGACCGAGAGGCGCACGATCAGGGGCTTGTTTTCCGGCCACACCGCGCGGACGGCCTCGGTGACCTCGAGCAGCAGGCGCATGCGGTTTTCCCGGGAGCCTCCATAGCGGTCGGTGCGCTTGTTGGCGAGCGGGGAGAGGAACTGGTTCAGCAGGTAGCCGTGGGCGGCATGGATTTCGATCGTGTCGAAGCCGGTTTTTTCGGCGCGCCGGGCGGCGGCGACGAAGGACTCGATGACATTGCGGATGCCAGCCTCATCGAGTGCTTCCGGCTTGGTGAAGTTCTGGTTTTCGGAATGGATGAGGGCCGAAGGGGCGACCGGCGTCCAGCTCTGGAAGTGCAGGGCGACCTTTTCTTCCTCGGTCTCGTCAAAGCCCTTGCGCCACGGCACGGGAGTTGAAGCCTTGCGGCCGGCGTGAGCGAGCTGCACGCCGACGGCCGTGCCCTGGCTGTGCAGGAAATCAACGATGCGGGCGAGCGGGGCGATCTGTTCGTCGCGCCACAGGCCCAGGTCGCCATAGCTGATGCGGCCCTCGGGAACCACGGCCGTGGCCTCCACGATCACCAGCCCGAAGCCCCCAATGCCGAAACGCCCCAGATGAACGAAGTGCCAGTCATTGGCGAAACCGTCCTGAGCCGAATACTGGCACATGGGGGCGACGACGGTGCGGTTGCGCAGCGTAAGGCCACGCAGGGACTTGGGAGAAAACAGCTGGGACATGAACGGCTCTTGTTAGTCAGTGGGCAGGTTTTCCATAGATGCGCTTTCATCCTTCCATCGGCAAGTACCGATGAACAAAACAGTGTGTTGCCGCCTGCGAAGGGTGCGGGCTAGGGTCCCGGCAATTGATGGGGAAGCTGGCATGAAGGTTACGCTCGATCTCAACGCTCTGGTCGCGGAGGGCAAATTGACGGCGGCCGAGGCCGATCGGCTCAAGGAGTTTGCCGCCGCTGATACGGGGGCTTTGGGCACCAACATCTTCCTCGCGCTGGGCGCCGCGGTAGTGGCGACGGGCATCGGGGTTTTCCTGCCCACGCTTGAAACGGTGATGGTGCTCGGCGGCGTGCTGTTCGGCCTGGGATTTGCGCTGCATGTGATGCGGCCGGAGCGCTGGGAGATCTTCGCGCAGATCGTGATGGTCATCGGCGCGCTGGCATTTTCCTGCGGTCTCGGCGGGCTTTACGGCGAATTGCTATGGGTGCGTGTGGCGCTGACGGCGGGACTGACGGCAGCGGCGATCCTGGCAACATCGGGACTGCTGGCCGGGCTGGCAGTGGTCGCCTTTGCCGCCACCATCACGATCAATGTCGATGTGTGGACGCCCACGCAGTATCTGGTCGTGGCGATTGCGGCGCTCTCGGCGCTGGTGCTGGGGCTCTATGTCTGGTCGCTGCGGATGCGTCCTGTTTATGAGGGACTGGCCATCGTGGCGATGCGTACGGCGATCCTGCTGGTCAACGGCGCGTTTTTCATCGGCTCGGTATTCGGCGACGACAGTTCGGGTTGGTCGAGCACCTATTTCACCATTGCATGGGCGCTGGCGCTGCTGGCCTTTGGCACGTGGGCGATCTTCAACAACCGGCGCTGGGTGGTGAATGTGGTCGCGATATTCGGCGCCGTCCACTTCTTCACGCAGTGGTTCATGGTCCTGGGTGCACAGCCACTGTCGATCCTGGGCGGCGGGCTCCTGCTGATCGGCTTCGGGCTGTTGCTGGCGCGGTTCAACAAATGGGTTGGCGCGCGCAAAGCCGCAACGTCTGAAAGGGGGGTGGCGTAGATGGCCATCAATGCTGCGCGCCTGCGCGAAATCATCGGGCTCGCCGAACCCACGGTAACGTTCATTTCCAGCGAGACGGTGCGGATGGATGACTATGTCATCGAGCATCTGCGACTGCGGCTGGGCGATGAGGAGGTGCGGGGGATACTCACGCGGCCGTTGGCCGAGGGGCAGCGCTATCCTGCGATCCTTTACGGGCATTCGCATGGCGGGGGCTATCACATAGGGGCCAGCGAATTGCTGGAGGGCCGGGAATATCTGGTGGATCCGCTGGGGCCGACATTTGCGCGGGCGGGCTATGTAACGCTGTGCATCGATATGCCGGTGTTTGGCGAGCGCGCTACCGTCACCGAGTCGGCGGCGGCAAAAGCCTTGCTCTGGTACGGAAAATCGCTGTTCGGGCAGATGCTGTCCGATCATGCGGCGGCGCTGACCTATCTGGCCGGTCGCGATGACGTGGACGCCTCGCGCATTGGCGCCTTTGGTATTTCGATGGGGTGCGTGCTCAGCTATTGGCTCGCTGCTATGGACGAGCGGATCGCGGCAGTCGCGCATTTGTGCTGTTTTGCTGACTTCCGCACCATGGTCGACCTTGGCGCGCATGATGGGCACGGCATCTACCTCACGGTGCCGGGGGTGCTGGCTGAGGCCGATGGCGGCTCAATCGCCGCACTTGTCGCGCCGCGCCCGCAGCTGGTGTGTATCGGGGAGGCCGATCGGCTGACCCCGCCGGAAGCTGTCGCCCGCGCGTGGGGCGAACTGGCCCCAGCCTATGCGGCGACGCCTGAATTGCTGCAACTGGTCAGCGAGCCCGGTATCGGCCACACCGAAACGCCGGCCATGCGGGCGGCGATGCTCGCATTCTTTGGCCAGCATCTGGGCGCATGAAAGCCCGGCCGCTTGGGCGGCCGGGACAAGACTTAAAGTGTGTCGCCGAACCACTCGACGGTCATGGTGGTCAGTGCGTCGAAGGCCGACATGTCACCACTGAAGATATTGAAGGTGTGGTCGGCGCCTTCGATGATTTCCTTGCCCTTGGGCTGGCCCGCGGCGGCAGTGACGATGGCGTCGGCCACTTCGGGCAGGACCACGGTGTCTGCTGAACCATTGATGGCCAGGATGGCGCCCTTGTAGTTGCCGAGCTCCTTGGCCAGATCGAGCGCGCGAACCTCGTCGAACCACTCGATCGACAGGTTGAGCGGGGTGCGCCAGTCAAAGGTCATTTCGGTGGAGCCATTGGCTTTGGCGTCGTCGTACTGGTCAGCCAGGTATCCGCTCATGTCGAGCACGCCTGCCCATGTGACGACGCTCTTCACCTCGGGCGTGCGGCTGGCGGTGAGCATGGCGACCATGCCGCCCTGGCTCCAGCCGAGCAGGCCCAGGCGATCATCAGCGATCTGGTCGAGCCCGCGCATGTAGTCGACGACGTCGAGGCCATCCTGCATGCCGCTGGACGGGGTATATTCGACATAGTCCACCTTGCTGTCGCCGCTACCGGCGAAATCGAAGCGGGCGCTGGCAATCCCGGCCTTGGCCAGAAGCGGGGCGAGAATGTCGTAGCCATTGCCCGCCTCGTGGCGGTTCGAGCCGGTGCCGTGGAACATAACGACGAAGGGGAAGGGGCCAGCGCCATCGGGCAAGGTGACGGTCGCGGGGATTTCGCGCTGGGTTCCCTTGATCGTGACGACTTCCTCGGCGGCCTGCGCGGACAGAGGCAGGGCAAGCAAAGCCAAGGCGAGGGCAGACAGTTTTTTCAATTGGCATCTCCTGGTGGCACGCAGCGCGTGAGCAAGCTGAGCTTGATCCAGAAGCCGATCATGCGCAACAAAACCAATGGGACACGCAAATAGCACTTGCCTAGAACCGTACCGTACGGTACGCCAAAGACGGAATAGGCCGAAACCGTTCGGCTGACGTTGGGGACTAGCGCTGTGCCAGTGACCATCAAGGTCAACGAAGAGACGTTCACTCCGCGCCAGCAGGCTGTGCTGACCGCGGCGCTGGACTTGCTCGTCGAAAATGGCGATGGGCTGACCATGACTGCCGTGGCGCGCCGCGCCTCGTGCTCCAAGGAAACGCTCTACAAGTGGTTCGGCGACCGTGATGGCCTGCTGACCGCAACGGTTCAGTGGCAGGCCGCCAAGGTGCGCATGCCGCAGGTTGATCGTTCCCATCTCAATGCCAAGGCACTGCGCCTCAGCATCGAGCAGTTCGCGCGCGACCTGCTGACGGTGATCGTGGGGGAGGTGTCCATCACGCTCAACCGCACCGCCGTCACCCATGCCGCGCAGGAAAAGGATAGCCTGGGCACCATCGTGCTCGACAACGGGCCGATGGCGATCCGCCGCCGTCTCAAGCCGATCCTTGAAGCGGGGCGTGATGCGCGCCTGCTTCGTTTCACTTCCAGCGAAGATGCCTATCGCACCTTCTTCGGACTTGTTGTACGCGACGTGCAGATCCGTCTGCTGCTCGGCGACAAGGCGCTGACCCAATCCAATGTCGAGGCAAATATCGAAGCCGATGTGAAGGCCGCGACCGACCAGTTCTTCGTCCTCTATGGGGCGAAAGCCAACCCATAACACCGCATTTCCAGGGAGAAACCCATGCGCGTCTACTACGATCGCGATGCCGATCTGAACATCATCAAATCCAAGAAGGTCGCTATCGTCGGCTACGGCAGCCAGGGCCACGCCCACGTGCTGAACCTGCGCGACTCGGGCATCACCGATGTCGTCGTGGCGCTGCGTCCCGGTTCCCCGTCGGCCAAGAAGGCCGAGGGCGAAGGCCTCAAGGTGATGTCGGTTGCCGACGCCTCCAAGTGGGCAGACGTCATCATGATGCTGACCCCCGACGAACTCCAGGCCGACATCTACAAGCAGCACATCGAGCCCAACATCCGTGACGGCGCAGCGCTGGCTTTCGCGCACGGCCTGAACGTGCACTTCAACCTGATCGAACCCAAGTCCACCGTCGACGTGATCATGATCGCGCCGAAGGGCCCGGGCCACACCGTTCGCGGCGAATACCAGAAGGGTGGCGGCGTGCCGTGCCTGATCGCCGTGCACCAGGACGCATCGGGCAATGCCCATGACATCGCGCTGGCTTACGCATCGGGCGTTGGTGGCGGCCGTTCGGGCATCATCGAAACCAATTTCCGCGAAGAATGCGAAACCGACCTGTTCGGCGAGCAGGCTGTGCTCTGCGGCGGTCTCGTCGAGCTGATCCGCGCTGGTTTCGAAACCCTGGTCGAAGCCGGTTACGCTCCGGAAATGGCCTATTTCGAGTGCCTGCACGAAGTGAAGCTGATCGTCGACCTGATCTACCAGGGCGGCATTGCCAACATGAACTACTCGATCTCCAACACCGCTGAGTGGGGCGAGTACGTCACCGGTCCGCGCATCATCACCTCGGAAACCAAGGCCGAGATGAAGCGCGTGCTGCACGACATTCAGTCGGGCAAGTTCACCAGCGACTGGATGCAGGAAATCAAGGCCGGCGGTTCGCGCTTCAAGGCGACCCGTCGTCTGGCCGACGAGCACCAGATCGAAGCCGTTGGCGCGCAGCTGCGCGACATGATGCCCTGGATCAAGGCCGGCGCGCTGGTCGACAAGGCAAAGAACTAAGACGACTACCAACGGGGGCTTCGGCCCCCGTTTTCATTTCTGGCTGCCTTTCGCTTCGAAGCCGACTCCCCAGCAGCGGTGCGCTGCTCTAAACCTGTGGCCATCAAAGTGCTGAGGGGGATTCGACATGAGCAACGACGCGGATATTGCACTGGTCAAACGCCAGGAACTGGAGCTGGTGCTGAGCCAGTTCGACGAGTCGGTTGCATATGCGCTGGGCACCAGCATCCGCGAACGGGCCATGGCCGAGCATCTTGGTCTGGTGGTCGATATCCGCACCTGGGACCGGCAGATGTTCTTTGCCGCCACGGCTGGCACCAGTGCCGACAATGCCGAATGGGTGCGTCGCAAGATCAATTCAGTGCGCCGGTTCCAGCGCGCCAGCTATCGGCTGGTGCTGGAGCGGGGCGAGGGGCCGTTTTCGGTGCAGTCGGGCGCTGACCCGGCAGACTATGTGATTGCCGGTGGCGGGTTTCCCCTGCGCGTTACGGGTGCGGGCATTATCGGTTGCCTGACCATTTCGGGCCTGCCAGGGCGTTCGGACCACGGCGTTGCCGTCGATGCGCTGTGCGACCATCTCGGCCGCGCCCGCGCGGACTTTGCGCTGCCAGCCGCATAGGGTGCCGTCATGAAGCTCAACTACCTGCTGCTCGACGTGTTCACGCGCGAGCCGCTCAAAGGCAACCAACTGGCTGTCGTAACCAAGGCCGATGGGCTGCTGGACGACGAAATGCAGGCGATCGCCCGCGAGTTCAACCTCAGCGAGACCGTGTTTATCTGCAAGCCGCAGGCTGAGCGCAACACGGCGGCGATCCGTATTTTCACGCCGCATACCGAGCTGCCGTTTGCCGGCCACCCCACGGTGGGCGCGGCGGTGGTTCTGGGACTACAGAACAAGGTGAGTGCGGTTCGGATCGAGGAGAAGATCGGGCTGATCACGGCGCTGTTCGAGCGCCGCGACAAGCGCTCGGGCGAGGCGCGCTTTGCCCTGCCACGCTTGCCGTCGCGCATTGCGCCGCTCAATGATCGCCTGGGCATGGCGCAGGCGCTGGGCATCGACGTCGACGAGCTGGGATGTGACGGCTATCAACCGGCCGTGTTTTCGGCGGGCGTGACCTATCACCTGGTGCCGGTGCGCAATGCCGAGGTCCTGGCGCGGATCAAGGTTAATTCGGGCCTTTGGCCTGACGTCTTCACGCTCGACCGTCATGCGGTCTACGTTTTCACCGCGACGCCCGACGAAGAGGGCAATGACTTCGCGGCACGCATGTTCCACCCGGATGTGGGCGAGGATTCCGGCACCGGCTCGGCGGCGGCTGCGCTGATCGGGCTGCTGTCCGAGCACGCGGACCTGGCGACAGGGCAGGCCGACTTCGTGTTGCGGCAGGGCCATGAAATGGGGCGGCCGTGCCGCATCACCATCCAGCTGCGCAAGGAAAACGACGTGCTCACCCATGGCGGCATTGGCGGCGATGCGGTGATCGTCGCCGAAGGGGTGCTGGATCTGGGGGATTGAGGGCCCATATGCAACCACGCCCTCGTGGTTCGAGGCGCTGAAGTAGCGCGCCTCACCATGAGGGCTACTGGGTGGGCCTCGGACCATGAGGCACCCGATGGTGTGCCGCTGCAGGCCATGCTACATTTCTGACGTCAATTCCAACGTTGAGGGGCGGGGAATATGGACGTTTTCATCAATCTGCTGATCGGGGCGCATATTCTGGCTTTTGTGGCCGGAGGCTCGAACTCTGTCGTGGGGCCGGTGATCGCCGGCCGGATTGCCGGCGCAACGCCGGAGATGCGCACCGGCTATTATGGCGTGATGAACACGCTGGCGCAGGTGGGCAAGGTGGCCATGGTGGTACTGCTGGTCAGCGGGCCGCTGATCCTGTGGCTGCGCTATGGCGGGCTCGGTGGTGCCAGCATCTGGTTCTGGATCAAGATGGCGCTGATCGTGGTGATGCTGGCGACCATCATTTATGGCGGCATCAACGACAAGAAGGCGCAGGCCGGCGACGGAGCAGCGGCCGAGCGCGCTGATATCGCGCACAAGATTACCAGCGTGGCTTTCCTCGGCGTGGTGTTGGCGGCGGTCTTCGCCTTCAGCTAGAGGGCGCATCGCCAAAAAATCGCATTCGGCCGCCTTGTGGGCTTGCACCCGGCGGCCGTTTCGCGCATGCTCATCGCGAAATCGAGACTAGTTCCATGCAGCGCAAGCGCGCCACTGCCATTGCCATCACCGCTCGCCAGGCCCAGACAAAGCGCCTGACGATTGCTGCTGGCATGCTGCTGCTTCCCGCTGCACTCCTTCTCCTTCTTATCAGCCCCTGATCACCGACAGCTCGGCACGCGAGCGGGTCTTCAGGGGATTGCGCCACAAGCCGAACAGAAAATGTCCGGCCTGCAGAGCTTTGACTCTCGGCCGATTGATGGAAAATGAGAATGTCCGCAACTACCGAATCCAATAAAGACCGCGTCTTCATCTTCGACACCACGCTGCGCGATGGTGAGCAGTCGCCCGGCGCCACGATGACGCTGGAAGAGAAGCTCCAGGTTGCTGAAGCGCTGGACGATATGGGCGTCGACATTATCGAAGCGGGCTTCCCGATTGCCTCCAATGGTGACTTCGAGGCCGTGGTTGCGGTGGCCAAGCAGGTCAAGCGCGCCACCGTGGCAGGCCTCGCCCGCGCCATCACCGCCGATATCGATCGTGCCGGTGAAGCGGTGCGCCATGCCCAGCGCGGCCGCATCCACACCTTCGTATCGACCTCGCCGATCCATCTGGCCCACCAGATGAAGAAGACCGAGGACGAGGTGATCGAGATCATCTCGCGCACCGTGGCGCAGGCGCGCAACCTCATCGACGACGTCGAGTGGTCGGCCATGGACGCGACCCGCACGCCGCTGGAATTCCTGAAGCGCTGCGTCGAGGCTGCCGTGAAGGCCGGCGCGACCACCATTAACCTGCCCGATACTGTGGGCTATGCCGTGCCCGACGAGCATGAGCACATGTTCCGCACCATCATCACCTCGGTGCCGGGCGCGGACAAGGCGATCTTCTCGGCACACTGCCACAACGACCTGGGCCTGGCCGTGGCCAACTCGCTGGCCGCCGTCCGCGGTGGCGCACGCCAGGTGGAATGCACCATTAATGGTCTGGGCGAACGCGCCGGCAACGCCGCGCTCGAGGAAATCGTGATGGCGCTGCGCACGCGCGGCGACGTCATGCCCTACCACACCGAAATCGAGACCACGCACCTGGCGCGGGCGAGCAAGATCGTGTCGGCAGCGGCCAATTTCCCGGTGCAGTTCAACAAGGCCATCGTGGGCAAGAATGCCTTCGCGCATGAGAGCGGCATCCATCAGGACGGCATGCTCAAGAATGCCGAAACCTATGAAATCATGACCCCGGCCAGCGTCGGCATCAAGGAAACCACCTTGGTGATGGGCAAGCATTCGGGCCGCGCCGCGTTCAAGGACAAGCTGCGCGAGCTGGGCTACGAGCTGGGCGACAATGCGTTCCAGGAAGCCTTCCAGCGCTTCAAGGATCTGGCCGACCGCAAGAAGCACGTCTACGACGCCGACATCGTCGCGCTGGTCGATGACGAAGTGGGCTCGGTGGGCGATCGTATCCGCCTGGTGGACATGGAAGTCGTCACCAAGACCGGCGGCGTGCACAAGTGCAACATGACCCTCACCATCGATGGCGAAGAGACTTCGGTGAGCTATGAAGGTACCGGCTCGGTCGATGCGATCTTCAACGCGATCAAGCAGGCCGTGGGCCAGGAACCGCATCTGGTGCTCTATGCCGTCGACGGCGTGACCGGCGGCACCGACGCGCAGGCATCGGCCCATGTTCGCCTCGAAATGAACGGCAAGATCGTGTCCGGCAATGCCGCCGAGCCCGATACGCTGGTGGCTTCGGCCCGCGCCTATCTCAATGCCTATAACCGCCTGCTGATCGATCGCGGCGCTTCGGCGCAAGGCGCGCTGGCGGGCTAAGGATAGTCCCCGTGCCCCGACCATTCGTGGCCGGGGCAGGGGGAGAGATGACTTACGAACTCATCGACGTTCGCGATCCTGCTGATTGGCTGGCGTATCACGCCATCCGTCGGCAGGAGCTTTTCGAGGGCAAGGGACGGCACGGGATTTATGATGACAATCATCCCATGGACCGCGCGCCCAACGCCCATGCCTATCTGCTGAAACTGAATGGCGTGCCGATCGGCACGACGCGCCTTGATGTGCGCGATGACGGTTCAGCGATCTTCCGCCTCGTTGCCATTACCGCCGCAGAGCAGGGCAAGGGCCACGGCCGGGTGCTCGGCGCCATGGTCGAGGACCGCGCCCGGGCATTCGGCGTCACGACGCTTTACGTGAACGCGGCGGGCACCGCGCTGGGCTATTATCGCCGCACCGGCTGGCATGACCATGTGTGGGACGCGGCCGAGCTGGTCGCGTTGGCCGCCAATGGCGTGCAGATGACCAAGCGGATTTAGCTGGAACGCCACGACCCCGTCCTTCGACGGGCTCAGGGTGAGGTCGACTGGCGCTTACCCTAGTTGCGCCAGAACTTCGCCGAGGGCTTCGTCGAGCAGTGCGCGGTCGGCGGCGGTGCCGGCGCTGATGCGGATGCATCGGTTCAGGTGGGCTACGGCGGGTTTGCGAATGAAGACGCCGCGTTGAGCGAGGCCCGATAGAATCGAGGCTGCATGGTCGCCGTCGCGGCCGCAATCGACAGCCAGAAAATTCGTGGCCGTGGGCAAGGGCGCCAGGCCGTGGCGGCGCGCGATGGCTGCCGTGTCCTCAAGCGACTGGCGAACCGCCGCGAGCGAGCTCTGCAGGTGAGCGGAATCGGCCAGCGCGGCGATGGCCGCGGCCTGTGCGACGTTGCTGATGCCGAAGTGATTGCGGATGCGGTTGAAGGCGCTGATGTTGCGCGCCTCCCCGATGACATAGCCGACGCGGGCCCCGGCAAGGCCATAGGCCTTGGAAAAGGTGCGCATGCGCAGCAGGTTGGGCCGGTCGGCATCGAAGGCGGGCAGGGTGCCCTCCGGCGCGAATTCGCCATAGGCCTCGTCGAGGATGATCATTGTGGTGGTCGGAACGGCTGCAATGAAGCGCTCGATCGATTCGGCGTCCCACCATGTGCCCATCGGATTGTCGGGATTGGCGAGGTAGACCATGCTCGCATTGGTGTCTCGCGCTGCCTTTGCGAGGGCGTCGATGTCCTCGTGGTCGCCGATATAGGGGACGGTGTGCAGGTGCGCGCCATAGCCGGCGACATGGTAGTTGAAGGTGGGGTAGCCGCCCAGCGAGGTGACCACCGTGCTGCCCGGTTCGGCGAACAGGCGCACCGCCATACCGAGGATGGCATCCACCCCTTCGCCCGGCATCACATTGGTAAACGAAATCTTGAGATGGCCGGCGATGGCCTGGCGCAGGTCATGGTTTTCCGGATCGCCATAATGCCAGCTCTCGGCCGCCGCGGCCGTCATCGCCGCCAGCACGCTCGGGGCGGGGCCGAAGGGGCTCTCATTGGCGCCGATTCGAGCCCGCAGCGGGATTCCGCTTTGTCTTACAATGGCTTCGGGGCCGACGAAGGGAACGGTTTCGGGCAGCGCGGCAGTGATGGACGAGAGCTGAGGGCGGGACACGTTTGGATCGACTCGCTTTTGTAGGTGACCACTTTGCCAGTCTGGCGGCGGGGCAGCCAGCCATTGCGATTCACAAGCCCAAATCTGCAGTTTGCAGTTTTGCACAGGGCTCCGGTCTAACAACTTTGGCGCGACCATAGGGTTGCCGGGGGTTTGCGGGCGCACCCGCGATAGATTGCATTTGAATCAAATGCCGGGAACGCCAGCAAGTTTGAGGAAGGCATGCCGGGGCACCTTCTGGCTCGTGCAAATCGTCCCCGAAACTTGATTCTCAAGGAGTCCTGCCTCATGCCGCCAACCTACGTTCTCGCCCGGGATCACCTGCAGCGCGCCGTGACGATTCTGCAGGGCCCGGACAGCCGTTCGCGCCAGCTGCGCTACATTATCGAGCGCACCATCAACCTCATGGATGAAGTGCAGGCAGAGCCTACGCCGGCACCCACCGACAATGTGCTCGATCTGGCGACGTTCCGCGAACGCCGGGCGCATGCCGAATAAGCGATCTTTGCCACCAATGGACGCTGGCGGTGCGATTCCGCCGGCGCCATCTGTCAGGCCCCTGACTGAGTCTCCGGGCTCGGATTGGCGGGGTCAGGCGTCACAGTAATGCCGGCCTTTGCCGCCTTCGTGCCGCTCAGTTCGCGATTAAGCGCCAGCTTGGCCTCTTCGGTCAGCGAATAGAGCGTTTCGAGATAGACCGGCGTACGCGCCCAGGCGCGCAGCTGCAGATTGACCGCAGCCCCCGAAAAACTATCGACGTGTACGCTCGGCGCCGGTTCGGCGATGACGCGTTTGTCGGCATTGGCGATGCGCAGCAGAATCTGGCGCGACTTGGCGATGTCGATCGTGTCGGGGACGCTCACATTGACGTCGATTCGCCGATAGGGCTCGCGGCTGTGATTGGTGATCGCCGAAGCCCACAGCTTCTGGTTGGGCGTGAAGATGTAAAGCCCGCTCGATGAGCGCAGGCGCGTGCCGAACAGTCCGATCTCGACAACGATCCCGGCCACGCCATCACCCTGGATGAATTCGCCGATCGCGATGGGCCGCAGCCAGATCAGCATGATGCCCGCCGCGATATTGGCGAGCGTGCCCTGAAGGGCCAGCGCGATGGCCAGGCCCGCCGCGCCCAGAACGGCCAGAATCGATGCGTTGGATACGCCGAGCAGGTTGAGCGCGGTCACCACCGAAAAGATGATGATGCCATAGCGCGCGACCTGCGAGAGCAGGGGAGCGAAGTTCTTGTCCACCCCATAGGCGCGGGGCAGGAGCTGCCGAATTGCGCGGGAAGCGAGACGGGCAAGGTACCAACCGATGACCAGAATGGCGACGGCGGTCAGCAGGGTGACCGCATTGGCCGCGAGCCAACCCATTGGTACCGCCAGAAAATCCGAAAAACTCATGTCGTCCCTGTCTTCGCGCACAAACTATCCACAGGCTACAATCGCCCGATGTGAAGAAAGTTTCTAGAGGCGCTAGACAGCGCCGAATCCCTTGGCTATACAGCGCCTACTTTGGAGCCCCAAGCAGTGGGCGAGTAGCTCAGCTGGTAGAGCAGACGACTCTTAATCGTCGGGTCCACGGTTCGAATCCGTGCTCGCCCACCAAAGTCCCCCACCCGAATGAGTAGAGATAAAAGCGCCCCAGGCGCCGCTCAGGGTTTTTTGGGTTCGCTGGACCGCCATTGCGACGCGCTCCACGCCAATCTGTCACCAAACTGTCAGAATCGGGCGCAAGCCTCAGGAATTGTCAGACTTTCGTCTCTGGCGGCGGAGATTCGCTTTTCACGCGGCTGGAACGGCTGGTATAGGGCGTCATCTCAATTCCCTATCGAGGACCCCCTGGTATGTTCGGCTTAGATCCGAGTTTCTTGAGCTCGCTTGCGCAGGTCATCATGATCGACCTGGTTCTGGCCGGCGACAATGCGGTGGTTATCGGACTGGCTGCGGCCGGTCTGCCGAGCGAAGTGCGCAAGAAGGCCATCCTGATCGGCATTATTGCCGCGACCGTGATGCGTATCTGCTTCGCGCTGGTTACGACTCAGCTGCTGTCGCTTGGTGGCGGCCTGCTGATCGCCGGTGGCGTGCTGCTGCTCTATGTGTGCTGGAAGATGTATCGTGAGCTCAGCGAGCCGCACGATGCCGAGCACGAGGCGCAGGAAGCGCTCGAAAACTCCGATCTCAATGCCGATGGCACCGTCGCGGGCCGCGCGCCCAAGAAGACGCTGCGCGCGGCGGTCATCCAGATCATCATCGCTGACGTTTCGATGTCGCTGGATAACGTGCTGGCCGTGGCCGGCGCCGCGCAGCACCACATCGAAGCCCTGATCTTCGGCCTGGGCCTGTCGGTCGTGCTGATGGGCGTTGCTGCGACCTTCATCGCCGGCCTGCTGACCAAGCATCGCTGGATCGCCTGGGTCGGTCTGGTCATCATTCTCTACGTGGCCGTGAAGATGGTCTACGAAGGCGCAGACCAGCTGATGGGCTTTACTCTGCCCCATATCCCGCTGTTCTACTCGGGCAGCCCGCATTAGCCTTTGGTAACCAAGGGCCGAACTTTGCAGCATTTACCCTGACCGAATAGGGATTTGCTCACTTCGAACCATTAGCTTCCCGCTCACTGATATGAGCGGGAAGCTTTTTTCATGTCCCTGATTGATGATCGACCCACCCAATCCGGCACCATGAGCCCGCTGGGAACGGCCGTCAGTGCCGGCCAGCGCATGCAAACGCGCATTGTCAGCGGCGCGGAATGGGATCGCGTCATCGCGGGTTTCGACGAAGTCTGCCAGGAACAGATGCACGCCTTTGCCGCCACGCGCTGGCCATCGGTGGGGCAGGAGCCGATGCTGTTCCTGCGCGATGGCGAGGTCGTGGGCGGGGCGCTGGTGATGATTCAGGGGCTGCCGCTGCGGCTTGGCCAGATTGCCGTCTCCAAATGGGCACCCATGCTCAGGGACGCTGCCCGGCCTGATGCCGAGGCCATCCGGGCTGAGATCGTCGAAGCCATGGTGGCTGAGTATGCCGACAAGCGTGGGCTGATGCTTTCCGTGCTGCCGCGCGCTTCGATCACGCCCGTCAATGTGGCCTATGACAGCCTGATGGCGCGCGGGTTCAAGCGCGGATCCGAGCTTGGCTTTCCCGATCGCTACATTGTCAGCCTGCGTCTCAGCGACGAGGAGCAGCGCAAGAGCTTCCAGCAGACGTGGCGGCGCCAGCTCAACAAATCCGAGAAGGCCGGGCTCAGCTTCGAGCATGCGGGTCCCGAAGCGATCGGGGCTTTTGACGCGCTCTATGAGGCCATGACCGACCGCAAGCAGTTTTCCGATCATTCCGCCTTTGAGACGGTTCCGGCACTGATGAATGTGGACGCGCCGGGGCTGCGGCCCGAACTGTTCTTCGTGCGCCATGAGGGCGAGCTCGTTGCCGGCGCGCTGATCTTCAAGGCAGGCGATCGGGCGGTCTATCTCTACGGTGCGACCAACGAAAAGGCGCTGCCGCTGCGGGCGGGGTATTTCCTGCAGTGGAACGTGATCCGCTGGCTGCGCGATAACACGACGGCCACCTGGTATGACCTGGGTGGCACCGACGGCTTCCAGGGCCTGCACCAGTTCAAGAAGGGCATGGTGGGCGATGCCGGTGTCATCCGGCCGGTGCCTCCCGTTGCCAACTATGCCAGCCGGCCGCTGGCTTATCTCCTCGGCTCGGGCGCCTTTGCAGCGCGCGACGCGGTCTATGCGCTGCGGCGCGTTATTGCTGCATGGCGCAACCCCAAGACCAAGGGCGATCAGGCGCGCACAAGCAGCGAGGGTGCTGCCGAATGAGTATCCAACGGCGCCTCGCCTCGCAGTCGACCATCATATTCGGTGCGCGGCTGGCGGGTGCCGGAGTGATCTTCCTGTTTCAGGCGCTGCTGGCGCGGAACTGGGGCCCCGAAGTGCTGGGCTCCTATCTCATCGTCGTGGCGACGACGAACCTGATCGCGCTGGCCATGCCACTGGGCTTTTCGACTGTCGGGTCCTATTTCACATCCGAATACCGGGCGCGGGGCGAGCGCAAGCAGTTCAAGCTGTTCATGGCGCAGGCCTATGGGCATGTGCTGGGCGCGCTGGTGCTGCTGTTGTTGCTCGGAAAGCTCGTGCTGGGGTGGCTGGGCCAGTCGGAGAGCGTGCTGTCGCAGTATTTCGTGCCGGCAGTGATGCTCGCCCTGGGTTCCGCGCTGGTTTACGTGAATGGCGCGTTCCTGGTCGGGCTGAAGCGCCCAATGGCGGCCTTTTTTGCCGATTCCATTTTCCGCCCGATGTTCGTCATGGCGGCCTTCCTGCTTACTATGAGCCTGGTTTCGCCGGACGAAGGCTTTTCGGTCATGATGTGGGCGATTGCGGTGGGCTATGTGCTCATCGGATTGGCGCAGCTTGGTGTCGTGATTGCCTCGATCGACATGGTGCCCGACGAGGCGCCGGTCCGCCCGCGCGAATCGCGCCGCTGGTGGCGGTTTGCCCTGCCATGGGCGCTGATATCGCTGGCGACGGATTTCTTCTTCGACATTGATCTGCTGATGCTCAGCCAGACGCTGAGCACCCATGAGCTGGCCATCTTCGGCGTCTGTACACGCATCTTCGCGCTGGCCTCGTTCGGCGTGGCGGCGGTCTATGCCGTCACCATGCCCGATATCTTCGAGAGCCAGGCCAAGGCCGACAGGGCGGAATTCAAGCGCAAGGTGGGCGATGCCAACTTTGTCGCCAGCGTCATTTCGATCGCCTTGTTTGGCGTGATGCTGGTTGGCGCGCCCTTTGCGCTGATGCTGTTCGGCCCGAGTTTTTCAGTGGGAGCCGCGCCGCTCGCCGTGCTGTGCCTGGCGCTTGTGGTCCGGTCCGTCATGGGGCCGGCCTCTCTGGTTCTGTCCATCCACGACCGGCCCTATGCGAGCCTGCCTTCGGTAGCGCTGGGCATTGCCTCGCTCTGGGTCGGCAATTGGCTGCTGGTGCCACCGTTTGGGCTGATGGGAGCGGCCCTGTCGGCGATCGCCGCCATCACGGTCTGGTCGGTGGGGCTGTGGTGGATCGCGCTCCGCACGGCAAAGATGGACGTGTCGATTCTGCAGTGGTTCCGCAATCGTCGGCTGGCTGCTGTACCGGCCGAGTAATGCTCTAACGCGTCATTGCTAGCCGGACCTGCCGCATCAGCCGGTGCCGCAAGCCCCAGTTGAGTCCGCTGTCATAGCCAGGTTTGACCTTGGTCAGGTTGCGCTCGAACAGCAGGTAATCCTCACCGAATGCGTGCTGGCCCAGGATGCCGACCTTGCGGTAGCCCAATCTGCCCAGAATGGCGGTGACCGGGGCATTGCGGGGCCGGGTGTAGGTGGCGATGTTGTGAAAGCGGCCGTTGTCCCAGTGGTTGATGAAGGCGCGCATGCCGCCCAGGCCGAGCGGAGATCGGCGATGTTCGGGGAATACATAGAGCCAATCGAGCCAGAGCGTGCCCAACTGGGGCGTCGAGAGGATGAACGCGGCCATCTTACCGTCGCGCTCGAACACCATGACGTGGTGGGGGTCGGCATCGATGAGTGTTGCGAGATGGAGCCTGGTCAGCCGCGCGGTCTCGTAGGCCTTGAATTCGTCGTTGTAATAGGGCGAGGCGGCGATCACTTCACCCAGCCTTGCATGCACCTGGGCGATGTCGGCATAGCTTGCGGGGCGATAGGGAGGGGTGGCCCGGGCGGCGGGCGCGGTCTCAGCGTTGGAAAGCGCAAGGTCGCTCATGACTGACTCCCGTTCCGATGGTAAGGAACCCTAGCAGAGGGCATTGCTTCGCCGAAGAAATGTCCCCTCGAGCAGTTAATTGTCATTGCCCGACCACATCGTTGCTGGTGCCCACAAAGATGCACCATCAAGGCTTGCCCACGGCAGGGTCGGTCAGTAGAACCATTCCCGGGAGAGAAAGGGAGGACAGTATGAGCGAGCAGCTCGTATTTCAGCCAAGTGCGGCTGCGATCGCACGCACCCGCGTCACGAAGAGCCAGTATGACGAGATGTATGCCCGGTCGGTGAACGATCCGGACGGCTTCTGGGCAGAACAGGCCAAGCGACTTGATTGGGTGCAGTTCCCGACCAAGATCAAGAACACCAGCTTTGCCTATCCCGATATCTCGATCAAATGGTACGAGGACGGCGTCCTGAACGTCTCCTACAATTGCCTTGATCGGCATCTGGCAACGCGCGGCGACCAGACCGCCATCGTCTGGGAAGGCGACACGCCCGGCACCGACGGCAAGGCGACCTATCGCGAGCTCCATGACCGGGTTTGCCGCTACGCCAACGTGCTCAAGGCCAATGGCGTCAAGAAGGGCGACCGCGTCACCATCTATATGCCGATGATCATCGATACCGCCGTGGCCATGCTGGCCTGCGCGCGCATCGGTGCGGTGCATTCGGTGATCTTTGGCGGCTTCTCGGCCGACTCAATTGCCGGCCGCGTCGCCGACTGCGGCAGCAAGATCGTGCTCACGGCCGACGAAGGCCGCCGAGGCGGCAAGACCATCGCGCTCAAGAAGAATGTCGACGACGCGCTGGCCAAGGTGACGGGCGTCGAAAAGGTTATCGTGGTCAAGGTCACCGGCAATCCGGTGAACATGGTCGAGGGCCGTGACGTCTGGTATCACGACGCCGTTGCCGGCTTTGATGCTGATTGCCCGCCCGAGCCGATGAATGCGGAAGATCCGCTGTTCATCCTCTATACTTCGGGTTCGACCGGCAAGCCCAAGGGCGTGCTCCACACCACGGGCGGTTACCTGGTTTACGGCTCGCTGACCCACCAGCTCAGCTTCGACTACCAGGACGGTGAAGTGTTCTGGTGCACGGCCGACGTAGGCTGGATCACCGGGCACACCTATATCGTCTATGGCCCGCTGGCCAATGGCGCGACCACGCTGATGTTCGAAGGCATTCCGAGCTATCCGGATGCATCGCGCTTCTGGCAGGTCGTTGAAAAGCACAACGTCAACATTTTCCACACGGCTCCAACGGCGATCCGTTCGCTGATGGGGGCTGGCAACGAATATGTCGACAAGCACGACATGCCCAGCCTGCGCCTGCTCGGCACCGTGGGCGAGCCGATCAACCCGGAAGCCTGGCTCTGGTACCACAAGCATGTGGGCAAGGAGCGCTGCGAGGTTGTCGACGCTTGGTGGCAGACCGAAACCGGCGGCCACATGATTGCGCCATTCCCCGGCGCCATCTCGACCAAGCCGGGCTCGGCGACTGTGCCGTTCTTTGGCGTGCAGCCCGTCGTGCTGTCGCCCGAAGGCCGCCTGCAGGAGCAGACCAAGGCCGAAGGCGTGCTGGCGATCAAGGACAGCTGGCCCGGACAGATGCGCAGCGTCTATGGCGACCACCAGCGGTTCATCGAGACCTACTTCACCCAGTACAAGGGCTACTACTTCTCGGGCGACGGATGCCGCCGCGATGAAGATGGCTACTACTGGATCACTGGCCGCGTCGATGACGTGCTGAACGTCTCAGGCCACCGCCTCGGCACTGCCGAAGTGGAAAGCGCACTGGTCAGCCATCCGAAGGTGTCGGAAGCCGCAGTGGTCGGCTATCCGCACGATCTCAAGGGGCAGGGCATCTATTGCTACGTCACCCTGATGGCCGGCGAAGTCAGCGACGAGGCTCTCAAGGTCGAGCTGCGCAACTGGGTCCGCAAGGAAATCGGGCCGATTGCAACGCCTGACTTGATCCAGTGGGCTCCTGGCCTGCCCAAGACCCGCTCCGGCAAGATCATGCGCCGCATTCTGCGCAAGGTGGCCGAGAACGACTTTGGCGCTCTGGGCGACACCTCGACCCTGGCCGATCCGGCTGTGGTCAACGACCTGATCGAAAACCGCCAGAACCGCTAGGTCTGGCCACACATTGCCCGCGGCTTCGGTCGCGGGCTTTTTTCTGCGCAATCCGGCCTCGTCCGATCCCCACCAAGCTCCGTATTTCCCATGACTCTTCGCCGCCGATGCGTTGCATCGCGTGGGGAACAGCCATGTTTGTGGAGAGGTGTGGGCGGGGAGCCCAAGATCCCCGCCCAGGTAACAGTAGTATCGGCCGGAAGGTTGAAAAACGGCCGGTGCCCCAAGTCACCGCCAGCAAGATTGCACGGAATGGTTACATCCGCATCCCCTGAATTGGGGGTGCGACGGCCCGGAGGGGCCCTGCGCCATTGTTTCGGCTGCTTTTGCCGGTCATCGTCGGGAAACGATTCTCCGTCCCGGTAGGGCCTTGTGACCTTTTCCTGCAAACGTCTCGCTTCCGCCTTGTCCTTCCTGGTCCTGTCTGCCGTGGGGGCCAATGCGGCAACCCTTGAGCAGATGGCAGGCCAGATGATCGTCGTGGGCTTTCAGGGCACCTCCGCAGCCGACCCGGCGGTGGTGGCGCTTCGCGAGGAACTGGCCGCCGGTCGGCTGGGCGGCATCATGATGCTGAAGGTCAATGTGAAGAGCCTCGAAGCGGTGAGGGAAATGAATGCGGCTTTCCGCGCCGCGTCCCCGGACCTGCTGCCCTTCATTACGTTGGACCAGGAAGGCGGCTCCGTGGAGCGCCTGACCAAGGATGTGGGTTTTACCGAAATCCCTAATGCCGCAACCATCGCGGCCAACAACACGCCGGAACAGGCCGAAGCGATCTATGGCAAGTTGGCTGCGGCCATTGCCGATGTTGGGTTCACCGTCAATTTCGGGCCGGTCGCCGACATCAACATCAATCCCAAAAACCAGATCATTGCCCGGTTTGGGCGCGCCTATGGCTCGGACGCCGTGACCGTCACGGCCTATGATGCGGCCTTCATCAAGGGGCACCACGCGGCGGGCCTGCTGACGGCCCTCAAGCACTTCCCCGGCCATGGTTCGTCGGCTGCCGACAGCCATGAGGGCTTTGTCGATATCACCAAGACCTGGCAACCGGCCGAGCTTGATCCCTATAAGGCGCTTTTGGCTGATGGCCTGGTCGACATGGTGATGATCGGGCATCTCTATCACGCCGATCAGTCTGATGCCGACGCCAAGACCCCTGCTTCGCTTTCGCCGCAATGGATCGATGGCGTGCTACGGGGGGATCTCGGCTACGATGGCGTGGTGATCAGCGACGATCTCGAGATGGGCGCCATTCGCCAGCATTTCGATCTCAAGCAGACCGTCACCATGGCGGTGCGGGCTGGAATGGATGTGCTATTGTTCTCGAATACGGCCAAATACAGCCCCGGTCTCGGCAGGCAAATTCTCGACATTTTGATCGCCGAGGCGGCCGCTGACCCCAACTTTGCGGCGCGCATCGAGCAGAGTTATGACCGCATCGTGGCGCTCAAGGGCCGAATTCGCTAGGCTTTGCAAGCATTTCGGCCGAAATTGGGTGGCTTTTGAGCTTTCCCCATGTTCTGTCCATCAGCGGTTCCCTCCTGAGCCAAGCGCGGATAAAGTGCGCCCCCACGAAGCAGGAGTGGTTGCTTAATGGCGAATGACCGCGAAGTCCGACAGGTCCGGGCCATGTTCATTTCAGATGTGCACCTTGGCATGAAGCCAATCCGGTGCGGACAGCTCATCGACTTCCTGCGCGCGCATGATGCCGAAACCATCTATCTGGTCGGCGACATCGTCGACGGCTGGCGGCTTGCCAAATCCTGGCACTGGCCGGTGGAATACAACCAATTGGTGCAGGTGCTGCTCGACAAGGCCAATGCGGGCGCCCGTGTCGTCTACCTGCCGGGCAATCACGACGAGTTCCTGCGTGAATATCTCGGCACCTATTTTGGCGAAGTCGAATTCGTCGATCGCACCGTGCACACCTCGGCCTCAGGCAAGACCTATCTGGTCATCCATGGCGACCAGTTCGACGTGGTGGTGATGAATGCCAAGTGGCTCGCCCATGTGGGCGACTGGGCCTACAACGCCGCGCTGCGCGTCAACATCGCGATCAACTGGGTCCGCCGCCGCCTCGGCCTGCAATACTGGTCGCTGTCGGCCTGGGCCAAGCAGAAGGTCAAGAACGCCGTTTCGGTCATCGGGCGCTTCGAGGAAGCGCTGGTGCACGAGGCCAAGGAATCGGGTGTCGATGGTGTCATCTGCGGCCACATCCACTTTGCCGACATGCATGACCGGCTCGGCATCCACTACATCAATACCGGTGACTGGGTGGAGAGCTGCACCGCCATCGTGGAGAACCACGACGGCGCGTTCGAGCTGGTGAAGTGGACCGAAATGGTCGCCGGCGAACCGCGCAAGTTCCGCCTGCGCCGTGCTGCCAGCTAATTCTTCAGCAACCATGCGCGGCTTTGTGTGTCCCTCTGGGGCCACAGTCTCAGCAAAGGTTTGAAACGCCCTTGCGTTGCACGCGCAAGCGAGTCACCAACAGTTCCGGGCCCTGATTTGCCCGGAGTTATTTTCCCATGCCATCGGCACTTACGCGCTCGGCCAGTCCCGAGCTGCGCGCCTCGCTCTATCAGTTCACCGTGTATCTGCCCGGCGCAGTCAGTTCGGTGTTTCTTGCCATCTGGCTGAGCGAGCACGGCCTGCCTGCCGATCAGATCGGCATCGTGAACTCCATTCCTATGCTGTGCCTGCTGGCCGTCAACGTGCTGGTTGGGCGTATCGCCGACCAGGCCAAGGACTGGCGCACGGTCATCGTCATCATCTCGATCCTGGCTGCCGCTGCGCCGATCGGGCTGTTCTTCGTCAACGAATTCTGGGGCATCATTCTGGTCTGGTCGCTGTGCACCATGACCAACGGCCTAGTTCCGCCTTTGATCGACGCGGCCACTGTGCGCATGACCAAGCGCAATGGCACCGATTTCGGCGCCGTCCGCGCCTGGGCCACCGTCGGCTATGTGGTGGGCACGGCCAGCGTTGGCGTGCTGATCACCGCGCTGGGCTCGGCCGCTTTCGTGCCGCTGTTCCTCGGCATGTCCGTGTTGCGCGCTGCCATTGGCATGCTGCTGCCACGCTTCCGCGCGCCGGAACAGAAGAAGACGCTGGCGCAGGCCGGGGAACGCTCCAAGCTTCGCGATTCCCTCAAGCTCTGGTTCGTGCTGCCGCTGGTGGCCTTCGCGCTGGTAAACTCAAGCAATGCCATCAATGGCGGCTTTTCCGCGCTGCTCTGGCACGAAAACGGTGTGCCCGACTATTTCATCGGCCTGCTGTTTGCCACGGCGGCTGCGGCCGAAGCGGTGCTGATGTTTGCCTGGCGTCGCTTTGGCGGCCGCATCGCCGCGCGCACCATGATTCTGGTGGCTGCGGGGGCAGGGCTGTTTCGCTTTACTGTCATGGCATTCAATCCGCCGGTGGAAGTGCTGTTCCTGATCCAGACCCTGCATGCCTTCAGCTTCGGGCTGGGCTATTTCGGCATGGTGCACTTCATCGCCAACTGGACGGATGAGGCCAACGCGGCCGAGGCACAGGGTTTTGCAAATACCCTGCAGCAGGGGGCGTCCATGCTGGCGCTTATCATCTTTGGCGTGCTGTATCAGCACTTCGGCGCTCACGCCTTTTTCTACTCAACCGTCACGGCACTGGTCGCCGTTGGTTGCGTGCTATTGTCACTCCGGCTGCGGCCACCGCGTGAAGCACGTTGACTGCATGTATGGAAGCGGTATGGCTGGTCGAATACTGACCAGCCATTGATTTGCCGCCGGTTTGCCGGACGCGATCGAACTCCGAGTTCTTTGCTATGTCGCTTACCGAGGCGCCGAAGCGCCTGACGCCTGAACTGCGCACGACGGCATTTTTCTTCACCTATTTCATGGGCAATGGCGCGGCCGCCATGTTCCTGCCCATCTGGCTCAGCGGGAAGGGCATTACCACCGAACAGATCGGCATCATCAATGCCGTCCCTGTGGTGATGATCCTGGCGCTCAACCTGATCATTGGCCGTGTCGCCGACCGGGCCAAGGATTGGCGGCAGGTGATCGTGATCGGCGCGCTGATCGCCGGCATCGTTCCCATCGGGCTGTTCTTCGTCAATGAGTTCTGGGGCATCCTGCTGGTGTGGACGCTGGCCGCCATGCCGGGCGGCGCCGTCGGACCGGTGCTCGACGCGGCCACCATGCGCATGACGCGCCGCAACGGCACCGATTTCGGAACCATCCGTGCCTGGGGCACGATCGGTTACATGCTGTTCAACGCGCTGACTGGGTTTTTGGTCGTGTGGTTTGGGGCAGGGGTGTTTGTGCCGCTCTTCGTGGGCCTGGCCCTGTTGCGAGCGGCAGTATCATTGCAGTTGCCGGCCTTCCGAGCGCCGCCGGGGCAGGCGACGCTGGCTGCAGTTCGCCCAACGGCCAGCAAGCTCACCGAGATCGTCACCAAGCCGTGGTTTTTCCTGCCGCTGGTTGGCTTCGCCATCATTTTCGGCACGCACGTCATTCTCAACGCCTTTGCGGCGCTGCTCTGGAAGGAGCAGGGAATTTCCGAGAGCATTATCGGGCCGCTGATCGCGCTGGGGTCCTTCTCGGAGGCGGCCGTGATGATGCTGTGGAAGCGGTTTGGCGGCAAGATTTCGGCGCGCCATCTCATTCTGGTTTCGGCTGTTGTGTCGGTGCTGCGGTGGACCGCCATGGCGTTTTCGCCGCCGGTCTGGGCGCTGGTGCTGCTGCAACTGACCCATGGCCTGACCTTTGCCATCGGGTATCTCGGTTGCGTGCACTTCATCGCCAACTGGACCAGTGAAGACATCGCGGCAGAAACTCAGAGCCTGTTTACGGTGCTGCAGCAGATGGCTGCCGTGCTGGCGCTCATCACCTTTGGCTGGCTGATCGGGCTCTATGGTGTATCGGCATTCTTCTTTGCTGCTCTTGCCGCCATCGTCGGGGCGGTGTGCATCTGGCTATCGCTGAGCATGATGCAGCCCAAGAGCTAAGGGGCAAGAGCCACGACCTCGTGGTTCGAGGCTCGCGAAGGGCTCGCGCCTCACCATGAGATCTACTGCACTTCTGCCCTCACCATGGCTCACGTGGTGAGGGCGCTCTTGAGCCACGAAGTCCCCCGCCCACAAACAAAAGCGGCCCCGGTTTCCCGGGGCCGCTTATTATTTGGGTTGGGTCTCTTAGCTGAGGCGGCCGCTGGCGTGGGCCAGGGTGGTGTAGACCTTGCCGCGATCCGACAGCAGGTATTCGCGGGTTTCGGCGGCAGGGTTGGCGCCGGCCGCTGCGCGCTTCAGCAGCTGTTCGAACTCGCTCATATAGGCCTGTGCGGTGCGGGCGAATTCAGGGTCGCGCTGCAGCTTCTTGCGGACGTCGTCATAGGTGCCCTGGCCGGCCAACGTGTAGATGCGGCGCGAGAACACGTTGGATTCGCCAGCCTGATAGCGGGCCCAGGCATCGCCCAGTGCGCCATCATCGATCGAGCGGGCGATCTCTTCGGTCAGGCCGGAGAGGCCGCTCTGGGGCTGGTTGCCCTGCTGCTTGGCCGTGGCATTGCGCAGCACGTCGCGCAGCCAACCGCCTTCGCCAGCCGTTTCCGGCGCGGATTCTGCAGCGGGCTGAGGCTCAGGCTGACGCACCGGCTCGGCGCGGCGAACGGGTTCCGGCCGGGCGGCCTGCTGGATCGGCTGGGCGGCGGGACGGATCGGGTCCACGAGGGTCTGGGCCTGGCGCACCGGTTCGGCACGATAGGTTTCGCGAGCAGGTTCGGGCTGACGCGGCGGCTGGTAGGCCGGCGCTTCGTTGCGGACTTCCTGACGCGGGGCAGGGCGGGCCGGACGGCGATCATTGAGATCGTGAGTGGCCGGCTGGCTGCGCACGATGGCATTGAGTTCGCTGAGGGCTTCGATCTGCTCGGCCACGACGCGGCGCATGGCGGCGGCGCTGGCACGGGTTTCCTCTGGCAGCTCGTTGACGCCGCGGGCCAGTTCGGCGCGCGTGGCTTCGAGTTCGCTGCCCACTTCGCGGGCGGTCTCGCGCATGGCGCGGGCCGTCTCGTTGAAGCGCTGGGTGGCTTCTTCGATAGCGCGCTGCATTTCGGCTGCCATCTGCTGCTGGGCCTGCTGCAGGGCAGCATTGGCGCGGCGGCCTTCGGCATCGGCGGCACCGCGGAATTCGCCGAGGCGCTCGGTGACTTCACCCGAAGTCTCGTCCATGGCCTGGCGGAACGAACCGGTGGTCTGGTCGATGGCGTTGCGCAACTGGCCGGTATTCGACGCGATGGCGCTGCGCACCGAGTTCGAGCTGTCGCTGATCGTATCGGCCAGGGTGCTGGTGGTCGAGGTGAGCACGTCGGTGACGTTGCCGGCGGTCGTGGCGAGAACCTCGCTGACGCGGTTGGCATTGTCTTCGAGAGCGCTGTTGACCGAGGCGGCCTGGTTGCTGAGCGCCACACGAACCGACGAGGCGGTATCGCTGAGAGCGGCGGCGGCGGCATCGGCAGCGCGCTGGACGACATTGTCCATCTGCGCAGCATTGTTGCTGAGGGTCGAGCTGAAACGCTCGTTGGTGGCGTAGAGCGCGTCGTTGACACTGTTGGTCGAGGACTGGATGGCATCGGTGATGGTGCCGGTGGTCTGCTCAAGCGTCTGGACAACGGTGCCGGTGGTGGCCTGCAGGGCCTCGTCCATGGCGCGGCGGGCGCCAATCAGGCGGCGTTCGGTATCGTTGACCGTGTCGGCGATCGACTGGGCAAAGATACGCATACGGCCATCGATGTCGTCGGCGCGAGCGGCAAAGCTCTGGGCCAGCGCGTCCATGGCGCCGCGGCGGTCTTCGAGGGTCTGCAGGGCGTCGTCGCTAGTGGTGGCGAGGGCCGAGGAGGCCTGTGCCATGTTTGCGGCTTCGCTGTCGAGGCGGCCGAGCAAGGACGAGAACTCGCCGACCATGCTGCGGATGGTGGACTGCAGGGCACCCACATGCTGGGTGACCATTGCGCCGGCCTGTTCGGTCTGGCCGATGGCCTCGCGAACGGTGCTCGAATAGGTGGCGGTCTGCTGGGCGACGCTGGTTTCCAGGTTTGCCAGGTTGGCCGTCGAGGCATCGAGCACGCGCTGCAGAAGCAGGTTGCTGTCGTTGAGCTTGCCCAGCGCCGCGGTGACGTCGGTGAGAATGCGCGAGGTGGAAACCGCCATGATGGCTTCGGCTTCCTTGGCATTTTCGCCCAGTGCGTCGCGCAGCAGGTTGCCGTGGCTGGAGAGGGCGCCTTCGAGCTGGTCGGACTTTTCGGTCACGAGGGCCGCGAAGGCATTGGTGTGCTGTTCCACCGAGCGGTTGATGTCGCTGAGGCGGGTTTCGATCGAGTCGACCGCACCCACGGCCTTGACGGTGAGCAGCTGGTCGATGTCGGTCGCCGCAACGCGGATCTGGTCAAGCGCGGTGCGAACGGCGTTGTCCATGCGGTTGGCCGTATCGGTGATGTCGGACGCGATGTTCTGCGTGGCCGAGGTGATGCGGGTCGCGATGGTTTCCTCGATCCGGTCGGCGCCGGCTTCAAGATCGGCCATGGACTGGGTGATCGAGGTGTTGATCGAGGTGTTGAGGGCAGCAAGGCGCTCGGCCGTGATATCGGCGCGGGCGGTGATGGCCTCGGGCAGGGTGCCCAGGCGCGAGTCCACCATATCGGTGATCGCCTTGCGAGCCGATTTGACGCCGGTCTCGATGAGGTCGGCAGCGCGGCGGGCGCTTTCACCAACCGTGGCGCTGGCGGCATCGATACGGGCAGTGACGCCGTTCTCGGCATCGGAAATGCGGGCGATGGCGCTGTCGAGGCCCTGGCCCAGATTGCTGTTCAGCTCGGCAACCTTTTCGGTGATGAGCGTGGACATGGTGCTGACGCGCTCGCCCATGGAATCGGTGGCTTCGCGCAGCGAGCCGTCGATCTTGGCGCGGGCCTCGTCGCCCTGCTGGGCAAGGGTGTCGGCCAGTTCGGCCGTGCGCAGGCCGATGGTTTCGCCGATCGAAGTCGTGTGGGTTGCCAGCGTATCCGACAGGGCCTGCGTGCGCTGATTGAGCGCCTCGGAGAGCTGCTGGGTGCGGGTGCCGACAGCCTGTGCCAGCTGCTGGGTGCCGCCGTCGAGAGCCGAGCGGAGTTCGCCGGAACGGGCATCAAGCTCGCCTGTGAGCGTGCTGGTGCTGGCGCCGAGCTGATCCACCATGCTGGCGGTGCGGGCTTCGAGCGTGGCGGCCAGGGTGTTGGTCTTGGCGTCGAGCTGATCGACGAAGCCGCTGGCGCGGGTATCGAGCTGATCGGCAAAGGCGCCGGTACGGGCGTCGAGCTGATCCACCAGTGTCTCGGTGCGGCTGTCGAGCTGGCCTACGAGAGTGCTGGTGCGGCTATCAAGCTGATCCACCAGCGTGCTGGTACGGGTGTCGAGGTGATCGACCATGGTGCTGGTGCGCGTGTCGAGGTGATCCACCAGCGACGCCGTGCGGGTGTCGAGATGGTCGACGAGGGTCGCAGCGCGGGTATCGAGGTGATCGACCAGCGTGGCGGTGCGCTCGTCGAACTGGCTCGCCAGCGTGCCGGTGCGGGAATCCAGTTCCAGCGACAGGGTAGTGGTCTTTTCCGAGAGGGTGTCGGACAGGCGCTGTGTGCGGCCGGCAATCGCCTGGTCGAAGGTTGCGGTGCTGCTCGATAGGGTCTCGCCCAGTTCCACGCTGCGAGCGCGGATGGCTTCGGCCATGTCGCGGCCGCGATTGCTCAGCGTGTCATCGAGTTCGAGGGCGCGGGTCTCGATCGTGCTGCTGAGCTCGTTGGTGCGGTAGCTGAGGACGTCGTCGATGGCCTTGGTGCGGCCGTCGAGCGCTTCGGCGATCAGGCCGGCATGGCCATCAAGCGAGTCAGCGATCTCACGGGCGCGAACGCCCAGGATGGTGTCGATGGCCTGCGTGCGGCCATCGAGGGCGCTGGCGATGATACCGGCATGGCCATCGAGTGAATCCGCCATTTCGCGGGTGCTGGTGGTGAGGCTTTCAGTGATGGCGCGGGTGCGCGCGCCGAGCAGTTCGCCCAGTTCGCGGGTGCGTTCGGCAACCACGTCGTTGAAGCGGCCGGATTCCTCGTTGAGAGCCATTTCGAGCACGTTGGCGCGGGCGGCAAAGCTGGTGCCCTGCGCTTCGAGGCGGGCGATGAGCTTTTCGCCCTTGTCGCCGATGACGCCATCGAGCGAGTGCAGGCGGCTGTCGAGGATGGCAGCGATTTCGTTCAGACGGTCGTCGAACTGGCTAAGCGAATCCTGACCTGCCGAAGACAGGGTGATGCGTGCGCGTTCCGAGGTGTCGTCCAGCGCGCCATTGATCTCGATGACGGCAGACTGCAGGCGGCTGTCCATGGCGTTGAGCTGGATGGACACCGATTCATCGAGCTGGCGAGTGAGGGCGCTGAGCAGCACCTCGGCCTCGCGCGAGCGGGCGGTGATATCTTCGGCAATGCGCTGGCCGATCATGTCGAGGCCGCCGGTCACCTGGTGGCCGCGTTCGCGCAGCTGGTCGAGCAGTGATGCGCCGCCATCGGTCAGCAGGTTGGAGAGGGCAGTGGTGCGCTCATCGAGGGCATTCGAGAGTTCACCGGTGCGCATCTGCAGCAGACCAGCAATGGCCTGGGTGCGTTCTTCGAACGAGCCGGTGAGCAGGGCGGTGCGTGCCTCGATATCGCGGGTCCGCGAGTCGATGGCGTTGGCGATCGAGTCCGAATGCGCGTCGAGCGCATTGGTCAGCGAGGCAATGCGGTTTTCAACGCCCGAATTGAGCTCTGCCGCGCGTGCATCGAGCGAGCGGGCCATGGCGCCGGTCTGGTCGTCGAACGAGATGGCCAGACGCGAGGTGCTGTCATCGAGGGCGCTGATGAAGTCGGTGGTACGGTTATCGACCAGCGACACGAAGTTGTCGGTGCGCTCGCCGAAGGAATTGGTCAGCGTGTTACCGGCGGTTTCGAGGGCGCGGGTCAGGTTGCCGCCGCTTTCCACGATGGTGCCGGCGATGCGCTGGCTGATCATGTCAAGGTCGAACACCAGGCCGGTATGGCTTTCGGTGATGGCCTCGCGCACGCGCTCAGTATTGGTCAGCACGCTTTCGCGCTGGCTGGCCAGTTCGGCGATCAGCGCACGCATGCGCGATTCATTGTCCGAATAGGTGCGCTCGAGCGCGGTCACTTCATTATGGATCATCACCTCGAGCTCGCCGGCGCGCGACAGGGCGCGCTCCAGGCCATCGCCGAGTGCGTTGACTTCGCGGCGGACGGCCTGGCCCACCGAGGCGACCTTGTCGGCAGCGGTTACTTCAGGCTCGGCCAGGCGAATGGCGGCCTGGGTGATCGAGGAGGCGGCATTACGCAGGTCCTGCGCGCGGCGGAACAGCGTCGCCACGGCAAAGAAGCCAAGCACCGGCAGGAACAGGATGGCGATGACGCTGATGAATTCGATGGTGCCGACGAACTGGCCGAAATTGCCCATCTGGGTGCCGTAGCGCATCCATGCGCCGGCGCCGGCGGCGGCCAGCCAGACGACGGACAGGCCAAGCGCCAGCCAAGTCGGTGCGGCCGACGAGCGGTTCTGCAGGTTGTAGAGGATCTTGGAGGTCGGGAAGCGGTCGTCGTTGGCAACGGTCCCGGCCTGCTGGGCGATCTTGTCAGCGGCACGCAGGCGTTCAGAGCGAGCGGTATCTGCCTTACGCTCCGGGGCCCTTTCCGGGGTGTTGTCGAGGTTAAAGACCGATTCCTTCAGAGCGTCTTCGACGGCCGAAAATGCCAGCGCGGCGGGATCATTATTGGGGGTCGAATTCTTCGCCATACTCTTTACAACTCTCGCGTCGGCTTCGCAGGAACTTGGCGGACTATGGGAGTCATACTGACGCTGCACCCGTTTCCGGTCGCACCGTCATTTGGAAACAATTCGATGCAAATGCCCCGCATCGTCCCCCAACCCTCGCCGCCGCGTGCTGGTTCAAAGCGCATTAATACATTCAATTTGAGTCAAACCGAATGCTTTCTTACCCATAGGTTAATTTTTTGGGGAAGACACCGAGCCATCCCAATCGACAAACAAAGGCAAAGGTGTGGCTTAATCACCTGTTCATTCCGCCATTCTAGGTTTGCTCAGTGGTATTGTCCGCCTGCCGGACGCGTTTCCACATGAGTAACGGGAGTAGCCAGGATGGCGACGAGTACAGCGGCCTTCGATCAATCCGAACAGGCCTCCCAAGCACGCGTGATGCGACCCATCGATCGGATCCATCTGGCCAAGCAGTGTCTGGGTGACGAGCATCTCGAACTCGAAGTGCTGCGGCTGTTCGATACGACCATCGCCACCTATTTCGGACGTCTCCTGGCATCGGCAAGCCCGGACATGGTGACGCTCAACCTGCACAGCATCAAAGGTGCCGCCAGCGGCGTCGGCGCCTGGATCGTTGCCGATCTGGCCAAGGCCTGCGAAATCGAGCTGCAGGAAGGTCGCCCACTGACGCCCGAACGCCTCGCCGATCTCGGCATTGCCGTTGAAGAAGTGCGCAGCGCCATCGCCCGGATGATTGAAGGCCAACCCGACGAGTAAGACGCCGGGCTGAGGGCTGATCCGGGCCATCGGTTTATTTGACCCTCTGGATGCGAGCGTTTATAGAGGCGGCAATTGACGCGCCGCGCCCGTGCCAGCGGCCCAAACAGCCCAGCAGATCCACATGTCCCTGTCTTCCGTCGCCGAGGCTACGCCCCGGTCCACCGCCGAGCCGTTCCGCACCCGCCGTACCTTTGCGATCATCTCCCACCCGGACGCCGGCAAGACCACGCTGACCGAACGTTTGCTGGCTGCGGCTGGCGCGATCCAGTCCGCTGGCCTCGTGCGCGGCAAGTCTGGTGTTCGCGCCACGCGGTCTGACTGGATGGAAATGGAACAGCAGCGCGGCATCTCCATCACGTCGTCGGTCATGACCTTCGAGTATGACGGGCTGACGCTCAACCTGCTCGATACGCCCGGCCACTCGGACTTCTCTGAAGACACCTACCGCACGCTGACCGCCGTCGACGCGGCCATCATGGTCATCGACTCGGCCAAGGGCATCGAGGCGCAGACCCTCAAGCTGTTCGAAGTCTGCCGTCTGCGCGACATTCCCATCATCACCTTTATCAACAAGGTGGACCGCGAAGGCCTCGCCCCGCTCGACCTGATCGACGAGATCCAGGGCAAGCTGGCACTCGATCTGACCCCGGTTCTCTGGCCGATCGGGCAGGGCGTGGATTTCCGCGGCTATCTCGACCTGCTCGAAAAGCGCGTGCTGAACCCGCAGGGCAAGACGATCGCTGAGTTCAATGAGATCGAAGACCTGCTCGACAACGAGGCGCTGGTCGATGATCCCACATTCATGGTTGCGCTCGAGACGCTGGAAATGGCCCGCGCCATGCTGCCGGCCTTCGATCTCAAAACCTTCCATGCCGGTCACCTGAGTCCCGTGCTGTTCGGGTCGGCGCTGAAGGGCATTTCGGTCGCCGAGCTACTGCGCACGCTGGGCGAGTGGGGGCCCGAGCCGCGCCCGCAGCCTGCCATTCCTGCGCCGATCGATCCGTCGGACAAGAAGGTCACCGGCTT
The DNA here is from genome assembly GCF_055397495.1 of Devosia sp. T2-14. Classification (NCBI taxonomy): domain Bacteria; kingdom Pseudomonadati; phylum Pseudomonadota; class Alphaproteobacteria; order Hyphomicrobiales; family Devosiaceae; genus Devosia; species Devosia sp. T2-14. The sequence continues at coordinate 3,794,884 of NZ_AP027921.1, read as the reverse complement.
CGTGTTCAAGGTGCAGGCCAATATGGACGCCAATCACCGCGACCGTATTGCCTTCGTGCGCCTGTGCTCGGGCACCTTCACGCGCGGTATGCGCCTCAAGAATGTCCGTTCCGGCAAGGACATGGCCGTGTCCAACCCGATGTTCTTCTTCGGTAACGACCGTGAACTGGCCGACCAGGCGGTTGCGGGCGATATCGTGGGCATTCCCAACCACGGCACGCTGTCGGTCGGCGATACCCTCACCGAAGGCGCCGTGATCAATGTGACCGGCATTCCCAACTTCGCGCCGGAAATTATCCGCCGCGTGCGCCTGACCGACCACATGAAGACCAAGCAGATGGCCAAGGCCCTCAGCGACCTCTCGGAAGAGGGTGTGACCCAGGTGTTCCGCCGCATGGTTGGCGCCGACTGGATCGTCGGCGTGGTGGGGCAGCTGCAGCTGGAAGTGCTGAGCTCGCGCGTCGCCAAGGAATATGGCGTGCCGATCACCTTCGAGAGCCTCAATTATGAAGTGGCCCGCTGGATCGAATGCGATGATCCCAAGGAACTCGACCGCTTTATCACGGCCCAGAAGATCAACATCGCGGAGGACCGCACAGGTGCTCCCGTCTTCCTCGCGCAGAACGCGTGGTGGGCCGATCGTGCCAAGCAGGATTTCCCCAAGATCCGCTTCCTGACGACGAAGGAACGGCATTGAGCGCCCCCGATCGGGTCGAGGAATTCCTCGCCGCCGTCAAAACCAGCTTTGCCAACGGGTCGCTGATCCGGCTGAAGCTGGGCGGTTATCACGGTGCCGAGGCTGACCTCAAACTGATCGAGATCAAGAAGATCTCGGTCAAGGGCGGGGACAAGTTCTCGTTCACCTACCGCTACAAGACGCGTGACATCATCAAGAACTTCATCCAGCCCGAAGCGCTGGCGATGCTGCGCGCAGGTCTCAAGACTGAGTTCCGCAGCGCCCAGCTCAACACCACCGAGTTCGACCTGAGCTTTGAGCGCAACGGCGACAAAATCCGTCTCAAGCGCACCGAAGTCGAGGGCCGCGAGGCGGTCTCTACCGACCACAACCGCGCCAAGAACCGCCCCCTGAGCGAGACCAACAAGCCTTACCTGCATGCCCTGGGCATTACCGGCAAGGACGGCGCCGTGCGCAACGACGCGCAGGACAAGTTCAGGCAAATCAACAAGATGGTCGAGATTTTCGCCCCGTTGATTCAGGTCATCAAGGCGGACAAGCCGCGCATCGTCGATATGGGCGCTGGCAAGGGCTATCTTGATTTTGCGCTATACGACTTTCTCGCCAATGTCGCCGGCCGCCCGGCCGAGGTGATCGGCGTCGAGATGCGCGACAAGCTGGTTGCCGATGGCAATGCCACCGCTGCCGCTTCCGGCTTTGAGGGCCTGAGCTTCGTGTCTGGCACCATTCTCGACTACGACGCCAGCGGTGCCGATGCCGTCATCGCGCTGCATGCCTGCGACACGGCTACCGACGATGCGATCTTCCGCGGCATCAATGCCGGCGCCTCGCTGATTGCGGTCGCTCCATGCTGCCACAAGCAGATCCGTCGCCAGATGGAGGCCGGCAAGGCCGAGGACAAGCTGAGCGTGCTGCTGCGCCACGGCATCTTCATGGAGCGCCAGGCGGAGATGGTGACGGACGCGCTGCGTGCCTTGCTGCTGGAGCTCAACGGCTACCGCACCAAGGTCTTCGAGTTCGTGTCGGATGCCCACACGCCCAAGAACAACCTGATCGTCGCCGAAAAGGACGGTCGCGTCGGGCGTGATCGCGAGGCCATTCTCGCGCAGATCGCCGAGACCAAGTCGATGTTCGGTATCGACAAGCACTATCTTGAAGGGTTGCTGGGGCTTTAGGGCTCCTGCAACGCCAACTACTCCCGGCAAGGTGAAGGGGTTTTCCAAGCCGTGGGTTTATAAATCTCCGCCCAGCGTCTATATCCCTTGCGAACAGCAAGTTTATCCGAGACCCATGACCAAGATCACTTTCGTCCAGCAGGACGGCGAACGCATCGAAACCGAAGGCGAAAACGGCGCGACCGTGATGGAAACCGCCATCATGAATGGCGTGCCCGGCGTTGTGGCCGAGTGCGGCGGCGCCTGCACCTGCGCGACCTGCCACGTCTATATCGATGATGCCTGGACCGAGATCGTCGGCGGGCCATCGATGATGGAAGAAGACATGCTTGATTTCGCCTTCGACGTGAAGGCCAGCAGCCGCCTCAGCTGTCAGATCAAGGTGAAGGATGCGCTGGACGGCCTCGTCGTCCACGTCCCCAGCCGCCAGGGCTGATCGCCTAGTTGCAGCGATTGTAGAGGAGGGGCCCGCTCCAGTCGGCCTCTCCCACAGCGCCCATCTCATAAAGATAGAACGCGTCGGCGCTGTGCCAGACGATGACGTAGCTGGCCCCGCCTGCGATGGGCACCCAGTGCGTGCGTTCGGCTACGGCGCTCAGCTCGATCGCCGGGTCAACCTCGCCGGCATTGGGGCCCATGTAGCGAATGTGGGTGTCGTCTGCCGCCTCGATCACGACAGGCGTCTCGCAGGGCACCAGAATAGTGGCTGCCGTCGCCGTGTAATCCTCCGGGAACCCCATCGACCACTCCCCCACGAACGGGGCCGATTTGCCGTTCTCGATGCTGTCCACGCCTGTGCGCGGAAACCCCTGCGCCATGGCGGGGGAGGCGCTGAGCGCGAGTGACAGGCAGATGATGGGCAAGGACGATCGCATGGGCAGTAGCTCAGTGTTGTGCAGGACGCTGATAGCACAGACGCCGCATCCGTCAGCCTGCATTTGACGGGTTTGGCCAAGGCACTCCGGCCCCTCGCATTGCGAGCAATTATTTCTTCGCGCAGTCGCCGCACAGATTCATTTAGCGGTTTTTCGGCATTCCCATGTGCGGCGTTCCAAGTCGGGGCTTTGCAGGGAAATAAAAAAGTTATTGAATTTCAATGGATTGCGCCGGAAGTGTGGTTTGGATTATTTTCCTCCCATTCCACGCTAGGGTTGAAATGGGTCACCTCAACACATTTCCGTTGAGCTACAAAGTACAGGGTCACCGCATCGCCATCATCGGCGGTAACGAAGAAGCCCTCAACAAGGCCCGCCTGGCAACTAAGACGACTGCTCAAGTCGTGATTATCTCCCGCCACATCGAACCGATCTTCAGCGGCCTCGCCGTTGAGCTGGTAGAGCGCGCCTTTGCGCCTGCTGACCTCGATGGTGCGGCGCTGGTTTTCGTTGCCGAGGAAGGCGCCGATGCCGAGCTGGCCAAGGCAGAAGCTCGGGCGCGCGGCATCCCGCTCAATGTGGTCGATGTCCCCGCTGAATGCGATTTCTATACGCCGTCCATCGTCGATCGCGCGCCGCTGACCATCGCCATCTCCACCGAAGGCGAAGCCCCGGTGCTGGCGCGGCTGGTGCGGGCGCGCATCGAGGCCATGCTGTCGCCCGGTCTGGGCAAGATCGCTGGTCTTGCCGGTAGCCTGCGCAAGTCGGCCGAAGCCCTCATTCATGATGGCGCCGCTCGTCGCCGCTTCTATGAAGCGCTGGTGACGTCGCCCGAAATCGAGACTGCACAGCAGCGCGGGCAGGGGCTTGCCGCTGCCGAAGACTTGCTGGCCCAGCATGCCCGTGCCGAAACCAAGGGTGTAGTTTGGCTGATCGGGGCCGGTCCGGGCTCGGAAGATCTTTTGACCCTGCGCGCCCAGCGGCTGCTGCAGGAAGCCGATGTGATCGTGCACGATCAGCTCGTTCCAACCGTCGTGGTCGATATGGGCCGACGCGATGCCGAGCGGATCGACGTGGGCAAGGCCAAGGGCCACCACAGCTTTTCGCAGGCCCAGATCAATACGCTGATCGTCCGGTTGGCCGGGCAGGGCAAGCGCGTCGCCCGCCTCAAGTCCGGCGATCCAATGATCTTCGGGCGGGCCGGTGAGGAAATCGCCGCGCTGCGCAAGGCTGGTATCGCCTATCAGGTCGTGCCCGGCGTCAGCTCGGCGCTCGCAGCTGCTGCGGATACCGCGACGCCTGTCACCTTACGCAAAGTTTCGAGCGGCTTCGTCATGGCGACGGCTCATGGCGCTGATGATGGCGACCTCACCCATTGGGCCGCGTTGGCCAAGTCGGGCCTGACGCTGGCGCTCTATATGGGCAAGTCGATTTCGGCCGATGTTGCGTCTCGCCTGATCGACCACGGTGCACCGGCAGGATTGCCCGTCGGCGTCGTGGTCAATGCCGGGCGCGCCGACAAAGCGACCTATGCGGGCACCCTTGCCGGGCTCGCAGCGGATCAGGTCGCGTTCAGCGATGGTCCGGCCATCATTTTTGTAGGCGAGGCTGTTGCGGCCGGGGATTGGGGCGATGCAGCCCAGATCGCCGCCCAGAGCTTCAAGGTAGCGTGACGACATGGAAATTCTGACAGGCAATGAGCTGGTCTCAGGCGGCACCGTCTATCTCGACGGCAGTGGCACCTGGGTCGAAGACCTGCAGGCGGCCCGCCTGTTCTCCAAGGACGAGACTGCCGAGCGCGACGCCGCGCTGGCAGCCACCAAGGCGACTGGCCGCATTCTCAGCCTCGAAATCGAGGAAGTGACGCAGGAGGGCGGGGCCATCGTGCCGAAGCGCTTGCGCGAACGTATCCGGGCGGCGGGTCCCTCCGCGCCGCTCAATCTGAACGGCAAGGTCTACGACCGCCAGCATCTGGGTGAGGACGGTCATGTATCGATATGACGAATTCGACGCGGCCTTTGTTGCGGGCCGCACCGCGCAGTTTGGTGATCAGGTAAAGCGCCGCCTTTCCGGCGAGTTGTCGGAAGACCAGTTCCGGCCGCTGCGCCTGATGAATGGGCTCTACCTGCAGCTGCATGCCTACATGCTGCGCGTCGCCGTGCCCTATGGCACGATGTCGGCCCGCCAGCTGCGCAAGCTGGCGCATATCGCGCGGACCTATGACCGTGGCTATGGCCATTTCACCACGCGCCAGAACATCCAGTTCAACTGGCCCAAGCTCAAGGATATTCCGGTGATCCTGGAAGAGCTGGCATCGGTTGAGATGCACGCTATCCAGACTTCAGGCAATTGCATTCGCAACGTCACCACCGATCAGTTCGCCGGCGCCGCTGCCGATGAGGTGATCGATCCGCGCCCGATCGCCGAGATCCTGCGCCAGTGGTCGAGCCTGCATCCCGAATTTTCCTACCTGCCGCGCAAGTTCAAGATTGCCATTACCGGCGCTCCGAATGATCGCGCTGCCATCCGCTTCCACGATATCGGCCTGCAGGCAGCGACCAACGCGGCTGGTGATATCGGCTGGGAAGTCTGGGTCGGCGGTGGCCTGGGCCGCACGCCCATCGTTGCCAAGCTGATCAACAGCTTCGTGCCCAATGAGCACCTGCTCGCCTATCTCGAGAGCATCATGCGCGTGTACAACCGCTATGGCCGCCGGGACAACAAGTACAAGGCGCGCATCAAGATCCTGGTGCATGAAGAGGGGCTTGAGACCATCAAAGGCCAGGTCGAGAACGAGTTCGCACAGGTTCGTGGCGGCGTGCTGACGCTTCCGTCCGAAGAGGTGGATCGCATCACCACCTATTTTGCGCCGCCGGAATTCGCGACGCAGACGGCTACCCGCATCGATGTGGCTTACGAGTCCATCATCGACCCGGCCTATGGCCGCTGGCTCGACCACAATATCAATTCGCACCGCCAGCCCGGCTATGCCTCGGTGACCATTTCCGTGAAGCCTGTTGGCGGCGCGCCGGGGGACGCCACCGACGCCCAGATGGATGCGGTTGCCGATCTTGCCGAGCACTATTCGTTCGACGAGCTGCGCGTCACCCACGAGCAGAACCTCGTGCTGCCCCATGTCGCCATCGCCGATCTGCGGGCCGTCTATGACGGGCTGGTCGCGGCAAAGCTGGCTGACGGCAATAATGGGCTGATCACCGACATGATCTGCTGCCCGGGCCTCGATTTCTGCGCCCTGGCCAATGCCCGCTCCATCCCGATCGCGCAGGAGATTTCGCGGAAGTTTGCGGCTCCCGAGCGTCAGGCCGAAATCGGCGATCTCAAGATCAAGATTTCCGGCTGCATCAATGCCTGTGGCCACCACCATGTGGGCCATATCGGCATTCTGGGTGTCGAGAAGAAGGGCGGCGAGCTCTATCAGATCACGCTGGGCGGCGACGCCACCGAGCAGGCCGCGGTCGGCAAGATCATCGGGCCCGGCTTCGAGGCCGAGAATGTGCCCGGCGCCATCGAGACCCTTGTCGACACCTACATTGCCCGGCGCCAGAGCGCCGAGGAGACCTTCATCGAGGCCTATCGCCGGCTGGGTGAAGCTCCGTTCAAGGAGGCCCTCTATGGCGCTGCCTAAGCTCGCACCTGCCCAGCCTGCGCATGACAAGCTGCGTGCGCTCGGCATCCTGGCGCTCAACGGCATGTTTGACGAGATGGATGCTCTCGGCGTGCTCCGTTACGCCGCCAGCGACGTGCTGCCGGGCGACCTGGCCATTGTCTCGTCCTTCGGCGCGGACTCGGCAGTGCTGCTGCATCTGGTGGCGCAGGTCGATCCGTCGATGCCGGTCTATTTCCTCGAAACCGGCAAGCACTTCCCCGAGACGCTGGACTATGTCGAGACGCTCAAGAGGAACCTCGGCCTGCTCAACGTCCATGCAATTCACCCCAGCGAAAGCGACGTGAAGCGCTTCGATCCCAATGGCGACCTGTGGGAGACCGATCCGGATTCGTGCTGCCATATTCGCAAGACGGAGCCCCTGGAGCCCGTCACCGAGGAATATGCCGGCTGGGTCACGGGGCGTAAGCGCTTCCAGACCAAGGAGCGCGGCGTTCTCCCGCATTTCGAGTTGACCAGCGACGACCGCATCAAGGTCAATCCGCTGGCCTACTTCACCGATGCCGATGTCAATGCCTACAAGGTTGCCCACGGCTTGCCCGAGCATCCGCTGTTCGCTAAGGGCTACAAGTCGATTGGCTGCGCGCCCTGCACGTCGGTGGTTGCCGAAGGTGAGGATCCGCGCGCCGGACGGTGGCGCGGTCTGAACAAGAAAGAGTGCGGCATCCATTTCGATTTCAACGGAGCGATTGCCTCGCCAATGGTTGCTGCGACCCGACATACCCTCTGGAAAGATGGCGCCTTCATTGCCGACCCGTTCCACGAATGGGCCGAAGATGGCGATGCGGCGACGGCAAGCTACAAGCATGTTCCGCTGCCGGTGTTCCTCGCCAATCGCGATGCATTCCTCGCCAATCCGCACCCGCTGGGGCTGCTGGTCTCGCCCGGTGACCGCGTCGAGGACGTGGAAGATGATCTCAAGCGTTTTGCCTCGGTCGCCATCCTGTTTCCGGCTTTCACCGACGGGCGGGGTTATTCATCCGCGCGTCTGCTGGCCGAGCGCTACCAATATGCTGGCGAAATCAGGGCCATCGGCGACGTTCTGCAGGATCAAATTCCGCTGATGCGCCGTTGCGGCGTGACCGCTTTCGTGGTCACTCATGAGCCGACCCGGCAGGCACTGATCGAAAAGCGACTGCCCGAGGTCGCCATCTTCTACCAGCCGGTCGGGACCACCGAAGTCCCCGTCGGCACTCGACCCTTCCTTCGTCGCGTATCCTGATGTAAGTGGATCGGATAAGTCAGGATATCCTTCGGGATTTCCATCCACCGCGGCGTCGCTTAAAACACCGCGTCATTCCCGCGAAAGCGGGAATCTCCCTTTGACCGGGCAGGAGCTTCCCACTGCCCAGGGGAACGACGCTGAGACCAACAAGGCCCAGGCCTGAGATTTGAGACTGAAATGAGCACTGAAATCACCACCGATGTCGTCGTTATCGGCGCGGGGCCCTGCGGGCTGTTCGCGGCGTTCGAACTCGGGCTGCTCGATCTCAAATGCCATTTCATCGACATTCTGGATCGCTCGGGCGGCCAGTGCGCCGAGCTCTATCCCGAAAAGCCGATCTACGACATTCCCGGCTTCCCGGTGATTACCGGCCAGCAGCTGACCGACAACCTGATGGCGCAGATCGCGCCGTTCTCGCCGGAATTCCACTTCAACCGCATGGTCAACACCATCGAGAAGCAGGAAGACGGTTCGTTCAAGCTCACGACCGATGCCGACGAAATCTTCCACACCAAGGTGGTGGTGATTGCTGCCGGCGGTGGTTCGTTCCAGCCCAAGCGCCCGCCGGTCGAAGGCATTGAGGCCTTTGAAAACAAGTCGGTCTTCTATTCCGTTCGCAAGATGGATGATTTCCGCGGCCAGGACGTGGTGATCGTCGGCGGTGGTGACTCCGCGCTTGATTGGACCCTCAATCTGCAGCCGATCGTCAATTCGCTGACGCTGGTTCACCGTCGCCCCGTCTTCAAGGCGGCTCCGGCCTCGGTCAACAAGATGCATGAGCTGGTCGCCGAGGGGAAAATCAACTTCCTCACCGGCCAGGTCGCACGGCTCGACGGCGAAGACGGCCAGATCAACCACGTGCACCTGACCACCGATGCAGGCGATGTCTCGCTGCCGGCCACGCGCCTGCTGCCGTTCTTCGGCCTCACCATGAAGCTGGGTCCGGTTGCCGATTGGGGCCTTGAGCTCAACGACAACACCATCGTGGTCGATACCGAGAAGTTCGAGACGTCGGTTCCGGGCATTTTCGCCATCGGCGACATCAACTGGTACCCGGGCAAGCTCAAGCTCATTCTGTCCGGCTTCCACGAAGCAGCATTGATGGCGCAGGCGGCCAAGGCCATCGTTTCGCCCGGCGAGCGTGTTGTCTTCCAGTACACCACGAGCTCCACCAAGCTGCAGAAGAAGCTGGGCGTCGCCTAAACCATGAAGATCCATGTTACCGACCAGGCCGGCGAAAACCACGAGCTCGAAGGGCTCGAGGGCTGGCGCGTCATGGAGGTCATTCGGGATTGGGGCCTCAACATCAAGGCCGAGTGTGGTGGCGCGCTGAGCTGCGCCACCTGCCATGTCTATGTGGATGAGGACTGGTTCGACGTCGTTGGGGCGCCCAATGACGAGGAAGAGGACATGCTCGACAGCGTCGGCGATGTCCGGTCCAACTCGCGCCTGTGCTGCCAGATCCTGATGAGCGATGCGCTCGATGGATTGAAGGTCACCCTGGCCCCAAGCGCGGCCAAGGAATAGCGGGCGGACAACCTCAGGTAATGCTGGGGTTGTCGCGTTCCGCATCGAGCAGAATGCGGATTTTTTCCAGCACGGGCAGCGCCGCCTGCAGCTCCTCCAGCGGCACGTTTTCGAGCACATACTGCATCGCTGGCGCCATCCGCTGAATCGCCTCGTCGCGGAAGGCCCGTCCCTCTGGCGTCAGGCGCACGAGCTTCGAGCGGCCATCCGTAGGGTGCCGCTCGATCGCCACGAAGCCGTGGCCTCCCAGCACCGCAAGCGTGTGGGTCATCGTGGCCTTGGTCACCTGAAGCGCATTGGCAATCTCAAGCGGGGTGCGGCCATCGCCGAGCCGGACCAGGTGATTGAGTACCACGAAATGGGAGGGATGCAGGCCGAGCGGCATCAGCCGCGCAAAGAGCGCGCTACTCAGTTGCGAGACAATGCCGATCTCGTTGAAAAATCCGAAGACCTGGGCTCCGGCCTGCTCTTGGTTCATGGACGTTCCTAGATAATCTTGGCGGCGAGCGGCCAGCGCGGGCTGGGTGTAACGGGGCTGGCATAGCCCAGTCTCGCCAACATTTGGACGGTCCCGCCCGAGGGCGCAAGGATTTGATGCGCCTGCGCGTAGCACTCTGCCATTTCCGGAAATTCCTGCAGCGCCTGGCTCAGGGGCTGCACGCCGATACCGGCAGCCGTTGCGGCCAGATTGACGCGCACCCAGTCGCGTCCGGCCGATATCTGGTCCTGTCTGGTGTTGGTGGCGCTTACCAGCCAGATATGGGCCATGGCGCTCTCGGTATTGGCCAGCACCACCGCCTTGCCCTGGCTGAAGATCATCGAATTTGGATCGATGGCCGCCTCGCGAGTGAATTGGCCGAGCAGCACCAGGCTGTCAAACAATGGTCCGCCAAAATCGATGCCGTCCGGGTTTGCCTCGATCTCGGATTTGCCGAGCCGCATCAGGTCGACGCTTTCCTTGTAAGTGTGCGGCGTATCCAGCTCGATGACCATGGCCCGGCTGGTGAGTTCGCGCAGCGTGGCCACGTGAACTGGATCGGCGCTGCTGGCGATGGCCATGCCATGCGCGCCCGCACCATGCAGTGTGACGAGCGTGGAGGCAGCAACGGGCCGGTTCAGGTCATAGGGTTCCTTCAGCGACCGCCGGTTGAGCACCTGGGCGAAGAGCGGGTCCGGTGAGACGGTGGCGTCGGCAACAAAGCGGGCGCGAGCTATCGGTCGCTGATCAAGGCCTGTAGAGTCCTCGCCTTCGGGGAACAGTTGCAGGTCCACGCGATAGCCATCCTGCGCCGCCGCGAGAACCAGCAATTCGAGAAAGCAGCCGAGGCCAATGGTGATCTGCCGGTTGAACGGATCGGTGTGCGGCAGCAGGCGGGTCGTGTCGACATAGAGGGTGATTTCGTCGTCGGTGGCGAGATCGACCTTCCAGGGCTGACGATTGTGCGGGTTGGGCGCCAGGATGGCGTAGGACAGAGCCTTGCGGCGGGGCTCGTCGTAGAGGCTGGTTTGCGTCCACGGCAGCAGGGCTGCATCCGGCGTGCGGGTGGCGAGAAAGGCTGTGGTAGCGGCACCGGCAGCCAGCACAATGCCGCCGCCGGTCACCAGAAGGAATTGACGTCTGTTCATCGCAAGCTCCATTTAGTTCGATGCCGTACTAAGTAGTATGGCATCGAACTAAATTCAATGGGGCCTGCGGTGCCGTTATTCGGCGGCGATCTTGGCGCCGGCGTCGCCGTGGCGTTCCACAAACGTGGCGAAGCGACGGACAAAGTTCAGCAGCAGGGTGCGGGTCTCTTCGTTGGTCACTTCGTCGTGCTCGTCGAACAGGCCGGGCGTGGACTTGAGGAAGATTTCGGGCTGACCCATGAGGATCATGTCGAGATGAACCAGGATTGAGCGGAGCTGGGTCTGGGCAGTGGCGGCACCCACGGCGCCGATGGACGTGCCGGTGACGGCGACAGGCTTGCCTTCCCAGGAGCTCTGGCCCCACGGGCGCGAACCCCATTCCAGCGCGCTCTTGATGACGCCGGTGAAGGAGCGGTTGTATTCCGGGGTAACGATCAGCACGCCATCGGCGGCTTCGATCTTGCGCTTGAGATCCAGCACAGCCTGCGGCGGGTTTGCCCACAGGTCATTATTGTAATGCGGCAGCGCGCTCAGATCGATGAAATCAAAGTCGAGCAGCGGAGCAGCAAGCTTGGCCAGGGCCTTGGCATATTTGAGGTTGATGGAAGCCGCACTCAGGCTCCCAACGATGACGGCAACGGTAGGCATAAAACGTCCAGACAGTAACAATTAGTAACTGGCGGTGATATGCGCCCCGATCTTGTTTCGCTCAACGCGACAGTTTGATGCACGATCAGGTTTTCGCGGCCTCGCTGGTCACCTTGGTCAATTCCGGAATGTAGTCACGCACCGTCGGCTGGGTCTGCGTCTCGAAGGGCAGGGGGCGGACGACGCGCATTGCGGCAATGCCGACGCGCACGGTCATCAGGCCATTTACCACGCCTTCGCCGAGACGGGCCGAGAGCTTGGCCGCCAGGCTCTGACCCACGAGCTGCTCCACGACGCCGTCCGTGAGCACCAGGCCGCCTGTGACGGCCAAATGGGTCAGGATGGCGCCAGTGAGCCTCCACGAGCCAAAAAAGCCTGGGCGGGCTCCGTAGAGGCGTGCAATGGCCCCCGAGAGGCGGAAGCTCTCGTAGACGACGAAGGCAATGTCCACCAGCGCCCGCGGCGACACTGCGGTGACCAGCGCCACCCGCCGCGCCGATGACGCGGTGAGCGCGCGTGCCTTGTCGTCAAGCGGCGCCATCAGGCTGCGTTCGGCCAGCGCGATGATCTCATGGCCATCGAACAGGTGCGGCAGGTTCTGGTTGACGGTGTCGCGGGCTCGCGCGAGGTCGGCGCGATTGGCGTATATGCCTTCAAGCTGATCGGCGACATGCTTGGCGCGGGCCTGATCATTCTCGGCGGTGGCCAGTGCCGCGTCGCGCCGCAGGGCATCGAGCACGCGCAAGCGGCGGAGCGACAGCATTTCGCGCCCGGCCAGCACCACCAGCGACAGCACAAGCAAGGCCAGCACTACAAGGCCGGCCCAGCCAAGGATTTCGTAGCGGGCAAACAGGTCGCGGATCAGCCGGTCGGCGGCCAGCGCCAGCCCGGCCGAAACCAGAATGCTCGCGGTGGTCCAGGCGAGCTTGCCGACCCATCCCATCCGGCGGGGTGGCGGGGCGATCAGGTCATCGGCAGGCGGTGCGTCGAAGCCGGGTTCGGTGACCTCTACTGCGGCAGGCTCAAAGGCGCGCGGGGCACGCGTCATCGCCATGGTCTCGGCGGGCTTGGCGGTGGGGCGCGCAACGGGTTGTTTCATGCGAGCCAGTCTCCCACTAGAAAATCGAGGGCCCGGTCAAAACGGATATGGGGCAGCACCACATCGCCATTGGCGTTCCGATCGAGGTTTTGTGGTGGCATGAAGCGCAAGAAGTTCAGCGCGACCGGTGTGCCGTCCTCGAAAAGTGAATCCGGCCGCTCCGGCAAGTCCCCGGGAAACAAAGCGATTTCGGTTTTCCCGTCATAGGTGATGCCGCCCAGCGTCTCCCCTTTCATCGGCGTGCCGATAATGGTCGCCAGTTTTTCGCCGGCCTCGACGATGCTGCCTTCGCGTGTGGCGCGAATGCCTGCCAGCGCGATCGACCGCGTCTCCGCGCCAGCAAAGCTCGCGCGCTTGCGGGCATTGGACACCAGCCGATTGAGAATGGTCTCCAGCCGGTCATGGCTGGTGTGGTGCACGTGGTCTGCCTTGGTGGCGGCAAACAGGATCCGGTCGATCTTGCGCACAAAGGGGCGCAGCAGGGGATTGGTCTCGCCCTGCCGGAAGCATGAGAGGACGGAGGTCAGCGCCGTCTCAAGATCGGCCACGGCGGTGGGTCCGGCATTGAGCGCGCGCAGCGTATCGACCAGTACGATCTGCCGGTCGAGCCGGGCGAAGTGATCGCGGAAGAACGGCCGCACCACGCGGTCCTTGTAGGCCTCGTAGCGATGCTCAAGCATGGCATAGAGGCTGCCGCTGCGCACGCGTTGCGCCGCTGGCGGAAGGGGCGCAAAGGTCAGGGCTGGGGAGCCTTCGAGGTCGCCCGGCAACAAGAAGCGCCCCGGTGGCAAGGTCGAGAGCGCACCATGCTCGCGGCTGCGGCGCAGATAGTCGGTGAAAGCCGCTGCCAGCCGTTCCGCATCAGGGTCGTTGGCATCCCTATGCGGGTCGAGGCTATCGAGCGCCTCGAGAAACGGCGTGGCCTCCTTGCCCGAGCCGGGGCGGCGCGCCCGCTCCAGCGCCTCGGCGCTCCATTCGGCGAAGCTCAGGCCCAGCAAGGGCAGGTCGAGCAGCCACTCGCCGGGGTAGTCGACGATATCGAGATTGAGGGTCGAGGGGCCGGTCATGCCCGAATACCAGTGCTTGGACTGGTATTTGATCACCACCCGCAGCTGTGAAATCCGCCGTGTGCTTTCGGGCCAGCTCGGCGCCTTGCCGGTCAGCGCTTCAAGATGCTGCTCATGGGCGAAGCGCGGAATCGTCGCGTCGGGATACTCGGCCAGCTTTGCGCCGATGAAGCGGCCCTCGGCCAGCGGCGTGAACCCGGGCAGGCGGCCCCCGGTCAAAAGATTGTGCACCAGCGCCGTGATGAAGATGGTTTTTCCTGCGCGGCTCAGCCCGGTCACGCCCAGGCGCAGCGTCGGGGTGAACGCGCCAGTCGCGGCGTCAGCCAGATTGGACAGGGCAATGCCGAACTCGTCGACAATGGTGGTCGGTGGTTGGGGCAAGCGCTGGGTCCCTCGTGACATCGCAGAAGGTAGGGACTTGATGGGGCAATGCAAGCCCATGTCTGCACGTCACAATCCGGAACGCGCACAGGCCGCCGGACGTTTCTTCCTCAGATGCCAGAGGAGATATTCCGATGCAGAAACCGATTGTTGAAGTCGACACCACCATCGCGGCCGATCCCAAGACCATCTGGGCCGCCATGACGCGCAAGCACACCGCCATGTTTGCCGGAGCCGATGTCGACACCGACTGGAAGGTGGGGCACCCCATCACCTTTTCAGGCCGGTGGAAGGGCAAGGCGTTCAAGGATCACGGCGAGATCCAGAGCCTGAAAGAAGGGCGGGAGCTCAGCTTCACCCATTGGAGCGAAATGGACGGAACGCCCGACAAGCCAGAGAACTATCACATCGTTCGTTATGTCCTGGAGCCGCATGGCCACAAGACCATGGTCAAGCTCAGCCAGACCAATATGGGCAATGCCAAGGTCGATGCATCAACGCGCCAGGAATACGAGAAGAACTGGCGCATGATGCTTGATGGGCTCAAGGACGCCGTGGAGAAGAAGCACTAAACGAAACGGGCCCCCGCGGGGGCCCGTTGTTTTTACTGGCCGACCTCGTCGATATTGTACGGCGTGGTCTGGTAGATTTCGTTGATCCAGTTCTGGAACATCAGATGCCCGTGGCTGCGCCAGCGGTTCTCCGGCGTGGCTGAGGTGTCGCCATTGGGGAACAGGTTGGCGGGCGGCGGGGTGTTGAGCCCCGCCTTCACGTCGCGCTCATACTCATCGGCCAGCGAGCGGTTGTCATATTCGAGATGGTTGAGGAAGTGCACGGCGCGGTGCTTTTTGTCACCGAGCATGCACACCCCGATCTCCGGATTGTCGATCAGGATTTCGAGATCAGGCCCGATCGTGGAGCGGTCGATGTCATTGTAGCGCGACACCGGAACCATCGGGCTGTCCGAGAAGCCGCGCAGGAATGGCGAGCGCGGATTGATCACCTGATGACGGAACACGCCAAATGCCTTCTCGGCCATGCGATAGCGCTTGGTGCCGTGGAAGTGGTTGAGCGCCGCCTGCGCACCCCAGCAGATGAACATGGTGTGGTGCACGTTAGTCTGCGTCCAATCCATGATTTCGAGCATTTCGGGCCAGTAGCGCACCTCCTCGAAGGGCAGGTTGGCTACGGGTGCGCCGGTGACGATGAAGCCGTCAAACTTCTTGGCCCGCACTTCCTCCCACGTTTTGTAGAACGTGTTCAGGTAATCCTCGGACGTGTTCTTGGACTGATGGTCGGTCACGCGCACCAGAGTCAGGTCAACCTGCAGGGGCGTTGCGCCGATCAGCCGGGCGAACTGGGTCTCGGTCCGCTCCTTGTTTGGCATCAGGTTGAGCAGGCCGATTTCGAGCGGGCGGATGTCCTGGCGCGCGGCGCGCGCCGAATCCATCACGTTAACGCCCTCGTCTTCGAGGGTCTTGCGAGCAGGCAGGTCGTCGGGAATTCGAATAGGCATATCAGCCTCTTGAGCGAGTTGGATCGAAAAGCGATTCAGGCGGGCGCGTCTCCAGGAGGAGGACGCGCTATCGCATTCGCTGTTCGATCGCGGCTGCCATCAGGTCGATAAACTCGTCGCCATCGCGAACCGTTGCCAGGTCCGAGGCTTCGACAACATAGCCGAAATTGTCCGCCAGCGCCTGGTAGCGCGGCAGGCGGTCATGCAGCAGGGCTTCGAAGCCCCAGGCGCCAAACCCGGCCGGGTCGACATCGCAGTCGCTGACGATGCCGTTGATCAGCTTGTACTCGGCCCATTTCTCGATGAGGAATTCGGGCCGGTAATACATCGGCTTGGGGCTTTTCTTGAACCGGCGCACCAGCTCATCGGCATCCTTGCCGGTGCCGCGGATGTAGAGCAGGGCGGTGGAGCCTGCCAGCGTCTTGATCACCGGGTCTTCCGGGTCGGTCGGGTCGATGACCTCGATCAGCGAGCCGCCGGTGTCAGCGATGAAGTCTTCATAGCCATAAAGGGCCTTGGCGCGCTCGATGAAGTGCGGCACGTCCTGCAACGCAGCGACTTCGGCCACGCGATGCTGCTCCTGGCGGCGCTGGTATTCGGCCAGCGGCAAGCCGCCCTTGTCCGGATTGCCGGGCGTGCCGAGATAGCTCGAAAGCGGATCGAGGTTGTCGAAGGTCAGGTTCGACGAGATGTAGATCGAATCCGAGCGCAGCAGGTCGGCCAGGAACGGCACCTTCATGGCTTCGCGCTTGAAATTGTCGACGATGTACTCGCCCATGTAGCGCGTGCCGATGCGGTAGTCGGCCGAATAGTGAAACCAGCTGCTGGCCCGCAGCATGGCGCTGAGGCGCGTCTTGCCGACGCCCGCCATGCCAAAAACTGTCACGGCCCGGCGTGGGGCTTTCACAAACTCGTCGGCACTACTGAACAGCATGGAATGTCCCGGAATTGAGCTTCTGCATTAATGCAAGCGCCCCCGCTTCACAAGCGGGCGGCAAATTCTGCCGGACGCCCGGACTCTATTGCCGGGATGTCGCCACATTTGGACGTGTCCGGACCAAATAATGCAGCAAAAACAACGGTTAGTCGAGTTGGCACTGCGCTTGCATTGATTGTGGGTGAAACGCGCCCAATGGCGCAATTGGGGCATACGGAGTATCAGATGGGCATTTATGGCGCTCTTTCCAGTGCGGTGACCGGCCTGCGGGCTCAGGCGCATGCGCTCGAAAACATTTCGGGCAATATCGCGAACTCGCAAACGACTGGCTACAAGCGGATCGAGACCGACTTTCTCGACCTGATCCCCGACGCGCCGATTTCCCGCCAGGTTCCCGGTGCCGTGCTGGCGCAGTCGCGCGGCACCAATGACGTCAAGGGTGACATCAAGACGGTCTCGAATGAGACCTTTATCGCCCTGAACTCCAATGGCTTCTTCGTTGTGGAGCCCAAGATTGGCCAGTCGGATGGCAATCCGATCTTTGGTGGCACCAACTTCTATACCCGCCGCGGCGATTTCGAGATCGACAAGGACGGCATGCTGGTCAACGGTGCCGGCTATTACCTCAAGGGTCTGCCGATCGATCCGGGCACGGGCAACGTTTCGGGTTCGGTGCCCGAGCCGATCCGCCTGTCAAATAGCTTCCTGCCCGCGCAGCAGACCAATCGCGTGAACTACCAGGCCAACTTGCCCCAGTTGCCCAAGACTTCGTCCTACAAGGCGTCGGTGTTCAATAGCGAGCTGCTGCAGGCCAAGGACTACGTTGCTGCCGGCGCCTGGTCGCCCGCATCGGTCACCGGCACGGCCGCGCTCGTCGGTACTGATCCTGCCACGGCGCTTGCCGGCCAGACCGTGACCCTGAAAATCAACGGCACCAGCACGACCTTCGAATTCTACACCACCGCGCCCTATACCGGCTCCAACCAGGGCGTCGATGCTTCGGGCAATATCGATGACGCGCTTGCCAAGCTGCAGGCGTCGATCCGCGCCAATGGCGGCCCCTCGGCTGCCAGCGCCGTCGCCAAGCTCAATGGCTCGGGCTTTGTCGAAG
Organism: Devosia sp. T2-14; assembly: GCF_055397495.1. Taxonomy (NCBI): domain Bacteria; kingdom Pseudomonadati; phylum Pseudomonadota; class Alphaproteobacteria; order Hyphomicrobiales; family Devosiaceae; genus Devosia; species Devosia sp. T2-14. The sequence continues at coordinate 3,777,315 of NZ_AP027921.1, read as the reverse complement.
TGACCTTGGGCGATGATCACTACGCCCGGTTCTCGGTTGAGGCTGCGTCCGGTGGTCTCGGCCTGACGGCCGGCACCGTTTCGTCCGCGCCGGTTCGCCCAGCGGTGAACAGCATTACGGCCGATCAGGACAAGCTTTTCGTCAACAACTCGATCTCGGGCGGCGCGGTCACCGTGTTTGCTGAAAATGGCGCTCCGGCCAACGTGCAGATGCGCTGGGCCAAGGTGTCGAGCGCCGAAGCAGGTGGTGCCGATACCTGGAACCTCTTCTACATGTCCGATAGCCGCGCAACGGGCGGCGCCGAGATGTGGAAGCGCGTCAATGCCGACTTCACCTTTGGCGGTGACGGTTCGCTGCTCTCGCCCACCGACGCATCGGTGCAGCTGAACAATCTCCAGATCAACGGCGTCGCCGTCGGCGATATCGAGTTCCGCTACGATACCAACGGTCTCAGCCAGTTCGCCGACGTCAACGGCACGGCAAACGTCTCGACGCTCAACCAGAATGGTTACGGCGCCGGTGAGTTCGTCTCGGTGGCCATCAACGACAATGGCCGCGTGGTTGCCTCCTACTCCAACGGCGAACGCATCGACATGGCGCAGGTCATCACGGCCGAATTCAACGCCATCAACAAGCTGAAGCGCCTCGATGGCGGCGTGTTCTCGAGCACGTCGGAATCGGGCGAGGCGATCTTGGATCTGTCCGGCTCGGGCATCATCGGTGGGGCCCTCGAAGCCTCCAACACCGATATCTCAGACGAGTTCACCAAGCTGATCGTGACGCAGCAGGCCTATGCCGCGGGCACCCGCATCGTGAGCACCGCTGACGAGATGCTCCAGGAAGCTCTCAACATGGTCCGCTAAGCGGAGCCGGAACCTTCATGTCCGGGGCAGCACGTCCCGGACCCTTCTCTCGCTGTGAGGAGCCCCAAGAATGGGTCTGTCCACGTCTCTGACCAACGCTGTGTCCGGTCTGCGGGTCAATCAGGATGCTCTCGACATCCTGAGCCGCAACATCGCCAATTCAGGCACGCCGGGATATCACCGGCAGTCGTTGAATGTCATCGACCACAATTCGCAGAACAGCGCCTATGCCCGCACGCAGGGCGTCAATCGCGCGTTCAACGAGAGCTTGCAGACCTATTACACCCGCCAGGTGTCGGACACGGCCAATTCGGGCGTCCAGGCTGGCTATCTCAACCGCCTGCAGGGTTTCCTCGGCAAGCCCGGTGCCGCCGGCTCGCTCGATACCATGCTCGGCGGGCTCAAGAATGCCTTGCAGGGTCTTTCGACCAGCCCTGACGACTACACGACCCGCGCCCAGGCAGTTTCTGCCGCCCAGGAGATGGTCGAGACGCTCAATCGCCTCTCCAACACCATCCAGGGCATGCGGCAGGAAACCGAGGGGCAGATGGCCTCCGGTGTGAACAACCTCAACGGCATGCTGACCTCGCTGTCCGAGGTCAACAAGCGCATGCTCGATCTGGGCATGACCGATGGCGCGCGCGCGAGCCTGCTCGACCAGCGCGACCGCCTCGTCTCCTCGATCGCCGAAATGGTCGACGTGCGCGCCGACTATCGTTCGGACGGCACCGTTGCGCTGATGACCCGCTCGGGTGTCGGCCTGCTCGACAATGGCGTTTCGACCTTCAAGTTCGAGAGTGCTGGCAACCTCTCGCCCAACTCGCTGTTCAGCCCGGATGGAGACAAGACCAAGGTCGGCAAGCTGACCCTGACGACGCCGTCCGGCCTCACCATCGATCTGGTGCAGCAGGGCGTGTTGCAGGGCGGCGAACTGGGTGGCCTGGTTACCCTGCGCGACAAGACGCTGGTCGAGGCCCAGGAGCAGCTCGACGAGATCGCGGCCGGTCTGGCCCAGGCTTTCTCGACCAATGCGACCCCGGGCAGCGAAGCCACCGTTGGCGATGCCAAGGGTTTCGACATTGACCTGTCCAACATGGCGTCGGGCAACGACGTCTTGTTGAGTTATACCGAAGGCGGGGTCGAAAAGCGCGTCCGTGTGGTCAACACCACGACGCCATCCGATTATGTCGACGCGACCGGCCAGCGGGTCATCGGTATCGACATGTCGGCCGGCGCGGGCGCAGTTGCGGCAACGCTTGGCACCAAGATCCCGAGCCTTGCCATCACCGCCAACGGCCCCAATGGCCTGCGCATCCTTGATGACGGTCTGACGGACAAGGTCGATGTGAAGTCGGCCGTCGTGCGCTCGAGCTCCACGGGCCTGCAGGGCGCCGGGCTGGGCTTCAACCTGTTCGTCGATCAGGGCAACAGCGCCTTCACCAACAATCTCGACACCGATCCGCCGCAGAAGCAGGGCTTTGCCGGCCGCATCTCGATCAACACCGCCATCATCGCCGACAACCGGCTGATGGTGCAGTTCGAGCCCGGCGGCACGCTGGGTGATGCCGATCGCGCCAAATATGTGATCGATCAGCTCGACAAGATGAAATTCGTCTCCGGTGGCGACCCCGCCCTCAATACCGGTGGCCGCTTCCAGCTCAATGGCTCGCTGAGCGAAGTCGCCTCCCAGGTCGTCAGTTTCCAGGGGGCCTCCGTCAATGCCGCGCTGACCAAGCGGGATGACCGCCAGCTGACGCTCGATACCCTCATCGACCAGATGGAAGGCGAGTACGGCGTCAACGTCGACGAGGAAATGGGTCGGCTGATGGAACTGCAGAATGCCTATGCCGCCAATGCGCGCATCGTGTCGGTGGTCAAAGAACTGCTCGACACCTTGTTCAGCGCAACCTGATCGGGAGTAGCGTAATATGATCGTCAACAAGTCGATGTTCCCGCTGCAGACCGGGTTCGGCGTCATCTCCAAGATGCAGGGCAAGTTCGCCACGCTGCAGATGCAGCTTGGCACCGGCGAAAAGGCCTCCAACCTCGCCGAGATGGGCCGTGATCTGCCCATGTCCCTGTCGGTCCGCCAGCGCCTCTCCAAGATCGAGGGGTTCACGGCCAATATCGAGACCGTCAACCTGCGCCTGAGCTTTCTCGACAAGACCATGTCGCGCTTCGACAAGCTCGAAGCCGAGGCCCGCAGCTCGGCTGTGCAGGGACAATACGGCACCAATAACGTCAACATGGCGATGCTGCCGAGCCTGTCGCATGCGCGCCTCGATGAACTTGTGACGCTGCTCAATTCCGACGTGGCGGGCCGCTACCTGTTTGGCGGCTCCAACACCGATAGCGCGCCGCTTCCCGACACCAAGGCCCTGCTCGAAGGGCTTGGCGGCAAGGCCGGTTTCAAGGCCGTCGTCACGGAACGCCAGAAGGCCGACGCGGGTGCCGATGGGCTCGGCCGCCTCAAGAGCGACATTGATCCGGCCACGCCGAACACTTTCACGCTATCCGAGGATGGCGACCATCCGTTTGGCTTCAAGGTGTCCACGGTTTCCTCGTCCGGAACCGGCATTACCGTCACCACCCAGCCCCAGCCGATCCCGCAACCCATTCCCGGTGGCCCGTATCTCGGCGACCAGGTCAGCGTGACCTTCAACGATCCGCTCGCTGTCCAGGAAGGCGATACCATCACCGTCGGTCTGACCCTGCCGGATGGCACGGAAACCCAGATTGCCATGCGCGCCGTCACTGCAGCGAACGCCACGGGCTCCCCGGGCGAGTTCGTCATCGGCCTCGACGCCAACGAAACCACGACAAACTTCCAGACCGCCTTCAACGCCAAGCTTGCGAATGTCGCCGAGAGCGAACTGTCGGCGGCCTCGACCTTTGCTGCGTCGAAGAACTTCTTCAACGGCCCGGGCGAGCCGGTCCTGCGCGTCGATGGCGACCCCGCCACCGCAACTGGCCTCAAGGTGGCTACCGACGCCGATACCGTCCTCTGGTACAAGGGGCAGTCGCCCGCGGTTTCCGCGAGCAATATGGGGCGTCTGGAAATCGGGTCGGATACGGCGACCAATACCGTCACCCTCGGTCAGCAGAAGCCCGTGTCGAGCCAGCACGGTTTCAGCATTACCGGCGTCTCCGGCAACACCACCAACATAACGACGAACCTGGCCGCCGGCGCGCTCGGCGTCCAGTTCGGCGCGGCGCCTGTGGCCGGCGAAGCGGTCAAGATCACGCTCGCAGGCCCCGATGGCACCCAGCGGGAAGTGACGCTCACGGCCGTGCAGGGGCGCGCTGGCCCCGGCCAGTTCACCATCGGCGGCGATGCCGCCAGCACGGCTGCAAATTTTGCCAAGTCGCTCAATGCCTCGGTGACTGAAGCCGCCGCAGCTGCCGAAGGCAATCCGCGGCAGAGCGTCACTGCCCAGGTCGATGACTCGACCCGCGTCAGCTATGGCATGCAGGCCAATGAAAGCGGCTTCCTGCGCCTCGTGCGCACCATGGCCTCGATGTCGGTCACCAGTTACACGGACAGCCCCGAAGGCCGTCAGAAGTTCGATGCGATGGCAAACCGCCAGCAGTCGGAAATGTCGGAAGCGCACAATTCCGAGCACGGCTCCATCGAGATCCTGACCATGGAGCTGGGCGTTGCCCATGGCACGCTGCAGAGCTCCACCCAGCGCCACACGGCCTACAAGGCCCAGCTCGACAACCTCCTCAGCGACATCGAAACGGTGAGCAAGGAAGACGTCGCGATGGAACTGCTGGCCCTGCAGACGCGCCTGCAGGCCAGCTACCAGGCCACTTCGATGGTCAGCAAGCTCAGCCTCGTCAACTTCCTCTAGCGGGCGCCAGCGCCGCTCTGCGGTCGCCAGCGCCCCCCCCAGAGGCTGGCAACGCACCCAAACAAAAAGGCCCCGCAAATTGCGGGGCCTTTTCAATTTCTTGCCTTGTCGATCAGCTGCCGCGCAGGCCGGCGGCGATCTGACGGTTGAGGCGAACGAGCACTTCGAGCTTCTGCGGCCGTGGCTCCATCAGCATTTCGCGCGTCTGGTTCATCACGAACAGGCCCAGATTGGCGATGTTCTGGCGCACTTCGGTGGGCAGGGGACTGTCTTCCTTGGTCACCGAGGTCATGAAGATAGACCACAGCTTTCGGTTGAAGTTCAGTGCGGGGCTCAAGTCATCGAAACTGTTGGGCCACTCATCCCGGACTTTTTGCAGGGCGGCGGCCGACCTCATCAGGAGGGCTGACTCGCGCTCGCGCGGCGATTCAACGACTTTCGCTGTCTGCTGGTAGGCTTGAGCGCCTTGCTGATACATTGGAAAGGAGGTCCTGTTCGTACTCTATGAGCCTTTGAGAGGCCTTGAGAGCCTTATAGAGCTGCCCGGTTAATATCTCGTTGTTGATTTGGTTAACTATCTCAGCGGACGAGGGGGCAGCGGCGATGAACTCGTTGATCAGCGCGAAAAACGCATCGGCCGTCGTGGTGATATCGTCCTCGATATACATCAGCTGAACGGCCAGATAGACGCGCTTGGCAGGGGTGTTGGCCGTATCGGCGGTCAGGATGTCCTTCTCGCGCAGAATGGGTGCACGGCCATCGATAAACAGGCGGGTACGCTGGTCCGAGTTGGTGATGATGCAATTGCCCACCAGCAACTTCTCGCCAGGCTTCAGTTCGACTTTGAGCGCCATTTAAGCCCGCCTCCGCGACTCGGGGTGTATTCTCTGACGTCTAGCGCGACATAGTGGCGAAAACAATGAAGGCGGGCCTGAGCCCGCCTTTCAAGAGACTATTGTCCTGAACGCCAGGTTTACCGCAGCAGCTGCAGCACGCTCTGGTCGGCCTGGCTGGCCAGCGACAGGGAGTTCGACGACAGCTGCTGGCGCGTCTGCAGGGCCAGCAGGTTTGCCGCTTCTTCGTTCATGTCAGCCAGCGTGAGGTTGGCGGCGCCGGTCTCGAGCGTGTTGATCATGTTCTTGGTGAACGACTGGCGGTTTTCCACCAGCGACAGGTTCTGGCCGAAAGTGGAGGCCTGCGTGCGCACATGCGACAGGGCTTCCTTGACGGTGGTCAGGAACTCGTCGATGCCGGAGTCGAGGTCCAGGTCCTTGGGTGCCAGATCGAACAGGTTGAGCTTGGCAGAGTTCAGCGCCAGCTGATCCTTGGTCTGGACGTCGATCGACGACGTGCCGGTCTCGTTGAAAGTGATGGTCAGCAGGTCGCCGCGCAGCAGGTTGACGCCGTTGAACGACGCGTCATCGGAGAGCTTGTCGAGCTGATCGCGCAGTTCGTTGAACTGCTTGGTCAGGTCGGAGCGGACCGTGTTGCCGCTGACAGTCGCACCGGTGGTCGCGCCGCCGACGATCGTGCCGGCAGAGTTGACGCCATTGACCTCGAGGATCTGGGTCGACTGGTTTTCGATACGCAGCTTGCCATCGTCGTTGGACGCGCGGATGCGGTCCTTGAGGTTGGGATCGGTGTTGATCAGGCGAACCAGTTCGTCCGAGTCATAGTTGATCCCGGTGACCGTGGCGGCGCCGATCGACACGGACGAGGCGGTCAGGCCGGTCTTGTCGGAGGTGATGGTGATGGTGTTGCCCGAGGCAGCAGCGCTTGCACCGTCCAGCTTGGCGGCGATGACGGCTGCCCATTCGTCGGCGGAGTCGATGACGCTATCGCCGTTGCCGACCTTCATCACATCCTTGCGGCCGATTTCGATCTTCTGGGCTGCGCCATTGATCGACACGGTGAACGCGATGCGGGCATCCTTGTTGACGCCAACCGGCGTACCGGGCCAGTCGAGAGTGGCAGTCGCGGCCGTTGCCGGGCTGCCGCTGCCGGGCGTTGCAGTGGGGGCAGTGGCCAGGCCGAGCGTGGTGTTGGTGACCGTGGTGCCGCCGTCAGCGGCGCCGACTGTTGCGGCTGTGATCGCGACGGTCGAACCGGTGCCGCCACCGGCGGGGTTTGCCGAAGTGATGGTGATGGCGTTGCCGCTGCCGCCCACAGTTGCAGCAGAACCGAGCTCGGTGCCCAGCAGGGTGCGCAGCTTATCGGCGTTGACGTTGGTGCCGCCGCCGCCAACGCTGGCAATATCGGCCGCGTCGATGGTGATCGAGCGCGGCGTGCCATCGATGGTCACGTCGAACTGGATCGTGTCGGCGCCGGCGAGGTTGCCGGGCGTGGCGCTCGAGAGCGTGAAGGTCGAGGTGCCCTGGACCAGGGCGGACGCATCGGTGCCGGGCGTGTTGGTGCTGGCTGCATCCATGCCAAGGGCGACATTGGTCAGCGCGGTGTTCTGCAGCGGAATGTGACGCGCAGTTGCACCGACGGAGCCGCCGACGAAGCTGATATTGCCCGCGGCAGCGCCGGAGATTTCGTAGGACGAGGTCTGGAACGACTTGTCCTGGCGCGCCTGGCGCAGCACGGACTGCATCGATTCCAGCGTCTTGGTGATGGCGGTGAGGCCGTTATCGGCTGCCTGCAGCGTCTGCACGCCGTTGGCCATCGAGTCCATCAGCGAGTTGAGGTCGCCGGCGCGGGCATTGAGAGAGGAGGCCGTGAAGAAGTTGGTCGGGTTATCGAGTGCCGAGTTCACCTTGTTGCCAGTTGCCAGACGGTTCTGCGTCTTTTCCATCATGGTGGCGGTGTTCTGGAGCGAGAGCAGGTTCGACCGAACAGCTTTCGAAAGGGAGATATCGGACATTGTGCTTCCTTCACTACGATGCCGAACGGACGGCCAAGCCTCTCCTTGAGGTTGTTAATGGTTAACTCATTGAATCCTAACGGGTCGTTAACCATGAAGATTTCGTCAACCTGTGTTAACAGGCGCCTAGCAGAAGCTAAATTGTTGGCATTTAACAATTTTAACGGGTTTTTCGACCGCTCTTGGCGGTCTCGCGCTGGAACAGATTGTTAATTTGTATGGCAGCGTTTTACGGAATTGGGGGCGCGCAAGACCGCCGGTGCCAATTCGGAGCAATGAGTCGCGGGGCGAGTCGGGCAGGGCGGATTTCCGTCCTGCACTAAAAACGAAAAAGGCGGGCCTGAGCCCGCCTTTTCCTTGGTGTCTGCGTTGAACCGATTAACGGATCAGCTGGAGGACCGACTGGTCGGCCTGGCTCGCCAGCGACAGCGAGTTGGACGACAGCGACTGACGGGTCTGAAGAGCCAGCAGGTTTGCTGCTTCTTCGTTCATGTCAGCCAGGGTCAGGTTGGCACCACCGGTCTGCAGGGTGTTCACCATGTTCTTGGTGAAGTCCTGGCGGTTCTGCACGATCGACAGGTTCGAGCCGAAGGCCGACGACTGCGAACGAACGTCGTTCAGGGCAGTCTTCAGGTCGCCGAGCAGCTTGTCGATGTCGGCATCGCTGTCCAGGTCCTTGGCCGCGATATCGAAGATCGCGAGGTTGGCCGAGTTGATCTGCTCTTCACCCTTGGTCTGGATGTCGATGGACGACGTACCAGTTTCGTTGAAGGTCAGGGTCAGCTTGTCGCCGCGCAGCAGGTTGATACCGTTGAACGAAGCGTCATCGGCCGTCTTGTCGAGCTGGTCGCGCAGTTCGTTGAACTGCTTGGACAGGTCGGAACGAACGGTGTTGCCTTCGATCTTGGCCTGGCCGGCGGTCGTGCCGCCAACGATCGTGCCCTTGGAGTCAACGCCATCGACGTCGAGCTTCTGGGTCGACTGGTTTTCGATGCGCAGCTTGCCATCGTCGTTCGATGCACGGATCTTGCCGGCAAGGCCGGGATCCGAGTTGATCATCTTCACGAGTTCGTCGGAGTTGTAGTTGGTGCCGCTAACGGTGGCTGCAGACAGTGCAACCGTCGAAGCAGTGCCGGTGGTGTCCGACGTGATGGTGATCGCGTTGCCCGAGGCAGTCGCCGAAGCGCCGCCCAGCTTGCTCGACAGGATCGCGGCAAACTCGTCTGCGTCATCGATCTTGGCATTGCCGTTGCCGGCCTTGAGCACGTCTTCGCGGGTGATCTCGATCTTCTGGTCCTTGCCGTCGATCTTGGCCGTGAAGCTGATCTTGGCGTCCTTGTTCAGCTCAACTGCGCTGCCAAAGGTGAAGGACTGAGTGCCCGAGGTGCCGGGGACAACTGCACCGCCGGTAGCGGCGCCAGCCGTACCAGTGACACCTGCACCCAGGCCGAGAGTGGCGCTGGTGGCGGACGTCGTGCCTGCAGTGCCGCCAATCGTGGCTGCACCGATGGTCACGTTGGACGAGGTGCCCGTGCTGTTCGAGGTGATGGTGATTTCACCGTTGTCGGCAGCGACCGTAACGCCAGCGCCAAGCTTGGTGCCAAGTGCGGTAGCGAATGCAGTGGCCTTGTCGTTGGCAGTGGCGCCAGCAGTGGCGGTATTCCATTCTGCCTGGGTAAAGCTGACAGCGGTTGGTGCGGCACCGTCGACGGTGACGTTGAAGTCGAAGGTTGCAGCCGCATCAAGGGTGCCAGGTGCAGCGCCCATGGTGAAGCTTGCCGAGCCGCTGGTCGGGCCAGTGGTGTCAGCAGTACCAGCAGTGCCAGCAGCCGGAGCGGAGTTGAGGCCAACAGCGGTTGCGGTCAGTGCGGTGTTCTGCAGGGCAATCGACTTGGTCGTTGCGCCAACAGCGCCACCCGAGAAGCTGATCGAACCCGTGCCGCCGCCGACTTCGTACGACGTGGTCTGGAACGACTTGTCCTGACGGGCCTGGCGCAGGGTCGACTGCATCGATTCCAGGGTCTTGGTGATCGAGGTCAGGCCATTGTCAGCGGCTTCCAGGGTCTGGATGCCGTTTGCCATCGAGTCCATCAGCTGGTTCAGGTCGCCAGCGCGGCTATTCAGGCCTGCAGCGGTGAAGAAGTTGGTGGGGTTGTCGAGAGCGGAGTTCACCTTGTTGCCGGTAGCCAGACGCTCCTGCGTCTTTGCCATCATTGCCGAGGTGTTCTGGAGGGAAAGCAGGTTCGAGCGAACGGCTTTCGAGAGGGAAATATCACCCATTTGTATACTCGTCCTTTTCTAGGATTACGCAAACTAAGACACCTCATCCTGAGGCTGGGGTGATCCTCGACCGGCAGCTGATAAAGAAGCGTTAATCCCGGCCTGAATATTTGGCCCAATTGCTGCCCGCCGGTCTGGCGCAGAAACGCAAAAAGCCCCCTGAAAACGGGGGCTTACGGTCTTGCGAACTCGTAGAGATACGGTGTTTCCCGCCGCGAGGGGGGCAGTCGTTCAAGTTAATTTTGCGGACGACTATCGGCTGAAACCAAAGGTGCGGAATGCGTCACCTCGGCGCAGTTCCCTAGGCCAGCAGGTCCTTGAGGCGAGCCTCGGAATCCGGCGGAATGGGGCTGGCCCCGATACGCAGGATCAGCTGCTCCATCGTCGTGGGCACGGGCGGCAGCGCGCCGGCAATGACGGCCGCGGCAAAGCGAGCTGCCACGCCATCATAGGATGGTTCGGTGGGCGGTTCGGGCTGCGGCTGTGGCGGCCGGCGCTCACCGGCAAATTTGCGGTCCTTGCCGGTATCCGGGCTGGCGGGGGCGCCCGACGTGGCATCGGGCAGCAGCGGGCGTTCGCCGATCACGGCGCGATGGCGATGATCGCCGAGGTTCAGTCCCCCGAACGAGGTCGGCTCTATTGAGACTGGAGTGATCATGACGCTATCCCTGCATTCAGCAATGCCAGAGGCAGCGTAGTATTACGTCCTTTTTCAGGCGATTACTACGCCACACTGCAATTGATGCAAATTGTCAGGGCATCAGAGTGCCCGATTGATTGCAATTCCGCGCGCAGAGCTTGCGGGGTCTGCTGCAAGGGTCCCGGCGCGGCCATAGGTCTTTGCTTTGCTTTGCTGGCCAACGATCTTGGCCACATCTGTCAGCAGGTCTTCGGTCACCGTTCGGGCGGTTGCCAGAACGCGCAGGTTCTCCGCCATCTGCGTTGCGAGGCTCTCGTGGCCGCGGCGCAGCCGCTCCAGGGCCTCGGGTGCCGCCGCCTTCAGGCGCTCGCCCTGCCGCTGCACCGAGCGGGCAAAGGTCACGTAGTCCTGCGCCAGGCGGGTCTTTTCCGGCGTCAGCGTACCGGCCTGACGCATGTGGCCGGCGCGGAGCAGGGTGGTTTCCTGGTTCATGACGTCGACCAGCGCGGCGAGGGCGACTTCGGCCATCTGGCACAGGTCATCGGCCGGAAGGCTGTCGAGTGCGGCAAGGCGTGCGGCTGCGGTCATTTGTAGGCTCCCGGCAAGGTGTTTTGTTTGTTGGCCGCTTCCTGCAAGGCGAGCAGGTCGGGCAGGAGTTGTTCGGCGATGCCCAGCCCGCCATTCTGCGCCATGGTATTGGCGAGCATTTCGGACTGCATGGAGCGCCAGGTTTCTTCGCCGAAACCGCCGCCCATGACGCTTGCGTCCGTCTTGAGGCTGGAGAACATCTGTTTGGTGAGGGTGTTGAGAAACACGCCTTCGAATTCTTCGGCCTGCTGGCGCACCCTGGCGATCTGGGCCGGGGTGAGCGTCGAGCCGGGCCTGGCAATGGCGTCCATCATCACAGCACCTGGATTTCGGCTTGCAGGGCACCCGTGGCCTTGATGGCCTGCAGGATCGCGATCAGGTCGCGCGGCGAGATACCCAGCGCGTTGAGCCCGTCGACCAGCTGTTGCAGCGTCACCGATTCATTGACCACGGCGAGGGCGGATTCAGACACATTGGCATTGAGCGTTGTGTTGGGCTCGACGGCGGTCTGTCCCAGGCTCAGCGGATTGGGCTGAACCACGGTGGGGTTTTCGGCGATGGTCACCGTCAGGTTGGACTGCGCCACGGCAACGCTCGATACACGCACATCCTTGCCCATGACGATGATGCCGGAATTCTCGTCGATGACGATCTTGGCCACCTGGTCGGTCTCGACCATTAGTTGCTCGATATCGGTGAGCAGGTCGACAATATTGCCGTTGAAGCCGCGGGGCAGGGTGAGGCGAACGGTTGCCGGGTCTTCCGGGGTGGCCGTCGGGGCACCGATGAAGTCGTTGACGGCCAGCGCGATGCGTCGCGCCGTGGTCAGGTCGGGATTGCGCAGCGACAGGCGCAGCGAGGTCTGTGCGCCAAGGTGAAAGTCGATCTCGCGCTCGATCAGCGCGCCCGAGGAAATGCGGCCGGTGGTTGGCACACCCGAAATAACCGTGGCGGCATCGCCCTGGGCCTTGAAGCCGTTGATCAGCACCGAGCCCTGCGCAATGGCGTAGACTTCGCCGTCAGCGCCCAGCAGCGGGGTCACCAGCAGCGTACCGCCCTGCAGGCTATCGGCATCGCCGAGCGCCGAGACGGTCACGTCCATGCGCGAGCCCTGCGTGCCGAAGGCGGGCAGGTTGCCAGTCACCATCACCGCGGCAACGTTTGCCGTGCGGACATTCTCGCCGGCAGTGTTGACGCCCAGGCGTTCAAGCATCGACTGCAGCGACTGCTTGGTGAAGGGGGAGTTGTTGAGGCTGTCGCCGGTGCCGTTGAGGCCAACCACCAGGCCGTAGCCGACCAGCTGGTTGTCGCGCACGCCCTCCATGTCGACGATGTCCTTGATGCGCGCTCCGGCAGCATGGGCCTCAGCGACAGGCAGGATCACCAGGCTCATGGTGAGAGCCCCCGCGATCAGCTTGCGCAACAGTGATTTGGTCATCAGGCATCCCCGTCGTCCGGCCGTGCCATCCCCATGGCGCAGCATTCGATGGGGTTATTGCGAAAACCGTGCCAGTTTGGCGTTTTCCGGTTAGCGCATTGATTTTGCAGGGATTTATTCTCGACTTTGGTGGCTTGCTCGGGGGTGTGATGAGCTGGCGAGCAATTCTTGCCGGGCGCGTTAATGCCTTGTTAACCGATGGCGGCAGATTTTGCCCACTACCGCGATCCCAATGATGTGAGTCCTGCCTTGCGCATCGATACCACCAATCGGACATCTGGCGTCGGCCGTGGCGCGAGCGCGAACCGCTCGGGCTCCGGCGTCGACTTCGTGCCGGCTGGCGGCGCTGCTCCGGCCCGGGTCGCAGGCAATCTTCCCGCTCAGGCAGCGACGGGCCTTGATGCCCTGCTGGCCCTGCAGGGCGCTGTCGATGATCAATCCACCTCCAGGAAGAAGGCTGTGCGTCGCGGTGCATCCCTTCTCGACATGCTGGATGAGATCAAGACCGACCTGCTGATTGGCCGCGTCAGTGCCGATAGTCTCGACAGCATGGCGGCCACTTTGTCTGCCGCGCGGGAGCGTTCGCAGCCGGGTGTTGATGCACTGCTTGATGACATCGAGCTACGCGTCAGAGTGGAACTGGCAAAGTTCGGACGCTTCCCCGCCTTCTGACCTCCAAGTCATCAAAATGTTATCAATATTGCGCCACATCCCCCCGGCAGTGGTACGCGCCAATATTGAGTAGCCACTATGGGTGCTTGCTCGCACGTGCGCACGCGCATATATAGGCCGCCCTAGGGGTGCATTGGAGTTGAGTCTGCTGATGTCTTCGGTTGCAGAAGTGATTGAATACCGGCCCAGTGATGACGAGCCGTTCATGAACCCGCGCCAGCGGGAGTATTTTCGGTCAAAGCTCAACGCTTGGAAGGACGACATCCTCCGCGAGAGCCGCGAAACCCTCGAGAACCTTCAGGAAGAAAGCCAGAACCACCCGGACATGGCTGATCGCGCCAGTTCCGAGAGCGATCGCTCTCTTGAACTGCGCACCCGGGATCGCCAGCGCAAGTTGATCGCCAAGATCGATGCCGCGCTCAAGCGCATTGAAGATGGCACCTATGGCTTCTGCGAGGAAACCGGCGACCCGATCGGGATCGCCCGGTTGGACGCGCGGCCCATCGCAACGCTGAGCCTGGAAGCCCAGGAAATGCACGAGCGCCGGGAAAAGGTGTACCGGGACGAGTAAGTCCCGCCACGATCAAATTTCAGGGGTCCGCAGCAATGCGGGCCCCTTTTGGTTGTGCTGTTCAATACTGCGCAGGCGGTTTCACCCCGGTATCTGTGAACGCGGCTGTCTTTTCAGTTTCGCTTTGCCCCGATAAGGTCGCCTCCGATTTATGGAGGGACGGCATGTTGCAGGTAGCGTCGAAACTGCGTTGGCTCGGTCTGGCTGTCTTGCTTTCTCTCGGGTCTCCCGCGGCCATGGCGCAGGACCAGAAGATCACCGTGCTCGAAAATACCGATCTGCCGGGTTTCGATTACTCCATTATCCGCGACACTACCGTCGATGCCTGCAGCGCCGCCTGCTCCGACGACAACATCTGCCGGGCCTTCACCTTCAACACCAAGTCGAAGTGGTGCTTCCTCAAGGGCGATCTTGGCCCCGAGACCCAGTTCAATGGCGCGATCTCCGGCCGCGTGACCCGCTCGCCATCGCCCGCCGTGGTCGAGGCGACCCGCCAGGCCGAGCTGCCATTCCCTTCCGATTCCCTCGTCGACGCTGCTCGCCAGTTGGCCCGCGACCTGCCGCAGACCGATGCGCCGCCGCCCAAGACCAGCTATGCCGACCTCGTCGCCTCGGGTGACGAGGCCACCGCTGCCGACAATCCCGCTGGCGCCATGGTCGACTATCGCCAGGCCCTGGCGATCAATGCCAATGACGGCGCCGTATGGCAGGCGCTGGCCCAGGCCGCTCTGGCGCGCGCCGAGGCCGTCGCCGGGCAGTCCGAGGGCGACAATAGCCGCGACCTCGGCTACCTCGCCACGTCATCGGCGGTGAACGCCTTCCTCCGCTCCAGCGCCGTCGCTGATCGCGCCGATGCACTGGCTGCCCTCGCTAATGGTCTCGAATATCGCGAAATGTGGCGCGAGGCGATTGCCAGCTACCGCCTGAGCCTGTCGCTCCAGCCCAATGAGGCTGTCGCCTCCCATCTCGACGATGTGGTCGCCCAGCATGGTTTCCGCGTGGTGAGCCACGACGTTGACGCCGAAGCGGCCGCGCCGCGCATCTGCGCTGTGCTGTCCGACCCCATTTCCTCCGGCTCGACCGATCTGTCGGCTTATGTCGTGGTTGCCAACAATCCGCAGGCCTCGGTCGAAACCGAGCCTGACCAGATCTGCATCGAGGGCGTTGAACATGGCGGGCGCTATTCGATCCGCCTGCGCGCCGGCATGCCTTCGCTCGATGGCGAAGTGCTGGGCAAGGATGTGGTGCTCGATGTCTACGTGCCCGATCGCGTGCCCTTCGTGGGCTTTGCCAACAGCGCCTATGTGATGCCCGCCGGTCTCGGCGGCGGCCTGCCGATCACCTCGGTCAATGCCGATACTGCCGAAGTCATGATCTACCGGGTAGGGGACCGCTCCATCGCCACTGCCGTGCGGGATGGCATCTTCCAGCGTGGCCTGACCGAATATGACGCCGAGGACATTGCCGACCGCGTCGGCGAGCAGGTCTGGACCGGCGAGGTCGATCTGGCCCGCGGCAAGCCCAACGCCCTGACCACCACCGCCATTCCCGTCGCCGAAGCGCTCGGCGAGCTGACGGCCGGTGCCTATGTCATCACCGCCAAGATCAAGGGCGAGACCTCCGAATACTGGCAGCAGATGGCCACCCAGTGGTTCATCGTCACCGATCTGGGCCTCACCAGCGTCGCCGGCGATGATGGCGTACATGCCTTTGTGCGCGGCCTGACCGATGCGCAGCCGGTGGCTGGCGCCAAGGTCCGGCTGGTCGCCGTCAACAACGAGGTGCTGGGCGAAGCTACCACCGAGGCCGATGGCCGGGCTGTCTTTGCGCCGGGTCTGGCGCGCGGCACCGGTGGCCGGTCGCCGCAATTGCTGGTCGCCGAAACCGCCGATGGCGATTATGCCTTCCTCGACCTCTCCCGCCCCGCTTTCGATCTCACCGATCGCGGCGTCGAGGGCCGTCCGTCGCCGGGTCCGCTCGATGTGTTCGCGACCACCGAGCGTGGTGTCTACCGCCCCGGCGAGACCGTTTACCTCACCGCCATGCTGCGCGATGATCGCGCCAATGCCGTCACCGGCCTGCCGCTGACCCTCGAGGTCGAGCGCCCCGATGGTGTCGTCGCCATCAAGCAGGTGCTGAGCGATCAGGGCGCGGGCGGCTATTTCGTTGCCCTGCCGATGGTGGCCGAGGCCATGCGCGGCTCGTGGACCGCGCGCCTCTATGCCGATCCCAAGGCATCGGCCCTGTCGACCACCAGCTTCCTCGTCGAGGATTTCGAGCCCGAGCGCCTAGCGTTCGATATCAGCGCTGCCGAAGGGCCGATGGAAGCGGGTGCCGTCACCGAGGTCGATGTATCAGCCAAGTATCTCTACGGCGCCACCGCGCCGGGCCTGGCCATCGAGGCCGATGCGATTGTCCGCCCCGTGAGCACCATCAAGGGCTTCGCGGGCTATGTCTTCGGCCGCCTCGATGACACGATCGAAACCAGCCGCGAGCCGCTGGGCGTCGTCGGCACCACCGACGAGGCGGGCAATGCCGTCGCCGAGGTCACGCTGCCCGAACAGCAGGTGACGACGCGTCCCCTTGAGGCTCAACTGCTGCTGCGCCTTGTCGATACCAACGGCCGCACCATCGAGCGCAGTCTCAGCCGTCCGGTGCTGTCGAGCGGCGACCGCCTGGGCATCAAGCCGGTCTTCTCCGATCCGACCGGCCTTGCCGAGGGCAGCGCCGCATCCTTCGACATCATCGCCGTGTCGCCGGAAGGCGAACTGGTCGCCAAGTCGAGCGTCAACTGGACCATCTCGCGCGTCGAAACCACCTATCAGTGGTATCGCAGCGGCAGCACGTGGCAGTGGGAGCCCATCACCACCACCCGCAAGGTAGGCTCGGGCTCCATCGATACGCCTGAAACGGGCGCGGCAACCATCAGCGCCAATGTGGATTGGG
This sequence comes from Devosia sp. T2-14, assembly GCF_055397495.1. NCBI lineage: Bacteria > Pseudomonadati > Pseudomonadota > Alphaproteobacteria > Hyphomicrobiales > Devosiaceae > Devosia > Devosia sp. T2-14. Next base: position 3,760,597 of record NZ_AP027921.1, on the reverse strand, counting down.
GCCGCTACCGCGTTGAAGTGGAAAGCACGGGCCCGAACCCGACCTCGTCGAGCTACGAGTTCTATGCCGGCTACTATTATGCCGATGCCGGTTCGGACACGCCCGATACCCTGCAGGTCGCGCTCGACAAGCCGTCCTACAAGGTCGGCGATACCGCCAACCTCAAGCTCGACCCGCAATTCGCCGGCACCGCGCTGGTGATGGTGATCGATAACCGCGTCATCGCCATGCAGGCCGTCGACGTGCCCGAAGGCGGGGCCACCGTGCCGCTTGAAGTCACCGAAGAATGGGGCCCCGGCGCCTACGTCACGGCCATGCTCTATCGTCCGGCCGATGCCGCCGAAAAGCGGATGCCGGCCCGCGCGCTGGGTCTGGCCTTTGCCGATGTGGAGCCCGGTGATCGCAAGCTCGATGTCAAACTCGCAACGCCCGAGGTCACCCTGCCGCGCCAGAGCTTCACCGCCACGGTTGAGCTGGGCAATGTGGCTGCCGGCCAGACCGCCTATGTCGCCGTCGCGGCGGTCGATCTGGGCATTCTCAACCTCACCAATTTCAAGGTTCCCGATCCAGACGGCTGGTATTTCGGCCAGCGCCAGCTCGGCATGGATATCCGCGATCTCTATGGCTCGCTGATCGATCCGACCCAGGGTGTCGCCGGAGCCATGCGCTCGGGTGGTGATGGCGGGGCCTCGCGCCTCGGCACGCCGCCGCCAACCTCGGTCCTCGTCGCCCTCCATTCGGGCATTGTCGAGGTCGATGCCGATGGCAAGGCCAGCGTCACCTTCGACATGCCCGATTTCTCCGGCACCGTCCGCGTCATGGCCATGGCCTGGACCGAGACGGCGGTGGGTCATGCTTCCACCGATGTCATCGTCCGCGATCCCGTGGTCGTCACGCTCAGCCCGCCACGGTTCCTGCGCGTCGATGACGCCTCGCGGCTGCTGGTCGAGGTCAACAATCTCGGTGGCGCAGCGGGCAAGTACACGCTCGCTCTTTCCACCGGCGCCGGCATTTCAACCGATGCGGCCAGCAACGAGGTCACCCTCGGCGTTGGTGAGCGCACCTCGCTCAATCTGCCGCTCAATGGCGTCGTCATCGGCGACTGGCCGATTGCGCTCACCATAACCGCGCCCGATGGGGCAACGCAGACCAAGGAACTGCTGCTTGGCGTCCGTCCCAACAGCGCTCCGGTCACCACCAGCCGCATCCTGCCCATCAAGGCGGGTGAAAGCGTCACCGTGGGGCCAGACATCTTCGACAGCTACATGACCAATACCGGCGCGCTGACGCTCGCCATTGGTCCCATCGCGCGGCTCGACGTGCCCGGCCTGCTGCTGGCGCTCGATCGCTACCCCTATGGCTGCGCCGAGCAGGTTTCGAGCCGTGCTTTGCCGCTGCTCTACCTCAACGACGTGGCCAAGCTCATCGGCACCGCCGAGAACGAAAAGCTCAGCCAGACCGTGACCGACGCGATCGCCAACCTGCTCTCCAAGCAGAATTCGGGCGGCGGCTTCGGGCTCTGGGGGCCGTTCGATGGCGGCGACATGTGGCTCGATGGCTTTGTCACCGATTTCCTGTTGCGCGCCCGCGCTGCCGGTTACGTGGTGCCCGAGCTGGCCATGACCATGGCTCTCGACAACCTCTCCAACCAGCTGTCCTACGCCTCCGATTTCGATAACGGCGGCGAGGATATCGCCTATGCCCTCTACGATCTGGCCCGTGCGGGCCGGGCCGCCATGGGCGACCTGCGCTACTACCACGAGGCGCGCCTCGATGCATTTGGCTCGCCCCTGGCACAGGCGCAGCTTGGTGCTGCCCTGGCGCTCTATGGCGATACCAACCGGTCCAACGCGGCCTTCGCCGCGGCGGTGGAGAGCCTTTCGAAAGCCGAGAACACCCGCAACTACCGGTCCGACTACGGCACGCGCCTTCGGGACCTGGCGGGCGTTCTGGCGCTGGCTGCCGAGTTCAAGCCGCAGGGCGTCGATCTCACTGGCCTTTCCAGCCAGCTTGCCAAGCTGCGCGATCGCAAGACCTACACCTCTACCCAGGAAGACAGCTGGACCCTGCTTGCGGCCGCTGCCGTCGGCGCATCCAGCACCGATGGTTCGATCACGCTCGATGGCGAGGCCCTTACCGGCCAGGTCTACCGGCGTTACGAGCAGGCGGACTTTGCGCCCATCGAGATCGCCAATACCGGCTCCGGCGATACCGAGGCCAAGGCAACCGTCACCGGTTACCCGGTCACGCCACCGCCTGAAACCAGCAATGGCTTCACCCTGATCCGCGAATACTTCCTGCCCGATGGCACCCCCATCGATCCGCAGGCGGCTCCGCTGGCGCAGAATGATCGTCTGGTCGTGGTGCTCACCGTGCGGCCGCAGAACCTCGGTTCGGGCCAGTATCTGGTGGCCGATCCGCTGCCTGCGGGCTTCGAGATCGAGAACCCCGACCTCTCTGCCGCTGGCGGCGTGGCCGACTTCGCCTGGCTTGATCTTGATGCGCCCAATCACGTGGAATCGCGGACAGATCAATATGTTGCGGCATTCCGCTACTTCTCCGATTCCGGCACCTTCACCACCGCTTATCTGGTGCGTGCAGTCACCCCGGGCACCTTCGCGCTGCCCGGCGCCACCGTCGAAGACATGTACCGCCCCGAATTCCGCGCCAACACCGCCGCCGGCCAGATCGAGGTGACCCCAACCGGGCCGTGATCGGGACAACCTTCCGGGGCCTCGCATTTGGGAGGGCCCAAAAATCCTCTGTCGTCTCCTTCCCCGCGAGGGGCAGGGAGACGCTGAGAGGCCGACAACCAAGTGACCATGACTGACCCCGCCCACCCAAAGCCGCGCCGTTGGACCCGTTGGCTGACGCTGTCAGCCTTCGGCTTCTTCGTGCTCGCGGCCGCCGGGGCGATCCAGGTCAATTCAATGGTCATCGAAATCACCCGCAACCTGCCGCCGACGCCGGATCTGGCCACCCTGCCAGTTTCCGTCGCCGTCACCGATCGCAACGGCGCCCTCCTGCGCCCGTTCACCACCGCGGACGGCCGCTGGCGTCTGCCGGTCGAACGGGCCTCCGTTGATCCGCGCTATCTCGAAATGCTGATCGCCTATGAGGATCGCGGCTTCGCCGACCATGGCGGCATCGCCTGGACCTCCATGCTGCGCGCCGCCGGGCAGTTCGTGGGGGCAGGGGGCAATGTCGTTTCCGGCGGCTCCACCCTCACCATGCAGGTCGCCCGTCTCATCGAGGGGCAGCCGACCCGTAACCTCTGGGGCAAGCTGCGCCAGATGGTCCATGCCAGCCAGCTCGAACAGCACCTCGACAAATCCGCCATCCTCGATCTCTACCTGACGCTGGCCCCCTTTGGCGGCAATATCGAGGGCGTCCGCGCTGCGAGCCTCGCCTATTTCGGCAAGGAGCCCACCCGTCTCACCACCGCCGAGGCGGCGCTTCTGGTGGCCCTGCCGCAATCGCCGGAAGCCCGTCGTCCCGACCGCGATCCCATCGCCGCCCAGCGCAGCCGCGACATGGTGCTCGATCGTCTCGTCGCCATGGATGCCTTGCCCTTTGAGGAGGCGCTGGCGGCCAAGCGCGAACCTGTTCCCACCGCCCGCCGCGACTTCCCCATGCTGGCCGCCCACATGGCCCAGCAGGCCACCCGCCTGCAGCCCACGGCGCGCACCATCGGCCTCACCATCGACAAGCGCTTGCAGGATGCCCTGGAGCGCCTTGCCGCTGGCCGCGCCCGCCTGATCGATCAGCGCGTCTCGGTTGCCATCGTCGCCGCCGATATCAGCAGCGGCGACATTCTTGCCTCGGTTGGCTCGGCGGGCCTGCTTGCCACCGAGAGCGCCGGCTTTGTCGATATGACTACTGCCATCCGCTCGCCGGGCTCCACCCTCAAGCCGCTGATCTATGGTCTAGGCTTCGAACTCGGCCTCGCCCATCCCGAAAGCCTGATCGAGGATCGCCCCACCGCCTTCGGCGCCTATGTCCCGGTCAATTTCGATGGCTTCAGCCGCGGGACGGTCACCATCCGCGATGCGCTCACCCAGTCGCTGAACATTCCGGCAGTGGTGGTGCTCGATGCGGTCGGTCCGGCTCGTTTGGTGTCGCGCCTGCGGCGTGCCCATGCCGATCCGCGTCTGCCGGTCAACACCGCCCCCAGTCTTGCGGTCGGTCTGGGGGGCGTCGGTATCACGCTTCGCGATCTGGTTTCGGTCTATGCCGCAATCGGCAATGGCGGGGTGCCGATCAACCTGCACGATGGTAGCAAACCGCAGGAAATCCGTCAGCATGCTGACAGCATTCCGCCAGTTCTTGACCCGATTTCTGCATGGTATGTCGCCGATATCCTGGCCGACGTGCCGCCTCCGCTCAACGGTTCGCCCGGCCGCATCGCCTACAAAACCGGCACCTCCTACGGCTATCGCGACGGCTGGGCCATTGGTTTTGATGGCAAAACCGTCATCGGCGTGTGGATCGGCCGCCCCGACGGCGCCCCGGTTCCGGGCCTCTCCGGCATCGTCGGCGCCGCCCCGATTCTCTTCGAAGCCTTTGATAGAATTGGGCTTCGCAAGGCCCCGCTACCCCGCGCTCCGGCCGGCGCCATCCTGGTTTCCAACACCGAATTGCCCGCGCCGCTCCGCCGTTTCCGTCATCCCGACGATGACCTGGTGGCCCGCGTCGCCGCCCCGGAAATTGCCTTTCCGGGCGATGGCGTCGATGTCGATCTGGGGCTGGCCGCGGGAGGTACCGGCCCGCTCACCGTAAAGATCCGTAACGGCGTGCCACCATTCACTTATTTCGCCAATGGCGCTCCGTTCGGCCGTCCCGAATTTGCCCGCCAGAGCCTGTGGTCACCTGATGGTCCGGGCTACGTTACGCTCTCCGTGGTCGACGCCGAAGGCCGCGCCGATGCGGTGACGGTGTTCCTGAATTAGCCAACAAAAACGGGCCCCGAAGGACCCGCTTGATCCGGTATTGGTACGTCTAGAAACCGAAGACGGTGGTCAGGCTCGACTGGCCATTGCCGTTCTGCACGCACTGGCCATTGGTGTTCTGGCCGAACTGGAACAGGCCGCAATTGTTGTTGTTGCCGTTCTGCGAAATCGTGCCGTTATGGCCATTGCCCTCCTGCACGATCAGGCCGTGATTGCCCGAACCCATCTGGTTGAAACCGGCGGAGTTGAAGCTGCCGTTCTGGCTGGCATTGGCACCGGTCGCCGAGAGGCCCTTGAACAGCGAGAACATCTGCAGCCCCATGCCGAGCGCCTGCTGCTGGTCGGGGTCGGTCGGGGTGAAGCTGAGCGAAACCTGGCCCGCGGCCATGGCCGGAGCGCTGAGGCTCGCGACGCCGATGACGGCTGCGGTAATGGCGGCGGCGAAGGTCTTGGTGATCCTGGTGGTCATGGCGTCTCTCCCTTGGGTGGTGGTTGCGCTGGGGTGTTCCAGCCGATGACCTAAAGCTACGAGAGCCGCACTGAACCGATCTGGAGCAGGGCATTCAGAATGGGTTCAGCGGGATGGGATGGCGCGCAGGCTGGAAACAAAGAGGGCCCCGGTTGCCCGGAGCCCTCTATCCATCCTGCCGATATTGATTCAACGCAGCCCCGCAACGTCCTGTTCGCAAACGACTTTCTTGCCACCGGCCGTCACGTCGAAGTCGATCTTGTATTGCGACCCGGCATTGATCATCACCTTGCCGAGCGGAGTGGCCTCGTTGGCATTAGCGGTGAAATAGCCGCCCTGGCTGATATTGGACGAGCCGCCATGGCTCGAGCTCTGGATGGAGAAGCGGTATTCGCCGCTCACCGGAACCGGGCTCTGGATGGTGCCTTCAAGGGCCAGCATGCCGCGTTCCGTGGTGGCGGTTACACCGCATTGGGTGCCGCTGGCGCCGGAGTTGGCCATACCCGCCGTGACGGCGATGGTAGCGAGTGCAAGGCCGAGAATGATGGCCCCGCTGGGCCGCGTAAGAGTGATCATGGTGTCCTCCTCAAGTTGGGTCTGGAGGCGAGCCGGGAGAGGGCTCTCCCGGCCACTGGCGCCTCATGCGAGCGCCGGATCAGGGGCAGGCCTGGACGAAGGCGGTGACGTTGCCGGAGCCAGCCTGGGTCACGTTGGCATTGCAGCCATTGCCCACCTGCACGCCGGCGGCGACATTGCCATTGCCGTCCTGGGTGAGGATTGCCGTGTGGTTGTTGCCGAACTGGCCGACGCCGGCGGCGTTGTTCCAGCCCTTCTGCCAGGTGTCGCCGTAGTTGTTGTTGCCCTGCTGGCCGATGGCGCCGACATTGTTGCCGCCGTTCTGCTTGCCGACTGCGGTGTTCCAGTTGCCGGTCTGGTGCACGCCGAACTTGTTGTTCCAGCCAAACTGCTGGCCACCGGCGGCATTGCCGAAACCAAACTGGTTGACGAAAACGTCGTTGGACATGGCCGGGGCGGCAGAGGCAGCGATGACGACGGCGGCGACGGTGGTGATGATGAGCTTGCGGATCATTTTGGGTCTCTCTCCTGTCTTGGCTGCGCTCCCTCCGAGCGCTTCTTGCCGATGACACGAGAATTAGCCCGGTGATTTGGAACCGGGCCTGAAGCGCAAATTCAGACTCCATTCATCCCGGCGTGGCGTCTTCGCCGTCGCGCCGCGCGGCGTCTTCGCCCAGCACGATCTCCCGCTGGATTCCGATTGCGTCGAGAAAGTCCCGATCGTGGCTCACCACCAGCAGCGCCCCGTCATAGCCGCGCAACCCCGCCTCGACCTGTTCGATGGCCTGGATATCAAGATGGTTGGTCGGCTCGTCGAGAATGAGCAATTGCGGAGGGCGATTGCCACCGATCGTGCAGGCGAGGCCCGCCCGCAGCATTTCCCCGCCACTCAGCGTTCCGGCCACCTGTAGGGCCGCATCGGCGCGGAACATGAACCGCGCCAGTGCGGAGCGGCAGGTGTTTTCGTCGGCATCAGGGTTCAGCGCCCGGAAGTTGTCGCGGATGGTCAGCGCCGGGTCGAGCAGGCTCACGGTCTGGTCGAGCATGGCATGGGGAACCAGAATGCGCGCCGAGCCACTCGTAATCGGCAGGTTACCGCTCAGCAGCCGCAGCAGGGTTGTCTTGCCTGAGCCATTGGGGCCGGTAATGGCCACGCGCTCGGGGCCGGTCAGTTGCAGCGACAGGTTGTTGATGACGGGCGGAACGCCTGCGGGGCCCCCGGTCAGGCCATCGGCCTGCAGCACGGTGCGGCCGCCGGGCAGGCCGGTGGGCGTCAGCGTGACTGAGAGCGGCGTCAGGATTTCAAGTTTGGCGCGGGCAGAGCCTGCGGCATCGGCCGCTTCGCTGCGCAGGCGGTTGGCCAGCCGCGTATTGCCGCCGCTGGTGTTTTCCGAGTTCTCTTTCATGCCTCCGAGCAGGATGCGGGGGGTATCGCCGCGCGCGGCCTTGCGCTTGCCGGCGCCGTCCTTGCGGGCTTTCTTTTCGGCTACGGCCTGGATCTTGCGATCTATCTCCACCACGCGGCGTTCCGTCGTAGCCAGTTCGTGCTGGGCCGCCGCCAATTCCAGCGCCTTGCGCTCGGCATAGTGGTCCCAGTTGCCGCCATAGGTGGTAGCCCCCAGCGTGGTAAGCTCCACAATGGCGTCCATCTGGCGCAGCAGGGCGCGATCATGGCTCACCACAATGGCTGCGCCGCGCCACCCGCGCAGCAGGTCCACCACGGCTTGCCTGCCATCGGCATCGAGATTGTTGGTCGGCTCGTCGAGCAGGATGATGTCGGGCTGGGTGAGGATCAGCCGCGCCAGCGCCAGCCGCGTCCGCTGCCCGCCGCTTAGCGCGGTCAGCGGGCGGTCGAGCGCATAGGCGGGGAGGCCCACATCGCCCAGGGCAGCTTCGATGCGGCCGGGCAGGGTCCAGTCGGCTTCGCCGGCATCCTCTACCGAGCCGAGCCCCTGTTCCAGCCGGTCGAGTCGGGCAAGTTCATCGGCCACGCCGAGCTGGTCGGCAACGGTATCGTCCGTTCCCACCTGCACGGATTGCGCCAGCATGCCGATGCTGCCGGTGACGCTGACCGATCCGGCAAGCGGCGGCAATTGTCCGGCAATGATGCGGAGAAGTGAGGATTTTCCCGTGCCGTTACGGCCAATCAGGCCCGTTCGTTCGTTGCCGAAGGAGAGGTCGAGACCGGTGAAAAGCGGCTGGTTATCGGGCGTCGAATAGGAAAGCTGGTGCAGAGAAACGGAGGCAGGCATGGGTGGATTCCAGGTGAGCGATGCGGGCGAGGCAGTCGTTCATCGTGAAATCCATGTGTACCGTCCGGTCAGTGCTGCGTGTCCGGGGAAAATAGGGATGGTGGCGGGGAAGTCAAGTTTTGGGGGCTTGCCCCAGATTTATCCCACCCACAATCGCTGCCCGTGGACTTGATCCGCGGGCCAATCTCGACCCGGCACAATCGACGAGAGGCCCGCGGATCAAGTCCGCGGGCAGCGCCGGTGGTGAGGGGCGAGTCGCCCCCCACCCATGATCCCTCCCCCTTCAGTGGGAGGGTGTCGACTGAAATGTCAGAATCCGAGGGGGCGGAGAAGGCTTTGAATATGAACGGTTATTCCGCCTCGTTCACAGATTGAATCAACCCAGATAGCGCTGCTTCAAATGCGCCTTGAAGAAGTCCGCATTCAGCGGTTCGCCGGTGGCGCGGGTGATGAGGTCCGGGGTCGACCAGCGCGAGGCCTGCGACCAGATGTTGTCGCTGCGCCACTGGTTCACGCCGGTAAAGTCACCCTTGCTGATGGCGCTGCGAACGCCGGGCTGGGCCTTTTCTAGCGCCGCCCACTGCTGAGCCGCGATCATGGCGCCCAGCGTGTAGCTGGGGAAATAGCCAAAAGCGCCGCCCGGCCAGTGCACGTCCTGCATCGGGCCATCCTTGGGATCGTTGATGGTCGAGATGCCGAGATATTCGGTCATCTTGGCGTCCCAGGCTTCGGGAATCTGGCTGGCCTCGAGCTTGCCGCTGACCAGCTCCTGCTCCAGTTCGTAGCGCAGGATGACGTGGAGCGGATATGTCACTTCGTCGGCGTCGACGCGGATATAGCCGCGCTGCACGAAGTTCACTTCGTTGAGGATATCGGCGATGTCCCAGCCCGGAATGGCGTCTTCACCCAGGTGCTGGTGCACCAGCGGCAGGGCGAATTCCCAGAATTCGGGCGAGCGGGCCAGCTGCATTTCCACGAACAGGCTCTGGCTCTCATGGATGCCCATGCCGCGCGCCTTGCCCAGCGGCCAGTGGGACCATTCTTTGGGCAAGCCCTGCTCATAGAGCGCATGGCCGGTTTCGTGCAGCACGCCCATCAGCGAACTGAGGAACTCGTCGGTGCGATAGCGCGTGGTCATGCGCACGTCGGTCGGCACGCCGCCGCAGAAGGGGTGGTGCGATACGGCCAGCGAGCCATGGGTGAAGTCAAAGCCCACGGCCCGCATCGCGGCCAGGCCCAACTCACGCTGCTTCTCGATCGGGTAGGGGGCGTTGAGCGCCTTGCGCGGGCGCTTGGCCAGGCGGGCCTCCTGCGCGTCCAGCGCCTGGGGCACGAAACCCTTGAGGAAGCTCTTGAGGTCGGCAAACACAGGTCGAGGTCGGCGGTGCGGTTGCCGGGATCGTACTGGTCCATCAGCGCGTCATAGGGCGACAGCTGCAGGGCGTCGGCGCGCAACTGGGCCTCTTCGCGCACCAGTGCGACAACGCCCTCCAGCGCCGGCAGGAAGCTGTCCCAGTCGCCCTTGGCGCGCAGGTCGCGCCAAAGCTGTTCCGAGCGCATGGTGGCCGCGGTGCGGCGCTCGACGAACTCGGTCGGCAGGCAGGTGGCGTTGACATACTGGCGCTTGAACTCGGCGAGAGCCAGCTTCTGGTCTTCGTTCTCGGGCTTGGCGGCCTCGATCCAGTCGGCGATTTCAGGGGCGGTGGCTTGCGCGTGATACATGCCGGCGAGGTTCGCCATGGCTTCGGCGCGTTTCTCGCCGCCGCCCACCGCCATATGGGTGGCTTCATCGGCCCCCAGGATCGATAGCGCATGCTCCAGCGCTTCGAGTTTGCGGCCGAGATCATCGAGTTTCTGGAAGGACATGAGTGGCTCCAAGGCTGTTGGGGCAAGATGTTTCATAGCTTCGCGCATGGGGCAAGCGACACGCAAAGTGATTGGAATGGCAATTGCCGCGGCGCTAACTGTCGGCCATGCCACATTTCGATTCTGCCTGCCCATTCGAGCCTGAGCTGGCCCGCCTGGCCTCCACCCGACTCCCCGCCATGTCGAGCGCGACGCCATGAGCGCCGTGCTCTCCACCATGGAGCGCTGGGGTTTTGATACCTCCCGGCTCGCCTACGCGTTCCGCGTCGCCCTGGCGGGCTGCGTGGCGCTGGTCGTGGCGTGGCTGATCGGGCTCGAGCATCCGCAATGGGCGGCCATGACGGTGTGGGCTGCGTCGCAACCCCTTCGCGGCATGCTGATCGAGAAGAGCCTGTTCCGGGGCGCCGGAACGCTGGTGGGCAGCGTCGTCGGCGTTGTCATAGTAGCGCTGGCGCAGGGCGATCCGCTGATCCTCACGCTCAGCCTGGCGGCCTGGGTGGGGTTCTGTACCGGGGTGGGCAACTTGCTGCGGGGCTTTGTGGCCTATGGGGCGCTGCTGTGCGGCTATACCGCCTCTATGGTGGCGCTGCTTGGCACGGCCAGCCACACCAGCATTTTCGCGCTGGGTGTCGATCGTTTTGCGACGGTCATGGTCGGGGTCATCACGGCGCTGCTGGCCGGCTGGCTGTTTGCGCTGCCCTCGTCGCGCGGTGCGCTGTGGCGGGAGCATGGACAGCATGTGGCGGGAACGCTCCGGGTGCTGGCCGGCTGGTTTGCTGGGACTGTCGCCGGGCAGTTGGACGAGAAGGCCGCCTTGGCCGAGATCGCCCGGCTCGACCAGGGGCTCGATGCGCATGACGCCGGCTCGCTGCCGCAGCGCCAATATGTGCGCCGTCTGCGGGCGCTGCTGATCGCGGAGATGGATGTGCTGTTCACCGGGCCCGTTCCGACCAACGATCCCGCTGGCGCTGCCGAGGCCCTGCAGCGCGTTGCCGAGGCCATTGAGCGGGACGACGACAGGGCCCTTGCCGAGGCCGTTGACGCCGCGCGAGCCGCCGTCGCCGACCAGCCGGCGGTGCAGTCCCTGCTCGATGCGTTACTGCTCGCCAATGACCGCGATTTGCGGCAGGCCGACGCCGAAGTGGCGGTGCAGCCGCCGAGCCACCGCGACTGGATCGGCGCCCGGCACGCCGCCCTTCGTACGTTGATTACCCTCCTTGCGGTGGGCGCTGTCTGGGTCACCACGGGCTGGGTCTATGGCCCCTATATGATGCTGGGTACGGCGGTTCTGGTGTCGCTGTTCTCCACCTGGGAGAACCCGCTGCGCATCATGGTGCATGTCTTCTTTGGCCAGCTTGCGGGGGCGGTGATGTTCCTCATTGTGCGGTGGCTTGTCTGGCCATCGGCGGGCAGCGAGGCGGACCTCGTCTTCCTGATGATGCCCTTCATCCTGCTCGGGGCCTTGCCGCTGGCGCATCGCAAGACGGCCCTGGGGAGCTTCGATTTCAACCTGGTCTTTCTGCTGCTGGCGCAGCCCCATTTTCCGCTGACGGGCGATTTCCAGCATACGGTGGCTCAGGCGCTGGCGGTGGTGACGGCTCCGGTGCTGACCCTATTGGCATTCCGCCTGCTGTTCCCCACCGATGCTGCGGCGCGGGCGCGGGCTGTGATCACCATGATGCTCAACGACGTGGTTTTGCTGGCTCGGCGGCCCGACCCGCAGCTGCGGCAGCTGCAATGGAATGCCCGCTACTACCACCGCCTGCTGCGGCTCTATCGCTGGGTGGCAAGTGCCGGGGACAGGGGCAATCACGCGGTCGAAAAGGCATTGGGGCTGTTTGACGTGGCGGGCAATGTCTTTGCTTTGCACCAGCTTGAGCAGCGCCGGGATGTGCCGGAAAGCACAAGGCGTATCGGGCGGCTCGTGCTGCGCCGCATCGCCAATCTGGAAATTCCCGCCGCGCGGGATGGCCTCATCGCGCTGGCCGAGCGGCTGGATCGTGCCGCCCCCGGCGAAGGTGCGGTGTTCCAGGCAGGTGCTGTGGGATTGTCGCGGATCGGCCCGGTCGAGCAGCTGCGCAGTTAAAGCGGCCGGGCGCGACATCGGCGTCGCGCCGCAGCCTATTGGCGCAGGAAGTCGGCGATGGCCTGAGGCTGGGGCGCCGTTTCAGCGGTGGTCACCAAGGCACCGCGCTGGGTCAACGCGTCGTGAGCTGAAGCCGCATGTTCGCCGCTGAGCAGCACGGGCAGGCCGTCAAGTGCGCGGACCTCGAGTGGCATCTGGTCGATATTGGTCGGGAAGGGCGCGTCGATTGCAACGACGGCACTAACCTTGTCGGGGAAGATCAGCCCGGCGAGCATGGCGATCACGCCGCCTTCGCCCGTGCCGTAGAGGCCGATCTTGCGCTGTCCGTAGCGCTCGAAGGTCTCGTCGATCAGCAGCTCGAGCTGATAGAGCCCGTCGCCCAGGGTCGATAGTTCCGGCTTGTTGAGGGGGCCAATGTACCAGAAGTAGCCCTTGGTGATGCCGCTGCCGCCCGCTGACTGTGCGCGGGGGGATTGAACTGCGATGCGGATCGCATCGTCATCGATCACCTTTGCCAGTGCCTCAGCGTCCTGCAGGAGCAGATAGCGGTCGTGAAAAACAAGAAAAGGCGCGCCGTCTGGCGCGCCTTCCCTGCTCGTATAGAGGAAGCTTCGCGACAATTACTGCGCGACCTCGCAGGAATCGACCCATGCGGTGATCTTTTCGATCTCGGAGTCCTTGAGGCTGCCAGCAGGCGGCATCTTGGTGCCCGAGCCGCCGACGGACTCATGGGTGTTCAGCAGCTTGTGCATCACGTAGCTGAGTTCGGTGCTGCCGGGTGCAATGCGCATCATGTCGGGAGCTTCGGTGCTGGCGACGTTGACGAGCATGTCGTAGCCCGAGCCCTTCTGGAAGGACAGGCCTGCAGCCGACGAAGCATCGTTGTGGCAGGCCACGCACTTCTTGGAGACGATCGGCTCAACCTTTGCCGTGTAGGTTTCAAGGCAAGTTGCGGCGAAAGCGGCCGAGCTGCCGATGATCATGAAGGCAGCGGTCGCCGCCATACGAAGCGTGTTCATTTTCATTCCTCGAAATGACCGGGGCCGGTCGGGCCGACCCCGGAAGGTACTTAGTCTAGTTTAGGCCTGCTTGGCAGCATGCTCGCCGGCCAGATAGCCGAACGTGATGCCGAGGCCGAGGGTGCCGCCACCGCCAAGATAGCTCTTGCCCGAAGGCGAGGCCGTAGCGTTGCCCGCAGCATAGAGGCCCGGAATTGGCTTGTCATGGATATCGATGACCTGACCATTCACATCAAAGACAGGGCCGCCCTTGGTGTCGAGGGTGCCTGCACCCAGCAAAATGGCGTAATACGGGCCTTCTGCGGAGATCGGAGCCATGTAGGGGTTCTTCATACCGCGATCATATGGCACAGCATGGAAGTAGGCATCGATCGGGGCTTCGCCGCGATGGAAGTCCTCGTCCTTGCCATTTTCGGCGAAGCCGTTGTAGCGCTCGATGGTGCCCTTGAGCGACTCGACGAAGTCGTCGGCCAGCTTGTAGGTGCCCAGGCGGTCGGCCAGGGAGTCGAACTTGGCCTGAACGTTGGCGGTCAGTTCCTCAAGGGTATCGCCCTTGATGACGTGTGCAGGCAGGTCGGCGCCGACGCCGGGGATCAGCATGCCACCGAACTTGCGGCACTCTTCGTCGAAGATGAAGATCTGGTACAGGTTCGGATAGTCACCGGCCCACTGGTCATACACCTGGTGCGAGCGGGTACGCTCTGGGTACACGTACTTTTCGTCGTACATGCGCTTGCCGTTCTTGTTGACGGCGATCGAGCTGTCGCCGCCCAGGAAGAACACGCCCGAGGGAACCGACGAGAATTCCAGAACCTGGTCGAGAATGACCTGCTGGTTCCAGGCTTCGTTGAGGTTGCCCAGCTTCACGCCGATCTCAGCCGACATGTTGATCAGGTCGCCCTCGTTGGTGGGAACGGCGCAGCCGCCCATGACCGGGGTGCGCAGGAACTGGGTGCGCATATGCGGGTTGTGGGTGAAGCCGCCGGTGCCGAAGATCACGCCCTTCTTGGCGCGGATCGTCTTGGTGCCTTCAGGGCTTTCCACGGTAACGCCGACGACGCGGCCGGTCTCATCCTTGATGATCCGGGTGACGCGGTTTTCGGTGCGGATTTCCGCGCCCTTTTCTTCGACATAAGTCGACATGAAGTCGATCATGTCGGCGCCGAAGCCGGTCTTGCCTTCGTTGTTGGTCGCGACCTGGCGGCCACGGATGTCGTTATTTTCCGGCAGTTGGCCGTGATAGTCCGGCGCAGGCTTGCCGTCCCACGACAGGAAGGTGAAGACGGGCAGGGCGCCTTCGTCGTTGAGCGTGTGGAAGACGCGGGCTGCGTGATCCCAGAACGCATTGAGCTGGGCCCAATGGTGGTCCGTCATGCCCAGGGTCGGGCTCTTGTCGTTGTAGAGCTCGGGGAACGACACGCGCGCCACATAGCGCAGGTAGTCTTCCTTGTTGTCGGTGTAGCCGTGGTCGGCCATCCAGCGGTTGTTAGGAACCCACGAGCCGCCGCCGGACTTGCCGGTGGTGCCGCCGATGAAGGCTGCCTTTTCGAGCACGACGACGCTTGCGCCATTGTCGAGAGCGCCGATGGCGCCGGCCAGTGCCGCGCCGCCCGAACCGGCGACAACAACGTCAAACTCTTCGTCCCATTCCTGCGCCTGGGCGCTGGCAATGGTGGTTGCGCCGAGCGCGGTGCTCGCCGCACCAAGGCCGGCTGCCTTCATGAAACCGCGGCGTGAGACGCGGGACGTTTCGTTGCTGGACATCTATACCCTTCCTCCGGGATGGACAGCGGCGTTTTGCCGCCAGATTGTTGCCTAACATACAAGTCTGTATGCCCACATACAATCGTATGCGAGGCTTCGCTAGCGCAATTTTTGATGTAAGCAGGGGCCGAGTAGTTAAGAGGCTAGGATGACCGAGAAAACGCACAGCGAGGGTCGATCGGCTTCGGTCGGCAAGAGGGAGGCGCCCATGCGGCATGCCAACCTGCTTTACATGATGCACGAGCTGTCCAGGCTCATCAGCACCCACTTCGACCATGTGATGCATCAGCACCAGCTGACCCATGGACAGTGGTGGGCGCTGATGCACATTTCTGGACATGCGGGCGCCACCCAGACCGAGCTTGCCGCCATAATGCAGATGGGCCGCGCGTCGACGGGCAAGGTGCTGGAACGGCTTGAGGCCAAGGGCTGGATCATTCGCCGCCCCGACGAGAGCGATCATCGTGTTCGCCGCGTCTATGTCAGCGAGTCGTCCGAGCCGGTGTTCAAGATCATGCAGGAGGAGGGGGCGAAGATGTTCGACACGTTCCTCGCGGGCATCGATGACGCCGAGGAGCGCCAGATCATGGCTGGTCTGGGCAAGCTCAGGATGAATGCCGAGCGGGCCCTGGGGATCTCGCAGTAGCCACCAGAATGGGGAAGAGGCGCAGCCCGGGGAGACTGCGCCTCTTTTGAAAGCTGGTGTCCATTCTGGAGCCAGCCGGGCAGGCGCGTTCTGCAACCTGCCGGGGAGACCTGCGCCGCCATTGGGGGAATGCGACGCAGGGAAACCGGGGTGTTAGAAGGGCAGGATCGCGTCCATTGCCTGCTGGCCGTAGCGGGGCTGCTGCACGTCGGTGATCTGGCCGCGGCCGCCATAAGCGATGCGGGCTTCGGCGATCTTGGACGAGGTGATGGTGTTGTTGGCCTGGATGTCGGACGGGCGGACGATGCCGGCGACGATCAGGTCGCGGACTTCAAAGTTCACCCGCACTTCCTGACGGCCCTCGATCACCAGATTGCCGTTGGGCAGGACCTGGGTGACGACGGCAGCAACCGAAGTCGCCAGCGATTCCGAGCGGTTCACCGAGCCATTGCCGCGGTTGCTCATGCCCGAGTCGAACTCGATGGCTGCCGAGGGGTCGAAGCTGCCGCCGCTGATATTGTTGACGGCGGCGCCGAAGATCCCCCCCATGCCGGCCGAGTTGGTCGAGGAGCGGCCCGACTGGGTGGTGTTGGCGATCTTGGCGCTGTCATCGATGGTCACCATGACCGTCAGGATGTCGCCGATGCGGTGGGCGCGCTCATCCTTGAAGAAGCCCTTTGCCGAGGTGCGATACAACGAGTTGGGCTGGTAGGTGTCAGCGATGGCTTCGGGCATCGGCATGCGCACTGGCTGGTAGCCGGCGACCGTGGTGGGGTCGGAAATGGCGGTCAGCGGCGGCGCGTTGCCGACGCTGGCGAGACGATCCATCGTGTTGCAGCCAGCGAGCGTGGCGGTCAGGGTCAGCAGGGCGGCGAGCTTGAAGATGTTCATGGTACTGATCTCCTGAAACTTAGAGGCCCGCTACGGCGAGCGGATTGGCGCTGACTTCGACGGCGCCCGCAGCGATGGCGGTCGCGCTGACGACGCGCTTGGACATGAGGTTGAGCACTTGCAGCGGGCCGCCTTCGGCCGCGCCGGTGATGGCCTGGCCCTTGACGGTGAGGGTCATCGGGCCGTTGCGGAAATAGATGGTCACGACGTCGTTCTTGGACACCATGAGGGGAGCGGCAACGTCGGAGGGCTTGAGCATCATGCCCTCGCGGCTCTGGCGCACCAGGGCCTTGCCGAGCACGTCTTCGAGGCGGGCGACGCCGGTGCTCTCGACATATTTGAGGGGAACTGGGCGCATCACGATGTTGTCGCCACCGAGCACGGTACCAGCGGCCAGGGTGCCCGCGATGTGGGGAGCCTCGATCATCATCTCGATCGTGCCCGACACATCGAGGGGCTGTTCGATGCCGTCGATGGCAAAGCGCGCCGAGAAGGTGCCGGCGCCGGGGAGGTAACGCAGGTTGACGACATGGGCGGGCTGGGCGCTGGCTTCGGCATTCACCGGGCGGACGGCGCCGTTGAACATGGTGTTGATGCTCATGCCCTTGCTCAGGATGCCGCGGGCGCTCAGGTCGGCGGCGATCAGGTCGGACAGAACCTTCTCGTCAACCACCGAAGCGGCGCGGCTGACGCGGATGCCGTCGAGGCCATTGGCGTCGAACTGGGTGATGCCGATACGGGCGAGAGCCGAACGAACGTCGTTCAGCTTGACCGTGCCGGTGGTGCCGGGCAGCGGCGAGCGAAACAGGGCTTCCTCGGCAGCCAGGCCAGCTTCGTCGAACAGGTCGCCCAGCGTCACAACCGAATTGGTGACCACGGTTTCCGACTTGAGGACCGGGGTTGCGAGGGCGGCGCTGGTCAACAGTACGGTGGTGACGGCGGCGAGTGCGGTACGCAGGATCATGGTCATCGCTCCCATCAACGCAGCTGGCTGGTGGCCTGCATCATCTGGTCGGCGCCAGAGATGATGCGGGCGTTCATTTCGTAGGCGCGCTGGGCCGCGATCAGGTCGGAGATTTCGGTCACCGAGTTGACGTTGGACATTTCCAGGTAGTTCTGCAGCAGGCTGCCGGTGCCGTCCGTGTTGGGCACGTTGACCTGGGCGGGGCCGCTGGCGGCGGTTTCGATGAACATGTTGTCGCCCATCGATTCCAGGCCCGACTTGTTGACGAAGCGGGCAAGCTGGAGCTGGCCGAGCTGGGTCGGGGTGCTCTCATTGTTGAGATAGGCGCTGACCATGCCGTCGGGCGAGATCGCGATCGAGGTAGCCAGGCCCGGAATGGTGATGCCGGGCTGGATCGGGTAGCCGGCCGAGGTGACCAGCTCGCCATCGGCGGAGCGTTCCAGCGAGCCGTCGCGGGTGTAGGCGGTGCGGCCGTCGGGGAGGTTGACCATCAGGAAGCCTTCGCCGCGGATGGCGACGTCGAGCTCGCGCTCGGTGACGTTGACGGAGCCCTGGCTCATCACGCGCGGGGTGGACACGGTGCGTACGCCCGAGCCGATTTCGAGGCCGGCGGGAACCATGGTGCCCTGGTCGGAGGTCTGGGATCCGGCGCGGGTGATCTGCTGGTAGAGCAGGTCTTCGAACTCGGCACGCTGGCGCTTGTAGCCAGTGGTGCGCATGTTCGCGATGTTGTTGGAGATGACTTCGACGTTGCGTTCCTGAGCGCTCATGCCGGTCGATGCGATATACAGGGCTTTCATGGCGTGTCCTCAGGTCAGGCGTTGGTGTCGCCGAGGCGCTGGATGGCAGTGCGGCGGAGCTCGTCCTGCTTCTGCGCCAGGTTCGCGGCGGATTCGTAAGCGCGGGTGACGCGGATCATTTCCGACATCTCGGTCACGCCCGACACGTTCGACTTTTCGACGAAGCCCTGCATGGCGCGGGTATTGGTGGCGGCGACAGGCGTGCCACCGGCATACAGGTTGTTGCCTTCGCGGGTGAGCTGTTGGGGATTGGCGAATTCGACGAGGCGCAGGCGGCCCTTGGCACCGGCGCTCGAGCTGACGGCGCCGTCAGCGGCAACGAGGATGCCGGTTTCGTCGGGCCCGAACTGGATCGGGCCGCCTTCGCCGAGCACGGCGTTGCCGTTGAGGTCAACCAGCGTGCCGTTGGCGCTGAGCTGGAACGAACCGGCCTTGGTCCAGCGTTCGCCGCCCTGGGTCTGCACTGCGAAGAAGCCTTCGCCGTTGAGGCCTACGTCAAGCTCACTGCCGGTCTGCACCATGGCGCCGCCGGTCAGGTCGTGAACGGTAGCCCAGTCCTGCGTATAGGAGAGGGGCTGGTCGAGAGTGGGGAAGTCTTGGTTGCGCGCAACCGGCATCACGAATTCTTCGAACAGCAGCTGTTCGCCCTTGAAGCCGGTCGTGTTGATATTGGCCATGTTGTTGGCCACAACGTCCATCTGGCGCTGCAGCGCGATCTGCCGGCTCAGGCTGATAAGTTGCGCGTTTTCGATCATCGCTGATCCCCGGAAAGTTAACGTCCCCGAAGCTGCCGACTTCCCCAAGCCGGCGCCTCGGTATTTACTTTGCAGAAACCATGCCAAGCCGGTAAATTGAATAAAATCAAGTAGATAGAGAAATATGTGTGCTAACCTTGCCGAGGGCAATCTGCCGAGGGTGGCAAAATTTGCCCGGCAAATATTGCCGCTGAGGGGGTGATTGTAACCTTTCGTTAACCATCTCGGCCTTAGCTGGACGGACGTCCGGAATCGTCCGGAAAGCCTAGTGTTTGCAGGTTGGCATGGCCGCTGAAGCAGAAGTCGAAGACGGCGCCCCAGCCAAGAAGGGGATACCCAAGCTCTTTATCATCATCGGAGCCGCGGCTGTCGTCGTGCTACTCGGTGGGGCGGGGCTCTATGTATTCCTGTCGTCATCCACGCCGGCCAAGGAAGAGACGGCTGCCGCCGCAGCTGCGCACACCTTCATCTTCAACCTGCCGCCGATGATCGTGAACCTCAACAATGCCGAGCAGGGCGCGGCGATGATGAAGCTGGGCATCGCGCTCGAAGTCGCCAACGAAGAGATGATGCTCGAGATCCAGCCGCGCATGGCCAAGGTGATCGATTCATTCCAGGTCTATCTGCGCGAGCTGCGCAAGTCGGATCTTGAGGGCTCCGCGGGCGTCTATCGCCTCAAGGAAGAACTGCTGCGCCGCGTCAACGTCGCGATCTATCCCAGCCGCGTTGAATCCATCCTCTTCAAGGAAATCCTGGTGCAGTAATGGCTGAGCCAACCGATCAGGAAAAATTGGCGGCGAACTGGGGGCTCAACGATGTCGCTGGTGCTGCGTCTACCATCGCCGAAGAGGACATGACCGAGGAGCAGCGCAACGCCGCCGCTGCTGCCGAATGGGCTGCCATGTTGGAAGGCACCGACGCCGATGGCGATGGTGGCGTCGATCGCGTGCTCAACCAGGATGAAATCGACAGCCTGCTCGGCTTTGATGCCAGCATTGGCTCCAATGTCGAACTGACCGGCGTCCAGGCCCTCATCAACTCGGCCCTCGTCAGCTACGAGCGTCTGCCGATGCTCGAAATCGTCTTCGACCGCCTGGTGCGGCTCGCGACGACGTCGCTGCGCAATTTCACCTCCGACAACGTCGAAGTGACGATGGATTCCATCTCCTCGGTGCGGTTCGGGGACTACCTCAATTCCATCCCGCTGCCGGCCATTCTCTCGGTCATTCGCGCCGAGGAGTGGGAGAATTACGGGCTGCTCACCGTCGACTCGAGCCTCATATACTCGATGATCGACGTGCTGCTGGGTGGTCGCCGCACCGCCGGCAATATCCGCGTCGAGGGGCGGCCCTATACCACGATCGAAATGGCGCTGGCCCGCCGGATGATCGAGATCATCCTTGAGGACACGCACCGCGCCTTCGAGCCTGTGACGCAGGTCAATTTCAAGCTTGAGCGCATGGAAACCAACCCGCGCTTTGCTGCCATTTCCCGCCCAGGCAATGCTGCGATCCTGATTGAGCTGCGCATCGAAATGGATGACCGCGGTGGCAAGATCGAGATCCTGCTGCCCTACGCCACCATCGAGCCCATCCGCGAACAGCTGCTGCAGATGTTCATGGGTGAAAAGTTCGGCCGTGACCCGATCTGGGAAGGCCATCTGGCGACTGAAATCTATTCTGCCGACGTCGAGATCGAGGCCGTGCTGCATGAGCAGGATCTGCCGCTGTCTCGCGTACTGGGGCTGAAGCCCGGCGACACTATCATGTTCGATCGCACGCCCACCGAACCGGTCCGGCTGCGTTGCGGCGATGTCGAACTCACCGAGGCCATCATGGGCCATATCGGCAATCACGTATCGGTGCGGGTTACCCGCCCGCTCAACCCGCCCAAGGTCACCATGGCGGCCTTTGAAGCGATCGACGAGAAAATGGAAGGACGATGATGTTCGGCTTGCCTCTGGGGCTGTTCGTGGAAGGCGCTGTCGCCGTTCTGCTCGCGCTGACAATCGGATATTGCGTCGTGCTCAATGCGCGCCTGAAGCGCCTTCACGCCGACAAGGATGAAATGCGCAAGATGGTCGCCGACCTGGTCGGTGCCACCAATCTGGCCAATCAGGCGATCAAGGAGCTCAAGCAGACGGCCGTCGAAGCCGATCTGTCGCTCAATTCTCGCCTTGAAGAAGCCGAACGCTTCGGCATCGAGCTGGCCAAGCACGTAAATGCTGGCACCGTGCTGATGGAGCGCATCGCCAAGATCACCAGCGTGGCCCGCCACAGCCAGGCCATCGAGCCTGTCGAAGCGCCCAACAAGGTCCAGTCGGCCCTCGATCAGCTCTCGGCGCGCGTGCGCAATCGCGGAGCCGCTGCGTGACCAATATCCGCCTGCTACCGGTCGTCGTGATGGCCATTTCCGCTCTGCTGGTGCTCAAGACCCTGGGTCTGGTCACCAATGGCGGCTATGTGCTCACGGGCGTCACCTCTGCCTTCGCGGCCGGTGCAAGCTCCAGCGGTTCGGCGGGCGCCGCGCCCGAGGGCGGGGATCCGACGGTCACCCTCCCGACCGAGCCGACTTTGTCCGATACCACGCCGACCCTCTCTGACGTTTCGCCCACGCTGGGTGCCCCGGCAGCGGCTCAAGCCGCTGGCGGCCATGGCGCCCCCGCGGCAGCAGCAGACGCAGCTGCTGGCCATGGTGCTCCCGCCGAGGCCGCAGCCCCGGCTGGCGAACATGCCGCGCCCGCTGCGCCGTCCGTGGCCGGCGCGCCGTCGGTTTCGAGCACCTATTGCATCGAACCCAATGCCACCCTTACCGAGACCGGAGAGGTCGTGTTGCCGCGCGAGGGAATCGTTGCGGCCGAGCCGGCGCCGGTTCCCGAAGGCAGCTTCGCCAAGGCCATGGCCACCGACTGCCTGCCGTCCGGCGATGTCGTTCCGACCGAGCTTGGCCCCAAGGGTGAGCATGTTCCGCTGGTGCTCCCGGCCGGTGCCTCGATCACCGAGCAGCAGTTGCTGGAGCGCCTGGCATCACGCCGTGGCGAGCTCAAGCAGTTCGAGGACGACCTGGCTCTGCGCGCCTCCATTGTTGATGCCGCCGAGAAGCGCATCGAGGAAAGGGCCGCCACGCTCGAGGCGCTCGAAGCCCAGATTTCGTCGCTGGTCGATCAGCGCCAGGAAATGGAGAAGGGGCAGTTTGCCGGGATTGTCGCGATGTATGAGGCCATGCGTCCCAAGGATGCCGCCACCATCTTCAACAATCTCGACATGGAAGTGCTGCTGCGCGTCGCCAAGACCATGAGCCCGCGCAAGATGGCGCCGATCCTGGCCCAGATGTCCGCCCCCCGCGCCCAGGAACTGACCGTTCGCATGGCCGCGATTGCCGACAAGCCACCGGCCGTCGAGATGACGGCAGGTGACTTCGCGGCCCTGCCGCAGATTGTTGGTCAGTAAGGGTTTTCCGTTCGGAGTAAGGCCGCGTTAAGCCGCGGGCGCTAGGGTCGGCACGAGAGTATTGTGTAACCCATGCGTTTGCTGATCTCGGGGCTGAATGCCTCGCCAGCCGACGCGTCATGTGCGTCGGGCGGGCAGAAGCCAGTGAAGACCGCTATCAAGTCTGGTATGCGGCGCGCTAGACGGGTCGTGGGGTTCGGTGTCGCTATGGCGGTGCTGTGCCTGGCCTCGCCAGCTTTGGCGCAGGAGCAGGGCCAACTCTACGCCACCCAGGAAGATGGTTACGCCCGGCTCATCCTGAGCTTTCCCGGCCGCGATACCCTGCCGAAATACTCGATGCGCATCGAAAATGGTGTCCTTTCCATCGAGTTCGAGGAAAAGGTCGAGGTCATCCTGCCCGATGTCGGCACCACCATGCCGTCCTATCTCTCGGTTGCCCGGGTTGATCCCGATGGCATGGGTTTGCGCTTGGGCCTGCGCTCCGCGTTCAATTTCAACCGCATTGAGGCCGGCGAAAAGCTCTTCATCGACCTGATGCCGCAGACCTGGCAGGGCATGCCCCCGGCGCTGCCGCAAGACATTATCGACGAGCTGGCCGAACGCGCCCGCCTCGCGGCCATCGAGGCTGAGCGCAAGCGCAAGGCCGATGATGTGGTAGCGCTCGATCCGCAGGCCCGGGTCCGCATCGGCCGCAATCCCACCTTCATGCGCCTGCAGTTCGATTGGACTGTGCCGACCCAATCCGAATTTCTGCGCGATGGCGATAATTATCATATCGCCTTCGAGTGGCCCGTAGGTGTGGATATGCGCGAGCTTGCCGCCGATCTGCCGCCAGAAGTTGCGTCGGTGGAAAGCACGGTTACGCCCGACGGCGCGATGGTCTCGCTGAAAATGGCGGAAGGAATTGTTCCGCGCTTCTACGAAACCACCCCGCGCCAGTTCGTGCTCGATATCGACATTGCCGGCATCGGCTTGCCCAGCTTCACGCCCGAGGCTTTGGTCGATCAGCTCGACGAGGCCAAGGCCGAGCAGGCTGCCGTCAAAGCGGCATCGCTCGCATCGGCCAATGTCGAGGCGCTCTCTGCCGACAATGTCGGACGAACCATTTCGCCCTTTGTAAGCGTCCTGGGTTCTACGGTTCGCGTGGTTTTCCCGTTCGAGCAGGATACGCCAGCCGCCGTGTTCCGCCGGGGCGACACAGTCTGGATGATCTTCGACACGACCTCCGGCATCAAGCAGCCCGCCAATTCTGGTGAGTTCGATGCCTTGGCCAGCGAGTTCGCCGTGCTGCCGTCGGGCGATACGCAGGTGGTGCGCATCGAGCTGTCGCAGGATCGGCTGGCGACCCTGGGTTCGGAAGGCATGGCCTGGGTCCTGTCGCTGGGCGACATCATGCTGACGCCCACCGAGCCGATCGACCTCACCCGCCGCCGCGACGTGGAGGGCGACTTCGAGGTCGTGGCCAATGTCGAGCGTCCGGCCCGCGTACATGAGTTCCGCGATCCGATCGTGGGCGACATGCTTTCGGTCGTTACCGCCTATCCCCCGGCGCGCGGTGTCACCCGCACGCTGAATTATGTCGATTTCTCCGCGATGCGGAGCGTGCATGGCCTCGTCATCAAGGCGCATGACCCCGCGCTCAATGTTGCGCTCGACAACCAGCTGGCTGTCATTTCTACGCCAAACGGGCTCACCGTCTCGGCCGTCGATGGTCCGCGCCTAGCCGGTACCGCGATGGAAGAATCGCTGCGCGGCGGGTTCGTTGATCTGGTGCAGCTTGAAGAGAAGGACTTTGGCCAGCTCAACCGGCGCGTTGAGTTGCTGCGCGCCCAGGCGGCCGGCGGGGAGGGCAGGGAGCGTGACATCGCCCGGCTCGATCTGGCGCAGTACTACGTCGCCAACGGCTTCGCCCATGAAGCGCTGGGTGTCGTCAAGGTCATGGAGGGTGATCTCAAGGCCGAAGACCTGACGCGTAAGCTGCGCATCACCAAGGCCATCGCCTCCACCATGGCGTCACGCCCGGCGGACGCCCTCGCCATTCTCAATTCGGCGACCTCCGCGCAGGAGATCGATGCCCTGCTGTGGAGGACCATCGCGCGCGTCGACAACTACGATTTCAAGGGCGCCAGCCTCGATGCCGTCGAAGCGGCTTCAATCGTTGAAAACTACCCGCTTTGGGCGCGCAACAAATTCTACTTCGCCGCCATTCGCGCCGGCGTTGAAACCAACAACATGCCGTTGGCCGAGAACAATCTCGACCTGATCGACTTCAATACCCTCACGCCCGAGGAGGCGAGCCTCTATCACCTGCTCTCCGGGCGGGTTGATGAAGGGCGCGGCCGGATTGCCGAGGCGATCGATACCTATGGTCAGGTCATCGCCGCTGATGTTCGCCCGACCCGTGCCGAAGCGATATATCGGACCCTCCGCCTGCTCGACGAAGAGGGTAAGCTGGACCTGACCAAGGCCGCCGAGACGCTGTCTGCGGAAGCGTTGCTGTGGCGCGGCAACGCGCTGGAGGCGGATATGCAGACCATGCTCGCCAAGTTCTATTTCCGCGACGGCAGCTACCGCGAGGGTTTCGAGACCGTCCGCAACGCGGTGGCCAACTTTCCGGAGAATCCGTCGATAAATGCTCTGCGCGACGAGTCGCAGCGGGTGTTTGTCGAGCTGTTCCTCAATGGCGTGGCGGACTCGCTGCCGCCGGTCGAGGCGCTGGGCCTCTACTACGATTTCCGTCAGCTCACGCCGCCCGGCGCACGCGGCGACGAAATGATCCGCAACCTCGCCAAGCGACTGGTGCGCGTCGATCTTCTCGCCCAGGCCGCCGAACTGCTCGACTACCAGCTGGAAAATCGCCTCTCTGGCGTCGCCAAGACCCAGATTGCCGCTGATCTGGCCGTGATCTACCTGGCCGACCGCAAGCCGCAAGACGCCCTGCGCGTGCTCAATGCCACGCGTCTGCCCGCCCTGCCGGAGTCGCTGGCGCGCCAGCGCCGCCTGCTGGAAGCCCGCGCGATGATTGATGGCGGGCGCGATCAGCTGGCGCTCGACATGCTCAGCGATATGAGCGGCCGCGACGTGACCGTCCTGCGCATAGACGCGCATTGGAAGGCCCGCCGCTACGATCGGGCCAGCGAGATGCTTGAGGCACTCTATGCCAACGAGCCCGCCGGTAAGCCGCTCAGCCAGCCGGTTCGTATGGGCCTGATCAAGGCCGGTGTGGGCTTTGTGCTGGCCGGTGACCGGTTCGGCCTGTCGCGCCTGCGCGCGAAGTTCGGCGATGCCATGGTCACGACGCCGGAATGGCCGATGTTCGATCTGGTCACGGGTCAGGTTGAAGTCACCAGCCTTGAATTCAAGGCAGTGGCCGCGCAGGTCTCGGGCGTCGCGGGCATCAATGCCTTCCTCGCCTCCTATCGCGATACCTATGGCGGTGAAGGCGCTCTGGCGCCGCTCGTTGCCAGCGAACCGTCGGCGGGCCTCGCCTCGCTCTAGCGCGGGCCCCGGCTATCCGCTGACGAAACTTCGCACCAGCGAGCCTGCGACCAGGTACCAGCCGTCCACCAGCACGAAAAAGATCAGCTTGAACGGCAGTGAGATCACCACCGGCGGTAGCATCATCATGCCCATGCTCATCAGCACCGATGCAACCACCATGTCGATGACCACGAAGGGCAGGAACAGCAGGAAGCCGATTTCGAACGCCCGGCGGAGTTCGGAAATCATGAAGGCCGGAACCAGCAGCTGCAGCGGAATAGCTTCCGGATCTTCGGGCGGCGGGGCATCCGTCAGGTCGTAGAACAGCGCCAGGTCCTGCTGGCGCACATTGGCCCGCATGAATTCATGCAGCGGCGCGCTGCCCTGCTCGAAAGCCTGGGCGAATTCGATTTCCCCCGCCAGCAGGGGCGCAATGCCCTGGTCGTAGGATTGCTGCAAAGTTGGCTGCATCACGAAGACGGTGAGGAACAGAGCCAGCGACACCATCACAGAATTGGGTGGCGCCGTTTGCAGGCCGATGGCCGTGCGCAGCAGCGACAGCACCACGACGATGCGGGTGAAGCTGGTCACCATCACGAGGATGGACGGCGCCAGCGACAGCAGTGTGATGAGGCCGATGATCTGCACCGCGCGCTCGGTGACGGTCGTATCGTCGCCGAAGTCGATGGAGATATCCTGCCCGAAGGCGAGGCTTGGCGTCAGGGTCAGCAGCACCAGCGCTGCGAGCCCGGCAAAGGGTGCGAGTCGCCGCAAGCGCGACGGCGGCGCCTCAGTTCCGGGTTGCCTCGTTGTTGTCGTCGACAAGGTCGGTGCCTTCTATGTCACGCCGCGCCCTGTCCTCTTTAGCTGAGTCGGCCGCTGCCGATGCCGCAGAGGCTGAGTTTTCCGGGGAAACTGGCAATTCCTTCTCGTTTACCGGGCGAAGCAGGCCCGTATGGCGCAAGGAGAGGTGAGCTCGCTTGTTGGTGGGCTGGCCGGTTTCACGCAGATGGTCGAGCACCGTGGGCGGACCCGCCGGGCGTGGCGGCTCAACGACAGGAGCCGGAGCGGCTGGTTTCGAGGCTGCTTGAGCCGGCTTTGCGGCTGGGGCAGGGGCCGGCTTGCGGGCGGCCACCATCGGTACAGGCCGGCGGGTGGGCTGTGCCGCGGGGGCTTCCTCGACTGGAATGCCGGTCTCGATCACCAGGTCCTGCGCTCCGCCGGTCAGGATCAGGTGATCCACATTGTCGCGACGCACGATCAGCAGCTGC
Organism: Devosia sp. T2-14; assembly: GCF_055397495.1. NCBI lineage: Bacteria > Pseudomonadati > Pseudomonadota > Alphaproteobacteria > Hyphomicrobiales > Devosiaceae > Devosia > Devosia sp. T2-14. The sequence continues at coordinate 3,733,360 of NZ_AP027921.1, read as the reverse complement.
CGCTTGGGATCCAGCGCAAGGCTATCCACCACACTCAGGCGCCGGTTGCGGCCGCGGCCCACATTGCCCGAAGCGCGAAACAGCACCTTGAGCAGCCACAGTGCCAGGATGATTGCCACAATGACCGCGCCGAGGGCGAAAGCCGCGGTCACGAATGTACTGCCGGAACCACCGAACAGGCTGGTGATGAACTGCATATCTGCTCCAAATCAGGTCCGTCGCGAATCCGGACGGCATATATTGCCTATCACATGTCGTAAATGTGCAGAATGCGAGGCCGGATGTCCCGTTATGGGCGCTGGTTAACTCTTGATTAACCATAGCCCGGCAAGATTTGCCCATCGCGCTCTATGGAAGAGACTCGCGGGGAGGCTTGCCCAATGGGCCTTATGGATATGCCGGTTTTCTCGGCACTGACCGACAAGATGCGCTGGCATCAGACACGTCAAGGCCTGCTGGCCGAAAACGTGGCCAATGCCGAGACCCCCGGTTACCGCGGGCGCGATCTGTCGCAGTACGATTTTGCCGATCGCGTCGGGGCCTTCTCCTCGGCGGGCGTGACCACGACGGCAACCCAGCCGATGCATTTCTCGGTCTCGGGCAGCGATGGCGCGTTTGGCGCGCAGCGCATGGCCAATTTCGAGATTACCCCGGAAGGCAACGGCATAACCCTCGAAGACGAGATGATGAAGGTCACCAACAACCTGATGGATTACCAGGCCGCCACCTCGCTCTATCAGAAGTCGGTCAAGATCCTCAAAACCGCACTCGGCCGGCAGGCATAGGAGCTAGCGTAGTATGGACTTCAATTCCTCGCTTCGTATCGCCGCGACTGGCCTTCATGCCCAGACCGCCCGCATGCGCGTGATCGCCGAAAACCTGGCCAACGCGGATTCTGCGGGCAAGGCGCCGGGCGATGAGCCTTACCGCCGGCGCATTCCCACGTTTCAGGCGACCTTCGACGCCGAAGTGGGGGGCAAGATCGTGGAAGTCGGGCGCCTCGCCTATGACAACAGCGATTTCTCCTCGCGCTACGAGCCCGGCCATCCGGCAGCGGATGCCAGCGGCTATGTGCAGTATCCCAACGTCAATCCGCTGATTGAAGCGATGGACATGCGCGAGGCCCAGCGCACCTACGAGGCCAATCTCAACGTCGTAACGGTTACGCGGCAGATGCTCGGGCGCACGCTCGACATCCTGCGCGGCTAGTCGAACAGGAGTCATAAATGGCCATCAGCACCCCTTTCAACGCCGCTACTGCCGCCTATGGCAATGCCAGCCGGCTCATCAACCAGGCCGCCAAGCCGCAGACCGATCTCACCGCGCTGGCTGCTCCCACCGGCGGCAACAATTTTGCCGACATGCTGGCCCAGCAGGTGCAGGGCGTGGTCGATAGCGGTAAGACCAGCGACGCAATGGCCATCGACATGGTCAACGGCAAGGCCAATGTCGTCGACATGGTCACTGCCCTCAGCGAAACCGAAATCGCCATCGAGAGCATGGTCACCATCCGCGACCGCGTGATTTCCGCCTACGAAGAAATCATGCGCATGCCGATCTGAGGTTTCCTTCCACCACGTTAGGTCGAGGCCCCGGGCAGGGGCATCCGCCTAACCGGTGGACGCGGCAATCCCGCTTTCACACCTTGTTGCCGCAAGGAGTACACTCGCCTCAGGACGGCGATTCGTCCGGCGGAATCCAGCATGACCGGCGCAGAAGCCCTCGACATCGCCAGTGCGGGTATTTGGACCCTCATCATCGTCTCGGCGCCGATGATGATCGTGGGCCTTGTCGTTGGCGTTATCATCGCGCTGTTTCAGGCGCTGACACAGATTCAGGAACAGACGCTGGTCTTCGTTCCCAAGATCCTCGCGATCTTCGTCACAATGCTGCTGCTGCTGCCGTTTCTCGGCGCCACCATGGGCGGCTACATGAACCGCATCGTCGACATGATCATCGTGGGCGGCTGACGTGACGGTCGGGGTCGATTGGCTGCCCAATACGGCCTTCATCTATATCCTGCTGTTTTCGCGCATCGGCGCCATCCTGATGCTCATGCCCGCGCTCGGTGAGGATATGATCCCGATGCGGATGCGCCTCAGCTTCGCGCTGGCCTTCACGCTGGTGGTTTATCCGCTGCTGGCCTCCAGCATGCCGCCCATGCCGGCTAATATGATGGCAATTCTCGGTCTCGTCTTCCACGAGCTGGCCATCGGCATCATTCTGGGCGCGATCGTCCGCATCACGGTGATGGCCACCCAGGTGGCCGGCGCCATCATCGCGTTCCAGACTGGCCTTTCCGCCGCAATGGCTGCCGATCCGACGCAGGTGGGCGTGCAGGGGGCGGTGTTCGGCAGCTTTCTCAGCTTTCTGGGCATGGTGCTGATTTTTGCGACCGACCTGCACCACGTCGCACTCGCGGCCACCTATGACAGCTATGTGGTGTTCCCGCTCAATGCGCCGCTGATGTTCGATGATGCGGCCCAATTGGCCATCCGCACGGTGGCCGGAGCGTTCAGCGTAGGCATCCAGATGTCTGCTCCGTTCATTGTCTTCGGGTTGGTCTTCAACCTCGGCGCGGGCATCTTGGCTCGCCTGATGCCGGCCATGCAGGTCTATTTCGTGCTGATGCCGGCCAATATTATTCTCGGCCTGATCCTGCTCGCCCTGCTTTTGACCATGATGATGGGTTGGTATCTCACTTCGTTCGAGAACCACCTTGCGATGTGGAGGGGTTAGGTGAGCGACGCCCCCGAGCAAGACGCCAAAACAGAAGACCCCTCACAAAAGAAGCTTGAGGACGCCCATAAGAAGGGTGATGTCGCCAAGAGCCAGGAGGTCGTTACCTGGTTCATGCTGCTGGGGTCGGCGGTGATTTTCGCCATGTTGGGGCCCCCGGCCGCAGCGGGCCTGATGGGCCAGCTCAAGCTGGTCATCATGCAGGCCGATCAGTTCCAGCTGGGCGGGGCCGGCTTCGGCGCCTTCTTCAACAATCTGGCCATGGCGCTGATCGGAACGATCCTGCTGCCGTTGGTGGTGCTGTCAGCCTGTGCGGTCCTGGCCAATCTCATCCAGCACCGGCCGCTCGTCTCCACCGAGCCGATCACCCCGAAACTCTCCAAGATTTCCCCGCTGTCGGGCGCCAAGCGCCTGTTCTCGAGCGACTCGCTGGTCAATTTCGGCAAGGGCCTGCTAAAGATCTTCATCGTGGGCATCGTGGTGATCATGGTGGTCTGGCCCGAGCGGGATCGTCTCGACACCATGATGACGGCCGATCCGCTGGTCATCCTCGCCGACTTCCAGGAAATCGGTATCAAGATCTTCATCGCCGTGCTGGCGGTCGTCACGGTCATCGCCATGGCCGACTATCTCTATGTCCGCCAGAAATGGTGGAAGAAGCAGATGATGACGGTTCAGGAAACCCGCGACGAATACAAGCAGATGGAGGGCGATCCCCATATCAAGGGCAAACTGCGCCAGCTGCGCAGCGAGCGCGCCCGCCAGCGCATGATGTCGGCGGTGCCCGATGCGACGGTTATCGTCACCAACCCGACCCACTTTGCCGTTGCGCTCAAATATGATCGCAGCATGAAAGCCCCGCTCTGCGTGGCCAAGGGCGCTGACGCCATAGCCCTGCGTATTCGTGAGATCGCCAAGGAGCATGACGTTCCCATCGTCGAAAATCCCCCACTGGCGCGCGCCCTGTTTGCCTCCGTCGAGGTCGACCAGACCATTCCGGGCGAGCATTTCAAGGCCGTGGCTGAAGTCATCGGCTTCGTCATGCGCCTCAAGCAGGGCGCAGGCTGGAAGGCGCGCTAAGCCAATCCCTACCACCCACAATCGCTGCCCGCGGACTTGATCCGCGGGCCGTTTGACACTCTGCACGGGTTGATAATGGCCCACGGATCAAGTCCGTGGGCAGCGCCGGTGGGGAGTTGGGCACGAGGATGCACTTCCGCTGGGTCACCCCGGCCTTGAGCCGGGGTGACATCAAGGGTGTGAGAGATCGGGAGCTAGTCCCGCAAACCCAGCCCGTCAATCGCGGCCAGCTGCGCCGGCTCCAGCGGACCCAGCCGTTCTGCTTCCAGTGCCTGTTCCAGCTCGGCGACGTTCTTGACCCCCAGCACCAGCGTATCGACCCCCGCCATGCCCAGCGCGTAGCGATAGGCAACGATAGCGGGGTCGTCGCCCCACTGTAGGCAGAGTGCCCGGTAAGACGCGGCCCGGTCGAAATCCGACTGGTCGGGCCGCGCCTCTCCCGGCAGCCGGCGGTCAAACCCCGCCGTCAGCGCCCCCGCCTGCACCGCTCGCACGCCCATGACCCCGACGTCATTGGCCTTTGCGGTGGCGATCACATGGCGGGGGCGAGCCCGTATGCCGCTGCCATTCATGGCACCGGCGCTGTCGAGCAGATTGCTGATCGCCTGCACGGCCACGGGGCGTGGCCCCGATGACAGCACATCGATTGTCGTATCCGGCAGGTTGATGCCGGTAATGCCCCAGCCACCGATCAGGCCATCGGCCATCAACCGCTCGAAGGCGGGTACCACCGCTTCGCGGAACAGCGTCAGGCTGGTCGATCGCGTATCGCGCGGAGGTTCGGCGGCGGGATAGTCGAAGTTGTCCGGCCGGATTTCGGTGTGGAGCAGCATGATGTCGGCGCGATCCAGCATCATCGCCGCAAGGCTGATTTCGAGCGATGTCCGCAGCCGGGAATAGACTTCGTCCTCGGGCGGAGAGCCCAGGCCAAATTTGGTGGTGATGCGCACGTGCTCGGGCATCCGGCCCTTGAAAGCACGGGCGATCATGCGTTCGCAATTGGCATAGCCGGGCGCGGTGTCGATCAGGTCGATCCTCGCCTCGATGGCGCGGTGGATGGTGCCGACGGAGTCAGCGTCGGAGGCCGCGCCCCAGCCCTGGCCGATCCCGCCACCGCCCAGTGTCAGGCGGCTGACGGGGCCGAAGCGTCCAAGATTGTTCTGTTGCATGAAACTGCTCCTGCCTTCCGTTCAGTTCGCGCGATCGGACACGAAGCGTTCGATATCGCGGCGGGTAATGCCCATGTCGGCCAGCAGGCGGTCATCGAGCACGGCAAGCTTGCGGATCATGGCCCGGTCCTGCTGCCAGGAGCGGAGTCGCCGGGTGAAGCGTGTGAACACAAGAAGTCTCCTTCGTCGGAATTCGCGGCAAGGCAAAGCCAGTGCCGGCCACTGCGTGACCTGCTTTTCAAACCTGGCTGTATTTGACTTGCCGCCCGGCGCGCTACTTGCGCCGCTGAAGTCATACTTGCGCAAAAATGCCCCGCACCGCTATGCTCAGGATCGCAATGCGCTTTGCAGAAATGAAAAATGGATTTTGGTTGGGACGATCTGCGGCTGTTTCTCGATGTGGCGCGGCTGGGCGGGCTCAGTGCGGCCACGTCCACGACCGGGCTGAGTGCGGCGACGCTGGGCAGGCGTGTTACGGCGCTGGAGCGGCAGGTCGGTGAGCCGCTGTTTCACCGCTCGCAGACTGGCTATCGGCTGACCAAGGCCGGCGAAGAGCTGCTGGCCCGCGCCGAAGACGTCGAAGCGGCGATGATTTCGCTCAAGCACTGGCGGGACGGCAGCGTCGGCGAGCGGGTGGTGCGGATTTCAGCGGGTCCGTGGACCTCGTCTTTCGTCGCCAACCATATCGGCGACATCTGGCGCGCCGACGATCGCTTTGGCATCGAGCTGGTCACGGCGGGACAGAAGATCGATATCGGCCACCGCAATGCCGATCTGGGGATTCGCAACGAACGCCCCACCGAGCAGTGGCTGGTCCGCCGCCAGATTGGCAAGGCAGCCTTCGCCATCTATTCGGGCGTCAATCTGATCAATGGCATCAAGGCAGGCCTGTTCGTGGGCGTTTCGGGCGAGAATGGGCAGACCCATAGTTCTCGCTGGATTCAGGCCCATCACGGCGATCGCATCGGGGTGCGCGGCAATGATCCGATGAGCGTGCGCGAACTGGTCGCTGCCGGGGCAGGGCTGTCCGTGCTGCCCTGTTTCCTTGCCGATACCGACCCCCGCCTGATCCGTGTCGCCACGCCCATTGCCGAGCTCGAAACCGATCTCTGGCTGGTCAGCCATCACGAGGAGCGCCACGGCCTTGCCGTCCGCACCGTTTCCGAGCGCCTAGCGGACCTTATGCTGGCCCACGCGCCGCTGATGCGCGGTGAACGGCCGCTGCATGGAGTTTAGCGCGACGATTGGAACTTCTGCGCCGCCACCGCAGTTGCTAGGGTTTGCCCATAGTGCAACCTGGGAGATCACAATGAAGCGCACGGCCACCGCCAACTGGACAGGATCGCTGAAGGAAGGGTCGGGAACCCTTGATGTTCCGAGTGGCGCATTCGCGACGCTGCCCTATACCCACAAGGGGCGTTTCGTTGATGAAAGTGGCCGTTCGGGCACCAGCCCGGAGGAGCTGATCGCGGCGGCTCACTCAGCCTGCTTTGCGATGCAGCTGGGGCATTTTCTGGCCGAGAACGGTACGCCGGCGACCAATCTCAAGGTCGAAGCGGCGGTCACGCTGGTCCCCGGCACGGGCATTACCGGCAGCGCACTGACCCTCGTCGGCACAGTGCCGGGCATTGACAACGCCACGTTCCTGGAGCTGGCCGAGAAGGCCAAGATCAATTGCCCGGTGTCCAAGGCGCTCGGCGCCATCGATGTCACGCTTGAGGCAAAGCTCGCCTAAGCGTCGCTGAGAACACTCACCTGCACGGCCCGCGGAGGTGATCCGCGGGCATCTTGTCATGCCTCGCACTGCAGCCTCGCCAAAATCGCCTGGATAAGCGCGGGGTCAGGCGGCGTTTTGGCACGTCCGTGGTGCCTCCGATGTTGAAAACCGTGATCGGCTTCCCGCAGTGCCGGACCATTTGCTAGACCTTGACGCAGCGCCTGATTCGGCCAGACTCACCGGCTACGGAGCAAATTGACCATGGCAACGACGCGCCTCGGCGAGGACAACTATCCCGATCCGCTCCAGGCGGGACGCAGCAGCTCGGGATTGTGGCGCGTTGTCGTGCTCAGCGTCGTTCTGGTTGGCATCGCCGTCGCCTTCACCTTCTTCGGCAATAGCATTTCGGCTGATGTGGTGATGGCCTTTGTCGGCGTGCTGGCGGTGGTTGGCGTGTTCTGCCTGTTTGGGCTGGCAGCCGGCCTGTTCCGCTTCGCCAATGGCGAAGAGCGCCGCACGGTGTCCAATGCCGTGGTCGACAGTCTGCCCTTCGGCGCAGTGGTCTCAGATCGCGAAGGCAAGATCTCCTACGTCAACGCTCATTACGGCAGCTTCAGTGGCGCCATCAATAATGGCGTTCCCGTCGGCGTGCCGCGCCTGTTCGCCGGACAGTCCGAGGCCAGCGAGGGCATTTACCGCCTGTCGCGCGCCGCCAAGGATGGCCGCGCCGCTGTCGAGGATATCCGCATTGTCGGAGGCCTTGGCGGCTCGATTTCCGACAGCGCCAAGGTGTTCTGGTATCGCGTCGGCGTGCGCCCGCTGCCTGAGTCCGACGAGGCCAAGAAGCCGCTCGTCATTTGGTCGGTTGAAGACATCACCCGGGACCGCGACAATAACGAAAGCGCCTTCCGCGACCTGCAGCGCGCCATCGACTATCTCGACCATTCCCCGGCCGGTTTTTTCTCCGCCGACGCGCATGGCCGCATTCAGTATCTCAACTCCACCCTTGCCGATTGGCTGGGCTACGACCTCGCTGAGTTCAATTCGGGCCATTTAAGCCTGTCCGACGTGGTGCGCGGCGATGGGGCGACCTTGCTGATGCGCGGTCGCGGGGACGGCGAAATCCGTACTGAGATCATCGATATCGACCTGGTCCGCCGCAATGGCACCAGCCTGCCGGTGCGCCTGCTGCATCGCGCCGCCCGCCTTGCCGATGGCGAACTGGGCGAAACCCGTACCCTGGTGCTCGACCAATCCAGCGCTCCCGATACCGAAGAAGAGCTGCGCGCGGCCGAAGTGCGCTTCTCGCGCTTCTTCAACGACACCCCCTTCGCCATTGCGACGCTTGACGGGGAAGGGCGGATCATCCGCACCAACGCGCCGTTCGGCCGTATCTTCAAATGGTCGGGCGAAGAAAAGAGCCTTGAGCTGCAGCCGCTCAGCGAACTGATCGGCGAAGGCAGCCGCGAAAAGTTTGCGCGCGCCGTTGCCGATGCTTCCGCGCATCTCTCCGAGGTCGAGCCCGTCGATGCCTTCCTCAGCGCCGAGGGCGACCATGCCGTCCGGCTCTACCTGTCGGCCTCCGAAATGAGCTCGGGCTCGCCCGAGCAGGTCAATGTCTACGCCCTCGACATGACCGACCAGCGCAAGCTTGAGGCCCAGTTCGCCCAGAGCCAGAAGATGCAGGCCGTTGGCCAGCTCGCGGGCGGTGTGGCACACGACTTCAACAATCTGCTGACCGCTATTATCGGCTTCTCCGACCTGCTGCTGCTCAAGCACAAGCCCGGCGATCCCTCGTTCAGCGAACTCATGCAGATCAAGCAGAACGCCAATCGCGCGGCCGGCCTCACCCGCCAACTGTTGGCCTTCTCGCGCCGTCAAACCCTGCGTCCGCAGGTGCTCGAGCTGCCGTTGATCGTCGACGACCTGACTGTGCTGCTCAAGCGCATGATCGGCGAGAAGAACACGCTGGGCGTCGAGCATGGCCGCAATATCTGGCCGGTTCGCGCCGACGTGGTTCAGCTCGAACAGGTTATCATCAACCTCGTGGTCAATGCCCGCGATGCCATGCCCAATGGCGGCGCAATCACCATCCGTACCTCCAATGTCGAACGGTCCGAAGCCGAGCGCATGAACTTCGACGGCATGACGCCGGCGGACTACGTGCTGATCGACGTCGAGGACATGGGCACGGGCATGAGCCCCGAAGTCATCGCCAAGATTTTCGAGCCCTTCTTCACCACCAAGGACCTCGGCAAGGGTACCGGTCTTGGCCTCTCGACGGTCTATGGCATCGTCAAGCAGACCGAGGGCTACATTTACCCGGTCTCGACGGTCGGGGTGGGCACCACCTTCAAGATATTCCTGCCGCGCCACATTCCGGCGGTCAACGAGGCAACCACCAAGACGGCTGCCGCCGCTCCGGCGCGCGACCTCACCGGTCACGAGCGCATCCTGCTGGTGGAAGACGAAGAGAGCGTCCGCGCCTTCTCCGCTCGCGCCCTGCGCGCCACCGGCTATGAGGTGTTCGAGGCAGACGGCGGCGAAGAGGCGCTCGAAGTGCTCGAAGACCTCGACTACAAGATCGACCTGATGATCTCCGACGTCGTCATGCCCGAAATGGATGGTCCGACGCTGCTCAAACAGCTCCGCCAGACCATGCCTGATCTCAAGGTCATCTTCGTGTCCGGTTACGCCGAGGAAAGCGTTCGCCGCGACATCCAGGACGACCAGAGCGTCGAATTCCTGCCCAAGCCCTATTCGCTCGACCAGATCAATACCAAGGTCAAGGAAGTGCTGCAGATGGTGGCCAAGGGCGACGGCAATTGAACGTGCAGGGTCGCTTTGAAGGGCCAGCCGAGCTCAACGTCTTGGGCGAAGCGCTGAGCCCCTGTTCGAGCGACCCGCTGACCGGGTTCTTCCGCACCGGCTATTGCTCGGCCGGACCCGACAATGCCGCAGTGCACCTGGTGTGCATCGAGGCAACGGAAGCGTTTCTGGCTTACTCGAAATCGGTGGGCAACGACCTCTCGACCCCGATGCCGCAATTCGCCTTTCCTGGGCTCGTGGCCGGCAACCGCTGGTGTCTCGTCGCCCAGCGCTGGTGGCAGGCTCACCACGATGGCGCCGCGCCTCGCGTCTACCTCCGTTCCACCAATCAGGCCGTCCTGGGGCTTATCCCCCTTGAGGTCCTCAAGGCGTATGCGCTGGATCTAAACTAGGGTTAGTTAGCGGGGAGGCGGGTTGGCCTCATTCCGTCATCAGCTCCACCAAAACTCTGTCCAGCTTGACGAAGCCGAATTCCATGCCCTCGGCCATCGGGGTTGCCAGGGCGGCGTCGCGGGCCTGCTTGGAGGCGTAGGTGATGGTGTTGATGAGCGTCGTGCGCTGATCGATTTCGGTCAGTTCCAGCAGGCCGATGGTCTCGCCGCCCGTCCAGTCCTCATCGAACAGTTCGGCGGTGACGACGCGCGAGACCGGCTCGAATTCGCGGATCACGCCGCCCATGCCCATCACATAGCCGTCGGGGGCTTTCCATTCGTAGCGGTACTTGCCGCCCACCCGGGCATCGAACTCGCAGACCGTCATGATCCAGCCTTCTGCGCCGTTGAGCCATCGCCGGATCAGAGACGGCTGGGTGTAGCAGGCAAAGACCAGATGCCGAGGAGCGTCGAACTGCCGGGTGATGACGATCTGGGTATCGGTGGGTGTTGTCACGGTCAGCGGGCCGCCAAAGCTCATCGCGCGCTCCTCAGTTGTTCGGGCCGGCTTGGGCCTCCAGCCGCTTCAACTCGTCGAGCAGCCGGTCGAGCTGCCCGAACTGGGTCTCCCAGAACTTGCGATATTCTATCAACCAGCCCGTCGCTTCCGCCAGTGGCTTGGCTTCCAGCTTGCAGGGGCGGCGCTGCGCGTCCCGGCTGCGTGAGATCAAGCCGGCATTCTCCAGCACTTTCAGGTGCTTGGAGATGGCCGGCTGGCTCATGGCAAAGGGCTCTGCCAGCTCCATCACCGAAGCTTCGCCCTTTGCCAGGCGCGCCAGAATGGCCCGCCGCGTCGGGTCGGCAAGCGCCTGGAAGGTCGTATCGAGAGAATTTGGATCGGCCACGGAATAACTCATCAGTTCTAGAACTGGATGGTTATATCAGGTTTGCCCCGTGTCAGGCAACGCCGCCAGGAACCGGCGTGCCGGGCGCCAGCAGGCCTTTTTCCGCCAGCGTCGTCCACAAGGCGTCGGGGATATTGACCGACCACCAGTCAACGATGCCGTCGAGTTCCTCGGGCGATCGCGGCCCTGGCAAGACATTGCAGACGGCCGGGTGGGTCAGTGGGAATTGCAGCGCTGCGGCGGGCAGGGGCACATCGAATTCGCGGCAGACAGCCTCGATGGCGCTGACTCGCCGCACGATTTCCTCTGGAGCCTTGGCGTAATTGAACGTGCTGCCGCCCACCAGAATGCCGGAGTTGAACGGCCCGCCCACGACAATGGACGTGCCGCGCTGCAGGCAGGTGCTCAGGCATGGCTCAAGCGATGTCTGTTCCAGCAGGGTGTAGCGCCCGGCCAGCAGGAAGACGTCCCAGTCGCCCAGCGCCATGGCGTCCATCAGAACCGGCCACTCGTTGACGCCGAGACCGATGGCTTTCACCGTGCCGCTGTCCCGCAACTCCCGCAGGGCGCGATAGCCGCCGCTGGTCAGCTGCTGCCAATAGGGCCGGTTGCCGTCCACGCCGTGGGTGCCGGTGCCGATATCGTGGACATAGAGGATATCGATCTCGCTCATGCCCAGCCGCTGCTGGCTATCCTCGAACGACCGCATGATGCCGTCATAAGAGTAGTCGAACACTTCCTCGAAGGGCAGGGGATCGACGAATTCGGTGCCGTGCTTGTGGCCCTTGTCGACTGGCTTAAGCAGACGCCCAACCTTGGTTGATAGCAAAACCGGTTCGGCGCGCTCCCGCAACACGTCGCCCACCAGATGCTCGGAGCGGCCGATGCCATAGTGCGGGGCGGTGTCGATGTAGTTGATGCCGATATCGATGGCGTGGGCCACGGTGGCGCGCGCCTGTTCGGCGGGGACGGCCCGGAAACTCCCGGCGATTGTGGCGCCCCCCAGCCCCAGAGTGGTCATCTCAAGGTTGGTGCGCCCAACACGGCGTTTCTCGAATGCACGACCCGTCATTTGATCCCCTCCACAGGCGGAGGATAACTGACATGTTAGTTGAACTGCTTCAAGATCAATCCAACTCAGGACGCGTCTGGGACCTCTTCAAGAAAGGCGCAAAAAGAACAGGATGGGTAGGGACAAGGCCGGGACCGTCCCCTATCAATAGTTCAGTGGCGGTCCATCGCGCGATCGCGTGCATTTCCAACGCAGGCCGTCTCATCGTCACCTGCGGCAAGATCGAAAGGTCGTAGTTTTGACGCCTTCCCTGGAGTTCCGCGACGTCCGCAAGTCCTATGGCAAGACCGAGGCTTTAAAGGGCGTCAGCCTGACGGTTGGCTCCGGTGAGTTTGTGGGTCTGCTGGGTCCCAATGGTTCGGGCAAATCCACCTTGTTTCAGTTGGCCGCCGGCCTGTTCGTGCCGGATGGCGGTTCGATCTCGGCCTTTGGGCTTGGCTACCGGGAAAACGCGTCCGAAATCCTGCGCAGGCTGGGCGTGGTTTTTCAGACCCGCTCCATCGATCTGGAAATGAGCGTCGCGGCCAATCTGGAATTCCATGGGGCGCTGTTCGGTCTGTCGGGCAAGACGCTGGCAGCGCGCATCGACGAGGTGATGCAGCTGATGGAAATCGATGCGGTTGCCAGGAAGGCGGTGCGCACGCTGTCGGGCGGCAATCAGCGGCGCGTGGAAATCGCGCGGGCGCTACTCAATCGGCCGGAATTGCTGCTGATGGATGAGCCTTCGGTGGGGCTGGACCCCGAAACCCGGCGCCTGCTCAACGAGCATATCATCGGGCTACAGCGCAGCCGCAAGGTCGCTGTGCTATGGGCCACCCATCTGGTGGAGGAGGTCGCGGCAGCAGACCGGGTCGTGCTGATCGCCGGAGGATTGGTCCTGGCGACCGGGACACCGGCGGAAATCTGTGCACGGGCAGGCGTCGCGACTTTGGCCGAGGCCTATCTGGCGCTGGTGGGCAATGCGGCGATAGCGGCCTAGTCGCGCTTCTGCTTGCGGATAGCCCCGGCCTGTGGGTCATAGCCCCGCGCGGCCAGCGCAAAGGCGACAATGGTCGCGCCTGCAACGACCGCGAAATCGATCCAGCTGAACCGGCCATAGGCGGCGAACCGCATCAGCTCCACGGCATGGGTAAAGGGGTTTGCCTCGGAGAGATAATAGACTGGCTGGGCCCCGACTTCCCGCAGCTTCCACAGCGGGTATAGCGCGGATGACAGAAAGAACATCGGAAAGACAACGAAGTTCATCATGCCGGCGAAATTTTCCAGCTGACGGGTATAGACCGAGACTAGGAGGCCGATGGAGCCCAGCATCAGCCCCGACAGCAGGATGGCCGGAATGATGGTGAGGTAGCCCCAGGGCGGAAAGCCGTAGCCAAACAGCCGGGCCAGCGCGAGGAAGGCAAAGGCCTGCAGCAGCGAGAGCACGGTCGCCCCAACGATCTTGCCAAACAGCAGGTAGTTGCGCGGCAGTGGCGAGACCAGCATCACGCGCATCACACCAGCTTCCCGGTCATAGACCATGGATAGCGCCGATTGCATGCATTGGAACAGCACGACAATTCCGACCAGCCCCGGCAGGATATATTCCTGATAGGGCGTATAGGTCTGGTAGGGCGGGATGATCGAGACGCCCAGTAGATCGTGCATGCCGGTGGCAAACACGAGCAGCCACAGGGCAGGCCGGATCAGGGCCGCGAGCAGCCGTTCAGTCTGGCGCAAGAATTTTGAAATCTCGCGCCAGCTGATGGCAACAATGCCGAGCCAGAGGTGACGGGCTGTTACAGACACGCGTGTTCGGGCTCGTCGGTTCCCAGCGTATCAAGGGTATTGAGCTGATGCGCAAACCCATCAAGCGGCGGAATGGCGATAACCGCATTGTGGGTCGCCAGCATGACCGGCATGCGCATCTGGCCGTCCCATTCGCGGAAGTTCATGGTCACGCCCTTGGAGCCGTCAATGCGCAGCTTTGGGCCACGCAGATAGGCGTCGATGCCGGCCGCGTCGGTAGCACGCGACTTGGTGTAGGCGGTGGCGATGGCTTTGGCCGCAATCCACGTCGACCAGTCCTGCCCGGCCATCCGCCGCCCATCCGACAGATCTGCAAAGCGCGAATTGACCTGAGGCGCGCCATAACGCTCGAGCGACCAGTGCCACTCGGTCGCAACCAGTCCGGTCGAGCCCAGAACGGGGCGCGGCAACTGGGTCGCGAAGGGCAGGTAGCGGCCATACTCGCCATCGCTGTCGGCAAGGTAGATCACGTCATAATCCACACCGCCGGTCAGCAGCCGGGAATTGTTTTCCTCTCGGCTTTCGGGATTGGTGCTGAGCGAAAACGGCCGCTCATCAACAATGTTCAGACGGTAGCGTTCGGCCGACTGGCGGAAGCTGTCGGCGATCTGGGTGTCGCGGGGCCTATCCCCCACCAGCAGCAACACCTTGGTCCAGTTATTGCTGCGCAGATACTGCACCATTGCGTCGGCGGTCATCCGGTCCGATGCCGCCGTATGCAGCAGATTGGGATAGCAGCGGGCGCGCAACACGTCGTCCGGCGCCGTGGCGTTGACTAGCGTCACCGGCAGGTCGCGGCTTGCACTGGCCAACTGGTCAACCGTTTCGCCAGGCAGATCGAGAATGACAAATTGAGTCCCGGCTGAGGCCATGGCTTCAACCTTTGCCAGCAGCCCTTCGACGTCACCGGCTTGTTCGGCATCGAGGCGGAAGGCGTTGCCGGTCGCCTCAGCCAGCATCTGGGAATCGAGCAAGCCGAGTTCGGCACCCTTGAGCGCGTCGCCGGTGGGGTGCAGCTCGATCCGCGCATAGGCGTAGTCTTCGGAATAGCGCGGGTCATTCTCAAGCGAGAGGTAGCCAATGCTGATGTCGGCGGCCAGGGCCGTCGACACCAACAGAGAAAACCCAAGCGTCGCCAATGGCCTAATCATCAATCAACACCGTATGCGGGACGCGGCCAACCGGAATGGATTTCACGGCTTTCATCGTGGCCATATCAACGATGGTAATGTCGTCGGAGAGGCCATTGGCGACAATCGCGGTGGAGTCATCATGATTGAGGGCCACCGACCAGGCGCGCCGGCCGACAAGCACATATTCAATCACGTCCTTGGTCGCGACATCGACAATCGCGATGTGGTTGGCGCGGCCCAGGCTGACCAGCGCCTTGGTGCCGTCCTTGGTGATGTCGATGCCGACCGGGGTCACGTCTTCAAGGCGAAAGCCTGGCGGCAGATATTCCAGCACCTCTTTGACCTCGTTGGTGGCGCGGTCGATGACGTAGATCTCGCTGGAAAGCTCAGCTGAAACCCACAGTTCGGTGTCGTCTGGCGTCAGGGCGAAGCGGCGGGGGCGGGTGCCGACCAGGATGTTCTTGGTCACGGCATTGGTCGCAACGTCGACGACATGGATCATGTCCGCGACCTCCGAAGTCACGTAAACCGTGCTGTTGTCGGCGGTAGCGATAACCCCCTCGGGCTCGGCGCCGGTCGGAATGTCGGCGATTGAAATGCGGGTGGCCGCATCGATCACCTCGAGGCGCGAGTCCTCTTCGTTGGACACGTAGATGCGCGATTCATCGGGTGAAAAGGCAAACACTTCCGGGCTGGGCCCGGTCGGGATGCTGTCCACCACTTCGAGCGTGGCGATGTCGATGATGTCGATGATGTCGTCGTCGCCACACGCCACGTAGAGCAGGGTGCGCTCGGCGTTGAAATGCATGTCGCGGGGACGGCGCGAGGTCTCGATGCGCTTGATGATCTCGTAGTCAGGATTGAGAACGACCACTTCGTGGCCCTTCTCGTTTGAAACGAAGATCAGATTTGTTCCCGCCGCCTGGGCGGGAACAATCATGGCCAGGGCCATGGCGACTATCGCAAAAAGTGCCTTGAAGTTCATGACCTTACTTCACCACAAAGGTGCCGACCATGCCACGGCTCTCATAGCCGTCGGCAGAAAACTGGTACTCGCCGGGGCGGATCGGTACAAACCAGATATCGATGGTCCCTTCGTCGTCGAATTCGACGCTGTGCAGGCCATAGGGCGTGATTTCGAGGTCGTTGATGATCACCTGATTGATCCAGGAATTGCGGAACAGGCCCGGGGCGATCACGGCCAACTCTTCGCCGCCATCATGAACGATGCGCCAGCGATAGTACTTGCCGGTCTCAAGTTCGAAGCTGGTCTGCGAGAAGGTGAGGTCAGCGGAGTTGATTTCCAGATCTGGCAGGCGGGTTGCGTTCGAAGCCAGATTGCCTTCGGCCACGGCGAGTGTGGGGGCCGAAATCAGGCAGGTGAAAACTGCTGCTGCTGCGAGTGAATTCCAAACCTTCATCGTCATATGTCTCTTCCCTAAGTAATGTCTTGGCGCTGCTCGTATTGCGAAACCCAGCGCTCGTTCAATCAAATCGTGAATATCGTATATTGAATGCTGCCTTAAATCAGTCTGTCTCCAATTCTAATCATGCCAGGAGGCGTCGGGCATAAGGGCGCCACTGAAATTCGTGCCGTCAGTATTCGTATCGCGCAGATTGGCGGCAAGCAGCCGCGTTC
Organism: Devosia sp. T2-14; assembly: GCF_055397495.1. NCBI lineage: Bacteria > Pseudomonadati > Pseudomonadota > Alphaproteobacteria > Hyphomicrobiales > Devosiaceae > Devosia > Devosia sp. T2-14. The sequence continues at coordinate 3,716,918 of NZ_AP027921.1, read as the reverse complement.
CGCTGAGATCGGCATTGGAGAGATCGGACTTCACCAGGTCCGCGCGCAGCATGTCGGCGCCCTTGAGCGTGGCGCCGGCAAAGTTGCTGTTACGGGCGTTCACCTCCGAGAGGTCGCCCCCCTCAACGCTGCCCCCTTGCAGGTTGAATCTCTGCATCGTGACGCCGTGGAAGGTCGACCCCTTCAGATCGGCACCGGAGGCGTCTACGCCGCTCAGGCGCGCATTCTCATACTGGCTGAACGGCATTTCTGCGTTCTTGAGCGTCGCGCCGGTCATGATGGCCCGGCGGAACACCGCGCCAACGCCCGTCGCCCCATCAAGAACCACGTTTGACAGCTTGGTCCGGAAGAAAATCACCTGGTCGACGGTGGCCTTCCGCAGGTTGGAGCCGGTCAGATTGGCTTCGGTGAAATCGGTATGGGTGAGGTCAGCGCCTTCAAGGTTCACACCCTGCATGCTGGCCCGATAGAAGCCTGAGTTTGCCAAGTTCTTTCCTCTCAGGTCGAGGCCGTCAAAGACAGAGTCGGTGAAGTCACCCTCCGACAAATTGGCGCCGCTCAGGTCCGATCCGGTAAAATCGCAGGCCACGCAGCGCATCGTCTTGCCGGCCAGAAAATCCTGCAAGGGGTCGGCGCTCGCCAGAGTCGTACCCTGCAGAAGAAGCAGTGCCGCAACTGTCGCTTTCAGCCCTGGTTGCGCCATTACAGGGCTTCCTTTTCGACACGGGGAAAGGTTGCGTCCCAGGCTTCCCAGCGCGTCGAGCTTTCAAACTGGCCGGGTGCAAACTGGCCGGTGAGATCAACGCCGGTTTGCCCTGGCTTGCGGAAGGTGTGGCCTTCGACGCGCACAAATTTGCCATCGACGGATTTGGTGCAGACTTCGTCGACATAGTTGGTGCCGACCGGCGTCCGGCCGAAGCGCGGTTCGTATTTGACGCAGTCCCAGCCGTCGCTGCCATAGTGCGCATAGACGCGGAAGCGCAGCAAATAGGCGCGGGAGCGGTCCCGGGTCTCGGCGCGTGAATCGGTTACGGCGCGATAGGCCCGCGACACGCCGTCGTCGTCAAACAGCAGCGACATCACGACGGGGAAGTTGGCCACGCGCGTGCCCCCGAAGGGCTGCAGCCAAAGTTCCTCGCCATATTGGTCATGGAACAGCTGGGACAGGCGCTCGGTGCTGTTGCCGAATTCAACGACAACTTCGTGCAGCCCGTTCTCATCTGGCGCGCATTTTGCGTAGTCCACCCAACCCGATAAGGCTTGCAATGGAAGATTGCCGTTGTTGCCGCAGGCAAAGCGGTCATACCCTTCGGTGGTAATATCTGCTGCCTGCTGACCAATGCCGAGGGTGCGAAAATCGGGCGGAAAAGGATTTTCAGGCTGGGCCTGCACGGCGCTCGAGAAACTCAGCGCCAGGACGGTGGCAGCGATTGTCGACGCAAATTGAGCAAAGCGAAGTTTTTTAGGGATTGCGGAGAATACAAATGAAACGGGTCGCATGTTTGGCTTTTCTATATTCGGCGCTGGTTGGAGCCACATATGCGCAGGGGATACTCAGCGCACCGCTGAAGACGGAGGTTGGTCCCGCGGTTGCTGTGGAAGGGGACCATGTGGCTGTGAACGGTGTGGTCTTCGCTCTGTTTGGAGTTGATGCGCCTCTTCGAATTCAGTGGTGTGCCAAAGACGGCCAGAAATTCGGCTGCGGTCTGGAGGCCCTGGCGGCGCTGGAAGGGTTGATCGAGAACCAGACCGTAACCTGCGAGCAGATCCGCGATCCACACCTGCGCCGTCGCGTACTGCGTTTTGGCCGGTGCACTATTGGCGAGAAGGATCTCGCCGCTGAGATGGTTCGCCAGGGAATGGCTATGGCTTTTCCTGACCAGTCTGAGGAATACGTGCAGCTTGAGGAAGAGGCCAAGGCGAGCAAGGTTGGTTTGTGGGCCGCAGATGAATTCACGCCTCCGTGGATTTGGGAGGATACCTATCTCAACGAACGCTGACAGCTTCCCACGGTGTCAGGCAAAGGTGGGTCCCGTGGGGACCCACCTCCGATTAGTTAGTTGATCGCGAAGACGTAGAGCTGATCGGTCGGCACGAAGAACGCGGACGGCGGATAGACGCCACGATCTGCGGCAGACGGAGCAGCACCAGCCAGCACGGCAATGTACTGCTTGCCATCAACGGCGTAGCTCATCGGCGGACCAGCCAGCGAGGTACCGACGTTGAACTTCCAGACGACTTCCAGCGACTTGGCGTCGTAGGCAGTCAGGAAGCCATCCGTGCCCGAACCGAACACAAGATTGCCACCGGTTGCCAGCATGCCGTTATGGCGGCGTGGCATGGTGACCTTGCTGACGGTTTCACCGCTTACGGGGTCGATCGCGATGACCGAACCGCCGTTGAACACTTCCGGCATGACGGTGCCTTCAGGAGCAGGCAGGCGCCCGTTCCATTCACGCTGAGCCGCCACGACGTCGTATTCACCACCGGTGATGCTGGGGTTTGGTGCTTCTTCCGGCACGTAAGCCGAGCAGCCTTCAGCCGAAGTCACATACAGCAGGTTGGTACCCGGGTTGTATGCAGCAGGCTGCCAGTTCTTGCCGCCGCCGAGGGTCGGGCAGTAGATGCCCACGTCGCCAGCACGCGAACCAACGGTGCCGGCAATGTACTTCTGCAGACGGGCTGCAGGATCGTACTCGTTCGGCTTGCCGGTTTCGAGGTTGATGCCAGTGGTCCAGGAGACGTCTTCAACATACTGCTCAGCATAGCTGAGCTTGCCGTCGCCGCGGTCGAAACCATACATGAAGCCGTTACGGGCCGCACGAACCACCATCTTGCTGGTCTTGCCATCGGCACCGACGACGTCGATCAGCTGGTTGTCACCAACTTCGTCATAGTCATAGGGGTCGTTTGGCGTGAACTGATAGTGCCAGTCGATGGCGCCATCCTTGGAGTTGATCGCCACGATGCTGGACGCATAGAGGTTATCGCCAGGGCGATATTCAGCGTCGATCTGCGGCGCCGGGTTGCCGGTGCCCCAATACATCATGCCGGTCTCTGGGTCGTAGCTGCCGGTCTGCCAGATCGAGGCGCCGCCAGTCTCCCAGTCACGACCTTCCCAGGTGTCAAAGCCTGGCTCGCCAGGTCCGGGAATGAGGTGAGTCCGCCACACGGGCTCGCCGGTTTTCAGGTCCAGGGCTTCAAGCCAGCCGCGAATACCATATTCGCCGCCTGCGGGGCCGTAGACTGCGGTGTCACCCACGATCAGCGGAGCGCCGGTGAAGCTTTCGGCACGTTCCTGATCGGCGCGCTGCACCTCCCAGTTCACTTCGCCGCTTTCCTTGCTGAGCGAGAACACGCGGCCGTCCATGGTCAGGCCGATGACGTCGCCGTTCCACAGGCCGATACCGCGGTTTTCTGCACCGCAGCAGGTCGCGTCGGAGATCCACTCGCGGTCGACTTCGGGGTCGTACTTCCAGAGGATCTTGCCGACCTTGCCGTCGCGAACGTCCACCTTGTACACCACGGACCAGCCGGTCTGGACATACATGAAGCCGTCTTCAACCAGGGGCGTGCCCTCGTTGCGAGCGCTGGCATAACGGCCACCGCGCGAGGCGTTGTCAAAGGTCGTCACAAACGCGAGCGACAGGTCTTTGACGGTGTCGGCATTGATTTCCTTCAGCGGGCTGAAGCGATGGCTGTCATAGGTCCGGTGAACCATCAGCCAGTTGGCGTCTTCGGCCTCACTTCCGGCAGCGAGCAGGCGCTCGGCCGTCGTGTCGGCGGCCATCGGCGCGCCAATGGCCAAGGCCATGCTGAGCGCAATCAGGCTTGATTGCAGCAGAGAACTCCGTTTCATTCTGTAGCCTCCCAATACAAATTAAATCACATCGTCTCGTCGCCGCCGACTCGTGAGTCGAAGACAGAAGCAACCACGATCTCGCCATCAACTATTTCCAGACCAAGCTGGGGCAGTTTTCTGCTGGCCGGCCCGAATACGACGGAACCGTTGTTCTTGGGGTCGAAGTGCGAGCCGTGGCACGGGCACTCGAGATTTTTTTCTTCGCGAAGCCATCCGGTTACTTCACAGCCGGCATGGGTGCAGATCGCGGAAAAGACAAACACGCCTTCAGCTGCGGCGGTCTTGGCCTCGTCGGTCAGATCGCTGTCGTTGAACTTGATGGCAAGCAGCGTGTTCATGTAGTCGCCGTTGCGGATAACCCCGTCCGGCGACACGGCATAAGCTGTCTTGGGGCTGGTGCCTGCGCGCAGGTCCTTAACCGTCAGCCGGCGGCCATCTTCACGGATCGTGATGAAATCGCCAACCTGCGGCGCCAGCTCATCGTCAGCCTGAGCGAAAGCGGGACCGGCCATGGCAATGCCGCCAACGGCCGCCATGCCCTGCAATACGGCTCGCCGCCCGAAGCCCGCCGCCAGACGGCAGATCGGCTGGCCTTCGCCAAATTCCTTGTTGTTGTCTTTGCTGCTCACTCAACGCTCCCTTAACTCGTAACAAATGTCTCCCGCCATCACTGGCAGAGGTTCAGCTTCCCCTTCGGGCCGGCGCCATCGAGCACCTTGATATCGACGGATTTCTTGTCGTCCTGCAGCGAGATGCGCAGCGTGCCGCTCTCGGCCTCCTCGTGGCCGGCCTCACAAACGACGTTGGCGTCCCAAATCGTCTTGCCGTTCTCGGCAATCGGATCGGTCAGTCCGGTGATAGTACAGATGGCCTCGTCAACCAGCGCTTTCTCTGGTCCCAGAGCTCTAACCTTGCCATCTGGAATGGAGCGCTCGCCATTTATGACCGCGCAGCCGGCCGGTGTTCCATAGGTGCCGTCTAATTCAAGTGGCTGCGCCAACAGGGGCGACGAACACAGTGAAAACGCGACGAATGCAGTCAGAAAGCGGCGTTTGGATTTAGGCATTAAGACAATACTTCCTATTTAAACTTGGAGGTCCAAAAAGTTAGAAAAATTGATCCAAACCACGGTAGTGGGGCAAAAAAAACCGTAGATGGCAAGCAAGAACTGGGAATAGTCATACTAAAGTTCCAGCGCTGGCCGAGGCGTCGGCTTTGATCAGGGAAATGTCACGGGCCGCAGCACGAACTTCGCCACCATCTAGGCGTGTCAGCGTCGCTCTCGCGGCGGGGTAACGCGTCAGCAGGTGCGGAGCCGCAGTTTCGCCTGAAACAAAAATGGCCGTGGAAAGGGCATCGGCGATCACAGCGCGCGGCGCCACTACGCTGACGTTCAGGAGCCGCTGGGCACTGCGCCCACTGGCCGGGTCGAAGATGTGGTGCAGCTCCGAACCTGGAAATTGGTGACCGTGGCCACCTGATACCGACAGCGCCTCATTGTAGATCGCCGTGCTGCCGCTGATTTCCATGGCGTTGCGCGGATTCTTGAGGCCGATCGTCCAGGCGCCTCCCTCGGGCCGGCCGCCGATGGCGCGGGTCTCGCCCAGTTCGACCATGCTGTTGTCGAAACCTTCCTGCTGCAACAGGTCGGCGATCCGGTCGGTGATATAGCCCTGGGCAATGCCATTGAGGGTGATCGCCATGCCGGGCCTGGCGAACCGCACTTGCCGCGGGCCTATCTCCAACTGGCGGTAGTCGACCAGGGCGCGCGCCGCGTCGATGATGGCGGATGACGGCCCGGCTGGGATGTCCGACCGCTGGCGAAAATGGTCGCTATAGGCTTTCCAAAGCGGCTGCACGGTGGGATCGAATGCGCCGTTGCTCGCCTCGGCCACTTCCCGCGCCGTCTCCAGAACTGCGACGAGATCGGCTGATGGCGTGAGTAGCCGGCCGCTATGGTTGAGGCGGGAAATCTCGCTGTCATGGCGGAACAGGCTGAACACCAGTTCAAGCCGTTCGACCTCGCTGCGCATGCGGGCAATGGTTGCTCGGGCAAAGGCCGCATTGGGGTGCCACAGCGTCAGGTTGGCCGGCCCGCCCAGCGACTCACCCTGCCAGGTCTGGAATGCGGGCTGCTCGCCCAGCCGACTGAGACTCGCAACGCCGACTGGCACAGCCAGCGTCGCCGCCAGGACCTTGAGCGCCTGCCGGCGCGACAGTCTCGGCGCAGTGCTGGGTCGCATTGGGGTTGTTCCGGTCATTTGGCCACCGCATTGCGTGTGAAGACCGGGACATTCGGACGCTGATCGGTTTTGGAGCGTTCGCGCTGCTTGCGCTGCCTGGCCAGTGGCGGGCAGCGATGGTCGTCGTAATACTCCACCTGGCAGTCCAGGCACTGGAAGCACTCTGCCATGTTGATCTTGCCGGACGGCTCGATCGCGCGCACCGGGCAGCTGCGCTCGCACAACTTGCAGGGGCTACCGCATTCGGGACGACGCTTGAGCAGGGTCAGCAGATGCAGGCGGTCGAGGATCGCCAGCGCGCCGCCTAGCGGGCAGAGGAAACGGCAGAACGCCCGTTCGGTAAACAGGCCGATCGCCAGCAACACCACAGCGTAAAGCACGTAGGGCAGGGCGCGGACGAAGTGGGTGGAAATTGCGGTCTTGAACGGTTCGATGTCTGCCGCGACCGAGCCCGCTGTGGGTGCAAGAAACGCCAGACCGACAACCACGGTGAAGGACACATATTTTCCCCACCACAGCTTGTCCTGGAGCTTCGAGCTCGGGTTCCATTGCGGCAGTCGTAGCAGGCGCGCGGCCTGGGCGAGCAATTCCTGCAAGGCACCAAAGGGGCAAAGCCAGCCGCAAAACACCCCGCGTCCAATCAGCAGCAGCGAAACAGCCGTATAGATCGAGACCATCACGATCAGCGGTTCCGCCAGATAGAAGCCGATATCCAGATTCTGGAACGGGGCCTTCAGATAGTTGATCACATGCACGATGGATAATTGGGCGCCGACGGTCCAACCCAGCCAGACCAGCGTGAACACGAGGAACCCAGTACGTACCCAGCGGTGAATGCTGCGATTGCGCGACAGTGCCGACTGGAACGCTAGGATGCCGGTGAGGACAGTTAGAGCCAGTCCGAGGATGATCACTTCCGTCCGGCTTTGCTCCCATGCCTCCACCCAGGCGGGAACCGGGTCCGGTTCGGGCATCAGGATGTGCTGGGCCGGCAATTGATAATTCAGCACGGGCAGGGCGATCGTTGCGGCGCCGCCGCTGGCATCTGCAGCATGGACCAGCACTTCCACGCCCCAGGGCGCCAGCGGGTCGAAGCCGCTATCGGGCGGCAGCAGCACCATGCCGCTGACCTTGCCCAGTCGGATGCCCGCACGCATGAAATGGGACTTGTCGAATTCGAAGCTGCGGTCGCCCTGCAGGATGCGCAGCCGCTCAAGGTGAAAGCCGGTGGAACTGTTCTGGAATTTGTACCCCAGGAAATCATAGCGCCCATTCGAGGCAAGGAAGATTGCCTGCGACCCCGCGGGATAGTCGGCGAAGATCAGGTCGTGGCTGCCCCGGCCGGCGGCATTCCGGCCGATCATGGCCGGCGTGGCGAGACCGGCGCGCAGTTGCAGGTAGATCTCGTCAGGCCCCCCGCGTGGGGCAATTTCAGGGGTCATCCCGGCTGCGCCAGCCTGCTCCATCACCCGGGCAAGGTCGGCGTTGGTGATGGTCATCGATGCGATGGAGCCATCGGCCAGCAGGGCATTGTGATCCATCGGGGCAAAGCTATCGATGTCGAGCGTCGGCTGCGTGATCACCGGCCGGCCCAGCCTTGCGCTCAGCACCATGCGAGCACTGTCGCGGATGGCGTTGCGGAAGGCGCGCCCGGAGGTCGTTACCCCGGCAAGGAATTCCGGCTTGGGCCCATCGGCGGCGCCGGTCCGCGAGGACATGCCTGCGGTGGCAGTCAGAAACTTGTCCGTTAGCGCGATGAGGCGGTCGTCCTCGACAATCAGCGGCTCGCGGTGGAACAGGCTGACGGCGCTCGTCACCCGGCCATCCAGGCCGACGCCCGCAATGATGTCGAAGGGCGTGCCCGAATAGCCATGGGCGCGCACGATATCCAGCGTCGAAAAGATGTATCCGAGAAGCGTGTCGCCACTGTAGGCGGCAGCCGAGGGCGGCCCGTCGTCGACGAGCAATTCGGTTCGGTCCGCTTCGGGAAACACCCTGCTGACCACATCTGGCGTCAGCCGCTCGCTCAATGCGGGCGGATGCTCGACATATTCGTAGTCTACGGCCTGAGCCTGCGATGTGCCCAGGAGCGACACGCAGAAAACTGCCGGTAAGAAAAGTCCGGCGAGTCGGGCAATACGACCAAAAAAACTAGACAAAACAAGTCCCCCACCGCCGGAATGCGCTTCGATGGTTGATATGAGTCTATGCCAATTTGTCGCACCGGGGGAAGGCGTTCCCGGGCACATCCGTCCACTCGGCGGGATTTTGGAGGACCGGCTTGCCGATTTGACATGGAGGGCGGCCGGGCAATCCGGGCGGACTGCAGCGTCCACCCGGTCGTTCGAGCAGTGCTGGTTGCGGTCAGTCCAGCTTCAGGAAAGCCAGTCCGTTATTGTTGTTGAGCGGGATCACCAGCTGATTGGCTTCGGCGTCGTAGCACATCGAGGCAGCGCTAGGGACGCCGGTGGTGATCAGCTCGGCAGGCTGTCCGGGGACGATTTTGGAAATACCGCCCTGCGTGACGCTGCTGACATATTTAGTGCCGTCGGCCATGATCACGAGGCCGTCGCTGCCGGGCTGCGCGGCATGCTCGGTGTTGAGCAGCTTGCCGTCGGGCGAGAAGGTCAGCACGGCATCGTCGCCGATATTGACCACGACAACATTGCCCTCGCCGTCGATCCCGACGCCGTTTGGCGATGCGAGTGGGGCGCCGTCAAGGAAGATGCTCGACGTGCCGTCCGGGTTGATCTTGTAGATGCGCATCGGGTCGTTGTCCCTGCCGCCCCCGGTCTGGGACGCATAGATCGTGCCATCGTCTGCGACTTCGATATCGTTGAACCATGCGACATCAGGCACGGGAATTTCGCCTGAGGGTGCGCCGGTTGCCATGTCGAACATGCGAATGACGGCAGTCCGGGCCACGCCGTCAGCGGTGCCTCCGTCGCTGTCGGCGGCGTAGAGCGTTCCATTGATGATGTCGCTGCCGAACGGCTCGTTGAGCACCAGTCCATTGCGGTTGGCTCCAATCCAGCGCGGCGTATGCACGGAACCATCGTGGTTGATCAGTGACACGAAGGCGTCGTTGGGAAACCTGTCCTGCGGCGCGCCCCGGTTGAGGGCCACGATGAGATTGCGTTCGGCGTCGTAGGAGCAGCTTTCGGTGCTCACCAGCGCGCCGTACATTTTCACATTGTCGGAAGCCGGGGTGTAGGCGCCGTCGCGGCTGGTCACCCCCACGGGCATGCCCGCCTTGAACGGCTGGGCCTCAGCCGGCGCTGGGGCCTGCTGCGCGATGGCCGCTGTCGGGCTCAGCAAAATGACGGCACAAATGCTTAGTTTGGACAATTTCATCAAAAAACTCCCAGTCATATCTGGTGGGAGGGCCGCATGGTTGCGGCCCCTAAGGTTTCATAAGAATCTCTTTCGGCTCGAAGCGACGCGTAATCGGCACGATGTCGCACGATCGATCATTGAGCATTTGCTCCGCGCTGGCCAGTGACCGGAATGGCCAACTTGCCAAGCTGCTGGCGCAAGTCTTTGAGGACCTCGGGTACTGGGTCGCAAAAATCCAAATCGTGACGGGAATCGAATCCCGATAGTCATCTAACCAGCAGATGCGCGATTGAATGTTCTCATTTTGTCCCTTGACATGACGGGAACAAGATGAGAACAAATAGCGCACATTCAATGCATGTTCACCAGCGGCTTCGGCGCGTTGCGCAGCCTCCCAGAGCGTGGAATAAGGAGAGAATAGATGGCGAACGCGTCGCTTCGTGTAGTTGAAGGTGGATCGATGGATAAGGACAAGGCACTTGCTGCGGCGCTCAGCCAGATTGAGCGCAATTTCGGCAAGGGCTCGATCATGCGGCTCGGCGAGGCATCGTCGATCGAGGTCGAATCGATCTCTACCGGTTCGCTCGGGCTCGACATTGCCCTGGGCATTGGCGGTCTTCCCAAGGGCCGTATTGTTGAAATTTTCGGGCCTGAAAGCTCGGGCAAGACCACGCTTGCGCTTCACGTCATTGCCGAGGCCCAGAAGGCCGGCGGCATCTGCGCTTTCGTGGACGCCGAGCATGCGCTCGATCCGATCTATGCCCGCAAGCTGGGCGTCAATGTCGATGACCTGCTGATCTCCCAGCCTGATGCTGGCGAGCAGGCACTCGAAATCACCGATACCCTGGTCCGCTCCGGCGCCATCGACGTGCTGGTGGTCGATTCGGTGGCTGCGCTCACCCCGCGCGCTGAACTCGAAGGCGAAATGGGCGACGCATTGCCAGGCCTGCAGGCTCGTTTGATGAGCCAGGCCATGCGCAAGCTGACCTCGTCGATTTCCAAGTCGAAGTGCCTTGTCATCTTCATCAACCAGATCCGCATGAAGATTGGCGTGATGTATGGTTCGCCCGAGACGACGACGGGCGGTAACGCGCTCAAGTTCTACGCCTCTGTGCGCCTTGATATCCGCCGGATCGGCGCGCTCAAGGATCGCGAGGAGATCGTCGGCAACCAGACGCGCGTGAAGGTGGTCAAGAACAAGCTGGCTCCTCCGTTCCGTCAGGTCGAATTCGACATCATGTATGGCGAAGGCATTTCCAAGACCGGCGAACTGCTCGATCTGGGCGTGAAGTCGGGCATCATCGAGAAGTCGGGCGCCTGGTTCTCCTGGGATAGCCAACGACTGGGGCAGGGCCGGGAAAACTCCCGTCAGTTCCTCAAGGACAATCCGGCGATTGCCAACACCATTGAACAGGGTGTGCGGGAAAGCTCGGGCCTGCTGGGGGAAGTTCTCCTGGTTGCAGGCGGCGACGACGCCGGTGGCGAAGACGAGTAATCCACTCCTCCCATGCAGGGATTTTCTGGGGCATTGCGCAGGCGATGCCCCTTTTCTTTGCAGAAAGGCGCCAAGCCCGCTGCAATGCTGGACATTCCGGCAGGCTGCACGATAGAAAGCAGCCCGACACTGTCTGCAGCGCCCGGCGCGTTCTTCCGTGATGAAAGCCTATAGATGACCAGCGTAAACGACCTCCGTTCGAGCTTCGTCGACTACTTTGCCCGCAATGGTCATGAGGCCGTGGCGTCGAGCCCGCTGGTTCCGCGCAATGACCCGACGCTGATGTTCACCAATTCGGGCATGGTGCAGTTCAAGAACACCTTTACCGGTGTCGAAAAGCGTCCCTATTCGCGGGCCACGACGGCGCAGAAATGCGTGCGTGCCGGCGGCAAGCACAATGACCTCGATAATGTGGGCTTCACTGCGCGCCACCACACCTTCTTCGAGATGCTCGGCAATTTCTCGTTCGGCGACTATTTCAAGGACCGCGCGATCGAACTGGCCTGGAACCTGCTGACCAAGGATTGGGGCCTGCCCAAGGACAAGCTGATGGTCACCGTCTACCAGGACGATGACGAGGCGATGGAACTCTGGAAGAAGATTGCCGGCCTGTCCGAGGATCGCATCGTGCGGCTCGGCGCCAAATCTAACTTCTGGCAGATGGGCGATACCGGTCCGTGCGGCCCGTGCTCGGAAATCTTCTACGACCACGGCGAACACGTCTGGGGTGGCCCTCCGGGTTCGCCGGAAGAAGATGGCGATCGCTGGATCGAGATCTGGAACCTGGTGTTCATGCAGTATGAGCAGTATGGCGACGGATCGCGCACCGCGCTGCCGCGTCCCTCGATCGACACCGGCATGGGCCTCGAGCGCGTCGCTGCTGTTATGCAGGGTGTGCACGACAACTACGATATCGACTTGTTCAAGTCGCTGATTGGTGCTGCCGCCCAGGCAACCGGCGCCGAGATCAATGGCGAAGGCAATCGAAGCCTGCGCGTCATCGCCGATCACCTCCGCTCCATGAGCTTCCTCATTGCTGAAGGCGTGCTGCCCTCCAATGAAGGCCGTGGTTATGTGCTGCGCCGCATCATGCGCCGCGCAATGCGTCACGCGACCCTGCTCGGTTCGTCCGAGCCGGTGATCTACAAGCTTGTGCCGACGCTGGTGCGCGAGATGGGCCAGGCCTATCCCGAACTCAGCCGTGGCGAAGCCATGATCGCCGAGACCGTCCGCCTCGAAGAAGGTCGCTTCCTCAAGACTTTGGGCCGCGGCCTGCAGATTCTGGCCGACGAGACCAAGGACATGGGCGAAGGCGCTGTCCTCTCCGGCGGCACGGCGTTCAAGCTCTATGACACCTATGGTTTCCCGCTCGATCTGACTGAAGATGCGCTGCGCCTGCGCGGCATCACGGTCGATCAGCCCGGCTTCGACGCGGCCATGGCCGCCCAGAAGGCCGAAGCCCGCAAGAGCTGGTCCGGTTCTGGCGAAGCGGCCACCGACACCGTCTGGTATGGCCTTGCCGACAAAGTTGGTCCGACCGAGTTCCTCGGCTACGAAACCGAAACGGCCGAAGGTGAAGTCAAAGCCATTCTCAAGAATGGTGCTGAAGTCGCAACCCTGGCGTCCGGCGAGGAGGGCTTTGTCGTCCTCAACCAGACCCCCTTCTATGGCGAAAGCGGCGGCCAGGTTGGCGATACCGGCGTCATGACCGGCGAAGGTGTTGCGGCCAAGGTCACCGAAACGCAGAAGTTCCATGGCGTCTTTGCCCACAAGGTCACCGTCACCGAAGGAACGCTCAAGGTCGGCCAGCCGCTCACGCTGGTCGTCGATCACGAGCGCCGTTCGTCGATCCGTGCCAACCACTCGGCCACGCACCTGCTGCACGAAGCCCTACGCATCGTGCTGGGCGATCACGTTGCCCAGAAGGGGTCGCTGGTGTCTCCCGACCGCCTGCGTTTTGATTTTGTCCACACCAAGCCCATGACCGAGCAGGAAATGGTCGAAGTGGAGGACATGGCCAACGCCATCGTCCTGCAGAACACCCCGGTCGAAACGCGCCTGATGGGCGTCGAGGAAGCCAAGGAATCGGGTGCCCGCGCGCTGTTCGGCGAAAAGTATAGCGATGAAGTTCGCGTCGTTGCCATGGGCGAGCCCACCGGCAATGGCCTGGGCTGGTCGGTCGAGCTTTGCGGCGGCACCCATGTGCGCCGCACCGGCGATATTGGTCTGGTTTCGATCGTCGCTGAAAGCGCGGTTGGTGCCGGCGTGCGCCGCATCGAGGCGCTGACCGGCAAGGCTGCCCGCCATCGCGGCAACACCAATGTTGCCATCGTCAATGCAGCGGCCGGCCTGCTGCGTTCGGGCAATCATGAAGTTCTCGATCGCATCGGTGCGCTGCAGGAGAACATCAAGAAGATCGAGCGCGAGCTGACCGACGCCCGCAAGAAGCTGGCTCTGGGCGGCACCGGCGCAGGCGCCGCAGCGACCGCCGACGAAACGGTCAACGGCGTTACCTATGTCGGCCGCACCGTCGAGGGCATTCCGGCCAAGGACGTCAAGGGTCTGGTCGATACCGAAAAGAAGCGTATCGGCTCGGGCGTCGTCACCGTCGTGCTCAAGGGCGAAGACGGCAAGGGCACCGTCGCCATTGGCGTTACCGACGACCTGACCGGCCGTTATGCCGCCGGCAACCTGATCAAGCTGGCCACGGCCGCGCTTGGCGGGCAGGGCGGCGGCGGCCGTCCCGACATGGCCCAGGGTGGCGGACCGGATGGCTCCAAGGCCGACGAAGCCATCGCCGCGGTGCGCGGCGCGCTCTAAGTTAAGCCTGCAATGAATATGAAAATCCCCGCATTAGCGGGGATTTTTGATTCAGTGTCTAAAGTCCGGTGCGATAGAAGAACAGCCGCGGCTTCCAGACGATCTTCATCTTCTCGGTCAGCACATTGGCAAGGCCGGCCGCCAGCACGACGAACAGGCCGACGATGGCAAGCAGGTCGGGCATTTCGCCAAAGAAGGCCGCACCGAGCACGATTGCCCAGATCAGCTGACTATACTGCACGGGGGCAACCAGATTGGCCGGCGTTGTCTTGGTCGCCCGAATGATCAGAAGGCCGCCAACGCCACCAATCAGCCCGATCATCGCAAAGACTCCAAGCTGTTCCCAGGTCGGCCAGACGAAGCTGGGCAGCATCAGCACGAAATTGAAGCCGAGCGAATAGAGCGCCACGATGGCCACGATGCTGATCCGTCGCTCGGTTGCCGCGATATGGCGCAGGATGACCGACGTCGTGGCGCCGAAAAAGATGCTGGCAAAGGCGGCTAGGTGGCCGAGCTCAAGGCTTTTGACCCCGGGGCGAACGACCAGCAGCACGCCGAGGAAGCCAATGAACAGCAGCACCCAGCGCAGGCGCCGCACATGCTCCTTCAACACCAGAACCGACAGCGCCGTGACCACGATCGGGGTCATGAAGCCGATGGAATAGACCTCGGCAAAGGGTATGTGGGTGAAGGCATACATCACGCAGGATGTGCCGCCGATGGCGGTGAGGCAGCGCAGCTGCAGCAGCCATTTATGGCGCAGCTGGAACACCTCGCTCCAGCGCTCATGACGATTGGTCACGATGACGGGAATGACCGAGAAGATGGTGGTGAAGAACGCCATCTCGAACACCGATACGCCCGTGCCGACGGTCTTGATCAGAGCGTCGCCGACCGAAAAGCTGGCATAGGCCAGGAAGGCAAAAAAGACGCCGACCGGCATCGCAACATCCAGAAAAATGGGGAACAAGACTCGGCAATATTAGGTACCATACAAGTGCCCGGAGGCAGCGGCCATAGCCGCGGACCTCTATATTTCCGGGCCCTGCACCTCGGTAATATTGGTCGGCGGGCCCGGCCGGACCGCGCGATATTCGGCGAAGCGCCCGGCGATCCGGGTGCGTGCGCCGTCGAAAAATACGGTGATCAGGCCCGAGGCGATCACCACCGCAAGGCCGATATAGGCCAGCAGGTCCGGGTGCTCGGCGAAGAAGAAGGCCCCCAGCCCGATGGCCCAGACGATCTGCACATACTGGATCGGTGCGATCTGGCTGGCCGGGGCGTTGCGGGTCGCCGCAATCAGCAGAATGTGCCCAAGTCCAACCAGCGCCCCCGAGGCGGCCAATAGTGCCAGCTGTAGCAGCGTCGGCACCACGAAGGTCGGGATCATCAGCACCGCATTGGCGATGATCAGATAGACGGCCGGCAGCGCGATCAGGCTGACGCGCTTCTCGATCGGCGCGACGATGCGCAGCACTGTCGTGGTCGTTGCCCCGAAGAATGCGCAGCACACGGCGGCGAGATGCCCCAGCTGCAGGTCGCGGAAGCCGGGCCGCACCACCAGCATGACGCCGAGAAATCCGACCGCGAGGAGGGTCCAGCGCGTCACATCCACTCGTTCCTTGAGCACCAGCACCGACATGGCGGTGATGAATAGCGGCATCAGGAAAACCAGCGAATAGGTTTCGGCAAAGGGAATGGTGACGAAGGCGAAGGTCACCAGGATCGATGAGGCTACGCCGCTGAACGAACGCAGATGCACCAGCAGCGGATGAGTGAGTTGGAGGCTATCGCGCCACCGCTCGCCCTTGGGTTTGGCGAACAGGGCCGGAAACAGGCTGAAGACGGCAATGAAGAAGCCAATCTCAAAGACGGACAGGCTTTGCCCGAAGCCCTTGATGATGGCGTCGCCGCAAGAATAAACCGAGTAAGCGACCACCGCGTAAAACACGCCGACCGGCATGGCAAATCCAGAAATATGAGTGCTTGTAATAGATTATGCCCAGCCTAGGGCGAGAAGACACTTCCGTCGATGGATATTGTCGTTCGGCCGGATTTATTGTTTGGCCATGGCGGGGCCGATGACTTCGATCCGGTTGGTCCAGATATAGCCGTCGAACTGCGGGGGTACCTGCGCCAGCACGTCGAGCGTGTCGATACCGGCCGTGCCGGGGTCGCCGGCGCCATAGGGGCCCAGCAGGATGACCTCGCTGCCGACGCTCTGCACGCGCTCGATGAACAGGTTGGGCCAGCCCCAGACCCACGGCGCGACGTTGATGGGGAGCATGACCATCGTGTTGCGGCAGGCATCGGGCACGTAGCCGGTCCAGCCGAGCCCGACATATTGGGCAAGGCAATCGACCAGGCCCCGGCGTGACCAGACGTAAAGCCCATCGATCTGCCCGGCGGCCTGATAGGTCGGCTCGTCGCCGCCATAGGCGCCCCAGACGGCATTGCGCCATTCTGGGCGCTTATCCATCAGGGCGGCAAGCATGTCCCCCTCGCGGGCTTCGCGGCTCTTGAAATTGACCAGGAAGCGCTGCTCCGGCATCGCCGTCAGCACGTCTCCAAGTTCGGGCATCAGTCCCACGCCCTTGCCGCGCAGCGGGTAGGTCGCGCCGCCGTCAGCGGTGTAGCCATAGCCAATGTCGAGGGTGCGCAGATAGGCCATGTCGTGGCTGCGGGTTTCGCCGGTGCCCTCCGTGCGGCAATCGATGGTCCAGTCATGCATCACGGCAAACTGACCGTCGGTCGTGGGATGAACGTCGAGTTCAACGATATCGGCGCCTGCGGCGAAGGCGGCCTGCATCGAGGCAATAGTGTTCTCGAGGTAGTCGTGGGTGGGGGGATAGATCAGTTCGGCCGTGCAGGTGTCGTTCTCAAGATTGCTGCGGTCGAAGGTCTGGTGCACGCCGCGATGCGAAATCAGTGCGACTTCCGGATCGGCCGGCGCGGCGACGCGCCAGCTGGCGTTGAACACATAAATGGCCGCGATCAACACCGCCGCTGCAATCAAGATGCGCTTCATGATTCCCCCTTTGCCCGGGAGAATTCGTAGCATTTGCGATTGAAGTGAGGCAGGGGACGGCCATGCTCCCGGTTTTGCACCCGACATCCGCAGGCGGTCAATTGAAGTCTCGGTGAACGCAGCATTCATCGCCGTGTCAGCTAGCCCGTGTTGTGAATTGCGCGATGTTGGTCAGTATTGGATAGAATACTGGCTCACTTGGAGGGTGCAATTCATGCGGTTATTTCGAAATATCGTCATTAGCGCCGCTGTGGCGCTCGCTCTTGCCTTGCCATCGGCTGCCGCCGAAAGGGCCGTGATCGTGCTCGATGGCTCGGGCTCAATGTGGGCGCAGATCGAGGGAGAAGCCCGCATCACTATTGCGCGGCAAACGCTGCAGTCCGTACTGTCGACGCTGCCGGAGGATCTCGAACTTGGGCTGATGACCTATGGCCATCGCGAGAAGGGGAACTGCGGCGATATCGAAATGCTGGTCGCGCCTGCTGCCGGTACAGCCGAGGCCATCATCGCCGCTGCCAAGGGCATCAATCCCAAGGGCATGACCCCGATCTCGGACGCGGTTCGGCTGGCCGCCGATGAGCTGCAGTTCACCGAGCACAAGGCCACGGTGATCCTGATCACCGATGGACTTGAAACCTGCGAGGTCGATCCCTGCGCACTGGCATCCGACCTGGAGGCGCGCGGCATTGATTTCACCACGCATGTGCTTGGCTTCGGGCTTTCCGATGAAGAGGGGCAGCAGGTGGCGTGCCTCGCCGAGAATACCGGTGGCAAATATCTGTCGGCCAATGACGGTGCGGCGCTGGTCGATGCGCTGACCGCCACCGTCGCCGAAGTCACCCAGGCCGAACCCGAGCCCGCCCCGGAACCGGAGCCTGAACCAGTTGCAGCGTTCAACGTGCAGCCGACCGCCACCCTCTCGGAAGGCGGGCCGGATATCGTCGATGGCAAGGACAGCATCGTTTGGGAATGGCACAGGGTGGCTGCCGATGGCAGCAAGGGCGACTATGTCGGCACCGACTATTACTCGACCTTCAAGGGCAGCATTGAGCCGGGCGATTACATCATGACCGCCACGCTGGGCTATGCCAGCGCATCGCAGCCGGTCACCATCGTGGCCGATGAGGTTGCCAGGCCGCATTTCGTGCTCAATGGCGCCATTCTCAAGCTCCGTCCCCGGGCCAGCGATGGCGCCGAGATCGACGAGGATGCGACGGTCGAAATCCATCATGCCGGGGAATATGTCACCACCAATTACGGCGATACCGATCTGGTCGTGCCGGCTGGTGCCATCGAGGCCATTGTTTCGATCGGCGAGGCCACGGTGACCCGCAGCTATGATGCCAAGGCCGGCTCAACCATCGATGAGGATGTGATCGTCGGGGCAGGCCGGGCGCGCGTCGCTTCGGAATATGTGCCGGGTACGCCCGTTGAGGCTGACATTTTTATCGAGGTA
Organism: Devosia sp. T2-14; assembly: GCF_055397495.1. Taxonomy (NCBI): domain Bacteria; kingdom Pseudomonadati; phylum Pseudomonadota; class Alphaproteobacteria; order Hyphomicrobiales; family Devosiaceae; genus Devosia; species Devosia sp. T2-14. Next base: position 3,698,678 of record NZ_AP027921.1, on the reverse strand, counting down.
CTGGGCGCGCAAAAGGCACTCGATGGCTCGCGCAAATCGGTGGCCTATGCCTATGGCGGCGACGTCGCCTTCGATCTGGCCGAAGGGGACTATGTCGCGCGCTACAAGCTTGGCGGGGCCAGCGGCGAAGTGCCGTTCTCGGTCAAGACCGGCGAACTGGTGGAGGTGCCCGTGCTGATGAATGCCGGCATCCTCGCTGTCACCTCGCCGGGCGACGAATATATCGAAGTGTTCGGGGCCGCCAAAAACCTTGAGGGAAAGCGCGCGTCGTTCTTCTACGGCTACGGCCCGGACCTGCAGACCACTTTAGCCGAAGGCGACTACGTGGTGTTCACCCGCAAGGATGGCGCCACCAGTGAAACTCCGGTCACCGTCACCGCCGGGGAGCGTTCCGAGCTCAGCCTCACTGAGCCGGCCAAGGGCGGCAAGACCAAGTAGGCAGAAGGGGCGCCTCCGTGCGGGGCGCCCCTTCCATTTATTCCATCGACACGCCGCCGCCGCTGGAGCGGTTGATGTCGGTCTTGGGCGGGTTGCCGGAAACCTCGATATCGCCGCCGCTCGAGGCATTGGCCTTGAGGCTCCCGGTGGCGTGAAGCGAAATATCGCCGCCACTCGAAGCATCTGCCACGGCCGTGACGCAGACCAGCTTTTCGGCATCGACACTGGCGCCGCTCGATGCACTGGCCTCGATCGTGTCACAGGTGCCGCTCAGTTCGGCATCGGCCCCGCTTGAGGCATTGACCGAGATCTTGCCGAGCGCGCCGCTGATGACGTTGACGTCGGCGCCGCTGGACACGTCTACCGCCAGGTCTCCCGTGGGTGCGGTGATGTCGACATCGGCTCCCGCGCTGGCATTGACCGCGGTGAGGGTGGGCAGGGTGATGAGCACCGTGGCCGCATTGCCACCACCCAGTAACTGGCCGACCAGCCCGCCGCTGATGATGAATTCGAAGAAGTTGCTCTCGATGCGAGCACTCAGCGTGTCGCCCGATACCGTGACTTCAAGCTTGTCGAGAACGTCCTGATTGCGGGACTGGGCCGTCACCGAAAAGGTGTCGCCCAGGGTCACCACGGCATCGAGCCCGGTGCTGATATCGAGCTTTTCGAAGCCGGTGAGGTCGAAGCTGCGCTCCTGCGCCGCGGCCGCGCCAAGCATGGCAAGGCTGAGGGAACCGGCAAGCGCGAGTGTCTGGAAGCTACGCAAAAGTCATCTCCTCAAAATGATGATGCTGGCCCGCTCCATATTGGTGGGGTGAGCCAGCATCACAAGGTCGAGAGCGAATTTCGGCGCGCCAGCCGCTAGAGGGCGCGGGCCCGGTTGTTGCGTGGGTTGTGCTCCAGCTCCACCAGGCCCAGCGCTTCGAGCACGGGCGGCACGTAATTGCCGAAGCGCCCGCGATAGCCCTTGCGGATGCCATACCAGCCGCCGACGGGATTGTCCGGCGAGCGGGCCCACGCCTCCACCGTGCCCTCCTTGGCCGGTTTCTGTTCATCGGCATTGCCCAGTTCCATCCAGTCGCCATGGGCCTTGAGCATGGCATGGAGGTCTTCGATGCAGCGCAGGTGATAGCGCAGTTCGGTGCCGCCGGCATTGCAGACCAGCGCCGGAGGATCAGCCTCGGGAGCGCGATAGAGGGTGATGTCGGACGTGCCGGGCGGGGTCTTGAGTAGCCAGGGATCGTCCTTGGTGCCGGTGCCTTGGGGCATGCCAATTCTCCGTTTGCCCGCAGTGTGAGCCGGGCGGGAACAAAAAGAAAGGCCGGGTCACATGGACCCGGCCTCGAAATTGCTGCGTGGCGGGATGCTTACGCCATGGCCTTCTGCAGGTTCTGGTCGATCGCATCGAGGAAGCCGAGGGTCGAGAGCCACGGCTGATCGGGGCCGACGAGCAGGGACAGGTCCTTGGTCATCTTGCCTTCTTCGATGGTGTCGACGGTGACCTTTTCGAGGGTCAGCGCGAACTTGGCGAGCGCCTCGTTGTCGTCCAGCTTGGCGCGGTGAGCCAGGCCACGGGTCCAGGCGAAGATCGACGCGGTCGAGTTGGTCGAGGTTTCCTTGCCCTGCTGGTGCTGACGGTAGTGACGGGTCACCGTGCCGTGGGCGGCTTCGGCTTCCACGATCTTGCCATCGGGCGTAGCCAGAACCGAGGTCATCAGGCCGAGCGAGCCGAAGCCCTGCGCCACGATGTCGGACTGCACGTCGCCGTCGTAGTTCTTGCACGCCCAGACGTAACCGCCGGACCACTTGAGGGCCGAGGCGACCATGTCGTCGATCAGGCGGTGCTCGTACCAGATCTTGGCAGCTTCGAACTTTTCCTTGAATGCGGCCTCGTAGATCTCCTGGAAGATATCCTTGAAGCGGCCGTCATAGGCCTTGAGGATGGTGTTCTTGGTGGACAGGTACACCGGCACGCCGCGGGCGAGGCCGTAGTTGAAGCTCGAATAGGCGAAATCGCGGATCGAGTCGTCGAGGTTGTACATGGCCATCGCCACGCCGGCGCCCGGAGCCTGATAGACTTCGTGCTCGATGACCTTGCCATCTTCGCCGGTGAACTTGATCGACAGCGTGCCCTTGCCGGGGAACAGGAAGTCGGTGGCGCGATACTGGTCACCGAAAGCGTGGCGGCCGACGATGATCGGCTGGGTCCAGCCCGGCACCAGGCGCGGCACGTTCTTGCAGATGATGGGTTCACGGAAGATCACGCCGCCCAGGATGTTGCGGATGGTGCCGTTGGGCGACTTCCACATCTTCTTGAGCTTGAATTCTTCAACGCGCTGCTCATCGGGGGTGATGGTTGCGCACTTGATGCCGACGCCATGCTTCTGGATGGCATGGGCTGCGTCGATGGTGATCTGGTCGTTGGTCGCATCGCGGCTTTCAACGCTCAGGTCATAATATTCGATTGGCAGGTCGAGGTAGGGATGGATGAGCTTGTCCTTGATCGCCTGCCAGATGATCCGGGTCATTTCATCGCCATCGAGATCCACGACAGGATTGGCGACCTTGATTTTGCTCATCAGAACTTTCTCCCTGAAATCCGCTTGTCGGCCCCATGGCCACTTCGGTGTGCCTATAGCATTGGGCTGCATTTGCGCAAAGTCAGCCTCGGCATGGGCCCTTGCCGTTAGCAGCAGATGTCACGTTGCAATGCTATTTGGGCGGCAGCGTCTCGACGAATGCCAGCGCCCGGTCGATCCAGCCGAGCAGGGCTTCGTCGTCCTCCAGCATATCGCCGGTGACCTCGATGAAGCCGGCCATGGTCTTGGGGCCCATCTGCATGGGGCGGGCGCCCGGCAAGGCCAAGGTCTGCTCATGAGCCTCCTTGCCCACGCGAACGAGCAGTCCGCCATCCTTGAGAGGGCCCACCAGCATGTTGCCATTGAGCATGAAGCAGGTGCCGCCAAACATTCGCTGTTCGGTGACGACGAGGCGCGGTGCCAGAAGGGCCCGAATGCGGTCGGAGAGTTCTTCAGATGCCAGGCTCATTGGCGGCCTCCCTATAGGTGGCGTGTCGCGGCAGGTGGTCGGCGATGAGATCCCAATGGGGATGGCTGCGGGCAAAGATCAGCTGGTTGGGCGCGAACCAGTCGTTCTGACCGGCGAAGAATCCCACCATGAACAGGCGCAGGGCTGGCGCTCGTGAGCTTTGTCCAAAGATGCCGGTGCCGCATTCGGGGCAGAAGTGACGGGTGAAGGTGGCGCCTGAAGCGCTCGGCCGGTTGAACGATTTCGTCGCGCCCTGAACCCGGATGGCTTCGGCATGCACCGCCGCAACATCGCTATGGCCGGCCCCGGTGGCGCGTTGGCAGTCGAGGCACGCGCATTGCAGCATAGAAACGACTTGCCCACTGACGGACATGGTGATGGCGCCGCAGGCGCAGGTGGCGGTGAGGTCGATGGCGGGGCGGGGCGCATTGGTCATGGACCGAGGCTGGCACGCAGTTTGGGTGCGGGCAAGGCGGTCCCTTGCGTTTGCGCATCACACTCGCGAAAGTGCGGCGCCAGACGGGGGAAGGCATGCCGCTCTATCCACACTATCCATTGCGCACGGCCCGGCTGACGTTGCGCCCGTTCACCCGGGGCGATGTCGATGCGGTCTATTCCTATCGCCGCCGCGAAGATGTGGCGCGCTACCTGTTCGACGTGCCCCTGAGTCGCGAGGAATGTGCGCTGGCCGTGCAGCAGCGCGTCACCCAGGTGGCGTTCGAGGCCGAGGGCGACAAGATTATCCTGGGGGTCGAGCTGACCCAGTCGGCGACCCTGATCGGCGAGGTCTCGCTGATCTGGAGGAGCGTTGACGCGCGGCAGGCCGAGGTCGGCTGGATTTTCGACCCGCATTACCAGCGGCAGGGCTTTGCCACGGAGGCAGCCGACGCCATGCTCGACCTGGCTTTCGGCCCCGGCGATATCCACCGCGTCTCTGCCCGATGCGACGTGCGCAATGATGCGTCGTGGCGCCTGATGGAACGGCTGGGCATGCGCCGCGAGGCACATTTTCGTGAGCATGCCCTGTTCAAGAACGAGTGGGACGAGGAGTTCATCTACGCCATTTTGCAGCGGGAATGGCGGGCTATGCGAGCCTCGGTGCCACCCGGCGGCGACCAAAAACCGGACACTGATGAGTAGGATTTTCTAGGGCAGGGGCAGGAACTACCCTGAATCCGGAGGCGTTGTTGGCATGGGTCGTCACGCATGTCAGGGAGCCACGTATTCATGTCTACACCAACTCTGCCAATCGAGACCGACCGGTTGATCTTGCGCACATTCGAGCGGTGCGACGCAGAAGCCCTTTTTGCCTATCACGTCCTGCCTTCGATGCAGCGCTATGTGTTCAGCCGCGCCCGAGATCAGGCCGAGGTGGGTGAAGCCCTCAATGTCATGCGCAGCCATGTTGCCCTGCAACGTCCGGGCGATACGCTGACGCTGGCCATGATCCGCAAGGGCGACCAGACCTTGATCGGGCACGTATCCCTGCATTGGTCCGATGCGACGTCGGGGCAGGGGGAAGTCCGTTTTTGCAGCAACCCCACCTTTGCCGGGCAGGGTTATCTGCGCGAGGCCCTGAGCGCGATTTTCGATCTCGCCTTCGAGCATTTTCATATTCATCGCGTCTTCGCCCGCAGTGACGGACGCAATCACCACTCGATCAAGCTGATGCAGCAACTGGGCATGCGGCTTGAGGCGCATTACCGCGAGCACGCCCTGTTTCAGGGGGAGTGGGACGAGGAACTGCATTTCGCCATCCTCGACCGGGAATGGATGACGGCCACCAAGGTCAAGTCTTTACCCCCGCGTCATCGCGTGGCTTGAATTGCCCTCATGGGGAAAAACCGGCTATGAGCGCCTGAACTTTTTCAGTTGGGTGCCATGGCCGGAACCGACACATCTATCAAAATTGAGCTGCTGCCTTCGCCGGCGGTAATCCTGTGCGAGCCCCAGCTTGGCGAGAATATCGGCACGGCGGCGCGCGCCATGGCCAATTTCGGCCTGTGGGACCTGCGCCTTGTGCGCCCGCGCGATGGCTGGCCCAATGAGCGCGCCATCGCCGCGGCGTCGCGCGCCGATCATGTCATCGAGCGCGTCCGGGTGTTCGAGACGCTTGAAGAGGCGGTGTCCGACCTCACGCTGGTTCTCGCGACCACGGCGCGCTCTCGTGATCTCCAAAAAGAAGTAATCGGCCCCGACGAGGCTGCTGTCCGTATGGTAGCGCAGGTCCGGGCGGGTAATGGCGTCGGCCTGCTGTTCGGCCGCGAGAAGTGGGGCTTGCTCAACGAAGAAGTAGCGCTGGCCGATACCATCGTCACCCTGCCGGTCGAGCCGGCCTTCGCCTCGCTCAATATTGCCCAGGCCGTGCTGATCCTGGCCTATGAGTGGCGTCGCCAGTCGGGGCAGGCCGCGTCTCTACCTTTTGACAGCGGCCTGCGCGAGGTTGCGCCCAAGAGCGAGCTGGTTGGCCTGTTCGAGCATCTCGAAGGGGTGCTGGACCAGAGCGGCTTCTTCACCACGCCTGAAAAGCGTCCCGGCATGATCGACAACCTGCGCACGGCCCTGTCACGCGGCAATTTCTCGGCCCAGGAAATCCGCACCCTGCGCGGCGTCATTTCCTCGATCGACCGCCGCCACGAGCGCCCCAACCCCAATCGGCAGAAGAAGCAGGAAGAAACGCCAAAGGACGAGTAAGGCGCGCGCCCAATATTTGCGCTGACCGGACGGATTCCGCCGGTATCGGCTTTGACTGCGACAATCTGGCGTGTCACTCCAAGCGCATGACCACAGCAGCCGATACCGCACCGTCCCGCCTGGCCTTCACCTATGTCGGCTTTCGCTTCTTCTGGCTCACCACATTGCTGGTGAGCTTTGCCGTTCAGATCATGTCGGTGTCGATCGCCTGGCAGATCTACGACGTCACCGGCAACGTGTTTCTGCTCGGCCTTGTGGGGCTGAGCCTTTTCCTGCCAGCGCTGCTGCTGATCCTGATCACGGGCCTCACGGCTGACCGTTTCAATCGGCGTGGCATCATGGCGGTGTGTCTCTCGGTCGAACTGATTTGCGCGCTGGGTTTCTTGGCTTTCGTCAATGCCGAGGCGCATGAGGTCTGGCCGATCTTCGGTATTCTCATCGTGCTGGGCACGGCCCGCGCGTTCTGGAGCCCCGCGGCGCAGTCGCTGGCGCCCAATCTTGTGCCGCCGGAAGCGTTGTCCAACGCCATCACCGTCAACGCCTCCGCATGGCAGATGGCTTCGATCATGGGCCCGGCTGCCGGTGGCCTGCTCTATGGCATTGCCCCGGTTGTTGCCTTCGGCACGGCCGCAGTGCTGCTGGTGCTGGCAGTGGGCTGCGTACTGCTGATCCCCAAGCCCAAGCAGCGCGATTCCCACCAGGCAACGAGCCTCGAGACCATGTTCGGCGGCTTCCGCTACATCTTCTCCAACAAGGTGGTGCTGGGCGCCATCTCGCTCGACATGTTCGCCGTGCTGATGGGCGGAGCCGTGGCCCTGCTGCCGGTCTATGCCAAGGACATCCTGCATGCGGGGCCCGAAGAGCTGGGCATGCTGCGCGCCGCGCCCGGCATTGGCGCACTGCTGATGGCCATCGTGCTGACGCGCTTCCCCATCCGCGACCATGCGGGCAGATTGCTGTTCCTGTTCGTCGGACTGTTCGGTCTGTTCACGTTGATCTTCGGCCTGTCCACCACGGTCTGGATCTCCATCCCGGCGCTGGCGCTGGTGGGGGCCTCCGACATGGTGAGCGTCACGATTCGCGAAACCATCATGCAGCTCTGGACGCCCGAAGAGGTGCGCGGGCGCGTCAATGCGGTGAATTCAGTGTTTATCGGCGCGTCCAACGAACTGGGTGAATTCCGCGCCGGAACGGTCGCGCATTTCATCGGTCCGGTTGCCGCCGTGGCGGTGGGCGGTGCCGGTGCCATCATCGTTGCGGTGCTGTGGAGCCGCCTGTTCCCCGGCCTGCGCAACCAGCGCACGCTGCACCGCAAGATGGTGGACTAGCCCACTAGGTTAAATGAGCCGGGCAATCGGGTGCTAAAGTGCCCGCAGCGCTTGACTCCTGTGCCCCCCAAAGCTATCACGCGGCCACCTATTCGGGCCCATGGCCCATAGGCGCACCCGGGATTCCTAACATAATTGGGGTCTGTCGGTCATCCGCGAGGGTGGCAGAGGAGGGCGCGATCCATTCAACTTTTAAGAAGGATACGCGATGTCGAAGCGTCATTCAGCCAAGTACAAAATTGACCGCCGTCTTGGCGAAAACATCTGGGGCCGTCCGAAGTCCCCGCTCAACGCCCGTGCCTATGGCCCCGGCCAGCACGGTCAGCGCCGCAAGGGCAAGCTGTCGGACTACGGTCTGCAGCTGCGCGCCAAGCAGAAGCTCAAGGGCTACTACGGCACCATCACTGAAAAGGCGTTCAAGCGCCTCTACAACGAAGCTGCCCGCGTCAAGGGCGACACCGGCGAGAACCTGATCGGCCTGCTCGAGAGCCGTCTGGACGCGATCGTGTATCGTGCAAAGTTCGTCACCACCGTGTTTGCTGCGCGCCAGTTCGTGTCGCACGGCCACGTGCTGGTCAACGGCAAGCGCGTCAACATTCCGTCCTACCAGGTCAAGGTTGGCGACAAGGTTGAAGTGCGCGAGCGCTCCAAGCAGCTCACCGTGCTGATCGAAGCTTCGCAGCTGGCCGAGCGCGACGTTCCTGATTACGTCGAAGTCGACCACAACAAGATGACCGCGACCTTCGTGCGCGTTCCCGCTCTGTCGGACGTGCCGTACCCGGTCCAGATGGAACCGAACCTGGTCGTCGAATTCTACTCGCGTTAATCGCAGTAGGTTTCCAGAATTAGAAAGGGCCGCTCTTCGGAGCGGCCCTTTTGTTTTGCGTGTGTGCTTTGAGCAGACCGGCATCCAAGTCCGAGGCCGCCTGCAGCATCGGACTTGTCGCTTGGAGACACCGAAGTCCGACCACCCACCGCGCTGCCCTCGGACTTGATCCGAGGGCGAGACGAAGGGCCCACGGATCAAGTCCGTGTGCAGCGCAGGCGTTTGGTGTGATCTTGGATGAAGGTTCCCGCCAGACCTCTCCCCAGCGGGGAGAGGTGCGGACGAGAACCCATCACGCAGTCGCGTCGCTGACGCTGACCTTGATGGCTTCCTGCTCCTGCGGGATGTAGCTCTCGAACAGCCGCAGGCGCATATAGACCGACTGCAGCTCGACGATGGTGGTCCATGCGCGGGCGAAGAACTGGAACGAGGACGACACCTGCCCGAAGGCGATCTGCACCTGCTGGTAGACGCCCATGGTCAGCGCACCGGCCAGAATGGTCGGCGCCATGGTCAGCAGCGGCACATAGCCGACGAGGTTGAGGTAGGCGTACCGCGCCAGGTTGAAGTAGGTGTAGTGGTAGTAGAGCCGGAAGTAGTTCTTCTGCACGCCGGCAAAGAGCTCCTTGACCGTCGGCGGTTCTGCCCGCTCGGCGTGGTCTTCACCGAACACCAGTTCCTTGCGGTAGGCCGCCTCGACGCGCTGGTTGGCAAAGTTCAGCCCCGGCAGCTTGACGCCCACCACGGCCAGCAGGATCGTGCCGAAGATGGCGGCCGCCAGGGCCACCCAGACGAGGCTCCCCGGTACGTTGCCGAAGATCGGCAGCTCGGTGATGGTGCTCGACAGCCCCCACAGGATCGGCAGGAACACGACCAGCGTGATCAGCGACCCGAAGAAGGCCGTGCCCAGATCTTCCACGATGGAGGCGAAGCGCATCGTGTCTTCCTGAACGCGCTGTGCCGCGCCTTCGGTCTGACGGATCGCGGGCCAGTGCGCCATGTAGTAGAAGTTCATCGCCTTGCGCCAACGGAACACGTAGTGCGAGGTGAAGAAGGCTAGCAGCACGGCCACCAGAATGGTTGGCATCAGCACCACGAACAGCGTGAACACCTCGCCATAGAACCGGGCCGGTTCCACCGATCGCGGTTGCGTCAGCGCCAGCTGGATCATGTCGAAGAACACGCCGGACCACTCGTTGACGAAGGCTTCCACCTGCACCTGGAAGTAGATCACCAGCAGGATACAGGTCGATCCGACCACGCTCCACCAGTACCACTCGTTGCGCTTGTAGAAGTACCAGAACAGGCAAAAGGCCAGCGCGACCATCAGCACATACTGGTACAGCCAGATGCGATCGGCATTGAGGAAGTTGCCCACCGAGGATTCGGCGGCCCCGGCCGCTGCGGCCTGTTGTGACGGGCTCGCGCTTTCGGTGCTGGCCGGCGCGTTGGGGTTGGTCTGGTCGGCGCTCGCCGCCGGTTGGGCACTTGTCGGGTCATCGGCGGTGGTCGGCTGATCGGCCGGAAGCTCGGTGGCGACGATGGCCGGATGGGTGAAGCGATCAAGGCCGATCACGGCGCGGATCGGCTCGCCAACGGCGAACCAGATGATCACAGTGGCCAGCAACCAAATGGCGGCTGAACCGAAGAATAGCTTGGGTACGGGGAAGAAGGAGCGAAACACCGCGAGACTCCTGGGTGTCGAGTGGATGCAGTCATCTAACTGTCGCTTTGGGACCGAAGCAAGAAGCTGAAATTAAACCTTGGTAAGGTTGCGCCTCCCCGGTTTTCCTTCCCCTTGGCGGCAAGGAGCGCTATCAGCAACGCGACACGAAGAAAGAGAGTTTCGCCATGAGTGCGGCAATGAGTGAGGCAGTGACTGCGGTCATGGACGCGGCGGACGAGGACGTCACCGGCGCGCACCCGATCTATGCCAATGCCCCGCGCACGGTGGAGTTCAATAAGCTGCGCAAGCGCCTGATCCGCAATACGCGAGAGGCGCTGGAAAAGTTCGCCATGGTCCGTCCTGGCGAGAAGTGGCTCGTTGCCCTGTCCGGCGGTAAGGACAGCTATGGGCTGCTCGCGCTGCTGCTCGATCTCAAATGGCGTGGCCTGCTGCCGGTGGAGCTGCTGGCCTGCAATCTCGATCAGGGCCAGCCGAATTTCCCCAAGCACATCTTGCCGGAGTTCCTGACGGGTCTCGGGATCCAGCATCGCATCGAATACAAGGACACCTATTCGATCGTCACCCAGAAGCTACCGGCGGGCGCCACCTATTGCTCGCTCTGCTCGCGCTTGCGTCGCGGCAACCTCTATCGCATCGCGCGTGAGGAGGGGTGTACTGCGCTGGTCCTCGGCCATCACCGCGATGACAGCCTCGAAACCTTCTTTATGAACATGTTCCACGGCGGCAAGCTCGCTGCCATGCCGCCACGCCTGCTCAATGACGATGGCGATGTGGAAGTGCTGCGCCCGCTGATCTACTGCGCCGAGGAAGACCTGCAGCGCTTTTCCGACGCCATGGCCTTCCCGATCATCCCCTGCGACCTCTGCGGCAGCCAGGACGGGCTTGAGCGCAACGCCATGAAGGCCATGCTTACCGACATCGAAAAGCGCATGCCCGGCCGCAAGGACGTCATGATCCGCGCGCTGGGCAACGTTAACGCCAGCCACATGCTGGATACCAAATTGTTCGACTTTGCCGCCCTCAACGACAAAAGGACCGCTTCGTGACCTTCGATATCATGGACCTCGCTGCCATCCTCCGCGATGCGGCGCGCGCTGAAGCCTTGCCGCGTTTCCGCCGGCTCGATGCCTCCATGGTGCAGGCCAAGACCGAAGCCATCGATCTGGTGACTGAGGCCGACGTGGCCACCGAACAGGTCATCAAGTCCCGCATTGCGCAGTGGATGCCCCAGGCGCTGTTTGTCGGCGAGGAATCAGTCGCTGCCGATCAGGCTCTGTTGGCGCGACTCGCCGATGCTGATCTGGCGGTCGTGGTCGACCCGATCGATGGCACGGCCAATTACGCTGCCGGCCTGCCGCTCTTTGCCACCATGGCATCGGTGGTGTCGGGCGGGGAAACCGTGGCCGGCATCATCTACGACCCGATGGGCGATGACTGGGTCATGGCCGAGAAGGGCAGCGGCGCCTGGCTGCGCCGTCCCAATGGCGAAGCTGTGCGCCTCCATGCCGCCGCCGCCGTGCCGCTCAATGAAATGGTCGGGTCCGCCTCCGTCGCCTACATGCCCGCCGCCTTGCGCCCGCAGATTCTGGCCAATACCGCCAAGGTTCGGCTGATGTCGAACTACCGCTGCGCGGGCCACGAATACCGCGCCTTCGTATCCGGCCACGGCCATTTTCTCAGCTACAACAAGCTGATGCCGTGGGATCACCTCGCCGGCGTGCTGATCAGCCAGGAAGCCGGCGCCTACGCCGCCCGCCTCGATGGCTCGCCCTACCGCCCCAGCCATGTCGACGGCGGCCTGCTGGTCGCCATCAACCGCGACAGCTGGCAAGATCTGCGCCGGGAAGTGTTTACGTTCTAGCCGGCCCCCACCCACCAGCCCATTCCTCCCCCTTCAGGGGGAGGCTACGTGGGGGCTCAACGCCCCAAACTCATCCAGCTTATCCCCGCGCCAAAACTCTGTGGCACTCTCCTCCCACTACTCTGACACACAGCGGGTCGCGCGAACCGGCCGTCAGGGAGCTGTTGGGAGCGGGGGATGTTCGTAAACCCCGTGGGTCCGCGGAAGGTGAGGCAAGCCTCACCAGATAGTCCGCCCACCAGAAATCCCAGCGCATGCGGCGAGGCCTGGCCTCACCTTTTACTACTTCACGGGGCTGGGTCTCGCCGCGTGTATCGCCTGCACATCAACCGACAGGTGCAAGCCGGAGCGGTGTTTTCGCTCGCCCTTGCGATGACCCATAAGTCTGTGCTTATATGACGACATGAGCGACGTTGATATCTTCAAGGTGCTGTCCGATCCCACCCGCCGCGCGGTGCTTGAACGGCTGGCGGGAGCGGAAATGACGGCCAGCGAGTTGGGCGAGGGATTCGCCATCTCGCAGCCGGCCATGTCCCAGCACCTGGCGGTGCTCCGCGGGGCAGGGCTGGTCAGCAGCCGTCGCGAGGGCCGCCACATCAACTATCGCGTCGAGGCCGCAGGCCTCGAGCCGCTACACGCCTGGCTCGCCAGGTATCGCGCCTTCTGGCCCGATCGTGTCGAAGCCCTCAAGGACCTGCTCAAGGAGATGGATCAATGACGACACCCGAATCCGACGTCCTGGTGTTCGAATGCGCGCTCGACGCGCCGCCCGAAAAGGTCTGGCGGGCGCTCACCGTCCCCGAATATCTCGAGCGCTGGCTCAAGCCGGAACGCGATCTGGATCTGGCGGTCGTCTCGGCCGAGGAAAACCGCACGCTGACCTACCGCTGGCGCGAAGCGGGCGAAGGCACAATCCTCGGCATGGAAGATAGTCTCGTGACCTTCGAGCTGACGCCGACAGGCGAGGGCGGCACCTGGTTCCGCCTGACCCATGCGCCGCTGGCCGTCCCGGCCGCCGCCAATTCCAACCTGGCCGGTCCGGTCATGCTGGCCGCCTAGCCCCAACCCAATCTCATTGCAGAACGGAGGTCGCCGATGCGCGACATGATGCAACTCGTCCCGATGGTCGTCGAGCAAACCTCGCGTGGCGAACGATCCTTCGACATCTATTCACGGCTGCTGCGCGAGCGGATCATCTTCGTCAACGGCGAGATCGAGGACAACATGGCGGCTCTCGTCTGCGCCCAGCTGCTGTTCCTCGAGGCCGAGAACCCCAAGAAGGAAATCTCGCTCTACATCAATTCGCCCGGTGGCGTGGTGACGTCGGCCCTGGCCATGTACGACACGATGCAGTTCATCAAGGCGCCGGTTGGCACGCTCTGCATGGGCATGGCCATGTCGGCGGGGTCATTCCTGTTGATGGCGGGCGAGCCTGGTAGCCGCATCTGCCTGCCCAATGCCTCGATCATGCTCCACCAGCCCAGCGGCGGCTATCAGGGTAAGGTGACCGATATTCTGATCCATGCCGAGGAGAGCAGGCGGCTCAAGCGGTTGATGCACAACCTCTTCTCCAAGCATTGCGGTCGAAGCTACGAGGAGGTCGAGGCGGCCATGGAGCGCGACAACTTCATGTCGCCAGAGCAGGCGCGGGATTGGGGGCTGGTGGATCACGTCTACCACGATCGCGGGCAGATCGAGATTCCACCAGCCAGTGGTCAGTGACCCATTTCGACCGCTGCCTCGGCCTGGGCATATTGCTCACCCACGCCGAACAGGCGTCCGCTCTCTGCAACAAGGATGCAGATCAGCGCCAGCACGCCCATGCCGAAATAGCCCAGGGCGGTCGGCACCGTGGTGCCGTTGAACAGCTGGCCGACATAGCTGCCGATCAGCGCGCCGCCCACGGTCTGGATGAAGCCGAACACGGCCGAGGCGGTGCCGGCGACGGCGCCGAGCGGTTCCATGGAGAGCGAGTTCATGTTGGACGAGGCCCAGCCGAAGCTGAACATGATGACCGAGAGCAGGGAGAAGAACAGCCACAGCGGCAGCCAGCCGCTCAGGGCGAAGGCCAGCCAGATCCCGCTGAACACGGTGAAGGACAGCATGGCCCCATGCGAGAGCCGCCGCATGCCCAGCCGGCGCACGATGCGCGAGTTGGTGAAGGACGACACGGCCATCAGGCCAGCCATGGCTGCGAAAGCGACGGGGAAATAGACGCCGAGCTGGTAGATATCGACATAGATCTGCTGCGCCGAGCTGATGAAGCCGAACAGCGCGCCGAACAGGAACGTGCCCGCGAGCGCATAGAACAGCGCCACCCGATTGGTGAAGACGATGACGAAACCGCTGGTGATCCCGCTGAAGCTCAGCGGGCGGCGGCTGGTCATCGGCAGCGTCTCGGGCAGGCGGAAATAGGTCCACAGCCAGAAGGCGGCGGCCAGCAGGCCCATAAAGATGAAGATGGTCTGCCACGGCCCGGTCAGCAGCAGCACCTGACCGATGCCCGGCGCAATGATCGGAATGGCCATGAACACCATGAAGGTCAGCGACATGACTTCGGCCATCTCGCGGCCCGAATACCGATCGCGGACCACGGCGGTGGCGATGACGCGAACGCTGGCGGCACCGGCGCCCTGGATGAAGCGCAGCACCAGCAACAAGGCAAAGCTCGGCGCGAAGGCGGCGACAACAGCGGCGACGATGTAGACAGCAATGCCCACCAGCAGCGGCGCTCGACGGCCGAAGCGGTCGGTCAGCGGGCCAAAGGCCAGCACGGCGATGCCCATGCCGAGCATATAGGCCGTGATCACGAACTGCCGCTCGTTCTCACTGGTCACGCCAAGCGCCTCGCCCATGTAGGGCAGGGCGGGCAGCATGACGTCGATGGCCAGCGCGTTGAGGGCCATCAGCGCGGCAATAAGGGCAATGAATTCAGGGCGAGAAAGCACCCGCTTGAAGTGATCAGTCATGGGGAAATCTCGTTGGAAAGTCGACGCAGAACGGCGGCGTCGCGAAAACGTGCGCGAAACATGAACCGCGCACGCAACTTTGGCAAGCTTATATCGGCAACAGCCGATGATTGGCTGCTATGCAGCCTTAAGCGCGAATTTCGGTGCGCGGAGCTCGTTGATCGGCAGGTGTATGGCCGCCGAGGCGACGCCCAGGATGATGCCGAGATACCAGACCAGCGCATAGGACCCGGTGTGGTCATAGGCGAATCCGCCCAGCCAGATTCCCGTGAACGAGCCCAGCTGATGGCTGAAGAAGGCCACGCCATAGAGCATGCCCATATAGCGGGCACCAAAGAACAGGGTCACGAGCCCGGCCGTCAGCGGGACGGTCGAGAGCCAAAGCAGGCCCATGGCGGCGCCGAAGGCATAGGCGGTCAGTTCGCTCACCGGGAACAGCAGGAACAGCCCGATCGCGATGGCGCGCAGCAGGTAGATGCTGGCCAGCAGGATCTGCTTGGGGAAACGGCCGCCCAGCCAACCCGACAGGAGCGAACCGGCGATGTTGAACAGGCCGATGATGGCAATGGCCCAGCCGCCGCTTTCGGGCGGCAACCCGCACTCGACCAGATAGGCGGGCAGGTGGACGTTGATGAAGGCGATGTGGAAGCCACAGACGAAGAAGCCGATGACCAGCAGGCGATAGGAGCCATAACCCCAGGCCTTTGACAGCGCTTCCATGAAGGGCAAGTCGGCTTCACCCGTCGCCGTGGCCTCGGATTTGCCGCGCAGGGCAAAGCTCAGCGGCACGATCAGCAGCAGGATCGCGGCCAGCCAGATCAGGGCAGATTGCCAGCCAAAGGCGTTGATGAAGCCGACGGTGATCGGGGCAAAGACGAACTGGCCGAACGAGGACGCGGCGGTGGCGACGCCGAAGATCAGTGTGCGCTTCTCCTGCGGCACCGAGCGGCCAAACGCCACCATCACGACGCTGAACGAGGAAATGGCGATGCCGACGCCGGTGATGATGCCGGCGGTCACTGCGAGCGTCGAGGCATTGGGGGAAAGGGCCATTAGCACGACGCCCAGTGCATAGAGCAGGGCGCCGCCGGCCAGCACACGGCCGGTGCCGTAGCGGTCGGCCCAGGCGCCTGCGAAGGGCTGGGCGATGCCCCATGCCAGGTTCTGGATAGCCATGGCCATGCCCCAGCCCTCGCGGGTAAGGCCGAGATCAGCGCTCATGGGCAGGGTGAACAGGCCAAAGCCGGTCCGCACGCCATTGCCAATGGCGGCGACAAGGCACCCGGCGATGATCAGCACCAGTAGGGGTACGGCGGAGCGCATGGTTTGCGTCATGACAGGCCTTCCAAATGGGCTTCCTACCTACGACGTGGCGGCGACAAGGGAAAACAATATTGCGGAATGGTAGTCATCACGCCCGCTTATGGGATTGAGCTCCCCCGCAAACAGCAACGCCGGGCTTTGGGCCCGGCGTCTGAAACAATAGTCAGAAGTCGATCAGGCGGTCTGCTTGATCTCGATGCCGGCGTTCTGCATGTGCGTCTGCAGTTCGCCTGCCTGGAACATCTCGCGGACGATGTCAGCGCCGCCGACAAACTCGCCCTTCACGTAGAGCTGGGGGATCGTCGGCCAGTTGGTGTAGGCCTTGATGCCGTCGCGCAGCTCTTCGCTCTCGAGCACGTTGGCACTCCCATAGGTCACGCCGAGGTAGTTGAGGATCTGAACAACCTGACCCGAGAAGCCGCATTGCGGGAAGTCGGGCGAGCCCTTCATGAAGAGGAAGACGTCGTTATTCTTCACCTTTTCGTCGATGAAGGCGTTGATATCGCTCATGGGAGAAACCTTTCGTTGCCGGGGTCAAGAGCCGGTGCTGTTGCCTTTAGATATGACAGGACTTGGGCGGTGTCGAGATCACCATCGCCGGGCGCCGAAGATTGTGAAAGCCTAGGCGAGGCGCGCCGCGATCCAGGGGTGGTTGGCGCAATCGGCGACCGTATCGAACTGCACAGCTTCCCAGCCATGGCGGCGCGCGCCGTCGACTACTTTCGGCGTGTCATCGAAGAATAACGGTGGTTCCGCCTGCGGCCCGATGCGTTGTTCCACGAAATCGAAGAACCCTTTCTCCGGCTTCCGCACGCCGACGCGGGCCGAGTAAAAGATATCCTCGAACAGCTCGCCGAGCTTAAGCTGGGTCCAAAGCCAGTTTGCGCGCAGGTGCTCCTGGTTGGTGGCGATGAACAGGCGGAGATCGGAGCGCGACTTGAGTTTTCGGATGATCGCCAGCAGGTTTTCGTTGAGCACGCTGTCCCGGGTCAGCCAGTAGTGGTTGAACACAACGGGAGATCCCGAATAACCCAGGCTCGGCAGCCGGCGTTCCAGCGCGTCGATCACCGACATTTGCCCGACGACGACCTTCTTGATGAAGATGTCGAAGATGAACTCTTCGGTGAAGCGGACTGGGTCTACGCCCATGTCCTCCATCAGGGAGGTGTCCCAACGGCGAACGTGCTCGGGATTGGCGTGCATGCCATGCACCAACACGCCATCGACGTCGAAGAATACCGCGCGGGTCAACGGGCGGTCTTGGGAATTGCGCCAAGTCCGGCAAGGACTTCGCTGGGGATGTTGAGTTCTTGAATCACGTCATTGTGCCGGCGGAAGCCGATCAGTTCGCGCTGCACGAAATAGGCCCAGACCATCTGGCGGGCCTTGTCGAGTGCGGTGGGGCGATCTTCGGCGGCGGTCTGCAGAGCCGCGATGGCGGCGATGACGCGCTGCTCAGCGGCGCCGAGCGAGGAAGCCCGCTCGGCATTGATTTCGTGCTCGATGGCGGCGGTGCCGGCATCGGGTCGGACGGTGCGGATCAGCTCGAGCGAATCGCGCAGCGTCATCGCGGGCTATTCCGGGACGTTGGTCTGCAGGGCGAGTGCATGGAGGGCACCGCCCATGTCTCCCTGGAAGGCGTCATAGACGATCTTGTGCTGCTGCACGCGCGTCTTGCCACGGAACTGTTCGGAAATGACCGTTGCGGCCCAATGATCACCGTCGCCGGCAAGGTCGCGCAGCTCGATTTCGGCATCGGGCAGAGCAGCCTTGATCCGGCGTTCAATTTCGCTCGCATCCATGGGCATGGCTCTACTCCTTGGTAACACCGGCGGGGTGCCGGACATATACCATCCATATGGCACGGAGGTCGGGTGCCTTCAATATGGGCCGCTCCGATCAGGGAGCGGGAAGGGGCTGGGCGTCCTGCTTGGTCGAGAAATTGGCGATGATGAAGTCAACCAGAGGGCGGGCCCGCTCGGCCTCTGCGGTCGAGTAGATGCAATCGAGCGTATAGCCGTTGCCGCTATCCACGGTTTCGGTGTGCACGATGGTCAGCGGCACGCCCTGCGCAGAATCGGTGCTGGTCCCTTCGTAGATCAGCGCCGTGTTGCTCTGGAACTGGGTGGTGCCCTTGGGGCCAAGCACAAAGCCGGGCAGGGTCTCGCCCCAGCCCTGGGTCACGGCGGCATCATCGAGCGCGGCCAGTGCCCCTTCGGCAGTCCATGTCGTGTCATCAACGGGGACCACAGTCAGCACGCATTGCAGTGGCGCACCGGGGTGATTGATGGTCAGCGGACCACCGATTTCACCGGAGGAAACCATCACGTCGGGATAGATGAGGGTATAGGGCTGATCGGGCAGTGGCGACCCGGTCACGGTAAGCGACTGGGCGAAGGCGGTCACGGGCATGAGGCTGAAAGTGGCTGCCAGAATGTAGCCGATCGCCGGTCGAAAGTTCATCGTTTGCTCCAAAATATGACGCCGCCCTAGGGTGCCAAAGCACTCCAAAGAGCGGCGATCATAAGGCAGATCAAACGATTATGCAGCCTCGCCGTCCATATAGCTGGGGAACCAGCCTTCATGGGCAGCCTTGAGATCGGCGACAGCTACCGGACGCGCCGCGCCCAGAACCAGGTCGGTGCCACCGGTCGTGCCGATCCACGGGGCGAAAATGCCCAGCGACTCGGCTTCGGCCCAGAGCGCCGCAATCTCTTCGCCCTGCGGGTCGAGGTTGATCGCGACGAGGTAACGGCCCTGGTCTTCGCCGAAATACTGCAAAATAGGGTCGTGGCCTTCGATGTCGACAACGGTTGCGCCAATGCCCGAGGCGACAGCCATTTCGGCAAGGCCAACGCCAAGGCCGCCGTCGGAAAGGTCGTGCACGGCCGTTGCGACACCCGAGCGGATCAGCTTGCGCACGAAGTCGCCGGTGCGGCGTTCATGGGCAAGATCGACCGGCGGCGGTGCGCCATCGGCACGGCCAAACAGGTCACGCAGATAGACCGACTGGCCGAGATGGGTGCCGCGATTGGCCGGGGCACCAACGAGCAGGATCACCTGGTCGGCAGCGGCAAAGCCGATGCGTGCCATCTGGTTCCAGTCGGGCAGCAGGCCGACGCCGCCAATGGTCGGGGTCGGCAGGATGCCCTGGCCGTTGGTCTCGTTGTAAAGCGACACGTTGCCCGAAACGATCGGGAAATCCAGCGCCTTGCAGGCCTCGCCGATGCCCTTGATGGCATGCACCAGCTGGCCCATGATTTCGGGGCGTTCGGGATTGCCAAAATTGAGGTTGTCGGTCGCCGCCAGCGGCTCGGCGCCGGTCGCGGTCAGGTTGCGCCAGCATTCGGCCACGGCCTGCTTGCCGCCTTCATAGGGGTCGGCTTCGCAATAGCGCGGGGTCACGTCGGAGGTGAAGGCGAGGCCCTTTGTGGCATGGCCTTCGACGCGGATGACGCCGGCATCGCCACCGGGGCGCTGCAGCGAATTACCCTGGATCAGCGTGTCATACTGCTCATAGACCCAGCGGCGCGAGGAAACCTGGTGGCCGCCCATCAGCTTGAGCAGGGCGTCGGCCACGTCCATCTGCGGGACGTCGTCGGCGGCCAGCATCGGCAGCTTCTTGGGCTCGACCCACGGACGGTCATATTCTGGAGCTTCGTCGCCGAGATCCTTGATCGGCAGATTGGCGACTTCTTCGCCCTGCCACATCACGCGGAAGCGCAGGTCGTCAGTGGTGTGGCCAACGGTGGCGAAGTCGAGTTCCCACTTCTCAAACACGGCGCGCGCGGCGGCTTCCTTCTCGGGATGCAGCACCATGAGCATGCGCTCCTGGCTTTCGCTGAGCATCATCTCGTAGGGGGTCATGTGCTCTTCACGCACCGGCACCTTGTCGAGGTCGAGTTCGATGCCGAGGTCGCCCTTGGCGCCCATTTCGACGGCCGAACAGGTGAGGCCGGCTGCGCCCATGTCCTGGATGGCGATAACCGCGCCGGTCTGCATCAGCTCCAGGCAGGCCTCGAGCAGGCGCTTCTCGGTGAAGGGGTCGCCAACCTGCACTGTGGGGCGCTTCTCTTCGATGTCGTCGCCGAATTCGGCCGACGCCATGGTCGCACCGCCAACGCCGTCACGGCCGGTCTTGGCGCCGAGATAAACGACGGGAAGGCCAACGCCTTCGGCCTTGGAGTAGAAGATCTTGTCCGTGTCAGCAAGGCCAGCCGCGAAAGCGTTGACGAGGATATTGCCATTGTAGCGAGCGTCGAATTCGACTTCGCCGCCGACGGTCGGCACACCGAACGCATTGCCATAGCCACCAACGCCAGCGACGACGCCGTTGACCAGGTGACGGGTCTTCTCATGGTCGGGCGAACCGAAGCGCAGTGCGTTCATTGCCGCCACCGGGCGGGCGCCCATGGTGAAGACGTCGCGCAGAATGCCGCCAACGCCAGTCGCCGCGCCCTGATAGGGCTCGATGAAGCTGGGGTGGTTGTGCGATTCCATCTTGAAGACGATCGCCTGGCCGTCGCCGATATCGACCACGCCGGCATTCTCGCCGGGGCCCTGGATCACGCGGGGGCCAGTGGTCGGCAGGGTCTTCAGCCACTTCTTGGACGACTTGTACGAGCAGTGCTCGTTCCACATCGCCGAGAAAATGCCGAGCTCGGTATAGGTTGGCTGACGGCCGATCAGCGCAACGATCTTGTCGAACTCGTCGGGTTTGAGGCCGTGGTCGGCAACGAGCTGGGCGGTGATGGTGATGTTGTTCTGATAGGTCATGAGCGTACTGTCCGGGAGGGGCGGGCAAGCCATTGGTCGAGACCAATGATGATGAGGCACAGCGCGCCAAGCAGCGCTGTCATGGCAACGGCATTGAGCAGCACCTGTGGGTAGCCCAGCTCAATGGCGTTCAGAATGGGGTAGGGGTATTCTTGCACCCAGGCGCCGCGCGCCATGGCATAGACGAAATAGACCAGCGTCGGCGCCAGCATTACCGGCAGGTTGCGCCATTCCAGTTGGCCGTGACGCTGCGCCAGGCCCCACCACATCAGGTAGAGGATCGGGCAGAGGTAGTGCAGGATATTGTCGGCCAGCAGCCAGGCGCCTTCCAGCACATAGAGATGACGCAGCACGAAGAACACGAAGATGCTGACCAGCGCGATATTGGCCGCCATGAAGCCGCGCACCAGCGGGCGGCGGAACACATCCAGCCAGCCCAGGGGCAGCACTTCGGAGGCGTAGATCAGAACCAGCGTGATGTTGGTCAGGATCGTATAGAACGAAAAAAAGTGGCCGAGTGCACCAGGCATGTCGCGGCCACTATTGAGCATGTTGGGAATCGACAGGCTGAATTGCAGCACCAGTCCGACCATGCCGAATAGCAAGCCGAGCCCCAGCAACAATCGCGCTGGAGCAACTGGTGCGCGCAGGTTCATCAGGCAGCCTTGCCCAGCAGACCCGTGAACAATGCTCGGCCATCGTCGCCGCCATGGGCCGCTTCGATGAGGTTCTCGGGGTGGGGCATCAGGCCCAGCACGTTCTTCTGCTCGTTGAAGATGCCGGCGATGTCGTTGATCGAGCCGTTGGGGTTGGTGCCTTCAGCGTAGCGGAAGGCCACCTGGCCATTGCCCTCGAGGCGAGCGACGGTTTCGGCGTCGGCGAAATAGTTGCCGTCGTGGTGCGCCACCGGGCAACGGAACACCTGGCCCTGCGTGTAGCCGCGGGTGAAGTCGGTGTTAGCGTTGGTGACCTCGAGCTTGACCTCGCGGCAGACGAATTTGAGGCTCATGTTGCGCATCAGCGCGCCGGGCAGCAGGCCTGCCTCGATGAGAATCTGGAAGCCGTTACAGACGCCCAGAACCTTCACACCCTTGGCGGCGCGTTCACGGACGCGGTCCATGATCGGCGAGCGCGCGGCGATGGCGCCACAGCGAAGGTAGTCGCCGTAGGAAAAGCCACCGGGGATCACGATCAGGTCCACATCCGGCAAGTCGGCATCTTGATGCCAGACCGTCGCAGGGGCGGTGCCGGAAACCTTGGTCAGCGCCGCGATCATGTCGCGGTCGCGATTCAAACCGGGAAAGACGATGACGGCGGATTTCATCGGCTGGTCCTCGCTATGTCAGGGGTTAGCGAGGCCCTTGTGATGAGTCTTGGCGCAAAAGGCAAGGGCCGGGAGTGCATATCCCGGCCCTGTGAAGCGAATGGCTCGAAAGTGTTACTCGGCCGGGGTGCTGACCGGCTTGTTGGTGGGCTTAGCGCCTCGGTATGTGCCAGGTAGGTGGGCCCAGGCCGGGCGCTCGAACAGGAAGTGGCCAAAGCCGACGCGCTGCACGATCCAGTACAGGACGAGCGGTGAGACGATGGCGATCGCCATGGTCGCGAGGCTGAGCAGGGTAGGCTCATCAATGCCGACCTTGATCAGGATGGTGCGGGCAATGCCCATGGGCAGCACGAAGGCCACGTAGACCACCAGCGACTGGGTGCCCATCCAGCGCAGCCAGTTCATCCATGGCAGGCGCGTCAGCAGTGCGGCAATGACGCAAAGGGCGGCCGTGCCGGTGAGCGCGAGAGCGAGATGAAGGCCGGGCAGACCGGCATAGCCCATCACCGGATGGATGGGGTCCATCCTGAAGCCGCCGAGGAATACCAGCGCAGCATTGAGGATGGCCCAGATAGCCAGGCCTCCCAGCGCGACCGGGATATTGTCCAGGGCGTGTGCAGTAAGGCGGAACAGGGCCGGGGCCATGACGAACCCAGCATAGAAATACACGAAGTACTCGGCGAACTGATCGAGGAGGTAGCTGCCGGTATGGATGGGGACGATCTGCAGGATTGCCGCGACCCCAAACACCGCCCAGACCGGCGCACGCAGGTCATGCAGCAGCTTGGTGGCGGCGCTGACCACGGCCAGCATGTAGATGAACCACAGGACCCCATAGGGCTGCACGACGGCCCAGGCGAGTTGCTCCACGGCACCCACCGGGTTGGCCGAAAGCAGACCCACCTTGAACACGATGTGGATCAAGGCCCAGAGCGCGTAGAAGTAGAGGTAGTGGACCACCCGGCGGTCTGCGAAGGCGCGCCATGGACGGTCGATCACCTGCGACAGGAAAAGCCCCGAGATCAGGAAGAATTCCGGCATTCGAAACGGGGTGGCGAAAGCGATGGCCCAGTGCAGCGCGCCGACACCGCCCGTGTCTTCCCCGACGCTGGAGGCTGCATACATCATCACGACCAGAAAGATGGAAAGGCCCTTGGCCATATCCACCCATTCCACCCGTTTGGCTGATCCCGTCATCTCATGTCCCCCAAAAGTGGAGGCAGAATACCGCGAAGTTGCTTTCGCATGCGTAATGAGACCGTCACGCCAGGGGGCAATTGCAGTATTGGTAAGAATTTGACTAACCGGAGCACCGCTGCCGGGCGGTAAAAACAGAAAAGCCGCCGCGCGGATATCAATCCATCGCGGACGGCTTTGCTAATTCGTCAGGCTATTGCCGACGGTGATCGTCTTACACCGGCACCGAAGCATAGGCCGCAAAAATCAGGCCGAGGGTGGCGACGAACATAACCGAGAGAGAAATGGTTTTGAGCATGGCGGTATGGTCCTGCGCCAATGGTCGGCGCGACAATTATTATCGCCCGAAGGCGTTAATTTGAAATTTCGACGGAGTAGTTTTCGATCACGGTGTTGGCCAGCAGCTTCTCACACATGCTGTTGAGCGCAGAACGCGCCGCTTCAACGTCCGTTCCATCCAGGACCAGATCAAACACCTTGCCTTGCCGGACAGCGTTAACGCCGGCAAAGCCCAGGCTTTTCAGAGAACCTTCGATGGCCTGGCCCTGCGGATCGAGGACGCCAGCCTTGAGGGTAACGGTGACACGCGCTTTCATCAAAATACCTGGGCTTTCGAAAAGACTACTGCGAGAAAACTACTGAACCAGACGCGGACCGGTGGTCAGCGCATTGTCGGTTTCAACAAGGATGCCCAGACGCTGGGCGACTTCGCGGTAGTTCTCGATGAGGCCGCCAAGGTTCTCGCGGAAGCGATCCTTGTCCATCTTGGTGCGTGTCTTGACGTCCCACAGACGGCAGCTGTCGGGGGAGATCTCGTCAGCCAGCACGATACGCATGAGGTCGCCCTCATAGAGCCGGCCGCATTCGATCTTGAAGTCGACCAGTTGGATGCCAACACCCATGAACAGGCCGGTCAGGAAGTCGTTGACGCGGATGGCCAGGCTCATGATGTCATCGAGTTCGGCTGGAGTGGCCCAGCCGAAAGCGGTGATGTGCTCTTCGCTGACCATGGGGTCATGCAGAGCATCGTCCTTGTAGCAGAATTCGATGATCGAGCGCGGCAGCTGGGTGCCGGGTTCGAGACCGAGGCGCTTCACCAGCGAGCCGGCGGCATAATTGCGCACGATGATCTCGAGCGGGATGATCTCGACTTCCTTGATCAGCTGCTCGCGCATGTTGATGCGGCGAATGAAGTGAGTCGGAATGCCGAGGCCATTGAGCTTGGTGAACACAAACTCGGAGATGCGGTTGTTCAGAACGCCCTTGCCATCGATGATCTCGTGGCGCGCGCCGTCGCCGGCGGTCGTGTCGTCCTTGAAGTACTGAACCAGAGTGCCGGGCTCGGGACCTTCGAAAAGGATCTTGGCCTTGCCCTCGTAGATTTTACGCCGACGGTTCATGTGGAATCCGGACTTGTAGATGGAGGGAGAATTTGGCCGCTTCATGCGCCAGAACGCGGCCAAGATGCAAGCTCTTTTGCATCACGTCACCTGTGCAGGGGGCGATAGGCCCTTCGGAAGGCCGGAACGTAGGGCCGCCCGTTGATTTGACCTCCCGGACCGCCTATGTCGATTGGATAAGCTAAATAGTCGTTTTTGTACGCTACCGGGAGAATTGCATGAGCCAGTTCGAGGATCGTCAGAAGGGCCAGGAGGCGAAATACGCCTTCGACGCTGAAAAGAAGTTCAAGGCGGAAGCCCGCCGCAACAGGCTGCTCGGAATCTGGGTCGCAGAACTGCTAGGGCACACCGGCGATGCCGCAAATGCTTATGCCGCTGAAGTTGTTGCCGCAGACTTTGAGGAAGCCGGCGACGAGGACGTTTTCCGCAAAGTGTCCGGCGATCTCAGGGCCAAGGGTGTCTCGATCGGCGATGACGTGATTCGCCAAAAGATGGCCCAGCTGGTCGTGACCGCCAATGAGCAGGTTGCAGCCGAAGACTAGGAAGTTTGCTACAATTGAATACGGGGAGTTGATCGTGAGGTCGGCTCCCCTTTGTTTTGTGGGCATACAGGTTCATAGTTCTTCCCGCTGTATCGGAAGGGAAGAGAAATGCGTGGACTTGTTCGCTATTTCAGCCTGATCGTTGCGTTGTTGGGGGGACTGTTGATGGGCGGCGTTGCCTACGCCCAGGGCAATGAAACCCGCGTCATCGTTCCGGATGTTCCTGGGGGCGCTATAGTCTCGGGCTGTTATCGCAGCTCCGGGCGGATTTACGGAAAGTACCGACTGGAATTCTGCCTGCTACAGCGCGGCACCTATTCGGTGTCGGGCGGCGGGGTGCGGTGCAACGGCCGCCTCGACTGGACTGGGCGTGGCACTACGGTGAATGTTCAACTGCGCCGTACCTCGTGCGGCAATGGCGTCGCCTGGAGCGCCGACACGATGACCTGCAGGCCCAACCTCGTACTGGGCCTGCTGGCCTTGATCCTTGATCCAAACCGGCCGTTTCTCTCGAGCCTGGTCTGTGACTATCGGCCCGTCGAGGGGAGCAATGAGCGTCCGACGCGCTTCACGGTTCGTCGGATCGATTAGCTTCGCCTAGCGAAAGCGCAAAAAGACGATCAGGGGGCCGATGGCCTCCTGATCGTTGTGGGGAGACGATTTGAGATAGCCGAGACTACCCAATCGTGACCTGGGTTGCGTCGTAGTTCTTGCCGTCCATGTGCCACATAATGGTGACCTTCTCGCCCGCCTTGAGGCCGGGATCCTTGAAGCTGGTCGGCAAGACGTAGGCGATGCCGTTATCAAGCGTCAGCGTATGGTTCTTGAGGTCGAATGCCTTGACCACGCCCTTGATCGACTGGTCGGCGGGCATTGCTGCTGCGGCGGGTGCGGTGGCCGCTGGTGCCGCGGGCGTGCCAACCGGGGCCGCCATTGCGTTTTCGGCAAAGGCGGCGCCGGGTGCGACTGCCAACAGGATGATGGCTACTGGAGCCAGAATTTTGCGCATGACTTGTCTCCGTGAGACGTCGGGACTGATGCCCGTTGTTCAGGTTTTCTAGACGCGTCGGGTCGCGGCTATCAGTGCCGCCGGCGGGTTCAAACCTGCGCGGAGACATTACGAAGCTTGAGGGAATTCAACAAGTTAAGGTAATTTAATCGTCGCCGGCACAATTTCTGACGCAATCGGGGGATTGCGTTGGGTCTGTGGCAAGGTGGGCGATTTTTGGCCCAGACAAATGGGCAGGCTGTCCGCAAATCGGACGCAACGGTGGCACTTTGCCACAAAGGTGGCGCCGGCCCGCCAGGGGCCGGCGCGATGGGCGATTACTCGGCCGCCTTGGCCAGTTCGCTCGACGCCTGCAGCGCTGATCGAGGTCGGCCAGGATGTCGTCGATATGCTCGATGCCGATGGCGAGGCGCACATAGCCTGGCGTCACGCCCGCGGACAGCTGCTCCTCGGGGGAGAGCTGGGAGTGGGTGGTGGTCGCGGGGTGGATGGCGAGCGAGCGCGCATCACCGATATTGGCGGCGTGGTAGAAGAGCTTCAGCGAGTCAATGAAGCGGGCGCCGGCCTCGCGGCCATCGGCCAGCTCGAAGCCCAGCAGGGCGCCCTTGCCGCGCGTCAGATACTTGTCGGCATTGGCCTTGCGGGCGCCGGTTTGCAGCGACGGGTGGTTCACCGAGACGATTTCGGGGCGCTTGGCGAGCCAGGCGGCCACCTTCTCGGCGTTCTCGAAATGGCGATCCACGCGCAGGGCGAGGGTTTCGAGGCCCTGGATGGTGAGGAAGGCGTTGAACGGCGACAGCGCCGCGCCATGGGTGCGCAGCAGCGTGGTGCGGGCCTTGAGGATATAGGCGATCGGGCCGAGCGGCTTGGCTGCCTCAACCCAGACGGCGCCGTGATAAGCCGGGTCCGGACGATTGAGCAGGGGCTGGCGCTCCGGATAAGCGGCCCAGTCGAAATTGCCGCCATCGACGATGATGCCGCCGATCGAGGTGCCGTGGCCGCCCAGATATTTGGTTGAGGAGTAAACCACGACCGCCGCACCATGCTCGAACGGGCGAGCGGTGAGGGGAGCCGCAGTGTTGTCAACGATCAGCGGGATGCCAAATTCGCGGCCAATGGCGGCCACTTCGGCAATCGGCAGGACCGAGAGCTTGGGGTTTGGCAGGGTCTCGGCGTAGTAGGCGCGGGTCCGCTCGTCGGTGGCGCGACGGAAGTTTTCCGGGTCGGACGGATCAACGAAGCGCACTTCGATGCCGGCTTCGCGGAAGGTGTTCTTGAACAGGTTGTAGCTGCCGCCATAGAGGTCGGTCGACGCCACGATGTTGTCGCCGACGATGGCGAGGTTCTGCACGGCATAGGCCGTGGCCGTCTGGCCCGATGCAACGGCCAGCGCTGCCACGCCGCCTTCAAGGGCGGCCACGCGCTGCTCGAGCACGTCGGTCGTGGGGTTGCCGAGGCGAGTGTAGATGTTGCCGAGCTGGCGCAGTGCGAACAGGTCCGAAGCGTGTTCGCTGCTTTCGAACTGGTACGAGGTGGTCTGGTAAATCGGCACGGCGACCGAGCCAGTGGTCGGATCGGAACGCCAGCCGGCGTGCAGTCCCTGGGTTTCTGGATGCTTGGATTTAACGCTCATTGTGGCCTCCCAAAAAGCTGTTGGCGTGAAGTGTTGTAAGGGTAGGAGAGGGCGGCCTGCGGAGCGAGGCTAAATCTACCAATTACCTGGTGATTTTATGAAAGCGGTTCTTCGGAACGCGCCCTTCTTGGAACTTGCTATGGCTGGAGGCGCTGCATCAGTCGCGTGAACATCAGCAGGCCTTCGGGCCAGGGGCCATGGCCGGACGCGACATTGATGTGCCCGGCCTCGCCTGCCTGATGGAAATCCGAACCCCAGCAGGTGGCGAATTCCACGGCGCGATCGATCGACACATAGGGGTCGTTGCTCGACGCGACGAGCAGGGACGGGAAGGGCAGCGGGTCGCGCGGAATCGGGCGGAAAGCATGCGTTTCCTCCGGCGCTTCCGGGCTGAGCTCCACGTCGGTCGGTGCGACGAGGAAGGCGCCGCGGACGTTTGCCGGCAGCATCGGGGCTGCATGGGCCACCGCCGCCACGGCGAGCGAATGGGCCACGAGGACCACCGGACGTGTCGTCAGCCGGCATGCCTGATCTATGGTCGCGACCCAATCATCCAGATCCGGTTCAAACCAGTCGGCCTGCTCGACAATCGCGGCGGACGACATGCGTTCGGCCCAGCGCAACTGCCAGTGTCCGGGCTTGCAACCGCCAAGCCCGGGCAGGATCAGGATGTCGCATTCGGAAAGCTTCATGCCCCAAAGACCCGCTTGAAGATCGTGTCGACGTGCTTGAGGTGGTAGCCGTCATCGAACATGGCGTCGATTTGTGCATCGCTCAGAGTCACTTCGGGGTCGGCCTTGAGGTTCTGGGCAAACAGGCCGGCGCGATCGCCGCGATGCTCCCAGACCTTCATGGCGTTCCGCTGCACGGCTGCATAGCTGTCCTCGCGGCTGTAACCGGCCTGGGTCAGGGCGAGCAGGACGCGCTGGCTGTTGTGCAGGCCGCCGAGCAGGTCAAGATTGCGGCGCATGTTCTCAGGATAGACCACCAGCTTGTCGATTACGCCGGTGAGGCGGGCCAGCGCGAAGTCGAGGGTAACCGTGGCGTCGGGGCCGATCATGCGCTCGACCGAGGAGTGCGAGATGTCGCGCTCGTGCCAGAGAGCGACGTTTTCCAGCGCCGGGGTCACCATGCCGCGAACCAGACGAGCAAGGCCGGTCAGGTTTTCGGTCAACACGGGGTTGCGCTTGTGCGGCATAGCCGAGCTACCCTTCTGGCCCGGGGAGAAGAACTCCTCGGCTTCAAGGACTTCGGTGCGCTGCAGGTGGCGGATTTCGACGGCGACGCGCTCGATCGAGCTGGCGACAACGCCGAGGGTGGCGAAGAACATGGCGTGACGGTCGCGCGGGATCACCTGGGTCGAGACGGGCTCGATGGCGAGACCAAGCTTCTCGGCGACATATTCCTCGACCTGCGGGTCAATGTTGGCGAAGGAGCCAATGGCGCCGGAAATGGCGGCGGTGGCGATTTCCGCACGGGCCGCAACGAGGCGGGCGCGATTGCGGCTGAACTCGGCATAGGCTTCGGCCAGCTTGACGCCAAAGGTCGTCGGCTCGGCATGAATGCCGTGGCTGCGTCCGATCGTGATGGTGTCCTTGTGCTCATAGGCGCGGCGCTTGATGGCTGCGAGCAGGGCATCGACATCGGCGATCAGGAGGTCCGCGGCGCGGGCCATCTGCACCGAGAGGGTGGTGTCCAGAATGTCGGAGCTGGTCATGCCCTGGTGCACGAAGCGGGCGTCGGGGCCGACGATTTCGCTCAGGTGGGTCAGGAAGGCGATGACGTCGTGCTTGGTGGTGCGTTCGATCTCGTCGATGCGCGCAACGTCAAAGCCATAGTCGCCGGTCGCTGCCTTGCGGGCGTTCATCACATCCCAGATGTTCTGGGCGGATTCCTTGGGGACCACGCCCAGCTCGGCGAGCTTGGTGGTGGCATGCGCCTCGATTTCGAACCAGATAGCGAACCGGGTCTCGGCCGACCAGATGGAGACCATTTCGGGGCGAGAGTAACGCGGAATCATGGGCTTAAGCTTTCAGGTTCAGATTTCGATTCAGGCGAGGCGAGTGGTTGCGGCCTGCCTGATGGCAGAGATGCGGGGGGCATAGGTCGTGGCGTCATTGCCGCCGTAGACGGACGATCCGGCGACAAACACGTTGCAGCCGGCGTCAGCGATGGCGCGGGCATTGTCGGCGGTCACGCCGCCATCGACTTCAAGATCGATGTCGCGATTGCCGATCAGTGCCTTGGCCTGGCGCAGTTTGGTGAGCGCTTCGGGAATGAAGCTCTGGCCGCCAAAGCCGGGATTGACCGACATGATCAGCAGCAGGTCGATATCGCCGATGACGTGTTCCAGCGCGGAAACGGGGGTTGCTGGATTGAGGGCGACGCCAGCTTTCTTGCCCTCGGCCTTGATGGCCTGCAGCGTGCGATGCAGGTGCGGGCCGGCTTC
This sequence comes from Devosia sp. T2-14, assembly GCF_055397495.1. Lineage (NCBI taxonomy): Bacteria > Pseudomonadati > Pseudomonadota > Alphaproteobacteria > Hyphomicrobiales > Devosiaceae > Devosia > Devosia sp. T2-14. Next base: position 3,668,174 of record NZ_AP027921.1, on the reverse strand, counting down.
GGCATGGACGGTGATGATGTCGGCGCCTGCCTTGGCGAAAGCGGTGATGTATGGATCCACCGGCGCGATCATCAGGTGCACGTCGAACGGCTTGGCCGTGGCCTTGCGCACCGATGCCATCACCAGCGGGCCGAAGCTGATATTGGGCACGAAGTGGCCGTCCATCACATCGACATGGATATAGTCCGCGCCCGCCGCATCGATCGCAGCGATTTCTTCGCCGAGACGCGAGAAATCTGCAGACAGGATCGAGGGGGCAATGCGGATGGGACGGGTGGACATGGAAAGGGCACCTCAGCCGCTACGGGGATGAGCGTGCTATAGGGCGGCGAGGGTGAGAGGGCAAGGGCGCGATGCGCTCGCGGGCCTTAGCCAAAGGGCGAGGATGGCGTTCTTCTCACCGCTAATCCTTTCTGTTCATGGCAGGGGGCTGGACACGGTTCGGATGCCGAAACACAGTGCGCCCGCGCAGCTACCGCCAAGCTGAAGGGTCCTTGAGATGACCGAAGGCAAACCGCGTATTCTCGTTCTTGGAGCCGGCTTCGGCGGGCTGGAATTGACCACACTCCTTTCGGAAGCCTTGGGCGACAGCATCGATGTGACGCTGATCGACAAGTCCGACGCCTTCGTCTTCGGCTTCTCCAAACTCGACATCATGTTCGGCCATCAGCCACTAGATGCAGTGCGCATGCCCTATGCCGCCTATGCCAAGCCAGGCGTGACCCTGCTGAAGCGCAGCATTGCCGCCATCGATCCTGTGGCGCGGAGCGTTACCACCGATGATGGCGTGTTTGATGCTGACTACCTGATCGTGGCGCTGGGTGCGGAATATGACTTCGATGCCACGCCCGGATTGGCGGGCAGCAACGAGTTCTATTCCCTGCGCGGTGCCGAGCAACTGCAGGCCATTCTGCCCGAATTCACCGGTGGACACGCGATCGTCGGCGTTTGCGGCGCACCATACAAATGTCCGCCGGCGCCCAGCGAATGCGCATTGATGCTGCACGACTATCTGGCCAAGCGCGGCATTCGCGAGAAGTGCCAGATATCTCTGGTGCTGCCGCTGGGTAGTCCGGTGCCACCCTCGCCGGAAACCTCTGCGGCCCTGATCGAGGCCTTTGCCGAGCGGGATATCGAGTTCATCCCGGGTCATCGCATCGCGTCGGTGGATAATGACCGCAAGGTGGCCACCCTCGACGACGACCGCGAAATGGCGTTCGATCTGTTTCTTGGGGTGCCCAAGCATCGCGTGCCGCCGGTCGTGCTCGATAGCGGGCTGGCCGAGGACGGCTGGATTCCGGTCAATCCGCGAACGCTCGAAACCCGGTTCGACAATGTCTATGCGGTAGGCGACGGCGCGGCGACCGGCACCCCCAAGGCCGGTGTTTTCGCAGAAGGCGCGGCCAAGGCAGTGGCAAGCGCGCTCATCGCCAAGATCCGCCAGTCCGGCGACGTGGTGCTCTATGACGGATTTGGCACCTGCTACATCGAGTTTGGCGCCGGCCGTATCGGCAAGGTCGAGGTGGATTTCTTCTCGGGGCCAAAGCCGACCGGCAGCTATTTTGCCCCCTCGACCGACCTGCGCCGCGACAAGGACATCTTCGGCGCGACCCGGCGCAAGCGGTGGTTCGGGCTATAGGCGCCTACACTTGTCGTTTGCCCCGACTCGGTCATAACCTCGTCGCAGGCTTGGCCCGCGCCTCCTCCCTCCAATCGGGAAGTATCTTCATACGGGGTTTCGAAAACCATCGAACCATCTGTTCGAGCGTTCGCGTAAGGAGGGATCGCGTCTCGGCTCGGAATGGAGGTTTTGATGAAGCTCTCTGCCCCAGTCTATCAGTTGAAACGTCGCGCCAAGATATTGGCGCGAAACGCGAAAATCCCGCTGCATCAAGCTTTTAATCAAGTGGCGAGCGAGGAAGGTTATGCGGGCTGGAGCCTGCTGGCCGCCAGGCTTTCCGAGCGTAGCCCTTCCCAGGCGATGCTTGATCGCCTTGAGCACGGTGACTTGCTGCTGCTTGGCTCCCGCCCCGGACAGGGCAAGACCTTGCTCGGACTGCAGCTTCTGCTTGATGCCGCCAGAACGGGACGAAGGGCCGCGTTCTTCACGCTCGAAAATAGCGAGCCGGAAGCCCGGCAGCGCATACAGGCATTGGACCCCGATAGCGGCGTCGGTGACAGGCTGGAGGTGGTGACTTCCGACGATATCAGCGCCGACTACATCATCGGTCATCTGACCGGAGCCGGGCCGGGCAGCGTCGCGATCATCGACTATCTTCAGATTCTCGATCAGCAGCGCAGCAAGCCGGCTCTGGCCGACCAGTTGCAGGCGCTGCGGGCATTCGCCCGTCGGAGCGGCGTGATGCTCGGGTTCATTTCCCAGATCGATCGGTCATTCGACCCGAGCAGCAAGCTGTTGCCTGACATCGCCGACATCCGGCTGCCCAACAGGATCGATCTGACAATCTTCTCCAGGGCCTGCTTCCTGCATAATGGCGAGGTGCGCCTGCAGCGGGTGGCCTGACCGGCTCTCGCCGCGATGCCAGTTTTGCATCGCGGCGAGAGGCCCTGTGGTTAGTTTGCAGCGGTGGCGATGGCTTCGGTTACGGCCAGTTCGGCCAGAGCGAGGGCGGCTTCGCGGGTCTTGGCGGCGGCGATGAAGCGGCCGTTATGGCAGAAGCTGGCGCCCGGAACGCCGCTGGCGGTTTCGAGGTCCTGATTGGTGAGGCCGGCCCAGGCGGCGGGCAGGTCGGCGCGCAGTTCAAAGCCTTCGTCCTCGCGGCGAATGCCGGTGAGGCACCAGTCCTTGTCGCGCGGATGCACGACAAACAGCAGGTGCTCGGCGCCAGCCTTGATGATGGCGGGGCGGAAGGGCATGCCCATCGGCAGTTCGAGAATGCGGCCTTCGCCGGCGGTTTCAATGGCCTGATGCACCATCGCTTCGGCGCGCAGCTTTGCATTGCTGCGGGCAATTCGCGCTTCGACGAAGGTGCGGGCAATGGCCATCGCGGCATGGAAGCCGCGGTTTTCAGCCTCTGGATCGGTTTCGTCGAAAACCGGCTTCAGCGTTTCGAGCAGGGCGGGAAGGGACAGGCCGCCCAGCGGGCCCGACGGGCTCAGCGCGCCGTTGTCCACCAGGTCGACCGGAAGCACGAAGCTGTTGTCGAACGAGGCGTGCACGATCTCGATGTGAGCTTCCGGCACATTGAGGGCGGCGAGGTAGTCGCGGCCATAGTGCTTCCAGATCAGGCCGAACGAGCTGTAGGGCTGGCCGTCTTCGCGCAAAGGCGCGCCACGCTGGTGGTGATCGAAAATCCGGGTATCGGCATCGTAGGCGCCGCCGACGTCGTAGACGATACGGTCGGCACCGGGCGTGATCCATTCCGGTGCGCGGCTACGCACGATGCGGGCTTCGGGGAACAGGTGGGTCAGAATGACGCTCGAAAGCAGTTCGTCGGCATGGAAGCCACCGGAATGGGTGACGAGGAATTCTGGAGTCATGCCGGGATGCGCCTTGTTGTTCGTGGGTCGTCGCTGAGGGGAGGGCTCCAGATAGCCATTGGGGCCAGGTAGCTCAACCCGTCATTTGCGCAAGGGGGGCATCGACCGAGTGCCTCACAAACCCGCGATGCGGCGGTCCGGCTCATTGCTTTGTTTCCCTGTCACGCTAAACAGGTGCCCAAACTAGGAGCGTCGGTCTTGGAATTCTCTCTGCCATTGGTGTTCGGAGCTGGGGTGTTGAGCTTTCTCTCACCCTGCGTGCTGCCACTCGTGCCGCCTTATCTCACCTATATGAGCGGTGCCAGCTTCGATCAGCTACGGGCAGAGGGCACCAGTGCGGGAACGCTGCAGCGGCGCGTCGCTTTCACGTCGATCTTCTTCATCCTGGGCTTTTCCGTGGTGTTCATCACCCTGGGGGCAACCGCGACCGCGTTCGGGCAGGCGTTCCGCCAGGCACTGCCGATCCTGACGCCGGTGGCTGGGCTCATGATCATCGCCATGGGTCTGCATTTCCTCGGCGTTTATCGCATCGGCCTGCTGGACCGGCAGGTGCGGCATCAGGGGCCGGGCATGGCCAGCGGACCGGTGGGCGGTTTCCTGCTCGGGTTGGCTTTCGCCATCGGCTGGACCCCGTGCATCGGGCCGGTGCTGGCGGCGGTACTGTCTGTAGCCGCGAGCAAGAATACCGCGATGGACGGAGCCATGCTGCTTGGCCTCTATTCATTGGGGCTGGGCGTGCCGTTCTTCCTTGCCGGTATTGCAGTGGGGCCGTTCCTGGCGTTCTTCCAGGGGTTCAAGAAGCACTTGCACACTGTTGAGCGTGTGATGGGTGGGCTGCTGGTGGTAACGGGCGTGTTGTTTCTCACCGGCAATTTCACGCGTCTGTCCTACTGGTTCCTCGAGACTTTCCCGGTGCTTGCCAACTTCGGTTGATCGGTAAGGACGGCTTAACCCTGCTGCAGAAAATGGCGCAATCAGCTCTTTGCGCGCCAAATGTTGAACTTGGATTTACTCGCATTCTGCACACTGCGCGTCTTGTGGGGGAACGCCATGCAGGCCAACGAGAGCACAGTCGCGCCACGCGCGCTTATCGCTGACAGCGCGCCCGTTCCCCTGTCCGGACGGCAGACCGGCGAGATTACGTCATTTGCTACCGACGATCTCTGCTCAGTCGAGGCCGTGTGGCGCCGTCTGCAGGCCGGGGGCATAGAATCTCCCGGACAGAGCTTTGATTTCATTCGCCAATGGGTCGAGCATCGCCAGGTTCCACGCGAGCACCAGTGCTATCTGGTTGGTCTGGTTGATGGCGAGCCGGTCGCGCTGATTGCGTTGCATCGCAAGCGCGTGCGGGGCGTGCCGGTGCTCACCTGGTTCCCCGGGGCCAATGTTGGCTGCTACGCGCCGGTTTCCAATTACGGCAGGCTTGCTGCGCTGGGGCCGAAGGGCAGAGAATTGCTGTGGCAGACCATGTTCAGTCACGCCTCGGGCGCGGACGTGGTCTATCTGCGATCCATCCCCGTGGAGGTCGGTGGCCATCATGGCCTGTTCGACGAGCTGGGCAGCACGCTCGCCGTCGAGACCGTATACCGCTCGCAATTCAACACGTGGGAAGAGTGCGACCGCCTGCAACGCTCCAAGTCGCGCCGCAAACACGATCGCCAGCAAGGCGACCGCCTGGCGGCGATGGGCGAGGTGAGTTTTGAGGAATTGCGCGAAGGCGACGATATGGAAGGGGCCATCCAGACCCTGTTCCAGCAGCGGTCGGCCCGGTTCAAGGCCATGGGTGTCCGGGACTTTTTCGTCTGGGAACGTCTGGTGGGGTTCTACCAAAATCTCGCCACGCCGGGTTCAGGCGCCGACGTGCGCCTGCATGTCCTTCGCCTCGAAGGCAAGATTGTCGCCGTGCGCTACAACGTCGTCCACAATGACCGCATGTTCTGCCTGATTTCGTCGATGAGCGACGATCCGGCCATCCAGAATGGCTCGCCGGGCAAGCAGTGCCTGATGCGCGTCATGCAGACGGTGTTCGATCAGGGCATTCGCGTATTCGACATGGGCAGCGGGTTCACTGATGAAAAGCGCCACTGGTGCAATGTCCAGACGCCGCTGCGCCAGCACTATATCGGTCTTAGCCCGAGGGGCGCGCTGATCGTTCAGGCCCACCAGACCTTCCAGAAGACGCGGGCGGCCATCAAGGCCAACCGTCAGCTGAAGGCCCTGGCGCGCGGGATGCGGTCGCTGCTGGACCGCGCCACCTCCCGCCGTACCGAGCCGTGCGGCGACAAGTCAGAGTAGTTTCAGGCCGCGCAGCGAGGCGTGGCCGGATTTTCCGATAATGATGTGATCGTGCAGCGTGATGCCAAGCGGCTTGGCGACGTCTGCAATTTCCTTGGTCATGCGCACGTCGGCCGAGGAGGGCGCAGGGTCGCCCGATGGGTGGTTGTGCACCAGGATGAGCGCGGTCGCCGACAGCTCCAGGGTGCGCTTGATCACCTCGCGCGGATAGACCGGGGTGTGGTCCACGGTGCCTGTCTGCTGCACTTCGTCGGCGATAAGCCGGTTCTTCTTGTCGAGGAAGAGAATGCGGAACTGCTCGATCGACTCGAAAGCCATCTGGCTGCGGCAATAGTCGATCAGCTGGCTCCACGAACTCAGGATCGGCTGCTCGTGATCGATGCGATCGCGGCCAAAGCGGGCGGCGACCGCCTGGATGACCTTGATATGGGCGATACTGGTGTCGCCAAGCCCCTTGATGGTCGATAGCCGCGCCTCGCTGGCATTGAAGACGGCCGAGAATGAGCCGAATTCGCGCAGCAGCGTCTTGGCCAGCGCCTTGGTGTCCTTGCGGGGAATCACCAGTTGCAGCGCCAGCTCGAGCAGCTCGTAATCTTCCAGCGCATCGCCGCCGACTTTCAGAAAGCGCTCGCGCACCCGCTGGCGGTGGCCGGCATGTGGATCATCCGCCGTGACCGGCGCTGTCATGGCTTCAGCCAATTCATTACGCCGGTCGGCCATCACGCTGCCCGTGCGGCCATGGGGTTGAACAGGCCGCCGGGGGAGAGCGTGAAGATCTCGTGCCCGGTTTCGGTGATGCCAATCGAGTGTTCGCACTGAGCGGTAAGGGTGCGGTCGCGCGTTACAGCGGTCCAGCCATCCGAGAGGATTTTCACATGCGGCCGGCCCAGATTGATCATCGGCTCAATGGTGAAGATCATGCCGGGCTTGAGCGGCACACCCGTCCCGGCGACGCCGAAGTGCAGGATATTGGGCTCGTCGTGGAACAGCTTGCCCAGCCCATGGCCTACGAAATCGCGGACGACGCTCATCCGCTCGCCCTCGGCGACGGCCTGGATGGCGGCACCGATATCGCCGGTGGTGTTGCCGGGCTTGGCGGCGGCGAGGCCTGCCTCGAGGCTTGCATAGGTGACTTCGATCAGGCGCTCGGCCTTGCGGGAGATTTCGCCCACCGGATACATGCGGCTGGAATCGCCGTGCCAGCCGTCGACGATCAGCGTCAGGTCGATATTGACGATATCGCCATCGCGCAGCGGACGCTCATCGGGAATGCCGTGGCACACCACGTGGTTGATCGATGTGCACAGCGAGTGCCGGTAGCCCTTGTAGAAAATGGTGGCAGGCACCGCGCCATTGTCGCGCGCAAACTCGTAGGCCACCCGGTCGATCGTCGAGGTGGGCACGCCAGCTTCGACATATTCGGTCAGGATATCGAGCGCCAGCGCCGTCAGTGCGCCGGCCTTGCGCATGCCCTCGAAGCCCTCGCTGCCATGCAGCGGGATGACGCCGGGAGTGCGGCGGGCTTTTGCGGGGGCTTCAACAAATGTGGTCATGCGGGACTCCAGACAATTCGCTCCAAATTAGCCGCTCGGTCGGGCGATTGGAAGGGTTGCACGATTGCTTGACGACGATATCGCGCAGGGGCATTGCTGGCAGCAACGATGCCACGGAACCCAAACATGTCTGCAGACACCATCACCGCCGGACTGCTGGTTATTGGCGACGAGATCCTCTCGGGCCGCACCAAGGACGTCAATATCGGCGCTACCGCCGAATTCTGTACTGATCTGGGTATTGAGCTCAGGGAAGTCAGGGTGGTCAGCGATGAAACCGATGACATTGTCGACGCCGTCAACGCCCTGCGGGCCCGCTACACCTATGTGTTCACCACCGGCGGTATCGGGCCGACCCACGACGACATCACTGCCGACGCGGTTGCAAAGGCGTTTGGCGTGGCTTTGCCGATCAATGCCGAGGCCCGTGCCATGCTGGAAGCGCGCTGGAAGCAGACCGGCACCGAAGTCAACGAGGCCCGGCTGCGCATGGCGCGCATTCCCGAAGGGGCGGACCTCATCGTCAATTCGGTGAGCGCGGCGCCGGGCTTCCGCATTGGCAATGTGCATGTGATGGCGGGCGTTCCGATCATCATGCGGGCGATGCTGGAAGCGATCCTGCCTACCCTTCAGACCGGCAAGAAGGTGCTGTCAGTCACCATCAAGGCTTCGGTAGGCGAGGGGACAATTGGCGGTCCGCTCGGCGAGTTGCAGGCCGAGTTTCCAGACGTGAAGATGGGCAGCTATCCCCAGATGGGCAATGACCGTGTTGCGACCGAATTGGTGCTGCGTTCCTCCGACCCGGTCCGGCTGGAAGAAGCCGCCGCCAAGGTGCGGGCCATGGTCACCGAGGCCCATCGCAGGGCCGGCGTGGCCATGCCTGACGAGGTCTACTAGGCGAATGTGACGGTCGCCGTCGCTAGCTGGGCATAATTTCAGGCAGAGATTGGCGGAGACGCCGGGTTTTGCTAAGGACGGTGCCTTCAATTCACCCCGTCGCGGGTCAGCGCCGGTGCAGGAGACTAAACTTGAGCAATTCCAACCAGAAGTCGTTTCCCGTCACCTGGGACCAGTTTCACCGCGATAGCCGGGCTCTCGCTTGGCGGCTGACCGAGCTTGGCCCGTTTGATGCGGTGGTGGCGATCACCCGCGGCGGTCTCGTTCCTGCCGCCATCGTGGCGCGCGAACTCAACATCCGCAATGTCGAGACCATTGCCGTCAAGAGCTACGACCACCAGAACAAGGGCGGCCTGCAGGTTCTCAAGGGGATCAACGAGTCGATCCTGGAACTCAACCGCACCGGCAAGAAAGTCCTGATCGTCGACGACCTCGTTGACACCGGCTCGACCGCGCGCCTGGTCCGCGACCTTCTCCCCGGCGCCCATTTCGCCACCGTCTACGCCAAGCCCAAGGGCCGCGAGATGGTCGATACCTTCATCACCGAAGTGAGCCAGGACACCTGGATCTTCTTCCCCTGGGATCTCGACGTGGCCTACGTCGCGCCGATCTCCGGCGGCACGGACTGACTTATCCCCGGGTTCGTGCATGATGCGACCATGGCTTCGAACAATGTTTGGAGCCATGGATGGGCCTGCTATCACCAGAACTCGAAGAAAAACGATTGCGCCTTGCGCGCATGGCCCAGCGACGGGCGTTTGATTGTTACCTCCGTTTTGGTCAAGTGCCCTTGGCGCTGGAGCGTCTCGCGGAAGCGACGAAGAGCGAGGCGCAGTTTCTTGAGTTCGGCTCGACGCTGTTTGGGAAGTCTCTCAGGGAAGGGCGCCCAACCACCCATTATGTATGGCGGACCGCTAGGGACGATCGGGTTCGCAGCACTCATGCCGCGTTAAGTGGCAAGATATTCTCCTGGTCTGACGGCCCCGCTCATGGGCATCCCGGAAGCGAACCGAATTGTCGCTGCTGGGCGGAGCCGTACTATGGGCATCCAAATGTGCCCGACTGGTTGCTGGAAATGGCGCGCAGTAGGCGATCCGACGCGACAGGCGCTGCCTGGAGCGTGATCGAGTCGGCAACGCGACCAGATGGCAGCATTGCCGAATCCACCGTTATATTGCGAGACGGAACACGCATTCATTCGGCACTTGCGGGGACGTCGCTGACCCACACCATTCTGTTGTCCGACGGCAGCAGGGTGGTGCTCGACAAGCTCGACAGCGTCAGGCGTGTCTTTGTTGGGGAACAATCCTCGCCGCAGCTGGAAATGACCTTCTCCGCATCAGGACCGCAGCTTTCGGCGCCCCGAATTCGAGTTGCCCAGGGCGGCGTACTCCGTCTATTGGTGCCACCAATTCCCGCCACCGGGCAAAGACGTCCCGCGCCGTCCCCGGTCCCAGACGAGTTGGTTGGTCGTACGTTGCTGGCCACCACCCCGGCGGCCACGGCAATCCTTGGGGCGCTCAGGCTGTTTAGCGCTGTCACCGCAGAGCGACCTGCTTTCGGGGTCGGCACTACCGATGTGCCCGTATTGGCATTTCGGGCGTGGAGCAACAGCGCCGACCAAGGCGCGGTGTCAGTTGAGGCTTTGACGCCCGAGCAGGTGAGCCAATGGTGTAAGCGGCTGCCCGAAGTGCAAGAGTTGACCAACGCCGCCGCTGCCGATCTGCTGCCACTACGGGAGTCACTCGGGCCATCGCTATGGGGAACAGCTGTGCACGCCCGCCTGCATAGCGCCATTCAGGGGCTTAGGCTCCGCTTTCCTATTGCCTATCACAACGTCTACCCCGAACTCTCCATTGATGCGGGAGAGGCGGATGGCAGGACCTCAAGCGGCCCAAGGTATGGGCAGCCTGGGAGCACTCGCCTTGACATACTTGAAGATGTCGGTCCCGAGTTGATATGCGTTTATGACATCAAGACCGGAAGTTCTGGGCTGACTCCCTCCCGGGTTCGCGTCATCGCGGACAGAGTTAGTTCCCGATACCCTGGAGCCAGCTTCTACATTTTGGAAGTGCGACCGTTCGAATGAGCACTGAAGCCCAAGTTGCGAAGTTGGTTCAACCGTTCTTGGATCGTCATCCGGAGTTTGTCCGAATAGGGCGCAGCTTGGTCCTACGACCAATGGGGCATATCCGGTCGGGGTTCGACATCCAGCGATCCTCAACGAAGGGCTATGTACGTCCTTCGTGGGGCGCTGGTATCAATTTTGGACCTCCGCCAAGGTTTGGTGGAGGGCTAGGCAATATGATCGATCGGGCCGCCGGCGAAGTCGATGAGCCAGGCATAGTAGCGCGATTGCTGGAGCAGCTTGAGTTGGCCAACACCTCAGTCCTGCAGCGTTTCACGTCGCTGGATGCCTTTATGGACTTGGAGTATGAGTTCGAACCCAACTTTGGGATCATGCGAATAACCAAGGTCCTGCTGCTGGCGGCGCTTGGGAGGTTACCCGAGGCAGATACGCTGTTGGCGGCCGACATCGACTATCGCGACAAGCACGCTGCTGCGTACGCGCCGCTTTACGCAAAGCTCCGTCCGGGGAGTAAGGCTTGGAAGAGACGGCAGGACGACTTAGCGTCCACATCGGCCTTTATGGGGCACCTCAGGCAGCTGCATGGTTTGATCGCCCGACGTGACCGAGTGGGGTTGGCGGCCCTGCTACATAACTGGGAAGCGCAGGGCGCCGTCGCCAGAAAGTTCGAGCCCTACTGGGCGCCAACGCCATTTCCGCTGGAGCTAGGGGTCGGCGGTTGAGCCGATGGTGCGGGCGGCGGGTATCGAACCCGCACGGCTATCGCCGAGGGATTTTAAGTCCCTTGTGTCTACCATTCCACCACGCCCGCTTGGCTCGGTGGACCGTGTTTGTCACAAGGCGGGTGACAAGACAATTGCGGGAAACGATTCTTCCAAGGAGGACCCATGATCGAACGGATCGAAACCGGTATCGCCCCATCGTCGGCGCCCATCAGTGATGCGGTCCGGGCGGGCAAGCATGTCTGGCTGGTCGCGATCGCGGAAGATCCGGTGACCGGGGACATCGTTGAAGGCGGGATCGAGGAGCAGGCGCGCCGCTGCATCGAAAACCTGCAGATCGGCGTCAAGGCGGCCGGGGGCACGCTTGCCAATCTGGTGATGGTGCAGATTTTCCTGACCGACAGCGCCGATGCCGCCGGGATGAATAAGGTTTACCGCGAATATTTCACCCAGCAGCCGTACCCTGTCCGAGCCACGGTCGTGGTCAAGGAGTTGCTGGCCAAAGGCCTGCGCATCGAAATCACGGCAACGGCGGTGCTGGACTGATGCTGCTCAAACGCGAACTGCTGGAAGAGATCAAGGCCGGCAAGATCGACCTGATTTTCCGGCGCTGGAACCGCCCCACGGTCAAGGCCGGTGGCACGCTCAAAACCAAGGTCGGGCTGCTGTCGATTCTGGCGGTCGACGATATGTCGCCCGATGACGTCACCGATGCCGAGGCGCAGCGCGCCGGGTTTGCCGATGTCGCTGATTTCCGCCGCTGGCTCGATACGATGAAGCAGGGCGAGCTGTTCCAGCGCATTGAAGTGGCCTATCTGGGCGAAGCCTGACCGCTAAAACGGATCGGGCGCCACAAAGGTCATGAACTCACCCGTCGTCGGGTGGGTCAGGCCCAGTTCGGCCGCGTGCAGTTGCAGGCGGTCCGCGGCGGCGAAGGTCTGCGCATCGGCATAAAACGCATCGCCCAGAATCACATGGCCGATTGCCTTCATGTGAACCCGCAACTGATGCGTACGTCCGGTGAGGGGGTGCAGGCGAACGCGGGTGGCATTGGCCTCGCGCTCGATCACGCTCCATTCGGTCCGCGCGTGTCGGCCATGTTCGTGGTCGACGCGCTGGCGCGGCTTGTTTTCCCAGTCGGTTGCCAGCGGAAGGTCCACGAGCCCTGAATCGGCCTCGATGATCCCGGAAACGCGGGCGACATAGGACTTGGTGGTCTTACGGTGTTCGAACTGGCTGCCGATATTGCCATGTGCGCGCTTGTTGAGGGCCAGCACCAGGACACCCGACGTATCCTTGTCGAGACGGTGGCACATGCCGGCCGTTGGCCAGGTCTGGCGGGCGCGATACTCGATGCAATCCCAGAGCGAGGGATCCTTGCCCGGCACGCTGAGCAGGCCGCTCTGCTTGTCGACCACCAGGATGTCGTCATCGACATGGAGGACATTCAGATAGGGGTCGAGCGAGGGGAAATAGTCGAGAAGTGTGGGCATTGGTCCGGGCATGACGCCCTGTAGCAGAGCGCGGACCATTTCACCAATACCGGTCGCGTGACTGTCTTGTGAAGGAACGCCTGCCGCTCTTGCCCGTTAAGCCGGTGAGACTAACGACAGGAAACTCCGATGCATAAAGATCAGATCGAAGGCGCAGGCAAGCAGGTCAAGGGTGCGGTCAAGGACGCGGTTGGCGGCCTGACCGGCAACGAAAAGCTGCAGGCTGAAGGCAAGCTCGACAAGGCCGCTGGCAAGGTTCAGCAGAAGGTTGGCGAAGCCAAAGACGCCGTTCGCGACGCGCTCAAGCGCTAGCCGAAGCGCGGTACAGAAATTGAAGGCCGCTCGTCAGGGCGGCCTTTTTTGCATTCAATCGAAGCGATAGTGCAGCCGGGCCGCCTGGGTGCCGAAAGAAGTGGCAGAAATCAGCTTGGGAGATGCCCGCAATCCGGTGGACGGGAAAAGCGGTATGCCGCCGCCGATAATCTCGGAGATGACGTAGATTTCGATCTCATCCAGCGCGCCGCGTTCCATGAAGGCCATCTGCAGCTTGCCTCCACCGACCATCCACACATCGCCATCGTCCAAGGCCCGCAATTCGGCGATGAGGGCGTCGACGTCGCTGCGCGTTTCCAGCGGGCCTTTTGGGTCTTCGATGGGGCGCGAGGTGACGACGATGACGCGTTTGTTGTTGTATTCCCAAGGATATGGGCTGCGCTCGACCCAGTCATAAGTGGCGCGCCCCATGACCACGGTTGAAACGCGGGCGATGAAATTGTGATAGTCGTGTTCACCGAGATTGAGGTCGGGTTGTTGGGTCAGCCAATCCAGATTCTCGTCGGCGGTTGCGACAAAGCCATCAAGGCTGGTGGCGATATAGCCAACGATACGGGCCATGCGAATGTTCTCCATCTGAAACTGTCGGTGCTAGAATGATGGTGCTGTCGTGACAGAGGCTGTCAGCATCGTCTTGCAGCATGCTGACAAAGTTCTGGTGGAATGCCGCATGGAAACAATGATCTTCGAGACGGCCCTGGGCAAGTTCGGCATCGGGTGGACCGAAGCTGGTATCGCCCGCGTGCAACTGCCGGGGCTTGAGACCGATGGGTTGGCCGAGCGGATCAACCGTGATGGCGCGCGGCCGGGCGAGCCGACGCGGGCCATTGAGGCCGTGATCAACCTGATCGAGGACTATGCCGATGGCGAGGCGGTCGACTTCTCAGGGGTGAAGCTGGATTTGACCGGGGTCAGCGACTTCAACCGGCGGGCCTATGCGCTGCTGATCACGATCGGCTGGGGCGAAACCTCCACTTATGGCGCCTTGGCCCGGCAACTGGGCGATGTGAACCTGTCGCGCGCCGTGGGCGCGGCCATGGGCGCCAATCCCATACCGCTGATCATTCCCTGCCACCGCGTGCTGGCCAGCGATGGCAAGCCGGGCGGCTTTTCGGCGCCGGGTGGAGCGGATTCCAAACTGCGCATGCTGGCTCTGGAAGGCGTCTCGATCGGCACGCCACCCGGGCAGATGACGTTTGGATTCTGACCATGTCTTTCAGCTTTGTCCGGCGAACGGGTGTCGGGTCGCAGGCGCGGCGCCTTGCCATGGAGCAGGTGCGGGCCGCGCTTGAGGAATGCCGGGCAGACGCCGATTTCGACAAGACGATCCACGGCCTGCGCCGTCGCTGCAAGAAGTTGCGCGGGCTGCTGCGCCTCGTCGATCTCAAGAAGGCGGATTTCGAGGCGGAAAACCGGGCGGTGCGCGATGCTGCTGACGGGCTGGCGGGCCTCCGTGACGCGGCAGTAATGGTCGAGAGCTTCAATGCTCTTGTTGCGCACGATGGTAGTCGTGAAGGGGGGCCGCAGCTCGATCCGGCGCTGATAGAGGAGGTTACCGGCACACTCGGACGGCGTGTCCACGCCATTGGTGCCGCTGAACGCCGGCGGCTGCTTGCGGATTTCGCTGCGACGCTTGCGCCTCTCTCTGAACGGGCGAAGGGGTGGCAGATCGCAGGGCACGGCTTTGCCAGCGTTGGGGCGGGGATCGAACGAACCTATCGCCGAATGCGCGAGGCCATGGAGCATGCTCGTGACACGTCGAGCGCCGAAGCGCTGCATGACTGGCGCAAGCAGACCAAGTATCATTGGCACCATATAAGCCTGCTGCGCCGGGCGGCGCCCGACGTGCTGGGCAGTCGCCGGAACCTGCTGGACCAGCTTGGCGAGTTGCTGGGCGATCATCACAACCTGCATGTGCTACAGGCGGTTGTGGGCCCTTCGCATGCTCCCCTGGACGAGGCTATTGCAGAACGGCAAGCCGAGTTGGCGGCGCGGGCGTTCGAGCTAGGGCGGCAGCTGACCGTAGAGAAGCCGGATGTATTGCGTCGGCGGTTCGAACATTTTTGGCAGTTGATGCCGGATCGGGAATAGGCATGGCTGTCGAGATTGAACGCAAATTCCTGGTGACCGGTGATGCCTGGCAGCCCCTGGTAACATCCAGTTCCCAGTTGCGGCAGGGCTATCTGTCATCCAATGCCAAGGCGACGGTTCGGGTGCGGATAAGCGACGACCAGCGTGCGGTGATTACCCTCAAGGGCGCCCTGCAAGGGATCTCGCGGCCCGAATTCGAATATGCAATTCCGCTGGCCGACGCCCGCGAATTGCTGGACATGGCGCAGCCGCATGTTGTCGAGAAACGCCGCTATCTGGTGCCGTGGGGCGAGGTGATCTGGGAGGTCGACGTCTTTGAAGGCCGTCACGCGGGCCTCGTGATGGCCGAAGTCGAACTGGCCGACGAAGCGCAACGCGTCCAGCTCCCCGATTGGGTTGGCCGCGAAGTGACCAATGACGACCGCTACGCCAATGCCAGCCTTTCGCGCAATCCGGTGACGCCGGAGCACTGATCAACGCTAGTATACTTCAGCGTGACAGCGCGGTGGAGCGGGGATATGGCTGGGACATGACCACTCCCCACGTCTCGACTCGCGGCGCCAGCCCGGCCCTTGCCCTGTGGCTTGCAACCTTCGCCCTGTTCACCATGACGGCGATGAGCGCCATCATCCACGAGGCCGCCAAGGTGGCGCCGGTGGGACAATTGGTGTTCTGGCGCAGCATCGTGGCGCTGGGGCCGATCCTGATCTACCTGTGGTTTCGGGGTGAGCTGGGCGCGTCGGTGCGGACCAAGTATCCGCACAAACACCTGATCCGCGGCATTCTCGGGTCGGGCGTGATGATCTCCAATTTCATCGCGCTGGCCTATCTCTCCGTCGGCCTGGCGCAGGCGATCAGCTATCTGACGCCGATCATGTCCATTGGCGCGGCCATGGTGTTCCTGCGGGAACGGCCCGGCGGCATTGTGATCGCGGGGGTGGCGCTCGGTCTGGTCGGCATTTTGCTAATGCTGTTTCCGGCATTGGTGAGCTCGGAAATGCGCGAGGGCACGCTGATCGGCGTGGCTGCGGGCCTGGCCATGGCGGCGACCAATGCGCTGTCCCGCGTGCAGGTGAAGGACCTGACCCGCACCGATCCTCCGGCCAGCATTGCCCTGTCCTTTGCGGTGGTGAGCACGCTCGTCGGGCTTTCGACCATGGCCTTTGGCTGGGCCGAGCTCGACAGCCAGACTTTGTGGCTGTTGATCTCGGCGGGCGTGCTGGGCGGCATGGGCCATGTGCTGATGACTGAAGCTGTGGCGCGCGCGCCGGTGTCGCTGCTCGCTGGCTACGAATATACCGGCATCATCTGGGCCTTCCTGTTCGACGTGGCCCTGCTTGGCGTCGTGCTCGACGCATGGTCGGTGGTCGGCGCACTGGTGGTCGTGGCCGCTGCGGCGCTTGCCGCCTATGGGCAGGGCAAGTTTTCGGCCAAGCCCGCCAGCGAGAAAGCTACTGCCAGCGCTTGAAGCTCTTGAGGTGGTCGAGCCCCTTGACCACCGACATGGTGAGTTTCTCGACACTGTCCGTCACTGGCAGAACCTGCGCATTCTCGGTCGCGGGATCGGGCACTTCCAGCGTCGCGAACTGGCTGTCGAGCAGGCTGGTCGGCATGTATTCATGCTTCCGCCGCGCCATGCGCTCACCGATGACTTCGCGCGTGCCATCGAGATAGACGAACAGTATGGGCTCACCGGCCTGTTCCTGCAGAAAATCCCGATAGGCGCGCTTGAGGGCCGAGCAGGCGCCCACGGATGCTCCCTTGCGATTGGCCGCCTCGTGCAGAGCTTTGGCCAAACGCTCCAGCCATGGCCAGCGGTCTTCGTCGGTCAGGGGAATGCCAGCCCGCATCTTCTCGACATTCTCCGCTGGGTGGTAGCCGTCGCCATCGAGGAAGGGCACGTGCAGCCGCCGCGCCACCGACTGGCCGATGGTCGACTTACCCGACGAGCTGACGCCCATGACGATGATGATGCGCGACGGAGTGAGGGACATTGTGCGGTCCTAGACGGTGGCCGAGAAGGCCCCGTCGACATAGAGGATGTGGCCGTTGACGAAGCGGGATGCTTCCGACGCCAGGAACACCACGGAGCCGCCGAGTTCCTCGGGGCGGGCCCAGCGACCCATCGGGGTGCGGGTTTCGATCCAGGCGTTGAACTTGTCGTCCTTGAGCAGGGCGTCGTTGAGTTCGGTGGCGAAATAGCCGGGGGCGATGCCGTTGACGTTGAGGCCGTGTTTGGCCCAATCGACCGCCATCCCGCGCGTCATGTTGGCGACGGCGGCCTTGGAGGCGGCGTAGGGGGCTATCGAGGGGCGGCTGACTGCCGCCATCAGCGAGCATATATTGATGATCTTGCCAGCCCCGCGCGAAATCATGTGCCGCGCCACCGGCTGGCTGACGTTGAACACCGACGTCACGTTGGTGGTGATGATCTGGTCAAACTTTTCGGGCGGAAAGGCCTCGAGGCTCGAGCGGAACTGCATGCCGGCATTATTGACCAGAATGTCGATCGCGCCGATCTCGTCCTCAATGTAGCTGACGGCATCGTTGATGCTGTCGCGATTGGTGACGTCGAAGGCCACGGCATTGACCGTCGCGCCAGTTGCCGCGAGGTCCTGTGCCGCGCTGCCCAACGCGACGCTGTCACGCGCGTTCAGCACAACTGAAGCGCCCGCTTCGGCGAGCGCCGTCGCCATGGCCAGCCCCAGTCCGCGGCTCGATCCGGTGATCAGGGCGCGCTTGCCGGTGAGGTCGAACTGCGTCGGAAAAGCCACGGATATCTCCACTTTGGCGGGACCCTAAGCAGACGGGGTTGCGGGCACAAGGCATTCTACCATACAAGACGCCACATTCGATCAGAATTCCCCAAATACGACTTCCGTATGAGCGGGGTTTGTGGTCAGTTCGCCGCCGAAGCCATGCGCTGCTGGCATGGATAAGACGGATAGTTCTCGGAAGGACTTTTGTATGTCGACAGCGGATATTGGCCTGATCGGGCTTGCGGTGATGGGGTCCAATCTGGCCCTCAATATCGCCGAGAAGGGTTACACTATCGCCGTGCACAATCGGTCGGCTGGGCGCATCGACGAATTCGTCGGCGAAGCCAAGGCCCAGGGCCTCGATAGCCGCACGATCGCAAAGTACGAACTGGCTGATTTCGTTCAGGCCGTGAAGCGCCCGCGCTCCATCATCATCATGGTCAAGGCCGGCCAGCCGGTCGACGACATGATCGAGCAGCTGCTGCCCCATCTGGAGCAGGGCGACGCCATCATCGAGTGCGGCAACTCGCTGTTCAGCGACACACAGCGCCGCTTTGATTACCTCACCCCCAAGGGTATCGGCTATCTCGGCGTAGGTGTTTCGGGTGGTGAAGAGGGCGCGCGCCACGGTCCGTCCATCATGGTCGGCGGCTCCAAGCAGCAGTGGCACAATGCTGAGGCCGTGCTGACCGCCATCGCCGCCAAGTTCGAAGGCGAAAGCTGTTGCGCGTATCTGGGCGAGGGCGGCGCTGGACACTTCGTCAAGACCATCCACAACGGCATTGAATATGGCGACATGCAGATGATCGCCGAAGTCTATGGCGTCATGCGCGACGGCCTGGGTATGAGCCCGTCCGAATGCGCCGACGTGTTCAAGGAGTGGAACAAGGGTCCGCTCAATTCCTACCTGATCGAAATCACCGGCCACGTGCTGGCCGCCGTCGATGGTGAGACCGGCAAGCCGCTGGTTGAACTCATCCTCGACAAGGCAGGCCAGAAGGGCACCGGCGTCTGGTCGGCCATCGTCGCCCAGCAGATGGGCGTGCCCGCGACCGCCATCGAAGGCGCCGTCGCTGCGCGTTCGCTGTCGTCGCGCAAGGAAGAACGTGTTGCCGCCGAAGCCATCTATGGCAAGCCGAACCGCGGCAAGACCGACGTGACCCTGGCCGATCTCGAAAAGGCGCTGCTTGCCGGCAAGATCGTGTCCTACGCGCAGGGCTTCGTCGTGCTGGCCAAGGCCTCGGAAGACTATGGCTGGAACCTGCCTCTCGAAACCATCGCCAAGATCTGGCGCGCTGGCTGCATCATCCGCTCGCGTTTCCTCGATCAGATGGCCAAGGCCTACTCCAAGGGCGGCAATACCAACCTGCTGGTTGTGCCTGACTTCGTTGAGCTGATGAAGGATGCCCATCCTTCGCTGCGCAAGGTGATCGCTGCGGCCGCTGTTGGCGAATTCCCGATGATCTGTCTCTCGGCGGCGCTGAGCTACTTCGACAGCTACCGCCAGGCACAGGGCACGGCGAACCTCACGCAGGGCCAGCGCGACTTCTTCGGCGCCCACGGCTTTGAGATCGTTGGCCGCGGCAAGGACCTGCACGGCACCTGGCCGAGCACGCTGGGCAAGTAAGGCCTGGTGAAATTGAGTTTGGGGGCTCCGCGAAAGCGGGGCCCTTTTTGTTTGGGGCGATGCAGTTGGAAGGCCGGTACCCCCACCTAACCTCCCCCTGGTAGGGGGAGGGATGGGTCGAGTTTGGGGGCAGGGTGGTGCGCAGCCCAATGGGTCGCTCCTCCCCTTCTTCAGGGGGACGCTAGGAGTGGATGACTACAGCGTCTTGAACATCACGTAGCTGTCCACGTAGCCGTGGACGGGGTGGTTGAAGGCCTTGGGCAGGGTGCCCACGATGTCGAAGCCCAGCGACTGCCAGAGGGCGACGGCTCGGGTATTGCTTGAGACCACGTGGTTGAACTGCATGGCGCGGAAGCCGCGTTCGGCGGCCCGCGCCAGTGAATGCAGGCACATGGTGCGGGCGACGCCTTTGCCCTGGGCGGCAGGGGAGGTCATGTAGCCGCAATTGGCGACATGGGCGCCGCCGCCCTGCTGGTTGGCCATCAGATAATACGTGCCGATGATGGCGCCATCCAGTTCGGCGATGAAGACTTCGTGGGTCGGGGCGAACCAGTAGTTCAGCACGCCAGCCGCATCGAGATCGCAGGCGATGGCATACGTCTCACCGGCGGCCAATACCGGCGCGACGATGGCCAATACGGCGGCGTGGTCAGCGTCTGTCGCGGCGCGAACCTGGACCGGTGTCGTCATCTTCATCCTCGATCGGGGGAATGCGAACCTGTCCGGGTGGCGGCATATCCGGCACGACGGGATGGTCGGCAATGGATGGGCGGTGGCGCAGCTCGAAGCGCCATGCGGCAGTGGCGAACAGGATCAGTGCGACCGTGACCGCGGCTGCCGCGGCAAGGAACGGTGCGCCCGGGAAATAGCTCGGAGAGTCCGGTGCCGTGGTGAAATACGAGAAGATCTGGGTGGCTGCCAGCGGTCCGATAATGGTGGCGAGCGAGTTGGAGGCATTTACCGCGCCCTGCAATTCGCCCTGCGCATTGTCGGGCACCTGGCGGGACAGCACGCCATTAATGGCTGGGGCGGCCAGTCCGCTGATCGCGCCAATCATGATGAAGGTATAGAGGTAGAACACCTGATCGGTGAAGGCGACGCCAGCAAATGCGCCGATGGCCGCGAGCAGGCCGAGTATGGCCACTGGCGGCTCGCCGAGGCGCTTTACAAAGGGCCCGACCAGGAAGGCCTGGCAGATGGCAAAGCCGATGCCGAAGGCCCCCAGCGCGCGCCCGATATTGGACGAGGTGAAGTTGAACACTTCGACGGTGAAGTAGCTGAACACCGTCGGCAGGGCCTGTGCGGCCAGTGAAAAGGCAAACAACACCGCCAGCAGCCACAGGACGACCGGGTATTGCCGCAGGTTGGCAATGGCGCCGAAGGGGTTGGCGCGGCGGATGTCGAACTTGCGGCGCGAATGCCTGGGCAAGCTTTCCGGCAGCACGAAAAGGCCGAACAGGAAGTTGAGGAATGCCAGGCCGGCTGCGGCATAGAAGGGCACGCGGGGGCCGAATTCGCCCAGTTCGCCGCCCACCACCGGACCGATGATGAAGCCGAGCCCAAAGGCTGCGCCGATGAGCCCGAAGCGGTGGGTGCGCTTATGAGGAGGGGTGATATCGGCCATATAGGCCGTGGCGGTCGCGACGGCGGCGCCCGCGACGCCGGCAATGATGCGTCCGACGAACAGGTACCAGACGACTGGCGCGATCGACATCATCAGGTAGTCGAAGGTCAGCCCAAGCAGCGAGCACAGCAGCACGGGCCGGCGGCCGAACCGGTCGGACAGATTGCCCAGAATGGGCGAAAAGATGAACTGCATCGAGGCGTAGACGAAGACCAGATAGCCGCCGATGACGGCGGCGTCGGCGACGCTGCCGCCGGTGAGGTCTTCGAGCAGTTCGGGGAGCACCGGAACGATGATGCCAACACCGATCATATCAAGCAGGATCGTCACCAGAATGCAGGCGAGGGTCAGGCGTGAGCGGGTCGCTGCTTGCATACTTAGGTGCTAACCTTCTGAATCTCTAAAGGGTCCCTGCGGTGCCGCAGTTGACACAGCCGGGCGTTTCAACGCAAGGCCGAAGGGCGCGACATGGTTCCCGCCTGCCGGGTAACATTCGCATCTGCGTCCGCTGGTTGAGCGTCATAGCCATAAAGCCAGGATAGCCTGCCCAGATGTCCACGGCTGCCCTGAAGGCGCATCACCAGGTTGCGGCCTATGCTAAAGGGCCATGGCATATGGAAAATCTTGCCGTTGGTGGCCGAGGTTGCGGCGACGCGGGAGACCCGGCGCTGGCGGGCGGTTTCGTATTTGCTGAATGCGGCTTCGGCGCTGGCCTCGGCGATGAGCAGTGGCGCCAGCACGGCGGCGTCCTCGATGCCCATCGCGGCGCCCTGCGCCTGGAACGGCACCATGGCGTGGGCGGCGTCACCGATGAGGCCGATATTGCCCTTGTGCCATTGCCGAGTCTCGACCGTGTAAAGCGGCCACGGCGTCCAGCTGTCGGCGGCTGCGGTGAGCAGGGCATCAATGCGCGTGCTGGTGCGGCTGGCCTTGGGCAGGAACGGCGCGGTGCCGAGGTCCTTGGTCTCCTGCGGGACTTTGGCGAACAGCGCGAGGTTGACCTGCTGGCGATGATGCAGGGGGTAGCAGACCATGTGGAAGTTCGGCCCGAACAGCACGGAGACCCGATCCAGCGCGATCTGTTTGTCAATGGAATCAAAGGGTAACAGCGTGCGCCAGGCGACGCGCTGGCCGTAGTGGCCCGGTGGTCCACCGATGAAATCCCTGCGGGTGCGGGAGTGGACGCCATCGGCGCCGATGAAGGCGTGACCACGTCCGGTGCGCGTCTGGCCGCTGGCTTCGTCGATGGTGACGGAGATGCCGCGGTCTGTGGTGGTGACATCCCAGCCGCGAACGCCGAACAGAATATCGATGTTGGCGAAGCGCCGGCAGGCCTTGTAGAGGGCCTCGGCGAGGTCGGCGCGATGCATCACGGCATAGGGGGCGCCGAAGCGCTGCTGCATGATGGCGCCGAGTTCCAGCGTCACCAGCGGGCTGGGGCGGCGGAACGGGTAGATGTCGATGCCGGTGGGCTCAAAGGCTTGAGCCTCAAGGATATTTTCGAGACCGAGGCGATCGAGAATGCGGCGGGCATTGGGGCTGATCTGCAGGCCGGCGCCGAATTCGGACAGCGTTTCGCTGCGCTCGAGCACGACGACATGCGCCCCGAACTTGGCCAGGGCAAGGGCCAGCGTCAGGCCGGCAATGCCAGCGCCTGCGATATAGAATGTTCGGCCCGTGCCGGGCATGGACTTAACTCAGGCGGCGTCGGCGGTGAAAATGGCCGAAGACGGGTTGGCGCCGCCAGCAGGCAGGCGCGAGTTGAAGACGTAATGCGTTGAGCAATAAGGACAAACGATCTCGTTGTCCTTGCCCATGTCGAGGTAGACATGGGGATGATCGAACGGGGGCAGGGCGCCGACGCACTGGAATTCCTTGGACCCGACCTCGATTTGGCGGAGGCCGTCAGTGTTATGGAAATGGGGGGTCGTGCCGTGTGCCATGCCGATAAAACCTGTTTGATTTGGCCGGACCATATGCCAAGGACGGGGTGAAGGAAAGGGCCCCGCGCCCTTTCAAAAGTCTTGCGGCATGGTGTCAGCATGCTGGAAGAATTCTTGCACTTTTCTGCAAGCATGCTGGTGGTTTTCTTCCTGCTTGCTGCCAAAGAACAGGACCCTGCCTTGCCCACGTTTCAATCCGACGGTTTGACCCTGGCTTATGAAACCGCCGGGACCGGAAAACCGGTTCTGTGCATCCACGGTTTCGCGTCGAGCGGCAAGGTGAACTGGATCGACACCGGCTGGGTCGAGACCCTCGTCGGGGCCGGGTACCAGGCCATCACGCTCGACAACCGCGGCCATGGCGCGTCGGACAAGCCGCATGACCCGGAGCGCTATTATCCGAGCGACATGGCGCGGGATGCGGTGGCACTGCTCGATCATCTGGGAATCGACCGGGCGGCGGTGCTTGGCTATTCGATGGGTGCGCGGATCGCCGCCTTCATGGCGTTTGAGGACGAGGCGCGGGTGGCCTGCGCCATTTTCGGCGGGATGGGGCTGAACCTCATCAATGGCCTCAGTGACGGCAATGACATCATTTCGGGCTTGCTGGCGCCGTCGCTGGAGGGCCTGACCCATCCGACCGCCCGGCAGTTCCGGATTTTCGCCGACCACACCAAGTCTGACCGCGAGGCGCTGGCGGCCTGCATGGAAACCTCGCGCCAGCCGATGGCGCGGGCCGATGTGCGGCGCATCAATGTGCCGGTGCTGGTAGCGGTGGGGGAGGCCGATGAAATGGCCGGGGCCCCCGGTCCACTGGCGGAACTGATCCCCAACGCCGAGGCGTTTGTGATCCCCAAGCGCGACCATATGCGGGCGACGGGCGACAAGGCGTTCAAGGCCGCGGCCCTGGAATTCCTGAGCCGGACCTACGCCTGAGAATTTTCCTGAGACAGGCAATCGTGAACCAAATGATGCGCCGGGGCTTTGTCTTGGAGCATCACATGCCTTATATCGTATTTCGTCGATGAAGCGGAGTGCAGCCATGTCCGGTAGCGTCAAACTTTCACCAGTGGTCACCTCGGTCGATCCAGTCTGGGACGCCGTACGCGCCGGTGCGCGCGAGATCGTGGCCAAGGAACCTTCGCTCGCCAACATGGCGATCTCGGCGATTCTCAATCACGACACATTCGAGCTGGCGCTGGCGCATCGCCTGGCTGCCCGGCTCGACCATGACGACGTCTCAGCCGACCTGATCCGCCAGGCTTTTGCCGAGACGCTGATCGACACGCCCGAGATCGGACAGATGGCGCGGGTCGACCTCGCGGCCACCATGGAACGCGATCCGGCCTGCCACCGGGCTATCGAGCCGCTGCTGTATTTCAAGGGCTACCAGGCCATCCAGACCCACCGCTTTGCTCATGCCATGTTCCAGGCGGGGCGCCGCGACTTTGCGCTCTACCTGCAGAGCCGGGCGAGCCAGGTGTTCCAGGTCGATATCAATCCGGCAGTGCCAATGGGGAAGGGCATCATGCTCGACCACGGTACGGGGCTGGTCATCGGCGAGACGGCGGTGGTCGGCGACAATGTGTCGATGTTGCAGAACGTTACGCTGGGCGGCACCGGGAAATCGGATCGGGATCGCCACCCCAAGATTGGCAATGGCGTGCTGATTGGGGCGGGTGCCAAGGTTCTGGGTAATATCCGCATCGGCGACTGCTCGCGGATCGGCGCGGGTTCGGTGGTGCTCAAGGAAGTGCCGCCGCGCGTGACGGTAGCCGGCGTTCCCGCCAAGGTTATCGGCGAGGCCGGCTGCGCCCAGCCGGCTCTGGTGATGGACCAGATGGTGCTTGTGCACGATGTTGCTTCGCCAACTGACTGAGGGCGCCGGAAGCCGGCAGGCCTTGGGCAGGCAACCCCACGCGGGGATTTGTCACCGCTAAAATGCCACCCTTGAGGGGTTGTGCGCGTTGTAATGGCGACTAGATTGCCGGCTCAACGCAAATCAGCAGGACACCGACAGTGAACCACCCAGAGATCATCAAACTGCAGAAGTTCCTGCAACAGAAGTTCAACAACAAGAACATCGACGTGCGCCCGCGCGCCAAGCTCAACGACTCCGTCGAGGTGTTCATCGGCGACGAGTCGATCGGGCTGATCCATGTGGACGACGAGGACGGCGACAAGTCCTACATCTTCAACATGTCGATCCTCGATATCGACCTGGATGACGTCGAGTAAGCAGGGCTACCAGGCGCCTATCGGCGCCAGCCAACGCTCTATCTCGCTATCGAACTGGCGCCACGATTGCAGGATCGTGGCGTCAAACGTATAGATCGCGGCAATGCCGCTCGGCAGGTAAACGGTCCGGACGCATTGCGCGGCACCGCTCTCCTGCACCGCTTCCAGACATTTGGCGACGAAGGGATTGGGTGACAGCGCGTCATACCAGACGCTTTCGCCCGCATATCCGCCATCCGCCCGCATTGGCTTGCCGACCAGACCCGGCACGCCCGTGAGGGTGTCGTCGGCGAACTGGTGCAGGTAGACGCTATCAAGCAGGCTGGCGCTGGTGCGGGCGCGGCTGCGGGGCACCAGGGTGACATCGATGGGAAGAGGCGCCGCGGCGTCTTCCGGCGCGAACATGATGCGCAGGTCGATCTGGCTGGTGAAGCCGTTGCGGATCTGCTCGCCATAGCGGAACCAGCTGGTGGGGATCGACAGTTCCCGGCCGGAAATCGTCTGGGTGATTGGATCGGGGTCATCGATGGCCGGAGCGGCGGGCTGCGACGCGCGGCCCATCTCGTCGAGCAGGTAGGCTGCGCCCACCGCCAGCAGCAGCACAAGCACAGCAATGCCGGCCAGATTATAGGCCAGCGAAGACGAACCGCTGCCGCGCTCGTTGAGGGTCGATTGCGAGCTCATCGCCAGGATTAACCAGTATTAGCTAGGAGAGATGACAGGCTATTGGGTGGGTAATATGCTTAATGGAGGGTTAATTTTCCCGCGCAACACGGACATCTGGCATGACCAAAGAATTGTTGCTTGCGAGTTTCATGATCGCTGTCGGGCTGTGCCTGGCCGGCGCAGGAACACACCTCTATCAATTGCTCACCCGGCAGAACGCCACGCTGCGCTATGACGGGGAGACCTATCTCAAATCCCTGGCCAATCTTGGCGTCAGCTTTGTCTGCGGCCCCTACATCATGCTGCAGCTGGGCTGGCAGCATCAGGACGATGACACGATCTCGATGGCTTCGGCGCTGGTATCGGCCGTAGTCGCCTTTGGCTGGTCGTTCATTACCGGGCTGATGTTCATGGGGATCTATGTGGCGCTGCGGTATTAGGGCCTCGGCGCAAGGTGAATTGGTTCTGACGGCAAAAAGGCCAGCTTCGGAGTGCGAAGCTGGCCTTTTTCATCAGACCCCTATCAGGGAAAGGTTCTTATCAGGGAAACCTTGGGCGGGGTCTGGAACTGGTGCCGGCGCTAGTTGATGGCGGCGGTTGCGATGACGATGTCGCGGTTGTCGAGCATGTCCACCCACTTGCCGGCATCGGCCTGGGACTGGCGCTTGATGAACTTGTAGGGGGTCTGGTTCCACAGATCGATCGTGCCGACCTGGTTGTCGAGGACGAGATCGCCGCGGTCGGTGCGGACCAGCAGCACGGCATGGCCTTCGCCGTTGGCCTGCTTGACCACCGACATCAGCAGCGCGCTGGCGGGCCAGCCGGCATTGATCAGGTCGCGGCGCTTGGCCAGCGCGTAATCTTCACAATCGCCGTAGCCATTGGGGTAGGTCCAGAATTCGGAGACCTGGTAGAGATCCTGGTCGGTGACGGGAACGATGGCCTGGTTCCAGGCGGCGTTGACGTTGACCAGCTGCTGCCACAGGCCTTCCGTCAGCTCGACAGCGGCGACAGGATTGGCGTGGGGGCGGCACTCTTCAGGGCGGCTCTGGCAGAACTCGGCGTGGCCGACCGGAATGCTGGTATTGCCGTTGGCGACCTGCACGAAAGCAACGTTGGTGGTGTCCAGAGCCTGGGCGGGAGCGATGGCAGCGGCCAGGGCCAGAAGGGCTCCCAGAAGCGCGGCTCGCAGTCCATTGTTGGTGTTCGACATAGTGTGATCTCCCTGATGGAGACCACGCTAAGGGGGGCGACTTGCCCCGGTCCGAAAACTACCACGCAGTTTTTATGCGTGTTTTATCGATTGGATTCTGGAAAAAGTAACCATGCGAGCCAAGGGCTTAGCCTGGGGTGCTCAGGAATGGATTCCGGCGAGGACCTGGGCGTAGAGCGCATCGTCCTGGGCTGGTCCCTCGCGGCACTGCTTGGAGCCGATATGGATCACAGAGACCTCGGACAGGGCTGCCGAGCGATAGGCAAAGGACGCCTCGTAGACGCTGCCTGGGGCGACGTGCCAGTTCTGATGGTGGGCGACGATATTGTTGCCGCGGCCGTCTACGGCGAGCGCGGTGACGCAAACATTGTCGTCGTCGCTCGGATCGTTGTCGGTGAGGCGCTGGGTTAGCTTGAGCGTGTCGTGGGCTAGATCTAGCGTGATGGTCATGTCGACCCACTGGTTGCGCTTCCAGTCCCACTTCTGATGGTAGGCCGGGCAATCCAGCGTAGTCTGGCTGGCGACGCATTCGGCAAGCTTGATCGTCTGCCAGGAATAGCCGTCCCAATCGCGGCGGGCGTCATCGAAGGCTCCGGCGGGTGCGCCAAAGGCAAGGAAGGTCGCTGCGAAAGTCGCCAGGGAAGAGGCGCGGAGCATGCTGGTCATGCGCCCATTATAGCGAGGGCAGTGCTTCGGCGCCATTCGTGGAGCGCGCGGCAGGTTTGCCGGCGGCGCAGCAGGTATGCTGCTGACGCGTCAGTTCATGCGCAGGTTCTGCTGGATCACCGTGATCATCTCCTGGGCGGAGGCGAACTCGACGGCGACGCCATTCTGGAAATGGCGGACGACGCGCGCGCGCATGCGGCCCAGAGTAACCGGGGTGCCCATGGCGGGGCGCACATCGAGCTCGATGGCGGCGCCGGACAGGGAAATGTCGATGATCTTGCAGTTGTAGCGGCGGCCATCGTCCAGCACGACCGTCGAGTGACGGATATCGGGCACGACGCGTTCGTGGCGCCGGTCCTCGGGCATGTTGAGGACGTCCTTGTTGGCCAGCCACGTCAGCTGGGCCGCCATCTTGTCGCGCTTGCGGGGCGAGGCGGCGATATCCATCACGAAGCCAACCTCGTCGGCCCTGAGGATGGTGCCCTCGATGCGGCCGATATGATCGACATAGGCAATGACGCGTTCGCCGACGACACCGGCAACCGGGGCCACGACCACGGCATCGCCGGGGGACATTTCGAGAATCTGGCAGGGGAATTCGCGGCGGTCAGCCAGCATGTAGCGACCGAGGACCGAGACCTTGACGCGTTGAAACTTGCTCGATTCCGCGCGGGTGCGGGACGGAGCAATGTATTGCGGGGAAGGAAGGTCGTCGCTGAGCATTCGCCGGACCAATGAAGCCTGTTTTCAGCAACAAGCTAGATGGTTTTGGTTAACGCAAAGTGTTGCCATCAGGGGTTTTGCGCAGACCAAATCCGCGCAAATTGATCGATTTCCGGCGCCAGTTTGCTTACTGACGGCCGCCGTCGATGACGGCGAGGTGGGCGTAACGGCGGGCGCTACGGCCATAAACGACGGTCGGCATGGCAGCGGGGGCCGTCGGATTGGAGAAGTTGCCTTCGTTGACGACGTTGGCCGAGACTTCGCGGATCGAATCCTCGAGCGCCACATCATCTGGCCAGATCAGGCGCAGGCCGGTGATGCGCTGTTCGATGATCGGCTGAACCCCGAGCCAGTAGGGTTCTTCCAATGCGGTCATGGCGCCGAGCAGGCGGGTGTGGGTGGATCCATTGTGACGGAGCGGCATCAGGATGGTTTCGAAGGTGACCTTGGTGTGCAGTGCGGTGCTGCCCTGGAAGGTCACCAGCGCCACGGCATGATCCTCGGTGACGGCGCGGATCAGGGTTTCCATGGCGTCGGTATCGCGCTCGTGCCACAGCGCCGAGAAGGAGCGGCCCTTCAGTTCGCGGCAATAGCTGGTGCACAGGTGCGAGCCGGCGAGACGGAAGGAAAACCGCTCGCTGTCGTCGAGTTCGAGAATGAACGTGTTGGCCAGGGCGTCGCGGATGCGCGTCGGGTCAATGTCCTTCCGGTCGGGCGCGCTGCGCGCACCACGAATGGAATTCCAGTATTCGTAGAGCGTCCTGGTGCTCGCCTTTTGCATTTTTTCTGACCTGCCAAACCCTGATCAAACGTCCCGTCGGAACGTCGACGCCGCGGATCCGACATTCGCAAATGCCGAGGGCAAAATCGCTCTTAAAGAATACTTAAGGTTAACGCGGCCGGCTCAATGTGGAAAAGAAGTGCGTAAGGTGCAGGGCGCCAGCGAGTCGGAGCGAAGTGATGAGTGAACAAGGCCAGACCCCGAGCAAGCCGCCTGTGGCGGGGCGGGAGCCGGTTTTCCTGTTGCCAGGATCGGTGACGGCGCTAATCGGGCTGCTGGTGGCGATTCACCTGGCATCAACCCTGGTGCTTAACCAGTCGGGGCAGCTGCAGCTGATTTTCTGGTTCGCGTTCCAGCCGCTGCGGATCATCGCCGCAGCCGATGACCTGTCGCTGGCGGTGCCGCTGATCTGGACGCCGTTCACCCATGCGCTGATGCATGGCGGCTGGGAGCATCTGCTGGTCAACGTGGCGTGGTTTGCGATCTTTGCCACCCCGGTTGCCCGGCGCTATGGCGCGGGGCCGATGCTGGCGATCTTCTTTGTGTCGGCTGCGGCGGGCGCGGCGCTGTTCGCGGCGACGACGCTCTATACCGGCTCATATCTGATCGGCGCATCGGGCGGGGTGGCCGGGCTCACCGGCGCGGCGTGCCGGTTCATCTTCCAGCCAGTGCTGGTGGCGACTCACCCCGATACGGGCGAGCGGATCGTGCTGGGGCGGCGGCTGGCCGGGCTGGGCGATCTGTGGCGTGACAACCGCGCGCGATTCTTCATCCTGATCTGGGTGGTGTTGAATGCCGCCGTGCCGCTGCTGCCGCTGGTCACCGGCGTCGAGATGTCGGTGGCCTGGCAGGCCCATCTTGGCGGGTTCTTCGCCGGACTGCTGATGGTCGGAATGTTCGAGCGGAAGAGCTAGGCGCGGGCGGGGAGACCCCGCCTGCGGGGTCAGTGCCCGTAGACCGCCTGGGGATCAAACAGCTTTGGCAGGCCGGTATCTTCGAGGGCTACGCCGTCTTTGGTGGTGACGGCGCGACGGTAGAAGCAGGTCTTGCGGCCGGTGTGGCAGGCCGCACCGCGACCGGTCTGGATGACCGACATGACGATGGCGTCCTGATCGCAATCGGTACGCAGTTCCACGACCTCCTGCAGTTCCCCCGAGGTCTCGCCTTTTTTCCAGATCTTGCCGCGCGAGCGCGACCAGTAGTGGGCGATTCCGGTCTGCAGGGTGAGCGAGAGGGCCTCGGCGTTCATATGCGCCAGCATCAGCACCTCATTGGTGCCGGCCTCGGTGGTGACGACCGTCACCAGCCCCGACGCGTCGAATTTCGGCGCGAAGGCGGTGCCTTCTTCGGCTTGCTCATGGGTGAGGGTGGCTGGATCGATAAAGGTCAGGGTCATGCCGCCTTTTAGCGGCAGACGCCGATTTGTTCCAGAGCTTGCCTGCGGTCAGCGCTTGCCGATGAGGGCGAAGAAGCGGTCCTGTTCCACGCGATCCTCGGCAAAGACGCCGGTGAAGCGGTGGGTGATGGTCGCTGCGCCGTGGGCACGAACGCCGCGCATGGACATGCACATGTGTTCGGCTTCGAGCAGCACGGCGACGCCGCGCGGGCCGAGATGCTCGTTGATGGCGTCGACGATCTGCGCGGTCAGGTTTTCCTGGGTCTGCAGACGCTTGGCGAAGACATCGACCAGGCGCGCCAGCTTGGAGAGGCCCACCACGCCGTCATGGGGCAGGTAGGCGATATGCGCCTTGCCGACGAAGGGCACCATGTGGTGCTCGCAATGGGAGCTGAAGGGAATATCGCGCACCAGCACGATATCGTCGTAGCCGCCCACTTCGCGGAAGGTCTTGTCGAGGACTTCGCCTGCATCCTGCTGGTAGCCGGAGAAGAATTCGCCAAAGGCGCGGGCAACGCGGGCCGGGGTCTCGATCAGGCCTTCGCGGCGCGGATCATCGCCCGCCCAGGCAATCAGGGTGCGCACGGCGGCCTCGGCCTCGTCCTGGGTCGGACGGCGCACGGGGGCAGGCTTGTCGCTGTGGCTGGTCGGCAATTTGATGGGGGCGTCCATACCGGTTCCTTTTCGCTCTCCTGCGCATTGGACGCGCTAAGCGTGGATTGGTTCCTCGAGGCCGTGCTAGTTTTATGGCGACCCGCAACTGTGCCCTTATATAAGGGAGGTGCCGGGAGCCGACAAGAAACAGAATTGTACGTCCAATGGAACTGAGCGATCTCTATTCTCAAAAGATCCTCGATCTCGCAGGCAATGCCCGCCAGCCGGGAAGGCTGGCCAATCCCGATGCCAGTTCGCGCAAGGTGAGCCGGGTTTGCGGCTCGATGATCGAGGTCGACGTCGTGGTGCGCGATGGCGTGATCGTGGAATATGGCCACGAGATTTCGGCCTGTGCGCTCGGCCAGACCTCGGCTGCCGTGGTGGCGCGCGAGATCGTCGGCACGCCGGTCGAAGAGTTCCGGCAGGTGCGGCTGCAGATGCACGATATGTTGAAGGCCGACGGCGCGCCGCCCGAGGGCAAGTGGAGCGACCTGCGCTATCTGGAGCCGGTGCGCGAATACCGGGCGCGGCACGTTTCGACGCTGCTGGTGTTTGATGCAGTGGTTGAGGCGCTGGAAAAAGCTGAATCCATGGAATCAGTTACGGCGGTTCGCTGATGGATCGAGTCGTGGATGTGTTCTGGCGGGCAGTGGACCTGCCATTCAAAAGCGTCGCGGTGCTGCTGATCACCATCTACCGCTATTCGCTGTCCATGTTCATGGGGCGGAACTGCCGCCACCTGCCAACCTGTTCGGAATATACCGGCGCGGCGATCTGGAAGTTCGGCTTCTGGCCGGGCGGCTGGATGGGCCTGGCACGCATCGTGCGCTGCCGGCCAGGCGGGACGGATGGGTTTGATCCCGTCCCCGAGGCTC
The DNA here is from genome assembly GCF_055397495.1 of Devosia sp. T2-14. Classification (NCBI taxonomy): domain Bacteria; kingdom Pseudomonadati; phylum Pseudomonadota; class Alphaproteobacteria; order Hyphomicrobiales; family Devosiaceae; genus Devosia; species Devosia sp. T2-14. Next base: position 3,636,035 of record NZ_AP027921.1, on the reverse strand, counting down.
TGCCGGAGGCGGCGCAGTGGTATCGCCCCTGGCGCTATGGGCGCTGGAAGTAGGTTCAGGCCAGTGCGGGTTCGGGCTGGTTCCTGACCTTCCGCAACAGGAACAGCGCATAGAGGAATGTCGGGATCTGCACGATGATCGGCACGATCAGCAGGCGTGGATCAACGGCCACCTGTTCGGTTGATGGCACGATGTTGACGATGCCCAGCAGGTTGGAGAAATCCCAAAGGGCGTGGATGAACATGGCTGGCAGGATCGAGCCGGTGCGCAGCACGATGGCGATGAACAGCAGGCCGCTCATGGCCGCGGTTATCGACTGGGCAATGGCAGCGGGCAGATCGCCTGTCGTCAGGGCATTCAGGGAATGCACCGATCCGAACAGCACCGTGGTGAGAATGATCGATGGCCACAAAGGCAAGCGGTTCAGCAGCGCCCGGAACAGCACGCCGCGAAACGCCATTTCCTCGGAGAAGCCGACGAGCAGGGTGTTGATCACCAGATAGAGGATCACCTGCGCAGGCGGCAGGCCGGTGACCAGCGTGAAGCTGAAAAAGGCGAGGATGTAGAGGAGCGGAAACCAAAGCAGCCGAATTTCGCGCGGACGCTCGGGCCACCGCAGGCCGACATCCCACCAGCGGAAGACGATGACGCAGACCGCCAGAAACAGCGACGCAATCAGCAGGTTGGGCGAGATGCCGTACATCACGCCTTCGGCGATGCTGTGATGTGCGGTGGTGGTGTCTGGTTCCCAAACGCCCCAGAATACCGTTATTCCGACCCAGATCAGCACGACGACGATGGCCAGCGGTAGTCGGTACTGGTTGGCACGCATGCGGAAGCCCCCTGGCCGCTGAATTCGGCGTACCATTTATGCCAGTGGCGCGAATGGCTGTCGATTGCCCTGTAACGCGGACGGCGTTGTGGGCTGGCATCGGCGTAAAAGCGTGCTAGACAGGCCGCCTTGCTGCGATAGTCGCAGCATCATCCCAATTTCTGGAGATCCAAAATGACGATCAAGGTGACGTTCCCCGACGGTGCAGCTCGCGACTATGCGCGTGGCACCACCGGGACCACCATCGTCGAGGGCATCTCCAAGAGCCTCGCCAAGAAGACCGTCGCCATGCGCTGGAACGGTGTTCTCAGCGATCTCTCCGATGGGCTGGAAGCCGACGGCAAGATCGAGTTCGTGACGCGCGACAGCGGTTCCAAGGATGCGCTGGAGCTGATCCGTCACGACGCCGCGCACGTGCTGGCCGAGGCCGTGCAGGAGCTGTGGCCCGAGACGCAGGTGACCATCGGTCCCGTGATCGAGAACGGCTTCTATTACGACTTCAAGCGCGACGAGCCGTTCAGCGAAGAAGACTTCCCTGCCATCGAAAAGAAGATGGCCGAGATCATCGATCGCGGTGCCGCCTTCACCAAGGAAATCTGGACGCGCGACCAGGCCAAGGAATTCTTTGCCGCGCGCGGCGAGAACTTCAAGGTCGAGCTGGTCGACGCCATTCCGGCCGACCAGTCGCTCAAGATGTACAAGCAGGGCCAGTGGATCGACCTCTGCCGTGGGCCGCATATGCGCACGGTGAAGGACGTTGGTACGGCCTTCAAGCTGACCAAGGTGGCCGGTGCCTATTGGCGCGGTGACAGCAACAATCCGGTGCTGAGCCGCATCTATGGCACTGCATTCGCCACCAAGGACGAGCTGGACGCCTATCTGCACATGGTGGAAGAGGCCGAAAAGCGCGACCACCGCAAGATCGGCCAGGAGATGGACCTCTATCACTTCCAGGCGGAAGCGCAGGGGAGCGTGTTCTGGCATCCGCGCGGCTATGTGCTCTACAACCAGATGGAGTCCTATATCCGCCGGCGTCTCAATGCCTCGGGCTATGTCGAGGTGAAGACCCCGCAGCTGATGGCGGCCAAGTTCTGGGAGCAGTCGGGCCACTGGGGCAAGTATCGCGAAAACATGTTCGTGGTGCCCGACGAAGTGCCGAACACCGAGGAAGATGGTCCGGTGCTTTCGGGCGCGGCCGACCTGATGGCGCTGAAGCCGATGAACTGCCCCGCGCACGTTCAGATCTTCAACCAGGGCATCAAATCTTACCGCGATCTGCCTCTGCGCATGGCGGAATTTGGTTGCTGCCACCGCAATGAAGCGCATGGCGCGCTTCACGGCCTGATGCGTGTGCGCCAGATGACCCAGGACGACGCGCATATCTTCTGCCGCGAAGACCAGATCCAGAGCGAAACCGAGCATTTCGTGCATCTGCTCTATTCGGTCTACGAGCACATGGGCTTCGACAATGTGGTGATCAAGCTCGCCACGCGCCCGGAAAAGTTCGGTGGTACCATCGAGCGTTGGGATGCGGCTGAAAAGGCGCTGGGCGATGCCCTGCGCGCGACCGGCTATGACTTCGAAATCGCCGAGGGCGAGGGCGCATTCTATGCACCCAAGCTGGAATTCCACCTCAAGGACGCCATCGGTCGTTCGTGGCAGGTGGGCACGCTGCAGCTCGACTACGTGCTGCCCGAACGTCTTGGCGCGACCTATATCGCCGAAGACGGCTCGCGCCAGTATGCCGTGATGCTGCACCGCGCGATCCTGGGCTCGCTCGAGCGCTTCATCGGCATGCTGATCGAAAACTATGCCGGCAAGATGCCGATGTGGCTGGCTCCGACCCAGGTCGTGGTCGCGACCATCGTTTCGGAAGCGGACGAATATGCCGAAAAGCTGGTGCGCCAGCTCAAGGCAGCCGGCATCCGCGCCGAGGTCGACACCCGCAACGAGAAGATCAACTACAAGGTGCGCGAGCACTCTGTTGGCAAGACGCCGCTGATCTTCGTGGTGGGCAAGCGCGAGGCCGACGAAGGCACCGTGTCGATCCGCCGCCTGGGCACCGAAGGGCAGAAGATCGTGCCCTATATGGATGCGCTGGTTGAACTGATGGCGGAAGCCACCCCGCCCGACCTCAAGGAAAAGGCGAAGGTGGCCTGATGCCACTGCGTCCGTCTAACCGGGAAATCAAGGCGCTCACCCATCTGGGTGAGGAGAACGCGCTTGGGCCCGGCGACTTCAAGGATATCGGCGACAAGGTTTTCGCCGGCATGCTGAAGAAGGGCTGGGTGATCGAGGCCGAGGGGCAACCGGGGAAATACCGGGCGACCATCAAGGGCCTGACCATCCACGAAGGTGAGATCATCTTCGCGGGCCGGCTGAGAAAGTAGAACCCCCACCTAACCTCCCCCTGACAGGGGGAGGGACTTGTGCGGTGGGGCGGCGAGACGGTGCCACGAACTCGATGGGTTCCTCCCCCTTTTTGAGGGGGAGGCTAGGTGGGGGTAAGTTTTGACATGCCAGACCTGATCCCCATCACCCGCACCATTGCCATCGATCCCTCGGAGATCGAGGAGACGTTCGTGCGGGGCACGGGGGCGGGTGGGCAGAACGTCAACAAGGTATCGAGCGCGGTGCAACTGCGGTTCGACCTGATGAATTCCCCCAATATTCCTGAAGGCATGAAGCGGCGCGTGGCGGCGCTGGCCGGGCGGCGGCTGACCAAGGATGGCGTGATCGTCATCGTGGCCAATTCGCACCGTGACCAGCCGATGAACCGCGCCGAGGCGCAGGCGCGGCTGGTGGCCCTGCTGCGCGAGGGCGCGGTGGCGCCGAAGTTTCGGGTAGCGACGCGGCCGACGCTGGCCTCGAAGCGCCGCCGGCTCGAAGGCAAATCCATCCGTTCCGAGGTCAAGAAGCTGCGCGGGAGCCCCCTCGACTCGCAGTGACAGGCGGCGATGTGCCCGGTATCGTGCGGGACGAATGGGGAGTGCCGCCGTGAGGATTGCCATTGCCGGTGCCGGCTATGTGGGACTGGTGACGGGCGCATGCCTCGCCGATTTCGGCCATGACGTGACCTGCATCGACAGTGATCGCGACAAGGTTGCTGCGCTGGGGCGCGGGGAAATCCATATTTATGAGCCAGGGTTGGCCGAGCTGGTCAGCAGCAATGTTGCGGCGGGGCGGCTGCGGTTTACCGCGGAGTTGGCCCCTGCGGTTGCGGGCGCGGAAGTGGTGTTCATCGCCGTGGGCACGCCGTCGCGGCGCGGGGATGGCCATGCGGACCTGAGCTTCGTGCATGAGGTGGCGCGGCAGGTGGCGGGCGCGCTGGACGGGTTCACGGTGGTGGTGACCAAATCCACCGTGCCGGTGGGGACGGGCGATGCGGTGGCGGCGATCATCGCGGAAGCCAATCCGGGGGCGGATGTGGCGGTGGTGTCGAACCCGGAATTCCTGCGCGAGGGCGCGGGAATCGAGGACTTCAAACGGCCGGACCGGATCGTGATCGGGATCGATGACGAGCGGGCACGGGCGGTGATGACCGAGGTGTACCGGCCGCTCTATCTCAACCAGGCGCCGCTGGTGTTTACCGACCGGCGCACCGCCGAAATGATCAAATATGCAGCCAATGCGTTCCTTGCGATGAAGATCACCTTCATCAACGAGGTGGCGGACCTGTGCGAGGCGACGGGTGCCGACGTGCAGCAGGTGGCGCGCGGCATGGGGCTGGATAACCGCATCGGCAGCAAGTTCCTGCATGCCGGGCCCGGCTATGGCGGGTCGTGCTTTCCCAAGGACACGCAGGCGCTGGTGCGGATCGGCCAGGACCACGGCAGCCCGATGCGGCTGGTGGAGACGACGATCGACATCAATGACGAGCGCAAGCGGGCGATGGCGCGCAAGGTGATTGCGGCCTGTGGCGGCGACGTTGCGGGCAAAACCCTCGGCGTGCTGGGGCTGACCTTCAAACCCAATACCGACGATATGCGCGAGGCGCCGTCGATCGATATCGTCGCGGGACTGCAGGCGGCGGGTGCCGCAATCGTGGCCTATGACCCCAAGGGGATGGATGCGGCGGCACAGATGCTTGAGGGCGTGCGGTTTGCCGGTTCGGCCTATGAGGTCGCCGAGGGCGCTGATGCTCTGGTGCTGATCACCGAGTGGAACGAATTCCGCTCGCTGGATCTCGACCGGATCGGGCGGGCGATGAAATCGCGAGTGCTGGTGGACCTGCGCAATGTCTATCGCCACGACGAGGTGGTGCGGCACGGCTTTGCCTATACGAGCGTGGGGCGCGGATGAGGTTTTTCGTTACCGGGACGGCGGGGTTCATCGGCTTTCACCTGGCCCGGCGGCTGCTGGCGGAGGGGCATCAGGTCACCGGCTATGACGGGGTGACGAACTATTACGATCCCGCGCTGAAGCGCGCCCGGCTGGCGCAGCTGGCGGGTTTCGAGGGCTTCACGCCAATCGAGGGAATGCTGGAAGACCTCGATCTGCTGCGTGCCAGCGTGCGGGACGCGCGGGCCGATGTGGTGGTGCATCTCGCGGCGCAGCCGGGAGTGCGCTACAGCCTTGAGCATCCGCAGAGCTATATCCAATCCAACATCGTGGGCACGGCCAACCTGCTGGAAGCGCTGCGCAACGTGCCGGTGCAGCACCTGATCTTTGCGTCGAGCAGTTCGGTCTATGCGGGCAATACCAAGTTTCCGTTTGCCGAAACTGACCGGGCAGACGGGCCCATGTCGCTCTATGCTGCGACCAAGAAATCCGGCGAAGCCATGGTGCATTCCTATGCACACCTGTTCGGCATCGCCTCGACCTGCGTGCGCTTCTTCACGGTCTATGGCCCGTGGGGACGGCCGGATATGGCGGCGATCAAGTTCGCCACGGCGATCTTCGAGGGGCGCCCAATCGACGTCTACGGCTATGGCAAGATGCGGCGCGACTTCACCTATGTCGACGACCTGGTGACGGCGCTGGTCAGCCTTGCCGACAAGGCGCCGGTGATGGGAAAGCCGCTGGCCCATGACAGCCTGTCGGCAGTGGCGCCATTCCGGGCGGTCAATATCGGGGGCGGGCGGCCGGTGGAGCTGATGGACTTCATCGGTGCCTTCGAGACGGCCATTGGGCGGAAGGCCCAGCTCAACATGCTGCCGATGCAGGCGGGGGACGTTGTGGCGACGGAGGCCGATACGCGGCTGCTACAGGCGCTGGTGGGGGCATTGCCGGAAACGCCCATCGAGGTCGGCGTTGCGCGCTTCGTTGCGTGGTTCAAGGACTACCACGGCTTCCGGTGAGGGATGGGCCGCTCGGAAGCGGCCCATTGGGACATTAGTTGGCGCTGGCGTCGATGGTGACCTTGCCGATCAGCAGGGTCGGATCTTCTTCGGCGGCCAGGAAATCGAGGAGGCCAAGGCCCGGCTGCTCCTTAGCGGTGACCTGGATCATCAGATTCTTCGCGGTGCCGTTGATGAAGGCATTGAGCGCCATGCCGACATTCCGGGCTTCAGCGGCACCGGCCAGCATGCCGACGACCGTGCCCTGGGCCAGACCGGCAAAGACCGGGCGGAGTGTGGCGGGATCGCCGCCCTGATCGGCCGCAAGGCCGGCAATCAACACGTCGGACAGGCCCAAATCGTTGACGTCGAGCTTGATCTGGCTGACGGCCAGGCCCATCGCGGCGGCAAGCGCGGAGTCCTCGTTGATATCGAACAGCGCACTGGTGGCATTGGCGATGGTGCCCGCCAGCTTGACGGTGGCCAGATCGACGCCGCTGATCGAGACTTCATCGATGGCGATGGTTTCATCTGCTTCGTTCCAGCGGGTGGCCACGCGGAAGCCTGCGTCGATGCTGGTGATGCCCATATCGATCAGGGGCTTCAGGTCCGCTTCATCGGTGGGCAGATCGGCGACGATATTGCTGGCGGTCATCTCAAGGTTGGTCGGAATGCCGTTGAGATAGGACGCAAGCGTCAGGTCGAAAGCACCGATGCTGGCCTTGATGCGCATGTCGATGTCTTCCGAGTCGGCAATGTCGATGGCGAAATTGCCGAAGGAGAAGCCGCCGAATTCAGGCATGAGGGCGCGGGCATTGTCGGTGAACCAGGCTTCATCGAGCGCGGCCGGCGCGGCTTCGACCACGGCGATGGGGCCGCTGAAGTCCATTTCCTTGATGGTCACCTTGCCGAGCCTGAAGGAGCCATCGCCTTCAACATTCACGTTGAGGCCTTCCATGACAATTTCCGGATAGATGCCGGGGCTCATGCCGCCCATGGTCATGCCAGCGATCTGGAAGGTCATGGCGCGATCGTCTTCGTCGACGCCGGAGCAGTTGATGCCGCCGAACTGGCTGGGCGTCGACTCAAAGGCGGTGAAGATGTCGGCATACATGCGCAGGGCCATGCCGAGGGTTTCGGGCGAGGGGTCTGCGTTGTCGGACTCCAGCGCGTTGGCCATGGCCATCATGTCGACCATCGAATACTTCAGCGGGCGCGCCTTGAACTCGGCGACGGTCATGGCGCCGATGGTGCATTCGATTTCGGGGCTGGTGAAGGTGCCGCCGTCAAAGGTGAAGTCGGTGTAGATGGTCTCGATCGCGGTTTTGCCCCCGGCATCGACCAAGCCATAGATGCCCAGGACCCCGGCAATGTCGAAATTGTTGGCGGACAGCATGCCGAATTCGGCGGAGGCGTCGTCGCCGGCCTGCACTTCCATGCCGCCAAGGCTGACCGAGGTCGCGTTGCCGTTGGTGACATCCTTCAGCACCAGATCGGAGAAAGTGATGGTCGCCTGCTGATCGACTCCATCCACGGTCTTGCTGGTTTCCAGCGTGATGGTGGGGATGGTGATGCTGGTTGCGGTGAGGCCAGCCAGGGCGTCGGCATTGTCGACGATCTTGCCGCTGAAAATGGCGCGCAATGTCTCGGTGTCGACGTTGGAGCCGACCGCGTCGATGCCGGGAATGTCGACGTTGAAGACGGGTCCGGACGCCTGCGTGGCGGCCGGGGTCTTGTTCTTGACCTTCTGGGCCCAGGCGCTCCCGGCGGGCAGCGCGACCGACAGCAAACAGGCGGTCGCAAGAAGTCCCAAGCGTTTCCGGGTGAGGGTCTTGAACGGCATCATGCTATCTCTCGCTTTGGCTTGCGGGTGTGTGGAGCGCTACACTAACAAGTCAATAGACGGTCGTCAGCACTTCGATTTCGCGGGCGGAACCGGCTTGTACCTGGAACTCGCGGTTGAATACTTGCGTGCCCTGCTTGGCCAGAACGAGATATTCGCCCTCGGCCAGCACGGTGGACGGGAAAGCGCCCAGCTCGGAAAAGACCGTGGCACCGTCGGAGGTCTTGACCGTCCATTCGACGTCGGCAATGGCCTCGCCACCGGCTTCGGACACCAGTTTGAAGGCGATCTGGCCGGCATGGTGATAGAGCGTGGCGTCGGTCAGCTGACCAGCCTCGACGCGCAGGTCGGCGCGGACCACGGCGTTCACCGAGCCGAAATGCGAGACGATGTGATAGGTGCCGGCATTGAGCGTCACGATATCGTTGGGGCGCAGGCCCTCGGCGACCAGCGTGCGGTCGGTTTCGGTGCCGGTGGTGAAAATGTCGAATTTCAGCAGGCCGGCCGGAATGGCGATGTCGCCGGTAACGGCCGAATTGAGACGCAGCGCGCCCGCATCGAGAATGAAGGTCTTGGCGTTGTTACCGGTGCCGACCGACAGCGGTTCGCTGGCCTGCGCGCGCCCATAGGCGACGTGAACGACGTAATCGCCGGGCGGCAGTTCGACGGTGGGGGCGCCGAGGTCGGACTTTTCGACCAGCGCCAGTTCGCCATTGGCATCGGGGACGGCATCGAAGATGCGCCAGATGAGGCCATCGGGGATGGGGGCGCCATCCGGGGTGATCTTCGCATCGAGCGTAACGGTCTGCGGGGCCGAGGTCAGGGCGGCAATGGCCTCTGTCGCCGGGGTGGCGGCAGGTGCCGTTGCGGCGGGGGCAGGGGGTGGCGCGGGGACCGGCGGGGGCAGGTCATCCGGATCAGGCCGGGGGCGCGGCATGGGCGGCATTTCTGCTACGGCTTCCTGCGCGACGACGGCGGTTGCGAGCGGCACGGAGGCAGGAGCGGCGATTGCCAGCACAAGCAGTAGGGCAAGTAGTGGTCGCAAGCGCATCTGGTCTCCGGGCAATTGGCAGCCTGGCTGGCTGAATCGATCTGGCCCTAATAGGCGGCGAATGGGGAAAAGCTGTGTCACAGACCCGGCCCAATGAAAACACCACAAAGCACGGGGCTGGGGATTATGTTGCTGGTTCTGGCGTGGATGGCTGGTTGCGGCTATTGCTCGGGCCAAACGGAGCTATGCCAATGTCTGAAAATCCCGCCCTTCGAGACCACCTGCTGACCCGTCGTTCGGTGGGCATGGCCTTTCTCAAGGAGCCAGGGCCGACGCCGGACCAGCTCCAGCAAATTCTGACAATCGGCACACGTGTGCCCGATCACGGCAAGGTGACGCCCTGGCGGCTGGTGGTGATCGCAGGCGATGCGCGCAAGCAGGCCGGTGAAAAGCTCGCCGAAATCGCTGCGCGCCATAATCCGGAGATGGACGAGGCAGGCCTTGAGGTGGAGCGGATGCGGTTTCTGCCGGCGCCGCTGACCATCGGGGTCATCTCCTCGCCCAAGGAGCATCCCAAGGTTCCCGAATTCGAGCAGCTGCTGTCGGCCGGCAATGTGGCGCTGAACCTGGTGCATGCTGCCTACGCCTTTGGCTTCGCGGCCTCGTGGGTGACGCGGTGGTATGCCTTTGACGCCGAGGCAACCGCAATGCTGGGCGCCCGCGAAGGCGAGCGGTTCGTGGGCTTCGTGCATATCGGCACGCCGACGACCGTGATCGAGGACCGGCCGCGTCCGGCGCTGGAAGATATCGTCAGTTACTGGGGCGCCTGAGGGGCCTCGGGGCGATTGCAATGGTTAACAGAGGGTTAACCATTGCGGTGCTTCTATCGCTGAACGTTGATTCTGCGGGGCCATCCATCTGATGGGCGTTACGCCAATATCGGTGCCACAAAGCCTGGCCTATGTGCTGACCTCGGCCGGGGACAGGAACGGCGTCGATTTCGACTATCTGCTGCAGACGGCGGTGCGCGAGAGCAGTCTCAATCCGCAGGCCAAGGCGCAGACCTCTTCGGCGGTGGGGCTGTTCCAGTTTCTGGAAGGCACCTGGCTGCAGGTGATGAAGGAAGAGGGGCCGCGGCTGGGCTACGGCCAGACGGCTAATGCCATCGAGCGGACGGCAGATGGCGACTATGTGGTGCGCGATCCGGCGCTGAAGGCCGAGATCCTCAAGCTGCGGGAAGATCCGCGCATCGCCTCGGACCTGGCGGCGGCGTTCACAAAATCAAATGGTGACTACCTGACCACGCGGTTCGGCCGGCGGCCCAGCGCGGGCGAGCTCTATATCGCCCACTTCCTGGGGGCGCAGGGAGCCGAGCGGATGTTCAATGCGGGGCTGCAGAACCCCGACCAGATTGCGGCCAATCTGTTTCCCAAGCAGGCGGCGGCCAACCAATCGATCTTCTATTCTGGCGGGCAGGCGCGGACCATCCGTGAGGTCTATCGGGTGCTGGTTGCCAAGCACGAAGGCGGGGGCACCAATGCACCTTTCGCCGTGCAGCAAATGGCGGGGCAGGCCGCGCCGGTAGCGCCGCCGCCACTGCCTTCGCGGTTCTCGCCCGAGAACATGTCTTTCACCGGGCTGTTCAAGAACGAGATCGAGGACACCAGCGCGGCGGGAACGGAGCCCGACGCCGCGGCGTTCTTCACGCAGCTCTATGCGCGGTAGTGCCTCAGTTGTTGTTGCGGCATTTACGGATTAGTAGCCATCACCAGCGTCGGTCGGCAGCAACACTAGTTAACATCAAAGCTGACGACACCGGGCGACGGAACATTAACGATCGAATCGTGTAATCGATATTGGGTGAACCGCTCGGAACCGGCCAACACGCCAGGGAGTTCGACATGCGCCGCACGACTGCCGTCTCGCAGACCAAAGAACTGCCGCTTCGCATTCCACGGGGCTGGGTTATTCTCGGGGCGGCGCTGGCCAGCTGGGCCGTTTTCGTCAGCTTCTGGACCGGCCTAAGCCAGGTCTTCGCGTTCGTACTCGCCGCCGTCTAACAGAGTATCGCTCGCGCCATAATTATGGTGAACCGTTCCTTAAGGCTTCCTCGCTAGGGTTGTTTCCGCGATGTGCGGAGAGCGGAATGGTTGCCTATCAGGAGTTCGTGTCCCTTTCCCGGTCGCAGGATAGCGAGGAACGAGGCAGCGCGGCGCATCTGGCGGCCCTGGCCTATCTCAACCATGTCGGTCCTGCCGATGAACAGGCTGCGCTCTATGCGGCACTGATCGGTTTTCTCGATGATCCCTCGGTGAAGGTGCGTGCGGCGCTGGCCTATGGCCTGCTGCATTCGGCTGAAGCACCGCGCCCCCTCATGCTGGCCCTGCTGCACGACAGCGCCGTCATTGCGCGGGCGGTGATGCAATATTCCCCCGTGCTGATCGATGCCGATCTGATCGGGATGATCAAATCGCTCGACCTCTCCATGCTGCTTGCGATCAGCCAGCGCACCACGCTGAGCGCTCGGCTGGGCATCGCCATCGCGGCGCGCGGGCATAACAGTGTGACGCTGCGCCTGCTGCGCCGGCACGATGTGGCGTTCGGCGACGATGTTCTGCATGAGATGACCAAGTCGCTGGGTGACATCGCCGAGATGCGCGGTGCGCTGCTTGGGCGGCCGGACCTGCCGGCGGCGAGCCGCATGCTGCTGGTGCGCAAGGTGAGCGAAATGCTGCGCGGTGCGCGGATCGTTAAAGGTGCGGTGGCCGAGGACCGGTTGGGGCGCGTTCTGCGTGACAGCTGCGATACGGCGCTGACCGCTATCGGCGAGCGCGAGGCCGTGCGGGCCAGCCAGGATTTCGTGGCTGATCTCATCGAGACCGACAACGTCAACATCCGTGTGCTGCTGCATGCGGTGGTGACCGGGCATGTGATGTTCTTTGCCGATTGCCTGGCTGAACTGGCGCAGACGCCGCGGAGCAAGGTCTTTGCCCTGCTGGAAAACGGCAGCCGGGCTTCGCTCAATGCCCTGCTGGCGCGTTGCGGGCTGGGCGAGGGCGTGCGGAACCTCTTGGCGCGGCTGGTGATGCTGGCGCGCACGACGGACCTGGCGGACGATGCCGGTGCGCGGCACTATGTGGTGACGGCGCTGACCGAAGAGCTAATCAGCGAGCATGACGGGGTTATCCCGGCGGAGCTGGAAGAGGCTTTCGCCTATCTCAGCGAGCAGAACATCCTGCTGGCCCGCCGGGCTGCTCGCGGCGTGATGGCGGCTTTTGCCACCGAGGCTGTGGCGCCGATGCTGCTGCCCGATGCTCCTGCCCACGTGCGGCTGGCACTGCCAGCCGCCTGACCTGGCTAGAAGCGGAACTGCTCGCTCAGGACGCGCTCTTCGAGGCTGGTGCCCGGATCGAACAACAGGGTCACGCCGTGGGTGCGATCTTCCTTCACCGTGACCTCAAGCACGTTGTGGAACTCGACATTGTCGGCCACCGCGCTGACTGGGCGCTTTTCGGACTCGCGGGCGACAAATTTCACCTCAGCCCGATTTGACAGGATGGCACCCCGCCAGCGGCGGGGACGGAATGGGGAAATCGGGGTGAGGGCCAGCAGCGGCGCCTCGATGGGCAGAATGGGCCCGTGTGCCGACAGGTTGTAGGCCGTCGAACCGGCCGGGGTGGCGACCAGCACGCCGTCACAGATCAGCTCTTCGAGACGAACCGCATCATCGACGATGATCTGGATCTTGGCGGCCTGATAGGTGGCGCGAAACAGCGAGACTTCGTTCAGTGCCAGAGCCGTCTGGGTTTCGCCATTGGTATCGACCACGCTCATCGACAGGGGATAGATGCGGGTCGCCTGGGCCAAGGCCAGGCGATTGGCCAGATCGTCCTCGGAAAAGCTGTTCATCATGAAGCCGACTGACCCAAAATTCATGCCGTAGACCGGAACATTGGTCTCCATGACGCGGTGAAGGGTCTGCAGCATCAGGCCGTCGCCGCCGAGGGCGACGATCACATCGGCAGCGTCGATCGGGTGATCGCCATAGCGCGCGCGGAGCCGCTCGCCTGCGGCGTCAGCTTCGGGCGTGCCGTTGGTTACAAAGCTAATGCGGTCGGTGGACGGGGTGGACAATAGAAAGTCTCCGATCGGGGTCGGGCCTGCCTACCACGCGGCGCGAGGCGGGGCCAGCCGCTGGTATGCCAGGGCTGGCGGGATGCCGGTTTCCGGCGCTGCGTTGACGGCAAGTAGAGTGGCAAATATAAAATTCGATCTAGTGCCTGAGGCGGGTGAATTGCTGTCTAGTTGACGCTTTTTTCTGCCGGGCGCCAGTGCGTGCCGTCGATACAGGGACTGCGTGCGTATGAGTGTTTTGGGTGGCCTCGAAAACGCAAATGTGCCGGCCGGCAAGACTGGCCCGGAGACCCATGGTCACGGCGGGGGACTTGGCGATCTTCTGGTGCTGCAGAGCGGGTTGCCATTGTATCTGGCTGGCGGCGTGCCGGTTTCTGCTGACGGCCTGTCTGGCCGGGAACACCTCGCCAAGCGCTCGCTGGACATCGTGCTGTCGGGAACGGCGCTGGTGGTTTTGGCCCCGTTCCTTTTCATCGTCGCGCTTGCTCTGAAAGTGACTGGCTCAGGCCCGGTATTGTTCGCGCAGAGCCGCGAGGGGCGCGGCGGCAGGTTGTTCCTGATCTACAAGTTCCGGACCATGGCGGCGGGGACGCAGACCGTAACGCGGCTTGGCCATCTGTTGCGGCGCACCAGCGTGGATGAATTGCCTCAACTGCTGAATGTGTTGCGGGGAGAAATGTCGCTCGTGGGACCGCGCCCGCATGTGCCAGGAATGCAGGCGGGCGGGATGCCCTATCGCGAGCTGGTGCCTTATTACGACAAGAGGCTGTCGCTGCTGCCGGGACTGACGGGGTGGGCGCAGGTGAATGGCTTGCGCGGCTCAGTCAGCGATGCGGCGCTGGCGCGAAGCCGGGTGGATCATGACGTCGCCTATATCCAGAATGCCTCGCTGTGGCTGGATATCAGGATCATCGGCCGCACGCTGGTGCGGGAATTCTTGCGCGGGACCGGGAGTTGATCAGCACCGAGGCGGGCAGATGTCCTTTGCGCTGATCGCGGCCGGTATCGGCCTGACGCTTTATGCGGGATTTGCGCTGTCGGGCGCCCCCGCGTCAGGGGCCCATCGTGCGTCGGCCTTGCATCCGTTGTTCCTGGCGTCGGTGTTCTGCCTCATCTATCTGTTCGACCTTCTGTATCAGAACCTGCTTGGCGTGACGGCGCTGCGCGGCGTTACCGTCAATCTCAGCAATTTCGAGATTTCGCAGGTGGTTCTGGTCCATCTGTGGGCGTTTCTGGGGTTGGTTTTGGGGGCCGTGGCTGCGTTCAGGTCCCGACGACGGATCAAAGCGGTTCGGTTTCCTGATACCTTCGCCAGTGCCGCGCTGGTTTGGTTTCTGCTGGTTAGCGGAGGGACGCTGGCCCTCTATGTCAGCAGTTTTGGACCGACGTTCGGGCTGGATGAAATCGGCGCCAACAAGGCGCTGAACGCGAGCCGCAATCCCGTGCTGGCCCAGATGTTCTGGTTGGTGGTGATGTCTGCCGCTATCTGCATCACGGTCGAAAAGGTCTCGATGGTGCGGATTGCGCTTGTGCTGGGGATCGCCGTCTTCACGGTGTTTTCGTCCGGCGTTCGCGGGCAACTGGTCGTGCTGGCCATGGCGGCGCTGTATGCCTTCTCTTTGCATGGGCTGCGTATCGGGCGGTGGGCGGCCTTGCTGGCTTTGGTGCCGCTGGCGCTGGTCTTGTCCGTGCTGCGGGTGCTGTCGCGGGGCGGGCCTTCGTTCGCCGGCGATGTACAGGCCTATATCGGGGCGCGGGGCGGGCTACTGTCGTTTCTGTTTGAAACCGACGAGATCAGCCACGCCGAGATCTTCAGCCAGTTCGTGCTCAACGAGCACCTGCCGCTGTGGCGGTTTCCGTTTCAGGGCCTGCTGGGCGTGCTGGCGGTTCCGCTGCCCAGAGACTGGTTTGCCTGGAAGCCAACCGCGCTCAGCACTGATTTCACGCGCTACTGGTCGCCGGAGATCTATGCGAACTCGCGCAGCGAGCTGGTGGTCGGCGGGTTTTCGGAGGCGGTGCTGGAGTTCGGCGTCATCTTTGCGCCGGTGCTGACGGCGCTGGTGGGATACGTGACGGTCCGGCTGTTTCTGCGCAGTATTCACGCCAGCAAGCCAAGTGCACTGTTTGCCTGCCTGGCATCAATCGGGGTGCTGTTCTTCCTGCGCAACGAGCTGTTCATCCTGGGAATTGTCGCGTGGCCGGCGTTGATTTCGGCGCTTGGCGCATTGATGCTGGCATGGGCCATCAAGGCTCTCGGCAGGCCGGCGCTGCGTGTGTAGCGCCGGCCTGCGGGTTTCAGCCCGTGATGCGGGCCGCCTCGTAGGGGCGCGCGGGCGTCCATGGGGCTGAGATCGCTTCCGTTGCCCCGCCCGTGGTGGTGACGCTGAGGCCCGTCGTGGAGGGGGCGTTGAGGGTGACGGTGTCGGCCGCGCGCGCGACGGCCGTGCCGTAGGTCGGAATAGGCGAGCTGACGAAGCTGGTCTGTTCAAGCTGGGGCAAGGACAGGCGAAGCGTGAGGTTGATGGCCTGGCCGCTCTGATACCACACCTGGATATAGGGTGAGATGACGCCTGCGGTGGGGTTGGAAATGGTGGCCGTCTGGTGAAAACGGGTGAGCGTCTGTGTGGGGCTGATCGAGGGGGAGCTCGAAAGTTCTCCTAGATACGCCCCGCCCGTCGCCCGGACTGCCACACGCAGGCGACATCCGAGCCCGGCCAGCAGGCCATCGAACGACCCGGCCGCCAAGGCGAGGAAGCAGGACAGGGTCCAGGTCTGACCATTGGCGGCAGCGACGAAATTGGACCCGACCAGATCGATGTTGATGAAGTTCTCGGCGGTTGTGGTGCCGCTGAGGCGGATATCGACGTAGGGCATGCCGTTGCTCGAACCGACCGCGGTCACCTGGCGGGTCAGCCCGTTGGAGGTCGTGGGAATGGACCAGCCGGTGGGAATGGTGCCCGGTGCGCCCGGCGCAGCGCCCACCATGGCGCTATTGTGGATGCAGTTGGTCGAAGCGGGTTCGAAGGATGCGCCAAGGTCGGAGCGGGCCAGGGAGTTGGCGGGCACACTCTGCCACTGGCCGGCGCTGTTCTGGATCATCTTGGGCGAGTTGCGGGTGACGGACAGGGCCTGGCCGCGCGAAACCGCGAGGCCCCCGCGCATGTAGCGACCGCTGGCAAAATCGGCGGCGTAGGCGGCGCCATGAGGCCACCATGCGTCCGGGCGGTGAAGATCTGTTGCGAGTTGCAGTCCGAGCATCAGAGCAGGCCCACGATGGAGGTTGCAGTGGTGCCAGTGGCCAGAAGCCGCTTGATGCGCAGGGGCAGCAGCGAGCCGGAGGCAACATTGGACAGGGTCACCGTCGCGCCCGATTGCAGCACGATGGCGAGATTGCCGGGACCGCCGACATAGATCGCGCGGGTGACGGCGGTGAGATCGGTGGTGTCGTTGGGCGTGATTGCGAAGCCGTCGCGGGCGGGGGCGGTCAGCGAATTGGCGTGCGAAGCGTAGGTGTCGGTCATGGCATGTCTCCGGGTGAAGTAATGCGACGAGCCTCGCATGCGGTGCTTCGGGCGGGGACAAGCTGAATAAGTCGTTGCGAGCAGTGAAGGATTTTCGAACAAGAACGCGACGGGTATTTATTGGCGATGCCGCAGGATGATTTGCTAGTTGCAATATTATTCGCGCGGGCTGATCCTTGTATTTGTACCAATATGGGTTCTGCGCATCTGCAATCTTGCCGGGCGTGGGAGGCGGTTGGGCGGCGCAGGTGTGGGGGCACGATGCGGGGCAGGACGGCGATAGTGCTGGGGGCAGGCGGCTTCATCGGCAGCCATCTGGTCAGACGCTTGAAATCCGAAGGATTTTGGGTGCGCGGGGTGGACCTGAAGTTCCCGGAATACGCGGCCACCGAAGCCGATGACTTCGTGATTGGTGACTTGCGGGACCAGGCGGTCTGCGACCGCGTGATCGATCGCCGGTTTGACGAAGTCTACCAGCTGGCGGCCGACATGGGCGGCGCGGAGTATATCTTCACCGGCGAGCATGACGCGGACATCATGCACAACTCCGCGACGATCAATCTCAACATTGTTGATCGGGCGCACAAGCGGAACATTGGGAGTGTGTTCTACTCGTCGTCGGCCTGCATCTACCCTGCCCACAATCAGGACGATCCGGACAATCCGAATTGCGCGGAACTTTCGGCCTATCCGGCGGCGCCGGACAGCGAATATGGCTGGGAGAAGCTGTTCTCCGAGCGCCTGTTCCTTGCCTACAACCGTAACCACGGCATGACCAATCGCGTCGCGCGGTTTCACAACATATTCGGGCCGCAGGGCACCTGGAGGGGCGGCCGGGAGAAGGCGCCAGCGGCCGTTTGCCGGAAGGTGGCGATGGCCGCCAACTCGGGCGATATCGAGATTTTTGGCGATGGTAACCAGACCCGCTCGTTCCTGTTCATCGACGAGTGCCTCGAAGGCACGGTGCGGCGGTCGCGCTCGGGCTTCGCGGGGCCCTTGAATATCGGATCGGACGAGATGGTGACGATCAACCAGCTTGTCGACCTGGTGGCCGACATTGCCGGCAAGAGCCTGCGCAAGTGTCACATTCCCGGGCCAACAGGGGTGCGCGGCAGGAATTCGGACAACCGGCTGATCGAGGAAAAGCTGCGATGGAGGCCGTCGCAACCGCTCCGCGCCGGTCTTGAGCGAACCTATGAATGGGTGGAGCAGCAGGTGCGACGAAACGCGACCTGACGGGGTTAGCGCTGGAGCAGCGGCCGCTTTGGGGGGCGGTGGCATGAAGATCATGGTGCATGATTTTTCGGGGCACGCGTTTACGGCGCAGCTGGCCCGCGCGCTGGCGGGGCGAGGGCACGAGGTGCTCTATGTGTCGTTTGGCGGGTTCCAGACGCCCAAGGGCGAGACGACCCGCCGCGACGGCGACCCGGCAACGCTCAGGGCGCTGGAACTGGTGCTGCCCGAGACCTTCGACAAGGACAACCTGTTTCGCCGCCGCCGACAGCAGGTGGCCTATGGCAAGGCGATCTCCCGAGTGGTGCGGCATGAGCGGCCGGACATCGTGCTGTCGGCCAATGCGCCGCTCGAAGTCGCGCGAGCGATCTTCAGGACCTGCCGGGCGCAGGAGACGGGTTATGTGTTCTGGGTGCAGGACATTTATTCGGAGGCGATCGGACGGATACTGGGCAAGACCAGCCGGCTGGCCGGGCGGCTGGCGGGTGCCTATTACCGCAGCATAGAGAAGGCGCTGATCCGCCACAGCGATGCGGTGGTGGTGATTGCCGACGAGTTCCGGTCGGTGTTTCGCCGGGGGCCGTGGCAGCTCGACGTGTCGCGGATCAATGTGATCGAGAACTGGGGTCTCCTGGCCGACGGACCCTTGCCGCCGCGAGACAATGCGTGGGCCAGGGCGCATATGGGCGGGGACCGCCTGCGGGTGGTCTATTCGGGCACGCTGGCCCGCAAGCATAATCCCGCCCTCCTGCTGGCGCTGGCGCGCAATCTGGATGCGGATGTCTATGTGTTCTCCGAGGGTTCGGCGCCAACCGCGCTCGCCGAGGCGGCGCGGGCCGAGGGGCTGGGCAACCTGCATGTGCGGCCCTGGGTGCCGGTGGAGCACCTGCCCAGCATGCTGGCTGGCGCTGATGTGCTGTTTGCGCTGATCGAGCCGGGCGCGGGGATCTATTCCGTGCCTTCCAAGGTGCTGAGTTATTTCGCCGCCGGGCGCGCCGTTCTGGCGGCGATCCCGGGCGAGAACCTCGCCGCGCGCAGCGTGGTGCGGGAACATGCGGGGCTGGTGTGCGAGCCCAGCGATCAGGCCGGGCTGGTGGCCAATGCGCAGCGCCTGCTGGGGGATGCGGCCCTGAGGGCACAGATGGGCGCCAACGGGCGGGCCTATGCCGAGCGGGCGTTTGAAATCGACGCTATCGCGGGGCGGTTCGAGCACCTGCTGATGCAGGCCGCGCGGCCGCGTCAGGTGGAGACGCTCTCGCAGGCGCAGGTGGAGCCAGCGTCTTGAAGGCGCTGATCATCGGGCATTATGGCGGGCGCAATTTCGGCGACGAGCTGATGCTGGTGCGGTTGCTGAGACGGCGGGATGGCAGCGCGATCCGCGTGCAAACTCCGGACGGGGTGATTTCGCCAGACCTGCGCAGGCTGGGCGTGGAGGCGGGATACAGCCGGGCGCCGGGGCAGATTCTCAAGGGGATCTGGTGGGCCGATACGGTGGTGCTCGGCGGCGGAACCATGTTCCACGATGGCTATCCCCATGACCGATATCGCGATTACTGGCGCAACCTGTTGGCGCTGGCGCTAGTCTTCGCCTTGGCGCGCCTGCTGGGACGGCATGTGTCGCTGATCGGGGTCGGTGTGGGGCCGCTTCACCGCTGGCGCACGCGGGTCTTCACCACGCTGCTCAAGGTGGCCGCTAACGATATCACGGTGCGGGACCGGCAATCGTATGACGACCTGGCCGCGCTGCCGGGCGGCGCGAGCAAGGTGAGCATCGCCGACGACCTGTCGGCTTTTGTGCCGCTACCGCCGAAAGAACCAGCGGCGCGGCGATTGCTGGGGATCAGCCTGGTGCCGCCGGCAGTGGTGCCCGGCGCCGAACAGGTGGCGGTCGAGGCTTTCTATGATGCGCTGGCCGGGAGGGTTTCCGAGGCGCTGGGGAGCGGGGCGTTCGATGGGGTCATGCTGATTTCGGCGAATGTCGGAAAGGACAGCGATCAGGCGGTGGCGCTGCAAATGCTCTGGCTGCTTGGCGCGCCGGTGGGGCGGGTGGAGCATCTCGTGTTCGCGGGCGATCCGCGGGCCTTTGCGCAGCAAATCGGCCGGTGTTCACTGGTCATAGCGGCGCGTTATCACGTGGCAGTGGCGGCACGGGTCATGGCCGTGCCGACCATCTGGCTGGCCTACCAGCGCAAGGTTGCCGATGCGGCGCAGAATAGTGGCGTGGCGGCGGCTGACCTGTTTGCTATGTCGGACCTCTGCGCCGATGACGGGCTGCGCGCGGCGTTGTTTACCAGGATGCTGGCGGCGCGGGGCGATGCGCCACCACGGCAGGAACGCGAGGTGCTCGATCCGACGGCGGCGCTGCTGGAACGGGCGGTTTAGGTGGGGCCGAGGGTCCTGAGGGCGGTTCTGGCGATGAGGATATTGTAGGCCGTTACCGCCGTGGCAGCCGTGATGGCGACGCCAATTGCCCCGAACTGCGTGCCCGCCAGATAGGCCAGTCCGAAAGCGGGGATGAGCGTCAGCCAGATGAGGCGCACCAGGTCCCAGCTGCGCGGCCCCACGCTGACGATGAGGCCGAAGGTAGAGCCTATCGCGGTGCTGGCCTGTCCCAATGAGAGGATCAGCAGCAAGGGAAAGGCGGCGAGGTATGGCGTGCCGTGGAGGCCCAGTATCAATGGACCGGCGACGCTGATGAGCAGCAGAACTGCGCCGCCATAAGCGGTCCCGAGGGACACGCCGAGCCGCAGATTCTCGCGCATATCGGGCCAATCCGCATGTGCCATGGCCCGGGCAATGGGGGCAGAGAGCGGCGGGACGATGAACCTCTGGCTGAGGGAGGCGAGCGGCGCGAGGCGGTTGGCAACGGCGTAGAGCGCGGCGGTGTCGAGGGAGAACAGCAGGCCGACGATGAAGACATCGAAGCGGTCGAGCAACTGGCCGCCGGTATTGTTTAGCATCAGCGCCAGTGACCGGCTGCGCCAGCGTCGATAGGCGCGAAGGGGCGCGCGGCCTGGCTGGTAGTTGAGTTTGTGGACCAGCATGGCCGAGGCGGTTATCTCGATGGCCAGCAGCAGGGTTGCCGCGCCGACGAGCAATGTGTCGCCAAACTGGGGCAGGGCGAGGATGGCGACGATGCAGGCCAAGGTCCAGATGACGTCGCGCGGCAGCAGGGACAGGCGGAGGTTTCCGGCCGATCGCGCGATGAATTCGCGCCAAGTGCCCAGGGCGATGCCGGGCAGCAGCCAAAGGGCGCCCTGGGCCATGGCGGCCAGATTGCCGGTGGGCGCGACATAGGCGACGGCGAACAGAGCACAGGCGATGGCTGCGGTGCCAAGCATGGTTGCGGTGGCGCTGAACCGCAGGAATATCGCCGCGAGGCGCGGGCGAGCGCCGGGCAAAATGGCCTGTGCTGCCGGGGCGGAGCCGAGTGTGGCGGGAACCGCAAGGATTTGTGCGAGGGCCAGGCTGGTGGCGAATTCGCCGAAGGCAGCACTCGACGAAAACCGCGCGGCGACGGCGAAAAAGCCGAGAAAGGCCAGCCCAAGGCGACCAACAGGGCGGAGCCGCCGATGCGCGTGAGGATGGCTGCGGGGCGGCCGCCTTGGCGGGATAGTTCCAATGTCATCGGCGCAGCGCCGCTTCATAGGCGTCGGCGTGAACGCGCGCGACCGAGGCCGCCGAGAAGGCGGTGATGAATCGCTGCCGGTGCTGCTCACCCATCTGTCGGCGCAAATCGGGCTGCGCCAGCAGGTGGCCAATGCGCTGGGCGAAGGCCGCTGCGGCGTCGCGATTGCGGGGGACCAGATAGCCGCTAACGCCGTCCTCGATCGCTTCGGAGAGCGCGCCGACATCGGTGCTGATCACCGGCAGGCCAGCGGCGCCCGCTTCGGCGACGGCGAGGGGAAGGCCTTCGGCGCGGCTGGTGAGGCAGAAGATGTCGAAGGCGCCGATGAGTTCGGGAACGCGCGTGCCGGGTTCGGCTATTGTCACGTAACCGGGGTGTTGCCGGTTCAGGTCGGCGGCGGGCGCCGCGACTGTAGCCTGATACTGCTGGCGGTAGTTGGGGTTGTCGGCGCCCAGGATCACGTAAAGGAGGTGCGGATAGAGGTGGCGGGTGCGGCGCGCCACTTCGATGAGGAGGGCATGGTCTTTTTGGGCGACCCGGTTGCCGACGGTGCCCACGACAGTTGCGGTTTCGGGCAGGCCCAGTTCGGCCCGGGCGGATGACCACAGGGATGCCGACTTGGCAAAGCGGCTGGGGTCGAGCGGGGCGTGGAATATGCGGGGGGCGACGGCAGCGTTGCCGAAGAAGCTCCGCCCCACAGCGGCGCCGTTGGTCATCACGATATCGGCGGTGTTTCGAATGATCGTGGCAGCGATGGGCCGCAGAGGCCGCGGGAGCAGATCGGAATGCAACTGCCAGACCAGCGGCAGGCCGGTTTTCCAGGCGGTCAGCGCGCCGTGATAGTGGTGTGCGCCAACGGCCTGGACGACGGCGACATCATGATCGGCGCAGAGCCGGGACAGGCCGGCAATTTCGCGGGTGAGGCCTGCCAAAGTGCTCCAATTGGCGGACCATGATCGGCGCAGGCGGGCAAGATCGCGTTGGACAACTGTCAGGCCCGGGGCCGCGAGGCGTTCGGCTATGGCATCGGCGCCTTGAGGCACCACGACGACTTGCTCCCAGCCCAGTGCGTTGAGAGGCAGAGCGATGTTCTGCGAAAAGGCGTGCAGGCCACCCCAGGTCGTTGGCGGCAATGGGACCAGCACGCGTCGCACGGGCTGCTCCTCAACTGCTTTCGGGGTAATACCGGCGGTGATGGGCAATCCCGGCATCATCCTGCTGGTTGAGGACGGCGAGAATGGTGGCGTCGCCGAGCTTTGCGGCGGCGAGGCTCTTGATGCCCTCCTGAACCTCCTGCTGGGAGGTGTGTGACCAGCGGACGAGGCAGCAAATGACATCGGCGAAGGGCGCTATGTAGAGGCCGTCCACGACCGGGCCGATCGGCGGCGTATCGAGAATGACGGTGTCGAACGACTGGCGGGCGGCCTGGATCAGGCGCTCGAAGGAGCGGCCGGCCAGGATCTGGTCGGTGGGGACGTCGCTGCGGTGGGTGCCGGTGATGACGGTGACATCGGCCATGCGATCGCGGGACATGATGGTCCCGATCGCTTCGGCACTGTCGGGCGCCGCCGTCAGAAAATCCATCAGGCCGAGCGATGGCTGCCAGCCCAGATGGCGATGGAGGCTCGGCTGGCGCAGGTCGCAATCGATGAGCAGCACGCGGTGGCCGGACAGCGCATAGGTGCGCGCCAGCGACAGGGCAAAGGTTGTCTTGCCTTCGCAAGGGACGGTCGATGTGACCATCAGAACCGCCGCATCCGTTCTGGCGCTGCCTTGTCGCTGGCTGCGCACCGATTGCTCGATGCTGGCGCGGGCGCGGCGGATCGATTCCGCGAAGGAGGAAAGCGGTGACTGCACCATGACGTCGGAAAGGCTGCCGCGGTCTGATTGCGGCCGCTCGCGTGGGATGACGGCAGCGACGGGGGTCCGGAGGACGTCCTCAACCTGCTCCTGGCTCGTGAACCCGCCGATGAGATTTTCGTAGAGGAATGCCACGGCGACGCTGGCACCCGCTGCGAGCAATCCTGCCAGGGTGAAAATCAGCGCCTGATTGGGAGACGACGGGTGTTGCGGCGGCAGGGCCGGGGAGACGATGCGGCTGTTGGCAATCTGCAAATCCGCCTGCGTGTCGAGCTCATGGGAGCGGACCAGCAGGGTTTGGTATTGGCTGCGCGCCAGGTCGGCATTTTGCTGCAGCTCATCGAGCTGGGTGTTGCGCTGTTGCGATTGGGGGACCGGCTCATCTTCGCCGGCAAAACCCTGGGAGGTGAAGCTGCTCAGGGCGTCTCGGGACGCGGCCAGGGCGTCCCGGGCCCGGACAGCGCGGGATTGGAGGGCGTTCCGGGCGGTGAGGACGCTATCGATCTTGGAGCCCAGTTGCTGGTGGATGTAGGCGTTGGCCGTTGCATTGGCGAGGTGGGCGGCCTTGGTGGGGTCCTCCGAGCGGACCTGAATTGAGATCAGGTAGGTCAGTCCGCGCCGCTGGACGGTAAGGGCGTTCCGCAGGCGCGCGAGGGCCTCGTTCAGGGCGTCACTGTCTGATGGGGATGGCGGCTCCTGCAGGTGGAGGAAGGACAGTGCGCTCGTCAAGTTCCCGGGCGAGGCGGCGAATTCTTCGTCGCCTGTGAGGTGCTCCTGCTCGATGACGCGCAGCAGGACGCTATCGGACCGAGCGAGTTCCACCTCGCTGTCGATGCGGGCACTGTCGCCTGAACTGGTGACCTGGGATTGCGGCTCGAGGAGGTTCTTGTCGCTGGGATCGACCAGGACAAGCGCCGAGCTGGTGTAGGTTGGCGTCTGCGTGAAGGCGAAGATCGCCGCGATGCCGATAATCGCGACGACTGTCCTGAGAACCAGACGAGACCGGCGGCGCAAGACGCTGATGATCCGACGAAGGTCAAAATCTGTCTCGCCCATGAATTTCCCTCAAGGCATGTAGATGAGGGTAAATCGAAATCGATTGCACTGGCAAGTGATCGAGGTTTTGTTTGGAGTTTGTTTGGTGCCGGAAAGTTGCGCCGTCAGATAAGTCCGTATTGGGCAGGATATCGCGAGGGGGCGCCGCCGCCAAGGATGTCTGGTGAAGGCGGCTTTATGCAGTTGCGGGACCGTGCGGGTGATGCTAGACGCCACCTTGTGTGCCGGTATAGCTCAGTTGGTAGAGCACCTGATTTGTAATCAGGGGGTCGCGGGTTCGAACCCTGCTGCCGGCACCATCAGAGCCCTTGGTCTGTGGGCTTCTCCGACGACCTCCTTTTGCCTCTGATTCCAGTTTGCAAATCGCGGCCTTCGACACGCTGCCGGCGGATCAGGCTGATTCAGTTCGGTTGCCAAGGTCGTTGCCGTCGGGCAATGCCCGCGCTGGCTGGGCTGTTGCTTTCGGGGGCAGTTGTTCCCTTCCCATCGGCGGGTGAGCAATGGCCTCGGTTACACGAGCGTGACCTTGGCATTGATGGTTGGGGACTCGCCTCCGCGCACATTTTTCGGAACGCGAGAGGGTTTACTGGCCGCCCCTCTCGCGCTGTCGACTAGCCGAGGTAGCCCATGAACCAGAGTATCAAAATAATCGGGATCGGAATCCCGATCAGCCAGAGCAAACCACCTTTGAACATCGATATCTCCTCACGTGGTGAGAGGGGAACGGCTCGTTGCTGCCTGAGTTCCAGGCCTCGCCTGTCGGCTGGCCCCTCTAGAACGCCGATGAAGGGCAGGGCCATGCTTCCTGCAGCGCTTCTGACACAAGGGTAAAGGCAGAAGACGCCCGCTTCGCGGGATGTTCGTCGACGAAGCGGCAAACGATGTCGCGGTACTGCGTGGTGACGGAGTTTGCCGGGGCGCAAAAGGTAAAAGGGGAGTGCCCCTTCTGCAGATAGGCCGCCATGTACTGCGCGCCATCGTAGGCGCCGATGATGTAGCTCATCGCCATTGATGGCGTGTTGCGGCACATCTCGTGCAATTTATTGCCCGAGTAGAAATAGCCGCCTTCGCCCTGATCAAAAGCCGAGGCCGGGGCACTCAGTGCCAGGGCGAAAGTTGTTAGGCAGGCGATTGTGAAAGCTCTCATTTCCCTCATCTAGCCTGCCATCGGCCGCTGCACACCCACTTTCTGGGCATCATGCCGGGGTTATTCGCAGGCGTATGGTCCTTCGGGGCGATAGGTGGTCTTGCCGGGGCCGGATGGGGCGACGGGGATGAGGTAGACCGTCAGGTCGCAGTCCTGGGTGCGGATTTGCCATTCGTGGGCGCCGTCGTCCCGCGTGCCGGTGTTGGCGATGTGGCCAATCGGGGCCTGGCGCAGGGCGTCGGCGATTTCGCTGTCGCTGAGGATCGCCGTGATCTGCTCGGCGCTGTCGTAGAACCCGGAGAGAGCCGCGAAGGCCGAGGTTGGTGTCAGTGCCAGAAGGGCGGCGGCCGCAAGGATGTGTTTCATTCGGTTCTCTGATTGATGCGGGGGAAGAGGTTTCGCCCACCCCGGGCATTCGATCTCTATCCCGCCGATTTGGCAATCGGGGCGGTGGCGAAGCGGGGCGCGGAACTATTTTTTCGCCGCCGAACCATCTCGCGCGCAATTTGAACTGCCCTCGTCAGTGGTCTCAGTTGTGCCTTATCGGCGACGTGCGCGATGGCAGACGATTATGCCCAAAGGCCTTGTGGCGCAGGGGTTTGCGCGCTTTTGAGGGTTGCTGACAAGAGGGCTAAAGCCGTACCTACAGACACCAAATTCGCCCCTGTCGGGGACATGCTGGAGTAGGGATCAGAGTGACCAAGGGTTCGCTGACGCACCTTCAAAGCCTCGAGGCCGAGAGCATCGAAATCCTCCGCGAAGTCGCCGCGAGTTTCGAACGGCCGGTGATGATGTACTCCATCGGCAAGGATTCCAGCGTGCTGCTGCATCTGGCGCGCAAAGCGTTCTATCCCAGCAAAATTCCATTCCCGCTGCTGCATGTGAACACGACCTGGAAGTTCCGGGAGATGATCGCATTTCGCGACAGCATGGCGGAAAAATACGGGTTTGATTTGATCAGCCATACCAATCCCGATGGATTGGCGGGCAATATCAATCCATTCGACCATGGCTCCTCGCGCTTCACGGATATCATGAAGACGCAGGCGCTACGGCAGGCACTCGACGCCGGCCGTTATGACGCCGCCATTGGTGGCGCCCGGCGCGACGAGGAAAAGTCGCGCGCCAAGGAGCGCATCTTTTCGCACCGCAATGCCAGCCATGCCTGGGACCCGAAGAACCAGCGGCCGGAACTGTGGCGGGTGTTCAATACCAGGCTCAATCCCGGCGAGAGCATGCGGGTGTTCCCGATCTCCAATTGGACCGAGTTGGATGTGTGGACCTACATCTATTCGGAAGGCATCGAGTTGCCATCGCTCTATTACGCCAAGCGACGCCCGGTGGTGGACCGCTCGGGAACGCTGATCATGGTCGATGACGAGCGGTTCCGGTTCAATCCGGGCGAGATGCCGCGCGAGGAATTGGTGCGGTTCCGCACCTTGGGCGACTACCCGCTGACCGGGGCAATCCGCTCCAGCGCCAGCACGCTACCCGAAATCATCATGGAAATGCAGGCCAGCCGCACATCGGAGCGGGAAGGGCGGCTGATCGACAGCGACAGTGTCGGGTCGATGGAGAAGAAAAAGCAGGAAGGGTATTTCTGACCATGAACCTGCAGTTTGCGACGCCTGATACCGATATCGACCTGTGGCTCAACCAGCAGACCGACAAGTCGATGCTGCGCTTCCTGACTTGCGGCAGCGTCGATGACGGCAAATCCACGCTGATTGGCCGGCTGCTCTACGACAGCCAGCTCATTCTCGATGACCAGTTGGCCAGCCTGAAGAAGGAGAGCCGCAACCGCACGACGGGGGATGAGGGGATCGACTTCTCGCTGCTGGTCGACGGTCTGGCCGCCGAGCGCGAGCAGGGCATCACCATCGACGTGGCCTATCGGTTCTTTTCGACCGACAAGCGCAAGTTCATCGTCGCTGACACGCCGGGCCACGAGCAGTATACCCGCAACATGGCGACGGGCGCCTCGAATGCCGACCTGGCGCTGCTGCTGATTGACGCGCGCAAAGGCATCCTCACCCAGACCCGTCGCCACAGCTTTATCCTGTCGCTGATCGGGGTGAAGCACGTGGTGCTGGTGGTCAACAAGATCGACCTTGTGGATTACGATCAGGCCGTGTTCGACAAGATCGTTGCCGAATACCGCGCCTTCGCCGAGCCGCTGGGCTTCCAGACCCTGGCGGCGGTGCCGGTTTCGGCGCTGCGAGGCGACAATATTCTCGCGCAAAGCCCACACACGCCCTGGTATGGCGGGGCGGCGCTGGTTCCCTATCTTGAGAGCATCGACGTCACCGAGGATCGCTCAGCGCAGCCGTTCCGCTTCCCTGTGCAATGGGTGAACCGGCCGAACCTCGATTTCCGCGGCTTTTCCGGCACCGTGGCATCGGGCGCGGTTGCGGTGGGGGATGACGTTCTGATCGCGTCGTCGCGCAAGCCGGCGGTGATCAAGCGGATCGTTACCATGGATGGTGACCTGCATCGCGCCGTGGCGGGCCAGGCGGTGACGCTGGTGCTGGATCGGGAGGTCGACGTTTCGCGCGGGGACGTGCTGACGCTGCCCGGTCAGACACCAGAGTATTCCAACCAGTTCCAGGCGCGCCTGGTGTGGATGAACGAGGAGTCTGCGTTTCCGGGGCGGTCATACCTGCTCAAGGTTGGCACGCAGATCGTGCCCGCCACGATCACCGACCTGAAATTCCGCACCAACGTCAATTCGCTGGAACATACGGCGGCGACCAAGATCGATCTCAATGAGGTCGCGACGGTGACCATTGCCACCGACAAGCCGATTGCCTTTGATCCCTACTCGACCAATGCGCTGACCGGCGGTTTCATTCTGGTGGATCGCCTGACCAACGCGACGCTGGGGGCCGGCACGATCGATTTCGGGCTGCGCCGGGCGCAGAATCTCACCTATCAGTCGTTTGACGTGAACCGCGAGGTGCGAGCCCAGATGAAGGGGCAGGTTCCCAGGATCGTCTGGTTCACGGGGCTCTCGGGCTCGGGCAAGTCGTCGATCGCGAACCTGCTGGAAAAGCGCCTGACTGCCGAAGGGAAGCACGCCTATATCCTCGATGGCGACAATGTTCGCCACGGGCTCAACAAGGATCTCGGGTTTACCGAAGCGGCGCGCGTCGAGAACATCCGGCGCGTGGCTGAGGTCGCCAAGCTGATGGCAGACGCGGGGCTGATCGTGCTGGTGTCGTTCATCTCGCCCTTCGAAAACGAGCGTCGTCTGGCGCGGGAGATTGCGGGCGACATCGACTTTTCTGAGATCTACGTGGATACGCCGCTGGCGGTCTGCGAGGCGCGCGATCCCAAAGGGCTCTACAAGCGGGCGCGGGCGGGCGAGATCCGGAATTTCACCGGTATCGATTCACCCTTCGAGCCGCCCACGACGCCGGAACTGGTGCTGCACGGGGCCGATGAGGCGCCCGCAGTGCTGGCCGACAAGCTGCACGACTGGCTCCAGCGCTAGACGCGGCCGAACTCATCGGCGAAGCGGACAATATCGTCCTCGCCGAGATAGGGGCCGGTCTGCACCTCGATCAATTCCAGCTCGATCCTGCCGGGATTGGCGAGGCGATGCACGCAGCCGCGGGGCAGGTAGATGGATTCATTCTCGCCAAGCATGGTGGTGACGCCATCGAGCGTTGCTTCGGCGGTGCCGCGCACGACGATCCAGTGTTCGGCCCGGTGGTGGTGCTTCTGCAGGCTGAGCCGTCTGCCGGGTTTGACGAACAGGCGCTTGACCTGGAAGCGTTCACCCGCGACGACCGAGCAATAGCCACCCCACGGCCGGTGGGTTGTGGGATGGGTTTCGGTCAAGGCGATCGTTTCGGGTCGGGCGCGCAGTGTTTTCACCATGGCGCCGACCTTTTGCGCCTCGGACAGGCGGCCGACATAGATGGCATCGCTTGAAGCGACGACCAGGATGTCATCCAGCCCCTGGACGGCGACATGGGCCTGATCGGTGACGACGAGGGAATTGCGCACGTCCATGAGCGTGACCGGCCCTTGGGTGAAGTTCTCGTCGGCGTCGCGCTTGCCGGTCTTCCAGACGGCATCCCAACTGCCCAGATCCGACCAGGGGAAGTCCACCGCGACGACGGCCGCCTTGCGAGTCTTTTCGAAGATCGCGAAGTCTACGGAGATATTGGGGGCCGCCGAGAAGGATGCCTCGTCGAGGCGGACGAAGTCGAGGTCGGCCTTGGCCGTGGCGACGGAGCGGCGCGCGGCGTAGAGCGTTGCGGGAGCAAGGTCGCCGCACTCGCCCAGAAAGCTCTCCGCCCCGATCATGAACATGCCCGAGTTCCAGAGGTAGCCGCCTTCGGCGAGCATGCGTTCGGCGTGGCCGGCGTCGGGCTTCTCAACGAAGCGCAGCACGGGCGCGGTGCCGGCGCCAATCCTGGCCTCGGAGCGGATATAGCCGAAGCCGGTTTCGGGGTGGGCGGGGGTGACGCCGAAGGTCACCAATTGGCCCGCTGCTACTGCTTCAGCGGCCGCAGCCACAGCGGTCCAATAACCGGCGTCGACCGACACTTCGTGGTCGGAGGGCAGAATGTGCAGCACGGCGCCGGGCCCGAAATGATCGCTGGCATAGGCCGCGGCGGCAGCGATTGCCATGGCGGTGTTCCGGGCGACGGGCTCAAGCAGGATTGCCGTGAGCGCCTCGTCAAGTTCGGCCGCCTGCTCGGCAGCGATGAAACGGTAGTCGGAATTGGTGACGACAATCGGGGGCGCGTAAAGCGAACGATCACTCACGCGCTCCAGGGTCTTCTGAAACAGACTGGCCTTGCCGGTCAGCGACAGGAATTGTTTGGGTCGAGCCGCGCGCGACTTTGGCCAAAGCCGCGTACCCTGACCGCCCGCGAGAATTACCGGTACGATTACTGCTGACATGCCCGATTGCCCCGATCGATTGCAATATACAAGTCATGGTTCAATTAATTGTTCAATCCGGCTTGTTTTGCTTGGTGTTCTCCTCCCTGATCTTTGCCGTGAAAGATGCCAAAGGGGTGAGCTCTTTGCGTGGGCGGGTTACAACTAGCTCTAACCACTAACTGGTACATCCAAACCGGCCTTCGTAGTCTCCGGATGCAGATCGCATCGCGTGGTCCCGGAGTTGCTACAACCATGAGGCTGGCCGAAACCAAGCTCGAAGGGGTGGTCGAAATCATCCCGTCGCGCCATGGCGATCACCGGGGGTATTTCTCCGAGACTTTCCGGAATGACTGGTTCGTGGCCAATATTGGCCGATTCAGTTTTGTGCAGGATAATCAGTCGCTAAGCCGTAGTGCTGGGGTGGTGCGGGGCCTCCATTTCCAGTCGGACCCGTTCGCTCAGGGCAAGTTGATCCGCTGCGTGACTGGGTCGATTTTCGATGTCGCTGTCGATATCCGGCGCGGCTCACCATCCTTCGGGCAATGGACCGCCATTACGCTCACGGCCGAGTCGGGAAACCAGCTCTGGGTGCCGCCGGGTTTTGCGCATGGCTTCTGCACGCTCGAGCCGGACTGCGTCGTTTCCTACAAAGTCAGCAGCTATTACGACCGCGACAGCGACAAGGGCGTGCGGTGGGATGATCCCGAAATCGGCGTCGCCTGGCCCGACCTTGCCGACCCCAGTCAGCTCTCGCCCAAGGATGCCCAGCAGCCCATGCTGCGTGAGCTGGGCGACTATTTCACATACGCGAAGGCGAGTTGAAATGCGGGTGCTGGTAACCGGCGGCGCCGGGTTCATAGGTTCTGCGCTGGTGCGCCATCTCGTGCTCGAGAAGGGCTATGAGGTTCTCACCGTCGACAAGCTCACCTATGCCGGCAACATGGATTCGCTGCGCGCCGTGAGCGGGCGGCCCGAACACCGGTTCCTCAAGGCCGACATCTGCGACCGCAGGGCGATGCAGCAGGCCTTTGCGAGCTTTCAGCCGGACAGGGTGATGCACCTGGCCGCCGAAAGCCATGTCGATCGCTCGATCACCGGATCGGAAGACTTCATCCGAACCAATGTCATGGGCACGTTCACCCTGCTCGAAGTGGCGCGGGCGTATCGTGCGGGGCTCACGGGTACCGCCTGGGAACGCTTCCGGTTCCTCCATGTCTCAACCGACGAAGTTTATGGCTCGCTGGGCGATGAGGGGCTGTTCGCCGAGACAACCGCCTACGACCCGAGTTCCCCGTATTCGGCCAGCAAGGCGGCCTCGGACCATCTGGCCAAGGCCTGGGCCCGCACCTATGACCTGCCGGTGCTGGTTTCCAATTGTTCGAACAATTACGGGCCGTACCATTTCCCCGAGAAGCTCATTCCGCTGACCATCCTCAATGCCCTCGAAGGGCGGGACCTGCCGGTCTACGGCACCGGCGAGAATGTCCGCGACTGGCTCTATGTCGAAGATCATGTGCGAGCCCTCGACCGGATCGCGGAGCGCGGGCGGGTCGGTGAGACTTACAATGTCGGCGGCCGCAACGAGCGACGCAATATCGATGTCGTCCGGAGCATTTGTGATCTCGTCGACCAGCGCCGGCCGGGCGCGGCGCCTCGGCAAAGCCTGATACGGCTGGTGGCGGATCGTCCGGGTCACGATGCGCGCTATGCGATCGATGCCAGCAAGCTGGAGACCGAACTGGGCTGGAAAGCCCGGGAGTCGTTTGAAACCGGCATCGAGAAAACCGTCGATTGGTATCTTGAGAACCAATGGTGGTGGGGGCCGCTGCGGGAGCGGTATTCGGGGGGGCGGCTGGGCGTTCTCAGCCCAACAACAGCAAGGGCGAGCTGATGCGCATCGTTGCGACGGGCAAGGCGGGGCAGGTGGTGACGGCGTTGATGGAGCGGGGGGCGGAACTGGGGGTCGAGGTCATCCCCGTCGGCCGCCCGCAATTGGATCTGGCGAGCCCCACGCCAGACTTCAGTGCGATCCGAAGGGCGCGGCCCCACGTCATCGTGTCGACGGCAGCCTATACGGCAGTCGATCAGGCCGAAGGCGACCTCGCGGCGGTGGAGGCGATCAACGCGATCGGACCTGGCCGGCTGGCCGGCGTGGCGCGGGAGCTCGGGATCCCGATCATTCATCTGTCGACCGATTACGTCTTCGATGGGGGCAAGACCGAGCCGTATCGCGAGGATGATCCGACCGGCCCGCTCGGTGTCTATGGCAAGACCAAACTGAACGGCGAAGTGGCGGTCGCGGTGGCGACGCCAAACCATGTCATCCTACGCACCGCTTGGGTCTATTCGCCCTTCGGCAGCAATTTCCTCAAGACCATGCTGCGGGTGGCAGCAGAACGCGACGAGCTTCGCGTGGTCGATGACCAGCACGGCAATCCCACTTCGGCGCTCGACGTTGCCAACGCGGTGATCGGGGTCGCCCGCAACCTTGTGGCGCGGCCGCGAGATACGAGCCTGCGCGGGGTCTTTCACATGACGGGATCAGGCGAGGCCAGCTGGGCGGATTTTGCCAGCGAGATTCTTGAAATATCGGGCCGGCTTGGTGGGCCGGCGGCGCGGGTGACGCGCATCCGCACCGCCGATTACCCGACCCCGGCGCGGCGTCCAATGAACTCGCGCCTGTCGAATGCGAAACTTCAAAGGGTGCATGGGCAGGTGTTGCCCGACTGGCGAACGTCAACCCGCATTGCGGTGGCGCGGCTGCTCAATGAGCCGTTGTGACATCGTGCCTGCGCGGTTGTGAGCGGAGCGAAGGCGATGAAGGGAATAATCCTGGCAGGTGGGAGCGGCACGCGGTTGCATCCGATCACCATGGCCGTCTCCAAGCAGCTGATGCCGGTCTATGACAAGCCGATGATCTACTATCCCCTCACCACGCTGATGCTGGCAGGGATAACCGACATCCTCATTATCACGACGCCGCAGGACAGCGAGCATTTCAAGAATCTGCTCGGGGACGGCTCAAAGTGGGGCATCTCGCTGAGCTATGCAGATCAGCCGCATCCCAATGGCCTGGCCGAGGCCTTTCGCATTGGCGCCAATTTTCTGGCCGGCGGCCCCTCGGCACTGGTGCTGGGCGACAACATCTTCTACGGCCATGGTCTGCCGGAACTGCTGCACAAGGGCGTTGGACGAACCTTCGGCGCGACGGTTTTTGCCTACCACGTCAACGATCCCGAGCGGTATGGCGTGGTGGAGTTCGACCGCGAAATGCATGCCGTCAGCATCGATGAAAAGCCGGTTCATCCCAAATCCAACTGGGCCGTCACGGGCCTCTATTTCTACGACTCACAGGTGGTGGACATTGCAGCCAATCTCACCCCGTCGGCGCGAGGGGAGCTTGAAATCACTGATGTGAACCGCACCTACCTCGAGCGCGGGCAGCTCAACGTAGAATTGATGGGGCGCGGCTATGCCTGGCTCGATACGGGGACGCCTGACAGCCTGCTGGAGGCTGCCCAGTTCGTGGCTACCATGGAAAAGCGGCAGGGGTTCAAGATTGCCTGCCCCGAAGAGGTTGCCTATCGCATGGGCTATATTGGCGAGAGCGATCTGATGCGGCTGATTGGTGGCCTCAAGAAGAGCAAGTACGGCCACTACCTGCAGTTCCTGCTCGATGGCGAGGACAAGTAGCCGGCTAGTTGACGTTGGCCATGGCAGCGATATCGAACTGGTCGATCTCGTTTAGCGTCTTCATGAGCAGGCCCTTGAAGATGAGCTCTTTTTCGTCGCGGTGAGCGATGACGCTGGGCATGCCGTTGACCCGGCAGACCAAAGCGCTGGCCAGTGCCGCGTTGATCTCGTTCTGCATCAAGTCGAAGGCGCGCGCGCCCGGTCCAACGATGAGAATATGCGATGGGTCAAAAACCGCCATCATGCGGCTGAGGCCGAAGCCGACCGCGCGGCCCGCCACGTTGAACGCGTGCGTGGCACTGCGGTCACCCATTTCGGCGCGGGTGATCAGCTGTTCGTATTCCTGGTGCGGCACGGCTGGGGCAGGGGTGGCGGTCTCGGGCACAGAATAGGCGGTGCGCAGCACGCCATAATCGGAGGCATAAGCCTCGATGCAGCCGCGCATGCCGCACCGGCAGAGCGCGCCATTCGGCAGGTGGTTCATATGCCCGAATTCGGTGGCGCCTTCATCGCCCCTGCCCAGAATCTGGCCGCGGAAGGTCATGCCCATGGCAACTGTGGAGCCAATGAAAACGGTGGCGACGCTGGCGTCGCGCAGCGCGGGATCAAGCCAGCGGGCGCCTTCGGCCAGCAGGCGTCCGCGCTTGTGAACGGTGACGGGGACCCCGAACGCCGCCGTCAGGTCATGCGCGAAGGGCTTGTTGGCCAAGTGCGCGATGGGGGACCACTGCAGATCATTGCCGTCGCGGCCAAGAATGCCCTGAACCGAGATCGCCACGCGTTTTAGGGTACTCGCTTCCGCTGGGTTGCGCTGCTGCAACTGGCGCAGACGATCGGCGAAAAACGTCGCGGGGACCGTTTCGGCAAAGGTGGTCGGGGTGACGGGTGTCTCGATGCGGTCGACCAGCACTCCACCATAATCCACCAGCGACAGGCGGGCGCGGTTGACGTCGACTTCGAACAGGGCGGCGGCGCCTGCCATGCGGTTGAAGGCGACAAGGGTTACGGGACGGCCGCGACCCGGCTTTTCGGCTTTGGCGCCAGGGGCCTGATCGGAGATGACCTGCTGGTTGATCAGATCCTGCGTGATGGTCGTGATGCTGGCGTGACTGAGCCCGGTCTCGCCGGCGAGGGCCGTACGAGACAACGGCCCCCGCATGCGCAAGGCGCCGAGTACGAGGCCGCGGTTCTGCCGACGCACGGTATCGCTATCGCCCACATTCCGCACCAAGCGGTCTACCCCTCTAAGTCCAGATAATTCCGATCAAATAACCCGTTCGGACTAACGCACCGAAGATTTATTTCGAGTTTCGAAATTGAAGTTGACTCACATCGCGCTGCTATGCCACATCTTTTTTCGAGCAGTGAAAATAATGCTCAGGGCGCTGGTGGAGGTGCCCCGCTGGGGTGGAGCCACCGGCACGAATGCGGGTGGGAGGACCCCCGCTAGGGAGGACAGATATGAACAAGTTTTTAGCGGTCTTGCTCTGCACGACCGTCATCACCGGTTCTGCCGGCGTTGCCATGGCGCAGGACGGTATCACCGTTGGCGTGAGCTGGAACAACTTCCAGGAAGAGCGCTGGAAGACTGACGAAGCCGCCATCAAGGCCGTTCTGGATGCCGCTGGCGCAAAGTACATTTCCGCTGACGCCCAGTCGTCGGCTTCCAAGCAGCTGACGGACATCGAAAGCCTGATCTCGCAGGGCGCCAAGGCGATCATCGTGCTGGCGCAGGACAGTGAAGCTGTCGGCCCCGCCGTTGCTGCGGCTGTTGCCGAAGGCATTCCGGTGGTCGGCTATGATCGCCTGATCGAAAACCCGGATGCCTTCTACCTGACCTTCGACAACAAGGAAGTCGGTCGTCTGCAGGCTTCTGCTGTCTACGCTGTGCAGCCCACAGGCAACTATGTCTTCATCAAGGGCAACTCGGCCGATCCGAACGCCGATTTCCTCTTCGAAGGCCAGATGGAAGTGCTCAAGCCCGCCATCGACAAGGGCGACATCAAGAATGTCGGCGAAGCCTACACCGACAACTGGAACCCCGAAGTCGCCCAGGCGAACATGGAACAGTTCCTGACCGCCAACGACAACAAGGTCGACGCTGTTGTTGCCTCCAATGACGGCACCGCCGGTGGCGCGATTGCGGCCCTGGCTGCGCAGGGCCTTGCCGGCTCCGTGCCGGTTTCGGGCCAGGACGGCGACCACGCCGCCCTGAACCGCATCGCACTCGGCACCCAGACCGTTTCGGTCTGGAAGGATGCTCGTGAGCTTGGCAAGAAGGCTGCCGAAGTGGCCCTTGAGCTGGCTGGCGGCACCGCGCTCGACGCCGTCACCGGCACCACCAAGTTCTCCGGTGGCCCGAAGGGCGTTGAAATGAATGCCTTCTTCATCGCTCCCGTCGCCATCACCAAGGACAACCTGAACGTCGTGATCGACGCCGGTTGGGTGACCAAGGACGTGGTGTGCCAGGGCGTTGCCGCCGGTACGGTTGCTGCGTGTAACTAAGGCCCGTTGGGTTTAGACTACGCAAGGCAGTGCCGCAGCTTGGCTGCGGCACTGTTGTTAAGGGCGCGCGCCTGGCCAGGGACGCCGCTGCCCAAGGGGGAGACAGACTTTGGCAGATCAGCAAGCCATTCCAAACAACGTGCACCCGAGTGTCTACGCGCAGAACCCTCTGCAGCGGTTCCTTTACGCCACCGAGCTCGATACCCGCCTGCTCGGCATGGTGGGGGCACTCATCATCATCTGGGTAGGATTCAACATATTCTCTGGCGGGCTGTTCCTGACGCCGCGCAACCTCTGGAACCTCTCGGTCCAGACAGCCTCGGTCGCCGTGATGGTGACGGGCATGGTCCTGGTGATCGTCACCCGCAACATTGACCTGTCGGTTGGCTCGATCCTGGGGCTGGTCGCCATGATCATGGGCGTGATGCAGACCGACATTTTGCCGGTTCGGCTCGGGCTTGGCCTTGGCCACCCGGCAATCTGGGTGCTCTCGCTGGGCGCGGGGCTGCTGATTGGCGTGGCCATTGGGGCATTGCAGGGCAGCATCATTGCGTACCTCAAGGTCCCGGCCTTTATCGTTACGCTTGGCGGCTATCTCGTGTGGCGCGGCGCGGCCTGGTGGGTCACCGCCGGGCGGACCGTTGCACCGCTTGATCCGACCTTCCAGCTGATGGGCGGCGGACCCGCCGGGGCTATCGGCGCGCTCTGGAGTTGGGTCGTGGCGGTGGTGGCCTGTGCGGCCATCCTGATTGGGCTCTATTTCGGACGGCGGCAGCGGCAGCGCTTCAACTTTCCGCTGCGCCCCGTTTGGGCTGAGGCGGCGCTCGCTGCCATCGGCTGCGGGCTGACGATTGCGGCTGTGTGGGTTGCTAATTCCTACCCCTGGCCTGTCCGCATTGCCCAGAACTACGCCGCGGCGAACAACATCCCCATTCCCGAGGGTGGACTGTTCATCGCGCATGGCATCGCCGTTCCCGTGCTTGTTGCGCTGGGCGTGGGCGTCGTCATGACCTTCATTTCCATGCGTACGCGCTTCGGTCGCTATGTGTTCGCCATGGGCGGCAATCCGGAAGCGGCCGAGCTGGCGGGTATCAACACCCGCTGGGTGACGGTAAAAATCTTCATGCTGATGGGCGCGCTCTGCGCCATCGCCGCGGCCATCTCGTCTGCCCGCCTCAATGCGGCGACCAATGCTCTGGGTACGCTCGATGAGCTCTACGTCATCGCTGCGGCCGTTATTGGCGGCACGTCGCTGGCGGGTGGTGTCGGCACCATTGCCGGTGCGCTGCTGGGTGCGCTGGTGATGCAGTCGCTGCAGTCAGGGATGGTGCTGATGGGCATGGACAGCCCGCTGCAATCCATCGTCGTCGGCATTGTTCTCGTTTTTGCGGTTTGGCTGGACACGCTCTACCGCCGCAACAAAATCTAGGAGTCCTTGTCATGCTGGACACCAGAACGCCTCTCGTCGAAATGAACGATATCTCGATTTCCTTCGGTGGCATTCGTGCTGTCGACCGGGCCACGATCGACCTTTATCCCGGTGAAGTCGTGGGCCTGCTTGGCCACAATGGCGCGGGCAAATCGACGCTCATCAAGATCCTCTCGGGCGCCTACAAGCGCGACGCCGGACAGATCCGCATCAACGGCGAGGAAGCAACGATCAACAATCCGCGCGATGCCAAGGCCTACGGCATCGAGACCATCTACCAGCAGCTGGCTGTGGCGGATAATGTCGACGCGGCCGCCAACCTGTTCCTTGGGCGCGAGATCACCACGGCCATCGGCACGCTTGACGATGCCGCCATGGAATCCAAGGCCCGCGAAGTGATGGGGCGGCTCAATCCGAACTTCCGCCGCTTCAAGGAGCCGGTCAAAGCGCTGTCCGGTGGTCAGCGCCAGTCGGTCGCCATTGCCCGGGCCATTCTGTTCAACGCCCGCATTCTGATCATGGACGAGCCGACGGCCGCCCTTGGTCCGCAGGAGACTGCGCAGGTGGGCGACCTGATCAAGCAGCTCAAGTCCGATGGAATCGGGATCTTCCTGATCAGCCACGACATCCATGACGTGTTCGATCTCGCCGACCGACTGGTCGTGATGAAGAACGGGCAGGTTGTCGGCAGCGCCCGTACCAGCGATGTGACCAAGGACGAGGTTCTTGGCATGATCATCCTGGGGAAGGTGCCGCCCGGGGCACAAGCAGGGCCGGGTGCCATCGAGGGCTGACACTCCGCGCTTGCTGTTGCCACGCCAGCAGCTATCCTTCCTCTTGGGCGGAGGGATAGCTGCGCGTGTTTCTAAAGTCTTTACGTCACCGCTCGTTCTACATCGCTGCCGGTGCGGGGGTAGCGGTCGCCCTGGCGACCTTGCTCATTTCTCCGGCACAAGCGGTGCTCTGGGGATCCATCACCTTCTTTGCCATCTATCTGGCGATGAGCCTGGCGCTGTTTCCTCGGGCCAGTGCTGACTTCCTCGACAAGCATGCCGACCTCGAAGACGCTCCGGCGGGGTTGATCTTTCTCGCCACCATTGCGGTGATCGTCAGCTCGGTTGTGTCCCTTTTCCTGCTGGTGGCATCGAAGGATGCTGGCGGGCTTGAACTGGTCGCCACTGCGGTGGCCGTGCCTCTGGGCTGGCTCACCGTCCATGCCATGGCGGCCCATCACTACGCCTACGTCTACTACGCGGACGCCAAGTCGCTGCGCGGTGGTCCGGTCAAGGACCGGGGTGGCCTGCAGTTCCCCAGCCAGGAGCGGCCGGACGGGATTAGTTTCCTCTATTTTTCCTATGTGATCGGCATGACTGCCCAGGTGGCGGACGTGAATGTGACCTCGCGTGAAATGCAAAGACTGGTGCTGATGCACGGCATTTTCTCGTTCTTTTTCAACACCGTAATTGTCGCGGCGACGGTCAATGTTGTGGTGTCGCTGTAGCCTTGGTCACATTGCCCGCTGGCGGTGGGTATGCGAGGGTCCGGCAAATTTCGTGAATCGGAGTCCTGACTATGAAAACCCGTGCCGCCGTAGCCTTCCAGGCTGGCAAGCCGCTTGAGATCGTCGAAGTTGACCTTGAGGGTCCCAAGGCCGGCGAAGTACTGATCGAAATCAAGGCGACGGGCATCTGCCACACCGACGATTTCACGCTGTCGGGTGCCGATCCCGAAGGTCTGTTCCCGGCCATTCTGGGCCATGAAGGCGCAGGCGTTGTGGTCGATGTCGGCCCCGGCGTTACCAGCCTGAAGAAGGGTGACCATGTCATTCCGCTCTACACGCCGGAATGCCGCGAGTGCTATTCCTGCCGTTCCGGCAAGACCAACCTGTGCACCGCGATCCGCTCGACCCAGGGCCAGGGCCTGATGCCCGATGGCACCAGCCGCTTCTCGTTCGAAGGCAAGCCGATCTTCCACTATATGGGCTGCTCGACCTTCTCGAACTACACCGTGCTGCCCGAGATTGCCGTCGCCAAGATCGACGCCTCGGCAGCCTTCGACAAGATTTTCTATGTCGGCTGCGGCGTCACTACCGGCATCGGCGCAGTGATCAACACCGCCAAGGTTGAGATCGGCTCAACTGCCGTGGTGTTTGGCCTCGGCGGCATCGGCCTCAACGTGATCCAGGGCCTGCGCCTCGCCGGTGCGGACATGATCATCGGCGTCGACATCAACAACGACAAGAAGGAATGGGGCGAGCGCTTCGGCATGACCCATTTCGTCAATCCCAAGGAAATCGGCGAGGACATCGTTCCGTATCTCGTCAACCTCACCAAGCGTCGTGGCGATCTGATCGGCGGGGCCGACTACACCTTCGACTGCACCGGTAACACGACGGTTATGCGTCAGGCGCTCGAATGCAGCCATCGCGGCTGGGGCAAGTCGGTCGTCATCGGCGTGGCCGGGGCAGGGCAGGAGATCTCCACCCGTCCGTTCCAGCTGGTCACCGGCCGCACCTGGATGGGCACGGCATTTGGCGGCGCCAAGGGCCGCACCGATGTGCCCAAGATCGTGGACTGGTATCTCGACGGCAAGATCGAGATCGATCCGATGATCA
Source organism: Devosia sp. T2-14 (assembly GCF_055397495.1). Classification (NCBI taxonomy): domain Bacteria; kingdom Pseudomonadati; phylum Pseudomonadota; class Alphaproteobacteria; order Hyphomicrobiales; family Devosiaceae; genus Devosia; species Devosia sp. T2-14. The sequence goes on along the minus strand of NZ_AP027921.1, from coordinate 3,595,371 downwards.
CCCACACGCTGCGTCTCGAAGACATCAACAAGGGCTTCGACATGATGCGCAACGGCGAGAGCATCCGCAGCGTCGTCGTCTTCTAATGCGTTCCGGGCGCGTGTTGAGGGTCCAATGAACAAACTCGCAGCAGCAGCGCTCGGAACAATCGCGGCTCTGGCCGTCGGCTACTTCGGTGTCGGCGGCTGGATCACCGCAAGCATACTGGCCGACACCTTGCGGGTGGGCGCGCCGACTGCTCAAGGCAGTGGCTGGCCCGCACCGCAGGGGCCAGCGGACATCGGTTATGCCGGCGACCCGCAAGCCGCATTCGGCTACTCGTTCGAAGAAGTCTCGCTCCAAACCGATCTCGGCCCCGCCCCAGCCTGGCTAGTGCCGATGCCTGCCGCCGGGCAGCGCTGGGCGATCTTCATCCACGGCATTGGTGGTCGCCGCGAAAATGGCTACCGCTTTCTGCCGGTGCTGCATGATGCTGGCCTGCCCACACTGATGCTCAGCTACCGCAATGACGAAGGGGCGCCCAAGGACCCCAGCGGGCTCTATGCCTTCGGTCTTACCGAATGGCAGGACCTGGCGGTGGGCGTGCAATACGCTCTCGACAACGGGGCCAGCGACGTCGTGCTGGTGGCCGAGTCCATGGGTGGCGGGATCACCGGTCAGTTTCTGCGCCATTCGCCATTGGCAAGCTCCGTTGCTGCCATCGTGCTGGATGCGCCTGCGCTCAAGCTCTCGCCAATGGTCGAGGCGGCCATTGGGTCGATTGGGCTGCCATTTCCGTCTGCCCTGACCAGCCTCGGGACCTGGATTTCCGGAATGACCCTGCCGGTCAATTTCGGTAATGCCGACGTTACCGATGAGTTGGCGAGCTATGCCGGACCGTTGTTCTTGTCGCACGGCCATGGCGACCGGATCGTGCCGGTTTCTGGTAGTGACGCGCTGATAACGCGTCGCGCTGCGGTTACGGATTATCTGCGCACACAAGCAGACCACATTCTATCCTGGAAGGAAGACCCAGCGCGCTATGACGCGGCGCTGGCTGGCTTTCTTCAATCCCTGCAGTGAGACCAATGCCCGATCCCGTGATCTTTGTTGATGCCGATGCCTGCCCGGTGAAGGAAGAGGCGATGCGTGTCGCCGAACGCCTCGGGCTGGTGATTACGCTCGTCAGTAATGGCGGCGTTCGGCCGTCGCGGGACCCGATGGTGAAGGTGGTCGTCGTTGCCGCGGGGGCCGACGCTGCCGACGACTGGATCGTGGAGCAGGCGGTCGCCAACGACATCGTGCTTACCGCCGATATTCCCCTGGCAAGCCGCGCCATCGACAACGGCTGTCACGTCCTGGGCTTTACCGGCAAGCCGTTTACGCCGGCCTCGATCGGCATGGCCCTGGCCATGCGCGACCTCAAGCAGCACCTGCGCGAGACCGGCGAGATCAAGGGCTATAATCCCGGTTTTCGCCCCGCCGACCGATCGGCGTTTCTAAGCGCTCTGGACACCCTCGCCCGCAGGGCTAAATCATTGGCTGGTAAGTAGTTATTAACGGCTCGCGAGGGGATTATTAACCATAATCGCCAAAAGTGAACTCAGATTTCAATGTCCTGAGTCCACGCTGTGTCGTTTTCGCGTCTTGCAATGTCGATGGTTGTCGTTGGTGCCGCCCTGGGCGGATGCGCCAAGCCGCCAAACGACCATACCGTGCTCAAGTCTCAGTACGTTGCCTCCGCGGGGCAAGTTACCAACAGCATCCTGACCGGCTCGAAGCCCGTCGGTGCGCAGCCGATGCCGGAACGCATTTTCTCGAATGCCAAGCTCGGCGGGCGGTCCATGCCGGTCGCTTCGACGGCCGATATCATGCTGCAGCCGGGCGAAGTGATCCTGACCTTTGACGATGGTCCGCGTCCGGGCAAGACCGACCGTATCCTCGCCACTCTCGACAACTATGGCGTCAAGGCGACCTTCCTGATGCTGGGAGCCTCGGCGCAGGCGCATCCGGCCCTGGCGCAGCAGGTTGCGGCGCACGGCCATACGGTCGGTAGCCACACCTTTGATCACGTCGATCTGAATACGCTCAGCCGGCAGGCGGCGCTGGATGAGATCACGCGTGGTGAACGTGCTGTCGCGCAGGCCCTGTCGCATGGCGGGCAGGCATTGGCGCCGTTCTTCCGCTTCCCGTATCTGTCGCAAAGCGGCTTCCTGCGCACCAACTTGATGCAGGGCAACATGGTGGTTCTCGACGTCGATATCGACAGCAAGGACTACTACAAGGACACGCCCGAAGTGATCGTTGCCCGCACCATGCAGCGTCTGGACGCGCGGGGCAGTGGCATCATCCTGTTCCACGACATCCATCAGCGCACGGTCGATCTGCTGCCGATGTTCATGGCCCAGCTCAGCGCGCGCGGCTACTCGGTGGTGCGCCTCGTGCCGAAGGATACCGGCGTGTTTGGTCGTGACGTGATCACCGCTGACGTTCCCAGCAAGGGCGAGGCGCTCTAGGCGCTAGACTATCTCGAAGCACAGCAAAAGGCCCGCCGCGAACAGCATCTCGACGGGCCTTTGAGTTTTGCGGATGCGCTGGCTGGCGGCAGTCGCTGTTGGTGGCCCAGACTGCCAGAATCGACCAAATGCCACCCCGTCGCGTTTCGCTTTCGGGGGTTGACCTTACCCGCGTTGGAAGGTGCAGACTTCCTCTCTTTCGCAAGTGAGGACACCCGTCATGAGCACGAGCACAGCCGATCATCAGCACCATCATCATGGCCACGCGGCCGCTGGAGAGCATGGTGAAAAGGACCCGGTTTGCGGGATGACGGTCGATCCGGCAACGGCGAAGTTCCATGCCGATCACGACGGGAAGCGCTACTATTTCTGCTCGGCCAAATGCCACGACAAGTTTGTAGCCGATCCGCAGGCCTATCTGCGCAAGGCACCGGTGGCAGCGGCGCCGGCCGCCGCGGGCACCATCTACACCTGCCCGATGCATCCGCAGATCCGGCAGGACCGCCCCGGCAATTGCCCGATCTGCGGCATGAGCCTCGAACCCGAAATGCCCAGCGCCGAGACCGGCCCCAGCGAAGAGCTGGCCGATATGACACGCCGTTTTTGGATCGGCACGGCGCTGGCGCTGCCGGTGTTCCTCATCGAGATGGGCAGCCATATCTTTGATTTCCATGCCTTTGTGGCCCCGCAAACGCTGAACTGGATCCAGCTCGTGCTGGCCACGCCTGTCGTGTTGTGGGCTGGTTGGCCCTTCTTCACGCGCGGGGCGGCGTCCATCGTCAATCGCAGCCTCAACATGTTTACCCTGATCGCCATGGGTATTGGCGTGGCCTGGCTCTATTCCGTGGTCGCGACAGTGCTGCCCGGCATTTTTCCCGCAGACATGCGAGGCATGGGCGGTGCAGTGCCGGTGTATTTCGAGGCTGCGGCGGTGATCACTGCGCTAGCGCTGCTCGGGCAGGTGCTGGAATTGCGGGCGCGCGAAAGCACCTCGGGCGCCATCAGGGCGCTGCTCGATCTCTCGCCCAAGACCGCCCGTCGCATCAAGGCGGATGGCTCGGACGAGGAGGTGCAGGTCGACCAGATCGGGGTGGGTGATCGCCTGCGGGTGCGGCCCGGCGAAAAGGTGCCGGTCGATGGCAAGGTGCTCGAAGGGCGAAGCGCGCTCGACGAATCCATGGTGACCGGGGAATCCATGCCGGTGACCAAGGAAGCCGGTTCCAAGCTCATTGGCGGCACGATCAACCAGTCGGGCGGGTTGGTGATGGAGGCCACCCAGATTGGCCACGACACCATGCTGGCGCGCATCGTGCAGATGGTGGCAGCGGCGCAGCGCTCGCGCGCGCCGATCCAGAAGCTGGCCGATCAGGTTTCCGGCTGGTTCGTGCCGCTTGTCATCGCCATTGCAATCCTGGCGTTTGCCGCTTGGGGCGTCTGGGGGCCGGAGCCGCGACTGGCCTATGGCCTTGTCGCTGCGGTGTCGGTGCTGATCATCGCTTGTCCGTGTGCTCTCGGGCTGGCAACGCCGATGTCGATCATGGTTGGCGTGGGCAAGGGAGCAAGCCTGGGCCTGCTGATCAAGAATGCCGAAGCGCTCGAGCGGCTGGAAAAGGTCGATACGCTCGTGGTCGACAAGACCGGCACCCTGACCGAGGGTAAGCCGGCTGTGACGGCCATCGTTCCGGCCAGCGCCTATACCGAGGAGCGCCTGCTGCAGCTGGCGGGCAGCCTAGAGCGGGCCAGCGAGCATCCGCTGGGCCACGCTATTGTGGCCGAAGCCAATGCGCGCGGGCTGAAGCTCACCGATCCGCTCGATGTGGATTCGCCGGTCGGGCAGGGGCTCACCGGCAAGGTTGGCGGCGAGGCCATCTATATCGGCAGCGCCAAATACCTGGCCTCGGTCGGCATTCCTGCCGGGGAGTGGACCGCCCGTGCCGACACTGTGCGCGCTGAGGGCGCAACCGCCGTGCTGGTTGGCGTCGGCCAGCAGATTGCCGGGGTGATTGGCATTGCCGACCCCGTCCGCAAGACCACGCCCGCAGCTCTGGCCGAACTGGCAAAGCAGGGCATCAAGGTTGTGATGATGACCGGCGATAACAAGGTGACCGCCGACGCCGTGGCGCGCACGCTGGGCATTGCAGCCGTCGAGGCCGACGTGCTGCCCGAACGCAAGAGCGAGGTGGTCAACCGCCTGCGTTCGAGCGGGAGCGTCGTGGCCATGGCCGGCGATGGCGTCAACGACGCGCCCGCTCTGGCCGCCGCCGATGTGGGGATCGCCATGGGAACGGGAACCGACGTTGCGATTGAGAGCGCTGGCGTCACCCTGCTGGGTGGGGACTTGATGGGGATTGTGCGGGCGCGGGCCCTGTCGCGCGCGACCATGGGCAATATCCGCCAGAACCTGTTCTTTGCCTTCGCCTACAACGCAGCGGGCGTGCCGGTGGCGGCCGGGGTCCTCTACCCGTTCTTCGGGATCACCCTTTCTCCCGCCATCGCGGCAGCGGCCATGGCCCTGTCCTCAGTCAGCGTTATCGGCAATTCCCTGCGCCTGCGTGGTGCCAAAATCGGGTGACGGCCGCGATCAGTGCTTCGCATTACCACCGGGAGCGCTGTTGTTTTCGCCGTGTGTCTTGGCCTCGACCGGAACGAGCACGATGTCCTGCGTTGTCAATGAGCTGTAGGCCAGAGCCACGATCAGAGGGATGAACATGGCAATGGTCGCCACGATTGGCCATTCGTTGAAGGGGTAGGGCATGTCAGCTCCTTTGCGCTGCGGGAAGGTTGGTGGTGCCGGGTTCCCGCAGCGTGGAACCGAGCGCTTCAACGAGAACTCGATGTGCTCGTCGAGTGGCGTGGGGAGGGTGTCAGGCTCAGGCGCTCAAGCCCGCGCAGCCTGGCGACGCTCGGCAGTTTCGAGGGTCCTCATGGCGAACGGGAACTTCCCCTCGCTCCGTTGGACCTCAATGGAGTGGCGGTAATTCCCTTCCATCCGCAGTTTGCGAGTGGCTGCTCGAATGCGGCGTGGTAGTCGAATGTGTTGCTCATTTGATTGCCGTGGGCGATTGTCATTCTTGATGCGTACATATATCCCATATTGTATGCATACAATATCCAAGGATTGTACTGCGACAATGTGGACGCCAGCACTCGATAAGGACAGCGGTCCGCTCTATCTCGCGATCGCGGATGCGTTGGCGGCCGATATTGCGGCGGGTCGCCTCCTGCCGGGCGCCAAGCTTCCTCCGCAGCGCGCGCTGGCCCAGCAGATCGGCATTGATTTCACGACCGTCACCCGCGCCTATCAGGAGGCGGGCCGGCGGGGCCTCGTGGATGGGCGCGTGGGGCAGGGTACTTTTGTCAGGGCACCGTCGGCGGCGGAGCCAAGCCCCTCCGTGGGGCTGATCGACATGAGCATGAACCTGCCTCCGATCCCTGAAGATGATGGGATTGCCCAGCAACTGTGGGCCGGCTTCGCCAAGCTGCACGGTCCTGACGTCACTCGCCTGATGCTGCGATATCAGGAGCCAGGCGGGGCCTTGCGGGATCGCCAGGCCGGTGTGCGATGGCTGGCATCAAGAATGCCCAACGTCTCCGTGAGCCGCTTGTTGGTCGCCCCGGGAGCGCAGGGCGCCCTGACGGCGATCCTGGCCAGTCTTGCGGGCAAGGGTGAGGTCGTGCTGACCGAACCGCTAAGCTACCCGGGGCTGATCAGCCTTGCGGCCCATCTTGGCATACGCCTGGTGCCGGTCGAGATGGATGAAAGCGGACCTCTGCCGGATGCCTTGGTGCAGGCGATCGCAGCCTTTGCGCCGCGCGCATTTTACTGCATGCCGACGCTCCATAACCCGACAACTCGCTCCTGGAGTGCCGCGCGCAAGGAAGAAATCCTCGCCGTTGTGCGTGACCATGGGCTGCCGATCGTCGAAGATGACGCCTATGGCGGCTTGCTGAATACCCCGAAAACGACCCTCGCCGAGATGGGAGGCGCGACGGTCTTTCACGTGGCGAGCCTGTCGAAAACCCTGTCGCCTGCACTTCGGCTTGCTTACGTGGTTGCCCCATCGGAGGCGGCAGCCATGCGGCTGGCCGGGGCACTGCGCGGCACGACTGCCATGGCGTCGCCGCTGACCGCTTCCCTCGCCACGGATTGGGTCGAGAGCGGGTTGGCGTTCGAGTTCCTGCACGCTTTGCGGGCAGAGGTTCGCAGCCGGCAGGAGATAGCCCGCTCGCTGCTCGCGGCACAGGCCGTGACGACGGATCCGGAGGGTTTCCACTCCTGGATCTCCCTTCCGGAAAGCTGGTCGAGAGGCGAGTTCATTGCCCGTCTCCGGACCATGGGCGTTTCCGCGGTGTCCAGTGATGCCTTCGCTGTCGGAAATGCCCCCGAAGCCGTGCGCCTCAGTCTCGGCGGTCCGATAACCCGCGCTGATCTGAGCCGCAGCTTGAGTGTGGTTTCATCGCTGCTGTCAAACACCCCGGCGATGAGCTCGCTGGTGGTGTAATGGCATCCATGCAATGCCAGAAAGTGCGTTGCAATGAATGCATGCAATCTCTATATCCCGGTGCGAAGGAACCTCGGGCACTGGAGTTTTGATATGGTTGCGAAGACGGAGCGCAGTGTAATGGCCGCCCTCTGGAGAGGGACGGCCTGCAAGTGCCCGCGATGCGGCAAGGGCAAGATGTTCGGCCGGTGGCTGAAAGTCGCTGATAAATGCGATCATTGCGGCGAGGTTCTGGGGCACGCGCGGGCCGACGACTTTCCGCCTTACATCTCGATCACGATCGTGGGGCACATCATCGTCGCGGTGATCATGCATCTTGAGATGACGCAGCCGCTTTCGCCGATGACCTACATGATCACCGCCGTGCCGGCCTCAATCCTCATGACGTTGCTGGTCATGCAGCCTGTGAAGGGCTTCGTGGTCGGACTTCAGTGGGCCATGGGCATGTACGGCTTCGCACCAGACGCCGAACCCAGAGCAGATTCGCTGTAAGGCTCACAGCCAGAAGTAACCCCGAGCGAGTGCTCGGGGTTGTTGATATGTGCCGTGACCAGTGCCGCCGCGGCTCCAAAACGCGTCAGTCGTCTTCGTCTTCTTCCACGTCGGTCAGATAGACCGAGACCTCGATGTCGATGCCGCAGGCGGCAATGGCGGCTGCAACGTGGGCGGGCAGGCGGGCCGACATGGCCTCGCCATGCTCGGGATAGTCAAAGGCCAGGTCGAGAACGGCCTTGCCGATGCGGCGGTCTTCCAGCATCGCCGAGATAGCCGCGCCAGAGCGGTCTGCCAGCTCGAGAAGCGCACGAACGGGGTTATCGACGGAGACGTCGACCTGTGCATACGAACTGCCCTCAGCGTCCTCAGGCTCGAAGCGGCTGCTCAGCTGCTTGAGGGCGGTATCCAACTCCAGCTGACCGATGGTCACGCCCGAAAGGCGCAGGGCAATGGCGAAGGGGGAGAACTGGCTCATCAGGGGCGTCCGGCGGTGGCAGCAAACAGCGCGATGGCGGCTGCGTTGGAAACGTTCAGCGATTTGATCGGGCCCGGCATGTCGAGCTTGACCATCTCGTCGCAGAGTTCGCGGGTGCGCTGGCGCAGACCCTTGCCCTCGGCACCCATGACGATTGCCAGGGGCTGATCGCTGGTGCGCGGCTTGAGCTGATGTTCTGATTCAGAATCAAACCCGAGCACTAACATGCCGCGCTGCTTGAGCTTTTCGAGCGCGTCGCCAAGATTGCGAACCTCGATCATCGGTACGAGGTCGAGCGCGCCGGAGGCCGATTTGGCCATCACGCCGGTCTCGCGCGGCGAGTGCCGCGCCGTGGTGATCACTGCGTCGGCGCCAAAGGCACAGGCCGTGCGCAGGATGGCACCCACATTGTGCGGATCGGTAATCTGGTCGAGCACAACCACAAGCTTCAGCGGCTTGATGTCGTCGAGGCCAAAGCGGCTGACAGGATCGACTTCAAGGGCCGTACCCTGGTGCACGGCATCTTCGCCGAGCAGCCGGTCCAGCTCCTTGGGTGTGGTTTCCTTGACGGGAACCTTGCCGATCTCGCCGGTCTCCTTGAGGCGGTTCAACGCGTTGGGCGTCGCCAGCAGCACCTTCTTGATGCGGTTGGGATTATCCAGCGCGGCGCGCACCGTGTGCAGGCCATAAAGATAGACCGGACCGGTATCGGGATCGTATTTCGGCTTGGGCGGAAATTTGTTGTAGCTCATGGCCGACGCGTATCGCCTTTAGGCCTCGCCAGCAAGCGCCTAGCCAGCGGATGGCCCCTGCAAAACTGCGTTTTCTGACGCCAATCAGCACGCGTCACAGCAATCGCCGGTCATGTTCCAGTTTCAGGGTTTCGGGCAGGTCGCGGACATAGCGATCATATTCCCGCTGCAGGTAAGACCTGTAGTTCGCCGCGTCCTCAAACGCATCGGCGTAGGCGAACAGCAGCAGCGTCTTGAGCAGGCTCGATACGGTCTCGCGCCGGGCAAAGGTGGCTCCGTCTGCGCTGACAAATGTCTCGCGATCGCGCGAGCAGAACAGCAGCCATTGCGGGAGCGATTTCGAGGCGGCGTTGTCGAGGTCCTCGGGCCGCAGCACGGGTTGCCGATAGTCGATCGGAAGCTTGTAGACGACGACGGGAGGCTTGCCGGCGGCTTCGCTCAGTTTCTTGGCGGCCGACTGGAAGCGGACGAGCTTGGCCTTGGCAGCGCGGTTATCGCTGGTCATGTCGGCCTCCACCTCGGTTATCACATGCTGCCATGGCGTGCCGGTAGCGTCGCACTCCTGCAGCATCCGCCCAAGCAGCATAAGCGCGGCCCGGTTGATATCGGCTGGATCGATCGTCTCGCGATCGATGACGATGTAGCCCAGGAAAATCGTGGCCGTGCTGGCATAATAGTAGGCGTAGAGATAGCCCTTGACCGCTCGTTCGTGCTTGAGCGCCAGCACCACGAACTTGTACTGGCGGTCGCCCTTCAGGCGCCGGCTTTTGCTGGTCGCGACCCAGTTTCGAATTTGCTCGATGTCGTCAGCCACGTCGCGGCTGAAGTGATTGATCTGCATTTCCCAGACGGAAACCAGATCTGGGTCATCGGGGTCCACTATGGCCCGCACATGCAATCGATCGGCGTGCCGTTTATACATGTCGAGCGCGAAGGGAATTACCGCCAGCGCCCCCGCAACGCTGCCAATGCCAACTATGACGACCCAGATCTCGTTCAGCATTGCTCTCACGACCTCTGTTCAGGGCGGAGATTGTTATAGTCGAACACAGAAGGGGCTTCGATAGCTCGTCTGTTGTAGGATTGGTCGGGGTTTGCGGCGGCAAAGAAAATGCCCCGCGCGGTAGCCGCCGGGGCATTGTCCTGGATTGCGGTGATGCGGCTCTTACTTGGCGAGCAGGGCGCCAGCGGCAGCGCCGCCTGCACCGCCGACGATCGCGCCGCCATAGCCGGCCACTGCGCCGCCGATCAGTGCGCCGCCTGCGCCACCGATGGCCGCGCCGCTAACAGTGCGCTGGGTGGTGGTGCATGCGGTCAGGGAGAGCGCGCTGATGACGACGAGCGCTACGGGTGCGAGTTTGTTCATGACAGTCCTCTGAGTTGGGCGCTTCATGCGCGCGAATCCTGGCAAATATCGCCCACTTCGGCGGGCTTTTTTGTGTCCGCTGCCACAATCACTACCAGAAGGGGCATTGTGCGCTGGTTCGGTGCGAGCAATCGCGCATGCAAAATCGGTACGCCACAAGTGGCGCCTGCCGAACCTTCGGAGATGTTTGGGAATCTTGTGACCCGGGGAGGGCGATGGTGGAGGGGACTGGATTCGAACCAGTGTACGCTAAGCGGTCAGATTTACAGTCTGATGGATTTAACCACTCTCCCACCCCTCCACTAATCGTCGCTTGGGTAGGAAACGAAACGCCGAAGCGCGTCGTCCGGGCGGTTTATGGTGGTCTGGCCCGATTGTGTCAACACCCTGACAGCGTTTGCCCGAAAGAAATAACAGCCACGGTTCGGCATCAGCGCACTTAGCCCCTTTGCCGCCTGCGTTTTTGGGGCGTTCGGGCCAATTATGCGCGTATCTTTGGGAGTTTAGCGGATTGGTCCCAGCCTGTGGAAATCATCCCGCCGGTGACCGACTCGCGGGGCTGGCACCGACAGATGGGCGAATGGCGGGAAAATGGCCGGACGATCTTGCGTTGAACGGCCATCCTGGATTATCAGGCGGGTAGCGCGGGTATAGCTCAGTGGTAGAGCAGCAGCCTTCCAAGCTGAATATGCGGGTTCGATTCCCGCTACCCGCTCCATTTTCCCAAAGCCCCTATTAACTACAAGCTTGAAAACGCTATGTTTTCCGCTTTATGCGCGCTCTATTGGCCCTCGCACCCCAGAAACTGTGCTACAAAATGCGCCACAAAGTGCGATACATGCGTACGGGGTGGGGTAGAAAATGGGTAGGCTAGATGATCTCGACCGCTATCTGAAACGTCGGGGACATAGCTGGGTTTATTACCGGCGCGTGCCCACAGCCTTGGCGGCTCTCGACTCGCGATCGCCCTTCATTCGACACGCTCTCGGCACCCGCGACCTAGCGATTGCGCGCCGAGCTCGCGATGTTCTCGCTGCGGCCGACGATGAGCTTTGGGCTTCGCTAACACTCAATGAAAATGTCGATCGGTCCCGGAGCCGCTATGCGGCAGCTCTCATACGGGTCAAGGCGATGGGTTTCGGATATTCCTCAGCAGAGGATTTGGGGCGCTCCGCCACCTGGGACGAACTCTCCAGCCGGCTGGAGGCGATTATGCCCGCCTCGACCCCACGAGAGGTGGAGCAAGCCGTTCTGGGTACTGTGCCTCAACCGCAGGACCGGTTCGACGACGCGCTCAAAACCTATATTGAAGGTCCCGGCAAGCTCGTTCTGGCCAACAAGAGCCCCAACCAACTTCGGCTGTGGAAGAACATCCCCAAGCGAGCCATTCGGCGTTTTGTCGAAGTTGTCGGGGACAAACCCCTTGCCACGATAACCCGTGAGGATGCCGTACGCTTCTACCGGTTCTGGTTGAATCGGATCATGCCGGACGACGATGCCGAGCCAATGCATCCCAGTTCTGCCAATCGCGAGATCGGCGAACTGCGCAAACTGTACCGAGAGTATTTCTCCTTCGAGCACAACGACAAGGAGCGGCTGAACCCGTTTCTGGCCTTGGGCTTTCCCGAAGATGGTTCGGACCCGCGGCCGCCATTTGCCATCTCTTGGATCGAGCAGAAGTTCCTGACCGCAGGGCCACTGGCCGGGCTTAACTCGGAAGCCCGGGGCGTCCTGCTCGCGATGATCGAAACGGGGTGCCGCCCGTCCGAAATCTGCAATCTCACGCCCAACGCCATCATCCTGGACGCCGAAGTGCCACACATTTCGGTTCGCAACCGGCGGGCCAACGACAGGAAGAATCCGGAAGTGAAGGAATTCGGTCCGCACGAGGTCAAGAGCGCGGCGTCGGTCCGGACCATTCCACTGGTTGGCGTTGCATTAAAGGTGTTCGAGCGCTTCCCCGAGGGATTTCCCCGTTACATGGACAAGACCGGTACGGCATCCCAGACGATCAACTCCTACCTAGAGGAAAACGCTCTGCTGCCCACCCAAGAGCACACCCTGTACGGCCTGCGTCATACGTTCGAGGACCGCATGAAGCGGGCAAACATCGACTATGAAGTCCGTATGGGTCTGTTCGGACATACGGTGTCGAGGCCCAGCTATGGCTCCGGGGGCGGACTTCCGTGGCAGCGCGACTTGCTGCACGCTATGGCATTGCGGTTCGATGAGGGAGTTGTCTAGTTCGACCGCCTTCTATGGGGCCGGTTGCCGAAGGTCTGCTTCTGGATCTTCCGGTCGGAAAAGCGGACATGCAGCGATTGGCGACCTTGGGCCCGCAAGCCGCCGGACGGCAAAGCGCCCCATTCCCGCCGTTCAAACTGGTTTTCAGGTCCCCAGGACTGGCGTCAGATCGGACAGCCGCAGATGACTGACTTCCGGCCGTAAGCTGTTTCGCAGGTCTTGCCGGGAGCACCGGCGGCCTTGCTTCATCTCGATCGGCGCGTTCTGGTATCAGTCGTCCACACGCGATTGGGCATTGCGACCATCAGGAGAAAGCTTCGTGAAATTCACTGAGAACGGCCCCGATATTCCTGATGACCTCCTGGTGGCTCGGGACGAAGGAAGAGTGCTGTTCTTCTGCGGTGCGGGGGTGTCCCTCGCTTTTGCCGGTCTTTCGGATTTTCTAAACTTGGCTGGGGACGTGATAGATGACCTGGGCTCATTGACGGGAAGCCCGGCTCGGCGCCTCCACGCCGCCGCCAACACAAAGCTCCCCTCCGGAGAGAAGCCATTTGTCCCGGTCGATCGCATGTTCACCTTGCTCGATCTGGAGTTCGACCCGCAGGATGTGCGCGACTCGGTGGCGCGGGTACTGAAGCCGCAGAACAATGTGGAGCTGCATGGCCACAAGGCGCTCATCGACCTATCCCGTGGATCAGATGGCCGTCCCAGACTGGTCACCACGAACTTTGACCGACTGTTCGAAGCGTGCGATCCTGCGCTGACGAGCTGGGGGCCTGACAATCTGCCGGTTCCTGAGCGACCGGCTGACTTCGAGGGCATCATCCACATCCACGGACGTGTGGACGAAGACTATGACGCGATGTCCGAACCTGTCGTCCTTTCCAGCAGCGAGTTCGGCAGGGCCTATCTCTCGGATGGATGGGCCACGCATTACATCCGGCGCCTAATGGACCGGTTCACGATCGTCTTCGTCGGGTATTCCGCAGACGACCCTCCGGTCCAGTACCTCCTCGAGGCCCTTCGCGAGGAGCAATCGCCCGTCGAGAACATTTATGCCTTCCAGCACGGCGACGAGCAGCACGCGAACGAGCAGTGGCTGCAGAAAGGCGTCGTGCCGGTGGCGTTCGGCAACGACTACGCCAATCTCTGGGATACGCTCATAGCGTGGTCAGAGCGGGCCGCCGATCCGGATGCTTGGTTCCAGCGCACGGTCGTGGAAGCCAGCGCCGGCCCATCAATAAGTTCGCCTATCTTCAGGGGGCGCATCGCGCACCTGGCCTCGACCCTGGTCGGGATGAACAAGGTGATCGCCAGCGATCCTCCCATGCCTTCCACTTGGCTGTACGTGCTCGACCCGCAAGTTCGCTACCTCGACCCGGCGCCGGTCAAACGACGAGACCCGACCAGCGATGAGTTCGACCCGTTCCAACATCTCGGCCTTGATCGCGACGAGGCGCCTCCACCCGTGGATCCGGACGATCATTTCGAGCGGCGGAAGGTTCCGTCTGGCGCGTGGACCGCGTTCGAACCGACCGCGCGCGACGTGAAATCGGCAACCGCCAAGGATATCGGAAGCATCTTCGGCGAATCGTTGCCGCTTCCGCGCACATGGAGGCTGATGCTGTTCATCGTGCGGCGGATGGGCGAGGCGCCTACTCTCTGGTGGGCGGCCGGCCTGCAATCGGCGCATCCGCAGTTGATCCAGCAACTGGAGCATGAGATTCGGTATCGTCTAGGGGATAGCGGCAGCGTGCTGCTTCCATACTGGCGGTACCTTATCACTCAATGGCGCAGGCCCCCGGTGGAGGCGACACAAGCGGCGATCGAAATAGCTCACAGAGCTGCAGGTGGCTGGACTGCTTCATTGGTCCGCGAGGCGATTGAATTCGTCAGACCCAGGGTCAAGGTCGAAAGAATGTTCCGCGTTGCCCCGCCAATGACGGTCGATGCCGACCCGACCGAGTTCATGAACTTGGACGTCGAGTACCCGGATCTCCATCAGGACTTCAAGTTCGACGATGCCCACCTGCCATTGGCGGTGTCGTTGTGGCGTAGCCTTCTGGTCGAAGCCGAGCAGCTAGAGACCGATATTGGTGCATGGCTCAGCATCGACAGCACGCGTCCCGATGATGGCGAGCGTTTGGGCGGCGGATACGGTCTGACGGGGCCGGTCGTCAAGTTCACCCATCTGGTCGAAGCCTTGGAGGCCGCGAATCCCGCCGCTGCTGCCCAGGAGGTCCAAGCCTGGAATGGGCAGGATGGCCTCGTCTTCGAACGTCTTCGGATATGGGCGGCCGGTCGCCCGTTGCTCATGACGATCGATCAAGCCCAAGCTTTGTTCACGGGCATGGGCGACGAGACCTTCTGGTCCTACCGCCATGAACGGGACCTCCTGTTCGCGATCCGGGATCGCTGGGCCGAACTGCCCGATGCCGGGCGGCGGGAGATCGAAGCGAGGATACTGAGATCGCCGATCCCCTATCTGGCCGACCATGCGCCGACAGAGGCGGGGGAGCGAGCCGCGGTTCACAGGTTGAACGCAATCCATTGGTTCACCCGACAGGGCATCACATTCGGCTTCGACGTCGGGAAGGAGCGGGCCCGGTTGCTCGAAGCCGCTCCATCGTGGCAGGAGCGATGGGCCGATCACACAGCTCAACCACAAGTAGGGAAGGTCCGGTCGATAGCGACCGACGCCGATCCAGCAAGCATTCTCGACGTCCCTGTTAATATGCTGCTGCCCATCGAGGTGCCGGAGGAAGGCTTCCGGGACTTCAAAGAGCACGACCCGTTCGCAGGCTACGCCCTGGAAAGGCCGGCGCATTCGGTCCTAGCGCTCCACAGTGCGATGCGGCGCGGCGTCGAGACGGCCTGGCACTATTGGTCGACGTTCTTGAGGACGACCGCCAAGCAGAAGACCTCGGCACGGCTCGATACGGTGGTGGTGAGATTGGTCGGTAGTCTTCCATCGGACGCCATCGCAAAGCTCTGGTATCCACTTGTGGAATGGTTGACCGAGCGCGGCCCGAGGTTCGAGAACGGCGAGGGCGGCGAGTTCGACGCGATATGGGATCTCGTTGTTGCCGCTGCCGCCCTGCATCCCACCGGTTACAAGCAGAAGCCTGGTCGCGACTGGTCCTTCGAGTCCTTGAATTCCGTGATCGGAAGGCTGGTGCTCGCACTGCTTGAACTGCCGCTCCCTGATGGCAGCCACGCTGTACCTGCGGCGTGGATCGAACGGTTGGACAAGGTCTTGGCCTTGCCAGGCGACCACGCCCGACATGCCCTTCACCTGGTCGCTCAGCGAACTCCATGGTTCCAGTTCCATGAGCCCGCGTGGACCGATGACCGTGTCTTGGTCAAAGCAATCGTAGATGGTCCGGATGCCGATGCATTCTGGTCCGGCTTTGCCAGGATGAGCAGGGTGCCTCCTCCGGATCTCGTTGCCCAGCTCAAGGCTCCGATGCTCGCCCGAGTGGGGCGTGGCGGCAGGGAAGAGAGCAACCTGATCGGCTACCTCTTGAGCGCGTGGGCATCCGAGGGGCCCCCGCAGATCGTGTCCGACGCCGAACTGCGCGATGCACTGGTGCTCGGTGGGGACGATGTGCGTCGCACGATGCTTCGTTTCGTGAGCGATTGGGCCGAGGACAACGATCGATGGCGGGCGCTCGTTGTGCCCTTCATCACCAAGGTGTGGCCCAAGCAGCGGACCTTGAGGAAGCCTCAGATGTCGTCAGCGCTCATTCGCTTCGCGTCGGCTTCGCCACAGCAATTGGCGGCAGTGTTGCAAACCGTGATGCCGAGCCTGGTGCCTTTGTCGATCGGGCACAACCTGCATCTCAAGTGCGAGGTCGCCGACCTCGATGCTCCGGGCATCGCGACATTGGTTACCGCGCTGCAAAGGCTATTGCCCTCGGAGCGCGGGGACTGGCCGTATGAGGGCAAGAGGCTGGTGGACGCCATTGTCGCCACCGGCGCCGCCCAGGGCCCCGAGTTGGACGAGTTGTCCCGACGCGCGGCCGAACGCGACTTTTGACGACAGCTTTCAGGAAAGAGCGGTGCTCCGAACGGCAGGAGTGGGGCGCGGGTCGGATGGTCGGTTGCCGACCCCGTTCCAGTCTTTAGCACCTAAGACTGGCGATGACAGCTTCTGGCAAAGCGGTCACCTCCCCCCAGCGCCCGTAGCTAGGGCGTGTGGGCGTCCGCTTCCAAACGAGGAGCGCCTCTCATCCCTGCGCAGGCCTGGCCGTTAACGGCAGGGTGCCGATCTTGATTTTCACCAGATCGCAACCCTGGAGTTTGCTGTCGATCGCGAGCTCGAAAAGCGCCCAGTCTCGCATCCGTCCTTCCCGGTCGAGACAGAAGCGGATCGACCAGATCTGTCGTACTTTCAGCGCTCGCTTGGCGCCGACTTGCCGGCCGGCATTCCAGGCAGGTCTCCTGCAGCGGCAGGATCGTACTGTGAGATACCCATTACATTTCTCCTATGGCCAAAGCGGCCGCCAGGAAAACGATTGTGCTAGGGTCGAAGATGGCCGGCGCCGACCCCATTGCGGTCGTTATCGCTCAGAGGCGACAGCCCTGAGAGCAGAAGTTGCCGATTGCTCATGTTTGACCATTTCGCGAATTTTGACCGCTTTTCAAAATGATCGAGAGAGATCGTTCGGGAAAATTGCACAGCCGTGCCTACCCCTCCTGCGGGCAGGTTTGTGCATGGGGCGCCAGCCCGCCAAGTTCCGGTCTGAGATCATCGAACGCGACTAAACGGAATGTAGTCTGGACTTGTGTGAGTGGATAATGTTGTCAGGCGGGTCAGTTCTGCTGGATCCTCAAATTGCGGGTCTATTGACGCCAACAGGGCGAGCATTTCTGGAATGCTCACGTAGTTTTTTGCGGCTTCCTCCAGCCTTCCAATTTCCGGGTACTTATTTCGATTTCGAATTAGAAAATCCTTGGATTTGTCCTGGCAGAACCTACTGTTGTCCATAATCATACGGTCAACAATATTCGGATCCTGCCCATTAATTCTTTTTGAAGTTAGGCATTCTTCCAATATAATTCCCTGTCTTTCGGTTTTAACTTGAATTGATAGCAACTGAATTACATGCCGATCATTCATAGCGGCAATCGCAGAAGCAACATATGGATTGCACCGAAAGAATTCATCTATATCAAAGACCAGAATGGCCAGAGAGCCTGAGCCAATTGTGGCAATAATGTTCCGAAGGATTGGACGTAGAAGTCGGTTTTTTTCTCGAAAGACGGTAATCTGCCCCGTCCGGCCCCGGTGCAAATATTGGGATTTATCCCCTTTGTAACTCTCAGAAAAATCCAGTCTCGGCGGAGAGAAACGATCAAGTGCCGAGGCGACCGCTTGAAGGGCGTTCAGCTCTCTATCTGCCCGTTCCAGGACTTCTGGTGCGAGGTAGTAACAGACTAGCGGGGCGTAAGTGCCCATTTGATACTCCTATGCGGATCGTGCGACGATCGCTCCAATTTGCTTAAAAAACTTGCCATTTAGCCGGCGGGTGCCCTGATTTTTCCGAGTTATCAATCACTAGCCTCCTCGACGTTCGCAATCGTCGAAGAGTTTGGGATGCGCCCACCACGGCCGAAGGCCCGTTCCGTCCAGCAATGCGAGATCTATCTCGACCGCCTGACCGCCGTGATGCGGCGGGCGGGCGCGGTCGAGGCCCGCAAGCTGTTGCCTCTCGTGGTGCGCCTCAAGTCTGAGCTCGCGGCCGCCGAGGCCGAAGAAGCCCTGTTGCGGGAACTGCTTGGGCCCTCAGCCGACCTCTTCCTCGATGAACTCAAGGAAATGGAGCCCGAACATGACTGAAAAGACCCACGTCAACATCGCACCTGAGAGCGTGAGCAAAAGCGTGACCATGCTGGTGAGCCAGAAAGGCGGATGCGGCAAGTCCTTCAAAACGCGTTGTCTGGCCCAGGTTGGGCGTTTCTGGGGTCACGAGGTCGCCGTGTTTGACGGCGACGCCCAGATTGGCACCACGCACCGGGCGCTGGGGGCGCGGGACGCCGCCGGCAAGCTACTGGCCGAGCAGGATCCCCTGGTTGGCGCGGGCCGATATAGCCTTCGCCTGGACGGTCAACGCGAGGAACTGCTCAACACTCTGGCGACCGGCGCCGCCACGATTGTGCACGACTTGCCTGGCGGCGCGCTGCTGGACATGGCCAAAGTTGTCGATGGTGGCAGCGACGGGCGGTTTGACACCATGCTCTCGACGGTGGCCGCGTACGGCTACCGCTTGACCCTCCTGCATCTGGTCACGCCCGAAATCTCCACGATGCACAGTCTGGGCCAATACCTGCGGGCTTTTGGCGGCGAGGCTCGGCATGTGGCGGTGCTCAATCGCGCGTTTGGAGCAGATGATGACGACTTCGCGGTCTGGTTCAGCAGTCGTACCCGCAAGGATCTGCTGGGGCTTGGTGGGCGCGAAATGAACCTGCCCGCGCTCAAGCCCAGCGTGTTGGCCAAGCTCGACGGTCTGCATTTGCCGATCACCGTGAATGTGCCGCACGCCAAGCTCACCGTGGCCGAGGGCGGCAATCTGCTGGCCTTCCGCAAAGCGTACGAGGCCGAGCTGAACACCATTGCGGATTGGATCTTTCCATGAAGGCCCGCAGCAACCGCCCCGTTCTCGACCGGGCCTGCGATGCCCTCCGCATTCCTGAGGAGCGCCGGCAAAAGCTGCGGATCGCGTCGGCGGCCATGGGGCTCAACGAGGACGACCCCACCCATGTCTACCTCACCGTTGGGGAAGTCGTGACCATGGCCCTGGCGGCGCACCGGGACTTCATGACGACGACGCCCGCTCAACTGCGTGCGGCAACCGCCAGCGCGATCGCAACGATCGAGACGCGACTTGGTGCCACGATCAGCAGCGCCGCGACGCAAACCGGCGATCAGGTTGCCACGACCGTTGCGGCCGCGATGACGAGCTTTGTGCAGCGAGAACGTCGGCGCTCCTGGCTGCTATTGGCTGCCGGGTTCTGCATTGTGGCGCTGCTGTCTGTCGGTCTCGGCTGGGCCCTGGCCGACCGTGATCATCTTAGCGCGTCGGTGTTCTGGTCCAACCTGGTGGCCCGTGGACAGGCGGATGAGTGGCAGCGGATCATCGAGTTGAACGGCAGCTTCCCCAACGCGTACGCGACCTGCGCTGCCGATAGCGCTCGCGTGCATGCGCAAGATGGTGGCCTGGTCTGCCGGACGGCGGTTTGGCTCAAGTCGCCCACGGTCGCGGGCCTTCCCCCGTTGCAGCAGGTCTTGCGCAATCCCGCGCTGATGCTGGGCCCCTCGGTTTACCTGGTGATCGGGGCGCTGGGCTGCCTGCTCGGCGGCGCATCAACTGCCCTCATGTTCTGGTGGTGGGCGCGGCGATGATGTCAGATATTGCTTTCGTCAGGCTCGTCGGTCAGCCAGGTCGCCATAGCGGATGGCTTGTTGGACGGATCTGGGCTCGCAGGCGCGGCGGCAGGGCTTACTGTGGGTCGACGAACGCTGGCCTTGCCTTGCGATGCCGTCACCGCCTGGCGCACCTGCGTGGACGGGACAGCGGACTTGCGGCGCAGCCGACCCACATAGAGGCGCAGGGTGTTCTCGGCGATCTCAACGTCGACCTGCTGCAGCGCCTCAGCAATCCGGCCGAAGCTATGCCCGCGCTCGCGCAGTTTTTCAATCAGCGCAAGATGTTTGGCGACCTGGTCCAGCAGGCTCGGCTCGGCATCGGGTGGGGTCTGCAGCAAGGCCTCCAGAGCGGCGGCAACCTTATCTGTCTCGGATTTCTTCTTCATATCGGAAGGCGCTCGTCTGAGTATCAAGAGGATATCAATATCGTATCCAAGGCGACACGTCGCCTGTTCTTTCACACACTACGCACCTGCGGTGCTGCCAGGACAACCAGAGGGCAGATTAAGTCGTTGGCTTGCTTGATGAATGTTGTGCCAGCGGGAGGTGGTCATGGCTAAGTCGCCCCCGCGCGTCAGTCTCAATCCTCATGTGCACCAGCTGGTTGAAGCTGCCGGCAAGGTGGCGGGCTTGAGCAACCAGGACGTTATCGAGCTGGCGTTGCGCCAGTTGATCCTCGGGCAGGATGCCCATGGCCTGTTGCGGGACATCGCCGTCCACAGCACGACGCAGCTGGTTGAGGTGGCTGCCAAGATCGACGCGATCGCCGACTTCCTGGCAGACCGCTACGCCCTCGACCGGGCCAATGCTGAACGTGAGCAGGAGCGCTAGTCATGTTCTCCTGTGTTGCGGCCCGCTCGGTGGACTACTATCTCGCTGACACCACCAGTGATCGCCTTGAGTACTATTGGGGTGGCAAGCAGGGCGTCTGGTGGGCGCCCACCGGGACAAGTGCTGCAGCCCAGGCCCGATTTGCGGGCTGCGACGATGGATCGCCCATCGACAACGCGCTGTTCGTCCGGCTGGCCTCGGGGCAGCTTCCGGATGGCACAGCTGTTGCCCATAGTGGTTCTGGCGCTCGCATGCCCGGTTATGATTGCCATTTTGCGCCGCCAAAATCGGTGTCGCTGATCTTTGCGTTTTCTGACGCGGCGATCCGCCAGCGGATCGTTGACGTGCATATCCAGGCGGTCCGCCGTGCGCTGCAGTTCCTGTTCGATTGGAACCTCATCGGCGCGCGGCGCGGGGGCGCGGGCAAGGACCGCGAGCAGGCGGCAGCGCTGGTCGCCGCCATCTTCACCGAGTTCACCTCCCGAGAAGACGACCCCCAGCTACATTCGCACGCCGTCATTCCCAACCTGGCAGTGCGCAGCGACGGCACCATTGGCGCGATCGATAATTTCCGCGTCACCATTTTTCAGCATCTGGTGGGCGCCATCTACCAGGCCCATCTCGCCTTTGGACTGCGCAGGATGGGTTTCGCCTTGGAGAAGCAGGGGCGGGCGTTCGAAATCCGCGGCGTCCCGCAAATGTTGATCAAGGCCTTTTCCAAGCGCCGCAACACCATCGAGCGCGTGGCCAAGACGTTGGGTATTGATCCCTCGCGTAATCGCGCGGCGGCCGACATGATTGCGCTCGACACCCGACCGGCGAAAGCAGCCGAACGCCTCCCCGAACAGATCGAGGCCCGGTGGTGGGCCCAGCTCCGTGCCGCCGGGTTTGACGGTGACATCACCGCGCCTGGTCGCGCCGACCCCGAACAGGCCGATGCCTCCCCAGCGGCCCTGGTGGACCTGGCGCTTGCCGAAGCCTTTGAGACCGACGCTGTCTTAAGCAAGGCCAAGCTGTTCTCCGGCGTCGCCGAGTCGCTGATCGGTCACTGCGATGCCGACGACGTCGAGCAGCAGCTGCTGCAGATAGCGCCCGGTGAACTGGTGCCGCTGGCCGAAAACAGCGCGACCGCGAATACCCAGTTCTCCACGCGCACCATCATCGCGCTGGAACAGGACCTGCTGCGGCTCGCCCGGACGGGGCGAGGGTTCCGCAAATTCGTGCCCGACCAGACGATCGAAGCTGCAATCGCAGCACACCCGAGCCTGTCCCCGGAGCAGCAGGACGCCGTCCGTCACGCCCTCAACGCCGATCAAATCGCCATCACCGAGGGCAGTGCCGGGACCGGCAAATCCTACAAACTCTCCGTGGTGGCCGAAGCCAGCCGGGCCGCCGGGCTCGACGTCTGGGCGCTCGGCCCGTCCTGGTCGGCGGCCCAGGTCCTGGCTGCGGACACCCAAACGCCAGACGAGCGAAAACGCGCCCTCAGCGGCTTCCTGAACGACGTGGAAGCCGGCCGGATCCATCTGCCAGCCCGGACGGTGGTGCTGCTGGATGAGGCTGGCATGGTGGGGACGCGGGATCTGCAGCGGCTTGCGTCCGTTGTGCAGCAGGCCGGCTGCAAGCTGGTGCTGAGTGGCGACACCATGCAGCTCACCCCTGTGTCGGCCGGGGCCCCGATGCGCCTGCTGGCCAGGGTGCTCGGGACCTCGCGGATGGCCCAGATCAGGCGCCAAAAGCTGGCCTGGAGTCGCGCGGCCAGTATGGAATTCGCCAAGGGACGGACCGACACGGCCCTCAATATCTACCACACCCGCGGTCACATCGACTGGGTGTCGGGGCGAGCGGCGACCCTAACTGCCCTGGCGGACCGCTATGTTGCTGACCTGCAAGCCGATCGGGCGGCCATCCCACAAGGGCCATTGCCAACCTGCCTGGCCATCGCCAGCCGCAATGCCGACGTCGCCGATCTCAATCTTGAAATTCGTGCCCGGCTGCAGCACGCCGGCTTCATTGGTAGCGAGGAAATCGAGCTGGAGGTCGCGCTGCGTGCCAAGAGCCGGACCAAGAAAAGGCAAGCCGGCAGGATGCGGTTGGCCGTGGGCGACCGCTTGGTGTTTGGCGAGACCGTCAACCTGGGGGAACGCATTATCCGCAACGCCGATGTCGCCAAGGTCGTGGCCATCGCCGTCGGCCCGCCGCCCCGGCTAACGCTGCAGTTTGAAGCCGATGGCATCCAGATCACGCGAAGTCTCGGGGACCTCGTTGGCTTTCGGGCAGAGCAGGAAGCCCGGCTGCCCTTGATCCGCCATGCGTATGCCGGCACCGTGCACTTCTCGCAGGGACAGACTGTCGACCGCGCTTATGTGGCGAGTGTCCACGCCATGTCGCGCGAGGCGATGTACGTCGCCATGACCCGACATCGGCACGGCGCGCAGCTGTTCGTGGACACGAGTCGGTTCAAGGTGGCCAGCCCTGCGGGTCTGCCGATGGCGTTGATGGGGCTGCTGAACGGCCAGCAAAGGCACGCCACCAAAACCGCAGCGCAATTGGCGGCCAGGCGTCAAGCCTTCTTCGAGGAGAGTTTGCGGCCCGACAGTAAGGTCAATGCCTCTGACTTCGTGGCCGACCTCGACGCCCTACTTGACGCCCAGCCGCTGACGGTTGAACGCCCGCGCTCCCGTTATGAGGCGCTCAAAGCTGCCGCGCGGCGCCGGATGACCCTGCGAGAGCAGGCCGGATTGGGTGAGGCGGCTCACTTTGAGCCGACGGTGAGCGGAACGCCGAACTGGCTGCATCACCTGACCCGGCTTCCAAAGGCCGTGGTCGCGCAACACTTGGGTCATTGGCAGGCGATCGCTGCCCGCCTTCGCGCCGGCCTTGCTGCCGCACTGTCCCCCCTTAGGGCGCACGGTGCCACGCTTGTGCTGCGCAACCGGCTGCCAGCGAACCGGCCGCATGACGTGGAGGGCGCGGCTCCTGACCTCACCAATCCCGCATCTGATCTGACGGCGCCGGAGCCTGGACCGGGTCCGTTCCCCTAGGCGATCGTCCAGCACCAAGGTCGCCAATATGGATTGGTGTCCCTTTTTGGCGGGTCGCGTGGGGTCCAGCCACCTTACCCTTTCTCAAATGCCACTTTCTTCGTCCATCGCCGCTAATGCTGGGCGATGGGAAAATGAATGCGTTCGTTTTCGCTGCCGCGAACATTGGAGAATGGGGCCCGCCGGTGGCTTTGACTCCGGAACAGGCCGCTGACGCCTGCGGCGAGACCCCAGTCCAATGGGACTGGGGTGGGAAAGGATGGGCGGCCCGCTCCGGCGTCAACCCCGTGCTCGGTTGTCCGAACTGGTGGTTCAAGTTGGACCGCTTCCTTCTTTCTTTCTCCAGTCATCGATAGCGGCCTTGGCCGCTTGGCGGACGCTTACCCCGAGGCCCATTGGCCGAGCGGAGTAAGCGGCTGCCGCTGTGCCCGGACCTCGGATGGTCCGGGCACAGCTCTCTTGGTTAGCGCAGGTGGCGGCGGGTGACCGGGGAGTGCGCCAGCAGGCGGAAGCCGAGCCAGGGGTAGAGCAGCACCAGTAAGTCGCGGTGATGGTGCATCAGATGCAGCGACGTGCGCTTCTGGCGCAACTGGGCCAACCGGGCTTCGACCGCCGGTGTCTGCGCGTCCTGGCCCACGGCCAGCAGCTCGGCGCCCAGCGTCAGTAGCGAGACCCAGCCGCGCGCCTTGGGATGTGCCAGCAGCGCGAGGGTGCGCTGTTCGAGCGCGCGCGCGGTCGTGGTCCGCTGCGGCCCGGTGGCTTGGTGGCAGGCCTCGGCCTGCGCCAGCCAGGCGAAGGCCAGACCTAGGCCGTCGCTGGTGGCCTGCGTGTAACTCGGTGCCTGAACCTGAGCGGCCATTTCGGCGTAGGCGCCGCGCACCGTCTGCAGATCAGGGCCCTGTGCCGCGGCAAGGCGGAGCCGTTCGCGCAGGCGGCCGAAAGTGGCCTTGGCCTGTGCTCGCAAAGTGGCGCGGTAGTGCGCCTCGCCGGCCAACTGGCGCTGCGCCGGCACCTGCATGATGGCAGACACGTCGACACTCTGGCGTACCCAGACATTGTCGAGCCGCATCTGTGGGCGCAGCCGCGGCTGCAGGCCCAGTTCGAGCAGTTGTAGCTGCCCACTGCGCAGGCTGGCCGCGACGCTGGCGTCGTTGATGGCAAAGATCCGCCCGCCCGCCGCCAGGTGGATGTCCCCGAAGGCCAGCCGGCCCAGCCGTTCGGTGCTGTCGCCATCGGTCAGCACCACATGCTGGATATTGTGCGCAGCGTAGAAGCGCTCGCGCCGCAGGATGGTGGCGAGCGGCAGCGCGGCGAGCTGGACGTCGAAGGCAACGGTGCGCCCGTTCAGCACCGCCGAGACGTCGGGCTGGCAGCGCCCGTCGTCCGCCCGGATCTGCCTCTCGACCCGCACGTCGGAGAAGCGCGCGTCGCGCCGGAGGCAGTCGGCCAGTTGCGCTTTGCGGCGCCGATGGAGTTCCCCCTCCTGCAGGCCGTTGTACTGCACGGCGCCGATCGAGCGGATGCTCGGCGCCGTGCGCCAGTCGCAGCGTGGTGCCCCCTTGCGAGGGACGTGGGCAAAATGCGCGCCCCGCCCATCCCGCGGCACGCCCGGTGAATGGTGCAGACGGACCGGTTCGTTGCAACATGCGCAGACAAAGCGCGGGTCGCCGGCCGTGTCCGCGGCTGTCGTTAAGCGCCGTAGCGCGGTCAAACCGGCCATCGCGAGCGGGTCAAGCACCTCCGCGACCGGGCGGACCTGCTGCTCCAGCGGCAGTGTCAGGTCACGCACGGCCCTTACAGTCCGACGTTCCTGGTCCAGGAGGGCGCCAGCAGCGATGCCACTGTTTACAGAGTCATGCTTGTGCTGCCGGCGTGCAGCGAGACGAGCGGTGAACTGGGCACCGGGCCGGGTGGCGTTGCTCAGGGGCAGGCTGGTGGGGGCGGTCTGCATCGGGGTGGGTTCCATGTTGGGGTGTTGCCAATCGGGTCAGTTGAGGAGGGGGCGCGCCGCGGCGGCTGCCGCGGCGTCGAGCAGTTTGTGCAGCTTGCGCAGGCTGGTGATCTTGCCGACGCGCACCGCTTTGATCAGGGTGGCAACCAGCTCAGGTTCGAGACCGCGGTGGTCGATCTCACGCGCGGCGATCTGTTCGATCTCTCCAGGCGTTGGTGGCGGCAGGCGAATGACCTGGCAGCGATCGAGCAACGGCTGGGACAGTTTTTCGATGTCGTTCACCAGGATCACCCAGTTGATGAAGCTCATGTCGATGGTGAGCTGAGTGAAGTGATCGAGATGAGCCGCCGCGCTGCGCTTCTCGAGCAGGCCAACCAGAGCTTCCGACGGCTGCGGACCGGCATTGCGGCCGTAATCCCTAAGCTTGTCGAGCTCATCCAGCACCACCACCGGATTGGCCACATTCTCGCGGGCGATCGCTTCCATAATCTCGCTGGACCGCGACGTGCTCCAGGCCGCGTCCAGGCCCAGGATCGGGGCCAGATTGCTCATCGAGGCACAGTCGAGATAGAGCATGGGCACGCCGCTCAGTTGGGCAAGCTGGTGCACCAGCCGGGTCTTGCCCGCTCCGGGTGCCGACTGGATGACGATGGGCCGGAACTGCATCCAGCGCGTGCCACGCCGGATATGCGCCATAGCGCTGCTGCGGATGGCCTGAATGGCCGGCCCAAAGTTGGGTGCGTCGGCGAACAGGGCAGCAGCCAGTTCGTCGACTGCGTGCAGGGAGGACGGGCCGGTGAGCGACTTGGGTAGGCCCAGACTGTCGATCAGGCGATTGACCGCATGACGGTCGCGCCGGTCATCGGCACCGCGTCGGCTGGCGTGTTCGGCGCGGTCGACAGGCGGCGCGATGCGCACAAAGGTATCATCCCACTTCTTGAGGGCAATGCAGCGGGGTTTGCCGAGCGTGCAGCGGTCGCGGGCTTCGACAACGAAGTCGCTGCGCATGAGGTCATCGAAGGTCTCGTCGCTCTCGTCGTCGTCAAAGGCCGGCGGCTCGGGCTGCTTTTTGAAGTTTTTTGGCATTTATGAAGAATCCTGGGCGAGCGCTCCCGTGGCGCGCGCGGCGCACAGCAGGGCTCGGGGAATGGAATCGACCGGGAAACGGCGCGCTGAGCAGGCAGCTCAGGGGCAACGCGTCAGCGGATCGGGGAAGGGCAGGGCGCTAGCGCGCAGGTCCTACCAGGCAGGCGTCGCAACAAACGGCGACGCCAGACCAGCCAGTGATCCCGATGGATCCAGAAAGTTCGGGGAAGGTGTTGCAGCGAATCCAATCGCGGCCATAGAAGTGATCAGCCATGGGGCCTCTCCTGTTGTCGCAGGATGATGGCCACTTGGTCAGGCTGTCAGTCCGGTTGGCGCCGGGCTGGCAGCCGCCTTGATTAGCAGCCAAAGATTCCGGGAAGGAATCCTGCGCTCAGCCTGACAGCTGCTTTGAAAAAGTCACGCTCTATATGAGCGCATGGTTAACGGACATCTTATGCCAACTGAAGGTGGGCGGCGGCAGTTACTCAGCCCCATCTTGCCGAGTCTAAGCACGGAGAGGCGCCGCCGCTCTGCGCACTCGATTGTGGCCTGCGCAGAACACCCTCCAGTTCCTTCCAGAGTCAGCTTTGGGGGCGGAAGGGGACTGGCGGCTTTTAGCGAAATGCCGTCGATAGCGGACTAGCCACGTTCGGCATTACGGACTGAGATTTTTGCCTTAGTCCGTGGGCGGGCATTCGTTCTCGGTCTGGAGCTCCTGATTTGTAATCAGGGGGGCGCGGCTTCGAACCCTGCTGCCGGCACCATCAGAACCCTTGGCCTCTGGGCGTCCCCGGCGGTTTTTCGCCTCTTGTCGAACCGGTCTGGTTTACAGTTTTCGCGTTGGTTTACAGTTTTGTTCCGGCGACGTTATTTTTGCCCCTGATTCTAGCTTGCGAATAACGGCTTCCGATCCACTTGCCAGGTAGTGCTGACGGATCACGCGCTCGCATGGTTTGTGACCGCTAGCTTCGGCTATTTCCTTGATCGTCGCGCCAGCCCTGTGGGCTAGGGTGATGCAGATCCCCCGAAAGTCATGGAACGTGACGTCGGAGATGTCTGCGTCCTTCACCGCTGTCGACCACGAGGCCTTGAAACCGCTTTTCCAAGGCGCGCCCCGTTCCGTGGCCAGGATCGTCACCGGCTCGGGTCGGCGCACCTTTGGATCGGGATGTTTTGCGAGGGCCCGCTGTTCGGCCCGCGTTTGGTCCAGAAGCAGCCTGAGCTCCTCAGCGACCAGAATCTTGACCCGCTTGCCCTGCTTTCCGCGCCCAGCTTTACCTTGTTGCAGCCGGATGTATTGTCCGTCGTAGGCCGACAAGGTCAGCTTGAGCAGGTCGCCCTGCCGCTGGCCCGTCCATCTGGCGAGGATCATGGCGCGAACTAGGTGCTCGGGCGCAGATCTCGCGAAGGCCTCCATCTGATCGTCCGTCCAGATGATGTCGCGGCGGGTTCCTTCCGAAAGCCTACCCAGTGCATCAAGCGGATTTCTGGTGATCAGCTCTTCGTCTTTGGCGAAGTTCAGGAGCTTGTTGAACAGACATCGTGATGTCGGCCGTGAAGAGGCCGCTGGCCGCATCAAGGGCGTTACCGAACCGCAGGAGGCGGCGGCCGCCAAGTACCGACTGCTGCATGATCGTGCCCAAATTGGTGGCGCGCGGGCAATCGACCATACGGCGGTAAAGGTCGACACCTCCGGGCAGGCGGATGTTTGCATCGCCGAAATCGGCGATGATACCGGGATGTTGAATGTCATCGAGATCTGACCCTCTAGGGGCAGAAGTTTTCACTGAGAATTGACCCATGTTTTGATCCTCCCCTGGCTGTTGGTCGGGGGATTCAGGAGTGATTGACATGGCGTTATTGAGCGTAATCCGGCGCTGGCATTTCCGTGAGGGGATACCGATCCGGGAGATTGAGCGGCGCACGGGATTGTCGCGCAACACCATCCGCAAGTATCTGCGGTCCGACACCGTGGAGCCCAAGTTCAAGGTGCCGGCACGGCCCAGCAAGCTGGACGCGTTTGCCCAGAAGCTCTCCGACTGGCTGCGCGTGGAAGCGGTAAATCGCGCAAGCAGCGACGCACGGCCAAGCAGATGCATGCCGATCTTGTGGTTCTGGGCTATGAGGGCTCGTATGAGCGTGTCGCGGCGTTTGTGCGTGCCTGGAAGACCGGGCGGCAGCAGGAGCAACAAACCAGCGGCCGTGGCACCTTCGTGCCCCTGGTGTTCGGGCCGGGCGAGGCTTTCCAGTTCGACTGGAGCGAGGACTGGGCTATTCTGGGCGGCGAGCGCACCAAGCTGCAGGTGGCCCATACCAAGCTGTCGTATAGCCGGGCCTTCATCGTGCGGGCCTATCTGCTGCAGACCCATGAGATGCTGTTCGACGCGATGACTCAGGCGTTCCGGGTTCTGGGCGGCGTGCCCCGTCGCGGCATCTTCGACAACATGAAGACCGCGGTCGACCGGATCGGCTCGGGCAAGGCCCGCCAGATCAATGCCAGGTTCGCGGCCATGGCCAGCCATTACCTGTTCGAGCCCGAGTTCTGCAATCCCGCCTCGGGCTGGGAAAAGGGCCAGGTGGAAAAGAACGTGCAGGATGCACGCCGGCGCCTGTGGCAGCCACTGCCCAGGTTCCCTGACCTTGATGCCCTGAACGCCTGGCTCGAAGAGCAGTGCATCGCCCAATGGAGCCAGATCGTGCATGGCGGCCTTCCGGGAAGCGTCGCCGATGTGCATGCCGGCGAGATCGGGAGCCTGATGGCACTGGGGCGGCCCTTTGATGGCTTTGTTGAACAGACCAAGCGCGTCTCCCCGACGTGCCTGGTTCACTTCGATCGCAATCGCTACAGCGTGCCGGCCTCGTTCGCCAACCGGCCGGTCAGCCTGCGGATTTACCCCGAACGGATCGTGCTGGTGGCCGAGGGTCAGGTTCTGTGTGAGCATGCACGCATTATCGAGCGGTCCCATCACCAGCCTGGACGCACGGTCTATGACTGGCGGCACTATCTGGCGGTGATCCAGCGCAAGCCCGGCGCCCTGCGTAATGGCGCCCCGTTCGTTGATCTGCCTGAGGCGTTCCGTCGCCTGCAGGGCTACCTGCTCAAGCATCCAGGCGGCGACCGGGAAATGGTCGAGATCTTGGCGCTGGTGCTGCATCAGGACGAGCAGGCAGTCCTCAGGGCTGTCGAAGCCTCCCTCGAAGCAGGCGTTCCGACCAAAACACACATCCTCAACCTTCTGCACCGTCTAGTCGATGGTAAGGCCAGCCAGGTGGCTGCCATTGATGCGCCGCAGGCCCTGGTCTTGCGCCAGGAGCCCAAAGCCAACGTGGCTCGCTATGACACGCTGCGCGGCAAGGATGTTCGCCATGCGTCATGACCCTGCCAGTGCCGCCGTTATGGTGATGCTTCGCAGCCTCAAGATGCATGGTATGGCCCAGGCTGTGGGCGAGTTGCTCGAACAGGGTGCACCTGCCTTCGATACCGCCGTGCCGATCCTGTCCCAGCTGCTCAAAGCCGAGCTCGCCGAGCGGGAGGTCCGGTCCATTGCTATCAGCTCAAGGCTGCCCGCTTCCCCGCCTATAAAGATCTATCCGGCTTCGACTTTGCGTCAAGCGAGATCAATGAGGCCATGGTCCAGCAGCTTTACCGTGGCGCGTTCATCGAGGGTGCCGACAATGTGGTGCTGATCGGTGGCCCGGGCACCGGCAAAACCCATATCGCTACTGCGCTCGGCATCCAGGCGGTGCAGCATCACCACAAGAAGGTCCGCTTCTTTGCCACCGTCGATCTGGTCAATGCGCTCGAGCAGGAAAAGGCCTTCAACAAAGCCGGCCAGTTGGCCGAGCGCCTGCTGCGCCTCGATCTGATCATCCTCGACGAACTGGGCTATCTGCCGTTCAGCCCATCAGGCGGGGCCCTGCTGTTCCATCTGCTCAGCAAGCTCTACGAGCAGACCAGCGTCGTCATCACCACCAACCTCAGCTTCAGCGAATGGGCCGGTGTGTTCGGCGACGCCAAGATGACCACGGCGCTGCTCGATCGGCTCACCCATCACTGCCATATCCTGGAGACTGGCAACGACAGCTTCCGCTTCAGGGCCAGCGCAGCAGCACCCAAAACACGGAAGGAAAAACCCGCCCCTTGACCGTTCTCGCCTCGCGGGAAACTATCGTCCAACCGGGTCAGTTCTCAATGACAATCCCGGGTCAGTTCCTGGCGACAATCAACAGCGCAGGACAGCACGAACCCCCATAGCAGCCAGAGAACCTTCCGCTTGGGTGCGATAAGAGCAGCCAGACCAGCCATCAGCATCCCCAGACCGGACAAGGCTTCGATGACGGCGACATCGGTGGCCCCGCCGGCAAAGTGATTGCGCACCAGAAGCGGCATCAAAGTGAACGTCGGCATGACCACAAGCATGACCGCGCCGTACAACATGTAGATATGGCGCAGACCTTCCCTCGACCAAACCGTTTGCACGCCCTCAACGAATTCCTGCCAGACGGAAGTCTTGCTGCCGAGCGACTTGCGCATTTGCGGGATAGGGAAAATGGGCAGGGGTACAATTCCGAGCACCGCGGTGACCACATCGATCGCCAGAGCAAGGCCAATTGGCATGATGCTGATCGCAAGCGCACCAATGGGGGCCGCGGTGACCGTCATCAAGCCATAAAGTGACTGGTTGAGACCCGTAGCACGGGGCACGAAGCTCTCCGGAACAAGCATGGATGTGCTGGCAGCCGCTGCCGGGTGCTGGAACGCCTGCATGGCACTGCGGATCGACATCATGACGTACAGGTGCCAGATTTCGACTCTTTCAGTCAGAAACAGTGTGATGAGGATCAGCATGCAGCTGGCGCTGATCAGGTCAGTCTTAATCATGATCAGCCGGCGGATGTAGCGGTCGGCAAATGTGCCGCCAAGAGGACCGAGCAGCGCCTGGGGTAGCAGGGCCGCCAGACCGGCAGTTGCCAGGGCTGATACGCTGCAAGTTCGGACCTGGCCAGATTTTAGGCTTAGTCAGGAGCTTTCTTGGAAATCCCAATGTAGTATATTATTGCAGGGCCAGATGAACCAGCGAGTATGGTGACTTTCGGAATTTCACTTATACTGTCTAGCGCGGATAGGGAAAAATACTTCCCTTCAATATATACGTCGATCGGAGTGATCGCTACGATCGTGGCTAATTCATCAGTGCATTCAATTGTTGTCTTATTTAGAAAGTCAAAACGCGTAACGACGTGTTGAAAGCTTTCTCTCCTCGTCATCACATTGAGGTCCAACGTCGGGCCGTCTACCACATCCGAAAAGATTGCTTCTTCGCCGCGAAAGCGGAACGGAGCGCTGTCCCGGCTCAGTGGCATGTCGGCATGGCCAGAGCGGCGCAGAATGATGCCATTGCCGCGAACCACGACGATTGTCCGGTCAACGCCGTCAAAGAAGGAAAAGTCACCCGGCCGAGACACCGTTGCCACGGTAATTCGCCATGCGAAATTGACGCTGTCATCATGCGGGGCGTGGCAGGCAAGCTCTCGGGTAAGGCCCCCGCCATTCTTCCACATGACCGGTTCGACGTCGTCGAAACGAACAATATTCATGGTCGCCAGAACCCTTGCGAATGGCGGATCTCCCACGGGGAGACCCGCCCGTTTCAGATCAGTCCAGAATGCCCGGCAGATCCAGACCCTGCTGGCGTGCCCAGTCGGTGGCGATATCGTAGCCGGCATCGGCATGGCGCATCACGCCCGTGGCCGGGTCGTTCCACAGCACGCGCTCCAGCCGCCGTGCGGCATCCTGTGTGCCATCGGCCACCACCACCATGCCCGAGTGCTGGGAAAAGCCCATGCCAACGCCACCACCGTGATGCAGCGAAACCCATGTGGCACCCGAAGCCGTGTTGAGCAGGGCGTTGAGCAAGGGCCAGTCGGAAACGGCGTCGGAGCCATCCTTCAACGCCTCAGTCTCGCGATTGGGCGAGGCTACCGACCCCGAGTCCAGATGATCGCGGCCGATGACGATGGGGGCTTTAAGCTCACCGGATGCCACCATTTCGTTGAACATCAGACCGGCGCGATGGCGGTCGCCCAGGCCGATCCAGCAGATCCGGGCCGGAAGGCCCTGGAAGGCAATGCGCTCCCGAGCCATGTCGAGCCAGCGATGCAGATGCTCATTCTCGGGGAAGAGCTTCTTCATTGCCGCGTCGGTCTTGTAGATATCCTCCGGATCGCCCGACAGGGCGGCCCAGCGGAACGGTCCGACACCGCGACAGAACAGCGGACGGATATAGGCCGGGACGAATCCGGGGAAAGCAAAGGCGTTCTCAAGCCCCTCGTCCTTGGCGACCTGTCGGATGTTGTTGCCGTAGTCGAGGGTGGGGATGCCGGCTTCGTGGAAGGCGACCATGGCTTCGACATGCTCCCGCATGGAGGCGCGAGCGGCCTTTTCCACGGCCTTGGGATCGCTTTCGCGCTTTTCCCGCCATTCGGCCATGCTCCAGCCCTTCGGCAGATAACCGTTGATGGGGTCGTGGGCAGATGTCTGGTCGGTGACGATATCGGGGCGAATGCCGCGACGCACCATCTCAGGCAGAATATCGGCCGTATTGCCGAGCAGGCCCACCGACTTGGCTTCGCCAGCTGCCGTCCACTTCGCAATCAAAGCCAGAGCCTCGTCAAGCGTCTCGGCTTTCTCATCGAGGTAACGCGTCCGCAGGCGGAAATCGATGGAGTCGGGGTTGCATTCGACGGCGAGGCAGCAGGCACCGGCCATCACGGCAGCCAGAGGCTGCGCGCCACCCATGCCGCCAAGGCCGCCGGTCAGAACCCACTTGCCCTTGAGGCTGCCTTCATAATGCTGGCGACCCGCCTCGACGAAGGTTTCGTAGGTACCCTGGACGATGCCCTGGGTGCCGATATAGATCCAGGAGCCGGCAGTCATCTGGCCATACATGGCCAGGCCCTTCTTATCGAGTTCGTTGAAATGGTCCCAGGTGGCCCAATGGGGCACGAGGTTGGAATTGGCGATCAGGACGCGCGGCGCGTCTGCATGGGTGCGGAATACGCCAACCGGCTTGCCCGATTGCACCAGCAGGGTCTGATCCGACTCGAGCTTTTCCAGAGCGGCAACGATGCGGTCAAAGTCCTGCCAGGTCCGGGCGGCGCGGCCGATCCCGCCATAGACCACCAGCTCATTCGGGTTTTCGGCAACCTCGGGATCGAGATTGTTCATCAGCATGCGCAGCGGGGCTTCGGTCAGCCAGCTCTTGGCGCGCAGTTCGGTGCCGTGGGGTGAACGGACCACGCGGGTATTGTGACGAGGATCGGTCATGATTGTTCCTTCACGAGGGTATGGGCGAGGGATTCGATACGCTTGAGCATTGCGCCGAGGTGGGGCCGCAGCCGCTCCGCCTTAGCCGAAGACAGTTCGAACGGCTGCTCCTCGCGGATGAGATGGGTGTCCTGGGCCAGTTCCAGCTGGATGGCATGCACGCCATTCTTGGGACGGCCATAATGACGGGTTGTCCAGCCGCCGCGGAAGCGACCGTTGAGGACCGATGTGTAATCCGATGCGGCCTCCGCCACGTCGATGGCTGCCCGCTCGATGGACGCTGCGCAGCTGGTGCTGCCCACAGTGCCGATGTTGAAGTCTGGTAGCTTGCCTTCAAACAAGAACGGTATGAGCGAACGGATGGAATGGCAGTCGAAGACGATTGCCATGCCATGTATCGATCTGACGCGCTCCACCTCCGCTGCAAAGGCCGTGTGGTAGGGCATGTGAAAGCGCAAGCGTCGCCGGTTGATCTCGTCTGCGTCGGGGACCATTCCGGGATTCCAGATCGCATTGCCGTCGAAATCGGTTTCCGGGACGAGGCTGGTCGTGTTCTGTCCGGGATAGAGGCTGACGTCCGCGGGATCGCGATTGGCATCAATGACATAGCGGTGAAACAGAGCGCGTATGGTCGATGCGCCGGGCAAAAGCCCGGCGTAAAGTTCATGAATGTGCCAATCGGTATCGGTCAGGGCCTGACCCGTGCCGTTGAGTGCAGCCCATATGTCGGTTGGCACATCGGTACCGGTGTGGGGGAAACCCAGAATCACCGGCGAGGTCCCCGAATGAAGTTCGAAAACTTCGGTCATGCGCGCAGGCCCGGCAGCACGCCAGGCCTGATCGCCCCCGTCAGCGTGCCATTGGCAACAAGGCTGATGGCCGCTTCCAGTTCAGGCGCCATGTAGCGATCGACTTCCAGCTCCGGCACGACGTTTCGCAGTGCCGCGCGAGCCTTGAGCAATTCGGTACCGGTCCGCAGCGGCCCGCGCAGGTCGACGCCCTGAACGGAGGTAAGGGCCTCGATGCCGATGATGCCGTAGAGATTGTCCGTCATCTGCAGCAGGCGACGCGCACCGTGGCAGGCCATCGACACGTGGTCCTCCTGGTTCGCCGAAGTCGGGGTCGAATCCACCGACGCCGGATGCGACATCTGCTTGTTTTCGCTCATCAGCGCGGCCGAAGTCACCTCGGCAATCATGAGGCCCGAGTTGAGGCCCGGCTTCTTGGCAAGGAAGGCGGGGAGGCCGTAAGAGAGAGCCGGATCAACCAGCAGCGCGATGCGACGCTGGGAGATCGCGCCAAGTTCGCAGACGGCCAGCGCGATCTGATCTGCGGCAAAGGCCACAGGCTCGGCATGGAAGTTGCCGCCTGAAACGACGGAGCCATCATCGAGGACCAGCGGATTGTCGGTCACTGCATTGGCCTCGATCACCAGGGTGTTTGCGGCGGACCGGAGGAGGTCGAGACATGCGCCGTCAACTTGAGGTTGGCAGCGGATGCAATAGGGGTCCTGCACGCGTTCATCGCCTTCAATGTGGCTCTCGCGGATCTCCGAGCCCTGGAGCAGGGTGCGAAGAGCGCTTGCGGCATCGATCTGACCCTGATGGCCACGCAAGGTATGGATGTCGGGATGGAAGGGGGTCGACGAGCCCATGGCCGCGTCTGTGGACAGGGCGCCGGTCACCAGCGCGGCCTGTGCTGCGCGATGCGCACGGAAGAGGCCGGCCAGCGCGAGCGCGGTCGAGGTCTGCGTACCGTTGATCAGAGCCAGACCTTCCTTGGCTGCCAGCACGACCGGCTCGAGGCCAGCCCGCAGGAGAGCCTGGCCACCCTCGAGCTTTTCGCCCTGAAAATAGGCCTCCCCTTCGCCCATCATCACCGCCGCCAAATGGGCGAGCGGCGCCAGATCGCCCGATGCGCCAACAGATCCCTTCTCGGGGATGACCGGAATGACGCCCTGGACAAGCATGTCCTCGATGAGCCTGATGATCTCGAAGCGGACGCCCGATGCGCCGCGGCCCATGGAAATGAGCTTGAGCGACATGATCAGCCGCACGACGTTCTCGGGAAGAGGCGCGCCGACGCCGCAGCAATGGGACAGGATGAGGTTGCGCTGCAGGGTGGCAACGTCTTCCACGGCGATCTTGATCGAGGCAAGCTTGCCGAAGCCTGTATTGACCCCATAGACAGGTTCTGTGCCGGCCGCGATCGCTGCGATCCGGGCGGCACCGCGGCGGACGGCGTCATAGGCGTCGGGATTGAGCACAGCCGGCTCACCCGTCCAATAGATGGTTGCGAGAGTGTCGAGGGAGACCTCGCCGGGAGTGAGGGTGAGCGTCATAGATTGATACCTCTGTGGATACGTGTGTGAAGGGGATTGAAGCCGATCCGATAGACGAGTTCGGCGGGCAATTCGCAGTTCCAGACGGAGAAGTCCGCCGACTTGCCGATCTGCAGCGTTCCGGTCTCGTGCTGGAGACCGAGGGCCGTGGCAGCATGTCGCGTGACGCCTGCAAGGCATTCGTCAACGGTGAGCCCGAAGAGCGTGGCCGCCATGTTCATGGTCAGCAGCAGCGAGGTCAGCGGAGACGTGCCGGGATTGCAATCGGTGGCGACCGCCATGGGAACAGTATGACGCCGAAGGGCGTCCACGTCCGGTTTCCTCGTTTCGCGGATGGCATAGAAGGCGCCGGGCAGAAGTACGGCTACGGTACCGCTGGCAGACATGGCCTGCGCATCGTCGTCGGTGATGTATTCGAGATGATCGGCAGACAATGCGCCATATCTGGCCGCCAGCTGTGTGCCACCGAGCCAGCTCAGCTGCTCGGCATGCAATCTGACCGGCAGACCAAGGCCTCTTGCTGCATCAAAAACGCGCGCCAACTGTTCCGGTGAAAAGGCAATCGTCTCGCAGAAGCCATCGACGGCATCGACAAGGCGTTCGGCATGGGCGAGGCGCAGGCCGGGCAGAACAATCTCATCGATATAGGCGTCACCCCTGCCTTTATAGGCCTCGGGCAGGGCATGAGCGGCCAAGTAGCTTGTCGAAACCCTTATGGGCCGGACCTGCTCGAGCGCCCGCGCGGCTCGCAGCATGTTGAGTTCCGCCTCGATCGTGAGGCCATATCCCGACTTTATCTCGATGGTGCAGATGCCCTCTGCCAAAAGCGTGTCGAGTCTCGGCAGGGCCTGCGCCACAAGCATGTCAACCGAGAGCGCCCGCGTTGCGCTGACCGTTGAAATGATGCCGCCGCCGGCCTGGGCTATCTCGAGATAGGTGGCTCCGTTGAGACGCATCTCAAACTCGCGGGCACGATTGCCACCATGGACCAGGTGGGTATGGCAATCGATCAGGCCGGGGGTGACGAGCCGGTCGCCAAGGTCAATGATCTCGGTATTCGAGGCAATGTCGGGGAGGCCGGCCGAAGGGCCGACATAGGTAATGCGGCCACCGCTGGTCAGCAGCGCGCCGTCGTCGATGAGCGGCTGTCCCATGACCATGGTCGCCAGGCGACAGTTTCGCCAAAGAACCGATCCAGCTTGCGCAGGCATTGCATCACCGCCTCTGTTTGAGTATTAACATGTATAGACATAAAAAATGCACTGGCAAGTGGATTTCCATCAACCCCTGTGCTTTTGACCGGGAGCTCCTCCATGACCACGCTATACGCATCAGCCGCCCTATTGCCGGAAGGTGTTGCGCGCGACGTTCGGATTGAAGTCGAAAACGGCCAGATATCCTCGATATCGACAGGCGAAAACGCTCAGCCTTCCGATGAGCGGCACACCATGCTGCTACCGGGCGTGGCCAATCTGCACAGCCATGCCTTCCAGCGCGCCATGGCGGGCCTCGCGGAGCGCCGCGGTTCGGACAATGACAGTTTCTGGAGCTGGCGCACGACCATGTACAAGCTGGCGCTCTCGATGACGCCCGACGACGTGGAAGCGGTAGCCGCGCAGCTTTACGTGGAAATGTTGGAGGGCGGCTTCACGCGTGTTGGCGAGTTCCACTACCTCCATCACGACAAGGACGGTTCCCCCTATGCCAATGTTGCCGAAATGGCGGAACGCATCGTCGCTGCCAGCCTCGACGCAGGCATTGGACTTACCCTTCTGCCGGTCTTTTATGCCCATGCAGGGTTTGGCCCCAAGCCACCGTCAGAGGGTCAGCGTCGTTTCATCAACGACATCGATCGGTTCGAGAAGCTGCTGTCGGCAAGCCGTGCCGCCACGAGGCAGGTAAAGGGTGGACGCATCGGCGTTGCACCGCACAGTCTCAGAGCTGCCACCCTTTCGGAGATTCGCCAGATCGTCGCGCTGCCGCATGACGGGCCAACTCACATCCATGTGGCCGAACAGGTGCTTGAGGTGGAAGACTGCCTCGCGGCGACCGGGGCGCGACCTGTCGAACTGCTGCTGGCAAACATCGATGTCACCAGCAATTGGTGCCTGATCCATGCGACCCATCTCAACGACTCCGAAGTCGCCGCGATGGCCACAAGGGGCGCGGTGGCGGGCCTTTGCCCGATCACCGAGGCAAATTTGGGGGATGGTATTTTCCGCGCCGTCGAGTTCACGGCAGCGGGGGGGCGATATGGCGTGGGGAGCGACTCCAACATCCAGATCTCTCTCGCCGACGAGCTGAGGCAGCTGGAATACAGCCAGCGCTATGTAACTCGGGGTCGAAATGTCTTTGCCAGGCCCAATGGCTCCACAGCGGAGGCTTTGATCCTGGGAGCGGCTTCGGGCGGTGCGCATGCACTTGGGGGGGATGGCATGATCACTGCTGGCGCCCCAGCGGACCTGGTCTCGCTTGACGTCGCCTCGGCGCCATATCTTGCCCTGGAAAACATTCTGGATTCATTCGTGTTCGGTTCAGGCGTGCGCATCCGGGACGTTTGGGTCGGTGGCTGCAAGGTGGTTGAAGGTGGCCGGCACCGGAATGGCGATGCGATACGCAAGCGCTTTAACAAGGTCATGGGCCGACTAGTGTCGACGTAAGAATGGCTGTATCTGTGGCGCATCCATTGATTGCGGGTGCGTGCCCAAAGGTGACAAGAATCGAAGAGGGCAGGCGTATGGTCGACGCTCCGACCCTCCACCAAAAGATCGTCAGCGACATCCAGCACAAGATCGTTTCCGGCGAATGGCCGGTTGGCGAGCGCATTCCCTATGAGATTGATCTCGCCAGCCATTATGGCGTCTCGCGGATGACTGTGAACAAGGTTCTCACCCAACTGGCGCGTGACGGCCTGATCGAGCGGACAAAGAAGAAGGGCAGCTTTGTCCGCCAACCTCAGACGCAGGCAGCTGTCCTCGAGATCGGCGACATCCGCCGCGAGGTCATATCGCTCGATCTGGAATATAATTTCCGGATATTACAGACAACCAGCCGCAAGGCTACGGCGAATGACATCAAGCTGATCGATACGGAAAAAGGTCAACCGCTTCTGGATATCGCCTGTGTTCACACGGCGGACGGCAGGCCCTTCTGCCTTGAACGACGCCTCATCGACCTGCGTACAGTGCCCGACGCCAGAGAGGCAGATTTCGTGTCCGTGCCTCCCTCGCAATGGCTGTTGAGTCGTGTGCCATGGACGTCCGCCGAGCATCGGATTCATGCCGGCAGTGCAGCGCCTCTCGTCGCGACGGCGCTGGGAATAGCAGAAGGTACGAGCTGCCTGATCATTGAACGACGAACCTGGGCGTCCTCGGCGCCCGTGACCTATGTCGAGTTAACCTATCCGGGCGACCGCCATACGCTGGTCGCCACATTCAGGCCCTCTCAGTAGGGGCTTGCGTCAGGCCTCCCTGCTCAGAGCAATTGCAAGGGTGAAGAATGCCTTGGCTGGCTGGGACAGCTCATCATAGGGGCGGCTGAGCAGGCCGATCGGGCTAACCGCATTGCTGTCATCTATCCTGACAAATGCGGGCGACGGATCGACGTGGAGCTTGCTTCCCATTTCAGCCAGTATGCTGACACCCACACCCAAGCCGACCAGCCGGCAGGCCGTGGCATACTCGGTGCCAGAGCAGATGATGTTTGGTTGAAACGACTGGTTC
Source organism: Devosia sp. T2-14 (assembly GCF_055397495.1). NCBI lineage: Bacteria > Pseudomonadati > Pseudomonadota > Alphaproteobacteria > Hyphomicrobiales > Devosiaceae > Devosia > Devosia sp. T2-14. Next base: position 3,555,311 of record NZ_AP027921.1, on the reverse strand, counting down.
CTGCATAGCTGAAGAACCAGATTGTGAAACGGCTCACTGCGATTGCTGATCAGGATGAATGACTCATCTGCTAGTTGCCGCAGCTTTATCGAGTCCTGGTTCGCAAGCGGATGATTGGGTGGCAGGGCCGCCAGGAGGGATTCGTCCCGCAGTATGGTGATTGAAAGCTTGGTCTGGTCGTGTGGCAGTCGGATCAATGCCACATCGATCTCGTGCCGCTCGGCTGCCTCGAGCAGGCGGGGCGTGCGGTGTTCGAAGATCTGAAGATCGATATTCGGGTACAGGTTGCGATACTCAGCAATGAGCAGTGGCAGCAGATGGTAGGCAAGCGCTCCGGATGCGCCTACCCGCAGAATACCCTTTTCAAGTCCGGTTCGGGCCCGAATTTCCTTCGCGGCGTCTTCCATTTGAACGACGATGCTGCGCGCGCGAGGAAGAAAAGCCTCGCCCAAGTCGGTCAGCCGGACAGACCGACTGCTTCGCTGAAACAGCTCACCGCCAAGTTCGGCCTCTAGCTGCCGGATCTGATGGGACAATGGTGGCTGCGAAAGATGCAAAGATTTGGCAGCCACAGTGAAGCTGAGGTGCTCTGCGACCGCCAGAAAATAACGCAGCTGAAACAATTCCATACCGAAAACTCCCCGGCTTCAAAGTGGAACGCCGAAGCGGCGTAACGCTCTACGTTCAAAGGAAATTGGTGGCCAAACTAGTGCCTCCAAAACAGGCAGCGTGCTCGCCTGATTGATATCTTATCGCTATAGATAGCAGTCATCAAAAGTCTTGGACAATAGGTTGGGGGAGGCCGTAGCTTTTTTTACAGAAATATGTCGGACGCGGACGTGTCGACAGTTCTGTAAATAAAAGGAGACGGCCGAAATGAATTGGGCTGATGTTAAAAATAATATCGATCAGGAAGTTAAAAGCATCTGGTCTGTAGAGAGCGATGATATCACCCGTCTGCGTATGGGTATCTGCCATATGGAGGCAGGCTCATTCGGTCAATACTTCTCAACGCTGGTTTTTGCGCTCACATACACCTTGGCTCTCGGCGAACATGTTGTGTATGGCCTCGTCAAGGGCGCCGACAACGAGAAAGTCTCGCTTGAGGCCCTGAAGGAGCTCACCAAGGAACACTTCGTGGTTGGCTTTCGCGCCCCGATGTTCGTCGGCTACGTCCTTGCTCCCAAGGCGGAGAGCTTTGCAGAGGACATCATCGCCGCACTGGACAGCGTGACGACGCGCGAAGAGTTCAAGGCGCTTCTTGGTAGCTACTTTACCTACCAGAACATCCTCCACTGGTGGCTCCACGTTTACTTCCCGTGGTCGCTCGGCGCGGTGTTTGAGCAGGTCGATACAGATCGTGTCGCCAAGATGCAGCAGCTCCTCAAGTAAGACGAAATTCCTATAAGGCAGAGTTTAATGACCAAGCACCTCCTCATCGAGTGGAAAGAATTCAACTGCAAGGCGCGGATCGAACTGCTGTGGGACCAGGCCCCCATTCTTTGCCAGGCCGTGGTGGACACGCTGCCGCTGCGCTCGATTAGCTGGCACTCCGTGATTTCGGGCGACAACATCGGGTTCGCACTGCCCGTGGTCTGCACGACTTTCGAAAACCCGCAGCCCCGTACCCGCGGTCAAATGTACATCTACGCGAATGGCCAACTGGGCATCGTCCCCTATGGCGGCTTCTCCGAGCCCGGCGATGTGAATACCTGGGGTAAGATCAGCGACGAAGATATGGAAGATGTCGAGAAGGCAGGTCGCGCCGTGGCCGAGCTTTTCCGCAAGGGACCGGGCCGTCCGGTATTCGCCGACATCAGCGTGGTGCAGTAGCACTCAGACAAGAGCTTCCGCACCCAGGAGGGAACGCGTAGAGACTGGCATATTCAGTCTCGGAAACGTGTCTGGGTGCGGATGTATAGACGAGTTTAACGTCACAACCGTGGAAGGGAACGACGATGAATACCGCATACAAACTGCTTGCCGGGACGGCTTTAAGCGCATTGGTGGCCTCGAGCGCCGGTGCCGCGGAGACACTTGACCGCCTCAATGAGGGCGGAACGCTCTACGTGGGCTTTGCCAACGAAGCCCCTTACGCCTATCGCAGCCCTACGGGCGATATCCAGGGCGTCGTCTATGATGTCGGCCAGGAAATTTTCAGCCGCATTGGTGTGCAGGAATTCGACGGCGTTATCGTTCGCTTCGGTTCCCTCATTCCCGGCCTGACCGCCAATCGGTTCGACGTGGTCGCTGCCGGCATGGCAGTGCGCCCGGATCGCTGCTCGGAAGTCGCTTTCTCCGAGCCCGATATGATGTTTGGCGATACGCTTGTGGTCCCTCCGGGCAATCCCAAGGAAATCCACAGCTTCGAAGACGTCATCTCGTCTGGTGCCCGTATTGCCGTGCTGCAGGGTGGCGCAGCAGCTAAGACGGTTCGCGCCGTTGGCGTGCCCGAAGAACAGATCGTCGAATTTCCCGACTTCGCTGAAACGGTTGGTGCCCTGACGTCGGGTCGTGTCGACGCCACCATGATGACCGTGACCACTGCGGCGCGCATCATCAACGAGACCGGCGGGACCAACTTCCAGGTTGCCGATCCTTTCGAGACCGCAGTCGTCGACGGGAAGCCGGTCGTCCACTTCTCCGCTTTCGGCTTCCGTAAGGAAGATGCTCACCTGGTGGAAGTCTTCAATGCCGAATTCCTGAAGTTCCGGGGCTCGCCCGAGCATATTGCCATTCTCGAGAAGTATGGTCTGTCTGCCGCCCAGCTCCCGTCCGCGGACGTGACGACCGCAAGCCTCTGCGGTTCGTAGTCGACAAGTGCACGCGGGCGTCGGCATGACCTGTGCCGGCGCCCGCGGACAGCACTTGCGCCTGGCAAGCCGGGCGATCTATGACTCCCTTTTCGAAGGCCACCGCTGTGATCGACTTCCTGACGTCCATTTACACCTTGCTTCAGACGTGGGGTATCCTGCTGCTCCGGGGCACACTCGAGACGTGTCGGCTGTTCGCCATGACGCTCGTCCTGGAGCTGGTGGTTGCCTTGACCATGGGCCTTGCAAGGCTCTCAAGTTTCACGCCCATCCGGGTCGCTGCCAACATATTCGTCGAGACATTTCGTGGGGTTTCGACCTATGTCACGCTTTTCTGGCTGTATTTCGCGCTTCCCATCGTTGGCTTCACATTGGGAGCCACGGAGGCCGCCGTTTTTGCCCTGGCCCTGGTTCACGGTGCTTACGCGTCGGAATATGTGCGCAGCACGATCCGCGCCATTCCCAAAGGCCAAACGGATGCTGCCGTTGCGCTCAACATGAGCAAATTTCAGCGCATGCGCTATGTCATCTTCCCACAGGCGCTGGTTGCAATGATGCCGCTCTTCGGCAATGACGCCATCATGCTGCTCAAAGCGACCTCCCTGGCCTCGCTGATTGCCGTGCATGATCTCACGGAGGCCGGCATTTCCATCAATGTGGCGACCTATTCGGTCAACGCCTTTTCGGTGTTCACCATCCTGCTCATCATCTACTTCCTCCTGTCCCAGATTGTGACCTTCATCATGCGCCGGATCGAGCGGCGGGTCGGCTACTGGAAAAGTCCTGACCGTATTTCCCGTGTGAAGGGGGTGGTGTCGCAATGACCTATTGGCTCGACCTCATCAGCACTGAATATTTCGACTTCAACGTCGTCGCGGAACTGCTGCCGCTGCTGCTGCGCGGCGCGACGATCACCGTTGGCGTCACGCTGGCTGGATGGATCTGCGCGGTTCTCGTCGGATTTCCGCTCCTTCTGCTCAGACGGTCGGCACTTGCACCTGTACGATGGCTTGCAGGCGGGGCAATCGACTTCGTTCGCTCCACTCCCATCCTGGTGCAGATCTACTTCTATTTCTATGTCCTGCCTAATGTCGGCATCCGTTTGGAACCCGTCACCACAGGCATTCTGGCGCTCACCATCCACTATGGCTGCTACATGTCCGAGGCCTATCGATCGGCTCTGAATTCGATTCACCAGGGCCAGTGGGACGCGATTACAGCATTGGGTTTCGGCAAGCTCGATACCTACCGCCACGTGATCCTTCCGCAGATGGCGCCCCCAATGATCCCTGCCTTGGGCAACTTTCTCATCCTGATGTTCAAGGACTCTCCTCTTCTCGCCTCGATCGGCGTTGCCGAAATGATGTTCTATGCGACGGGCTACAGCATGGACAATTTCCGTTACCTCGAACCCATCACCATCGTTGGCGTGATTTTCCTTATCCTGAGCCTCGTGTCTGCCGCGGCAATCCGCACACTCGAAGCCAAAGTCGGCCACAAGTGGCTAGGAAGGTTCTGATCGAATGAGCACGACCAAGAACAATATCATCTCTCTTCGCGCGGTGACCAAGCAGTACAATAAACTTAAGGTCCTTCAGGATCTTTCGTTCAATGTTGCGCGCAACGAACACGTCACCCTGATCGGACCCAGCGGCTCTGGAAAGTCGACCATCTTACGGGTGCTGATGACGCTTGAGGACATTCAGGCCGGTGATGTCATTGTCGACGGCGATTTTCTCTGGCGGCAGGAAGGCGGCAAAGCCATTCAGCCGGCCGATGCGGACGTCAGCCGCATCCGGCAAAAGGTTGGCATGGTGTTCCAGAGTTTCAACCTCTTCCCCCACATGACCGCACTCCGCAATATCGCGGAAGCGCCCATGCGTGTGCTGAAACTATCCAAGGATGAGGCCTACGAAAGAGCGCACGAGCTTCTCAAGCTCGTGGGACTTTCTCATCGAGAAGACCACTATCCAATTCAGCTGTCCGGTGGACAGCAGCAGCGTGTTGCCATTGCCCGGGCCCTGGCAATGCAACCGAACATTCTGCTGTTCGACGAGGTGACGTCCGCGCTCGATCCGGAAACGGTTGGTGAAGTGCTCAATGTGATCCGTCACCTGGCCAAAGAGTTCGATTTCACAATTCTGTTCGTGACCCATCAAATGGGCTTTGCCCGAGAGATATCGAACCGCGTGTGTTTCCTCGAGGGTGGCCGGATCATCGAGCAGGGAAGTCCCAGCGAGATTTTCGACAATCCCAAGGAGCCACGTACGCAGGCGTTCCTGCGAGCCGTCTTGGAATCCTGAATCTGCTTCCTGCCGCAGCGGGACAGCCTTCAGACCCTGTTCCAGGGGTCGGCCCGCAGGGGAAAAGAGCGATGTCGGAAGGTCGGATTCCTTGTCGGTCAGGACCATGAACATGGCTTCGGCAGGTGGGATCACCGACCGCCGCATGATTGCCGGGATTTCCTGCGGCGTCGGAGCCGGCGCAGTGTGGGGGCTTGTCTTCGTTGCTCCGGAAATGGTTTACGGCTTTTCCCCGCTGGAGCTGGCAGTCGGTCGATACCTGGCCTATGGCTTCATATCTGTTGCCCTGCTTGCATCGCGGTGGCGGCCGCTTACCGCCGGATTAAGCCGGCGGGACTGGCTCATGCTGGCTTTTCTGGCGCTGACCGGAAACAGCCTCTACTATCTGCTACTGTCAGCGGCGGTTCAGACGGGCGGCATTGCCATTACCGCTTTGATAATGGGTTTTCTGCCCGTCGCGGTAACGATCATCGGTAGCCGTGAAACACATGCGGTGACGCTAAAGGCGCTGATTCCATCGCTGTTGCTCTGTTTGGCTGGGGCTGGTGCGATCGGTCTTCATGCAATTGACGCGTCGGTCGAGAGCACGACAACCCATCTAATGGGCCTACTGTGCGCCATTGCCGCACTGGTGACGTGGACAGTTTACGCTGTTCTCAATGCCCGAGCGCTGACTAGGCTTTCAAAGGTATCGCCATATGATTGGAGCCTTTTGGTGGGTGTCGTCGCCGGCGCCCAGGCAATGCTCATGGTGCCAGCTGTCGCGATACATTCGCCCCAGCACAGTGTCGAACAGTGGCTGCAGTTCGGCCTGGTCTCCATCGGTGTGGCTCTTCTGGCTTCAGTCATCGGCAATGGTCTGTGGAACAAGATGAGCCGACTTCTACCGATGACGATGGGCGGCCAAATGATCCTGTTCGAAACCCTTTTCGCCTTGCTGTATAGTTTCGTTTGGGAGAGCCGTTTGCCGGACTGGCTGGAGGTGATTGCTTTCCTCCTCGTTGCAGGCAGCGTGATTTCGTGCATCGGAGCGCATCGACGACACCAAGCAGGCTTAGCGTGAACTGGCCTGGCGCCCCGGTGCGGGGGGGCATGGAAGACATGTGCCAGCCGTACCTGCTGTACCACGGTCGCCATGCTGCTTTAAGGCTCAAGGTGCTGTTCGAAGATGCAGGGGAGTATTCAAGGCCCGCGGTCGTTCGGATGCGGATGACGAGCGGGGCAACTCACCCCAAAGTTTCCGTATGTTGGCGCAGTGCGTCAGATCAAGGCTCGCTTCGGCGAGCCTTTTCTATTTCAGACATTCGATCCCTCATCTGCCGAATGGCCCGTTGGGGCCGGCGCTGGCCTAGGCAAGTGGCGAGGTCGCCAGGTTGAGACGGCGGATCCCAAAGGGCTGCAATCGACACTGGGATAAAACGCAGCGCTAGGTAAAAAGCCCCGGCACAATGCCGGGCCTTTAATTTAGTCTTCGTGTTCAGGCATCTTTTCGAGTTGGTCCTTGGTCCACGTCGTCGTGGCGTGCACGTCGCCGTTTTCGTCCCGCATGAACTGCAGGTCGGCGAGAGGAACGGCGACTGGCTTGGCACCGATACCAAGGAAGCCGCCGACATCGACAATCACCGTCGAGCTCCCATGAACATGGTCTACCTTGCCGACCTTATGATCGTCAGCACCATAGATAGTCGCGCCTTCAAGGGTACCGGGCGTCAGCTCGCTAGATGATAGGCGAACGTGATTTGTGTGGTCCATGTGTTCCTCCTGTTGGTGGGAACTTAACCAATCGCTCAGAGAGCGGATCGTTCCTCTCGTTTTGCGAAGAGCATGGCCGGGGAACAGAGGAACGACATCAATGGGCGGCCCACCTGTGCCAATCGCCCATGGAGCCGCGACTAGGTCTACTCAGCGGCTAGGGCTTGTCCGATGCCAGGGAATGACATGTTCAGGAGAGGGTTGAAGTCCTTCGGGGTCAGAACAATTACTGCGGCTATTGCCAATAGGGCCAGCTTTCCCGCTTTGATCCGTCTGCGTTTTTCCCGAATAGTCAGCATGTCTCAACTCCAGGGCACATGGGGAGAACGACCGAGAACCGATTGTGTTCCTAAGGTTTCGGAACCGTGGTTGCCAAACGTTATCGACGGCTGCAGCCAATAGGAGTGAGGGGAGATGCCTCAGATAGCCCGGCGAAAGAACCGCTGGGCCTTCATCTCGCCGGTGTCTTCCAACTCATACGAAACACAGTATTTGCACTCCTGGTCCGGAGCTAGTGGCGTCACCTCTATGACGCGGACAGGTAGCTTGCGCGCATTGAAGTGCGCGGCAGCAAGTGCAGCTATCTCAGCCGGGGCAAGGTGCTTGCACTGGTCGAGGAACGACTTGTCGCGAAGCAGATCGTGGATCGAATGTTTAAGACGGTCTAGAGCGTGCTTCATTCGGCACCTCCATTGCGACTAGTTTGAGTATGGTTGCCGCAATTGCATGCTCAATCAAGGTTGCGCAGTAGAACAAACCTACTGCGAGGAACAGTGTCGTGCGGCCTGGTTGGAATAACGTGCTGTTGCAGCGACCTTAGGCGGACTGGGCCGCGTAAAAGCCGATAAAAAGCCCCAACGCTCCAGTCATGAAGCAAATGAGCCCACCCAGAACCGTCGCAATGGAAACGTGCATCCACCAATAGGATCGGTCCAGCATTGCGTCGGCATCATCACGCTCAAATACTAGCACGCACTGGGCAGCCAAGTGGCCGGCGAACCAGGCAGCAGCCGCCAATGAAACCCCAAGGATCCAAAGAACACCGGCTAGCAGGACAGGCCCGGCAATAGAGGACAATGCTGTGAGCTGGGTTATTAGAGCGACCACTGCGCCACCGTTGAGCAACGCCACGGATTTGATCCCGGTTTTCGCGTAGTCCTGCGAAATGTTCTTGTAGGCTGTCATTGCCCCCCCAAAAAACCGAACAGGCAGAGACTTAAAGCGGGAATGTGACCACCTGCCAATAGCTCGGATCTCGCGGGGAGGAATTGTGATTGGCGACAAATTCTGGTGCCCTACGAGCCAAGACCGCCGAGCGGGGCTACGGCAGCAAATGGCAAAGTGCCCGTAAGGCCTTCCTCGCACGGCTAGGCAACCAGTACTGTGTGAAGTGCCAGGCGCGCGGCTTGCTCAACCCGACCATGCGAATGGACGGGACGCCACAGGCCAACCCGCGCCGCGTCGGGCTACGCGTTGACCACATCATCCCCCATAAAGGCGATCAGTACCTGTTCTGGGATCGAGCCAACTGGGCAGCCGCTGTGCGCCGATGACCACGACATCACCAAGCAGCGTGACGAGCACGGGCGAGAAGAGCAGGGGAACGACATCAACGGGCGCCCGACTTATCAGGGTGTCATCGTCGCGTACCTCGATTTTCTTCCTCGGCATTTGCCCGCCTTCCTGCACTTTCACACAGAATAGATCATCTTCGGTTCCGAGTAGGGCTCTTCCCACTGGCGAACGGCGGTGCTCAGTCCAATAGCGGTCGCGAAGCTCAAAGCGATTACGGTCACCACCAGGAGCACAAACACCGCAATGCGGATCGCCTGGGCTGTTCGTCCGGTCATGCCGCCGGCCTCACGCTGGACTATGACAAAAAGCCCCGCACGAATGCGGGGCGGAGTAACCGATGTCGAAGGTGATAGCGCCCCAGCGGGTTCGCTAAGCATTGAACGCCGTGGTGCGGGTCGGGTTCCACCACCCAACATGCGCGATCAACGGGGGTGAGCGCTTGAAACAGCATATACCCGTCGCGTCTCAGCAATTTTTCAAGCGCCATTGATGATCCGCCAACCAGATCATCATCGGTGGAGGTGGTGAGAAGGTATTTCCAATCCGCGGCGCGCAGGTGCGGCGGCACAGTCGACTTTGGGACGTCCGGCAGCAACAGCAGGCTTGCCTTCGAGTCGTTGGCCGCCCTCAAAATGAAGACATGGACTATCACTTGGCTGCTCCCGACTGGGTGCAGATGACGGCTAGAGGAGTGAACCGTCAGAACCGCCTCTAGCCATCTGTGCTTGCCGCACTGACCAAGACGGCCGGAAACCTCCACCTTGGCTACACTCAACGGGGCGGCCACGCTTTTGTTCCGGTTCGTACGCCCTGCTACCTAAGGCACAAGCAGCGTCCACAACGCCCACGAGATCACCGAAACAAAGGCAAATGAGGCCAGCGCCAATCCCAGGAAGCTCAATGCGCGCGACAGCTACTCGCCGGCATTATCGCCCCCAACCGCTGCGAAAAAAGCCCTGCACGAATGCAGGGCGGAGTGACTACATCGAAGGTCATAGCGCCGCAGCAGGCGCTACACCAAGCGAACGCGCTTAACGGGCTTTTGTTCCTGAGAAGACTGATACCCCCTCAGGCTATCTGCTAACCGGCCCTGCCGTTCGAGCATCCCGATCAGCACGGCTTTTACCGTCTGCTCAACCGGGGCGCGACCATGTGGCAGTCGCAGGTTCTTGCCGTTGATGTTGGCGTGGATGACGCCGTTTTCGATGAAGTAGGTTGCCTTGTGCTCTTCGCCCTCATGCGTGACGGTAACTTCGAGGACGACATTCTCGGTAAACATGGGACCGCTCCATCAGCCGCTTCCTCCGTGTATCGGGGAAGGAACACGTAGAATGATTGCGCAGGAAACGCCCGGAAAACAGCAAGGGTAGAGATGCCCGCGGGGCACGGCTTGGACCGGTCCGACCGGAGCGTACGCCCCTCCCAGACGAGAGTCGATCGAATTAACCAGACCGTTCGGCGGGCCTTACCCCTCCCGCTTTCGCCGGGGGTCACGACCACCCATAACAAGAGGCTCAACATGAACGCAGCGTTCTTCAACGCCGTGCGCTCGTCGCTGTTCGGCGGCAAGCTGGCTCAGGCTCAGGTGACAGGCATCAACGCCATCCTCGACGCCTGGGCCCGCTATGTCGACGGCAATCTCCAGCGGCTGGCCTATGTGTTGGCCACGCCCTTAGTCGAGACAGGCGGGCGCTACGAGGCCATCTACGAGCAGGGTTCGAAGTCGAATTTCGACAAATACGAGCCCGGCACCAAGATCGGCAAGCGGCTGGGCAACTCGCACCGCGGCGACGGCTACCGCTATCGGGGCCGGGGGCTGGTGCAGATCACCGGTCGGGCGAACTATGCGCGCGTTGGGCGGGAGTTCCAATGACCGATCCTATTCAGACCCTTTTCGGCATCAAAGTCTCGACCCAGCTTGCCTCCATCATTATGGCAGTGCTGGCGGTACTGGCCACCGATGCGATCGTGTCGAACCTCAGTCTGCCAGGGGACTGGTCTCATGCCATCGCCGGCGTCCTCGGCATCTCTGGCCGTAACCTCGTGATCTGGGTCAGCCTGGTCAGCAAGGATCCGCTGGCCCTCTGGGACCGGCTGCGGGGAAAGGGGGCTAATACGAGGTCGTGAGCGCGGCCGTCATCACAAGGAAACAAAAAGCCCCGGTGACGAACCGGGGCTAGAGTACGGCATGGGCCGAAGGGCAGGCGGCCCACTGACTTTAATTTGTCGATAAACGCTGATCGGGGATTCTGGTTCCAGCAAAAAGCCCGCCGGTTAGGGCGGGCTTCGCTTCTTAGGCGATGTCGCTACGCTGGTTTCTTCCGAGACAGCCGATCCGATGCGATAGCGCGTCCGATTACCGTTGCGCTTGAGCTGGTGGCGGCGTGGCATTGAACAAAGCCATGGCTGTTTTCATCCTCCATGCGCTCGACCGCCAAGGCGGTTTGCGTCAAGTGCCAGAACGTTCTGGCAACTTGTCATTCCACAGTCGCCCTTATCCCGCTAGCCTTGTGCCTCCAGACCTCGGCATTCATTGAAGCGGGAAGGGACTGCGTTCCATTAGCGCGGTCCAAGTAGGCCGATCAGCGTGGCTTTTTCGGCGAGCGCACCACCTTATTTCCGTCGTTCAGGTAAGTATTGGGCCCTATGTCCGGCCCCTTGCGCGGCTTGACCCCACCGGGGCTCGGAATCTTGTCATAGTCTTCCTCAGTGGCAGGATGCGGGTCGAAGACGTCATTCTCGGTCGAAGTGCCTTCGCCTGTCGGCAAGCCATCTCGAGACATCGTAGCCTCCATGAACAAGACAGTGCGTCGAGGTCAATGCGCGGCAAAGCTCATGGTTGCTGTTGGTGATGCCGATCACAATTCGCAACCATCAACACGTGAGCCCGTTTCTCAACCGCTTTTAGAAACGGAGAAGAAACATGAAGAACGCCCTCGTAATTACGGCCGCTGCAGCTTTTCTGACCTCGGTCATGGTTCCTACCTTTGCTCAGGATGCAGGTGCGGGTGCCGGCGCTGGTGTCACGGTTGAGGCCCCCGCCGTGGGTGCCAAAGTTGGCGCCGACGTACAGGCTAATGCCAATGCCGGCGGCGTAGCCGACCAGACTTATGGCTCGGTGGTATCGTCTGTCGCAGGCTCTGCAGACGTGGATCTGTCCACCGTGGCCGAGGACGCCAATATCACCATCGTGCTGCTGTCGTCGTTGCAGGGCAATGCCGCCACCGAAGCTGCAGCACTCGACGAGGCGCTGACAGCTAACGCGGAAGCAGTGACCAAGCTGCATACCAATATCGCTGCCAATGCAGCCATCAAGGCGAAGCTGGAGGCCGATGGCCATACCGCGGACGATGTGGTCGCCGTGAAGAGCAATGCCGACGGGTCGGTTATCGTGTATGTAGACGACCGCGCCTAACTCAATTATGGGCTCAGATCTAACGATCTGGGCCCTCTCTGTGAAGAGCTGCAGCATTGGTTTCGGTTGGTTCGTGCGCCTGGCGTTTTCGTCGCCAAGATTTAAGCGCGTAGCCTCCGGAATTCAGGCGCTCGATCCCGAACATATTGCCCGCTCTCCAGAGCATTGTGCTTAGAACCACCTCGGGATTTGTTCCTCTGAGCGTGATTCCGTCGTTGCAGAGGCGCTGAAACAGTTCCCGGCGAGACATGGGTCTGCCCCCAGCCTTCAGGTAATCCCTGACTTCCTGCGCTATCACTTCTTTCTTGGGATTTCCCGTCGCGCGCCTGACAGGCTCATACGGTACTGCGCCGCCTTCTGGCTCATCGCCCATGATCTGCGCCACTGAAAGCAGTAGTTCATCGATATGGGCCAGCATGTTCTTGGCCTCTGCCAGACTGGCCTCTAACGACGCCACTCGAGACATAATGGCTGCATGCTGCTCTTCGAGGCTGAGCCTTTGCTTAATTGCTCGCAGCTCAAAATCAGCAGACACAGTATAACCTCTCGCGGTTGAAGGCGGGGAGCGGGAGGGCAATTGATGGGGGTCGCTGGCCCTCCCTAGGCCCAGGTGTATGGACGAGCTCCAAGCCTGGGGTCCATTGGGCCTAGCAAACCGGGTGATGAGTATTCCCCAATTGCGTTATAATCTTACACCACCCCCTGCTCATTTGGGGAAAGCCAGCATCCACCGCCTTAACCGGTGGCGGCTAGCGCGCCTCGACCGGTCAACGGCCGAGATATTTTTTTAGGTTTCCGGCCGCTTCATCGCGCCCATGTCGCGGTGCCTCTGGTAGGGCCCGAACCTTCCCGTTTTATCCGCGTTGTTCTCGCAGGTGAAATGAAGATTGGGAGATGAGCTATGCCCGCGAAATCCGCAGCACAACAAAAAGCCGCCGGCGCTGCATTATCAGCCAAGCGGGGAGATACGCCCAAACGAGATCTCAAGGGGGCGTCAAAATCGATGATGTCGATGAGCGAAGAAGAACTGGAAAAACTGGCTTCGACGAAACGCAAAGGCAAACCCGAGCATGTTGCTAAGCACTAACTCCGTAGCTTGACGCCAACTTGGCAGGAGACGGTTCCAGGGATGCTCATGAGTGCTTCGGGCGGTCACAGGGTCGGCCGGAGACAAAGCCCCAAGTGGTGGCCGCCAGAGAGCGGGGCACCGCTGGTCGCAGCGCCCCGCCCGTAGCGCTGTCCAGCAGGCGCCACGGCGTCCCTAACGTTGATTTCGCGTCAGCGGTTCCAGCGTGTGAATATGGGGCTATCGTCGCGCCTTCCCGCCATTTCCAGAATGCGCGCCTCCAACAAAGCGCGGGTCTGATCATATGGATTGGTGGTACACGCGGTCGCGACTGCCTGCCCGGCAACGCACGCATATAGTACCCCGTGCTCAACGAAATAGACCGCCGAATAGACCTGCCCCTCTCTTTCGATGGCGACGGTATCAACCTTGCTTTCGTTCAGCATTGGTTCCTCCAATAATGCTGTTCAAAATCCAACGATGATGTACTTCACCGATCGTACGTTTCGATTTTTCGGCGGCCGGAGGACCTATCTCCCGTGGGGCTCCTCACCGGTACCGAAAAGGTCCCGGCCCGCGAGCCGGGACAGTTTGGACACGATTAGAGCCAACATCAGAAGGCTCTAAGGATGTCGGACGTTCCGAGTAACGTTGAAAGACTGGATCGGTTCCCGGGCAAAGTTGGGACGGTTGGGCGCGGACCGTTCGAGCTTTCTCCGGCGTTCAAATGGCTTGGGAAACCTGGGGAAAGTCTATCCGCGGTGGTCGGGAACGCCGACGTACTATTGGGAAATGCCAAAGTCCTGGTTCTGGGTTGCGGTCGGGCCCCGGTGAGCGGCATCGCCCAATCGAACTGCTCAGGGTTGGCGCGGAATCGAAGCTGACGCTCGTCTCGGCCCACGTCAGCTTTGGAAAACCGACTGTCCTTGCTGAATGACTGGCAACTGCTGCTTTGCATCGGCCACCCAGTGTCCTGACTTTCCCTCGATCACACTGCCAATGAGCATCATTCTGGTCGCATGAAATTGCCGCACTACGGACAGCGGCCAATCTTGGTTCGACCGTCCTGCCGGTGCTGCTGTGGGGCTGCCAACAGGACGAGGCCGTGTTCGTCGCCTGATCAAGAGCTCGGCGCCTTGCCCGTCCTGTTCCCACCCCAACAGGTCGGGCAGATTACGACCTCGTTCCAGAAAATAGGCCGCTTGAAATCTAACGAGAAGCGAATGCACTCCGTTGGTCTGTTTGACCCAGACGGAACCTTGTTGATGCCAGTGTTCTTGTTATGGAGCTGGCCGCGCGCTTGGCCAGCAGTCAGAGGCCTGGCGACCATGGTAATCAAACCCTTCGTCATCAATCGACCAGTTTTCTTCGGATCGCTGGGGATCATTGCCATATTTTTGGCGATCGGAATTGTCGTCCCGTCGCAGGCCGGCGAGATTTTCGGAAGCCTGCAGTCTAGCATTCTGACCAACTTCGGCTGGTTTTACCTGCTCGCTGTTGGCATCGTGCTTGCAGCCATGCTGCTGATCTGCCTCAGCCGCTTCGGCAATCTCAAGCTCGGGCCGGATGACTCGGTGCCTGACTTCAGCTTCGTGTCGTGGATTGCGATGTTGTTTGCCGCCGGCATGGGTATCGGCCTGATGTTTTACGGCGTAGGCGAGCCCATGACCCACTACATGGCGCCGCCGACGGCCGAACCGCGCTCCATTGCGGCTGTGCGCGAGGCCATGTCGGTAACGTTCCTCCATTGGGGTGTACACGCCTGGGCGATCTATGCCGTTGTGGGCCTTTCGCTGGCCTACTTCGGCTACCGCTATAACCTGCCGCTGACTATCCGCTCCGGCCTCTATCCTCTTCTCAAAGAACGCATCAACGGTCCCATCGGCCATGTCGTCGACATCTTCGCGATTGTCGGCACCATATTCGGGCTGGCAACGTCGATGGGCGTGGGCGTCAACCAGATCAATTCCGGATTGAATTTCTTGTTCGGATGGCCGGTCTCACCATCCGTGCAACTGATGATTATCGCCGCAGTGACCGGCATGGCGACCCTGTCGGTCGTCAGCGGACTGGATAAAGGCGTGCGAATTCTCTCTGAGATCAACCTGCTCGTTGCGATCTGCCTGATGCTGTTCGTCCTGCTGGCCGGACCTACTGCAGACCTGTTCCGCGATTTCGTCCAGAACCTGGGGCTCTACCTGGACAGTTTCGTTCTGCGAACCTTCAATATCTACGCCTATGAGCCGACGCCCTGGATCGACGCCTGGACTTTGTTCTATTGGGCATGGTGGATCTCCTGGTCCCCCTTTGTCGGCATGTTCATCGCCCGCATCTCCCGGGGCCGCACCGTTCGCCAGTTCATCACGGCGGTTCTGTTCATCCCCGCAGGATTCACCTTCATCTGGATGACGGTCTTCGGCAACACCGCCATTTCCATCGATGCGGGAGTAGCGGGGGGCGCCCTGGGCGCGGCCATTGCCAACGACCTCTCCGTCGGGCTGTTCGAGTTCTTCACCTATCTGCCGTTCCCGACGGTAACCTCGACGCTTGCCGTCATCCTGGTGGCAATCTTTTTCGTTACGTCGGCCGATTCCGGTTCACTCGTGGTGGACGCAATAGCGGCCGGTGGCGACACTGAAACCACTATTCTGCAGCGTGTATTCTGGTGCGCCATTTCCGGAGCGGTCGCTGCCGTCCTGCTGCTCGCGGGCGGGGTAGGGGCATTGCAATCGGTCACCATTGCGAGTGCGTTGCCCTTCGCGGTCGTTATCCTTGCCCTACTATGGTCGCTCGTCACCGGCATGCGCGCAGATGTCGCCCAGCAGCAGGCACACCACGCCGTGGCCAGCGCCGTTCCGGCGCAGCCCGCCGCCGGCGTCACCTGGCAACGCCGGTTGGGCCTGATGCTGTGGGCGCCGCGCAAGCCGGAGGTTCAGCGTTTTATCGACACGCAGGTTCAATCCGCTCTCAAGCAGGTCGCCGATGAACTGACGACAAGGGGGCGGCCGACCAACGTCGACGCCGGAGAAAATGGAGCGGTGGTGCTGCGATCTCCGGCCGAGGGTATGCGCGACTTTGTCTACGGCGTCTCCCTTGCCAGCCATCCGGTGGCGGTATTGTCGCCAATGGCTACCGGCAAACCCGAAATGCGATACGAGGCGCGCACCTATTTCTCCAGCGGCAGCCGCGGCTACGATATCATGGGCATGGACCGCGACCAGATCATCGCCGACGTCCTGGTGCAATTCGAGCGATACCTGGCGCTTGTGATGTCGCCGGAAGTCCAACTGCTTCATGGTGCGCCCGAGCACCCAAGCGGTGGATAGAACGTACTTGCGCCTCCCGGGCTCCGACCTGGACTGACCGCTTCATGGTGCAGGTGTTAGCGCCTTACGTCATAGAGCGCCTTACGTCATAGAGGCGCGGACCGCAGATATTCGCCAGATCATGGGTAGCTTGCTGGGGCGCGAAGCCTCCTGTCTAGCCCGGGTCTTAACCTAAGCCACCCGACAATACTTTCACCCGGCCGCAATCGCGGTCAGTGAGAATTTAGCGCCCGCAATAACACGTACCCATCGCGCCTTAGCAATTCTTCAAGTGCCGAACCTGCTCCTCCGATAAGTTCGTCATCGGCGGATGTGGTCAGAATGTACTTCCAGTCTGCAGCTCGCAGGTGCGACGGTACGGTCGACTTTGGGGCGTCGGGCAGCACCAGCAGGCTCGCCTGAGAGTCGTTGACCGCTTTAAGAATGAAGATCTGGACCATCAATAGCTGCTCCCCGGGGTGGGTGCAGACCGTTCGGGCTCTACGGGATCTGATAGCCCTGCAGGCCATCCGCCAAGCGGCCTTGCCGCTCCAGCATCCCGATCAGCACGGCTTTTACCGTCTGCTCAACCGGGGCACGGCCATGCGGCAGGCGCAGATTCTTGCCGTTGATGTTGGCGTGGATGACGCCGTTTTCGATGAAGTAAGCCGCCTTGTGCTCTTCGCCTTCATAGGTGACGGCAACTTCTTGGACGACGTTTTCGGTAAACATGAAAAGCTCCATGCGTAGAACCTCTTCCTCCGGGTATCGGGGAAGGACACCTATGTGATTGCGCAGGGAACGCCCAGAAAACAGCGCCCGCAGGGCAACAGCTTGGTCCGGTCGGAGAGAATGCTACGCCCTTGTCCGACGATAGTCGAACGAATTAACCGGAGTTATGGTGCCACGCTCACCGACCCGGGTTTCTTTTGTCGGTGGACGAGGTCAATAGAGCGCGGTGATGACGTGGTGGCGCTGGACGTGATCTTTCAGATGTGAAATGGGCCGCGAGGGCGACAATGTGTTAGGGGCACATCTTGGGCGGCGTCGCATTTCACAAATCTGCGCAGCTATTGCTCACGGTCATCGACGTACAGGCGCCAGGTGCCATCGGCATTTTGGCCGATCGCAATGGCATTCTCGGCCGAAAGGCCGCTTTCCTCCAGTTTGGCCGACACAACTTCATTGCCGGCTACTGCCGCACGAAGCGCGGCAATTGCTGCCTGATGGTCAGTGATGGCCGCGTCCACTGCTGCTCCATCGTGATTGACATCGCCATCCAGGGAGCTAAGCAGGACAAGAGTCAGGCCTTCTGAAGGCAACGTGGAAATTTCGTCTCCCGCAGCCATCTGGCCTATGGCATCAATGATAGTGCCGTAGTTCTCGATAATTTCTCCACCCTTGTTGGCGGATGCGCCTGGGGGCGTTGCTGGCGCTTCGACTGGCTGCGCAGTTGGCTGTTGCGCCAATACTGAATTTGCAGAAACAATCGCCAGTGCGCTGGCAATTCCAAGGGCTGCGATTTTCCTCACGATGCTTCCTCTCAGCTTGAATGGCGTTCAAAGACTGCGACAACGAATCTTCGCATGTTGGGCGCTGCGCGGGTGGGGTAGGGGCTCGGCTGCCAGTTCGTTGGCCGATATGGGAAACCGGAAAAACCACATCGTTCCCCATGCCACCGCGTCCGGTTGACGCGCGCAGCGCCTCGATTGGTCAACGGCAGTGGCCTTGTTGGGGTTCCGTCCGATTTGGGGCAGCCAGGTAAAGCTTGGTAGGCCCGCCCTCGTAGACGACGCACTCGGGAATACATCAAAGTGACGTCCAATCCCCCTGGGAGTATTCTGGCAACCGCACGTCAACGGGATTACGCTGAGGCCGCTCTTTTTGGAGACGCGCCATGGATTTGGTCGGAGTTGGGCTGCAGAAGCTGGGAGGCTTTTTCTACAATACCTACTACCTGAACGGCGCGGCAATGGCAGTTACCTTCGCCATTTCTATCGGACTGGTTCTGGCGGTATTCGCCGTTGAGCTGGCCTATGTTGGATACGGTCAGTCGGGGTTCCGCCGAGTCTTCTTCGAGCGCAGCAAGTCCACCGTCACCGACATTGTCTATTTCGTGCTGCAAGCGACGGGCTTGATCACCCTGTTCGCCGCGCTTGCTTCTTTCGGTTTGTCTTATGCGGTCACAAAGACCGCCGAAAATGCCAACCATTTGGGACTTGGCCAGAAGATGCCGGGCTGGGCCCACGTCTTATCGTACCTGGTGCTCGCAGATTTCCTAAGCTATTGGCAGCACCGCTTGATGCACCGGTTTCCTGTATTGTGGCGGTTACACGAGTTTCACCACGCCGCCGAGGAGTTCAACGCGCTGACATCGGCGCGAGAGCATCCGCTGGAGAAGGCGATAAACATGATCGTCATGGTCGTCCCAGCACTCTTGATCGGGCTGCCAACCGCCGAGTTTGCAGTGGTGACGATAGCCTTTGGCACCATTGGCCTAGTGAAGCACAGTGCCATTCCCTGGCACGGTTGGTTTGGCAAATATGTAATCCAGTCCCCTCGCGACCATTTTATCCATCACTCACGACGGCCCGAACATCACAACCAGAATTTTGCCAACTATTTCCCCGTTTGGGACCATTTGTTTGGCACCTACTACGATGGTGACACTGAAGGCGCGGCCCTCGGTTTGGACCGAGATTACTTCAATCAGACCGATCCATTCACGGAGACCATCGCCACAGAAATCCGGTTCTTTCAGCGCGCGGGCCAAGATGCCGAGGTCGGTTTAGCGCGCGCCAAGCGCGGCATACATCTTCTCGACGGCAAACCTGCCGCACCGGGGCCTTCGGGTGCCAGCGGGGATGACCGCACTTAACCCACCAATTGTCTTGCCAGGGCGAGTTTTGACCCCGGTATGTGTAAGCCGGGGCCAAAATGCTGCTGGTTGGCACGACAGGGTGAAGTGGGAGGGCGGTTGGATGGGGCCCGCTGCCCTCCCTAGGCTTTGGTGCACGATGCGCCTAAGCTTCGGAGGATTAGTCCACGCTTCCTGATCAAAGGGTATTCCCCTATTGCGCTATGACCTTACATCGCTGCCGTTCTATGAGGCGTCATATCAGGTTGAGTGATGAGACGTGTGCTCCGGAACACACAAAAAAGCCCCGCATAGAGCGGGGCCAGTGTCCGATGCTAAAAACGAAGCGCTCAAGGGGCGCCACAAAGTGTTCCAACGATGCTCCCGGCCGACAAGTTCCAGGTGGCTCTCTACCGTCGAAGCGGGGTGAGCTGGCAGAATGGGAGCCTGCTCAAGCCTTATGGCCAGCCTGGGCGATAAGGCCGCCTTCACTCAAATCGGAGCAAACGTTGGGACCTATGCTTTGGTCGAGCTGCTCTTTGAGGAAGAGCACAGTCGGCCAGAGGGCATGGTGTCCTCTGGCTAGATTTACTCGGCGGTTGCGGTGGCCATTAGCGGTTCTTATGGCTTTGTTGGCCAGCCTTCCCATGTTGCTCGTGTGTGCCGCCACGCTGACCCGCGTCCTTCTCGTCCCTGTTCTGATTAGACTCGTTGCCAGTCACGCCTTGAGCGTTTTTGTGGCTCTGCTGACCAGCCTTATGCTGCTCAGGAGAGTCGCCACGATTTGTGCCCGTGTTCGGCATGATCCTATCCTTTCGGTGCGGAGATGCGACTTGCTCGTCACAATGAACCAACGGGGGATCCGGTTAGCTGTTCCGTCACGATCAAACATGCGTCGATCACAAAGGCTCTATCGGTGACACATGACTTCCCGCCCCAAAAGGTGCCCGCAAAGGGAGCGGGGCAAAGCGCCCGACGCTCAAACCCAGCGTTAGGGAAGTGCTATGACTTAGACCGTTTGCCTTAGAGCGCGCGGGGCTGCGCCGACCGTAAAATCGGCTGAAATTCCACGTGCTCGTGCGCGATGCGCGCTTGGCTAGGACTTGATCCTGTGAATGACAAATCGGCAGTCATCGCCGTGCTTGCTGAAGCCGGCATCGTAGTGAATGGCCCCGAGCCTTGGGATATGCAGGTGCATAATGACCGGCTGTGGCACCGATTTCTGGCTGAAGGTACGCTGGGTTTGGGTGAGGCCTACATGGATGGTTGGTGGGATTGCGAAGACCTGGCTGAGTTCTTCAACCGCGCCATCTCCAAAACGGTGGACAGGAACTTCCGCCCGTCGCTGAACCTAATCTGGCAAACGCTACAGGCGCGCCTGATCAACATGCAGACGATTTCCCGATCCCGGCGGGTGGCCGCTATGCACTATAGCGAAACGGACGCCTATCGGGCCTCACTGGACGATCGAATGACGGGGTCTTGCGGCTACTGGCAAAGCGGCGTTTCCAACATCAATCAGGCCCAGGAAGCCAAGCTCGACATGGTATGCCGCAAAATCGGGGTCAAGCCGGGCCAGTCGGTTTGGGACATCGGTTGCGGCTGGGGGGCGTACATGGGATTTGCCGCCGAAAGATATGCCGCGAAGTGCATCGGTGTGACCATTTCACCCGACCAAGCCGCATATGGACGCGAGCGCTACGCCGGTCTTTCCGTCGAGTTCCAGGTGAAAGACTACCGCGAATTCATCGGTAAGGTGGACCACGTCGTGTCGATGGGCATGTTTGAGCATGTCGGCAACAAGAACTATCGATCTTTCTTTGAGGCCGCCCACCGCGCTATCGCGGACGACGGCCTATTTATGTTGCACACCGTGGGTTCAGCGAACAGCATGTCGACGATTGACCCTTGGTTGGAAAAATACATTTTCCCCGGTGGCGTCATTCCCTCAATGGCGCAAATCGGCGCTGCCATTGAGGGACTTTTTGTCCCTATAGACGTGCACAACATTGGCCCGCACTATGACAAGACTCTTGTCGCATGGTCGCAGAATTTTGCTGCGAAATGGCCGCGCACTAAACAGAGCGAGCGCTTCTACCGAATGTGGCAATACTACCTGCTATGCTGCGCTGGAGGATTTCGCGCGCGGGCCCTACAGGTCTGGCAGTTTGTTTTTTCGTCCAGAGGTGTTCCAGACGGGTATGTAACACAGCGCTAAAAGCTCATTTCAAATCGAGCCAATGAACCGCGGCAGGCACCGGAGACGGCCCTGAGGGGGGCGCGGGCAACTGTGCCGGCGGTCATGCCACCGGCACAGAAGATATTAACGGACGATGTAGACGATCTGGCGGTTTGTGGGGTCCACAAGCACCGGCTGGCCGTTAATATAGACGTATTCGTAGTTGTAATCGGGGATTGCGTGCAGGGTTACCGTGTCCGGAATTCCGGCCCCGATGACGACTTCGCCGTCGAGATAGACTGGGTCCAGAGGGTTCGCCATGACGTAGGTTCGGGCGACTTCGGGCGGGTCAATGATAACTCCGGCGGTGGCGCCGCCAGTTGCGCCAACTGCGCCTCCGATGGCGGCTCCCAAGGGACCAGCAATCAATGCTCCCACCACGGCGCCGGTCGTCGCTCCGGCAACGGCGCCACCGGCAAGACCACCACTGGACTCGTACGTGACCGTGGAAAGGCCCACTTCTGGATAGCGGTCGGTGAGAACCACCGTCTGGCCTGAAAGGTCGGCCGTCAGATAATCGGAATAAGACCAGCCGGTGACGCCGTCATAGGTTACGCGACACCATTTGCTGTTCTGCAGGCAACCGTCCACCGCGGCGCTGTCCCCAGCAGCGATAAACCCGACGGACGGATACTGGGGCCCTGGGCCCGAACGAATGTTGAGTTCGGCAGTCGCGGTTGCAGAGGTGGTCTGAGCGACAGCGGTACCTGCAAAAGCGGTGCCCGCAAGTGCTGCGACAGTCGCTAGCGCGATGATTCTATTCATCGTGATCTCCTGTTGTGCCACGTGTTTTGTGCGAAGCAATTCAGTTTATCTGTTCGGGTACTTCCCGAGATCGCATTTACCAAACCGCGATAGGAGCGAAATCGTTCCTCGCATGTGCTGACGTCGGAGTGGGTAAGGCCTGTCTGCTTATCGTGTCGTACCCGATCCCTTCGGTCGTCTGGCTCAAGCGATGAAGGTAGGGCGAGACACAGTTAGGGGTTGGATCTGTGCCTCGCCCGCAACGCCAGGTCCGGCGGCGCCACGGCATCATTAACGCCCCGTTCTGCCTCCGGTTCCTTTGCACCGCAGGCGGAGCCGGCACACGCAAACGAGCGCTGCAAACAGTCGCGGAACCGGCGGATTCACCCTTGTGGCTTTTGTGTGTAACCCCGCTGGCGAAGGGCGATCGCTGTGAACCTATGCCAAGTTTCGGTGAACAACGTTGAAGCTGCCCGAGAACGAACCCATCTGATGCCCATGTCGCACCCAACACAGAAATCAGGGCAGGACTTGGTTCGGCAGTGGATGGTTCCGGGCGAAGCCACATTGGGATCGTCGGTCCGGGCCAGGGGTATTTTTCTTGAATTACGCTCGAAGCTGCCTTTTGGCATTAGGCGACACTTCGAAATGGAGACCGGGGTACTCACCCTAAGGGTGGCTGCAGACTTCGCCTCCGAATTCAATGCCGCAGTGACGGCAATAAGCGAATGCTTGGTGGGCATTCAAAATCTCCCGGTCATTCCGAGAGAACTCGAGGACATTCTGGCCATCACCACAACCGAACGTCACCGATGGCTCAAAGACGGCCGTTTGACTAGCGCCGGAACACGGACCGTAAAGTTGCGAGGACGGGCTCGGAAGGTGACCTTCCACGTTTTTGATCCGCTTGAGGTTGAAGACTTGTTGAACGGCGAACTGATTGCGACCTGGCGGGAAACGGACGCACAGACGGCCGCTGAAAATCGACGACGTGCAGCATGGAACAGGAGATTGAGCCGCACGCAAAAAGCCAGCGGCGAGACGCACGCCGTTTCCGATACCACTGCAGCACCAAATCTGGTTGGTTGGGAAGAGTTCGAGCGCAATGGCCCGCTTCGCTGAAAGCTGGGCTAGATTCATTCCCATTCTACGGTAGCTTCATTCGACGCGAGCGCGCCAAACGGTATGCGTTCGCATGTCGGCATCGCGAACAATCACCTCGCCGTCTGCTTGATTATTGGCCTTGGCTGCAGAAATCGCGGCTCCCCGCGAAGAGTAGGGCCCAGTCACCTGACCCAAGTGACTAAACTGCCATATGGACGCCAGTTGAGAGACGACGTAGTGCCCGCTCGCCACAGAAGGTCCTCCTCAAATGTATCCCGCTCGCAGATGACCGTGTCGCCCGATGGGAAGCGTTGGCGCGCATAGCGCGCCAACGATCATTATGCAGCTTTTTCGTTCAAAGACGTTGTGGCCAGGCGGCTCAATGCTTCGTCTGTGGCAACTTCTTCTTGAAGAGTCGCGTCGAACAATCTCACCGCTTCGGTCATTCCAAGCTGGGCGGCCCACGTTTTGAGATTACCGTAACGGGCGATTTCATAGTGCTCGACGGCCTGCGCAGAAGATGCCAAGCCAGCGTCCAGAGCAGCAGTGCCCTTGAAGTCTTCGATGATTGATTTGCCTTCCTCGATGATGCCGAGGATTGCGTCGCAGGTCTTGCCGCGGGGAGACTTTCCCATTAACTCGAAGACTTGCTCAAGTCGTACGACATGCCCTTCGGTCTCTTCGAGATGTTTCTCAAAGCCCGCCTTGAGATCCGGTGACGTTGCGGCCGCAGCCATCTTCGGCAGCGTTTTTACGATCTGCCGCTCCGCATAATAGATGTCTTTCAGCGTGTCCAAAAACAGGTCATCCAGGGTTTTTTCGGTGGCCATTGTTATCTCCAGTTCTTGATCATGACGCTGGCTGCAAAACGGAGGGCGTTCGACGCTGGTTCCCAGTTGTTGATCGCTGCAACTCTCTGACTAGCGTCGACGCCCTGGTACCGTCGCGTTCGGCCTGGGTACCGTCACGCACCGACGAAGCCATTAGCGTGATCGAGGGTTTCCTTCAGCCGTTCCTGCAAGAGGGAGCGAGCGCGCCACCAGTCGCGGCTGGCAACCGGAATGCGGGCCGCTAGAGTCACGGTGGTATCAGCCAAGGCATCAACGAGGATCTCTGGCCTGGTGTCCGGCGTGGAAAACTCGGTCTTCAGAGACTCCTCGACCGTCGAGCGAACCGTCGTGAGATTCGCAGATCGAGGAACGGTGAACTTGATTTCGACCACGCGCGAGCGTTCGCGGCTGTAGTTGAGAATCTTGACGTTGGACAACTTGGAGTTGGGCGCGAAGATGAAGATGCCGTCGATAGTGCGCAACTGCGTCGCGAAGAGTCCTACTTCAACTACGGTCCCGGCAATACCGTCGGCGTCGATATAGTCGCCCGCGTTGAAGGGGCGAAGGAAGACCAACATGATGCCAGCGGCGATGTTGGATAGTGTCCCTTGCAATGCCAAGGCTATGGCCAGGCCCGCGGCACCCAACACGGCCAATATCGATGCTGTTTCAACACCGAACTGACCGAGGACCACAATAATCGTCACGAACAGAATAGCGTACCGGAGCACTTGGCCCACGAGCGGCGCGATCGTCACGTCTTGCCTTAGTCGCTGCGAGAGCAGAGTGATCGCGTAACCGGACACCAGCTTGGCGATGAACCAGCCGCCCACCAGCACCACCACCGCGATGATTAGCGACCAAAGATTGGTAATGATCCAAGCAGTCGAAATCCCGAGAAATGCGTCGTTGATCAAATACCCGCTCCAAAATCTGCTGTTTGGCAAATCCCTCAATCGCTCAATGGTTGCTGAGGGCGGGAAGGAAAGTTGTCTGCGCGCACAGGCGGCGATTGAGGATCAGACACGCTTTTAGACACGCCAGCTCCAATTGGCTTCGCGGGTTGTCTACGGCATTGTTCGCTAGTCGCCGGTCGCGCCAAGCATGCGCTTTAGGGTGTCGTTGCGGAAGACGAAGTGCTCTGCCAGGGCGCCGAGGATGTGAAGGCCGATGGCCGGGACGAGGATAAGTCGGCCGAGCTCATGCAGTTGCGCTGCCAGTTCGATGCCCGCGAACCAGGCGACGGCGCCGGTCAGCGGCATGAGGAAGATGAAGCCGTAGAGCAGGATATGCACCGCTTGACCGAGCCAGTTGAGGATTGCGGGTGTGTCGGCATACGGCGCCGGAGCGCCTCGAACGAGACGGATGGCGAGGCGTACCACAGCCAGCAAAAGCACGGTTGACCCTACGGAAATATGGAGAAGCGCTACGCCCATCTCGCCAATGGGCTCTCCATCCAAACGATCCGAAAAGGCATGCTGGATCGACTGGTTGACGAAGAGCTGGAAGATGACCAGCGCGGCTATGGTCCAGTGCAGGATGATCTGGATAGTTGAGTAGTTTCTGGGCTGGGGCATGGCCTATCCGGTGCGGGGATAAGTCAGGAACTCTTTGGCGGGACAGTGCGTTCCCTGATGGCATCTCATTGTGCGGGGGCGGATGAGACCGCAAGTTTCTTCCAGATTTTCATCAAGAAAGCGGGCTTTTTCTGCCTGCATGCGTGCGCTTTTCTTGCTGTTTTCTTGCGTTTTTCTTGCTGCGTGCCAGCCAGAACAGAGTGCCCTGCATCCTGCCGGCGAAGACGCCACCGAACTGGCAAACTTGTTCTGGTTCATGACCATCGGCGGTGCTGCGGTCTGGTGCGTCATCATGGGGGCAGCTCTTTATGCGGTGGTCGGGAAAAAGCGACCGCGCAGCGAACGCTTCGCCGACAGGTTTGTCTTTTTCGGCGGCGGGGCCTTTCCTACCGTTGGGCTTGCCGCGCTGCTGGTGTTTGGCTTGGGGCTGCTGCCGAGTTGGACAGAGCGCGATCCTCCCGATCTCAGAATTCATGTCGCTGCCGAGCAGTTTTGGTGGCGTCTAGCCTATGAAGCGGACGGCGGAGTACGCGTCGCGACGGCTAACGAGGTTCATCTGCCGGTTGGCGCCACGGTCGAGTTCGTGCTGACCACGACCGATGTGATCCATTCATTCTGGATACCTTCACTGGGCGGCAAGATGGACGCCATTCCCGGTCGCACCAATCTTCTGCGGCTGACCCCGACCAAAGCAGGGATCTATCGTGGGGCGTGCGCCGAGTTCTGCGGGCCTTCTCATGCGCTGATGGCCTTTCCCGTAGTGGTGCACGAGGCGGCCGAATTCGAGACCTGGCTCGAGGCGCAACAGCAACCGGCGGCCCAGGCGGCTGGCGCCGAGGCATTTCTCGGCGCGGGTTGCGGCGCCTGTCACGTGGTGCGTGGCGTCAGCGAGGCAGGCTCGGTTGGCCCCGATCTCACTCATTTTGCCAGTCGCCGCAGTATCGGCGCGGACACACTGGCGTTGACCGAGGCCAATCTGGCGGACTGGCTGGTGGCGCCAAGTCACATCAAGCCCGGTGTCCGAATGCCCTCATTCGCTACGCTGGGCGACGCAGAACGCGCTGCCATCGTGGACTTTTTGCTGGAGCTCAAATGACTGACAAGGCCGCTGAGGAAAAACGACTGGCCAAGGTCTGGGCGCGACCGAGCGGCTGGCGCTACTTCTCCGACGTGAACAACTCGGTGATCGGCGTCTGGTACATAGCGACGGCATTCGCCTTCATGCTGTTTGCCGGCGGGCTGGCCCTGATCATGCGGACCCAATTGGCTGTCCCGGATAATGGCCTCGTTCCTGCCGAATCCTATAATCAGATGTTCACCCTGCATGGCACGGTGATGATGTTCCTGTTCGCCGTACCGATCTTCGAGGCGGTGGCGATCCTGATCCTCCCTGCAATGCTGGGCGCTCGCGATCTGCCATTCCCGCGCCTTTCCGCCTTCGGCTTCTGGTGCTTCCTCATCGGCGGCGTGTTCGTGTGTGGCTCGATCTTCTTCAATGCGGCGCCTGATGCCGGCTGGTTCATGTATCCGCCTCTCTCGACCGAGCAGTCGGGGATCGGCGCCGATATCTGGCTGCTGGGCCTCTCCTTCATCGAGGTGGCCTCCATCGCTGCGGCAGTAGAGTTGATCGTCGGCGTGCTGAAGTGCCGGGCGCCAGGCATGCATATCAACCTGACGCCCCTTTACGGCTGGTACGTGCTGATTGTCGGCGCGATGATCCTGTTTGCTTTCCCGCCGCTCATCGCTGGCGACTTCCTGTTCGAAATGGAGCGTGCCTTCGACTGGCCGTTCTTCGATGTGACGCGGGGAGGGGACCCGCTGCTGTGGCAGCACCTGTTCTGGATCTTCGGACATCCGGAGGTGTACATCATCTTCCTGCCGGCAATTGCGCTGCTGGCAATGATCGTGCCGACGTTTTCGCAACGACCGATTGCGGGCTACTCCTGGATCGTCCTCTCGGCCATTGGTACCGGCTTTCTGAGCTTCGGGCTCTGGGTGCATCACATGTTCACCACCGGTCTGCCCTCGATTTCCCTGGGCTTTTTCTCGGCGGCGTCGGAGGCCGTGGCCATTCCGACCGGGATCCAACTCTTCGTTTTCATAGCGACCGTGATGCTGGGCAAGGTGGTCCGCTCCGTGCCCATGCTGTTCTGCCTGGGCGCCTTGGCATCGTTCATTGTCGGCGGACTGACCGGCGTGATGATCGGAGTAGCGCCGTTCGATTTTCAGGTGCACGACACCTATTTCATCGTTGCCCACCTGCACTATACCCTCATCGGCGGCATGCTTTTTCCGGTGATGGCGGGCGTGCAGTACTACTATCCCTTCGCCACCGGGAAGTCCCTGTCGCGACGCCTGGGCATCTGGTCGTTCTGGCTGAGCTTCATCGGCTTCAACGTGACGTTCCTGCCCATGCACCTGACTGGCCTGCTGGGCATGCCTCGCCGGGTCTTTACCTATGGCGCCGAGCGGGGGTGGGACACGCTCAACATGATCTCCACCATCGGGGCGTTCATTTTCGCCGCAGGGTTCCTGCTGTTCGTCTGGGATTGCGTGCGCTCCAAGAAAAAGCAGCCGGATGCGCCCCGCAATGTGTGGAATGCCGGCACCCTGGAATGGGTTGGCAGGGTGCCGACCGATGATTGGGGACTGCGTTCGATCCCGCATATCAACAGTCGCTATCCGCTTTGGGACGACCCGAACCTTCTCAAGACGATTGACGGGGGACGCGGGTATCTTGCCGACGCCAGGGAGGGGCGGCGCGAGACGATGGTGACTTCGGTTCTCGACGCGGAGCCAGTGCAGGTGCTGCGGGTGGGCACACCGACATGGCTGCCTGCGCTGGCGGCGGCCCGACTGGGCGGGGTGTTTGTGCTTTCCACGTGGAAGCTCTGGTGGCTGGTGCTGGCCAGCGGCATTTTCTTCCTCGCGGTGGTGCTCTACTGGCTCTGGACGGGGACCGGAGAAATCCCGGAAAAACAGACCAAGGATATTGGCGACGGCCGCCGCGTGCCGCTCTATGTGGCGGGGCCAAAATCCACCGGGTGGTGGGCCATGTTCATCACCATGACAGGCGACCTCACGGCGTTTCTCGCTGTGCTCTTCGGCTATTTCTTTTTCTGGACCATTCACCCCAATTTCCCGCCGATCGGCATCGAGGGACCGGGATGGCAGTGGCCAGTGGTTGCGGCCGGACTGACGGTTCTGACCTGGGCCGTGACACTGGCGGCACGAGTGAGCAATGCCGCCGGGCGCGTTGTACTGGCCCGTTGGCTGCTGGGCGCCGGGTTGGCGGGAGCCGGCCTGACCGGCCTTGCACTCATGGCCGGTCCCTGGACGACGGGGCTCGATCCCACCTCCCATTCCTATCCCGCCATTGTCTGGGGGCTCGTGGTCTGGGTGGTTATCCATCTCATGGCGGGCATGATCATGCAGGCCTATGCACTTGCTCGATCGATCTTCGGCAAGCTGACGTCAGGCCACGACGCGGAGCTGTGGAACGTGACCCTTTACTGGCACTTCGCGGGCTTCTGCGCGTTGCTTACTGCATTGGTCATCGGAGGCTTCCCGCTGCTGCAATGAGTCCAAAACGCGCCAATAATGAAGTGGAACGCGAAACAGGCCACGGCACCGATCTGTGGCGTGTGATCGCTGCGCCAATCGTCTGGGCGGTGCACTTCCTGTTTTGCTACGTCTATGCGGCCGTGTTTTGCGCGAAGGCAGGGCGGGACGCTCCGCTGGAGCACCCGATGGCGGTCGTCATCATCATGACGGTTGTGGCATTGGCCATGATCGGCCTTTTAACCCATCAAATCTGGCAGGTGCGGGCCCGCAGCCTGACCGACAATGACTTTGAATTCGAGCACAACACGCCAGAGGAACGGCACCGCTTTCTCAGCCATGTGACGCTGATGCTCTGCATCCTGTCGGCCGTTGCGGTGCTCTACGTCACCATCCCCATGCTTTATCTCTCGACTTGCCGATGATCGATCGCCCTTTGACCATAGCGGGACTTGCCATTCTGCTTCTGGCCTGGGCAGGGCCGTTGCCCGGCATGGTGGCTGATGGTTTCGCAGCCCACATGACCCTGCATATGACGGTGGTGGGCATGGGGGTGCCGCTGCTGGCGGGCGGCATCGGCGCCTATGTGGCGCGGCGAAACTGGCTGCGCTCGCAGATCGCGTTGCCGATCGCGGTGAGCATACTCGACCTTGTTGTGGTCTGGGGCTGGCATGCACCTGCCTTGCACCACGCATCACGAACCCACCCATGGGCCTTGGTGGCCGAGCAAGCGAGCTTTGCGATCGTCTCATTGCTAGTGTGGCTGGTGGCCCTTTCCAGCACCAGCGCCACGCGCCAAAGCGCAGCACTGGCAGGGGCCATGGCGCTGTTCTTCACCTCCATGCACATGACCTTGCTGGGCGCGCTGATCGGGCTGGCGCCTCGCCCAATATATGGCGATCACCTGCAACACGCTGGGTACGTACTGTCGGCGCTGGTCGATCAGCAATTGGGTGGCGTCATCATGCTGGCAATTGGCGGCGTCATCTACCTCGCGGGTGGGCTAATCCTGATGGCGCGCGTGCTGCAGCGGCGGGGGGCGACATGACCAAGCTCAAGCCTTACCTGGTCGGCGCCTGTCTTGGTATTCTCGGCCTCGGTTTCGTCCCGCTGAGCGGGCTGATCCCCAGCTCGGCAGAGCCGGGGCAGCCGCCCGTGCTTGACTGGTATTTCAACCTGGCCGCGCAGCAGGGCATAACCCTATGGTCACTGGGGGTCGAAGTACCCGCGCTCGACGAACCTGGCATGGCGCAGCGGGGTGCCGGGCACTACGAGATGGTTTGCGCCGATTGTCATGGCAGTCCTGAGGCGCCCGCACAACAATTCGCAGAAAATCTCAGCCCGCCGCCACCCGAACTGGTGGACCGTATGGGGCAGTGGCATCCTGAAGCCCGCGTTTTCGCCACGGTAAAACACGGCATTGGCCGCACGGCTATGCCCGGATGGCCCACGCAAATGCGCGACGACGAGGTCTGGGACATGGTGGCGTTCCTCCAGACGCTGCCTGACCTTGATCGAGGGGGCTATGCCGAGTTGGTCGGGGATGCGAGCGCTAATGGTTGCGCGCGCTGCCATGGCGCAGACGGCGAAGGGCTCGTGCCGGGGACGCCGAGGCTCGATATCCAGACGCCGGTCTATATCGAGACAGCGCTGAGGGCGTTCCGGGACGGGACGCGGCAGAGCGGCACCATGATGGCCGCGGCGCGCAGGCTATCGGATGAAGATATTGCGGAACTGGCCGAGCATTATGGTCGTGGCGTCACCGTGCAAGCGCATGCGGGGAATGTCGACGTCGCAGAAATCGCCCGGGCCGGCATTCCTGAGCGGGATGTGCCCGCCTGTGAATCCTGTCACGGCACTACTGCCCGACCGGGCTTTCCACGCCTTGAGGGCCAGGACGCCGACTATCTGCTGAACCAGCTCGAGCTGTTCAAGTTGTTGGGCAGCGAGCGCGGCGGCCCGGACGCCCACATCATGGCCGAGGTTGTTCGCGGGCTGGAGCCCGAGCAGATCCTCGAATTGGCGGAGTGGTATGGGCGTGGAAAGGTAACCCGCAAGTCACGGGTTTTGCCGTTGCATCCGTGAGTGAGACGGGGTGGCACCACCTCCCGGCAAGGGAGGTGGTGGGACTGGGCGCCTCATTCCGCCGGCAGCGCGTAGGCAATAACGGCGTCGCTGATCGGGGTTTCCATAAAGTGGTGACCGCCGGGGGCGATGACCACAAACTGGCGACCATCGGCCTCGTAGACGATCGGATTGGCCTGGCCGCCGCCAGGCAATGCGTCACTCCACACCGTCTCGCCAGTTTCGATGTCGATGGCGTGGATCAGGTCGTCGGTGGTCGCGGCGATGAAGACCAGCCCGCCCGCGGTGATGACAGGACCACCATTGTTGGGGGTGCCGATGTCGAAAGGCAGCATGGAGGGGATGCCGAAGGGGCCGTTCTTTCGGGCCGTTCCGAAAGGGCGATCCCATACGGTCTCTCCGGTCGCCAGATCGATGGCGCGGATTCCGCCATAAGGGGGCTGTTTGCACAACAGGCCCGTCAAAGGTACGCGCCAGCCGGCATTGACCTGGATAGCGAAAGGCGCGCCGACTTGCGGTCCGGCTTCGCCCAACGGTGACTCTCCACCCGCACTAGCTTCATATATGGGCGTCAGGCCCGCAGCATCGGCCTCCTCGCGCGGAATTAGGCGGTTGTGATTGGGCATGTTGTTGTAGTTGGCAATGAGCAGCCCGCGTTCGGTGTCGATGGCGATGCTGCCCCAATCGTTGCCGCCATTATAGCCCGGGTACTGGATCCAGTGCTGACCTGAGGTCGGCGGGGTATACATGCCTTCGTAGTGGCTGCGCCGGAACTCGATGCGGCACCAGAGCTGGTCGAGCGGCGTCATTCCCCACATGTCGGCTTCTGTCAGGGCAGGGAAGGCCAGTGTGTGATACGCGGAATAGGGCTGGGTTGGCGACAGATATTCCGGTTCCACACCGCCTTGTGGCACTGGGCGCTCCTCGACGGCAAACAGGGATTCCCCCGTCGCCCGGTCGAGGACGTAGATGTCCCCCTGTTTGGAGGCCAACACCACAGCGGCGCGGGAGCCCTCGGGCGTGGGGAAATCGATCAGTGTGGGCTGGCTGCCCAGGTCGTAGTCCCAGACGTCGTTGTGGACGGTTTGGAAGTGCCAGATGTCGTTACCGGTGGTGACATCTACAGCGACCAGCGCGGTGGCATACTGGTTCTCAAGTTCGCTGCGGTTGGAGCCGTAATAGTCGACCGACGAATTGCCAAGTGGCAAATAGACTAGACCGAGCTCTTCATCTCCGGCGGCGGTGGTCCACATATTGGGCGTGCCGCGCGTATAGACTTCGCCCTCGACAGGCTTGCCGCGATTGTTCGGGTTGCCGAGGTCCCAGGCCCAGGCAAATTCGCCAGTGACGGCATCGAACCCGCGGACCACGCCGGAGGGCGCGTCTTCGGCCTGACCGTCCTTGACCTGGGCACCGACGACTGCGATGCCGCGAACGATGGTGGGAGCGGAGGTTATCGAGTACCAGCCTGGCGCTGTGTCGCCGATGCCTTCTTCAAGGAAAACCTGCCCGCCTTCGCCAAAGTCTGAGCAGAGCTGACCGGTGCGTGCGTCGACCGCCAGCAAGCGCGCGTCCAGCGTGGCCCATAGAATGCGACTGGCGCAAGCCGCTTCGCTTGGCGCGTCGGGCACGTCATAATAGGCAACGCCGCGGCAAGTGGCGCCATAAGGGATGGCATCCGCAGAGACCTGAGGGTCGAAGCGCCATTCCTCTCCGCCAGTAACCGCGTCAATGGACAGCACAATGCCCATGCCGGTGCACATATAAAGGTCATCCCCAATCTTCACGGGCGTGTTCTCGGGCGAGTATTTGCCTTCCGACGCTTCATTCGGCATGTCGCCGGTGTTGAATTCCCAGACACGTTCAAGATGACCGACATTTTCGCGTGTAATCTGTTCAAGCGGGGAGTAGCGCGCGGCCGCATAAGTGCCACCATACGCCGGCCAGTCGGATCCAACGTTTGGACGTGCCATGGCCGGTCGAGGCGTTTGCGCCGGGTCGAGCGTCTCTGACGGACTGACGCTTTCCTGCGCCAGCGGGTGCGATTCTTGGATGAAAGTGAGCGCCATAGCGGCTGCACCAACACCCGCCACGCCGATGGACATCACAACCACGGCGTTCCGCCCGCCGGCGAGGCGTCCGCGCAAAGCCGGAACGGCGATTAGCACCAGGATCAGAATAACGGTGGGTGCGACCAGTCGCGGGACCTGCGCCCAGCCATCGAAGCCTCGTTCCCAGAGAGCCCACGCTACTGTTCCCGTAAACGTGAGCAGGTACGCCCAGACGGCCAAAATGGATTGGCGAAACAGGAACCATGCGGAGACCAGGAGGCCGGCACCGGCGAATGCGTAGTACCAGGAGCCGCCCAGAGTTATCAGCCACAATCCTCCGACGAAGATTGGCAAGCCAAACAACATCATGATCGCAGCCAATGCCCACACGGCCCAAGACGCCACCCCGTTTTCTCTCTCCGCCATACTGCTCTCCTCCACAAAGTCTGTGGGTTCGGAACGGGACGAGAGGACAAGGGGTTCCCATATGCGGGAGCGAGTTCAATAGCTGGACCAAGCCTGGTGGATGATACTGCTATTGCGTGCTGGCATTGGAATCCCTTGCAGTGGTGGCCGCCCAGGTCCACTCGTCATGGCCGCAACTGCTGCACGCTCCCAGTTTCACCGATCGTGACCGGCTGGCATTGCCGCAACGCCGACACACCAGAGGCCCGCCTCCGACGGGCCAAGTGTCTTTGATCCTCTCCGGTGCTTCAATATCCCAAGGAGGGACTATGGGCAGGCCCGGCCTTGGTTTTGGAGAGCGAAAGACGGTGAGGACCCCATCGGTTTCGATAAAGGCGCTACTAACCTGACCTAGGTGTTCGATGCCGTGTTCGCGCAACTGCTGAAACAGTTCGTTCCTGCTTAGATTATCGCTGTTCAGAAAGGCGGCGGTAATTGTGCCGGCGTGTACAGCTTCGTCGGGAACACCATCAATAACCCGCTCGGCCCGCTTGTTCCTCGCGATCAACATATCCAGGCCCTTGTTGACCACGACCACCACGGTGATCACCAAAAGGGCGTGCACCAACGGCACGTCAGGATAGAACATGGCGTCACCCACCGCCGAGCCGAGGGCGATCACCAGAAGAAACTCCACTGTCGACAGCTGACCAATTGTTCGGCTGCCAAGCCATCGCATCAGCCCCAGGGTATAAGCGTAGACGACCAGCGTTCTAAATACGATTTCCAAGAGAAAGATCGGCGGCTGATCGCCGAAGATCATTCTTTGCAGGTGCGTGAGAACATCGCTCAATTCAGCCTCCAGCCAGAGGGAAATGAACGGAACTCCATCAGAAGTGTTCCGGGACTGAGTAGCAATTTGCCAGCGCGTGGTGGCCCCATCTGCCGGTTGGGGCTTGCAGCACAAAGGAACCTCCGCGCCGCGCTCTGGCACTAGTATCGTTCGTGCTGCAGCCGCCGCAGAAAATTCGGACTCGATGTGGTTCAAAGCGCCCCTGATTTCGGGCGACGGCGTCCGCATTGCTGCGCCAGGCCGGCCTACTTCCTCTTGCGAGTCGCCAAGATCAGGGCAGCGGCTGCGGGAAGGGCGATCAGCAGAGACCCAAATGAAACTGTGCCGTTGTGTGTCGGCTTTGTTTCTACGCCGTCACGATCTGGAGGCCACACACGACCGACGGTGTCGGCCATGGTCGCTCCCCGTGTTCCGAGAGGTTTGGCTGCGCCTGTGGTCGAGTCCACAGCAGTTTGGTGCTCTATCTCCGAATTGAGTTCCGCACCTGCTATTGTGATCGTTGCGGATATCCAGAGCCAAACCATAAGCCCTATCACGGCGCCGAGTGATCCATAGGTTGCATTATCATCGGCAAAGTTGGTCACGTACCAAGAGAAGAGTATGGACGTCCCGCCTAACGCTAGGACGCTCAACACGGCGCCGGGCGTGACCCAGCGCCATTTAGCCTGCTCGCGGCAGGGACCCCAGCGATAAAGCGCTGCGACGCCCAAGGTTAACATGAGCAACATGGCTCCATCGGCGGCTATTCGGATCATCCATTCGTAGCCTTCCCCGATCGCAAGCAGTGATAGAACTGCGGGGAGGATGACGACCACGGTCGTTACCAGAAGTGCGGCTAGCGAACCACCCACGGTGAATAGCAGAGCCAGGCCGTTCAACATCAGGAAGGACCGGCGTTCCTTCTCGTGGTAGGCTATGTTCATAGCCTCGAACATAGCTTTAACGCCGGCGCTGGCACTCCAGATCGCAACGGACAGCGAGATCACGAGGGCGATCCCAAGTGCTCCGTCGCTTTGCGAGGTGAGGCGGGTCAGCTGATCTCGAAGGATGTCGAGCACTCCGGGCGGCACTATGCCCGCCAGAAGGTCGACATGGCGGACGACGCTTACAGGATCGTTGAAAAGGCCATAAACCGAGACAAAAGCGCTCAAGGTCGGGACCAGAGACATCAGGAGATAAAAGGTCGTGCCAGCCGCGGTGAGCAGAATTCGATCTTCATTGATCGCCCGGTAAAGTCGCCAAAGAATGTCTTTCCAGCCCGCTAAGGGTATCGCCGCGGGCTTGTCTGCCTCGCGACCTCGACCGCGTTGCGAGGCATATTGCCTGTCGGTCTGATCCATTTGAATCTCCGAAAGCGAACGGGGAGGCGGTTAGCCTCCCCGTTTGTTTTAGCTCCGGTGGTCTTGCGCTTCAGTCGGGTCAGTCTGGTTCCCGCCGCTCCATCCATCCTTCGTTTCTTGGTAGAGCTCGCCGACTTTCTCAGTCGCTTTTTCGTAAACGTCCGCAGCGGTTTCTTTGCCACGATCGTAGACATCCGAAGCAAGCTCGCTGGCTTTGCTCTTAACGGAATCGGCGACATCGCCCATTAGGGCGTCTTCCTGAGGCGTATGA
Source organism: Devosia sp. T2-14 (assembly GCF_055397495.1). NCBI lineage: Bacteria > Pseudomonadati > Pseudomonadota > Alphaproteobacteria > Hyphomicrobiales > Devosiaceae > Devosia > Devosia sp. T2-14. Next base: position 3,519,165 of record NZ_AP027921.1, on the reverse strand, counting down.
GGAAGCGCCGAGCCCAGGGCTGCACCCAAAGCGAATGCCAACGCCCCGCCAACCAGTGGCTGGTCCTTGAACTGATGCAGGATGGTTTGGTTCAAAGTGTCGACTTGGGATCGAACTCCTCCGGCACCTTCTTGGGTCCCGGAACGGATGGCGCTGGCCTGGGAAGTGGCTGCATCGCGAAGGTCGCCAAGCGTCTCCCGCGCCTTCTGCCAGGTATGTGAAGCCCAGCCTGAGGCTTCTTCGATAAGGTTGCCGGCCTCATCTCGGAAACTCTCGATACGTTCGCCCGTCGCGCTGGTGAAACCCTTGAACCGTGCGCCAGTTTCGTCGACGAAATGCCCCGCTCGTCGACCGCTTGCGTCGGTCAGAGCTTTGAATGTTCTTCCCGCGTCGTCGGCAAATTCTGTGATGCCGCGCCCCTGTGCGTCATAGGCGTGGGAGCGCCTGTGGAGGCTGACGCCACTGATGCTTGTCACGGGGAGATCCCCATAGTCGTCATCGCGGTTTCGCCCCCAGTCCCGATCAGAGGCGGGCTCCTGTGGTTTGGCCATTAGCCAGGCCAGACTGACACCAAGAAGTGCAACCGGAAGGGGATTGGCAGTAACCTGCCGCTGCAGCGTTGACACGAACTCCCCTCCGCCGCCCTTGGTATAGGCAAGCAACTCATCGACCAGTTGACCGGGGGATAGTTTGGCCTGGATTTCGTCGATGGTGGATTCGACCTTGTCGCGATGCATATCGACCTCGCGCTGCAACTCAGCGGCGCTCTTGTGTTCGCTATCGTTTGCCATCAAAGCCTCTCCTTAACAACGTTCGCGTCACGACCCAGGGAAGCCGCGGTACGATTCATGTTCAGGTTGCTCGCCTTGAGCGCGCTCAAGCCCTTCGACAACGTCACCCAGCCGGCAAGACCGACGACGACGGTAACCGCAAAGGCCGCCAAGGCGTTCGCGAGGGTTGGGTTCATTCCCCCGCTGACCATCCATGCGGCAAGCAAGGATACGATCGCGGCGAGCAGAACGCCGAGTGCCCCTAAAAGAAGAACGCCTCCGATTGCGATTGATCCGGCCGCGCCGCTTACCTCGGACACCTTCTCGGAAGCTTCAGTTTTCGCCAGTTCGATTTCTTTACGGAAGAGATTTGACAAGTCACCGACAAGCCCACCGATCAGTTCCGGGAGAGGTCGCCCTTCATTTGTCTGAGACATCACATCCCTCCTGCCGGTTCACCCTGGCCGCTATCGCCTTTGAACGGTTCGGATTTCGCGTTTTGCGCTCGCGATTGCTGTGATGCGCCGGTCTGCCCTTGCGTTTTGTGTCGATGGCTGGATGCCAGGGCAAAGCGACTTGCCGCAAACCCGGCGAGGGCCGCCATGCCCAAGAAGGCCACTGGCTGGGTGCGTCCAAAGTCCTGCGCGGCGGCAAGGAGATCATCGACATCCCGGGACTCTATCTGCTTCCCGAAGTTTGAAAGTCCGTTCGCCAAATCCCGGGCATAGCGACCAACATTTTGCTGGTCAGTTCCCTCGAGTTCGCTCGCAACTTTGGAGAGCGCGTCAGCAACTCCCTTCATCTGGCTAGCAGCCAGATCCTTCTGGGTCCCGGCAAATGACTTTGCATTTTCAGTGGATTCGCCAATCTTTTCCTGCGCCTGATGGCCCAATTCCCGAACGTTGGAAGCTGCCTGTTCGCTTATGGCGTCCAAGTCCTCCTTGGCACGAGAAATCCCTTCGTTGAGTTCGCGGTTTGCCAAGTCTCGCAAATCTGGCGTGGGATTTTTAGGCGTCCCTTCCAGCTCGTTCCGGTCCTCGGTGCTCATCGCAGTTTCTCCAATGTGTATCTTTTCGCACAATGGTGTGCCGCTATAGTGGTTCCGAGAAATGGGTACGGAGACGATCACTTCCTCGGCGACGTGCCAGGCGTCGACTGAGCGGGACTCGGGGTGAAGTGCTGCCCGCAGCATGCCACCAAAGCAAGGCGCTGCTCTCGACCTGCGTTACTTCCATGGTTGGCGCTACCCGCCATGCGTACTCCGAGAGCTAGAGGAAGCTTCGCGGGATTACGCCAGACTTATCGGGAGTGAGTTGTGGCACGAGGGCGTGGGGCGTTTCATCTGACGCCGATTGGGCGGGATCCGCGTCACCCAGGTCTCCATATTTCCCGACCTTAGGTGTTTTCAGGGTGATCTCGGTCTTCGCCTTGCTTGTTCTCGCTGGTTACCGGCGTGCGCTTTTGGCTGCGAATAAAACCGTATGCGATGGCTGTCACAAATACGATGACGCCCACCAACAGCACCAACCCAACAACCAGCACGACCATCCAAAAAGCAGGACCGTTGCTCATGTCAGTTTTCCTTTTTCTTCCTAACGGCGGACGCTGAGCATCGTTGCGCATACGACCTCTTGGATTGCCGTGGCACGCAGGAACAAAACGTTGCGCCTTCCGTTGTTTTTGCAGGTTTGGAGGCAGGTTTGGAGATTGTATAAACATGGCGCCGCGGCCGTTCTGGAGAGGTTATCTGAAACTGTCCCTCGTCACTTGCCCGGTTCAAATGACACCCGCGACGTCAGACGCCCAGAAAGTCCGATTTCACACGCTCAACGCCAAAACGGGCAATCGTGTTGTCAGCCAATATGTGGATGCGGTCACCGCGAAGCCTGTCGACGAAGACGACGAGGTGAAAGGGTATCAAAGAGGCACAGACGACTTTGTGATACTCGAGGATGAAGAGGTCGAGGCCGTAGCCCTAGAAAGCACGCGGACGATCGATATCGAGAGGTTTGTCGCGCGCGATAGCATCGAGTGGATTTGGTACGAGAAACCGCATTATCTGACTCCCAACGATCCCGTCGGGGAGGAAGCATTTTCCGTCATCAGGGACGCAATGACGTCTACCGATACAGTTGGTATCTCGCGGCTGGTCATGTATCGGCGGGAACGCGCGGTTATGCTGGAACCTCGAGGAAAGGGAATTGTCCTGTGGACGCTCCGCTTTGGCGACGAGGTGCGCAGTGAGAAAGACTATTTCGGTCGGTTTAAGAACGACAAGACTGACCCCCAGCTAATGAAGGTGGTCAATAAACTCATTGCCGATCGCACGGCGCCTTGGGATCCCAAGATGCTCAATGATCCAGTTCAAGATAGGCTGCTCGACATCATTTCTGCCAAGAAGAAGGGCAAAAAGCGCGTTGCTAGAGCCAAGCCTTCGGCGCCCAACAGCAATGTCATCGACATCCGGGAGGCACTTCGAAAGAGTATTGGCTCCGAAGACAAGCGGAAACCGAAATAGCTGGCGTCGGTCTTCATTGCCTGAGCCGCTCCTAACTAAGCTTGCGCTTGTTCTTGGGCGCAGGAACCAGCGGCTGAGCTGCGGCCCGAAAGTTCTCCCAAGGGTCGGACACCAGGGCGGCGAGCCGTGTGGGGGTGTTTTCGACCGTGAAATAATCCGGACCGACGCTGGTACTTAGTTCCTCCCACGCCAGAGGCATCGAGACAGCTGCCCCCGGTCGAGCGCGTGTCGAGTAGGGGGCTACGGCAGTCATCCCCCTTTGATTCCGCAAGTAATCAACCAAGATTTTGCCTCGGCGCTTCGACTTGGTAATAGTCGAAACATATTGGTCAGGACTGTCGGCGGCCATACTATCCGCCATCGCTTTGGTGAATGCCTTGACGGTAGGCCAATCCGCCTTGGGCTGCAGGGGCGCCACCACATGAAGTCCTTTGCCGCCAGAGGTTTTGACGAAAGCGCTCAGCCCTGCTTGAGTAAGCCGCTGCCGGACTTCTTCTGCTGCGAGGATGATTGCCTCCCACGTCACACCCTCACCGGGATCGAGGTCCATGGTTATGATATCGGGCCGCTCCCAGTCCTCTATCGTTGATCCCCAAGGATGAATCTCCAAGGCGGCAGACTGCACGAGGCCGATCAGCCCATCTAGATCATTGATCGAAATCAGAGGCTCTTGTTCCTTGTCCTTTGGGTCGGTCACCAGAACAATATGCTTGTTGAGGCCCTTCCAAGCGTGCTTTTGGAAGAACATCGGGCCATTAATGCCGCTCGGGCATCGCAGCAGTGCCAACGGCCGACCAACTATGTGCGGCGCGATAAGGCGCCAAACCTCAGTGTAATAGTCTGCGAGCCCTTCCTTCGTAACACCTTGGTCTGGCCAGTAGATCCGGTCGGGGTGTGTCAGTGCAACCGTGCGCCGCTGTGGTTTTGGCCCCGAGGTTTTGCCCTTTGGAGTTTCTCGCACCACCTCGCTCCCAACTTTGTCCTCCCGCAGCCCTCGATAAGAGGCATGGCGTAAATGCCCATCCGCCGTCCACGCCCGGAACTCAACTTCAGCCACCAGCTCGGGACTAACATACTGGACATGTCGCCCTTCTTCTGCGGTCAGTTTGCGGGCGAACGGACTGGTGGGGATGCGCATGCGATCGAGCTGTTTGAACAGTTCTTCGGCCACAGTAATTGAAAAGCCGGTGCCGACGCGCCCGACATGCTCAAGCTTTCCGTCGTCGTATATCCCCAATACCAGGGAGCCGATGGCCGTGTGGGAGATCGATGAGGGCACAAAGCCAGCGACGACGAATTCCTGCCGTGCCGAGCATTTCGATTTGATCCACGCCTTACCTCTTCCCGACCGATACGGCGCATCGCGCAATTTCGAAATGACCCCCTCTAGGCTCAGTCGACAGGCGTGACGCAGAACGAGCCCTCCATTCTCTTCGAAATGGCTGCTGTAGCGGATAAGCCCCCTTTGATCGCCGACCACTTGTTCCAGGAGCAACTTGCGCTCGATCAGCGGCAAGGCGCGCAGGTCATAGCCGTTGAGATGAAGCAGATCGAAAACGTAGTATACGAATCTGTCCGAACGTCCGACGCTGAGGTCGGCCTGGAGGGCAGAAAAATCTGACGCGCCCGAGCCATTCTCGACGACCAGTTCACCATCAATCAGCGCGGCGTCCACTGCTAAGCCCCGTAATGCTGCCAACACCTCATTGCCGAACCTGTCCGTCCAGTCGAGACCGCTCCGGGTGAGGAGCTTGACGCCGTCGGCGTCAAGGCGCGTTTGCAGCCTATATCCATCGAACTTGATCTCATGAATCCAGTCATCGCCAGCCGGCGGCTCCTTCATCAGAGTGGCAAGCGAGGGTTCGATGAACTCTGGCAGCTGCGCCTTTTTTGCGCCCTTGATAGAGGCAGGGTCGAGACCCTGTATGGCTTTCAACTGGGGAGAAGCGAGGGACTTTGTGGGCTTTTGGACCGAGGACTTGGCGCTCGTTCGGGATTTTGTTGACCGCCCCTGAGACGCGGAGACTTCGCTCAGTTCGCGTCCGGTTTTGACCGACTCTGGACGTTCCTTGAGAATATCGATGTCGCTGGGCGTGCGCGCGGCCTCATCATCGCTTTTGATAAGCAGCCAATTTTCGCGTTTTTCGGATGGCTTTCCGTGCATCTTCACCAAATGCCAGCGCCCCGATAGCTTTTCTCCAATTAGATCAAACTCAAGGTGGCCCTTGGCAAATCCCGCCTCTGCGTCACCGGCAGGCTTCCATGTCCCCCGGTCCCACACGATCACCGTACCGCCCCCATATTGGCCTTTGGGGATTGTCCCTTCGAAGTCGTTATAGTCGAGGGGATGATCCTCAACGTGGACGGCCAAACGCTTTTCACCGGGAACGAGACTGGGCCCCTTCGTCACTGCCCAGCTCTTCATCACACCGTCCATCTCAAGCCTGAGATCGTAGTGCAGACGGGTGGCGGCATGTTTTTGAATGACGAAGGCGTTGCCGGTTTTCCGGGCCTTCCGGCCTTTCGGTTCGGGAGTCGCGCCAAAGTTGCGCTTCCGGCGGTAGGTGTCGAGAGTTCCCATAACTAACTCGCCTTACGATGGGCGGGAGCAGCCTTCGCTTTCGTCTTGTTGCGGCGGGTTTTGGCAGAAGCGCCAGCACTTTCACGAAGTGCGGCCATCAAATCTATCACCTTGGCCTGGGGAATCTTCTTCGAGTTTTCGATCTTGCGGCCTTCGAGCTTCGCTTCCACGACATCTGCAAGGGCCGTTTCGTACCGATCTTCGAATGTACTGGGATCGAATTTGCCTCGTTTGGTCTTGATGATGTGTTCGGCCAGCTCCAACATCTCGCTCTCGATCGTTATGTCGGGAACGCTGTTGAAAGCATCTTGTGCTGACCTGACCTCATAGTCGAAGTTGAGTGTTGTCGCGATTAGCCCTTGCCCATGGGCACGGATCAATACCGTACGAACCCGGCGGAACAGCACCGTCTGAGCTAGGGCGGCAACCTGCTTTCGCCGCATTCCCTCGCGGATCTGGTCAAAAGCCTCTTGGGCATCGGCATCGGCGGGGGCGAGATAGTAGGGTTTGTCGAGATAGACATCATCGATCTCGTTGCAGCCTATGAAGGTGGACACCGCCAGAGTTTTGTCGCTGTCAGGAACTGCAGAGGCGACTTCTTCGGGGTCGAGCATCACATACTCGCCCGATTCAACTTCATAACCTTTGACCTGTTCTTCCCGACCAACCTGCTTGCCGGTGTCGACGTCAACAAATTGGCGGTGGACCCGATGGCCCGTAGCTCGGTTGAGCGTGTGAAAAGCGATGCGGTCTGAAGTGGAAGTGGCGGTGAAAAGAGACACCGGGCACGAAATCTCCGCGATCTTCAAAAAACCCTTCCAACTTGCCCTGGGCGCCAAAACTGTTCTCCTGCGCGTGATGAGCAAGAAACGAGATAGTCGGAGGCTTTGTTCCCCCCAAACAGTCGGCCTGGCTCGATCACAATTCGCAACCATCAAGATTGGAGCTCGTTCTTCTGGCGCTTTGAGACACAAATCGGAGAAGAGACAATGAAGAACACACTGAAGCTTACGGCCGTTGCTGCTCTGCTGACCTCAATGGTGGCCCCGGCCTTTGCGCAGGATGCTGGTGCCGCTGCCGGCGCGGGCGTTACGGTTCAGACACCTGCAGCGGGCGCGAAGGTCGGCGCAGACGTCAAGGCCAATGCTGGCGGCATGTCCGATCAGACCTATGGCTCGGTGGTGTCGTCGATCGCAGGCTCTGCGGACGTCGATCTGTCCACCGTGGCGGAGGATGCCAATATTACTATCGTGCTGCTGTCGTCGCTCCAGGGCAATGCCGCAACGGAGGCGGCGGCACTTGATGAGGCGCTAAGCGCCAACGCGGACGCAGTAACCAAGTTGCATACCAACATAGCTGCTAATGCAGCTATCAAGACGAAGCTTGAGGCCGATGGTCACACCGCAGACGACGTTGTTGCCGTAAAGAGCAATGCAGACGGATCGGTAACCGTATACGTCGACGACCGCGCCTAACCTAATCATGGGCCCAGATCGGCGAGATCTGGGCCCCTCCGTGGTCGGGGCGCGCGGCGTCGTTGCGAGCGCGACAGTGTTCGTAGTCCAAGCTGGATGGCCTAAAGCAGCACTAGCAATGTGCGAGGTTAGCCTGCTAGGGGCGTGATTAGGCAACCGCTCTAGAGGCTGAGGGTGCACGTCGTTCTTAGGAAACTCATATGCAGTTCTCCATTTTGACGGAAGCCAACGCGGGCTTCGTCCAGCTGGTTGCTAATCGGACTGATTGTGATCAATGCGACCGCGGCATGCCTGATAGCGAAGTGACGGGGAGCGCCAAGCGATCGTGTAATGTGAATGTCGAGCGGCTGTTCTCTTTTTGTTCGCGGTGCTAGGAGTCGTCTCCTCTCACGAGGTGGATGGAAATGGCGACCCTTACGACAGAACAGAAACGCCGCGATCCGGCGCGGCAACTGACCGAACGTGAAGCCTGGGACCTGTGGCAGGCCGGTTTCCGGTTCTCAATCTTCGACCCAACGACGGACACATATGTGATCTCGCCAGCCGCCCAGGTGGCTAGCTCTCGTGCGTGCCGGGCAGGGCATTAGGCCCTTAACCCAAATGCCTTTTGAGACCTTGTCGCAAAGAGGCGGGCAGGTTCAACGTTTCCGCTGTGAGTTCTGTCGGCGGCATGGGGCCTATCGCGCTGACCGACTGATGGCCATCGTCGGTGACGTGACTCTCGCAGACGCGATGACCAAGCTGGCCCTCAGTGTCGGCTGTCCGCGCGCGCTCAATCCCCCGAACATCAGCTCGATCAACTACAACTTGGAACGCTGCCAGATCCGCGTCGACATACCGCCACCCAAAATCCCACCGACGATCGGCCGGGCGATGCATGAGCACTGGCGCGGCTACATCAGCTGCGCGCGGCACCATCAGGGTCTCAAGCGGGCCAAGCCTTGCGGTGTCGAGAGGGAACTTGACCTGGCGACGCTGGTCGCGGCGTTGGGCTATGACTTCGAGATCGAGCGGTTGAGCAGCAAGCTATCGGCGCCGTGCTGCGGTAGTCGCATGTTCGAGCTGCGCTGGTATCGACCAGCAATCGAGAGCTCCGATGCGGGAGCAAGCGGTGCTCCAGAGCGTCTACGTCACAATAGCTAGGCCAACTCTCGCGCCAATCGAGTTATGGTGTGTCAGCACGGAGCACGCCGGTGAGAACTTTCGCAGTGATTGCCGCCGCCTTGATCTGTGTCGGCACGACCGCTGCCAGTGGACAGCAGGACAGCTGGGGACAGGAAGTGAAATCCTGCAATCAGTCCGACTGCTACCCCGGCGGCACGCCTCGCGGAGCATACGTCCGCGGATAGGCACAAGATGCGGATGGGCCTGGATATGCTGCCGAGATCCATGCGCTAGCCAATCCCGGCAAAGCCGAGCCCAAGTGTAAAAAGTTCCAATAGTTGCCATGCAGCGTGCAACAAAAAGAGCCCCGCGAGGTGCGGGGCTAGTTGATCGGTGTTCAAACGATGTAGCGCTAGGGAACGCCACACCGCCGTAAACTCGACAGCCTGCCGAGTAGTTCCAAGGACGCCAAAACGTCTGTGTTAACTATGACCGCCGCGCATCTCCTTCGGGCCGGTGGGCCTGAAACAGTGGCGAAAAGGAGTAGAGGCGGACCAGGGTGAGGGCCTCGCTGCCTTGAAAATAAACCTTGGCGCGTAGCAGGGGGGCCTGGCCCGAGCGCACAAGGCGCTCGCCCAGAACGAGCTCGGCGGCCTCTTCGGGAGTTCGGGCAACAATTGTCGTCTTCTTTCCCTCACGCCTGCAGTCAACCACTTGATACGTTGTGCTCATCTCTAGTCCTATGCGTCTCGCTCAGCCTCGCCAGCAGAGGCTAAGGCATAGCTCTCATCGGCGGTGAGTTTCTGCTCTTGAGGGGGAGGGGGGCGCGCCGCGTCAGGGCTAGCCTGGCCATAGCCGAGCATCTGCATCTGCGCGCGCCAATCGTTCATCAACCCGCCAATTTCGTCGGGCGGGAGGATTCTCTGGCTACCAACCAGCAATATCCAAGGCTCGCGATCGAACTGAGCCGAGCGTTGCCGCTCTACAGCGTCAAACGCGTCCAGCGCACAGTAAAAATAATCATTGGCACCTGGGCGCGCTCGATCGGCGAAGTCGGAGGGGTAGGCCTGACCGGAGGTCGGGAGCCATAGCAGCGCTGCTTCGGAGTTCCAGTTCATTTCGGCACCGTTATTGACTGCTCGCCGACGCACCGTCAGCGGGAGGCGTTGCCGCCAAAGCAGGGTTAATGCTCTAGTCTGGAATGGCTGGGCGGTGCCTAGCGTTCCATAGGCGCATTGAGTGAACGCCAAAAACGCGGCATGCGAGCCACGACTTGCGAGCAACTCTTCCCCGAAGTCAGGGATTTAGTGGAAGCGACTTTTGCAGCGAGTACGGCCATGGCCGAACATATGGTCTTCGTGAAGTTCTCTAACGCCGTTTCTCATGCAGCGGGCCGGCCTTTGGCCTTCGCTCTGGCGTGCGGAGGCATTGTCGTGTGGGCGGTCACTGGGCCGATTTTCGGCTTCTCAGAGACCTGGCAATTGGTGGTGAACACGGGGACCACCATAATTACGTTTCTCATGGTCTTCGTGCTCCAAAACTCTCAAAATAGGGACAGTGCGGCCGTACAGGCAAAACTCGACGAGCTCGTCGCATGCATTGCTGCGCCCAACCAGGACCATGCGAAACCGGACTGCCCTTGCCGCTCACTCCATGGATGAAAATGATCAGAAGACTTGAGGGCCTGGAAACCGGCCTGCTGGGCGCGCACGACCAGGTCGAGGAGCTCGCTGGGCGGGAACTGTTCGTGCGAGGCGTGATATCCAATCAAAGTCATGAGCTTGGCTCCCAGTCACCAGTTTGGGCACGGGCCGGAGCAGCTCAGCCTACAAGTCATGGCCCCACCTCGACCGTCCAAAGTACGGTCCAGGGGCCAAGGCGCCCATCATCGAGAAAACCCTGTAGATGGATCTTGCGGCCAATGACGGACGCAAGGCCGGTGTGGGCGTTATCATCGAGATTGGCATACACCCTGAGGACGCTTTCATCCGCCAGAGTCCAGCTTATTAGGACCGCTTTCGGCGAAAGGACTTCGTAGCTTGAGGCAAACCCCTCAAGCCCGCTCAACCGGGGAATAATCTCCGTCCGTCGAATGTCGATTAGCGTGCGATAGTGCAGCATCCATCGAGAGTGGGGCTCTTTGGCCCTGAGGTCCCAGTCGAGCTTCCCCGAGCGGAATGTTGCCAGACTGGTCGGGTCCACCGTTTCGCTGATGTTCGGCTTGGTCTGATCCTCGTGCTCCGGAGCGCTTTTCAACTGCTCCTTGCGGCCCTGCCGTGTTGACTCCCGCTGTTCAGGAGGGGCGTCGGAGAAAAACGGAAACGGCACGGTGCTGGCCCACTCTTCGCCCATGAAGAGCATTGGTACCTGTGGCGACAGCAGGACAATGGCGGTGAGCGCCAGGACCGCGTCCTTGCTCGCCAAACCGGTGATGCGATCGCCCTTGATCCGGTTGCCCACCTGGTCGTGGTTCTGCATGTAAATGACGAATGAGGTCGCCGGCAGTCCGACGCTGGGCTCCCCGCGTGTCATGCCTTCGTGCGGCTTGAACTCGCCCTGATAAGCAAATCCCTCCGCCAGGGCGCGCCCCAATCTGTCGGTCCGTGCTTCGAAATCATCGAAGTCCGCGTAATACCCTGTGTTCTCGCCGGTAGCGGCGGCGTGCAGCAGGTGGTGGACATCGTCATTCCACTGGGAAGTGTAATGCACGGGTTCCGCAGTGCTGCCGCGGCGTAACCAGACTTCCTGATTGTCGGAATTCTCGACGATCAGGTGGGTGTGCCGATGAGGCCGCGCGGACCGAATACGTGCAGCGAGCAGCTCGAGGATATGGGTGTTGCTGTCATCCGCGATTGAGTGGACAGCGTCAAACCGAAGCCCATCCAGGTTGAATTCGATGATCCAGTAGAGCGCATTCTCGACAACGAATTCCCTGACGCCGGCTGACCCTTCGCCATCATAATTGATAGCGTCTCCCCAAGGGCTCTCATGTCGCTTGGTGAAAATCGGTGCGATCGCGGGGAGGAAGTTCCCGTAGGGGCCGAAGTGGTTGTAGACGACGTCGAGAAAGACCATCAAAGACCTGCTGTGTGCGGCGTCGATGAAGGCTTTTAGATCCTCTGGCCTTCCGTAGCTCGCGTCGGGGGCGAACCACATTGCGCCATCGTAGCCCCAATTGAACTTCCCGTAGAAGTCCGCCACGGGCATGAGCTGGATGGCCGTTACGCCAAGCGCCACCAAATGATCGAGTTTGGAAATTGCTGCTCGAAACGTTCCTTCCTTGGTGAACGTACCAAGGTGAACTTCGTAGATGATCGCCTCTTCCCAAGGGCGGCCGTTCCAGTCGATGTCTGCCCAAGAGTACTGGGAAGGGTCAATGACCTCGCTGAAACCGAACAGATCATCAGGCTGATAGCGTGAAGCAGGATCCGCGATGGTCGTGCCATCGGGGAGAACATATTGGTAGAGAGCGCCCGCCTTTACACCTTCGACGTCGAGCCGGTGCCAGCCGTCGCCGACGGTCGCGAGATCGAGGTGGTTCCTGCGTCCCTTCAGCTTCAAGCGCACAGACTTGCATTTTGGTGCCCAGATTTTGAACCGAGTTCCCCGCTCTTGCACCTCGGCGCCAAACCTCATCTTGTGACTACGAGCAGTGACCTTCCGCAGATGATGCATATGCATGACTAGTGACCGGTCTTAGAGTGAGGATCGGCTACCGCCTTGGACTCGGGTGAGCCGCGGTGGCGCAGGAAGATCGTGAGCACCACCAAGACCGCAGTGGACAGAAACTCAGACTGCCAGTTCTGAAAGGACTCAAACCACAGTTGCGCATCGGCGAGATACTCGATCGCGGTCTGCGTCGGCTCGCCATGCTGCAGCGCGTCTTGATTGGATGTAGCGACACTCGCCAGCCAGTGTAGCACAAAGGAGGCGATGAACAGCGCCATCAGGGCGATGCCGAGCGAGTATGAATACACCGCCGACCAGATGCCGCCGGCCTTTACGGGCCAGGGAGCGTGCTTCTTGATTTTTCGCTTGGCAGCACTGGCGTCTTCGGGATTTGGCTTGTCGGGGTCCTTTGACTCAGAGGATCCGCGCTGAAAAAGCAACGCGGTCATCATCACATAGGCCGACATCTGGAGAAACTCGCTCTCCCAGTTTTCAAACAGCGCCGACTGAAATGGGGCGCTGAAGAAATACTCGAGCAGGCCGACTTCCGGCGCTGAATGGCGGGCCAGCTCAGCGTTGTGATCAAGCCAGCCGGCTCCCAGCATGCCGCCAAAGCATAGGAGAAACAGCCCTAGCAGTGACAGGGTCAGACCGTTGTCGCGAAGAAATCGCATAACTGCCTCCTGCAGGCCCCGGACCAAGAGGTCCGGGGGACAGTTGGTTCAGGCTGCCTCGGCGTTCACGGCCGTCTCGGCCACTTGGGACAGCTTTTGATCCGTCGCGAGTTCTTCCTGCAGGGTGGCATCGAACAGAGCCGCGGCCTCAGGATAGCCAAGCTGGTTTGCCCAGGTTTTCAACGTGCCATAGCGCGCAATTTCATAGTGCTCGACCGCCTGCGCCGCGGAAACCAAACCGGCATCCAGGGCATCGGTGCCCTTAAAGTCTTCCATGATCGACTTGCCTTCGTCGATAATGCCCAGGATCGCCTCGCAGGTCTTGCCGCGCGGGTTCTTGCCCAACATCGTGAACACTTTTTCGAGGCGATCCACATGGTCTTCCGTTTCGACGAGATGCTGTTCGAAAGCGGCCTGGAGATCAGGCGATGTGGCGGCCTTCATCATCTTGGGTAGCGCTTTGAGGATTTGCCGCTCGGCGAAATAGATGTCCTTCACGGTGTCCAGAAACAGGTCATCAAGAGTTTTGGCTTCGGCCATTTTTGTCTCCTCTGGGTTGGGACGCTGAACGGGCAACGACCTGAACCGAGGGAAGTTCCTCGGTTTGGCGGGAAGACGGACCCGCGAAATGGCGCGGCCGATGCGATCGACATGTGAGATGGAACGATAGGGCCAAACGGGCATTGTCGCCTGATCGTGAGGTAACTGACGCTACCCATGACAGCCCCGGTGGAAACACCGGGGCCTTGTGTTTAGCCCTCTGAACTGGGGTTGCCGATATGTGCGGGACCGTTCAAATCGCGTTCGATCTCGATTTGCAGAAGGCTTCGTATGGCTTCTTCTGAAGGATCGGGCCCAGCGGGAAACCGAATTGGGCGCTCGTTCACGATCGCGTGGACCATGCCATATTCGATGTAGTAGCTGCCTTCGTAGAGGCACTCGTTGACAGCAAATTCAATGCTCCTGACAACGTGTTCCTGGTGCATTTTAGTCGTCCGCTCGATGTGCTCACCCCCCCGTGGGTGGCTTCGCTAGAGTTGAGGCCATGTGCGGCCCGGGCGATGCGCCGGCCAGGCAGCAAGGGAATCTTTGATAACTGCCGTGGCGCGGGAGTAATCTATTTGAGCAAGGACGAGTTTCAAGCGCAGATCAGCCCCCATGTTGGGACCGCGCGACAACATCTGGGAACTGGGTTATCCGTTGCGCAATAAGGCTCGCTGCGGCGCAATCCCGTCGCCAGCCTCTGTATCACCGCTATGGCCAAATCCTGACGACTGTCAGGGTATCCGGCGATCAAAGCGCTGGGCCTTCAATACACCGGTCTCTTCCAGCTCATAAGAAACGCAGTATCTGCACTCCTGGTCCGAAGCTAGTGGAGTCACTTCAATGACGCGGACCGGTAGCTTGTGTGCTCTAAATCGTCCCGCAATCAAATCGGCAATCTCTGCAGGCTCAAGTTGCCTGCATTGATCTATCAACGACTTGTCGCGAAGCAGGTCATGGATTGTGCGTTTGAGACGGTCGAGGGCGTGCTTCATTTTGCACCGGATGACAGTCAAGAAGGATACTTCAATCGTAAATTAGTCCTTCCATCAAGCCGCAGCCGCGCAAACCAGATCTTGCCCGGAAATGGTGGAATCATCTCCCTCAAGGGCGCACAATAGGGACCTGCCGGACGGTTTCGAGGCGATGGCGACGCTTGTTGCATTTGGCTCATCCCCTAGTTGGGGGAGGCATCCAGAGTTTTAGGCGGATGCGGGAGGCGGGTAAGGCCCGGGCCGCTGGCAGCGTACCGCAGTTGGCACACATCATCGCAGGAGGGTCTTATGCCTTTTAACGGCAGGGTTGTGTTGGTTACGGGCGGTGGTTCGGGCATTGGCAAAGCCATTGCCAAAGAGCTAGCGAAATTGGGGGCCAGCGTTGTCATTGCTGACATTAGCCGCGTATCAGCAGATGGGGTTGTCGCCGAGATTAACGCTGCCGGCGGGACTGCGGCCGCGATTGAAATGGACAGCGCGCTACCAGAGGACAACGAGGCGGCCGTTGACTTCGCCGTAAAGACCTTCGGTAAGCTCAATTACGCCGTCAACAACGCAGGCATCGGTGGCAAAGCCGCCCCTACCGGTGAGGTTGACGTCGTAGAGTGGCAACGCGTGATTGATATCAATCTCAATGGCGTTCTGTATGGGATGCGGTACCAAATCCCCGCCATGCTTCGGGCCGGGGCAGCGGAAAGCGCCATTGTAAACATGGCTTCGATTCATGGCGCCGTGGCCGCGATAAATAACGGCGCTTACACGGCCGCCAAGCACGGGGTCGTTGGAATAACGAAGAATGCTGCTGCCGAGTACGGGCCCCAAGGATTGCGCATCAACAGCGTTGGTCCGGCCTATATCGATACGCCTCTGCTGGCAAATCTGTCGGAGGAAATCCGAACTGCACTTATTGCCCGCCACCCGCTCGGGCGGCTTGGAAAGGCTGAAGAAGTCGCAACCCTCGTACGTTTCCTTCTGTCCGAAGATGCGTCCTTCATGACAGGAGGCTACTATTTGGTGGATGGCGGATATACGGCGATTTAGCCTACTTTCTGCACGGCTATCTAACAGAAAAGGCGGGGATGACCCCGCCTTCGATCCTTCCTAACGAAGGAAGAAAATGATGATGATGATAAGCCAGATTGGTACGCCCAAGAGCCAAAGGCCGATGCCACGCAACATGGTGTTTCCTTTCCTGTGTTAGAAGCGACGGAACACGCCGACAAATTCCGTGTTGCTGTCACGGTGATTGCCGCCCTTTTGGGCTGCCCAGAAGGCTCCGATCGCCGATACCAGTAGCGATGCCGCAACCAGGAAAGCTGCGATGATGGCGGTGTTGCGCGCGATGCGAGCGGCCTCTAGCGCCTTTTGGCGGGCTTGCTCCACGCTGGCGACGACCTGATCGACGCGGGCCTGAGCTTCTTCGGGGGTTAGGCCGGTGTTGGCCGAAACGACACTCGCAAGGTACGTCCGGTCCTCAGGCGCCATCGCGCCGTCGGTGAGCGCCATTTGGGTGAAGATGCGGCCGGCTTCGTCGCGCGCAGCTCCAGCATCGGTCGGCTGATTGGACCGGAACAAGGTATCCACGAAATAGGCATTAGGGTCGACGGCATCTTCGGCGACATTGGATGCCACATTCGCTACCGTAGACGTTGCTGCGCCCACTGCGTTCGCCGCTGCCTCAATACCGCTCAGCGCGATCATGGCACCCAGCAGCGCTGCGCCAGCCCATACCAGAAGCCCGTGAGCACCGTCGCGCAGGTCGCTTTCGTCTTCCGTGGCATCGAAATAGCGACGGCGAAGGCGACCGGTCAGATAGCCGCCGGCCATGAAGCTGGAAACTTGAACCCAGAGGAACCAGGTAGCGGCCGCAATGCCAACGAAGATAGGGTTGGCGTCTGTGCCATAGCCAAAATCAAGAAAATTGAGGCCGACTGCCGAGCCGAAGCTGATCAGCACCAGCGATATTGCCGAAGCCAGCACAATGCCGGCGATGATTGCGGGCCAATCGACGTAGGAGTTATCGTCCCTCGATCGCACTGGTTCCACAGCAGCCACCAGGGGCGGGCTATCTATTGTCATGAATTTGCTCCGAACTGGTTGGTGGGAAAGGGCTCAGTGCAGCCCAATGAACGACAACACGGCCATCACGATGACGACCAGGCCAACAAGGTAAATAATGGAGTTCATGGCATCCTCTCCGGGAGTGTTGATGAACACTCAACCGCATGAAGGGCCGATTGGTTGCCCCTAGAGGTGTCGATAACGCATGATTGTGGGGCAGAGGGCCGGAATGTTTAATACAGGCGACGACGGCCTAGTTATAGCGGAGACACGAACTCGGCTTCGGCTCTTTCAGGAGGGCACTTGCGTTCAATAGCGCTCATCGGCGCGATTAGTGTCCAGCACACCCCTTCTTCGCGAACTATACTCGCATGTCCGGACACCGCGGAGGGGGCGATCTTCTCAAGCACTACCGTTCCGAACCCTCGGCGCGGGGTGGGATCTGCCTCCTTTGGCGGGCTGACGATGTCGGGGGCCTCCCGCCAGCGGAGTTCGAAGTCGCTTCCAACGACCCTCCAGTCGACGGAGATAGTGCCGTCATCCCGCGATAAGGCCCCATATTTCATGGCGTTCGTGGTCAGCTCGTGAAGGGCCATGCCCAGGTATTGAACCGCCATTGGTTGCAAGGAGATAGCTGGCCCCGAGAGACTAACTCTGTCCTCGCTGCCGAAGATGCTGACGTGATCCAGCACGAGTTCGAACAGGTTTGCGCCCTTCCAATCGCCCTTCACCAGCAGGTCTTGAGAGCGTGACAGCGCCATAATGCGCTCTCGAAGTTGGGCCACGAATTCCTGGACTGACTGTTCGCCACGGTTCTCTGTTTCCCGAACCATTGAGAGGATGACCGCGAATTGGTTCTTTACGCGATGATTGACCTCGCGCATGAGACCGTGGACGCGGGCCTCGGCCTCCTTCACTTCTGTGATATCGCGGGCGATCTTAGACACCCCGACAATATTGTCTTGCCGATCGCGGATCGGAGAAATCGTCAGAGATACAGGAAAGAGTTGTCCACTCTTCCGGCGACGAATTGTTTCAAAATGGTCGACAACTTCGCCGGCTCGAATGCGGGCGAGAATTTCCGCTTCCTCGTATCGACGATCGACTGGGATGAGCATCAGGATCGATTGACCGATGGCCTCTTGCGGGGTGTACCCAAATACGCGCGTGGCGCTCTCGTTCCAGGTAACAATGGTACCGGTGAGGTCCTTGCTGATGATAGCGTCATGCGAGTGGCGTACGATCGCAGCAAGGTGCATTTCGGCGTCGATTGTCGAGCTTGTCACTGCGGTAACCCTTCGTGAAATCGGCCGAATACCACGGCAGCCATCGCCAAAAAGGCGCCCGTCGCATCGACGAGCGCCCGCATATTGTCAGAGCTGCCAAATATAGGCGCTACCAAGACTGACGATTGTACCAGTCGTCAATGTCCTTTTTGACCTCGTCCTTGGCACGGCCATAGCGTTCCTGGATTTTTCCCTCCAATTGCTCGCGATTGCCGTTGATCTGCGCGAGATCATCATCGGTAAGCTTGCCCCATTGTTCTTTGATCTTGCCGGACATCTGCTTCCAGCTTCCCTCAATGCGATTCCAATCCATAGGACATCTCCTTGTTTCTAAGGGAAGCAACGTGGGCGCCTGACTGAAGTTCCAACAACACCTTCACTCCGAGCACCGTCAGTCCGAGCGTTGAGCAGTCTAAACGACGCCTTGTCCGCCTGTGGCGCCGAACACTTCGCCTGTCAGGTAGCTCCCTTCCTGTGACGCGAGCAGCACATAGATTGGGGCAATCTCGACGGGCTGTCCTGGGCGCCCGAAGGTGCTGTTCTGGCCAAAATTCTGCACCTTTTCCTGCGTCTGGCCCCCAGAGGGCTGCAGCACCGTCCAAAATGGCCCCGGCGCAACAACGTTCGCCCTGATGCCCTTCTGGATCAGTTGGTCGGCCAGGGCCTTGGTGTAGGCAACGATACCCGCCTTGGTGGTTGCGTAATCCAGCAGGTGAGCCGAGGGCTCGAAGGCCTGGATCGAGGCTGTCGTGATAACGGCGGCGCCGGGAGGCAGGTGGGGAACGGCAGCTTGCACCGTCCAGTGTAGGGCGTACAGGTTCGTTTTCAGCGTCTGATCAAAGTCTTCGGAAGAGACCTCAGCCACGGAGGGCCGGGTCTTCTGTCGCGCCGCATTGAGTACCAGCACATCCAGACCATCAAAGGCTTTGACGGTGCGATCAATCATTTCCCGGCACCAGGATTCATCGGTGACATCGCCAGGCAAAGCCAAGGCGCGCACGCCAGCCGCCTTAATCAGCTCGATGACCTCCTTGGCGTCACGTTCCTCCTCCGGCAGATACCCGATAGCGACATCGGCACCTTCCCTGGCAAAGGCGATGGCCGCCGCCCGCCCGATTCCGGAGTCGCCCCCGGTGATTAGGGCTTTTCGCCCGGCCAGTTTGCCGCAGCCGACATAGCTAGACTCGCCATGGTCGGGCGCCGGCTCCATCTTGGCCACGATGCCAGGGCCCGACTGCGGCTGTTTCGGGAAGGGGGGCGCCGGGTATTGGTAACGGGGGTCCTGCATTTTCAAACGGTCTGACATCGCGCTTCCTTTCCATGGCTTCGTGGAGGTCAATGGCCTACCTGCGCGATGCGTTCCGATCGGGATGCGGATGGTCGCCCGTCACGGCGAGATCCAGCCAAGCTCGGGCATGCTCGGCCACCCGATCGCCCGTGGCTAAGCCGATCGGATGCCATTTCCCTTGAGCTTGCTGGGCCGGTCAAAATGTCTCGGAAGTCCCTGGCGGCCGGCTACAATACCGCAAGTTCTCGATTGGACACGGCCTGACCATAGGCAGCTTTGATGGAGGCCTTGTTTTCAATTGCCAGGATGACCGAGTGAGCGAAGTCGGTCTCGTACATTTGCGAAAGGTTGTTTAAGCCACCGGGTGTGAAGACATTAATCTCGAGCAGCTTTTCGCCGACGATGTCGAGCCCCACCAGGAACATGCCGTCCTGCAATAACTTCGGGCGAACCGTCTCTGCGATCTCGAGCATGATATCGCTAACCGCAATCTTCTCCGCGCTGCCGCCTGCATGAATATTTGATCGGATTTCGCCCTTGGCGGGTGCGCGCCTGAATGCAGCGAACTTGCCATGCCGCTGCAAGGGAATGCCGTTCATCAGGAAAAAACGCACGTCACCTTCCGCTGCCTCGGGCATGAACCCTTGAGCGATCAGATAGCCTTCCTCGCTGACGGCCTCGAAAATCTGGTTCAGGTTCGCCTCCTTTGGAGATGCAATTTTGAACACATTCTTCCCGCCGGATCCTTGAAGTGGCTTGAGGATGACGCCTTGGGGCTGGTCCTCAATGAACGCGCGGATTTCTTCAATGCTCTTGGAGATCAGTGTCTCCGGACGGACCGACGCTGGAAACTCCTGGAAGTAGAGTTTGTTCATGGCGCGCGCCAACCCGTCAGGATCGTTGAGGACAATAACGCCGCGCTCGGCAGCCATTCGTCCAAATATGGCGCCGACATGCGCGGCCCAGGGACGCTCAGTGGCGTCTTCGGAGGGGTCGTTGCGGAGCATCAAGACGTCGATTTCACTAACGTCCAAGGTTGTGACCGAGGTCTTTGACTGCAAGTCCCGGAACAGGGTCTCCGCCTTCTTGTAGTTGGAGGAGGGCAGGGTGAGGGCTCGTATCACCAGACTGTCATCCGGTCGCAGCACAAAATCCGCCGGCGTCAGGTAGCAGATTTCATGCCCGCGATTGAGGGCCGCCAAGGCCAGGTGGGTTGTTGAATAGTTGGCGGTCTCGCCTTCGAGGGAATTTACGAAAAACGCTATGCGCATAGTATCTCCTGAACGCTAAATCATCTCGATGGGCGACATGCCCGCAGTGGCCGCCTCAAGCCGTGCTTGCGCGCCGTCGTGAGACAGGAAAGCAGGTGTAATTTGCGCGGCATGCAGCAAGCCGCGTGCACTCAATTCCTGCATGACAGCAAAGTGGTTGGTAGCGATCTTCCCCATCCAGAATGGCTCAAGCTGACCACCGGTGCGCAGATGCTCGAGAACCTCCAGGAGGCCACGCAGATAGACAGCATCCTTGGCCAACCCGCCTCCGCGATAGAGGCGCAAGACAAGGTTGAATGCCGAGGTGGCCGACAGGCCAAAGCTGGTCACGAGCCGATAGCAATCGACGAAGCTGGCGCCCGTCAGCATCGCAGCGCACCCCTCAACGCGGGCCGCCAGCAGCCGCAGGCGGGTCTCCGTCATCCCTCCCACCAGGTATTCGGCAAGTACCGCCAGCCCTTCCTGAACTCCCTCGTAGCCCGCCAAGCCCGTTCGGAATAGGCGAAGTCCTTGGGCCGATCCGTTGAAATAGGTCAGCAAGTGCACACCGATCTCGTGGCTCAGCAGAGCGTCAACTCGCATTTTGGCCATTGTGGTGCTGCGGGCTATGAGCAGTTTATCGCCGGAGACCAGCAGGCCAGAAGGCAGATCGTCGCGAAGCTCTACCGTTGGCGAAAAGCTCCCGTTTTCCGCTGCGTATCTGCTGATCATCGCAGTGGCGCGGCGCTGCAGGTAGGCGCTGTCGGCGCCTTCGTCCTGCATCTGGCGTGAGCGCCTGGGCTTGGTTGAACTTAGTATCGATCGCGCCGCATCGCGAAGTCGGTCTTCAACCGGACCATAGAGTGCGCGTCCAAGCTCGATGAATCGTGGTGTCTCGCGGGCACCAAGCAGCGATAACTGCAAGTCCAATTCCTGTTGCTTCTCGCGATATAGCGCGGTCAGCACGGGATCTTCGAAGTGGTCCAGTTTGATCGCATGCAACGAGCGCTTCGCTTCGCTGATGTCCACGCTCAATGGCCGGTAAAGCAGTTTGGGCTCGCGCTCGAATCCTGAGTTCTCGAACGATTCCCAGGCCGCGGCGGCGTTTATGGGCGTGACCGCAAGCAGGACATCAAATGATCGTGCCACTTCATCGATCGCACGATCTGCGCGTTCAACGACGTCGATAAAGGCCTTTCGTCCCAAGGCCCGGTGGCTGGATATTGCAAGGCTTTTGGTAGTGCCGACAAAGGAACCAATCGCTTGCAAACCTGCATCGACAATGTTGGCGACGAGGCTTTCGAGCAATTGCGGGTAGACGCCTTTGGATTCCGGTACTTGATAGATCGGCGCGAAGCGGGTTGTTACCCAGGCGATTTTCGGCATCATCCGCGCCAAGATCGCCGCAGGGTCTTCGCGGCCATCCAGACGCCTCACTTTTGGTAGCCTGAATTCTGCTGGTGCGTTTTCCACTGCAGCAGCAAACTTCACCCCAGCGGACATTGCGCCGACATCGGTGGACGTTGAAATGGTAAGGTCAAACTCGGGCAGTGAGGCGGCGTTAGCGGCAATGTGGTCGGGGGGCAGTTCTGCCATATCCACCACAATGAAGGCACCGAAGCGCTTCGTCATTACTTCGGCGATCAGTTCAATAACGGCTTTCGCCCGCGCCCTGCTGCGCACCAGCAGATAGGACGAATTTGCGGTGACGGCATTGCGTGCCGCTCTTTGCCGCGCTGCCCCCATATGCACGACCAGGAACGGCAGGGCACGATCGATGTGCAGGCGTTCGCCGCGACCAAAGTCCCGCCGGATCGGTTCGCCTGCTTCCAATGCCGATGCAAACTGGGCGATCAGAGCCGCATCATCGATGCGGGTCATCCGCGAGCCTTGAGGCAGTCGAGGAGGACCGGCAAGGAGTTTGACAGAGCGTGACGCAGACTATTGATTTTTGCCTCGTAGCCTTCGCCAGTCCATTCGTCCATGAAGACCTTCTTGAACTCGATAGCTATGGCGCACCCGGTATCGGGGAAGTTCTCGTGCACGAACCTCGTCTGCTCCCCGCGCCCCTCGAATGCGACGTTTTCCTGGACGTCGATGCTGCGTCCTTCGAACTCGAAACTGCGCAAGCTCTGCATGAACGGGTCGAGCACGTCGCTCCATCGCGCCCGGTCCATTGATATCGTCCCGATATTGATCGTGGGGGCCTCGCACTGTGGCGATGGATCCGCGTCGGCCCCTTTGCGCCGGTGGTTGTAACTATGCACATCCAGCAGCACGAAATGTCCGAAGTCGCCCTCAAGGTCGCTCAGAATGTTCGCGAGCAGCGCGTAGTAGCGATCGTGAAAGTCCAGGGATGTGCCCATCTGTTCGTCCGACAGCGACTGCCGCCAAACGGACAGGCCCCAGGAATCCTCAGGCTTGCGGTAGATCGCAGCAGCACGCGCCCTGTTGAGATCCACTTCGAACCGTGAACGATGAACGATGATGCGATTGGGAACGTCGGCGATGAAATGCTCGGTGAAGGGGTCTTCTTCCCTTAGGCGGTCCGCATCGCTCAATGCCATGGCTGAAGCGAGGTCCGGCCTGACAAGAGTGCCATTGTGGATCGCGGAGCCAATTAACGGACTAAGAGCGCGGTGAACGGACCACATGCTCGCTTCGTCAAGCTTGGGCGCCTCGGGTTCTGACAGCAAATCGGCCTCATGCGTTGGTTACCGGCACTGCCGCTAAGCAGTGACTGGTCAACGTCGCCCCACGCCGGTGGTTCCAGATATGCCTTTCGCGCCCGAGAAAAACGGCGTCCTGGGCTCCGCACCGGCGCGATGACGCGGGCAAAACTTCGATGACTCTGAAGGGGTCAACCTCCAGATTGTGGCTTGGGGTGGACCCTCGATGCTTGTATCTCGCGCCCAGGGGATTGCACACGTCACTGCCCTGGCGATGGCCGTGGCGCGGCTGCGTCCCAAGTCTCTCAGCAATGCGGTGGACCCAGGTTGGGTGCCGACGCGCATGGGCGGCAGCAGTGCGCCGGACGATCCGGACGCCGGCGCCGAAACGCAGGCAGCGCTGGCCATCGGCGCCGCCGGCCTCGATGGATATTCCGGGGAGTACCTCCATCACATGGCCGTTCGTGATCCGGCTTCAGGCAAGCGTAATCCCGATGTGCAGGAGCGCTTGCTAAGGCTGTGCCAAGAGTGTCGGGCCTCTCGCTGTAAGCCGAAGTCACCTATGCCCGGTCCGGCCATTGTTGCCGACCGTCGGCAATCCACCTCAAATGCGCCGTTTCGTGCACAAACTGTGACGTACGCTTTCGGGAAGCTGGCAGCGCTTGTTGAATGACCGCAATGGGGCGCGTTGTTGCCAGACCGCTGCCGACCCCGTTTCAGACATTCGGAAAGGCAGGCTATCTCCACGAAAGCGGACGGTCGCTTTATGCCATCATTGTCGACGCCTTGATGTAGCCGCAGCCGCCCAGAACGTCAGCACCATCAACACGGCGAGTGCGACCACGGCGGCCATGGTCGTGGCATAGCTGCCAGTGGCCGACCATAGTGCCGCTGCCGCCAATGGAGACAGCGCTCGACTTATCGTCATCGGCACGACCAAGGCACCGTTGATGGCGCCATAGGCCTCCTTTGAAATCATCTCGGGGATGGCGATACCGCGAACAATCGTCATGATGCCGTTGGCCGCACCATAGACCAGGGCCGCAATGGCGACGAATGCGAACTCAGCAGGTGCCCAGGCAAACAGGCCCATGGCGATGGGGAAGCCCAGAACCACCAAGGAGCCGATACGCCTGGCCGATGCTTCCTTGCCGAAGGCCATGATGAAAATGCGCCCGGCAACCTGCGCTGGCCCGATGATCGTCATGGCCGCCACGACGGTATATTCGTTGAAGCCGCGCTCAAGCATGATGGGGTAGAAATGCAGCAGCAGCATCGAGAAGCTGGCGGTATAGGCGGTGAAGCTGGCGGCCAGGAACCAGAATACCGGGTTGCGAAGCGCATCGCCCAAGTGGGATCGCGATTTCGCTTCCGGCACGGGCGCATGGCGCTGGGCATCTTGGGCGGGGTCGATGACGCCGAAGTAGAGCGTGGCGCATAACATGATGTTCACGGCCGCCAGCACTTCCAGCGTTCCCCGCCATCCAAATAAGTCGAGCAGGACCTGGACGACCGGAACGAAGACCGTGGACGCGAAGCCGCCCCATAATGTGAGCGCGGTGATACCGTTCCTGGCGTGGCTGGGGCCCGCGCGACGGGCGACAACGGCGAAGGCCGGTTCGTAGAGGGTGGCAGCTTGCAGGGCACCAACACCGGCAGAGCCGATATAGAACAGCACGATATTGTCGGTAACGGCCCACAGCACCAAAAGCAGGCCTGCCAGGACCGACGCGCCGGCCATCACCTGTCGCCCATTGCCCGTGTCGATCGCTTTCCCGATCGGGATCGCCAGCGTGGCCGACAGCAGCGCTCCCAGCGTGGCCGAACCATAGATCAGGGTCTTGTCCCAGCCCAGATCGGCCTCCATGGCGGTGGCGATGAGCGGGAAGGAATAGTAGAGCGAACCCCAGCTCGCGATCTGGGCAACGCCCAGGCCCGTGATGAACCAGGATTTCCCCGAAACGGGCACAAGTGCGGCAATATCGGCCATGAGGGTTAAATCGACCGAAGGCCGACCCTTTCTTCGAGCTTGGCTGCCGCTTCTTTGCGCTCGCTGTAGCGGGAGGTGAGGTAGTTGGAAACGCCACGATTGATGAGCGTGAACTTCACCAGCTCTTCCATGACATCAACAACCCTATCGGAGAACGATGACGGCTTCATGCGGCCAGCCTCATCGAACTCCTGATAGGCCTTGGCCACGCTCGACTGGTTGGGGATCGTGACCATCCTCATCCAGCGACCCAGAATCCTCATCTGGTTGACCGCGTTGAATGACTGCGAGCCGCCCGACACCTGCATGAGGGCGAGCGTACGGCCTTGGGTCGGCCTGACGGCGCCGTCCGGCAGCGGGATCCAATCGATCTGGGCCTTCATCACCGCGCTCATGGCCCCGTGCCTTTCCGGGCTCGTCCATACCTGACCCTCGGACCAGAGCATTGCTTCGCGAAGCTCCTGCACCTTGGGATGGTCATCCGGCGCATCGTTCGGCAGCGGCAAACCGTTGGCATGGAACAGCCGAACCTCGGCGCCGAATGCCTCAAGCAGGTGCTGGCCTTCGACAGTGAGAAAACGGCTGTACGACCTTTCTCGCAGCGACCCATATAGCATGAGGATGCGCGGCTTGTGGTCAATCGCTGGCGATATGAGCTGGGAAACGTCGGGAACCTGGAAAGCGGCAGGCACAAGGTTCGGTAGATCAGACAACACGCTTCCCTTCAGCGTCGATGATGACTTCGCCGTCTTCCTTTGTGAACGGGCCTATGTCGGGGTTCTCCAGAATATCGAGCACAACCTCCGAAGGCCGGCATAGGCGCGTGCCCAGAGGCGTTATGACAAAAGGTCGATTGAGAAGGATCGGATGCTCGCCAATGGCATCGAGCAGGTCATCGTCGGTCTTGGCAGGGTCGGCCAAGCCGAGTGCTTCGAACGGTGTGTCCTTCTTGCGAACGGCTTCACGCACGGTCAGGCCAGCATCGGAGATCATCCTCACGACGGTTTGCCGGTCTGGCGGAGTTTTCAGGTATTCGATCACGGTCGGCTGGCCCCCCGATTGTCTGATCATGGCAAGCGTATTGCGCGACGTGCCGCATTCGGGATTGTGGTAGATGGTGACGGTCATGAGGCTGCTCTTGTCTCTGTGTTATTTTTCACGGTAGCGCCGCGTTCATACCAGCCCTTGGACCGGTTCACGATCCAGACCACCGAGAGCATGACCGGCACTTCCACCAGCACGCCGACGACGGTCGCCAAGGCGGCACCGGAATTGAAACCGAACAGGGCAATGGCCGCAGCGACGGCCAGTTCGAAGAAGTTGGATGCGCCGATCAATGCGGACGGGCCGGCAACACAATGCTGTTCGCCGGTGGCGCGGTTCAGGAGATAGGCGAGGCCCGAGTTGAAATAGACCTGGATCAAGATGGGCACGGCCAGGAGCAGGATGATGGTCGGCTGGGCAACGATCTGCTCACCCTGGAAGCCGAAGAGCATCACCAGCGTCAGGAGCAGAGCCGCAATCGAGATCGGCTGCAGGATGGCCAGCGCTCGGTTCATTCGATCGACGCCGCCGCTGGCCAGCAACCACCTGCGATAGAATTGAGCGGCGATGACGGGCACGACAATGTAGAGGCCGACCGACAGCAGCAGCGTATCCCACGGCACTGTGATGGCCGATAGACCGAGGAGCAGGCCGACGATGGGGGCGAAGGCGACAACCATGATGGCGTCGTTGAGTGCGACTTGGCTCAGGGTGAAATGCGGCTCGCCTTTGACCAGGTTCGACCAGACGAACACCATTGCCGTGCACGGCGCCGCAGCGAGGATGATGAGGCCGGCGATGTAGCTGTCGATCTGTATTTCCGGCAGCAGTGGACGAAACAGAAATCCGATGAAGAGCCAGCCCAGCAGCACCATGGAGAAGGGCTTGATGGCCCAGTTGATAAAAACGGTGACGCCGATACCACGCCAGTACGCGCCGACCTGGCGCAAGCTCAAGAAGTCGATCCGAACCAGCATGGGGATGATCATGAGCCAGATCAGTACCGCCATGGGAATGTTGACTTGAGCATACTCAACGGCACCGAGGCCTTGGAAGAAGCCTGGAAAGAGCTGACCGGCGGCGATGCCCACGACAATACAGATGGCGACCCACAGGGTCAGGTAGCGTTCGAAGACGGTCATCATGCGGCGCCCTTGCTGGTGCGGGTCGTTCCGTCCATGGCGCCGATCCCCTGGAGCTTCGAGGTCAGCGACATCCGATCGATCGAGGCGAGCGGCAAGCTCATGAAGGCCGCAATGCGATTCCGCAGGTACTTGAGGGCGTCGTCAAATGCGGCCTCCTGCCGGAAATCGGGGCCGGTGACGGCAGCGGGGTCTTCGATACCCCAGTGTGCGGTCATCGGCTGGCCCGGCCAGACAGGGCACGCCTCGCCAGCGGCGTTGTCGCAGACGGTGAAGACGAAATCCATCTGGGGAGCGTCGGCGGTAGCGAACTCGTCCCAGGGCTTGGAGCGCAGGCCTTCCGTGGCGATGCCAGCCCGGCGTAGGGTCTGGAGAGTGAGAGGATGCACCTGACCCTTGGGTGTCGAGCCTGCAGAAAAGGCGTGGAACCGACCCTCGCCAATGTGGTTCATCAGGGCTTCGCCCAGGATTGAGCGGGCCGAATTGCCGGTGCAGAGGAAAAGAACATTGTAGATCCGATCAGCAGACACATGCGGTCTCCCTTGCGGTTGAGCATGCGGCAGCCGCTGCGGCGGCAGGTGCACAGATTTCGGGGTGGCCCGAGCAGCAGTCCCGCATCAGGAATTCGACCAGGCCGGCCAGCGTGTCGTAGCTGGCGCTGTAGATGATCGAGCGGGACTCGCGGCGGGATTCGATCAGTCCTGATCGCTCCAGGTGCGCCAGGTGAAACGATGCGCCCGACGAGGATGCGCCAACAGCCTCACCGACTGCGCCGGCCGACAGACCGTCAGGACCGGCCTGCACCAGGACACGAACCATTCGCAGGCGCGTTTCCTGCGATAGGGCGGCGAACGCATCGAGGGCTTGCGGTTCTTCAAGTTTCATTTCAATATCTCAACGATTGTTGAATCATTGGGTAGCTGAACATGAACGCCCATGCAACCGCCTATGTCGAAGTCGATAGCACTCTGGCCGAGGTTCTGGGTCGCCTAGACGGCCATGATGACCGAGTCCTTTCCATTGTGTACGAGGGTCGCGCCGTTCAGACTGGATTCCACGTGACTGAGGTAAAGGCCGGATCGTTTGTCACGCTCGATTGCGGTGGGAACTCCGACAGCTGGTCGGAGACCGTGCTCCAGGTGGAAGACATTCCGGGATCGGACGGAAAGGCCCAGATGACGACGGGGAAATTCCGCTCGATCCTAGGCCTGGTTGACCAAAAGGTGTCGCTGGACCATGGCGCCCGCCTCACCATCGAAATCGGTCGGCCAGGCGAGGCAATGCGGGTCTATGACATTGCCGAGGTAAGCATCACCGACCAAGCGGCGATACTGGTGCTCGGCATTCGACAGGCCATATGCAAGCCACGTCACCGCGCGGAGCAGGCGACACGGGCAGCGGCATGCTGCGGATCGCAGCCGAAGGCGTCGGCCTGTTGTTAGGTCTGCTTTTGCAGATAGTTTGACTGGTAGCGGTCAGTCCGCTTTCCACCACCCCAAACTGGTCACCTAAACGGGTCGATGGCAATGGCAGCTTTAGGAAGTCGCCGAGGCGACTTGAACGTCTGGAATGGGGCGCAATGCGAACCTCTATCAAACTGCCCCTTGTGCCAACTCTCCCCAAGGGCCCAGGGCCCAGGGCCCAGGGATTAGAGCATCGAAATGGTGGACTAGGCGGAACAAACTCAAGGTCCGCGCCCTCCCATCACCGAATGCCGGTGGGGACGCCGTCTATCGCACGCAACCCACCATCACCAGCGCCACGCCGACCACGCAAGGGCGCTCGGCCACATGCGGGCGGCCAAGCGCGGCGCTGGCCGAAGGAGGAACTGCTTGATGCACTGGACCTGCTGGCGAGAGGCGACCGTCGTCGAAATGATCGCCAGCGTTCTGTGCTACAAATAGCGCTACAACCTGTGATACATTCGCTGCGCTACTCGGCACAACGTATTGAAATTAAATTCACTACCTTTCTTGTTTGATTCCCGCTACCCGCTCCATCTTCCCAAATATTCAGACCGATCGCCCGCGCGCTTCCGCGATGCGTTTTGGCGTCGCTAGAAATCGGCTGGTGCGTCGATGGCTAGAAATGGCGGGGTTTCGAGCAAGCCGGGCACGACGTGGCTGGCAGAAACTTCCTGCAGCAGGTCGAGCAGGGTCGCGTAAGGATCCTGCCGGCGATATTGCGACGGGATCATCGCGACGATCCGGCGGGGCGGGGCCTGAACCCGATAGAGCCTGACGCCGCCGGCCGCACCATTGGTCCCCATGGTCGCCAGGGCGGGGGCCATGCACACGCCAGATCCGGCACGAACCAGGCCAATAGCGGTCTCGAAGCTGCGGCACTGCGCGACAACGCGGTGCTGGGGCAGCATCCGGTCATACCAGTCCGACACGCGATTGGCCTGCTGGCTGCCGAAGATGAACTGGATCGACTGATTGAGAATCGTCCAGCTCGCCGGGTCAAGCTCACGCTGCGGGTCAACGACCCCATCGAGCTCCAGCGACTGCGGCACGACCAGAACATAGGGATCGTCGAGCAGGGGGACCTGTACGAAGCCCACGCTGGCCTGCGCCACCGAATTGGCCGCCACCAGGCCGAGATTGATTCGACGGCCATAAAGCAGGTCGAGAATCTCGGTCGGAGAACTTTCCTGAATGTCGAAATCCAGTTCGGGGAATCGAGTCTGCATGCGGCCCACAGCCGCCGGAAGCAGTCCGCGCATCACGGAATTGATGCCTGCCAGCCGCATGGTCAGCCGCTGCCCGCCGCTGAATTGGGCCAGTCCATCTTCGAGTTCGCGGATGGAGCGCAGGACGTGTTCGACCCTGGGCAGCAGGTAGGTGCCGGCCTCGGTCAGCTCCATTTCGTTGGAGCGGCGGTGGAACAGCCGCGTGCCGACATTGGCCTCCAGCTTGCCCAGTTGCTGGGACAGGGATGGCTGCGCAAGGCCGAGTTGTTTGGCCGCTTTCGTAAGGGTTTCCGACCGGGCAACAGCCCAGAAAACGCGCAACTGATGCAGCGTGAGGTCGTCGGCCTTTTGCCGCTTGCGGGTCGCTTGCGGCAGGCTGGTCGCCGGGCCTTTTCGCGCCCCGGAGCGGTTATCGTCCATGAAGATCTAGTTCCCCTGTTCGAAGCGCATCTGGGGCGCTGTCGACGCCCAAAGTCTACTTGAAGCCGGTCGCCTTGGAAGAAAAAATGTTTGCCATGCCCGGTTTGGCGGATACTCACTATGCGCGACGCAGCCGGGGAAGGGCGGGCAACCCCGGATCGCAGCAGTCGCAATCGCCCATGTTTGAAGCCGGAAGGAAACCGCTCATGACCGAGTTGGCGCCGCCGCCAGGTCGCAACGAACAGGCCACTGTTGCCCGTTCCGCGTCGACAGTTTCGTCGGTTGCGACGCTGGCCGCAAAGGCCAAAACGCGGCGCAGGCGTGAGCGCAGCGTGGTGCTCGGGACGCAGATCGGCATCGCCATCCTGCTGCTGTTCGGCATGTATCTGCTCAACGCGACGGCCGGCAATCTGACCATGCCGCACCCTTTCGACGTGCTCGATGAGAGCATCAAAATGTGGACGGACGGCACAATGCTGCGGGCGCTGGGCGAGTCGCTGACTGTGCTGGGCCTGGGCTTCCTGCTCTCGGCAACCACCGGCATTGCCTTCGGCATTCTGCTCGGCGGCTTCCGGTTCATGGGCCGCGTGCTCGATCCCTTCGTCAATGCGATGAACTCAACCCCCGGGGCAGCCTTCATTCCGCTGATCATCGTCTGGTTCGGCCTCTACACCGAGGCCAAGGTGGTGGTGGTGTGGAATGCGGCGCTCTTCCCCATCCTCATCAACACCGCGGCGGGTATTGCCAATGCCAACAAGGACCTGGTCGAAATGGGCCGCGCCTTTGGCGCCAATCGGGCCACGCTGTTCTGGAATGTCATGGTGCCTGACGCGCTGCCGTCCATTCTGAGCGGACTGCGCATCGGGGCGGCGATCAGCACAGTGGGCACTGTCATCGCCGAGCTGACCATGGCGCAATCGGGTCTCGGTGGCCTGCTGATCGCGGCCGGCAACCGGTTCCAGATGGACCGCTACTTCGCCGTCGTCATCGTGCTCATGGCGCTGGGCACGCTCATTACCGCATTGCTGCGCTACGCAGAAAACCGCATCGGCCGCTGGCGGCTGTCACTCTCGGACGGTCGCTGATCATGGATACGACGCCTCAACCCCTGATTTCGCTGCGCAACATTGGCAAGTCCTTCAAGGATGGCCGGGTCCGCGCGCTCGAGGATATTTCCTTCGATGTGCGCCCGGGTGAGTTCATCAGCCTGGTCGGCCCAAGTGGCTGCGGCAAAACCACATTGCTGCGGCTCATCAACGGCCTGATCCCGGTCGATGAAGGCTCGGTGCAGGTGATGGGAGCCGCGCCCCAGCCAGGCCCGGATCTGGCCATGGTCTTCCAGTCCGCGCGGCTGCTGCCCTGGCGAACGGTTGCCGGGAACATCGAGTTCGTGCTGGCCCTGCGCGGGCTGGATCGCAAGGAACAGTCTGAGCGGGCATTGGCCCTGCTGGGGGCCGTCGGTCTGCGTGATTTCGCCGATGCCTTTCCCCATGAGCTCTCGGGCGGCATGCAGCAGCGCGTCGGCCTGGCCCGCGCGCTGGCGGTTGAGCCGAAGGTTCTGCTCATGGACGAGCCGTTCGCTGCTCTCGACGCCATGACGCGCGAGGTGCTGCGGCGGGAACTGCTGCAGATGTGGTCGCGCCGCCGCATGGCCATCGTCTTCGTCACGCACGATATCGACGAAGCCATCCTGCTCTCGCAGCGCATCGTGCTGCTGCGTCCGCGCCCCGGTCGCGTTGACGAAATCGTCGATGTCGAACTGCCCGAACCGCGCTGGCAGAACGACCCGCGCACGCTACCCGCCTTTGCGGCGATGCGGGATCACCTGTGGTCGCGCATCCATGACATGGTGCGCGATGGGGCCGAGCTTGAGGAACTGGCCGGTGCGTTCCCGAAGGAGGAAGCGGCGACCCCATAGGATTTTCCTATGGCACTGATAGGTGCCCAGACGGCCTGAGCAACTGGCTTTGGCCGGACTGCTATCCTAGCATTTCCATACGAGGCGCCGCAGGGGATCGGCGCTGCAAGGTATGGTTGTATGCAGGGTCCACGCGCTGAGAACTTGTCGCCGCTACAGCGCGCCGACTGGAATTATGAACGGGCGGCTCATCTGCTGGAGCGCGCCGGGTTTGGCGGCACACCAGCGGAGATCGAGCGGCTCACGGCCATGGGGACAGAGCAGGCTGTCGCCTCGCTGGTGGACTATGTCGGTGTCGATCACAGCCATCTCAGCCCCTTTGAGGAATCCGGGTTTTGGGATCCCTCCCTCAAGGATTTCCCCGTCAGCCGGCCCGCCGCGACCTCTCAGGCCGAGCGCGCCGGGGAAGCAATGGGCGTTCGGGTCAAGCCGGACGGCGCGCGACCGCTGCAACCCGTAACCAATCGCTTCTTCTTCTGGCTGCGGGCCAGCGTTCTCGAAACCAGGCGACTGGCCTTTTGGTGGGCCGACCGCATGGTTCGCACCACCCGCCCGCTGGAAGAGAAGATGACGCTGTTCTGGCATGGTCACTTCGCGACTAGCGAAGAAAAGCTGCGCGACTATCGCAAGATCATGCTGCAGCTCGAAACGCTGCGTGCTGGAGCCACCGGCAACTTTGGTGACCTGCTGGTCGCCGTGGCCAAGGACCCGGCCATGCTGGTGTTTCTTGATGCTGCCCAGAATGTGAAGGGCGCCCCGAACGAGAATTTCGGCCGCGAGGTCATGGAACTCTTCACAATGGGGGTCGGCAATTACAGCGAAGACGACATTCGCGAGGCCGCCCGCGCCTTTACCGGCTGGGGCAATGATGACCTAACCTTTGTTGTCGATCCCACCCTGCACGATGGCGGCACCAAGACCTTCCTGGGCCGCACCGGCAATTTCACCGGCGAGGACATTCTACGCATCATCCTCGAACAGCCCCAGACCGCTGTTTACATCGCCACCAAGCTCTATCGCTTCTTCGTTCGCGAAGAGGTGTCGCCCGATTTCGCCATCCAGCTCGGCGCACTGCTGCGCGACGGTGGCTACGAGATCGCGCCCTTCCTCACCACGGTGTTCCTGTCCGAGGATTTCTACAGCGAGCCATCGCTGGGCAGCCATATCAAGTCGCCGACCGAACTGCTCGTGTCCACCTATCGCAAGCTTGGCCTGGCCGCGCTGCCGGGCATCCCTGATCCCCACACCGTCAGCAAGACGCTCGGGCAGGTGCTGCTCTATCCGCCGACCGTTGCCGGCTGGGGGCAGGGGCGATCGTGGATTACGCCGGGGTTGCTGTTTGAACGCGGCAATTTCGCCCGTGAGGTTATGTTCCCAAACATCATCGACTTCAGGGACCCCAACCACGATCCAGGCGGCGAAGTCCGGCGCGTCAACCGCAACATCATTGCGGGCATGGAGATCACGGCGGCAACGCTGGAAGAGGGCGCTGCGCCCAGCACCGCCGAAGGCATCCAGGAGAGCTTCAACACCCGCTACGCCAGCCTCTCTGGCTATCAGGAAGCCCTGCGCAAGCTGAAGCCGACGCTGCGGGCCGCCGCCCAGTTCAGCCTGTCCGACATTGTCACCGATGCAGGCGCGCAAACCACGGACCAGGCGGTGGATGCGCTGCTGCGGCAGTTCCTCCGCGTCCCCGTGACGCCGCCGGCACGCGAAGCCTTGATTGCGACACTCGATGAGCAGCTCGGCACCAGCCAGCTGGCCGAGGCGCAGACCTACATGGAGCACGCGCTCCGGCTCGTCGCTCACCTCATCATGAGCTCCCCCCAGTACCAACTCGCCTGATCGGAGAAAGCAAATGGCCAAAAAGACCAGGCTCAGTGGCACCGAGCGCGAGGGACTGCTGCAATCGGGTTTCGGCAGCATGGTGCTGGGTGGTGCCGGTGGCATCAGCACGTCGCCGGTCTGGTCCAAAGTGGCCGGGACCCAGGCCGATATCAACGACCGCATTCTGGTCATCGTTGAGCTTTCCGGCGGCAATGACGGGCTCAACACCGTCATTCCCTATGCCGACGACGCTTATTATTCGGCGCGCCCCAATCTTGGGATCCGGAAGGACAAGCTCCTGCGCATCGACGACCATTTCGGTTTCCAGAAGACGATGACCGGCTTTGAGCGGCTCTACAAGGACGGGCTGATGGGCGTGGTGCATGGGGTGGGTTATGACCAGCCCTCGTTCTCCCATTTCTCCTCGATGGCTTTCTGGCAGACCGGGGCGCCCAATAGCGGTGAAGCCTATGGCTGGCTGGGCCGCATGGCTGACGCCATCGATCCACTGGGCCACACGACCAATTTCCTCGTCAATATCGACGACCACCAGTCGTTGGCCGTGCGCTCGATGAATCACGTGCCGCTGGTGTTCGACAATCCGAACAACTTCACCCGGCGCATGTTCGAAGAGCAGAAGGCCGCCTTCAACGCCATCGACGGCCGCGGCAATGGCAGCTCCAATCCGGCGCTGGATTTCATGTTCGATATCGCGGCCAGCGCCAACTCGGCCGAGCAATTGGTTCGTGACGCCTGGAACGACTACGAATCGCCAATCGACTATGGGCTGGCGCCCTTTGGTCTGGAGAAGGTTGCCGCGCTGGTCGCGGCCGATTTCCCGACCAAGGTCTACTACGTTCCCTATCGCAACAACGCCTTCGACACCCACGTCTATCAGGGCGACCTGCACTCCCGGCTCTGGTCCTACACGTCCGACCACATCTCCGCTTTCGTGCGCGATATGGAGCGGCTGGGCCGTGCCGACGACGTCGTGGTCATGGTGTTCAGCGAGTTCGGGCGCCGCGTGGCCGAAAACACCAGCCTCGGCACCGATCACGGCACCGCCGGCCCGGCCTTCGTCATCGGTAAACCGGTGAGCGGAGGCCAGTATGGCGGCATTCCCAGCCTGACCGATCTCGACGACGGCAACCTCAAATACACCACCGATTACCGCCGCATCTATTCGACGCTGATCAACGGCTGGATGGGCCACGAGCAGCCCTCGGCCATTCTGCGCGACGAATTCAAATCCCTCCCCATCTTCGGGCGCCCTGCCTGACCCTGCCTTTCAATACAGCGGACGCCGTCCGCAGGAGATTTTGCATGACAATCAAGATGAAATGGCTGGCGCGTGCTGTTGGCACCGCGTTGAGCGCCGCAGCGATCAGCCTGATAGGCGTTGGCAGCGCCATGAGCCAACCAACCGACATGCTGGAAATCAAGCTCGCTCTCGGCGTGATCGACGCGAACTTCAATCCAACCAATGCGTCGGTCTTCAAGCTGGCCGAGTCACTTGGCTACTACGAAAAGCATGGTGTCAAAGTCACCATCGTGGCGCTCGATGGGACGCCCCAGGCCGTCGCCGCTCTCAACTCCGGCGCGGTCGATGTGGCCGATATCACCATGGACGCCGCCATTCGCCTGCGTGCCGACAATGGCCTGCCGGTTCGGGGCATCGTTGGTGTTTCGATGGGCGGCAATTTCCTCATCGCCGCCAAGGATGAGATCGAGACCATGGAGGACCTGAAGGGCAAGGCCTACGCCATCGCCGACAATGGCAGCCTCGACCACCAGCTGACGCGCGTGGTGCTGCGCAGCTTCGGCATGGAAGACACCGATCCCAATTTCGTGGCCATCGGCGCGCCCGATGTTCGCGTGCAGGCGCTCGCCGCCGGCCGGGTCGACGCGACCACTGTGTCGTTCGGCACCTATATGTCGATTGTCGACGTGCCCGGCGTACACGTGCTGCTCGACTCGGACGAGTTCTCGAGCCGGGGCCCGGCGCTCTCCAAGTTCGTCGCCACGCTCGATACGACGATCGAGGCAAAGCGCGAGGCGCTGCAGCGCTTTACCGATGCCCTGATCGATACCTCGCGCGCCATGGCTGCTGATCCGCAGCGCTGGATCGATGAGGCAGTGGCGGCGCGGCCTGATCTGACCCCCGACAATATCAAGATGACATCGTCGCTGATCGCCAACCGCTGGTGCGTCTATGGCTGCATGAATGCGGGTCAGCTGGAGAAGTCGGTCGACTTCGTTTACGGCAACCCTGATTTTGCTGAAGTGAAGGTCGTGGGCCTGGAGGACGTCGTCGATCTCAGCTTCACCGAGAAGGCTTACGAGACGCTGGGCGCCTATGACGGGGCGATGCTGGACGCACGCTAGTCCCAAAAGCTTATGCCGGACGTGCCGGTTGTAGGATTCTTTTCAGCCTGTTTTGGCAGTCCAATGCGGGCAGGCCTTGGTCCGCCGAGGCTTAGGGAGGGCTGACGAGCCCCCAATGCAACGCGCCCTCCCGCCCGATGGTATTGGCGCAAACGAAAAGCTGCAGGTCACCAGGGCCTGCAGCTTTTTGGTAGGCTTAGCGGACCGGCTGCAGGGTGTCCTTGTCGAACAGCTGCATGGTCGTGTGGCCGTTTGCATCGACAACCCAACCGCGGATGTAGGTGCTCCACTCTTCCAGATCGCTCACGTTGTAGCCGCTGTGGCGCAGGGCCGATTCAACGGCATTGGTGTCGCGACCGTGAACGGAATCGTTTGCCATTGCGACGGTTGGCAATGCGGCGAGGCCAACGATTGCGACCAGTGCTGCGGAGGTAATGGCTTTCATGGAGAGTTCCTTTCTTTTGAACGCCCCTCGTTTGACCCTCCCAGGTTGTGCCAACATTGCGGAGATGGACTTCGACCGGCATTCGGGCGGGAACCTGCGTTGCGCTGCGTGCAATGCAGCGGCAACCTTGGGCTGTATAGTGGGCGGTGATCGAAAGGACACCTGATGCGTATTTTGCTGGTCGAGGACGAGATGGACATGGCCCGTGCGCTGACCGCGGCCCTGAGCCGGCACGACATTATCGTCGATCACGCGTCGACGCTGGCGATGGCCGAGGAGGCCGCGATGGGCGGTCTGCATGATGCCGTGCTGCTCGATCGGAAGCTCCCCGACGGCGATGGCCTGTCCCTCATTCCCATCCTGCGCCAGCAACGCGCGGGTCTGCCGATCATCGTTCTTTCGGCGCTGGGCACGCCCGATCATCGCGTCACGGGTCTCGATACCGGGGCCGACGATTATCTGGCCAAGCCGTTCCTGACCGATGAATTGCTGGCCCGCCTTCGCGCCGTCATGCGCCGACCGGCCCAGATCGGCGAGACGATTGCCAATGTTGGTAAGCTCAGCTTCAACCTCACGGATCGATCGGCCCAGGTCGATGGCGAACCGCTGGACTTGACGCGGCGGGAGCTGCTCGCCCTGGAAATCCTGATGCGACGCTGCGGGCGCACCGTGTCCCGCACAGCCCTCGAAGAGGCGATGTACGGCTTCGATGACGAAATCGCGTCCAATACTCTCGATGCCCACATTTCTCGCCTGCGCCGCAAGCTGGCCGGTGCCGGGGTAGAGATTCACGGCATTCGCGGCTTGGGTTATCTGCTCAAGGCGGTGTCATGAGCATTCGCAGACGGTCGCTACGCAGCACGCTGACTCGCAGCATGATCGTCATGCAAGCGGTCGTGCTCACCTCATTCGCCTTCGTTGCCGCCATTCCGATCATT
Organism: Devosia sp. T2-14; assembly: GCF_055397495.1. Classification (NCBI taxonomy): domain Bacteria; kingdom Pseudomonadati; phylum Pseudomonadota; class Alphaproteobacteria; order Hyphomicrobiales; family Devosiaceae; genus Devosia; species Devosia sp. T2-14. The sequence continues at coordinate 3,481,481 of NZ_AP027921.1, read as the reverse complement.
CATCTGCTGGGCAGCGGTCAGATGCTCGACGACAGGGTCGTGGGTGACCTCGTCAGTTCCATCGTCCGTAACCAGGCCGGTGATCTGGAACTGCACCCCAACAAGCGCATCGAGGCCCTGTCGAGCGAATACCCATTCTTTTGGGCCTTTGTCACCGACGCCGACGGTAACTCGGCCAGTCTTGGCAGGCTTCCAGACGTTCTGGTTTTTGCCGCACCCAATCTGTCTCGCATCAACGCGGCCAATATCGCCGACATCGGCAATCCCGACGCGCCGGCCGCCATCGTGCGTACCCATGACAGCAAGGTCGGCAAGCTGTGGGTGATGACGGGCGGTGGGCCGAGCTTTGGACCGCAGCAGCTCTTCATCGCTTTTTCGAACCCATTCTTCGTTGGCCTGCTGCTCTTTCTGTCGCTGACATCGCTTCTGGTCATTCCGTTCATCCTTCGTCACCAGTTCCGGGGTGTCGAGGAGGTCGCTAAAGTGGCCGACACCATCGACGTAGATCAGCGTGGCGTGCGGCTGTCCGCCAGCAGCGTTCCCAGCGAGTTGCATGGCCTGGTGAACGCAATCAACCAGGCGTTGCAGCGGCTCGACGAGGGCGCTGAACGTCAGCATCGTTTCATGGCCGACGCGGCGCATGAGTTGCGCACTCCGATCGCCATCCTGCAGACCCGGCTGGAATTGCTTCCCGAGAACGAGGACAAGCACCGGCTGCTACTGGACGTCGCTCGCCTGGGCAGCATGGCCAACCAGCTGCTGGATCTCCAGCGCATGGACCTGTCCCCACAACCCTTCGAGCGGCTGGATCTGGTGAAAGTGGTGTCACAGGTGGCGGCCGATCTTGCGCCGCTCGCCATTGCGGCAGGCGACGAAATATCGTTCGAGTCCGACGCCGAGAGCGTTTTTGTTATGGGCGACAGCGGTGCGTTATCGCGCGCCGTCACAAATCTCATTCAAAACGCCATTGCACATGGCGGGCGTGGCGTGAGCATCGCAGTGAGCGTGCAGCATGACGGCAGCTTCAGGGTCACCGACACCGGCCCGGGCATTGGCCCCGGTGACCAGTCCGAGATCTTCGAGCCGTTCCATCGGGTCACGCCCTTGCAGCACGGCGCCGGGCTGGGCCTGAACCTCGTCCGCGATATCGTTCGCAGGCACCATGGCCGGGTATCGGTCAATAACGCGGTCGAGGGCGGGGCGGAGTTTGAAGTCTGCCTGCCGCTGGCCGCCCCCGCCGCGGCGGGAGCGAAATCTGTCGCTACTTGAATCGATTAGTGGCTGTTCTTAAGGCGCTTCTCACCGGCTTCAATGCGGATGGGCAGCACGTTTTCTGTCGGCGGCAACGGGCACACGGCATGCTCGGTGAAGGCGCAAGGCGGGTTGATGGCCTTGTTGAAGTCCAGCACCACGGTCTTGTCCGTCACGTCCTCGCCAAACACAAAGCGCGACGCGGGATAGGTGCTGTCGCGCGAGGTCAGGTCGCGGATGACGAATTGCGGCGCGGTCGCGGTACCGTGCGTGGCATAGAGCTCGTACTGCTGGCCGTCATGGTTGAACACAGCCTTGTGGGTCGCTTCCACGTCTGTCGGGATCGACTTGCTGGTATCGACGGTCATGCCCTTGGGCGCTTCCAATGACACCCATTCGGCCACCTTGCGCCAGTCGGGGCGGGTGGGGAAGTATTCGAGGTCTTCCAGTTCGTTAGGCGCGGTCGATGCCGTGTCGCGGATGCGCAGGGCATTCTCGCCGTTGAGAGTGGTGACTTCCAGCAGCAGGTTGCCGACCGTGAAGCGGGGCGGATGATATTTGTCGAGCTTGAGGACCTGCGGCGCGCCGCCATCGGCCGGCGTGAACGTTACATTGCCCTCGGCATCCTGCGTGAATGAACCGACATGGTCGGGGCCGGCAGAAATCACCAGATCATTGTCGGCTGCGGTGCCGACGGTCACCGTACCGGTCTCCAGCCAGAACCGGCCGATGATGTTGAGCCAGCCTTCGGGCGCCTTGAGGTTGGCGACGCGCTTGGCTTTCCAGGCATCGAGATTGGCTTCGTAATCGGACATGATCGGCTCCTTCAGGCAGGCATGCGCGGCACGCTGGCAAGCAGCCGCTGAGTGTAGGGGTGTTGGGGGCTAGCAAGAATGTCGGCAGTCTTGCCCTGTTCGACAATACGGCCCCGCTCAAGAATGACGATGCGTTCGCAGAGCGCCGCGACAACGCCCAGGTCATGAGATACCAGAACCAGCGTCATCGTCTGGCTGAGGCTCTTGAGCAGCTCGACGATGCGGATGCGCGTCGATAGGTCCAGCGCGCTGACGGCCTCATCGGCCAGCAGCAGGCTCGGCCCAGAAACAATGGCGCGGGCAATGGCGATGCGCTGGCGCTGACCGCCCGAAAATTCATGCGGATAGCGGTCGGCTACCGAGGCATCGAGCCCGACAGAAACTAGGGCATCGGCCACCATTTTGCGATGGTCGCCCGCAATCTTGAGCGAACGCAGTGGTTCGGCCACGATGGCGAATACGCTCTGGCGCGGATCGAGCGAGGAATAGGGGTCCTGAAACACCACCTGCACCTGCCGCCGATAGGTCCGCATGAAGGCGCTGTTTCGCGGATCGAGCGTTTCGCCCTTGAAGGTGATGCTGCCCGCGGAAGGGCGGGTCAGGCCAAGCAGCAGCCGGAGCAGGGTCGTTTTGCCCGAACCGGACTCCCCGACCAGCCCGATGCTGTCGCCCGGTGCAATGTCGAGCGATGCGCCATGCAACACGGTCTGAGTGCGGGAATAGCCGAAGCTGGCATTCTCAACGGAAAGCAGGCTCATTTGGCGCCTCCCAGAGCGGCGTCAAAGGCATGCGCGGCCGAGACGAGGGATTTGGTGTAATCGTGCTGGGGACGCGAGAAGACTTCGGCTACAGCCCCGACCTCAACGATCTCGCCCTGCCTCAGCACCACGACGCGATCGACAATGGTCGCGACAACCGGCAGGTCGTGGCTGATGAACAGCAGCGCCATATTGCGCTCGCGAACCAGCCGGTCGAGCAGCGCCAGGATTTCGGCCTGAGTGGTCACGTCGAGTGCGGTCGTGGGTTCGTCGGCGATAAGGAGGTCGGGATGGCAGGCAAGGGCCATGGCGATAGCCACGCGTTGGCGCTGGCCGCCGGATATTTCATGTGGATAGGCGCGGGCGATGCGCTCCGGATCGGGCAGGGCAACGTCCTGCATCAGGGCCAGAACGGCCTGGTGCACGGCCTCGCGCGAGAGGGTCTGGCCATTCCGCGCCGCCCGGCGTTTCACCGGTTCGGCGATCTGGCGGTCGATGCGCATCAGTGGGTCCAGCGCCGTGAGTGGCTCCTGAAACACAAAGGCGGCCACGCGGCCGCGCAGGGTGTTCAGCAGGCTCTCCGGGGCGCCGATCACCTGCCGTCCGCCGAGAACGACCGATCCACCTGCCGCAATGCCTGAAGCAAGAAGGCCGGTTGCCGCCATGGCGGTGAGCGATTTGCCCGAGCCGGACTCCCCGATCAGCCCGACGCGCTCGCCGGGCGCGATGGTCAGGTCGATCCCTTTGACGAGTTGGATATCGGGCGTGCCGATGGTGAGGTTCTTGATATCAAGCAAAGCGGTCATCGTGCGCGCCTCGTCGGGTCGATGGTGTCGCGCAGGCCGTCAGCCAGCAGGTTGATGCCGATAACGAGCGAAACCAGCGCAATGCCGGGCGCTATGGCGCCGATCGGCGCCGTGAATACGGTGCCTTGAGCCTCCTGCAGCAGTCGTCCCCACGAGGCGTTGGGCGGCGGTGCCCCCAGCCCGAGATAGGAGAGGGACGCTTCCGCGATTACCGCGAGGCCGAATTGCAGGGCGAAGCTGACCGAAAGCGTCGGCCAGATATTGGGCAGCACGTGTGTGAAGACGATGCCCAGCCACGACGTGCCCGACGTGCGGGCGGCGGTGATGTAGTCCATCAGCAGCACGCGCTTGGCTAGAATGCGCGTGAGGCGCGCCACAATGGCGGACAGCGCAATGCCCAGCGCGATGATAGCCGAACCCAGCGTCGCCGTTTCGCTGGCTGCGACCACCAGCATGGCGATCAGCAGCGTCGGGAAAGCGATGAGAATGTCGAGCGCGGCGGCAAGGACGTCATCGAGGAACTTGGTGGCAAACGCCGCCAGCAGGCCCAGCGTCACGCCGATTACCGCGCCGATGGCAACGGCGCCGATGCCGACGATCAGCGCGATGCGCGAGCCGATCATGATCTGGGTGAGGAAATCGCGGCCGAGCCGGTCGGTGCCGACCCAGTGCGCGAGAGACGGGGCCTCGAGCCGCCCGCCGGTCATGGCGGATGGATCATAGGGCGTCCAGACGAGTGTCAGCAGGCCGATGACGACATGCAGCGCGACGAGGATCAGGCCTACCCACAGGGTCACGGATTTCCAGTTGCGACGGCGGGCGGGGGCGATTTGGTCAACGGCGGTCATTTGGCGGCTCCCCGATCACGCAGTCGCGGATCGATGACGCGCTGCACCAGATCGGCGGCGAAGCCGATGAGCAGAACCAGCAGGGTGGAGATAAACAGCACGCCCTGCACATTGGGATAGTCGCGCTGCTGGATGGCGAGCAGCAGCATCGAACCGAGACCGGGCAGGCTGAACACCTTCTCGATCACCACTGCACCCAGGAACGTGCTGGCCAGTTCAATGCCCAGAATGGAAATCACCGGCACCGCGCCATTGCGCAGGCCATGTCGGATCAGCGCTTCAGGGAAGGACGAGCCCAGTGCGCGGGCCGTGCGGAGATAGTCGCTGCCCAGCACTTCGAGCGTCGCCGCGCGCACATAGCGCAGCATGGATGCCGACATGACCAGCGCAATCGTCAGCACGGGCAGCACCATAGCCGTCGCGGCCTCGCCGAAATTGGCCCACCCCTTGAGTGGAAATCCGCCCGAGGGCAGCCAGCGCAGGTTGATGGCGAAGAGCGTGACCAGCAGGATGCCGACCCAGAACACCGGAATGGCGATGCCCAGCTGGGAAACCACCGAAATGGCCGCGCCATACCATTTGTTGGAGCGGACGGCGGCGATGATCCCCAGAGGGATCGCGATGATCAGGGCGGCGATGAAGCCCAGGAAGGTCAGGGGCAGGGTAACCGACAGGCGGTTGCCGATTTCCCCAACAACCGATGCCTTGCTGACAAAGGACGTTCCCAGATCGAAGCGCGCCAGGTTTCCGATGAAGGCGGCGAACTGGACATAGAGCGGCTGGTCCGACCCCACCTGCGCGCGCGCAGCGGCGATCTGGGCTTCGGTCGCGCCAACGCCGAGCAAGGCATTGGCGGGATCGCCGGGCAATAGGCGGAGCAGGATAAACAGCACGATGGCCGCTATCAGCAGGGAGAATAGCAGAATGACCAACCGGCGCAGGGTATAGGCGAGAATGGGTCGGATCTTTCGATTTGGGGACTGGGAATGAACCTAGCCCAATGAGAAGGGCCGGACAAACTATGTGTCCGGCCCCCGTGTTTTAGCCAGTCTTGCGCCAGCTGCTAGTTCGCTTTTTTGATGCCGTAGGCAAAAAACTGCGAATTGAGGCCATTGACCGGATATCCGGTGACATTGGCGGCCGAAACCACGATCTGCGGATAGAGGTAGAGCCAGTTGCTGGCGGCATCCTCGGCGATGATCTTGTTGGCTTCGGTCAGCTTGGCGGTCTGCTCGTCAACCGAGTTGGCGGCTTCTGCGTCAGCGATCAGCTTGACGACGTCCGGGTTGTTGTAGCCCCAGTAGAAGTCAGGGTTGCCGTAGAACACGATATCGCGGTGATTGACGTGCTCCTGCAGCGTCGCCTCGAAATTATGCTCCTGGTAGACCTTGGTGTACCACTCGTTGGCCGTGATGATGTTGATATTGGCGGTCACGCCGACCTTGGCGAACTCGCTCTGCAGGAACTGGGCAACCAGCGGATGCGGATCGTAGTCCGGGGTGTCGATGGTGAAGGTGAAGCCATCGGGGTAACCGGCTTCGGCCAGCAGCGCCTTGGCGCTTTCCGGGTCATAGGCGTCCACACCGGTCAGGTCGACATACCATGGGTCGGTCGGCGGCACGAACGAGCCGATCAGCGTGCCATAGTCACCCCAGATGGAGTTCAGCAGCTTTGCCTTGTCGACGGCGCGGGCCAGGGCCTTGCGCACCTTGACGTTGTCGAAGGGGGCGGCGCGGTCGTTGTAGGCCAGGATTTCCTTGGTCGTCGAAGCGCCTTCGGTGACCGTGTAGGACGGGTTGCCGGTGAACTGGGCCAGCGAATCCGGGCTCTGCACCGAGGTGATCACGTCCACCGCATTGGTCAGCAGCGCGTTGTTGAGCGCGGTTGCGTCGGTGAAATACGTGTAGATCACCTCGCCGTTGGTGGGCTTTTCACCCCAATAGCCATCATAGCGGGCCAGGGCGAGGGCCGAACCGCGGCGCCATTCTTCGAGCGTATAGGGGCCGGTGCCGTCTTCGGTGGCCGTGATATCGGCCGCGGCGTCGTTGACGATCCAGACATAGCTCAGGTTGTAGGGCAGCGAGATTGAGCGTGCCGACAGGGTGATGACAACAGTCTTGTCATCGGGCGTCTCGATCGAAGTGATCGTCGAGAGGCTGCGCTTGCGCGAACTCTTGGAGGTTTCGGCGGTGACGCGCTCGATCGAGTACTTTACGTCGGCTGCGGTCAGCGGTTCACCCGAGTGGAAGGTCACGCCGTCCTTGAGGGTGAAGGTATAGGTCAGGCCATCTTCGCTGACGGAATAGTCGGCGGAGAGGGCGGGCTCGACGGTGCCGGCATCTGTCAGCTGAAACAGGGCTTCATAGACGTTGCCGTTGAAGGCCTCGTTGATGCCCTGGCCGGCGCCGGCCGTGTTGTCGAGGTTCTGCGGCTCATAGAGCGAGCCGATGCGAATCGTGGCGTCAGGATTGTAGTCCTGCGCGAAAGCGGCGGGCGTGACGGCGACGCTGGCCAGAAGAGCGGCAACCAACAGGTTGCGGGGCGAAACGATAGACATGGGGTAGTCCTGTCAGGTTGTCGGGAGCGGCAGCTTCTACCGTCTCCTCTTGAAAGGAAAGTACCCCCTCGCTCGAGAAAACCCTACTAGATCAATAGACTATAAGTTTTATCTACCCCAGCTCCACCGAAACGCTTTGCCCGCCCGAGGCACCTGCTGGGAAAGAGATTTCTGGGGCCGCTCCGTGACTTGGCGGAGCATGATGAAACCGCATCCTGCTGTTGGAATCGGAGCAATGGACCGCTGGTCAATCTCCATTGGCAATCAGCAGTGCCGGGCCTACAGTAATCCGACATGGACGGGGAGATGACGATGACACGCTTTGCTGCATCGATGGCTCTACTGCGCGGTGGCCTGTTGTTGGCCGCTGGATTGGCGGCCCTGTTTGCCCCAGTACCCGTATTGACCGTCCTGGTCCTGCTCGGGGGCGGCCTGCTGGTTGCCGATGGCGTGTTGGGCCTGGCTTCCCTGGACTATTCTGGCAAACACGGTTGGCCATTCTGGCTCGCCATCATCCGCAGCGTCCTGGTCATCGTGCTCGGGCTGGCGATCCTGTTCAGCCCATCTCTGGCAACCGTCTTCACCCTTTCGGTGTTGACCGTGGTGTTGGGGATGCAGGCCGTCGTTATCGGGTTGATCGAGGTCATCCTCACGGTGCGTGATCGCCACGCCTATCCATCAATCTGGCCGGTCCTGCTGGCAGCAATTCTGTACATCGCCTTCGGTGTGTTGCTGATCGTGGTGCCGTTCGGCGCCGCTACCGTGTTGACCCAGCTGGGCGGCGGGCTTGTCGTGGTCTTCGCGCTCGCGCATCTGACCACCACCTGGCAGGCCATTCGCGCGCTCGGCGTCATTCAACCGCTCCGCTAACCTCACACCTCACAGGAGTTGCCCGTGACAGTGACTGGCACACCGCGTGCGCCTCGCCGGGCGCTCTGGGCGATTGTCGGAGGTCTTGTCTTTACTTTGGTCGCCCTGGTGGCGGCGCCGCTTGCTCGTATCCAGTTCAGTTCCGTCCTCGACAATGATGCCGGCAACGCCACCTGGCTTACCTACGCGGGCGGCGTGTTCCTCACCGCCACTGTTCTATGGTGGCTGCTGATCATTCGTCCGCAAAGGATCACCCCGATGCGGGGCGCGGTCACTGGCGTGCTGGTGGCGCTGTTCAGTTATCCGGTCGTGCTGTTGCTCGCCGAGATTTTCCAGCGGGACTGGGAAGCGCTGATCAATGTCGCCACATTGGCCGGTCGCCTGCTCAATCTGTTGCTTATCAGCGGACTGACCTTCCTGACGACCGGCCTGGCTGCCACGCTCACAATGGCGGTGACGGGTGCACTGATCGGCTGGATGACGCCGCGGTTCGATCCCAGTTTGGCGGTGGCGTCGGAGGCCCGCAAGGGTGGAGGGCTGCTGCGCCGAATCTTCCGGATCCTCGGCGGCTTGGCCGTGACCATCGTGGTTCTGCTGCTGGGTGGCTTCATCTGGCTGAGCGTGCTGCCATTTAGAACCGATGGCATCACCAATGCCCCCGTAACGCCGCCAGCCAAGACCTATGAGGCGGCGCTTGCGGCGTTCGCTTCGGTCGAAGCGGCAGAGGCGGAACTGCCGCTCAACCCGCGCTGCCACTCCCAGATGCTCTCGCATGGCCAGAAAACGGCGCGCGTGGTGATCTATTTCCACGGTCTCACCACATGCCCGGCGCAGGCCGACACACTCGCGCCGCAGCTGTTTGCACTCGGCTACAATGTCTACGTGCCAAGGCTGCCCGGCCATGGCGAGGCCGATCCGCTGACCCTCGCGCTGGCGTCGCTGAAGGCCGAGGAACTGGTGGCTACGGCAGATTCGGCCATCGCTCTGGCGCATGGTCTGGGTGACGATGTGGTGGTCTCGGGCCTTTCTGCCGGCGGCACGCTCGCGGCATGGGTGGCGCAAAATCGGGGAGACGTGGCCAATACGGTCGTCATCTCGCCGTTTCTCGCGCCCTATTCGGTGCCACCGTGGGCCAACCACGCGGCGACCAATCTGCTGCTGATGCTGCCAAACATCATGATGTGGTGGGATGCCTCCCATCCCGAGAGTTCGCCCGAGATGAGCTACGCCTATCCGCGCTTCGCGACCCGCGCGCTGGCCGAAGTCATGCGGCTGGGCGGCATCGTCCAGGCAGAGGCAAATCGCACCGCGCCAGCGGCGGGAGACATCGGCATGCTGCTCAATGCGGGTGATACGACCATCAGCGAAGCACTCAACTATGATTTGCTGACAGCCTGGTCAGCCCGTCGGCAAGATGTGGCCCTGCAGGTGCTTCCGGTCGACCTGGGCGTGGGGCACGACATCATCGACCCCAACCAGGCCGACGCCAATATTGCGGGCGTCTATCCCGTCCTGATCGACATGATCGCCGGGCCGGACGGGCCATGATCGGCCGTCCCGATCCTGCTCCAAAGCCAATCGTGCGACGACGCTGGATCGTCGTTGCTGGCCTGGGATTCGCGCTCACCGCGCTTGTTGTCGCGCCTTTGCTTGGTCTGGACGTGAGTGGGGACTTGACCAACACCACCGGCCGCGTCACCTGGCCTGTTCTGCTAATCGGCGTGTTCGCCGCCGGGTGTGCGTTCTGGTGGTTGCTGGTGGCCCTGCCACGACGGCTGTCTGCCTGGCGTGGTGCGGTGGCGGGCGTATTGACCGCCTTCTTCTCCTATCCACTGGTGCTGACGCTCGCCGACGTAATCCACCGTGACTGGACGAATACCGCCAGCTGGCCGTCCTTGGCGGAGCGGGTCGACAGCCTCTCTGTCGTCACTGTGCTGACGCTGATGACCTCGGGCTTTGCCTCCACGCTTATCCTCGCTGTAGTTGGAGCGCTGATGGCCAAGCTGTTGTTCGGGCGACCGCCCGAAGGCTGGGTCTGGCAACCACTGGGGCTGGTGCAGAAGCTGGCGGTGGCCCTTGCCGTCGTCATTGTCGTCGGGTTGGTCGGCTCGTTCGTCTGGCTGTCCAGCATGTCGCTCGATCTGGAAGAGCTGGCGCAGCGGGTTCCGGCCAGCACGCCCGCCAAGACTTACGACGAGGCGATTGCCGCCTATGGGGCCATCCAGGCCGCCGAAGCCGATCTCCCCTTGTTCGATCACTGCCGAACGACCCTGCTGACTCACGGCAACAAGACTGCCCGGGTGGTGGTCTATTTCCACGGCTTCACAAGTTGTCCGGCGCAGGGAGCGGCTCTGGCCGCCCAGCTGTTTGCGGCGGGCGCCAATGTCCTGATGCCACGCATGGTGGGGCACGGTGCGTCCGATCCCATCGCCGCCGACATGACCGAGCTCACGGCCGCGCATCTCGTGGAATTGGCCGGTGGTTCCATCGACATGGCGCGGGGCCTTGGCGACGAAGTGCTGGTGGTCGGGCTGTCGGCCGGCGGTACGGTGGCGGCCTGGGCGGCGCAGGAGCGGGCCGATGTTGCCTACGCCTTGCCGGTTTCGCCGTTCTTTGGACCCTATCTGGTCGCGACCTGGGCCAATCGGGCGGCGATCAACCTCACGCTGATGCTGCCCGACGTGACCTTGTGGTGGAATCCGCTGGAGAATATCGACCCGGCATCACCCGGTTTCGGCCTCGCGCGGCCGACCACCCATGCCCTCGCCGAAATCATGGTACTGGGCGAGCTGGTGCAGGCCATTGCCCGCACCACCCCGCCAAAGGCGGGGCGCATTGACATGCTGCTCAACGACGCCGACGTGCTGGTCAACAATAGCCTGAGCGAGCAGGTCGTGTCGCTCTGGCGTGGTCACGGCAAAACCGTCGGCGTGGCCACGCTGCCGTTTTCGGCCCACCTGCCGCACGACGTGATCAATCCGGAAGAGCACGGCAGCGACATCGACCTGGTCTATTCAACAATCGACGACCTGGTGAACAGTGCCGCGCCAAACTAGTGGCCGCTACGCAGGCATCGGGCGGATGAAGTGGTTCTGCGAGACCTGCTGGATTTCGGGTTGGGGCAGGGCCGATTGGCGGCGGATGGTCTCGATGCTGTTGAGCTCGTCATCGAAGCGCGCTTCGGAGAAGCGGCGATCCGGGTCCGGCACAGCCGAGAGCAGCAGGCGCGTATAGGGGTGCTGCGGATTGTCGAGCACGCTTTCCATATCGCCCCACTCAACGATCTGCCCGGCATACATCACCATGATGTCCTCGGCGACGTAGCGCGCCGTGGCAATGTCGTGGGTGATGTAGAGCAGGGCCAGGCCCAGTTGGGCCTTCATGTCGTTGAGCAGGTTAAGAATGCCCAGTCGTACCGACACGTCGAGCATCGAGGTCGGCTCGTCGGCAACGATCACCTGCGGATTGACCGCAAGCGCGCGGGCAATGCTGATGCGCTGGCGCTGGCCGCCCGAAAGCTCGTGCGGGAACTTGCCCATCACGATGGACGGATCGAGCTTCACCCGCTGCAGCAATTCCTCGACCGCCGCCTTGCGCTCCGCAGCACCCAGATTGCGCTGGTGCAGCCGAAGCGGCCGCTCGAGATGATAGCGGATGGTGTGGGCGGGGTTGAGCGAAGAGAAGGGGTCCTGGAACACCATCTGGACCGACGAGCGATAGGCCTTGATGGCCCGCGCATCGTCCTTGCCCAGCGGCGAACCGCGGAACAGCAGCTGCCCCTCGTCGGGCATGTATTCGCGCATGATCAGGCGCGCCGCCGTCGTCTTGCCCGAGCCGGATTCGCCCACCAGGGCGAGCGTGCGGCCGGAATGCAGCGCAAACGACACCGAGCGCGCGGCATAGACCGGCTTCTCGGCGCTGCCAAAGACCTTGGAGACATTGTCGAGGGCGAGAATGGGTGACGCCTGGTTCACGATGCTACCTCACCGGTAATCTGGGTGCCATGCAGGCGGGGCATCGAGGCCCACAGACGGCGGGTATAGTCGTGCTGGGGCGCACGATAGATGGTCTGCGCGTCGTTGACTTCCACCAGCTCGCCCTGAAGCATAATGCCAATGCGATCACTGACTTGCACCATCAGGCTCAGGTCGTGCGTAATGAACAGCACCGAAAAGCCCAGCTGCTTTCGCAGCACGTCGATGCGCTGCAGGATTTCGCGCTGCACCACCACGTCGAGCGCGGTCGTCGGTTCATCCATGATCAGCAGCTTGGGGTTGAGCGCCAGGCAGATGGCGATGACGATGCGCTGGCGCATGCCGCCCGAGCACTGGTGCGGATAGGCCGAGAGGCGGTCCGGCGAAATGTCGACCAGCTTGAGCAGTTCGGCGGCCCGCTCGCGCGCGGCAGCGCGGGATATGCCGGTGTGGGTGCGCAGCACGTCGTAGAACTGGTCTTCGATGGTCAGCACCGGGTTGAGCGAGTTCATGGCGCTCTGGAACACCATGGCGACCTCGCGCCAGCGGAACTTGCGCAGCTCGTCGTCGTCCAGCGTCAGCACGTCGCGGCCGTCCACCAGGATCTGGCTTCCCTTGCGGATCAGGGCAGGGGGACGATGCAGGCGACTCACGGCGAAGGCGATCGTGCTCTTGCCGCAGCCGGACTCGCCGGCAAGGCCAAACAACTCGCCCGGCGCGATATCGAAGCTCACATTCTTGACCGCGTGGAAGTCCTTTTCGGAGCCCACATAGTCGATGTTGAGATTGCGGATGGAGAGAACGGGATTGGTCACAGCTTGCCCTCCCCAACGCGCACGAGGCCAACCCAGCGGGCAAGCATGCCCCCGGTGCGCAGGCGCGGATTGGCGATTTCGTCGATCGCGAAGTTGATCAGTGCGAGGCCCAGGCCCAGGAAGGCCAGTGCAAAGCACGGCGACAGCAGGTCCCACCACGCGCCAACCGAGAGCGCGGAGGCGTTCTGGGCGTTGTAGAGCATGATGCCCCAGGAAACGGTGTTGGGATCGCCCAGGCCAAGGAATTCCAGCGTCGCCTCTGCGATCACCGCGAAGATCACGCTGCCGATGAAGTTGATGCCGACGATGGAGATCAGGTTCGGGAAAATCTCGAAGGCCATGATGCGCCAGCTGGGTTCACCCAGCATTTCGGCCGATTTCACATAGTCGCGCTGGCGGATGGACAGCGTCTCCGAACGGGTGACGCGCACGCCCCACGCCCAGGAGGTGAGCCCCAGGATCACCGCGATCACCAGTGGCGTCGCCTGGCCGATAAAGGCGGCGAGCACCAGCAGCAGCGGCAGGTTCGGGATGACCAGGACCATGTTGGTGAAGAAGTTGATGACTTCGTCGACCACGCCGCCCTTGTAGCCGGCAATGATGCCCAGCACGGTGCCGATCAGGGTGATGATCAGCCCGGCGCCGAACCCGACGGCCAGCGAAACGCGGGCGCCGTGGACGAGACGCGAGAACACGTCATGCCCCAGCCGGGTCGTGCCCAGCCAATGTTCGGGTGAGGGCGGCTGGTGCGGCCGGCCCACGCGCTTGATGGGGCTGTACTCGGTCAGCATCGGCGCGAAGATCGCCACCAGGATGATGATGAGCAGGATCGCCAGGCCGATCACGGCCTTCTTGTTATGCAGCAGTTGGCGCAGCAACTTCATGGATCAAGCCTTCTTGAGGCGCGGATCGAGCAAGACATAGCTCAGGTCGACCACGAAATTGGAAACGAGCATCGCGGCGGTCATGATGAGCAGCTGCCCCTGGATGACCGGATAGTCGCGAGCGAGGATCGCCTGATAAAGCGTGTTGCCCAGGCCGGGATAGTTGAACACCACTTCGATGATCAGCGAACCCGACAGGACCGTGCCGATGGCGATGGCAAGGCTTGAGACCGTTGGCAGCAGCGCGTTGCGCGCGGCATACCACAGCATCACATTGCTGTCTGACAGGCCCTTGGCGCGGCCCATGACGATGTAGTCCTCGCCCAGCAGGTTGATCATGTTGTTGCGCATGGTCACGGCAAAGCCGCCGGTCTGGATGAAGACCAGTGTCAGGAAGGGCAGGGTGCCGTGATAGATCACGCTGGAAATGTAGGTCCAGTTGAAGGCCGGATCGAGCATGGGGTTGGCGGCGTAACCGTTCGGGAACCAGCCCAGCGTGTAGCCGAACACGAACAGCATGATCAGCGAGACGACGACGCCGGGCACTGAACTGGAGAAGATGGCCAGCAGCGACACCACGGAGTCGAACAGCGTGCCGCGGCGCCATGCGGCCATCACGCCGAGGAACGTGCCGAGCACGAAGCTGGTCAGCGTGGCAATACCGACAAGGCCGAGGGTCCAGACCAGCGCGCGGCCGAGCAGGTCGGTAACGGGCAGCGGGAAGTACTTGATCGAGCGGCCGAGATCGCCGGTGAACACGCTCTTGAGATAGGAGAGATACTGCTCCCCGATCGGCGCATCGATAAAGCCGAAGGTCAGCTTGAGCGCATTCAGGTTTTCAAGCGACAGCTCGGAGCCGGCGCTGGCAAACATGATCTGGATCGGGTCACCCGGCATCACGCGGGGCAGGAAGAAGTTGATGGTCGCGGCAGCGATGAACGCCGCCAGGTAGAACGCCAGTCGCCGCAGCAAAAAGGCCATGGTGATGTGTTCCTTCCAAATTGGGGGAGGCGCGCCGTAGCGCGCCTCCGGAAACGTTCAGGCGCTTACTTTGCGACGGGATCGAGATCCAGCAGCTGGAGCAGGCGTGCAGGGTTGGCGTTCGAGCTGACCGGCGAGAACTTCGGATCGTCAGCATTGGCCCAACCGGTGAAGCGGCTGGTGTTGTACTGGAAGAACGAAGGGCTGTTGTAGACAGGGATGACGGGCATGGCTTCAGCCACGATCATCTGGGCCTTGTCCATCAGTGCCTTCTGCTCTGCCGGGTCCTTGACCTGCGTGTACTGGCCAAGCAGCTCCATGATCTCTGCATTTTCCCAATGCGGAGCGGTGAAGCGGCTCTTGCCGAAATCGCCCGGATTGAACGAGCGGATGTAGGGGAAGTACGGGTTGGCCGCCGACGCCAGGGCGTTCAGCGTCATCGAGTACTCACCGGCGATCAGGCCCGAGGTCCACACGGCGGCTTCAGGCGTGCTCATCTTCACGTTGAGGCCGGCTTCGGTCAGCGATTCCATGGAGATCTGGACCGCGTCGATCCAGTCGGTCCAACCATTCGGAACCATGATGTCGATGGCGATCGGCGTGCCATCGGGGTTGTCGCGGAAGCCGTCGCCGTCAGCGTCGACATAGCCGGCCTCGTCGAGCTGGGCCATGCCTGCTTCGAGGTCGAACTGGCCGTACTTGCCGAACTGGGTTGCCACTTCAGGGTTGGCGAAGGACTTGTAGAGTTCGCCAAGCATGGAGGGGTCGCCGTTGACCAGCGGATAGCCGTAGCCGGCGATGTCAACGATGGTCTGGCGGTCGATCAGCATGCTGACCGCGCGACGGAAGTTGACGTCGGTGAAGGCCTTGCGGTTGTTTTCGTCCGGGGTCACCTGGCTGAGCTGGAACGAGACCAGGCTCGAAGGGGTAAACCAGTACTTGTGGTGTTCCGGGTCCTTGGCGACGAAGGTGTTGTCGATGTCAGGAATGAAGCTGGTTGCCCAGTCCAGGGTGCCATCGGCGAGTGCTGCGAGCACCTGCGGGTTGTCGGCGAGCTGCGGCAGGCGCAGGCAGTCGACCTTGAGGTTCTCGGCATCCCAGTAGTTGGGGTTGCGGCACTGCTCATACACCTGCGGCGTGAAGCGCGAGATTTCGGTCATCGGGCCGGAGGCGACCGGGTTCTCGTTGGCGAAGGTCACTGGATCGGCAATGTCGGCCCAGATATGTTCTGGCACGATCGGCATGCCGACGATGGTGTTGGCGATCAGCGAGTTGGCTTCGTTCAGGTTGAAGCGAACGGTGCGATCGTCGACCTTTTCCACCGAAGCGAGCTGGGCGGAAACCGAGATGAAGTCGAGCGCCGGGAACTTCTTGATGTAGTCATAGGTGAAGATGACGTCGTCAGCCGTCAGGGCTTCGCCATCCGACCACTTCAGGCCGTCACGCAGTGTGAAGGTGATCGACTTGAGGTCGTCTGCCAGCTCGAAGCTTTCCGCCAGGCGGAAGATCGGCTCGTTGCTCTTGAGGCGGTTGAAGACGACCAGCGGCTCATACATGAAGTCGAGCGTGGTGGCGCGTGCCGAGGTCTGACCAAAGGGGTTGAAGTTGCGAACCCAGGTGGTGGTCTGTTCAGAGCTCACCGTCAGCACGTTCTGATCCTGGGCGATGGCGGGAGCCGCCATTGCCAGCACTGCGGCCGAAGCGGCCAAGATTAGCGAAGATCTAAGCATTACATTCCTCCTCTGCATTGACCCGGCTTCACGCCAGGCCGTTTTCACTGAAAATCCGTTCAACTTCCGCGTGGAGTGCTTGCACGTCCACGCGATTGTTGCCGAGCCTGGATTGGGCCCGAGCAATTCTCTCCAGGCTGGCGTCGCTCAGGGGGCGCGCTGCCTTCGCGGCGGCCTGGCTGGCCGCCAGATCACCCTGGCTGTGCAGGGCAATGTCGTAACCGGCGTCGAGCGTGGCAGCGACCCGTTCGGGCCAGGTGCCGCTCAGTGCCTCCATGGTGAGGCAGTCGGTGATGATCACGCCGTCGTAATTCAGCTCGTTGCGGATGAAATCGCACACGACCGGCGACACCGAAGCGGGCAGCTTCGGGTCGATCTGGGTGAAGATCAGGTGCGCGACCATGGCCCAGGGTGTGTCCTTGAGCGCCACGAACGGGCGGAAATCGGTCGAACGCATGTCCTCGACGCTGGCATCGACAACCGGCAGGTCAAAGTGCGGGTCAACCGATACGCGGCCATAGCCGGGGATGTGCTTCATGATCGGCATCTGGCCGACTTCCAGCATGGCGTCGATCACGACCTTGCCCATGATGGTGACCAGTTCCGGATCATCGCCGAAAGCGCGCAGGCCGATCACGTCATGGGTGCCCTTGCGGGCGAGGTCAACGACCGGCGTCGTGCCGCTGCCGATGCCCAGGTCACCCATCATGGTGCCCATGGCCAGGCTCGACAGGCGCATGGCGTGCTTGCCCAGTTCGAGGTCTTTGCGCGCCAGCTCGCCGAAGCTGCCGAGGCTGCGGAACTTAGGCCAGTTGCCATTGTCCAGCCGCTGCACGCGGCCGCCTTCCTGGTCGATATAGACAGGCGCATCCTCGCGGCCCACGGCCTCGCGGAACTGGGCGACCATGCGCTTGATCTGAGCATCATTGTCGAGGTTGCGCTTGAACAGGAACAGGCCAAACGGATTGGTTTCGCGGAAAAACGCGATCTCGTCGGCCGAAAGCTCGTAGCCCGGCATGCCAACAAAGAGGGCGAGTGGCGTCGAAGAAGACATAGTCAGTTTCCAGTGTCCGGTTTCGGCTTGATGCGCAGCAGGCCCTGGTAGATGTCTTCCTTGTCGGACGGGATGGGCATGGCGCCCGCCGCATTGACATAGAAGTCCACCGGGCCGGCCGAGCCGATGATCGCATAGGCATAGCCCTGGGCCTTCATGGCCATCAGGGTATGGTAGAAGAGCGCCAGGCCGATGCGCTTGCCGCGCTGGGTCTCGGAAACGCCTGTTGGGCCGAAGAAGCCGCGTGCGGTCGCGTTGTGGCACGCAAAGCCAACCAGTTCGCCATCGACAGTGGCGATGAGACACCCCGGTGGCTGATGCGCCATGGCGGAGGTGACTTCGCTGACCCAGTATTCGCTGAAATGGGTGCGCACCCAGTCCTTGATGATGTGCTGCTCCGGGGGCAGGGCGACGCGAATGGTGGCGCCCACGTCCTGCACCCGCTCACGTAGTTCATCCATGCGGCGGCTATAGAGATTGACCAGCAAATCCATGGCTAGCGCACAGCCCGTACGGTGTGCGCTGCCGGGTTGATCCGCGACGTTTTCTCGATGCGGGCGTCAGAGACGATCCGCTCCTGCTCTGCCGACATGGTGCCATAAGCCATAGTGCTACGCCCTAAATCTGTCGGGATGCTAGAAGTGAATATTCCAGGTGTCAACGAGACATGGAATATTGTATTCCGCCGTTCGGTTTTTCCACTGGTTGCACCACAGGGCTGTTCGGGCCGCGAAACCGCTGCGGCCTCGCGACCGGCTGTAACCGCCGGAAATCTAAGGGAAACGCTAGTCCAGCGTCTGCCGGTAGCGCAGCATGGCGACGATCGAGATCACCACAAGGATCACCGTCAGGGGCAGCAACTCGCTCCCGACATCGCCGATTCCAGCCCCCTTCAGCATCACCTTGCGCACCAGTTCGATGAAGTGCGTGGCGGGGACCGCGGTGCCGATCGCCTGGGCCCAGCCGGGCATGCCGGCAAACGGGAACATGAAGCCCGACAGCAGCACTGACGGCAGGATGGTGAAGAACGACAGCTGCATGGCCTGCATCTGGTTGCGCGCCAGCGTCGAGATCAGGAATCCGAGCGCCAGGTTGTCGAGAATGAACAGGTTAAACCCGATGAAGAAGGCGCCGACCGAACCCTCGAAGGGCACATGGAAAATCGCGTTGGCCGCGATCACGAACACCGTCGTCTGAACGTAGCCCACCAGCACATAGGGTAGGATCTTGCCCAGCATCACCTCGGGCGGGCGCACCGGCGTCGAGATCAGCATTTCCATCGTGCCGCGCTCGCGTTCCTTGACGATGGCCACTGCGGTGATCATCACCATGGTCATCGACAGGATGATGGCCAGTAGCCCCGGCACGATATTGGTCGAGGTCCGGCCTTCGGGATTGTACTCGCGATGCACGATCACCGAAAACGGGGCAGGGGTTCCGGCCAGCCCCGCCAGCGGGCCGGTGAGCACCTCGGCCATGGCGCCGGCGATGATGCCGTTCATGGCGCTCATCGCGCCGCCCACTGCAGAGGGGTCCGACGCGTCCGCCGAAATCAGGATACTTGGTTGCAGCCCTCGGACCACGTCGCGCTCGAAACCATCGGGGATCACCACCACGAAATTGGCCGTGCCGCGCCGCAAGGCCGCTTCGCCGGCGCTCACGCCCTCGACAGTCCCGCGGAAGTCGAAATAGTCCGACACTTCCATGCCGCTGATGATGGCCCGCACCAGCGGTCCGTCATCGCCCATTTCCACCAGCGTGGGCAGATGCCGCGGATCGGCGTTGATGGCGAAGCCGAACAGCATCAGCTGCACGATCGGCAGTCCGATCATCATCGCGAAGGTGACGCGGTCGCGCCGCATCTGGATGAATTCCTTGAGCAGCACCGCCAGGAACCGCGATAGCGAAAACACCCGGTTCATGCCGCCACCGGCTTGTCTCCGGCGAAATTGTCCCGCGCGCCGGTCATCAGATAGATGAACGCCTCTTCCAGCCCCGCTGGCTGCAGGCTCCATTGGTGGCCGCCTTCCGCCTCCAGCTGCCGCACGCTGCTTTCGAGCGCTGTGGCGTCGGTGCCCGAGACATGGAGCACCGAACCGAAACGCGCCACTTGCAACACGCCCGGCATGCCCGCCAGCCGCTTCTCCAGCGCGCCCAGCTCCGGCCCGGCGACGCGCCAGGTGGTCAGGCCGACCATGGTGGGGATTTGCGCTGCCGGGCCATCGATCAGCTTCTTGCCATAGGCGATATAGGCAATGAAATCGCACTGCACCGCCTCGTCCATATAGTGGGTTGATACCAGCACGGTGACGCCGGATTCGCTCAGTCGGCGGATTTCGTCCCAGAAATCGCGCCGCGCCTTGGGGTCGACGCCCGCCGTGGGTTCATCAAGCAGCAGCAGTTTGGGGTCGTGTATCAGGCAAGCCGCCAGCGCCAGCCGCTGCTTCCAGCCACCGGAGAGAGTTCCGGCCAGTTGCTTGGCCCGGTTGGCGAGCCCGAGGTCGGCCAGCGCCTGCGCCACGCGCGCCTTGCGATTTCGCACCCCATACATCCGCGCCACGAAGTCGAGATTCTCCGCAATCGACAGGTCCTCGTAGAGCGAGAACTTCTGCGTCATGTAGCCGACCTGCTCCTTGATGCGATCGGCCTGTCTCAGCACATCGAAGCTGAGGCACTGGCCCTGTCCCGCATCGGGTGTCAGCAGGCCGCACAGCATGCGGATAGTCGTGGTCTTGCCTGAGCCGTTGGGACCCAGAAAGCCGTAGATCGCGCCCTTTGGCACGGTGATGTCGAAATCGTCTACCACCTTGCGGCCGTCATAGACCTTGGTCAGCCCGGTGACCGCGATGACAGCATCGTCGCTCATGGCAGGACCGTTACGGTCACCGGTTGTCCGGGCATCAGCGTTCCCGGCGCGTCCAGCACGGCGTCGGCCCGGAACACCAGCCGTTCCCGCTCCTCGCGTGAATAGATCACCGGCGGGGTAGTCTGGGGCTGGCTGGCTATCGTGCTGATCCGCCCGCGCATGCCCTCGGCGCAGCTGTCGCAGGAAACGCGGACCTCCTGGCCCACCGCGATGTTCGCCCGGTCCGTTTCGCCGACATAGAACCGCGCCTTGATCTCTCCGTCCGGGCGGATAGACAGCACAGGCGTGCCCGCCGCCACCATTTCGCCGACGCGGAAGAACACATCGTCCACCACGCCGGCCACCGGTGCCTTCACGGTGCGGTCGTCCATATCAAGCCGCGCCCGTTCGGCATCGGCGACGGCCGCATTGAGGTTTGCCTCGGCCGCGACCTGCTGGGCGTCGCGGGCGGGCAGTTCGGCCACCGCAACCTGCGCGTTGAGCTGGTTCACCTGGGCCTGCGCGCTGGCGAGGGCCGCGCGATCCTGTTCCAGCCGCGCCTGCGTGGCTGACCCCGCGTCAAACAGCTTCTGGCTGCGGGCGAAGGTTGATTGCGCCAGCGCCAGGTCCGCCTCCGCCTTGCTCAGATTGGCGCGGATCACGTCCACTTCCTGGCTTCGGCTACCGGTCACCAGATTGTCCAGCGTGGCGCGCGCCGCTTCCACCCGCGCTTCGGCCGCGCGCAGCAGCGCTGCCTGCTGGGCGCTGCGCAGCACATAGAGTGTCTCGTCCTTTTCGACCCGCTCGCCGGTCGCGACCGCAATGGTGTCCAGCGTGCCGCCGGTTGTTGGTGCGGCATAGATGTAGTCGGCCTCGAGATAGCCGGTGAAGCCGTCACTCGTGCCCGCGCCGAACGAAAACAGCCCCATCACAGCCGCAAAAATGCCGGTCAGCCACTCGTTCATCGACCTGCCTCCGGATGCGCACTCAGCCCGTCAAACAGAATGGAGAGATGGTTTTCCACCAGCCGGTCGAGGGCCAGCCCGTCCTTGGGCTGGATGGCGAAGACCTCCGCCAGCATCAGGTGCAGCACGACGGGCCCAACGATGGAGCGCACCGTCAGTTCCGCATCGAGCTTCCTCAGATATCCCTGGTCCATGCCGCGCTGCAGCAGCGCGGTTACCGCAGGAATGGCCTCGTTCAGCACCTGTCTTTTATAGATCTCGACAAGCTGTGGCGCCTGCAGTGCTTCGCGCAGGATCAGCTTGGGAATGCCCACGCGCCGCGGGTCGTGCATTTGCGTGATCAGCTGGGTAATGATGGCCTTGAGCAGGACGCGCGGATCGCCCTCGAAATGTTCGAGCTGATCGAAGGCCATCGCCGCGATGGGCGTGATGGCCCGTTTGACGATCCCTTCGAGCAGGGCGTCTTTGGACGGGAAGTAGAGGTAGATCGCGCCCTTGGAGAGGCCGGCGCGGGTGGCAACATCTTCCACCTTGGTGGCCGCGAAGCCTCTTTCCAGAAATAGCTCCAGCGCTGCGTCCAGAACCTCGTCTGGCCGCGCTTCCGCGCGCCGTTTGAACTTGGGAGTTCCGCTGCTCATCGCTGCACCTGTTCAGTTATTAATAACTGACCGGTCAGTTAGATACAAGTCGCAAATGCGCGAGCGAAAGGGCGGGGCGGGTAGTCGGCCGCCCCTGCCTTCCAATCGTCAGTGGTGCGGGGCGCCCGCCAGGTCGGTCTTGATGACGAGGTCGAACAGGATGGCGCGGGCCGCTGCTTCGTTCTCGTTGGCAAGGGCAACCTTCAGCTCTTCAAGGGCCGCGGTAATGCCGGTATCGCCCGCGGTGGGCGCGGCACGCAGGATCTTGCTGTGCCGGGTCCGCTGCGCCGTGGCCTCGTCATAGAACAGCTCTTCGTACATCTTCTCGCCCGGGCGCTTGCCGGTCGCGATGATCTCGATGTCGCCCTCGGGGTTGTCTTCTGACTTGATGCTGAGGCCGGCCAACCGGATCATGTTCTCGGCGAGGTCGGAGATCAGCATGGGGTCGCCCATGTCGAGCAGGAACACGTCGCCGCCCTCGGACAGTGAGCCGGCCTGCACAATCAATTCGGCCGCTTCCTGGATCGACATGAAATACCGGGTCATGCCGGGGTCGGTCAGGGTCAGCGGGCCGCCATGGGCGATCTGTTCCTTGAACAGGGGAACCACCGAGCCGTTCGAACCCAGCACATTGCCAAAGCGCACCGCCGAGAAGCGCTGCCCGGTCCCGGCATTGGCTGCGGTCAGGGCCTTGTCGCGCACGATCAGCTCCGCCCAGCGCTTGGTGGCGCCCATCACATTGGTGGGGCGAACCGCCTTGTCGGTCGAGATCAGCACGAAGCTCTGCACACCGGCCTCAAAGGCGGTGTCGACAACGGTCTTGGTGCCGAACACGTTGTTCTGAATGCCTTCAAGCGCGTTGGCTTCCACCAGCGGCACGTGCTTGTGCGCGGCGGCATGGAACACCACCTGCACGCCGTGGTCGACAATGGCGTGCTTGACGCGCTTGGCATCGGTCACCGAACCGAGCACCGGAATGACCGTTGCGTCCTTGTTGCCGGTCAGTTCCTTGTCGATCTTGTAGAGCGCAAACTCATTGGCCTCGAACAGCACCAGGCGCTGTGGGCTCCACTGGGAGATCTTGCGGCACAGTTCCGAGCCGATCGAACCCCCGGCGCCCGTCACCATGACGGTGCGGCCCACGATCATG
The DNA here is from genome assembly GCF_055397495.1 of Devosia sp. T2-14. Classification (NCBI taxonomy): domain Bacteria; kingdom Pseudomonadati; phylum Pseudomonadota; class Alphaproteobacteria; order Hyphomicrobiales; family Devosiaceae; genus Devosia; species Devosia sp. T2-14. Next base: position 3,458,540 of record NZ_AP027921.1, on the reverse strand, counting down.
TCGCGGATGAGGTCGATATCGGGCGGCACCGACGAGCGGCCCAGCAGGTCATCGATGTCGATTTCGCGAATCTGGCTGACCAGGAACTTGCCCGTCACAAGGTCGGTTATTCCCGGCAGGGACTGCACCTTGACGCCATGGCCGCTGACGCTGCCGATAATGTCCTTGCGGCGCGCTGCCGAGGCGGACGGAATGGAGAGGATGACCTGCTTGACCCCAAAGTCGCGGATCAGCGACGGCAGGTGGGCAGGCGGATAGACCCGCAGCCCGGCAACTTCACGGCGGTGCAGGGCGGTATCGTCATCCACAAAGCCCACGATGAAGTGGCTGGCGCGCAGCGACATGGCTAGTTCGGTACCCGCGCGGCCGGCGCCATAGATCGCCACGGCGGGGCGCTTCAGCATCAGCGAGCTTGAACGGGGCCAGAACAGCCACTTGGCGCCAAACCGGCTGCCGATAATGGTGATCGAGAGCAGCGCCCAGTAGATGATCGGTACGGAGCGGGGGACGACGCCGCGGCCGGTCATTTCCGAAAGGAACGCCACGAGCACCCAGAGCACCACCGCCAGGGTCGTCGCCTGCATCATGGTCCACAACGCACGCTCGGGCAGATAGCGCACCACCGCGCGATAAAGCCCCATGCGGATGAACACCGGCACCGCAACCACCGGCGCACTGAGGATCACCAGCCAGGAATCAAGCGAGTTCGGCAGGGCCCAGCGGTCCAGCCGCAGCGAAAAGCTTGCCCACAGGGTCAGGCTGATCACCAGAATGTCAAACGTCACGAGGATCATGCGCTTTCGCTGGCGGGGGAGGGCGAGGATGCGCGATCGGAGAGTTTGAAGCATGATTTGGGGTCGAAGCCAGCTTGTGGTGGTCTAGCCGCGTCCCACGGAATCAGGCGGCTGGTCAATAGCTCAGCGCAGCATTGGCTGCCCTGGGCCCACAAAGCTGCCTCGCGAATCTGGGGCGATTTTGCGAGGATCCTCCAGTCGTCCCGGTAAATCGAGCGGGATCGACGGATATTGGGAGGATATGTCTTTGCTTTTGTTTATATTTCTCGTGCTGTTGCTGGTGCTTGTTCAGGTTTTTCTGCCCGGCCGCTATTTGACGGAACAGGTTGGACCCGAATTGCAGGTGGGGCCGCGCGATGATCTGCCCGAGCCGACGCGGGAACTGGCGCGCTCGCGCCGCGCCTTGGCGAATCTGCAGGAAACACTGCCGGTTTTCCTCACGCTCGCCATTCTCTCGATCATGCTGGGTGAGCAGGGCTGGATTTCGCTCGTCGGCGCTGCCCTTTATCTGGCCGGGCGCATCGGACACGTGATCTGCTATATGCGCGGACTTTCCCCATGGCGTTCCGTGTGTTTTCTCGTTGCGCTGGTGGGATGTCTGGTCGTTGCGGTGCCGCTCGTACCGCATATCTGGAGTTAAGGCACAATCAGGTCTTGCGAAACGCGGACAATGCCATTAGAGAACGCTTCGCCTGAAGGGGTTTAGCTCAGTTGGTAGAGCATCGGTCTCCAAAACCGAGGGTCGTGGGTTCGAGTCCCCCAGCCCCTGCCAGGCATCTCATTGAAATTGTTGGTATTCATTTGCCTTGGACTCATGCCTGAGCCCGAGGCGAAGCCTATTGCTCGGGCGCATCCACCAGGATTCGCGCCCGCGGCACGCCGACCAGGCCCGGCGCATTGGCCGGGGTCGACCAGACCCTGGTTTCGAGGAATTCGCGAAACGCCTCGGCCTGTTCCGTGCTCGGGAAATCGAGCTGCAGCACCACGTATCGGGAATCATCGTGCGGCTGGTGGATGCGGTGGGCGGTGACGCCTCCTTGGGCGCGCCTCTCGGCGAACCGGTCGAAGGCCGCCTTCCAGGTGGCGAAGTCGGTGATGGCGTGTTCGATATGCAGCGTTGCCATGGTGCTCTCCATTCGAAGTGCCCCGCCCATGCAAGGTTACGCCCGGCCCCGGAGGCGGGCAAGCATGGCTTGCCGAGCGGGCAGAGTCTGCCTTAGGAGCAGTTAGCTCCTCACCGAACCGCGCGCTGGTCCATCCGGGTCGCCCGTTCGCTCCAATAAAAAGGCAAACTCACCATGGCCGACCAGATTCGGATCGCCATTGCCGGTCACGGCAATCTCGGGCGCGGCGTTGAAGCCGCCATCAGCAAGAATGCCGACATGCGGCTGGTGGGGATTTTCACCCGCCGTGCGCCCGACCAGATCACGCCGATGGATGCGGCGACGCCCGTCCATGGCATCGATGCGCTGCCCGGCTTTGCCGGTGATGTCGACGTCCTCATCCTGTGCGGCGGTTCCAAGTCGGACCTGCCGGAGCAGGGGCCTGCTTTTGCGGCGCTGTTCAATACGGTCGACAGCTTCGATACCCACGCCCGCATTCCCGAATATTTCGCCACCGTCGATGCGCCCGCGCGCGCGGCCAACAAGACTGCGCTGATTTCGGCTGGGTGGGATCCCGGCATGTTCTCCATCAATCGCGTGATGGGCGAGGCCCTGCTGCCCGATGGCGTCACATACACGTTCTGGGGCGATGGCCTGAGCCAGGGCCATTCCGATGCAATCCGGCGCGTGCCGGGCGTGGCCGATGGCGTGCAGTATACGCGCCCCGTGCAGGCGGCCGTTGACCGCGTCCGCAGCGCGACGCGGCCCCAGTTGACGACGCGCGAGAAGCATACCCGCGAGTGCTTTGTCGTGCTCGAAGCCGGCGCCGATGCCGAGGCGGTGAAGCAGGCCATCACCACCATGCCGCACTATTTCGATGAGTATGACACCACGGTCAATTTCATTACCGCCGACGAACTCCGGCGCAACCACAAGGCGATGCCACATGGTGGCTTCGTCATCCGCAGCGGCAATACCTCCGCCGCCAATGCCCAGGTCGTCGAGTACAGCCTCAAGCTCGACAGCAATCCCGAATTCACCGCCAGCGTCCTGGTGGCCTATGCCAGGGCCGTCCACCGCCTCCACGCCGCCGGCCAATACGGCGCCAAGACGGTCTTCGACGTCCCCCCCGGGATGCTCTCCGCCAAGAGCCCCGAACAACTCCGCGCCGAACAGCTCTAGTTCCGGCCAGAAAAGCAAAAGCCCGCCCGGTATTACCGAGGCGGGCTTTTGCTGGTGAAGGGATCGAGTTTTAGGCTGTGTGAGGGGGAGACGACCGGTCTTCCCTTGCTCTTTGTCGCGCGATAACATCGACCATCACGCGCGGGACCGGGGTCTTCCCAAATCGGTTGCTGACGAAACGCAACTGCTGGTCGTCGACTCCATAAACATACCGAGCGGCAGACTCGACCGTTAGTTTATTGACCTCTCTGGCAAGGATTGAGGGCTTTCGAGACAGAAGTTCATTGATAACGTCGGGGTCGATCGACGCAACAAAAAGCCTCCTCGGCCCGATCGGCAAAGCTATATGAGTGCCCGGACGCTCCAGTCCATTTGTGCGAATAACAGGTCTGTCTGAAGTTAGGAGCGGGTGGCAGTGTTCGGGGAAGTTGAACACGCGCCAAGTCATCTTATTGATGTGCGATCCCACATTCGCATTGTCGATCAGGTCGAAATACATCTCGAACATGTGCTGCTCGATGACTGACAGAGGCATCGCTGCGCTGAAGTCGAGATAGGTTTCAGGTTCGCCCTGTTTTCGTCGTGCCTGATACTCAGCTTCGATCGTGGGATCAGATTTGTAAAAGAGGTCGAAATACAGTTGCCTAAATAGTGCGACGTCTTCAGGAAGTCGCACCAACAAGGACAGTATGAACCTCGTCCACGCCGATCTAAGGGGCTCGGTCCACGCCGCCCGGTTCCCATATTTTTCCATGAGAACCAGCGCATCATTTGCCTCACTGTCCACAGGCTGGAAGAACATAGTCTCCACCTGTTGGGCAAGCTCCGGACGGAAACCTCTCATCTCATACACGCGATGCAGAAACCCGGTAGCACTGGGCGCCCGTCGCACCGCTGCAATTTTGCCAGGGATCGGATTCATGTACTGACACAATCGGCCGTCCGAGCCTGCCCAGCGCTTTAGGTAAAAGACGGGAATGTAATGGTGCTTGGTCGGCGGGTTTGGCGGAACGGTCACGGCGCTGGCCATCAACTGAAATATGAAAGGCGGCGGAATCGAATAGGCGAGCTGCATCCGCTGTCGCGTTGTTGCAGAATTCTCTTGAATTGGCGGTGGGGAGCAAAGCCGTCGCTTGGCCCACTTAACTTCATCCCGCGCTAACCCTACGCTCACTGGCATCGCCAAGTATAGATAAAGCATTAGCATTTCTGGCCTACCACGCTGCCCAGGCGGATTGTGCGCGAGGGGATCAGCATCATGGCGCTGATAGTGGGAAGCACCTTTTTGCTGTTTGGCGCGCTGTTCTGCGTCATCGGTTATCAGATGAAGTCTGTCGCCTACCTGCGCTTCTTCGGCAGGGGCTTTCTGCTGGCTGCCTTTGGCTTTGGTGTGCAGAAGCTCTTCCTGCCGCCTGACATCAACATGAATTCCCTGCTGGCGACCGCGGTCTATGCCGCTGCGGCGATGCAGTTCGCCGAGGGGTCTTTGAACCGCTCGGGCCAGAGTTTTGGCCAGATGTGGCGGGGCGTGTTCTTTTTCGGCCTGATGGCGATCACGGGCTATTATCTCTATGCCGATCCGGATCTGCTGGCGCGCACCTACTCGCTGAGCTTCGCCTTTGGCGGCATTCTGCTGGTTGCCGCCTGGAAGCTGTTCTGGCTCGATGGCAAGCGCCTCTCCGACAAGGTGCTGATCGTTACCCTGATCGTGGTTGGCCTGCACTTCTTCCCGCGCGTCTTGATGACCGCCGCCAGTTTTTCCAGTGAGACGCTCGGCGAGATCGGCTTGAGTACGTTCTGGCGGGTGCTCGAAGTGTCGCTCGCCCTGATGGCCATTCTGGGCGCTACCGCCACGCTGTTGGTCGCCGGGCTCGATATTTTCGAGGCGCTGCGTTTCGAGCGCGACACCGATTATCTTACGGGCCTGTGGAACCGGCGCGGGCTTGAGGAGCAGGTCCGCTCGGCCAGGGAACTGAGGGGCCATGTCTTGCTGGTTGATATCGACCACTTCAAGCAGGTGAATGACACTTGGGGGCATCCGCGTGGCGACGAGGTGCTGCGGGCGGTTGCCGGTGTGCTTCGGGCCTCGGTGCGGAGCGAAACGATCATCGCGCGCATCGGTGGCGAGGAGTTCGTGCTGGTCATACCCGGTAGTCTCAGCGACGCCGAGGCTTGCGCCGAGCGGGTCCGTCAGGCCGTGCTGGCCGCCGACGTGCTTGGCGAGCGCAATGATCTGCATGTCTCCGTCAGCATTGGTGTTGCGCCCCTGCGGCGGGATCTTTCGCCGGCTTTGCGCGGGGCAGACCTTGCGCTTTATGCCGCCAAGCGCGCCGGGCGAAACACCGTTCGGCTGGCCTCCGGTCAGGATTATCTGCCGATCACGAACTGACCAGGCGTAACCTTTGGGTTGCCGGTTTTGCGGCCACGCCCTGCCAGTGCAGACTGATCAGCTCTGCCCCGTTTTGCGTTTCCGATTTCAACGTCATGGTGCGCACCAGCGCCTGCCCGGCGCGGGCAATGGCCGCGGCCTGCCGGTCATGGCTGCGCACCCAGTCGATCCGCTCCCGGAGATCACTCATGTCGGCTGAAACCGGCACATAGTGCTCCCATGGCACGAGCCGGTCGTACCACCACTGGCGATAGTCATCGGCACTGGCCACCTTGAGCACGCAGCATCCGAAATGCATGCGCACGACCAGGTTCGACCACGCATTGGTCCAGCCATCGATGTCGATCGCGTATTTGTCGCCAAGCCAGTCGCGCTCGGGGCGCATTGTTCCGGTAATGCCCAGCGGCGCGAAGGCGCTGAGCGGAATCGTTTGGCCATTGCCGGCGGTCAGCCTGGCATCGGTTCCTGCGACCCCATCGAGCAGCATGCATAGCCGCGCCCGCTGGATCACCCGGGGATTGTGCGCGTCGGCGGCCACAAGCGGGTGAATGCCATGCCCATTCGCGCCGCCCCGCCAGGTGATGGTCGCGCTGCGGTCACTCCAGGCAACGGCCTCTTTTTCTGCCAGACGCCGTTCGGCGGCGAAGCCATCGCGCAGGATGAAGTAGCGGTCGGGCAGGGCGATGATCCTAGGATCGCGCGAGGAGGGCGCAAAGCGCGCCGCGCTGGGGTTGTCTCCGTCATTGCAGGCCACGGTGATGGCGCCCACCGTCTCGGGGCTGTGTAGCAGCAGGTAGAGATAAGCCGTCACGTTCTCTCGCTGCTGAAACGCGATCTCGGCGGCATCCTCGGGCAGGCCCAGATGGATCCGTCCGTGGCGGCGCTCCAGCGTTACGTCATAGGCGAAGGGCGTTGGTGTGGCGGGGCAGGATGCGAACCGCGCGGTCTGGCCGAGTCGTCCGAGCGAGCGACGCAGTTGATGGCCGAGAAACACGGTAAGTAGGCGGCGGCTGAGAGAGACGGTCGTCATCTAGGGCTCGCGGTGGACGGCTCGCTGCGAACCCGGGATGAGAAGTCAGGGAGACAGGAGTGCCTTAGCGCAGATTCTTCCGCTGAGGCCATGGCTCAGGCGGCGACTCGCCAACTCCGACAGTGAGAATCGAGGTCTATTCGGCGGCGATAGAGTGCTTGGCCGTGTGGCGGGCCTTGAGTCGGTTCAGCTGGTGGGCGGCGTGGCCGAGCAGGGCGGTCCGCACTTCACTGGCATAGGCCGAGCCGACATCGGCTTTCACTTTGAGGTCGAGCGGGTATCGGGAGACATTACCCATGAAGCGCTCTTCGATGAGCACACGCACCACGCCCGTTACGCGACCGCGAATTGTCTTGTGAGGCCCGTAATAACGGACTTCGCAGCCCTTGATCTCAAAGCTCGCATCGCCGAAATACATCTAACAGCCTCCCGCTGCCGCTTTTTCGTCGCATTTCGATCAAACGGCATTGCCGTGGGGAGAGCAAGATGGATTCGACTAAATCTTTACAGATCGTTAACAAATGCCGGTGCGGCGCGAGTCGCTTCACGGTGCATCAAACTGGGGTCAGCCTGTTGCATTTGGCTGAGAGTTTCTCTAGATAGCCTCATTCCAGCCGTGCGGGACTCCTGCGCGGCCTTTGGTTTTGCACCAAAACCCAAAGAGTAGATTCGCTTATGGCCCGTACGAACCCGATTCAGTTCCTGCAACAAGTCCGGCAGGAAACCGCCAAGGTCACTTGGCCGGGACGCAACGAAGTCCTGATCTCGACGATCATGGTCCTCGTGCTGGTAGTTCTGGCGAGCCTGTTCTTCCTGCTGGCGGACCAGGTTATCTCCTGGATCGTCGGTCTGTTGCTTTCGATCCGCTAAGGCGGGCTACGAACACCAAATTCTAGGAGCGGCGACGCTTTATGGCCAAGCGCTGGTACATCGTTCAGGCTTACAGCAATTTCGAGCGCAAGGTGGCGGATGATATCCGTCTCAAGGTTGCGCAGAAGAAGCTTGAGCATCTGTTTGAGGACGTGATCGTTCCGACCGAGAAGGTCGTCGAGGTCCGTCGCGGCCGCAAGGTTGATGCTGAGCGCAAGTTCTTCCCGGGCTATGTTCTGGTGAAGATGGACATGACCGACGAGGCGTTTCATCTGATCAAGAATACCCCCAAGGTCACCGGGTTCCTCGGTTCGGACAATCGGCCTATGCCGATCTCCGAGAAGGAAGCTCAGTCGATCCTGCAGCAGGTGCAGGAAGGCGTCGAGCATCCCAAGCCGTCGGTCTCGTTCGAAGTGGGCGAAAACGTCCGCGTGTCGGATGGTCCCTTCGCCAGCTTCAACGGCGTGGTGGAGGAAGTCGACGAAGAGCGCGCCCGCCTCAAGGTGGAAGTGTCGATCTTCGGTCGTCCTACCCCGGTGGAACTCGAATACGGTCAGGTCGAAAAGGTCTGATCGGCAAAGTTTCCGGTCTAACCGGAAATCTGCCAGAAATCTGGCAGAAAACCGCAAGCATGCTGGAAGAAATCTGGCAGCTTTCTTGCGGAAATCTGTGGAAGAGGGCGGCTGCTGCCAAGCGGCCGGACACAGCCTCGGACCACAGCGTCAAACGGTCCGCATGACAGCGGGCGAACATAGATAGGACGATTATGGCAAAGAAAATCGTTGGCTACGTAAAGCTGCAGGTGCCGGCTGGCTCCGCAACGCCGTCCCCGCCGATCGGGCCGGCTCTCGGTCAGCGCGGCCTGAACATCATGGAATTCTGCAAGGCATTCAACGCTGCCACGCAGGAACTGGAAAAGGGTTCGCCCATTCCGGTCGTGATCACCGCCTATGCCGACAAGAGCTTCACCTTCGAGATGAAGTCTCCGCCGGTCACCTACTTCATCAAGAAGGCCGTCAACCTGAAGTCGGGCAGCAAGCTGCCGGGCAAGGAATCGGCTGGCACCATCACGATGGCTCAGCTGCGTGATATCGCCGCCAAGAAGATGAAGGATCTCAACGCCGACAATATCGACGCTGCTGTGTCGATGATCGCCGGCTCTGCCCGTTCCATGGGCATTCAGGTCGAGGGCTGATTGAATGGCACACGCTGGTAAGAAGATCACCAAGGCCCGTGAGGGCATCGATCGCAACAAGCTGTACAAGCTTGAAGAGGCCGTGAAGATGGTCAAGGCTCGCGCCTCGGCCAAGTTCGACGAGACCCTCGAAATCGCGATCAACCTCGGCGTCGATCCCCGCCACGCAGACCAGATGGTCCGCGGCGTGGTGAACCTGCCCAACGGCACCGGCAAGACCGTGCGCGTTGCAGTGTTCGCCAAGGATGCCAAGGCAGACGAAGCCCGCAAGGCTGGTGCTGACATCGTTGGCGCAGAAGACCTGATGGAGCAGATCCTGGGCGGCAAGATCGATTTCGATCGTTGCATTGCTACCCCGGACATGATGCCGCTGGTCGGTCGCCTGGGTAAGATCCTGGGCCCGCGCAACCTGATGCCGAACCCCAAGGTTGGCACGGTTACTCCCGACGTCGCCGGCGCCGTCAAGGCTGCCAAGGGTGGCGCTGTTGAGTACCGCGTCGAAAAGGCCGGTATCCTGCACGCTGGCGTTGGCAAGGTCTCTTTCTCGGAAGAAGCCCTGCTGCAGAACATCAAGGCATTCACCGATGCCGTTCTGAAGTCCAAGCCGTCGGGCGCCAAGGGCACCTACGTCAAGAAGGTCGCCGTTTCCTCGACCATGGGCCCTGGCGTCCACGTCGAGCCGTCTTCGGCCCTCTAAGAAATTCCGGGTGGCTTCGGCCACCCGGATAGCTTCCCGCAAGGGGAGTTAAGTCCTGTCCGAGACTGCCGGTGCCAGCCGATTTGGGTTGGCTTAATGTCGCAAGACGCCAGCATAGATAGGGTGAAGACCAAAGTTTTCCTGCCCGATAGGGCAGGGTGATCGCGGTTCGAACCAGGCCAGTTGCCCTTTGGGCAGCACGGTTGACAGGCATGTAACCGTTGCTCCTCTCCTCCTTCGGGAGATCGGAGGGCAGCAATTGGCAATGGCCCGGCTGACTTTCGCCGGGCTCAATGTGGAGACTAGCAGTGGAAAGAGCGGAAAAGCGTGAGCTTGTCGCATCGCTTCAGTCAGCCCTGTCGGGCGCTGGATCGATCGTACTTGCGCAGAATACCGGTCTGACCGTGGCTCACCTGGAGTCGCTTCGCCGTGAGGTGAAGGGTGCCGGTGGGTTCGTCAAGATCGCTAAAAACCGTCTTGCCAAGCTTGCTCTTAAAGAAACCGACAATGCGGACATGTCGGCCCTGCTTACTGGGCCGATCGTCATCGCTTATGCGGCCGACCCCATGACTGCGCCGAAGATTGCGGCAAAGTTTGCTGAAAAGAACGCGAAGTACGTCGTTCTTGGTGGCGCAATGGGCAAGACCGCACTTGACGCTGATAACGTCAAGGCGCTGGCGACCATGCCTTCGCTCAACGAACTGCGCGCAACGCTCGCCGGGATGCTCAAGCAGCCCGCAACGCGTATCGCTTCGGTCATCGTTGCGCCGGCTGGTGGCATCGCTCGCGTGTTGGCCGCTCATGCGGAAAAGAGCAACGAAGCAGCGTAACCCCATAGGTCCCCTCGGGGATCAATTCTGGTTTGAACTGAACACCTAAAAAGAGAGATTTATCAAATGGCTGATCTCGCCAAGATCGTAGACGACCTGTCTGCCCTGACCGTTCTGGAAGCTTCCGAGCTGTCGAAGATGCTCGAAGAAAAGTGGGGCGTTTCCGCCGCTGCTCCGGTTGCTGTTGCTGCCGCTGCTGGCGCTCCGGCCGCTGCCGCTGAAGAAAAGACCGAATTTGACGTGATCCTCGCCTCGTTCGGCGACAACAAGATCAACGTCATCAAGGAAGTCCGCGCCATCACCGGTCTGGGCCTGGGCGAAGCCAAGGCACTCGTCGAAGCCGCTCCGAAGGCAATCAAGGAAGGCGTCTCGAAGGCTGAAGCCGAAGACGTCAAGAAGAAGCTGGAAGAAGCTGGCGCCAAGGTCGAACTCAAGTAGTTCAACTTTTGCCTTGAAATTGGCGGAATGGCGCATTATGTGCCATTCCGCTTCTCTCGTTTAATCGAGACGATTCGCCGGACCGATTGGATGGGATCCTGGCGGCAATTTGCGGAATATATGACGATTTTGATGTCTGAGGCACGCTGACGTCTACGGAACCTCATGGTTTTTGACCATGGGGGTTTAGGCGTTTCTGGCCCATCTTCCCTTGGCTCGGGGAGATTTCAGACATCACTGAGCCTGACTGAATGCCCACACCAAGGGCACATATCCCGAAATCCGACGGCTGATTGTCGGGTTTTTGGAGATGTGCCTCCGAGACAATCGCTAGACAAAGGAGCCCTTATGGCTACCACGTTCAACGGCCGCCGCAAGGTTCGCAAGTCCTTCGGATCCATTCGCGAAGTCACGGAGATGCCCAACCTGATCGAGGTCCAGAAGGCCTCCTATGATCAGTTCCTCCTCGTTGACGAGCCCAAGGGTGGCCGTCCCGATGAAGGGCTTCAATCCGTTTTCCGTTCGGTTTTCCCGATCACGGACTTCTCAAACACGGCATCTCTCGAGTTCGTGAAGTACGAATTCGAACAGCCCAAGTACGACATCGACGAGTGCCGTGCGCGCGACATCACGTTCGCTGCCCCGCTCAAGGTGACGCTGCGGCTGATCGTGTTTGAAGTGGACGAAGAAACCGGCGCCAAGTCCGTCAAGGACATCAAGGAGCAGGACGTCTACATGGGCGACATGCCCTTCATGACGTCGAACGGTACCTTCATCGTCAACGGCACCGAGCGCGTTATAGTTTCGCAGATGCACCGCTCGCCGGGCGTGTTCTTCGATCACGACAAGGGCAAGACCCACTCGTCTGGCAAGCTGCTGTTCGCCGGCCGTATCATTCCGTATCGTGGCTCGTGGCTCGACATCGAGTTCGACGCCAAGGACGTGGTGTTCGCCCGTATCGACCGTCGCCGCAAGATTCCGGTGACTTCGCTGCTCAAGGCTCTCGGTATGGACACCGAAGAGATCCTGGCGACCTACTACAACACGATCTCCTACGAAAAGACCGCGACCGGCTGGCAGAAGCCCTATGACGCGGAGAAGATGAAGAATGCCAAGCCTTCGCAGGACCTGATCGACGCCAAGACCGGCGACGTCGTCCACGAAGGCGGCAAGAAGCTGTCCGCTCGCCAGGCCAAGAAGCTGGCCGAGAACGGCCTGACGCACCTGCTGGCGACCGATGAAGACCTTCTGGGCATGTATGTCGCGGAAGACCTCATCAACATGCAGACTGGTGAAGTCTACATGGAAGCCGGCGACGAGCTGGACGAGAAGTCGCTGGCCCGCATGGTCGAGCTGGGCTTTGACGAGTTGCCGATCCTGGACATCGATCACGTTTCCATCGGCGGCTACATCCGCAACACGCTCGCCGTGGACAAGAACGAGTCGCGTGAAGACGCGCTGTTCGACATCTATCGCGTGATGCGTCCTGGCGAACCGCCGACCGTCGACACTGCCGAAGCCATGTTCCAGTCGCTGTTCTTCGACAGCGAGCGCTATGACCTGTCCGCCGTTGGCCGCGTCAAGATGAACATGCGTCTCGAGCTCGACGCTCCCGACACCATGCGCACCCTGCGCAAGGAAGACATCGTCGAAGTCGTCCGCACGCTGGTCGACCTGCGCGATGGCCGTGGCGAAATCGACGACATCGACAACCTCGGCAACCGTCGCGTTCGCTCGGTTGGCGAACTCATGGAAAACTCCTATCGCCTTGGCCTGCTCCGCATGGAACGCGCCATCAAGGAGCGCATGAGCTCGGTCGAAATCGACACCGTGATGCCGCAGGACCTGATCAACGCAAAGCCGGCTGCTGCCGCTGTGCGTGAATTCTTCGGTTCGTCGCAGCTGTCCCAGTTCATGGACCAGACCAACCCGCTGTCCGAAATCACCCACAAGCGTCGCCTGTCGGCGCTTGGGCCTGGTGGTCTGACCCGTGAGCGCGCTGGCTTCGAAGTCCGCGACGTTCACCCGACCCACTACGGCCGTATCTGCCCGATTGAGACCCCTGAAGGTCCGAATATCGGTCTGATCAACTCGCTCTCGACCTTTGCCCGCGTCAATAAGTACGGCTTCATCGAGACCCCGTACCGCAAGATCGTTGACGGCAAGCTGACCGACGAAGTGGTCTATCTCTCCGCCATGGAAGAGGCCAAGCACTACGTCGCACAGGCCAACGTTCAGTTCACCAAGGACGGCGAACTGCAGGACGACCTGGTCGTGGCCCGTCACGCTGGTGACAACGGCCTGACGCCGAAGGAAAACGTCGACCTGATGGACGTTTCCCCCAAGCAGATGGTGTCGGTTGCTGCCTCGCTGATCCCGTTCCTCGAAAACGACGACGCCAACCGTGCTCTGATGGGCTCGAACATGCAGCGTCAGGCTGTGCCGCTGCTGCGCGCCCATGCGCCGTTCGTCGGTACCGGCATGGAAGCTGTCGTGGCTCGTGACTCGGGCGCTGCCATCGTGGCAAAGCGCAAGGGCATCGTTGACCAGGTGGACGCGACCCGTATCGTTATTCGCGCAACGGAAGAAACCGATGCGTCGAAGTCGGGCGTCGACATCTACAACCTGATGAAGTTCCAGCGTTCGAACCAGTCGACCTGCATCAACCAGCGCCCGCTGGTGGTGGTTGGTGACCATGTGAACGCCGGCGACATCATCGCTGACGGCCCGTCGACCGAACTCGGTGATCTGGCCCTGGGCCGCAACGTGCTCGTCGCGTTCATGCCCTGGAACGGCTACAACTTCGAAGACTCCATCCTGCTCAGCGAAAAGATCGCCATGCAGGACGTTTTCACCTCGATCCACATCGAGGAATATGAAGTGATGGCCCGCGACACCAAGCTTGGGCCTGAGGAAATCACCCGCGACATTCCGAACGTTTCGGAAGAAGCGCTGAAGAACCTCGACGAAGCCGGTATCGTCCACATCGGTGCCGAAGTGGCGCCGGGCGACATCCTTGTCGGCAAGATCACCCCCAAGGGTGAATCGCCGATGACCCCGGAAGAAAAGCTCCTCCGCGCCATCTTCGGCGAGAAGGCTTCTGACGTTCGTGACACCTCCCTGCGCGTGCCGCCGGGCGATGCTGGTACTGTTGTTGAAGTGCGGGTATTCAACCGCCACGGCATCGACAAGGACGAGCGCGCCATGGCCATCGAGCGCGAGGAAATCGAACGCCTCGCCAAGGACCGTGACGACGAACAGTCGATCCTCGACCGTAACGTCTACGCGCGTCTCAAGGAGATGCTGTTCGGCAAGGCTGCGACTGCAGGCCCCAAGGGGTATGTTGTCGGCACCAAGCTCAACGACCAGATGTTCGAGGCTCAGCCCCGTTCGAAGTGGTGGCAGTTCGCGGTCGAAGACGACAAGGTCATGACCGAGATGGAAGCTCTTCATGCGCAGTATGAAGAGAGCCGCCGCCTGCTCGAGCAGCGCTTCATCGACAAGGTCGACAAGCTCCAGCGCGGTGACGAACTGCCTCCGGGCGTGATGAAGATGGTCAAGGTCTTCATCGCAACCAAGCGCAAGATCCAGCCGGGCGACAAGATGGCCGGCCGTCACGGTAACAAGGGCGTTGTTTCGCGCATCGTTCCTGTCGAAGACATGCCGTACCTGGAAGATGGTACGTCGGTTGATATCGTGCTGAACCCGCTTGGCGTGCCGTCACGCATGAACGTGGGCCAGATCCTCGAAACTCACCTGGGCTGGGCTTGCGCCGGCATGGGCAAGAAGATCGACGACATGGTTCGCGCCTATCAGCGCAATGGCGATCTGAAGCCGCTGCGTCTTGAAGTTCAGGACCTGTTTGCCGGTGATGAATCCATCACCGACCTCGACGACGACGGCCTGGTGCGTCTCGGTGAACACCTCTCCAAGGGTGTTTCGATCGCGACCCCGGTGTTCGACGGCGCCAAGGAAGCCGACATCGTGGAGATGTTGGAGCGGGCAGGGCTCAAGGGCTCGGGTCAGTCGACCGTCTTCGACGGCCGTTCGGGTGAGCAGTTCGACCGTCAGGTGACGGTTGGCTACATCTACATGCTCAAGCTCGACCACCTGGTGGACAACAAGATCCACGCGCGCTCGATTGGTCCTTACTCGCTGGTCACCCAGCAGCCGCTCGGCGGCAAGGCTCAGTTCGGCGGTCAGCGCTTCGGCGAGATGGAAGTGTGGGCTCTCGAAGCCTATGGCGCGGCTTATACGCTCCAGGAAATGCTTACCATCAAGTCGGACGACGTTGCGGGTCGTACCAAGGTCTACGAAGCCATCGTTCGCGGCGACGACACGTTCGAAGCGGGCATCCCCGAGAGCTTCAACGTTCTGGTCAAGGAAATCCGTTCGCTCGGTCTCAATGTCGAACTCGACATGCGCGACCTGGAGAACGACTCCGAAAAGGCCGAAGCGGAGCTCGCGCCTCCTCAGGAAGCGGCGGAATAATCCGGCGCCTCCACCCCCATTCACCTTCCGTTCGGGTCAGCGGTTACGCCGCGGCCTGGGCGGATAGAGGAGAGAATTGATGAACCATCATTCCCACGTCATGGACCCGTTCAACCCGGCCGTCCCGGTGCAGACTTTCGATCAGATGAAGATCTCGATCGCGTCGCCTGAGAAAATCCTGAGCTGGTCCTACGGCGAGATCAAGAAGCCCGAGACCATCAACTACCGTACGTTCAAGCCTGAGCGTGACGGCCTGTTCTGCGCGCGCATCTTTGGCCCCGTAAAGGACTACGAGTGCCTGTGCGGCAAGTACAAGCGCATGAAGTTCAAGGGCGTCATCTGCGAGAAGTGCGGCGTCGAAGTTACCCTGAGCCGCGTTCGCCGCGAGCGCATGGGTCACATCGAGCTGGCTGCTCCGGTTGCCCACATCTGGTTCCTGAAGTCGCTTCCGTCCCGTATCGCGCTGCTGCTCGATATGACGCTGAAGGACATCGAGCGCATCCTTTACTTCGAAAACTACGTCGTTCTCGATCCGGGCCTGACCCCCTTCACCCAGCACGAACTGCTGACTGAAGAGCAGTTCCTCGACGCCCAGGACGAGTATGGTGCCGACAGCTTCACCGCCAAGATTGGCGCCGAAGCGATCCGCGACATCCTGCTTGCCCTCGACCTCGAGAAGATCGCGGCCGACCTGCGCGTTGAAATCGCCGAGTCGACCACGGAGCTGAAGCCGAAGAAGCTGGCCAAGCGCCTGAAGATCGTCGAGCAGTTCATCGTTTCGGGCAACAAGCCCGAATGGATGATCATGACCGTCATTCCGGTCATTCCGCCCGAGCTGCGCCCGCTGGTGCCGCTGGATGGTGGCCGCTTTGCGACGTCTGATCTGAACGACCTCTATCGTCGCGTGATCAACCGCAACAACCGCCTGAAGCGCCTGATCGAACTGCGTGCTCCGGACATCATCATCCGCAACGAAAAGCGCATGCTGCAGGAAGCTGTGGACGCGCTGTTCGACAACGGCCGCCGTGGCCGTACCATCACCGGTGCCAACAAGCGTCCGCTGAAGTCGCTGTCCGATATGCTCAAGGGCAAGCAGGGCCGCTTCCGTCAGAACCTGCTCGGCAAGCGCGTCGACTATTCGGGCCGTTCGGTCATCACCGTGGGTCCGAACCTCAAGCTGCACCAGTGCGGTCTTCCCAAGAAGATGGCGCTCGAGCTGTTCAAGCCGTTCATCTACTCGCGCCTTGAAGCCAAGGGGTTCAGCTCGACTGTGAAGCAGGCCAAGAAGCTGGTCGAGAAGGAAAAGCCCGAGGTTTGGGATATCCTGGACGAAGTGATCCGCGAGCACCCGGTTTTGCTGAACCGCGCTCCGACGCTGCACCGTCTCGGCATCCAGGCTTTCGAGCCCATGCTGATCGAAGGCAAGGCAATCCGTCTGCATCCGCTCGTCTGCTCGGCTTTCAACGCCGACTTCGACGGTGACCAGATGGCCGTGCACGTCCCGCTGTCGCTCGAAGCGCAGCTGGAAGCACGCGTGCTGATGATGTCGACCAACAACATTCTGCACCCTGCAAACGGCCAGCCGATCATCGTGCCGTCGCAGGACATCGTTCTGGGTCTCTACTACCTGTCGCTGATGAATGACGGCGAGCCGGGTGAAGGCATGGCGTTCAGCTCGATCGCCGAGCTCGAACACGCGCTCGACAACAAGATCGTCACGCTGCACACCAAGATCAAAGGCCGCGTCGTCAGCTTCGACGAAAATGGCAAGGAAACCACGGAGATCGTGGATACCACGCCTGGCCGCATGCTGATTGGTCAGATCCTGCCCAAGAGCCCGGCTGTGCCGTACTCGACGGCAAACCAGCTGATGACCAAGAAGATGATCTCCAAGATGATCGACACCGTGTATCGCGGTTGCGGCCAGAAGGAGACGGTCATTTTCTGTGACCGCGTCATGCAGCTTGGTTTCAAGAACGCGTGCGACGCCGGCATTTCGTTCGGCAAGGACGACATGGTTATCCCTGCGTCCAAGTACACGATCGTGGAAGCAGCCCGTAAGCAGGTCGAAGAGTTCGAACAGCAGTACAATGACGGCCTGATCACTCAGGGCGAAAAGTACAACAAGGTGGTCGACGCCTGGGCCAAGTGCGGTGACAAGGTCGCCGAAGAGATGATGGACGCGATCCGCAAGGTGCAGATCGACGAGGAGACCGGTCGTCAGAAGCCGATCAACTCCGTCTACATGATGAGCCACTCGGGCGCCCGCGGTTCGCCGGCCCAGATGAAGCAGCTTGCCGGTATGCGCGGCCTGATGGCTCGTCCGGACGGTTCGATCATCGAGACCCCGATCACGGCTAACTTCAAGGAAGGCCTCAACGTTCTCGAGTACTTCAACTCCACCCACGGTGCCCGTAAGGGTCTGGCGGATACGGCGTTGAAGACCGCTAACTCGGGTTACCTCACTCGCCGTCTCGTGGACGTGGCGCAGGACGCGATCATCGTGTCGACCGACTGCGGCACCGAGCGTGGCCTAACTATGGAACCGATCGTTGATGCCGGCCAGATCGTGGCCTCCATCGGCCAGCGCGTTCTGGGCCGCACGGCTGCCGACGACATCTTCCATCCGCTGACCGGCGACATGATTGCCGCCAAGGGTACGCTGCTGGAAGAAAAGCACGTCGACATCATCGAAGAGGCACGGATCCAGTCGATCCGTATCCGTTCGCCGCTGACCTGCGACATGCGTCAGGGCACCTGCGCGGCCTGCTATGGTCGTGACCTTGCTCGCGGTACCCCCGTGAACATGGGTGAAGCTGTCGGCGTTATCGCCGCTCAGTCGATCGGTGAACCCGGTACCCAGCTCACCATGCGCACGTTCCACATCGGTGGCACGGCACAGGTGGTCGACAGCTCGTTCCTCGAGTCCGGCGCTGAAGGCAAGATCACCATCCGCAACCCGAACGTCGTTCAGGTTGAGGGCGGCAAGCTCGTCGTCATGGCCCGTAACGTGTCGCTCGCCATCCTGGATAGCGAAGGCAAGGAACGCGCCACCCACAAGGTGACCTACGGCTCCAAGCTGCTCGTCAAGGAAGGCGATCAGGTTCGTCGTGGCCAGCGCCTGGCTGAATGGGACCCCTACACTCGTCCGGTGCTGGCCGAAGTCGAGGGCGAGGTCGTGTTCGAAGATCTGGTCGACGGTGCTTCCGTTGCAGAAAACACCGACGAAGCAACCGGCTTCACCAAGCGCGTGGTTATCGACTGGCGCACCAACCAGCGTGGCGAGGGCCTCAAGCCCGCAATGGCCATTGCTCGTGGCGGTGTGATCCAGAAGGTGGACCGTGGTGGCGACGCTCGTTACCTGCTCTCGGTCGACGCGGTTATCGCCGTCGAGCCGGGTGAGAAGGTTTCGCCGGGTGACGTGCTTGCACGTATCCCGCTGGAAAGCGCCAAGACCAAGGACATCACCGGCGGTCTGCCGCGCGTTGCCGAACTGTTCGAAGCTCGTCGTCCGAAGGACCACGCCATCATCGCAGAGATCGATGGCACCATCCGCTTCGGCCGCGACTACAAGAACAAGCGTCGCGTGATCATCGAGCCGCATGAAGAGGGTGCAGATCCGGTCGAGTACCTGATCCCGAAGGGCAAGCCCTTCCACCTGCAGGAAGGTGACGCTATCGAAAAGGGTGAATACATCCTCGACGGTAACCCGGCGCCGCATGACATTCTGGCAATCAAGGGCGTGGAAGAGCTTGCTCGTTACCTCGTCAATGAAATCCAGGAGGTCTATCGCCTGCAGGGCGTGCTGATCAACGACAAGCACATCGAGGTGATCGTTCGCCAGATGCTGCAGAAGGTCGAGATCGTGGATCCAGGTGATACCGGCCTGCTCAAGGACGAGCAGCTCGACAAGCTGGACTTCGACGAGCTCAACGACGCCCTGATCGCTGAAGGCCGCAAGCCCGCAACGGCTAACCCGGTGCTGCTCGGCATCACCAAGGCGTCGCTGCAGACCCGTTCGTTCGTGTCGGCCGCTTCGTTCCAGGAAACCACCCGCGTCCTCACGGAAGCTGCGGTTTCCGGCAAGGCCGACCTGCTCGAAGGCCTCAAGGAAAACGTCATCGTCGGCCGCCTTATCCCGGCCGGTACCGGTGCCGGTATCTCCTCGGCCAAGATGATCGCGTCCAAGCGCGACGATCTCATCCTTGATGAGCGCCGTCGTCAGGCTTCGACCGTGCAGATCGCGGCTCCTGCAGCCGAGTAATCGATCTCAGTATTGAGAATGGGGAAGGGGCCTTCGGGCCCCTTTTCTTTTGGCGGTGTCTTCAGTCATTGTGCTGTCGAGGAGAGCCGCGATGAAATTTGCGTCGACCATTCTGCAGACGGGCAACAATACCGGCATCGAAGTGCCGGCCGAGATTGTCGAGGGATTGGGTGGTGGCAAGAAGCCGGCCGTCAATGTGACGATCGGCAGTTTCAGTTACCGATCTTCCATTGCCGTGATGGGCGGCAAGTACCTCATTCCGCTGAGTGCTGAACGCCGGCAGGTGTCCGGTCTTAAAGGCGGGCAGGGGGTCGAGGTCGAACTCACGCTCGACGCGACACCGCGTGAAGTCGAAGTTCCGGCCGATCTTGAAAGTGCTCTGGCAGATGAGCCTGGCGCGCGGGCGTTCTTCGAGACGCTCTCTTATAGCAACAAGCTCAAACACGTATTGTCGATCACCGGCGCCAAGACGGCGGAGACTCGGCAGCGCCGGATTGAGAAGGCGCTGGAGGTCCTAAGGGCAGGGAAGAAGTAACCACGATTCTCCCAAACCCTTGAGAATCAGGGGTTTTCGGGATGCAGGGCTGGTTTGCGAAAAGTCATGCCCCGTGAAAAGCTGCTGGAGCGCTGAGCTCGGCGCCTTAACTTCTCCTTGCTTAGCTGTAGGATCCAAACATAATTTGTTAATGTTTGGAATATGTTAGCCAGTTGGGTGAATGTGAAGCCTCTGTTGGGTGCCAGGACAGCCCGGTTTCCAAGTCATTCCTGCAGGTGCTTGGCAAGATCACACCTAGGTCCGACGCGGCTTTTTCACGAAAGAATCCTTGACGCACAGGGCCATCGGTTCTAAACAGCGCCTACCTAAGCGGTCGGTCGTGAATGTCACACCGGGTACCTGCCATCTTGTGCGGGCATCCAGGACACTCAAACACACTGTCGGGTAACTAGAAGAAGCAAATCCTTGTGCGCATGACTGCCCTTAAAAGTGGGTGGTCCGCTGCAATTAGGGCGCCGCCGTACCTGAAAGGGTTCGGATGAGCGCCATTTTGGTTTGCTCTCGCTAGACCGCAATGAATTTTGGACGATGGAAAGAGCGAAATGCCCACCATTAATCAGCTGATCCGCAAGCCACGCGCCAGCAAGCCAAAGCGGAACAAGGTTCCGGCAATGGAAGCGAACCCGCAGAAGCGCGGCGTTTGTTCACGTGTTTATACGACGACCCCGAAGAAGCCGAACTCGGCTCTGCGTAAGGTTGCGAAGGTTCGCCTGACCAACCAGCGCGAAGTGATTTCGTACATCCCGGGCGAAGGCCACAACCTGCAGGAACACTCCGTGGTTCTGATCCGTGGCGGCCGCGTGCGCGACCTGCCGGGCGTTCGCTACCACGTCCTCCGCGGTGTTCTCGACACGCAGAGCGTGAAGGACCGCAAGCAGCGCCGGTCCAAGTACGGCGCGAAGCGTCCGAAGTAAGGAGTTAGAGATATGTCCCGTCGCCACCGCGCAGAAAAGCGTGACGTTATTCCGGACGCAAAGTTCGGCGATCTCGTCCTTACCAAGTTCATGAATTCCCTGATGAGGGACGGCAAGAAGTCGGCTGCCGAAAGCATCGTTTACGGTGCCTTCGAAATCGTCGAAGCCAAGGTCAAGCAGGACCCCATCACCGTGTTCCACACTGCCCTGGACAATATCCGTCCGGCGGTTGAAGTGCGTTCGCGTCGCGTTGGCGGTGCTACGTACCAGGTTCCGGTCGAAGTCCGTGCTGACCGTCAGCAGGCCCTCGCCATCCGTTGGCTGATTGAAAGCGCCCGTAAGCGCGGCGAGAACACCATGCGTGAGCGCCTCTCGGGCGAACTCATGGATGCTCTCAATGGCCGTGGTCAGGCCGTCAAGAAGCGCGAAGACACGCACCGTATGGCCGATGCCAACCGTGCATTCTCGCACTACCGCTGGTAGTAGGAGCTTAGTATGACCCGTCAGCACCCGATCGATCACTACCGTAACTTCGGCATCATGGCTCACATTGATGCTGGCAAGACGACCACGACCGAACGCATCCTGTACTACACCGGCAAGAACCACAAAATGGGCGAGACGCACGATGGTGCCTCGACCATGGACTGGATGGAGCAGGAGCAGGAACGCGGCATCACGATCAGCTCCGCAGCGACCACGACCTTCTGGAAGGGCCGCGACGGCACGCAGTTCCGCTTCAACATCATCGACACCCCCGGCCACGTGGACTTCACCATTGAAGTTGAACGCTCGCTGCGCGTGCTCGACGGTGCTGTTGCTCTGCTCGACGCCAACGCCGGTGTTGAGCCCCAGACGGAAACCGTCTGGCGCCAGGCTGACAAGTACCATGTTCCCCGTCTTATCTTCGTCAACAAGATGGACAAGGTCGGTGCTGACTTCTATCGCTGCTTGGACATGATTGGCTCCCGCCTGGGCGCCAAGGCCGTTGCCGTGCAGCTGCCGATCGGTGCTGAGACCGAGTTCAAGGGCGTCGTCGATCTGATCGAAATGAACGCCCTGATCTGGCACAACGAAGAACTGGGCGCTGCCTGGGACGTCGTTGAGATCCCGGACGACCTCAAGGCCAAGGCCGCTGAGTACCGCGAGAAGATGATCGAAGCCGCCGTCGAGCTCGACGACGATGCGATGGAAGCGTACCTGAACGGCGACCTGCCGAACAACGACACCATCCGCCGTCTGCTGCGCCGTGGCGTCATCGACACCAAGTTCTTCCTCGTCTACGCAGGCTCCGCGTTCAAGAACAAGGGCGTCCAGCCCATGCTCGACGGCGTTGTTGAGTTCCTGCCGTCGCCGGCTGATATTCCTGCTATCCAGGGTATCGATGCGCGCACCGAGCAGCCGATCGAGCGTCATGCTGACGACAACGAGCCGCTCTCGATGCTGGCATTCAAGGTTGCCAACGACCCGCACATGGGCTCGCTGACCTTCGCCCGCATCTACTCGGGCAAGCTCGAGCAGGGCACGATGGTTGAGAACACCGTCAAGGAAAAGCGCGAGCGTATCGGTCGCCTGTTCCAGATGCACTCGAACAGCCGCGAGCAGATCACGGAAGCCTATGCTGGCGACATCGTCGCTATCGTTGGCCTCAAGGACACCACCACGGGTGACACGCTTTGCGCGACCAACTCGCAGGTTATCCTTGAGCGTATGGTCTTCCCAGAGCCGGTTATCGACATCTCGGTTGAACCCAAGTCCAAGGCCGACCAGGAAAAGATGGGCCTCGCCCTGAACCGCCTGGCTGCTGAAGACCCGTCCTTCCGCGTCAAGACCGACGAAGAATCCGGCCAGACCATCATCTCGGGCATGGGCGAACTTCACCTCGACATCCTCGTCGACCGCATGCGTCGCGAGTTCAAGGTCGAAGCAAACATCGGTCAGCCTCAGGTGGCTTACCGTGAGACGATCACCAAGAAGGCCGATGTGGACTATACCCACAAGAAGCAGTCGGGTGGTTCGGGTCAGTTTGCTCGCGTCAAGCTCACCGTTGAGCCGGGCGAAGTTGGCAAGGGCCTCGAGTTCGTCAACGCGGTCGTCGGCGGTTCGGTGCCGAAGGAATACATTCCTGGCGTCGAAAAGGGCGTGAAGTCGGTTATGCCGGCTGGCCCGCTGATCGGGTTCCCGATCGTCGACGTTAAGGTGACGTTGACCGAAGGCGCGTATCACGACGTTGACTCCTCGGTCCTCGCGTTCGAAATCGCCGGTCGTGCTGGCTTCAATGAAGCTCTGCGCAAGGCGGCTCCGAAGATCCTCGAGCCGATCATGAAGGTTGAAGTTGTCACGCCAGAAGACTACATGGGCGATGTCATCGGCGACCTGAATTCCCGGCGCGGTCAGATCCACGGCACTGAGAGCCGTGGCGTCCTCCAGGTCGTGAATGCCTACGTCCCGCTCGCGAACATGTTCGGGTACGTGAACTCCCTGCGCTCGATGAGCCAGGGGCGTGCACAGTACACGATGTCGTTCGACCACTACGAGCAGGTCCCGCAGGCAGTCGCCGACGAAGTCCAGGCCAAGTACGCCTAAGTCAAAACGCATAAGCAAGTTGGCCTTTGGCCTAACGAATACGGAGAAAAACGATGGGCAAGGAAAAGTTTTCCCGCAGCAAGCCTCACTGCAACATCGGTACCATTGGTCACGTTGACCACGGTAAGACCTCGCTGACCGCAGCGATCACCAAGGTGCTGGCCGAGACCGGTGGCGCAGCGTTCCGCGATTACTCGCAGATCGACAACGCGCCTGAAGAAAAGGCACGCGGCATCACCATCAACACCTCGCACGTCGAGTACGAGACGGCTAACCGTCACTACGCACACGTCGACTGCCCGGGCCACGCTGACTATGTGAAGAACATGATCACCGGCGCTGCCCAGATGGACGGCGCGATCCTAGTCGTGTCCGCTGCTGACGGCCCGATGCCCCAGACCCGTGAGCACATCCTGCTCGCTCGTCAGGTTGGCGTTCCGGCGCTGGTCGTGTTCCTGAACAAGTGCGACATGGTCGACGATCCGGAACTGCTCGAACTCGTTGAGCTCGAAGTCCGTGAACTGCTGTCCTCGTACGAGTTCCCCGGCGACGACATCCCGGTGATCCGTGGTTCGGCTCTTGCTGCTCTGGAAGATTCCAACAAGGAACTCGGCCACGACGCAGTGCTGAAGCTGATGGCTGCCGTTGACGAATTCATCCCGCAGCCAGAACGTCCGGTTGACCTGCCGTTCCTGCTGCCGATCGAAGACGTGTTCTCGATCTCGGGTCGTGGTACCGTGGTGACCGGTCGCGTTGAGCGCGGCATCATCAAGGTTGGCGAAGAAGTCGAAATCGTCGGCATCAAGGCAACCCAGAAGACCACCGTTACCGGCGTCGAAATGTTCCGCAAGCTGCTCGACTCGGGCCAGGCTGGCGACAACGTTGGTGCCCTGATCCGTGGTATCGACCGCACTCAGGTTGAGCGCGGCCAGGTTCTCTGCAAGCCCGGTTCTGTGACCCCGCACACCGACTTCACCGCTGAAGTCTATATCCTGACCAAGGAAGAAGGCGGCCGCCACACTCCGTTCTTCGGCAACTACCGTCCCCAGTTCTACTTCCGTACCACGGACGTGACGGGCATCGTGACGCTGCCGGAAGGCACCGAGATGGTGATGCCGGGCGACAACCTGAACATCAACGTTCAGCTGATCGTTCCGATCGCCATGGAAGAGAAGCTCCGCTTCGCTATCCGTGAAGGTGGCCGTACCGTTGGTTCGGGCGTCGTCGCCACGATCCTGAAGTAAGCCTTTAGTGATATTCGCGGCGCGCGGATAAACGCGCGCCGCGAACCATTTTCGTCAGGATTTACAAGATGAACGGTCAGAATATTCGCATCCGCCTTAAGGCGTTTGACCATCGCGTTCTTGACGCTTCCACGCGTGAGATCGTTTCGACGGCCAAGCGTACGGGCGCTCAGGTTCGCGGCCCAATTCCGCTTCCCACGCGAATCGACAAATTTACCGTGAACCGGTCGCCGCATATTGATAAGAAGGCGCGCGAGCAGTTCGAGATTCGGACCCACAAGCGTCTTCTGGACATCGTGGACCCGACTCCCCAGACGGTTGACGCACTGATGAAGCTCGATCTCGCCGCCGGCGTCGACGTCGAAATCAAGCTCTAAAAAAACAAGTTTCCGCGCGTACCGCAAAAAGGGTCCTCTGAAACCATGACCCGGTACAGCGCCAAATGAAAAGGTAATAACCGATGCGTTCTGGATTGATCGCACAGAAGCTGGGCATGACCCGCATTTTCACCGAGGACGGCTCGCACGTTCCGGTGACCGTGCTGGAGCTGCAGAACTGCCAGGTGGTGGGCCAGCGGACCGCTGAAAAGGACGGCTACGTCGCACTGCAGCTTGGCGCAGGCCAGGCCAAGGTGAAGAACACGACCAAGGCTGAGCGCGGCCAGTTCGCCGTCGCCAAGGTCGAGCCGAAGCGCCACGTCGCGGAATTCCGCGTCGATGAAGCCAACCTCATCGAGGTCGGCGCGCAGCTTCAGGCTGACCACTTCGTCGAAGGCCAGCTGGTTGACGTGACCGGCACCTCGATCGGTAAGGGCTTCGCCGGCGGTATGAAGCGCTGGAATTTCGGTGGTCTGCGTGCATCGCACGGCGTGTCGGTTTCGCATCGCTCGATCGGTTCGACCGGTCAGCGCCAGGATCCAGGCAAGACCTTCAAGGGCAAGAAGATGCCGGGCCACATGGGTGATCGTCGTATCACCACGCAGAACGTCAAGGTCGTCAAGACCGACGTGGAGCGTGGCCTGATCATGATCCAGGGTTCGGTTCCGGGTGCCAAGGGCGCGTGGATCATGATCAAGGACGCGGTGAAGAAGCCGGCCCCGCAGGGCGCTGCTTTCCCGGGCTCGTTCAAGGCCGCCGCAGATGTCGCGGGGGAAGGTAACTAAATGGAACTCAAGGTCACAACCCTCGACGGCAAGGCCGCTGGTAGCATCCAGCTCGCTGACGACGTCTTCGGTCTGGAAGTCCGCCAGGACATCCTGCACCGCATGGTTCGCTACCAGCAGCTCAAGGCTATGGCTGGCACGCACGACGTCAAGAATCGTTCGGAAGGCGTCCGCACCGGCAAGAAGTTCGTCAAGCAGAAGGGCGGCGGCGGTGCTCGTCACGGCGATCGCAAGGCTCCGCAGTTCCGTGGCGGCGGCCGTGCGTTCGGTCCGACCCCGCGCAGCCATGCTATCGACCTTCCCAAGAAGGTCCGCGCCCTGGCGCTGAAGCATGCCCTGTCGGCCAAGGCCAAGGCTGGTTCGCTGATCGTTGTCGACAGCGTTTCCCAGAAGGAAGCCAAGACCGCAGCTCTGCGTACCACCTTCGGCAAGCTCGAGTGGGCTAACGCTCTGATCATCGACGGCGCTGTTGTCGACCAGAACTTCGCTCTGGCCGCCCGCAACATTCCGCACATCGACGTGCTGCCGGTGCAGGGGATCAACGTTGTTTCGATCCTGAAGCGCGACAAGCTCGTCCTGACCAAGGCAGCGCTTGAAGCGCTGGAAGCGAGGTTCGCATGAACAAGCTCAGCGCTTACGACATCGTTCGTAACCCCGTCGTGACTGAAAAGTCGACGATGGCTTCGGAGCACAACCAGGTCGTTTTCGACGTGGCTATCGATGCCAGCAAGACCGAGATCAAGGCCGCCGTTGAGCAGCTGTTCTCCGTCAAGGTGAAGGCAGTGAACACCCTCGTCCGCAAGGGCAAGGTGAAGCGCTTCCGCGGCAAGATTGGTGTCCGCAATGACGTCAAGAAGGCAGTTGTTACCCTCGTCGACGGCCAGTCGATCGATATTTCGACCGGCCTCTAAGGGATAGAGACAGAAAAATGGCTCTTAAAACATACAATCCCACCTCCGAAGGCCGTCGTCAGCTCGTGACGACCGATCGTTCGGAACTCTGGAAGGGCAAGCCGGTCAAGATGCTGACCGAAGGCCTCTCCAAGTCTGGTGGTCGTAACAATCGCGGTCGTATCACCGTGTTCCATCGCGGCGGCGGTCACAAGCGGACCTACCGTCTGGTCGACTTCAAGCGCGTCAAGTTTGACGTGGTTGGTACCATCGAGCGCCTGGAATACGATCCCAACCGTACGGCTTGGATCGCCCTGGTGAAGTACGAAGACGGCGAGC
This sequence comes from Devosia sp. T2-14, assembly GCF_055397495.1. Classification (NCBI taxonomy): domain Bacteria; kingdom Pseudomonadati; phylum Pseudomonadota; class Alphaproteobacteria; order Hyphomicrobiales; family Devosiaceae; genus Devosia; species Devosia sp. T2-14. The sequence continues at coordinate 3,431,566 of NZ_AP027921.1, read as the reverse complement.
TCGCCTATATCGTGGCTCCCCAGCGTCTGGCTGCCGGCGACAAGATCATCTCCTCGATGAACACTGTCGACGTGAAGCCCGGCAATGCGATGCCGCTGGAGCGTATGCCGGTCGGTACGATCGTGCACAACATCGAGCTGAAGCCCCGCAAGGGCGGCCAGGTCGCCCGTTCGGCTGGTGCTTATGCCCAGTACGTCGGTCGTGACCAGGGCTGGGCGATCCTTCGCCTGAACTCGGGTGAGCAGCGTCGCGTGCATGGCTCGTGCCTTGCAACCGTCGGCGCCGTGTCGAACCAGGATCACTCCAACACTTCGCTCGGCAAGGCCGGTCGTAGCCGTTGGCTGGGTCGCAAGCCCGTCAACCGCGGCGTGACCATGAACCCGATCGATCACCCGCATGGTGGTGGTGAAGGCCGTACCTCTGGTGGTCGTCACCCGGTTACCCCCTGGGGTAAGCCGACCAAGGGCAAGAAGACCCGCAGCAATAAGGCAACGGACCAGTTTATCGTTCGCAGCCGTCACGTGAAGAAGGGCAGGTAAGCCATGACCCGTTCAATCTGGAAGGGGCCGTTTGTCGACGGCTACATGCTCAAGAAGGCCGAGAAGGCCCTCGCGTCCGGCCGCAACGACGTGGTCAAGATCTGGAGCCGCCGTTCGACCATCCTGCCGCAGTTCGTGGGTATCACCTTCGGCGTGCACAATGGCCAGAAGCACGTTCCGGTCAGCGTCACCGAAGACATGATCGGTCACAAGTTCGGCGAATTCGCACCGACCCGTACGTACTACGGTCATGCGGCCGACAAGAAGGCCAAGAGGAAGTAAGATGGGCAAGCCAAAAACCCAGCGCGCACTTGCGGACAACGAGGCTAAGGCCGTCCTCCGCATGCTGCGCATCAGCCCTCAGAAGCTCAACCTTCTGGCCCAGCTGATCCGTGGCAAGAAGGTCGAGAAGGCTCTGGCCGAACTCGAATTCAGCCACAAGCGTATCTCTGGCCAGGTGAAGAAGGTGCTCGAGAGCGCCATCGCCAACGCCGAAAACAACCACGGCCTCGACACCGACGCTCTCGTCGTTGCTGAAGCATTTGTTGGTAATTCGCTGGTAATGAAGCGTTTCACCGCTCGTGGCCGTGGACGTTCGTCGCGGATCGAGAAGCCATTCGCGCATCTGACGATCATCGTCCGGCAAGTTGAGGAGGCCGCATAATGGGCCAGAAGATCAATCCAATCGGGTTCCGCCTCGGCATTAACCGGACGTGGGATAGCCGTTGGTACGCCAACAAGGGTGAGTACGGTTCGCTGCTTCAGGAAGACCTGAAGATCCGCACCATGCTGCTCGAAGACCTCAAGGCCGCTGCGGTTTCGAAGATCGTTATCGAGCGTCCGCACCGCAAGTGCCGCGTGTCGATCCACACTGCTCGTCCGGGCATCGTGATCGGCAAGAAGGGCGCAGACATCGATAAGATCCGCGCCAAGGTGAAGAAGTTCACCGACAGCGAAGTGCACATCAACATCGTTGAAGTGCGCAAGCCGGAAACCGATGCGACTCTGGTTGCCCAGGGCATTGCCCAGCAGCTGGAACGCCGTGTGGCATTCCGTCGCGCCATGAAGCGCGCCGTGCAGACCGCGATCCGTATGGGCGCTGGTGGCATCCGCGTGAACGTTGGCGGTCGCCTCGGTGGTGCCGACATCGCTCGTACCGAATGGTACCGCGAAGGTCGCGTTCCGCTGCACACGCTCCGTGCTGACATCGACTACGGTACTGCTGAAGCCGAAACCACTTACGGCATCATCGGTATCAAGGTCTGGGTGTTCAAGGGCGAAGTGCTTGAGCATGATCCCACCGCGCATGAGCGCCGCGCTACCGAAGGTAACGATGGCGGCCAGCGTAGTGAGCGTGAACCGCGCCGTGAGCGCGGCGACCGCGAACGCGCATAAGAAGGTTAGTTCATTATGCTGCAACCTAAGAAGACCAAGTTCCGCAAGGCTCACAAGGGCCGCATCCATGGCGCTGCCAAGGGCGGTACCGACCTGGCTTTCGGCCAGTACGCCTTGAAGGCAACCGAACCCGAGCGCGTTACTGCTCGCCAGATCGAAGCGGCTCGCCGCGCGATCACCCGCGAAATGAAGCGCCAGGGCCGTGTGTGGATCCGCATTTTCCCGGATCTGCCGGTTTCCAAGAAGCCGACCGAAGTTCGTATGGGTAAGGGCAAGGGTTCTGTTGAATTCTGGGCCGCTCGTGTAAAGCCAGGTCGTATTGTTTTCGAGATCGACGGCGTCCCCGAGGACGTCGCCAAGGAAGCTCTGCGTCTCGGCGCAATGAAGCTCCCGATCATGACGCGGGTTGTTACCCGCATTGCCGACTAAGGACGATGAGCATGAAAGCCAGTGATGTGCGGAGCAAGACCGCAGACGAACTGAAGGACCAGCTCGTCGACCTGAAGAAAGAACAGTTCAATCTGCGTTTCCAGCGTGCTACCCAGCAGCTGGAAAAGCCCGCCCAGGTGAAGAAGGTCCGCCGCGACATCGCGCGGATCAAGACGATCCTCGGCGAAAAGAACGCAGCGAAGTAAGGAGCCGCGACCATGCCAAAGCGCGTATTGCAGGGGACTGTTGTCTCCGACGCCAATGATAAGACGGTCGTGGTGCGCGTCGAGCGCCGCTTCACGCATCCGGTGATGAAGAAGACGGTTCGCCGTTCCAAGAAGTACCACGCTCATGACGAGGCCAACGTGGCCAAGATCGGCCAGGTGGTGTGGATCGAGGAATGCGCACCGATTTCGAAGAACAAGCGCTGGACGCTGGTTCAAGAAGCTTCTGCGCCATCCGCGTAAGAGAATTTAGTATTAGGTCGGCGAACCGGATGACGGTCAAGCCGGTTCAACAAGAAGGCATCCAGTCATGATTCAGATGCAATCAAATCTCGACGTCGCGGATAACTCCGGCGCGCGTCGCGTCATGTGCATCAAGGTGCTGGGCGGCTCGCATCGCAAGTACGCTTCGATTGGCGACATCATCGTCGTTTCAGTCAAAGACGCTATCCCGCGCGGCCGCGTTAAGAAGGGTCAGGTTATGAAGGCCGTAGTGGTTCGCACCGCTTACGACATTCGCCGTCCCGATGGCACCGTCATCCGTTTCGACAAAAACGCCGCGGTTCTGATCAACAATCAGAAAGAACCAATCGGCACTCGTATCTTCGGGCCGGTTCCGCGCGAGCTTCGCGCCAAGAACCACATGAAGATCATCTCGCTCGCCCCAGAGGTGCTGTAATGGCCGCCAAAATCAAGAAGGGCGACAAGGTCGTCGTCCTGGCAGGCAAGGACAAGGGCAAGACCGGTCTGGTCCTGTCAGTCATTCCGACCGAAACCAAGGCTCTCGTGCAGGGTATCAACCTTGTGCGCCGTCACACCAAGCAGACCGCGTCGACCGATGCCGGCATCTTCACCAAGGAAGCGCCGATTCACCTGTCGAACCTCGCGATCGCCGACAAGGATGGTAAGCCCACCCGCGTCGGTTTCCAGATCAAGGACGGCGTGAAGACGCGCGTCGCCAAGTCGACCGGAGATTCGATCGATGGCTGAGACAGCTTACGTTCCGCGCCTTCGTACTGAATACGAAGAAAACATCCGCAAGGTTCTCCAGGAGCAGTTCTCCTACAAGAACGTCATGCAGATGCCCAAGCTCGACAAGATCGTGCTGAACATGGGCGTTGGCGAAGCTGTCGCCGACACCAAGAAGGTGAAGCTGGCTGCGGCCGAGATGGAAAAGATCGCTGGCCAGAAGCCCGTGATCACCTACGCTCGCAAGTCGATCGCTGGTTTCAAGGTCCGTGAAGATATGCCGCTTGGCGTCAAGGTCACGCTGCGCAAGACGCGCATGTATGAATTCCTTGATCGTCTGGTGAACATCGCGCTTCCGCGTGTTCGTGACTTCCGTGGGCTGAACCCGAACTCCTTTGATGGTCGTGGCAACTATGCCATGGGTATCAAGGAACACATCATTTTCCCCGAAATCAACTATGATCAGATCGATCAGGTTTGGGGCATGGACATCGTGATCACCACGACTGCCCAGACCGATGATGAAGCGCGTGCGCTGCTCAAGGCATTCAACTTCCCCTTCCGCCAGTAAGCGGACAGGGAAGGGACAGAGGATCAGGATATGGCAAAGACCAGCTCCATCGTTAAGAACAACAAGCGTGCCGCGCTGGCCAAGCAGTTTGCTGCCAAGCGTGCCGCCCTCAAGGCGCAGACCAAGGATCAGTCGATCCCGGCCGATCAGCGCTTTGCTGCCCAGCTTAAGCTGGCCGAGCTGCCGCGCAACTCCGCAAAGGTGCGCGTCCGCAATCGCTGTGAAGTCTCGGGTCGTCCCCGTGGCTTCTATCGCAAGCTGAAGCTGAGCCGTATCGCTCTGCGTCAGCTTGGCAACCTGGGCCAGATCCCGGGTCTCGTGAAGTCGAGCTGGTAAGGAGAACCGAGAATGAGCTTTTCCGATCCAATCGGCGATATGCTGACCCGCATCCGCAACGCCCAGCAGCGTCGCAAGAATTCCGTTGTCACGCCGGCTTCGACCCTTCGTGGTCGTGTGCTGGACGTTCTCCAGTCCGAGGGTTTCATCCGCGGCTATTCGGAGACGAAGTTTGAGAACGGCGCTTCCGAGTACGAAATCGAACTGAAGTACTCGGACAATGAAGGTGTTATCCGCACGATCGAGCGCGTTTCGCGTCCCGGCCGCCGCGTTTACGCTTCGGTTAAGAATATCCCTCAGGTTGCCAACGGACTCGGCGTGTCGATTCTCAGCACCCCCAAGGGTGTGATGGCCGACCACGAAGCCAAGGCTGCCAATGTTGGTGGCGAGGTACTCTGCCGCGTGTTCTAAGGCTTTGCCTTAGAATTCGCGGTAAGACGATTACTCAAGGATTTTAGAATGTCACGTACTGGCAAGAAACCGGTTGCACCGGTGAGCGGCGTTACGGTCACGATCAATGGTCGTACCGTGTCCGCTAAGGGCCCGAAGGGCGAGCTGAGCATCGACTTGATGGATGTCATCAATGTCGCGCAGACCGACGAAGGCCTGGTGGTTTCGCCCACCAATGATAGCAAGTTCGCACGCGCTGCCTGGGGTACCACCCGCGCGCTTCTGCAGAACATCGTCACCGGCGTTTCGGCTGGCTTCGAGAAGAAGCTGTCCATTCAGGGCGTTGGTTACCGCGCTGCTCTGCAGGGCAAGGATGTCAAGCTGCAGCTTGGTTTCAGCCACGAAGTGATCTACCAAGCACCCTCGGGTATCACGCTCGCTGTCCCGGCTCCGACGGAAATCGTCGTCTCCGGTATCGACAAGCAGCAGGTTGGCCAGGTTGCGGCAGATATTCGCGCGTACCGTAAGCCAGAGCCCTACAAGGGCAAGGGCGTTCGCTATGCTGGCGAGTTCGTCTTCCGCAAAGAAGGCAAGAAGAAGTAAGGAGCGCCTGCAATGGCTATCAGTGCAAAAGGTGCGGAACGCCGCAAGGCTCGTGTCCGCAAGGCGCTCAAGGCTCGTGCCTTCGGTCGTCCGCGTCTGTCGGTTTTCCGTTCGGACAAAAATATCTACGCCCAGATCATCGACGACGCGACCGGCCGTACGCTTGCCGCCGCTTCGACGCTCGACAAGGACGTCAAGGCCTCGGTCAAGAACGGCGCTACCGCCGATGCCGCTGCAGCGATTGGCAAGCTGATCGCAGAGCGCGGTGCCAAGGCTGGCGTTGCTGAAGTTATCTTCGATCGTGGTGCCTACATCTATCATGGCCGTGTGAAGGCCCTTGCAGACGCTGCCCGTGAGGGCGGTCTGCAGTTCTAGAACACGGCGAGGAAAGAGAATTATGAGCAGAGACGTTCAAGAGCGCGAAAGCGAATTCGTCGATCGCCTGGTCCACATCAACCGCGTGGCCAAAGTGGTCAAGGGCGGCCGTCGCTTCGGTTTTGCTGCGCTGGTCGTTGTTGGCGACCAGAAGGGTCGCGTTGGTTTCGGTCACGGTAAGGCCCGTGAAGTTCCAGAAGCAATCCGCAAGGCAACCGAGCAGGCCAAGCGCCAGATGATCCGCGTGCCGCTGCGCGACGCGCGCACGCTGCACCACGACGTGCAGGGTCGCCATGGCGCCGGCAAGGTCATCCTCCGTGCAGCCGTGCCGGGTACCGGTATCATCGCCGGTGGTCCGATGCGCGCCGTGTTCGAAACGCTTGGCATCAACGATATCGTTGCCAAGTCGCAGGGCACTGCAAACCCATACAACATGGTGCGGGCAACCTTTGATGCGCTGAAGCGCGTCGATAGCCCTCGCTCTGTTGCCTCCCGTCGTGGTCTCAAGGTTTCGGAACTCCAGGCTCGCCGCGGCGAATCTGCGGTCGAAGCTTGATCGCGCTAGGTCAGGAGAAAAACCATGGCTGAGAAGAAGACCATTATCGTTGAGCAGTACGGTTCGCCGATCCGCCGCGACAAGGTGCAGCGCGCGACCCTCATCGGTCTCGGGCTTAACAAGATGAACAAGCAGCGTGAGCTGATCGATACGCCCGAAGTTCGTGGCATGATCAACAAGCTTCCGCATCTCGTCCGCGTCGTCGGCGAGTAAGAGGGAAGGTCTGATCAATGACCCGTTTGAATGAACTTCGGGACAATCCCGGCGCAAACAAGGTCCGCGTTCGTATCGGTCGCGGTATCGGTTCGGGCAAGGGCAAGACCGGTGGACGTGGTGGCAAGGGCCAGACTGCACGCTCGGGCGTTGCAATCAACGGCTTCGAAGGCGGCCAGATGCCCCTTCACATGCGTATGCCAAAGCGTGGCTTCAATGCACTCAATCCAGGCAACTGGAACGAGGTCCGCATCGATCGCCTCCAGGCATACATCGACGCCGGCAAGCTCGACCCCAAGGCTGTGATCGACGCAGCTGCGCTTATCGCAGCTCGCGTGATCCGTCGCCCCAAGGACGGTGTGCGTCTGATCGGCGCTGAAGGCTTCACCGCCAAGAAGGTGACCTTCAACGTTGACTACGCAACCAAGGGCGCTCTGGCAGCCATTGAAGCTGCTGGTGGCAAGGTTGATCTCATCCCGGCCAAGCAGCCGTGGAAGAAGACCCCATACGCCGGCTAATCTAGTCAGCATTGCGCACCCGGCCGACCGTCGGTCGGGTGCGCTTTTTTGGTTTGTTGCGTTAGGGACGTAGATGCATATGCTCCCGAAGCGCTCCGAGCGCACCTGGCCTTGAAGCCATAGGGAGCGATACATGGCGTCCGCAGCCGAACAGCTGGCACGTAATCTTAATCTTTCGACCTTTTCCAAGGCGAAGGCTCTGCAGCAGCGCATCTGGTTCACACTGGGCGCGCTGCTCGTCTATCGTCTGGGCACGTTCATTCCGGTCCCCGGCATCGACCCTGATGCGTTCCGTGCGACCTTTGAGCAAAGCCAGCAGGGCATCATTGGCATGTTCAACATGTTCGCCGGCGGTGCCGTCGAACGTATGGCGATCTTTGCCCTGAACCTGATTCCCTACATCACCGCGTCGATCGTGGTGCAGGTGGTTTCGACCGCTTCGCCGCGCCTTGAAGCGATGAAGAAGGAAGGTGGCGAAGCTGGCCGTCGCAAGATGAACCAGTACACCCGCTATCTGGCCGTGGTGTTCTGCGCCGTACAGGCTTACGGCATTGCCGTCGGTCTTGAGGCAAGCCAGGGCGTTGTGCTCAATCCTGGTTGGTTCTTCCGTATTTCCACGGTGATCACCCTTGTTGGCGGCACCATGTTCCTGATGTGGCTCGGTGAGCAGATCACGGCCCGTGGCGTTGGCAACGGTATTTCGCTGATCATTTTCGCCGGCATCGTGGCAAACCTGCCCACGACCATCGCGCAGACCCTCGAGCTGAGCCGTACTGGCGCAATCCCGGGTATCGCTGGTCTTGGCATGCTTGTCCTGGCACTGGTGGTTATCGCTGTCATCGTGTTCTTCGAACGCGCCCAGCGCCGCCTGCTGATCCAGTATCCAAAGCGCCAGGTCGGCAACAAGATGTTCCAGGGCGACAGCTCGCATCTGCCGCTCAAGCTGAATACGTCGGGTGTTATCCCGGTGATCTTCGGCTCGTCGCTGCTGCTCCTGCCGGCAACCATTGCGTCCTTTGCGGCGCAGGGTAATGCGCCGCAGTGGCTGCAGGTGATTACGGCACTGCTGGGTCGCGGTCAGCCGCTTTACCTGGCGCTGTTTGCCTTCTTCATCATCTTCTTCGCCTTCTTCTATACGGCGATCGTGTTCAATCCGACGGAAACGGCGGACAACCTCAAGCGCTCCGGCGGCTTCATTCCTGGCATTCGTCCGGGTGAGCGTACGGCCCAGCACATCGACTACGTGCTGACCCGTATCACGGTGCTCGGTGCGCTTTACCTCACGGTCGTGGCCCTGATCCCGGAAGTGCTGTTCAGTCAGCTCGCCATCAGCCAGTTCATCGGCGGCACGTCGCTGCTGATCATGGTGACGGTGACGCTGGACACGGTTAGCCAGATCCAGAGCCATCTGATCGCTCAGCAATATGAGGGGCTCGTCAAGAAGTCCCGTCTCGGTGGAGGCAAGCGTCGATGAGACTGATTCTTCTTGGACCGCCGGGGGCGGGGAAGGGCACTCAGGCCAAGATTCTTTTGGAAGCTTACGGTATCCCGCAGCTTTCCACTGGTGATATCCTTCGGTCTGCCATTGCCGCCAAGACACCGTTGGGGTTAGAGGCCAAGGCGATCGTTGATCGCGGGGATTTGGTTTCCGACGATATCGTGAATGGCATTGTTTCTGAGCGTCTCGACGCTGAAGATTGCAAGCCAGGCTTCATCCTCGATGGCTTCCCGCGCACCATTGCGCAGGCCGAAGCTCTCGACCAGATGCTGATCAATAAGGGCGTCCAGCTCGACGCCGTTATCGAGATCAAGGCTGATGCCGATGAACTGGTGCGCCGGGTTATCCAGCGCGCCAAGGAATCGGGCGGGGCCCGTGCTGATGACAATGAGGAAGTGCTGCGCAAGCGCCTCGGCGTCTATCAGGATCAGACCGCGCCGCTGGTTGCCTACTATGCCAAGGGTGGTCTGCTGAAGACCGTCAACGGCATGGAGCCGGTCGACCAGGTGAGTGCTGCCATCAAGGCTGCTCTCACACACTGATTACTGGTTCGGTTTCGCAGTTGACTCTGCGATACCGAATCCTTAAAGAACCGCGTCAGTCTCATGGATTATTGGGCTGGATTCGGTTCTCCAACTAGTTGGGGGTCGAAGTCCGGTCCCTTGTTGTTTAAGGGCGCCAGCCGTGATGGTTCGCGCTGAATGAAGGAGAGCAGACGTGGCTCGTATTGCTGGCGTCAATATCCCGACGAATAAGCGCGTGGTTATCGCGCTTCAGTATATCCACGGGATCGGCGACAAGTTCGCTGAGGATATCTGCACTAAGGTTGGCATTCCTGCTGAGCGCCGTGTGAACGAACTCACCGACGCGGAAGTCATCCAGATCCGTGAGACCATCGACCGCGACTACGTCGTGGAAGGTGATCTTCGCCGCAGCGTTGCAATGAACATCAAGCGTTTGATGGACCTGGGCAACTACCGCGGTCTGCGTCACCGTCGTGGCCTGCCGGTCCGCGGTCAGCGCACCCACACCAACGCACGTACCCGCAAGGGCCCTGCGAAGCCGATCGCCGGCAAGAAGAAGTAAGAACCCGCTTCGGGTTCTTCGATGTAGCTGCCGGGGCATGTTGCTAACGGCAGCGCTGATATCGTCTAGAGGAATTAAATGGCAAAAGCTGAAGTCGCGCGTATCCGTCGCAAGGAGCGCAAGAATATCACGTCGGGTGTGGCCCACGTGAATGCATCGTTCAACAACACCATGATCACCATCGCTGACATGCAGGGCAACACGATCTCGTGGTCCTCGTCGGGCGTGATGGGCTTCAAGGGCTCGCGCAAGTCGACCCCTTATGCTGCTCAGGTTGCTGCTGAAGACGCCGCCAAGAAGGCGCAGGAACACGGCATGAAGACCCTTGAGGTCGAAGTTCGTGGCCCCGGTTCGGGCCGTGAATCGGCTCTCCGCGCTCTGCAGGCTGCTGGCTTCAACGTTACCTCGATCCGTGACGTTACCTCGATCCCGCACAACGGTTGCCGCCCGCGCAAGCGGCGCCGCGTCTAATCTAGACCGATTGAAGAGCTCCCGGCCGCCACTAGCCGGGAGTCTTATTGCGTTTGCGGCGGAGCGGCTCGGGCTGGGGCCGCGATTTTGAAAGGACATAACCGTGACGATCCAGAGGAACTGGCAAGAACTGATCAAGCCGACCAAGCTGGAGATTGTTTCGGGCAGCGACAACGCGCGCGTGGCTTCGGTGGTTGCCGAGCCGCTTGAGCGCGGTTACGGGCTTACCCTGGGTAATGCTCTCCGTCGCGTGCTGCTGTCGTCGCTTCAGGGCGCGGCAGTTACAGCAATCCAGATTGACGGCATCCTGCACGAATTCTCGTCGCTCCCGGGCGTGCGCGAAGACATCACGGACCTGGTTCTCAACGTGAAGGAAATCGCGTTGAAGATGGGTGGCGAGGGTCCGAAGCGCCTTGCTCTGTCGCGTCAGGGTCCGGGTGCTGTCACCGCCGGTGATATCAAGGTCACCGGCGATATCGAAGTGCTGAACCCCGAGCTGGTTATCTGCCATCTCGACGACGGCGCCGAGATCAACATCGAATTCACCGTCGACACCGGCAAGGGCTACGTTCCTGCTGACAAGAATCGTCCGGAAGATGCCCCGATTGGCTACATTCCGGTCGACTCGCTGTTTTCGCCGGTGCGTCGCGTCAGCTACAAGGTCGATGCCACCCGTGCGGGTGAAAGCCTCGACAAGGACAAGCTGACCCTGCAGGTGGAAACCAACGGCGCGGTCTCGCCGGAAGATGCTGTGGCTTACGCTGCGCGCATTCTCCAGGACCAGCTGTCGGTGTTCGTGAACTTTGAAGAGCCCAGCAAGGAAAAGGCACAGGATGCCGTTCCGGAACTGGCATTCAATCCGGCCCTGCTCAAGAAGGTCGACGAGCTCGAACTCTCGGTTCGCTCGGCCAACTGCCTCAAGAACGACAACATCGTTTATATCGGCGACCTGATCCAGAAGACGGAAGCCGAGATGCTGCGGACGCCGAACTTCGGCCGCAAGTCGCTCAATGAAATCAAGGAAGTCCTGGCACAAATGGGGCTTCATCTCGGAATGGACGTTGCCAACTGGCCACCCGAGAACATCGATGACCTCGCCAAGCGCTACGAAGATCACTACTGATCCCGCGCTGCCAAGATTTTTAGGAGACTCCCATGCGCCACGGTAATTCAGGTCGCAAATTCAGCCGGACTGCTAGCCACCGCAAGGCCATGTTCGCAAATATGTCCGCCGCGCTGATCAAGCACGAGCAGATCGTCACCACGCTTCCCAAGGCCAAGGACCTGCGTCCGATCGTCGAGAAGCTGATCACCCTTGGCAAGCGCGGCGACCTGCACGCCCGCCGCCAGGCGATCGCCCAGATCCGCGACGAAGGTCAGGTGGCAAAGCTGTTTGCCGTGCTTGGCCCGCGCTACAAGGAACGTCAGGGCGGCTACATCCGCATCTTGAAGGCTGGCTTCCGTTATGGCGACAACGCCCCGATGGCCGTCATCGAGTTCGTTGATCGCGACGTCAACGCCAAGGGCCTCGACAGCGGCCCGGTTCAGGGCGACGAAAGCGAAGCCGCGTAAGCTTCTATTTCGGTACAAGATTGAGGGCGGCCGCGAAATTCGCGGTCGCCCTTTTTCATTGTTCGTTCAAGCGTGCGAATTAGTCTGGGTGTGGGGGCGGCGGACGATGTGGCGGATGGACGATGAGAATGCAGAGGGGCGGCACACACTGGTCGTCGTCATCGGCTTTTGTCTGCTGCTTGGGGCGGCGTTCATTTTTTACCTCGGAACGGGCAGGGAGCAGTGGTTGCCTGCCAAAGCTCGAGTTCAAACAGTCGAAGTCCGCTGTGAGATGCATGACTCGGGGAGGTACCGTAGACCGACGCAGCGGGTGATTATCGGATGCGATCAGGTTGAGCGCTTTCGCTCCGATAACGCTGGGCGGGGGTGGTATCTTAGTCGGAAATACAGTGGGGAGGTTCTTGTTACCCGCGGAGGCGAAAGTGTCGTTGTTGACATGGAACTGGGAAGGGTAGGGAGTCCGCCTCGGGTTGGCGACTATTTCGATCTTGTTCAGGATCCAATTTCGCCAGGATCGGTCAGTTTCCCTGACCGCAGCTTGAGCGAGAAGATGACGGCAGGGAGCCTTGCTGGCTTGGGAGTCTTCGTTCTGGCATTGGCTTTCTTCTGGATTTAGGCAGCCGGGGTTTTGTCGACTGCTGCGCTCGCGGCGGTCTGCTTGGGAGCAGCGAGATGCGTTCGGGTCTGGTGTTGGTTACCGGTGCGAATGGATTTGTCGGAAAGTGGATCGTGGTGGAGCTGTTGCGCGCCGGGTTCAGCGTCCGCGGTACAGTCCGGTCCGAAAGCAGGGCAGAGGCCGTTCGGGCGGCCGTGCAGTCGCAGCTCGGTGATGATCCTCTCCTCAGGCTTAGTTTCATCCGCGCCGATCTGATGCGCGATCCGCACTGGGCGGAGGCGATGGTCGGTGTGGATGCCGTGATGCATGTGGCGGCCCAGATTGTCGCCGAGGAGCCCAAGGATCCGAAGGTCGTGCTGGGGCCCGCGATTGAGGGCACCGAGCGCGTCCTGCGCTTTGCGGTGATCGCCGGGGTCAAGCGGGTCATCCTGACTTCGTCAATCGCTACAGTCGGATATGGTCACGGCCACTCGCGCGGCAAGCGGACCTATACCGAGGCCGACCACACCAATCTTGATGCCATGAAATTTGCCTGGGCCTATTGCATCGCCAAGACCAAGGCGGAGCGGATTGCCTGGGCCTATGCGCGATCGGAAGGCCTGCGCCTCACCACCATCCATCCTGGTGCCATACTGGGCCCTGCACTCGATGAAGATGCCGGCGTGTCCCTGCAGATGGTTTCGGGCCTGCTGGATGGAACGACGCCGGCCATGCCTTCGAATGGGTTTTCGGTGATCGACGTGCGCGATGTGGCCGCGATGCATGTGGCAGCGCTGCAGGCGCCCGAGGCCGAGGGACAGCGTTATCTGGCCACGGTGGGTTATCTGCCGTTTCCCGAAGTGGCCAACATCCTGCGGCGGGCCTATCCGCAGCGGGCGATTACCAGCAAGCACGTGCCGGACTGGCTTATCAAGATCCTCGCCCGGTTCGGTGGACCGACCCGCCAGATCATCAACGATATCGGCAATGAGAAGCACTTTGACGGCAGCAAGGGGCAGGGCCTGCTCGGGCGGCCTTATATCTCGGCCGAGGACGCTGTGCTCAGCGCGGCCGAGAGTGTCATTCGGCTGGGCCTGCTGAACAAGGGCGCCTAGCGGGTGAGGCCCCATCGGACGTAGAGCGCACCCAGTTCCCTTCCATTGTGGGTAAACTGGCAGGGCAGGCCGCTTTGCCCGGCCCATTGCCGGGTTTCTTCGGTCTTGTTCCGGGTCTTCCAGAGCCAACTCAGCATTTCGATATTAATGCCGTCCCGGTTGCCGCTCAGGCCACCGACGCGGTCTTTCTGGAAAGTCGATCGCCACAGATAGCGCCCAAGGCGGACAGGGAGCGTGTCGTCGAGCACGATGATGCCGGTAGCGCGTTGCAGGCGCTGGGGCATCCAGCGCGAGTAGCTGCCATCGATCACCCAGGTATCGGCGAGAATGGCCTGGTCGTGCAGGGCGCCGAATTCCTCATCGGGGCGCTGCACCCACATCGTATCGGGTAGATGGCGAAGCTGGTCCAGGTAGACGGCCGGGATATCAAGCCGCCGGCTCAGCGCCAAAGCGAGGGTGGATTTGCCGGAATTGGTGGGGCCGAGCACGATGATGCGCTGGCCCAGCGCCTCGAGGGGTAGAATCGTGTGCATTTCAGTTCCGATATGTTTGGGGATCGGGGTGGAAAAGCGATGTTGAGAAGAAAATCCCCGCCGAAGCGGGGATCAATGCGTTTGCGTGGTAGGGGCGCCGATTACTCGGGCTGCTGGTCCTTGCCGGTATAGGCTTCTTCAACCCAGAACTGGTCGCGGCGGTCGAAGCCATTGAACGGGGTCAGCGAGGCCTGGGTGTAGGCACCCATCAGGCCGAATTCGATCCAGTCGTCTTCATCGATATCCGACGGCAGGGTGAACACCTGGGGCAGCACGTCGTAGCTGTCGCAAGTCGGCCCCAGATGGTGAACTCGGAGAACTGCGCATCGTTGTCGTGCACGCGGGCGCCGCGCCAGACGCGAACCGGCGGGGTGAAGTGCATGAACTTCACTTCCATCAGGCTGCCATAGGCGCCGTCGTTGACATAAACCGACTGGCCGCCGCGCTGGTGCTTGACGCGCAGCAGCAACGAGGTGGACGAGGTCACCAGCGCGCGGCCGGGCTCGATGATGAGCTCGGGCTTGCGCTTTTCGCCAAAGTGGTCGTTCACGGCAGTTGCGATGGTCTCGAAGTAATAGTCCATCGGCGGCGCTTCGCTGGTCGGGTAGGGGGCCGGGTAGCCACCGCCGATGTTGAGGCGCTTGAGTTCGATGCCGGCCTCTTCAACGATGCGCGCAGCTGCCGCGATGTGGCGCTCATAGGCGTAAGCGTCTTCGCACTGGCTGCCGACGTGGAAGCACAGGCTGGGCGTGTAGCCCATCTGGTCGACCATGGTCGCGATTTCGGCCGCTCCCTGTTCCATCACGCCGAACTTGATGCCGAAGTCATAGGACTTCAGCGCCTTGCCGGCCTTGAAGCGAGTGGTCACTTCCACGTCGCGGCTGGGCGACACCACGGCAGCGAGCTGGTCGAGCTGCTGGGGATGGTCGATGGTGAAGCTACGCACGCCGAACTCTTCATAAGCGCGAGCGATTTCGCGCTTGTTCTTGATCGGGTTGTTGTAGTGCATCACGGCGCCGGGCGCGTAATCGCGCACCAGTTCCATCTCGGTATTGGATGCCACGTCGAATGCCTTGAGGCCTTCCTTGTGGAGCTGGGCGATGATGTGCGGCGAGGGGTTGCACTTGACCGCATAGGTCAGCAGCCCATCAAAGCCCTTCTTGAAGACCTTTGTGGCCTTGTGAAGCTCACGCTCAGAGAACAGAAAAGCCGGAAAATCCGGGGCTTCCGCCGCGATCAGTGCGGAGGTGTTCGGGTAAACGTGTTTCGGCTCGGTGGTCATTGACGACTGGCCTTTCAGGGCTAGAAATGCGGGTAAAACAAGCGCTGCATATAGGACCGAGTGCCCCCTGGCGCAAATGATTATTTGACCTCTAAGTGTAACGGCCTGACGACGCCCGTTTCCTCCCGGAAACTGTAGCATTTTAGACTATTTGACCGCGTATTCGAGTGGGGACAATGGCACGCGGTTTTGGCCAGAACTTGTTCCCTATCGCCATGGTGGCGACAGAATCCGGGTGCTGATATCTCTGGGTCCTTGCGCGGAGGCTTTTCGATGTCGCCACGGTCACTCATCATTGCAGGTTTGACCCTAGTTGTTCTGGCCATTGGCGGCACGGTGGCCCTGGCGCCGTGGCGCGGGCCAATGGTGGCGCAGCCCGAACCCGTGACGCAGCCCCAGCCCGCGGCGCAGGCCCCCGCCGAGGCGCGACAGGTTCCGGAGACCAGCGGGCAGGTCAAGCTGAGCTTTGCCCCGGTGGTCAGCGCGGTCGCGCCCTCGGTGGTCAATGTCTATGCCACGCGCATCGAGCAGGCGACGTCGCCTTTTGCCAATGACCCATTCTTCTCGCGCTTCTTCGGCAATGGCCAGTTCAGCGGCCGCCCGCGCGAGTCACAGTCGCTGGGGTCGGGGGTGATCGTCGATGCGAGCGGAGTCATCCTCACCAATCGCCACGTGATCGAGGGCGCGACGGATGTGCGCATCGCCATCGCGGATGGCCGTGAGTTTCCCGTTGATGTCGTCGTCGAGGATGCGCAGACCGATCTGGCCGTGCTGCGCATTCGCGATCCCGGCAACGCCACGTTCCAGGCGATCACCTTCGCCGATTCCGATGCATTGCTGGTTGGCGACCTGGTACTGGCCATCGGCAACCCGTTTGGCGTGGGCCAGACCGTCACCAGCGGCATCGTCTCGGCTCTGGCCCGCACGGGTGTTGAATCGGCGGACTACGAGTTCTTCATCCAGACTGACGCGGCGATCAATCCGGGCAATTCGGGTGGCGCGCTGGTTGATCTGGATGGACACCTGGTGGGCATCAATACCGCGATTTTCTCCCAAACTGGCGGTTCGGTGGGGATTGGCTTCGCCATTCCGGCCAACATGGCCCGTATTGTGGCTGATGCCGGCATCAAGGGCGGGCCGATTGTGCGCCCATGGTTTGGCGCCAAGCTGCAAGCTGTGACTCCTGATATCGCGGCAGGGCTGGGCATGGCGGCCCCGCATGGCGCGCTGGTTTCCGAAGTTGCGCCCAATGGCCCCGCAGCCCGGGCCGGTTTCATACCCGGGGACGTTGTGATGTCGGTCGATGGCGTCGCGGTCGATGACCCCAGCGCCTTCAATTTCCGCCTCGCCACCAAGCCGATCGGACAAACCACGGCACTGGTGCGACTGCGCGCCGGAGCGAGCGAGACGGTTCAGTTCACCGTCGAAGCTGCACCGCAACCGGCGGCCGACATGCTGGCGACGATCTCGGGCAATTCCCGCTTCGCCGGAACCAGCGTTCGCCAGATTGATGCCGCACTGGCAGAGGCCAAGGGGCTGCCCTATGACGCCAAGGGCGTCATCGTGACGGCCGTGGCGACGGGCTCTGCCGCCGAGCAGATGGGCCTGCAGGTCGATGACATCATTTTGGCCCTCAACGATCAGACCATGGATACCGCGCGCAAGTTTGCCGATACGGCCAGCCAGCGCCTGCAGACCTGGCAGATCATCCTGCAGCGAGACGGGCGGGTGAGCAGGAGCATTGTCGGTGGGTAAGTCGTCCCCGGGATGGCGTTGAGGCCCTCAGCGGGGCTGTTTGAGCGGCTGGCAATGGGCTAGAACCCTGCCATGTCCGATCTTTTTGCCGCTCCGCCATCTGATACCGACCGCGCCCGGCCATTGGCCGACCAGCTGCGTCCCCAATCGCTCGACGATGTGATCGGGCAGACCCATCTGCTGGGGCCAGACGGCACGCTGCGCCGCATGATCGCCAGCGGGCGGCTGGGCTCGCTGATCCTCTGGGGCCCGCCCGGCACGGGCAAGACCACCGTGGCGCGGCTGCTGGCCGACCAGATCGGCTATACATTCGAGCAGATCTCAGCCGTCTTCTCCGGCGTTGCCGATCTCAAGAAGGTCTTCGAGAAGGCACGTTTCGAGCGCCTGTCGGGCCACAAGACCCTATTGTTCGTCGACGAGATCCATCGCTTCAACCGCGCCCAGCAGGATGGCTTCCTGCCGGTGATGGAAGACGGCACGGTGGTCCTGGTCGGCGCAACGACCGAGAACCCGTCCTTCGAGCTCAATGCGGCATTGCTCTCGCGCAGCCAGGTCCTGCGCTTCGAGTCCCTGGTGCCCGAAGACCTCGAAAAGTTGGTGCAGCGCGCCGAGGCGCTCACGGGCGCGGCACTGCCGCTTGATGCCGAGGCGCGGCAGACCCTGCTCACCCTCGCCGACGGCGACGGGCGGGCCCTGCTGGGGCTTGTGGAGGAAGTTCTGGCCTCAGCCAAGGAGGGTGAAGTCCTCGACGCTGCGACCTTGCTCACCGTCGTCCAACGCCGTGCGCCGATCTACGACAAGGCTCAGGACGGCCACTACAACCTGATCTCGGCGCTGCACAAGACCATCCGGGGTTCGGACCCAGATGCGGCGCTCTACTATTTCGCGCGCATGCTCGACGCCGGAGAAGATCCGCTCTTCCTGGCGCGGCGGCTGATCCGCATGGCTTCGGAGGATATCGGTCTCGCCGACCCGCAGGCGCTGCCTCTGGCGATCGCGGGGCGCGACGCTTACCAGATGCTTGGGTCGCCCGAGGGCGAGCTGTCGCTGGCGCAGGTGGTGGTCTATCTGGCGCTGGCGCCCAAGTCGAACGCTGTCTACACGGCCTACAAGAGCGCGATGAGCCTGGCGAAATCCACCGGCTCGCCGATGCCGCCCATGGTCATTCTCAATGCGCCCACCAAGCTCATGAAGGGCTCGGGTTACGGCGACGGCTATATCTACGACCACGACACGCCCGAGGCTTTTTCGGGGCAGGAATATTTCCCTGAAAAGCTGGGTCGACAGAAATTCTATGAACCCGTCGAGCGGGGTTTCGAGCGGGACCTGCGGAAGCGCATCGACTATTTCGAGCGCCTCCGGGCCGCAAAGCGTGAGCAGTAGGCGCTAGAGCGCCTTCTGCCACCGGTTCGTCTGAGAACCCATATCGTAGCCAAACTTGAACAGCATCGCGAGCCATTCACGATCACCGAGCAGGCTTTCGGCCTCGGGGAATTCAGCCGGAATTGCCGTCAGGTGGAAGGCAATGCCGCTGCGCTTGGCCTGGCTTGCGAGCTGGTCGAGGTTGGCGCGGCCGAGATACTTCAGCAGCGTCGGAACTGCGCGCTCCAGCAGGTTGAGGCTGGCAAGCTTGGTCACGGTCGATGGAGTTGGCTCCACCACGCCGTTGAAGATCACGTAGAGCTTCTGGATGCCGGTGCCGCCCTTGTAGACGCCGGGCATCAGCAGAACCTGCTGGGTCACGCCGCCATCGACATGCAGCTCGTTGAATTCCTGGCCCTGTGCCTGAACGTCGAGCAGGATGGGCGGGAAAACGCCCGGCACCGCGGTAGAGGCTAGGATGACCTGGTGAACCAGCTCCAGCTTGTTGGGGATATTGCTGATCGCAATGGCGCCAATGTCCCAGATCACGGGGCGCTGGGCGTCGAGGTTGGTGGTGCCGATGTAGAGACGGCGACCCTTGCGATGGGCCGCACCCACTTCGTCCAGCACCTGCTGGTCAACCAGCTGGCGGATCGCGGTCAAGATCAGCTTGTTATCCAGAACGGACGGCGCGCCAAACAGTGCGGAAAGGAAATCGACCCGCAGGTTGGCCTGCTGGGTAATCGTCAGGAATGCGGACTTGAGGCGCTCATCATAGCGCGGGCCGAGGAAGGCCAGGGGAGCCATCATGGCGCCGACGCTGATTCCGGTGACCACTTCAAATTCCGGGCGCGTGCCCTTCTCAGACCAACCGACGAGGAAGCCGGCACCGTAGGCGCCGTTGATGCCGCCGCCCGAAAGGGTGAGGTAGTCGACAAGGCCGTCGCCGCCAGGCTTGACGGTGGAGTGGGTCGCAACGAATTTAGGATCGTCGCCCCAGTAGCGGATGGTCTGGTCCGCAGCGATCGTCGCAGCAGCGGTCAATTGAGGGGGCAGTGCCTTGCGCGGCAACATACTGCTGGCGCATGCTGCGAGCGTCACCGCCGCGAGTACTACAGCGCCAACACGCACCAAATTCCGGACCACCACCAGCTCACCCCCACAGAATCGACCCCGACCCATGCAGATACAGACAAATTGCTGTGATTGTAAAATATGAGTCTTCGAATTGGTTGATCTGATGCAAATGCGGGCGTTGTTGTTGGTCGGCTTGGGCGGTGGCATCGGTGCTGTTGCGCGCTTCACCTTGGGCAGTCTTATCGGTCATTATTGGCCGACGTCCTTCCCGCTCGCCACGCTGGTGATCAACATCATCGGGTCGATTGCGATGGGGGTGTTCATTGGGCTTTTGGCCAAGTTCCTGCCGCCGTGGCAGGAGGCGGCGCGCCTGTTTGTCGCCGTGGGGGTGCTCGGCGGTTTCACCACCTTTTCGGCATTTTCTCTCGAAACAGTCCTGATGCTGGAGCGTGGTGAGCTGTTGGCGGCGGGGGGCTATGTGCTGTTGTCGGTTGTGGTTTGCGTAATTGGGCTTTATCTCGGGCTTTTGGTGATCCGAGGTGTGGCATGAGTGGCGTACAACAGCGGCAGGTAAGTGGCGATGAAGACGGGATGCGTCTGGATCGCTGGTTTGCCAATCATTTCCCTCAGTTGGGGTTTGGCCGCCTGCAGAAACTCATCCGCAATGGTGAGGTAAAGGTCGACAAGGCAAAGGTATCGACGAATACCCGCCTGTCGCCGGGCCAGACCGTGCGTATTCCGCCGATGGACGATCCCGACACGCCCAAGCCCGTGAAGGTGAACAGCGGCGACGCCGAGTTCATCCGTGGTCTGATCCTCTATGAGGACGACGACATTTACGTGCTCAACAAGCCGCATGGCCTCGCCGTGCAGGGCGGTAGCGGCACGAAGCGCCATCTCGATGGCATGCTGAAGAGCCTGCCCAACAAGAAGGGCGAGCCCCCGCGGCTGGTGCACCGGCTGGACCGCGACACCTCGGGCTGCATTGTCGTGGCCAAGACCCACGCGGCCGCCAGCCATTTCGGTACTGTGTTCCGCTCGCGTTCTGCCCGCAAGATTTATTGGGCCATCGTTGCCGGCAATCCGCATCCCCGCCAGGGCGAAATCTCCTGTTTCCTCGCCAAGCAGTCGACCACCGATGGCGAACAGATGGTTGTCGTCAAGAACGGCACGCCGGGTTCGCAGCACTCGCAGAGCTATTACTCGACCACCGATACCGCCAGCCGGCGCTTTGCCTGGGTCACGCTGAAGCCGGTGACCGGCCGTACGCACCAGCTGCGTGTCCACATGGCCCAGCTCGGCACCCCGATCATTGGGGATCCGCGCTATTTCAACATCGAGAACTGGCAGGGTGCGCCGGGTCTCGCCGAGGGCTTGCATCTGCATGCGCGGCGCATTGCGCTGCCACTTCGCAATGGCAAGCGCCTTGATATCTCCGCTCCGCTGCCGCCCCATATGCGCCAGAGCTTTGATGCACTGGGCTTTGATCCTGATCGCTACGACGTCAGCGGGGATCCGGAGGACGGGAATTGAAGCTTGTCGTCTTCGATATGGACGGTACGCTGATCGATACCCAGGCGCTGATTGCCGATCACATGGCTGCGACCTTTGCCGGTTTGGGCCTCGCCGTTCCAGGTCCGGCGGAATCACGCCGCGTCATCGGACTGTCGCTGCCGGTCGCCATGGCGCGGCTGGCGCAGACGGACGATGCCGTGCTGATCGATCAATTGGTCAATGATTACAAGGCGCAATACCGTGCCGCTCTGGTCACGGATGCGGGCCGGGAAGGCCTCTATCCCGGCGCCAAGGATGCGCTGGTGGTATTGCGGGCCCAGCCCGACGTGATCCTCGGTATCGCGACCGGCAAGGGCCTCAATGGCGTGCATCGCATTCTGGCGCTGCACGGCCTGACGGACTATTTTACGACCCTGCAGACGCCCGATCACAACCCCTCCAAGCCCCATCCAGGCATGCTGGAGACGGCGATGCGCGAGACCGGGGCAACCCCGGCCGAGACGGTGATGATCGGCGATACGACGTTTGACATCGATATGGGCGTTGCCGCGGGGTGCAAGACCATCGGGGTAACGTGGGGCTACCATGAACCGCGCGAGCTGATCGCTGCGGGGGCCAACACCATGATCGACCGCTACGACCAGCTCGGCGCTGCGGTTCGACAACTTCTGGACTAGAAACATGCGCGACCAGCTCGAAGACATTCAGAAGCATATCGACGACGGCTATGGCCGTGCCCAGCATCTCAACAAGGTTGAGCTGCCCAAGCGGTTCTATAAGGATGTCGGTGTGTCGCCCGTCGATGGCGGGTTCGTGGTGACGCTGGACGGCCGCCAGGTGCGGACGCCCGGCAAGAAGATCCCCGTCGTCGTGCCGGCTGCGGCCATCGCGACGGCCATGGCCGAGGAGTGGGCGGCGCAGGGCACGCATATCGATCCATCGACTATGCCTATGGTGCGCCTCATTAATTCCGGCATCGAGAGCGGCGAGGAGACCATTCCGGCGTTCCGCGACGAGATCGTCAAGTTCGCGAGTGGCGACCTGATGCTCTATCGGGCCGAGACGCCGCAGGAACTGGTCTCCGAGCAGGAGCTGCAGTGGGACAAGGCGCTGACAACGCTGGCGCGGCATTTCGGCGTGGCGTTCCAGCCGACGATCGGCATCATTCATCAGGCGCAGCCCAAGGCGACGCTGGACCGGTTGGCGGAGTCGCTGGTCAATGAAGGACTGCTGACCCTGACCGCCCTGGTGTCGATCACCGGCCTCAGCGGCTCGGGTTTGCTGGCGGTTGGCCTTTGGAATCAGCTGTTTACGCCCGAGCAGGTGTGGAAGGCGGCCCATGTGGACGAGGACTTCCAGATTTCCCAGTGGGGCGAGGACGAGGAAGCGGCGGAGCGCCGCGCCAAGCGCCGTGTCGAATTCGACACGGCCGTTGCAGCGCTGGATGCGCTACGGGCCTAAGCCCGGCTTTTGACCCATTCGGCAACCTCGGGGGCGACCTCCCCGAGGGGCCCGAGGACGAATTCTCGTTCATGGGCAAAGGGATGCGGCAGATTTAGGCGCGGGGACCTGATCTCGACGCGGTCGTAGGCGATGATGTCGATATCGATCACCCGCGGCCCCCAGACTTCCTCGCGCACGCGCCCCATATCCAGCTCGATCCCTAACAGAACATCGAGCAATTCCAGTGGCTTGAGCGAGGTTTCTACCTCGATGGCCATGTTGGCGAAGTCGGGCTGATCGGTCTTGCCCCAGGCCTTGGTTGTTATCACCTGGGACTGTTTGGTGATGGCGATATGCTCGTGGGAATCGATGCGGCGCAGCGCATCGGCGAGCTGCGCGCTGGGGTCGCCGATATTGGCGCCGAGACTAAGCCAAGCCTTTGAAATCATGATGGGTTCCGCTGGCGGTGGAGCTCGATTGCCGCTTCGCCGCGCACCATGGCAATGGGGGCCTCGGGCTTGCGGAGGCGGATGATAACCCACGTAACGCTTTGAAAGGTCTCGAAGATTCCGTCGACGATGTTCTGCGCGACGGCTTCGAGCAGCTTCATGCGCTTGCCTTCAAAGCCCGCTTTGACCACGTCATAGATATCCGCGTAGGAAATGCCGGTGCTCAGGCGGTCCGTGGCGGCCGGCTGGGTGAGGTCGACGCCCAGTTCGATATCGATAAAGAAACGCTGACCGAGCTTGGCTTCCTCGGCATAGACGCCGTGATAGCCATAAAACCCCAGATCTTTCAGGATGATACGGTCGCCGGTGAATGGCTCGGACATCTTGTTACCTCAGTTCGTTGGGCGGACCATACAAGGTCGCCTGCGCCACGCGAAGGGCGTCGCGATTAGCACGCACGTCGTGGACGCGGAAGATATGCCCGCCATTGATATAGCCCAGCACGGTGGTAGCGATGGTGCCGGCCAGCCGTTCCTCGGGATTGTTGCCGAGGAGCTTGCCGATCATCGATTTGCGCGAGGTGCCGACAAGCACAGGAAAACCGGAAGAAAATGCGGGTTTTTCTTGCAGCATGCTGACAGATTTCTTGCTGTTGGCTGGAAGAATGCTGCCGATTTTCTGCAGGATTTCGTAGTTCTCGCTGAGCGATTTTCCGAAACCGAAGCCGGGATCGAGAATGAGCCGATCGGCACCCAGGCCGGCGGCCGTCGCCAGCTCGATTGTCCGCCCGAAATAGCCGTTCATCGAGTCGAGCATGGGGACGGTCGTATCGCGATCGCTCTCCCAATGCATGGCGATGACGGGTGCATCGTGCAGGGCGGCGACCTCGGCCATTTCGGGGGCGCCCTGCAGGCCGTGCACGTCGTTGATGATGTGGGCGCCAACCTGGATCGCCTGATCGGCGACGAGGGGCTTGTAGGTGTCGACCGAAATCGGCGCGGTAATGCCATCGGCGATCATCGCCTCGATCACCGGCAGGACGCGATCGAGCTCCTCCTGGACGCCGACCGGCTGGGAGCCGGGGCGGGTGCTTTCGCCACCGATGTCGATGATGTCAGCGCCTTCGGCCAGCATGAAGCGGGCATGGGCCACAGCCGACTCGATGCGGTTGTGCTGGCCGCCATCGGAAAAACTGTCCGGGGTGACATTGAGGATGCCCATGACGAGCGGCGTCTGACCGAGAACCAGTGGCGCACGGCCGCGCAAGGGAATGATGTGACTGGTGTGCATGGAGGCACCGTTTGCTGATGAGTGTCCGCAGTAGCAGGCTCAGATGGGCCAGACCAGCATCAGCATGGGTACCGCGACGATGATGACCAAAATCGATAGCGGCGCCCCCAGCCGCCAATAGTCGCTGAAGCGATAGCCGCCCGGTCCCATGACCAGTGTATTGCACTGATGGCCGATGGGGGTGAGGAAATCGCTGCCCGCGCCGATGGCCACCGCTATGAGGAACGCCTCGGGCGCGTATCCCAAATCGGTGGCGAAAGTCGCCGCGATCGGGGCCATGACCAGCACGGTTGCGGCATTGTTGAGGAAGGGCGTCACAGCCATGGCGGTGACCAGAATCAGGGTCAGTGCGGCCCAGCTTGGCAGGGTGCTTGCGGTGCCCGAAAGCCAGCTGGCGATGAGGTCGGTGCCGCCGGTGGTGCGTAGGCTTTCGCTGACGGGAATGAGGCAGGCCAGCATGATGAGGATGGGTGCATCGATGTGGCCATAGACCTCGCGCAGCGGGATGGCGCGGAACAGGACCATGGCGACCGCGGCGGCGAAAAAGGCCGGCGCCACGGGCACCAGGCCAAAGGCAGTGGCCGCCATTGCCACCAGCAGGATTGTGAGCGGCAGCCACACATTGCGGAAACTGCCCAGGCGCAGCCCGCGCTCGACCAGCGGCAGACAATCCCACTCGCGCAGCAGTTCGGGCAGGCGCTTGATGTGGCCGCGCAGCAGGATGACGTCGCCACTCTGGAACTTGATCTGGCCGAGCCGCTCGGTGAAGCGCTGGTCGCGGCGGCTGATCGCCATCAGGTTAAGGCCGGTGCGGTCGAACAGGGTGAGTTCCTGCGCGCTGGCGCCGATGAGGCCTGACGCATCGCCGATGATTGCCTCGATGGTGCCGGTATCGGCGGCATCCTTGGTGGCGGCGCCGCGACGTTCGTTGAAGGAGAGGTTGCCCTGCGCCACCATGCGGTCGAGCGCTTCGGGTTCGCCCTCGATGAGCAGGATATCGCCGGCGCGCAGCTTGGCGTCGGGCAGGGGCGTGCGGCGGACTCCCGAGGCACTGACGATGCGGGTGACCATGGCGCGCCGTCCGGCCGCAACATGCAGATCTGCGATGGTGGTGCCGATGGCCGGGCTATCCTCGCGAACATGGGCCTCGGTCGTGTAGTTCTTGATCTCGATGGCGCTATCCATGCCGGTATCGTGGCGCTTGCGCTCGGGCAGCAGGCGATAGCACAGCACGAGGAACGCAATGCCCACCAGCGAGAGCGCCGCGCCCACCGGGGTGTAATCGAACATGGTGAAAGCGGTGCCGGTCAGCTCTTCACGCATGCGCGACACGATGATGTTGGGCGAGGTGCCGATCTGGGTCATCAGGCCGCCGAGCAGCGAGCCGAACGACATGGGCATCAGGAACATCGACGGCGACACGTTGGACCGGCGCGCCATCTGGAAGGCGATGGGAATCATGATCGCCAGCGCGCCGATATTCTTGACGAAGGCCGAGAGCACGGTGACCACTGCTACCAGCAGGAGGAGCTGGGCGCGTGGCGTGCTGATATTGGGCGCGAAGCGCCGGACGGCGACTTCCATGATTCCCGATCGCGACACGGCGGCGCTCACTACCAGCGCGCTGGCAACGATGATGACGATATCGTCGGAGAAGCCCGTGAAGGCCATGCTTGGGGTGACAACACCCAGCGCCATGGCCGCCAGAAGGGCGCAGACTGCTATGATATCATACCGCCAGCGCCCCCAGACAAAGGCGACCATCATGGCGCCAAGAACTGCAAAGGCCAGGAACTGGGGTGTGGTCATCAGGCAAGGCACTCCACCGCATGAGGGACTCTGGTACGTCAAAACGGCCTGTCGGCCAAACGGTTACGGGCATTTTTGGGAAATTTGATTCATTTGCCGGGTGCTTGCTGCGGAGGCAGGAGCGAGGCAAAGTCGCCAAAATCCGCTTTGCGCGAGGCCTAAAGACATGTTGCCGCTGCTGCCTGGAACCGCGCTGTCGTTCCTTCTGGCCTGCGTCATCATCGAGCTGACGCCGGGGCCCAACATGACCTATCTGGCGATGGTTTCGGCGAGCGAAGGGCGCAAGGTGGGCTTTGCCACGGTGGCCGGCGTGGCGCTGGGGCTGTCGATCATCGGGGTGATCGCGGCGCTGGGGGTAACCGAACTGATTCAAGCCTCGCCGCCGCTCTATGAAGGGTTGCGCTGGGGCGGGGTGATCTTCCTGCTCTATCTGGCCTGGGATGGCTGGCGCTCGGCGGGCGAGCCGGAAGAGCAGACCCCGGGCGGGCTGGGGCGCTACTTCACCCGTGGGCTGGTGACCAATATCCTCAATCCCAAGGCGGGCGTGTTCTATGTGGCGGTGCTGCCTACGTTCATTTCCGCCGACCTGCCCATTGCCCCACAGGCGCTGACGCTGACCGCCATCTATGTGGGGGTGGCGACGGTGATCCACGCGATGATCGTGGTGCTGGCGGGTACTCTGGAGCCGCTGCTCAACAATACCAGCTATGAGCGCACCTTCCGGCGGGCGCTTTCGGCACTGCTGGCGCTGGTGGCGGTGTGGTTCGCGTTTACGACGCGGCGGTAGGGGGCGGTGGCATATTGGAACGCCTCGTGGTTCGAGGCGCCAAGTGGCGCACCTCACCATGAGGCTACTGTGTACGTCCAGGCCATCTTCCCACCGATGCTGCCCACGGACTTGATCCGTGGGCCTCTTGCCGTGCGCGTGGCGGTGGAGAGTGGCCCGCGGATCAAGTCCGCGGGCAGCGCTGGTGGGTGGGGAGGGTTGGAGAGGGGCGGTGTGGGGGACAGGTGCTTCGACCCCCGCGCAAGGAATTTTCCCTGGCGGGCTTACCTTCGGAATATCGCATGCGTGCTGGCGGTTGGCGGATGGGGAGCGCCCTGATACATCCCCGGCAATGTCTCGACTTATCCCCTTCATCAAGCGGTTTGTGCCCGGCCTGGCTCCTGTCAGCTGGGGCGAGCGGCTGCGGGCGTCCATAGGGGCGCTGATCGGCATTCTAGTGACTGGAGCGGTGCTCGGGCTGGCGCTGGGGCCGGGGGGCGGGGTGCCGATGCTGCTGGCGCCGATGGGGGCTTCGGCGGTGCTGCTGTTTGCCGTGCCGACAAGTCCGCTGGCGCAGCCGTGGTCGATCATCGGCGGCAATACGATTGCGGCGCTTATCGGAGTGACCTTTGCCCGCTATGTCGGCGACCCTGTATTGGCGGCGGGGCTGGCGGTGAGCGTGGCGATTGCTTTGATGATGGCGCTGCGCTGCCTGCATCCGCCCAGCGGCGCGATCGCGCTGACGGCGGTGCTGGGTGGGCCCTCGATCCAGGCGGCCGGTTATGGTTTCGTCATCTGGCCGGTACTGGTCAATTCGCTGCTGCTGCTGGCGGCGGCGCTGCTGTTCAACAATCTCACCGGGCGGCGCTATCCGCACCTCGCGCCCGTACCCGGCAACCCGCACAAGACGGCCGATCCGCTGCCCTCGGGACGGCTTGGCGTGACGCAGGACGATATTTCGGCGGTGCTGGCGCAATATGACATCGTGATGCCGGTGGCGACCGATGATCTCGAAGCCATCCTGCACCGGGCGGAACGGCGCGCCTATGACCGGCGTTCGGGCGGGGTGACCTGCGCCGATATCATGAGCCGCGACGTGCAGGCGGTGGGGCCCAAGACGAGCTTGCGCGAGGCGCTGCGGCACCTGCGGGAGCATCACATCAAGGCGCTGCCCGTGGTGGATCTCGACAACCGGGTTATCGGCATCCTGACCCAGACCGACCTGCTCGACAAAGCCGATTGGGGCGTGCCGGAGGCGGGGTGGCGGATGCCGTCACTGCGCAGCCAGCTCAAGGGGCGGGTGGAAGACGTGATGAGTGCGCCGGTAACCGCCGCATTACCCGAAACCCACATCGCCCAGATCGTGCCGCTGATGGCCGATGCGGGGCTGCATCACCTGCCGGTGGTTGATGCCGATGGCAAGCTGGTGGGCATGCTGACCCAATCGGACGTGATGGCCGCAATGTTCGCGGTGTCGCAGGACGCGGCGGCCTAGGGTAGCGCTTAACGCCAGCCCCTGGCTTCGAGGCCGGATTTCAGGACCAGGGTGAGGACGGCCATCAGGGCCAGCGTCGAGGCGGCGGCGAAGGCGCCGGTGACGTTGAAGTCGTTGAACAGCTGGCTGATCTGGAGGGGCAGGGTGTTGGTCTGGCCGCGGATGGACCCCGAGACCACGGAAACCGCGCCGAACTCGCCCATCACGCGCGCATTGGTGAGAATGGCACCATAAATGATGGCCCAGCGGATATTGGGCAGGGTGACGTGCCAGAACATCTGCCAGCCGCTAGCGCCGAGCGAGAGTGCGGCTTCCTCATCCTCGGTACCCTGCTGCTGCATCAGGGGAATCAATTCGCGGGCGACGAAGGGCGCGGTGACGAAAAGGCTCACCAGCACGATGGCAGTGACGGTGAACATCAGCTGGATATTGGCGCCGGCGAGCAGCGGGCCCAGCAGACCCTGTCCGCCATAGAGGAAGAGATAGACCACGCCGGCGACGATGGGGCTGACGGCGGCGGGCAGCTCGATCAGGGTGATCAGCACGTTGCGGCCGCGGAAGCGGAAGCGCGTCACCAGCCAGGCGATGCAGACGCCGATGACGATATTGATGGGGACCACGATAACGGCCGTGAGCACGGTCAGGCCGATGGAGTGGAGCGTGTTGGGCTCGAGGATATTGGCAAAATAGACGCCGAGACCTTCGCGCAGGGCGAAAGCGAAGATCAGCGCCAGCGGCACGACAAGCATCAGGGCCGCGAGCACGAAAGTGAGGGCGATCAATGCGATTTCGCCCGATGAGCGGGTGTGGGCTTTGGTGCTCATCAGCGGCTCCGATCGGCGTAGCGCACCTGCCAGGCCTGCAGGGCGTTGGTGGCGAGGAGCGTAAGGAAGGCGGCGAGCAGCAGCACGAAGGCCAATGCGGCTGCGCCTTGGTAGTTGTATTCGTCCAGGCGGATGAAGATCAGCAGCGAGACGATCTCGGTCTGGCCGGGCAGGTTGCCGGCGATGAAGACCACGGCGCCGAACTCGCCCAGCGACCGCGCGAAGGACAGCACGCATCCGGCCATGAAGGCGGGCAGGATGGTGGGCCAGATCACGCGGGCAAAAGTTTGCCAGCGGGTTGCGCCCAGGGTCCGGGCGGCTTCCTCGAGATCGACCTGGATTTCCTCGAGCACCGGCTGGACCGTGCGCACCACGAAGGGGATCGAGGTGAAGGTCATGGCAACGATGATGCCGATCTGGGTGTAGTTGACCTTGATGCCGTTGGGTTCAAGGAACTGGCCATACCAGCCGGTCTTGGAGAAGAGGGTCACCAGAACGAGGCCCGCCACGGCGGTGGGCAGGGCGAAGGGGAGGTCGACCAGCGCATCGAGCAGGCGCTTTCCCGGGAAGCTGTAGCGGGTCAGCACCCAGGCGAGCAGCAGGCCAAAGGCGCCGTTGAAGACGGTGGCGGCCAAAGCCGAGCTGAAGGTGATGCGATAGGCCGCCTGTGCGCGATTGGACGAGACGATGCGCCAGAATTCTTCCCAGCCCATCCCGCCGACTTTGAGGAGCATGGCGAACAGGGGCAGGGCGATGATAATGGTCAGATAGAGCATGGAGACGCCAAGCGTCAGCCCGAATCCGGGCAACAGGTGCTTGCTGCGTCGCGATGTCATCGTGTTCCCTTATGTGAATTTGGCGTGGTACGGGGCCACGCCGGTATTGGCCCTCCCCACGTATGGGGAGGGAGGCAGGTCGGGGCGGGTGGTTACTGGTTGAGGAAGACCCGGTCGAGCAGGCCGCCGTCGGCGAAGTGCTCGGTGGTGACCTTGGCCCAGCCGCCATAGACGTCTTCAACGGTCACGAGGCGCACGGGCGGGAAATCGGCGGCGTGGGCGGCGGCGACGCCTTCGTCATGGACGCGGTTGAAGTTGGTGGCGAGGATTTCCTGGCCTTCGGGCGAATAGAGGTAGTTCAGGTAATCGGTCGCGATCTGCTGGCTGCCGCGGGCATCGGCGACCTTGTCGACCACCGCGACGGGGAATTCGGCCAGCAGGCTGATCGAGGGAACGACGGCGTCATACTTGTCGGTGCCAAGCTGCTTGCGGATGCCCTGCACTTCGGCTTCGAAGGTGATCAGCACGTCGCCCAGCTCGCGCTCGGTGAAGGCGGTGGTGGCGCCGCGGCCGCCGGTTTCGAAGACGGGGACGTTGGAGAAGACCTTGGTCAGGTAGGCTTCGACCTGAGCTTCGTCGCCAGCAAAGGCTTCGTTAGCCCAGGCGCGGGCGGCCAGGTAGGTGTAGCGGGCGTTGCCCGAGGTCTTGGGGTTCGGGAAGATCACAGCGACGTCGTCGCGCGAGAGATCGGCCCAATCCTTGATGCCCTTGGGATTGCCGGCGCGCACGAGGAAGGCGGGCAGCGAATAGTAGGGCGAGGCGTTGTTGGGGAATTCTTCCTTCCAGTTGGCCGAGACGAAACCTTCGTCGGCCAGCTTCTGCACGTCGGTGACCTGGTTGAAGGTCACGAGATCGGCCTGCAGGCCTTCGAGAATGGCGCGGGCCTGAGCGGAGGAGCCGGCATGGGACTGGTTGACGGTGATGGTCGCGCCCGAGCTTGCGGCATAGGCGGGAACGAAGTCGGCGTTCACGGCCTCAAACAGCTCGCGGCCAATGTCGTAGGAGACGTTGAGGATGTCGGTGGGCTGGGCGAAAGCCGGTGCAGTGCCGAGGGCGAGAACGGCTACCGCGGTGGAGAAGAACTTGTTCATGCGACGCTGCTTCCAACGATTGAGAGTGACGTTGGCAGCGGTGATGGAACGGCCCTGATTGGGTCGTAAAGGGCTAAATGCTTGTATCGGATGACTAATTCTAGCCGGTAACTGGAGCGGCAATGCTATTGCGCAAACTCGTCCCGCGGCGCGATTTCGTTTCGGAGTGGCCGACCGCCAGCGGCGACCGGCCCGTGGTGACTAACGCGCTACGGCGCGCGCAATACCGATGATGATGCAGGCGCCGACAAAGCCGGCGATCAGGTATCCGAGCCAGCCGGCAAAAGAAATGCCGAGCACGCCAAGCAACAGGCTGGCGAGCACCGCACCCACGATGCCGAGGATAATGTTCATGAGAAGTCCGGTATTGCTCTTCATGAACTGATTTGCCAGCCAGCCTGCAACACCGCCAATGATGATTGCAGCCAACCAGCCTACGCCATCAATTCCCATGTGTTCTCCTCCTCAATGGGACTCACAACACGGTTGAGCGTGGCACAGGCACCAGAGAATACAAGGGTTTCGCGCGTGGCGTCGCATGGGGGCCGCTAGCGCAGTCTCGCGGGGCCGCAGGACTGCGCGACATTTTCGCGCGGTGCCCGCAAATCGCCGATTCAAGGTGCAAAGCCGGCCCGCTGGTTGGGGCAAATTAATAGTTGGACCCAATAGGTTAGATTGGCCCCTCGCCCAAGGCGGGAGAGGCACGCCGGCCAGAATGGCCGGGGACGTCCGATTGATAGGTCGAAAGCATGCAGAATACCTCCGTCATTCCATTTTCGAGCGAAATGGAATTCGTCCGCTATGCGCTGGACAGCGCAGCCATCGTGGCGATGACCGACGTGCGAGGGGAGATCACCTTCGTAAACAGCAAATTCTGCGAGATCAGCGGCTATAGCCGCGAGGAGCTGGTGGGCGGAAACCACCGCATGCTGCATTCCGGCATGCATGACAAAGCCTTCTTCCGTGAGATGTATCGCACCATCGCCAATGGCGCAGTGTGGCACGGTGAAATTTGTAACCGACGCAAGAACGGCTCGCTGTATTGGGTGGATACTACGATCGTTCCCCATGTCGGCAAGCGCGGCAAGGTCGATAGCTACACCGCCATCCGCTTTGACATTACCGCCCGGCGCGAGGCCGAGCAAAAGCTGCGCCAGGTGGTCAATGTCGACGCACTGACGGGTATTCCCAACCGGCGGCGCTTTCAGGAATACCTCGACGAGGCGCTGCAGGAGGCCGCCGAGATGAACGAGGCCGTCTATCTCGCGCTGGTGGACCTTGATGCGTTCAAGGAAATCAACGACTCGTTCGGGCACGATGTGGGCGACCGGCTGCTGCGCATCGCCAGCGAGCGGCTCAGCGCCCTTGCAGGGCACGGCATTTTCGTGGCTCGCCTTGGTGGCGACGAGTTCGGTATCGTGCTGACGGGGAAGGAACCGGCCGAGGCGCTTACGCTGGTCAATGACGCGCTCAGTGTGTTGCGCGAGCCGGCCCTTCTGGGCGGTGTCACCCGCAGGTGCACGGCGAGCATTGGCGTGGCCGCTTCGCCGCAGAATGCCGAGACGGTGGAAGAGCTGTTCAAGAACGCCGACCTTGCCCTCTACCGGGCCAAGAAACTGGGGCGCGACCAGGCGAGCTTTTTCGTGCAGCGCCTGCGCGATGTGGCGGACCGGCGGAGCGAACTGGTGCAGGCGATCGAGGACGGGCTCGATCTGGGTCAGTTCCTGCTGCATTACCAGCCGGTGGTTCCCGTTGTTCCGGGCGGGCAGGTGTCGCTCGAGGGGCTGCTGCGGTGGCAGCATCCCGAAAAGGGGCTGCTTACGCCGGGTAGCTTCCTCTCAGACCTCAATGACCCTGGGCTGATGGCCGTTCTGGGCATGCTGGTGCTGGAGACGGCCATGGATGACATGCAGACCATCATCGCGCGGGGCATTCCGGTCAGCCGCATCGCCATCAATGTGACCAATGCCGATTTCCGGTCTGACCAGTTCATCGACCGGTTCTTCGAACTGATCGCGCGCACCGGCATATCGCCCAGCCGATTCTGCGTGGAAGTGACCGAGGGCGTGTTCCTGGGTCGCGACTTTGCCGATATCGAGCGGCGGATCAGCCGGCTGCATGGGGCGGGGGTGGAAGTGGCGCTCGACGATTTCGGAACGGGCTTCGCCAGCCTCTCGCACCTGCGGCGCATGCCGATCGACCGGATCAAGATCGACCGGACTTTCATCGCCAACCTGACCGACAATTCGGATGACCTGGCGATCGTGCGCGGAACTATCGATATCGCCCACGGCATGGGCAAGCTGGTGACGGCTGAGGGGGTGGAGACGCGCGAGCAGTGCGAGATGCTGCGCTCGCTCGGCTGCGATTCCATGCAGGGGTGGTATTTTGCGCGGGCTCAGTCGCTCGACCGATTGCCCTATGTGCTGGAAAACCTGCCATCGCCGCTCGACGAGGAGCAGCGGGTAAAGTTCGCGGCGGGGTAGCGCCCGAGCGGGTAGGGATGGGAATGTGCAAAAGGCGCCGCTGGAGAAGCGGCGCCTTTTGAATTGAGTCCGGAAGCTTGGGTAAGCCGTTGTTAGTTCACGGCTTTGACGGGTTCTGCGAACAGGTCGTATTCGTCGCTATCGGTGACAGTGACGTCGATCATGTCGCCCGGCTTGATGCCGGTGGCGTTGTCGATGATGACCTGGCCGTCGATCTCCGGCGCATCCCACTTGGAACGGGCGATGGCGCGGTTGGCCTCGGGCTGAACGTCGTCGACGATCACCTGGATGGTGCGGCCGACCTTCTTGGCAAGCTGGCCGGCAGAAACATTCTGCGCGACTTCCATCAGCTGTTCCCAGCGTTCCTGCGCGACCTCGTCGGGCACAATGCCGTCGAGCTCATTTGCAGGCGCGCCCGTGACGGGCTCGTATTTGAAGCAGCCGGCGCGATCGATTTCGGCTTCCTCGATGAAGTCGAGCATCATCTCGAAATCTTCTTCGGTTTCGCCCGGGAAGCCGACGATGAAGTTGGAACGCACAGTCAAATCAGGGACTTGGCGCTTCCAGTCGAGAATTCGATTCAGCGTCTTTTCCTGGTGGGCCGGGCGGCGCATGGCCTTGAGCACCTTGGGAGAGGCGTGCTGGAACGGAATATCGAGATAAGGCAGCACCAGACCGTCGGCCATCAGTTCCATGATCGCGTCGACATGGGGATAGGGGTAGACGTAGTGCAGGCGGACCCAGGCGCCGAGCTGGCCCAGTTCCTTGGCGAGGTCATAGAACTTCGCCTTGACCGGACGGCCACGGTAATTGGATTCGGCATACTTGATGTCGACGCCATAGGCGCTGGTGTCCTGCGAGATGACCAGCAGTTCCTTGACGCCCGAACGGATCAGGCCTTCGGCTTCGCCCAGGATGCCGGCAGCCGGACGCGAGGCGAGGTCGCCGCGAATCTGCGGGATGATGCAGAAGGAGCAGCGATTGTTGCAGCCTTCGGAAATCTTCAGATACGCGTAGTGCCGCGGGGTCAGCTTGAGGCCGGTCTCGGGGACCAGGTCGACAAACTTGTTGGGCACGGGCGGCAGATGCTCATGCACCGCGCTGACCACGTTCTCGTATTGGTGCGGGCCGGAAATGGCGAGCACCGAAGGGTGAGTCTTGCGGATGAGTTCTTCCTCGACGCCGAGGCAACCCGTAACGATCACGCGACCGTTCTCGTTGAGGGCTTCGCCAATGGCTTCCAGCGATTCCTGCTTGGCGGAATCAAGGAAACCGCAGGTATTTACGAGCACGATGTCGGCGCCGGCATAGTCGCGGCTGAACGAGTAACCCTGCGAGCGCAGGGTCGACATGATGCGCTCGCTATCGACGAGGGCTTTTGGGCAGCCGAGGCTGACGAGGCCAATTTTTGGCGCTTGGCTCATGTGAGCGAGAGTTCCGATGTGGGAAATGATTGCGGGCGTCATACAGAATAATTGACGGTTACGCAATGTGACTGCCTCCCGCAGGGCGCGGGGCAGGCCTGCCGATGATGACGCACTGCCGGTTGCCCAATCGGCAGTTTTAGCGAACAGTGCGTCCGCGCCGGGAACAGTTCTGTCTGTCATGGGAATGCTTTAGGTGGGTTTCCTCCAAGGCGCTCCGTCGGCGTGCCGCAATACCGTATTCACGAGCACACATATGTTTGACCGTCTCTCTTCCTATACCCCGCACGCCCTTGGCATTTTGCGCATCGTCACCGCCTGGCTGTTCATCGCCCATGGCACGCAGAAGCTGTTCGGCTTCCCCGTCGCAGCGCAGGGCCCGACCGAAGGCCTGATGCTGGTTGCCGGCATTCTCGAACTGGTGGGCGGCCTGCTTATCCTGGTCGGTTTCGCCACGCGCCCCGTCGCCTTCATCCTCTGCGGCATGATGGCCGTCGCCTATTGGATCGGCCATGCGCCGATGGGTGTCTGGCCGGTCGGCAATTTCGGCGACGCTGCCGTGCTGTTCTGCTTCATCTTCGGTTACATCGTGTTCGCCGGCCCCGGTGCCTGGGCCTTCGACAAGAAGTAAGCCGCTGGCAGATTGAATCGAAAAGGCCGCCGAACATGTTGTTCCGGCGGCCTTTTTTGATTCTGTGTCCTGGCGTCAGGCCTTGGGTGGCGGGGTCCGCTTGGCGGTGCGGCGGGGCTTGAAGACTTCGCCAGAAGCGGTGGCCGGGCTGCGGGTGGTCTCGGTGGCAGCGACTGGCGCTGCGGGCGTTACCGGCGGCACATAGGGGGCGGGTTCAGTAGCCGGGGTGATGTATTCATCGGCCTCGGCATAGTCGATGTC
This sequence comes from Devosia sp. T2-14, assembly GCF_055397495.1. Classification (NCBI taxonomy): domain Bacteria; kingdom Pseudomonadati; phylum Pseudomonadota; class Alphaproteobacteria; order Hyphomicrobiales; family Devosiaceae; genus Devosia; species Devosia sp. T2-14. The sequence continues at coordinate 3,395,782 of NZ_AP027921.1, read as the reverse complement.
CTCGCCTTCCTCGGCGAGGTCGCGGATGGCGTCGCGCACTTCATCGAGCAGGGAAGCCGAATAGCGCGAGCGGTTGACCGTTTCCCCGCTGGCCTCATGGGCCTTGAACCACACCAGCAGCGCTTCGCTGCCGATACGCAGGCCGACAAAGGCGAGCAGGCCGAATACGGCGATCTCCAGCAGGCCCCACAGGCCATTGCCGAAGCCAAAGCCGAAGCTCCAGAACAGATGGCTGACGGCCCAGAGCAGGATAGCGGCGAGCCCCAGCGCGTAGAGGATCGGCACCAGCTTGGGCGAGAGGATCGCATCGAGCCGGAACAGGGTCTGGCGGGTGAACAGGCGTTTTAGGTCGTCCAGCGTCATCTCGTCCTCCGGGGCGCGATTCTAGTGCTACGCAACTTGGCTATGGGAAATGCCGCTGACAAGACTTTGCTCGTCAGCAGTAATGGTGGGGCCGAACTGGCGCTCGAACATGGTCCGCAGCACGCTATCGACTTCCGGCATCGACACCAGCTGGCCCAGATCTTCAAAGCTGGTGACGCCCTGATCGGTGATGCCGCAGGGAACGATGCCGTCATAGTGGCCCAGGTCGGGCATGATGTTCAGCGAGATGCCATGGAAGGTCACCCATTTGGAGACGCGAACCCCGATGGCGGCGATCTTGTCTTCGCTGAGCACGCCCTTGTCCGGGCGCTTGACCCAGACGCCGATGCGGCCCTCGCGGCGTTCGCCGGTGATGTTGTGCGCGGCAAGGGTGTCGATGACCCAGGATTCGAGGCCCTTCACCAGGCAGCGGATATCGCGCCCGCGCTGAGTGAGGTCGAGCATGACATAGGCCACCCGCTGGCCTGGGCCATGATAGGTGTATTGCCCGCCGCGGCCGGCGTCATAGACCGGGAAACGGTCGGAAAGCAGGTCTTCGGGCAAGGCGGAGGTGCCGGCGGTGTAGAGCGGGGGATGCTCAAGCAGCCAGATGGCTTCCTCGGCGGTGCCGGCGGCAATGGCAGACGCGCGGTTACGCATCGCATCGAGCGCCAGGGGGTAGGGCACGGAATCAGGCGAAATGATCCATTGGACCGGCCTGCCATCAGGGCGTGCCAGTTTGTTACGACTTTCGCAGATTGGTTCGCCTGTTGTTAACACTTCCATAACCATGCCTGCCGGAGAGTTGGCGTATCAGATTGAGCGGCTGCGCCTTCGCGCGCCTGAGCGGGTTCCGTACTTACTTATGAGCACACTAGACAATATTGAAGTGAACATCACCGTCGAGCTGGGCGCGACTGTGATGCCGATTCATCACCTGCTGCGCATGGGACGCGGCGCGGTGATCGAATTGGACGCCACCGAGAACGATCCGCTCAACATTTATGCGAACAATACGCTGATTGCGCATGGAGAGGTGAGCGTTGAGGACGGCCATCTGCGGGTGCAGGTCACCGAAAAGATCTTCCGGCGGGGCTAAGCCACACTAATTTTGCATGTCTCCTCGCCGGGAGACGCCCGGATTTCGGCACTTCCGTGGGGATAGAGAGAAAGCTCTCCACAGGCTCATTTCGAAATTTCGATTTAAGCGCTTGAGGTTGGCAAATTCCTTTGCTAAATCCCCACTCGCTTCGCCCAACCAGGGTGAGGCTCTACCAAAGTGTGCGGTCGTGGCGGAATTGGTAGACGCGCAGCGTTGAGGTCGCTGTGTCGCAAGACGTGGAAGTTCGAGTCTTCTCGACCGCACCATTCATCTTCGGATGAGATACGAAATAGGCCGCCCTTCGGGGCGGCCTTTTTGTTTTCCGGATCAGTTTGCAGGCGGGGGCGTGACCGGGGTGGTGGCGGGTGCCGAATCTGCCGGAGGCGCCGTGTCGTTGGCGGGAGGCGTATCGCTGCCGCAGGCGGCCAGGATTAGGGCGACAAGGACGGCCAGGGGCGCGAGAAGTCTTCGTGACATGGGATCTCCTTGGGTTTGGACCCGTTGATTGATCTGCCCTCACAGACCCGTGAGCAAAATCCTCCAATGGGGCGAAGTTGCGGCTGGTGGCCCCAAGGGGGGGGGGCAGATGGCCTCCGGACACCGTGAAGACAGCCATATTGAGTCGCGTGCCCGCCAGGCGCATCATCGGAGCAGCTAGGAACCCCACCTGGGAGTTTACGATGCACGATGGCACCCACGCCCCATTGACCGGCAACAGGCCGGTGGGGGCCCGGCAGAAGCCACGCAGCGGGCTTGTTGCCGGAATGGCCGTGCTGCTCTGGGCGCTGGTTTCGGCGATGTGGGCCGAGATCTAGCGCGAGGCTAGGCGTTTCAAGTGAGATGCCCGCCTGCGGGAGCGGCGGCGTTGTGCGCTTGGCTAGTCGCCTGAAATCGGGGTGGCGCGCATGTCGGCCAGCTTCCTTGGTGCCTTGAAGCGCCAGGAATCCTCCAGCCGCAGTGACAGTTCTTCATCCGAGATCGCGTCGAGACGGACCAGCACGGCCGGATAGCCGACATAGTGGTCGGTCTCGAAATAGATGTGGGGCGAGATTTCCATCAGCAGGGCTTTCTGCTCGTGCGGGCAGAGCAGAACGAGGGTGGCTTCGTCGAGGAGCCGGGCGAAGGTGCGGTCGCGAACCTTCAGCGATGGCGTGCCGTAGCTGGTGTTGCGATCCAGCTCGGGCAGGGAGCGGGAATGCGCCAGTTTTTCGATGCGGGTGAAAACCTGGTCGAGATCGATGGACATTTCGGTACCCCCTCAATTTCGTATTTCTTGGTCTGGCGCATCCGAATTCGATTGTTTACAGCTTGGGCCGCCCCCGAAACCCCGGACACACAAGGGCCCCCAATGAGCACAGATCCCGAGATCGCGCCCGGCCAAGAGGCCGGGATTGACCCCAATGCGTTCCGCGACAGCGAAGACCGGATCAGTCCGCTCTGGCTTGAACGCCTTCGCGCCTATTTGGCTGCGAGTCGGGACGACGATGTTGCAACGGTCATGGAGCCGCTGCACGCGTCTGACGTGGGTGACGTGCTCGAATCCCTCGATGCCGACGAGCGCCTGCACCTGGTGCGGCTGCTGGGCGACCGATTCGACTATTCGGCGCTGACCGAAGTCGACGAGTCGGTTCGCGTCGAGCTGATGGACGAATTGCCGAACGCGGAAATCGCGCGCGGCGTTAGCGGCCTCGACAACGACGACGCCGTCACCATTCTGGAAGACCTCGAGCAGCACGACCGCGACGAAGTTCTGGCCAAGCTGCCGACCTTCGAGCGGCTCAGCCTCAAGCGAAGCCTGGATTTCCCCGAAGATTCCGCCGGAAGGCGGATGCAGACCGATTTCATCGCCATTCCGCCCTTCTGGACGGTCGGCCAGACCATCGACTACCTGCGCACCGAACCCGACCTGCCGGATGAATTCTACCAGATCTACGTGGTGGACGCGTCCTATCAGGTGCTGGGCACCATTCCGCTCGACAAGTTCCTGCGGGCGCAGCGCTCGATGTCGATCGAAACGCTGATGAACACCAATTTCGTGCTGGTGGACGCCGCGGAAGACCAGGAAGAAGCGGCGCGCGACTTCGAGCGCTACGACTTGGTGGAAGTGGGCGTTATCGACGAGAGCAAGCGACTGGTCGGCGTGCTCACCATCGACGACATCGTGGACGTGATCCATGAGGAAGCCGACGAGGACATCAAGCTGCTGGCCGGCGTGGGCGACGAGGATATTTCGGACTCCACCTTCGATACCGTGCGCAGCCGTGTGCCGTGGCTGGTGATCAACCTGTTTGCCGCGGTGGGCGTGTCGCTGGTCATCGGGCTGTTCGATGCGACCATCGAGCAGATGGTGGCGCTGGCCGTGCTGATGCCGATCGTCGCCTCGATGGGCGGCAATGCCGGTACGCAGACCATGACCGTTACCGTGCGCGCCATTGCGATGCGTGAACTGGACGGGCGGCGGTTGCGCCGGCTGGTGACACGCGAAATGGTGGTGGGCCTGGCCAACGGCATCATTTTCGCTTTCCTGATCGGGATAGTGACCTGGCTGCGCTTCAATGACCTGCAGCTCGGCATCGTGATTGCGCTGGCGATGATCACCAACCTGATCGTGGCTGGCACGGCAGGCATCCTGATCCCGGTGATGCTCGACAAGTTCAAGGCCGACCCGGCGATTGCCTCGGCGGTGTTCGTGACGACGATCACCGATATCGTGGGGTTCTTCGCGTTCCTGGGTATTGCGGGGTTGTGGTTCGGGTTGTTCTGAGGGGCGGAGCATGCTGGCTGCTCCTGCCATTCGAGCGTAGCTCTCATGGCCTCCCTGCCTAAAATCGCTCCACCGGAGCGATTTTCCCTGTGGGACGGCAGGGAGTGTTGTATCTTCGCCGCTTGCCAACCATTTAATGGCTGGTTAACGCTTTGATACCGGGTGCTGCGCGCGCAACGCCAAAGGCATCCGGCGTGAACGGCTGACAAGGAGCGATCATGCGAAGTCAACCGAAGGCCAACATTTGGCGAGCGGCGACCTGGACACTGGTCTGCCTGCTGGCAATGGGACTGGTTTTCTCCGTCGTTGCAGGCGTCTAGGCGCTAGAGTTCTTCACAGACAGCAATTAGAGAAGGGCGCCCCGGCCACTAGGGCGCCCTTTGTCTTTCCCGGGAGACTGCGTTGAAACTTCTGATCGGTAATCGCAACTATTCGACCTGGTCCATGCGGCCATGGCTGGTGCTGAAGCACTTTGACATCGCATTCGAGGATGAGGTTCTGCTGCTATCGGGTGAAGGCTGGCGCGAAGCGCTGGAACAGCGTTCGCCGACGGGCAAGGTGCCGGTTTTGATCGATGGCGAGCTGGTGGTCCCCGAAACCATCGCCATTATCGAATATCTGGCCGACAAGCATCCCGACAAGGCGATCTGGCCGCAGGAACTGGGCCAGCGCGCCCGGGCGCGGGCGGCTTCGGCCGAAATGCACTCGGCATTCGGCGCCCTGCGCTCCAATGCCCCGATGAACCTGCGGGCGTCGCATCCCGGCAAGGTCAGCGTCGACGCCGTAGCGCGCGACCTGCATCGGCTGGAGACCATCTGGGGCGAGCTGCTGGGCCGTTCCGGCGGGCCATTCCTGTTTGGCGCATTCACTGCCGCCGACGCGATGTTCGCGCCTGTGGCGACCCGTATCCGCACCTATGCGCTGCCGGTGTCAGACGTGGCGATGGGATATATTGAAGCCATCTACAGCCTTCCCGCGTTTCAGGAATGGCTGGCGCTGGCGCTGCGCGAGCCGTGGATCGTCGATGACGACGAGATTGATGTGATGCAGGGGCGGGTAAAGCCCGGGACACTGGTATGATCCATATGGTCAAGCTCTGCGTCGGGGTGTCGAGCCTCGCCGAGCTGGAGAGCTATCGCAACGAACGCGCCCATTGGTGGGGTGCCGATTACGGCGAAGACGTGCATGTGCACCGCACCCGCATGATGCCCAAGCGTGGCGACGAGATGGAAGGCAAGGCCTCGATCTACTGGGTCATCGCCGGGCAGATCGTGGCACGGCAGCCGATCATCCGGCTGGCGCGCTATACCAATGCCGAGGGGATCGACTATTGCGACATCATCATGTCGCCCGACATGGTGCGCACCGTGCCCTATCCCAAGCGCCCGTTCCAGGGCTGGCGCTACCTGCGTCCCGAGGATGCGCCGCCTGATCTCGGGGCCAATGAAAATGCCGACTCCCTGGCTTTGGCGGCAGACCTGGCCAAACTCGGGCTGATCTAACAAAATCACGTCTGCAGGCCATGGTCAGAGCGGGCTTGCGGGCGGGCTCGCCGGGTCACATATTGGTCCCATGGCTGACAAACCACCGAGCGTCCCACCGAAGAATCCCGCGGCGCGGCAAGGCGCCGTGAGCGGTGATGTTGCTGCCTTCGTCAAGAAGGTCGGCACCATGGCCCGGCCGAATGCGGCCGAGGACGGTCGGCTGCTGTTTGCGCTCGATGCCACCATGAGCCGCCAGCCCACCTGGGACCTGGCGTGTCGCTGCAGGCCGAGATGTTCAAGGCCATTCCCAAGGAAAGCGCGCTGCAGGTGCAGCTGCTGTATTTCCGTGGCTTTGGCGAGTGCAAGGCATCCAAGTGGATGAGCAATGCCGATAGCCTGGCCAGGGTGATGTCGGGTATCGACTGCCGGGGCGGCAATACGCAGATTGCCAAGGTTTTCGCGCATGCGCGGGCAGAACAGGCGAAGCGGCGGGTCAATGCCGTGGTCTATGTGGGGGACGCCATAGAAGAGAATGTGGATGACCTGGCCGAACGGGCCGGGCAGCTCGGTTTGCTGGGATGCCCGATGTTCGTGTTCCAGGAGGGGCGCGATGGCCGTGTCGAGGCGGCGTTCCGCGATTTTGCGCGGCTGACCAAGGGCGCCTACGCCCGGTTCGACGCGTCGGCACCGCAGGAGCTGGCGGCACTGCTCAAGGCGGTGGCGGCCTATGCCAGTGGCGGCAAGGACCTGCTCAAGCTGCAAGGCAGCGGGCAGGCGCAGGCTCTGCTCGCCCAGTTGCCGCGATGACCTATTTCTTCATTGGCGGTGTGGTGCTGCTGGCGGGGCTGGCGGCCTATCAATATCTGAGCAAGCTGCCGCGTGGACGGATGATGCGTGGCCTGCGCTGGATCGTTGGCGGCGCGGCGGCGCTGATCGCCGTGCTGATGCTGCTGGCGCGGCGCATCGATATCGCCATCTTCATCGGTGCGATGGCCTTCACGGTGCTGCGCACGGGGCGGCTGGGGCCATTCAGCTTCGAGGCCAAGGAACGCGACGAGGGCAATGTGTCCCGCGTCAAAAGTCTCTATTTCGCGATGGAGCTTGATCACGATACCGGCGCGGTGACGGGCAGGGTGCTGGGCGGGCAGTTTTCGGGCGCGGACCTGATGGATCTGGGTGAAGCCGAGACAAGGCTGCTGATCGCCGAGGTCGAGGGCGATTCGGACAGTCTGAGCCTGCTCGAGAGCTGGCTGGATGCCAATCGGGCGGGGTGGCGCGAGTATTTTGCAGAGACAGCTGGGGAGAACTCTTCTCATGCAGAAGCCAAGTCGGACCCCATGGCGGAGGCCTATGACGTGCTGGGGCTGAAGCCGGGCGCCAGTGACGAGGAAATCCGCGCGGCGCATCGCGAGCTCATGAAGGCGGTTCACCCGGATCATGGCGGTTCGAGCTATCTCGCGTCCAAAATCAATGAGGCTCGCGATCGCCTGTTGCGTGGCTAGGCAGTGTGCCGGGGTGAGGCGGTCATCGCTTTGAAATTAACGCCCCATTAACCATGGTCGCTGTTGGTAGCACCCAGAGTGATGCTTTGATTTGAGTTAGGGCGACCATGGCGCGATGCGGTGCGCATGTGATTGTGGTGGGTAACGAGAAGGGCGGGTCGGGCAAATCGACCACTGCCTTTCATCTGGCCGTCTATCTGCTCTATGCGGGCCACAAGGTGGCCACCATCGACGTGGACAGCCGCCAGCAGACGCTGACCCACTATGTGCGCAATCGGCGTAGCCATTGCCGCGAGACCGGCCGCGATCTGCCGAACCCGCTGCACTATCACCTGCCATCGGCATGGGGCGACTCCGTGAAGGAGAACCATCAGGCCGAGTTCGACGTGTTCCGCCGCGCGGTGGGGGAGGTCGAGGACAAGGTCGACTTCCTGATCATCGATACGCCGGGCTTCGACACCAATCTGACGCGCCTCGCCCATTCTTTGGCCGATACGCTGGTGACCCCGGTCAATGACAGCCTGATCGATATCAACGTGCTGGCGCGGACGGACCCGGAAACGGGCCAGCCGATCGAAACCAGCCACTATGCCCGGCTGGTTCAGCGCGCCCGCTCCGAGCGGATGTCGCTCGATGGCGAGAGCATCGACTGGGTGCTGGTGCGCAACCGCATCTCGATGCTGGCCTCGCGAAATTCGCGGCAGGTGCTCACGACGCTGGAGAGCATCGCCACGCGCTTTGGTTGCCGCATGGCCGATGGCATCGCCGAACGCGTCATTTTCCGTTCGCTATTCGCGTCGGGCATGACGGTGTTTGATCCACTGGAAGAAGATGGCGGGTCCGAGAGCGTTTCGGTGTCCCATGTCAGCGCGCGCCAAGAATATCGCAACCTGGTCTCTGCGTTGAATTTGCCGCTGCCTGAGCGGCTGCCGGAAGCAGTTCTGCTCTCGGCCTAGGCGTTATTGCCGGGCTGGGCCCGGCAATTCATCACATTCGACACGGTTGCTCAGCGCTTGCCGAAGCTCATGCGGATGGCGCGCGCGCCACCGGGGGCAAACACGTCGATATCGATACTGACTGGCTCCTGCACCATGCGGCGGGTGCGCGACGACAGGGCCAGAACGACGCCCAGCAGGTCGCCGACGCCGCGCTTGCGCGGCAGCATGCGCTGAGTGATGCCCGCCAGGGCACGGTTGCGTACAGCCATATCCTCGGAGGCTAGGCTCGAGCGGCCGATGAAATTGGCCAGTTCCGACAGGGCAGTATTCTCGCTCATTGGGCTACTCCAAACACAGGCGCCAATTTGCTGGGAGTGCCGGGGCAGGGTGCTCCGGCGCGTTGTTCGTTCGATCGGCTTGCGATCAGCTCTGCATCGCCAGGCAATTCAGGTTCTGCTGCTTGAGCTGGTTGCACATTGCCGTCGCATCATCACGGCCACCGAAACCGACAAAGCGGGCGCGGAAGAAGGTCTGACCGTTCTTTTCGAAGCGCTCCACATAGGAGCGGAAGTCGCCGAGGTTGCCGACCTTGCCGGCAGCATCGGAAAGCATGGCACGGGCGCTGTCTTCCGAAGGGCCGGCGCCGATCTGCACCACCCAGCCGCCGGGGACGGCTTCGGCGGTCTGAACGCTGCCCGAGGTCAGCAGGTCGACAGGCTGGCTGGCATTGTTGCCCTGAGCCGGGGGCTCATAGCCAAGCGGAGCGGAGGGCACGGTCTGGCCGAGGGCGGCCGGCGGCGCGCCGAGGTTGTAGCTTTCGCTCAGCCATGCGCCGATAATGTCCTGGCTCGGATAGGCGGGCTGTGGCGCCTGGCTTGGCGCTGCGAGAATGTTGGCGGCCTGAACGGCGGGCTGCAGGCCCAGATCGGCCGGCGCACTGGCCGGAACCGGCGCAACGGATGCCACAACCACTTCGGGCATCGGCTGGATCGCGGCTGGCTGGGGCTGGGCACCGTTGGCGGCGACTAGCTGGGCCAAGCGGAAGCCGGGCACCGGCATCGGCATGACGAAGACCGGCTGGGTCGGCTGGGCAACGGCAACCTGCACGTTGGCGCTGCCCTGGCGGCCCGGAACCGGGATCATGGCGGTCTGCAGATAATTGCCCTGGCGGCCCTTGGGCAGGTAGTTGGCGACGAGCTGACGGACCTTCTCGTCACGCGCACCGGCGGTGTTGAAGCCGAAGGCGACGATGACGATGTGGCGGTTGTCCTTGCGGGCGGCGGTCAGCAGGTTGGAACCGGCAGCATTGATGTAGCCGGTCTTGATGCCGTCGACGGCGCCCATGTAGCCGAGCACGCGGTTGTGGTTGCCGTAGGTCTTCTTGCCGTAGCTGAAGCTGCGGGTCTGGAAGAACTCGTAGTAATCCGGGAAATGCTGATAGACGGCGATGCCCAGGATGGCCTGGTCGCGTGCCGTGGTCAGCTGGCCGCCATCGGGCAGGCCCGAAGCGTTGCGGTAGGTAGTGTTGCGCATGCCAAGGGCACGGGCGGTTGCGGTCATGCGCTCGGCGAACTTGGTCTCGGAGCCTGAGATGTGCTCGGCGATGACGCGGGCCATGTCGTTGGCCGACAGGGTCACCAGCGACTTGATGGCGTCTTCGACCGTAATGGTCGCACCAGCGCGCAGGCCGAGCTTGGTCGGCACGGCCGCAGCAGCATGCTTGGAGACGGTCATCTTGGTGGAAAGCTTGAGGTTGCCGGCGCTCAGCTCCTGAAACAGGACATAGAGCGTCATCACCTTTGCGACGGAAGCGGGGTAGCGCTTGCTGTCGGCGGCCTCTTCGTAGAGCACCTTGCCCGACTTGGCGTCGACCACGATGCCTGCATATTTGCGTAGGTTTTCAATGGCCTGCGCTGGCGCAATTGTGGGCGCGCTGACCGCGAAGACGACGAGGACTGCGGCAACGGCGCGAGCAAACGCAACGCGCCATGGGGATTTCGCCTGGGAAGCCACCCGGTACTCCAACTTTACTCTCGGGCGCTTCTGCACCCGTACGCAACTACACACACTTGCTGGATGTCCCGCGGGTGCCCCCAAGGCGCCGGCTATCCATCGTCGCGGGGCAGATTATTCCCTCGCCGTTACCATTCCGTAAAATGCGAACGATTTTGGCGGAGGTGTGGAAAGGCGGTCACGGGGTGGGGTGATGGGTGTGATTCTTGGGAGGCCGGTCACCGCGCGTCGTCCCGTCGCCGCCACATCGCGCGAGCGCGAGATCAAGGGGTGTCCAGGCGGAAAAAAGAGGAGCTGATCAGCGGGCATCATGAAGCCCTTCCGGAATTGGCCTGCGGCAGGGTGCATTAGCTCCACTCGCGCGACCTCGTGGTTCGACAGTCTCACTATGAGTTCTCTTGGGTGCGCGGCGGATATTTGGCCCCATTCCCTCCATCACGAATTCGGCACATCATGCCCCTTAACAAGGCGCGGACTTTGCCTACATAATGGTCCTCACCATGCTGCTTCGTTTCCTTTGCGACAGATGACTTTGCCATGACTATGAATGACCTCCTCCCAATTGATGCAGGGGCACCGGGCGCGATGCGACCGGGGCAGTGGCCTGCCTTTGCCGGACCCAAGGAGGACGATCCCGGCAAGGGTGGAGACGGCAAGGGCGGCACCGAAACCGGGACGATCACCAAGACGCGTCCCAAAACCAAGCGCCCGAACCTGTACCGGGTGCTGCTGCTAAACGACGACTACACGCCGATGGAATTCGTCGTTCTGGTCCTGCAGGACGTCTTCAACAAGTCGCATGAAGAAGCCATGCAGATCATGCTGCACGTTCACCAAAAGGGGGTGGGTGACTGCGGCGTATATCCATACGAAGTGGCCGAGACCAAGGTCACCCGGGTCATGGATACGGCACGCAAAAATCAGCATCCGCTGCAATGCGTGATGGAAAAGCAATAGGAACATCATATGCCCTCATTTTCACGCGGACTTGAAAAGGCTCTGCATCAGGCGATGAACCTGGCGCGTGAGCGCAATCACGAGTTCGCTACGCTCGAGCACCTTCTGCTGGCCCTGACCGACGACCGCGAGACGATCGCCGTACTGACCGGCTGCGATGTCGATATCGACGCGCTGAAAAGCGATCTCGAAGACTTCATCAATGAAGAGCTTGACAGCCTCATTGTGGCCAATGGCCAGGATGCCCGCCCCACGGCGGCGTTCCAGCGCGTTATTCAGCGCGCGGTGATCCATGTCCAATCATCCGGTCGCGAAGAGGTTACCGGTGCCAATGTGCTCGTGGCCATTTTTGCCGAGCGCGAGAGCCATGCGGCCTACTTCCTCGAACAGCAGGACATGAGCCGGCTGGATGCTGTGAACTTCATCAGTCACGGGATCACCAAGTCGGGTCCCAGCGAGGAGCGCAAGGTGCGCGGTGCCGACGACGGGGAAAGCCACAGCGAAGGCGGGGCCGAGGCCAAGAAGAGCTCGGCGCTGGCCGATTTCTGCATCAACCTCAACGAGAGGGCCCGCCTGGGCAAGATCGATCCCCTGATCGGCCGCGATGCTGAGCTGCGCCGCACCATCCAGATCCTGTGCCGCCGTTCCAAGAACAACCCGCTCTATGTGGGTGACGCGGGCGTCGGCAAGACGGCCATCGCGGAAGGTCTCGCACGCAAGATCGTCGAAGGCGAAGTGCCCGAAGTGCTCAAGGAAGCGGTGATCTACTCGCTCGACATGGGCTCGCTGCTGGCTGGCACGCGCTATCGCGGTGACTTCGAAGAACGCCTGAAAGCCGTGATGAAGGAGCTTGAGAAGCTCCCGAACTCGGTGCTGTTCATCGACGAAATCCACACCATGATCGGTGCTGGCGCTACGTCCGGCGGTGCGCTTGATGCCTCGAACCTGCTCAAGCCAGCTCTGGCTTCGGGTGCGATCCGCTGCATCGGCTCGACCACCTACAAGGAATATCGCCAGTTCTTCGAGAAGGACCGCGCCTTGGTGCGCCGGTTCCAGAAGATCGATGTCAACGAGCCGTCCGTGCCCGATGCCATCGAGATCGTGAAGGGCCTGCGCCCCTATTTCGAAGAGTTCCACAAGATCAAGTACACCGACGATGCCCTCAAGGCAGCGGTGGAGCTGAGCGCGCGGTATATCAGTGACCGCAAGCTGCCCGACAAGGCGATCGACGTGCTCGACGAGACGGGGGCCAGCCAGATGCTGGTGACCGAGGACAAGCGCAAGAAGGTGATCGACGTCGAGGATATCGAAGCCACCATCGCCACGATTGCGCGCATTCCGCCGAAATCGGTGTCGAAGTCGGATGCTGAACTGCTGGGCAGCCTCGAGCAGAGCCTCAAGACGGTGGTGTTCGGTCAGGATGCGGCCATTACGGCGCTGTCGTCGGCGATCAAGCTGGCGCGTGCCGGCCTGCGTGAACCGGAAAAGCCGATCGGCTCCTACCTGTTCACCGGCCCGACCGGCGTCGGCAAGACGGAAGTCGCCAAGCAGCTCGCCGATACGCTCGGCGTGGAACTGCTGCGGTTCGACATGTCCGAGTATATGGAGCGGCACACCGTGTCGCGCCTGATCGGTGCCCCCCCGGGCTATGTCGGGTTTGACCAGGGCGGCCTGCTCACCGATGGCGTGGATCAGCATCCGCATTGCGTGGTGCTGCTCGACGAAATCGAAAAGGCCCATCCGGACCTCTATAACATCCTGTTGCAGGTGATGGACCACGGCAAGCTGACCGACCACAACGGCAAGTCGGTGGACTTCCGCAACGTCATCCTGATCATGACCTCGAACGCCGGGGCCATGGATCTTGCCAAGAGCCCGATCGGGTTTGGCCGCAAGCGTGAGCAGGGCGACGACGAAGAGGCGATCAACCGCATCTTCACGCCGGAATTCCGCAACCGTCTCGACGCGATCATCTCCTTCGCGCCGTTGCCGCGCGAGGTTGTCCGCCGCGTCGTCGAGAAGTTCGTGCTGCAGCTCGAAGGCCAGCTGGCCGAGCGCGGTGTCACGATCGTGCTGCAGCCGGAGGCCGCCGACTGGCTGGCCGAACGCGGCTATGATGAGCGCATGGGCGCGCGCCCGCTTGGTCGCGTGATCCAGGAACACATCAAGAAGCCGCTGGCTGACCAGGTGCTGTTCGGCGAGCTGGTCAATGGCGGCACGGTGACCGTGGCTGTCGTTGGCGAAGGCCAGGATGCCAAGCTTGAGCTGATCGCGGTTCCCCCGCGGCCGGCCAAGCCGAAGGCGCTGCCCAAGCCGAAGAAGCCCAAGGCAACAGCCGACAAGAGCTAAGCGAAAGGCCGGGAGTGATCCCGGCCTTTTCGTTTGGGGGCTTCAACGGCCCCGATGCCTGTCGCGCTAGTCGAGGACCTTGGCCGGGCTGCGGGCGACAAAGGCTCCGAGGAAGAAGAGATAGAGCAGGGCCGGGATGATCAGTGCGTTGACGCCGAACCGGTCGTAGCAGAGCCCGCCGATCAGGGCGCCGAGCATCAGTGAGGCCCAGACCAGCAGGTGTTGAGCCCAGCGCCAGGGCGGCGCTGCCCGGCGGAACGCCTTGGCGAGATCCTGCGCGGCGCCAAACAGGGCGCCAGTGACAAAGGTGGTGCCGAGGCGAACCGAGCCGATCGACAACAGTATGGCATTCTGCGCGCCCGCCCCAGCGGCGAGGCTCAGCATGAATACTGCCGGCGGCAGGCCAAGGTAGGCCAGCACCAGGGTCAGGCCGAAACATAGAGTGACCAGAGCAGTGGTCGCGGCGGCGCCCCAGCGATAGCCGGCCACCAGTGACACCCAAGTTCCCACAACGCCGCCAATAAAGAACAGGCCCACCAGCGATCCGGCGTGGATGGCAAGGCTCCACGCGCCGCTGGCCAGTGCCGCGCCCATCTGCGTGGTGTTGCCGCTCATGAATGAAATGTAGCTGCCGCCCAGTTCGATAAAGCCAACGACGTCAGCGAAGCCGGCTGCGGCGGTGAGGAGCAATCCGAGGCTGAGATGAGGGGCAGGGGTCATGGCGAGGTCCGTAGGAGTCGCCGGACCTTGGCAAGCGGTTTGTGTGTTTGCAACCCGGGCATGGCGCCGTTTTTCGACATGCACCTTGTCGCATTGTGCGGGGCGCGCCGCGCGTTTAGCTTCATCCTGCCGAAAAGAAGCAGCCGGTTGGTATCCCGGCCCCGCAGCAAGCGGGATTCGTCGCGCCTTCGCGTCCCATCGGCACCAGCCTTTTGTTTTTGCAGAGGATGGTGCTGACGCGAGATACCCTCCGTCACGCCGTCCGTGATGGAGCTTTCCCTTTGCTACCCAAGAAAACTACCTTCATCGCCCAGGTCCTCATCACCTTCATGATGGCGCTGTGCATGTCCGGCACGATGGGTTTCATATCCGCCGGACCCGACTTCCTGGCTCATTGGCCGCAATCGTTCATCATCGCCTGGCCGATCGCCTTCCTGTTTACCCAGGTGGTGACCCCGCTGGCGTTCAAGATTGCACTCAAGGTCGCGCCGCCGCACTGACGGCATTTGCCTGGAACGGCAATTCTGGAAGGGCCGGGCTTGCGCAGTCCGGCCCTTCAGTGCGTTTGGAACTGTCCAGATTTGGGGCGGGTGAGAGCCCCGGTTTTTCGCCGTTCCCCGGTGAATCGGTTAGCGTCCCGCTAATAAATCCTAACGACTTGCTAACCAGTCGGGCCAATCCCCGTTGTTCCCATAGGTCACAAACTGGACAAGAACAAACGCTGAACGTATAAGAACATTATAGCAACACGGGAGATTCAGATGCTCACTTTCATCCAGGACTTCGCCGCAATCGTCGCGCTGGGCGCCTTCACCGTCGGGTCGCTGACTTGGATGGATGTGCTGGCCCGACTCGTGTGACCCTGCCTGTGGATTGCGGTCCGGAAGCGGTATGATCTCTGCTCCGGGCCGGTCATAAAGGTCCATCATGAGCGGTCCCGGCTTTATCCATCTTCACGTCCATTCTGCGTTCTCCCTTCTCGAAGGGGCGATCCAGCTTGAAACCATTCTCAAGCTCGCAAAGGAGGACAATCAGCCGGCGCTGGGACTTGCCGACACGAGTAACCTGTTCGGGGCACTCGAATTTTCTGAAAAGGCGAGCAAGAAGGGCATCCAGCCGCTGATCGGCGTGGAACTGCCTATCGACTTTGCCGCCACCGAAGAGCGCATCAGCGAGCGCGGGCACGTGGCCTGGGCCGGCAAATCCAGTGTCGTGCTGATGGCGCAGAACGAGGTCGGGTTCGCCAACCTGTCACAAGTGGTGTCACGGGCCTATCTGGAAGGCGAGGGCGGTGCCGCCCGCGCGCAGCTCGACTGGCTGACCCGCGAAAGGCTTGAGGGCCTGATCTGCCTGAGTGGTGGTCCGGAAGGGGCCATCGACATGCCCTTCGCGCAGGGGCAGGACAACAACGCCCTCCGGCGTCTCGACCGGCTGGCCGAACTGTTCGGCGAGCGCTTCTATATCGAGATCCAGCGCCATGGGCGCCCGCAGGAAATTGCGGTTGAGCCGCGCCTGATCGATTATGCCTATCGCAAGGGCATTCCGCTGGTTGCCACCAACGAGCCCTATTTCAAATCCGCCAAGGAATATGAGGCGCATGACGCGCTGCTGGCCATTGCCGGCAGCACCGTGCTTGCCCAGACCGAGCGGCGCAAGCTCAACAACCAGTACTACTTCAAGACGCGCGCCGAGATGGTGGAGCTGTTCTCCGACCTGCCGGAGGCGCTTGAATCCACCATCGAGATTGCGCAGCGCTGCAGCTACCGTCCGCGTACGCGTGGCCCCATCCTGCCCAAGTTTGCCGCTGCGTCCGACGTGAGCGAAGACGCGGCCGTTGCGGCGGAAGCGGCAGCGCTCCGCAAGATGGCCGAGGACGGGCTGGACCTCCGTCTGGCCGCCAATGGCGTTGCGCCGGGCAAGACCGAGCAGGAATATCGCGACCGCCTCGACTTCGAGCTCAAAATCATTGAGAGCATGAAGTTCCCCGGCTATTTCCTTATCGTGGCAGACTTTATCCGCTGGGGTAAGGCGCAGGGCATTCCGATTGGGCCCGGCCGTGGTTCGGGTGCCGGGTCGCTGGTGGCGTGGGTGACCACGATTACCGACCTCGATCCGCTGCGCTACAACCTGCTGTTCGAACGCTTCCTCAACCCGGAACGCGTGTCGATGCCCGACTTTGACATCGACTTCTGTCAGGACCGCCGTGAAGAGGTGATCCAGTATGTGCAGAACAAGTATGGCTCCGAGCAGGTGGCGCAGATCATCACGTTCGGAACGCTGCAGGCGCGCGCCGTGCTGCGCGACGTCGGTCGCGTGCTGCAGATGCCGTATGGGCAGGTAGACCGTATCTGTAAGCTGGTGCCGGCCAACCCAGCAGATCCATGGTCGATCGAGCGCACCATGAACGAGGTGCCCCAGTTCAAGCAGATGGCCGACGAGGACGAGACCGTCAGCCAGCTCGTCGAGATTTCGAAGTCGCTGGAAGGGCTGTTCCGCCACGCTTCGACCCACGCCGCCGGTATCGTGATTGGCGACCGGCCGCTGCAGGAGCTCATTCCGCTCTATCGCGATCCTCGCTCCGACATGCCGGTGACGCAATACAACCTGAAATGGGTTGAGCCGGCGGGCCTGGTGAAGTTCGACTTCCTTGGCCTCAAAACGCTGACGACCATCCAGTATGCCGTCAACATGGTGCGGAACCGCGGCATCGAGATCGACATCGATACGATCCCGATCGACGACGCGGACACCTACAAGCTCTACGCTCAGGGCGACACCTACGGCATCTTCCAGTTTGAAAGCGCGGGCATGCGCCGCGCCCTGATGGATCTCAAGCCGGACCGTATCGAAGACCTGATCGCAATGAACGCGCTCTATCGGCCTGGTCCGATGGACAATATTCCAAGCTTCATTGACCGCAAGCATGGGCGCGAGCCGGTGGAATATCCCCACCCCGCGCTGAGCGCGGTGCTCGACGAAACCTACGGCATCATCGTCTACCAGGAGCAGGTGATGCAGATCGCCCAGCTGCTCTCGGGCTATTCGCTGGGCGAAGCCGACATGCTGCGCCGCGCCATGGGCAAGAAGATCAAGGCGGAAATGGATGCCCAGCGCATCCGCTTCCGCGATGGCGCCGGGCCGATGGGCGTGAAGGAAAAGCTCGCAGACTCGATCTTCGACCTGCTGGCCAAGTTCGCCAACTACGGCTTCAACAAGAGCCACGCGGCCGCCTATGCCTGGGTGTCGTATCAGACGGCCTATCTCAAGAAGCACTATCCGCACGAGTTCTACGCCGCGTCGATGACCCTCGACATGGCGCAGACCGACAAGCTGTCGGATTTCCGTCGCGAGGCCGGCAAGAAGGGCATCGAGGTCGTGCCGCCTTGCGTCAACCGCTCCGAGGTCGTGTTCTCGGTGAAGGACGACAAAATCCATTACGGCCTCTCGGCTGTGAAGGGCGTGGGCCGGTCGATGGCGGAACATATCGTTGAGGTTCGCGGCGATAAGCCATTCCAGGATCTGGGGGATTTCGCGCGGCGTGTTGACCCCAAGGTTCTGTCCAAGCGTACGCTGGAAACGCTGGTCAATGCCGGTGCCTTTGATGAGCTGGTGCCGCGCCGTGAGCAGGCCTTTGCCGCTATCGAGGCGGTGATGAGCATGGCCCAGTCGTTGACGGCCGAGCGCAATGAAGGCCAGTGGAACATGTTCGACGCGGGCGAGCCCGAGCCGATCCGCCTGACGCCCGGTGTTCCTGCCTGGACGAGCGCCGAGCGCGCGGATCGCGAGCTTGCGGCCATCGGGTTCCATCTCTCCGCCCATCCACTCGATGCCTATACCGACCTGTTCGAAAAGCTGCGCGTGCAGCGCTGGGCCGATTTCGAGCGGGCGGTGAAAGACGGGGCATCGGCGGGGCGTCTGGCCGGCACGATCAGCGGGCGGCAGGACCGGCGGACCAAGAAGGGTACGCCGATGATGATCCTGACGCTGTCGGATCAGACCGGGACGTTCGAAATGATCGGCTTCTCCGAGCAGATCAACGAATTCGGCGCCTTGCTGCAGCCGGGCCGGTCCGTGGTATTGCAGGTGGGGGCCGAAGAGCGGGCGGAAGGCGTGAGCCTGCGCCTGCTGTCGGCCAAGCCGCTCGACGGCATCGAAGATACCATCCAGCGGCAGCTGACGATTTTTGCGGGCGACGTAAAGGCGCTGCCGTCCATTAGCGCTCAGCTGAAGCGCGGGGGGGAAGGCTCGGTCAATTTCATCGTCATACGCGATGGTGGCGCGCGCGAATACGAGATCGAACTGCAGGGCACCTACCGGATCACCGCCGAAGTGGCCGGTGGAATCAAGGCACTAGAAGGGGTGACTGACGTCCGGTTAGACTGAACGCTGTCCATGTGGACAGGGAGGGTCGAAATTGTCCGAACAGCAAATCCAGTGGAAGCGTATTGGCGGCAGCTTCGCCGTGATGGCGGGCTGCGCATTTATTCTCTTCGTTCTCGCCGCAATACTGAATTTTCTGGCCTCGGCGGTGGGGCTTTCGTCATCAGCGCGGATGACCGAGATCATCACCTCGCTGAGCAGTTCCTCGGTGCTGCAGGCCATCATGGCGATCTGGTTGTTCACCGCTGCCCTGGCCATTCTGGCGCCGAGACTGCTGGGTGTGCTGTCGATCGCAACGGCGCTGCTGTTTGATGTCGGCTATGGCGTGTTGGGTGCGCTGACCGGGTTTGGCTTGGCCATCGGCATTTTTGGCGGCAACTGGTACGTGCTGATGTGGGCTGTCATCTACAGCGTCGTCGTCGCTGCCGGGTATTTCGTCGCGAAGCGCTGGCTGCTGAGTGATGTGCAGTCGATGGGGCAAGCCCGTTGGATCGTCGCGGCAGTACTCATTGTAGCGGCGCCGATACTGCTGCTCTGGCTGTAGGGCAGGGTCTGGCTAACCCCGGTTGCCACGACTTCGTCCTTTGATAGGGTCAGGATGAGGTCTACTGGGCCCAGTCGGTGCGGCAGTGGTCTGGGGTCGCGGATCTTGTCCACGGGTGACAGTGTCGGATAGGGGCGACTTTGCCCCTGTTTCCTGGTCTGGCGGGCCTTGCGTTTGGGCGCGCCTTGCCCTATATCGCCCGTGCGCTTGACTGCGAGTCAGCGCGATTTCACACACGAAGCAGGCGGATCGAGCAATCGAAAGCCATCCGGTGGCGGGAGACCGTCGCAATGCTTTGTGGAGGCATCAACCGGTAAACTAAGGAGCAGCCATCATGGCACTGCCCGATTTCTCTATGCGTCAACTGCTCGAAGCAGGCGTCCACTTCGGCCACCAGAAGCACCGCTGGAACCCAAAGATGGAGCGCCACATTTTCGGCGTTCGCAACGACATCCACATTCTCGACCTGAGCCAGACCGTTCCGGCCCTGAGCCGCGCCCTGCAGCTGATCAGCGACACCGTTGCTGAAGGTGGCCGCGTGCTGTTCGTCGGCACCAAGCGCCAGGCCGCTCCACTGGTTGCCGAGGCTGCCAAGCAGTCGGCTCAGTACTACGTGAACTCCCGCTGGCTCGGCGGCACGCTGACCAACTGGCAGACCATCTCGAACTCGATCTCGCGCCTGCGTGAACTCGAGTCGATGAGCGAAGACGACCTCGCCCTGCGCACCAAGAAAGAGCGCCTGATGATGTCCCGTGAGCAGGAGCGTCTTGAGCGCGACCTCGGCGGCATCAAGGACATGGGCAACCTGCCGTCGCTGCTGTTCGTCATCGACACCAACAAGGAAGCGAACGCGATCAAGGAAGCCCGTCGTCTGGGTATTCCGGTCATCGCTATCGTCGACACCAACTGCGATCCGGACACCGTCGACTACGCCATCCCCGGCAACGACGACGCCAGCCGCGCTCTCGAGCTGTATTGCTCGCTGGTTTCCAAGGCTGCCATCGACGGCATCGGCCGTTCGTCGTCCGCACTCGGTGCTGACCTGGGCGCGTCTGAGCGCGCTCCGGCTGAAGACCTGCCGACCGACGAAGCAACCGCCAACTAAGCGCAAGCTAGTTCGTTCTGATTTGAAATCATGCGGCCCCTTGAATGGGGCCGCCAAGAGGTGAACCCATGGAAATCACTGCTGCAATGGTCAAGCAGCTCCGCGACTCGACTGGCGTCGGGATGATGGACTGCAAGAAGGCACTGGCCGAAACCAATGGCGACATGGAAGCTGCGGTCGACTGGCTGCGCACCCGTGGCCTCGCCAAGGCTGCCAAGAAGGCCGATCGCGTTGCTGCTGAAGGTCTCGTCGGTGTTGCAACCGCCGGTACCAAGGCATCGGTTGTTGAAGTGAACTCGGAAACCGACTTCGTTGCTCGCAACGAACAGTTCCAGGGCATTGTTGGCAACATTGCCAAGCTGGCACTCGACGCCGAAGGCGACGTGGTCAAGCTCGGCGAAATGCCGTTCCCTGGTTCTGGCCACTCGGTTTCTGCAGAGCTGACCGAAGCTATCGCCAAGATCGGCGAAAACATGAACCTGCGCCGCACCGAGACCATTTCGGTCACCGACGGCGTGGTGGAAAGCTACGTGCATAACGCCGTCAAGTCCGGCCTGGGCAAGATGGGCATCCTGGTGGCTCTCGAGTCGACCGGTGACAAGGCTGCGCTGTCGGCTCTCGGCAAGCAGCTCGCCATGCACATTGCAGCGACCAACCCACTGTCGATCGATCCGGAAGACCTGGATCAGGCCGTGGTTGCCCGCGAGCGCGCCATCATCCTCGAGCAGGTGAAGGAATCGGGTAAGCCCGCCGACATCGCCGAGAAGATGGTCGATGGCCGCATGCGCAAGTACTTCGAAGAAGTCACGCTGCTCGCGCAGACTTTCGTGATCGACGGCGAGACCAAGGTCCGTGATGCGATCAAGAATGCCGAGAAGGATGTTGGCGCTCCGATCAAGCTGACCCGCTTCGTGCGTTATGCACTGGGCGAGGGCATCGAGAAGGCCGAGACCGACTTCGCCGCTGAAGTCGCCGCTACTGCCGGCGTGAAGTAAGCGCTAAACGTGATTGCGGATGGGCCCATGGGCCCGTCCGCCGCTCTCCCTGCGGTCTTCTTTTTGCCGGGATCGAGCGCAAAACCCATCCATAACGTCGTTTCCATTGGCGCCACGCCTTCTTTTGAGGGCGGATTTGCCATAGGGTCTGCCGGGTGTCGCCGGATTCGCGACCCCGCAATTTATTCAAAGAGGGGTTTGCCGATGGCGCCTGCCTATTCACGCATTCTCCTCAAGGTTTCGGGTGAGGCGCTGGCGGGGGATAATTCCTTCGGCATCGAGCCTCCCTTCCTGCAGGCCGTTGCCAAGCAGATCGCCGACGTGGCCATGAGCGGTGTGGAGATTGCCATCGTCGTGGGCGGCGGTAATATTTTCCGCGGCATGACCGGCGCGGTTGATGGCACTGACCGCGTGACCGCCGATATGATGGGCATGCTGGGCACCATGATCAACGCCCTCGCTCTCAGCAACGCAATTTCGCGCCAGGGCGTCAAGAGCAAGCCATACAGCGCCGTTTCCATGCCATCGGTTGCCGACACGTTCACCGCTCGCGACGCCAAGCTGGCGCTTGAGGACGGCTATGTCGTGGTTTGCGGCGGCGGCATCGGCAATCCGTTTTTCACCACCGACACGGCATCGACGCTGCGCGCTATCGAGCTCGAATGCGACGTCGTGCTCAAGGGCACAAAGGTCGATGGCGTCTACTCGGCAGATCCGATGCAGCATCCCGATGCCACCCGTTATGACGTCGTCAGTTATGACGAAGTCATCGGCAAGAACCTGCGTGTAATGGATACGGCAGCATTTGCCCTTGCCCGCGACAACAGCATGCCGATAATCGTATATGCGCTTGACGATGCGGAAGGCCTTGCCGGCGTCTTGGCGGGAACCGCCCGCTCCACCCGCGTCGGCAATTAGTTATAGCCTAGAAGGACAAGACAATGGCTGGTTACAACCTCGCAGATCTCAAGACCCGGATGCAGAAGTCCATCGCCTCGCTGCGCGATGAACTTGCTGGTCTTCGGACCGGTCGCGCAAGTGCCAGCTTGCTTGAGCCAGTGACCGTCGACGCCTATGGTTCGCGCATGCCGCTGAGCCAGCTGGCAACGGTGACCGTGCCGGAGCCGCGCATGCTGAGCGTGCAGGTTTGGGATCGTCAGATGGCCAACGCCGTCGAAAAGGCAATTCGTGACAGCGGCCTGGGTCTCAACCCGATGGGGGAGGGGCAGGTGATCCGTGTTCCGCTGCCCGAGCTCAATGAAGAGCGTCGCCGTGATCTGACCAAGGTTGCCCACAATTATGCCGAAGCGGCCCGCGTGGCTGTTCGTCATATTCGTCGTGACGGCATGGATCTGCTCAAGAAGGCTGAAAAAGACAGCGAGATGAGCCAGGACGATGCACGCGTGCAGTCTGACCTGGTGCAGAAGGCCACCGACGCAGCCGTGGCCGAGATCGATCAGGTCGTCGCTGCCAAAGAAGCGGAAATCATGCAGGTCTAAGCCTGCTGCGCTGCGCCAGGAGGGCGTAGATGTCCATGGATTCAGTCACATCCGTCGGTATTGCGCAGCGTCCGCGCCTGCGCATTCCGACGCATCTCGGCGTGATCATGGACGGGAATGGCCGCTGGGCGAAAGCCCGCGGCAAACTCCGCACCGAAGGTCACATCGAGGGCGTGAAATCGCTTCGCGGTCTGGTCGAGCACTGCATTACCTATGGTGTGGGCTATCTGACCGTGTTCAGCTTCTCGTCTGAGAACTGGACGCGGCCGAAGGAAGAGATTTCCTTTATCTTCAATCTGCTGCGCCGGTTTGTTGCGTCGGACCTTCAAAGGCTGATCCGCAATAACGTCCAGGTGCGGATCATCGGGAACCGGGAAGGGTTGGAGCCCAGCCTGGTTCGCCTGATTGAAGACGCCGAGGCCAAGACGGCGGAGAATACTGGGCTGGTTCTGGTCGTTGCGTTCAATTATGGCGCAAAGGCCGAGATCGCCGAGGCGACCCGCCGGATTGCCCGCGAGGTTGCGGCCGGCCGGCTTTCGCCCGATGATATTACCGAGGAAACCATTGCCGGGGCGCTCTATACGGCGGGTATCCCTGATCCAGATTTGATCATCCGCACCAGCGGTGAACAACGCATTTCTAATTTTCTGCTCTGGCAAGCGGCTTATGCCGAGTTCGTCTTTGTCGACGAATATTGGCCTGACTTTGATGAAAACTCATTCATCAAGGTGCTCGAGACCTATTCGCTGCGCGACAGGCGTTTTGGCGGAATCGAGGCAGCGCAATCTTGAACAATCCGGGCGTCCCCCCGTCTGAACCTGCCCCAAATCGTCGCCGCATGTGGTCCGATCTCGGCCCCCGTCTCGCATCGGCCGTGGTGCTGATCGCCCTGACTGCGACGGCGCTCTATATTGGCGGCGTTGTATTCAGCGCGGTTGTCGGCGCGGTTTTTGCCGGCGCCTATCGTGAGTGGGAAACCATGGTCACGCGGGCGCCGCTGACCCCCGGCGGCATGACGCTGATCGGGCTCGTGGCGCTGTCTGGTCTGGTTTATCCGGTGTTCGGCCCCTTCGGCACGATCGCGGTGATTGCCGTGGCCTGCGTGCTGGCTGTGGGTATTCGCGGCGAGGCTGCTCCCTGGCGGGTCATCGGGCTGGTTATCTATGGCTCGATCATCATCGCCGCCCTGGCAATGCGCGGCGATACGATCGAGGGCGTCTGGGCCGGGGTTTATCTCGGTACCGTTGTCTGGATGACTGACTCTGCTGCCTTCTTCACCGGCCGCCAGATCGGCGGCGAGAAGCTCGCTCCAGCGATTTCGCCGTCCAAGACCTGGTCGGGCGCGCTTGGGGGGTTGGCGCTGGGCACGGGGGCAGGGCTGCTGGTCTGGGTCATCGTGACGGATTCGCCGTGGTGGATCGGCCTGATCCTGTCGGCAACGATCAGCATTCTGGGCCAGCTTGGCGATCTCAGCGAAAGCGCGATCAAGCGCCATTTCCGTATCAAGGATAGCGGCGACATCATTCCCGGGCATGGTGGGTTGATGGATCGGCTCGACAGCCTCACATTTGGCGTGTTGCTGGTGCTGCTGGTCGGTGCGCTCCACGCGGGCTACGGCTCGGTGGCCGAGGGCCTGCTCTACTGGTAGCGCCGCAGGCGCATTCGGTTTGCGCTGGCCCAAGCAAGGAAGACCATGTTCGACTTCATCTATTGGCTATTGTCCTATGTCGTGCCGTTCCTGGCGGTCATCACGGTCATCGTGTTCGTGCATGAGATGGGGCACTACCTGGTAGCCCGGTGGAATGGCGTGGCCATCCAGACCTTCTCGGTCGGGTTCGGCAGGGAACTTATTGGCTGGGACGACAAGAACGGTACGCGCTGGCGCATCTCGGCAATTCCGCTCGGCGGCTATGTGCGTTTCGTGGGGGATATGAATGCCGCCAGTGTTCCTGATCAGGAAGCGCTGGCGAGTGTCGATCCGGAGCTGGCGCCCAAGCTGTTCGCCAACAAGAATGTCTGGCAGCGCATTGCTGTCGTGGTGGCCGGGCCGGTCGCCAATGTGATCCTGACCTTTCTTATCCTCTACGCGCTGCTGCTGGGTTATGGCCGCTACACCATCCCGCCGGTTGTCGGTGAGGTGATTGCCGGTTCGGTTGCGGAGGCTGCCGGCCTTGAGCCCGGCGACGTGATCGTGTCGGTGGATGGCTATGCTGTTCGTGGATTCGAGGACTTCCAGCGTCTCGTTGCCACCAGCCCGGCGCGTCCGGTTACCATCGATCTCGAGCGCGGCACTGCCAGCAAAACCATCGTGCTGGTGCCTGAGGTTGTCGAAGTCGATGACCGCTTCGGCAATACGCAGAAGATTGGCAGAATCGGCGTCAGCCGCAGTGTCGAGCAGACTGATGTGACGCTCTATCGGCCTGGTCCGGTCGAGGCGATCGGGATGACGGTTGAGGAAATCCGCTTCATCATCCAGCGCACTGCGGCTTTTCTCGGCGACTTTTTCGTCGGGCGAGGGGACGTTGAGCAGCTCGGCGGGCCGGTGAAAGTCGCCAAGGTTTCCGGGGAAGTCGCCACTTTGGGGATCGTGGCGCTGATCAATCTGATGGCGCTGTTGTCGCTGAATATCGGGATATTCAACCTTTTGCCGGTGCCCATGCTCGACGGCGGGCATCTTCTGTATTATCTGGTTGAGGCCGTCAGGGGGCGACCGCTCAGCATGAAGGTGCAGGAAATAGGGTTCCGGTTCGGATTCGCCCTGGTTCTCGCGCTCATGGTGTTCACGCTCTTTAACGACACCCTGTTCGCATACTTGAGAAGTCTCGGCTAACCCTTGGTTAACCTTGGTTCGCAAGGTGTTGCAGGAATACAAGCGCACCAATCATTTGCTAACCGCGTCGAGGCTTCCGCCTTGTCCTTGGTTAAAAAGACGGTAAAACGGTGCAATGGAGTTAGCTTGGGGGAGCGCTGTGCATGGCGATTCTCCGGGCCTGGTCGCAGAAGGCAATAACAATATGATCCAATCCACCAAGCTGATGCGCAGCGCTTTCCTAGCGCTTGCCATACTGGGTGCAGCGCCGATCGCCGTACCCAGCATTCCGCTTCTTGGCGTTGCGACTGCTCAGGCCCAGGAGCAACTGGTCGGCTCCGTCCTGTTCGAGGGCAATCGCCGCTTCTCCGATGCCCAGCTGCTCGCCATGGTCGATGTGTCGGCTTCCGGCATCTACAGCCAGCGTCGCGTAGCTGCGGATATCGAGAGCATCCGTCAGGCTTATGATCGCGACGGGTTCCTTTCGGTTGCAGTGACCGCCCGCACCGAGCCGACCGCTGATGGTCGTGTTCGCGTCATTTTCAATGTCAATGAAGGCAATCGCGCGGGCATCGCTGCGATCAACTTCACGGGCAACAATTCCATCGGTGCTGGTAACCTGAAGGGCACGCTGCTCACCAAGGAAACCGGTATCCTGAGCTGGCTGTTCAAGGATGACGGTTATGACGAGCGCAAGCTCGCCGTCGATCGTGAGCGCCTGCGTCTGTACTACGCCAATCGTGGTTATCCCGATGCGCAGGTGACTTCGGTCGGCGAATATGACGCCACCAAGAATGCATACTTCATCAACTTCACGATCAATGAAGGCCAGAAGTACAAGTTCTCGGACGTCGGTATCGAAACCAGCATCAACGGTCTTAACACCGATGCGCTGCGCGGCACGGTGCAGACTGGCAAGGGCGGTAACTACTCGGTCTCCGATCTGCAGAAGACCATCGAGGACATGGCCTACGAAGCTGCTTCGCAGGGCTACTCCTTCGCTGATGTCCGTGCTCGCCTCGATCGCGATGTTGCCAATGGCACGTTCAAGGTCACCTATCTGGTGGACGAGGGTGCACGCGTCTATGTCGAGCGCATCAACATCACCGGCAACACCAAGACCCGTGACTTCGTGATCCGTCGTGAGCTGGAGTTCGCTGAAGGCGACCCCTTCAACCGTGCGTTGATGGTTCGTGGCCGTGAAAAGATCCAGGCTCTGGGCTTCTTCTCGGGCATCGACGTCACCACCGGTCCTGGCTCGTCTGCAGACAAGGTTGTCATCAACATTGCTGTGACCGAATCCTCGACGGGTGAATACGGCGCGACCGCCGGCTACTCGACCCAGGATGGTATCCTTGGTGAAGTGTCGCTGACGGAACGCAACTTCCTTGGTCGGGGCCAGTACCTCCGCGCTGCCATCGGTGCATCGCAGGCCGGCCGTACCTTCGACTTCTCGTTCACTGAGCCTCGCTTCATGGGTCTCAATGTTTCGACCGGCGTCGACGTGTACCACCGCATCAGCGAAGAAACCGCTGCGAGCTTCTACGGTTCGGAATCCACTGGTGGCCAGCTCCGTGCAGGCATCCCGCTGACCCGCGACCTGTCGGCGACTGTGTTTGCCGGCATGGAACGCAAGGTCATCAAGGATACTGACGCGCCGCTCTCGACCATCGTTGCCAACGGTAATGAGTTCTACAAGGGCTTCGTCGGCTACAGCCTGACCTACAACACGCTCGACAATGCCAAGAAGCCGACTGAAGGCCTGATCGCAACGTTCAGCCAGCAGTACATCGGTTGGGACCATAGCCTGATCAAGAGCGAAGGCCGTGCGCGCTACTTCGTGCCAGTGATCGACGACAGTGGCATTGTTGCCAGCGTTCGTGGCACGGCTGGTATCGTGAACGACATGAGCGGCAACGGCGTCCACTCCGTGGAGTCCTTCACTCCTGGCACGCAGCTGATCCGTGGCTTCGAAGGCCGTGGCCTTGGCCCGCGCCTCACCACCGGCGAATATCTCGGTGCCGTGGCCTATGCCGGTGTGTCTGCTGAACTGCAGTTCCCGATCCCGGGCATTCCGGAAAGCTACGGCCTGTCGGGTGCTGTGTGGGCAGATGCTGCTTGGGTTGATGGCGTGAACACGCCGCGCCTGGCTGCTGGCAACGTGGTTGACCCGAACAGCGTCGACGTTCCGTGGCGTACGTCGATCGGTGCCTCCCTGATCTGGGAAAGCCCGTTTGGTCCGCTGCGTGGCGACTTCGCCCACGTGCTGAACAAGTCGACCTCGGATCGTACCCAGGTCTTCCAGCTGACCATGTCGACCTTGTTCTAGCCAATCCGGCGTGAGACAGTTCATTGAGCCGCGGGGCGGTAGCGCCGCGGCTCAATTCTTTTTAAGTGGCACCTTATGGTCGATACCCGTTTTCATCGCTTCGCTGGTCCCTTCTCGGTCGGAGCTATTCTGACTGCCCTTGGCCGCAGCGACATGCTGGCGGGCCTGCCAAATCCTGACCTTTCAATCGAAGGGGCGACCGAGCTCTCCCTCGCCGATGGTAGTGAGTTGGCCCTGGCCGCCCACACCAACTATTCCGAGCAGCTGAGCAAAACGGCTGCGGGTGCGGTGATTGTTCTGCCTTCGCTGGTCGATCTTGTCCCCGAAGGGTGCATGGCCATCGTTAGCGATCGTCCGCACCATCTGTTTGCTGAAATTCTTGATCACCTCTATCCGTCCAGCACCCGCGCGATTATCGCCGCCGGTCGCGGCGATCTGGGTGATCCGCTGATCGAGCAAGACGTGCTGATCGGACCAAATGTCGTTATCGGGGCAGGGGTCGAGATTGGCCGCGGCACGGTCATCGGCGCCAATACGGTCATTGGGGCAGGGGTCACCATTGGGCGTAACAGCACCATTGCCGCCAACTGCACCATCGATTGCGCGCATATCGGCAATGACGTCGTCATTCACTCCGGTGTGCGTATTGGCACCGAAGGGTTTGGCTGGCTCGACTTCGGTCGGTCCAATCGCAAGGTTCCCCAACTCGGCCGTGTGTTGATCCAGGATCGCGTCGAGGTCGGTGCCAATAGCACGATCGATCGCGGCGCGTTGGGCGACACCATGATCGGCGACGGAACCAAGATCGATAACCTCGTGCAGATCGGCCATAACTGCAAGATTGGCCGAAATTGCCTGATTGCAGCAATGAGTGGCCTCTCCGGCTCGACTATTGTCGAGGACGGGGTTCTGCTGGGTGGTGGTGTCGGCACGTCCGGTCACCTGACCATCGGGGCGGGTTCGGTGGTGCATGGCCGCGCGGCTGTGACCAAGGACTGGCCCGCGGGCAGTAAACTTGCCGGTGCGCCGGCGCAGGATATAAGAGATTTCTGGCGAGAACTCGCCACGATGCGGAAACTTTCCAAGGGGGAAAAGCGGGCATGACCGATAGCGTAACAGCGAGCACCGAGCTCACGGCAATGAACATTGCCGAGATTCTGAAAAGCCTGCCGCACCGCTATCCGTTCTTGATGATCGACAAGATCATCAAGATTGACGGCGACCAGACGGCTGTTGGCATCAAGAATGTCACCTTCAACGAGCCGATCTTTCAGGGGCACTTCCCGGAGAACCCGATTTTCCCGGGCGTTCTGATCATTGAGGCCATGGCTCAAACCGCCGGCGCCATCGTGATCAAGCACGACTCCGCCGGCAATGATCGCAAGAATGTCGTGCTCATGCTGGGCGTCGACAAGGCGAAGTTCCGCAAGCCTGCCGGCCCGGGCGACACCATCGAGTTCCACATCGCCAAGATCCAGCGTCGTCGCAATGTCGGCCGCTACGAAGCCAAGGCTATCGTTGACGGCGCCATCATTGCCGAAGCTGAAATCACTGCGATGATCATCGAGGCTACTTCGTGAGCCACGCCACCATCCACCCCACGGCAATCGTCGGCTCAGGCGCCCGCCTGGGCAAGGGCGTCAAGATTGGGCCGTACTGCATTGTCGGCGACAATGTCGTGCTCCATGACGATGTCGAGCTGGTCTCGCATGTGTCCATCGACGGCAATACCGAGGTGGGTGCTGGCACGCAGATTTTTCCGTTCGCTTCCGTCGGGCACCGCCCGCAGGATCTGAAGTATCACGGTGAGCAATCGCGCCTGGAGATCGGTGAGCGCTGCGTTATTCGCGAGTCGGTCACCATCAATCCGGGTACGGAAGGTGGCGGCATGCTGACCAAGATCGGCAATGATTGCCTGATCATGGCCAGTGCCCACGTGGCGCATGATGCTATCATCGGCAACAATGTCATCATGGCCAACTATGTCGGCGTGGCCGGGCACGTTCATGTCGGCGACAACGTGATCTTCGGCGGCACTTGCGTGATCCACCAGTTCACCCGGATTGGCGCGCATGCCTTTATCGGTGCCCAGTCCATGGTTGATGGCGACGTCATTCCCTATGGCATGGCCGTCGGCAATCGTGCGGCTCTGACCGGTCTCAACCTGGTTGGCCTTAAGCGCCGCAAGTTCGATCGAGAAGCTATTCACCGCCTTCGCGCAGCCTACCGCATGATCTTCGCCAGCGAAGGCACACTGCGCGAGCGCGTCGAGGATGCGGCCGAGCTGTTCAAGGGCGATCAGTTGGTGCAGGACGTCGTTGCCTTCATCGCTGCCGCTTCGGATCGTCCGATCCTGCTGCCGCGCAACGGCCACGACGCCGAATAAATGAGCGCGCCAACGGGGGGAGCCGAACCCGAGGGCATGGCCGAACGCCTCAAGCTGTTCATCCTGGCGGGCGAACCGTCAGGTGATCGTATTGCCGCCGATCTGGTGGCCCGGCTCAAGCAGCGTGTGCCGCTCGCCTTTATCGGGGTGGGCGGCCATGAGCTCGAAGCGCAGGGGTTGCGCTCGATATTCCCAATGCACGACCTTGCCGTCATGGGCATCAGCGATGTGCTGATGCGCCTGCCGCTGCTGCTGTGGCGCATCGAGCAGACGGCCAGGGTAATTCGCAAGGCCAATCCCGATATCGTCGTGCTCGTCGACGCGCAGGATTTTTCCAAGTTGCTGGCGAAGCGCCTCAAGCAGTTGGGATTCCGGGGGCGCACCATTCTCTATGTGGCGCCCTCCGTGTGGGCCCGGGCGCCGCAGCGGGCGGCCAAGCTCAAGCCACTGTTTGATGAAGTGCTGGCGGTCTTGCCGTTTGAGCCCGCGGTGATGCAGCGCCTCGGCGGCCCGCCGACCAGCTATGTCGGCCACCCCGCTTTGGGTGAGCGGCTGACGCGCAATGCCGTGGAGCGTGGGCCTTTGATCCTGCTGCCGGGCAGTCGCGATGGTGAGTTGCGCCGCCACCTGCCGCTTTTCCGGCAGATTGCCGAGGGGCTCGTCGATCATCCATCGGTCGATGGGATCGTGATCCCGACCTTGCCTGCGCTCGCTGAACGTTTGACGCGCGAAGTGTCGTCATGGCGAGTGCCGGTGCGCGTGGTTTCCGATCGGGCAGCGCGGGCCGAACTCTATCAGCAATCCGTCCTGGCGCTGGCTGTATCGGGGACCGTGACGCTCGAGTTGGCTCTGGCGCAGGTGCCGATGGTGGTGAGCTATGTGCTCGACAGTCACCAAAGCCGCGCCTATGCCAAGCTTGGCAGTCCTGCCGTGTCGCTGCCTAACATCATCCTGGATCGAGCCGCAATTCCGGAACTCGTGCAGTCGTCACCGGATGCGGCGGCGCTTGGGGCGGCAGTTATTGCCCTGCTGGACAACAAAAAAGCCCGCCAGGACCAGATTGGTGCCTTTGGCGAGCTTTCGGAACTGATGCAGAATGGGGAGGTCGACTTCCCCCGGCAGGACCCGGCAGACCGGGTCCTTGCGCATTGGGCTAGAGATCAGCGGCTGCTGAGCGGTTCGTAGTCGCGAGCGACCGAGCCGTTGTAGAGCTGGCGCGGACGGCCGATCTTCTTCTGCGGATCGGCAATCATTTCCTTCCACTGCGAGATCCAGCCGACGGTGCGCGCAACGGCGAACAGCACGGTGAACATCGAGCGCGGGAAGCCGATCGCATCGAGGATGACGCCCGAGTAGAAGTCCACGTTCGGGTAGAGCTTGCGCTCAACGAAGTATGGGTCTTCCAGCGCGATCTTTTCGAGTTCGCGGGCAACCTGCAGGGTTGGGTTGTTTTCTACGCCGAGAATGTCGAGCACTTCGCGAGCAGTTTCCTGCATCACCTTGGCGCGCGGATCGTAATTCTTGTAGACGCGGTGACCAAAGCCCATCAGGCGGAACGGGTCGGACTTGTCCTTGGCGCGGGCGATGAACTCGGGAATGCGGTCAACGGTGCCGATTTCCTTGAGCATGTTGAGCGCGGCTTCGTTGGCACCGCCATGAGCTGGACCCCAGAGGCAGGCAACGCCGGCGGCGATGCAGGCGAACGGGTTCGCGTCGGACGAACCGGACAGGCGCACGGTCGAGGTCGAGGCGTTCTGCTCGTGGTCGGCATGCAGCGTGAAGATCAAGTCCATGGCGCGGGCGATGCGCGGGTCGACCTTGTACTGTTCGGCGGGCACCGAGAAGCACATGTGCAGGAAGTTCGACGCGTAATCGAGATCGTTGCGCGGATAGACGAAGGGCTGGCCGACCGAATACTTGTAGGCCATAGCTGCTATCGTCGGCATCTTGGCGATCATGCGGATCGAGGCGATCTCGCGCTGCTCGGGATCGTTGATGTCGGTTGAGTCGTGGTAGAAGGCGGCCATAGCGCCAACGACGCCGGTCATGACGGCCATCGGGTGGGCGTCGCGGCGGAAGCCACGGTAGAAATAGTGCATCTGCTCATGCACCATGGTGTGGCGGGTTACCACTTCCTCGAATTCAGCCATCTTGGCCTTGTTGGGAAGCTCGCCGTAGAGCAGCAGGTAGCAGACTTCGAGATAGTTGCTCTTGGCTGCCAGCTGCTCGATGGGGTAGCCGCGATAGAGCAGTTCGCCCTTGTCGCCGTCGATATAGGTGATCGCGCTGTCGCACGCTGCAGTCGAGGTGAAGCCCGGGTCGTAAGTGAACATACCGGTCTTGGCATACAGAGATCGGATGTCGATTACATCCGGCCCCACGGTTCCAGAAAGCACAGGAAATTCGTGGGTCTGGTCCCCGATGACGAGTTTGGCGACTTGCTCGGTCATTTAGCTCTCCTCGAAGGCTCGCTTTTCAGACCACCAACCGGTCTGA
Organism: Devosia sp. T2-14; assembly: GCF_055397495.1. Classification (NCBI taxonomy): domain Bacteria; kingdom Pseudomonadati; phylum Pseudomonadota; class Alphaproteobacteria; order Hyphomicrobiales; family Devosiaceae; genus Devosia; species Devosia sp. T2-14. Next base: position 3,363,047 of record NZ_AP027921.1, on the reverse strand, counting down.
AAAGGGCCGTAAACTGGGCAGTTTTAGCTGCGTGCGAACGGTATCAGGTTTTGCCTTTGCGCCGCAATAAAAGGGTAAGCAAGGCTTACCCTCCTATTAGCACTAGACAGCGTCGATTTGGTCCTCTAGTCGCGCCATGCTTTCGTCCCGGCCGATCAGCACCATCACTTCGAAGATGCCCGGAGACACGGTGCGTCCGGTCAATGCGGCCCGCAGGGGCTGGGCCAGCTTGCCCAACTTGAGTCCCTTGGCTTCGGCCAGGGCGCGCATGGCAGCGTCGATGGCCGGTACCGACCAGTCATTGAGGCCGCGCAGGGCCTCGGCCATATCCTTCAGCACAGCCCGCGTATCTGTGGTCAGCAAGGCGCTGGCCGCGGCATCGATGGCTAGTGGGCGCGTTGCATAGATGAACTGGGCTAGGTCGATCAGCTCCAGCACCGTCTTGGCGCGCGGCTGCAATTCGGGCAGGGCGCTGAGCACTGTTGCCTTGTTGGCGATCAGGCCGTCCACGTCGACCTGGCGGCCGACTTCGGCAGCGGTCGCAACCATCACGTCGTAGAGGTAAGCCGGATCGGATTCGCGGATGTAGTGGCCGTTGATGTTCTCGAGCTTGACGAAGTCGAAGCGCGCCGCGCCCTTGTTGAGGGCATCGAGGCTGAACCACTCAACCATCTGTTCCGTCGAGAAAATCTCATCGTCGCCATGGCTCCAGCCGAGGCGGGCGAGGTAGTTGCGCAGGGCCGCGGGCAGATAGCCCATCTGACGATAGGCCTCGACGCCAAGGGCGCCGTGGCGCTTGGAGAGCTTGGCGCCATCGGGGCCGTGGATCAGCGGGATGTGGGCCATCTCCGGCACGGTCCAGCCCATCGCATTGTAGATGATGATCTGACGCGCAGCATTTGTCAGGTGGTCGTCGCCACGGATGATGTGGGTGACGCCCATGTCGTGGTCGTCGACTACAACGGCGTGCATATAGGTCGGGGTGCCGTCCGAACGCAGGATGATGAAGTCGTCGAGGTTCTCGGTCTTGAACACGACTTTGCCCTGCACATGGTCGTCGACCACGATCTCGCCGGTCAGCGGGGCCTTGATGCGCACCACGGGCGCGACGTCGGCTGGCGCCTCGCTGGGGTCGCGGTCCCGCCAGTAGCCGTTGTAGCGCGGGGGCTTGCCGGCGGCGCGGGCATCTTCGCGCATCTGGTCGAGTTCGGCGGGCGAGCAATAGCAATAATAGGCGTGGCCCATTTTCACTAGCTCGTGCGCGACTTCGGCATGGCGGTCGGCGCGGCCGAACTGGCTGATCGGCTCGCCTTCCCAATTGAGTCCGAGCCATTTGAGGCCATCGATCAGTGCGACGACAGCAGCTTCGGTGGAGCGTTCGCGATCGGTGTCTTCGATACGCAGCAGCATCTTGCCGCCCTGGTTCTGGGCGAACGCCCAGCTGAACAGAGCCGTGCGGGCGCCACCGATATGCAGGTAGCCGGTGGGAGATGGGGCGAAACGAGTAACGACCTGGGACATGTGACCGGAATGCTTGGAGAGTGTGTGGGCCGTGTGTAGCATAGAGGGGCACGAGCGCAAGGGCAGGGGCAATGTGGGGCGCGGGGGCCGAAACACGCGAGCGTGAAGCATGGCTGGTGCTCGTGCCAAGGCGCAGCGGTCTGCCGACGCGTCAGGCGCCACGAGAGCGCCTTCTGCGCCCAGTTTGGGGCGATTTCGGGATAGAAAAAGCCTGCCGCGAGCGGCGGCTGTTTGTGCAGCTGCCCTTTGCCATGATTGCCGGTCTCATCAGCTATGCAACCTTGCCGGGCGAGCCTTCTATCTGGGCGCTTGGCGTCGTGGCGGCCCTGCTGGCGCTGTGCGTCGTACGCATGTGGCGCTCGCCGGCCTTGCCGCTGCTGAGCCTCTTGGTCGCCGGGTGGGTGGGGTTCTGCCTGCTGCCGCTGCACGGCTCCTGGTTTGGCACGACCATGCTGAGCCGCCCGGCCTATGGGCAGTATGAAGCGCACGTGGACGAAATACTCTCCGCGACGGCCGAGGGGCAGCGGGTTGTTGTGTCGGGGCTTGTTCCAGTGGCGGGCGATCGCCCGGTGCATATCGTGCGCGCAAGGCTTGTCGTGCCGCCCGAGCCGCCATTGGGGCCGGGTGACGTGATCCGGGCAAAGGTGCGGCTGGCGCCGGTGCCCGGGCCGGTGCTGCCCGGGGCGTTTGACGGGCAGTTCCACGCCTATTTCGCTGGGATCGGCGCCTATGGCGCAGTGACCAGTGATTTCGCCCGGGTGGCGCTGGGGGATGAGCTTGACGCCACGCGCATGATTGAAGGGCTGCGCATGGGCATCGGTGCTCGCATCGATGCTGTGCTGGATGGGCCCTCGGCGGCCATCGGCCGGGCCATGGTGGTGGGCGATCAGAGCGCCATCGATGATGAGACCCGCGAGGTGATGGCTGCGTCGGGGCTGGCGCATATCTACTCCATCTCGGGGTTGCACCTCTCGATCGTCGCGGGCGGAACGTTCTTCCTGCTGCGCTGGTTGCTCGCTGCGATTCCGGCCACCGCCAGCCGCTGGCCGGTGAAGAAGATCGCTGCCGTTGGGGGCATAGTCGCTGCGGCCGGATATCTGCTGCTGGCGGGCGGCATCAACAACGTTCCGGCGCTGCGCTCGACGCTGATGCTGGGGCTGATCTTTGGCGCCGTTCTGGCCGGCCGCCGTGCCCTCACCATGCGCAACGTGGCCATCGCCGCCATCGCGATTATCCTGATCGATCCCGCCAGCGTGTTCCGCGCCAGCTTCCAGCTGTCGTTTGCGGCCGTGGTGGCGCTGATCGGGGTTTATGAAATGCCGCGCCTTGGCGCCCCGGAGGATCGCAACTGGGGACAGCGGGTGTGGGGAACCGTCTGGGCGACAGCGTCGACCAGTTTCATCGCCGGGACGGCGACGCTCCTGTTCTCGGCCTATCACTTTCAGCAGACGGCACCGCTTGGCGTGATCGGCAATGTGCTGGTGCTTCCGGTCGTCAGCCTCATCATCATGCCTTTTGCCGTGCTGTCCGTGCTGGCCATGCCTTTCGGGATCGAGGGGCCGGCCGTTGGGATAATGGGTTGGGGAATTGACCTGATGGTTGGTGGCGCTGACCTAGTGGCAGGCTGGAGCGAGGGCTTGACCGGCAACCCATTGCTGACCGGTTGGGCGCTGGTCATTGGCCTGGCGGCGCTGGCGTGGTTTGCCTTTCTCAATTCCTGGTGGCGCATGCTCGGCCCGGCCGTCGCTGTGCCGTTGATCCTTCTGGCCGGGCTCGACCAGCGTCCTGATCTGTTGATCGCCGATTCAACTCAGGCCGTGGCGATGCGGACGGCTACCGGTATGGGATTGGTTACGGGTCGCCCGGGGAGCTTTGCCGTAGATGTGTGGAGCCAGCATTATCAGGAGCCGATCGCGGGCATGGCCGAGGGCGTTCGCTGCGACAGCCTCGGTTGCATTGCCTCGACCGACGATTATTCGGTGGCCGTCGTGCGCAGCCGCGCCGCGTTTGCGGAGGATTGCGGGCAGCATGATTTGCTCATCGCCCGTATGCGTGTTCCGGCGACGTGTCTTGGCGGGATGGTGATCGATACCGGCGCGTTGTCTGCCGGTGGGGTTCACTGGTTGAGATGGAATAGCGGGGCGGAACGCTTTGACGTGCGCACCGCTATTCCGAACCTCACGCGCCCTTGGCGAGTTTCGCCACAGTGACCCCGGCGGGGGGCATGTCGGCTCCGCCGAGCACGTAGCCGGCTTCATCCTTGGCCAGAGTGATGGTAGCCGGGCCTGCGCCGTAGTTCACATAGATGCGGAAGCCACCGCGGGTGCGGCACCGAACGCCAGTGGGCAGGCTCAGCGTGGGCAGATTGGCCGCGGCGATCAGATAGTCCGCCACCCGTTGCACCAGCGCCTTGCTGCCGCTTGCGCCCAGATAGGCAAGCTTGCCCTGCGACACGAGCACGGGCCAGCCCTCGTCATCTTCGATGACCACATCGGCCTTGGTCTCGATGCGCTCACGCCAGTGTCGCACAGTGCCACCGCCGCCGCGCACTTCGACCTCGATTGATGGGTCGATGCTATCGACGCGCATCACTTTCACGTCGAGCAGATTGGCCGGCAGATCGGGCGCCAGGCTGGTGGGGATCGAGAAGTTCCGCGTCTTCGAGCCAGATCTCGGCCCGATCAGCAATTGGCCCTCGAACTCGGTCATGGCAGTGCGCAGGTCATCGTTCCAGGCAAACAGGGCCGGGATGGCCACGATGCCGTAGCCGGCAAAGCTCTTCGTGCTTGGTGGCAGGATGTCGATGTCGATGCCGTGCTTGCGGAAGGCCGCGTAGAGCCCGCGAACGTGCGCCCCGTGACTGAAGCCCTTGGCCTGCGGCTGGACCTCCCAGGCCCATTCGCTCTGATAGTCATAGACAATGGCGACCCGGCCCTTGCCCGCCGCGCCTGTTATGCCGGTGCTGGCGAGTTCCTCGGCCACCTGCATGGCCTCGTGATAGGCGGGCGCTGGTTCGCTATCGGGACGAAGCAGGCCGGCGTGCATCTGCTCCTGCGCAAACGGCGCCTGCCGCCAGCGGAAATAGGAGACCACTTCGGCGCCGTGGGCAAATGCCTCCCAGGCCCAGAGGCGGGCCATGCCGGGCAGTGGATCTGGATTGAAACTGCCCCAGTTCACCGGCCCCGGCTGCTGCTCCATTACCCACCAGCGGCCATGGCCGACGGCGCGATAGAGATCGTGGTGAAACGCCTGGGAATCTGGTTCGCCCTGGCGCAAGTAGAGGCGCTTGACCTCGGCAGGCTCATCGCCGACGGCGAGGTGCCCAAGCGGATAGGCATCCCAGCTAGCCACATCAAGCGTCTTGGCCACGTCGTAGTGGTCGAACTCGGAATAGCGCGCCATGAAATTGTGGATCACCGGCAAGTCAGGGCGCTTGGCCTTGAGGATGTCGTACTGAACCTTGTTAAACGCGGCGACTTGGTCGGAAGCGTAGCGCCGGAAGTCGAGGTCGTGCGCCGGTGCGGCCTCGCAGACCAGCAGGTTGGGCAGTTCGACCTGGTCGAAGCGATTGTATTCCATGGACCAGAAGACGTTGCCCCAGGCCGTGTTGAGCGCGTCAACGGTGCCGTATTTGTCGGCCAGCCATTGCCGGAAGCCCGCTTCGGCTGCCGGGGAGTAGGAATAGGTCGTGCCGTGGCAACCATATTCGTTGTCCGTCTGCCAGGCGCCCAGCGCCGGGTGGTCACCGACGGCATCAGCCAGCAGCCGCGTGATGCGGGCGGATTCCTCGCGATAGGGCAAATAGGAGAAGTCGTAGTGCCGGCGCGAGCCGAACCCCTTGCGCCGACCGGCTGCGTCCACCGCCAGCATCTCGGGATGCTTGTCGACCATCCAGCGCGGCGGCGTGGCTGTGGGTGTACCGAACACCACTTTCAGGCCATGGCGGCCAAGCACATCCATCGCCCGGATGATCCAGTCGAAGGTGAGGTTGCCGGGCGTCGGCTCAAGCCGCGACCAGGCAAACTCCCCGATGCGCACCCACTTGATGCCAACCTCCGCCATGCGGGCGGCGTCGCGATCCCAAAGGTCTTCGGACCAGTGTTCCGGATAGTAACAAACGCCCAGCGCTGGGGAGGTCATGGCTCAAGCTCTCAAAGTGTGATGGTTGCCTCGGGCAGGCCGGCAACGTCGACGTCGATGGCAAACACGCCACCTGCCACCTTTTCGGCCGCCAGTTGATCTGAACTCAGGCCCTTGCTGGCGGTGGTGATGAACAGCGTCTTAAGCTCCGGGCCGCCAAAGGCCGGGCAGGTCACCTGGCTCACAGGGACTTCGATGATCCGGTCGATCGAGCCATCGGGCGCGTGGCGCACCACGCAGGAGCCGCCCCAGCGGGCGTTCCACAGGTAGCCTTCGCTATCCACCACGGCGCCGTCCGGGTAGCCGCGGTGGCCGGTGACGTCGGCAAACAGGGTCCAGTCGTCGGTCGGCAGGCCCGTTTCCGGATCGGTCGGGCACTGCATGATCTTCATGGTCGGCGTGTCGGTCCAATAGGCGATGCGGCCATCGGGAGAGAAGCAGGTGGCATTGGGAATGCGCGCCGCCGACTTCAGCGTCGTCAATTGGCCCGCCCGATAGTGATAGAGTGCGCCGACGGGGCCTTCAGCTTCGCCCTTGGCCATCGTGCCAATCCAGAACGCGCCCGACGGATGGACCCGGCCATCATTACTGCGCGTTTCGGCCTTGTCGGATTCGATGTCCTCAAGCGGGGCGATGCCGCCGGTGGAAATCTGGAAACCCTTCAGTCCGAACTCGGTGGCCAGCACCAGCGTGTCCTCATCGAGGATAGCGGCGGCGGTGACAATCTCGTTGAACATCCACTGGTTGGTGATCTCGCCTGCGGCGGTGGCCGAGGTCAGGATCTGTTCGTTGATGTCAAAGAAGAACAGCTCCTGCCGTCCCGGGTGCCAGATCGGGCCTTCGCCGAGCGCGCACTGGCTGTCGATGAGCAGCTTGGCTGTATCCGTCATTTGGCGAGACCCGCGTCATAGGCCGCGACGGCCGCAGCAGCTCGCTCGGCCACCTGCTCGACAGTCATGCCGGGCTTGTAGATGTAAGTTCCCAGCCCAAAGCCCGCGCAACCGGCGGCAAAGTACTCGCCGAAGTTGTCGGGATTGGCGCCGCCTACGGCATAAACCGGCACGGCAGGCGGCAACACGGCCTTCATCGCCTTGATGCCCTTGGGGCCCAGCACCTCGGCCGGGAAGAACTTCAGCCCGCTCGCTCCCGCCCTTATGGCGCGGAAGGCGTCGGTAGGCGTGAATACGCCGGGATAGGACTGCAGGCCGAGGCGCACGGTCTCTGCGATCACCTCGTCATTGGCGTCGGGCGAGACGATGAAGCTGCCGCCGGCCTTGGCGACGGCGTTGACGTCTTCGGTGCTGAGCACGGTGCCGGCGCCGATAGCGGCCTTGCTGCTCAGTGCCTTGGATGCCTGCGCAATGCTGGTCAGGGCATTGGGGGAGTTGAGCGGCACTTCGATCATGGTGATCCCGGCGGCGATCAGTGCTTCACAGACCCCGACGGTTTCAGCAGGCGTGATGCCGCGCAGAATGGCGATGATGTGGCGATGGTTCATGAACATGAACTCCGATTAGGCGGCAAAACTGCGCGCAGCCTTGAGGCCAGCAACGACGATTTCGGTGGCGTTCTGGGGTTCGCCCTTGGCGCCGATCATCTCCAGCACCTGCGCATAGAGTGCGCAAAGCGCTGACGAACCAATCAGGGGCACGGGTTGATCGCCGATCAGGTGGCGATTGCTGCCAATCTCGGTGCCGATCAGCAAGCCTGAGAGGTAGCCGGCGCACCAATCAGGCTTGCGGGCCGAAAGGAGCGAGGAGGCGCGCACCTGGAACAGGGTGCCGAGCAGTCGCTCAGGATGCTCCAGCCCCGCCGCGGCGCCGGTGGCAAAACCCTTTTCGCGGCCCGGACCATCGAGGTCGCCATCGAGGGAGTGGCGCAACACGGAATGGGCGCGCAGCACCTCGAACATTTCTCCAGTCATGGCGGTGGAGAAGCTCTCGATGCGCGTGCCGCTCAGTTGCGCCCATTTGGAGTGGGTTCCCGGCATGCAGACGACGCCGGAATAACCGGGCCGCAAGGCGGCCAGACCGAGCAACTGGGTTTCCTCGCCCCGCATGACGTTGTCGGCGCCACCCTTCTGGCAAACGCCGGGGAGGATGGAGGCCCTGATGGCCTGGTTCGGCATTTGTGGATGAACGGCGCCATCGAGCAGGCCGCGCAGGTCGGTCGGCGCTTCGAGATAGGGGGCCTCCATCCAGCCCTGGCGGGCACCGGCCATGCCGCAGATCAGCACATCGAGTTCGCCGCTACGCCCGGCAGTGACACCGTCGACGACCTCGGCAAGCGCGGCCGGGAATTCCGCCTGCGCCAGCTTGCCCATGCCCTTTGGCGAAGATTTTTCGAATGTCACCGATCCGTCGGCACCGATGCCCCAGGCCCGGAGGTTCGACGTTCCCCAGTCCACGGCAACCCAGTCAGTATGTTCCGTCACGCGTATTCCTCGCCGCATAGTCCGTTCGCAACGAACCGTACTGACCGCATGTGTTTTCAGCCAGTGCGATTCTTCGTCCCGGGCAGGGCCTCAGGACACCGCGAAAGTGCCTCGCGGTCACCTCGTTTGGTAAGATTTTCAGCGCGTTATGACATATCCGCTGCTCTTAATTTTCGCCATATCTCAATTGTATGATTTTTTACTGGAATCGTGTTCTCTCCGGCCTAAGCCATGGTAGAACGGCATCCAAATGCAATGCGGACGCGTAACGCGGCTGCGACCAATGAGGACAAACGAAATGACTGCAGGAAACGGCGAGGCGCCCAAGAAACTGCGTTCCCGCGCCTGGTTCGATAATCCCGACAATCCAGACATGACGGCGCTCTATCTCGAGCGTTACATGAACTTTGGCGTGTCGCGCGAAGAGCTGCAGTCCAACAAGCCGATCATCGGCATCGCGCAGACGGGCTCCGATCTCAGCCCGTGCAACCGCCACCACATCGTGCTGGCCGAGCGCGTGCGCGAGGGCATTCGCGAGGCGGGTGGCATTGCCATCGAGTTTCCCGTTCACCCGATCCAGGAAACCGGCAAGCGCCCGACTGCGGGGCTCGACCGGAACCTGGCCTATCTCGGCCTGGTGGAAGTGCTTTATGGCTATCCGCTGGATGGCGTGGTGCTGACGATCGGTTGCGACAAGACCACGCCTGCCATGCTGATGGGCGCGGCAACGGTCAATATCCCCGCCATCGCGCTGTCGGTCGGGCCGATGCTCAATGGCTGGCACAAGGGCGAGCGCACCGGGTCCGGCACGATTATCTGGAAGGCCCGTCAGATGATGGCCGCCGGCGAGATCGACTATGCCCAGTTCATCGAGCTGGTGGCGTCGTCTGCGCCCTCGACCGGGTTTTGCAATACCATGGGTACGGCAACGACCATGAACTCGCTGGCCGAAGCGCTGGGCATGCAGCTGCCGGGTTCGGCGGCCATCCCTGCGCCTTACCGCGATCGCCAGGAAATGGCCTATCGCACCGGCAAGCGGATTGTCGACATGGTGCATGAGGACCTCAAGCCGTCCGACATCCTGACCAAGGACAACTTCATCAACGCGATCACGGTCAATTCCGCCATTGGCGGCTCGACCAATGCGCCGATCCATATCAACGCCATCGCGCGTCACATCGGTGTCGACCTCGATATCGATGAATGGCAGGAGCACGGCCACAAGGTGCCGCTGCTGGTCAACCTGCAGCCGGCCGGTGAGTATCTCGGCGAAGACTACTATCATGCCGGCGGCGTGCCCGCGGTGGTCAACGAGCTGATGGGGCAGGGCCTGATCCGCGAGAATGCGCCCACCGTCAACGGCAAGTCGATGGGTGAAAACTGCCGCAACACTGTCATCCAGGATGACCGGGTGATCCGGCACTTCGACAATCCGCTCAAGGCCGAGGCAGGGTTCCTCGTGCTGCGTGGCAATCTGTTCGACAACGCCATCATGAAGACATCGGTGATTTCCAGCGAGTTCCGCGACCGCTACCTCAAGGACCCGGTACATCCGGGCATGTTCGAAGGCAAGGCGGTGGTGTTCGATGGTCCTGAGGACTATCACCACCGGATCGACGACCCTTCGCTGGAGATCGATGAGCACACACTGCTGTTCATGCGCGGCGCCGGGCCAATTGGTTATCCGGGGGCCGCGGAAGTGGTGAACATGCGGCCGCCTGCCTATCTCATCAAGAAGGGCATCAGCTCGCTGGCTTGCATCGGCGATGGCCGGCAGTCGGGCACCTCGGGTTCACCGTCCATTCTCAACGCCTCGCCCGAGGCGGCGGCGGGCGGCAATCTCGCCATCCTCAAGACCGGGGACCGGGTGCGCATCGACCTCAACAAGGGCCAGGCAAATATCCTGATCAGCGATGAAGAGATCGCGCAGCGCCGTGTCGCGCTTGAGGCTGCTGGCGGGTACAAATACCCCAAGCACCAGACGCCATGGCAGGAAATCCAGCGCGGGCTCGTCACCCAGCTCGGCGAGGGCGCGATCCTGCGGCCCGCCGAGAAGTACCAGCGCATCGCCCAGACAGAAGGTCTTCCGCGCGACAACCACTAGTCGCCTGGCAGCTTAGTTCCCGCATAACAGAGGCCCGCTTACGTGCGGGCCTTTTTGTTTGTGCGGCGTCGCCGCTTCGCGGGAACAACGCGAGCGACACGCCAAAACAAAAAAAACCACCGCGCCAGAAGCACGGTGGTCTCTCGCGAGCAGCACCGAAGCGCGCTCGCTGCATACAGCCTGATGCTACTAGAGCAGGGTCAGGTTGGTTGCCGATTCCTTGCCGTCACGGCCGGTCTCGAGCTCGTAGGTCACCTTGTCGTTCTCGTAGAGGCCCTGGAGGCCCGAACGCTGAACGGCGGAGATGTGGACGAAGGCATCCTTGCCGCCGTTTTCGGGCGAGATGAAGCCGAAGCCCTTGGTGGTGTTGAAGAACTTAACGGTGCCGGTGATCAGGGCCATAGTAGTTTCCTTTTGCTCGTAGCATCAGCGAACGAGCCAGTTTCTCGGTGGCAACATGCCAATGAGAGGTAACGTTCGCATGATAGAGAAGGAAGCCAAGGTCCGGCGTACCGGCATCAGCAGCCGACTTAGGCTGAAAACGTATGCCGCTTTATTGCACGGAACGCCGTCGACCGCAAGGTCTCGCGCAGACCTGGGCAGGAGAACAAATTGCTGGCGCAAGTAAATTCGGCGATGTGATTGTTTCGCGCTGGTCTGCGGCGAGAACCCACGAAACGGTAGTGGACACAGTTGAAATCGCCGAAGCGACCCCAAACAACGCTGCCTGAAGGTTGAGCGCCGTAGACCACCGCCGGTGGACGGCCGCGAGTGCTTCAAGCGAACGCCTAATTCTGGCTGGATTGGCGATCGCAGTTTCGCGGTGGTGTCATTTCAGTGACCGAGCATGGCCTCTTGCCCAGCCAGAGCCACTCGACGGCCCGGGTAACTGATCAGCCATGCGGAGGAAACGCCAAAGCCTCGTTCCGTCCTAAAACGGTCGAGGCTTCACGGCATTACCAGCTGAAAGAGGTGGCGGACGAGCAGCAGCTCAACCGCGAGATCAAAAGCGGCTCAGTATTTGCGCAGCAGGCCGACGAGACGGCCCTGCACCTTGACGCGGTCGGGCGGGAAGATCCGGGTTTCGTAGGCCGGGTTTGCGGCTTCAAGTGCCACAGTATTACCCTTGCGGCGCAGGCGCTTAAGGGTGGCTTCTTCATCGTCTACAAGAGCAACGATAATCTCGCCGGTGCTGGCTGCGTCCTGCTTCTTGATGAGCACGGTGTCACCGTCAAAGATCCCGGCCTCGATCATCGAGTCGCCACGCACTTCGAGTGCATAGTGCTCGCCTGCACCCAGCATTTCGGGTGGAACCATGATGGTGTGGGAGTGGTTCTGAATGGCTTCAATGGGCGTACCGGCAGCGATGCGGCCCATGACCGGGATCGACACCGGCCGGGCATAATCTTCGGCGGCGGTGACGCGCGAGGGGGGCGTCGCGACCTTGCCCAGGTTCCCTTCGATGACCGATGGCTCGAACCGGGCGCGGCGGCCTCCGAGCGAGGGGTTCATGGAGTCGGGCAGCTTGACCACTTCAAGCGCGCGCGCCCTGTTGGGCAGGCGGCGGATGAAGCCGCGCTCTTCCAGCGCTGTGATCAACCGGTGGATGCCCGATTTCGACGCAAGATCGAGCGCGTCTTTCATTTCATCGAAGGACGGCGGAATCCCGCTTTCTTTCATCCTTTCATGGATGAACATCAGCAGCTCGTGTTGTTTGCGCGTGAGCATGGGCCCCTCGATGAGAGAATCGGAACATAGACAGAACGACTATACGTGTTCCAGTTATGTTCCGCAATATCCCACGAAAATGAAGTATTCGCGCTGCGACTTCGAGCTGGGCGTCAGAAGTCGTCGATCGGCATGGCCTCAACGATGGTGCCGGCGGGCTGGCCGGGATCGTTCTCAGGCTGGATGATTAGCATGTCGGCCGCGGCGAGCGAGGACGTGTGGCCGCTGTCGGTCTGGCTGATGGGCTCCAGCACCGGGCCCGTCGTCGTGTGAACGAGGCGGGCGCGCATGAAGTGGCGCCGCGCAGTATTCGGTGGCGTGGCAGACGCCAGGGGCAGGTGCCAGCGCGTCGGTTCGGCATAACCGAGCCACTTTCGCAGGGCCGGGCGGATGAACACCAGCGCCGTCACCATAGCCGAGACCGGGTTGCCGGGCAGTCCGAAGATCAGCGTCTTGCCGCGCATGCCGAACATCAGCGGTTTTCCGGGGCGCATGTTGATGCGCCAGAAGTCGAGGGTAACGCCCAGTTCGAGCAGGATTTCCTGCACGATATCGTGGTCCCCGACGCTGGCGCCGCCTGTGGTGACCAGAATGTCGGGTTCGCCGGCGAAGATCTCGACGAGCTTGCTTCGTAGCGCCGAGCGGTCGTCGCGGGCGATGCCATGGTCAGAAACCGTTTCGGCGTAGGGCGCCAGCAGGGGCGCCAGCCCAAAGCTGTTGGAGGCCACGATCTGGTCGGGACCAAGCTCGGCGCCGGGCAGAACTAGCTCATCGCCAGTCGCCAGCAGGGCGATGCGTGGACGTTTCGCGACGCTCAGTTCACCCATATTGGCCGCTGCGGCGACGGCGAGGTGCATGGGGCCGAGGCGTGCGCCGGGTGCCACCAGAGGCTGACCGGTGGCAAAGTCGTTGCCGCGCGGACGCACACTGTGGCCGCGGCGGGCAGGGACGGTGAAGCGGACCATGGAGCCGTTCACGACGGCCTCTTCCTGCATGATGACGGTGTCTGCGCCCTCGGGCACCGGCGCGCCGGTGAAGATACGCACGGCCTCGCCCGGGCCCACAGTCCCCGCAAAGCCCGCTCCGGCCTGCGAGGTGCCGATAACAGACAGGTTGTGGCCGTCCACGATATCGGCGGCGCGGAGGGCGTAGCCGTCCATGGCGCTTGCGTTGAACGGGGGCTGGTCGTGCGTGGCAATGATCGGGGCGAACAGCACCCGGCCGGCTGCCTCCTGCAGCGGCACGGTTTCGCCCTGCGGCGCGGGCACGCGTTTGAGGATGGCGGCAATGGCGTCGTCGACAGGAAGCAGGCTCATGTCCGGGTGAAATCGCCTGATTTGCCGCCGGATTTCTCCAGCACGCAGATGTCGGTCACGGTCATGGCCCGGTCGATCGCCTTGGCCATATCAAAGAGCGTCAGCGCCGATGTGGATGCCGCCAGCAGCGCTTCCATTTCAACGCCGGTCTGGCCAGTGGTCTCGGCCGTGGCGTGGATGAGGATGGCATTTTCGCCATCCTGCGCAATCTCGACGCTCACCTTGGTCAGCGGAATTGGGTGGCAGAGCGGAATAAGATCCGAGGTCTTCTTGGCGGCCATGATGCCGGCAACCCGCGCCACGGCAAGCGCGTCGCCTTTTTTGAGGCCGCCGGCCATGATGGTGGCGACGGTCTCGGGGAGGGCGACGATGCGGGCCTGGGCCACGGCGCGGCGGCGCGTTACCGCCTTGTCGCCAATATCGACGATATGGGCCTCGCCCCTGGAATTGAGGTGCGTAAGGCCCCCGGTCATCAGAGTGCCGCCTGCGGCGCACCCATCAGCAGCGCGCGGGTTGCCGCCACCACGTCATGCTGGCGCATCAGGCTTTCGCCGACGAGGAATGTGCCAATGCCGGACTCGCGATCAAGCTTCAGGACGTCATCATGGGTCGAGATGCCGCTTTCGCTGACCAGAAGCGTGCCCTTGGGAACGCCGGCAGCCAGGTTGACCGAGGTCTGCAGCGTCGTTTCGAACGTGCGCAGGTTGCGATTGTTGATGCCGATGAACTTGGCGTCGAGCCCGAGCGCACGATCAAGCTCGAGCTGGTCGTGCACTTCCACTAGGGCGTCCATGCCCCATTCGTGGGCGGCATCGAGCAGATAACGCGCCGCGTCGTCATCGACGGCTGCCAGGATGATCAGGATGCAGTCGGCGCCCCAGGCGCGGGCCTCGGCGACCTGATAGGTTTCGAACAGGAAGTCCTTGCGCAGCACCGGCAACTGAGTGGCGGCGCGTGCCTCGATCAAATAGCTCGGCGAGCCCTGAAAGCTCGGGCGGTCGGTCAGCACGGAGAGGCAGGCAGCGCCGGCGGTTTCGTAGCTGCGGGCGATTTCGGCCGGGTTGAAGTCCGGGCGGATCAGCCCCTTGGAGGGGCTGGCCTTTTTGACTTCGGCGATCAGGGCATAGTGCCCTTGCGTGCGCTTGGCCTCGATCGCCCTAATGAAACCGCGCGGCGCGGGCTGGTCATGGGCCTCAGCCACCACCTCGGCCCACGGGCGCATGGCCTTTGCGGCGGCGATTTCCTCGCGCTTGTAGGATTCGATCTGCTTGAGGATATCGGTCATTATTCTCGTCCGTTCGATACCGCCACGAGGCGGGCGAGTGTTGCTTTGGATTTGCCGCTGTCGATGAGGCCGGCGGCCATGGCGATGCCGTCCTCGATTGTGGCAACCTTGTCGGCGACAAGCAGGGCGGCGCCCGCATTGAGCACCACGGTGTCGCGATAGGCGCTGGGCTCACCGTCGAGCAGCGCGTGGATGGCGGCGGCGTTTTCTGCCGGCTCTCCGCCGAGCAGGTCCTTAGGATCGGTCAAGCGCAGGCCGACCTGTTCGGGATGCAGTTCGAAGCTGCGCAGGTCACCGCCAGCGATCTGCGCCACGAAATTGGGACCGGACGTCGAAAGCTCGTCCAGGCCCTCGCTCGAATGCACCACCCACGCCTTGATGGCGCGGTTGGCGAGCAGTGCTGCTGCGACCGGTTCCACCCATTGTGGGGAATAGACCCCAAGCAGATAGCGGCGAACGCCCGCAGGATTTGATTGCGGTCCAAGCAGGTTGAACAGGGTGCGCACACCGAGTTCGGCGCGTGCCGGGCCCACATGGCGCATGGCCGGGTGATGGCTGGGCGCAAACATGAAGCCGATGCCGGCCAGCGAAATGGTGCGGGCGATTTCCTGCGGGGTCAGGTCGAGCTTGACGCCCAGCGCTTCGAGAGCCTGCGACGAGCCGGACTTGGACGACAGGGCCTTGTTGCCATGCTTGGCCACCGGCACGCCACCCGAGGCAACGACCAGAGCGGTTGCCGTGGAGATATTAAGGCTGCCGACGCCATCACCACCGGTACCGACGATATCGACGGCGTTTTCAGGCGCTTCAACGGTAATCATCTGCTCGCGCATGATCGACACGGCGGCGGCGATTTCGCCAACGCTCTCGCCTTTGACGCGCATCCCCATCAGGAAGGCGCCGATCTGGCTGGCAGTAGCCTCGCCGGACATGATGATGCGCATGACGCTGCGCATTTCCTCACCGGTGAGGTCCTTGCCGTCGGCGATCTTGTGGAGGGCTTGCTTGATATCCATCACGCGGCTCGCTTCTGGTTGAAGTCGCGGGCCAGGTTGAGGAAGTTCTGCAGCAGCGCATGGCCGTTTTCCGAGGCGATGCTCTCGGGATGGAACTGCACGCCGTGGATCGGCAGCGACACGTGCTGCATGCCCATGATCAGGCCATCATCGGTGGTTGCCGTCACTTCGAGCGCGTCGGGAAGGTTTTCCTGCCGCACAATCAGCGAGTGATAGCGCGTCGCCTCAAAGTCGTTGTTGAGGCCGCGGAACACACCCTTGCCGGTATGGTGGATCTTGCTGGTCTTGCCATGCACCAGATGCGGTGCGCGGATCACTTCGCCGCCCAAGGCCTGTCCGATGGCCTGATGGCCGAGGCACACGCCAAGGATCGGGATTTCGCCTTTGAAGCGCTCGATCAGCGCGAGGCAGATGCCGGCCTCGTTAGGCGTGCAGGGGCCCGGCGACAGCACGATGGCTTCGGGCGCCATGGCGGCGATTTCATCGAGCGTGATCTTGTCATTGCGGCGCACGGTGATGTCCGCGCCAAGTTCGCCCAGGAAGTGGACGAGGTTGTAGGTGAAGCTGTCGTAGTTATCGATGACGAGGGTGCGGGTCATTTTCTGTTTCCAACGCGCAAAGTAGGACTAGTGGTTCGGTTTCAGAACCAGCCCCGCCATCGATGTTGAAACAATACCTGCGCCATCATTGCCCGATCCTCGCCTCGCCAGCATAGCGTAGCGCTTCCTCGGCCGCGCTGAAAAGGGCGCGAGCCTTGTTTTCGCATTCCATCTGCTCGAGTTCGGGTTGGCTGTCTGCGACGATGCCGGCACCGGACTGCACGTAAAGCTTGCCGTCCTTCAGGATGGCGGTGCGCAGCACGATGCAGGTATCCATCGTGCCGTCGGCCCCGAAGTAGCCGACGCAGCCGCCATAGATGCCGCGACGCGACTTCTCCAGTTCGTCGATGATTTCCATCGCCCGCACCTTTGGCGCGCCCGAGACTGTGCCCGCAGGGAAACCGGCCGACAGCGCGTCGACGAAATCATGGATGGGATCCAGCTCGCCCACCACATTCGAGACGATGTGCATGACGTGCGAATAGTATTCGAGGAAGAACTTGTCGGTCACCTTGACCGTGCCGGTCTTGGCGACGCGGCCGACGTCGTTGCGGCCCAGGTCGAGCAGCATCAGGTGTTCTGCGAGTTCCTTCGGGTCAGCCAGCAGTTCGGCGGCCAGTTCCTGGTCCCGGGTCGGGGTAGAGCCACGCTTGCGAGTGCCCGCGATGGGGCGGATGGTGACTTCGCCATCCTGCACGCGCACCAGGATTTCCGGGCTCGATCCGGCAACGGCGAAGTCGCCGAAATCGAGGAAATACATGTAGGGGCTGGGATTGGTCCGGCGCAGCGCGCGGTAGAGCGCGGTCGGCGGCAGATCGAAGTCGGCTTCAAAGCGCTGGCTCAGCACGACCTGGAAAATGTCCCCGGCCGTGATGTATTCCTGGGCCTTGGCGACCATCGCGAAATACTCGTCGCGGCTGGTGTTGCTCTTGACCGAGATAGCTTCGAGATCGGGCAGGGCGGGCGTCGCCGGCATCGCCCGGCCAA
The DNA here is from genome assembly GCF_055397495.1 of Devosia sp. T2-14. Lineage (NCBI taxonomy): Bacteria > Pseudomonadati > Pseudomonadota > Alphaproteobacteria > Hyphomicrobiales > Devosiaceae > Devosia > Devosia sp. T2-14. The sequence goes on along the minus strand of NZ_AP027921.1, from coordinate 3,345,917 downwards.
GGCGGCCGATGGCGTCATCGATGCGGGCTTCTGCGGCTTCATAGGCCTGCTTGGCCGAAACGCCGTCGCGAACATAGACCGGCGCCGTCAGGTAGAGCTCATCCTTGAGCGTATCGAAGATCGCCAGAAGCGACGGGCGGATCAGCGTCGCCTCGGGCAGCTTTAGGTCGTCCGGATTGCTGTCGGGCAGCACTTCCATATAGCGGACCATCTCGTAGCCGAGAAAGCCATAGATGCCGGCCGACTGTGGCGGCAGGCCTTCGGGAACCTCGATCTGGCTGTCAGCAACCAGCTTTCGCAGGGCATCGAGCGGCAGGTCAGGGAGGGGCTCGAAGGCGGAGTCGCTGACGTGGGCCGAGCGGTTGATCGAAGCGGTCCCCGCCTCGACCTTCAGAATCACGTCGGGTTGGCTGCCGATGATCGAATAGCGGCCACGCGTCGTGCCATCCTGGACGGACTCCAGCAGGAAGGTGTTCTTCCGGTCCTCGGCCAGCTTGAGGTAGGTGCCGATCGGCGTCTCGAGGTCCGCAACGATGCGACGCCAGACAATCTGCGACTTTCCAGCATCATATTGATCTTGGAAGCGCTGATAGAAGCCGTCGGCCATCGTTGAGTGTCCAGTTCTTGGGGGTGGGCCGGCCTGTGGTTACAGGCCGGTATTGAGTTCGAGCGTTTGCTGAAGAGCCTGCTGGTTGATCCGCAGGCCTGCATCGTCGCGCACGGCGGTTACGAAGTCGCCATAGAGGCCGATACGGGCCTCATTCTCAAGGCTGTCATTGGCCTGGGCTTCGAGCGGGCCTTCGGCAGGGGTAACGTCAACCACCTGGAAGACCACGAATTCGCCCGACTGGCTGACAGCCGAACCGCTGTGGGTGTCGCCGCCGGCAAACACTGCCGAAGCGACTGCGGCGTCGATGCTGCCGTCTTCAGCGCCAAACCGGGTGAAGGGCGCGCTGATCTGCGGGAAGACATTGTAGGAGGCCGCGACGTCAGCCACTGCTTCGCCGTCCTTCAGGCGCTTCACGGCGACTGCCTGTGCAGCGAGAATTGCGTTGTTGGTGCGCTCGGCGGTCAGGGCTTCGGCAACGGCATCGCGGACTTCGTCCAGCTTCTGGTCGCGAGCGGGCTCGATAGCCTTGAGGTCAAACCACAGGTTGCCATTGCCAGCGAGCTGGATGGCCGGCGTCAGTCCGCCTTCGGTCGCCTTGAAGATGGCCTGGGTCACGCGCGGGCGGTCATCGTTCGACAGGTTGGGGATAACCGACAGCTCGGCGCCAGTCGAAGTGACGTCGGCTTCGTAGAGGTCGAGCTTGAAACGATCGGCGATCTCGGTCAGCGGGCGGAAAGCCGCGCGCAGTTCTTCGATCTGGTCCTGGATATCGGCCAGTTCGTTGCGCGCCTGGCCCAGCTTCAGGGTTTCGGCGATCTGGTCGCGAACATCGGCCAGAGGCGGCACGCCACCGGCTTCGATGGCGGAAACGTGCACGGCACGCTTGCCGGCAACACCGTCGATGATGGCAAAGCCGTCTGCCGGCAGGCCAAAGGCCGTCGTGGCAAGCGTGCTGTCATTGATGTCGGCCTGGGCCAGGGTGCCAAGCTGCGTCGGGGTGAGGCCAGCTTCGGCGACCAGCGCGTCAAACGTGGCGCCGGCGACACGACCTGCTTCGAAGGCGGTGACCTGGTCGGCGTTCAGCACCACCTGCTGGATGGTGCGGCGCTCGGCCCGGGTCATGCTTTCCTTGGTGCGCTCATATTCGGCGGCAATGGCTGCATCGTCGACGGTCTTGGTAGCTGCCAGGTCGGCAGCCGACAGGCGGAGCATCTGCACCTTGCGGGTTTCCACGGTGCGGAACTCGGACTGGTGCTCGGTCAGATAGGCGGCCAGCTCGGCTTCCGTCGGTGCGGCAGGCGTTTCGATATTGGTTTCGCTCAGCACGAAGTAGTCGATCGTGCGCTGATCGGCGACATAGCGGTTGATCAGGTGCGAGGCGGTCTCTGGCAACTTGGTGTCACCAAACAGGCTCAGGATCAGCTGCTGGCGGCGCGATGCGTCGGCCTGACCTTCGAAATATTCGGCTTCGGTCATGCCGCTCATCTGCAGCACTTGGCTGAAGCTTGCGGGATTGAAGGTGCCGACGGCGTTCTGGAACGACGGATCTTCGCGCAGCATCTCGGCGAGCTTCTGCTCCGAAACGCCCAGGCCAAAGTCGGTCGCCATCTTGTCGAGTGCAGCGTCCTGCGCCAGGTTCTGCAGCACCATGGTCGGGATGCCCAGATTGATGGCCTGCTCGGCGGTCGGCATCGAACCGATCTGCTGGGCGACCTGATTCAGCTGGTTCTGATAGGCCCGCACGAACTGGCGGGCATTGATTTCCTCATTGCCCACGCGCGCTACGGTATTGCTACCCAAATCGGTTATGACGTTATTGATGCCGAAACCTGCAACGCCGACCAGGAGGAAGGCGCCCATGACCTTGCCGGGCCAGGATTTTGCAAAAACACGCAAACTATCGAGCATCTGAGACGTTCCATTGGGTAACACCAGGCTTTACCGCAGCAGCAGGTGGGCACTAGTAATCCATTTTGACAGTCGGGGTTAGGGCAAAGCCAGCCCCGGTGCAAGAGGCATGCAGGAGCAAAGAGTGACAACGACATTATCGCCGCTGATCGCAGGGAACTGGAAAATGAACGGCCTGCGGGCCTCGCTGGATGAACTGGCGGCCCTGGCTGGCATGCTCACAGCAGGCGAAGCTCCACGCGCCGTTGTCGTCATCTGCCCGCCCGCAACCATCCTTGCAGCCGTTGCGCGCCAAGGGGCTAGCAGCGGTATTCTCGCCGGTGGGCAGGATTGCCACGCCGCTGCCTCGGGTGCCCATACCGGCGATATCTCTGCGCCCATGCTCGCCGATGCCGGCGCCCAATTCGTGATCGTGGGCCATTCGGAACGTCGCGCTTCCTATGGCGAGACTGACGCAATTGTGCGCGCCAAGGCCGAAGCCGCCATCGGGGCAGGGCTCACGCCGATCATCTGCGTCGGCGAAATCGAATCCGAGCGTGACGCAGGTAAAGCCGAGTCGGTTGTGGCTACCCAGCTCGCGGAGTCGATTCCCGAAGCCGCCGGCCAGCATGAGATTGTCGTGGCCTATGAGCCCGTCTGGGCCATCGGCACCGGCCGCACGCCGAGCAATGACGATATTGCCCAGATGCACAATTCCATCCGCGCCCAGTTGGTCGAGCGTTTCGGCGATACCGGCGCTGCCGTGCGTATTCTCTATGGTGGTTCGCTGAAGCCGCAGAATGCCCGCGAAATTCTGGCCATTGAAAACGTCAATGGGGGCCTTGTTGGCGGCGCTAGCCTCTTGGCAAAAGACTTCGCGACCATTATCTCGGCGGTATAGCGGCGTGATACGCCCGAGGTTGGTCGGAAAATCCGCCCGGCCTCTGGCCTTTGCGCTTTTAGGCGTGTATGACGCGCCCATCTTTTGACAGACCAATAGACTGAGACACAATGGCAAACGTCCTGATTGTGGCCTATTTGCTGATCGTTCTGGCGCTGATCGCAGTTATCCTGCTGCAGCGTTCTGAGGGCGGCGCACTGGGCATTGGCGGTGGTGGCGGCGGTGGTTTCATGACCGCACGCGGTTCGGCCAACCTGCTGACCCGTACCACGGCGATTCTGGCGACCCTGTTTTTTGCCACGGCAATTGGTCTGACCGTTCTTTCGGAACTCGATCGCGGCACCTCGGGCATTCTCGAGCGCGCCAGCTCGACCACTGAAGGCGAAGCGCCCACGAGCGTTCTTGATGCTCTCAATGCGCTGCAGCCCTCGGCTCCTGCATCCGATCTTCCGGTTCCGGTCACCGATGCTGCCCCGGCAGCTGGTACCGCGGCACCCGCAGCTAACGCTGCTACGCCCGACGCCACAACCGACCTGCCGGTCCCCGGTGCCCCTACTGAGGCACCGGCCGCTCCGGCGACCAACTGACCGCCGTAAGGCGAACCAAAGAGGGGGATGGAAACATCCCCTTCTTCTTTTTGTGTAGAGCTGCATGCGCGCTCTACGAATCGACGTTGATGTGATTAAGGTGAGCGCCCATGGCTCGGTACGTATTCATCACCGGAGGCGTGGTCTCCTCATTGGGTAAAGGTCTTGCATCGGCGGCGCTCGGCGCTGTTCTGCAAGCGCGCGGCTACAAGGTCCGCCTGAGGAAACTCGACCCCTATCTCAACATTGATCCGGGCACGATGTCGCCCACCCAGCACGGCGAAGTGTTCGTGACCGATGACGGCGCGGAGACCGACCTGGATCTGGGGCACTATGAGCGCTTCACGGGCCGTGCAGCGAACAAGCGCGACAACATCACGACCGGCCGCATCTATTCCGACATTCTGGCGCGCGAGCGCCGTGGCGAATATCTTGGTGCCACCGTGCAGGTCATTCCGCACGTCACCGACGCCATCAAGAATTTCGTTCTCGAAGGCAATGAAGACTTCGACTTCGTGCTCGTCGAAATCGGCGGCACGGTCGGCGACATCGAAGGCCTGCCGTATTTCGAGGCAATCCGTCAGCTGGGCAACGATCTGCCGCGCAATCACGCATGCTACCTGCACCTGACGCTGATGCCCTATATCCCCTCGGCCGGTGAGCTCAAGACCAAGCCGACCCAGCATTCCGTCAAGGAGTTGCGCTCCATCGGCATCGCGCCCGACGTTCTGCTGGTGCGCTGTGACCGCCCGATCCCCGATGGGGAAAAGAAGAAGCTCTCCCTGTTCTGCAACGTGCGCGAAAGCGCCGTCATCCAGGGTCTGGACGTCGCCTCCATCTATGATGTGCCTCTGGCCTATCATAACGAAGGACTCGACCGCGAAGTGCTTGCTGCCTTTGGCATCACCGATGCGCCGGCCCCCAAGCTCGAAGCCTGGAAGGAAGTTTCGGCTCGCTTCCATAACCCCGAAGGCGAAGTGAACATCGCCATCGTGGGCAAGTATACCGGCCTCAAGGACGCCTATAAGTCCCTGTCGGAAGCCCTGATCCACGGCGGCATCGCCAACAAGGTCAAGGTCAACCTGCAGTGGATCGATTCCGAGGTTTTCGAGCGCGACGATCCGGCGCCGTATCTCGAGCACGTTCATGGCATTATCGTTCCCGGCGGGTTCGGCGAGCGTGGCGCGCAGGGCAAGATCGAAGCTGCCCGCTTTGCCCGTACCAAGGATGTGCCGTATTTCGGCATCTGCTTCGGTATGCAGATGGCCTGCGTCGAAGCTGCGCGCAACACGGCCGGCATCAAGAATGCCTCGTCGACCGAGTTCGGTCCGACCAAGGAGCCGGTCGTCGGCGTCATGACCGAATGGGTCAAGGGCAACGAGACCGAGAAGCGCGGTGCTGAAGGCGATCTTGGCGGCACGATGCGCCTTGGCGCCTATCCTGCCCAGCTCACCCGCGGTTCGCGCGTTGCCGACATCTATGGCTCCACCCGGATTTCCGAGCGCCATCGTCACCGCTATGAAGTGAACATGGAATACCGCAAGCTGCTCGAAAAGAACGGCCTGCTGTTCTCCGGCGTTTCGCCCGATGGCAAGCTGCCCGAGATCGTTGAGCGCACCGACCATCCGTGGTTCATCGGCGTGCAGTTCCATCCGGAACTGAAGTCCAAGCCGTTCGAGCCGCATCCCCTGTTCGCCAGCTTCATCGCTGCAGCGATGGATCAGAGCCGCCTGGTCTGATGCAATTCGCGACGAAGCGCCTCGCGCTTCGTCGCCACTTCTGCGATCCCGGCGCAGTATCCGGGGACCCAACTCGGTCTGTCGCCTGACGCCGCCACGCGCTATACTGGCCACTCCGCAGAGAGTTCGCGTCCATGGCCGAGATCATCAACCTCAAGAACGTCCGCAAGCAGAAAGCCCGCGCCGAGAAGGAGGTGCAGGCTCAGCAGAATCGTGTGCTGTTCGGCCGGACCAAGGCGGAGAAGCTCAAGCAGTCTGCGGAGAAGGCCTTGGCTGAAAAAGCCATCGACGGCCACAAACGTGAAGACTAGCAAACGCGTTAGGGGTTGTGGTGAACCGTACTCTGCAGTACGCCAAATTCCATATCGTTGACCGACGGCGCGAAATTCTAGGGGTGGAGGCGCGTCACGGTTACGGCCCTGTGACCTACACCCCGGACTTCCAATGACCACCGCTACAGACTCGCCTCCGGTGCCTGCCGCTGGCAATTCTGCCCGCCGCATTCTTGCTGCGAGCATGATCGGCACCACGATCGAGTTTTTCGATTTCTACATTTATGCAACGGCAGCGGTTATCGTGTTCCCGCAGCTGTTCTTCCCGGCGGGCGACGAGGCTTCGGCCCTCCTGCAATCGCTGGCGACCTTCGCCATTGCCTTCTTTGCTCGTCCCATCGGCGCGGCCTTCTTCGGTCACTTCGGCGATAAGATCGGCCGCAAGGCCACGCTGGTTGCCGCTTTGCTCACCATGGGTATTTCCACCGTGATGATCGGCGTGCTGCCGACCTATGCGCAGATCGGCGTTGTTGCGCCGTTGCTGCTGGCGCTGTGCCGGCTGGGGCAGGGCCTGGGTCTGGGCGGTGAATGGGGCGGCGCCGTGCTGCTCGCCACCGAAAATGCCCCGGAGGGCAAGCGCGCCTGGTACGGCATGTTCCCGCAGCTCGGTGCTCCGGTCGGGTTCTTCTTCGCCACCACGATCTTCCTCGTGCTCGCGCATTTCATGGGCGAAGAGGCCTTCATGGCCTGGGGATGGCGCGTTCCGTTCCTTGCCAGCGCCGCGCTGGTGATTTTCGGCCTGTTCATTCGTCTCAAGATCACCGAGACGCCTGAATTCTCCAAGGCCATCGAAAAGTCCGAGCGGGTTGAAGTGCCGTTCCTCGATGTCTTCAAGCACCACAAGCTTAGCTTGCTGCTCGGCACCATGGCGGCACTGGCGACCTTTGTGCTGTTCTACATCATGACGGTGTTCTCGCTCAGCTGGGGCACCAGCGGCCTCGGCTATTCGCGCGAGGAATTCCTCATCCTGCAGATGGTCGGCGTTGTGTTCTTCGGCCTGTTTATCCCGCTTTCGGCGGTCCTGGCTGACCGTTTCGGCATGCGGCAGGTGATGGTCGGCGTTTCGATCGGCATCGCGATTTTCGGCCTGCTGCTCGGGCCGCTGTTCGGCTCGGGCAGTGTCTGGGGCGTGCTGGGCTTCCTGTGCATCGGCTTTGCACTGATGGGCATGACCTATGGCCCGCTGGGCACCGCACTGGCTGCGCCGTTCCCCACGGCCGTGCGCTACACCGGCGCGTCGCTGACCTTCAACCTTGGTGGCATCTTCGGCGCATCGCTCGCGCCCTATATCGCAACCTGGCTGGCCAGCACCTACGGCCTTCACACGGTCGGCTACTACATGATCGTCGCGGCCGTGGTCACCCTGCTGGCCTTCGGCCTCATCCGCCAGTCGTCCGACTGATCCCGAGATCAAAGGGCCGCGCACACTGCGCGGCCCTTTTTCTACCAGTTCACCGCGCAGACCGATCCGCGTGGCCCGAACTGCAGGCTGTCCGAGGTGTATTCGAATATCTCGAGCTTCACCCCATTGGGGTCAGCGGTCCAGGCTTGCCAGGTGCCGTCGACGCCGAGCTTTTTGTCGGTGATGGCAACACCCTGCGCGCGGACATGGGCGATCAGTTCATCAAGCACCTCGGTTTCAAGGCAGATGTGGTTGATCTGATTGGTCTCGGCAAAGCTTGAATCGGCTTTTCGGAACACTTCCACAAAGGTCCGGGCCCCGAAATCGAGGTAATATCCGATCCGTTCATCGCCGCGCTTGAAGTCGAAGGCGGTCGGGATGCCAAGCACCTCGCGATAGAAGGTCTCGGTCGCGTCGAGGTCGTGTGCGAATATGCAGGTATGGGCGACCTGCTTGATGAATTGCCGCGTCATGGTTCCTCCCAGAAAATCAGCGCCAACTGACGATATCGCGTCGGGCCGGCAATGGCGAACTGCCTGCTGCCGCGGGCGCACAGGTTCTTTTTTTGTGCAGCCCTCTTTTACTTGTCACAAGGCGCGTCTAGGAGTGGCTCAAGTTACGACAGAACCCAGTTGAGAAGGGCTTATTCGATGTCTTCAATCATCCACGTCACCGGTCGCCAGATTTATGACAGCCGCGGCAATCCCACGGTCGAGGTCGATGTGGTGCTGGACGACGGCAGCTTTGGCCGCGCTGCGGTTCCCTCGGGCGCGTCGACTGGCGCGCACGAGGCTGTTGAGCTGCGCGATGGCGGCCAGAAGTATTCCGGCAAGGGCGTGACTCAGGCCGTCGAGAACGTCAACACCGCCATCTTCGACGAAATTCAGGGCATGGATGCGCTCGACCAGCTCGGCGTCGATCAGGCCATGATCGACCTCGATGGCACTCCGAACAAGTCGCGCCTCGGCGCCAACGCCATCCTCGGCGTGTCGCTCGCTGTGGCCAAGGCCGCTGCCGAGTCGAGCGAACTGCCGTTCTACCGCTATATCGGCGGCCCAAACGCCCATGTCCTGCCCGTGCCGATGATGAACATCATCAATGGCGGCGAGCATGCCGACAACCCGATCGACATGCAGGAATTCATGATCCTGCCCGCTGGCGCCGAGAACCTGGCTGATGCCGTTCGCATCGGCTCGGAAATCTTCCACACCCTCAAGAAGGGTCTGTCGGCAGAAGGCTACAACACTTCGGTGGGTGACGAAGGCGGCTTTGCGCCGAACCTGAAGTCGGCTGACGAAGCGCTTGGCTTCATCATGCGTTCGATCGAAAAGGCCGGCTACAAGCCCGGCGAAGACATCTTCCTCGGCCTCGATTGTGCTGCCACCGAATACTACAAGGGCGGCAAGTACGAGATGGTTGGCGAAGGCAAGTCGCTCTCGTCCGAAGAAAACGTGCGCTTCCTGGCCGACCTGGCCGCCCGCTACCCCATCATCACCATCGAAGACGGCATGGGCGAAGACGACTGGGAAGGCTGGAAGGCCCTGACCGACGCCATCGGCGACAAGGTTCAGCTGGTCGGCGACGATCTGTTCGTCACCAACACTCAGCGTCTCGTTTCGGGCATCAAGATGGGCGTCGCCAACTCGATCCTCGTCAAGGTCAACCAGATCGGTTCCCTCTCCGAGACGCTGAACGCCGTCGATACCGCCCACCGCGCTGGCTACACCTCGGTGATGTCGCACCGCTCGGGTGAAACCGAAGACTCCACCATTGCCGACCTCGCCGTTGCGCTGAACTGCGGTCAGATCAAGACCGGCTCGCTGAGCCGCTCGGATCGCCTGGCCAAGTACAACCAGCTCATTCGCATCGAGGAGCAGCTGGGCTCGTCGGCCAAGTATGCCGGCTATTCTGTGGTCAAGGGTCGCTAGGACCGGGAGAAACTACGATGCGGGCTCTTGTTTATGACAAATACGGCCCGCCAGAAACGCTGCGGCTGGAGCAGGTGCCCCAGCCGCGTCCCGCTCCCGGTGAGGTTCTGGTGCGCGTTCACGCCACCTCCCTGAACTCCTGGGACTGGGACCTGATGATTGGCAATGTCATGGGCCGGATAACCGCGCCCTTCGGGCCGCCTCACAAAACCCTTGGTGCTGATATCTCCGGAACCGTCGAAGCCGTTGGCGACGGCGTGACCGAGTTCGCGCCGGGCGATGCCGTGTTCGGCGATCTGTCCGAAGGCCATTGGGGCGGGCTCGCCGAATACACCACTGCCAAGGCCAGCGCCCTGGCGCGCATGCCCCAGGGGCTGAATTGGCTTGATGCTGCTGCCCTACCACAGGCGGGCTGTCTCGCCCTCCAGGCCTTCCGCAAGCGCCCCCAGCTCGGTCCGGGCGAGCGCGTCCTGATCAATGGAGCAGGGGGCGGCGTCGGCACTTTTGCCGTCCAGCTCGCCAAGGCCGTCGGGGCCCATGTCACCGCCGTGGATCGCGCCGAAAAGCGCGACGCGCTTCTGGCCCTGGGCGCCGATGATTTCATCGACTACCGCCGCACCGATTTCACCGTTGGTCCCGCCCGCTACGATCTCATCGTGGATGTTGTCGCCAACCGCCTGGTGGGTGCATTCGCGCGAACCCTCAACGATGGCGGCAATCTGGTCGTTATTGGCGGCACCGTCGGCAGCCTGCTCCAGGTTGCGGCCCTTGGTCCCTTGGTTGGACGCAAACGGGGCCTGCGCCTCGAAGTGCTGGTCTATCGCGCATCGGCCCAAGACAGCGCCGAACTCGCCGCAAGGTGCCTCGCTGGCGAATTCCGCCCCATCATCGACGGTCCCTATCCGCTCGAGCAAGGCCCCACCGCCCTCCGCCGCCTCGGCGATGGCCTCGTTATCGGCAAAGCCGTCGTTACGCTGTAAGCGCAGTGGCGTTCCATTATGCGGGCCACCCACAGGGTGACCCGCGAGTTGGAAGAATCCCTTACTGGAACGCCGTCTCCGCAAAACTGCGCAGCTTGCGCGAATGCAGCCGCTCGGCAGGCTGATCCCGCAAAATCTCCATCGCCCGCAGGCCAATCTGCAAGTGCCGGTTCACCTGCGTGCGATAGAAGTCCGATGCCATGCCGGGGAGCTTCAGCTCGCCGTGCAGCGGCTTGTCGGACACGCAAAGCAGCGTCCCATAGGGAACGCGGAAGCGGAAGCCGTTGGCGGCAATCGTCGCGCTTTCCATATCCAGTGCCACAGCACGCGACTGGCTGAGTTGCCGTACGATTTCGGTCTGGTCGCGGAGTTCCCAGTTGCGGTTGTCGAAGGTCGCAACCGTGCCGGTGCGCATGATCTTCTTGGTTTCGACGCCCTCGGTCTGGGTGATTTCCTCCACCGCCTGTTCCAGCGCCACCTGCACTTCGGCGAGTGCCGGCACGGGGACGGTCAGCGGCAGGTCGGCATCCAGCACGTGATCCTCGCGCACATAGGCGTGGGCCAGCACATAGTCGCCAAGTTCCTGCGAATTGCGCAGGCCAGCGCAGTGGCCGAGCATGATCCAGGCATGCGGACGCAGCACGGCGATATGGTCGGTGATCGTCTTGGCGTTGGCCGGGCCGACGCCGATGTTGACCATGGTGATGCCACGGCCGTTAGGAGCCGTCAGGTGATAGGCCGGCATTTGCGGCGCACGCACCGGGGCCGTTCCGGCCACCGTGCCGCCTCGCAGGGCATTGTCGGTCACCACGTTTCCCGGCTCGATGAAGCTGGTGTAGTGCCCGTGGCCCTCGCGCATATACTCCTTGGCGACACGGCAAAACTCGTCGATGTAGAACGCGTAGTTGGTGAAAATCACGAAGTTCTGGAAGTGCGTCGCGTCGGTGCCGGTGTAGTGGCTGAGCCGGAACAGCGAATAGTCGACGCGTGGTGCCGTGAAGGCTGAAAGCGGGTAGGGTCCGCCCTTGGGCGGCACGAAGGTGCCGTTGGCGATTTCGTCGTCGGTATTGGCGAGGTCCGGCGCGTCGAACACGTCGCGCAGCGGAATGCCCAGCTTGTTCAGCGCCTCGCCGTCGATGCGGTCGCTGGGGTTCACGGCAAAATGCAGCGGAATGGGGGTGTCGGATTCGCCGACGTCGATTGTGCCGCCGTGATTGTGCAAGATAACCTTGAACTGCTCCTGGAAGTATCCCTTGAACAGGTCCGGCGCCGTCACCGTGGTGCGGTAGATGCCTGGCGTATGCAGATAGCCATAGGGCAGGGTGCTCTCATGTCGCGAATAGCTTGTGGAGCGCACTTCGACCTGCGGATAGCAGGCACGCACGCGGCCACTCGGCACGATGCCATTGGCTAGCGCCGCCAGATGCTCGCGGATGAAACCGCAATTGCGGTGATAGATTTCCGCGATATGGGCCCACGCGGCCTCCGGGTCGGTGAAGGACTGCTTTTCAAGTCGTGGCGGGCTGATCGTGGTCATGTTTCTCTTTCATTGCGCAGGCTCCGGATTGAGCTTGCCGACTGGCGGAATCGCGCAGCGATCTGAACGCTGCACTAGCATCATCAAATGACAGCTTCCCGATGTGTCAGCAACACTGGCACGGGACTGCCTTCAGTTTCACATCGTAGTGATGAGTACTTTTCTTGCCGCATTTAGACACCATCTTGAGCGTCAGTTCACTGGCACGGCAAGCGACCCATGCAATCCGGTGAGCGAGGAGTGTTGCGTCGGCCGCTTGTCCCCCAAGCCCTCAACAGCGCGGCAGATAGGCATTCCACGGGCTGCGATGGTAGAGATACCGTTGCAGCCCCTTTTGTTTTCAGCCCTGCTCCGGATAGGCCTCCCGCAGCGTCTTGACCGATAGCGCCGCGAGTTCCCGCAGCACGTTCAGGTCGATATCGCTGAGCCGCTTCACATAAAGGCACGCCTTGCCCATGCGGTGCCTGCCCAGCCGCGCCAGCAGGGCATCGCGCTGCTCGATATGGTCGGGCAGGTAAGTTCCCATCAGGTAGATGCTGAACTCGGCCTTGCGCGGGGCGAATCCCGTCAGAAAGGCGTCGCCTTGGTGGCCCGAGTCATATTTGTAGTGGTAGCGCCCAAAGCCGATCATGGTGCCCCACAACACGGGCGGCTCGCCGCTCACCTCCTGCATCATTTCGATCAGCGTTTGGCTGTCCGCGCGTTTGATGGGATCGGGCACCTGGGCCAGGAACTCGGCGATGTCGCCGGTGCCGGCCTTGGTCTTCTGCTCGTACATGTCTGTTCCGCTGCTTTATTCTCGCCAAAAGCGTAGACGAAAGGGGCGGTGTTTTCTATTGCTGGCCCGCGTGTTCCATATGGAGGTTGCCATGACTGCCAGCATCATCGACGGCAAGAGCTATGCCGAGGGCCTGCGCGGCCGCATCGCCGAACATGTGGAGCGCCTGAAGAAGGATCACGCCATCACACCGGGTCTGGCGGTGGTCATCGTCGGCCATGATCCTGCGAGCCAGGTCTATGTGTCGAGCAAGGCCAAGCAGACTGCTGAGGTCGGCATGGCTTCGTTCAAATACGAATTGCCGGAAGATGCCAGCGAAGCCGAGCTTCTGGAGCTCATCAAGCGCCTGAACGAAGACAGCGAAGTGCATGGCATTCTTGTGCAATTGCCGGTTCCTGACCACATCGACAGCGTCAAGGTGATCCAGGCGATTTCGCCCGCGAAGGACGTCGACTGCTTCACTCCCGCCAATGTCGGCAAGGTGCAGATCGGGCTGCCCGGCCCGGTGTCCTGCACGCCGCTCGGCTGCCTGATGCTGCTGCGCGATCAGCTGGGCTCGCTCGCCGGGCTCAACGCCGTGATCATCGGCCGCTCCAATCTGGTCGGCAAGCCGATGATGCAGCTGCTGCTGCGCGAGAATTGCACCGTTACCGTTGCCCATTCCAAGACCAAGGATCTGGCCTCCGTCGTGCGGGGCGCCGATATCGTGGTTGCCGCCGTCGGCCGTCCCGAAATGATCAAGGGTGATTGGATCAAACCGGGCGCCACGGTGATCGATGTTGGCATCAACCGCATTCCCGCGCCCGAAAAAGGCGAAGGCAAGACGCGGCTGGTTGGCGATGTGGCCTTTGCCGAAGCCAAGGAAGTCGCTGGTGCCATCACGCCCGTCCCGGGCGGTGTCGGGCCGATGACCATTGCTTGCCTGCTGGCCAATACCATCACCACCGCCTCGCTGATCCATGGCCTCGTGCCGCCGAGTGACCTGACGGCATGAGTGTTGCCGCGCACGATCCGGGCGGCAAAGTGCGTCTGGCGCTGATGCCGGGCGTCAATGGCGACGCCCGTTTCAGCGACTGCGGCCGCTACCGGCAGCTGATGCGGCGCTGGGTGGGCGATGGCTTCCCCCAGCGCTACGTGCTGTTCATCGGCATGAATCCCAGCACGGCCGACGCCACGGCCAACGACCCCACTTGCGCCCGTGAGTGGACCTTTGCCAATCGCGAGGGCTATTCGGGCATGGTGAAGGCCAATGTCGGCGACTACCGCGCCACGGATCCCAAGATGCTGCTGGTCCCCGGCGTCGTAGCCGTGTCCGAGCAGAACCTGCCCACCATCCGCGCCGCCGCCGCCGCTGCCTCACTGGTCATCATGTGCCACGGCAAGCTCAACAAGGCGCTCGCTCCGGCGGGCAAGGCGCTGGTCGAGGCGCTGACGGCCGATGACATACCGCTCTGGTGCTTCGGCACCAACGCCGACGGCTCCCCCAAACACCCGCTCTACCTGCGCTCCGATACACCACTGGTGCGGTTCGCTTAGGCTCCAATCCCGCAAAATACGCTGCGCTGCCCTCGGACTAAATCCGAGGGCCATAGGCCGCTTCCGCCGAGGCGTAATAGGCCCTCGGATCAAGTCCGAGGGCAGCATTGTGGGTGTTGATCAGTGTGGGCGACGAGGCGTCTACCCCACCAACACAAAAGTCCGCGCCACGGTGTGGTCGCGCAGCGCCTGCGCCGGCAATCGACCCTGAAGCGCAGCAATCACTTCGCCGGTATCCGGCAACGCACGGGCATCCACCACCACGCGCTTGAACGGCGGCCGCAGGCCCTGTTTTGCCCCTTCGAGCAGATCAAACAGCAGCGCCCGCACGTCCATCCGCGTCGAACAGGCGACGCAGTGCGTGCCATCGGCATGGCCATGCCCGGTATTGGCGGGCAGGCGGAGCAGGGCGGTATCACTATCCAGCGCCAGAAGCTGACCTGGGTCGGTCACGAGGGTCACCGGTATTTGTTCAAGGCGAGACATTTGGGGCTACCCCCTCCTAGCCTCCCCCTGAGGGGGAGGAACAGATCGAGTTTGGGCGAGGCTGGAACCCTTATTCCGCCGCCACGATGGCGGGGCCCGGAATGTAGTTCAGGATCGGCCCGAGCCAGCGCTCGACTTCGGCCACCGGCATACCCTTGCGCTGGGCATAGTCGGCCACCTGGTCGCGCTCCACCTTTGCCACGCCGAAATAATACGACTCCGGATGGCTGAAATAGAGCCCCGAAACCGACGAGCCCGGCCACATGGCGTAGCTTTCCGTCAGCGTCACGCCGGCATTCTTTTCGGCGTCCAGCAGGCGGAACAGCGTGGTCTTTTCGGTGTGGTCCGGCTGGGCGGGATAGCCGGGCGCCGGGCGGATGCCGCGATAGGGTTCGCCGGCCAGCTCGTCGGGCGCAAAGGTCTCTTCGGCGCCGTAGCCCCAATATTCCTTGCGCACCCGCTCGTGCATCGCTTCGGCAAAAGCCTCGGCGAAGCGGTCGGCCAGGGCCTTCACAAGAATAGACGAATAGTCGTCATTGGCGCGCTCGAAGCGGTCGGCAATAGCCACTTCCTCGATGCCCGCCGTCACGACGAAGCCGCCGATATAGTCCGGCGTGCCCTCGGGCGCCACGAAGTCGGCCAGCGCCATGTGGGGCTTGCCATCCCGCTTGCTGAGCTGCTGGCGCAGCGTGAACAGGGTTGCCAGTTCGTCGGCGCGGCCTTCGTTCTCATAGAGGCGGATGTCGTCCCCCACGGCGTTGGCTGGCCAGAAGCCGACAACGGCGCGCGGCTGGAACCACTTTTCCTCGATGATCTGCTTGAGCATGCGCTGGGCATCGTCAAACAGCTGCCGCGCAGCTTCGCCCTGCCGCTCATCCTGCAGAATGGCGGGGTAGCGGCCCTTGAGCTCCCAGGTCTGGAAGAACGGCGTCCAGTCGATATATTTCGCCAGCGTTTCGAGGTCGAAGTCATCGATCACCCGCGTGCCGAGGAAGGCCGGCTTGGGCGGCGCATAGCCGGACCAGTCGGGTTTGAAGGCGTTTTCGCGAGCCCTGGCGATCGGCACGCGCTGCTTTTCGCTCTCGGCGCGTTCATGCGCGGCAGCGGCCTTGGCATATTCCTTGCGGATATCTTCGATGAAGCTGACCTTGCTGTCCTGCGACAGCAGGCTGCCCACCACGCCCACCGCGCGGCTGGCGTCGTTAACGTGCACGGCCTGGCCCGCATGGTAGCGCGGGTGGATTTTCACCGCAGTGTGGACGCGGCTGGTGGTGGCGCCACCGATCAGCAGCGGAATGTCGAACCCTTCGCGCTCCATTTCGGCCGCCACATGAACCATCTCGTCAAGCGACGGGGTGATCAGGCCAGACAGGCCGATAATGTCGACATTCTGCTCCCTGGCGGTCTGCAGGATCTTGGCAGCAGGCACCATCACGCCGAGATCGATGATCTCGTAATTGTTGCAGCTCAGCACGACGCCCACGATGTTCTTGCCGATATCGTGCACGTCGCCCTTCACCGTTGCCATCAGCACCTTGCCGGCGCTCTGGCGGCCGGTAGCGTCGCCATCGGCATTCTTTTCGGCTTCCATATAGGGCAGCAGCAGCGCCACCGCCTGCTTCATCACGCGGGCCGATTTCACCACCTGTGGCAGGAACATCTTGCCCGAGCCGAACAGGTCGCCAACGATGCCCATCCCGGCCATTAGCGGACCTTCGATCACGTGCAGCGGGCGCGGCAGCTTCTGGCGCGCTTCCTCGGTGTCGGCGTCGATATATTCGGTGATGCCGTTGACCAGAGCGTGGGCGATGCGCTCCTCGACGGTGCCTTCGCGCCAGCTCAGGTCCTTGGCCGCGGCTTCCTTGCCCGCCGTGCCGCGATAGCGCTCGGCCAGTTCGAGCAGCCGGTCGGTAGCGTCGGGGCGACGGTTGAGGATCACGTCCTCACACGCATCGCGCAGTTCGGGCTCGATTGAGTCATACACGGCCAGCTGGCCGGCATTGACGATGCCCATGTCCATGCCCTGCTGGATGGCATAGTACAGGAACACGGCATGCATCGCCTCGCGCACCGGCTCGTTGCCGCGGAACGAGAAGCTGAGGTTTGAGATACCGCCCGAAATATGCACGTGGGGCAGGGTCTTGATGATGTCCCGCGTCGCTTCGATGAAATCGACGCCATAGTTGTTGTGCTCCTCGATGCCGGTGGCAACCGCGAACACGTTGGGATCGAAGATGATGTCTTCGGGCGGGAAACCGACCTTCTCGGTCAGCAGCTTGTAGGCGCGGGTGCAGATTTCCACCTTGCGCTCGCGGGTGTCTGCCTGGCCGGTCTCGTCGAACGCCATCACCACGACGGCGGCGCCATAGGCGCGCACCAGACGAGCGTGATGCAGGAAGGCCTCTTCACCTTCCTTCATCGAGATCGAATTGACCAGCGCCTTGCCCTGCACGCATTTCAGGCCCGCCTCGATCACGTCCCACTTGGACGAGTCGATCATCAGCGGCACCTTGGCGATGTCGGGTTCGGCGGCCAGCAGGTTGAGGAAGTCGATCATCACCTGCTTGGAGTCGATCAGGCCCTCGTCCATGTTGATGTCGATGACCTGGGCGCCATTGGCGACCTGATCACGCGCCACATCAAGCGCGGCGGTATAGTCGCCGGCCGTGATCAGCTTGCGGAAGCGGGCCGAGCCGGTAACGTTGGTGCGCTCGCCGATGTTGACGAAGGGAATGTCCTTGGTCAGCGTGAACGGCTCGAGGCCGGAAAGGCGCAGCAACCGCGGCACTTCGGGAATGGCGCGCGGCTTGTGCTTGGCAACGGCCTGGGCGATGGCCCGGATATGGTCCGGCGTCGAACCGCAGCAACCGCCCACGATGTTGACATAGCCCGAGGCAGCGAAGTCCTCGATCTGCTCGGCCATGAATTCGGGCGTTTCGTCATACTGGCCAAACGCGTTGGGCAGGCCGGCATTGGGATAGGCGCAAATCAGCGTGTCGGCGTGGTCCGACAGCTCGCCAAGATTCGCGCGCATGGCATTGGCGCCCAGCGCACAGTTGAGTCCGATGGTCAGCGGATTGGCGTGACGCACCGAATACCAGAAGGCGGTGGGCGTCTGCCCGGACAGGGTGCGCCCGGACAGGTCGGTAATGGTGCCCGAAATCATGATCGGCACGTCGATGCCACGCTCGTCGAACAGCTGGCGGGCGGCGAACAGGCCGGCCTTGGTGTTGAGCGTGTCGGTGATGGTCTCGAACAGCAGCAGGTCAGCACCAGCGTCGATCAGGCCGCGAATGGCTTCGCTATAGGCGTCGCGCAGCTGGTCGAACGTGATCGAGCGGAAACCCGGGCTGGTGACGTCGGTCGACATGGACGAGGTCTTGGTGGTCGGCCCGATGGCGCCGGCAACAAAGCGGCGGCGGCCGTCTTCGGCCTCGGCACGCTTGGCGGCCCGCCGGGCAACCAGCACGCCCTGGTAGTTGATGTCGTAGACAGCTTCCTCGCAGGCATAGTCCGCCTGCGCCACCGAAGTGGCCGAGAAGGTGTTGGTTTCGACGATATCGGCCCCAGCCATGAAGTACTGGTAGTGAATATCCTCGATCATCTGGGGTTCGGTGATGACCAGAAGGTCGTTGTTGCCCTTGAGCGGCAGCTTCCAGTCCCGGAAGCGTTCGCCCCGGAAGTTTTCTTCGGTGAGGGAGAGGCGCTGGATCATGGTGCCCATTGCGCCGTCCAGAATCAGGATGCGGTCACGCGCAGCCTTGGTCATCGCCGTGCGGACCTCGTTCCAGTCGGGAATGTGGGCGTCTTCATGCTGGCTCATCGCCATCACCTCAGTTCATCGATATGCGTCAGTGACATAAAGATATCTTTATATCCGCACTTACGCAAGGTCAGGATTGCTGTCGCATCATTTCCGGCGATGCTTCTCACATATGCGTCAAAAGCGACAGCGGGCGGTAACAGTCTGTTGTCCTTAACCTCCTCTAAACCAGAAAAATGTTCCTTGCGGGCACGAGTGGCCGTCTCGCGTTACAATCGGCGCTCGCAGTGTAGAACAGCGTAGAGTTTGAGTATTTTGACGACGCCCGCCTGGCACAAAGCCATCCGTTATGTCGCCCTCGCGACCCTGATTGCCCCGATGATCGCTGCCTGTGCCAGCGGTGGAACGGGGGCAACGGTCAAGCGCGCTGCCTTTACCTCGTCAGAATACGGCGTCGGCGTTTCGCCGCGTGTCAGCCGCAGCGCTAATCCGCCCAAGGGCGGTGGCCGCTATCAGGTCGGCAAGCCCTATACCGTGCGCGGCAAGGTCTATACCCCTGCCGAGCAGCCCGATTACGTCGCCTCCGGCGGTGCCTCCTGGTATGGCTCCGATTTCCACGGTCGCCGCACCGCCAATGGCGAAATCTTCTCGGCCAATGCCATCACCGGCGCGCATCCGACGCTGCCGCTGCCATCCTACGTCCGCGTGACCAACGCCGAAAATGGCCGTTCGGTCATCGTGCGCGTCAACGATCGTGGCCCCTACATGCCCGGCCGCATCATGGACCTATCGCATCGTGCCGCTGAAATGCTGGGCTATGTGAACAAGGGCCACACCGAAATCACTGCCGAATATGTCGGTCCGGCGCCGCTCGAAGGCGACGATACCCGCATGCTGGTCGCCAGCTACAACGGCCCGGCAATCAATTCCGGCGGCACCCAGTTCGCCTATGCCGACAACACCAATTCGCTGGCCGATATCGCCGGCAATTTCTTCGGCGGCCTCTTCTCCTACGCTGATACCACGCCCCAGCAGCAGGATGCTGCCATCGGCTCTGCCCATGCCGCGGTTAACGCCATGGCGACCCAGACGCCCGATCTCAACGATTGGGTGCAATCGGTCGATGCCGATGAGCGCAACGTCAAGATGGCGCTGGGCGTCTTTGCCGATCAGGACAACGCCATCGCTCTGGCCGAGCGCTTCGCCGTTCTGGGCGCAGTGTCCGAAGAGCAGGTGACTGCAAATGGCCGTCCGGCGACCCGCCTGACGCTGACCTATCTCAAGCCGGGTGTCGCCCGTTCCGATGCGACTGCTCTGGCCCGCGAACTTGGACTTGGAGACATAGTTCTCTATTAGTGGGTGACGGAGACAATCCGGCGCTCAAAGGATAGGGCAAACGTGAGACGGATCTGGGCGATTTTGACGGTGGTGCTGGCGGTAACCGCGCCGGCATTTGGGCAGGCGCAGTTCGACACCAAGGCGAAGTTCGCCATCCTGATGGACGAGCAGTCCGGCACGGTCATCTTCCAGAAAGACGCCGATCTGCCCATGGAGCCGGCCAGCATGGCCAAGCTCATGACCATCGCCGTGGTGTTCAACGAGGTCCGCGACGGCCGCGTGCACATGTCCGATGAGTTCTTCGTTTCCGAACATGCATGGCGCACGGGTGGCGCACGCTCCGGGGGCTCCACCATGTTCGCCGAACTCAATTCCAAGATTTCCGTCGAAAATCTCGTCCGCTCGGTGATCATCCAGTCGGGCAATGACGCGGCCATCGTGCTTGCCGAAGGCATTGCCGGTTCGGAAAGCAGCTTCGCCGCGATGATGAACGAACTGGGCGAGGAAATCGGGCTCGACGGCTCGCACTTCACCAATCCCACCGGCCTGCCGGACCCTGACATGTATGTGACGGCGCGCGATCTGGCCGATCTCGGGCGCTACCTCATCCGCGAATTCCCTGAATACTACCACTACTTCTCCGAGCCGGAGATGGAGTGGAACGGCATCAAGCAGCCGAACCGCAATTCGCTGGTCGAGCTGGGTATCGGCGTGGATGGTCTCAAGACCGGGCATACGGAAGCTGCCGGTTACGGGTCGGTGATTTCGACCAATGAAGGCGGCCGCCGTCTGGTCGCCGTGCTGCATGGCCTCACCTCAATGGCGCAGCGCACCGAAGAGGGCCGCAAGCTCATCACCTGGGGCGCACGCGCCTTCGAACGCGTCGCTGCCTACGCCGATGGCGCGGTGGTGGCCTATGCAAATGTCTATGGCGGCACCAGCCCCAGCGTCGGCCTGGTCGGGGAGGGCGAAGTGGCTCTCTATCTGCCGCGCGGTTCGCGCAAGTGCCTCAGCGCCTCGGTGGTCTATACCGGTCCGCTAATGCCTCCGGTCACCCAGGGCGACAAGATCGCAGAACTGCGCGTGTTCTGTGACGACCAGCTCGTCCAGGTCGCCCCGCTCTACGCCGCCGAATCCGTCGGCCAGGGCGACATCGTCCGCAAAGCCACCGACGCCCTCAAGCAGCTGGCGTTGGGCTGGCTGTAGGCTTCCTCCAGGTCCATCAGTCAGGAATCTCTCCCCCCTGTGGGAGGGAAGCGAGATAGGATTTAGCGTCGCTAAATCCGTCATCGAGCAGGGTGGGGGTATCTCTCCACGAGTCCGATGCTCGCGACACACCCACCCCTTATTCCCCCCACGAGGGGGAGACTGAGTTCTCTAAGTCAAAGCTGATCCAAAGCCCTCCTTACTTGACGAGCGCGCCTCAGTTGCATAGCCCTCGGGTCTGCCCCGAGGTGATGACGGGAGGACGTGATCTGATCGAAGCAATTGAGCCCGAAGACATGCTGCAACAGGCACCAACTCCTAAAGCCAATCGCGCCCGGTTCATCACGTTTGAGGGTGGCGAGGGCGTGGGCAAATCCACCCAGGTCAAACGCCTGCTGCACAATCTGCAGCAGCACTCGATCGAGGCTGTTCGCACCCGCGAACCCGGTGGCACGCCCAAGGCCGAGGCCATCCGCTCCTTCATCCTGCAAGGGCGCTCGGAAAGCTGGGGTCCCGGTGCCGAGGCCGTGTTGTTCGCCGCCGCCCGCTACGATCACGTCACCCAGTTGATCGCGCCCAACCTGCGCAATGGCATCTGGGTGCTGTCCGATCGCTTCCACGATTCCACCCGCGCTTACCAAGGCCTGACCGGTGGCGTGGATGAGAAGCTGATTGCTGGCCTTGAATCCCTCGCGCTCAACGGCAACACGCCCGACCTCACCATCGTGCTCGATATGGATCCCGAAGCCGCCTTCAAGCGCGTCGCCGAGCGCGCCGTCGAGGATGGCCTGGCGCTGACGGGCGATCGCTTCGAGAAGGAAGAGATCGACTGGCACAAGCGCCTGCGCGATGGGTTCCTCGCCATTGCGCGTGACAATCCCGACCGCTGCGTTGTCATCTCCGCGGCTCAGTCCGAGGATGCGCTGGAAGCCGCGATCTGGGAGGCTGTGTGCCAGCGCTTCCCTGAAGTGCTGGGAGCACCGGCTTGAGCGATCCAGACGGAATTGCCGATGTCGCGCCGCCCGAGCGCCGCCAGCGCGCCCGTGGCCACGATGGTCCGCGCGCTGCAATTCTCAATCAGCTCGCCATTCGCCGCCTGCCGGGCGCCATCCTGCTGCATGGACCCCAGGGCATCGGCAAGGCGACCTTTGCCTTCGAGCTGGCTGCTGCCATCCTGACGGCTACTGGCGATGAGGAAGGCCATCGCGTCGAGGAACAGATCGCGGCCATGTCGCATCCGAACCTCTTCCTGCTGCGCCGCCGGCCAAAGGACGCCAAGGGTTTTTACACCGTCATCCGCGTCGAGGATGTGCGCGACCTGCGCGACAGCCTGCATCACACGCGGGGCAGGGCGGGCTTTCGCGTCGCCATCATCGATAGCATCGACGATTGCAATCCATCGGCCGCCAACGCGCTGCTCAAGACGCTCGAGGAACCGCCCGCCGACACCATCTTCCTGCTGATCTCGCACCGGCCGGGTCAGTTGCTCCCCACGATCAAATCGCGCTGCCACAACCTGGCGCTCCGCCCGGTCGGCCCTGACGATGTTCGGGCCGTTCTGGTCGAGCATGATCCCTCGCTGGGGCAGGCCGAGCTTGACCGGGCAGTCGCGCTGGCCGGGGGGCGCCCGCGCCGGGCGTTCGAGACCCTGGCGCTGGAGGCGGACTCCGCCTTGAGCGCCCTGCAACAGTTTCTGGCCAATCCAGGCGCCCACGGCTCAGCCGTCGCGATCCGTCTCGCCGAAGTGTTGGGTGCCGATACGCAAAGTGCCGAACTCAGCTTTGCGCGCGAGATGCTCGACGACTGGATGGCAGACGAAGCCCGCAACGCCGCCATGCAGCCGGGTAACCGCATCCGCCTTGCCTCGGCCACTGAGCTATGGGACAAGGCACACACCCTCTTCGCGGAGGCCGACAGCATCAATCTGGATATGAAACAGACGCTCGTCGCCATTTTTGACGCGATCAGGAAGCATGTTCTGACAACCGCCTCCGTTCCTGCCGAGCACCAATGACCTCTAAGCCGTTTTACGTCACCACTGCGATCTCCTACCCCAATGGCGCGCCGCACATCGGCCACGCCTACGAGATGATCGCGACCGACGCCATCGCCCGCTTCAAGCGGCTGGAAGGCCGGGAAGTCTACTTCCTCACCGGTACGGACGAGCACGGCATCAAGATGGTGCAGACCGCCGCCGCGCAGGGTATCACGCCGCGCGAACTGGCTGACCGCAACTCAGCAGAATTCAAGCGTTTGGCTGCGCTTCTTGAAGTGTCGAATGATGATTTCATTCGCACCACTGAAGAGCGCCACCACAAGTCGAGCCAGGCCATCTGGAAGACCATGGCCGAGAACAACAACGGCGACATTTTCCAGTCGACCTACAAGGGTTGGTACTCGGTTCGTGACGAAGCCTATTTCGACGAAGAAGAGCTGACCGAAAAGGACGGCAAGCGCTTTGGCCCGACCGGTGCCGAAGTCACTTGGGTTGAAGAGCCGACCTATTTCTTCCGCCTCTCGGCCTATCAGGAAAAGCTGCTGGCGCTCTACGAGTCCAATCCCGATTTCATCGCTCCCAAGGAGCGCCGCAACGAGATCATCTCGTTCGTGAAGAGCGGCCTGCAGGATATCTCGATCTCGCGCACCACCTTCGACTGGGGCATTCCGGTTCCCGGCGCCGATGGTCACGTCATGTATGTGTGGGTCGACGCGCTGACCAACTACATCACCGGCGTCGGCTACCCCGATGAGAACAGCGAGCTGTTCAAGAAGTTCTGGCCGGCGGACCTGCACGTCATCGGCAAGGACATCATCCGTTTCCACGCCGTCTACTGGCCCGCTTTCCTGATGAGCGCGAACCTTGCGGTGCAGCACCGCGTCTTCGCCCACGGTTTCATCACCGTCGACGGCCAGAAGATGAGCAAGTCGCTGGGCAACGTCATCGACCCATTCGAGATGGTCGAAGAGTATGGCGCCGATGCCATGCGTTACTTCTTCCTGCGCGAAGTGTCCTTCGGTCAGGACGGCGACTACAGCCGCGAAAAGTTTGCCAACCGCATCAATGCCGATCTCGCCAACAACCTGGGCAACCTCGCCCAGCGCTCGCTGTCGATGATCAACAAGAACTGCGATGCCAAGGTCCCGACTCCCGGTGCCTACACCGAAGCGGACGAGGCTCTGATTGCCGAAGTCGGCGAGGCCATCGAAGCGGCGCAGAAGGCCATGGATGAGCAGCTGGTCCACGAAGCGACCGGCGCGCTGATCGCTGCCCTCAGCTCGGCCAATAACTACTTTGCCGCGCAGGAACCCTGGGCGCTGAAAAAGACCGATCCGGAGCGCATGGCCACCGTACTCTACGTTACGGCCGATACGGTTCGCCGTCTGACCATTCCGATGCAGGCTTTCGTTCCTGCCTCGGCGGCGCGTTTGCTCGACCAGCTCGGTGTGCCGCAAGAAAATCGCATGATTTCTGACAGCAAAGTGTCAGCATGCTTGAAGCCGGGGCTTGAACTTCCGGTGCCGCAGGGCGTGTTCGCCCGCATCGAGCGCAAGGCCGAATAGATGCTGATCGACAGCCATTGCCACCTCGATTTCGAGGCCCTGGCCAACGATATCGACGGCGTGCTGGCGCGCGCCGCCGCTGCTGGCGTCACCGGAATGGTGACGATATCCACACATGTGGACAAGTTTTCCACATACGCTGCGATTGCGGAACGTTTTGAGAACGTTTGGTGCTCGGTGGGGACGCATCCCCACCACGCCGATCAGGAATTGCATATACAAACGGATGATCTTGTCCGGCTAAGTGCCCATCCCCGTTGCGTTGCTATCGGTGAAGCGGGTCTCGACTACTTCTACGACAACGCCCCGCGCGAGGCCCAGGCGACCGGTTTGCGCCGCCACATTGCGGCCGCCCGGATCACCGGTCTTCCACTGGTTATCCACAGCCGCGCTGCTGATGAGGACATGGCCGCCATCCTCGAAGAGGAAATCGCGCTGGGGGCATTCCCCTTCGTTCTGCATTGCTTCACCGCAGGTCAGGATCTGGCCCGCCGTGCTCTCGCATTGGGCGGATACATCTCGTTTTCGGGCATTATCACCTTCAAGAATGCTGAAGAAATTCGTGAAGTCGCCAAATTCGTGCCGGCCGACCGCTATCTCGTTGAAACTGATGCACCTTATCTGGCGCCGATCCCGCATCGCGGGCAACCGAACGAACCCAGCTTTGTGCGCCACACCGCCGAGAAACTGGCCGAAACCCGGGGCATTTCGCTCGAGCAACTCGGCCAGGAAACCACCGCTAACTTCGCCCGGCTCTTCGCGAAAACCGGTCTCTGATCATGCCGGCGGCCCAACGGATCATCGCGACCATCCTGGGCTGCGGCTCCTCGGGCGGCGTTCCCCGCATCGGCAACAGCTGGGGCGCCTGCGATCCCGCTGAACCGCGCAATCGGCGGCTGCGATGTTCCCTTTTGCTGGAAGGGTTTAGCGAGGGGAGTGACACCCCAACCCGCATCGTCATCGACACCGGATGCGACCTCCGCGAGCAGCTTCTGGCGGCCAATGTCGATCGCGTAGACGCGGTTCTGTATACCCACGCGCATGCCGACCACACCCACGGCATCGACGATCTGCGGGTTCTGGCATTGCACAATCGCCGCCGGGTCGATGTGTATTTCGACGCGGTGACGGGTGCCAGACTATTGGAATCATTCGGTTATTGCTTCGTCTCACCGGCAGGCAGTGACTATCCGCCGATCCTCAATGCCCATGAGATCGCCGTTGATGACGTGCTGACGGTCGACGGCCCGGGTGGCTCGATCACCGTCACGGCCTTCGAGCAGACGCATGGCAACATCTCGTCGCTGGGCTATCGCATTGGCAATACTGCATATTCCTGCGACCTGTCGGACCTGCCAGAGGCCTCTCTGCCAGCATTAGAGGGCCTCGATCTCTGGATCATCGACGCATTGCGGCCGACGCCCCATCCGAGCCATCTCAGCCTGCCCGAAACCCTTGGCTGGATTGAGAAAATGGCCCCGCGTCAGGCCGTGCTGACCAACATGCATATCGATCTCGATTACGCCCGCACCGACGCAGAAACGCCGGCGCATGTGACGCCGGCGTTTGATGGGATGCGGATCGATGTGACCAGCGGAACGATCCTGAACCGCTGAGGCCTACCGGAACGCCGGAATGACGTGTCGCCCGTAGTTGGCGATGATCTCTTCTTCGTCGCCGCTATCCAGGTAGATGTTGAACTGTGTCACGCCCGCTTCCTTGAGGGCATGCATCTTGGCGATGTGGTCCTCCGGCTCGCCGAGGACGCAGAAGTTCTCAACCACGTCCGGCGTGATGAAATCGAGGAACGGGTTATCCGACTGGCCGTGCTTGGAATAGTCGTAGCCCCGGCGCTTCTCGATGTAGCTGGTGAGGCTCTTGGGGATCTGGTCGTTGTCGGCGCCGTATTTCTCAACGATATCAGCGACATGGTTGCCGACCATTGCGGGGAACCACTTGGTCGCCTCGATGGCGCGGGCCTTGTCGCCGAAATAGGCGGGAGCAGCGGCCATTGAGCGGAAGTTTGACATGTCGCGGCCAGCAGCCTTGCCGGCGTCGATGCACTGGTCGGTGAACCACTTGCAGAGGCCGGGATCGGCGAGCTGGAGGACGACGCCGTCCGCATGTTCGCCGGCCGTCTTCAGTGCCAGTGGGCCATAGGCGGCGATCCAGCTGGGCATTTCGTGGCCAACGGCCCAGGGGAATTTCACCGGGGCAGGGATCTCGCCATAGGAAACCTCTTCGCCGCGCACCATGGCCTGCGTCTTGGAGATGAATTCGGCAACGCGGGCCAGCGTCGCTGGCTTCTTGCCCATGACGCGCATTGAGCTGTCGCCACGGCCCACGGCCAGATCGAAGCGGCCACCGCTCTGCTTGGAGAGCGAGCCGAAAATGGAGGCGGCCACGGACCAATCGCGCACGTCCGGATTGGTGACCAGCGGGCCGAAGCGCATGTCCTTGGTGTGTTCCATGCACATGGCAATAGCGGCGTAACAATCGCGCCAGAGAATGTGCGAGTCGTAAAACCAGCAGTAGCTGAACCCGGCATATTCGGCAGCGCGCACCAAATAGCGGGCGCGATCGGCCTCAATAAAGCCCTTGAAGGTAATGCCGAATTCCATGTGCGCCTCCCACGTCCATCGATTTGGAAATTTGACCGTTCGATCAAATTTTTGAGTTGCTACCGCGTGATTGTCAATCGCAATCCGCGCGTCTTGTATCGATTTACTCCGGCACGTCGTATGCGATCATCGGGCGGCCAGTGCGCGGGTGGTGAACCAGCGTTGCATCGACACCGTAGACCTGCCGAAGGAGGCCCGGAGTGAGCACCTCTGCTGGCGTTCCCGAGGCAACCAGCCGACCGTGATGCAGGACGACGAGGGCATCGCAGAAGGCCGCTGCCAGGTTGAGGTCGTGCAGGGCCAGAAGCACTGTCGCCCCGGCGCGAGCCCGCCGGCGCAGCAGGTCGAGGGTCGCCAGTTGTGCGTGGACATCCAGATGGTTGGTCGGCTCATCCAGAACCAGCAGGCGGGGGTTCTGGGCCAGTGCGCGGGCGATGTGCAGGCGCTGCTGCTCACCCCCCGATAGGGTGTGGTAGAGGCGATTGGCGAAGGCCAGCATGTCGACTTCGGTTAGTGCCGCGTCGACCAGCGCGTTGTCTTCGCTCGATGCGGCCGACTGCCAGACCGACTGGAACGGAATTCGTCCCAGCATCACGACTTCCCGAGCCGTAAGCCGCGCGTCGGTGCCGCCGGTTTGTTCAACGAATGCAGTGCATCGCGCCCGGGTGCGGCGGGGCATGGCGAGCAGGTCGCCGTCGTCAAATGAGACATTGCCGCTGGACAGCGGTGTCAGGCCGAGGGCAGCACGCATCAGGGTGGATTTGCCAGCGCCGTTCGGGCCGATCAGGGCGGTTACCTTGCCCTCGTCAGCGGTCAGGTTGACGCTCTCGAGAATTGATTGGGCGCCAAGGTGAACGCTGGCACCGGTTATGGTCAGCGTGCGGCTCATGTGATGCGCCTGTAGCGGAGCAGCACCAGGAGGAAGATCGGCGCGCCGAGCATGGCCGTGATGATGCCCACCGGCAGTTCGCGAGGCGCAAACAGTGTCCGGGCCGCCGTGTCGGTCCACACCATGAAGATGGCGCCCACCAGCATGGCGACGGGCAGGAGCAGGCGATGGCGTGAGCCAGTCACCAGCCGGGCAACATGGGGAATGATGAGGCCGACAAAGCCGATAGCACCGCCAATCGACACCAAAATGCCCGTGAGCAGTGCCGTGCCGCCAAGCAGCAGCCAGCGCAGCTGGGCGACGTCTACCCCGAGCGCCGCTGCGGCCGTGTCGCCGAAGGCAAAGGCATCGAGCGCGCGGCCGGACAGCAGAACCGGCAGGCCGGCGATGGCCAGGGCGCCCAGGACGAGCAGCGCGTCGGACCAGACGACGCCGCTGAGCGAGCCCATCAGCCAGCCAAGGATTTCGCGATAGGAGTCGCCGGTTGCCGACCAGAAGATCAGAAATGACGTGCCAGCGGCCGCGAGGGCCGAGACGGAAATGCCCGCGAGGATTGCCCGTGTGGGCGTTGCGCCGCCAAGCAGTTGGGTAACCAGCAGGGTCAGCCCCATTGCGAGGCCGGCTCCAAGGAAGGCCCCTAGCGACATCAGCAGGCTCGCTCCCAGCAGCAGGAAGGCAACGGCCCCAAGGGATGCGCCAGAAGAGAGGCCCAATAGGTATGGGTCGGCGAGCGGATTGCGGGTGAGGGCCTGCATGACCGCGCCGCAAAGGGCCAGACCCGCTCCGATGGCGGCGGCGGCGAGCACGCGCGGCAGGCGAAGCTCCCAGATGATGGCATCGCGCAGGCGTCCGGTCGGACTCTCGGCCAAGAGGCCCAGGTGATGGGCGATGGTCTGCCAGACTTCGACCGGGGCAATGTCGGCCGGGCCAAGGGTCACTGCCAATATGATGCTGACCGCGAGAAGCGCCAGCAGGCCAAGGCTCAACGTTGCCAGGCCTGCTTGGTTCACGGCGTGAAACCGAGCCCTGCGAGTTGTGCCGCCATGTCGACGGTGGCGCTCACGTTGCGGACACCGGCTTCGGCGGCGGGGAAGGGAATGATGAGGTAGCGCTTGTTGATCACGGCATCGAGGCGGCTGGTGATCGGGTTTTCAGCGAGCAGGGTCTGCTTTTGGGCCGCCGAATTGCGCGCAGCGTCAACCAGCACAATGACGTCGGGGTTGGCATCCACTATGGCTTCCCAGCTGGCCGATACCCAGCCATCGTCCACGTCGCCCATGATGTTCTTGAGGCCCAGCGCCTCAAGCATCATCTGCGGCGCGTTGTTGCCGGCCCCGACATAGGGCTCCTTGGTGCCCGAGGAGTACCAGAGGGCGGTGAGGCCGCGCGTATCGGGTTTGACCGTGGATAGTGCAGCGCGCTGCCCGGCGATCAGGGCATTGGCGCTGTCGGTGGCGTCGAACATGGCGCCAACCTGGGCGATTTCGTCAAACACCGCATCAAATGTCAGCTTGGGTGGCCTCACCGAACGGCAGGCCGGAGGCGAAACGTAGCTGGCGACGCCAAGGTTGGTCAGGATGCCGCGCTCGCCTGCGCCATCGGCGGAGAAATTGCTCTCCCAGCCGCCATAGACGAGATCGGGCTCGGTCGCGAGGACGACTTCCTGCGAGGGCAGCTTTTCCGCGAGGACGGGCAGGGCAAGGGACTGTGCCGTCCAAGGCTCGGGCGCGGGACCGTCCTGAAAGCTGACGCCGACAATCCGGTCGCCAAGGCCGAGGGCCAACAACATTTCGCTGCTGGTGGAGCGAATGGTCACGACGCGCTGCGGCGCCGCTGGCAGGGTGACCGAGACACCGCAATTGTCGAGGGTGAACGGGTAGGCCGTCTGCGCGAACGCGGCGCCGGAAGACGCCAGGACAAGTGCAGCGGCGAATAGGGAGGGCAGGGTGCGCATGGGGTCAGTCCTGTTTGACGCGTTTGTCCTGGAGGGTCTTCTGGTCGCGCATTTCGGCCATGGCGGCATCGTAGCCCAGCCGATAGGCCTCGGCCGAGCCGAAGCGGAACATGTCGTCGTCCACCGAGCGCACGAGGGTATGTGCGCCCGGCGCGTCGACTGCCGTCACCAGGCGGCCGAGGCCGCGCACGATGGCGACAGGGATGCCGCTGGCCTTGCCTTTGACCAGATCCGCGGCGCCAGCGATTTCGTCGGCCAGCACGGTGATCGTGACCTGGAGTGGGCGGCCATTGGCATCGACGCCGCCACGCAGATCGTCGGTGACGATCATCCCGGCAGCCCCGATCGCCACATCGGTTTGCCCGACGCGCCAGGGGCGGCCAAAGGTGTCAGTAATGATGACGCCCAGCGAAAGGCCATAGTGCTGACGCAAGGCCGAGCACAGCTCGCGTGCCGAACGATCAGGGTCATCCGGGAGGCGCAGGGCTAGGCCATCGGGAACGTTGGATGTGTCGATGCCGGCGGCGGCCATGATGAGGCCATGGCGGGTTTCGACGATCTGGGTGACGCCGCCGGGATGCACGCGCTCGGCGACAACCCGCACGGTGTCCTCGGCAATTGCCTTGTCGCGATCCGCCACCGGCACCTGCCGGCCCTCTGCCTTGGAGACGATCTTGCTGGTGACGACGAGAATGTCGCCATCCTGCAGCGCTGCTTCCGGGTCGCCGGACGCCGAGGCCTCAATGGCGCCTGCGATGAGGGCGGCCAGATCGTCGCCCGCACCAACCTCCGGCAATCCTGAAACGCCCCAGACTGTGTAACGTGGCATCGTCATCGTCTTGGCCTAACTCGCTGGGCTGTTCGGCGTCAGTGCGCGTAGCCGCGGGAGGATCTCCTTGGCATAGAGCGCGATGAACCGGCTCTGGTCTTCGCCCGGCGCATGGAAGACCAGATGGTCGAAACCATAGTCCATATAGGTCTTGATTGCGGCGACGTGTTCGTCGGGATCGCTGGAGACGATCCAGCGCTTGGCAATCCTCTCGATTGGGAGCTGCGCGGCAAGACGCTCCATTTCGGCGGGGTCTTCGATCGAGTGTTTCTCTTCGGCCGTCAGCGAGAGCGCAGCCCAGCCGCGCGTGTCGTTGAGCGCGCGTTCATGGTCGGGGTCAAAGGAAACCTTCACCTCGATCATGCGCTCGAATGGCTGGCCGGCGCGGTCGGATTCGACGCGTCCGGCGGCGACGTTGGGCAGAAGGGTATCGACATAGAGCTCAGCGCCCTTGCCCGATGTGCAGATGAAGCCGTCGCCCGCGCGGCCAGCGTATTTCGCATTCAGTGGACCAGCGCCCGCGAGATAGATGGGGACCATCTTTTCCGGCCGGTCGTAGATGGTCGCGTTCTGGGTGCGATAGTATTCGCCCTCGAAGGTGACGCGATCCTCACTCCAGAGCTGGCGGATGAGTTTGACGGCCTCGCGCAGGCGGGCGGACCGTTCCTTGAGTTCGGGCCAGACCATGCCGGTCGAGGGCACTTCGTTGAGTGACTCGCCGGTGCCGACACCGAGAATGACCCGCTCGGGAAACATAGCGCCCAGCGTACCGAAGGCGTGGGCAACGACGGATGGATGCAGTCGGAAAGTGGGCGTCAGGACCGACGTGCCGACCACGAGTTTTTGGGTACGGGCCAGCGCGGCAGCCATCCAGGATGGCGCAAAGGGCGCGTGGCCGTCCGTGTGTTTCCAGGGCTGGAAGTGATCACTGATGAAGGCGGTTTCGAAGCCCGCCTCTTCCGCCTCGATGGCGAATTGAAGCAGCTTGTTCGGCGCGAATTGCTCCGCCGAAGCCTTGTAACCGAACCGCATAGTGACCTCCCCAGATCTCCACCTCGAATGATACTTTTGACCAAGTGGTCAAAAATGTCCACTGCTTTTCGGTGAGGTTTTGCGGGAGCGTTTCCGGCAAGAAAAAGGGGCGCCGGAGCGCCCCTTTTTGCCTATCGCCCGGACATGGAGTCCGGCAGCCACGTAGCCACTTCCGGGAAGAAAATTAGCAGCAACGCGACGAGGATGGCGATGGGCATGAACCCGGCGACTGCCATGAACACGTCACCGAGACTCACCTTCTCACCCAGGCTGACCGATTTCTCCTGCATCAGATTGTGGATGATGAAGGAGAGGATGCCGACCGGCGGGGTGAGGATGCCGAGTTCGCCCATGAAGACAGCGAAGACGCCGAACCACAGCAGGGAGATCTGCATTTCGTGGAGGATGGGGATCAGCAGGGGCACGGTCAGCAGCAGGATCGGCAGCGGATCCATGAACATGCCGAGGATCAGGTAGGCCACCATCACGATGAGCAGGAACTGTACGCGGTCGAAGCCCGCATTGCTGATCCACGCAGCGAAGCCGTCGGCAAGGCCAGACAGGGTCAGCATGCTCGACAGGATTTCGGCGCCGATGATCAGCAGGAAGATGCTGCCGGTGACGATGACGGTTTCCATGCTGGCTTCGAGAATGGCCTTGCCGGCCTTCTTGCCCATCAGTAACAGCGTGACGAGAACGGCGCCACAGGCACCAGCTGACCCGGCCTCAGTGGCTGTGAGGACGCCGGAATACATGCCGCCCAGGACAATGCCGATCAGGACGGGCAGGGGCCAAACGGCGGCCATGGAGGCCCAGCGCTCGGACCAGCTCGTTTGAGGACCGGTATCGACTTGAGCGGCGTTCTTGCCGCGGCCGACAACGCTCGGCATCACCAATGCCAGCACGACCATGGCAATGCTGAAGACTACAGCGACCATCAGGCCTGGCAGAATCCCCGCCATCAGCTGGGGGCCGATTGGAACTTCAGCAATACCAGCATAGATTATCAGGAAGGTGCTGGGTGGGATCAGCTGACCGGGCAGACCCGAAACCATCACGGAACCGATGGCCAGACGCTTGTCGTACCCCGCCTTGAGCATTTCGGGCACGCCGATGCGGGTCAGCGCGTAGGTGGTGGCGATGGTCGAACCGCTCACTGCTGCGAGGCCGGTGCCAGCGATATTGGTGCTGACGGCCAGACCGCCCGGCAGCCAGCTCAACCATTGGCGGGCTGCAACATAGATGCGAGTGGTGAGGCCGGACTTCCAAAGCAGCAATCCCATGAAGACGAACATCGGGAGCACGGAGTAGGTCCACTGGGCCACGGCTTCATAGGGCTCGGCTTCCAGCATGGTGTAGACGGCGCGCGGCCGCACCGCATAGATGCCCAGCAGGCCGGGAATGGCCAATGCAAAGGCCACCGGCACCTTGAGGAACAACAGGGTGAGCATGGCGACCAGGGCAGCGGACGCGATGGCCTGCCGCGAGTCGAGGGTGAACATCAGCCAGCAGGATCCGCCCAGAAGCGCCAGGATGATGCCGCGCACGATCCAGTCGCGGACCGCATTGGGGTGTTCGATCTTTGTCGGCGGCGGAAGCGCCTCTTCGTCCTCAGCGCCGCCATGAAACGCCTGGGGCTGGCCGTTCAGAACCCGCCAGGCTGAGTATGCGAGCATGCCGCAGATCGCTGCGAAGGCTATAGGCGCGGCAAAGGTGGCGGGCCAGACGATCAGGCTCTGCGAACCGGTGATCACGCGCCTATTGATCGAAAAGCTGTGCGTCGCTTCCTCGAGGGTGAAGAAGGCGAAGAGACCGCAGACGGCAACGCATAGCAGGAGGCCACCAATGACAACTTCACGTTGCACGCGAAGCGGCAGCTGATCGAAGACGATATTGGCCGATATATGCCGATCAAAATACTGCGCCAGGATAAAGCCCGAGAACGCGATCACGGGCATGTACCAGGCGGCGACGATTTCGTTGGTACCGCGCACGGGCGCGTTGAAGCCATAGCGCATCAACACGTTGAGCAGGACATGGCTCATGAGGAGGACGATGGCCGCCGCGGAAAGGAACTGGATAGCGGACAGGCCGAGAGTGCGCAGGTTGCCGATGGCAACCTGCGGGGAGACGGTGTCAGAAGCGCTCATCCCCGTTACTCCGGACGGTATTGCAGCATGGTCTCTTGGTAGAGACGGTCAATGTAGGGCGTGAGGTCGATGGCGGCATCATCATACCAAGTGCCGAAGTTTGGCCAGCCTGGGTCCATGGCGGTGTAACCCAGTTCTTCGACGATGCCGTCCCACTTGGTGGAGGCGGCAAGCAGGGTATCCACCACCGCATTGCCGTCGTCGAAATAGGGGCTTTGGCGCAGGTCGTTCAACAGCTCGTCGTTGACGGAAGCGAGTTGATCATTTGCAGCCTCATCCATCACCTCAACTTTGCCGCCGCTGCTTGCCGCAATCTGCAGGCCTTCCTGCGCGCCGAGGTAGAGCGTTCGGATGCTGGCATCGATGTAGACCTTCTGGAGGTCGTAGAGGAGCTGGCGGGCTTCGAGCGGGATCTCTTCCCAGAATACCTGGTCGAAGGCGACGTTGGTCGCGGTCAGTGCGAAATTATGGTCGCGAACCGTAGTGTGGTACGGCGCGACGGGAATAATGCCGGCGACAACGGCCGTGCTCAGATTGGTCAGGGCGCAATCGATGATGCCCCGCTGCAGGCCCTCGAACATTTCGCTGTAGGGGAGCGAGACGTTGGCTGCGCCGATGCCTTCGATCTGGCGCGCATGCATTACGCCGCCGGTGCGGGTCTGAACGCCTTTCAGATCGGCCAAAGTGCTGCGGGGCTCGCGGCAGAAAAGACCGCTTGGGTTGACTCCGCTGACGACGAAGCCGGGTTCGACGCCATAGTCGCGCTGCTCTTCCCAGGCACGCTCGTTCGCATTGCCGGTTTCGAGCATCATGCCCCAGCTTTGCAGCACGCCGGCGAAAGGCAGGGCGTTGGATGCGAAGGTCAGATCGACCAGCGCGGCGCTGGTTGGCAGATTGGACGGATCATACTGGGCGATTACGCCGCCATAGGTGATGCGGCCATCGGCAATCGCGGGGGCCGTGTTGCCCTGCATGATCGCGGAGCCGTAGACGATCTTGACCGTGATCTTGCCGCCCGACCATTCCTCAACAGCGGCAGCATAGCGTTCTGTGGGCAGGCTGTTGGCATTGCCGGGCGAGGACACCGACTGCATGACCATCTCGACGGGGTCCATGTCCGCAAGGGCCGCGATGAAGTCTTCCTTCGGCGCTCCGTAGGGCACGCCTTGTGCCATAGCCGGGGCGGCCGCGACGAGCAGCGCACCCAATGATACGGCCACGATCGAAACGTAAGAAGTACGACGAGTTGAACTCGTAAGATGCCGAGCGCGCATAGACACGACCCTCCCTTGGCATGTCTGGATTATTGGAGCATGCCGCGTCGTTGGACCGTGCCCGTTCAGGGTCTTTATTTCGCTCGGCCCCCCCTCCCAAGGGAAGCCAAATCGCTGGTCTGCATTACAGACGGCATGCGTCCATAATATGCGCGTTCGACTGCCGCGCAAGGGGGCAGTCGGGTTCCCTGAACGAAAATCTGATGCTCAGGAATAATCAGGTAGAAAAATCAGAACGTTATGCCGCTCATTCGACTTTGGTCTGCGGCGAACTGTCTCCTCGGGGCGCCGTGAGAGCGCGCATCATGAACTCAACCAGATCCTCGATGAACTGCCTGGCTTCGGGTTGATCATGGTTCATCGGCTGCATTTCGATCCGTGCAACCCGGGACGTGATGGTGCCCATCAGCATGTTGACCAACAGGTCGACATTCTCGTCCGGCGATAGCCCGCCTCGATCGACCCAACGCTCCAGAATCGAACGGATGGCCTGAGTCGTCCTGCTGGCAAACGGTGTTGCCATCTTGCGGAACTCTTCGTCGCGCCGCCCATCAACCTGCATGTGCAGGACGATATTTGAGGTCGTGTAGCGCCACATGGCGAATTCGGCGACCGCCAGAATATCCCCCTTGAGGGAGCCCGTATCGATGGCGGAAAGCGCCGACCAGCGGGTTTCAAAGGTCGCGACCAGCAGTTCTTCGCGCGTCGGCCAACGGCTGTAGAGGGCAGCTTTTCCCACGCCGGCGAGCTTGGAAATCTGCTCGAAGTTGAACCCGCTCCATCCGGCATCGGAATAAAGTTTTATGGCGGCCTCATAAACCTTTGATTCCAAAAGAGGGTCTTTGGGCCTTCCCCTCCCGGAAGCAGGGCGTTTTGCGACAGGCTTGGCAACGGGCTCTTGCATCGACTCTCGTTTGACGTATTTTGGACGGGCATCGTCCGTTAATAGGTGCTTGGTTTATCCATATGCTAGGAAGGGAGGCCCTGCAATGAATACGACCCTGGATCGGCCATTGTCAGGCAATTACGTGCTTGATTTTGTTCCGGGTCCGTTCGCAGCGATCGGGAGGACGCTAGCAGAACTTGGCGCAGAAGTAGTGCGAATCGAACCGCTTGGCGGACAGGTAGATCGCCCTCTCGCTGGAAATCGTTCTGAAGTCATCGAATTCACGGCGTTGAATGCCGGTAAGCGCAGCACAGTTATCGATCGCGATAATCCAGCCGATATTGCCAAGCTGGCGGGAATGATTGATCGAGCGAGCCTGGTGCTGCTTGACGCGTCGCCCAAGGCT
Organism: Devosia sp. T2-14; assembly: GCF_055397495.1. Lineage (NCBI taxonomy): Bacteria > Pseudomonadati > Pseudomonadota > Alphaproteobacteria > Hyphomicrobiales > Devosiaceae > Devosia > Devosia sp. T2-14. Next base: position 3,309,305 of record NZ_AP027921.1, on the reverse strand, counting down.
GCGTTTCCGCTTTCGCCCAGCGAGCTGCGCAGGGATCGACCAGACCTCGTGGTGATGTCGGTTTCCGATTTCGGCGTTGGCAACTCATTCTCATCCTGGTCGGCGACTGACCCTATCTTTTTGGCCCTCTCCAGCGAATTGGCCCGATCGGGCCTGACGGGGAGGGCGCCTTTGGTTCCACCCGCCCAGATTGGCTTGGGTGCGTCGGCGTCTCAGGGCGCCTATGTGGCATCGCTGGCGCTGTTCCATGCGGTCCGGACGGGGCAGGGCGGGCATCTGGACTATTCGGCGCTCGACGGCGCCAGTCAGGCGCTGGACCCGGGATATGGCATTGGTGGTAGTGCCGCATCGGGCACCCGGCCCAGCGACTTGCCACGGTCTCGCCCGCCGCGCGGTGTGTTTTACCCCATCCTCAAGTGCAAGGATGGCCATGTGCGCATCTGCGTGCTGTCGCCGCGACAGTGGCAGTCGATGTTTGCCTGGATGGGAAGTCCCGCCGAGTTCGCGGACCCGAAATACAACAAACTGCACGAACGGTTTGGCTCAACGACGCTTAATCCGGCGATCGAGGCCTTCTTCCTGACCAAGACCCGCGCCGAGCTGGAACTTGAGGGCGAGCAAAATGGCGTGCCGATCGGGGCGTTGCTGACGCTGGAAGAAACTCTGCAAACCGACCAGATCGCTGCCCGGCAGGCCATCATCGAAACGACAACGCCAGACGGTGGCTCGGTGCATCTGCCGAACGGCGTGATGGTGATTGACGGCCACCGCGTCGGGCCGAAGGCAGGGGCGCCTGCGCTTGGTGAATATGCAGGGACCGTCGGAGGAGGAAAGAAGCAAGCGGCCGCGGACCATGCTTCAGATGCCCGTCCTCTGGCAGGTATCAAAGTGCTCGATATGGGAGTCATCGTGGTGGGCGCGGACCAGGGGCGACTGTTGGCCGACCAGGGTGCCGACGTCATCAAGGTGGAGGCCCGCGCTTTTCCCGATGGCTCGCGTCAGTCCATGTCGGGCGAGGCCATTTCGATCAGCTTCGCCGTTGGTCACCGCAATAAGCGGGGCCTGGGCGTTAATCTGAAACATCCCGAAGGCCGCGCGCTGTTTCTGAAACTGGCCGAGCAGGCCGACATCATCCTCTCCAACTTCAAGCCGGGCACGCTCGACAAGCTCGGTCTCGGCTACGATCAGATTAGCGCCATCAATCCTGGCGTGGTGATGGTAGACAGCTCGGCGTTCGGCCCCACGGGGCCGTGGAGCGGTCGAATGGGCTATGGCCCGCTTGTGCGCGCCAATGCCGGGCTCACCGACAAGTGGCGCTATCAGGACGATCCCGAGAGCTTTTCGGACTCGGTGACGATCTATCCGGACCACACGGCCGCCCGCTTTGGGGTGATCGGCGCGCTGTCGCTGCTGAACCGCAGACTGCGTACGGGGCGGGGTGGCACGGTCTCGATCGCGCAATCCGAAATCATGCTGGGTCACATGGCCATCGATATTGCCAAGCTCAAGGCTGGCATCAGCGACGCTCCGCCCGATGCCCCCTGGGGGCTGTATCCCTGCAAGGGGGATGACGAGTGGTGCGCTGTTACCGTGCGTAACGATGCCGATTGGCAGGCACTGTGCCAGGTCATGGGGGCCGCGGATCTTGCGCTCGATCCGCAGCTGCAAACTGCGGACGGGCGGCGTGAGCAGGCGGCTCGCATCGAAGGGTGGGTGAAGGCCTGGCTGGCCGACAGGACGCCGCGCGATGCCATGCATCTGCTGCAGAAGGCGGGCATTCCGGCTGGGATGATGATGCGCGTCGCTGACCTTCCGGAGTGGGACTACTTCCGCCAGCGCCGGTTCTTCCGCAGCGAAATCCACCCGCATATCGGGGCGGAAATGCTGGCGGAGAATGCTCCGGTGCAGTCGACGCATTTGCCCGATCCGCCGGTTCGCGCAGCGCCCCTCGTTGGCGAGCACACGGAAGAAGTCGTCGCCGACTGGCTCGGGCTGGACGCTGAGCAAATTAGTCGTCTCGTCGCGGATGAAATCTTGGAAACGCCCCTGCAAAGCCAGGCTGCGGAATAATTGGGAGGACGAATAATGCAGCACGCCAACACGGCAGTTCTGGTTGAAAAGCGCGGCCACGTCATGATTGTGACGATGAACCGGCCGGAAGCCCGCAACGCGGTCAACGTCCATACCCATTTGGGGATTGGTTTGGCCCTCGAAGATGCAGAGGCCGATCCGGAGATCCGGGTCGTGATCCTGACTGGGGCAGGGGACAAGGCATTTTGCGCCGGGGCCGACCTCGTGGCGGTGTCGCGTGGGGAAAGCCTGCAGCCGGACGATCCGGCACAGGCCGCCTGGGGCTTTGCCGGCTTTGTCTCGCATCCCATTTCCAAGCCAATCATTGCGGCAGTGAATGGCTTCGCCCTCGGTGGCGGCACGGAAATCTCGCTGGCCGCAGACCTGGTGGTTGCGGCCGACACGGCCTTCTTCGGCCTGCCGGAGGTCAAGCGAGGGATTATCGCCGGTGCCGGCGGAGCGTTCCGCATTATCCAGCAACTGCCGCGCAAGATCGGCATGGAAATGCTGCTGACCGGGGAGCGCATCAGCGCTGAGCGCGCCTATGAACTGGGTTTGGTCAACAAGGTGGTGTCCTTCGACCAGCTGATGGAAGCGGCACTGGAGCTGGCCGCGCGCATTGTCGTCAATGCGCCGCTTTCGGTGCAGGCCTCGAAGCGTATCGCCATGGCCATCGATGATGGGCGCATGGCTGCCGACGACGCGCATTGGGGACGGACGATCCGCGAGATCGGGCCATTGATGACATCGGAAGATGCCAAGGAAGGTCCGCTCGCCTTTGCACAAAAACGCGAACCGGTCTGGAAGGCGCGATAGGGAGAGAGCCATGAGCATGGATGCAGAACGAATTGCAGTCATCGTCGGGGTTGGCGAATTTTCCGACCGGCCCGAGAATCCTGACCTCGGTCTCGACTCTCGCGGGTTGATGAAAAAGGCGCTGGAGGCGGCCGATACCGACGCCGGCGGTGGTTGGCTTGGCGACATCGAGTCCCTCGCTACTGTGGACCAGATCTCCTGGCCGCAACTCGGCGAGATCGCACCGGCACTGGCCGCCAGCATTGGCGCCAAGCCCAAACTGCTCTCCACGACCGAGCAGGCCAATGGCGATAGCCCTGTGCTGCTGTTGAATGAGGCGGCAAACCTGATCGGGGCCGGGACGGTCAAGGTGGCGGCCGTGGTCGGCGGCGAGGCCCTGCGCACCGCCGCTCACTTTGCCAAGAAGGCGGCTGCAGAAGGGCGCCCCCAGTTCAGCACGGTTGCCGACATGTCGGCCTCGATGAGCCCGCCATATCGCCGTCGCTATGGGCTCAACGGCCCGGTCGATGTCTATCCGCTCTATGAAAACGCAGGACGCGCTGCCTATGGGCAGACTCTCGCCGAAGGCCAAGCGGAGTCCGGTGCGATCTGGTCGCGCTTTGCCGCGGTGGCCAAGGATACGGATGGCGCTTGGCTGCGGAAGGGCGCAACATCAGAGGAAATCCAGACGCCGTCGCCCAGCAATCGGCCAATCTCGCACCCGTATAACAAGCTTATGGTTGCCAACAGTTCGGTCAACCAAGGCGCCGGCTATATCGTCACCAGCCTCGCTGAAGCGCGCCGGCGCGGTGTCGACGAGAGCAGGCTGATCTATATCGGCCTTGGCGCCGCTGCGCATGAGGATCACGAGCCGCTTTATCGTGACCGCTATGACCGTTCACCGTCGATGATCGTTTCGATCTCCAAGACCATGGAGCTCAATGGCCTGACCAACGCCGATCTGGATCACGTGGAGCTCTATAGCTGCTTCCCATGCGTTCCGAAGATGGCGCGGCGCGTGCTCGATTGGCCGCTCGACAAGCCGGCCACAGTTTTTGGCGGGCTGACCTTCGGCGGTGGGCCAATCGGCAATTACATGGCTCACGCCGTGGTCAATATGGTCAAGTTGCTGCGCCAGGGCGGCACCTATGGCCTACTTTTCGCCAATGGCGGCTTTGCCACGCACAATCACTCGATTGTGCTGTCAAACAAGCCCATGGATCACGCCCGGTTTCCGCAGGACTTCAACTATCAGGCGGTGGCCGATCAGGCGCGGGAGGAAATGCCGCGGATCGACGAGAGCTATGAGGGGATCGCGACTATCGAGACGTTCACCGTTCTCTATGATCGCGAGGGCAGGGCGCGTCACGGCGTTATTGTCGCTCGCACACCCGATGGTGCCCGGACTTTGGCCAAGGTGCCCGCCGAAGATGAAGCCGGTATCGCTTTCCTGACCGATGGCAATGCCGAGCCTGTCAACAGTCATGGGCGTATTGCCAGGGCCGATGGCGGTGACCATATCTGGCATCGCTGAGTGAATTTCGGCGTTGCATCGGCGGTCTGACTGTACCAAACCAGCCGGACAAAATTTCAGACCGGCCGCGTCTCAAAAGCGCGGCCGGCGTTGCACATTCCAGAGACCAGCATGAACCAGCAGATTGAAGCAGATTCTCGGCAGCCTTTGGGACGCGGGCCCGAGCGAGGCGAGGTCGTGCCGGTCAATCCTGACGTTTTGTGGTTTCGTCTGGTGTCGGCCGGCGCGCCGATGGGCGGCGTCAACGTTTGGGCGCTGCGGGACGGGCAGGGTTGGGCAATGGTCGATACGGGCTTCGCTGATACGGATACTGCCGAGCAATGGGATGCGATCCTTGCTCAGCTCGATGGACCGATAACGCGGATCATCTGCACGCATTTCCATCCCGATCATGTGGGTCAAGTCGGCAATTTGCTGTCGCGCCAGGGCGTTCCTCTGTGGATGACCGCTGTTGAATGGGATCGGGCGCAGCGAATGGCTGCGCTGCGCGATGCTGCGAGCACTGCGGCCTATGCTGAGCATTTGCGCAAGTGCGGTCTTGAGCCTGCTTGGCTGGAGCAACTGGTTGGCGCGTCAAATCGGCCAATGACGACGGGGTTGCCATCACGCTGTAACATTCTCAGTGAGGGCGACGAACTTGAACTCGGCGGTGGCATTTGGCGGGTACAGCTTGGTGCCGGGCATTCTCCGGCGCCGGCGATCCTGGTGAACGAGCGCGACAGGCTCATGATTGTTGGTGATCAGCTGCTGATGCGGATCACGCCGCACATCGGGATCGAAGAAACCGACGTCCACGGCGATCCGCTGGGCCGATATTTCGACTATCTGGCTGATGCCGCGGAAATCGCTTCTGACATGCTGGCGTTGCCCGGTCATGGTCCAGCATTCGTTGCGGCTGGTCAACGGGCCGCTGAGATTGCCGAGCATCACCGCGAGCAGCTTGACGTTCTCCACGAGGCGCTTGTCGGACCCACGCTGGTCATCGACGCGATCGAAACATTGTTCGGACGACCACTCAAAGGCATCAGCCTCATCCTTGGGCTCACCGAAGCCCACGCACACCTGCAGCGGCTGGTGGTTGAAGGTCGTGCGAAACTGGAGCTGGATACTGACGGCCGGTTTCTGTTCGTCGCTAATCTGATAGTTCCATAATATATATTATGCGAATAAAGGATAGGCGCTGACAACCACCGCCCTGTGCGCCAGACTGGGCTTGGCCCAGGAGATGTCGCATGGTTGAGTTCACTGGTGGATGTTTGTGCGGTGATGTTCGGCTGGTGGCCTTGGGCCTGCCCCTTCGTGTTGGCATCTGTCACTGCCTCGATTGCCGCAAACACCATGGAGCTCTTTTCTACGCCGCTGCCGTGTTCCCACGGGATGCGGTGACGATTGTCGGCAGCACTGGCGTGTACGCTGGGCGCCACTTTTGTCCACGATGCGGCTCGTCGGTTTTTGCGCGTACCGGCGCCGAAATTGAGGTTCATCTTGGAACTCTTGATGAGCCTGGCCAGCTGGTGCCCACATACGAGAGCTGGACCGTTCGCCGCGAACCGTGGCTGCCGGCATTTCCGGTCGCACATCGATATGCGCGCAATCGAGATGACACGAGCGCATTTGAGGATTAGTCGGTGCTGATGAAGCCGACCTGCGGCCCGCACCTGCTAAGCTCTGCAACACCACGATTCCCAGTCAATGAGACGCATTATGAAGCCATCCCGCGATATCTCCCGCCTGATCGAAATCATGGCCGCGCTTCGCGATCCGGATGGCGGCTGCCCCTGGGATCTGGAACAAGATTTCGCCAGCATCAGGCACTACACGATCGAGGAAGCCTATGAAGTGGCTGACGCGATCGAGCGAGGGGATTTTGGCGATCTGCGTGAGGAACTGGGCGATCTGCTGCTGCAGCCGATCTATCACGCGCAGATGGCCAGCGAAGCCGGTCACTTCGACATCGGTGACGTGATTTTCGGCGTGACCGAGAAGCTCATTCGGCGCCATCCCCACGTATTTGGTGACGATGAGGCCGGTAGCGCAGCATCGAGCGAGCGCCGCTGGGAGGCCATCAAGGCCGAGGAGCGCAGCGCCAAGGCTGCTCGCAAGGGCGAGGTGACGCCCTCGCTCCTTGACGACGTCCCCAATGTGCTCCCTGCCCTTGCGCGGGCCGGGAAACTGACCAAGCGCGCCGCCAAGGTCGGCTTCGACTGGCCCGATTTCGATGCGGTGAAGGCCAAGGTCGAAGAAGAACTAACAGAGGTTGCCGAAGCTCGGGCCTCTGGCGATCAGGCGGCCGTGCATGAGGAAATCGGCGATCTGCTGTTCGCCGTGGCCAACCTGGCGCGCCATTCAGGCGTCGATGCCGAAGCGGCCTTGCGTGACGCAAATTACAAGTTTACCCGGCGCTTCCACCATGTGGAGGCCCGTTGCCGCGAAGACGGCATCGAGCCCAAGGAAGCGGGCCTTGAAAGGCTCGATGGCTACTGGAACGAGATCCGCGCCGCGGACAAGGCTTAGGCGTCAGAGCTTTCGATACGTCCGTTGAATCGCTCCAGGAACTCCGTCTTGTGACGGGGTTCTACGCGGACGACAAAGCCCGAACCAAGTTCGGTTGGCTCGTCGCGCGAGATAATCTCGGAATGCGCATGCAGCCAGCCGATATCCGAACCGGCCGAATGAGGCACGTGAACGTGGTAAGTCCGGCTCTTCTCGCCGATGGCCTTTTCGATGGCCAGCTTGACTTCATTCAGGCCCGATCCCGTCAGCGCCGAAGCCGGCACAACGGCTGAGACCTTGCCGACAGGCACGATGCCGACCAGGGCATCCTCAGGCAAGAGATCCACCTTGTTCCACACCTCGATGATCGGCGTGGTTTCGGTGGAAACGCCTAGCTCGGCTAGCACGTTGAGCACGTCCTGAGCCTGCGCGGCATGATCGGGGTTGGCGATGTCGCGGGCATGCAGGATGACGTCGGCGTCGAGCACTTCCTCGAGCGTCGCGCGGAACGCGGCGACCAGGTCGGTGGGGAGATCGGCGACGAAACCCACGGTGTCGCTGAGGATGACTTCGCGACCGTGCGGCAGTTCGAGCTTGCGAACCGTGGTGTCCAGGGTTGCGAACAGGAGGTCCTTGCGAACACCCCTGCCCCAGTCAAGGCATTGAACAGGCTGGATTTTCCGGCGTTGGTGTAACCGACGAGCGCCACGATGGGCGTGCCCTGGCGCTTCTGGCGCTGTTGGGCGCGGGTCTTCTTGACCTTTTCCAGGCGATCTTCGAGCAGCACGATGCGGTCGGCGATCTGGCGCCGGTCGCTTTCGATCTGGGTTTCGCCCGGACCACCCATGAAGCCTGAGCCACCGCTGCCGCGCTGGCGCTCCAGGTGGGTCCAGGAGCGCACGAGGCGCCCTTTCTGGTAGTTGAGGTGGGCCAGCTCGACCTGTAGCACACCTTCTCGGGTGGCGGCGCGTTCGCCGAAGATCTCGAGGATCAGCGCTGTCCGATCCAACACCTTGGTGCCGGTCTCTTTTTCGAGGTTGCGCTGCTGGATTGCCGTGAGTGAGGCATCGACGAGCAACAGGTCGATCTTGTCGCTTTTGACGCGTGCCGCCAGCGCTTCGGTATGGCCGCCTCCGACAAAGGTGGCGGGTTTGACTTCGCGTACCTTGACGATCTCGGAGAACACGATTTCGAGGCCGATTGCGCCCGCTAGCCCTTCGAATTCTGACTTGCGCGCTTCGATCGAGTGCAGAGACGCGTGGCCGCGAACATCGGGCACGACCAGGCCCGCCCTGGTGGTCTGGGCGCGTCGGTCAATAAACGCCTGCGGGCCGCCCTTCTGGACGGCCTCCTCGTCGTCAAAATCGGTCATTGCAGCTCGTTAATCGCTATCGTTGTTCTGCTCAGGGTCGAACAGCTGGATCGGCGCGCCTGGCATGATCGTCGAGATGGCATGCTTATAGACCAGTTGCGATTGCGCATCGCGGCGCAGCAACAGGCAGAAATTGTCGAACCAGGTGATGACGCCCTGCAGCTTTACGCCGTTCACGAGAAAGATCGTTACAGGGACCTTCTGCTTGCGAACGTGATTGAGGAAGGAATCCTGGAGATTTTGTTGCTTTTCGCTGGGCATTCGGGCCTCTTTTCGCGGCTTTTGTTATCGCTGTTGTCGTTGCTACGCTTGCTCGGATGGCACCAGAACTGCCGCGTCGTCCCCGCCATCCTCAGATCAACACATTGCCCATCACTATGGCACAGAACGTTTTTGATGCCTACCGCACCAGCCGGGTGGCAGGCTACTTAATTCACAACCCCAGTGACTTGATCTTTCGGTGCAGTGCGCTGCGCTCCATCCCGACAAATTCCGCGGTCTTGGAGATATTGCCGCCAAAGCGCTCGATCTGCGCCAGCAGGTACTGGCGTTCGAACACTTCGCGGGCATCGCGCAGAGGCAGGCTCATGAGATGGGCCGAAGCGTCGGTATCACCGACCGTGGGCAGGACCTCACCAATGTCCGACGGCAGCATGGCGGCGGTAATGACACCGTCCTCGGGTTGCTGATCCTTCATCAGGATCAACAGGCGCTCGATCGAGTTGCGCAGCTGGCGGGCATTACCCGGCCATTCTTGGGCCTGCAACACCGCCATGGCGTCGTCGCCCACGGTGAGACGCTGCAGGTTATGCATGCGCGCGACCTGCTCGATGAACGTTGCCACCAGCGGCGGCACGTCTTCGCGACGCTCCTTGAGCGGGGTCAGCGGCAGTGGCACGATGGAAAGGCGATGGAACAGGTCGGACCGGAATTCACCCGTTTCGATCTGTGCTGCGACGTTCTGCGAGCTCGACGAAATGATGCGCACGTCAATGGGGACGGCCTGCGTGCCGCCAACGCGGTTGAAGCGGTTTTCGACCAGGGTGCGCAGCAAGGCAGCCTGCGTTTGCGCCGGCAGCGACGTGACCTCGGAGAGATAGAGCGTGCCGCCGTGGGCCTTTTCCAGCGCGCCGACCTCGACCTTGAGGATGCCCGACTTTTCGCGAGCCTCACGGCCGAACAGTACCACCGGCACTTCCTCGGGGGCATAGAGGGAGGCGTTGATCTCGATGAATGGGGAATCCGCGCGCGGGCTGCGATGGTGGATCATGCGGGCCACGAGGCCCTTCCCCGCGCCCGACGGCCCCGAGATAAAGATGCGCGAATTGGTCGGCGCGGACTTTTCAATGGTGGCGCGAACCTGCTGCAGAGCAGGCGAAGTGCCCATCATGTCGGCGCTCTTGGTGGCAGATCGCTCCTTGAGCTCGGCAACCTCGTTTCGCAGCCGCGTGGCTTCCATCGCACGCTGGGTGATGTGCAGCAGCCGGTCAATCTTGAACGGCTTTTCGATATAGTCGTAAGCGCCGCGGCGAATGGCCGAAACGGCGGTTTCCACGTTGCCGTGGCCCGAGATCATCACCACCGGCATATCGGGGTGCTGGCTCTGGAAAACGTCGAGCAGCTGCAGCCCGTCGAGACGCGACCCCTGCATCCAGATGTCGAGAAACACCAGGCTTGGCCGGCGCCTTGCGATTTCGTTTAGCCCGCTGTCGGCGTCGTGGGCCTGCCGGGCCTCGAAGCCCTCGTCTTCCAGAATGCCCGCAATCAGGTCGCGGATATCGTCTTCGTCGTCAATAATGAGGATGTCGAGTGCCATTACTTATGAACCACCGCAGCGATGAGCGGTTCCTCCTGTTGGGCGGACGCGGGCTCCGACTGGGTCGAAGGATCCGCCGCTGAAGATTTGCTTGGGGACTGCAGGGGCAGCGTGAATGTCACGCAGGCGCCGACCCGGCCTTCTGGATCCGGTTCCGCGTCGATCAGTTCCACTATGCCACCATGCTGTTCGATGATTTTGGCGACGATTGCGAGGCCGAGGCCAGTGCCCTTCTCGCGCGTCGTCATATAGGGTTCGAGGAGACGCTGGCGATTGTCCTTCGGCCAGCCCTTGCCGTTGTCGGAAATGGCGACCCGGGCGTGGTTGCCTTCGATCTGGGCCTCCACAGTGATCGTGGGGTGCCAATCGCCGGACATATCAATGGATTCAAACGCTTCTACGGCGTTCTTGATTAGGTTGGTCAGCGACTGGGCGATCAAGCGGTTATCGAACCACGCATAGATCGCCTCGTCGGGCAGTATGGTGTTGATGGTGATCTGCGGCAGGCGCACGCTCTCCAGGAAAACCGCCTGGCGGATGGTATCCGTGAGGTCGGCCATTTCGGGTGCGGCTTCAGGCATGCGTGCAAAGGCCGAGAATTCGTCGACCATTCGACCGATATCGCCCACCTGCCGGACGATGGTGTTAATGCACTTGTCGAATATCTCGCGGTCATCCTCGAGCTTGCTGCCATAGCGGCGGCGCAGCCGCTCGGCGGAGAGCTGGATCGGCGTGAGCGGGTTCTTGATCTCATGGGCGATACGGCGCGCCACGTCCGCCCAGGCACTGGTGCGCTGCGCAGACTCGAGTTCGGTGATGTCGTCGAAAGTCAGCACATAGCCCTTGGATTCGGTGATCGAGCCTTCACGCGTCAGCTGCACCTGATAGGTGCGCCGGTCGGTTTCGTTGCCGAGCTGGATCTGGTCACGTACCTGTCCGCGCCGTGCCGAGCGGGCGCGCTCAAGCGTCGGGGCTAGTTGCGGCATAACCTTTTCGATGGGCTCGCCCATCAGGTCGATTTCGCGACGGTTGAGCATCTCGCAGGCGCGCGCATTGACCAGCGTTACGGCGCCAAACGGATCAAGCCCGATAATGCCGGCCGATACGCCTTCCACCACTGCCTCGGTAAACTGGCGGCGCTTTTCATTCATTTCGTTTGCCGCCAGCAGTGCCAGCCGCTGGCTCTTGAGCTGCTCTGTCATACGGTTGAAGCCGTTTGACAGGTCGCGCAGGTCACCGCTTCCGTCTCGCACAGGAACCTGCACGTCGAGGTCACCCCGGCTGACGCGGTTCGACGCGATCATCAGGTTTCGAATGGGATCGACGAAGCGATTGGCCAGCGCGATACCGATCCATAGCGCGGCCAGCAGCAGCACCACCGCCAGGCCGACATACATGATGGTGAAGGTGATCTGGAACACCAGGCGGTTGGACGCGTACTGGCGGTATTCGGTGATGTTCTCGTCGGTGAGCTGCATGTACTCCAGCACCTCGGCCTCAACCGGGCGCGCGACGAACAAGTACGTGTCGTCATAGCCGCGCAGCTTGATCACTGAGCCGACGAGGTTGACGCGCCCCGGCGCGATGGCGGCGGGAATGCCCTCGACCAGTCCTTCGGTGATGCCGTCTGGTAGGCGTGGATAGGCCCCCTGCACCGCAATTTGTGCGCGCATCAGGGTTTCGCCGGTGGAGGTGACAAGCGAGGTGAAAGGCAGCGACCGCGTGACGGCAAGCGCCGTCAGGATGCGCTGGAACCGCTCCTTGTCCTCCACATAGGTATTGTGCGCCTGCTCCAGCTCTGTCGCGACCCAGATAACGTCGTCGCGCAGCACCTGGGCGTGCTCGAGCATGTAGGACCGTGCGACGAGGCGCGAGCTTTCCACCATGGCGCGCGTGCGCTCGGAGAACCACTGGTCCAGGCCCTGGTTGAGGGAGATGGTGGCAACTACAGCCACCAGCGCGGCTGGAATGGCGGCGACGAGTGCGAACATCGTCACCATGCGGATCTGCATCGCCGCGCCCGCCTGCCCCTGAACCCGCGCCTGAATCAGCAGCACAGCCTCGGTGACGATCAGCGCGATAACCAGCAGAACCAGAACGCCGGTGGCGATCCAGATGATGGTCCAAACGGTGGTCGAGGGTTCGATATTGGTCGTGCCTGAGAGGATCAGGAACGAAAGCGACGACATCAGCACTGACGCGAAGACGACGACGAAACCGAGCACGCGCAGCGGAAAATTGCCACGCGCAGTCGCAAACAGCGAACGTGCCGGTTTGGCATTGTCGCTGACACCACCGCGTGGTGGCATCTCACCGCTAGCCGCTACTTCACTCATTGATGCCGAAAGGCACTCCATCTCCGCCGCGCAGACAGAGTCTGGCCCAATTCGCCGGACCCTTCAAGACAATTGTTGCCAAAATGTGACACCGCGTGCCTGAGACCCCGAAAGCCCCCTGTTTTGGGCACTTTGCCTCACTAGACAACCGCAATGACACCGGGCACACACATCGTATCGCACACCCTCCCAGAGCCCCACAGTGTCCGCCCCAGCACCCGCACGCGTTGAAGCCGCCAGTCTTACTGGCATGGCCCTGGGCATTGGCGCCTATACGCTGTTTTCCGTGCATGATGCGATGATCAAGGGCGTGATCACCGCCCTGCCCGCACCGCAGATTCTGTTCGTGCGCGGGATTGTCATCGTGGTGCTTTGCCTGGCCATCGGCCGTAGGAGTCTGGTGGTCGATCTGTGGCGGTCCAAGAATCGCACAATGATCTTCGGCCGTGGTTTGATGACGCTGGCCGCCTGGGTCATGTACTACAGCTCGGGCCGCGAGCTGCAACTCGCGGAAATGACGACCCTCTACTATGTAGCGCCAATCCTGACGACGGTGCTGGCGGTGATCTTCCTCAAGGAACAGCTGACGTTGGCCCGCGTCGGAGGCGCCTCCATCGGATTTTTCGGCATTGTCGTGGCTGCCAATCCCAGCGGCTTCAGCTTCACCTGGCCGGTCATCATGGTGCTTGGAGCCGCATTGTTCTGGGCCGTGGCGATGATCCTCATGCGAACCATCTCCAAGAGCGATCGCACGCTGGTTCAGGTCTTCGCGCAGAACCTGATTCACGTCACCATCATGGGCGCGATTGCGCTGCCGCTTTGGCAAGGTATGGGCATCTGGGAAATCACGCTCTGCGTGGCCGCTGGGCTGATTGGCGGCCTTGCCCAGTTCATCCTGGTCGAGGCAGCGCGGGAAGTCCCCGCAAGCGTGCTGGGTACCGTGGAGTACGGCGCTCTGATCTGGAGCTTTGTGTTCGGTTACCTGTTCTGGGCCGAGATTCCGGCGACCAACGTCTATGCCGGCGCCCTTCTCGTGGTTGCCGCGGGTTTGACGCTCGCCTTCAGCGAGCATCGCAATCGTCGCGAGATCGTCGATACGCCCTAGCCGTGGCGGCGACTGTGCTTGACGATCTCGATGCTGTGGGTGCGGATCTTCTTGCGCAGCGTATTGCGATTTAGCCCAAGCAAATCAGCGGCCTTGATCTGGTTGCCACCGCAGGCATTGAGCGCCATGGCGATCAGTGGTGCCTCGACCTTGTCGATGACACGCTGATAGAGCCCCGCCGGTGGCAGGTTCGGCTCATATTCACGCAGCAGCTGCCCGACATGGGTTTCGACCGACATGGCCACGTCCATCGGCGCGGCGGTGCCCGGCGTCGAAGGGCGGTCGGCGATGTTGAGCTCGTTCTGCACGATCTCGGCCGAAATGGATTCGTCGGCATAGAGAGCCGACAGGCGGCGGACCAGGTTCTCCAGTTCGCGCACGTTGCCCGGCCAGGAATAGTTCTGCATCAGCTTGATGGCCTCGGGCGAGATCGACTTGATCGGCTCGCCATCGCGCTGGGCTTCCTTGAGGAAGTGCGCTGCCAGATCGCCCACGTCATCAATGCGCTCGCGCAGTGGCGGCAGGCGCAGCGGCACCACGTTGAGGCGGTAGTACAGATCCTCGCGGAACAGCCCCTGCCGGATCATCTGGCTGAGGTCGCGGTGCGTGGCCGCGACGATACGGACGTTGGTCTTGATGGACGAGCGGCCGCCGACCATCGTGTATTCGCCTTCCTGCAGCACGCGCAGCAGCCGGGTCTGGGCATCCATCGGCATGTCGCCGATTTCGTCGAGGAACAGAGTGCCGCCTTCGGCCTGCTCGAAGCGGCCCGACGAACGGGTGTTCGCGCCGGTGAACGCGCCCTTCTCATGGCCGAACAGTTCGGCCTCGATCAGGTCGCGGGGGATAGCAGCCATGTTGATGGCGACGAATGGGCCATTACGGCGCTTGCCGAAGTCGTGGAGAGCCCGGGCGACCAACTCCTTGCCCGTGCCGCTCTCGCCGGTAATTGTCACCGTCAGGTCGGTCTGCATCAGGCGCGCCAGGGCGCGGTAGATGTCCTGCATGGCGGTCGAGCGACCAACCAGCGGCATGGTCTCACCTGGCTCTTCGGTCCGTCGATCGCCAGTGGCGGGCTTTTTCGCGTCGGCCAGCGCGCGCGCCACCACCGAGAGCACCTCGGTGATGTCGAACGGCTTGGGCAGGTATTCGTAGGCGCCCACTTCGGAGGCGCGAATGGCCGTCATGAACGTGTTCTGCGCCGACATCACGATCATCGGCAGCTCCGGGCGGAGCTTCTTGATCTTGGGCATTACCTCGAAGGCATTGCCATCCGGCATGGCCACGTCGGTGATCAACACGTCACCCTCGCCCCGGGTAATCCAGTTCCACATGGTGGAGATATTGCCGGTAGGACGGACTTCGTAGCCAGCGCGGGTGAGTGCCTGGTTGAGCACCATGCGGATGGCGGCGTCGTCGTCGGCGAGCAGGACTACATGGCTCATGCCAGTTCCTCTTCAATTGGTGACAGGAATGCCCCGCTCGCAACGGGTAGCAATATTCTGAACCGGGTACGGCCCGGGCGGCTTTCGCAATCGATCACCCCGCCATGGTCACCCACGATCTTGGCGACCAGCGCCAGGCCGAGACCAGAGCCATTGGTCTTTGTGGTGACGAAGGGATCGAACAGAAACGGTAGGATGTCCGGTGGGACGCCTGGACCGTTGTCCTCGATGATAATCTCGAGCGGCAGCGAGATGCGCTCATTGATGCCGGTGACGCTGACGCGGATCCCAGGGCGGAATGCCGTCGAAAAACGGATTTCCGGCTTCTGCGTGCGTTCAAGCGCTTCGGAGGCGTTCTTCACCAGGTTCAGGAATATCTGTATCAACTGGTCGCGATTGCCGAAGACGGGTGGCAGCGACGGATCGTATTCTTCGAAAAAGGCGATGCCGCGCGCCACGCCATTGCGCGCCAGCAGCTTCACCCGGTCCAGAACGACGTGAATGTTGATCGGTTCGCGCTCCATCGGGCGCTCGTCGCCGAACACTTCCACGCGGTCCATCAAGCCAACGATTCGATCGGTTTCCTCGCGGATCAGCCGGGCGAGCGGCACTTCATCGAGGCTCACGGTCTGCTCAAGCAGTTGGGCGGCGCCGCGGATGCCCGACAGCGGGTTCTTGATCTCGTGCGCCAGCATCGACGCAAGGCCAGTTACCGAGCGCGCCGCGCCACGCGAGACCATCTGCCGGTCGATCTTGTCGGCCATGGTGCGTTCCTGGATGAGCAGGGCCACCCGGCCGTCATTGTCGGATAGCGGGCTCGCGAAGACGTCGGCGACGCGCTCTTCGCCGAACCGGGACGAGCCCACTCGCACGCGATACTCGGTCATTGGCGCACGGCGCAGCGCGACGGTTTCCACCAAGGCGATGATCGGCGATCCGAAAGCGATCAGGTCATCGAGACTCTGCCGGGTCAGCACGCTCGACGAGGCACCAAAAAACGCCTCGGCAGCATAATTGACGAACGTGATCTGGCGCTCGTCGCCACAGATCAGGATGGGCTGCGGAAGTGCCTGCAGCACGGCCGTGGACTGCAAGTCAGTTTCGTCCTGGGGTGAGGCTTCCAAAGCACTCATGCTGCGGCCCTCTGCTCGCCGGAGAAAATGATGCCGATCTGACGCAGGACGTCCGCTGGCTCTTCATTATTGAGGAAGTCATTGCGCGCTGGTCTTTCCAGGGTGATCCCGGCAGCGCCGAGATACCAGTCGAGGTGCTTGCGCGCGGCACGCAGGCCCACCGCAGTGCCGTACTCGACCAACATATCCTCATAGTGCTCGGCAACCAGTGCGGCGAGTTCCGTACCTTTCGGGGCCTCCGGAGCTGGGTGGTTGGCCAGCCCTGCCCCAATCTGGGCCACCGTCCATGGCTGCCCCTGGGCGCCGCGGCCAAGCATGACCGCCGCTGCGCCCGATTGGGCCAGCGCTTCGCGAGCGGTATCGAGATTGATGATATCGCCATTGACTACGACCGGCACGTCAACGGCCTCCACGACAGCGCGCACCAGTTCCCAACGGGCAGTGCCCTTGTAGAACTGCTGCCGCGTGCGGCCATGGATGGTGATCATCTGCGCGCCGGCATTGACAGCGCGAAGGGCCATGTCCGGGGCGTTGAGGCTGTCCTCGTCCCATCCCAGCCGCATCTTGACGGTTACCGGCAGCGGCGTCGCCGATACCACGGCGTCGATCAACGTCATGGCATGATCGGGCACCCGCATGAGTGCGGATCCGGCATAGCCGTTCGTCACGCGCTTTGCAGGGCAGCCAAAATTGATATCGATGATGTCGGCGCCGGCGTCGTGGGCAATCTTGGCGCCACGGGTCATCCACTCGGCTTCGCAGCCTGCCAATTGTACCATGTGCGGCAGGGAGTTGGGCTTGCCCAGCTTTCGCGCCATGTCCTGGTTGCCAACCGCAAGAGCATTGCTCGCGATCATTTCGGACACGACCATACCCGCGCCATAACGCTCGGCCAGTTTGCGGAACGGGCGGTCGGTGATTCCGGCCATCGGCGCGAGGAAAGCCCGATTGCGAACCTCGTGGCCGCCGATGCTCAAGTTACAGGCATCTTCAGACACGATTTGCCCCAGAAATGGTCACATCAAAACTACTGCCTGCACAATAATCAAAATGTCCGGCGGCGCAACACCTTAAATGGTGTGTATGACAGGACGTCTGCCCTGCACTTGCCGCATGTCACCACGGACGCTAGACCTCTGGGACAGTCCGCTTTTTCGTACCGAGTTCCCGTCGTCCATGCGTCAGAAAACCATCGCCGTTATCATAGTCGCCGCTGGACGAGGCGAGCGCGCCAGCGCAGATGGTTCCACTGATCCAAAGCAGTATCGTCCAGTCGCCGGGACAGCGGTTCTCGCCCGAACAATCCGGGCATTTCTGGACATTCCATATGTAACCTCAGCGCTACCGGTGCTGCATGCCGATCATGCCGAACGCTATGCGGCGCTGGGGCTTTCAGATGTCCGGCTGCAAGCTCCCGTGAACGGTGGAGCGACGCGTCAGGCGTCGGTTCTTGAGGGCCTCAAGGCTCTGGCGCCGCAACGCCCCGATATTGTGCTGATCCATGATGCCGCACGGCCCTTTGCGACGCCCGAGCTGGTTGGCAGGGTGGTTGCGGCGCTGGAGCAGTTCGAAGGCGCCCTGCCCGTTCTGCCTGTTACCGACACCATCAAACGGTCGCTCGACGGACGGCAGGTCGCTACCACCGAAGATCGTAATCAGCTCTTTGCCGCGCAGACGCCGCAGGGTTTCCGTTTTGGGCAGATTTTTTCGGCCCATATGCGTGCGCCGACCACCAAGCGGCAGTTTACCGACGATTCTGAGATCGCCGAATGGGCCGGCCTGCGCGTTGCCATGGTGCAGGGCGACCGCGACAATTTCAAAATCACGCATCCTGAAGACTTTGCGCTCGCTGAGCGCCTTATTGCCGGAGACTACGCCATGGAAACCCGTATCGGGACTGGTTACGACGTCCACGAGTTTGAGCCTGGTGATGCCGTCTGGCTCTGCGGCGTGCGAATTCCCCACCACGCCAAGCTCAAGGGGCATTCCGATGCCGACGTTGGCCTGCATGCGCTGACCGACGCGATTCTGGGCGCGATCGGTGAAGGCGACATTGGACACCACTTCCCGCCATCTGACATGCAGTGGCGCGGCGCCGCCTCCACGGTCTTCCTCAAGCATGCCGGAGAGCTGGTGGCGCGCGCCAAGGGGCGTATCGTCAATCTCGACGTGACAATGGTCTGCGAAGCGCCGAAGATCGGTCCGCACGTGCCGGCGATGCGCCAAATCATCGCGGAGACGTTGGGGATCTCGGTGTCTCGCGTGGCCATCAAGGCGACGACCAACGAGACGCTTGGTTTTATTGGGCGAGAGGAAGGAATGGTTGCTATGGCCAGCGCAAGTGTAGAACTTCCGAGGGTCGACTGAATGGCGCCAAAGGCAGCAGTCGATCCGGGTAAGCGGATCATCGATATCCTTACCGAACGCAACCAGACCATTGTAACGGCAGAAAGCTGCACCGGCGGCATGATCGCTTCGGCGCTTACCGACATTCCCGGCGCGTCGGCTGCGGTCTATGGGGGCTATGTCACCTACGCGAACACCGCCAAGTCCCGCATGATCCATGTGCAGGCACGGTTGATCCGTGACTATGGGGCGGTGTCCAATCAGGTTGCCCGTGCCATGGCGGATGGCGCCCGCAACACCGCGCGCGCCGACTATGCCGTTGGGGTCACCGGGATTGCCGGCCCGGACGGCGGGTCAGAGAAGAAGCCTGTGGGGCTGGTCTACATCGCCGTTTCGTCAGAGCTGGCGACCGTGGTCATTGAGCACCGGTTTGGCGATCTGGGCCGCGACGAAGTGCGCAAGGCCAGTGTCAGGGCGGCGCTCGATCTATTGCTTCAGGTGCTGACCAGCGACGAAGAGCAGTAGGCACTCCGGCCCCTGCTCCTAGTCGCCGTAGCGCCGATCTGCTTCGTCGGCGAAAGCCCGGATGATCTCTTCCTGCTTGGCGGCAAACGCTGGCTCAGCGACCGCTGCTATGAAGGGGTTGGAGATCTTGAAGTCGATCTCAAACCGCACCCGCGTGCCCATGCCCTCAGGCTCGAATGTCCAGACGCTGTCGAGATAGGCAAACGGCCCATCCACGGCCTTGGCTTTGATGGTCAGTGCCTCCCGGTCCAGCGTCACCCTGCTGGTATAGGCCTGCGTGATCGGGCCAAAGAACAGTGTCATCTTAACCAGGCGAATATCGGCGTCGCCGGCGACGGGGTCCTTGGAGACCTCCATTGCCTTGCAGTTGGGAATGAAGCGCGGATAGTCGCCCATGTCGGCGACGATGTCATACATGCGCTGCGGCAGGTGCGGCACATGCCGCTCGAAGTAGCGTTTCATCAATGACCAAGCTTTGCCATGCGGGCGGCCTTGAGAGCCGCGAAGTCTTCCCCGGCATGGTGAGACGAGCGGGTCAGCGGGCTGGAGGAGACCAGCGAGAAACCCTTGGCGGTGGCCACCGTGGCGAACGACTTGAACTCTTCCGGCGTCACAAAGCGCTGTAGTGGATAGTGCTTCTTGGTCGGCTGCAGGTACTGCCCGATGGTCAGGAAGTCGACATCGGCCGAACGGAGATCGTCCATCAGCTGGAGCACTTCGTTCCGCTCTTCACCCAGGCCGACCATGATGCCCGACTTGGTGAACATAGTGGGGTCGAGTTCCTTGACCTTCTGCAGCAGGCGGATGGAGTGGAAGTAGCGCGCACCCGGGCGAACCTTGAGATACTTCGAGGGCACGGTTTCGAGGTTGTGGTT
This sequence comes from Devosia sp. T2-14, assembly GCF_055397495.1. Classification (NCBI taxonomy): domain Bacteria; kingdom Pseudomonadati; phylum Pseudomonadota; class Alphaproteobacteria; order Hyphomicrobiales; family Devosiaceae; genus Devosia; species Devosia sp. T2-14. The sequence goes on along the minus strand of NZ_AP027921.1, from coordinate 3,289,460 downwards.
AAAGACGTCAGGCTTGGCAGCCACGACGATCTCCAGCGCGCCTTCCTTGCGCAGGAAGTCAGGCGTCAGGATTTCGATGGTCGTGCGCGGGTTTCGCGTGCGGATCGCCAAGATTACGTCAGCAAAGTGCTGTGCGCCACCGTCGGCCAGGTCGTCACGGTCAACCGAGGTGATCACGACGTGTTCGAGGCCGAGCTTCTGGACGGCGCTGGCGACCTTTTCCGGCTCGGTGGGGTCAAGCGGGCCAGGCATGCCCGTGCGCACGTTGCAGAAGGCGCAGGCGCGCGTGCAGATCTCACCCATGATCATCATGGTGGCGTGCTTCTTGGACCAGCATTCCCCGATATTGGGGCAGCCGGCCTCCTCACACACCGTCACAAGCCCATGCTCGCGCACGATCTGCTGGGTTTCCTTGTAGACCGGCGAGCCCGGCGCCTTGACGCGGATCCAGTCCGGCTTGCGCAGCACCACGCTATCGGGCCGGTTGGCCTTTTCGGGGTGGCGTGGTTTCAACGCGGAATTGTCGATCAGAGTGACCAAGGGATATCCTGACTTTTGGGTGCGATCGCTAGGCGATCAGTCGTGCAATGATCACGACGAGTATTGCGCCGACCGTTGAGGTCACGATCTGGCGGCCCAGATCATTGCGGATACCGAGATCGATCCGCAGCGCCTTAAACAGATACCCTCCCACGAACGATCCGATAACCCCGCTCACGAGGTATGTGATCAGTCCGCCCCCTCCGACAACGAGACTGGCGAGAAAGCCCGCCAGGATGCCGATGCCGAGGAACACCAGAATTGCACGACTATTGTTATTTTCCATGGTGAAGCCCCCGCCCGCCGTCTGTCGTTTTGGTGGTGCCATAATTTGCCCTCTCACAGCCTGCGCGAGATATCGCCTCTCGCGGCTCCAGCTTCAAGGTTCCTGCCCTTATCGCGCAATCACCCGTGCCAGGGCAATCACGACGATAGCGCCAATGGTGGCGGTGATGATCTGGCTGATGAGCGCGTTCTCGATGGGGAGCGTCAACCCGGCGGACGAGAGCAGCCATCCCCCCACGAAAGAGCCGATGACGCCAACGACGAGATTGCGCAGCAGGCCGCCGCCACCCAGCACCAGGCCGGCAAGCCATCCTGCGACCAGTCCGATGGCAAGGAAGATCAGCAGTTCTGTGGTTCCGACGCTCATTGCAATACCTCCGCGATTTCGACCCATTCGCCTTTGCGTTCAGCCGACAGTATTGTGGCTTGGACCAGTGCGAGTGAGTGAAGGTTGTCTTCTCCCGAGCTGAAACGTGCCGGGATGGTGCCCGTCTCGATCACCTTTGCCGCCGCGGCAAGCGTGCCGACACGGTCAGTATGTTCGATGAGGGGAAGGTCGTAGGGCTCGGGCTCGCCGTCCAGCGGCAGCAGCGTGACCTTGTCGGGGCCCGCCTTGCCCATGAAGTGGTCGCGCGAGCTCCAGTGGATTTGCCCTTCCGAGCAATCCATCACCCATTCGCCCGACCAAGGAGTAACCGGGCCGCTACTCATCCAGCTGCCGCGATAGGAAACGATGGTGCCCTGTTCGAACTCCAGCGTCGCCACACCGATCGGGTTATGGCCAAACGGGCTCGCTGGCGAATTCCAGGTGCGGCATGACACACGCTTGGGATTATCGTTCAGCACCATGCGCATGAGATCGAAATGGTGGATCGACATGTCGGCCAGCAGCGGATCGGGCATGTCCCAGTAGCGGTAGCCCTGCGTGGGGGCGTGGCGGCGGAAGTCGATGGAGACCAGGTTGACCGGTCCGAACTTCTGCGCTCCGACCAGTTCGGCTGCCACGATCGGCGCCGGCTGGAAGCGGTAGTTCTGGCTGACCATCAGCACCCGGCCATGCTCGCGCGCTAGCGCCACCAGTTCCTTGGCCTGTGCGATGGTCGAGGCGAATGGCTTCTCCACGATAACGCTCAGGCCCAGCTCAAGACAGCGCTTCACCACCGGATGGTGCGCCTCGGTCCGCAGCGTGCAGATAGCGAGTTGCGGTTCCGAGGCCTTCACTGCCTCCTCAAGGCTCAGGAAGCACAGGCTTTCCGCGATCCCCAGCTCGGTCTGCGCCCGTTGGAGCGCGTCCGGGTTGGAGTCCACATAGCCAACCATCTCGACGTTGTGAACTTTGGGGATAACGTCCTTGGTCCAGCTGAATCCCCAGTGTCCTAGACCGATCTGGATCGCCTTGACCATGTGGATAACTCCTTGCTGGGTGAGCAGGTACGACCTGTCTCGACGCCACTCCCGCTGTCGCGGGAACGACGCCGTAGTTGGGGAGACCCCTAGATGTTCAGCGCCCGGCCATATGCGTCCAGCACGCTTTCCTTCATGCTTTCGCTCAGGGTCGGATGCGGGAAGATGGTGTGGATCAGCTCTTCCTCGGTGGTTTCGAGGTTCATGGCGATCACGAAGCCCTGGATCAGTTCGGTCACCTCGGCGCCAACCATGTGGGCACCGAGCAGTTCACCGGTCTTGGCGTCAAAGATGGTCTTGACCAGCCCGTCGGGCTCGCCCAGTGCAATGGCCTTGCCGTTGCCGACGAACGGGAAACGGCCGACCTTGATCTCGCGACCGGCTTCCTTGGCCTTGGCTTCGGTCAGGCCGACACTGGCCACCTGCGGTTCGCAATAGGTGCAACCCGGCACCTTGGACTTGTCGAGGCCATGCACCTTCATCCCGGCGATCTTTTCGACGGTGATGACGGCCTCATGCTCGGCCTTGTGCGCCAGCATCGGCGGACCTGCTACGTCGCCAATGGCCCAGATGCCGTCGACATTGGTCTTGCCATAGCCGTCGATGACGATAGCGCCGCGTTCCGTCTTCACGCCGACGGTCTCGAGGCCGAGACCCTCGATGTTGCACATCACGCCCACGGCCGAAATCAGCTTCTCGCCTGAGATCTGCTGCTTGGAACCGTCCTTGAGTTCGACGTGTGCGGTAACCCCGTCCTTACCCTTCTCGACCTTGGCCACCTTGGCGTCGGTCAGGATCTTGATGCCGCGCTTTTCGAGGCGCTTGCGGGCAAGGCCGGCGATCTCGGCGTCTTCCACCGGCATAATCTGCGGCAGCAGTTCGATGATGGTCACCTCAGCGCCCATCGAGCGATAGAACGAGGCAAACTCGACGCCGATCGCGCCCGAGCCCATCACCACCAGCGACTTGGGCATGGTGGCCGGCTTCATCGCCTCGAAGTAGGTCCAGATCTTGTCGCCATCGGGCTCGATGCCCGGCAGCACACGCGGGCGCGCGCCGGTGGCGATGATGATGTTCTTGGCCTTGTAAGTGCCCTCGCCCAGCGCATTCTTGGGCACTGGTCCCTGCGGCTGTACGATAGCCTTCTTGGTCGGCGCGACCTTGACTTCGCCCGGCTTGGTGATGACGGCCTCGCCCCAGATGATGTCGACCTTGTTCTTCTTCATCAGGAACTGGACGCCATTGTTCATCTGGGCAGCGATTGCGCGCGAACGCTTCACCACGCCATCAATGTCGACGCCGAACTTCTCGACCGTCAGGCCGTAGTCCTTGGCGTGGCTCATGTGGCCGTAGATTTCTGCCGAGCGCAGCAGTGCCTTGGTGGGAATGCAGCCCCAGTTGGAGCAGATGCCAGCCATATGCTCGCGCTCGATGATGCCCACCTTCATGCCGAGCTGCGCACCGCGGATGGCAGCAACATAGCCGCCGGGGCCGGCGCCGATAACGAGAAGGTCGTATTGGTCAGCCATTTGGGCCTCCAGAATAGTCGAGTGGTCGGGCTAGATGCCCAGCATGGATTTGACGACCGGGATCAGTCCCGTGCCAATGGCGCGGGTATTGGCGGGGTCGAGATGAACCCCGTCGAGCGGGTCGGCATGGGCGACGCTGGCAGCGTCGAAGAACTCGGCGCCATATTCAGCGGCGCGGGTTCGGTAATAGCCTGCCATGGCTTTTGACTCGGCGATGGCCGCCTCGCCGCCAAAATGGATACCCATTTCGGCATGCTTGGTCGGCACCAGATGCGGTGGGCTGACAATCAGCAACTGGGGCATGACGTCGCCGGGCAGCACGAAATGCCCACGCACCACCTGCATCAGCTTGCGAATGCCGTAGGACGCGGTCAGCGCGCGACCGTGGATCGCTGGCTTCAGGTCATTGGACCCGAGCATGATGATGACGATGTCGAGCGGCTTGTGCGTGTCGAGCAGCACGGGAAGAATACGCGCACCGTTTCGGTCAGATGAAGCCGAGCCATCGTCGAAGGCGGTGGTGCGACCACCCAATCCCTCGGCGATCACCCGCACATTGTCGCCCAAGCCTTGTTCCAGCACGGACGGCCAGCGGTTCTCATAGGCATGCCGCAGCCCGTCGGGCCGCGGGTTTGCACCGTAAGTCAGGCTGTCGCCGTAAGCGAGGATGGTCTTCATGCGCCCTGCCCCTTAGGCCAGCATCATCACCGGGTTTTCGATCAGGCCCTTGAACACACCGAGCACTTCGGCGCCGAGAGCGCCATCGACCGCACGGTGGTCGCAGCTCAAAGTCACCGTCATGAAGTTGGCGATCTTGACCTGCCCGGCTTCCGCATAGACGCGCTCTTCGCCAACACCAACGGCCAGGATCGTGCCATGCGGTGGGTTGATCACGGCCTGGAAGTTCTTGATGCCGAACATGCCCAGGTTGGACACGGAAGACGCGCCGCCCTGATACTCATGCGGAGCCAGCTTCTTGGACTTGGCGCGACCGGCCAGATCCTTGACCTCTTCGGAGATTTCGCGAAGCGTCTTGGTATCGCAGGACTTGACCACCGGGGTGAACAGGCCACCCGGCACCGCCACTGCAACCGCAACGTCGCTGCGCTTGTGGTAGAGGATCGAGTCACCGGCCCAGGTGGCGTTGGCCATCGGCACGCGCTGCAACGCGACAGCCCAGGCCTTCATCACGAAGTCATTGACCGAAAGCTTGAACGCGGGCTTTCCGTCCTTGGACTTGGGAGCCGAGCTGTTGATCTGTTCGCGCGCCGCAAGCAGCGCGTCGATCTTGCAATCGAGCGTCAGGTAGAAGTGCGGAACGGTCTGCTTGCTCTCGGTGAGGCGCGCAGCCACGACCTTGCGCATGCCGTCATTGGGCACGAGCTCGTAGGAGCCTTCTGGATACAGTGCCAGAACCTGCGCCTTGGTCATGCCGGTCGGTGCGGCACCGCCAGCAGCTGGCGCTGCAGCGGCGGCTGCGGCCTTGAGCGGAGCCTTGCCCGACTTGGCTGCTTCCACGTCCGACTTGACGACGCGGCCCTTCGGACCCGAACCGGAAATGGCGGAAACGTCGATCCCGGCTTCCTTGGCCAGGCGACGGGCTAGCGGCGAGGCGAACACCTTGCCGCCTTCGGCCTTTGCCGGAGCAGCGGCAGGCTTCGGTGCTGGTGCAGCGGCCTGTGGCGCTTGCGCCGCGGCAGCGGCCTTCGGTGCCTCTGCCTTTGGAGCATCCGCGGCCGGAGCGGGCTTTGGCGCGGCAGCTGCGCCGAGGCTTTCGCCTTCCTGCAGCAGCACGGCGATCACGGCGTTGACCTTCACGCCTTCGGTGCCTTCGGCAACCATGATCTTGCCGATCTTGCCTTCGTCGACGGCCTCGACTTCCATCGTGGCCTTGTCGGTTTCGATTTCGGCGATCACGTCACCGGAAGAGACGCTGTCGCCTTCCTTGACGTGCCACTTGGCGAGCTTGCCCTCTTCCATCGTCGGAGAAAGCGCCGGCATGGTGATATCAATTGGCATCCCGGTTCTCCTTACGAGCGGTACGTGACGGCATTCACCGCCGCGATCACTTCATCGACGTTCGGCAGTGCCAGCTTTTCGAGGTTGGCGGCATAAGGCATCGGCACGTCCTTGCCGGTGACGCGCATCACCGGGGCGTCGAGATAGTCGAATGCCTGCTCCATGACGCGAGCCGAAAGCTCGGCGCCGATGCCGCCCTGCGGCCAGCCTTCTTCAACCGTCACGAGTCGGCCGGTCTTCTTGACCGACTCGATCACCGTGTCGCTGTCGAGCGGGCGCAGCGTGCGCAGGTCGATCAGTTCCACGTCGACCCCAGCGGCGACCAGCTTTTCGGTGGCCTGGGTAGCGTAGCGCATGCCCATCGAGAACGAGACGATGGTCACGTCTGCACCCTTGCGGGCGATACGCGCCTTGCCGATCGGCAGCACGAAATCGTCGACCTTGGGCACGAGGCCAGTCGAACCATAGAGAATTTCGTTCTCGAGGAAGATGACCGGGTTCGGCGAGCGAATGGCGGCCTTGAGCAGGCCCTTGGCGTCGGCGGCGCTATAGGGCGCGATGACTGTGAGGCCAGGAACGTGGCTATACCAGGCCGAATAGTCCTGGCTGTGCTGGGCGCCAACGCGCGCGGCTGCACCATTGGGGCCGCGGAAAACCATTGGTGCGGTAACCTGACCGCCCGACATATAGAGCTGCTTGGCGGCCGAGTTGATGATCTGGTCGATTGCCTGCATGGCAAAGTTCCAGGTCATGAATTCGACGATTGGCTTGAGGCCGGCAAAGGCAGCGCCGACTGCGAGACCGGCAAAGCCATGCTCGGTGATCGGGGTGTCGATGATGCGCTCGGGCCCGAATTCCTGCAGCAGGTTCTGGGTGATCTTGTAGGCGCCCTGATACTCGGCGACTTCCTCGCCCATGACGAAGACGTCCTTGTCGCGGCGCAGTTCCTCGGCCATGGCCTCGTTCAGCGCCTGGCGCACGGTCATTTCGACCATTTCGACACCCGCCGGCAGATCCGGATCTTCCTGGGCTTCGAACTTCGGCGCGGCGGGCACAGTTGCCGGAGCTGCGGGAGCTGGCGCGGGCGCCTCAGTCTCGACCATGCTTGGTGTAGCTTCTGCGGCCGAAGCTGCAGCCGGAGCAGCGGATGCGGTTTCACCTTCGGCCAGAACCAGGGCGATGGGGGTATTCACCTTCACGCCTTCGGTGCCTTCGGCCACCAGCAGTTCCTTGACGACGCCTTCGTCAACCGACTCGACTTCCATGGTCGCTTTGTCGGTTTCGATTTCGGCGAGGACGTCACCGGACTTCACGGTGTCGCCAACCTTGACCAGCCACTTGGCGAGCTTGCCTTCTTCCATGGTGGGCGACAGCGCAGGCATCAGGATTTGAGGCATATGTGCTCTCCAGCAATAAGACGCCGGGCGTAGTCGCCACACGGCGGGCAGATAGATGAATGTTCAGCGCGCTAGCGCCTGACTGAGGTCAGGCGCTGATGGTGATGTCGGTCCAGAGCTCGGATGCATCGGGTTCCGGATCGTTGGTGGCAAAGTCAGCCGCCTCGGTCACGATCGCACGGATCTCGTTTTCCAGAGCCTTGAGGCTTTCCTCGGTGGCAGCACCGGATTCCAGCAGACGAGCCTTCACCTGCTCGATCGGATCGCGCTCTTGACGATACTTCGTCACTTCATCCTTGGTGCGGTACTTGGCCGGGTCGGACATGGAGTGACCGCGGTAGCGGTAGGTCAGCATTTCGAGGATGAACGGGCCCTTGCCCGAACGGGCATGCTCGATGGCACGCTTGGCGGCATCATAGACCATGCGGACGTCCATGCCGTCGACCTGCTCGCCCGGGATATCGAACGAAGCGCCGCGCTGCGAGAAGTCCGTCGTCGCCGACGAGCGCTCGATCGAGGTGCCCATGGCGTATTTGTTGTTTTCGATGATGAATACGACCGGCAGCTTCCACAGCTTGGCCATATTGAAGCTCTCGTAGACCTGGCCCTGGTTGGCCGCGCCATCGCCGAAATAGGCAATGCTGACGGAACCGTCGCCCTTGTACTTGGCGGCAAAACCAAGACCGGTGCCGAGCGATGCCTGTGCCCCCACGATGCCGTTGCCACCGTAGAACTTGTGTTCGTTGGAGAACATGTGCATCGAGCCGCCCTTGCCTTTCGACAAGCCGCCCTGACGCCCGGTGAGTTCAGCCATCACACCCTTGGGGTCGAGGCCCATGACGAGCATGTGACCATGGTCGCGGTAGCCGGTGATCTGGGAGTCCTTGCCCTTCTCGCTGGCCATGGTGATGCCGGTCACAACCGCTTCCTGGCCAATATAGAGGTGGCAGAAGCCGCCGATCAGGCCCATGCCATACATCTGGCCGGCCTTTTCTTCGAAGCGCCGGATCAACAGCATCTCGCGATAGGCTTCGAGTTCCTGGTCCTGGGTGAATTCAGGTACGTTGGCCTTGGTGGCCACAGCCTTACGCGCCATAGAGAACGCTCCGCATAGAAATGGAATTCTGGCTGGCCTGATCTGGCCATAGTCGCGCAATATAAGGCAAGCAATGCGCGAAACGCAATGCGCTGCGATCACTTAAAACTGAAGCTAGAGCGTTGAATCTGCTTCGATAAGTCGCGTTAACTCATCTGTGGCTAATTGCTCGAATTTACCGGAAAGTGGTTTACCGCTATGCGGATCAACCATGACCAGAATGTCGTCTGCGTGAGCCATATTCAGCATCGCGCGCGCCCGTTCTGTAACAATGTCCGGATCCAGGCGGCGTGAATCCATCAGCGTTGCGCGGTGACGATAGGAATCGACCTCGGCCTGCAGCGCGGATGATTTTGCCTTGAGCTGATCGATGTCGAGCAGGATCTGGGTGCGGTTCTCGATGCCGAACTGCCCGCCGATGGCGGAGAAGCCGAGATAGCCCTGAAAGCCCAAAAGAGCCACGGTCATTGCGAGCGGACGCCAGAATGGTGGTCGTTTGAGGCGGGTGGGCATGGGCAAACCGAAATTGAACGGGCCCAATATGGATGACAAGGACTTAACGTGGGGTTTCGCTATTCCGCTGCAACGCGATCGGCGGCCGCCGTTTCGTGAAATAGCGCGCTGACCGATTCCCCGCTGTTGATCCGGCGCATGGCCTCGGCCAGTGCGGGGGCGATCGACAGCACCGTCAGCTTGTCGTTGCCGGGCCCTGCCCCGATGGGCAGCGTATCGGTGCAGACGATCTCGTTCAGGCCAGCCTCGGCGCAGAGCCTCTCCAGCGCCGAGCCGGCAAAGATGCCGTGCGTGCAGGCGATGCGTATGGATCGGACATTGCTAGCGCGCAGGTGCGCCAGCAGTTCGATCATCGAACCGCCGCTCGCGATTTCGTCGTCGAGTACTATGACGTCACGGTCTTGCACATCGCCGATGATTGCCGAGATGCGAACCTCGGTGTCGCTGATGCGCTCCTTGGCGCCGGCGGCCACGGGCGTGCCGAGGCGACGTGCAAATGCGGCTGCTGTCTTGGCGTTGCCGAGATCAGGCGAAACCACCACCGCATTGCTGAGATCATAGCGCCGGAAATAGGCGGCCAGTTCGCCAAGCGCGTGGAGGTGGTCGACGGGTACGCTGAAAAAGCCATGCACCTGCGGGGAATGCAGCGTCATGGTCAGCACGCGATCCGCACCTGCAGTCTTGAGCAGGTCGGCCACGAGCCGGCCGCCGATGGATATGCGCGGCGCGTCCTTTTTGTCAGAGCGGGCATAGGAATAGTGCGGGATGACAGCGGTAATCCGGGCAGCCGAGGCGCCGCGGGCTGCGTCGAGCATCAGCAGCAGCTCCACCAGATGATCCTGCACTGGCGCGCTCAGCGTCTGGATCAGAAACACATCCTGCTCGCGGCAGTTGGCTTGCAGGTGGACTTCGATGCAGTCGTTGGAAAAGCGCTTCACCAGCGTGGGGTGCAGCGGCACGCCAAGCCTGTCGCAAATGTCCCGGGCAAGTTGCGGATGAGCGCTTCCACCAAATACGGCGATCTGGTTCATCGGATCTATCCTGGCTCTTGGGACTGGTTACGCCATCTACCGCAACGGCCCGGTTGTCGCAAGTTTCCGGTCACGTGGCAGCGGCGAAGGTTGCCCTCCACCGCAGCCATTTTGTGTCAGGTTTCGCTGCCGATAGCCTCGGTCGCCGCGATAGCCGCCATGTTGACGATTCCACGGCTGGTGGTGGACGGCGCCAGAATGTGGGCCGGCGAACGTGGCCCCATCAGGATCGGCCCCACCGAGAGCGCGTTGTTCATTTCCTTGAGCAGCGTCAGGGAAAGGTTGGCAGCGTCTAGGTTCGGGAAGATCAGCAGGTTGGCTTCGCCACGCAGCACGCTGTCAGGAACATAGCGATCGCGCAGTTCCTGATTGAGCGCCAGATCGCCCTGCATCTCGCCTTCAACGATCATGTCGGGGGCGATAGCCTTTAGCTTCTGATAGGCCTCGCGCATCTTGTAAGCGCTGTCGCCGTCACGCGAACCGAAGTTCGAATAGCTCAGCAGAGCCACCTTGGCCTCGATGTTGAAGCGCTTGAGGTGGTTGCGGGCCTGCAGTGCGATGCCGACGATCTCGTCGGGCGTCGGGTCCTGGTTCACATAGGTGTCGGCCAGGAAAAACGCGCCCCGCGGCATGATCAGCATGGAGAGGGCAGAGACGTCCGCCACCCCATCCTGCAGGCCGATGACCGAGCGGATGTCGCGCACGTGCTTGATGAAGCGACCCTGCAGGCCGCAGATCAGGGCATCGGCCTCGCCGCGTTTCACAGCAAGGGCACCAATCACGGTCGTGTTGGTGCGCACCACCTGACGGGCAGTATCCGGCGTCACGCCGCTGCGGCCCACCAGCGAATGGAACAGGCTCACATAGTCGCGATAGCGCGGATCGTCCTCGGGGTTGATGATCTCGAAGTCCTTGGCAGGATCGAGGCTCAGCCCGAAGCGTTCGATGCGCGACTCGATGACCGAGGGGCGGCCGATCAGGATCGGGCGGCCAATCCGTTCTTCGAGCAGCACCTGGGTGGCGCGCAGCACGCGCTCGTCTTCGCCATCAGCAAAGGCGATGCGCTTGTTCTTGCCCTGCGCACGCTCGATCATCGGCTTCATCACGAGGCCCGAGCGGAACACAAAGCGGTTCAGGCGGTCGTGGTAGGCCGTCCAGTCGGTGATCGGGTTCTTGGCAACACCGGTGTCCATTGCGGCCTTGGCCACGGCCGGCGCGATGCGCAGGATCAGACGCTGGTCGAACGGGTTCGGGATGATGTGGTCCTGACCGAATACGGTCGGGGTGCCCGATGGTGATGCTTCAAGGCTCGGCTCGTGCGCCAGCTTGGCGATGGCGCGAACTGCCGCGATCTTCATTTCTTCGTTGATCGTGGTGGCGCCTACGTCGAGCGCACCGCGGAAAATGAAGGGGAAGCACAGGACGTTGTTGACCTGGTTGGGGAAGTCCGACCGGCCCGTGCAGACCATGGCGTCCGGCCGCGTTTCCTTGGCCAGGTCGGGCATGATTTCCGGGTATGGATTAGCCAGTGCCAGAACCAGCGGCATCGGTGCCATCTTCAGCAGCATTTCGGGCGTGAGCGCACCGGCAGCCGAAAGGCCCAGGAACACGTCGGCGCCCTCGATCACCTCGGCAAGGGTCGTGGCGTCGCTGGTGCGGCGGAACTGGCCGCGCCACTTGTCGTTCACGTCGTTGCGCTTGTGGGTAACCAGACCATCCTTGTCGGCGACCCAGATGTTCTCATGCTTGGCGCCGAGCGCGACGAGTACGTTCAGGCAGGCGATTGCCGCTGCCCCTGCCCCGGATGCACAGATCTTGACGTCTTCGATGCGCTTGCCCTTGAGCTCAAGCCCATTGAGCACAGCGGCCCCGACGATGATGGCCGTGCCATGCTGGTCGTCGTGGAACACCGGAATCGGCATGCGCTCGCGTAGCGCTTCCTCGATTTCGAAGCAGTCCGGCGCGCGGATGTCTTCAAGGTTGATGCCACCGAAGGTCGGCCAGAGCGGGGTAACCGCTTCGATGAATTTCTTGGGGTCGAGTTCGTCGATTTCGAGATCGAACACGTCGATCCCTGCGAACTTTTTGAACAGGACCGCTTTGCCTTCCATCACCGGCTTGCTGGCGAGTGCGCCGATATTGCCCAGGCCCAACACCGCGGTGCCGTTGGAAATGACGGCCACCAGGTTCTGGCGCGAAGTGTACCGGGAAACTGCGTCCGGATTCTCCGCGATCTCTTCGCACGGCGCCGCAACGCCGGGCGAATAGGCCAGCGCCAGGTCGCGCTGGTTGCCCAGCGGCTTTGTCGCCTGAATCTCAAGCTTGCCGGGCTTGGGGAACTCGTGGAAGTGGAGCGCTGCCTCGCGCAGTGCTTTCCGTTGCTCGTTGACGTCGGTCGTCACGCAAATCCTCCTTTGCCCAACTGCTGATCGCGGTTGGTCTACCCTAGAGCAAGCGTAGGTGCCACCAAACTGTGGCGTTGAAAAGTGGAGTTCACGCCCGCTCTAACTAAAGTTGATCAAGCGGCATTGGCCTTGAGGTCGGCAACGCGGCTCCGAGGGCTCCGCTTGTCGTGCAAAGCGATCGCCAGCTGGCGGAATGCATCGACCTTCAGAGCCGGAGCAAAGATGAAGCCCTGTGCCTGAATGACACCGCGAGCGCGCAGATAAAGCGCCTGTTCTTCGGTTTCCACGCCTTCAGCGACGATCTCGCAATCGAGGTCCTTGGCCATGGTAATCAGGCCATCAAGCACGGCGACCTGCGTCGTGGTGGGTTTGACCATGTCGACGAAAATCCGGTCGATCTTGATGACGTCGACGCCCAACGTGCCGATATAGGCCAGGTTGGAATGGCCGGTGCCGGCATCGTCCAGGGCAAGCTTCGAGCCCAAGGCATGCAGGCCCGCGATGACGCTGTTGGCGATGGTCGAATTGGCCAGCGGATGGCGCTCGGTAATCTCGAACACCAGCTGGCGGTAGCTGATCGGGGAATTGCCGAAAATGGCCTGCACGTCCTCGACGATGCCGGTGTCGCGGAAATGCCCTTCGAACAGGTTGATGGAGATCTTGAGGTCCGGCATGAGCTGGCTGAGATCACCCAGGTCGTATTTCACCTGCTGCATAAGTGAAAGTGTCATCGGAATGGCAAGGCCCGTGACCTCGGCATAGTCGATAAACGCGCCGGGCTGCACCACCTGCCCGTTCTTCTTCTCCCAGCGGCACAGCACTTCGCATCCCATCAACTCGCCGGTGCGCAGGTTGATGACCGGCTGGTAGTAGGGCTTGATCTCACCGCGCGAAATGGCGCGCTCGAGGTCGAAGGCCGGTACGCGCGAGCGCCGCACATAGCCCAGCGATAGGATCAGCAGGCTTGCGCTGATAAGGCAGGCAAAAATCGTGAAACCAACATCAAGGTCGCGATAGTTGGCGCGCGCCATGGCGAAGGGCACCGCGAACTCGACCTTGAGCGGCATTTCGCCGGCAAAGGCCTGCTCATAAATAAATTCCGTGCTGGTCTGGCGGTTATCAAAACCGGAGTCTTCGCCAACCGTCAGGATGGGCGTGCCGTTGGTGAGCAATACACGCAGCATCGCGGCGCTGGGAAGCGCCCGCGCCAGACCGGCTTCGGTCTGTCCCAGCAGCGGCACAAACGTCGATACACGCCGCGACTGGCCAAACGACTGGGTGATCTTGAGGGCTGGCATGGCCAGGTCGCCCAGCTTCACGACGGTAATCGTCTCGGTGTGCCCTGGTATGGGCAAGCTCTCCGACAGCGGCGAATAGCTCACCGTACGGCCAAACGCGTCGCAATACTGCACGTTGTCGGCGTTCTCGACCAACACCTGCTTCATATTGAGACTGGTCTCGATCTCGCGCTGCACATTGCCGATGAAGGTGGGCGTGCAGAGCGACGGGCTCTCGGTCAGAATGCGCCGCAGCGATGCGATAGCGTCGCTCACGCCGATTTCGATCTGTGAGGTGACCGCGTTAACATACTGGGCGGTATTGGCTTTTTCGCGAACGCGAACATAGCTGTCGAGCACATAATCCACGGCGACGATCGGGGTGAATGCGAGCAACGCACCCATGAGCGTCAGGATATGTGAGTATCTGGATTTCAAGTCGCGAATCCGAAGGTACAGGTCGGTCTACCACCGGTAGCAAGTAGGCTTTAACGCATCGTTAAGGCTGGTTAATCGCTGGAAACCATGTTGTGGAGCCCTGCCCGCGCAAACAAAAGCGGCCCCCGTTTCCGGGAGCCGCCATGTTCGCGCCAGATGGGCGATCTTATTGAACGTTGAGGCGGATGCTCAGTTCGCGCAACTGCTTGGCATCGGCGGGGCTCGGTGCGCCCATCAGCAGGTCTTCGGCCTGCTGGTTCATCGGGAACGCCGTGATTTCGCGCAGGTTCTGCACGCCGCACAGCAGCATCACGATACGGTCGACACCGAATGCCGCGCCACCATGCGGAGGCGCACCGTACTGGAACGCGCGGTAAAGGCCGCCGAACTGCTCTTCGACTTCATCACGGCTCTTGCCGGTCAGTTCGAACGCCTTGACCATGGTTTCGGGCAGCTGGTTACGGATCGACCCGGAGGCGATTTCGTAGCCGTTGCAGACGGCGTCATACTGATACGCCTTGATGGTCAGTGGGTCCTGGCTGTTCAGCGCGTCAATGCCACCCTGCGGCATCGAGAACGGGTTGTGGGCAAAGTCCACGCGCTTTTCTTCTTCGCTCCACTCGTAGAACGGGAAGTCGACGATCCAGCACAGTGCGAACTGTTCGGTGTCGACTAGGCCGAGATCGGTGCCGGCCTTGGTGCGGGCTTCGCCAGCGAACTTGTAGAACTTGTTCGGATGGCCGCAGACGAAGAACACGGCGTCGCCGTCGTCCAGACCCAGCTGGGCCTTGAGGGCGGCAGTGCGATCTTCACCAATGTTCTTGGCGATCGGGCCGGAGCCCTGCCCGTCCTTGAAGAAGATGTAGCCGAGGCCCGGCTGGCCTTCGCCCTGTGCCCAGGCGTTCATGCGGTCGCAGAATGCGCGGCCGATCGGTTCGGCGCCAGCCTTGTTCTTGGCCGGGATGGCCCAGACTTGGACCTTGTCGTCGGCTTCGATCTGGTTCGCGAAAACCTTGAAGCCCGAACCAGCAAAGTGCTCGGTCACGGCCTGCATCTCGATCGGGTTGCGCAGGTCGGGCTTGTCCGAGCCATACTTGCGGATCGCCGTGTCATAGGGAATGCGCGGCCATTCCTTGGTGACGCGCTTGCCATCGGCGAATTCCTCGAAGATCGAGGTGATGACGGGCGTTACCGTGTTCCAGATGTCTTCCTGCGTGACGAAGCTCATTTCCAGGTCGAGCTGGTAGAACTCGCCCGGCAGGCGGTCGGCGCGCGGGTCTTCGTCGCGGAAGCAAGGTGCGATCTGGAAGTAGCGGTCGAAACCGGCAACCATCAGCAGCTGCTTGTACTGCTGGGGCGCCTGCGGCAGCGCGAAGAACTTGCCGGGGTGGATACGGCTGGGCACGAGGAAGTCGCGCGCGCCTTCGGGCGACGATGCCGTCAGGATCGGGGTCGAGTATTCGGCAAAGCCGGCCTGGGTCATGCCGCTGCGCATGGCCGAGATCACCTTGGTGCGGCGCACGATGTTGGCATGCAGCTTCTCGCGGCGCAGGTCGAGGAAGCGATAGCGCAGGCGCACGTCTTCCGGGTATTCCTGATCGCCAAACACCGGCAGCGGCAGCTCCTTGGCGGCCGAGAGGACTTCGATCTCGCGGATGAACACTTCGATCGTGCCGGTTGGCAGGTTCGGGTTCACTGCAGCGGCGTCGCGAAGCTTTACTTCACCGTCGATGCGCAACACCCACTCGGACCGCACCTTTTCGGCGTCGGCGAAGGCGGGAGAATCAGGATCAATAACGGCCTGGGTCAGGCCGTAATGGTCGCGCAGATCGATGAACAGCAGGCCGCCGTGGTCACGGATACGATGTACCCAGCCGCTGAGGCGCACGGTCTGTCCCGCGTCCTTGGCGGTCAGGGCTCCGCAAGTGTGCGAGCGGTAGCGATGTGTGGTCATGTCGGAACTCTGCAAAAAAGGCCGGAATCTTGGGCGGGAAAAGCGCATGCGGGCCCCCGATTGTCAAGTTGAACAGGGCTTGGGGAACCATCTTGGTCGCGCTTGCGCTAACCCAGCGCTCATAGTGGGCAAATGCGGTATGGAGTGGGCCTGCTGCACCTGCTAGGAAGAATATTGACGATTTTGAGACGGACGCCGGCATGGACCTCATAGTTTCCACCGATTTGCTCGACGCATTCTGTGCGCGCGCAGCCAAGTTTGATTTTGTGACAGTGGATACCGAGTTCCTGCGCGAAACCACCTATTGGCCAAAGCTTTGCCTGATACAGGCAGCTACAGACGACGAAGCGGTGCTCATCGACCCGCTCGCGCCAGACCTCGATTTGTCATCGTTCTTCGAGCTTTTGGCCAACCCGAACGTCACCAAGGTTTTCCATGCCGCCCGGCAGGATATCGAGATTTTCGTCAAGCTGACCGGCAAAGTCCCGGTCAATATTTTCGACACCCAGGTCGCCGCAAGCGTCTGTGGTTTCGGCGACAGCGTTTCCTACGACAACCTCGTGCGCTCCATCACCAATGTCGAGCTCGACAAGTCGTCGCGCTTCACCGATTGGGCCGCCCGCCCCTTGTCGGAAAAGCAGCGTCTCTACGCCCTCGCCGACGTGACTCACCTGCGCGACATCTACCGCGAACTGCGCAAGCAGGTTGACGCGACCAAGCGCTGGGATTGGGTGGAGGATGAGCTGGGCGTGCTGCGCAGCATCGATACCTATGTCGTTCAGCCCGAGCAGGCGTGGGAACGCCTGAAGATGAAGATCAATCGCCCGCGCGACCTAGCCGCGCTCAAGAAGCTGGCCGCCTGGCGTGAAAAGCGCGCGCAGGATACCGACCAGCCGCGCAGCCGCGTCCTTAAGGACGACGTTCTCTATGAACTGGCAATGCAGCGCCCGCTGACTCCCGATGCCTTCGAGAAGCTCAGGGCCGTTCCGCGCGGCTTTGGCCGGAGTTCGGCCGCTGCCGAAATCATGGTCCTGCTCAAGGAAGTCGAAGCGCTCACCAAGGCTGAGCTGCCGACAATGCCGGAGCGCTATCGCGGTCCTTCACCAAAGGGTGCGGTCGGCGATTTGATCCGGGTCCTGCTCAAGTCTGTGGCCGAGCAGCATGGCGTCGCCGCGCGCATTCTGGCGACCTCGGACGACATCGACGCCTTGGTGCTCGACGACGATGCTGACGTCCCTGCCCTCAAAGGCTGGCGCCGTAAGCTCTTTGGCGAAAAGGCGCTTGATATCAAGCACGGCCGCGTAGGCCTTGTGGCGACGCGCAAAGGCGTTGTCGAGATCGCGGTGAAGGATACCGTCCCGGCCGAATAGAGATCTATTCGGCCCTAGGGCCTATTCGACCCTTACGGCCGAATTCTCATACCCAGCCACTGTCGCAAACTGTCCCAGACGGCCTTGCAGATGCTCGCCATCGAGGAAAGCAAGGTCTTCGGGCAGGATCAGTGAAAGAATGCTGCCGGAGACGGCCAGGCGCACGCGCGGCAGGATGCCCGGCATTGCCGCTGTCATTGGATAGGCCACCCGGAACAGCGCGCCCAACAGCCGCGCCTGGAACGTCATTTCGGGCGTTCCCAGCGCCACGAGCGAGGCTGCGGCCTTGCTCTTGAGCCCGTCATAGCGCACCGCCATGACCTGGGCGAGATAGGCGCGGCCGGGATGGTCCACCCCACTGAGCGAGCTGTAGGCCACCGCCTCAACGCTTTGCGGCGCGCGATAGTCGGGATGGGAGCGCCAGGCGATATCGGCGAGCAGGCACGCAACCGTGCGAATACGGGTCTGCGTAGCCGTCTCGACCCGGCCGGAAACGGCAAGAAACTGGTTCGTGAACTCGATGAGGTCGTCGGCATGCGAGGGCGAGCGCGACCGCAAGACCGATAGTTCCTCTGCACCCTGGATCAGGGGATCGATCGCCTGCTCTCGCTTGTCGAGCATGCCGTAGAGGTAGCCTTCGCGCACACCAAGCGCCGAAAACACCACATTGGCAAACCGTCCCGCCTTGAGCACTTCGCTGAGTGCGGCGGCGCCGAATGGCACGAGGTCGCGCCGGGACGAGCTGACATGGTTTGAACCGGGATAGCTCTTGAGCGATTTGGCGCCAACGATGGCATCGCAAAACGCAATCATGTCCTCGGCCGGGACGATATAGTGCTGCACCATGCGCAGCGGATAGCTGGTGACCTGCTGGTGCAGTTTGGCGAGCGAACGCCAGGTGCCACCGATGGCGGCGAAGTCCTTGCCCGGCTCGAGTCTCGGCAGCGCCGACTGCTGCAGCTGCTCACGAACGATTTGCGCGGCGGCAGGTGCCGAGCCTGCGCTGTCGTCCTGCAGGCGAATAACGCCCAGCTCAAAAGATTCTTCGCCGGTATTGCCGCCGTCGACAATGCTGGAAAGCTCCAGGCTACCGCCGCCAAGGTCGCCGACCATGCCGGCGAAACCGGGCATGCCGGCCGCGGCGCCCAGGGCAGCATAGTGTGCCTCCTGCTCGCCGCTGAGCACGTTCACCTTGGTTTCCATCAGCGCTTCGACGGCGTCGACGAAATCCTGCCGGTTGGCGGCTTCACGCACGGCCGAGGTAGCCAGCACGTAGACCTTGCCCACCCGCATCATACGCGCAACCAGTGCGAAGCGCTTGATGGCGTTGAGGGCCTGCTTGACGTTGGCATCCGCCAGCCGTCCGGTCTGTCCGACGCCGCGCCCGAGGGCGCAGGCCGACTTTTCGTTGTAGAGTGGCGTCAGCGCCCTGGCGTGGCGCTCATAGACCACGAGGCGCACCGAGTTGGACCCGATATCGAGTACAGCCACCGGCTTGGCACCTTTGATGCGGCCCTGCGCGGTGGGATCGGCGTCAACGCCCCAGAATTGGTTCAAGCGATACCCTCGTCACCTTCGACGCCACCGGCGCTGCCACGGCCGGACAGCGACGGGTTGGTCATGAAGTAATCATGCGCATTGAACGGCTCTTCGCCATCGGCAGCGCGAATTCGGTGCGAACTGCCATCTGGCAGGACTTCCCAGCTCTGCTGGTTGTCCCGCAGATAGGCAACGAGAATCCGATCCAGGATCTGCTTATGCACGGTCCTGTTGAGGATCGGGACCATAACTTCCACGCGCCCGTCCAGGTTCCGGCCCATCAGGTCTGCCGATGAAATATAGACCTTGGCGCGCGGTCCGGGCATGGGTTCGCCATTGCCGAAGCAGTAGATGCGGCTGTGCTCAAGGAAGCGGCCGACCACCGATTTGACCCGGATATTGTCCGAGAAACCCGGAATGCCGGGACGCAGGCAGCATATCCCACGCACAATGAGATCCACCTTCACGCCGGCTTGGCTCGCATCATAGAGCGCGTCGATTACCTGCGGATCGACCAGCGAGTTCATCTTCAGCAGGATGCTGGCGGGCTGGCCAGCGCGCGCAAATTCGCCTTCCCGCGCAATGTCCCCGATCAGCCTTTCGCGTAGATTGACCGGCGATACGGCGATGGTTTCTAGCTCGGTCGGCCTTGCATAGCCGGTGATGAAGTTGAACACGCGGGCCACGTCCCGGGTGATCGCCGGGTCGATGGTGAAGTAGCTGAGGTCGGTGTAGATCTTGGCGGTGATCGGGTGGTAGTTGCCCGTGCCGATATGGCAGTAGCTGACCAGCTTGCCCTTTTCGCGGCGCACCACCTGGCTCAGCTTGGCGTGGGTCTTCAGTTCGATGAAGCCGAACACCACCTGCGCCCCTGCCCGCTCCAGGTCGCGCGCCCAGCGGATATTGGCTTCTTCGTCGAAGCGCGCCTTCAGTTCAACGAGACACGTCACCGACTTGCCGGATTCCGCGGCCAGCACCAGCGCCTTGATGATCGGGCTGTCTGCCGACGTACGATAGAGCGTCTGCTTGATGGCCACGACGTCGGGATCGCGCGCGGCCTGCATCAGGAACTGTGCCACCACGTCGAAGCTTTCGAACGGATGGTGAACCAGGATGTCCTTGGCGCGGATCGCCGCGAAACTGTCGCCGTTATAGTCGCGAATGCGCTCGGGGAAGCGCGCGTGATAGGGCGTGAACTTGAGGTCGGGCCGGTCGATGTCGCAGATCTTGCGGGCATCGGCGAGGCCGAGGAAACCGTGCACCTCAAAGACTTCCGCTTCGCGGATGCCGAGCTGCTCGCCGATCTGGCGCTTGAGGGCGCGCGGCATCGAGCTTTCGATTTCCAGCCGGATCACCTGCCCGCGGCGGCGCTGGCGCAGGGCGGATTCGAATTCCACCACGAGATCGGCGGCTTCGTCGTCGATTTCGATTTCGCTGTCGCGGATGATGCGGAAAGCGCCTGATCCGACAACGGTATGGCCGGGAAACATCTTGTGGAAGAACAGCTTCACCAGTGTGTCGATGGTCACGACTTCGCTGCGGCCTTCCATAACAAGGCTGGCCGGAAGGTTGATGAACCGGTCGAGATTGCCGGGGATGCGCACCAGCGCGGTCAGCGGCATGTCATCGTCCGGGCGCTTGAGCTCGAAAGCCAGCGCCAGACCCAGATTCGGGATGAACGGGAATGGGTGGGCCGGGTCGACGGCAATCGGCGTCAGCACCGGGAAGATTTCCTCCCGGAACAGCTTCTGCAGATAGTTCACCTGGTCGTCGGTGAGATCGCCTGCCTCGTGGATCACCACGTTCTGGGCAAACAGCTCTTCACGCAGGTTCTGCCAGTGATCCTGCTGCTCGAGTTGCAGGTGCTGGGCGAGCGTGGCGATCTCTTCCATCTGCTCGATGGGAGAAAGCCCGTCGGCGCTCAGCTTGGTCATCCCGGCGCGCACCTGCCCCTTCAGGCCGGCAACGCGCACCATATAGAACTCGTCGAGATTGTTGGCGGAGATCGAAACGAAGCGCAGCCGTTCGAGCAGCGGATGGTGCTCGTTGCCAGCTTCCTCGAGCACGCGCATGTTGAACTGCAGCCAGCTCACCTCACGGTTGACGAAGCGCGCAGGGCTTTTGCGCAGCGCCTCGATATCGGGAACCGGAGCGTCGGTTTCAGCGAACTCGCTCATCTCATTCATCGTCTTCAGCTTCCCAATTCTGTTCGTCGCCCACGTCGCCGCGCGCTGCCCGACGGCGGTCGAGCGCATCGGCAGCAATGCTGCGGGTTATCGCCGTGCCCTTGGCCAGCGCCTGCCGGTCCATCAGGTCCGCAAGAATCACGACTTCCTCGGTAGAGCGCTCCATGCGCGCCACCAGATAGGCGATGATCCTGGGATCGACATTGATTTGGCGATCCCCGAACAGTTTCACGAACATCTGTGACAATTGGATGTCGTCAGTGAGCTCAAGCGTGAAGGCAGTGGCGCGGCGAACCCGCGAGCGCACATCATCGGTCGCCAGCGGCCAGTTCGCAACGTCTTCCCGCGCGGTCAACAGAATTGGTCTTTGCTCGCGCATCGATTGGTTGAGCAGGTGAAACAGCCCCGCCTCATCATAGGCCAGCCGGTCGACATCCTCGACAACCACCGGCGTAGTGCCGCCTTCTGTAGCAAGCGCTTCCAGATCATCGATGCCCGCATATCGAGCACCGCTCCGATCAGCGAAAATGCTGGCGAGGTGCGACTTTCCCGATTTGCTGGGGCCCACCAGCAATGTCACCGGATCGGGCCAGGCCGGGAAGGAGACGATGCGGCCATAGGCGAGCTGGTTACCCTCGCCCACCATGAAGTCAGCCTCGCCCTGCGCCGCCGTATGGCCCAGTTCGAGCGTCAGCTGGCCGGTGGTTGCGTCGTGGTCAGGGCGTGCTGGTTGTGTCATCGGGGCCACCATTCGTCCCGAGATAGAGGGAACTCGCCTTGTACTTGCGGACGCCGTATCTCACCAGCACGCCGACGATTGCCGCCAGCGGCACGGCGAGCAGCAGGCCGACAAAGCCGAACAGCGCGCCAAACGCCACCAGCGCAAACATCAGCCAAACCGGGTTGATGTTGATCGCGTTGCCGACCAGCTTTGGATACAGCACGTTGCCCTCGACGAATTGCCAGACGAGGAAGATACCGGCCACCAGCGCGACCATCCAGCCATTGGGCCAGAACTGCACGATGGCAATGCCGACCGACAGACCGAATCCAACCGTCGCGCCGACATAGGGAATGAAGCTCAGCAGGCCCGCAATCACGCCAACCGCAAGGCCAAAGTTGAGGCCGACCAGGCTCAACGCGGCAGCATAATAGGCCGCGTCGATCAGCAACACGCCGCCCTGCCCGCGGATAACGCCGGCCATCGAGCTGTCGATGTCCTTGAGGATGCCGAGAATTTCGTCTTTCTGCCCGCGCGGCAAAAGGTTGTGGAGGCCATGCACCATGCTGTCCCAGTCGAGCAGCAGGTAGAAAGCCACGACGGGCGTGAACAGCAGGAAGCCGAACACGGTCAGCAGGGTCATGCTCGAATTGAGCAGTTCGCCGGTGATGACGCCGGCAAATCCGACCATCTGGCCGAGCATGTCGGCAACCTGGCGCTCGAGCTGCGCGGTGCGTTCAGGGCCAAGCCACTGGTTCAGCTCGGGAGCCCAGCGCCGTGCAAGTCCTTGCAAATCGGCGGCATAGCCCGGCAGGCGCTGGATCAGCCCGGCCACCTGCTGCACCACCAACGGTACGAACATCACGAACACGCCGATGACGATGGCGATGACGCAGGTCAGCACCAATGCAGTTGCCCAGCCGCGCTTGAAGTGCCAGCGCTGAAGCTGGTTGACCAGCGGGTTGAGAAGGTAGGCCAGCGCGGCGCCAACCACGAAGGGCAGCAGGATGCCGCGGAAGATCCACAGCATCAGCACCAGCACGGCGAGGAACCCGACCCAGATCTGTACTTGATTTCGTAGCGTCATGGTGCCGAGCGGCCCTTGCGTCGGTGTGGTGGAGGAGCTATCAGGCCGTCTAACTTCCGGCTCCGGAATTGGCAACCGCCTAGGCTTTCCGGTAACGGCTTTGCGCACGCTTTCCCCACACGGTCGAGGCCAATGTCTGATCCCCAAAACCTGACATCAAACGGTCTGTCATACAAGCAGGCGGGCGTTGATATCGACGCCGGTAACGCATTGGTCGAGGCCATCAAACCGGCCGTGCGCTCGACGCGCCGCCCCGGTGCCGATGGCGAAATCGGCGGCTTCGGTGGTCTGTTCGACCTCAAGGCAGCTGGTTTCATCGATCCGGTGCTGGTCGCCGCCAATGATGGCGTGGGCACCAAGCTCAAGATTGCCATCGATACGGACAACCACTCCACCATCGGGCAGGACCTGGTGGCGATGTGCGTCAACGACCTTGTTGTCCAGGGCGCCGAGCCGCTGTTCTTCCTCGACTACTTTGCCACCGGCAAGCTCGATGTGGCCCAGGGAACGGCTATCGTTTCCGGCATTGCCGAAGGCTGCCGGATCGCTGGTTGCGCGCTGATCGGCGGCGAAACCGCTGAAATGCCGGGCATGTATCACGGCAAGGACTATGACCTTGCTGGCTTTGCCGTTGGCGCCGCCGAGCGCGGCTCGCTCTTGCCTCGCGCTGACATTGCCGAAGGCGATACGCTGATCGCCATCGCCTCCTCGGGCGTCCACTCCAATGGCTATTCGCTGGTTCGCAAGATTGTCGAGCTGTCGGGCGTGGCCTGGACTGCCGATGCGCCCTTTGCCCCGGGCCAGACCCTTGCCGAAGCACTGCTGACGCCGACCCGCATCTATGTGAAGCCCTTGCTGGCTGCCCTCAACGCCGGTCTTGGCATCAAGGCCCTCGCCCACATCACCGGCGGCGGCTTCATCGACAATATCCCGCGCGTCCTGCCTGACCACCTGGCGGCTCACGTCGACCTCGGCGCGGTGAACGTGCCCAAGGTCTTCGGCTGGCTCGCGAGCGTCGGCGGCATCGAAGAGCGCGAATTGCTGCGCACCTTCAACTGCGGCGTCGGCATGCTGGTCGCCGTGACCCCGGAGGACGCGGAAAAGCTGGTCGATCATCTCAACGCATCGGGCGAAATCGCCTCGATCGTCGGCAAGCTGACGGCACGCACCGGCGAATCCGTGACCTTTGACGGCAAGCTGGCCCTATGACCCGCAAGCGCGTCGGCATCCTGATTTCGGGCCGCGGCTCGAATATGTCAGCATTGATCGATGCCGCGCGCGCGCCTGACTATCCGGCGGAAATCGTCGGCGTACTATCGAACCGGGCGGCTGCGCCCGGTCTTGCGGTGGCTGCCGCCGAAGGCATCGCCACCGCCTCGCTCGCCCAGAGCAAGTTCCCTTCGCGGGATATGTTCGAAGACACCATGACCCAGGTGCTCGAGAGCTGGGAGGTGGATTATGTCTGCCTCGCCGGTTTTATGCGCATCCTCGGCGATGACTTCGTCAACCACTGGGCCGGCCGGATGATCAACATCCACCCCTCGCTGCTCCCGCTCTACAAGGGCCTCGATACCCACCAGCGGGCGCTGGCCGATGGCGCAACGGTCCATGGCTGCACCGTCCATTTCGTGACGCCCGGCCTCGATGAGGGCGCGCCCATCCTCCAGGCCGAAGTGCCGGTCCTTCCGGGCGACGATGCCGAAACGCTCGCGGCCCGCGTGCTGGTCGAAGAGCATCGGATCTACCCCGAGGCCCTTCGCCTCCTCGCGACGGGGAAAGTCAGCGCCAGCTGATTCATGCGGGCCTCGCCCATCAATTGAATTGATTACGACATCGTCAAAATCGGTTCGACCTTGGCATGGCCGAGGCGTATTTTCCGCCGGCAAAAGGGGAATCGTATGTCGTTGCGTGATTGGTTCTGGATCATTTTTCTTGGCGCGATCTGGGGATGTTCCTTCATCTTCAACGCAGTGCTGATCCGCGAGATTGGTCCCCTGTGGGTCACCTCGCTGCGCGTCGGCATTGGCGCTCTGGGCTGCTGGATTGCCATGGCCGTTCTGCGCAAGGCTGTCCCGCGTGATCCGGTCCTGTGGGCCAAGCTCGGCCTGCTCGGCATTCTGGCCTATGCCATGCCGTTTGCCCTGTTCCCCTTGGCGCAGGCCAATCTGGCCAGCGGCGTTGCTGCCATCATAAATGCCCTGACGCCGATCATGACCGTGATCGTCTCCCACTTCTGGGCCGGTGGCGAGCGCGCCACCCGGGTCAAGAGCATGGGCGTCGCTGTCGGCTTTGCTGGCGCCGCCATTCTCGCTTCCCCCGCGTTGGCGGGTGGGCAGTCCCAGCTTTGGGCGATTGGTGCGTGCCTGTTGGCAACGCTCTGCTACGCGCTCTCGCTCAATATCACCCGCAGCTTCAAGGCAGTCGAGCCGACCGCGCTGGCCGCCATTGCTCTGACTGGCGCGGCCGTTGCCTCTATTCCCGTGGCCTTCTTGGTCGAAGGCGCACCGGTTATCGAGCGGCCGGAGACCTGGGCTGCGGCGCTGGCGATCGGCTTCATCTCCACAGCCTTCACCTTCCAGGTGATGTACCGCATCTTACCCCGTGTGGGCGCTACCAATTTCGCCACCACGACCTTCATCGCACCGGTCTCGGCAATCATCCTTGGCGTGACCGTCCTGCACGAGACCGTGCTGCCGATCCAGATTCTGGGCATGGTGGTGATCTTCGCCGGTCTGCTGCTGATCGATGGCCGTATCGGCAAGCTCTGGCAGAGGACGACTGCCTGATTTGAGGGATCTGCAAATGGAACGGCGCGCGCTGGCGGGCCGTTCTGGTCTTTGAGATGCGCTGCTCCCGAATGGGCTGCGGCGCGCCTCGAAGGAGCACCCATGAACCAGCCTCGTCCCGATATCGATCCGCGCCCGATCCCTGAAGTCGTGCCCAATCCCGACCCCGCGCCGCCCCGGCCCGATGGTCCCATAACGCCCTATCCCGAAGAACTTCCCGACGATCCGCAGCCGGTTGAAGACCCGACACCCGGTCAGCCCATGCCGGACCCCGATCCAGGTTACGACCAGCCGCCCACACGGGCCTGACGTCAAATTGCCGTTCGCTGTGGCTCGCGCTAGGCTGCGTCACCAATCGGGAGCGCGCTCATGTTCTTGAAAACGGTTGACCCTGCTGAAGCCACCGGGGATGTAGCTGAAATCTACGCCAAGGAAACGGCCTCCATCGGCTTTGTCATGGAGGCGACGCGGTGCTGGACCACCCGGCCCGAAGTCCTGCCCCTCTATGAAGCCTTTACCGAGGGCGTGAAGGCCAATTTCTCGCTGGGTCTGCGCGGTTGGCGCCTGATCACCTTCATCGCTGCCAAGCAGGTCCCCTCGACCTATTGCAGCCATGTCTATGCGCGTTCGCTCGCCCGCGACCTCGGCAGGGCGCAGGTGCTGGCCATCCAGCGCGATTTCCGCAATGCCGGGCTCGGTGCAAAGGACGTGGCGATGCTCGCCTATGCCGAGCAGGTGGCGCGCGATGCGTCCAAAGTCACCCAAGGCGATATTGATGCACTGCGCGGGCTCGGCTTCAGCGATGTCGAAATCTCCGACATCGCCTTGTGTGCCTCGATGCGCGCTTTCATGAGCCGCTTCTTCGACGCCACCGGCGCGTCGCCCGAGCCGCTGTTCCTCGATGAGAACGAGGAATTCCGAACGGCAATGACGGTCGGCAAACCGATCTAGTGGTTGTCGATCTTGCTGAGGAAATAGGTCAGCGCCACGATCACCATGGCCGATGCGGCACCCAGATAGAGGATGTCGATGCCGCCGCTGGTGGTCACTGCCCGGCCGAGGAAATAGACCGAGAGCACAGTCACGGCCACGCCGACCAGCTTGGACTTGAGATCGTCCAGCGTCCGGATCTTCAGCCAGTCTGGCAGTTCCAGGTCCTGGTGGAAGTAGAGCTGATAGAGCCCCAGCGACACCACCTGCACCACCGTTGCCAGCAGGAACAGGTCGACCAGCTCGATGGCGTGCAGCAGCGCTTCGTCGTGGGTCAGCCTGTGATCCACCGAAAAGAACAGCCCATCCACGAAGTGCCAGGTTTCGAAGGCGCCGTAGATCATCAGTGCGAGGGCGGCGATCATGGTCGCCACCACCGGCACGATCATGACGCCGCTCACCAGGCGGCCGACGAGACGCACCGGCCATGGCGACTTGTGGTCGGCAAAGGCCGACCCGACCGAGGTCGGCCGGGTACCCTTTTCGGTTGCGTCTACCGGTTCGCTCATTCGATGCCGAGCTTCTGCTTCATCAGGTCGTTGAGGGCCTGCGGGTTGGCCTTGCCGCCCGAAGCCTTCATGGCCTGGCCGACGAACCAGCCGATCATGGTCGGCTTGGCCAGAACCTTGGCAACCTGATCTGGGTTGGCTGCGATGATCTCGTCGACGATCGCCTCGATCGCGCCCATGTCGGTCACCTGCTTTAGGCCGCGGCGCTCGACGATATCGGCCGGCTCGCCTTCGGGCTCCTCGGCGATGACGATCTGCAGAAGATCCTTGGCGCCCTTAGACGAAATCGTACCGGCAGCCACCAGGTCGACGATACCGGCGATCTGCGATGGCTTGAGGTGGGTTTCCCAAACGGCCAGGCCCTGGCTGTTGGCGAAGGCGGCAACGTCGGCGTTCAGCATGTTGGCCACGGCCTTGCCGTCGCGCTTGGTGCCGCCATAGTTGACCACGGATTCGAAGTAGTCGGCCGTTTCACGGTCGAGCGTCAGCACCATGGCGTCATAAGCCGTCACGCCGAAGTCAGCCACAAAGCGGGCCTTCTTCTCGTCCGGCAGTTCCGGCAGGTGCTGGGCAAGCGAGGCGACGAAGGCATCGTCGAATTCCAGCGGCAGCAGGTCGGGATCGGGGAAATAGCGGTAGTCGTGCGCTTCTTCCTTCGAGCGCATCGAGCGCGTTTCGCCGGTCTTGGGATCGTATAGACGGGTTTCCTGGTCGATCTTGCCGCCGTCTTCCAGAATGTCGATCTGGCGGCGTGCCTCGTATTCGATCGCCTGGCCGGCGAAGCGGATCGAGTTGACGTTCTTGATTTCGCAGCGCGTACCGAATTCACCACCGGGGCGACGGACCGATACGTTCACGTCGGCGCGCATGGAGCCCTGCTCCATGTTGCCGTCACAGGTGCCCAGGTAGCGCAGGATGGTGCGCAGCTTGCTGAGATATTCCTTGGCTTCTTCGGACGAGCGCAGGTCGGGCTTGCTGACGATTTCCATCAGCGCCACGCCGGAGCGGTTGAGGTCGACGAAGCTCATGCTCGGATGCTGGTCGTGGATCGACTTGCCTGCGTCCTGCTCGAGGTGCAGGCGCTCGATGCCGATCTCGATCTGCCCGTCGGGCATGTCGAGATAGACCAGGCCCTCACCCACGATGGGGTCCTTGAACTGCGAGATCTGATAACCCTGCGGAAGATCGGGGTAGAAGTAGTTCTTCCGGTCAAACACGCTGCGGTTGTTGATCTTGGCCTTCAGGCCCAGCCCAGTGCGGACGGCCTGGCGCACGCATTCCTCGTTGATGGTGGGCAGCATGCCGGGCATGGCCGCATCGACGAAGGACACGTTGGAATTGGGCGGGTTGCCGAACTCGGTCGATGAGCCGGAGAACAGCTTGCTCTCGCTGGTCACCTGCGCATGCACTTCCATGCCGATGATGACTTCCCAGTCACCGGTCGAGCCTTTGATGAAGCTCTTGGGGTTGGGCGTGCGCGTATCGATGAGGGTCAATTGTTCGTCCTGTTTACGTCTGCCTTGGTAGCCCGAGCCGCTTGCTCAGACGCAATTTGTCCAACGCATAGTTCAAGCTTGGCGAGTGTTTCATGCCTCGCCAGATTATAGAATACCCCTGCCGCACATAGAACCGGACCGCGCCGTCGTTTCCGGCATAGGTTTCCAGTTCGGCGTGAGCAAAACCTGCATTGGCGATAGCGATTTCCAGCGCGTCTAGCAAGGCCGCGCCGACGCCCTTGCCCTGCGAGTGTGGCGAGACCCACAAGTCAGATATCACGTGATCATGGTCCTCGCGCGCGCCCCAGCCCGCGAAGGCGCCATCCAGTTCCGCCATGATGATGGCGTCACTGCGCTCCCGACAGAAGGTGACGAATTCGGCCCTGAGCGCAATGCGATCCGCCCGCCCGGCATCGTCGATGCCAAACGCGCTCTGTTCCCAGGCATCAAAGCCGATTGCGCCCAGGCGCTCCGCATCGCTCGGGCGAGGCTGTCGCAGTACGAGGTTGGCCAGCGTTCAGTCCTCGTCTTCGATGACGCCGTAGAAGGGCTGCAGGCGCTTTTCCAGGTGCACGCTCATGAAAGGCTCATGTGCAGCGCGCCCGTCTGGCCGCATCGCGAGAATGCGATAGCCCTGCCGCTCGTAGAAACGGACCGCCCGCACATTGTCGGCCGGGGTTTCCAGCTGCACCCGTTCGGCACCCTCGAGTTCGAGAATGCTCTCCATGCGCCGCAGCAGCATCGAGCCCAGGCCATGGCCCTGCAATTCGGGCATCACGAAGAGATAAGGGATATAGGCCCGCCGCGCCGCCCGCGAGCACCAGGCGACGACCACGCCGTCCACCTCGGCCACGATAATGCGCGACAGGGTTTCGGCGACGGCATGGGCCAGCCGCCGCTGTTCGGTTTCCTTGAGGCCAGGCTGGGCGGAAAGCAGCGGGAAAATCCCGGTTTCCCAGGCGCGATAGGCGATATCGGCCAGTCGTCGGGCATCAGCGGTTTCGGCCTTGCGAATGCTAATCCCAGCCATGGTAGCCTCCCGGCGTCCTATCCGCGGCGGCGCGCGGCGATGATGCCCTTCTCGTAGTTGATGTTCCAGTCGATCAGGGTCCGCCATATAAGTTCGGCCTGATCTTCATCGAGATCAAGAGCCAAACTACGGGTGCGGACCTTCTCGATAACCGACTCGATGCGCACGGGATCGCGCGCTTCATGCGGGTCCGTCTTGATCTCGGCCATGCGCGTTACATACTGATGCCGCTCGGCAAAAAGGTTCAGCAGCGCGCTGTCGATGCGGTCGATTTCGGCGCGCACGTCGTCCTTGGAGTTGCATTCGGCAGGCAATTTGGTTGCGGTCACTTCACGTTCCAGTCGATTTTGCTGTTGCTGGTTTGCACTGCACATCGGCAAATTTCAATGTTTGCGTCGTCAAAACTGGCATATCGGCCGTGGCGCGGCTATCAAGTCGGCATGTCTAGCCAGTTTGAGATTGTCTGAGACCCCGTCCAATCGGGACGGGGCAGAATAAACCAACCGGCTGCTGAGCGTGATGCCAGCAGTGGGTAACGTTTGTTCGCGGCTATGCGGTCGTTTTCCGCCGCCGCCCTATGGCAAATCCAAACACTGCAATGAATATATCTCGACATGAACGGCGCGTGCTGAACGTGCTGGCATTGGGTGGGCGCATCACGCTCATCCGCGACGACGATGGCAAAACCCTCGATATTGAGTGTTTCACCCGCGAAGGCTGGGTGATGACCGACTGCACTTTTGACATGTTCAAGCGGCTGCGCGCCAAGAAGGCCATCGCCTCGGTCCGCAGCGGCCCCTATCGCATTTCCCGACTTGGCCTCGAAATGCTGCGGGTCGGCACCTAGAAACGGCAAAGGCCGGGCACATGGCCCGGCCTTTCCAAAATTGTATTCGCTTGCCTTAGTGGCGCGTCACGTCGCTCAGGGCTGCAGCAATGTGCTCCCACTCCGCGCTGACGCTGGCCGTGGCGCGGCGCTTGCCGGCGCGGCGATACCAATAGTCGGCATTGCCCATGTCGGCCTCGATCCAGTGCATGAGCGCATGCACCCAGTCGAATGCCTGCACGCCTTCCATGGCCTGCACGATGACGTGTGCCTGTTCCCATTCGGGACCGACGCGCATGCCACCCTTCTTGAGCCACCAAAGCGCTTGCAATGGCTTGCTCATATCCTTGGGCGGCTCGGACCAGTCGAGCGTGGTGAAAATGTCAGCGGCCATCGGCGAAACCCCTGTTGGCCTGGACGCCGCTCGCGGCGGCGTCACTACCAGTTTTAGTTTGTGCATGGCCGCCAAGTAATGCGGATCGACGCGACGATCAAGTGTCGCTGTCCAATCCCGTTACCACCAGGCCTTGGGCGCAAAGTCGCCGCCGGCGTTTTTCTCGATGACGCGGGCCGCCGCGAACAGTGTTTCCTCGTCGAACGGCTTGCCGATCAGTTGGAGGCCCAGGGGCAGCCCCTGCCCGTCCTTGCCGGCCGGAACAGCGATGCCCGGCAGGCCCGCCATGTTCACGGTCACGGTGAAGACGTCGTTGAGATACATTGCCACCGGATCGGCCGCGAGAGCCTCGTCACCGATGCCGAAGGCTGCCGACGGGGTCGCCGGAGTCAGGATGGCGTCGACACCGGCATGGAAGGCGTCTTCGAAGTCCTTCTTGATCAGCGTGCGGACCTTCTGCGCCTTGACGTAGTAGGCATCGAAATAGCCGGCCGACAGCACATAGGTGCCGATCATGATGCGGCGCTTCACTTCACGGCCAAACCCGGCAGCGCGGGTCTGCTCGTACATGTCGGTGATGTCCTTGCCCGAAACGCGCAGGCCATACTTGACCCCGTCATAGCGGGCCAGGTTCGACGAGGCTTCGGCTGGAGCCACGATGTAATAGGCGGGCAGCGCGTATTTGGTGTGCGGCAGCGAGATGTCCTTCACCGTCGCGCCTTCGGCCTTGAGCCATTCCAGGCCCTGGCTCCAAAGCTTTTCAATTTCGGCGGGCATGCCGTCCATGCGGTATTCGCGCGGAACGCCGATGGTGAGTCCCCTCACGCCGCGTTCGACGGCGGCGGCAAAGTCAGGCACGGCCAGATCAACGCTGGTCGAGTCCTTGGCGTCGAAGCCCGACATCGAGGTCATCATCATCGCGGCGTCTTCAACCGTGCGGGCAATCGGGCCTGCCTGGTCGAGCGAGGAGGCGAAGGCCACCGTGCCCCAGCGCGAGCAACGGCCATAGGTTGGCTTGATGCCGACCGTGCCGGTGAATGCTGCCGGCTGGCGGATCGAGCCGCCGGTGTCGGTTGCGGTCGCGCCGGCGCAGAGCCAGGCCGAAACGGCAGAAGCCGAGCCACCCGAAGAACCACCGGGCACCAGCTGGGCATTGCTGCCTTCGGCGCGGAATGGGCTGACGACGGGGCCGTAATAGCTGGTCTCGTTGGACGAACCCATGGCGAACTCGTCCATGTTGAGCTTGCCCAGCATGACGGCGCCATCGCGCCACAGATTGGCGGTCACGGTCGATTCGTATTCCGGCTTGAAGCCGTCGAGAATGTGGCTGGCGGCCTGGGTGTGAACGCCCTTGGTGGCGAACAGGTCCTTGATGCCCAGAGGAATGCCCTCGAGCGACCCGCCCTCACCCTTGATCAGCTTGGCGTCGCTGGCCTTGGCCATGTCGAGCGCCTGCTCGGGCGTCACCGCCACATAGGCATTGAGGCTGGGATTGGCAGCTTCAATGGCCTTGAGATAGGCACCGGTCAGCTCGGTCGCGGTAAAGCTCTTTGCCTTGAGGCCCTTGCGGGCGTCGGCGAGGCTGAGTTTGGTCAGGTCAGTCAAAGGGAATCTCGCTCAGATTATCGCAGCGGTGGTAGATGGTGGCGGCGGACGCCCCTTCCCCCTCGCTGCTGTCAAAGACGCCGGCCATTTCGAGCGCGTTCATATGCGCGGAAACGACCTGAATGGTGTTCTCGTCATAGGGGGCGATGGCGAAACTGTCGGGGTAGAGTTCCCCCGGGTGTTCGCAGATCGCCGAAACGAATGAAAAATTGCTGTTGGGACGGGTCTTTACGTCGAAGAAGTTGCAGTGAAACTCCATCGACTGGATGCCGCCGTCGAAGGTCAGGCTCAGGAAGTCCATGTCGAGCCATGCGTCCACGCCCTTTTTCTCGATGGCCGAACAGGCCGCCGGATCGGTGACGTAGAGCTTGGTGCGGTCAAGCTGGAATTCCTGCGCGCCGATGGTCTGCACGCTGGCTGCCAGCACGATCGCTGCGACGAACATCCTCATGCCGAGGCCTCCTGGCGCAGCGGCATTTCGAAGAAAGCCGACCATTCGCTGTCAGGATAGTCCAGAAACGGTCCACGCGTAACAAAGCCGCTACGGGTGTAGAGCCGGTGGGCTGCGGCCATGCCGTCGCCGGTGCCGGTTTCCAGCATCAGCTGGGTCAGCCCCTTCTGCCGGCCAAGCCCGACAATGGCATCAAGCAGGGCCGAACCGATCCGCTTGCCGCGCACTTCCGGGTCGGTGAACATGCGTTTCACTTCGCCCAGGTCGGCCGAATGCACCTTGAGTGCGCCGATGCCGATTGCCTTGCCCGCTTCGTCACGCGCCACGAATACCGTCGTGTCGTCGCCCGCCATCTGTTCCGCGGTCATCTTGAACTGGAATTCAGGCGGGGACAGCGGCTGCAGGTGTGCATTGAGCGCGGCGACGAGCACGCGCACATCGTCCTGCAACGGCGTTTCGATGGCGACGGTTACCGCCATGGCTACTCGACCACCTTGGGGACCATGAAGAAGTTGTCTTCGCTCAGCGGGGCGTTGCTGACGATCTTTTCGGCATAGCCGCCGTCCGAGATCACGTCGTCGCGGCGGCGCAGGGTCATCGGGGTCACCGAGGTCATCGGTTCCACACCCTCGACATTGACTTCGCTCAGCTGCTCGACAAAGCCCAGGATGGCATTGAGCTCGTCCTGATAGGCAGCGACCTCGTTCTCTTCGATGCGGATACGCGCCAGGCGCCCGATGCGCTTTACGGTTGCGGCGTCGACAGACATGGGGAAACTCCAACAAACTACGGCTCGATCCGGCCGTTATTAGCAATGGCGCGGCACAAAAGACAATGAAAATGGCTGCAGGCGCCGATCAGGCCTCCAGCGCCAGCCCCGCCTCTAGCGCCACCAGCCCGGTTCCGTCCAGCTTGTCGCGCAGCGGGCCGATTGCCGCGTCGATTGCGGCTTCAGTTCCCGCCAGCGCCAAGAGGCGCGGCGAACGGTCTTCCAGCACCGCCTGTGCCGCCGTCACGATCGCCTTGGCATCCCCGAAAATCGTCACCACCGCCGCCTCAGCCCACCGTCCAAGCGCAGGTTTCGGCCCGGCCACCAGCAAGAGCGGCACCTCGCCCACGGCATCGACCAGGATGGCGCCCTCACCCGCCGACCAGACCTCCACCGGTGGCAGGTCATCGCTTTCATCGAGCAGGCGCTGCGGCTTGCGCGGCTTCCACTGCCCGCCATCGACACGCTCCAGCGCCCCGCCAAAGCCGTCCACCACCAGGTCAGCCCCCGAAACCAGCTCCGTCCGGTCGATCCCATCTGGCGCTCCCTCCGGATCCACCACCAGAATCGCCCCGCCAATATGAACGCGGATCGTCGTCCCGCCGAACCAGGTGAGTTTCATATCCGCTTTCCCTCGCCAAACCGGGCCGCACCCTATAGGACGGCACTCATGTGGCAAGAGAGCCTTTCATGACCGACGAATTCGCAAATCCGCTCGAATCAATCCCCGCTACGGGCCGGATCCTTGGGCTTGATCTGGGCACCAAGACGATTGGCGTCGCGGTCAGTGATGGCATGCGCTATTCGGCCAGCCCGCTGGAAACCATCAAACGCACCAAGTTCACGCAGGACGCCAATCGCCTCGATGAGCTGATCGCCCAGAACAATATCGTGGCCATCATCCTGGGCCTGCCGCTCAATATGGATGGCTCAGAAGGCCCGCGCGTGCAGTCGACCCGCGCTTTCGCCCGCAGCCTGGCCCAGCGCATCACCCTGCCGATTGCCTTCTGGGATGAGCGCCTATCGACCAGCGCGGTGACCCGCATGATGATCGAGGCTGACCTGCGGCGGGACCGCCGCGCGGAGGTCGTCGACAAGCTCGCGGCCAGCTACATCCTGCAGGGCGCGCTCGATCGCCTACGCAACAGCTGATCGCCGCACGCTGCCCGGTGGCACGCCGAAAAACTGCTTGAAGGCCCGCCCGAACGCGGCCTCCGATTGATATCCCGCCCGGTTCGCCACCACGCCCACCGGGTCGCGGGTTTCCAGCAATTGCGCCCGCGCCAGTTGCAGCCGCCACTGCGCCAGATACTGCGCCGCCGGCTGGCCGACCATTTCCGTGAACCGGGCCGAAAAGGCCGAGCGCGACATGCCCGCTTCGCTGGCGAGCTCGGCTAGTGGCCACTCCTGCTGCGGCCGCCGGTGGATCAGCGCCAGACTTCGTCCGATCTGCGGGTCGCGCAGAGCGGCGAGCCAGCCCAGATTGGCCTCAGGCGCGGTGTCGAGCCAGGCGCGGATGGCCTGGATCACCAGAATATCGGCAAGCCTCGTCATCACCGTCTCGCCGCCGGGCCGCATCGCGCTGGCTTCGCGCGCGATCAGGCTCAGCGTGCTGTGCAGCCAGGCCCCCGAATCTGCATCCCACGCATCTACCCGCAGCACGGGCGGCAGCAGCGAAACCAGGCGCTTGGCCGCTACGCTGTCAAACTGCACGACGCCGGAGGTGGCCCTGGTGATGGCCCCGCCCCCGCCATGGTGCATGATTTCGTAGCGCTCGCCGACCCTTTCGACCGGAATGTCGAACAGCGGCACCGAGGCGGCATCGGGCTCGCTCAGTAGGCGATAGCTGGCGCCATGCGGTAGCAGCACCATGCTGCCCTGTTGTACCAGGAGTGGCGGATCGTCGCCCATCAGCAGCCAGCCATGTCCGGACGTGACGATGACAAACATCATCGAGTCGACCAGTTCGGGCATGTCGAGGCCCCACGGCGCAGTCATCTCGGCCCGGCAATAGAGGGTGCCGGTGAGCCGCAGCATATGCAGCACCTCCCCGAGTGGATCGGACAGCGGCGCAGGCTGAAAGTGAAGGTCGTTCATGCCTCAGCTTTAGACCGCTCTGTATCTTTCGTCCACATTCTTGGATGTTCTGCATAGTTTTTCGGAAAAACCGTGATTGATAGTCCAGTGGCGCCGAACCACCTTCCCAGCTGTACTAAACAGACGGAACCCCGGATATGACCAACACCGCCTCCATCCTCGTCATCGGCGCCACCGGTAAGGTGGGCAGCCGTGTGCTCGCCAAGCTCAATGCCAGCGGCCATTCGGCCCGTGGCGTGTCCCGCCAATCCACGCCTGCCTTCGACTGGACCGACGAGTCCGGTTGGCCTGCGGCTCTGGCCGGAGCCGAAACGGCCTTTGTCACCTTCGTGCCCGACCTCGCCGCCGATGGCGCGCCGGAGGCCATCCAGCGCTTCACCCAGGCTGCCGCCGCGGCAGGCATCAAGCGCCTCGTCCTCCTGTCGGGGCGCGGCGAAACCAATGCCATTCGCAGCGAGAATGTGCTGTTGGCCGCAGGCGCTGAAAATACCGTGATCCGCGCTAGCTGGTTCAACCAGAATTTCAGCGAGGGGCATTTGTTGACCTCGGTTCTGGGCGGCTTTGTCGCCCTGCCCGCGCAGGATCGTCTCGAACCCTTTATCGATGTCGACGACATTGCCGATGTTGCAGTGGCCGCCCTCACCCAGCCGGGCCATGGCGGCGAGCTCTACGAGGTCACCGGCCCGCGTCTTATGACCTTCGCCGACGCCGCCGCCGAGATCAGCGCCGCCTCCGGTCGTCCGATTGGCTACGTTCACCTGCCGCTCGATGATTTCCACGCCGCCCTCGTGCCCGAAGTCGGCACCGACATGGCCGATCTCCTGCGCAAGCTCTGCGCCGAAGTCTTCGATGGCCGCAACGAGCACCTGGCCGATGGCGTGCAGCGGGCGCTAGGCCGCCAGCCGCGCGATTTCAGCGACTTTGCCCGCGAAATCGCGGCCACCGGCATCTGGTCGGCGACGGAAGCGGCCTGATCCCCAATCGCGCGTCCGGCCTTCCGGACGCGCCCACATGGAAGATGCGTCATGAACTCTTTGCTCATCCGGGGCTTCCTCGCCCTGTCTGGCCTCATCGCCGCGGCGCTGGGAGCCCTGATTCTGCTCGTGCCGGTCCCCTTCTATGCGGGGTACGGCATTGATCCCGCCGGTCAGATCAACCTGCTCAACGAGTTGCGCTCGCACGGCCTGTCGCTCGTCGTCATCGGCGGCTTCATCACTGCTGGTGCCATCCTGCCCTGGCTCACCACGTCCGCTCTGGCGGTGTCGGCCGCCTTCTATCTCAGCTACGGCCTGTCGCGCCTCGTCAGCCTCGTGCTCGATGGCTCCCCCGGCCAGGGACTCCTCGCCAGCATGGTTTTCGAGCTGGCGGTGGGATCAGTGGCACTTCTGCTTTACCTGCGCACACCGCGGGTGAAGTTGGCCCCTGCGACGATTTGATAGCCACGGCCGGGCCACCCGGCCGTTGATTTTCCCGCCTTGGGGCTTGCTCCCTCCGGCCCCCTCCGCTAGACCGCAGAAAATCTCAGTGGAACGGAGCGCATGGCCCAAGTTCGCGCCAGCAACACCTCTACGCCCGCCGGCTCGTCCGGCGATTTCCCCCCATTCAACCAGCGCCATCTGATTTCGATTGCTGATCTTCAGCAGCACGAGATCATCGATCTGCTCGATCGGGCGGAGCGCATGGTTCCGGTGTCGCGACAGGAGCGGAAGTCTCATCCGACGCTCACCGGCAAGACCCAGATCAACCTGTTCTTTGAATCTTCGACCCGAACTCAGGGTTCGTTCGAGATTGCCGGCAAGCGCCTTGGAGCGCTGGTCATGAACATGTCGGTCAAGACCAGCTCTGTGTCGAAGGGCGAAACCCTGATTGATACGGCCGCCACGCTCAATGCCATGCGCCCCGACGTCATCGTGGTACGCCACTCGGCGGCGGGCGCGGTGGAACTGCTCAGCCAGAAGGTTGGCTGCTCGGTGATCAATGCCGGTGATGGTGCCCATGAGCACCCCACCCAGGCCCTGCTCGATGCGCTGACCATCCGCCGCCACAAGGGCCGCATTTCCGGCCTTACCGTTGCGATCTGCGGCGATATCGCCAATTCGCGCGTAGTGCGGTCCAATCTGCTGCTGCTTGGCGCGCTGAATGTGCGCACCCGCGTCATTGCCCCGCGCAATCTGCTGCCCGCCGGCATCGAGCATCTCGCCACCGAGGTCTATACCGACATGCGCGAGGGCCTTAAGGGCGCCGACGTCGTGATGATGCTGCGCCTGCAGCACGAGCGCGCCACCGGCAAGATGATCCCCTCGGTCCGCGAATACTACCATTTCTATGGTCTCGACGCCGAAAAGCTCAGCTACGCCAAGCCCGACGCGATCGTCATGCATCCCGGCCCGATGAACCGTGGTGTCGAGATCGATCCGGCCATTGCCGATGGTCCGGCCTCGGTCATCACCGATCAGGTCGAAATGGGCGTGGCCGTTCGCATGGCTGTGCTGGATGCCCTGCTGCCGGCGAGGAACGAGCAATGATCCGCCCCCTGCTGATTGAAAATGCCCGCATCGTCGATCCCGCTTCGGGCACCGATGCACCCGGCGCTGTTCTGGTCGAAGATGGCCTGATTGCCGATATTGCCTTTGGCGCGCCCGTTGGCGTTCCCGAAGGCGCCGAAGTGGTCAATGCCGGGGGCTTCGTGCTCGCGCCGGGCCTCATCGACATGCGGGTCTTTACCGGCGAACCCGGCAAGGAATATCGCGAAACCCTGCAATCGGCCGGCGAAGCCGCGGCCGCCGGTGGCATTACCAGCTTCGTCATGATGCCCGATACCACGCCCGTCGTGGATGATGGTGCGCTGGTCGATTTCCTCATTCGCCGCGCCAAGGCCACCAGCAAGGTCAATGTGCTGCCTGCCGGTGCGCTCACCAAGGGTCTGGCCGGTCAGGAAATCACCGAATACGGCCTGCTCAAGGAAGCCGGCGCGGTCTGCCTCACCGATGGCCGCAATTCGCTGCAGTCCACCGCCATGCTCCGCACGGTGATGAGTTATGCCGCAAATTACGACCTCACCGTCGTACATCACCTGTCCGATCACAGCCTCACCGGCAGTGGCGTGATGAACGAGGGCCTGTTCGCGACCGTCCTTGGCCTCAAGGGCATTCCGCGTGAAGCCGAGACCATCCCGTTGGCACGCGATCTGCAATTGGCAGCGCTGACTGGCGTCAAGTACCACGCAGCACAAATTTCCTGCGCGGCCTCGGTCGAACTGATGGCGGCCGCCAAGAAGCGCAACAAATCGGTTACCGCTGGCGTCTCGATCAACAATCTGGCGCTCAACGAAAACGACATTGGCCGCTATCGCACCTATTTCAAGCTTTCGACGCCACTGCGCTCGGAAGATGACCGTCAGGCGGTGATCGAGGGGCTGCGCAACGGCACCATCGACACCATCCATTCCGATCACGATCCGCAGGATACCGAGGTCAAGCGCCAGCCCTTCGCCGAGGCCTCCGATGGTGCAATCGGGCTCGAAACCCTGCTGGCCGCTGCGCTGCGCCTGGTGCATTCGGGCGACGTGGACCTGCTCACCGTGCTCCGCGCCATGACCAGCCGCCCCGCCGAAATTCTCGGCCTTGCCGCTGGCCGCATTGCCAAGGGCGCCCCGGCCGATCTGATCCTGTTCGATCTCGAATATCCCTGGCAGGTCAGCGAAAAGGGCCTCCGCTCCCGCTCGCGCAACACCAGCTTCGAAGGCGCCCGCCTCGCCGGCAAGGTCATGCGCACCATCGTCGGGGGCGAAACCGTCTTCACGCACGAAGACTAGTCTTCAACGTGGCACTCACGGTCCCGGCCCCCGGACTTGTTCCGGGGGCTTTTCTTTGCCTGTGCCGGCTGGCTCCGGCGGCTTCTCGCAATCTCCCCCTGCATTCCGGCCGCGCCCTCTTGTCGGAACGGCAGCGCTGGGGATACTTCTTGCCGCAAGACTTGAGGGGAACCCGCCGATGACCGTCCAACTGATCTACGCTGCCGTTCTTGGTTATCTCTGCGGGTCGGTACCCTTCGGGCTGCTGCTGACCCGCGCGGCCGGTATGGGCGACATCCGCAATATTGGCTCGGGTAACATCGGCGCTACCAATGTGCTGCGCACCGGCAACAAGGGCTTGGCTGCCGGCACGCTGGTGCTTGACGCGGCAAAGGCCGCCCTGCCGGTTCTGGTGGCCCGCTACTATTGGGGCGAGGATGCCGCCATGATTGCCGCCGTTGGCGCGTTCCTGGGTCATTGCTTCCCGGTCTGGCTTGGCTTCAAGGGCGGCAAGGGCGTCGCCGTGATGATCGGCGCATTGCTGGCGCTGGCCTGGCCAGTCGGGGTCATCTTCTGCGCCGTCTGGCTGCTGATAGCGCTGACCCAGAAATACTCCTCGCTTGCCGCGCTCACCGCTGCCGCCACCGCGCCCATCTTTGCCTATGTCGTGGTCAATGAGTGGCTGGCCGGCACGGTTGCCCTGCTGGCCATCCTGCTGTTCTTCCAGCACCGCAGCAATATCGGACGGCTCTGGAAGGGCACCGAGCCCAAGATCGGCTCCGAGAAGAAGGCGCAATAGTCGGTGGCGCCTCTATCGGGTGCCGCTCTCAACGACTCGCAACGCATTGCCTGGCTTCGCCTGCTGCGCACCGACAATGTCGGTCCGGCCACGTTCCGCCAGTTGATCAATCGCTTCGGTTCAGCCGACGCTGCCCTCGACGCCCTGCCCGGTCTGCTCAAGCGCACCGGCAAGCCCGCCCGCATCGTTGGGCGCGCCGAAGCCGAAGACGAAATCGCTGGGCTGGCGCGCTATGGCGCCCGCCTCGTCGCCAGCGGCGAACCCGGCTATCCCACCCTCCTCCACCACATCCCCGCCGCACCGCCTCTGGTGAGCCTCGCCACCGGCCCTGACCTCGATTGGCAGCGCACGGTTGGCGTGGTCGGCGCGCGCAACGCATCGGCCGCCGGTATCAAGATGACGCGCATGCTGGCGGGAGATCTTGGCGAGCGCGGCTATACCGTGGTGTCCGGCCTGGC
Source organism: Devosia sp. T2-14 (assembly GCF_055397495.1). NCBI lineage: Bacteria > Pseudomonadati > Pseudomonadota > Alphaproteobacteria > Hyphomicrobiales > Devosiaceae > Devosia > Devosia sp. T2-14. The sequence continues at coordinate 3,248,666 of NZ_AP027921.1, read as the reverse complement.
CCGCGGCATCGACACTGCCGCCCACCGGGCCACCATAGCCACCGGCACCATCGCCGTACTGGCCGGCGGGTTCGACCAGATCTATCCGGCTGAGAATATCCCGCTCGCGCATGACATTCTCGACAATGGCGGGGCCTTGCTCACCGAGATGCCGCTGGGCTGGGAACCGCGTGCCCGCGACTTCCCGAGGCGTAACCGGCTGGTTTCGGGTCTGTCGCTCGGCATCGTGGTCGTGGAGGCCGCCAAACGCAGCGGCTCGCTGATCACGGCCCGCCTGGCGCTGGAGCAGAACCGCGACGTCTTTGCCGTTCCCGGATCCCCGCTCGATCCCCGCGCCGAGGGCGGCAATGCGCTGATCCAGCAGGGCGCCAAGCTGATCACCTGCGCCGCCGACATCATCGAAACCCTCGATACCGCCGATCCCTCGCGCAGCGCCCTGTTTGACCGCGATTGGGAGCCCGACCTGATCACCGACCTGCCCCCGCCCAGCGACGACGACCGCTCGCGCCTGCTGTCGATGCTGAACGGCACCCCGGTGGAAGTCGACGAACTGGTCCGCCAGTCCGGCCTCTCGGCGTCCGCCATGCAGATGCTGCTGTTGGAGCTCGATCTGGCCGGCACTATCGAATGGTCGAGCGGCCAGCTGGTCGCCCTGCGCTACTAGACCTGCCGCGCGAAGCAGGAATGGCTGGTGAAATTGAGTAGCTGGTCGATCGGGAAAATCGACTCGAAATTAGCCTCAAGCTCCACATAGGCAAAGCCGTCGAGGCCGTTGCAGGTTGTGTTGTCCCTGACCACGATGGGTTCGCGCAGCTTCACGCCGAGGCCTCTGGCCTGGTTGAGCACGAAGCCCTCGGTTACCTTGAGTGAGTAGTCTCCCTTTGCATCGGCGCATTCCTGCTGCACCACCGCCACGCAACGCGCTGCCGATGTCGTGACGTCGAGCAGCACCTGCCGCGTCCAGAGCCCGCGGCTGAATTCCACCACGCCGAACAGCAGCAGCAGGAACGGCCCGGCCAGCAGCGCGAATTCGACGGCGCTGGCGCCCCGTTTGTTGCGGAGCAGTCGGCGAAAAACGGTCATTCGATGCGGCCTATGGTTTGCAGGTGCAGATTGCCGTTCTCGGTCAGGCCGTAGCCTCCGAAGATCGGCGCATGCGGCTTGCTGATCTTGAGGAAGACGAACTTCCCGCTGCCACCGCCACCCGGGCACGGCTTGCCGCAGGCCATAACATCGTTCCACTTGACGCTCGAGGCATCCATGGTCGGGCAGTAGCACGAGGCGGCCAGAGCCGCGTTGCCGCTGTCCTGTCCTTTTGCCCCGGCATATGTGCGCCATGGTTGACGTCAACCGTCACCCCCACGTCGCTGCCCAGCCGCGACACCAGGATGCGCTCCACGTTCTGAGCGAGTTCCCTCGCCTTGGCGCTGTCGAGCGGCTGTCCATGACCCATGGCATAGGTCATGGCCGATTGCGCCGCGTCCTCGATCCGCATCTTGTCCTGAACCAACGCACCGATGTCCACGGCCGCAGTCACCAGCAACAGGAAGATCGGAGCGATCAGCGCAAATTCAACGGCCGAAAGCCCGTCCTGCCTGTGCCAAAGCTTGCGGATCGACACCCTCATTGCACCAGCACCACGCGCTTGCGCTTGCCGCCGGTGCCCTCGCCCAGGCAATCGGAGGCTGCCGACGCCCCGCCTGACAGTTCAATCCGCGATCCCACCAGTTGCAGGCAGGTGTCGCCACCGCCGCCCAGGCCAGCGCCGCCGGTCATCACGATGGGGCCGGTCGGGAAATAGAAGGCGCCCGAGATTTGGGCATTGCCCGCGCCTTCGGTCAGCTTCGCACCATCGGTGCGGCCGCTGGTGGGGCCGACCACGGCAAGGCCCTTGGTTGCGCCGGTGGTCGGCGCCTTGAACACCACGTTATTGTAGCCGGCTGCGATGCAGAATGACTGGTTGGCGCAGCTGCCGCTTTTGAGTGCTGACTTGCCCGAGACGACGACGGTCACGTCGATTGCCTTCACACTGACGGTTGATCCGCCGCATGTTGCCGAGCCACCGCCATTATTGCCGAGCAGGAATACCCCATCGACGGTATAGACGCCTGCGCCCAGCACCACCGCGCCCGAGGCCAGAAATGAGCCGCCGATATCGTGGTTGGGAGCCGCGCTGACGATGAAGCAACTGCCGCCACCGCCGCCGTTGATGGTTCCCTTGACGCGGAAACTGCTCTTGGGCGGCGTGCTGTTGTCATCGGGGCCGTTGGCATCGGCCATGATGGTCGTCGAACCGCCCGCTAGGTTGATGGCATTGCCGTCGGCCGGTGCTCCAAGATCGAAGCGGTTGGTGTTGCCGCTGCCCAGCGTCATGCTCGACCCGTCGCCCGTGTAAAATCCAGCGCTGAACTCAAAGATGCTGGGGCCGCCGAATGTGAGCTTGCTACCGCCACCGACGCAGACGCTATGCCGTCCGGCATTCCAGGCGCAGTTAGCTGCCAAAGGACCGACCTGAAATCGTCCCTTGCCAAAGCTGGCCGTCGCCCCACCGGTGACTTCGATCCCCTGGGCAACCACGTAGTTTCCGTCGGGGAACGTCATCCCGGCCCCTTCTGCGACACGAATCCTGCCGCCGAACGAATAGGTCCGGCCGCCCGACGAGCCGGTGTCGAACTGCACCTTGATACTGCCGCCAACGGTGATCGATCCGATATGCACCGTGCTGCTCGAGCACGAGACGGAATATTGCGGCGCCGTGCCGCCCAGGGTGCACCCGATGGCGGCCACTTGCTGGGTAGTTGCTGTCTTGTCGTAGCTGAAGGTCACCGACGGTGCCGCAGGTGATCCTGTCGGGGCGCTAGGCGCCTGCATTCCGGCGACGAGATCGAGCCGGCCCGATGCGCTGATGACAGTTGGATTGTCCTTCAGCGGGTCCTCGGTCCTGGCCTTCTCGATCTTGCCCGCGCCGCCATCGGGGCTGCGAATGCTGTTGCAACCCTGGCTGGGAGGCTGGGTGTCATAGTAGATCGTCTGCGCCGTGATCGAGGTGCCGCAGGGCACCGCTATCGTGGCGTTAGAGGCCACCGAGCAGTTCTTCGCACTCAGGCTGGTGCCGCCGGACAGGATGATGCCGGATTGACTGCCGTCGAGCGCGAGGACGCAGGCCGGTTGCCCCTCCGCCCCGATGGCTGCGAACGATTCCGCGCCGACCAGCACTTCCGAATTCGCGCCGAGAATGGTGCCCAGCACGATGGTGTTCGTCGTTGCGATGCGCACATGCACCGCTTCCCCGTCGCCGCGCGGCGCGGGGACCAGGGCCACGCGCACATTGGCAGGATCGATCCCGTTGATCCGTGCCGCCGACAGCGCGCTGCTCCGCATCGCCTCTTCGGATTTGCCTTTGGAGTATTCGAGTGCGCCGCTGAAGGCCGCTATATCTGCGACGCGCTGGTTGGTCCCGCGCGACAGCAAGGCCGCCCCATATTCCACCGAAAGCGCCGTGAACCCCACCAGAACGGGCATGAGCAAGGCGGTGATCACGGCAAAGTTGCCCGATTCCGAGCGCGCAAACCGCTGGGTCAGGCTCGCTTCCGCGCAGGCCGGGTTGCAGGCAGCATTCTGACGCTGCGCTGGGTCGCTGTGGAACCAGTGCATCTGGGACTCCCGGGCATGCTCGATTGAACTCGGGGCTCCTTAAACAAGGCATAATCCTATCAGGGGGTTAAGCCTGAAGCATAAGTCGACGATCCGCGTCAGATTTTAGGTCTGTGCCCAGCGGAATGGCACGCCCTGTTGCCACCCCATTTTCGTTGGCGCCCGGTCGGTGCTAAGGAACACGCCAATAGGCAGCAGGATATGGAGCGTGCTCCAGCGGCTGAAGAGCCCGGTGGCGACTGCTGGTTGACACCGGTTCGCCACTTCACCATGTTGCGCCACTTCTCTCAAAGCGTTGCGGAACGGTATTCCATGAAGGTCGTCATTGTTGAAAGTCCGAATAAAATCAAGACGATCAGCAAGTATCTGGGCGCCGATTACGAGGTGCTTGCCAGCTTCGGACACGTGCGCGATTTGCCCGCCAAGGATGGTTCCGTCCGTCCGGACGAGGACTTCGCCATGTCGTGGGAGGTGGATGCCAAGTCCAGCAAGCGCCTTTCTGACATTGCCCGTGCCGTCAAAGGCGCTGATGAACTGATCCTGGCAACCGACCCTGACCGCGAGGGTGAGGCCATTTCCTGGCACGTTCTGGACGTGCTCCGCCAGAAGAAGGCCATCAAGAAGGACCTGCCGGTTCGCCGCGTCGTGTTCAACTCGATCACCAAGGACGCGATCCTTGAGGCGATGGCCAAGTCCCGCCAGATCGATATGCCGCTGGTCGACGCCTATCTGGCCCGCCGCGCACTCGACTATCTCGTGGGATTCACCCTGTCGCCGATCCTCTGGCGCAAACTGCCGGGCTCGCGTTCGGCCGGCCGCGTGCAGTCGGTCACCCTGCGCCTCGTTGCCGACCGCGAAGCCGAGATCGAAAAGTTCAAGGCCGACGAATACTGGTCCGTCGAGGCCAAGCTCGCCCAGTCGGGCAAGAGCTTCCTGGCGCGCCTGTTCTCGGTCGATGGCAAGAAGACCGACAAGCTCGATATCAAGACCGGCGAGAATGCCGCCGAGCTCAAGAAGCTGATCGAAGCTGGTCAGTTCAACGTGTCGTCGGTGGAAAAGAAGCCGACCAAGCGCAACCCCTATGCGCCCTTCACCACCTCGTCGCTGCAGCAGGATGCGTCGTCGCGTCTGGGCCTGTCGCCGTCGCGCACCATGCAGATCGCCCAGCGTCTCTACGAAGACGGTCTGATCACCTATATGCGTACCGACGCCGTGCAGATGGCCCCCGAGGGCATCTCGATGGCCCGTTCGGTGATCGGCAAGTATTTCGGCGAGGAATATCTCCCCGAAAAGCCCCGTATCTACCAGACCAAGGCCAAGAACGCCCAGGAGGCGCACGAGGCGATCCGCCCCACCGATATGTTCAAGCGCCCCGAGCAGCTGAGCATCGATGCTGACCAGGCCAAGCTTTATGGTCTCATCTGGCGCCGCACGCTCGCCTCGCAGATGAAGTCCGCCGAGATCGACCGCACCACCGTCGATATCGCTGTCAATGTACCCGGCCGCGCCGTCGAGCTGCGCGCGGTGGGGTCGGTGGTCTCGTTCCCTGGCTTCCTCAAGCTCTGGGGCGTTGAGGCAAAATCGGACGAAGAGACGGAAGACGAAGACAGCCGCGAGCTGCCGCCGCTGGCCGTTGGCGACAAGCCGACGCTGGAAGCTGTCGAGATCGAGCAGCACTTCACCCAGCCGCCCAGCCGCTACACCGAGGCGAGCCTGATCAAGAAGATGGAAGAGCTCGGCATCGGCCGTCCCTCGACCTATGCCGCCACCGTCACCACGCTTGTCGACCGCGACTATGTCCGCCTCGAAGGCAAGGCGCTGCATCCTGAGGATCGCGGCCGCATCGTCACGGCCTTCCTCGAGAGCTTCTTCACCCGCTATGTGGAATACGGCTTCACCGCTGGCCTCGAAGAGCAGCTCGACCAGATTTCGGCCGGCGACCTCGACTACAAGCAGGTGCTGCGTGATTTCTGGGAAGACTTCACCGCTGCCACCGACGAGATCAAGGACCTGCGCGTCTCCGAGGTGCTCGATGCCCTCAACGAAGTACTGGCCAGCCGCATCTTCCCGCCCAAGGAAGATGGCTCCGATCCCCGCAAGTGCCCAACCTGCGGCACCGGCCAGCTCTCGCTCAAGCTCGGCAAGTTCGGCGCCTTCATCGGCTGCTCGAACTATCCCGATTGCAAGCACACCATGCAGCTCTCGGACGCGGCCAATGGCCAGTCCTCCGAAGCCGCAGCCGGTGATGGCGTTCTCGGCACTGATCCGGAATCCGGCGAGGATGTGCTGCTCAAGACCGGCCGTTTCGGCCCCTATGTGCAGCTCGGCGACGGCGAAGAGCCCAAGCGCGCTTCGCTGCCCAAGGGCTATGAGGCAGGCAGCCTGACGCTCGAACAGGCGCTCAAGCTGCTCTCCCTGCCCCGCGAAGTCGGCCTCCATCCAGAAACCGGCCTGCCGATTTCGGCCGGTATCGGCCGCTATGGCCCGTTCATCCTGCATGATGGCAAGTATGCCAACCTGCCGGATGTCGAGGAGGTCTTCACCGTCGGCATCAACCGCGCCGTCGATCTGATCGCCCAGAAGGCCGCTGGCGGCTTCAAGCGCGGCGCTGCCGTGGCTGCCATCCAGACCTTCGAGCACGAAGCTGGTCCGATCACTGTTCGCGCCGGCCGCTATGGCCCCTATGTCAATCAGGGCAAGATCAACGCTACCATTCCCAAGGACGTAAAGCCCGAGGAAGTGACGCTTGATCAGGCCGTGGCCTGGATCGCTGCACGCGCAGAAGCCACCGGCACCAAGGTGAAGAAGGCTCCGGCCAAGAAAGCGGCCGCCAAGAAGGCCCCAGCCAAGAAGACCGCCGCTGCTGCCGCCGAAGGCGAGGAAAAGCCCAAGAAGGCCCCCGCCAAGAAAGCCGCTCCCAAGAAGGCGGCGGCCAAGAAGGTCGTTTCGGACGAAGACGTCCCCTTCTAGCGCCCTCTGTCAAAGCAAGGTCATTCCCGCGAAAGCGGGAATTTCCATTTTCTGCCACCCGAAAACAAAAAGCCCCGGCGGTGATGCCGGGGCAAGTTGGTCAGAAAGTCGGGGCGAGCGCCTGGCTGTTCAGCGCTCAAGCCCCAGCGGTGCCGTCGTTTCCGGCAGACACCGCCTGCCCATCATGGCCATATGCTGGCACAAAGCGATGGGCGTTTGGTCGCAGCGCTAGAAGCGCTGGCGAGCCGGTGGTGCATAGGCTTGAGGTTCCACGCCTTTCTCGCCATCAGAGGTCGCGAACAGATGTTCTGGTACGCGGCGTGGCGATGTATAGCTTGCCATGCACCATGGGCAACGAACGGCGGCGCGTGGCCGGGGTCCAGCACATGACTGACAGAGCCTAAGGGCGGGCATGAATAACCTCCTGGCTTCGCGCTCAAGATGGCGGAAGCTGCATATCTGATGAAAAAAGGGATGAGCTTTTGGCTCACCCCTAACATGGACATAAATTTAGACTTTTCAATGGCTTGTTTGGCAGGGTTAACGTAAACGTCTGCTCCCTTGGTAGGGCTTGCCCAAACCCCGTCGAATTCCGACGTTAGCCGATGCTCCGCTCGATCACGGACAGCCAGTTGCCAAGGGCGATCTTGCCCACCAGTTCCTCGCCATACCCCTTGTCGAGCAGCGCCTGCAGCAGCTTGGGCACCCCGGTTACGTCGGCAATCCCCGCCGGAACCTGCGCCCCATCGAAATCCGATCCCAGCGCCACGCCGTCCTCGCCCAGCGCCTCCACCAGCGCATCGACATGCCTCACCATCAGTTCGATTTCGGTATTGGCGATGAACTGCCCGTCGGGCCGCAGGAAGCCGGTGGCGAAGTTCAGCCCGACCACACCTTTGCTCTCGGCAATCGCCGCCAGCTGCCAGTCCACCAGGTTCCGCGCATGCGGGCAGATGGCATGCACATTGGAGTGTGTTGCCACCAGCGGCGCATCGCTGATCGCGGCGACGTCGCGGAACCCGGCCGCGTTGAGATGGGACAGGTCGATCATCACGCCGAGCCGGTTGCAGTTCCGCACCAGCTCCTTGCCTGCTTCGCTCAGGCCTGGCCCGATATCTGGATCAGCGTTGTGGCGGAACGGCACCCCGGTCCCGAACGCATTGGCGCGGCTCCACACGATGCCCACGGAGCGCAGTCCGGCGGCATAGAGCACGTCCAGAGACTGGAAGTTGGTATCGATGGCCTCGGCCCCCTCGATGTGGAAGATCGCCGCCAGCGTGCCCTCGGCGATGGCCCCGCGCACCTCGCTAGCCGAGCGACACACCGCCAGCGCGCCTGCCCGCTCCAGCCGCAACAGGATGGAGGCCATGCCATTGGTGGAAACCAGCGCGTCGGCCAACGCCAGTTCAGGCGGCAGGTTGGGATCGAGCCCGCTCGGTCCGCCGCTCACCGTCGCCAGGTTGCTCTTCAGCGGCGGCGGGAACATCGCGAAAAACCCGCCCACCATGCTGCTGGCCTTGGCGCGCGGCAGGTCGATATGCCCATCGCTGCTCCCCTCGATGAACAACCGCTCCTTGTCACCCGCCGCCTCCAGCAGCCGCAGCAGCGTGTCATTGTGGCCGTCGAAAAAAGGAATGGTCATCCGGGAATCGCCTTCTGTGTGTCCGCCGATACCATCATGAAGCCCCGCCCGACGCGAGCCACAGAGGCGGGCAGCGGATGTGCCCTGCATGGCTTCCCACCCACCGGGTCATTCCGGCGCAGGCCGGAATCCATGCGGTGCGCCATCCCGGAGCTGGTAGTTGCGGGAGACCACGGATCTGGATCCCGGCCTGCGCCGGTATGACCCCGCGCTGTTGCCGCCGTTGTGGCCGGCACCACTCCCACCCACCGGGATGACCCCGAGTGTTTGGAGGCCTCCGTCAAAATCCCGCAACGTCATCACGGCCCCGCCCCCACCACCCCGCATTTGGCAAACCGGCCGCCATCCCCTACATATCCACCCAACTCCAACGAAATTCTCTTATGGCCAAAAGCACAAAACCAAGAAACACATCCGGCCCCAAGCGCGCCGTGGCGTCGCGCGCGTCCGAACTTCCCACCCGCGAGCAGCTTCTCGAAGCCCTTGCGCAGCAGTCCGACATCAAGGGCAAGCGCGACCTCGCCAAGGTCTTCGGCATTCGCGGCGACATGCGCCGCCCGTTCAAGGCCATGCTGGCCGAGCTGGAAGGCGAAGGCGTTATCACGCGCACCCGCAAGGCGTTGCGCCGCACCGCTGCCCTGCCCCATGTGACCGTTCTCGACATTCCGTCCGATGCCGATCCCGACAATCTGCACGCCTATCCGGCACAGTGGAATGACGAGGAAGGCGAAAAGCCCCGCGTCCATGTCCTTGGCGGCCGCGACGCGCGCGTCGTGCCGGCGCCCGGCGATCGCATTCTCGCCCGCATCGATGCAGGCCTGGAAGAACTGCCGGTCTACACCGCCAAGGCGATGAAGATCCTCGACAAGCCCCGCCGCGGCCAGATTGGCATCGTGCGCATGGACGAGGATGGCGCACGCCTGATCCCGGTCGATCGCAAGCAGAAGGAAATGCGCATCCCACTCGGCGACCTGCTCGACGCGCGGGATGGCGACCTGGTCGAGGTCGAGGTCAAGCTCTCGGGCCGCCTGATGATCCCGCGCGCCAAGGTGACTGCGGTGATCGGCAATCCGACGTCCGAGGGCGCCCTCAGCCTCATCGCGATCCACAATCTCGACATTCCCTACCGGTTCCCTGCTGCCGTCATTCGCGAGGCCGAACAGGCGCAGGAAGCGACCCTCAAGGGCCGCGAGGACTGGCGCGACCTGCCGTTGATCACCATCGACCCGGCCGACGCCAAGGATCATGACGACGCGGTCTATGCCGCGCCCGACGACGATCCGGCCAATCCAGGCGGCCATGTCGTCTATGTGGCGATCGCCGACGTCGCGGCCTATGTCCAGCCGGGCACCGCGCTTGATCGCGAAGCCTATCTGCGCGGCAACTCCGTCTACTTCCCCGATCGCGTCGTGCCGATGCTGCCCGAGCGCATCTCCAATGATCTGTGCTCGCTCAAGCAGGGTGTGCCACGCGCATCGCTGGCCGTGCGCATGGTCATGGGGTCGGATGGCCGCAAGCGCAGCCACAGCTTCCACCGGGTGCTGATGCGTTCGGCCGCCAAGCTCAGCTACCAGCAGGCGCAGGCCGCCATTGATGGTCAGCCTGACGACACCACCGGCCCGATCCTCGAACCTATCCTGAAGCCCCTCTGGGCCGCCTACGAGGCCATGTCGCGGGCGCGCGACCAGCGGGCCCCGCTCGATCTCGATCTGCCCGAGCGCAAGATCGTCCTCGACGACAAGGGACAGGTGAAGGATATCCGCATTCCCGAGCGGCTCGATGCGCATCGCCTCATTGAGGAGATGATGATCGCGGCCAACGTTGCGGCGGCCGAAACGCTGGAGCAGAAGCGTTCGCCCCTGCTCTATCGCGTGCACGACGAGCCATCGTCGGAAAAGCTCCAGGCCCTGCGCGACTTCCTCGGCTCGCTCGATATCTCGGTCAAGAAGTCCGATTCTGTCCGCGCTGCCGACTTCAACGGCATTCTTGGCCAGGCCCGCCGTGCGGGCAATGTCGAGCAGGTCAGCGAAATGGTGCTGCGCAGTCAGGCCCAGGCCGAATACGCCGCCGAGAATTACGGGCATTTCGGTCTCAATCTCGACCGCTATGCACACTTCACCTCGCCGATCCGGCGTTATGCCGACCTCATCGTGCACCGCGCCATCGTTTCGGCCATGGGATTCGGCAATGACGGCCTGAGCGAGAACGAGGGTCTGCGACTCGCTGGCATCGCCCAGCACATCTCCTCGACCGAGCGGCGCGCGATGCTCGCCGAGCGCGAAACTTCCGATCGCCTCCTGGCCCAGTTCCTGGCCGCCAAGATCGGGGCGCAGTTCGAGGCGCGAGTCTCGGGCGTCACCCGCTCCGGCCTCTTCGTCCGCCTGCTCGAAACCGGCGCCGATGGCTTCATCCCGGCCTCCACCCTGGGGCAGGACTATTATCGCTATGTCGAAGACCAGCAGGCGATGATTGGCGAGCGCACCGGCGAGAAGTTTGGCCTTGGCGACAGGGTCACCGTCCGGCTGGTCGAAGCGGCTCCTGTGGCCGGCGCCCTGCGCTTTGAACTGCTCTCGCAGGGAACACGCGGCAATCCGTCATCTGGCCGTCGCAATGGCAAGAGGCCATCAAGGTCCTTCGGACCCAAAGGCCGGAAAAAAAGGTAAGCCAATGGACGCGAAGACTGTCGCCAACAGCAGTGTTGAAACCCGTAGCGTAGGCCAGGCCATGTGGCGCGGCACGCTGTGCAAGTGCCCGCATTGCGGCAAGGGCAAGATGTTCCGTGCCTATCTCAAGGTGGCGGACAATTGCGACGTGTGTGGCGAGCAGCTCAACCTGCACCGCGCCGACGACTTCCCGCCCTATATCGCCATCACCATCGTCGGCCACATCCTGGTTGCGATCATGATGCATATGGACATGACCTATCACGTCAATCCGCTGACCTATTTCTACACGATGGTGCCGCTGGCCATCATCATGCCGCTGGCGATTCTGCCCTCCGTTAAGGGCTCCATCGTTGGTCTGCAGTGGGCTAATCGCATGTATGGGTTCGGCACTGGTCAGATCGACTAAGCCGGACTTGACAATCTGCGGCAAATCCGTAGGTTGCGCCCAAATTCGAAGCGCCGCCATTTTGCGGCGCGGTATTGTTTGTCGAGGACACCTCAATGGCTAAAGCCGCTTCCGTCAAGATCAAGCTCGTGTCCACGGCTGATACTGGCTACTACTACGTCACCAAGAAGAACGCCCGCACCCAGACCGAGAAGCTCTCGTACAACAAGTACGATCCGGTTGTGCGCAAGCACGTCGAGTTCAAGGAAGCCAAGATCAAGTAATCTGGCACCTGCTCGCAAGAGAATCGAAAAACCCCGCATCTTTGATGCGGGGTTTTTTGTTGCCGTTCCGGTGGGCGCTGCCAGGTGTCAGAAAACCGCAAGAAAAGTGTCAGCATGCTGCAAGAAATCTGCAGTTTATCTGGCGGCAATGCTGGAAGAAAAAGAGTGGCTGGTCCGGAGCGGCATGTCGAAGAGGCCACTCTGTCCGCTACCGGACCAACCCCCTACGGGAACTCAGGAGTTGCGGCGGACCTGAGTGAAAGCCGTAGGGAACCCGCAGCGTCTGCCCATCTGCGGGCGCTCGCTGTGTTGAATTCAACCTACGCACTCACCCGTAAAACTCAAGGATTTACAGCGGCTTCCGGCTGGTAAAGCTTTGTTAATTATAACAGATAACCCTAACGCATCCAATTGCGCTGAATTATGCGGCGTCGAAAACCACACGGTTCCGGCCCTGGCGCTTGGCCCGATACAGCGCCACGTCGGCCCGCTTGATCATCGTCTCGGGCGTATCGAGCGCGCTCTCGTTGAGCGAAACGCCTACTGACACGGTGATCGACAGAGGCCGGCCGGAAGGGACCTCGAAATAGCGCTCCGAAATCGACTGCCGCACCCGCTCGGCGACCATTTCGGCCTGGCGATAATCGGTGTCGGGCATTAGCACGACGAACTCCTCGCCGCCGAATCTGCAAGCAAGATCAATCCCTCGGATGTTTCGGCGGAGGCGTCCTGCGAACTCGCGCAGCACTGCATCGCCAATATCGTGGCCGTGGGTATCGTTGACCGACTTGAAGTGGTCGATGTCCAGAATCATCAGCGCCATGTCACGGCTCTGGGCCTGCGCCTTGCTCAGCATCACACCCAGGTGGCGGTCGAAATAGCGGCGGTTGTAGAGCCCGGTCATGTCGTCGGTGACGGCCATGGCCATGGTATTGTTGACACTTTCGCGCAGTTCCATCGCATAGCGATGGCGGCGAATCTGGGTGCGCACCCGCGCCGAGAGCTCGTTCCGCTCGACGGGCCGGCTGATATAGTCGTTGACGCCCAGGTCGAGCGCCCGCACCACTCGTGGCTTGTCGGTCTCGTCGGCCATCAGGATGATCGGCATGGTGCGCGAATGATCGAGCGTGCGCAGCTGCGAGCAGATCCGGAGCGGGTCGAAGTCGCTGAGCGACATCGACACCAGCGCCAATTCGTATTGCGCCCCAGTGACTTGGAAAACGGCGTCGGCCGGCTGCGTGAGGATGTCGACGCGATGTTCGGGGGTCAGGTAGCCCTTGATCCTCTCGGCATGGCGCTGGTCGGTGTCGACTATCAGGATGGATCCGCCAGCTGTGCTGATCTTGTCCATGGCGCGCACGGCGTCTTCGATGGCGATCTGCTGGCCAGTCATGGCCCGGTCGCGCAGCTCGTCGGTCAAAGACTTGAGTCGCACCAGGCTTTTGACGCGCGCCATCAGCTGCACGTCATCGACCGGTTTGGTCAGGAAGTCATCGGCGCCGACGTCCAGGCCCTTCACGCGGTCGGAGGGCTGGTCGAGGGCGGTGACCATCAGAACAGGGACGTGCTGGGTGCGCGTCGAGGCTTTTAGCCGCCGGCACACCTCGAAGCCGTCCATGCCGGGCATCATGACGTCGAGCAGTACGATGTCGACGTCGGAATTCTTGCAGATTTCAAGGGCTTCTGGGCCAGATGAGGCCGTGATGACTTCATAGTATTCGGCAGTCAGGCGTGCTTCCAGCAAGCGAACATTGGTCGGAATATCATCGACGATCAATACACGTGCAGTCACAGTGAGCCCCAAACACCGGTGCGCCCGCCGAGAGCATTCTGCTCCGACGTCGAACGTGCCCGTCCGCAGCGCTTCTCAGGCTGGCGCTGTTTGATCAGGCGGGGCCAATATATCGTGCAATAGTTTCCAGAAAGTGAGGCACCGAAATCGGTTTGCTGATGTAACCCTCACATCCGCCTTGCAGAATTCGCTCTTCATCGCCCTTCATGGCGAAAGCGGTGACTGCGATAATCGGGATGTGGGCCAGTTCATCATCGTCCTTGAGCCACTTGGTGACGACAAGGCCCGAGACCTCCGGCAGCTGGATATCCATAAGGATCAGGTCGGGGTGATGGGCGCGCGCAAGGTCGAGCGCCTCCATACCGTTGCGGGTCTGGATGACGGCATAGCCTCGCGATTCCAGTAGATCGTTGAAGAGCTTCATATTCAGCTCATTGTCTTCAACGATCATCACAGTCTTGGGCATCGCACCATCCTTGCACCGCTATGGTGCTGGCAGCGCTTCGCTTCGCCGCCGTGTTCAGCTACCATTGAAACACTTACAAATCACCAAATGAGGCTCCGGCAGTGCCGCGTATCGAGATCGCCGACCCATCCGTTGCCTCGCTTGCCGACGCCTGCCTTGGCTACCTGGCGGAAAACCCGGAAGAGCTGCTCGCCTTCATGCAGTTTGCCGGGCTTGACCCCGATTCCCTGCGCCGTTCGGTGGGCTCCACCGGCCTGCAGCAGGGCCTCATCGACTATGTTGCCTCAAACGAACCGATTCTGCTCGCTTTGTGTGCAAATGCGGGCCTTTCGCCCGAACAGTTCATGCGCGTCTGGCATCGGCTCAATCCGTCGGGGTGAACTTTGGCGCTCGATTGGCTCTGTCGCGACTGCCTGGTGCATGGCTCTGGGGTACAGGCGCCCCGCCGCTGCCCTGGCTGCGGCTCGCCACGCCTGCGCAGCCATGAGGAGCTGTTCAGACTCGACATTGCCCATGTGGACTGCGACGCCTTCTACGCCTCGGTGGAGAAGCGCGACGACCCCAGCCTGCGCGACAAGCCCCTGATCATCGGTGGCGGCGTGCGCGGAGTGGTGTCCACTTGCTGCTACATCGCCCGCCAATCAGGCGTCCGGTCGGCCATGCCGATGTTCAAGGCGAAGGAGCTTTGCCCCGACGCGGTGATCATAAAGCCGAACATGGCCAAGTATGTCGAGGTGAGCCGCCAGATTCGGGCCCATATGGATGCCCTGACGCCGTTGGTCGAGCCGCTGTCGATCGATGAGGCGTTCCTCGACCTGTCGGGCACCCAGACGCTACACAAGGCTCCCCCTGCCCTGGTGCTGGCGCGCTTCGCCCGGATCGTGGAATCGGAAATCGGGGTCAGCATCTCGGTGGGTCTGAGCCACAACAAGTTCCTCGCCAAGGTCGCTTCCGATCTCGACAAGCCGCGAGGCTTCGCAGTGATCGGGGCTGCGGAAACGCTGTCGTTCCTCGCGCCTAAGCCGATCAGCCTGATCTATGGGGTTGGCAAGGTGCTGGCGGAGACCCTGCGAAAGGATGGCCTGGTCACGATCGGTCAGCTGCAGCAGGAAGAGCCTGAGCGGCTGATGCGGCGCTATGGCGAAACCGGTGCCCGCTTGGCGCGGCTTGCGCGCGGTGAAGATGCCCGGCGGATTTCGACCGATGGCGAAATGAAAACCATCTCGTCGGAAACCACGTTCAACACAGATATCAGTGGCTTGGATAGTCTTTCTACTGAACTGCTCAAGGTGACCGAGCGCCTGTCGGAGCGGCTCAAGGCCAAGAATGTGGTTGGCGACACGGTGACGCTGAAACTCAAATCGGCTGGTTTCCGCTTGCGCACGCGCGCTCGGCATCTGATGATCCCCACGCAGTTGGCCAACGTGATCTATGAAACGGGCCTGACGTTGCTTCAACGCGAAGTCGATGGCACCGCTTTCCGGCTGATCGGAATCGGCGTTTCGGGTATCGATACTGCCGATGGCAGTGATCCGGCCGATTTGCTGGAGCCAGCCGTTGCCCGCAAGGCGGCCGCCGAACGGGCGATGGACCGCGTACGAAACCGTTTTGGCCGTGAGGCCGTGGTACGCGGCAAGCTCTATACCAAGCCGGCCCCCGCGCCGGCAGAACCTGACGACGACAAGAACCAAGGCAAGACCAGATGACCAGCCCGATCGAAAAGCTCCGTGAACTCGGCTATGAGCTGCCCCCCGCCAAGGCACCCGTTGCCAATTACGTTCCCGTCGCCCGCACCGGGAACATCATCTATGTGTCCGGCCAGATTTCGAGCGACGAATCCGGGGTTACCACCGGCCTGCTCGGCGACACGATGAATGTGGTTCAGGGCGGCAACGCCGCCGAGCTGGCCGCGGTCAATATCCTCGCCCAGATCGTGCACAATGCCGGCGTGCCGCTGGAAGACATCAAGCGCATCCTCAAGATCACTGTGCTGGTCGCCTCGACCCCCGAGTTCTTCGAGCAGCACCTGGTTGCCAATGGCGCATCGAACCTGCTGGTTGGCGTACTGGGCGATAAGGGCAAGCATGCCCGCGCGGCCTTTGGCGTCACGGCCCTGCCCTTCGGAGCTGCCGTGGAAATCGAAGCTGTGGTCGAGGTTTAGCCGTTACACGATCGTCACGTTAGAGTGCGATTGAGGAAACCCAACCAAGAGGCCCAAATGACCCAAGCACTGTTTCCGAACCCTGTTGCCCATCGCGGCCTGCACGACAGGTCCAAGGGCGTCATCGAAAACAGTGCTTCCGCATTCGAGGCCGCCATTGCTGGCGGCTTCGCCATCGAATGCGACGTGCAGCTGACCAGTGATGGCGTGCCCGTCATTTTCCACGACGACGACATGAAGCGCCTGCTGGGCGTCGATGGCGCCGTTGCGGATTGTCCGGTGGCCGACATTACCCAGCGCGTGCTGCTGGTCAGCGCTGCCGGCGACCGGCCACAGAGGTTCTCGGAGTTTCTGACCCAGATCGCCGGGCGGGCTCTGCTGCAGATCGAGCTCAAGACGCAGCGCGACGTTGTTGGCACCCAGTTGTTGGCGCGCAGCGTGGCCGAGGGACTCAGGGACTATGATGGTCCCGTCACCATCGAATCGTTCGATCCCAACCTGCTGGTGGCCATTGGTCAGTTCGGGTTTACCGGTCCGCGCGGGATCATCACCTACAGCTATGACCGCCCTGATTGGGATTCGGGGATTCCCGAGGAGCAGAAATACACTTTGCGCCATCTGCTGCACTGGCATGAGACGCAGTTTGATTTCATCTCCTGCGACAAGGATTCGCTGCAGTTGCCGGCCGTTGTGTTCTGGCGCGCGCTGGGCAAGCCAGTGACGGCCTGGACCATTCGATCGCAGGCCGAGGCCGATGTCGCAGCGGCATTTTCAGACCAGGTGGTCTTTGAGGGCTACGCACCCAAAACTGCGCGATAGGCCGACGCAGCAACCTTACAATCCCGGGCGATCCGTCCTATTTCTAGGGCGACCTGTTGACCCGCCCGGGATCCGTTTTGGCCGACCAATCTTCCATCCGCGCGACGATCCATCCGAGCACTGCGAGCATTCCTGCCGCGGTGTGGAATGGCCTTGTGCCATCGATCGATGGGCGCCCTGACAATCCCTTCCTCGATCATGCGTTTTTTCTCGCGCTCGAGGAATCGGGCTGCGCGACGGCGCGCACTGGATGGCAGCCGCAACATATTCTGCTCAGCGACGGCGATGGCCGGCCGCTGGGTCTGATGCCGCTGTTCCTCAAGTCTCATTCCATGGGCGAATATGTGTTCGACCATGGCTGGGCCGACGCGCTTGAACGCGCCGGCGGCAGCTACTACCCCAAACTGCAATGTTCGGTGCCATTCACGCCGGCGACAGCGCCCAAGCTGCTAGTGCCCTCCGGTGACGCCGCAATCAAGGCTGCACTGCTGTCGACGGCACAGCAGCT
The DNA here is from genome assembly GCF_055397495.1 of Devosia sp. T2-14. NCBI lineage: Bacteria > Pseudomonadati > Pseudomonadota > Alphaproteobacteria > Hyphomicrobiales > Devosiaceae > Devosia > Devosia sp. T2-14. The sequence continues at coordinate 3,231,319 of NZ_AP027921.1, read as the reverse complement.
TGCCGTGGAGCGCCAGGCATCGTCGGTCCACGCCACTTTCGTTCCAGAGGCAGAGGCGGATGCCATTGCCGGGGATGGCTGGCTCAAGCGGGTCGATACCCAGTTTCACTGGCACAATGAGGGCTTTGGCTCGTTCGACGAGTTCCTTGAAACCCTGTCGTCGCGCAAACGCAAGACCATCCGTCGCGAACGCCGGGATGCCCTGGCCGATGGCTTGACCGTGAAGTGGCTGAGCGGGTCGGACCTCACAGAAGCGCACTGGGACGCGTTCTTCGAATTCTACGAGGATACCGGCGCGCGCAAATGGGGACGGCCCTACCTCAACCGTGAGTTCTTCTCGCGGCTCAACGCCACCATGGCCAACCAGATCGTGCTGATGCTCGCCTATGATGGTCCCACGCCCATTGCCGGGGCCATCAACTTCGTGGGCAAGGACCGGATCTACGGCCGGAACTGGGGCTGCACCCGCGACGTGCCGTTCCTGCATTTCGAGCTCTGCTACTACCAGGCCATCGACTACGCCATTGCCCACAAGCTGGCTGTGGTGGAGGCAGGCGCACAGGGCGAGCACAAGCTGGCGCGTGGCTATGCCCCCGCGACCACCTATTCTGTGCACTGGATTGCTCATCCGGGCCTGCGTGAGGCCGTGGCCGATTACCTGGAGCGTGAGCGCGTTTCCGTCGAGCGTAGCCAGGAAATGCTTGGCCACTACACGCCGTTCCGAAAGGGCGTGCGGACCGACCTCTAGCAGCGTGGCGCTATCGCCTCTTTCGCCCTGACCGCTTCGGCCTTATGAAGGTCTGATGATCTTGGATATTGTCATATTTATTCTTCAGGCCGGGCTGGCTTTCGTTGTTTCAACGGCCCTGTTCGATGCGCTCCACTGGATCCTCCACAAGTGGGAGAAGTCGCGGTTTGCGCTGCTGCGCAAGTTCTCTTCGTGGCACTGGGTGCACCACAAGTTTCTCGGCCTCGATATGCAGATCAACCCGGCCTATGCCCGGGCCAATATCTGGTTTCATATCCTGCCCGAATACCTGACCTCGATGCTCGGAACGGTGCTGTTCCTGTTCGTGTTCCCCTGGCAGCCGATCGCGGCTGTGGCTGTGGTGCGCACCATCATGCTGGTCATGACGCTGCGCGAGGAAGGGCTCGACTACAACCACATGTCGATGGATCGGGTCGGCGGGCAGCAAGGCCTACTTTGGGTCGACAACAACTACCACGCCATGCACCACGTCTATCCGCACAACTTCTTTTCGTCGTTCGCCAACGTGTTCGACATGATCGTGGGCACCAGCTGCCAGATCGAGGGGCGGCGGTTCCTGGTGACCGGCGCCAGTGGTGCGTTTGGTTCGGCCATGGTCAAGAAGCTCACCGCGCTGGGCGGGATCGTCGAGACGGCGAAGTTCGGGACTGATTTCAGCGCCGGCAAGCTCGATGGCGTGCGCGAGAAGCTGGAGCGGGCCGACGTGCTGGTTCTGTCGCACGGCGCCAAGTCCGAGGACTGCTGGAACGCCAACAATATCACCTTTCAGGAATTGACCGAGCTGTTCACGGAGATCGGCAAGACCCGCCTGGCCCCGCCGGAAGTATGGGCGCTGGGGTCAGAAGTGGAGTTCCATGGCGATATGGGCATGGATGAGCTTCGGGACTATTCGGCGTCGAAGCGGGCCTTTGCGCTGCGGGCGCGCGACTATTACCGGTCGGACGCCCTGATTTACCGGCACATCGTGCCATCGTCGTTTACCTCGGCCATGGGCAAGGGCCCGATGAGCGCCGAGACCGCGGTCAATATTGCGATGTTCTTCATCCGGCGTGGTTTCCGCTATGTGCCGGTTACCCTGACCGGCCTGGCTGTGCTCAACTACTTCCGTTTCCGATTCTTCCAGAGGGCCAGCCGGACGTTTCTCAGCCGGCGGAGTGAACCATGACCTACGATCCGTCCAACATTTTCGGCAAGATCCTGCGGGGCGAGATCCCAGCGCACAAGGTGTACGAAGACGACGTTGCGTTGGTCATGATGGACATCTTTCCGCAGTCGCGCGGGCATACTCTGGTGATCCCCAAGGCGCCTTCGCGCAATCTACTGGATGCCGATCCGTCAGCGCTGGCCACCGTCATTCCGCTGGTTCAGACCGTTGCCAAGGCGGTCAAGGCGGCCACAGGCGCCGATGGAATTCGACTGGCCCAGTTCAACGAGGCTCCAGCCGGGCAGACGGTGTTCCACCTGCACTTCCATATCATCCCGGTTTACGAGGGTGTGGCATTGGGCGCGCATGGCGCTGGCAAGGCCGACGACGCCGACCTGGCGTCTCTTGCCAAGGAAATTGCCGCCGCGCTGTAGTCGGCGCTAGTGATGCGGCCGCCCTGCCCTTAGGGTTACCACGGCCAGAATAGCCATCACGCCAACAATCATGAGCAAGGTCATTGCGGTTCTCCCTTCACAGGGAGAACTCACCGACGGCGTTCTGGTTCGATCACAAGGTGTGATCGACCACCAGTCCACCCTTGAGGGTCACGATACGATCTGCGCGGCGCGCCAGGTCGTGGTTGTGCGTGGCAAAGAGCGCAGCCGCGCCTTCATTCTTGATCAGGTCTGCCAGGGCCGCGAAGACGATATCGCTGGTCTCGGGGTCGAGATTGCCCGTGGGTTCGTCGGCGAGGATCACCTTGGGGTGGTTAGCGGCGGCGCGGGCAATGGCGATGCGCTGCTGCTCGCCACCAGACAGCTCGGCTGGACGATGGCCGGCGCGTGGCGCCACGCCAAGCAGATCGAGCAGTTCCATCGAGCGCTTGTCGGCCTCGGCCTGTCCCTTGCCCGCGATCAACTGTGGCATGCTGACGTTTTCGAGCGCCGAGAACTCGGGCAGCAGGTGGTGGAACTGGTAGACATAGCCCACCGTCGAGCGGCGGAGCTGCGTACGGCCGCGATCCCCCAGTTTGCTGGTCTTGATGCCAACAATCTCGATTTCGCCGCCCTGCACGCCTTCCAGCAGGCCTGCGAGGTGCAACAGGGTCGACTTGCCTGCACCCGAAGGCGCGACGAGGGCAACCAGCTCACCGCTGTTCACGGTCAGGTTAGCGGCTTCGAGAACGCGGACGAGTTTGTCGCCCTGCCCGTAGTGGCGATGCACATCCGTCAGGATCAGGTGTGGCTTACTCATAGCGCAGGGCCTCCACCGGGTCGTATTGCGCGGCGCGCCACGCGGGATAGAGGGTCGCCAGGAAGCTGAGGCCGAGGGCCAGTGCCACCACCACCGTCACTTCCACCGGGTCGGTCTTCGAGGGCAGCGAGGACAGGAAGAAAACTTCGGGCGGGAAGATTGCCACGCCCAGCGTGTTTGACACGAAGGCGCGCAGTGTTTCCGCATTGGCCGCCACGATCAGCCCCAGGACGAGCCCGGTCAGCGTGCCGATTACGCCGATGCTGGTTCCGGTAATGGAGAAGATGCGCATGATCGAGCCACGCGTCGCACCCATGGTGCGGAGTACGGCAATATCCGAGCTCTTGTCCTTCACCAGCATGATGAGGCTGGAGATGATGTTGAACGCGGCGACCAGGATGATCATCGAGAGAATGGTGAACATCACAACTCGCTCAACCTGGAGGGCCGAGAAGAAGGTTTCGTTGCGCTGCTGCCAGTCGGTCAAGACCAGTGGTCGGGTATTGGGATTGGACTGCAGACGCTCGCGCATCGTGACGATGTCGTCTGGGTTGTGGATGAAGATTTCGACCGCCGAGGCGCGGTCGACGCGCTGATAGGCGGCATCGATCTCTTCGTCGCTGGCCAGAGGGTCCAGCGGCCCCATACCCGGCTTGAGAACCTCTTCGTACATCTTGAAGAAGTCCTGCGCCGGCTCGAGCGGCATATACATGAAGAAGCTGTCGAACTCGACCATGCCGAGATCGAAGATCACGTTGACCGGGTAGGAACGGATCTGTGGAGTCGTGCCAAACGGCGTCATGGCGCCATTGGGATTGATGATCTGCACCTGGTCGCCCAGGGTAACGCCCAAGGTCTGGGCCAGCCGGTAACCGATGGCGATGCCCTTGCTGGTGTCCCACTGGTCCCAGCCGCCAAGATCGACGGCGTTGTAGAGCAACTTGAGCTTGCGGATGTTCTCTTCGTCCATGCCACGAACGGTGACGCCCGTGGAATTGCCATTGCCGGAAGCCAAAACCTGGCCTTCAACAAAATAGACGGCAAAGTCGACGCCTTCGACCTCCTCAAGGGCGGCAACTGCCTCCTTGTAGTCGGTGAACTGGCGTTCGATGGGATAGGCCGTGAAGTGACCGTTGAGACCCAGGATCTTGGTCAGCAGTTCCGCGCGGAACCCGTTCATCACTGACATGACGACGATGAGGGTAGCCACGCCGATGGCGACGCCAACCATGGTTAGGCTGGCGATCACCGAAATGAACGCTTCCTTGCGGCGAGCGCGCAGGTATCGCCCCGCGATCATCCATTCGAAGCGCGAAAAAGCGCGCGTGCCCTTGTTAAGCAGAGGCGGCGCCGTATCGGTCAAATGTCGTTCTTTCGCTGGGGTTCGATGAGAGCCTTGAGGCGCGCAACGGCGTCGGCGATGGGCAGGGTTTCACGCTCGCCGCTCTGGCGGTGCTTGATTTCTGCTTCGCCAGCCTTGAGGCCGCGCGGTCCCAGGATGATTTGGTAGGGAATGCCGATCAGGTCAGCGGTCGTGAACTTGGCCCCTGCCCCCTGGTCGCGGTCGTCATAGAGCATGTCGAGGCCAGCGGCATTCAGCTCGGCATAGAGCTTGTCGCATGCAGCGTCGCATTCGGCGTCGCCGGCCTTAAGGTTGATCAGCACGGCTTCGAAGGGCGCAACACTGACGGGCCAGACAATGCCGGCTTCGTCGTGGAAAGCTTCGATCAGTGCGGGCACGAGGCGCGTCGGGCCAATGCCATACGAGCCCATGTGCACAGTGATTTCCTTGCCGTCCGGCCCGGTGACGCTTGCCTTCATGGGTTCGGAATACTTGGTGCCGAAGTAGAAAATATGGCCAACTTCGATACCGCGTGCCGAAACGCGATTTTCTTCGGGAACTTCGGCCTCGAACTCGGCCATGTCGACCATGTCCTCGGTCGCCGCATAGTGCGACGTCCAGTCATTGAAGACCGGCTTGAGGTCGCCGCGGAAGTCGATATCGGCGGGCGGGATGGGCTTGTCGAGCAGGCGCTTATCGCAGAACACGGCGCTTTCGCCGGTTTCTGCCAGCACGATCCATTCATGGCTCAGGTCGCCGCCGATGGGGCCGGTGTCGGCGCGCATCGGGATGGCGGTGAGACCCATGCGGGCATAGGTGCGCAGATAAGCCACGAACATGCGTTCGTAGGCCTTCACGGCGTCTTCCTTGTTGAGGTCGAACGAATAGGCGTCCTTCATCAGGAATTCACGGCTGCGCATGGTGCCGAAGCGAGGGCGCACCTCGTCACGGAACTTCCACTGGATGTGGTAGAGGTTCAGCGGCAGGTCCTTGTAGGACTTCACATAGGTGCGGAAAATGTCGGTGACCATTTCCTCATTGGTCGGGCCATAGAGGAATTCGCGCTCGTGGCGGTCTTCGATGCGGAGCATCTCCTTGCCATAGGCGTCGTAGCGGCCGCTTTCGCGCCACAGGTCAGCAGACTGGATGGTCGGCATCAGCAGTTGCACCGCGCCAGAGCGGTTCTGCTCTTCCTCGATGATTTTCTGGACCTTCATCAGCACCTTGTAGCCGAGCGGCAACCAGGAATAGAGGCCGGAAGCCTGCTGCTTGATCATGCCGGCACGCAGCATCAGGCGGTGCGAAACGATCTCGGCTTCCTTGGGGACGTCGCGGAGCACTGGCAAAAAGTAGCGAGACAGGCGCATGTGAACTCCCGGAAACGGCCGTCGACTCAAGGTTTTTCTTGATGCCCACTCAAATCCTACTCGTCCAGTTGATGCAAGCATGGAAGGTATGCAGAATCTGCGTGACATCACGAATTCTTGTTGTTAGGGTCCCTCACAATAAAACAAAGGCGGTTGAAACCGCTGGACGTCGACAACGTCAAGGGAGGAGCGTTGGCAGCCGCTTAAGTAGCGCGCCTAAGACCAGCGTATTGTCGAACAAACTCAATTCAGCGGGGCCAAGTGCCCCGCTTTTTTGATTCAAGCGGTCAAAGCAATTCACCTGGAACTACTGCGAGGTCTCGTCATGGCTAGTGCGGCAGACTTGAGGACTATTGCTCTGGCCCTGCCCGGCACCACCGAAGCTCCCCATTTCGACAGGGCCGCATTCAGGGTCGACAGGATCTATGTGACGCTGGCGGCAGATGGCCGCACGGCCAATTTCAAGTTCACGCCCGATGAGCAGGAATTCAAATGCCAGCTGGCGCCCGAGGTCTTTGCGCCGATCAGCAATGCCTGGGGGCGACAGGGATGGACCACAGCCGAGCTCAGCGCAGCCAGCGAGGATGACCTGCGGGCGGCGCTGGAAATGGCTTATGCCCACGCCGTGGGCACGGCGAGGCGCTAGGGTTTAGCGGTTCCAGTAGTGGTGGAGAGTCTCGTTGGAGAGGCCCCACAGCAGCAGAGCCGTGGCCACAGCGGCAACCGCGGTTGCCAGCAGGATCTTCTTGCCAAGGCGCGGCGCTACTGGGGCGCCCGGGTCGGTGCCGGCCACCACTTCACCGGCTTCGGACTGGCTGCGATTGCCGATCGGCAATACGGCTACGAAGCTCAGCCACCAAACGACGAAAAAGACGGCAACGATCGAGCCGATTTGCATGGTGGTTCCTCGCGGTGAAGTTCGTCTCTACATACGCCGAGCGGCATCCCCGCGATAGCGGGAATGCCGGTTCCAATTGCCGCAGTCAGACGCGGTGTACGAATACAGACACGTTGGGCTTGCGGCCCCAGTAGGCGTTGACCTCGTTGCGGATCGCCTTGAACAGGGCCGAATTGAGCGCCTCGGTATCGCTGCGGCGCTTGGGCGGCATCGACTTGAGGACGCCGCTGATGGTGTGCTCCACCAGATCGCCGAGTGATTCATCTTCAGTCTCGGGAAGCCCTTCGATGAAGAGATCGGGGCCGGACACCACCTGCCCGCTGCCATTGACGCAGAGGCTGACGACGACGTGACCGCCAAACGACAGGCGGCGGCGGCCTTTGACGCCGGATTCTTCGGGCGTGCAGAGCACGAGGCCATCGAGATAGAGTTCGCCGGTCCGCACTTCGGCCGGAAACACCTGCGGTTCGGGGAACAGGCGCACCATGTCGCCGTTGCGGGCTTCAAGCACGTTGGCAATGCCGGCATCGCGGCCAAGCTGGGCATGGGCCTGCAGGTGCATGGACTCGCCGTGCACGGGAATGAGCATGTCTGGCTTCACATAGTCGTACAGCTTGCGCAGCTCGTCGCGACGAGGATGGCCGGAAACGTGAACCAGACCTTCCTTCTGCGTGATGATTTCGACGCCCTTATCGATCAGGCGGTTCTGGATCTCGATCACCGCACGTTCGTTGCCCGGGATGGCCCAGGACGAGAAGATCATGCGGTCGCCGGCATTAAGGTCGATCACCGGGTGATCGCCGCGTGCGATGCGCGCGATAGCGGCGCGGGCTTCGCCCTGGCTGCCGGTGCAGATCAGCACGATCTTGTTGCGAGCAATGCTCTTGTAGGCATCCTGGTCCAGCAATGGCGGCAGGCCCTCGAGCATGCCAAGTTCCTTGGCAATGCCCATGATGCGGTGTAGCGACCGACCGGACATCACGACCTGGCGGCCGGCCTTTGCGGCGGCCTGCACGATCGAGACGACGCGGCCAACGTTGGACGCGAAAGTGGTCACAGCCACGCGGTGTGGCGCTTCCGCGATCAGCGCTGCCAGCGTCGCCGAAACGTCGGCTTCGCTCGGGCTCTCGCCGTCCTTCATCGCATTGGTTGAATCGCAGACCAGCGCAAGCGGGGTCGAGCGATCGGCGCCAATCTGCTGCAGGCGGGCGATATCGGTCGGCGGATTGGCGACGGGAGTGGGATCGAGCTTCCAGTCGCCGGTGTGCAGCACGCGCGCGGCCGGGGTCGAAATCAGCAGCGCATTGGCTTCCGGGATCGAGTGGGCGACGTTGATGGCCTCGATGGTGAACGGGCCGACGTCGAAGGCCTTGCCGGGGCGCATTATGGTGATGTCGACATTCTCGACAATGCCATCCCCTGCCCGCTTTGCGGCCAGCATGGCAGCGGTGAACTGCGTGGCGTAGACGGGCTTCTCAAAGCCCGGCCACAGGTCCAGCACCGCGCCGTAGTGGTCTTCGTGGCTGTGGGTGAGGATCAGGGCGAGAACGTCATCAGCGCGTTCCTCGAGGAATTCGGGATTGGCCATGATGAGTTCGATGCCCGGCAGGTCTGGCCCGCCGAACGTCACGCCGCAATCCACCACGATCCACTTGCGCGAGCGTTCCGGCCCAAAGCCATACGCGCCCATATTCATGCCGATCTCGCCAACGCCGCCGAGCGGTACGAATACGAGTTCATCCCTTTGGTTTTTAGCCATGGGTCAGTTCAGTCCTTTCGAGCGCAACGCCGGAGCGAACTTTGGTCGCCGGTCGCCTGCGCATTGATTGTGGTCAGCTTCGGGCGCTGGCCGTTGCCCCAAAATGTACGTCGCCCGCTGTAACCGCGATGCGACGGTTGTCGTCGGCGCGGACGATCAATCGCCCGGCGTCGTCGATAGTTTCAAAAATTCCGCGCAGCACTTCGCCGTTCTGGTTGACGGCGACAGGCGCTCCGATGCCCGCGGCCGAAGCCCGCCACCGTTGCAGCACGTTGCTGATGCCCTGGCCATCATTCCACAGGCCGAACGTATCGACCCACGCATCGCTCAACGCTTCAAACACGTCTTCAGCAGAACGACTCACGCCCAGATCCGAAAGACTTGTGGCGGGATAGGGCAAACCGGAGGGCGCGGCCAGTGTGTTGACGCCAAATCCAATGGCGACTGCATGCCTGCCATCCGAAATCTTGGTCGCCTCGAGCAGGATACCGGCGAGCTTGGCACCGTCGGCAAGCACGTCATTGGGCCATTTTAGCGCGATACGGCCGCTTCCATCGATCGCGTCAGCGCCGTCGATGCCGACCTTGACCAGCCCATGCGGCAAAATAGCAGACAGGGCCGAATTGAGTGCGACACCGGCCACGAAGCCCAGCGTTGCCGCCAAGGTGGGGTCGCTCTCTGGAACTATCAAGAGTGTGGCCGCGAGGTTGCCGTGCGGGCTTACCCATTGACGGCCGCGCCGCCCCCTGCCCGCCGTTTGTTGGCGGGCCGCAAACCAGATGCCACCGGGATCGCCGGCGGCAGCAGCTTCGGTGGCCTCGATATTGGTCGAACCAATACTGTCGTAGCCGCGCAGCCGGTAACCGGCCGCGCGCGCCTTGGGCCCGAGTGTAAAGTCCGTCACCTAGAACAGGCTTCCGGCGGCGGCATGGGCGAAATTCGCCAAGGGAGCGCCGACCGTGAAGTAGTAGGTGACAATCAGGAAGCCGCTGACACCCATGATGATGTTGAGCTCGGCCGGGACCGTCTCGAAATCACGCACGGGTTCATCGAAGTACATCACCTTGATGATGCGCAGGTAGTAGAAGGCGCTGACGGCCGAGGCCAGAACGCCGATCACTGCCAGCACGTAGAGCTGTGCATCGATGGCCGCGAGGAAGGCGTGCCACTTTGCAAAGAAGCCAGCCAGCGGAGGCATGCCTATGAGCGAGAACATGATGATGGCCATGATAGCCGCCACAAATGGCCGCTTCTGTGCAGCACCAGCCATATCCTGGATGTTCTCGACGTAACCGGCATCGGTGCGCAGGGCGAGGATGCACGCGAACAGGCCAACCGTCATGGCGACATAGATCGCCATATAGATCGCGACGCCTTCAACGCCGACCTGCGTACCCGACGACAGACCCACAAGGGCAAAGCCCACGTGACCGATCGACGAATAGGCGATCAGTCGCTTGATCGACTTCTGGCCGATAGCGGCGAAAGCCGCGAGGACCATGGAGGCGATCGACAGGAAGATCACGATCTGCTGCCAGTCCGTGCTGATGCCCTGGAAGGTATCGATGACCAGGCGGATCATCAGCGACATGGCGGCGACTTTGGGGGCCGTGGCGAAGAAAGCGGTGACCGGGGTCGGAGCGCCTTCATAAACGTCGGGCGTCCACATGTGGAACGGCACGGCCGAGATCTTGAATGCGACGCCGGCGAGCAGGAACACCAGGCCGAAGATCAGGCCGATAGAGCGGCCTTCGATCGCGATGACCTGCACGATTTCCTGCAGGTTGGTATGGCCAGTGAAGCCGTAGAGCAGCGACGCGCCATAGAGCAGCATGCCCGAGGACAGCGCACCTAGCACGAAATACTTCAGGCCCGCTTCGGTGGAACGTGCATCGTCGCGCTTGATGGCTGCGAGCACGTAGAGCGAGAGCGACTGCAGTTCGAGGCCGATATAGAGGCTCATGAGGTCGTTGGCCGACACCATCAGCATCATGCCCAGCGTGGCAAGCAGCACCAGGATGGCATATTCGAACTTGTGCGTGCCGTTCTCCTCGGCGCGCGGCAGGGCGAGCATGATCGAGAAGGCCGAACCGCCAAGCACCAGCACCTTCATGAAGCGGGCAAAGCCGTCGCCCACGAAGAGGCCGTTGAAGATCACGCCCTCGGCAGGCGCGAACAGGATGATTGCACCAGCGGCCATCAACAACAGCACAGCGCCATAAGAAACGGCTAGGGACCGCTCTTTGTTGATCACCACACCGACCATCAACAGCACCGTCGCGCCTATCGCCAGAAGCATTTCCGGGTAGGCCGGAGCGAGGCTCGCGAAATCCAAAACGTCTGAGTTCACGGGACTCTCCTAGTGGGCAGCCGGCGCAGCGGCCGGAGCCGCAGCAGCAACCGGATCGGCATGGACAAGCGGCGCCTGGGCGGTCGCTTGTGCCACGGCCGGGTCGAGTCCGACCGCCGTGGCGTAGTGGGCTACGAGGTTGTCGACGGCAGCCGCCGTCGTATCGAGGATGGGCGCAGGATAGAAGCCGAACACGATGGTCAGCACGATCAGCGGATAGAGGATGACCTTCTCGCGCAGGTTGAGGTCAAGGATGCCCTTGAGGCTTTCCTTGGTCAGTGCGCCGAAAATCACCCGACGGTAGGCCCAGAGGGCATAGCCGGCAGAGAGGATCACGCCGAAGGCAGCGCCAAACGCGACCCAGGTGTTGACCTGGAAAATGCCGATCATGGTCAGGAATTCGCCGACGAAGCCCGAAGTACCCGGCAGGCCGACATTGGCCATGGTGAACACCATGAAGGCGAAGGCGTAGCGCGGCATGCGCTCGACCAGACCGCCATAGGCCGCGATTTCGCGGGTGTGCATGCGGTCATAGATGACGCCCACGCAGAGGAACAGCGCGCCGGACACAATGCCGTGCGAGATCATCTGGAACATGGCGCCCTGGATGCCCAGCGAGTTGCCGGCAAAGATACCCATGGTCACGAAACCCATATGGGCAACGGACGAATAGGCGATCAGCTTCTTGATGTCGGTCTGCACCAGCGCGACTAGCGAGGTCACGATGATGGCGGCGACGGAGAGGAAGAAGATGATGTTGGCAAACTGAACCGAGGCATCCGGGAACATCGGCAGGCTGAAGCGCAGGAAGCCATAGCCGCCGAGCTTCAACAGGATGGCGGCCAGGATGACCGAGCCGGCCGTTGGGGCCTGAACGTGCGCTTCTGGCAGCCAGCGATGGAACGGCCACATCGGCATCTTCACAGCCAGCGAGGCGAAGAACGCCCACCAGAGCCAGACCTGCCAGGATTCCGGGAAATCATGGGTCAGCAGGCGCATGATGTCCGTGGTCCCGGCGTTCCAATACATGGCCATGATGGCCAGCAGCATCAGCACCGAGCCGACAAACGTATAGAAGAAGAACTTGTAGCTGGCCTGGATGCGGGCCGAGCCGCCCCAGATGCCGATGATGAGGAACATCGGCAGCAGCGTGCCTTCGAAGAAGACATAGAACATGGCCAGATCGAGCGTGGTGAACACGCCGATCATGAGCGTTTCCAGGATCAGGAATACGATCATGTATTCCTTCACGCGGTTGTCGATTTCCCAGCTCGCAAGGATGGCGAAGGGCATCAGAAGCGCGGTCAGCACGACGAACAGCACAGAGATGCCATCGACGCCGACGCGGTAGCCGATCGTGTCTCCGATCCAGGCGTAGTTTACGACGAACTGGAAGCCTGGATTGGAGGGGTCAAAGCTCTGCCACATGGCAAGCGAGAGCCCGAACACCACGAGGGTCACGATCAGCGTCATCCAGCGGATGGCGTTGAGCGAGGTCCGGGGCGTGAACAGCAGCACCGCTGCACCTACGAGAGGCAGCCAGGTGAGGACTGTGAGGATGGTATTGGAGAAGTTCATCAGATCAGTCCCCCGGCCGCGATGGCCCAGGTCAGCAGAGCCGCGATGCCGATCAGCATGGCGAATGCATAGTGGTAGACGTAGCCGGACTGGAGCTTGGTGACCCAGGCGGTCACACTCTGAACCCGGCGGCCCAGACCTTCGGTGATCTTGTAGTCGATCAGCCAGTCATCGAAGCCCTTCCAGAAGGCACGGCCGATCCACAATGCGGGCCGGACGAAAATGGCATCGTACAGTTCGTCGAAGTACCACTTGTTCAGCAGGAACTTGTAGAGGCCCGGATTTGCCGCAGCCAGACGACCCGGCACCTCGGGGCGACGGATATACATGTAGTATGCCGCAGCGAAGCCAAGGATCATCGAGACGGCGGCGCTCCACTTGACCCAGGTCGGGACGTGGTGGGCGGCTTCGATGATCTCATGATCGACGACAATCGAGCCGGCAAAGAAGTGCTCGATATGCGTCACGTCGTGGAAGAACATCGAATAGAACACCGCGCCGGCCAGAACCGCACCTACGGCAAGCACATAGAGAGGGATCTGCATGACAGCAGGCGCTTCGTGTGCGTTGTCATAGGCCGAGCCATGGTGGTGATCGTCGTGAGCCGCATGGTCATCGTGACCGTACGCCGCAGGGCGCGGTGCCCCGTGGAAGGTCAGGTGGATCAGGCGCCACGAGTAGAAGCTCGTGAACAGCGCAGCCACAACCAGCAGCCAGAAGGCAAACATGCCGGTATTGCCGCCGACCGCGTAGGCAGCTTCGATGATCGAGTCCTTGGAGAAGAAGCCTGCAAAGCCCAGGAATTCCGAACCCGGAATACCCACGCCGGTCAGCGCGAGCGTGCCGATCAGCATCATCGCGTAGGTAATCGGAATCTTCTTGCGAAGCCCGCCCATGTTACGCATGTCCTGCTCGTGGTGCATCGCATGGATGACCGCGCCGGCTCCCAGGAACAGCAGAGCCTTGAAGAAGGCGTGCGTGAACAGGTGGAACACACCGGCCGAATAGGCCCCTGCCCCCAGAGCCACGAACATGTAGCCGAGCTGCGAGCAGGTCGAGTAGGCGATCACGCGTTTGATGTCGTTCTGCACTAGGCCAACAGTTGCCGCGAAGAACGCGGTGATGGCGCCGATGACGATGACGACGGTCAGAGCGACTGGTGAGGTTTCAAACAGCGGCGAAAGACGCGCAACCATAAACACACCGGCCGTCACCATGGTGGCGGCATGGATGAGAGCCGACACGGGGGTCGGGCCTTCCATGGCGTCCGGCAGCCAAGTGTGCAGCAGGAACTGGGCCGACTTGCCCATCGCGCCCATGAACAGCAGCAGGCAGACGACGGTCATCGCGTCGACATCCCATGCGAGGAACCGCATGACCGGCAGGCCTTCGGTTGCGAACGCCCCGGCGGCAGCGAAGGCGCCGTCGAAGGTCACATTGCCCAGAACCATGAAGGCGCCGAAAATGCCGAGGATGAAGCCGAAGTCACCGACGCGGTTGACGACGAACGCCTTCATCGCCGCAGCATTTGCGGAGGGCTTGGTGTACCAGAAGCCGATTAACAGGTAGGACGCGAGCCCCACGCCTTCCCAGCCGAAGAACATCTGCAGGAAGTTGTCGGCCGTCACCAGCATCAGCATGGCGAAGGTGAAGAGCGAGAGATAGGCGAAGAACCGGTTGCGATGCGGATCGTCGGCCATGTAGCCGATCGAGTAGACGTGAACCAGGCTCGAGACCGTGTTGACCACGACCAGCATGATGGCGGTCAGCGTATCGACGCGCAGCACCCAGCGCAGGTCCAGGTCGCCGACCTGGATCCAGCGCATGACTTCGACCTTGAGCACAGCGGTGTGCCCATCAACGAGCTCAGCGCCCATCAGTCCGCCGCCAAAGGCGACGGGCAGAAACACGACCCAGCTCAGCACCGCCGAGACCAGCAGAAGGCCGGTGGTGATGATTTCACTGGTCCGATGACCGATGGTCCGGCCGAGCAACCCCGCGATCAGCGCGCCGACGAGGGGCAGGAAAACAATCGCTTGAATCATAGCGGTGGTTCTTAGCCCTTCATCATGTTGACGTCTTCAACCGCGATGGAGCCGCGGTTGCGGTAGAAAATGACCATAATGGCCAGGCCGATCGCCGACTCTGCGGCAGCCACAGTGAGGATCAGCAGCGCAAAAATCTGACCCTGAAGGTCTTGAAGCTGCGCTGAGAACGCCACCATGTTGAGGTTCACCGCGAGCAGGATCAGTTCCACCGACATCAGGATGACGATGACGTTCTTGCGGTTGATGAAAATGCCGAACACGCCGAGCGTGAACAGGATTGCTGCTACGGTCAGGTAGTGACCGAGCCCGATACCCAAGCCCATGAATGCCTCCTACAACCCTTGACCGCTTTTGACTTTGACGACTTCCAGCGTTTCGGACGGACGACGCGCGACCTGATCCACTGGGTTCTGACGCTTGACATTGCTCTTGTGACGCAGCGTCAGCACGATGGCGCCGATCATGGCGACCAGCAGCACAGCCGCGGCACCCTGGAACAGCAGCACATAGCGCGTGTAGAGCACCTGCCCGATGGCGCGCATGTTATCGACCGTGCCATCGATCGGCACGCCCGAGGCGCCCGCAATCTCAGGCGAGATAACAAAGCTACCGGCCAGCAGCAGCAGTTCGAGCAGCAGCACGATGCCGACGATGGCGCCGACGGGCGCATACTGCAGGAAGCCCTGCTTCATCGAGGCAAAGTCAACGTCCAGCATCATGACGACGAACAGGAACAGCACCGCTACCGCGCCGACATAGACGACGATCAGCAGCAGCGCGAGGAACTCGGCGCCCGCCAGCATGAACAAGCCTGCCGCGTTGAAGAAGGCCAGGATCAGGAACAGCACGGCGTGAACCGGGTTCCTGGAGGAGATCACCATCACGGCCGCCAGGATGGCTACCGCCGCGAACAGGTAGAAGAAGAATAGTGGAAGGGTCATGCTCTTCCCTCTCAGCGATACGGCGCGTCGGCGCTGAGGTTGGCGGCGATTTCACGCTCCCAACGGTCGCCGTTGGCGAGGAGCTTTTCCTTGGAGAAGTAGAGCTCTTCACGCGTTTCGGTTGCAAATTCGAAGTTCGGGCCTTCGACGATGGCGTCCACCGGGCAGGCTTCCTGGCAGAAGCCGCAATAGATGCACTTCACCATGTCGATGTCATAGCGAACGGTGCGGCGGGTGCCGTCGTTCTGGCGCGGGCCAGCTTCGATGGTGATCGCCTGCGCCGGGCAGATGGCTTCACACAGCTTGCACGCGATGCAGCGTTCTTCCCCGTTGGGATAGCGACGCAGGGCATGCTCACCACGGAAGCGCGGGCTCACGTGACCCTTTTCGAAGGGATAGTTGATGGTTGGCTTCGGCGAGAAGAAGTAGCGCATGGTCAGGAAGAAGGCTTTCACCAGCTCCGTCAGCAGCAGCGTGTTTACGAACTGGGCGGCGCGCATCAAGCCATCCCTCCATGCCAGCCCCAGCCAGTCAGCTGAAGCACGAAAGCAACAATAACAACCATCAGCAGCGACAGCGGCAGGAACACCTTCCAGCCGATACGCATCAGCTGGTCGTAGCGGTAACGCGGCACGATGGCCTTCGCCATGGCGAACATGAAGAACACCAGGCTGAGCTTGATGACGAACCACACGACGCCCGGAATCCAGGTGAACGGCGGCAGGTCGATCGGGCTGGCCCAGCCACCCAGGAACAGGATGGTGGTCATGGCGCACATCAGCAGGATCGAGATGTACTCGCCCAGCATGAACAGCATGTAGGGCGTTGCCGAATACTCGGTCATGAAACCGGCCACGAGTTCGGATTCACCTTCCACCAGGTCGAATGGCGGGCGGTTGGTCTCAGCCAGGGCCGAGATGTAGAACACGATGAACATCGGGAACAGCGGCAGCCAGAACCAGTTCAGGAAGGCCAGCTGCGGGACACCCAGCATGTGGGCGAGGCCCATTTCCTGCTGTGCATGCACAATGTCGGTGAGGTTCAGCGAACCCACGCAGAGCAGCACGGTGATGATCACGAGGCCAATGGAGACTTCGTAGGACACCATCTGAGCTGCCGAACGAAGCGCGCCCAGGAATGGGTACTTCGAGTTCGATGCCCAACCGCCGATGATGACGCCATAGACGCCCAGCGACGAGATGGCGAGCAGATAGAGAATGCCCAGATTGATGTCGGCGATGGCAAGGCCCTCGCCCACCGGCACGATGGCCCAGCCGGCCAGGGCCAGCGTTGCCGTCAGCAGCGGAGCCAGCAGGAACAGCACCTTGTCGGCACCACCGGGAATGACCGGCTCCTTGAGGGCGAATTTGAGCAGGTCGGCGAAGCTCTGCAGCAGGCCGAAGGGACCCACGACGTTGGGACCACGGCGAATTTGCACGGCGGCCCAGATCTTGCGGTCAGCCAGCAGGATGAAAGCGGTGAAGACCAGCAGCGCCACCAGCAAAAGCAGCGCCTTGTAGATCATCCCGACATGCATACCCCAGCCCAGAACCGGGATGCCGAGCAGGTAATCCAGCGCGGAGAGAATAAAGTCCATTGTACTCCCCTACTCCGCTGCCTGCCGCAAACCGGCGGCAGTGGCGGCGCATTCGCCCATCACGGCCGAGGCACGGGCAATCGGATTGCTCATATAGAAATCGGACACGGCCGGGCCGAATGGCGCGGTCTTGGTCTTGATCGCGGCCTTGGCCAGCTTGGCGATGTCGGCGGCACTGCCCGGGGCAATGGCGTCGACGCGTGCCAGATGCGGGAATTCCGCGTAGATGGCGGCGCGCAGCTGGGCCAGCGAGTTGAAGGGCAACGGCTTGCCGACGGCGCCCGACAGGGCACGAATGATCGCCCAGTCTTCCTTGGCATCGCCAGGCGGGAACACAGCGCGGTTGGTGACCTGCACCCGGCCCTCGGTGTTCACATAGGTGCCCGACTTTTCTGTGTAGGTTGCGGCAGGCAGAATGACATCGGCTCGGTGCGCACCGGTGTCGCCATGGCTACCGACGTAGACCACGAACGCCTTGCCCATCGCGGCGGTGTCGTACTCGTCGGCGCCGAGCAGGAACAGGACGTCCAGTTCGCCCTTGCCGGCCAGAGCGATCTGGTCGGCGGAGCAGACGCCGCCGTCATGTGGCACGAAACCAATGTCGAGCCCGCCGACGCGGCTGGCAGCATTGTGCAGCAGCGCAAAGCCGTTCCAGCCTTCGGCGACGTTCTGACCGGAGGTTGCCAGCTTGGATGCCAGGGCGATCACGTCGCGGCCGACCTGCTTGCCCAGCGAGGCATGCGAGACAGCGCTTTCGCCGACAATAATCAGCGGGCGTTCTGCCTTGGCGAGTACTTCGGCGAATGCGCCCTTGCCCGCTGCCAATTCGGCAAGCGTTTCAAAGCCTTCACCGAGATAGGTGTGGTCATAGGTCAGGTCTGCGCGTTCGCCAATGGTGGCGATCGGCAGGTTCTTGGCGCGCCATGCCTTGCGGATACGGGCGTTCAGAACAGATGCTTCCCGGCGCGGGTTGGCCCCGATGATCAGGACGGCGTCAGCCTGTTCGATCCCGGCAATGGTCGGGTTGAAGATGTAGGCCGAGCGCGGCATGGAGGGATCGATGCCCGACATGGCCGGACGAACGTCGGTCATGCCCGAGCCGATCGACGCCAGCAGCGCCTTGAGGGCGAACATTTCTTCGACAGCGGCCAGGTCGCCGGCAATGGCGCCGACCTTGTTACCGGCCTTCTTGAGGCGCGCAGCAACGGCGGCGAGTGCTTCTTCCCATGTGGTCGCCTGGAGCTTGCCGCCCTTGCGAACATAGGGACGATCGAGACGCTGGCTCTTAAGCCCGTCCCAGATGAAGCGGGTCTTGTCGGAGATCCACTCTTCGTTGATCGCTTCATTGATGCGCGGCAGGATACGCATGACTTCTCGGCCACGGCTATCGACGCGGATGTTGGAGCCGACAGCGTCCATCACGTCGATGGATTCGGTCTTCACCAGTTCCCATGGACGCGCATTGAAGGCGTAGGGCTTGCTGGTCAGCGCGCCGACTGGGCACAGATCGATGACGTTGCCCTGCAGCTCGCTGGTCAGCGCCTTTTCGAGATAGGTGGTGATCTCGGCGTCTTCGCCACGACCCAGCAGACCCATTTCGGCAATGCCGGCGACTTCTGTGGTGAAACGAACGCAGCGCGTGCAGTGAATGCAGCGGTTCATCGAGGTCTTGACCAGCGGGCCAATGTACTTGTCCTCGACGGCGCGCTTGTTCTCCGCAAAGCGGTTCTTGTCCACGCCATAGGCCATGGCCTGATCCTGCAGGTCACATTCGCCGCCCTGATCGCAGATCGGGCAATCCAGTGGGTGGTTGATAAGCAGGAATTCCATCACGCCTTCGCGGGCCTTCTTGACCATCGGCGTGTTGGTAAACATTTCAGGCGGCTCGCCATTCGGGCCGGGCCGCAGGTCCTTGACCGACATGGCGCAGCTCGCCTGCGGCTTGGGCGGACCGCCCTTCACTTCGACGAGACACATGCGGCAGTTGCCGGCGACCGACAGGCGCTCGTGGTAGCAGAAGCGCGGGATTTCGGCCCCGGCTGCTTCAGCGGCCTGCATCAGCGTGTAGTAGTCTGGAACTTCGACGAGCTGGCCGTCGACTTTGATGGTGGCCATTACCCTACTCCGCAGCGATCGACGGCACGGCGCCGTCGCTGGTGGACGACCAGGTGTACTGGTCAATGCGTTCTTCGATAACGTGACGGAAGTTGCGGATCAGGCCCTGGATCGGCCACGCAGCGGCGTCGCCGAGCGCACAGATGGTGTGCCCTTCGATCTGCTTGGTCACTTCGAACAGCATGTCGATCTCGCGCTTCTGGGCGCGGCCTTCGACCATGCGTTCCATCACGCGCATCATCCAGCCCGTGCCTTCACGGCATGGCGTGCACTGGCCGCAGCTTTCGTGCTTGTAGAAAGCCGAGAGGCGCCAGATGGCCTTTATGATGTCGGTCTGCTTGTCCATCACGATGATGGCAGCGGTTCCCAGCGACGACCCCACTTCGCGCAGGCCGTCGAAATCCACGATGGCGTTCTGGATCTTCTCGCCGGGTACGCAGGGCACCGAGGCGCCACCGGGGATCACAGCGAGCAGGTTGTCCCAGCCGCCACGAATGCCGCCGCAGTGCTTTTCGATGATGTCCTTGAAGCTCTCGCCCATGGCTTCTTCGAAGGTCGCGGGCTTGTTCACGTGACCCGAAACGCACATCAGCTTGGTGCCGGTGTTGTTGGCACGGCCGATCGAGGCAAACCAGGCGCCGGAACGGCGCAGGATTTCTGGCACGACGGCGATCGACTCAACGTTGTTCACGGTGGTCGGATTGCCATAGACGCCCATGCCTGCCGGGAACGGCGGCTTGAGGCGTGGCTGGCCCTTCTTGCCTTCCAGCGACTCCATCAGCGCGGTTTCTTCGCCGCAGATGTAAGCACCGGCGCCGTGATGGACGATGATGTCCAGGTCCCAGCCGTGGATATTGTCCTTACCGATCAGCTTGGCCTCGTAGGCCTGCTCAACGGCAGCTTCGAGACGCTGGCGTTCGCGGATGAATTCGCCACGGACATAGATGAACGCCAGGTGCGCATCCATGGCGCGGGCCGCCAGCAGGCAACCCTCGACCAGATGGTGCGGGTCATGGCGCAGGATATCGCGGTCCTTGCAGGTACCCGGCTCGGACTCGTCGGCGTTGACCAGCAAGTAGTGCGGACGGCCGTCGTTGACCTTGGGCATGAAGGTCCACTTCAGCGCGGTCGGGAAGCCTGCACCGCCACGGCCACGCAGGCCCGAGGCCTTGACCTCGTTGGTGATCCAGTCACGACCGGCGTCGATGAACTCCTTGGTCCCCACCCAGGCGCCGCGCGAACGCGCGCCCTCAAGGGTCCAGTCGCCCTGGCCGTAGAGATTGGTGAAAATGCGGTCTTTATCAGCGAGCATCGTTCACTCCTACCGCGGCTTCTTGCCGAAGACGCGGACATATTCAGCTTCGCCACCCTTGGCGAGTGCGGCGGCCTGGTCGAGCCAGTTGTCGCGGGCCACACGGCCCTTGAAACTCAGCGTGTCCTCGACCTTGGCGATGTCGTCTGCCGTGAAGGCGGCGACTTGGCTCCACTTGGTGATGCCGAGGGCATTGAGGCGCCCTTCGAGCACCGGACCAACCCCGGAGATCAGCTTGAGATCGTCGGGCGCGCCTGCCGGAGCTGCGAACAGTGGCGCAGCAACGGTGGGAGCGGCTTCCGCCGGCTTGCTATTGGAGGCGATGATGGTGCGGGACTTCTTGCCCGGCGCCTTGCCGCCATCCACCTTGCCGGCGTCTGATTCGGCGCCGGTCGCGTCCTCACGCATCGCCTTGTTCGGCTCGCCATTGGCATTCGCCGAAACCGCTGCAGCCTTGCGCTCGAACTCTGCCTTTGCCTCGGAAACCTTGGCGGCCTTGGGCGTGCCCTTGAGCGCGGGAGCGGATTCTTCGCTCACATCCTTGGGCTTGGCCGCCGTTGTGGGCGCCTGGGGTGCAGCGGCGGGAGCGGCCGCCGGAGCTGCGTCTGGCAGAGCGGGTGGCACGAACTTGGCGCGCTTCGCCGACGGGGCATCGAGCAGCGTCGTGCGACCGCCTTCGGCAGACGATGTCAGGCGATCATTCTGCGGGCCCGGCTTGATGGTTTCGCCCTTGCCGGCCTGGAACGCGTCGATTATCTCGCCAAGCCGCTCGGCGGTGAGGTCTTCAAACGTGTCGTGGAAGATCGAGACCATCGGGGCGTTGACGCAGGCGCCAGCGCATTCGACTTCTTCCCAGCTCAGCGTTCCGTCCTCGTTGAGGTGGTGTGCGTCGTGGTGGATCTTGCTCTTGCAAACCTCGATCAGCGCCTCGGCGCCACGCAGCATGCAGGGAGTTGTACCGCAGACCTGTACGTGGGCACGGGTGCCCACCGGTTGCAGCTGGAACTGGGTGTAGAAGGTCGCCACTTCCAGCACGCGGATATAGGCCATGCCGAGCATGTCGGCGATGGACTCGATCGTGGCGCGGCTGATCCAGCCGTCCTGATCCTGGGCGCGCATAAGCAGCGGAATGACAGCAGATTGCTGGCGGCCGGCCGGGTAAAGCCCGATCTTCCACTCCGCCCATTTGGCGTTTTCAGCAGTGAAGGCGAAGGAAGCCGGCTGGACCGACTCATCCGCAAGGCGACGCGCAACCATCAGCGATCAACCTCTCCGAACACGATATCGAGCGAGCCGAGGATGGCCGAGACGTCGGCCAGCATGTGGCCGCGGCACAGGAAATCCATGGCCGACAAATGCGCAAAACCCGGAGCACGGATCTTGCAACGATACGGCTTGTTGGTGCCGTCACTGACTAGGTAGACGCCGAACTCGCCCTTGGGCGCCTCAACGGCGGCGTAAACTTCGCCGGCGGGCACCTTGTAGCCTTCGGTGTAGAGCTTGAAGTGATGGATCAGTGCTTCCATCGACTTCTTCATTTCGCCGCGCTTGGGCGGAACGACCTTGCCGTCGAGCGAGGACACGGGCCCCTTCCCTTCCGGCGCGTTCAGCTTCTCGATGCACTGCTTTATGATCTTGGTCGACTGACGCATCTCTTCCATACGGATGAGATAGCGGTCGAAGCAGTCGCCGTTCTTGCCGATCGGGACGTCGAAGTCCATTTCGGCGTAGCACTCATAGGGCTGGCTCTTGCGCAGGTCCCAGGCAGCGCCCGAACCGCGCACCATCACGCCCGAAAAGCCCCAGTTCCAGGCGTCTTCCAGCTTCACCACGCCGATGTCGACGTTGCGCTGCTTGAAGATGCGGTTCTCGGTCAGGAGCTTATCAATATCAGCGAGCGCCTTGGGGAAGGTCTCGCAGAAGGTTTCGATGTCATCAATCAGCGCCTGCGGCAGGTCCTGATGGACACCGCCGGGGCGGAAATAGGCAGCGTGCATACGGGCGCCCGAAGCGCGTTCGTAGAACACCATCAGCTTTTCGCGCTGCTCGAAGCCCCACAGTGGCGGGGTCAAGGCGCCTACGTCCATGGCCTGAGTGGTCACGTTCATCAGGTGCGCCAGAAGACGGCCGATTTCCGAGTACAGCACGCGGATCAGCTGGCCACGACGGGGCACTTCAAGACCAAGCAGCTTTTCGACGGCCAGGGCAAAAGCGTGCTCCTGGTTCATCGGGGCCACGTAGTCGAGGCGATCGAAATAGGGCACGGCCTGAAGGTACGTCTTGGACTCAATCAGCTTTTCGGTGCCGCGATGCAGCAGGCCGATATGGGGATCGACGCGCTCGACGACTTCGCCGTCGAGTTCCAGGATCAGGCGCAGAACGCCGTGGGCCGACGGATGGACCGGCCCGAAATTGATGGTGAAGTTTCTGACTTCGGCTTCAACGGTCAT
Source organism: Devosia sp. T2-14 (assembly GCF_055397495.1). Lineage (NCBI taxonomy): Bacteria > Pseudomonadati > Pseudomonadota > Alphaproteobacteria > Hyphomicrobiales > Devosiaceae > Devosia > Devosia sp. T2-14. The sequence goes on along the minus strand of NZ_AP027921.1, from coordinate 3,208,395 downwards.
TGCTTGGCCTTCTCGTCACCGGGCAGCACGTAATCGGTGCCTTCCCAGGGCGACAGATAGTCGAACGAACGGTATTCCTGCATGAGCTTGACCGGCTCATAGACCACGCGCTTGCGCTCATCGTCGTAGCGCACTTCCACAAAACCGGTGGTCGGGAAGTCCTTGCGCAGGGGATGGCCGTCAAAGCCGTAGTCGGTGAGAATGCGGCGCAGGTCGTTGTGGCCCGAGAACAAGACGCCGTAGAGATCGTAGGCCTCACGTTCGAACCAGTCGGCACCGCGGAACACGCCAGTGATGCTGGGAACGGGCGTCTCGTCGTCTGCCGTCACCTTCACCCGGATGCGATGATTAAGGTAGGGGCTCATGAAATGATAGACGACGTCAAAGCGCTCGTCGCGACCCGGATAGTCGGCGCCGCAGATATCGACAAAGCTGATGAAGCGGCAGCGCGAGTCATCGCGGAGGAACGTGGCGACGGCCACGATCTGGTCTCTTTCCACCGTCAGGGTGAGCTCCCCGAAGGCAAACTCCTGGGACAGTACTGCGGAGCCCAACGAACTTGCGATATGTTCGCCAAGGACCAGCAGCGGGTTAACTACTTCATCCATACTGGTGACCTAGCGTTCGATGGTGCCGGTGCGGCGGATTTTCTTCTGCAGCAGCAAGATGCCGTAGAGAAGTGCTTCTGCGGTAGGAGGGCAGCCGGGCACGTAGACGTCCACCGGCAGCACACGATCGCAACCCCGCACGACCGAATAGGAATAGTGATAGTAGCCGCCGCCGTTGGCGCAGCTGCCCATGGAGATGACATAGCGGGGCTCTGGCATCTGGTCGTAGACCTTGCGCAGGGCCGGAGCCATCTTGTTGGTCAGGGTACCGGCGACGATCAGTACGTCAGACTGGCGCGGCGAGGCGCGCGGCGCGGTGCCGAAGCGCTCAATGTCGTAGCGCGGCATCGACATCTGCATCATTTCGACGGCGCAGCACGCCAAGCCGGTCTGCATCCACATCAGCGAGCCAGTACGGGCCCAAGTGACGAGCTGAGAGACCGTCGAGACCAGGAAGCCCTTGTCGGCAAGCTCATCCGTCACGTCGGTGAAGAAAGGGTCATTGGCGCCGACAGGCTTGTTCGTGCGCGGGTCGATAACGCCAGTAGGACGCGGCGCAACCAGCGTACCGTTGGGTTCACTCAATCCCATTCCAGGGCCCCCTTACGCCATTCGTAGATAAAGCCGACGGTCAACACCGCGAGGAAGATCATCATCGACCAGAAGCCGAACCAGCCGACATCGCGGAAGGCCACGGCCCACGGAAAGAGGAACGCGACTTCCAGGTCGAAGATGATGAAGAGAATCGACACGAGGTAGAACCGAACGTCGAATTTCATGCGCGCGTCATCGAAGGCGTCAAAGCCGGCTTCGAAAGCAGACACCTTTTCAGGGTCAGGGTTTTTTACGGCAACAATGAATGGAACGACCAGAAGAGCGAGGCCGATCACGCCTGCAAGAGCGATGAAAATTACGATCGGCAAATAGTCGCTGAGCAAATCAGTCATGCGGCAGCCTGCTTTTTTATCCGGTCAAGAAACCGGGCAGCGAGAGTTCCACGAGCAATTGGGGCAAGCGAACCAACGCGACAGTTGATGGCTTGGGCTTAGCCCTTTGGCTAATACGTTTCAAGGGAAAGAAAATATGAGCAAAACAATCATGTATCGGATTGGAGATGCCCGCAACACTCGGTGATGCTTGAGGATTGTTTCTGCAGATCAGCAGCGAGAATGTGCGTGGTTGGCGCGCGAAAGGCCGCCCAAATCGGCATGGTCGTGATCGTATTCTGGGGTGGCACCGACTCGGTCGGCTGCGAAAGCCCAGGGGGTAGAAAGTGCCATAAACCAAAACGGCGAACCGGGTGACCGGTTCGCCGAATTGGGTTTGCAAGACGCTAGGTCAGGAGGGCTGCAGAAGCAGCCCTGCCCGATTGCAAATCTTAGAAGTGGTAGAACACGCCGACGGTTGCCTTGGCGCCTTCGAAGAAGGAGTCAGCTGCACCGTCGAAGTCGCCCTGGCCAACGAGTTCACCGCGAACGGTGATCGCGTCGGTCACTGCGAGTTCAACACCGCCACCGAGCTGGTACACGCCCTGGTTGAAGCCAGTGCGGTTGTTGGTGCCGAGACCACCGATTGCGTAGACGAGAACCGAGTCGGTCACGACAGCACCAGCACGCAGGTTAGCGAAGAATTCGCCGGTGCTGAAGGAGTTGTTCCAGAGGTAGTCGCCGGTGACTTCAGCGCCGATCAGGAAAGGATCGACGGGGATGAAGTTCACGCCGACAGCGGCGCCGAGAACACCCGAGGTGGTGTTGACGGGGGTGCCGGCATAGGTGCTGACGTCGGAGCCGGTGAACTGGCCGCCGACGCGAACGCCTGCGTACAGGCCTTCCCAGTTGAAACCAGCAGCTTCATAGATCGGCTGCGGGGTGGTCGGGATGATGAGGTCGGCGGCCTGAGCACCACCAACGAGCAGCGCGGCAGCAGCCACACCGAGGGTAAGCGAACGTACAAACATATCTTGCACTCCCATAGAGTTAACCGTAGTCGACCGATAGATGCCTCAGCATAACGCGCGTGACAACCCCGCGGTCGCCCAAATTGGGCAATGGGGATAAAATTCGATGACCATTTGCGGGTAGTGTTGCGCCAATGTCGCGCATTTGGCCCAATTTGATACAAATTGCAGCTTTCGGGCCCGTATATGGGGCGTCGAGGTGACGCAATCTGGGCGAGCGTGAGTCGCTCGTCAAGAGACTCATGCCAAGCTGCCGCAAAATTGGGAACGTCCGCAGGGGGGACCGGATGAGTCTCGCTGCAGGTCAGAAGTGGAAGTTGGCGCCGATCGTGAACTGATCCTTGGCATTGCCGCCGTCGATCGGGAAGCCGTGCAGGTATTGGGCTTCGACGGAGACATTGTCTGTGATCGCCAACTCGACGCCACCGCCCAGCAACGCATCGCGCTCATCTGGCGGGCCAAGATCGATTCCGTAGCCGCCTGCTGCGTAGACCAGCACATCGTCGGTGATGACCAAGCCGGCGCGCCCGAGAATTTGGCCGTAGCTTGTGTCCCCTACTGCGCCTCCGGTGAGCCCGTGCACGGCCACTTCCGCTCCGACCAGGTAAAAGTCGAACTGGGCATTCACGCCAACCTGAATTCCGAGACCGTATTCGGAGTCGGCGGCGGCGCTGCTCTGCGCTGCGCCGTACACGCCGGCATAAAAGCCAGCCCAATCGAAGCCCGGATCCTGATAAAGCGGAACTTCCACGGGGGTGCTGGTGCCGATCGTGATCATATCGGCCGCCGACGCGGTGCCCATGGAAATCGCAGGCGTGAGGGCTGCAAGGGCAGCTTTCGTAAGCAGGTGCATCGCTGTCCTCCTGGCTAGGCGTCGGGACTGACGGAACGCGGCCAAACGATGCCGGTTCCGCGGGGTATGCGAGTCTTGCTGTGCGGTTGCGAGGAAATCACCGCCCTCTCAATCGTTGACGCTTATGTCGGCCAAATCTGGTCCAGCGGGCGGCAAAAGTGGGGCATGCGCCCGGTGTTGCTGGTCCTCTGCGGAATCACAGTGTGCCGACCAGCACTGGGTCCGCGCGATACTCCGTCGGAAACACTGATTTGAGAGCCTCGATCTTGGGCAGGTCGTTGACCACAATGTAGGGCCAGGTTGGATTGAGCGTCAGGAAATCCTGGTGGTACTGCTCGGCGGGATAGAAGGCTTTCAGCGGCTCGATGGTGGTGACGATGGGCCCGCTGAAAAGCCCGGTCGAATCAAGCTGCGCGATGTAGCTGCGCGCCGCCGACGCTTGGGCGTCGTTCACCGGGAAAATGGTGGATCGATACTGGGTGCCGTGGTCAGGGCCCTGGAAGTTGAGCTGGGTGGGATTGTGCGCCACTGAGAAGTAGATCTGCATCAACTCATCGTAGCTGACCACGGACGGGTCGTAGGTCACCTCCACTGCTTCGGCGTGTCCGGTTGTGCCACTGGTGGTCTGATCGTAGGTCGCCGTGCTTGCTGCGCCGCCGGAGTATCCGGAGACGGCCCGCGTCACGCCTTTGACATGCTGGAAGACCCCCTGCACTCCCCAGAAGCATCCGCCGGCAAAGACCGCAGTGGCCGAAGTGCCCGATTCCGCCAGGCTGGCCGAGGGAGGTGGAATCACCACCGGGGCTTCCTGCGCAGCCGGTTGCCGCCACAGCCCCAGCGCAAGGGCCGGGATGAGAAGCAGTGACGCAAAGGCGACTCGCCAAGGTGAGAATCTGGTTTGGGCAACTGCGTGGGAGCGGGACATGGTGGACCCCTGGTTCGCTGACTGATTTCAGTTCACCACATATATGCGCTGCCACGGCATATAGATCACAGCGTTCACGCCAAAATGAAGCGGATGCACAGCGCTGTCCTGAGGGCAAGTCTATGTGAAGGGGAGGTAATATGCGCAACCCTGAGAAAGGGTGGCGCGAGAGACGGGGCTCGAACCCGCGACCTCCGGCGTGACAGGCCGGCGCTCTAACCAACTGAGCTACTCCCGCAGCGCTTGCGAACAAACCTTGCGGCTGTTCGTAATCGTATTCTGCGGCACACTTCGTGAGAAGTGGCGCGAGAGACGGGGCTCGAACCCGCGACCTCCGGCGTGACAGGCCGGCGCTCTAACCAACTGAGCTACTCCCGCAGCGCTTGCGAACAAGTCGTTCGCGCAACGTGGTGTCCGTTTACCGAGCACCCTTATCGAAGTCAAGCGAGCGAAATGTTCCCGACGACATTTTCATGAAAAACCCTCGAGGCTGTGGAAAATGGTGCGTGGGGACAAATGTTTACGCGCAAAAAGCCCACCGCGGTGGTGAGCCGGATAACGCTTGATATTTAAGGCTTGGGGAAACCTGCCCTCGGCAGGAAAATGGTGGGCGATGACGGACTCGAACCGCCGACATCCTCGGTGTAAACGAGGCGCTCTACCAACTGAGCTAATCGCCCTCCGGGGCAATGCCCGTTGAGGTGGCCCCTGATAGGGCCGAACTCCGCCAGCGTCAACAGCGGAAATAAATCGGCCCCGGCGCAATGCGCTCGGGGCCAATCAGTTTGCCGATCCAGGAACGATCTTAGTTGATCGCGTCCTTCAGGCCCTTGCCGGGCTTGAACTTGGCCTGGTTGGAGGCCGGGATCTGGATTTCTGCGCCAGTAGCCGGGTTGCGGCCGGTCGATGCCTTGCGCTGCGAAACGGCAAAGGTGCCGAAACCGACGAGGCGGACTTCTTCACCAGCCTTCAGGGAGCCGGTAATGGCTTCGAACACTGCGTCAACCGCTTCAGCGGCCTGTGCCTTGGTGATCGTCGCTTTGTCGGCGACGACGCCAACCAGATCGTTCTTGTTCATTGCGTTTCCTCACAGTGGATTGCCCGCCCTCGCTGGCGAACCTAAATCACGGCAACCCTTGGTCGATTCTATTAGAAAAGCAAGGATTTCCGGGGCTTTTGCGAGGCCGGACGGTGCAGTGACGTTAATGGACCGGAAAAAACGACCCCGCAAGACCGGATTGAAATATTTGCCCGGTTTTCGGGGCTTTTCTGGCTGTTTGTGCACTATTTGCCGACACTTTCGGGGATCGGGGCGCTCCGCCTGATTCCCAGCATCAAGGGCAGCGCCAGCAGGTAAACTGCTATCGCGATCAGCCAGATCATGCCCGGCCAGGTGTCGCGAATCTCGTAGTAGATGAAGCTGAAAAAGAGTGGCCCGAACACCGCCGCCAGACTGACCAGGCTCGCCAGAACGCCCTGCAATTGGCCTTGCCGATCGGCCCCAACCTGCCGGGTCGTTAGGGATTGCAGCGCCGGCATGCCGATGCCTCCCAACGCGAAAACCGGCGCCATCGCGAACAGAATCCAACCCTGAGTTGCAAAGGCCAGAGTGAGCATGGCCCCGGTTTCAAACGCCATGCCGACCACAAGAGCCCATCGCTCGCCGAGCTTTGCTACTGCAGGACCTGTTAGAAAAGCCTGCGCCAGGGCATGGAACACGCCAAAAGCGCCCAGCGACAGGCCGATCGTCATGCCGTTCCACTGAAAGGCGTCCTCACTGAAAATCGCCCAGGTGGTTCCGTAGACCGTGCCTACGAAGTTGAGGATGACGAATATTCCCATCAAGGGAATCAGCGACTTGAAGCTCAAGGCCCATTTGAGCGGTGCAAACGGGTTGAGGGTGTCGAGAGTGAACCTGGTGCCTGGCGCGCCAAGACGCGATTCGGGCAGAACGAACAGCGCCAGCGCGAAGTTGATGCCGTTGAGTATCGCCGCCACAATAAATGGCGCGCGCACCCAGTAGTCGCCCAGAATTCCGCCGAGTACCGGCCCGATGATAAAACCGATTCCGAACATGGCGTGGAAATAGCCGAAGCGCTTGGCGCGCTGTTCCTCGGTGGAAATATCGGTGATGTAGGCCGTTGCCACCGCCATATTGGCGCTGGTGATGCCGGCGATGGCTCGTCCGAGCACCAGCAGCCAGAGCTCGGGAGCAAATGCCATCACCAAGTAGTCGATCGCCGCGCCAGCCAACGAAACGAGCAGGATGGGCCGGCGTCCGAATCGATCGCTGAGTACGCCCAGAATTGGTGAGAACAGGAACTGGCAGGCCGAATAGAGCGCCAGCATGATTCCCAGGAGAGTCGCGACTTCGCTGGTGTGTCCGACCTCGCGCAGCAGCGCGGGTAAAATCGGAAAGATGAGACCGATTCCAACGGCATCCAGCATGACGGCGGCGAGAATTACGACGAGGGCCTTGTTCACTCGATGCTCCTGCGGGTGCGCCACCTCTGGGAATCGGGAGGTAGGGTGTTCACGGGAGCGTTACAACCCCGCCGGTGGCCCTTGTCGGGGATGGTGCTGACATGCCTCGTCAGGAGTGTCGGCCTTTTGGTCAAAAAAAACGGCGCCCCGAGGGACGCCGTTTTCTTATTCATGTTCCCGCCTTAGTGCGGAAGGCCGGCGGTTGCATCATCGCCCGTGTCGACTGTCGTGGAGACAGCCGGCGTGGGTTCGTCGAAGTTCCACTCGATCGGCTCGGGCTTGCGAACAAGCGCCCGCTCGATGACCTGGTCCATCCGGCTCACCGGCACGATTTCCATGCCTTCCTTGACGATGTCCGGGATCTCGGCGAGGTCGCGGACATTTTCTTCAGGGATCAGCACGGTCTTGATGCCACCGCGGAGGGCTGCAAGCAGCTTCTCCTTGAGCCCGCCGATGGGCAGCACCCTGCCCCGCAGCGTGATTTCGCCGGTCATGGCGACGTCGTTGCGCACCGGAATTCCCGTCATCACCGAAACGATCGCCGTTGCCAGACCGATACCGGCCGATGGGCCATCCTTGGGAGTGGCCCCTTCAGGCAGGTGGACGTGGATATCGCGCGTGTCGAACATCGGCGGCTTGATGCCGAAATCGATCGAACGCGAGCGCACGTAAGCGGTCGCCGCAGTCAGCGATTCCTTCATCACTTCCTTGATGTTGCCGGTAACGGTCATACGACCCTTGCCCGGCGTCATCACGCCTTCGATAGTCAGCAGCTCGCCGCCGACTGACGTCCAGGCGAGGCCGGTCACCAGACCAACCTGCGATTCCGCTTCGATCTCGCCGTGCTTGTAAATATCGGCGCCGAGATACTTGGTGAGCTTCTCTTCGTCGATCACGACGGTTTTGACCTTGGTCTTGACGATCTCGGTCACAGCCTTGCGCATCAGCTTGCTGATTTCGCGCTTAAGGTTACGCACGCCCGCTTCACGGGTGTAACGCTGGATCAAGGCCGTCAGCATCTCGTCGGACAGTTCGAACTCGCCATGGGCGAGGCCGTTTTCCTTGAGCGCTTCCGGAATCAGGTGCTGCTTGGCGATCGCGTGCTTCTCCTGCTCGGTGTAGCCGGACAGGCGAATGATCTCCATGCGGTCCATCAGCGGGCCGGGAATGTTGAGCGTGTTCGAGGTGGTCACGAACATCACGTCGCTCAGGTCATAGTCGACCTCGAGATAGTGGTCGGCAAAGGTGTGGTTCTGCTCGGGATCGAGCACTTCGAGAAGTGCCGAGCTCGGATCGCCACGGAAGTCCTGACCCATCTTGTCGATCTCATCGAGCAGGAAGAGCGGATTGGACTTGCCAACCTTCTTGAGCGACTGGATGACCTTGCCGGGCATGGAGCCGATATAGGTCCGGCGGTGACCGCGGATTTCAGCCTCGTCGCGAACGCCGCCGAGCGCCATGCGCACGAACTCACGACCGGTCGCCTTGGCAATCGACTTGCCAAGCGAGGTCTTGCCGACACCCGGAGGACCGACGAGGCAGAGGATCGGCCCCTTGAGGGTGCCGGTGCGGCCCTGCACTGCCAGATATTCAAGGATGCGTTCCTTGACCTTCTCGAGGCCATAGTGATCCTCGTCCAGTACCTTCTCGGCCAGGGCCAGGTCGCGCTTGACCTTGCTCTTCTTGCCCCAGGGCAGGCCCAGAAGCGTATCGAGATAGTTACGGACGACCGTGGCTTCAGCCGACATCGGGCTCATGGCCTTGAGCTTCTTCAGCTCGGCCTCGGCCTTCAGCTTGGCTTCCTTCGAAAGGCGGGTCTTGGCGATGCGCTCCTCGATCTCTGCGATCTCGTTGCTGCCTTCTTCGCCGTCGCCCAGCTCCTTCTGGATCGCCTTCATCTGCTCGTTGAGGTAGTACTCGCGCTGGGTCTTCTCCATCTGGCGCTTGACGCGCGAGCGGATGCGCTTCTCAACCTGCAGAACACCGATCTCGCCTTCCATCAGGCCAAGGATCTTCTGGAAGCGCTCGGCAACCGATACGGTCGAGAGCAGGTCTTCCTTTTCGTTGATCTTGATGACCAGGTGGCTGGCAATGGTGTCAGCGAGCTTGGAATTGTTTTCGATCTGGCCAACGGCGGCCACGACCTCGGCCGAAATCTTCTTGTTGAGCTTTACATAGCTCTCGAACTCGGTTGCAGCCGAGCGCGCCAGCGCCTCGATTTCAGTCGCGTCTTCCTCGGGCTCGGGCAGGATGGATGCCTCGGCCTCAAAGTACTCTTCAGTCTGCAGGTAGCGATCGATCGTGGCGCGATTCAGCCCCTCGACCAGCACCTTTACGGTGCCGTCCGGCAGCTTGAGCAACTGCAGCACCGTGGCGATGGTGCCGGTCTCATAAATCTGGTCGGGCGCCGGATCATCGTCCTGCGCGTTTTTCTGGGTGACGACGAGGATGTGCTTGTCGTCGCGCATGACTTCTTCAAGCGCCTTGACCGATTTCTCACGGCCAACGAACAGCGGCACGATCATGCCGGGGAAAACGACGATATCACGCAGAGGGAGAACTGGGTAAACCCGGTCCCGGCTGAAGTCGCCAGTAGCGGGGGTGACGTCCGTCATCTCGTATCCTTTCCGGGGCGCGCGGAGAAAGGGAGATGGTAGCGCGCCCGTTGTAGACAGCTCCAAGTCCGAAGGCTGGGCTGATTCCGGTTAATAAATAGGTCCGCCCGCCAGCATCGCAAGTCAAGCTTGGCCGAATTGTCACTCTATTCCCATCAACGCACAGGAGATATGCGGAAAGACATGGGAACACCGTTGTGCCCTGCATTCAGCCGTCTGGGTTGGTTATCTGCTGGTGCCGTTCGACGATCCGCACGAGTTCGACCTGCCGACGGGTGCCAGTCTTGCTGAGCGCCGCCTTGAGCTGGTCGCGCACCGTATGCAGCGAGGTGCCCCTGTGGTCGGCTATTTCGCGCAGGGTCAATCCCGTACCGAGGCCAAGTGCCACTTCCGCCTCGCTGGACGTAAGGCCAAACCGCCTGCGCAGTGCCTGGGCGCGGTCGGCCTTTGCCTCATCGCGGGAGAGCGTAACCAGCATCAGCGGTCCGTCACTCAGCCCTGGTGGACCGATAGTGAGGTCCCTGCCCTCGATATTGGCCAGACGTAGGTTCCAAAGGTGCCCATCGCAATCCCGGAATTGCATGGCGCTGGCGAGCGGCGAATGGAGCTTGCCCATACCCGCCACTGCGAGCGCAAAGGCGTGATCTATGTCGGCATCGTCAAACGCCAACCGGCCGCTGGGGCCGTGCCCAAGCACGCTGCCGCCCTCCACCAGCGACTGGGCCGGCCTATTGGCATAAATCACCCGGCGCTGCGCATCGACCGCGAAGACGGCGCTGGTTTCGGTGGTGCCGAGCCGTTCCGCCGCAACCTTGGCGACGCTGCCGGCAAAGACTACCCGGGCAATTGCCAGGGCATGCTGCATATGCGGCGACAAGAGCGTCAGCGTGCGCAGCCACCCCTGTTCGTTGTCTGCGTGCCGTTTTGCAATATTGCCGCCCAGAACGAAGAACCGGCCATTTTCGTTGGCGAGAACGACGCCGCCGCCGGCTCTGAGATCCCCCTGCGGGCGCAGCCAGTCGTTGTAGAATTCCGTCTTCATCAGGTCCTGCTCAGACAGGGTCTCAGCAGTAGTGACTGTCTGGCCGACGGCGGCGCGTGCCAGTCCGGGTGCCCAGGGATTTTGTGCGCTGTAGTAGTTCACATACGACGGTAGATAGGCTGGATCGTACCCGTGCTGCAGCGGCGGCAACGAGAATCTGGTCGCAATGTCATAGCCATAGAGATGGGTGTTCACGCACTGCGTGTGCGACGAGAGCCGGGTCAGGAACTCCTGCCAGCGCGAAGAATCCAGCGCCGTCGAAAACAGTATCGACGTCAGGTCGCTGAATTGTTTTAGGCCTAGCTGGTTCATTTCCCCTCCGGGAACCATCTGGCATCGCGATGCGCGCGATTACCCTACCGTCCGGCGGGCTTTTAACAAGATGCTTGTGTCTGTCGAGGCGATACCGTCGATTTGGCGGATCTGCCGCAACAGGTCGTCGAAGGCCTCCACATTGGGCGCTTCGAGTTCTGCGACCATGTCCCAGCGCCCATTGGTGTTGTGCAGTTGCCGGACCTCGGGAATTCCTAGCAGGCGCTTCATGACGCTGGCCTCGTGCTTGCCATCCACCTCCACCATGGTGATGGCCCTGATGCCCTGGCTGGGCGCGGAAGCCATGACCAGCGTAAACCCGGCAATGACCCCGCCTTCGACCAGCCGATCGATGCGGGCCTTGGCCGTGGCCCGCGACACCTTGAGGTCGATGGCGAGCTTGGCCACCGGTGTGCGGGCATTGGCGCGGAGCAAAGCGATCAGGCGATGGTCGAGGTCATCAAGAGTCATTTTGTGCACTCGCGGTTGTCAAAGTGAGCAGTCTGCTGCACAAATCTATCACAATTCTGGCTTTTCGCTCATCCTTGTCGTCGCCAAACTGGATCTCAAATGGAGGATCCAGATGGACCAGACTGCGGCGCGTGAGATTGATCTGTACGGCATTCCCAGCGACGCGGGCGCGTCTTGCCGGGGTAGCGGTATGGGCCCTGAAGCGCTGCGCGTTGCTGGCCTGTCGGAAACTTTGGCGGCCCTTGGTCACGGAGTCAGCGATCAGGGCGACATCACTGCCGGACCGCGGCTGAGTGGCGGCATTCCCTGGCGCCTGTCGCACGAGCGCAAGGCCGAGGTGATCGCCACGGCGCATAAAAGCAGCGACAGTGCCCTTGCGTCGCTGCGGGCCCACCGGCTGCCCGTCTTCATGGGTGGCGATCACAGCCTCTCAATGGGTTCGATTTCCGGTGTTGCGCGCCACTGCGCCACGAATGGCAAGCCGCTCTTCGTGCTCTGGATCGACGCTCATGGCGATTTCAACACGCCCGCCACCTCGGAAACCGGCAATATCCACGGCATGCCGCTGGCCCTGCTCTGTGGCGAACCCGACTTTGGTCCCGAGTATGACGGCGACTGGCGCGGGAGGATCGACCCACGGCACGTGACCATTTTCGGCGCCCGCTCCATTGACCGCCCCGAGCGGCAATTGCTGGAGGAGCGCGGCGTGGATGTCGTCGATATGCGCCGGATCGATGAGAGCGGTGTGGTGGCAGTGATGCGGCAGGTACTCGCCCGGGTCGAGGCCGTCGGCGGGCATCTGCATGTCAGCCTCGACGTGGATGTTCTCGACCCATCCATCGCCCCTGGAGCCGGCACCCTTGTGGCTGGCGGACTGAATTTCCGCGAGGCTCATCTCGTCATGGAGATGATCCACGACAGTGGCCTGATGGGCTCGCTCGATATCGTGGAGCTCAACCCGTATCTCGACCACGCCGGAATGAGCGCACGGTTGCTGGTGGATCTCGTCGCGAGCCTGTTCGGCCGCCAGATCATGCCGCGCCATGCGGCGGGCATTGAAATCAAAGACGCCATGAGCGGCGCGTGAAGCAACCTGGGGAGGAAACATGACCCAATTCATCGGCGTGAACGACATGCGGGCGCTGGTGCAGAACACCGGCATTGTCGAGTTCCTCACCCGGTTGGCCGGATACATCCGGTCCGACTTTGCGCGCTGGCCCGACTTCGAGAAGTCCGCGCGCGTTGCCAGCCACTCGAAGGTCGGCGTGATTGAGTTGATGCCGACTTCCGATGGCGAACTCTACAGCTTCAAGTACGTCAACGGGCATCCGAGCAACCCCAGGATGGGTAAGCTCACCGTTACGGCATTCGGCGTGCTGGCTGACGTGGCGACGGGCTACCCCCTGCTGATCAGCGAAATGACCTTGCTGACTGCCCTGCGCACCGCTGCTACCTCCGCCTTCGCCGCAAGCGTTCTGGCGCGGCGGAACAGCCGGGTCATGGCTCTCATTGGCGCGGGTGCTCAATCGGAGTTCCAGGCGCTCGCTTTCCAGGCTTTGGTGGGGATCAGCGAGATCCGCGTCTATGATCCTGATCCGCGCGCCGTCGACAAGTTCATGACCAATGCGGCCGGATTTGGCCTTACGCTCGTGCCCTCACCCTGCGTCGCAGCAGCGGTGAATGGTGCTGACGTCGTTACGGTTTGCACCGCCGTCAAAGGCAAGGTTTCGGTCATCGACAGGGCGATGCTGAGCCCCGGCACCCATATCAATGCTATCGGCGGCGATTGCCCGGGCAAAACGGAGCTCGACGCGGATATTCTCGATGTCGGGAAATATGTCGTCGAGTTTGCCCCGCAGAGTCGCGTAGAGGGCGAAATCCAGCAGGCGCCCCTGAATTATCCAGTAGCGGAACTTTGGGAAGTCCTAGCCGGAATCAAGGATGGCCGTACGAGCGATGCGGATATCACGGTCTTTGATTCCGTCGGATTCGCCATCGAAGACTTCTCCGCTCTCCGGTTGGTCCATGACCTGGTTGGTCGCGGGGGCCCTGCCCTCGACCTAGTGCCCGAGCTCGCAGACCCAAAGAACCTCTACGGCGAACTCATCGGGTGGATAGGTGCTGCGAGCAGGCTTGTCGAAGTTGCCTAGCTTGCGCCCATATAGTGCGCACGCGGCCGGATGAGGTGTCCCTGGCTGACCTGCTCAAGGGCATGGGCCAGCCAACCGACGCTGCGTGCGAGTGCGAACAGCGTCAGCGGCGCGTCCTCCGGCAGGCCATATGCTGCCGTCATGGCCGACAGCGCGAAGTCGATATTGGCCTTGTCTCCAGTGATTTCCTCAGCCGCCTCCTGCAACTCACGATAGTGCGCTGGCGACGTGAACCGCGCCAATAGAGCGGCCGCCCGCGCATCGCCTTCGGGATAGAGTTGGTGCCCGAACGCAGGTACGGGCACGCCCTGCCCCAGCCGCGCCATGATGGCGGCTTCGGCACCTCGGGTCTCTGCTTCAGCTGCCAACGCCTGCGCCGCGACCGCCGCGCCGCCGTGTAGTGGCCCGGTGAGTGCCGCCAGACCCGCGAGAACCGCTGCGGACAGCGATGCTCCCGTCGATGTTGCAACACGCGCGGCGAAGGTCGAGGCATTCAGTTCGTGATCGGCCAGCAGCACAAGCGCCCATCGGATTGCCTCTGCCGCCTCTGGTCGACCCCAGTGTGCGGCGACACGCACATGTAACGGCGCAGTTGCCGATGTGGCGCCAAAGAGCCCATTCGCAACGGTCGCGTGGACGGCCGAAGCCTCCCTGCCCAGCGCGGTTTGTGAACGCCCCAGGCTGGGAGGATCGGTTGGGACGCGCTCCGCCAGGGCCAGAAACAGGTCGCGCATCGAGCCCCCGGCCAATGTGGTTACAGGGGCGGGGGTGTAGGCGTTGACCTGCCAGAGAAGGGCAGCCGTATCCTCAAGGCTCGCCGCCTTGGCCCACTCGGTCGCCTTGCGGCCCCGATACAGCAGATGCCCGTCTTCCACCGTCGAGATGCTGGTGGGCATCACCGGCTCGCCCCAGCGCATGGCGCCAGCGGCGACGGCTTCCTGTTTCCGCCGCCCGGCCGCGCGCTGTGCGAGCCGCCTGACATCATCGGCGCGATAGAGGCTTCGCCGGCTATCCGCCGGATCTGGTTTGGCCTTGATGCGGCCCCGGCTGACATTGGCGTAGAGCGTCTGGGGTTGCGTGCCCAACAGCGTCAGCGCTTCGGCGGAGGTGAGCCATTCCATCTGACATTGATCCAATAGGTCAAGATTGACGTCAACGTACTCTATCCCATTTCTGGATCACAACACAAAGCAGGAGAACCAAATGAAAAGTGGTCTTGAAGATGTGGTCGCGGCCGAAACCGTTTTGTCCGACGTTGACGGCACGAATGGCCGCCTGATCATCCGGGGCGCTTCGCTGGACGATCTGGTCGCCGGTAGCCGCTATGAGGATGTTCTGGCGCGACTGCTCGATGGCTTCTTCGACGACCTCAAGGACCTGCCCGCCGCGCTCGGTGCTGCGCGTGCTGCCGTGTTCCCGCACCTTGCTTCGGTCGATGATGCGCTCCTCGCCTTGACGCCGGTTGAAGCGATGCGCGCTCTGTTGGCGCGGCTGGAAGACGGTGACGGTCTTGATGTCGCTCTGCGCTTGGTCGCCGCCCCGGCGGTGTTCACCGCTGGTCTTCTTCGCCTGCGCCAGGGCCTGGCGCCGATCGCACCCGATGCCGCGCTCAGCCATGCTGCGGATACTTTGGCCATGACTCTGAGCACGACGCCCAGCGCGCAACAGGTCGCTGCGCTCGATCGCTATCTTGTCACGGTGTCTGACCATGGACTCAACGCGTCGACCTTTGCAGCTCGTGTGGTTGCCTCGACGCAGACAGGCCTGACGTCCTCCGTTCTGGCCGCCCTCAGCGCCCTCAAGGGGCCACTCCACGGCGGCGCACCCGGGCCGGTGCTCGACATGCTTGATGCGGTGGGGCAGCCGGCCAATGCCGAGACCTGGCTGGAGGACGCCCTAGCCAGAGGTGATCGGCTTATGGGCTTTGGTCATCGGGTCTATCGGGTGCGTGACCCCCGCGCGGATGCGCTCAAGGGTGCCGTGCGTTTGCTGGCGGCCGGCGGTGCCATTGACCCTGCCCGCCTTGCGCTGGCCGAAGGCGTCGAGGCTGCGGCGCTGGAGCTGCTCAAACACAAGAAGCCTGATCGGGCGCTTGAGACCAACGTGGAGTTCTACACTGCGCTTCTGCTGGAAGCCCTCGGCTTCCCACGCGAGTCGTTCACCTGCGTCTTCGCCATGGGCCGCGTCGGTGGCTGGATTGCCCATGCGCGCGAACAGGTGATGACGGGTCGTCTCATCCGCCCGTTGTCGGTCTATGTCGGACCGCGCCCGCAGGCAGCCGCCTAAACAAAAATGCCGGGCATCTAGACCGGCATTTTCAATTATCGAGAAGCGACTAGGCGCCTACAGGCACTTCGTCCTTCTTGCGCTCGGAGTAGATGTAGAGCGGACGCACGTCCTTGCCCCGCACCACTTCCTCGCTGATCACCACTTCTTCCACGCCCTCGAGCGAAGGCAGGTCGTACATGGTGTCGAGCAGGATCGCTTCCATGATGGAGCGAAGGCCGCGGGCGCCGGTCTTGCGTTCGATGGCCTTCTCGGCGATCGCCTTGAGGGCGTCTTCGTGGAAGGTCAGCTCAACCTCTTCCATCTGGAACAGGCGCTGGTACTGGCGCACCAGGGCGTTCTTCGGAGCGGTCAGGATTTCGATCAGCGCTGCGATATCGAGGTCTTCGAGCGTTGCCAGAACTGGCAGACGGCCGATGAACTCGGGGATCAGGCCGAAGCGCACCAGGTCTTCCGGAGCGACGTCAGCCAGGATCTGCCCGACGCGACGGTCGTTGGGGTCCTTGACGGTGGCACCAAAGCCGATACCCGAACCTTCGCCGCGTGCGGAGATGATCTTCTCAAGGCCAGCAAACGCGCCGCCGCAGATGAACAGGATATTGGTCGTGTCCACCTGCAGGAATTCCTGCTGCGGATGCTTGCGGCCGCCCTGGGGCGGAACGGAAGCCACGGTGCCTTCCATGATCTTGAGCAGGGCCTGCTGCACGCCCTCGCCGGATACATCGCGAGTTATCGACGGATTGTCCGACTTGCGGCTGATCTTGTCGACTTCGTCGATATAGACGATGCCGCGCTGGGCCTTTTCCACGTTGTAGTCGGCAGCCTGGAGGAGCTTGAGAATGATATTCTCTACATCCTCACCGACATAGCCGGCCTCGGTCAGTGTGGTGGCGTCGGCCATGGTGAACGGCACGTCGAGAATACGGGCCAGCGTCTGAGCCAGCAGCGTCTTGCCCGAACCGGTCGGGCCAATCAGCAGGATGTTCGACTTAGAAAGCTCGATGTCCTGATTCTTGGCCGAGTGATGCAGGCGCTTGTAGTGATTGTGGACGGCCACGGAGAGCACGCGCTTGGCGCGGAACTGGCCGATGACGTAGTCGTCGAGCACCTTGCAGATTTCTGCGGGTGTCGGCACGCCATCGGAGGACTTGACCATGGAGGTCTTGTTCTCTTCGCGGATGATGTCCATGCACAGCTCGACGCATTCATCACAGATGAACACGGTCGGACCGGCGATCAGCTTGCGAACCTCATGCTGGGATTTCCCGCAGAACGAGCAGTAAAGCGTGTTCTTTGAGGATTCGCCGTTCGTTGTCTCTTTGGACATCCTGTCACTCCTGAGGAGGCTGAGCGCCTCCGGATCAAGCGTTATCTGAGACGGTAACGCTCAAGGCATAAACAAAGTCTAAGCCGAACCGATCCTAAAGATCGATCCGGCCACGTGCAATTGCGTCTGGATCACAGTCCACGGCGCATCGACAATCTGCTTAACGCAGGACCCAATCAGGCCTGCGCCTCTGGCACAGCGCGCTTGTCCCAGACATTGTCGATCAGACCAAAGGTCTTGGCCTCTTCGGCCGAGAGGAAATTGTCACGCTCGAGAGCGCGTTCGATTTCCTCGTAGGTGCGGCCGGTGTGCTTTTCATAGATCTGATTAAGACGGCGCTTCAAACCTTCGACTTCCTTGGCATGAATCAGGATGTCGGTAACCTGACCCTGGAAGCCGCCGGAAGGCTGGTGAACCATGACCCGCGAGTTCGGCAGAGCCGTGCGCATGCCCGGTTCGCCCGATGCGAGCAGCAGTGAACCCATGGAAGCCGCCTGCCCCATCACCATCGTGCCAACGGGTGCACGGATGAACTGCATCGTGTCGTAAATCGACAGACCAGCCGTCACCACGCCGCCAGGGGAGTTGATGTAGAGCGAAATTTCCTTCTTCGGGTTTTCCGATTCGAGGAACAGCAGCTGTGCCACGATGAGCGAGGCCATATTGTCCTCGACCACACCGGTCACGAAAATGATGCGCTCACGCAGCAGGCGCGAGTAGATATCGAAAGCGCGTTCGCCCCGATTGGACTGCTCGACCACCATGGGAACGAGCGTGTTCATGTAAACTTCGTGCGGATCCCGCATGTGATGTCCCCTTTGCTGAGCCGTGTCGCGGACTGGCCAGCCTTCTTGGAGTGAAACACGATCCCTTCCCGAACTCGGACATCGGGGGTCCGGGGATCATGCCAAAATTTCGAATCAACGCGACGGTCGATTGCAGACTATGCAGCCTTAATGGCCGGTAAAGGCAGAGATAGGCGGCATTGGGGCCAGCTTCAATAGCAGTTCGGCAGCAAGGTGAATGCCACCCCGATTGCGGACAGGTCTCAGGACGTGAAGCTGACCGCGACACCCTTTTTCTTGAAGTAGGACTGCATGATCTTGCGGCCCTGGCGATTGGACTGGGCGAGCTTGGAAGGCTCGAACACGGCCTCCTTGGCGCCTTCGCGGGTCATCGCTGCCTTAAGGGCCGCGATGTGGGCGTCGAGGTCTTCGTTGTCGTTCTTGATCGAGCTGTAGATGTTCTCGATAGCTTGGTTCAGGGTCAGGTCGCTCACGGCATGGCTCCTAGAAATTGTTGGCTCCTGAACTAGCGATTTTTTCGGCGGGAGCAAGGCATCTTGCCCGTTTGCGTCGTTCGTGCCGGGCCATAAGCGTGATTTTCGCTGATCAGGGATCACAAACTCGCCAGCACGCCCGGCACAAGTAGAGGCAGGTCTTCGCTGATCAGCCCGGGGCCGCCAAAGCGGTTCGCGGCCTCAGCATGCAGCCACACGCCTGCACAGCTGGCTTCCCAGCCCTCCATGCCCTGCGCCAGCAGGCCCGAGATCATCCCCGCCAACACGTCGCCAGATCCCGCCGTGCCCAGCCATGCCGGTGCATTTGCATTGATCGCGGCCCGCCCGTCCGGTGCAGCGATGACAGTGTCGCTGCCCTTGAGCACCACGATCGCGCCGGCATAGGCAGCTGCCGCTCGGGTGCGCTCCAGTTTGCCGCCGGGCACATCGCCAAACAGTCGCGCGAACTCCCCTTCGTGCGGCGTCAGGACCACCGGGCGCTCGGGATTGGCCTTGATGGCCTCAAAAAGCGTTGCCTCATCGCCGGCAAAGCTGGTGATGGCATCGGCATCCAGCACAGTCGCTTGACCCGATTGCAGGATGGCCAGAACACTGTCCCGCGTTTCCGCACCAACGCCCGCTGCCGGGCCTATGGTAACCGCCGTGATACGCTTGTCCTCAAGCAACTCCACTAGGTCGTCTGTGTCGTCTGTCGGCTTGAGCATGATCGAGGTGACGTGGGCCGCGTGCACCATCAAAGCCTCTTCGGATCCGGCGAGGGACACTAGGCCCGCTCCGATTCGGAATGCCCCCATGGCCGCGAGGCGGGCGGCACCGGTCTGCAAAGGCCCTCCTGACACCACGACACAGTGCCCGCGATGAAACTTGTTGCCCTCATTGCTGGCCACCGGCAGCGACCATAGTCCTGGGGTGTTCTGCCAGGCGGTCGATGCGATCGTCTCGAGCACACTTTCCGGCATGCCGATATCGGCCAGCACGACTTCACCGCACCGGTCCCGGCCCGGCTGCAGCAGGTGGCCCGGCTTGAGCCGGAAGAAGGTGACCGTCATCTCTGCAATAATGGCGGTGCCGCGGGGCGCGCCCGTCGCGCCGTCTATGCCGCTGGGCATGTCGATGGCCACCACCGGCCGGGCGCAGGCGTTCACCGCATTTATGATTTCGGCAAACTCACCTTCTACGTCACGATCCAGCCCCGCCCCAAGCAGCGCGTCGATGATCAGGTCGGCGCTTTCCAGATCCTTTGCAGTCGGCCGCTCGACGCGTCCGGTCCATTGTTCGGCAGCCATGGCGGCGTCGCCCTTCAGGGTCTCGCGGTCGCCGATCAGCCGAAGCTGCACGGGCCAGCCCTTCTGCTTAAGCAGCCGCGCGACCACAAAGCCGTCTCCGCCATTGTTGCCGGGGCCGCACAGCACGAGAACGGATCGCTGGTAGTAGTGCTCGATGATCGCCTCTGCGACCGCCTTGCCGGCGGCCTCCATCAGGCGGAAGGGCTTGATCCCGCTCAACAGCGCCAGTTTGTCTGCCTCCGCCATCTGCTGGGGCGTGAGCAGCGTATCCACGGGCGAGTTCGTCATCGAGCGGGTCCTGTCAGTTGCAATGCGACTGCAGCCAGATTGGTGCAGGTGGATCATTCCACAAACAAAAAGCCGCCCATTTCTGGGCGGCTTCTGTATTTCTCCTCAGGGCACCTTAGTGGTGGTGCTCTTCCGGAACTTCATCTTCGTCGGCCTGGATCAGCTTGCCGAGCTCTTCGCGGGTCATCTTCTTTTCAGAGATTTCGCCCTTTTCGGCAACGAAATCGACGACCTTGTTCTCGAACACGGGTGCGCGCAGACCGGCAAGAGCCTGGGGGTTCTTGCGGTAGTAGTCGTAAACCTGCTGTTCCTGGCCCGGGAAGCGACGGACTTCAGCGATAAGCGCCTGCTGGTGCTCTTCTTCGGTCACGTTCACGTCGTTCTGGTTGCCGATTTCGGCGACCACGAGACCCAGGCGCACGCGGCGCTCGGCGATCTTCTTGTACTGCTCGCGAGCGGCTTCTTCGGTGGTGCCTTCGTCTTCGAAGGAACGGCCGTGGCTCTGAACTTCATGCTGGACGCGCTGCCAGATGGTGTTGAACTCGGCGTCGACCAGCTGTGCCGGCACGTCGAACTTGTGGCCATCGTCGAGTGCGTCAAGGATCTGGCGCTTCACGTGCTGGCGGCTCATGGAGGCAAGGGCTGCTTCCATCTGAGTCTTCACGGCATCGCGCAGGGCCTGAACGTTCTCAACGCCAAGGCGCTGAGCGAATTCGTCATCCAGCTCGCCCTGGTTCGGGCCATCGACATGCAGGATGGTCACGTCGAACTGGGCCTTCTTACCGGCCAGTTCTTCAGCCTGGTAATCCTTGGGGAACGTGACTTCGATTTCGCGAGTCTCGCCCTTCTTCATCCCGATCAGCTGCTCTTCGAAGCCGGGGATGAATTCGCCCGAGCCAACGGTCAGGTGACCATGGTCCGAGGAACCGCCGTCGAAGGGCTTGCCGTCGATCTTGCCGACGAACGACAGACCCAGACGGTCGCCATTCTCGACGACGCCTTCGTCGCCCTTGTCGGTGTAGCCGCGGTTCTGGGAGAACACGCGCTTCACTTCGGCGTCGAGCTCTTCATCGGTGATGTCGACCACCGGCTTGACCAGCTTCACGCCGTCCAGCTTCATCAGCTCGACCGGGGGCAGAACTTCATATTCCACCACGAACGACAGGTCGGCCTTGCCATCCAGCACTTCGTTGATGACGGCCTGATCTTCGGGCAGGTCAACCTTGGGCTGTGCGGCAGCGCGTTCCTTGCGCTCGTCCAGTGTGTCGGAGACGGTCGCGTTGATCGCGTCGGTCATCACTTCGGACATGGCCGAACGGCCGAACTGCTTACGGATGTAAGACAGTGGCACCTTGCCGGGACGGAAGCCCTTGATGTTGGCCTGACCCTTGAGCTCTTCGAGCTTGGCGTCGAGGCGCGTGTTGAGGGTAGCGGCCGGAATGACGACGTTCAGCTTGCGCTTCAGGCCTTCATTGAGGGTTTCGGTAACCTGCATTCGGTTTGTGTCCCGTATTCATTGATCTCAGGGCCAAGTCCATGTGGTGCGGGCGAGAGGGGTCGAACCTCCACGCCTTGCGGCGCTGGAACCTAAATCCAGTGCGTCTGCCAGTTCCGCCACGCCCGCTAAAGGACCCGTTGGCCGGGTTGGGGTTGCATCTATATGAAGACGTAAAGCCAGTCAAAGCCTTGCTTGGCAATTTGCCTGTAATGCTGGGCGTAACGGCGCCCTGCCCCTTATTTCAGCGGCAAGTCGTTTCGTTAGCCGTGCGGCATGGCGGCAATGGACGAGTGCACAAGATTTGTGCATGTTGGCGCTGTTTTAGCCAACCCTGGCTTTCTGCCCGCCTTGGAGTGCCTCAGCTACTCCGGTTAAGCCTTTTATTTAATTGGCTTTTTCTCCTGTCTGGCAGCGTGGCACAGGCCGTGCATACGGGTTGGCGGTATCCGCCGAATGCGGCACGTGGAGGCTCAAATGAAGAAAATCGAGGCTATCGTAAAGCCGTTCAAGCTCGACGAGGTCAAGGAAGCGCTGCAGGAAGTTGGTCTGCAGGGCATTACTGTGACAGAGGCCAAGGGTTTCGGGCGCCAGAAGGGTCATACCGAGCTTTATCGCGGTGCAGAATACGTCGTCGACTTCCTGCCCAAGGTGAAGGTCGAGGTCGTTTGCCCTGACGAGCTGGCCGAAAAGGCCATCGAAGCCATTCGCAATGCCGCGCAAACGGGCCGCATCGGCGACGGGAAGATTTTTGTCTACTCGATCGAACAGGCCATTCGCATTCGTACCGGAGAATTCGGCGACGACGCGCTCTAGGGGCCTCCACCCTAGACGCAGCCCGCCGTAGACACACAACAAGCATTCCGACCTAGACAGGGGAAACCAAATGACCACCGGAAGCGACATCATCCAGAAGCTCAAGGATGAGAACATCAAGTACCTTGACCTGCGCTTCACCGACCTGCGCGGCAAGCTGCAGCACGTCACCATGGATGTAAGCGTCGTTGATATCGACATGTTCGAAGAAGGCGTGATGTTCGATGGCTCCTCGATTGCTGGCTGGAAGGCCATCAACGAGTCCGACATGGTTCTGATGCCCGATCCGGAATCGGCTTATGTCGATCCGTTCTTCTCGGCCGCCACGCTCGCGCTCAACTGCGACATTCTCGAGCCGGCCACCTACCAGCCGTACAACCGCGATCCCCGCTCGATCGCCAAGAAGGCCGAAGCGCTCGTCAAGTCGACCGGCGTTGGCGACACAGTCGTGTTTGGCCCGGAACCCGAATTCTTCATCTTCGACGACGTGAAGTATTCCAACACTCCGTTCAAGGTTGGCTTCGAGGTCGATCACCCCGAACTGCCGTCCAACAACGACACGGCTTACGAAGGCGGCAATAACGGCCACCATATCGGCCTCAAGAAGGGCTACTTCCCGGTCCCGCCCGTTGATAGCGCCCAGGATATCCGCGGCGAGATGCTCGAAGCCATGGGCTCGATGGGCGTCATCATCGAAAAGCACCACCACGAAGTGGCGTCCGCCCAGCATGAACTTGGCATCAAGTTCAAGACCATGATCAAGTCGGCCGACGACGTGCTTATCTACAAATATGCCGTGCAGCAGGTCGCCAATGCCTATGGCAAGACCGCAACCTTCCTGCCCAAGCCAATCTATGGCGACAACGGCTCGGGCATGCACTGCCACATGTCGATCTGGCGCGACGGCAAGCCGCTGTTCGCTGGTGACCAGTATGCCGGCCTCAGCCAGGACGCGCTGTATTACATCGGCGGCGTGATCAAGCACGCCAAGGCCATCAACGCCTTCACCAACCCGACCACCAACAGCTACAAGCGCCTGGTGCCCGGTTTCGAAGCTCCGGTCCTGCTGGCCTACTCGGCTCGCAACCGTTCGGCCTCCTGCCGTATCCCGTTCGGCCAGTCTCCGAAGTCCAAGCGCGTGGAAGTGCGCTTCCCCGATCCGCTGGCAAACCCCTACCTCGCCTACACCGCCCTCCTGATGGCCGGCCTCGACGGCATCAAGAACAAGATCCACCCCGGCGATCCGATGGACAAGGATCTGTACGAATTGCCGAAGGAAGAGCTCAAGGAAATCCCGACCGTGTCGGGCTCCCTGCGCGAAGCGCTCGAACAGCTCGACAAGGACCGAGATTTCCTCAAGGTCGGCGGCGTCATGGATGACGATTTCATCGACGCTTACATCGAGCTGAAGATGGTTGAAGTGATCCGTATCGACCAGACCCCGCACCCGGTCGAATATGAAATGTACTACTCGGCCTAAGGGTCGCAGGAATTGAAAAGGGCCCCGCGCGGGGCCCTTTTTGTGTCTAGGCTACTGCTGATCCGGCGTTGTGAGCAGTGTCTCCAGTTGCTCATATTCCCGCGGCTCCGCGAATTTGAGTGCAAATCCGACTTCGAGACGCCGCACGACATAGCCCACCATTTTGCCGACGATCATCGGCGTGCCCAGGTCGGGGCTCAGTTCGGCCGAGACTGCGACGCCGGATGCCGATACGTCGATGACGAAGCCTGGAATGCGCCGTCCGTCCCGCAGGGTGAGTATCGTGCGTGGATCGCGCGGGGCGAACCGCTTGTGAGTGCGTTTGTCCGGTGCCTGCTTGGTGGCGCGCCGGCGCTGCCAGACGATCTTGCCGATCAAGGCGTTCCGTTCTGCCTCTGACAGGACCAGGTCCATGGCAAAACCGTCAGTCACCTTGTGCCCGACTGTCCCATGCAGGATCCCAAAAGGTTCGAAGTGGGCGGTGATCTTTTCACCGGGCGCGCCGACGACTGGGCCGATCAAAACGGCAACGCTGGTCGAGATCGAGCAGAGCCGGCACGCATAGACAGCGGGTTTGCCATCGGCACCAGCGCGGCGTCCAGAGAGCACATATCGCCCCTGTACCGCGCCGATAAAGCGTACGTCGTTCAATCCAGATTGTGCAGAAGGCGAACCATCGCCAACAGTCTCCAGAGTCATCGGGAACCCCCAAATATCTGCGATAAAACAAATACTAGGTAGAATCCCTTAAGAACTTCTCGCCGGGGGTGAGCAATTCGGCCCCGGCACAGATGATTACGACGGCTCCCGTGCCATCTCCGCAAAATGGCTTTCAGGGTCGTCGACTTCTACGAGTTTTCGATTCTCGATCAGCAGGAATCGGCTTCCTAATCCGCGCACGAAACTGCGGTCATGCGACACCAGGATGCAGGTTGCGCCGTGCTCCAGGATCTCCTGTTCCAGTCGCTCCTGTCCGGCGATGTCGACGTGGTTGGTGGGTTCGTCGAGCAGGTAGAAGTTGGGTTCCTGCAGTCGAGTTGCCAATAGTCCCAGCCGGGCTCGTTGCCCGAAGGAAAGCTCGGCGATCGGGCGCTCCTGTTTCTCGACAGCAAACCCCGCTCCGGCGAGCAGGCTCTTGCTGCGCTGGTCGCCTTGGTCAAATCGGCCCGTAATATAGCCCAGCGGTGAGTCCCGCGTCGGCAGGAACGACATGGCCTGATCGATGTGACCCGGCACGGTTTGTGGTGCCACGCGGATCCCCGCCGCAGCTGTCCCGGTCATCGCCCGGTGGATGAGCCCGATAAGCTGCGACTTGCCCGCGCCGTTGCGGCCGAGAATGACCACCCGGTCACCCTGGAAAATATGCAGCTTTTCAATGCGGAAGAGTTTTTCGCCTGTCGGCGTCGTCACATCGACCTTCTCGATGCTCAGCATGACGCGGGAGTGAGCGCCGCTATTGCCCAGCCGGATGTCCCCGCTGCGCTCCTTGTGCAGCGACATTACGGTGTTCTCGATCTTCTCGGCCCGCTCCCGCAGATATTTGGACTTCACCGTCAGCAGATCGCTGCCTGAGTTGATCCCGATATTGGTGAGCTTGGCCGCCTGTTTGCGCAGCCGGCTGACCTCTTTGAGATCCTTTTCTCGCTTGGCCTCGGCTGCTTCATCTGCTTCCGCCAGCGTTACGCGCGCCTTGCTATAGGGCATGGCGAAGAAGTGGGAGGTGTCGGGGCGCAAGAATAGCGTGCGGTTCGTGGTGGCGTCGAGGAACTGCCGATCATGGCTGGCAATCACCACCGGGATGTTGCGGGCCGCCTGGTTGATCCAGTTTTCGAGTTGGTAGAGCTTGCCCAGGTCGAGATGGTTGGTTGGCTCGTCGAGCAGCAGCGCGTCTGGCTGCAGCACCCAGCAGCGGGCAATCAGTGCGATGCGTTGCCAGCCACCACTCAATTCCGTCAGTTTGCGGTTACGCATCGCCGCGGGCGTCTCGAACTCGTCGAGCACGACATCGACCTTCCAGCTATCGGCATCGCGATCGGCCACAGGCAGGGCCTCGAGTACAGCTTCATAGAGCGTAAGGCCAAGACTGGCGGCGGGCATGTCCTGCTCGACATAGCCCACGGTCAGGCCGCGCGAGCGGACGATGTCGCCTGAGGTCAGTTCGCCCTGCCCGGCCATTGCGCGCAGCAGGGTTGTCTTGCCGCGGCCGTTCCCGGCGACGAGGCCAACGCGGTCACCGTCGCCGATGACGAAGTTCAGATTGGAAAACAGGGTGTCGGTGGCCACGAGGCCGACATTACGGAGGCTGATGGAGCCCATTTCTTGTCTCGTTTGGTGTGGCGGCCTCTCAGGCGCGCCGATGCCGTCAGATTGCGGTCAGGGACCGCCACGAAGGGCAAACCAGAATGGGAGACAGGAAATTATGTCCGTACCAGTACCGGTCAGCCCTGCAGCTTGAGCCACAGGGCGTAAACAGGGCCGCGAGAGCGGTGCTCGAACATGGTGGTCATCGCGCCCTCCCTCGGTTGGTATCTGGCGTGAGGCGATGAATAACGCGTAACGCCGCCAAAATCAATTGGCGGCGGTTACACCAGATAAAACAGGGCTGTAACGATGGCGACAACCCCAGAACGCGGGGCAGTAAGCTTGGCCAGCCGGTACGCAAAACTAGAAAACCCGGCTTGCGGCCAAACATTGAAGGCGAGCGAACCGGCAGAGACCGGATACGCAGTACTATGATCCCGGTCGGCTCGCATACGGCAACTCCAGACAAAAACCGTATGTCCGTTGTTCTACCAGCGGGCCTTTAAGAAAGTGCTCCCGAGAAGCAAACAGATCGTAAACTCGCCGCCCAATCTTGGGACGGCATTTGTCTCATCTGTTGGGATCAGTTGGCCCGGCGTAGCTGGCGGCCACTTTCGATCCGGCCCTTGCAATAGTTGAAATCGAGCAGGTAGACCCAGCCGTCTCGGGTGGCGCGCACTTCGATATGCTTGTCGTTGGGCACGTTCAGATAGATATTGGTGAAGCCCTCGGCGGCCACGGCCTGGCGGATCTGATAGTTGGTCATGCAAGTGATGCGTTCGGGAAAGAAGTCCGATCGCTCATCGCCAAAGAACATGCCGAACTTGAACGATTGGGCCATGGTTGGCGTGGCAACGCCCGTGCACAGCAACAGGGCAGTCAACGCGGTAGCGATAACTCTGGTCATGGCGGCCTCCAGGCAAGTTTCAATCCGCTAATATGGGCGTTCGGGCTTGAATGCGGTCAGAACCGCCCGTTCATTTGCCATTCAGCTTTGTGGAGAAAGAGCCGCATGGCAACCGGTTCCGGGCCGGGTACACTGCGGCTCGGTTATGCTAAAACGCGGAATCGCCTGATTCGGGCGCAAAACGGATGTGGCATGTCGCAAGCAGAAGACCTTTTCGGCGGCGGGGATGAACCCGAGCGCCCGCGCCCCCAGCCGGAGGCGCCCAAGCCGGCACCCAAGGCTGATACTGTGCCTGGGTCCTACTCGGCTTCCGATATTGAAGTGCTCGAAGGGCTGGAGCCGGTC
Source organism: Devosia sp. T2-14 (assembly GCF_055397495.1). Lineage (NCBI taxonomy): Bacteria > Pseudomonadati > Pseudomonadota > Alphaproteobacteria > Hyphomicrobiales > Devosiaceae > Devosia > Devosia sp. T2-14. The sequence continues at coordinate 3,181,147 of NZ_AP027921.1, read as the reverse complement.
CGGCGCCGCCCGGGCATGTATATTGGCGGCACCGACTCCAACGCGTTGCACCACCTCTTCGCCGAAGTCATCGATAACTCGATGGACGAGGCGATCGCTGGCCACGCCAACCGCATTGAAGTGCATCTGGGGGCCGACGGTTACATTACTGTCACCGATAACGGTCGCGGTATTCCCGTCGAAAACCATCCCAAATATCCCGGCCGTTCGACGCTCGAGATCGTGCATACGGTTCTGCACGCCGGCGGCAAGTTTGACTCCAAGGCCTACGAAACATCTGGCGGCCTCCATGGTGTCGGCGTGTCTGTCGTTAATGCCCTGTCAGACGAAATGGTGGTTGAGGTTGCGCGCGAGCAGCAGCTGCATCGCCTGCGTTTCTCGCGCGGCAAGCCGCAGGGCGAGATCGAGCATTTGGGCCGGGTAAACAATCGCCGCGGCACAACCACGCGTTTCCATCCGGATCCGCAGATTTTTGGCGATCACGCGCACTTCTCCGCCGCGCGCCTGTTCCGGATGACGCGCGCCAAGGCCTATCTGTTTGCCGGTGTCGAACTGCGTTGGAGCTGCGACGAGAGCCTCGCCAATGCCGATGCGCCGGCCAAGGCCGTGTTCCACTATCCCGATGGTCTGCGCGATTTCATGAACGCTCGCATCGAAGGCGAAACGCGCATCGTGGACGACATCTTTTCGGGCAGTCTCGGCAAGCCGGGCACCCATGGCGCCGTCGAATGGGCAATCGCCTGGACGCTCGGCGACGGTGGCGTTTCCTCCTACTGTAATACCGTGCCGACGCCCGATGGCGGCACCCATGAGGCCGGCCTGCGCAGCGCCCTGCTCCGCGGCCTCAAGAATTATGCCGAGTTGACCAAAAACAAGGCCGCCGCCACGCTGACGGCCGAAGACGTATTTGCCCATTGCAGCGCCATGCTGTCGGTCTTTGTTCGCGAGCCCGAATTCGTCGGCCAGACCAAGGACAAGCTTGCGTCCGGTGAAGCGACGCGCATCGTCGATACGGCCCTGCGCGACGCCTTTGACCACTGGCTGGGCTCCTCGCCGAACCAGGCGGGCAAGCTGCTGGATTGGGCGATCGAGCGCGCCGAAGAGCGTCTGCGCCGACGCAAGGAAAAAGAAATCGACCGGGCCAGCGCCACGCGCAAGCTGCGCCTGCCCGGCAAGCTCGCCGACTGCTCGCAGACTGCGGCGCAGGGAGCGGAGCTGTTCATCGTGGAAGGGGACTCGGCTGGTGGCAGTGCCAAGCAGGCGCGCAACCGTACCAGCCAGGCAGTGCTGCCGCTCCGCGGCAAGATCCTCAACGTTGCCGGTGCCAGCCGCGAGAAAATGGCTGCCAGCCAGCTGATCTCCGACCTCATCCAGGCACTGGGCTGCGGCACGCGTGACCGCTACCGCGAGGATGACCTGCGCTACGACAAGATCATCATCATGACCGATGCTGACGTCGACGGCGCGCACATCGCGACACTGCTGATGACCTTCTTCTTCCAGGAGATGCCCAAGCTCATCGATGGCGGCCACCTCTATCTGGCCCTGCCCCCGCTCTATCGCATCACGCAGGGCGCCAAGACGCTCTATGCGCGCGACGACGAGCACAAGAACGAGCTGATGGCGACCGAGTTCACCGGCAAGGCCAAGGTCGACATCACCCGGTTCAAGGGTCTGGGTGAAATGCCGTTTGCGCATCTGCGCGAAACGACCATGTCGCCGAAGTCGCGCACGCTGCTGCAGGTCAAGATCCGCGATGATCTCGACGCTACGCGCATTAGTGTCGATCGTCTGATGGGCACTAAGCCCGAGGCGCGCTTCGATTTCATTCAAGAAAATGCCGCCTTCGTTCTCGATCTGGATGTCTAGCCATGGCCCTCGACCTCGACGTCACTGAACTTGATGGCGCCTGCCACTGCGGTACGGTCACCTTCAAGGTCACCCTGGCCGATGGCCTGCGCACCGCGCGGCGCTGCAATTGCAGTTATTGCCGGATGCGCGGGGCGGTCGCCGTGTCGGCGGCTGTGGACGGGGTGACGATCCTCACCGGAGCGGAGACGCTGAGCGTCTATTCGTACAACACCAAGGTCGCGCAGCACTATTTCTGCTCCAAATGCGGCATCTACACCCACCACCGGCGCCGCTCCGACGCCAGCGGCTTCGGCGTCAATGCGGCAACTCTGGCCGGAGTAAGTCCGTTCGATTTCCTTGAGTTGAACGTCAATGATGGCATTGCCCATCCCAGTGATGGCAACCCGCCGCGCGTTGCCGGCGTCCTGCGCTACACGCCAAACGACTAGCCCCAGTCCTTTCCAAGATGGTGGCCGAAGGCCACCATCACGGTTGTTTGCGGCGGATCGATTAAGACTAACCTGCTCAATACCGTTGACAGACAAGGGCTTTGCGCTATGGTCCGCGCCGCTGGAGCATTTTCTGGTTTGACGGTCTTGTCATCGACAACGTTCGCCATCGCCGAAATTGCCCAGGGCCACTCCGTCGATTATTGCAGTTTCTGCATCCGTCCGGTGGCCACCCAGTTGTGGACGCGTCGCGTACGGTACTACCCGCCCACCGCTGAAGACCCCGGCGCACCGTTCGAATGTCTCGGACTGGACTTGGCCCCGGGCCACAATCCTGAGTGGAAATACCGAATTTGAGCGAAGATTTTTCCGGGCTTGGCCTGTCCACCAAAGTAACTGATGCAGTTACGGCCGCCGGCTACAGCAAGCCGACCGAAATCCAGGCGCAGGCAATCCCCCATGTCCTTCAGAAGAAGGACATTATCGGCATCGCCCAGACGGGTACCGGCAAGACGGCATCATTCGTGCTGCCCATGCTGACGCTGCTGGAAAACGGCCGCGCCCGCGCCCGCATGCCTCGTACACTCATTCTCGAGCCGACGCGCGAACTCGCAGCGCAGGTCAGCGAGAACTTCGAGAAGTACGGCAAGAACCACCGTCTCTCCATGGCGCTGATCATCGGCGGCGTGAGCTTTGAAGACCAGAACAAGAAGCTTGATCGTGGCGTTGATGTCCTGATCGCTACGCCTGGCCGCCTGCTCGATCAAATCGACCGCGGCAAGATCATGCTGAACGGCGTCGAGATCCTGGTGATCGACGAGGCCGACCGCATGCTGGACATGGGCTTCATCGATGACATCGAGAAGATCTGTGGCCGTCTGCCGCCCCGTCGCCAGACCATGCTGTTCTCGGCAACGATGGACGGCCAGATCGAAAAGCTGACCAAGAAGTTCCTCAAGGACCCGGTGCATGTGCAGGTTTCCCGCACCGCATCGACCGCCGAAACCATCGACCAGAAGCTGGTCAAGGTCTCGTCCAAGCCCGATGAGAAGCGCGCCGAATTGCGCGAGCGCATTCGTGCAGCCGAAGGCCTCACCAACGCGATCATCTTCTGCAATCGCAAGCGCGATGTGGCCACTCTGGCGCGCTCGCTTGAGCGCCACGGCTTCTCGGCTGGCGGGCTCCATGGCGACATGGACCAGAAGAGCCGCATGGAAACGCTCGACGCCTTCAAGAACAACCGTCTGACCCTGCTAGTCGCCAGTGACGTTGCCGCCCGCGGCCTCGACATTCCGGCCGTGAGCCATGTCTTCAACTTCGACGTGCCTGTGCACGCTGAAGACTATGTGCACCGCATTGGCCGTACCGGTCGCGCGGGTCGCTCGGGCGTTGCCTACACCTTCGTTTCGCCGGCGGACACCAAGCATCTCGATGCCATCCTGAAGCTCATTCAGAAGCCGATCGACTGGCTCGAAACTGCCCCGTCGCGTGCGTCTGCCCCTGCAGCAGCCGAAGGCGAAGCGCGCCCTGCCCGTCCGGCCCGTTCGCGTCGCGGCGGTCCGCGCACCCGTCCCGCGGCAGAGACTGCCGAGGCCGCTCCGGTCGCGACTGCTGATGTCGCTGCAGCGCCCTCACCAGCCAAGGCTGCCGAGCCGAAAGCCGAGCCCGCCGCCCGCGAAACCGCCGAAAAGCGTCCCACGCGTTCGCGCAGCCGCCAGCGTCCTGCCGCAGAGCAGAACGAATCGGAAGCCGCACCGAGCACGTCACCCTTCGGCAATGACGGCCCAATCCCGGCCTTCCTGCTTCGCTCGACCCGACTTCCGAGCGAATAAAGTCAAAATAACAGCAACATACGGCGTTTTACTGGGCCGCATCGTTGTATTAATTGACACCACGGCGTTAACCACTGCAAATGAGGCGATCCATGCAGCAACACATGGATCGTTTCAGCGTCAGCACGCCCGGGGGAAGCCGTGTCCGAGCAGGAATTCAATCGCGCGTTGGGATATGCCAACTCCGCATTTGACCTGTTGAAGCGCAGTGGTATTCCGCCCTACCCCCAGTTTTACGAGCTGCTCTACACCTACTCCACCGGGGTCAATCCGACGCTGAACAGCCGGATCAATGCCATTTTCCGCAATGGCGAAACCCCGACGGCTTCGCTTGCCGAAGTCCTCTACAACGAGTTCCTGAAGTCGGACGTGAACGACCGCATGACCAATGTGTCGGTGCGGATGCATGCGCGCATTGAGGCCGTGCATGAGGCCATCGACAGCGCAATGACCACGGCCAATGCCTATTCAGGCTCCTTGCAATCAGCCAGCGGCGACCTGCAACGCGGCATTTCGGCGGAAGCGATGAAGGCCCTAGCCGATCGTCTGCTGAGCGAAACCCGCCGTATGCAGGAAACCAATCACGCGCTGGAACAGAAGCTGGCCGCATCGCGCGACGATATCGCCTCGTTGCAGCGCGACCTCGACGATGTGCGCCGGGAGTCGATGCTCGACCCGCTCACCAAAATTGCCAACCGCAAGAGCTTCGACGAAGGGATCGACGCGGCCATCGCCGAGGCGAGCCTGAGCCACGACCCGCTCAGCCTGATGATCATCGACATCGATCACTTCAAGAGCTTCAACGACACCTATGGCCACCAGACCGGCGACCAGGTCCTCCGGCTCGTTGCGATGACGTTGAAGTCGAACATCAAGGGCAAGGACCTTGCGGCCCGTTATGGTGGCGAAGAATTCGTCGCCATTCTGCCATCCACCGATATCGAAGGTGCGGTGATCGCGGCGGAGAATATTCGCCGCGCCATTCAGGCCAAGGAACTGCTCAAGCGGTCGACTAACGAGAAGCTGGGCCGCATCACCGCTTCGTTCGGCGTTGCCGCCTATCGCCCGATGGATACCGCTGCCTCGCTGATCGAGCGCGCCGACAGGTGCCTCTATGCGGCCAAGCATGCCGGCCGCAATCGCGTGGTCAGCGAGATCGAGCTGGCGGCGATGGATACGCCGCCCAAGCCACGGAAGGCTTCGGCCGCCTAGGCGGTCGGCTGCAACTCCACCCCAAGTCCCTTCAGCATGTCCCAATAGGCCGGATAGGTCTTGCCCGTGCATGCCGGATCCAGAATGGTAATGCCCTCGAGCTTGAGGCCCGCCAGCGCAAAGCTCATGGCAATGCGGTGATCGTGATAGGTCTCGATGCGTGCCGCGCCGCCAGTGATCTTCTCGGCCAGCTTGGGGTCGGATGCCACCACGAGGTCGTCGCCTTCTTCGGTTCCCAGGCCCGGCAGGATGCGGTTGAGTTCGTTGGCGACGGCGCGGATGCGGTCGGTTTCCTTGACGCGCAGGTTGGCGATGCCGACGAAGCGCACGGGATGATTGTTGAATGCCGCGATCACGGCCAGCGTCGGCACGGCGTCCTGCATCTGCGAGCCATCGATGACGGCCGGCATGTTCGGGAATTGCGCGATTACAGCCTGCGCAGCGGCGTCGGGCTGGGTAAAGGCATCCGAGGCAACCCCGAGGTCGATTGAGCCGCCAGTGAGCGCCTCTGCGCCCCACAGATAGGTTGCGGCCGACGCATCCGGCTCGATCAGCAGGTCGGCGGCCTTGTAGCCGGTGGGCTGTACCAGCCAGGTGCCGGCGTCGAGCTGGTCAACCGTAGCGCCAAAGCTACGCATCGCGGCCAGCGTCAGGTCGACATAACCGCGGGCGCCAATGTCCTTGCCGGTCAGCGCGATCTCGATCGGCCCGTCGCCAAGCGGGGCCGCCATGAGCAGCGCCGACACATACTGGCTGGAGAGCCCGGCGTCGATTTCCACGCGTCCATGGCCAAAGTTGCCCTTGCCGCGAACCGTAACCGGTGGGCAACTGGTGGGGCTGGTGGCATCGATGCCCAGCGAGCGCAGCGCATCCACCAGCGGCCCGATCGGGCGCACGCGCATCTCATCGTCGCCGTCGACAATGACCTCGCCCTCTGCCGTAGCCACGGCCGCCGTCAGGAAACGCGTGGCCGTGCCGGCATTGCCGAGGAAGAGCGGGCCATCCGGGCGCTGCAGGCGGCCGGTGCTGGTCACCACAAAGCTTGTGGCATCGGGTTCATCGACGGTGACGCCCATCTGGCGTAAGGCAGCCGCCATCAGCACAGTGTCCTTGCTCTTGAGAGCGCCACTGAGCCGGCTGGTGCCATTGGCAAGCGCTGCCAGCAGCAGCGCCCGATTGGTGATGGATTTGGAGCCCGGCGGCGACACGCGCCCAACGAGAGGACGGTTGGGCGGAACAATTGTGAAGGCCGCAGGCAGGGCAGTCATTGCAGTACTCACGAGCAGGGGCAGAACTATCCCCTGCCCTTAGGACAATTGGCCGTGCGGCGCAATTGTCCTGCCCGCAGCTCAGCCGGCGGCGCGTGCCTCGGCAATGGCGCGGAGATCGGCTGCCTGGAGCTGAACGCTCTCACCGCACCCGCAAGCCCCGGTCTGATTGGGGTTCTTGAAGGTAAAACCGGCGCTCATCTTGGTTTCTTCGAAATCCATGACGGTACCGAGCAGATACATCGTCGCCTTGGGATCGATCCAGACGTCGACGCCCTTGTCGGTAACGTGGTCGTAGCCGGCCGGCGGCTCGCTTACATAGTCCATGGTGTAGGCAACACCGGCGCAACCGGCATTCTTGATGCCCACGCGCAGGCCGATGACCGGCTTGTCGGAGTCTTCTATGATCTCGTTGATGCGCTCAGCGGCGGCATCGGAAAGCGACATGATCTTGAAGGCCATGCGACGATATCCTTCTAGTAGTTCGGCCACACACCCGGGGTGATCAGCTCAACCAGCAGGCGGTCCGGATCGCGGAAGTAGATGCTCCGGCCGCCCTGCGGCCAGTTCACTTCGCTCTCAATGGTAATATCTAAGCCTTTGAGGAAGGTTTTCCAATCCTCAACGCTGTCGGCGGGTATGCCGAAGGCGAAATGCTGTTCGCCCGCGCCATCATGCGGCGGAATGAACCCGCCCCCGAGTGGAATGGGGTTTGGTGTGCCACCCCGACGGAACAGGATCAGCACCTGCCCCGGACTGACCGCGAGCGGCTGTATCCGCTCATCCCCACCAATCGGTCCGAAGCCGAACACCGAGACATAGAAGTCGCGGCTGCGGACGACGTCGGACACGTAGAGGCAGGTTTCGACCAGTCCATTGAGGGCCGGCCGGGTAGCGGTCACCACCAGTTCAGCGCCACCTGCGCTTCCTCGCTCATGCGCGAGGCGTCCCACGGGGGATCGAACACCATGTTGACCTTCACGTCCTGGATGCCTTCAACAGCACGCGCCGCATTCTCAACCCAACCGGGCATTTCGCCTGCGACGGGGCAGCCGGGCGCGGTCAGGGTCATGTCGATGACCAGGTTCCGGTCGTCGTCCAGATCAACCTTGTAGATCAGGCCGAGCTCATAGATGTCGACCGGGATTTCCGGGTCATAGACGGTCTTGAGCGCCCCGATCAGATCGCTGGTGATGCGCCCTACCTCTGCTTCGGGCAGTTCGCCTGAAACATTGGGGGTGATGCGGGCGGCGGCGTTTTCGGCTTCGTCAGTCATTGTGGTCCTCGCGGTCTACGCGAAAAATTTCTGGGCGCGCTCAATGCCGTCCACTAACGCATCCACGTCGTCCTTGCCGTTATATAGGGCGAGGCTAGCGCGGCAGGTAGAGGTAACACCGAAACGTATAAGCAGCGGCATGGCGCAATGGGTGCCGGCGCGTACGGCGATGCCGTAGCGATCGAGAATGGTTGCAACGTCGTGGGCATGAGCGCCCTCGACCTCGAACGAGAAGATCCCGCCCTTGCCCGGCGCCGTACCGATCAGGCGGAGCGAGTTGATCCGACTCAGCCGTTCATGGGCATAGGCGGTAACATCCGCCTCGTGCGCCGCAATGGCGTCACGGCCCAGGGTCTCCATGTAGGTCAGAGCCGCGCCCAGACCGATCGCCTGCACGATCGGCGGCGTGCCTGCTTCGAAGCGATGCGGCGGTTCGTTATAGGTCACGCCATCCATGGTCACGGTGTCGATCATCTCGCCGCCGCCCTGATAGGGCTGCATTTCGGCCAGCAGGTCGTGTTTGCCATAGAGCACGCCGATCCCGGTGGGACCGTAGAGCTTGTGGCCGGTCATGACGTAGAAGTCGGCGTCGAGATCCCGCACGTCGACAGTCTCGTGCACGGCGCCCTGGCTGCCATCGATCAGCACAGGAATACCCCGCGCATGGGCAATCTCGATGATTTGCTTGATTGGCGTCACCGTGCCCAGGACGTTGGACATATGGGTAACCGAAACCATACGGGTCCGGTCGGTCAGTGCCGCGGCAAATGCGTCAATGTCGAAGCTGCCGTCGTCGCGCACGTCGACCCAACGGATCACCGCACCCTTGCGCTCCCGGTGGAAGTGCCACGGCACGATGTTGGAGTGGTGCTCCATGATCGTGGTGACGATTTCGTCGCCTTCGGCAATGCGCGGCCCGGCGAACGACTGCGCCACGAGGTTGATGGCCTCGGTCGCGGATTTGGTGAAGATGATCTCTTCAGCCCGCTCGGCGTTGAGGAACTTGCGCGCCGCCTCGCGGCCGCCCTCATAGGCTTCCGTCGCACGGTTCGCCAGCGTGTGCAGGCCCCGGTGGACGTTGGCATATTCGTGGCGGAACGCGTAGTCCATGCGGTCCAGCACCTGCACCGGCTTCTGGGCCGATGCACCGCTGTCGAGATAGACCAGCCGCTGCCCGTGAATAACCTCGGACAGGATCGGAAAATCAGCGCGGATTTTGTCGAGATCGAAGGTCATGGCGTCCTACTATTCGCCCTCGTGGTTCGAGGGTCGCTGCGCTCCCACCTCACCATGAGGGCTGGCGTCGTGCAGCTTGAGAAGTCCTCATGGTGAGCTGCGCGCTCTTCGCGAGCCTCGAACCACGAGGACTTCGGGTTCACTTCCCGGCGAGCAGCCAGCCGTCGATGATGCCATGCAGAGCTTCTGCGAGGGCTTCGTCTTCGATCGGGTCGACAAGTTCCTCGAGGAAGCCGCGGACCAGCATGGTCTCGGCCTCTTCCTTCGGAATGCCACGGCTCATCAGGTAGAACATGCTGTCTTCGTCGAGCTTGCCGCAGGTCGAGCCATGGCCGCAGACGACGTCGTCGGCATAGATCTCGAGCTCGGGCTTGCTGAGGATTTCAGCCTCGTCCGACAGCATCAGGCCCTGGTGCATGAACTTGGCGTCGGTCTTCTGCGCATCGCGCGCCACGACGAGCTTGCCCTGCACCACTGCCTTGCCACGGCCACGCGCAATCGACTTGAACAGCGGCTGCGAATTGGTCTGCGGCACGGCGTGCAGCGCTTCCATGGTGATGTCGGCATGCTGCCCGTCGGACACCAGGTTGAGCCCGGTGATGTCGCCGTGGGCACCGGCGCCTTCATAGCGCGGGTAGACCTGAGTGCGGGCTAGGCCAGCACCGGCATGGATAACCAGGGTACGCAGCTTGGCGCCTTCAGCCAGGTGATACTCGTTGCTGGCAAAGTGCGTTGCCGAACGCGACGACAGGTCGACGGTGACGTGCGTCACGACGGCATTCTTGCCCACTGCCAGGTAGGTGGCGTGGTTGCCAACGTGAGCAGCGTCCGAACCCGAGAAGGTCTCGAGGATGACTGCCGAAGCATTGTCAGCCACGAAAATCTTGAGCGAGTCCGCCACATGGGCAGCGGCGCCTTCTGTGCGGCGATCGATCTGGATCACCGGGTCGACGCTGCCTTCGAGCGTCAGGGTCAGGCTCTCCCTGGCAAAGGCGCCATTGAGGTGAACCAGCACGTCGTCACGCGTGGACAATGCGCCGCCTTCGGCCTTGCCGACGATCACGCCGGCCGGTGCCGTCGTTGCCGACTGCACGATGCCATTGGCGATCATCAACTGATAGGCGCCGGGCACGCGCAGCGCCGGAGCGCTGGCTTCATTGGCCGCGGTTGCCAGAGGCGGGATCGCCTTCAGCAGCATCTTGAGGTCGGTATAGTGATAGCTCTCGACGCGGCGCGTCGGCAGGCCGACAACGGTCACGCGCTCGGCGGTCGCATCGGCGCCGACGCTCTTGAGCTGCTCGATCAGGGTGTTCTCGGCTGCTCCGAGCCGGACGGGGACAGGAAACGACATGCTTAGGCCGCCTGACCGTCGAAGTCTGCGTAGCCCTTGGCTTCGAGCTGCAGCGCCAGGTCCTTGTCGCCGCTCTCAACGATCTTGCCGTCGGAGAACACATGAACCACGTCGGGGACGATGTGGTTCAGCAGGCGCTGATAGTGGGTGATGACCAGCATCGAGCGGCCAGCCGAACGCAGCGCATTGACGCCCTTCGAGACCACTTGCAGCGCGTCGATATCGAGGCCGGAGTCGGTTTCGTCGAGGATGCACATCTTGGGCTGGAGCAGCGCCATCTGCAGCACTTCGGCGCGCTTCTTCTCACCGCCGGAGAAACCGACATTGAGCGGGCGCTTGAGCATTTCGGTGTCGATGTTGAGGTCGGCACCTGCGGCCTTCACGGCGCGCATGAAGTCGGGCGTGGTCATTTCGCCTTCGCCGCGTGCCTTGCGCTGGGCATTCATGGCCGCCTTGAGGAAGGTCATGGTGGCGACGCCCGGGATTTCGATCGGGTACTGGAAGGCCAGGAACAGGCCAGCGGCGGCGCGTTCGAAGGGCTCCATCTCGAGCAGGTTCTCGCCGTCGAGCAGTACTTCGCCTTCGGTGATCTCGTAGTCTTCCTTGCCGGCCAGCACATAGCTCAGTGTCGACTTACCCGAGCCGTTGCGGCCCATCACGGCGTGGACTTCGCCCGCCGGAATGACAAGGTTCACGCCCTTGAGGATTTCGCGATCTTCGATGCGCGCGTGCAGGTTGCGGATTTCAAGAATTGGGGTGGTCATGGCTTACTCTCCAAAAGGGGGGACGGTTGCGGCGCTCTCAAGCGCCTGGCTCGCCGTCCCAATAGTCGAGATGGTTCTGGCCTTCGCGGCCGCAGTGGCGGATGCGGCTACCGTCGGGAAGGCGACTGGTAACCTGGAACTTGCCGGAATCGGGGTATTCGCAGACCTCGATATCGGAATTGTTGGCGACGCCGAGATATTTCAGCGTGACGGTGCCTGTGTTGAGGATCTGGTGGGCCGTATCCCGCCCGCCGGCCGGAGCGCCCAGGACGTCTCCCGCCTTGAACGGCAGACGCTGGTCGCCGAACCGGTAGGTGCCTTCGCCCTCAAGAATGACGAACAGCTCGTCTTCCTTGTGATGGCTATGGAACGGGCAGCTCGACTTGCCTGCTGGCACTTCGTTGTAGCTGATGCCGAGCCCTTTCAGGCCCAGCAGCTTGCCAAACGAAACGTCTGCAGACTTGTAGAGCGTCCCCTGCTCCATCTGGTCGAGCGCAAGCGCCGCCAGCGTCACTACGGGGTTCGACTTCTGCTCCATCAGCCCACGCTGCCTTCGAGGCTGATCGAGATCAGCTTCTGCGTCTCGACCATGAATTCCATGGGCAGGTGCTGCAGCACGTCGCGCACGAAACCGTTGACGATCAGCGCCACAGCTTCTTCCTCGTTGAGGCCGCGCTGCTGGCAATAGAACATCTGGTCGTCCGAGATCTTGGATGTCGTCGCCTCGTGCTCGAACACGGCGGTGCCGTTGCGGCTCTCGATGTAAGGCACGGTGTGGGCACCGCACTTGTCGCCGATGAGCAGGCTGTCGCACTGGGTGAAGTTACGGGCATTCTTGGCCTTGGCATGCGCCGAGACCTGGCCGCGATAGGTATTGTCAGAGAAGCCGGCCGCGATACCCTTGGCGATGATGCGGCTGGAGGTGTTCTTGCCCAGGTGCAGCATCTTGGTGCCGCTGTCGACCTGCTGGTAGCCGTTCGAGATCGCGATCGAGTAGAACTCGCCGCGCGAACCGTCACCGCGCAGGATGCAGCTCGGGTACTTCCAGGTGATGGCCGAACCGGTTTCCACCTGGGTCCAGCTGATCTTGGAGTTGTCGCCGCGGCAGTCGCCACGCTTGGTGACGAAGTTGTAGATGCCGCCCTTGCCGTCCTTGTCGCCCGGATACCAGTTCTGGACCGTCGAGTACTTGATCTCGGCGTTTTCGAGCGCGATCAGCTCGACGACTGCGGCGTGCAGCTGGTTTTCGTCGCGCATCGGGGCCGTGCAGCCCTCGAGGTAGCTCACATACGAGTCAGCTTCGGCGATGATGAGCGTGCGCTCGAACTGGCCGGTCTTCTTCTCGTTGATGCGGAAATAGGTGCTCAGCTCCATAGGGCAGCGAACGCCCTTGGGGATGTAGACGAACGAACCGTCGGTGAAGACGGCCGAGTTCAGCGTCGCATAGTAGTTGTCCGTCACCGGCACGACCGAAGCCAGGTACTTCTGCACCAGCTCGGGATATTCACGGATCGCTTCCGAAATCGAGCAGAAGATGATGCCGACCTTGGACAATTCCTCGCGGAACGTGGTGACCACGGACACCGAGTCCATCACGGCGTCGACGGCAACTTTCGGGCGTTCGACGCCGGCCAGGATTTCCTGTTCCTGCAGCGGAATGCCGAGCTTTTCATACATGCGCAGCAGTTCGGGATCGACTTCGTCGAGGCTGGTCGGGCCCGGCGTCGATTTCGGTGCGGCGTAGTAATACATGTCCTGCAGGTCGATCTGCGGATAATGCACCTTGGCCCAGGTGGGCTCGGTCATGGTCAGCCAGCGGCGGTAAGCCTCGAGGCGCCAATCGAGCATCCACTGCGGCTCGTTCTTCTTGGCCGAGATGAAGCGGACGATGTCTTCGCTCAGGCCCTTTGGGGCCTTGTCGGTCTCGATATTGGTCTCAAAGCCATACTTGTACTTGTCGACGTCGAGCGCCAGCACCGAGTCCACGGTAGCGCGGTCGATGTTCTCTTTGAGCGTCGGGATATCGTCGTAGTCCGCCATGTTGGCTTCTCCTTATTACCCATTGGCGATTCAAGGTCGCCACGAGCCGTCTAAAACTATTGCGGTCTAGGCCGCTTGCCCCTGCCGCGCCCGGTGGCGCTCAAGGATTGATTGGTAACCGGCGACAAACGCATCGACGTCGTCGCTGGTGGAATTCCAGCCCAGGCTGATCCGCAGGGCGCATTCGGCCAGTTCGTCCGAAACGCCCATGGCGGCGAGCACATGGCTTGGGCCGACCTTGCCCGATGAGCAGGCCGAACCCGATGAAACCGAGAGGCCCAACAGGTCGAGGCCCATCATTGCCGTCGCATTCTTGATCCCGGGCACTGCGAAATTGACCACATTGCCAAGGCGATTGCCGCCAAACACCACGGCCTCTTTGGGCAGGCCCGCTTCCAGGCGCGCGATCAGACTCGGCACACTGGCAGACAAATAGTGCGCTTCGATGGCAGAGGCAGCAGCGCCAAAGGCCGCAATCAGCGCCGCGGCTTCCGTACCGCCACGGCGCCCCTGCTCCTGCCCGCCGCCGGGGATGAGCCGCACCGTGTCGGCATGCGACTTGACCAGCAGCGCGCCGATGCCAGCCGGAGCGCCGATCTTGTGGCCGCTCACAGCCATCATATCGGGTGCAGAGGCCGCGAAATCCAGCGGCAGCTTGCCGAAGGCCTGAACCGCATCGACGAACAGCGTGTGCCGGGTCGGGCCGACCAGCGCATTGATCGGCCCCATGGGCTGGACCACGCCGGTTTCATTATTCACCCAATGCACCGCAACCAGCAGGTTGCCCTGGGCTTCCGCGATCACCTGGGACAGTTGATCCAGATCAATGCTGCCGTCGGCCAACAATCCGATAGTGATCACAGGCAGCCCGGTGGCCTCTGCGGCCTTGGATACTGCCGCGTGTTCACCTGCGCTGATCACGATGGCATTGGCGCCAAAGGCCGAGGAGCCGGCGACGATGGCCTGGGTGATGGCCTCGGTTGCCGAGCCGGTGAACACGACCTGCTTGCGCTCGGCGCCCGCCAGGGTCGCCACCTGCGCACGGGCGCTATCGATGAGGTTCCGCAATGCACGGCCATGGCCGTGCACCGATGAAGCATTGCCCACCAGATCAAGGGCAGCAATGAGCGCCGCCCGCGCCTCTGGTAAGAGCGGGGACGCGGCGTTGTGATCAAGATAGATCGCCCGTCTCGTCATCGATTTCCCGTGTCGCGCATGCGCGCTCGTCATACCATCCATGCTCGAGACGGGGCGGCATAACGCCCGTGTCACCAAACACTTCTTGAATTTTGCCGCCCATCTTTATTACAAGGGGCGCACATATTGGCCTCAGGGGCCTGAAAACCGAGTTTCGAACCATTCTAAACTAGATTTTCCGCCCCTGTTTTAGGGAGCGGAGTGCGCTTAGTCAAGCTGCAACGCCGCCACACGGACCTTCCCAACCACACGAACAGAGCCGAAACGGCCGGAAGAAAAGAGACCATGCCAGAAGTGATTTTCAACGGACCCGAGGGTCGTCTGGAAGGCCGCTACCAGCCGGGCAAAGAGCCCAACGCCCCCATCGCGATCGTGTTGCATCCGCACCCCCAGTTTGGCGGGACGATGAACAACCAGATCGTCTACAACCTCTTTTACATGTTCGCTGAGCGCGGCTTCGCCGTGCTGCGTTTCAACTCGCGCGGCGTCGGCCGCAGCCAGGGCATGTTCGATCACGGCATCGGCGAGCTTTCGGACGCCGCCGCGGCCCTTGATTGGCTGCAGGTGATCAATCGCGAATCGCGCGGCTGCTGGATCGCCGGCTTCTCGTTCGGCGCCTGGATCGGCATGCAGCTGCTGATGCGCCGTCCCGAAGTCGAGGGCTTCATTTCGGTGGCTCCGCCGGAAAACCTCTATGACTTCTCGTTCCTGGCCCCCTGCCCGTCTTCCGGCCTGATCATTCATGGCGACAAGGACCGCGTGGCCCCGCCCGCATCGGTGCAGAAGCTGGTCGACAAGCTCAAGACCCAGAAGGGCATCACCATCGAGCAGCAGATTGTCGAGGGTGCAAACCACTTCTTCGAAGGCAAGATCGACGAACTCACCACCCGCTCGGCTGACTATCTCGACCGTCGTCGGGCGGAGATCGCAGCCGGCGGCGGGCGTTAAGTTAGAGCGCATTCACTGCGATCAGCACCATCCCATTGGGTCACCCCAACCACGCTGTCATTCCCGCTTTCGCGGGGATGACGCAGTGGCGGCGCGGTGACCGAAACAAATCGACTGACCCGGATCGCACCCGATGACCAAGTTCAAATCCGAATTCCTGCGCACGCTTCATGAGCGCGGCTTCATCCACCAGACCTCCGACGACGCGGGTCTGGACAATCTCTTCGCCACCGAAACGGTCACCGCCTATATCGGCTTCGACCCCACGGCGTCTTCGCTCCATGTCGGCAGCCTGATTCAGATCATGATGCTGCACTGGCTGGAGAAGACCGGCCATCGCGCGGTTGCCCTCATGGGCGGCGGCACGGGCATGGTCGGCGACCCGTCCTTCAAGGACGAGGCCCGCAAGCTGATGACGCCGGACACCATCCAGTCCAACATCGACGGCATCAAGAAGGTATTCTCGAACTACCTGACTTTCGGCGACGCGCCGAAGGACTCGCTGATGCTGAACAACGCTGAGTGGCTCCTGCCCCTCAACTACCTCGAATTCCTGCGCGATGTGGGCCAGCATTTCTCGATCAACCGCATGCTGAGCTTCGACTCGGTCAAGCAGCGCCTCGATCGCGAGCAGTCGTTGAGCTTCCTTGAGTTCAACTACATGATCCTGCAGGCCTACGACTTCGTGGAGCTCAACAAGCGCTACGGTGTGCGTCTGCAGATGGGCGGTTCGGACCAGTGGGGCAATATCGTCAACGGTATCGACCTCGGTCATCGCCTTGGCACGCCCCAGCTCTACGCGCTCACCTCGCCGCTGCTGACCACGTCGTCGGGCGCGAAGATGGGCAAGTCGCTCAATGGCGCGATCTGGCTCAATGCCGATCTGCTGTCGGCCTACGATTTCTGGCAGTACTGGCGTAACACCGAAGACGCCGACGTCGAGCGCTTCCTCAAGCTCTACACGACGCTCCCGCTCGATGAAGTTGCCGCGATTGCCAACGGCGACATCAACGAGGCCAAGAAGCGCCTCGCCACCGAAGTCACCGCGATGATCCGCGGCCGCGCTGCGGCCGAAGAAGCTGCAGAGACGGCTCGCGCCACCTTTGAGACCGGCGCGATCGATCTCTCGTTGCCGACCGCCACTGTCGCTCAGGCCGACCTCGATGCCGGCATCGGCATTCTGGCTGCGCTGGTCACCGCCGGCCTCGCTGCCTCAAATGGCGAAGCCCGCCGCCACGTCCAGTCCGGCGCCGTGCGCGTCAACGACGTTGTGGTTGAAGACGACAAGCTGACCGTCGCCCCCGATGCCATCCTGGCCGAGGGCGTCATCAAGCTCTCCGTCGGCAAAAAGCGCCACGCGCTGATCAAGCCGGTCTAAGACCTGCCAAACGAATACAGATCCCCGCGAAAGCGGGGATTTTCTTTTGGGCCCACGGTTTCATACTGCACGCGGTCTCCCCCGATCGCCTCCACCCACCGACGCTGCCCGCGGACCTGATCCGCGGGCCTCTCTCAACACGGCACAAGCGTAAGAGGGCCCCCCGGATCAAGTCCGGGGGCAGCGTCACTCTTTGTTGGACCGATAGATTTCCGACTTACTGCGCCGGCGGCAATTCCTTGGCTCTGAACTCGAACAGCTCGCGGAACGCGCCCGGCACCAGGGCCGACAGCGGGTTGATCCGGAACTGCGGGTTGTCCAGCGGACCCTGCACGGCAAACGTCACGCCGACCAGCCCTTCACCCTCGCGCCCGCCCAGGAGCGGCCCCAGGATCGGGATTTGCTGGAACGCGTTGTTGAGGCCGAACAGCGGCACATAGGTGCCGGTAAGGTCGTAGCGGCGCTGGTCCGTATAGATGAAGCCGCGCATCGTGCCGCCGACCGTGTCACCGGTGAGCATAGCCTTTGTGACCTCCACCCGGTCCTTGCGCCGTTGGAATTCCACTTCGGCCACATCGAAATCCAGACGGTTTTGCCGTGAGATCGCCGCCCGCGAGTCCGAGTGATTGCCCAGCACTTGCGCCACATTGGCTTCATCAACGATGGCGAAATCGCGCATCACCAGCTGCCCGGCCTCCGCGTCGATGGCCCGATCGGTGGTCAGCACCAGGTTGCCCGAGCCACCGGCGAGTTGCGAATAGACGCCCAGCAACCGCAAGATGGTCCCGGCATCGTTGAAGGCAATCGAAGTCGTCCTGCCGTTCGGCGCCGGATTGGTTGTCACCGAGAGCCCGTTGCCGTCGCCGAACTGCGCCGTGACATTGGCGCGCCGCATGTCGCTGCCGCGCAGCAGCAGGTCGACATCGAGGTTGAATGCCGTCGTCGCATAATAGCCGAGCGCGCGGTCTAGCTTCACCGCTAGCGAAATGGTCTGGTTGAACTGGGTTGACTGCACGCCACCAGCTCCTTCACCCAGGCTGAAGAACTGGCTCAGCATGGGCTTGAGATCCAGCTGGCGGCCATTGATCCGCACCGCATAGCCGCCTTCGATTGGCGTCAGGGCTAGCTGCGCGTTGTCCCCCGGGCTCAAGGCGAACTGGCTGAAATTCGCCGATTGCAGGCCCTTGGTCCCGTGATAGGCGATATCGCCGATGGCGCGCACTGTCCCAAAAGACAGGTCGATATCCTTCAGTTCCGTCACGTCGCCCATGGGCTTGATCGTGGCGCCTAGCGTGCCCGATGCGCCGGCGGCCTTGCTGATGCCGATATCGGCGATGGTCAGGCCGGCGTCCTTTAGGTCCACCGCCATCTGCAGCGAACCATCCTGCAGCGGTTGTGCCACGAAGCGCACCTTGCCGGAGAGGAATTCGGACGCGTCAAAGCCCATCTTCGCCAGATCGGCGACCCCGATGGTTGATGCGAGCTTGAAGGTCGGGTCGGTGGTCGGCGTACCGGCTACCTCGATCTCGGCGGGAACGCCGTCGATCTCGGCGGTGCCGCCCAGCTGATAGCTTTCCTGCGACGCGCTGAAGGCAAGCTGGCCATTGCCGATCCGGCGGTCCTGAATGGGCTGGCTGCTGGCGAAATTGGCCACGGTGCCGTTGACCACATAGTCGACCTGCATCTCGCGGCCCGTAGCCTCGTCCGGTAGGCCGATCGTCGCCACCAGCCCAAGGTCGACAGCGCCGGTGATGGTCGCAAGATCGATGGGCAGCCCGGCATTTTTGAGCATGTCGGGGCTTTGTTCGTTGGCCAGTGCGAGCAATGCCGGGATCGGCGCCGCGACGTCGCCCGAGATTTCAATGATGTTCCCCGACGGATCGGAATTGTCCATCACCAGCGCCGGATTGCGCACGCGCACTTCGCCCTTAGCCGTCGCAAGCTTGCCGCCGCCGGCCGAGATGATCACGTTGGCGTCGTCCACCTGCAGTCGCGTGTCTCCCTCGATGGCGATGGGGGCCATCTCGGCGGTCGGCTTTACCGCCACGCCGGTACCGATCATGTCGATCTGCATGCCACCCTTGGGAATGGGCTTGTCCTCGCCTTCGAGTCCCAGCGTGCCGACGGGGAAATGGAAGTCCATGCGGGCATTGGCGACCGTGCCCTCGGTGACATTGGCAACGAACCAGTCGCGGCTCTCGCCACCCATCACATAGGGCCACAGCCGCTTCAGATCGTCGGCGCTGACGCCCTGTCCGGCCACCGTCATGTCGATGCCCAGCCCCGCCTGCAGCATGTCGACGCGGCCTTTGGTCTCCACGATGGCGTCGTCCTTGCGCGCCACCAGCCGGTCGATGCCCAGCGCACCATAGAGCGGGGCCGACCAGCCGAAGAACTCGACGCTGTCGAACGGCTTTTCCGGCGCGGCCATGTCATTGGGGTGGATCACCACGTCCCGAGCTTTCAGCGATATGCCCAGCGTCGGTCCGAACGTCTTGTCGAGCCCCATCGCAAATACGGCCGACACATAGGCCGAGCTCTGCCCGATCTGCAGCGCCGCCTCCTCCAGCACGAACTGCCCGGCTTCGGGAACCCAGGAGACGTTCATGATCGAGCTGGCGATCGGGAAATAGGCGTCGGCTATGCGCAGGTCGAGGCCGGTCAGGTCGATCTTGAACCGGCCGTCGGCCAGTTTGCCGCCCGCGGGGTCAAAGTTGACGTCGATCGATAGCGCCCCCGCGCCCCGCATCGCCGCCAGGCTCGTCGAGTCGTCGATGAACGGCAGCACGGCGGCAAAGTCGATATTGGTGACGTCGGCCTCAAGTCGTGAGCTGCCATCGTCGTTCACAGTGCGCGAGATATCGCCAGTCATCCGGCGGCCACCCAGCGTTGCCGAAAAGATGCCGGTCGTCGTGCGGCGATCCGGCGTCGGCCCGATCTCGAAATTGATCGACTCAAAGCGCCGGAACAGCCCGTAGACCGAGTCGCTCATGTCCACGATACCGTCGCGCACGACCAGCTTGGAGAAGCGGCCCAGCGCCGCCTGCTCGACGATGTCGGCTACGCCCTGCTCGCTGGCCTCAAGGTTGTAGATCAGCCAGTCATTGTCCGAGCGCATGGCGAGCGGCTGATCGGTGCCCGCGACTTCGATGCCGCCGGTCGAAATCCCGACCGTTGGAAATGCATCGGCCCCTTCCTGCACACGCAGGATGGGCGCGCCGCCATCATCGGGCTTTTCCAGCAATTCAAAGCTGGTGAGGCGCGGCCCATAAAGGTCCTGCACCATCTGGATATGCGGGCGTACGATCGTAATCGTCGCGCCCGGCTGCCCAAACACCGCGCGGGCCGGCGAGAACCCGACTTCGAGGGCCTCCATGCGCACCACGGCGCCCGACTTGCTGTCGGTCAGGGAAACTGGCGCGAACTGGATCACCGGCCACACGCCGTTTTCCAGCGCCAGTGCCATTTCGCCGAGTTCGAGCGTTGCGGTTGCCGGCATGGCAGATTGGACCAGCGCTCGCGCCGCGCCGCCACCGAATGGCAGGCGGATCGGGGTAACCAGCAAAACCAGATAGATCAGCAGCAGGATGACGCACGGAATTCCAAGCAGCCAAACAGCGAGCTTCGCCGCATGCCGTCCGGCGGGACGCTTACGTGTTTGTGACGCCGAAACTGGGATGTCTGCTTGTATGGTTGACGCGTTCACTTGCTTCCAGAACAAGGCTTTGCCGATGTCTGCTGGCACCTCAAGAATCAACCGCAGATTGCGGTCTCTTGCCCAATGATACCGGCTGCAATATGGCACTTACACCCACATTCGGAGCGTTCCCCAATGCCGGATCTGCGCGAGGGCGAGTTAGCCCCAGACTTCACGCTGCCACTTGATGATGGCACGTCTTTCAAACTCTCTGCCGAGCGTGGGCATCCCGTGGTGCTTTACTTCTATCCCGAAGACGATTCGGGCGGCTGTGTGAACGAGAACCAGGAGTTCTCCGAGCGCGCCGCAGACTTCGCCCGGCTCGGCGCGCGCCTCGTCGGCATCTCCCCCGACACCATCGAAAGCCACATCAAGTTCCGCAATAAATACGCCCTCCAGGTGCCGCTAGCGGCAGATCCGGAGCGCGTGGCGATCGAGGCATTCGGGCTGTGGAAGCTCAAGAAGCTTTATGGTCGGGAGTTCATGGGCCTCATCCGCACCTCCTTCATCATCGATGCCGAAGGCCGGGTGGCGCGTATCATCCGGGCGACCCGCATTGTCGGCCACGCCCAGAAAATGCTCGAAGCTCTTGAGGCGCATGTGGGCGCCGCCAGCGCGAAATAGCCTTTGTTAACCATGCCGCGCCATACTGCACTAACCATGTTGGTTTGGGTCGTGGGGGTAACTTGAGTGGGCAATCAGGCTGGTTTCGGTCGGTCCGATAACGGGCTGCATGCGTCTCGCAAACCCGCGCGCCACGGCATTCATCCCGCGCTGTTCTACGGCATGTTCGCCGTCCTGCTGGGCGGCAATGCCCTTTTGGGCACCGCTCTCCTGTTCTCGCCAGACATTGCCCGCCTGCTCAATGGCCAGACCGATCAGGTCATGGAAGCCTATCAGGACCGGATCGCGCAGCTCCGCATCGAGGTCGATCGCCTTCATTCGCGCAGCTATGCGCAGGCCGGCGACATCAACCTGCAGCTGCAGGAGCTGGCCCAGCAGCAGGAAGTGCTTCTGGAGCAGCATCAGCTCGTTCGCGTCCTGGTCGACAAGGCCGACGCCCTTGGCATTGAAGCCGCATCCCTGCCCGCCAGCACGGACACTGCCTCCCTCGCGCCGCTGACGCCATCGGGCAATCCCGACATCTCGGCCACGGCCTCTGCCGTCGCGCAGATGATGGATGAAACCCAATTCGCCATGACGTCCATTGCCGAAACAGCAGTGGCGCGCACCGACAGCATCGTTGCCGAACTGTCCGGCCTGGGCATCCGGGTCGAGCTGCCTGCCGCACTCGATGGCGTGGGCGGCCCCCTGCTTGCCGCCGTCGATGGCGCCGACCAGTCCCCGATGATCAGCGATGCCAATGCCGTCATGTCGGCCTTGGTCCGCTATCAGGTGGCCCGCGACAGCATCGACGTCGCGCCGATTCACATGCCGATATCGGGCACCTTTCGCCAGAGCTCGGGGTTCGGCAACCGCACCGACCCATTCTCGGGCGGCCGCGCCTTTCACTCCGGGCTCGATTTCGCTGCCAGCACCGGTACTGCCGTGCTCAGCGCCGGCAAGGGTGTTGTCAGCTTCGTGGGCACCAAGTCGGGCTATGGCAAAGTCGTCGAAGTCACCCATGCCAATGGCCTCGTCACCCGTTATGCCCATCTCTCGGGCTTTCTGAGTGAGGAAGGCCAGCGCGTTGGCACCGGTACCCCGATTGCCAAGGTTGGCTCCACCGGCCGGTCCACCGGCCCGCACTTGCACTTCGAAGTCCACAAGGCCGGCGACGCCGTCAATCCCAGGTCCTACCTCGAAACCGGCAAGCGCCTGCTCTCGATACTGCGCTAGTCGCAATTGACGGCCATTTGGCCGCACCCCGTTACTTCAAGTTCACCAATCGGCTTCACCGCACTTTAGTCCCCCCAATGTATCGCAGGGGCAAATGTGGGTGAACCGATGCCAAATCTCGATTTCCTGACGCTCTACATCGTCATATTCCTGAATTCGCTGACGGTCTGCGTGGTTTGGGCGGCGTTTGCCGTGCGCTATCGCCCCAATCCGCCCGCACTCTACTGGCTGTTCGGCATGGCGCTGACCTTGGTTGGCGGCGCCGTTCTTGCCCTCCAGGGCAATGAAGGCTCGTTGATCCCGGCCATCGTCGGCAACACCATCAT
This sequence comes from Devosia sp. T2-14, assembly GCF_055397495.1. Taxonomy (NCBI): domain Bacteria; kingdom Pseudomonadati; phylum Pseudomonadota; class Alphaproteobacteria; order Hyphomicrobiales; family Devosiaceae; genus Devosia; species Devosia sp. T2-14. Next base: position 3,158,483 of record NZ_AP027921.1, on the reverse strand, counting down.
CATCTTTGGCTTCGTGCAGTTCTGGATCGGCCTGCGCCGGTTCCAGGGACAGACGGGCGGGCAGCGTATCGCCATCGGCCTTGCCGTGGTGGCCGCCTGTGTCATGGTCGCCTTCCACGATTTCGATCGCGGTCGCGCCATGGTCTATGCCGCTGGCCAGTCAACGGCGATGGGCCTCTGCATCGTCCAGATCCTGCGGCATCGCCAGCCGGGCATCGGCGCGGTCATCGCCGCCGGGGCCTTCGGTATCGCCGTGATTGGGCAGCTCATCGTCATCGCCAGCAATGCCGGCGTGCTGGCTGGGGCCATGGAGTACCCAGTCTATTACACCCTGGCCTCCTACGCCTTGCTGTGCACAGTTTTCAGTGGTGCGGTCTGGAATCTGGGCTTTGCCATGATGACCATCGACCGGCTGCAAAGCACGCTATCAAAGCTGTCGGAAACCGATCCCCTGACCGGCGTGGCCAATCGCCGTGGGCTGCAGCACGTCCTGGAGCGGGTTCAGGGCAAGGGCTCCCGCGTACCCTACTCTATCGCGTTGTTCGACCTGGATGACTTCAAGCCGCTCAACGACACCTATGGGCATCCCGTGGGCGACCAGGCCCTGGCGCATCTCGGGCAGACACTGGCCTCGGAGGTCCGCCCCATCGACTTCGTTGCCCGCCTCGGCGGCGACGAATTCTGCGTCCTTCTCGCCGATACCGCCCTCGATGAAGCGTTGGCGATCACCGAACGGCTGCGGACAACGATTGCCAGTCGTGCCTGGTACGCGGGCGAAAATCGCATTGCGCTATCGGTCAGTGTGGGCGTTTCTTCATCGTCCACTACAAGCGAAACCGATGTCCTGTCGGAGGCAGACAAGGCACTCTACCGGGACAAGGCGTTGAAGAAGGCCCGCAAGGTCGCAGCCGTTGCATCGACGGGCATCGAGATGCACCGTAAGTCCCGCGCGTAGTCCGCTCTTGGCGCGCTAGAACCTGGCCTTCAGCGAAGCGGTTACCGCCGCGCCCCAGACGTCGCTCAGGCGATAGGGATTAATCACTTGGCGCCCCAGGCCAACGTACTCGCGGGCGCTACCGGTTTCGAACCCACCAAGATATGAGATGGATGCGTTCAGCCCAATCGCAACCTGCGGTGCAATTTGTTGCTCAATGCCGACCGATGCCCGCACAGCCGGGCTAACCGTCGTTTGGCCGTCGAGTGTGGCGTAGTGGCCAAAGACTAGGCTTTTCTCGTCTGCATTACTCAGGGAATTGACCGAGATGCCTGCCCCGGCACCGATCGTGAAATTCGTCGAGTCAGCCAGCGCGTGGGAGTAGGCGAAGTTGCCGAGAAAAATGTTCGACGTGGCGTTCGTCTTGAAGTGAGCCCGCGGGACGAACGGGAAATCGGCCTGCCAGGTCACGTCGCCGGAAACATGATCATAGCTTACAAAAGCCGACCACTGCGAATTCAGCCTGTAGCCAAGGTGCCCGCCAATGGCGAAGGCTTCGGAAAATCGAACGCCCGACACGACGCCGTTCCGGCTTTCACCGCCGTCTGTCGTGCGCGAGCCTCCGGAACGAAAAACGCCACCAGCATCCACGCCGGCGAAAAAGCCTGTGGCGTCGATCTGGTCTTGTGCGCTTGTCGGCGCGGCAAGCCCGAGCGATGCGACTGCGGCCGCAAGACAGACTAAGCGCATGGAATCCCCCCGGAATACAGTAGGCAGCTAGCCTAACTCGCGTTGCGGGTGCCTGCCATGACTTTCCGGGACATTTGCTTGACTGGGCGTTCCAATATTCACGGCGCCATCCCCACATTCGGGAGCGGCGCCGTGATTGTCTTTGGGTTTAGTCTGCCGTCACGTCGGTCGCGACGCCAACGCGCTGGGCCAGCGCGGCTTCCATGAACTCGTCGAGATCGCCGTCCAGCACCAGAGCAGGTTGGCCGCTTTCGACGCTGGTCCGCAGATCCTTGACCATCTGGTAGGGCTGCAGCACGTAAGAACGGATCTGGTGGCCCCAACCGATATCGGTCTTGCTGGCCGCCTGGGCATTCGCCGCTTCTTCGCGCTTCTGCAGTTCGGCCTCATAGAGGCGCGACTTCAGCATGGCCATGGCCGTTGCACGGTTCTTGTGCTGGCTACGCTCCTGCTGGCACGCCACGATGATCCCGGAAGGAATGTGGGTGATGCGGATGGCCGAGTCCGTCGTGTTGACGTGCTGACCGCCCGCGCCAGACGAACGATAGGTATCCACCTTGAGGTCGGCTTCGCGGATCTCGATGTCGATCGAGTCATCGACCACCGGGTAGACCCAGACGCTCGAAAAGCTCGTGTGGCGACGCGCAGCCGAGTCATAGGGGCTGATGCGAACGAGGCGATGCACGCCGCTTTCGGTCTTCAGCCACCCATAGGCATTGTGCCCCTTGACCAGAATGGTCGCGGACTTGATGCCGGCTTCTTCGCCGTCGTGCATTTCGAGCACTTCGACTTTCATCTTCCGGCGCTCGGCCCAGCGGGTATACATGCGCAGCAGGATGTTGGCCCAGTCCTGGCTTTCGGTGCCGCCGGCGCCTGAGTGGATTTCCACATAGCAGTCGTTGGCATCAACTTCGCCCGACAGCAGCGTCTCGATCTGGCGACGGCGCGCCGTCTGCTTGAGTTCGATCAGCGCGTTTTCGGCGTCCTTGATGATCTCGGCATCGCCTTCGGCCTCACCCATTTCGATGAGTTCGACATTGTCGCGGATGCCAGCCTCGAGCTGGCGCACGGACTTGACGGCCACGTCGAGTTCGTCCCGCTCGCGCATTTTGGCGCGCGCCTGCTCGGGGTTGTTCCAGAAGTCGGGGGATTCAGTCTCGGCGTTCAGCGCGTCGAGGCGCAGCTCTGCAGTATCCCAGTCAAAGATGCCTCCTCAGCAGGGTCAGAACCTGCTCGATTTCGGCGACGGTCTTTTCAATTTCCGCACGCATTGGATAGTTCCTTAAATAACCGGTCCCGTTTAGCGGAGCCCGTTCGCTGGATCAACCCGCACTCCGTTCGAGCTAATTGAGCATCCCCGGATAGCGGAATATCGTCCGGCCTCCTGTTGAGGAGGTGAAAGTGACCAAAAAACTTATCGCCGTCGCATTATCGCTGCTGGCCACCGGTTCCGTTGCAAGCGCCCAGGATGTCTCGATCGAAAAAGGCGACAGGATCGCCAAGATCGGCGGTTGTCATGACTGCCATTCGCCCGGCTACGAAATGGAAGGTGTGCTGGATCCTGCCACCACGCTGATGGGGAGCCCCGTTGGCTTCCAGGGCCCGTGGGGAACCACCTACCCCGCCAATCTGCGCCTGCTGGCCTCCAAAAATACCGAGGATTCCTTCGTCGAATATATGAAGACCCTCAAGACCAGGCCGCCCATGCCGTGGTTCAACGTCCACGTGCTGGATGATTCCGAGCTGCGCTCGCTCTACCAATACATCGTGTCGCTCGGCGCTCCTGGCGATCCCGTTCCGGCCTTCGTGCCGCCGGGTGAGACGCCCAAGACACCCTATATCGTCATGGTTCCGGTCATGCCCGCTGGCTAGCGCAGCCCAAACGGCTGTGCCTACCGCTGCGATTTCGCAAACTTGCGCAGGGCGGTGTCTCGCTTGATCCGCGAGACCCGCTCAAGAAAGAAAACGCCGTTCATCTGGTCGATTTCGTGCTGCATCACGCGCGCAACGAACCCGGTGAAGCGTTCGGTCTGCCGGGCTCCCGTTGCATCGTCAAAGGCAATTTCGGCCCAAACGGCCCGCGCTACCGGTGCTTCAATGCCCGGCATCGAAACGGAGCCTTCCGCGCCGACCGCCGTTTCGTCTGCAAGGGCCACGACTTCGGGATTAAAGAGAACGCGATAGTCCCGCAGCGCCGGGTCGTTGGCCACGCTCACCACCACCAGCGGCTCCAGCTGCCCCAAATGCACTGCGGCCAGTCCATAGGCGCTGACTTCGCTCGCCGCTGCCAACAATGCTTCGCCGGCCGCAATCATGGTTGCATCAACCGGTCGTGGCGGCGCCGCCTGGCGCAGCAGGGCATGGGGATGAATGATGAAATCGGGCACTAGAACATCCCGCCACGGCCGGCATTGGGATCCACCCACTGCCCCGACCTTGGGTCGTAGACCGGCTGGTTCGACGGCGGCGGCTGATCCGGCTGCGTGGCAAAGCCCGAATACTGCTGCTGCATGAGCTGCTGGCGCTGGATGGCGTCATAGGCATTCACGTCGACGCCGATCACCGACGTCATCTGGTTCGGGCCGGTGCCCGGCTTGAACGCTTCCTCGATGCCGGCTTCGCCCTCGAATGCCTTCACGCCCGAATTGGGGTTGATCCAGGCCGTCGTCATGCCGGCAGGCACCTTGAACTGGGTGGCCGGTTTCCCCTCAAGCGCCTTGGCCATGAAGTTGGTGAAGATCGGAACGGCGAAGCTGCCGCCGGTGACCGAATTGCCCATCGAACGCGGGCGGTCATAGCCGACATAGACGCCAACGGCGAGTTCAGGCGTGAAGCCGACGAACCAGGCGTCCTTGTAATCGTTGGTCGTGCCGGTCTTGCCTGCAACAGGGCGCCCGAGCGCCCTGGCGGCAGTGCCGGTGCCGCGCTGCACCACGCCTTCCATCATCGAGGTGATCTGGTAGGCGGTCATGGGGTCGAGCACCTGCTCGCGGTTGTCGACGATCACTGGTTCGCCCTGCCCGCGCCAGTCGGTTGCCTCGCAACCCTGGCACAGCCGCTGGTCATGCCGGTAGACGGTCGCGCCATAGCGGTCCTGGATACGGTCGATCAGTGTCGGCACGATCTTGCGGCCGCCATTGGCAATGGTTGCGTAAGCCGCCGTCATGCGCATGTCTGTGGTTTCACCGGCGCCCAGCGACATGGCCAGCACCGGCTGCATCGTGTCGTAGACGCCGAACATCTTGGCATATTCGGCCACAAGCGGCATGCCGATATCCTTGGCCAGCCGCACGGTCATCACGTTACGGCTGCGCTCGATGCCGCGACGCAAGGTCTGCGGGCCATAGAATTCCTGCGCGTAGTTCTCCGGCCGCCAGATCGAGCCGTCGGAATTGCGGATTTCGACCGGGGCATCCAGCACCACCGATGCAGGCGTGTAGCCATTGTCCAGCGCCGCCGCATAGACGATCGGCTTGAACGACGAACCCGGCTGGCGCAGTGCCTGCGTTGCGCGGTTGAACTCGCTTGCCGAGTAGGAGAAGCCGCCAACCATGGCCAGAACGCGCCCGGTGCGCGGGTCCATCGCCACCAGCGCACCCTCGATTTCGGGCACCTGTTCCAGAGTATAGGTGCCCACCTTGCCGGCAACCGGCGAGACGTAGACCACGTCACCGACCTTAAGGATGCTCTGCAAGGGCTTGGAAACCCACTTGATTTCGGGACCAGCCAGCGTGCCGACCAGGCGTTCCTCGCCCACGCCGCCACCGGCCACCGAGTCCGGGCGCAGGCCGATCGTGGCTTCGTTAGTGCCCATTTCGAGCACCACGGCCAGCTGCCATTCCGGCACGTCGCTCAGCGGGATCACCTTCGCGACGTCGACGCCCCAGTCTTCGCCGATCTCGATGCTGGCTACGGGTTCGCGGAAACCCCTGCTGTGATCGTAGGAAATCAGCCCATCCATCAGCGCGCGGCGGGCATATTCCTGCAGCTTGGGCTCAAGCGAGGTGCGCACCGAGAGGCCGCCGCCATAAAGCTGGTCTTCGCCATAGAGCTTGGCCAGCTCGCGCCGCACTTCTTCGGTGAAATATTCAGCCGAATAGAGCTGGCTGCCACCCGAGCGTGGGAACACGTTCAGTGGCTCGCCCTTGGCTTCCGTTGCCTCGTCCTGCGTCACGTAGCCGTTCTCGACCATGCGATCGATGACCCAGTTGCGGCGGTCGATAGCGGCCTGAGGACGGCGGAACGGGTGATAGTTATTCGGGCCTTTGGGCAGCGCTGCGATATAGGCCGCTTCACTCAGCGTCAGTTCGTAGAGCGCCTTGTCGAAATAGTTCAGCGCCGCCGCCGCCACACCATAGGAGTTCAGGCCGAGGAAAATCTCGTTGAGATAGAGCTCGAGAATCCGGTCCTTGGAGAAGGTGGATTCGATGCGGATCGCCAGGAGCGCTTCCTGGATCTTGCGGTCCCAGGTCTGCTCGGAGGTCAGCAGGAAGTTCTTGGCGACCTGCTGAGTGATCGAGGAGCCGCCGCCCTGGATGGAGTTGTTGCCATCCATGCGCGCGAGAACGTTGTCGCGTAGCGCGCGGAAAATACCGTCGATGGCGATGCCGCCATGCGAATAGAAGTCTTTGTCTTCTGCCGACAGGAAGGCATGCAGCAGCAGCGGCGGCACGGTTTCGATCGGCTGGAACAGCCGGCGCTCACGTGCGAACTCGGCCAGCAGAGTGCCATCAGCCGCGTGGACGCGGGTGGTCACCGGCGGCTGGTAGTCCTTGAGCACGGTATAGTCGGGCAGCTCGGCGGCGACAGTGGTGAGATAAACCGCGGCAACGCCGACGCCTGCCAGTGCGACAAACATCCCAAAGCCAAACAGCCAGCCGAGCAATCGAAACATACAGTCATATTCTCCGAGGGGCGACCAATCCGGCCCGCGCCTGCCTCAACCTGCCCCGGCGCAGACGGTCGGAAACACTCAGATCAGCGCAGAATCATAGCAGACCCCGCCCCGAAAGTGGATCAAAAGCGATCAATTCCGTGGGGACAGCCCGTCGCTAACTGCCCTCGCGTGGTCGATTTATCACATTACTCTTCGGGGACGAGGCTATCGAAATAACTCGAAATGCCGCGGGCCAGCGCGTCGGCCGTGCGGTCCTGCCACTCGCTGCGGCGCAGGTTGGCCATGTCGTCGGCATTCGAGAGGAACCCGAGTTCCACCAGCACCGATGGCACGTCGGGCGATTGCAGCACGAAAAAGTCGGCCTGGCGCACGGGGAATTTCCGCAGCTCCACGCTGGGCTCCATCTGGTGCACAATGGCCTGCGCCGCCATGAAAGACTGGTGCCGCATCTCGCGTCGCATCAGGTCGAGCAGGATGTCCACCACGGCCGGCGCCATCTGCGGCATGGTGAAACCCGCAATCACGTCGGCCTTGTTCTCATTCTCGGCCAGCACCTTGTCGAGCACGTCAGTGGCGTTCTCGTCGCGGGTATAGACGCTGGCGCCGCGGATTTCGGGCTGCTGGAAGCTGTCGGCGTGGATGGAGATGAAGAGGTCTGCCTTGTTGCTGCGGGCCAGCGCCACGCGCTCCTCGAGCCGGAGATAGTTGTCACTCTCGCGGGTCAGCGCCACGTCGAACCGCCCCGAGCCCACCAGCAGCTCCTGCAGCTTCAGCGAGAAGGCCAGCACGATGTCCTTTTCCCGGATGCCGTTGGCTGCCTCTGCGCCGCTGTCGATGCCGCCATGGCCCGGATCAATGATCACCAGCGGCCGCGTCGCGATCGGCAGTTCCGATCCACCGGCGGGCGTCGACTCCGCCGCGGCCGGCGCCTGGCTGCCCGAAGCGGCGAGGTCACGCGCGACATTGGCGGCAAACTCATCGGCAGTTGCGGGAATGATGTCGACGACGAGCCGCGCTGGCTGCCCCTCGAACGGATCGAGGATATATGCCTGCTGCACCTGCGCCGGTGCAGAGAGGGTCAGCGTGGTCCGCACCCGGTCGCCGGCTGCCTGCTCCATCACATATTCGGAGACAACGCCCTCGCCCGATGGCACTCCGCTCGGCTCGGGCACCGAGAAGGTCGCCGCGCGCACGTCGATCGCCAGGCGATCCGGCCCGCTGAGCGAGACCAGTGCGAATTCGGTGCGTCCCGCCAGGTCGATGATCAGCCGCGCCCGCTCCGGTGTCGCCGAGACGCGCACATCCATCACATTGGGCAGGCCAATAGAAGCGGCCACGGGCGCCGGGGTTTCCTGGGCCATTGTAAGACCAAAGGATGATAATCCGGCGAACACTGCGATGGCGAGGAGACGAACAGATTTCAACAAGCGCAGACCGGCCCCAATTCTTGCCCGCGCCGTCTGACACCCGGATCGGGCGATTCTGCGGCGCGAGCGCTCTTATGCGACGATTTTTGGAGCGGGCCAATAAAGCCCATGTGAATTGAGTTGCGAGCGCACATTTTGACTTTCCTGTTGCCAATCGGTCGCAACATCCCTACACGCTAGACGTGAGGCGCATGCTTCTTCGCGGAACCTTTTGCGTTGCCACCTGGGCAACGAGAGCGGCGCGGGAAGTGGCCAGCATCGGGAACGAAGAGAACTCCCGATTTCTGGTTCAGAAGCGGCAAATCCTGCGCTTCACTCGAATTTCGGTCCCACCGGACCGGACGGTTGCCATTCATCCATCTCCGGATGCCGGCAGCCCAATAGGAAGAGGTCATATGGCCCGCAGGCGGATAGAACGCGACGCGATCGACTTTTACGATTGCCGTTTTGTCACGCCGCATCTTCTGGCCATGACCACTCATACCGGCGCGTTCAAGGCAGAGCTTCTGCGCGCCATACCCCCCAAACCATTCGCCTCGCACAGCGCCACAGCAAGGATGCCGGGTTACCGGCGCCCTCTTGTCGGCGCGCGAGCGCGCGGAGTCCAAAATGGCTACCAAGAGAATGCTGGTGGATGCCATCCACCCGGAAGAAACACGGATCGTCGTCACATCGGGTAACAGGCTCGATGAATTCGACTTCGAATCGGCGACCCGTCGCCAGTTGCGCGGCAACATCTATCTCGCCAAGGTAACGCGCGTTGAGCCGTCCCTTCAGGCGGCGTTTGTTGAATATGGCGGCAATCGCCACGGCTTTCTCGCGTTCAGCGAAATCCACCCCGATTATTACCAGATCCCGGTTGCCGATCGCGAAGCCCTGCTGCGCGACGAAGAGCATGATGATGACAATCATGACGACAACCACGACGAGGCCGAAACCGAGATCTCCCTCCCCGAGGGCGTGACCGAGCCGGATGCGGAAACCGATCCGCAGGAAACCGACGACGCCAGCCACATCGAACAGGCACCGGCCAATTCCGAGCCCGTCGAGTCGATTGGTGGCGCGGATGCGCTTGAGGAAGTGCCGGAGCGTCGGCGCCAGAGCCCGAACCGCCGTCACTACAAGATCCAGGAAGTGATCAAGCGCCGTCAGGTGATGCTGGTTCAGGTGGTCAAGGAAGAGCGCGGCAACAAGGGCGCAGCTCTCACCACCTACCTGTCGCTGGCTGGTCGCTATTCCGTGCTGATGCCGAACACCGCTCGTGGCGGCGGCATCTCGCGCAAGATCACCAATGCTGCTGACCGCAAGCGCCTCAAGGAAATCACGTCGGATCTCGAAGTGCCCCAGGGCATGGGCGTCATCCTGCGCACGGCCGGTGCTTCGCGCACCAAGGCCGAGGTCAAGCGCGACTTCGAATATCTGATGCGCCTTTGGGAGAGCGTGCGTTCGCTCACCCTCAAGAGCCAGGCGCCGTGCCTGGTCTATGAAGAAGGCTCTCTGATCAAGCGGACCATCCGCGATCTCTACAACAAGGAGATCGATGAAGTCTTCGTGGCAGGCGACAACGCCTATCGCGAGGCCAAGGACTTCATGAAGATGATCATGCCGTCCCACGCCAAGAACGTGAAGCCGTACACCGAAGATCAGCCGCTGTTCAGCAAGTACAACATCGAGTCTCAGCTCGATCAGATGTTCTCGCCGACGGTCACCCTGCCCTCCGGCGGCTATATCGTCATCAACCCGACCGAAGCCCTGGTTTCGATCGACGTGAACTCGGGCCGTTCCACCAAGGAACACAATATCGAAGACACCGCTCTCCAGACCAATCTGGAAGCGGCCGAGGAAGTCTCGCGCCAGCTCCGCCTGCGCGACCTGGCTGGCCTCATCGTCATCGACTTCATCGACATGATGGAGAACCGGTCCAACCGTGCAGTCGAGCGCAAGCTCAAGGATTGCCTGAAGGACGATCGCGCCCGCATCCAGGTTGGCCGCATCAGCCACTTCGGCCTGATGGAAATGAGCCGCCAGCGCATCCGCTTCGGCGTTGTCGAAAGCTCGACCCACAAGTGCCCGATCTGCGACGGCACCGGTCTCGTGCGCTCCACCGAGTCGCTGGCGCTGATGATCATGCGTCACATCGAAGATCACGTCCTGCGCCGCCAGGGCCAGTCGATCAACGTGCGCGTGCCGGTCGAGGTCGCACTCTATATCCTCAACTTCAAGCGCGAGACCCTTACCGCGCTCGAAATCCGCAATCAGCTGTCGATCACCATCACGGCTGACAGCAAGATGACCGGCAGCCAGTTCACCATCGAAAAGGGCGAGACCCGCGTCATCGCCTATTCGGAAGTTGAACGCGCCACCGAGCATGTCCGTGTCGACAGCGCCGTCATCGACGATGAAGTCGAAGAGGATGTCGCCGAGGAAACCGAAGACGAGGAAGCCGAAGAGCGTCCCGCTGCCGAGGCATCGGAAGGCGAAGGTGGCCGCCGCCGTCGTCGCCGCCGCCGTCGCGGCGGTGATCGTGGTGATGACAATGGTCAGCGCCAGCCGCACCGTGCTGCCCAGGAAGCCAGCGTCGAAGGCGAAGCCGGCGACGATGAGTCCGAAGGCGACGAAGACGAGGATGCGCCCCGCTCCGCGGGCGAGGCGACTTCGGATGAAGAGCCCCGCAAGCGTCGCCGCCGCGGCCGTCGTGGTGGCCGTCGCAACCGCCGCGATGGCGAGGAGAACGGTGAACGCGCTCCCGCTCAGGCCGGTGAGGCCGATGCAGCTGCAACCGACGCCGTGTCGGGCGATGCCGAAGAGGCTCCGGCTCCCGTCGTTGCCGCAGAAGCAGCTGAGCCAGTCGTCGCCGCGGTGACCGAAGCTGCCGCTGAAGCGGCACCAGCCGAAGTCGCAGCCGAGCCGGTCGTGGCCGAGAAGCCCAAGCGTGCGCCCCGCGCCCGCAAGAAGGCGACCGAGACGGCCGAAGCGGCTCCCGCTGAAGCAGTCGTGGCTACGGAAGAGGCTCCGGCTGCCGCCGATGCCGAGGAAAAGCCGAAGCGCAAGCCACGTGCCCGCAAGCCCAAGGCTGAAGCCGTTGAGGCCGCGCCTGCTGATGCTGTCGTCGAGGCTGCTGCCCCGGCAGAAGCACCGGCTGCTGCGGAGCCCGCTGCGCCGGAAGCTGAAAAGCCCAAGCGCGCACCTCGCGCCCGCAAGGAGCTGCCTGCCGAGGGAGTCGTTGTCTCCTCGAGCGCTCCGAAGGAAGAAGCCGATGGCGAGCCCACCGACCCGCCGAAGAAGAAGGCCGGTTGGTGGCAGCGCCGCCTCGGTCTCGGCTAGAAACAATAAAGGCGGCCTCCGGGCCGCCTTTTCTTTTGCGCGTCAGGCTGTCCGCTCGCGCAGCACAACCACGCCGAGCACCACCAGCCATATCGCCCAGCCGGTATAGGCAATCGCATTGATTGCTCCGGCCATGGCAAACCCGAACGGCTCGGTCATGCCGACCGCGATGCCGATTGCCAACGCGATACCGATGATCGCCACGGGCCGGTATTGTCCCCATAGCGCGGCGGCGACCGAGATGGTCCAGAGCGCGGTGAAGAGATAGCCGAAGTGCTCCCCGATCCCTGCGCCCGCATAGAGGTGGAACGCGTTGAACACCGCCTCCGTCGTGCCCACGTCGCCGTGAGACGCCGCCAGCGCCGGCACCAGCACTACCCAGCGCAGCAGGCCCAGTCCCTGCACCAGTCCGGCAAGGATACCGAAGGTCGCAGCGAAAGCGGCCGCCGTCTGGTTGTGCGGCCATAGCCACAGCCCGCTCAGCACGCCCACCGGAATGAAGGCGAGTGCCGAGAGCATGAAGATGTACCAGGTGGCCAGCAGCCCGGCCCCGCCTGCCCTGAATCCGGCCAGGATATCGGCCGCCGGCTCCCGCAGCACATCTGGATAATTGAAGGTCATCTGAAGGGCGGTGAATGCGCCCATGAACACCACGGGCACGGCGATCATCACCAGCCCGGTCGAACGTTGTAGCGCCGTCATGGCTCTAGCTCCTGAGATAGGGTTTGAGCACCCGCCGGAACAGCGCGATGCCTTGATCGAGTCTGTCTTTGGTCAAGTCCTGCCCGCCCGCTTCGATAAAGGGCAGCCAGTAGTCACCGATGATCCAGAGCAGCTGCGCCAGCTCCTCGGCATCGGCCTCCGAGGCCGGTTTGTGGATCACCCCGGCACCGGCGAAATAGTCCAGCAGTCCACGGAAGTTCGCGAACCCGGCCTCCCGCGTTGCACGGTATGCATCGCGAAACTGCTCATCGCGCTGCAACAGCATCGGCAGGTCGCGGTAGATAAAACGATACTGCCACAGGGCATCGAAGTTCCCCGCCAGCATCGCTTCGAGGTCAGTCAGGTTCGGCGCGCGGTCGGCTGGCAGGGCATAGACAGTCGCCCAGCGGTCGATCAGCTGCATCAGCAGATGCCGCACGATCTCTTCGCGATCCTTGAAGTGATAATAGAGGTTGCCGGGACTGCGCCCCGCGGCTTCGGCAATCTGGTTTGTCGTGACGTCGGCGCTGCCGCGTTCGTTAAACAGGGCGAGCGCCACCTCCAGCAGCTGGGCCTTCGCCCCAATCTTCTTTTCGCTCACCGCGGCCTCGTTCTAGAGTATTTGCTCCAAATCGCTTCTACGCCTGCGCCCCGCTCCGCGCCAGCGGATTCTAGAGTAATAACTCCAATTGGCTAGGCCAGGGGAAACGAGACACGAAAAAGGCGGCCGGTGGGCCGCCTCGCATTCGCACGCATCTTTCAAGAAATCTGCAAGAAAACTGTCAGCATGCTGCACGTCACTGCAGGAACTTCTGCATCCGTTCGAGCGCCATTTCGATCGTCTCGCGCTTGCCGGCATAGGAGAACCGCACATAGCCCTGGCCGTTCACGCGGTCGAAGTCGATGCCCGGCGTCGAGGCCACGCCGGCCTCCTGCAGCAGGTTTTCGCAGAAGGTCAGCGAGTCGTTGGAAAACTTGCTGATTCCGGCATAGGCGTAGAAAGCGCCATCGGCCGGGTTGCCGATATCGAAACCCAAAGCATGAAGACCATCGTCTAACAGGCTGCGATTGATGGCATAACCAGCCTTCTGTTCTTCCGAATAGTCGCGCTCCCCAAGGGCTACCGTTGCCGCGATCTGGCTCAGGGTTGGGGCCGAAATGAAGAGGTTCTGCTGCAGGATCTCGGCGCGACGCATGAGATGCTCCGGCATCACCATCCAGCCGATGCGCCAACCGGTCATGCAGTAGTATTTGGAGAAGCTGTTGATGACGATGGCGTCGCGCGTCATTTCAAGCGCGCTGACCGACTGTCCGCGGTAGTCGAGGCCGTGATAGATTTCGTCAGAAATAAGCTGGATTTCTAGTCGTTTGCAGGTTGCGATGATGTCGGCCAGCCCTGCCCGGTCGACCGCCGCCCCGGTGGGGTTTGCCGGGCTTGCAAACAGCAGGCCTTCGAACGGCTGGCGGCGGTATGCTGCCTCGATATTGGCACCCGTCAGCAGCCAGCCATTGGCCGCCGTCACGGGGATTTCTTCGATCGAAAAACCCAGTCCCAGCAAGGTGTTAACATAGGCCGGATAGCCTGGGCGGGTGATTGCGATCCGCGCTCCCGGCTTGAAGGCGGTATGAAATGCGAGAATGAAACCGGATGACGAACCCATGGTGCAGAGCATCAATTCGGGGTCCACATTCACCCCATGCTGGGCCTCATAATAGCCCGCCAGCCCGTCCCGCAACTCCGCCAGCCCCTTGGCATTGGTATACCCCTGCGCCTGCGGCAATGCCCGGGTCACCGCCTCGATCACCTTGGGTGCCGGAGGCGAGCCGGGTTCGCCCACTTCCAGGTGGCAAACACTCCGGCCGGTGGCCTCTATAGCCTTGGCGCGCTTGAGAATTTCCATGGCATGAAACGGCATCAAGCCATCGGCAGGCAGGTCAGACATGGGCACTTCCTATGGTTTCAGGCTCCGGCCTAGCCCGTTCAAGCCCCGCTCTCAACAACAATTGATGACCCCGCGAACCCCAAATTCACTCCCGGGTGCCAATCTGCCGGCACGTCTGCTAGAAGCGGTCCAGTTATTTTACGTCGGAGCTTTGGTTCATGTCGCGCGTCACAATCGCCCTCGTCGCCCTGGTGGGTATCACGGCTGGGGCCCTCGGCTATTCGGTGCTCAACAAGCCAACTCCGCAGACAGACACCGTGGCCGTCCAGGCGCTGATTGACGAAGCGATTGCCAAGTATGACAGCACGCGCACCGTGCAAGCCACTGCTGCTCCTCAAGAAGTTGCCGCCGTCGATCCGACCGTGATCAACCAGATGATCGAATCCTACCTGATGGGCGACCCAAAGATCCTGCAGCGCATGTCGGTCGCTCTCGACACGACTCTTCAGGCCGAACAGCGCGACAAGGCGACGACCGCCATCGCTTCGATGCAGGACGCCATCTTCAACGACCCCGATCAGGTGGTGCTCGGCAATCCGGATGGCGACGTGACGCTGGTCGAGTTTTTCGACTACAATTGCGGCTACTGCCGCTCGTCCCTGCCCGACCTGGCGACGCTGCTGGCGGAAGATCCTAACTTGCGCGTAGTGCTCAAAGAATTCCCCATCCTGTCCAATGAATCGATCGACGCCGCCCGCATTGCGGTGCTCGTTGGCAAGTCCGATGTCGACTACTGGACCTTCCACGAAACCCTGTTCACCAGCCGTAACAAGGTCGACAAGCAGGTGGCCCTCGCCGCCGCCGCCGATCTTGGCCTGAGCCCGGTCGCGCTGGAGCTCGACATGGGCACCGAGCCGGTCTCCCGGGCCATTCAGACCTCCTACGAGATTGCCCAAGCCCTCGGCATTAGCGGCACCCCCGCCTACATTATCGGTAACGAGGTGATTGCCGGTGCCGTTGGCGCCGATCAGCTCCGTGCGCGAATCGCCAATATGCGGGCCTGCGGCGCGACGGAATGCGGCGGATAAGTCGCCTGTTTGCCGTGGCTTTTGCGTTTTCAGTGCAATTCGTATAACCGGGCTTGCGGCGGCCGGAAGGGCCGGTGCAAAAGGCAAAGACTATGGCAAAGCGCGTTCTCGTCCTCAACGGCCCGAACCTCAACCTGCTCGGCACCCGCGAGCCTGATATCTATGGGGCTCACACCCTCAAGGACGTCGAGGCCCTGTGCCGGCAGACGGGCGAGGAATTCGGTCTCAACATCGATTTCCGTCAGTCCAACCACGAAGGCGAGCTGGTGACCTGGATCCAAGACGCCCGCAAAACCGCCGATGCCATTCTCATCAATCCGGCTGCTTATTCCCACACGTCGCTGGCTATCCATGACGCGCTCAAGGCCGTTGGCCTGCCTGTTGCCGAGGTTCATCTCAGCAATATCCATCAGCGCGAGGCTTTCCGTCACCACTCCTTCGTTTCCGCCGTGGCTTTCGGCGTCATTTGCGGGTTTGGCGTCACCGGGTATAGGATGGCGCTGATAGCGCTCGCCGAGAAACTCAAATAACGATCAACGCGTAACACGCGGGAGACCGACAAGAATGACCAAGTCATCGCAAGACGATCAGGACCTGATCCGAGCCATTGCCGAGCTGCTCAACAAGGAAAATCTCGCCGAAATCGAGATCGAGAAGGAAGACTTCCGAGTCCGCGTGACGCGCTCTTACGCCAATGAGGCGCCGACCTATGCAGCCCCGCCGCCGCAGTATTATGCGCCGCAGGCTCCTGCCCCGATGGCTCCGGTCGGTTCCGTTCCTGCTGCAGCTCCCGCTGCCGTTGAAGACCTTGCCTCCAACCCCGGCACCCTGACCTCGCCAATGGTCGGCACCGCCTATCGTTCGCCTGAACCCGGCAAGCCTTCGTTTGTCGAGGTCGGCGCCAAGGTTACCGAAGGTCAGACCGTTCTGATCATCGAAGCCATGAAGACGATGAACCAGATTCCGGCGCACCGCTCGGGCACCATTACGCGCATCCTCGTGCAGGACGCACAGCCGGTGGAATACGGCGAGCCGCTCGTCGTCATCGAGTAAGGGGGACTTCATGTTCCAGAAGGTCCTCATCGCCAATCGCGGCGAAATTGCCCTGCGCATCCTGCGCGCCTGCAAAGAACTCGGCATTCAGACTGTCGCGGTCCACTCGACCGCTGACGCCAATGCCATGCATGTGCGCCTCGCCGATGAGAGCGTCTGCATTGGTCCGAACGCGGCCAAGGACAGCTATCTCAACATCCCGTCGATCCTTGCTGCCTGCGAGATCACGGGCGCTGATGCGGTCCATCCGGGCTATGGCTTCCTCTCGGAAAACGCCCGTTTCGCCAAGATTCTCGAAGAGCACAAGGTGACCTTCATCGGTCCCTCCGCGCATCACATCGAGATCATGGGCGACAAGATCACGGCCAAGAAGACCGCCGTCGAACTCGGCATTCCAGTGGTTCCCGGCTCCATTGGCGCCGTGGAGACGGAGCAGCAGGCGATCAAGAACGCCAAGGAAATCGGCTACCCGGTGCTGATCAAGGCAACCGCTGGTGGTGGTGGCCGCGGCATGAAGGTCGCCAAGACTGAATCCGAACTGCTCGTCGCCTGGTCGACCGCGCGGTCCGAGGCCAAGGCTGCTTTCGGCAATGACTCGGTCTACATGGAAAAGTACCTGGGCAAGCCGCGCCATATCGAGGTGCAGGTGCTCGGTGACGGCCAGGGCAATGCCGTGCATCTGGGCGTGCGCGACTGCTCGCTGCAGCGTCGTCACCAGAAGGTCTGGGAAGAAGCTGGCGGTCCGACTATCAAGCCGGAAGAGCGCGACAAGATCGGCGAGATCTGCGCCGCGGCCATGCGCAAGCTCAAGTACTCGGGCGCCGGGACCATCGAGTTCCTGTACGAGAACGGCGAGTTCTACTTCATCGAGATGAATACCCGCCTGCAGGTGGAGCATCCGGTGACCGAGCGCATCACCGGCATCGACATCGTCTATGAGCAGATCCGTGTTGCCTCGGGCGAAAAGCTGTCGCTGACCCAGGACAAGGTGCAGTTCTATGGCCACGCCATCGAAGTGCGCATCAATGCCGAAGACCCGCAGACCTTTGCGCCCTCGCCGGGCACGATCACCTTCTACCACCCCGCCGGTGGCGTGGGCGTTCGCGTCGATTCCGCCGTCTACCAGGGCTACAAAATCCCGCCCTACTATGACTCGCTGATCGGCAAGCTGATCGTTTACGGCCGTACCCGCGAAGAGTGCCTGCAGCGTTTGCGCCGCGCCATCGATGAGTTCGTCATTGACGGCATCAAGACGACGCTGCCGTTGTTCCAGCGCCTGATCCGCGAGCCGGATGTGCTGGCCGGAAATTACGACATTCACTGGCTTGAAAAGTATCTGGCCGAGAACAAGGTTTAAGACATCCAAGGGGCGCTCTGCGCCCCTTTCCCTTTTGGCCGAATGCGCACATGTCCAAGCCCAGCCCCTTCGAAGTCGAAATCACCCCCGAGCTGATCGTGCGGGCCTATTGCGCCGGCATCTTTCCCATGTCCGAGGATGCCGAGGATGAGGACGTGTTCTGGGTGAGCCCGGAAATGCGCGGGATCATCCCGCTGGATGGCTTTCGCCTGTCGACCAGCCTCTCCAAGGCCATCCGCAAATCGGGGTTCGACGTTCGCGTCGATTCCGATTTCGATGCGATCATCCACGGATGCGCGACAGAGGGTCAGGACCGCGAATCCACCTGGATCAACGGCACCATTCGCCACGTCTATGGCCAGCTGTTTGAGCGCGGTGTGGCGCATACCGTCGAGGTCTGGGACGGTGATGAGCTGGTTGGCGGGCTCTATGGGCTCGCCATCGGCGGGGCTTTCTTTGGCGAATCCATGTTTCACCGCAGAACCAATGCCAGCAAGATGGCCATGGCGCACCTGGTCGAGCGGCTGAACGCGGGCGGCTTCGTGCTGCTGGACACGCAATTCCTCACGCCGCACCTGGCGTCGCTGGGTGGCGTTGAAATCCCGCGCGAACAGTATGAGGAGCGCCTGGCGGAGGCCCTGCTGGTTCGGGGTGACTGGTACGCCTGGGACGCTACTCGGCCAGCCTGAACGTTACCTCCGTCACCGGTTGCCCCGACGGATCGACGCCCGGATCGGTGTGGTAGATTTCGAGGCAGGTGACCTCGGTTTCGCCGCCATTGCCCTTGGTCTCGGCGAGGGTGCGACCTTGCTCGTGCACCCAGTCTCGCAGGGCCATGTTGGCCTCGTGGAGTTCCATATAGGGACCGGTGTGGGTGAGTGTCGCGTAAGTGCCGCCCGGGAGGGTTCCCGTCACCACATTGGCTGAGGGCGCCAGGACGGCTTGCGTCGGGAAACCGGCATGCATGACCATTCGGCCGCCGCCGAGATGTTGCACGTAGTTGAAGAACGGCGCTCCTACGGGCGCACTGTTCTGCGTCTTGAGCCAGTCGGCCACCTTGTCGATCAGCGGTGGAGCATACTTGCCGATTTCCGGCTGGTTCACGGTCAGCGCGATGGCTGCGTAGGGTTGATCAGGACGGGTAACAATCTTCGGATCGGTCTGCATTCGCATTCTCCTCGTTTGTCGTCGTTAGTCTACCTGGGCGCCACCGGTGGCGTTGGCCATGGTCGCCGTCATGCCGGCTGCCAGATCACTCGCGAGCAGCACGGCGGCGTCGGCAACCTGTGCCAGCGCGGTTACCTTTCGCAGCGGCGTATCCCTGGCGAAGTCGCGGTGCACATCATCAAAACTGATGCCCAGTTCGTTGGCGCGCAGTTGCCACGCCTCGCGCACGCCGGGCGCATCGGGAGATCCCGGCGAGCGCACCCAGCAGACGCGTACGCCGGCCGGGCCATTCTCGACAGCGAGCTGGCGCAGATAGTGCTCCACGGCCGCGCAGGCGATGCCGAAGCCGCCGACATGGGCAAAGGCCTCCCGCGCCGCATTCGCTGTGATCCCGACGATAACGCCGCGGCCATTGGTCGACATATGCTGGGCGAGTGCTGTTCCGGTATGAAACCAGGTGGTGAGAGCCGTATTGACCGGCAATAGCACGCGATCGAGGGGCATCTCGGTGAGCAGCTGCCCTTGTGTATCGCCCCATGCAATCGCGTTGAACATGATGTCGACAGGACCTGCCGCGTCTGCGATTTCGCCCAGATGCGCCTCGACTGCCACTTTGTCGGTGGCATCGACCGGCGCGACCTCCGCCTGCCCTCCTGCGCCGCGGATATCGGTGGCGACAGCCTCGAGACCTTTGCGGTCGCGTGCTGCGAGGAAGACGCGCGCGCCGTGACTGGCGAAGGACTTTGCGACGGCCCCACCTACCGCGCCACTGGCGCCATAGACGATGGCGGTCTTGTTGGTGAGCAGCATTGTATCCCTCCCCGAGAGCCAAAGCGCAGAGGCAAGTCAGCCACTGAGCCGGTCAAACGTCAAGGACGGGCGGAAATGGCCGGGGCCGACATCACTGCGGAAGTTTAGCGATCTTGCGGAAGAGGAACGTCGGTGCTGGTTTTGCACTCGATCAGCCACACGTCATAAATCGCGTGGTCGACGGCGTTCAGCGCCGGGCTATCGGCAAACATCCAGCCGGTGAAAATGCGCTTGGATACGCCGGTGAGGCTGCGTTGGTCGACTTCGAGGAAGGCCGACACGCGTTGCGTTTCGGTTACCGGACGGCTGTAGCAGGCGCGCGGGGTGATCTCGAGGGCACCGAACAGCACGGTCTCGTCGATGTAGACGTCGAACTTGGTGATGCGCCCCGTGATCTTGTCGAGACCGGCGAAGGTAGCCACCGGATTGGCGACGGGCTGGGCCAGCGCAGGAGCAGACAGGCCAAAGAGTGCCAGCCCCAGCATGGGGACCAGCGACTTTGCCAATTTCAGAAGGGTTGAGGGCCGAGGGCGCAAGGCGCCGCGTACCTTATTCAGGCGACCAGGCGTCGTAGTCACCGGTCACGCGCGGGCGCTCGCCCTTATTGAGAAGGCTTCCATCGGGGCGATAAGCGGCGGCAGTGCCGGTCAGGTTGGGCTCATGGGGCTTTTCCCAGGCGCGCGGTGCATACTTTTCCTGGCTCGGAACGACGTCGGTGCGGTGATGCATCCAGCCATGCCAGCCGGGAGGAATGCTCGATGCGTCGGCGGCGCCGGCATAGGTCACGTAGCGACGATCAGCCTTGCGGTCCTGATAGTAGCGGTTGCCGAACTCGTCGGTGCCGACCAGATCGCCAAAGCGCTTGATCCAGAGGCGCGTGCCCCAGGTATTACCGCTCCACCAGGAGAAGATTTCAGTCAGGAACTGCGTGATACCGGATTTGGCCAATTGTCGATTCCGCCGTCGAGATATGCGAGTTTGCCCGGGTGTATCATGGGTGACTGGTCCAGCCTAGACTGAATTGCCAAGTCTGCTGCCGATGACCGGGTGGTATCAGTAGCCGGAGTTGCGTTCATGCCTCAGCCGTCCACCGGGCTCCGCCGCTTCCTTGGCCGGTATTACGCCTATCTCTTCCTGTTCGATTTCATCCTCTGCTACGCGGTCTACACCGCGCTCTTTGAGCTCGAGGGGCTTTCGGCCGCGCAGATCGGCGCGCTGCTGGCGTTCTGGTCGGCCTCGGCGATTGTCCTGGAACTGCCATCGGGTGCCCTCTCCGACCGGTTTGATCGCCGGTGGCTGCTCGTAGCGGCGCCGCTGGCCAAGATGCTGACCTTTGTCTGCTGGGGCGTGGCCGATGGGAATGTGTGGCTCTACGGGCTCGGCTTCCTGTGCTGGAGCGCTGGGCAATCTCTGTTGTCGGGCACTGGTGAGGCACTGGTCTACGAACGGCTCGAGGCCGAGGGGCGCAGCGACGACTATGACCGGGTCAACGGCCGGGTGACGTCTGCCGAGTCGCTCGGGATCGGTGCGGGCGTGCTGCTCGGTGGCTTTGTTGCGGCGTCCGGAGGAATGGACGTCACCGTCTGGCTCTCCCTGCCGCCGCTGGGCGCCTGCGCATTGATTGCCCTTACGCTGCAGGATACCCGGCGTGAGGCGGATGACCAGACTGTTGAGGAGCAACCCGGTTATCTCGAGAACTTTCGCATTGCGTTGAGCGAATTCCGCGCCCTGCCCGATCTGCGTTTAGTGATGCTCTATATTGCGGTCGGTCTGATCCTGTTCGAAGTGCTCGAAGAGTTTGACCAGCTTTACTATCTCGCCGTGGGCCTACCGATCTGGCTGTTCGGGGTTATGGGCGCCACTACGCTTGCTGCGTTTGCCTGTGCCAGCCTCATGGCGCATCGGATGGCGCGGCACCTTGCCCTTGCCTGGCTGTTGCCGCTCATCGGCGGTTGCCTGCTGGTTGTGGCGTCTCTGGCCAACCATCCGGTCTATGTGTTGATGCTCGAACTGGCCTATCTGGTCGTCGTGCCAGCGACAGTTCTCTCCGAGGCCCGCTTTCAGCGGCTGATGGCCGGACGTAGCCGCGCCACAACGACGTCGGCTCTTGCGGTTGCGCAGAATATCGCCGGCGTACTAGCAACATTGAGCTTTGGGTTACTCGCTGATCAGGCCGGGATCCTGCCCGCCTATGGCTGGGCCGGGCTCGCCATGGTGCCGATAGCGCTATGGGTATGGCTGGCACAGCGCCGTGGTGTGCGGGCGCTCGACTGACACCAGCAATAGTGTCCAACTGCGCACGCCGCAATTTGACCAAAATTTCTGCGCTTGACACCGAATCCCTGAGCCGATTCTCGCAACTGCCAGCTTGGTAAATGCCGCGCTAACAAGCGGCTCCGCGCGACGATCAGCTAGGATTCCCGCGCCTTTAGCCGGGAGTCTTGGCACCTTCTGCCAACTGCCGCAGGCGGTCAGGTGCCGCCTGAATTGGGCGGGGCAAACGCCGCAAATGCCTTGAAGTTTGTCCCCGTAATCCACACATTCCCCCTACTAGTGGTTGTCGCCGGAGTCACTCTACCCACTAGACCTTGTGATTTCTGTCGTTGACGCGAGCATTGAATCGGAGGAGTGTTTCCCACGGCCCGGCACACACTGTGTGATGGGTAAGACTCGGACAGGAGCGCGGGCATAAGACCGGCGCCACGTCCAGGCTAAGGCAAGATTTTTCGAGCCCGCTTCTCCGGACTCGGTTGGTAAAGCGTCAACACAGATTTGGGTTAGAAGCCGGTTTCGGCTCGCGGACAAACTCGTGTCCGCTAATTGGGGAATACGACGACTATGCGCATTGAACGCCGGTTCACGACCGCCAATCAAGACCGTTACGGCTCCATCGAATTCCGCTCGGCGACCAGCGAAATTCGCAATCCTGACGGCTCGGTTGTCTTCAAGCTGGAAAACATCGCGATCCCCTCCACCTGGAGCCAGGTGGCGGCCGATATCATCGCGCAGAAGTATTTCCGCAAGGCCGGTGTCGCCAAGGCGCTGAAGAAGGTTGAAGAGAACGACGTTCCTTCCTGGCTCTGGCGCTCGGTTCCCGATGACTCCGCGCTGGCGAAGCTGCCCGAGGCAGAGCGCTTCGGTTCGGAAATGGACTCGCGCCAGGTGTTCGATCGTCTGGCCGGTACCTGGACCTATTGGGGCTGGAAGGGCGGCTACTTCGACTCCGAGGAAGACGCACGCACCTTCTTTGATGAACTCGCCTACATGCTCGCCACGCAGCGCGTTGCCCCCAATAGCCCGCAGTGGTTCAACACAGGCCTGCACTGGGCCTATGGCATCGACGGTCCTGGCCAGGGCCATTTCTATGTCGACCCATTCACCCACAAGCTGGTGAGCTCGAAGAGCTCCTATGAGCACCCGCAGCCCCATGCCTGCTTCATCCAGTCGGTCAATGACGACCTGGTGAACGAGAATGGCATCATGGACCTCTGGGTCCGCGAGGCGCGCCTGTTCAAGTACGGCTCGGGCACGGGCACCAACTTTTCGGCCCTGCGCGGCTCGGGCGAAAAGCTCTCGGGCGGCGGCAAGTCGAGCGGCCTCATGAGCTTCCTCAAGATCGGCGATCGCGCAGCTGGCGCCATCAAGTCCGGTGGCACCACGCGTCGCGCGGCCAAGATGGTCGTGCTCGATATCGATCACCCCGACGTCGAAGAATACATCAACTGGAAGGTCAAGGAGGAGCAGAAGGTTGCTGCCCTCGTGACCGGCTCCAAGGTTGTGTCCAAGCACCTCAAGTCCATCATGAAGGCCGCCGTGAACTGCGAAGGTTCGGGCGACGATTGCTTCGACGTGGCCAAGAACCCTGCCCTCAAACGCGAAGTGCGCGCGGCCAAGAAGGCACTGGTTCCCGAGAACTACATCTACCGTGTCATCCAGTTCGCCAAGCAGGGCTACACGGACATCGACTTCCCGGTTTACGACACCGACTGGGATAGCGAGGCCTACCTGACTGTCTCCGGCCAGAACTCGAACAACTCGGTCCGCGTGACCGACGACTTCCTGCGCGCCGTCGAGAACGACAGCGCCTGGGACCTCAAGGCCCGCCAGACCGGCAAGACCACCAAGACCCTCCAGGCGCGCGATCTCTGGGAACAGATCGGTTACGCGGCCTGGGCTTCGGCTGACCCCGGCATTCAGTATCACACCACCATCAACGACTGGCACACCAGCCCGGCAGCAGGTCCGATCAACGCATCGAACCCCTGCTCCGAATACATGTTCCTCGATGACACCGCCTGCAACCTGGCATCGGTGAACCTGCTGCCCTATCGCAACCAGGATGGCACCTTCAACACGGCCGCCTACGAGCACACCGTCCGTCTCTGGACCATCGTGCTTGAAGTGTCGGTGATGATGGCGCAGTTCCCGTCCAAGGCGATTGCAGAACGCTCGTTCGAATACCGCACGCTTGGCATCGGCTACGCCAATATCGGCGGCCTGCTGATGACGTCGGGCATTCCCTACGACTCGGCTGAAGGCCGGGCCATTGCTGGTGCCATCACGGCAATCCTGACCGGTGTTTCCTATGCAACCTCGGCCGAAATGGCCAAGGAATTGGGCCCCTTCAAGGATTACAAGCGCAACTCCAAGCACATGCTGCGCGTCATTCGCAACCACCGCAATGCTGCCTATGGCAACACCGAGGGCTATGAAGGCCTCTCGATCAATCCGGTGCCGCTCGATCACGCCAATATCAGCGATGCTGCCCTGTCCGACCGCGCTCGCGCGGCCTGGGACAATGCGCTCGCACTCGGTGAAGAGCACGGCTACCGTAACGCGCAGGTTTCCGTTATCGCCCCGACCGGCACGATCGGACTGGTGATGGACTGCGACACCACCGGCATCGAGCCCGACTTCGCCCTGGTGAAGTTCAAGAAGCTCGCAGGTGGCGGCTACTTCAAGATCATCAACCGCGCCGTGCCGCCGGCCCTGCGTACGCTCGGCTATTCCGAGTCGCAGATTGCCGAGATGGAGGCCTATGCTGTCGGCCATGGCAATCTGAACCAGGCTCCTGGCATCAACCCCTCGACGCTGCGCGCCAAGGGCTTCACGGACGACAAGATCGAAGCGCTCAATGGCGGCATGGCCTCGGCCTTCGACATCAAGTTTGTGTTCAACCAGTGGACGCTGGGCGCTGACTTCCTGAAGTCGCTAGGCGTCACCGATGAGCAGCTCAACGATTTCTCGTTCGACCTGCTTGGCTTCCTGGGCTTCGCCAAGAAGGACATCGAGGCCGCCAATCTGCACGTTGTGGGCGCCATGACGCTGGAAGGTGCTCCGCATCTCAAGGCCGAGCACCTGCCGGTGTTCGATTGCGCTACCCCGTGCGGCAAGATTGGCAAGCGCTATCTGTCGGTTGAATCGCACATCCTGATGATGGCTGCTGCCCAGCCCTTCATCTCCGGCGCGATCTCCAAGACCATCAACATGCCGAACGACGCTACCGTCGAAGACGCCAAGGAAGCCTATATACTGTCCTGGCGCCTGGCGTTGAAGGCCAACGCCCTCTATCGCGACGGCTCCAAGCTGTCCCAGCCGCTGAACTCTTCGGTTCTGGCTGCTGCCGACGAAAGCGAAGACGAAGACGTGGTCGAAAACCTCGTCTCGATGAACGTCGACGCACGTGTGCCTGTCATTGCGGAGAAGATCGTCGAGCGCGTCGTTGAGACGGTTGTTCGCGAGCGCGAAAAGATGCCGGATCGTCGCAAGGGCTACACCCAGAAGGCGGTTATTGGCGGCCACAAGGTCTATGTTCACACCGGCGAATATGCCGACGGGCGCCTTGGCGAGATCTTCATCGACATGCACAAGGAAGGCGCCGCCTTCCGCGCAATGATGAACAACTTCGCCATCGCGATCTCGATCGGCTTGCAGTATGGCGTGCCGCTGGACGAATTCGTGGAGGCTTTCACCTTCACGCGCTTCGAACCTGCCGGCATGGTCATGGGCAACGATCGCATCAAGAACGCCACGTCGATTCTCGACTACGTGTTCCGTGAACTGGCCGTGTCCTATCTCGACCGTGACGACCTCGCACACGTCAATCCAGACAGCCCGACTTCGCTCGGCAAGGGCGTTGCCGAAGAGCAGCGGCCCGCATCCAGCGGCCCTGCCCCGGTGCCCGCCGAGCGCTTTGTCTCCCGCGGCATGACCCGCGGCCGCGTTGCCAACAAGAACCTGATGATCGTCTCCGGCGACACGCAGGCGGCAAATCCGGTTCAGGCCATGCAGACCTCTACGGTTACCGCGCTTCGGTCGGCGACCGCCCTGAAGGTGGACACGCAACTGTCTCCTTCCGCCTTCGCCCCGGCCGAGCTCAGCCCAATCCCGAGCCCGCCGCCGAGCAAGGACGCCGGCCTGCTGCGCGCCGAAGCACAGATGAAGGGCTATACCGGCGACCAGTGCACCGAGTGCCACAACTTCACCATGGTGCGTAACGGCACCTGCCTGAAGTGCGACACCTGCGGCACGACGACTGGCTGCAGCTAAGAGCTGGCGCTCTGCTCTCTCAGAGCTATCCACGAAGAAAAACCCCGGGAAACCGGGGTTTTTAGTTTTTGGAAAACGCGTGCCCGTGTCGCGCATTGCCGGCCACATGCGGCAACGCGGAAATGTCGCAATCAGAACCTGTCTGGTAGATGTTTCCGATGGGGCTCGTGGCAGACGCTGCGGCCGCTGAAGCAGATAACGTCCGGCGAATGACAGGTGGTCGGTAGGGATGATGAGTAACCGTTCCAATTTCTTCGGTCTAAGCCTGCGCGACCTGGACATACTGCGTAGCCTGCTGAGTGAGCGCAGTGTTTCGCGGGTGGCTACGCAGCTTGGTCAGAGCCAGCCGTCGGTCAGCGCCATATTGCGCCGACTGCGCGATATATTTGGAGATCCGCTCCTGGTACGCTCGGGGCAGAAGATGGTCCTCACCGACAAGGGGATGCTGGTCTCGAGTCAGGTCGAAGAACTCATGAATCGCTTCGGCGAATTGCTGGAGTCGGACGAGACATTTGATCCAGCCACGTCCGAGCGGACCATTCGCATCGCCGCCGCGACGTCCTTCGAGTTTTTTCTCGTGCCGCATCTCATCGCTGAGCTGCATCGAGTCGCGCCCAGGTGCAGGCTGGAACTCTTCGTGCCCACCCTGCAGAGCGGCGTTGAAACCGAGCGAGAAACCGGCGGCCTCGACGCAATTGTCGGCAATTGGCCGGTGCCTCCTCCTCATCTCAAGCATATGCCCCTGGCTAGCGCCAAGCTGGCTTGCCTGGTTTGCGCGTCGCACCCGATCCCGGCGGGAACGCAATTGACGCTCGAGGAGTACCTCCGGCTCGGGCACATTTCTCCCTCGTCCCCGAACGACCTGTCCATCAGCCCGATTGACGGCATGCTGGCGCGGCTGGGGCATGAGCGGCGTGTCGTTGTTTCCGTGCCGGACTATTCCATCATTCCCCAGCTTCTGCCGGGAACGCACCACGCCTTCACCGTCGGCCGGCGCTATGCGGAGCACATCACCGAGAATGGGAAACTGAAGATTCTGCAGATGCCCGAAGAGCTCGGCGTAATGGCGTTTTATCTGCTCTGGCACGAGCGATCCCAGGCCAGCCGCTATCATCGTTGGCTGCGCGACACCATCCGGCGCCTAGTCCGGGAAGCCGATGTTCTGGCGGTCCCAATTCAGGGGTCATAAGCATTCCGTTATGACTCATATATTGGATAGGCAACTTTTCCTGTCCGGGTGCCCTGCCTAGTCTGACTCTAACGTGTCTTTGCGAGTGGGGCACGGGATCAGCGTTATTTTACCAACCACAACACAGCAGGGAATCATGAAACGCATCGCTTGTTACGCGGCCTTGACCGCAGTGAGCCTTTTCCCGTGCCTGCCAGCTTTTGCGCAGGACTACTCGGGTCGCACTCTCGTTGTCGGCACCTGGGGTGGCGATATCGAACGTCTCCTCAAGGAACATGTTGCCGGCCCGCTCGAAGCCAAGACCGGTGCCAAGGTCGAGTTCCTTCTCGGTGGCAGCGGCGACCGCCTCTCCAAGATGGTGGCCGAGCGCAACAACCCCACCATGGATGTCACCTTCCAGAACATCTATGAAGCCCCCTCTGCCCTCAAAGAGGGTCTCGTCGTTGCCCCCGACGCCGCGCTGGTTCCCGCCGCTGCCGACGTCTGGGCGGGCATGAACGATGGTTGCTATGCCATGAGCCTGGTTGGCCTCGGCATTGCCTACAGCAAGGCCGTGTTCCCGGAAGCGCCAGAATGGGCCGACCTGTGGAATCCGGAACTCAAGGGCAAGATGGCCTATGCCCCCTATCCGAGCTCGGAAGGTGACGGCATGCTCGCCGTGGCCGCCCGTATCGCCGGTGTGGACGAGTCCAATCCTGATGCCGCTTTTGCCAAGTTGGCCGAGCTGGGCGCGCCCATGCTCACCTACAGCAGCCTGGATGAAGTCCTGACCCTAATGGATGCCGGCGAAATTGCGGCTGCTCCGATGATTTCGGGCTATGTGATTTCCAATCTCGAGAACTACGAAGGCATCGGCTTCGTGTTCCCCAAGGATCCTGGTCCGGTGCTCGTGCGTGACATGGTCTGCCAGGTCGCCAACAGCCCAGAGCCGGAACTGGCCCAGATGTTCATCGATCTGGCGCTCGGCGTTGAAACCCAGACCGCCTATGCCCAGCAGCTGAACTTCGGCCCGACCAATTCCAAGGTCGTTCTGTCCGATGAAGAAGCTGTCCGCGTGATCAACACGCCTGAGGAAGTCGAAAGCCTGCTCCAGCTCGATTGGGATTATGTCATTGCACAGCGCTCTGACTGGACCGACCGCTGGAACAAGCAAATCCTCGGCCAGTAGTCACTCCGCCTAGATTCAGGACTTTCCATTGAACCAGACACCGGACATCTCCCCGACCACCACGACGCTTCTTATCGCGCCGGCGGCAGTCCTGATGTTCGGTGTCTTCGTGCTGCCGTTCATGTTCCTGGTGGTGCTGAGCTTTTGGAGCCAGGTGCCCGGCTCGCTCAGTATCGACACCGGTTTCACTATCGCGAACTACATCCGCATCTTCACCGACAGCTACTATCTCGGCGGCCTGTGGACGACACTTTGGCTGAGTGGTTTTGTTACCCTCGTATGCCTGCTCCTTGCCCTGCCGCTGGCGCGCTGGATTGTGCTGCATGCCGGGCGGGCCAAAGGCCTTCTCATCGGCATTTCCATCCTTCCGCTTATCTGTGGTGCCCTGCTGCCAACCCTCGGTCTCGTCAATCTTCTGAGCCCGCTGGGTTTCATCAATGGCGCGCTGAAATCCATGGGTCTCATCCAGTCGAGCCTTCCGCTACTCGGCAATATTACCGGCGTCACCATTGGCCTCGTCCAGGCTTTCCTGCCGCTGATGGTGCTGCCCCTCATCAACACGATTGAACGTATTCCGCACGACTATGAGAAGGCCGCCATGTCCCTCGGTGCGTCGCCTCTCGTGGTCTGGCGGCGAGTGCTGCTGCCCTTGATGCTCCCGGGCATCGTGGCCGGCAGCCTCCTCGTTTTCTGCGCTGCGCTGACAGCTTTCGTCACGCCGCAGATCCTCGGCCAGGGCAAAGTGGTCACCTTTGCCTCGCTCGCCTATCAGCAGGCCGCCATGGTGCTCGACTGGCCCTTCGCCTCAGCCTTGGGCATGGTCATGCTGCTGTTTCTTGCCATTGCCGGTTTTGTCGGCGCCTTGATCTCCCGTCGACTTGCGAGGGCCTCATGACAACTCGCTTCGGCAAGGGCCTGATGCTTGCGGGCGTTGTGGCCATCCTGCTATTTCTTCTGGCACCGATCCTGGTGCTGATCTTCTCGGCCTTCGATGGCGGGAACGTCTTCCGCTTTCCGCCGCGTTCCTATTCGTTGCGCTGGTTCGACGAGGCACTGAACCATCCCGAATACCGCAGCAGCCTGTGGATCAGCACAGTGCTCGGTATCATCTCGACCGCTATCGCAGTTGGCCTGTCCAGCCTCGCGGCCTTTGGCCTCGTGCGTGGCAAGCCATCCTATCGCCTCGGGATGGAAGTCCTGCTGCTGGCGCCGCTCACTTTGCCGCTCGTCGTCTGGGCTATCGCGCTATTGTCGATCTATGCCCAGCTCGGCATGAACGGCACCCTGCCCGGCCTGATCCTTGCCCACGTGACCATCACCATGCCGTTCGCTGCGCGGATCATGATTGCAACCTTCGACGAAATCGACCCCCGGCTCGAAGCGGCGGCCAAGAGCCTTGGCGCCTCGCCCTGGCATGTCGTTCGCCGCATCACGCTGCCCCTCGCGATGCCTGGCTTGCTGTCCAGCACGGCTATCGCCTTCCTCGTCTCCTTCAACGATGTCGTGGTGACCACACTGATCGCCGGAGCGGGATGGATCACCTTCCCCGTTCGCACCTTCTCGCGGCTCCGCACCGAGGGAATCGACCCGACAACCATCGCCATTGCCGCAATGATCGTCGCCTTCACAATCCTGGTGATCGTCCTCGGACAGCGCCTCTTTCAGCTATCAAGGCGGTTCTGATGACCGGATCTCCCTACCTTCGCATCCGTTCTGTCAAGAAGAGCTACAAGGGCGCCGTTGCGCTGCATGACATCGACCTCGACGTCGAAAAGGGCGCTTTTGTTTCCCTGCTTGGTCCCAGCGGCTGCGGAAAGTCGACCCTGTTGCAAATTGTCGCCGGGCTGCTTGAGGCCGATGGCGGCAAAGTTGAACTTGGCGGCGAAGACATCACCAACCTTCCGCCGTGGCGGCGCAATATCGGCCTAGTCTTCCAGAATTACGCGCTCTTTCCGCACCTCAGCATTCGCCAGAATGTCCGATTCGGCCTCGACATGCTGGGTATGGACCGTGCCGAGGCCGAAAAGCGCGTCGACGAATCCCTCGCCATGGTCGGCCTCGATCCTGCACTGAGCCGCAAGCCGGGTGAACTTTCGGGTGGCCAGCAACAGCGCGTCGCTATCGCGCGGGCCATCGCGATCCGGCCGCGGCTGCTTCTGCTCGACGAGCCCCTGTCCAATCTCGATGCAGTGCTTCGCCACAAGGTGCGTCTTGAGCTGCGTGAACTGCACGACCGGACCGGCATCACCACGATCATGGTCACGCACGATCAGGCCGAGGCCCTCGCCACTTCAGACCAGATTGCTGTCATGAACAGTGGCCGCATTCTGCAGTATGAGGCGCCCGAGGCGCTCTATCGTGAGCCGGCTACGTCCTTTATCGCCGGCTTTGTCGGCAGCCCACCGGCCAATCTGGTCCCGCTCAGCGCACGTGATGACGACAGCTGGATCCTCGCCAATGGTCAAGTCTGGAAACCTGTCGCCAGCCTCGCGCCGAAGGCCGCTGGTGTAAAAGTGGGCACTGCCTGCCTCATGGCGCTGCGTCCGGAAACCCTCGTGATCGGCGCGTCCGGTGAAGGCGGTCTCCCCGGCCGCGTTGCCGCCATTGAATTCGTCGGCGGCGATCGGCTCGTCCATGTGGAAGCGGGCGGCACCAAGCTCACCGTCCGGACGTCTGCCGAGCAGGCAATCGCCGGTCCCGAAATTCTGCTTTTCCCGCCGCTGGAGGCCCCTCTCCTGTTCGACGCGAATAGCGGCATGCGGCTCAAATCCGCTTTCTAACGATGGAGATGGTGATGACCGATCGTGGTCGCTGGGCGGGTCGCAACCCTGCCAAAGACGAGTTGCGCAACGCCATCTGGGATCAGCTTGTCGCCGACGGGGTCGCTATTGGCCCGACGCGCAGCCACATCCCTAATTTTACAGGCGCGGACAACGCTGCCTGGCACATGACCCAGATACCCGCCTGGAAGACGGCGAAGGCAGTCAAGGTCAACCCCGACTCAGCCCAGTATTCACTGCGCCTGCGCGCACTTTATGAAGGCAAGACCCTTTACTGCCCGGTCCCGGAGCTGGTGCAGAGCGCGCCCTATGTCCGCATCGACCCAGTTGTGCTCCAGGAAAAGGGCATTACCTTCGAGCTTGCCGCCAGCCATCAGGGCTATATGCACCATGGCGAGCGCATCGAATTCACCGACATCCCGGAACTCGACTTCTGCGTGTTCGGCACGGTTGCCGCGACGCGCCAGGGTGCCAGGACTGGCAAGGGCGGCGGCTTCGCCGACCTTGAGGCCGGTGTCCTCAACGAACTCGGTCGCATCCGGCCGGACACCCCACTTGTTACCAGCGTTCATTCCACCCAGGTCGTGCCCGACGGCGACATCGTCATGATGAATTTCGACTGCTGGATGGACTATGTTGCGACCGAAGGCGAACTGATCACCACCGGCAGCACCCATGCCCGACCGAAGGGCATCTCCTGGGACCACGTCCAGCCCGACCAGTTCGAATCCATCCCTTTCCTGCGCCAGCTGCAGCCCAAATAGAAGCTGTCGTCGGCGACGGTCTACTGGAACGAATTGGAAAAGGCCCGCAACAGCGGGCCTTTTTTTTGATCACATCGTGATGGCATATTGAGCAACCAGCTTCAGGCGGCGCCTTCGAATGCGGCGACGATGGTGTCGAGGCTTGTGTGAAGCAGTTTCGATTCCGCCTCACTCAGGTTCTGGATCAGGTGCTGGCGCGCGTTCTCAGCGAAGGGCATGAGGTCGTTGAGCAAAGTCACACCGGCCGGCGTGAGGTTCAGCACACGGCGGCGGCGGTCAGCGATATCGACGCGGCGCACAATCAGTCCGCGCGCTTCGAGCAAGTCTACCACCATGGCATTGGTAGAGCGATCAAAACGCGCCAGCCGTGCCACCGTGACCTGATCGATACTGGGCCGTTGAAGCAGCACGAACATCATACCGAACTGGGTCGGCGTAATGTCGAAGGCACGCACTTCTTCCACGAACAACGCGGATGAAATCTGATGCGCGCGGCGGATGAGGAAACCGGGTCGGCGATAGAGTTCTCGCAGCGCCTCGGCCATTGCCGGTTCGACCGGCTGCGTAGCTGTTGCCACGATGCGCTCAAGCACGTCCAGGAACGGTTCGCGGTCATCGGCAGGCAATGGCTCCAGGAGACGACCAATTGCCAACGAAACGGGCCCCTGCGCGCTTTCGTAAAGCTGACGGCCGCTTTCGGTGATCATCAAGACGCGGCGGCGGCGGTCGGTCTTGTGCATGGTCCGCTCGACCAAGCCGCGCTGTTCCAGCAGACCGAGCACGAGGCCGGTGGTGGAGCGATCAAGCCCGACAAGGTTCGCTAGCGTGATCTGGTCGAGGCCTTCGATGCGGGCCAACGTATGCAGCACGCCATACTGGCTGGTGGTGATTCCTAAGTCGCAGGTTGCTTCGGCGAACACGGCGACGGCCGTTTGATGCGCACGGCGGATCTTGAAGCCGGGGCGACCATAAAGCCCTTCAAGCGAGGCGGTACCGCCATCGCGCGAGGCTTGGCTGGCGTTGAGGTCGGTCGCGGCGATCTCGCCAAGTGCTGTCACAGGCAACTCCCGGATAGTCTTGCTCAGGTCATTTTTATCAAACGGTCCAAAGGCTTCGGCCGATGGACGAGACGCAGAATAGCAAACATCCGACGTCTGCCGAACACTTTGTCCGTACGGTCCGTGCTGTCAATGCGTTATCGCGCGAAAAGGGTTACGGCCTGAGCCAAGCGCGGCATGACAAGCGTTTCGCATTCATAGAGCACGGCGACCTGCGCCAGTGTCTGCAACACCCGATCACGGGGCTCCAGGTCGGATTGTTTCGGCAATGCCGTCGTCGCATAGGCCGCCGCCAGCTGCTGGATTTCCAAGCGTTCCGCCTGCAACTCTGTGGCCAGTACCGCCTTGCGCAGCACTGAAACGTCGGAGTCAGCGTCCAGAGCTTTGAGCGCATTCCGCACGGCCCGGATTTGCCGCACGACGGTCTGGCGCCAGTCCTTTACGGCGTCATCCCAGGAAACCAGCGCCTCTTGCGTCGGCACAAAACCCTGCGCTGCCGCGTAGACGGCGGTGAGCAAGACGCAAACATCGACACCGTGGCTGTTCTGTGCGTCGATGCATTCAGCAGCAACGCCCTCGACGCCATAGACGTCGAGGGCGAACTGCCACAACAGATCAAAGTCGTGACTGGGCAAACGCGCTCCTTAGCCGAGCTGGCTCTTGAACTTCTCCGCCACGGCTTCACGCAGTGCGTCAGTGGCGCGGGCCACGGGTGGGAAGGTGTTCGCGGCCATGCGTTCGAACGGCCGGCAAGCATCGATCAGGCCGCGCGAGTTGGTCCCGCTCCGCTCCTCTAGAATGGGATCGAGGGGACCGGACCAGGCCCGGCGGATGAACTCGATATCCTCGGCCGGATCGCAGCGCGTACTGATCGCCCAGAGAACGTCGAACGTGTTGGTCGGATCGACGTCCTCGTCAACCACCACCACGAACCGCCCCATATAGGACGCCGACTGGCAGCTTGCCGCCAGATGCAGGGCCTGCCTGGCGTGGCCGGGATAACGCTGCTTGAGCGAAACGACGTTGAACATCCGGGCTCCACCGGCTTCGTGGCACCAAACACCCTTCACGCCCGACAGGCCGGCACGCTCGATTTCGTCCCAGATCATGCCCGACTTGGTCACGCACTTGGAGAAGCTGAAATCGGACGGCGGCTGCATCGGAGACGCCATCGTCATGATGGGATTGTTGCGGTGATAGATGCGCTCAATGCGCACAACCGGCTGCGGGCTGGCATGGCTTGCGTAGTAGCCGGTGAATTCGCCGAACGGTCCCTCGATGCGGGTGTCGCCCGGCATCATCACGCCTTCAATGACGATCTCGGCATGTGCAGGCATTGGCAGGCCGTGCACTTCGCTTTTCACCACCTCGAACGGCAGACCGCGATGGCCGCCCGCATAGTCGTATTCGGACAGGCCGTAGGGCAGCTCATTGCCGGATGCCAGGAACAGGAGCGGATCGTGGCCAACGCAGATCAGCACTGGGCATGGCTCGCCCTTGCTGAAGTGCTTATCACGGATCTGCCGGCCTTGCTTGCCCGGCGAAATCCATAGGCCCAACGACTTGGCATCGTGCACCATCGAGCGATAGGTGCCGATATTGATCCAGTCGTCCTCGGGATCGCGCATGATCACAAGGTCATCGGTGCCGACATAGCGGCCACCGTCCAGCTCATGCAGCTTGGGGACCGGGAACTTCAGAATGTCGATGTCGTCGCCGCGCATCACGTTCTCGTAGATCGGCGCGTCCTTCGGCTCGACGAACACGGGCGGCAGAGGCTCGTGGGTTTTCATCCGGTCGCGATAGCACTGGACGATATCGATGGGCTTCTTGGACAGCGGGAAACCAAGGGTCACGGCCAGGCGCTGGCTGGAATTGGTCAGCCCCGAAACGCAACGGAAGCCCGGATAGCCGGGAATGTCATCAAACAGGATCGCTGGCGGGTTCTCCTGCTCGCCATGATAGATGATCTCGGCCAGGGTACCCATTTCGAGGTCCCAGCTGGCGCCGCGCACGGTCTTGAGCTCGCCGATTTCCTCGATTTTCTCAAGAAACTCGCGCAAATCCTTGTAGGGCTTGGGTCTATTGGTGTTGGTCATTGGTTATCCTTTCACCCCGTTCAGACGTTCGCGGTCATAACCGGCGACCTTCTTGTAGTTATTCGACAGCGCAGAGAGTTCGTTGGCGCCGATGACGTCCTCGATGCGATCGAACGGCTTGTCGCCGGTCCGATCGAATACTTCCTTCAAAATGATATCGGGCGGTGTCGTGCGATTGGTCAGCACGACCTTGGAGGTGGCCGGCAGCCGATCGGCCTCGTAGGCCTTGAGTGCGTCCTGCGGGTTGGCGTTCTGCAGCAGCGCGTCGCCAAGGGCATCGCCGTCGAGAATGGCCTGACCTGCGCCATTGGAACCGCGCGGATACATCGGGTGGGCGGCGTCGCCCAGCAATGTCACCCTGCCCTGGGTCCAGAACGGCAGCGGGTCCTGGTCGACCATCGGGAATTCCATCACCTTGGTGGTCGAACGAAGCAGCGCCGGCACGTCGAGCCAGTCGAACTTCATATCCTCAAAGGCCCACATGAAGTCATCAAACGAGCCTTCTTTGTTCCAGTCCCGCTTGGCCTTGTACTTCGACGTCTCGATTTCGGCCACCCAGTTGATGAGCTGGTTGCCCTCGCCATCGACATTGTTACGCATCGGATAGACCACCAGCTTGCCCGTGGACAGCCAGCCGATGCGGGTCATGTTGGCGCCATTGAGGAACGGCTTGTGCACCGCGGAACCGCGCCACATGTTAACTCCGGAATAGACTGGATCGCCCTCGTTCGGGTGCAGCGTCTTGCGCACGACGGAATGCAGGCCATCCGCCGCGATGAGAATGTCGGCGCGCACGCTTGGCAGTTCGGTATCCGCCACGGTATCGCGGAAATGCACGGTGACGCCGTCCGCATCCTGCTCAAAGCCGACGCAGCGATGAGCCAGGTGGAGCTTCTCGTCCCCTGCCAGCGCTGTGAACCGGCTCAAAAGAGGCTGGTGCAGGTCGCCGCGGTGAACGGAGAATTGCGGCAGGTCGTAGCCTGCACGCAGGCCGGCAGGCTCAGAATAAATGTGCTGGCCGAAGCGGTTGAAGAACGTGGATTCATAGGTTTCGACACTGCGCGAGGCGATCTCGTCCAGCACGCCGATCTGCTGCATTACCTTCCCGGCATGCGGCAACAAATTGATGCCAAGGCCAATCGGCTCGAGCCGCGGCGCGGAGTCGTAGACGTCAGGAAAGACGCCTCCGACTGCCAGCTTACAGGCAAGTGTCATGCCTCCAATGCCGCCGCCAACGATGACTATCTTCATAGAACTACTCCTAACGGACGCCGAAAGCTTCATCAGACGTCGTCCTATTTAAGCCGACACTTCCCCTTAGGCGTGGGTCGGGCTTCTTTCAGATTAAGGTGGAAACGGGCCGCGAGGATTCCAGGCCAGTCCAGCGCTTGGCCTTGCCCGTATCGAGACCGAACAGGTCGAGTGCGCGACTGACCGTGTGGTCGACCATTTCTTCGAGAGATTTTGGATGGGTGTAGAAGGCCGGTACAGGCGGCATCACGATGCCTCCCATTTCACTGACGGCCAGCATGTTTTTGAGGTGAGTGTTGGTCAGCGGGGACTCGCGGGCCAGGAGCACCAGCCGGCGCCGCTCCTTGAGAACCACTTCGGCGGAACGCGTAAGCAGAGACGAGGTCACCCCCGTGGCAATCTCGGCCAGGCTGCGCATCGAGCACGGCGCCACGATCATGCCCATGGTCTGGAACGACCCGGAAGCACAGGCAGCGCCAATGTTGCCCGGAGCATGCACGACATCGGCCATCGCCTTGACCGCCGAAGCTGAAATGCCCAGCTCCTGCTCAATGGTGAGCACGCCGCTTTTGGAGATGACCAGATGTGTCTCAACATCCAGCTCGCGCAGCATTTCGAGGCAGCGCACGCCATAGATCGCGCCCGAAGCACCTGAAATGCCAACTACCAAACGTGCCTTCATCAGAGCTCCAACCCTTCTTTTCCAATTCACCGCGGCAGATACACCCGCCGCAGCAGCGCTTTTCAATAACGAGCGAGTTCCTACGAGTCGCCGGTGGTGGCGTGGTTCCAGGGCGCAATGCTGCGCTCCAGCCGGCCGACCAGCCAGGTCAGGCCCGTGGCGATGATCGACAGCACCAGCACTGCCGCAAACATGCGATCTGGCTGGAAGGTGCCGCCTGACTCGACGATGATGCCGCCAATGCCGGTGAGCGCGGTGAAGAACTCAGCGATGACTATACCGATAACCGCCTTGCCTATGCCGATACGCAGGCCCGTCATGATCGATGGGATTACGGACGGCAGAACGATCTGGGTCAGAATGCGCGTCGGCGAGGCGTTGAAGGCGGTGCCAACCTCGATCAGGCTGCGCGGCACATTCTGCACGCCGTTCCAGGTGTTGATGATGATGGCGAACACAGTCATGACCGCAACCATCACTGCCTTGACCACAAAGCCCAGGCCGAACCACAGCATGAAGACGGGCACCAGTGCGATCATCGGCATGGCATAGCCAACGATAACCAGCCAGCCCAGGGCGGCCTCGACATAGCGGAAGCGCCCGATCAGCAGCCCCAGTGGAACGCCGACGGCCACTGCACCAAGGAAGCCAAGCAGGAAGGGCTGTGACGAAGCCAACAGAGCTTTGCCCATGGTGCCGTCGTTGATCATGTTGATCAGCGCCGTCACCACCTTGGAGGGCGGAGCCACAAGGATCGGATTAGCCTGGCGGGCGAAGATCTCCCACAGCACCAAAAGGAAGATGACCGTGGCAATCGTCACAGAATAGTCGCGCCAGGTCTTGCCGGTCCTCTGGGTCTTCTTGAGCACTGCGGCCAGCTTGGGCTCGGCAGCAACCGGATTGCTGAGGGTGGTGGTCATCGCTGCTCGTCCCCGGTTTCCTTGGCGTGGATAAGCTTCCACAATTCCTGCCGACGCTCGACCAACTGGGCCGAGCCACGCAGCTCGTCAAGCGACAGGCTCCGGTCCATGCCGGTAACCAGAATGCTCTGCATGCGACCTGGATTGGGCAGCATGGCGATGATGCGGTCAGCCAGCAGCACCGATTCATCCAGGTCATGGCTGACGATGATGATCGTCTTGCCAGTCCGCGCCTGGATATCGAGCAGCTCCTGCTGCATCACTTCGCGGGTCTGTGCGTCGAGCGCAGAAAAGGGCTCGTCCATCAGCAGAACCTGCGGGTCGATGGCCAGCGCACGTGCCAGGCCGACGCGCTGCTTCATGCCACCAGACAACTCGTGCGGATGGCGATCCATCGCATGACCAAGGCCAACGAGTTCCAGCGCATTCTGGGCAATGTCGATCCGCTCGGCCTTTGGTACGCCACGCGACTCCAGGCCAAACATCACGTTGCCGAGCGCCGTGCGCCAGGGCAGCAATTCAGCATGCTGGAAGACAATGCCGCGATCTAGGCCGCAGCCCGTTATGACCTTGCCACCCACCTTGACGGTGCCCGAGGATGCCTGCTCGAGGCCCATAATGATCCGCAGCAGCGTCGTCTTTCCGCAACCGCTGCGGCCGGTTAGTGCGATGATCTCGCCAGTGTTGACCGTGAAAGACACGTCGCGCAGCGCCTGCACCTGGCGTGCCGGGTGAGCAAAGAACACCTTGTTGACATGCTCAACTTCTACCGCGGCACTATTCCCAGGCCGGGGAGGATGGCCCCCGACTTTGTCGGGGGCCAGTTCCGTTGCGATCATTCCACCCCTCCGTAGTAGGTCGAGTTCACCTTGCCGACGCGGGCAAGAGCTTCCTGCAGGAAGGTGTCGTCGACCAGGGAGTCGACATCAACAGGCGCGGTCGAAATGCCCAGAGTCTTCTGCAGTTCTGCCAGGTACTTCATCTGCTTGACGGGAATTTCGCCGTTGAGCGCCAGATAGCCGCCATTGGTGAACTCGTCATAGGTTGCCAAGATGGACGGATCGCTCGGAGCGAGTCCACCACCGACGGTCTTGGCGGAAAGCGCATGTGCTTCAGCAGGGTTCTCGAAGGCGTAGCGGATGCCCTCGATCAGGCCAGCCAGAAGGCCAACGGTGCCCTTGCCATTCTCGCTCTGCAGGAACGCATTCGTCGTGATCAGAG
Organism: Devosia sp. T2-14; assembly: GCF_055397495.1. Classification (NCBI taxonomy): domain Bacteria; kingdom Pseudomonadati; phylum Pseudomonadota; class Alphaproteobacteria; order Hyphomicrobiales; family Devosiaceae; genus Devosia; species Devosia sp. T2-14. The sequence goes on along the minus strand of NZ_AP027921.1, from coordinate 3,119,410 downwards.
CGTAGCGCGGATAGTCCGGGATCACATCCTTGGCCATGGCCAGGACCTGGACGCCATCGCCCTTGGCGCGGGCCATGTAATCGCTGGGCGAGCTTGCAGCATCAACGACGCCATTGACCACGGCAAGATAGCGCTCGGGGCTGCCGCCCGAGTTTGCGAAAGTCACGGCGCTGGGATCGACACCCACTGCAATCATCATGGCCTTCACCACGACAGCCGGCAGCGCGGTTGGTGCCGAAATGCCGACAGTCGCACCTGCGAGTTGGGTCAGGTCGGTGAACTTGGAATTGGCATAAAGCGTGTAGTTCAAGCCGGGCATGGTCGAGCCGACAAACTTGATATCGGCGCCCTTGGAGGCAACCAGCAAGGCTTCGCTGGGGTTGGCCTGGACCACGTCAACTTCGCCGGCGATGAAGGCCGGAAACGCCTGAGCGGCGCTCTTGAAGGTGACGACTTCGACATTGACGCCCTGCGCGGCCCAGAATTCCTTTTCCTGCGCCATCAGCAGGAAACCGGAGTCGAATCCGGGCTCATAAATGCCGTAGCGGACGGTTGGAACGTCCTGTGCAGAAACGAGTGTTGGCGCGCCGAGAACGAGCATGGCCCCAACGGCCGTAAGAACTGCCTTCATGTTGTACTCCCTATATTCTTGAATTCGCTTGTTTATCTCGAAGTTGCTCGTTGCAGTTCTCGCAGGAAGCCCTGCGTATGCACCTTGAGAAACGACATCTAAACGATGGTGCGGATGAGGTCGCCTGCCCTATTCAAAGCGGCAGGACTTATGAAAACACGCGTTCGCGGCGTAGTCCTCGTGCCGACGATAGTCATTGGTTACTCCTCCCAATCGCTACCGTATCGAACGCATCAAAATATAGACCGACGTCTGATCGTATGTCAACTGATCAATGTCGTAGGCTGTGGCTGATGCCCAACCCGCGACGCTGGATCAGATGTCTGCGTCGGGCTGCCGGGCCGGATGCGCGTCAGCGAAGACAGGCAAGGACTCGCAAGCCTCGCGCACGGCACGCAGCCGAGGCATGCCGGCGAGATCGACACCAAAGCGATCTGCCGAGTAGAGCTGCGGAATGAGGCAGATATCGGCAAGACCTGGCGTCGTCCCGAAGGCAAAGTCCCCCTTGAGCGGCGCGCGGGCCAGGAGAGCCTCGCAGGCCTGCAGGCCATCACCGATCCAGCGTTGGCACCATGCATCGGCCGCCGCCTGATCCTGCTTCAGCTCGGTCTTCAGATAGTCGAGCACCCGCAGATTGGCCAGTGGATGAATGTCGCAAGCCATGACTTGAGCAAAGGCCCGCACATGGGCCCGCTCCAGGGCGTCGGCGGGAAGCAAGGCAGGCTCAGGATGAACTTCATCCAGCCACTCGATGATCGCCAGGGACTGCGTCAACTGCGTGTCATCCACCTCCAGGGTCGGTACCAACCCCTGAGGATTGACCGCACGGTAGGCGGCAGTCTTTTGCTTGCCGCCATCCTTGCGCAAATGCACCGGGGTCAGCTGAGGCTCGATCCCCTTGATATTGAAGGCGATCCGGCAGCGATAGGCTGCCGAACTCCGGAAATAACCGTGGAAGATCATTCCGCAGCACCGATTGTCAGCTGCACGGATGGCAGGCCATCGACGCCGCCGGTGATCTTGTCACCAGCCACAACCGCGCCGACGCCGGCCGGAGTGCCGGTATAGATGAGGTCGCCCGGCACAAGGTGATAGAAATGGGACAGGTGCGATACCAGTTCGGGCACCGACCAGACCAGTTCGCTCAACTTGGAATCCTGCTTCGCGGCGCCGTCGACATCCAGCCAGATGCGCTGCTCGCCGATGGCACCAAACTCTTCCTTGCGAACGATCTCGGACAGGATCGCGGACTGCTCGAAATCCTTGCCCAGGTCCCATGGGCGCTGCTTGGCACGAGCCTGCAGCTGAAGGTCACGACGGGTCATGTCGAGGCCGGTTGCATAGCCATAGATCACAGATTCCGCGTCAGCCTCGGAGATCTTGAACGCTGGTGCGCCAATGGCGACCACGAACTCCATCTCGTAGTGATAGTTTTCAGTGCCAGGCGGATAGGCAATTGTAGCGCCCGAAGGCACCAGCGCCGAGTTGGACTTCAGGAAATAGAACGGCGCCTCGCGATCGACTTCGACGCCCATCTCCTTGGCGTGCTCGGCATAATTGCGGCCAACGCAGAAAATACGGGTGACTGGAAAGAGAGCCTCAACGCCACGAACACGTGCGGTCGGCCAGCCCGGAACGGGGAAAAGAACTTGTGTCATATGATCCTAGTTTGGTTGGAGCGCTCAGGCGGCTCGAGATAATTGGGCCAGCGCTCGGGCTGGAAGCTCGGGTAGCGAGCCCTGTGAAACTGTCAGGCGACGAGATCCCTTGCCGGTCAGCCAGCGCACCAAATCGGCCATGGAGCCGCTGACGGTAGCGACTGCCCCGCTGCCGATGACCATCGCAGAGCCGCGGTCGGTAGGCTCAAGGGTTACATGAGGCGCGCTCGCGTCCCCGGCCAGTTCACTCGCCAGGGCATCGAGCAGGTCCGGCGGAAAATCAAGGAATGAGCCGCCATTGTCCAGATCGACGGCGTGCAGCCAAACGGCGGCACTGCGTAGCCAGGGCGTTTGCGCAATCGGCACAGTGCGACCACCAAGCGAAATGGACTTTTGCCAGTCTGCGTCGCTCAGGTCGCGCCACTCGACATTCAGATGCACTTCGGCGTGTTCGAACAGATTGCGCAGAGCACGGGCTGGCAGGGTATCGCCGTGCTCGATCTGGACCTGCCAATCATCATCGGTGGCTTCCTGAGGCGCAACGCCTGTCCGCGCGGCTTCCACGGCCAGCGCCAGCATGCGTGCCTGATAACCAATACTGGCCACGACATGGCGACGTAGCAGTCCCGGCTGAAGGGCCGGCGCATCCAGGTCGGCGTCATTTAGCTCATTGAGTTTGCGCGCGAAATAGGCGGTACCACGCCGCGCCCAGCTCAACTCCTTTGCCGGAGCCGAGGGCGCGTCGTAGCGTGCGCCCTGCCCCAGCCGCTCGCGCAACGCCTGATGCGCTGCCTGCTCGGAAATCGAGGCCATCGACTTGCCCGGCCTAGCGGCCAGTCTCCTCAATATGGGTGCGGTCGAAGTGGAGCCGTTCCATGATCGGGGCATCCGAGAAGCGGAACAGGTCGAACTGCGTCTCAGCATGCAGCGACCACGCAACCCAGGACGGAATGACAAACAGGTCGCCCTTGTCGAGCTGGTGTTCAACGCCGTTCAGTACGACCCCGCCCTTGCCTTCGAAAACCTGGAACACGCTGGAGCCGACTTCACGGCGCGCGGGTGTTGCCGTGCCGGCACGCAGCCGGTGGAACTCGGCACGAATGGTTGGCATCACGTCGCCGCCGGTCGTGGGATTGGTATATCGGATCGCCGCATGGCCCTGGCCAACCGTTGCCGGCTGCCCCTCATCCTCAAGCAGCAATTGCTCGGCCAGTGCCCGGTCGGTGAATTCCCAGCGATAGGCCATCAGCGGCGAGCTCACCGTCTGCTGCAGACCGGACAGAGGCCGCAGACCCGGATGTGCCCAGAGCCGTTCGCCGCGCGAGAAGTTCGGCGTCGCATAATCCGTTACGCGCTCGGAGCCAAACTCGAAAAAGCCGACATCGTTCTGGTGCGAGAACGGAATGTCGAGGCCGTCCAGCCAGGCCATCGGCTTGTCAGTCAGGTTGTGATGGCCGTGGAAGTTCCAGCCCGGCGTCAGCAGAAAGTCGCCCCGGCTCATGCGGACGGGATCGCCGTTGACCACGGTCCAGACGCCCTCGCCTTCAACGACGAAGCGGAAGGCGTTCTGAGAATGACGGTGCTCGGGTGCGGTTTCCTTCGGCCCAAGATACTGGATAGCCGCCCACAGAGTGGCGCTGATGTAAGGCAGTCCACCCAGACCCGGATTGCCCAGCCCGATGGCACGACGTTCACCGCCACGGCCCACCGGCACCAGATCCCCCGAGCGCTGCGCCAATGGATAGAGGGTGGACCACTTCCACACATGGGGCACAGCCTTCGGTGCAGGCTGCTTCGGCATCAGGTCGCCGAGCTGGGTCCAGAGCGGCATCAAGTGCTCGCTGGCGAAGTCCCGATAGAGCTGCGCCAATGCAGCTTCGTCCTCACCACTGATCGGAGCCAGATTGCTCGGAGGCACGACGGTGTCCATGAATTCTCTCCTCTAAAGCGCGGAACTCGCCTTATAGGACGTATACTGATCATCAGACGTCGTGTCAATTTAGGCCCAAGGCAGTGAGCCGACGTTTGACGGTGGAATTTGCGGGCGAAAGCCCCTCGCGCGCCGGGCAAATGGAACCTCACATCCAACCCGCAACGACACGTGCCCATGCAGGAGGCACCTGACCCGAGGCACAAATTTGTTCCCTCTTGTGACGGCCGAATTGGTTCCGATATTAGCGCAAGTTCCGATTGGGTACTAAAGGCGTGTGAGGCACGACGACGATGGAACTTGGTGTTTATAGTTTTGGTGATGTGCAGAAGGACCCCGAGACCGGGGCGCTCGGCTCAACTGCCGAAGCCATGCGCAATTTGCTGGAAGCCATTCAGCTGGCCGATCAGGTCGGGCTGGACTATTTCGGCATTGGCGAACATCACACTCGCGAAATGCCGGCCTCGGCCGCCAGCGTCGTGCTGGGCGCCGCGGCGTCGACGACGAAGAATATCAAGCTGGGCAGTGCCGTCACCGTGCTGAGCACGGATGACCCGGTACGGGTCTATCAGCAGTTCGCCACGGTCGATGCGCTGTCGAACGGTCGCGCAGAAATCACTGCCGGTCGCGGTTCCTCGGTCGAATCCTTCCCCCTCTTCGGCCATAGCCTCAATGACTATGACGCGCTCTATGCCGAAAAGCTGGAACTGCTGCTGCAACTCAACGAGAGCGAGTCTATCACCTGGCAGGGCAAGTTCCGGCCGGCGCTGAACGACGCCCTCGTGGTGCCGCGCCCAGAAGGCGGGCAACTGCCGATCTGGCTGGCCACGGGCGGCAATCCGCAATCGTCGGTGCGCGCGGGCCTGCTGGGCCTGCCGATTTCCTACGCCATCATTGGTGGGCAGGCCGACCGCTTTGCACCGCTGGCCGATCTTTATCGCCGCGCCGCCACCCAGGCCGGCAAGCAGGACAAGATCAAGGTGTCGGTGGCAAGCCCCGGCTATATCGGCCACGATTCCGCTGATGCCAAGGATTTCTTCTGGACGCATTGGCATGCGGTCATGGAGCAATTGGGCAAAATCCGCGGTTTCACGCCGCCGCCGCGCTGGTCATATGACCAGGAAACCCGCGGCGCTGGCGCCCTGTTCGCGGGTGGCCCCGAAGAGATCGCCGAGCGCATCGTAAACTTGCACAAGACACTGGGGCATTCGCGTCAGTTCTTCCAGATGGACGTGGGGCAGATGCCGCAAAAGGCCTTCCTGCGTTCGATCGAACTGCTGGGCACCAAGGTCAAGCCGCTCGTGGATGCGGAACTGGCCAAGAGCAAGGAGACCGTCGATGTCGCCTAAACCTCAAGTGATCGGCATTCTCGGCGCCGGTCGGGTGGGCACGGCCCTCGCCCGCTTGGCGATCGCAGCCGGTTACGATGTGCGGATCGCGACCTCACGGTCGCCCGAGGAGATTGCGCTGCTGGTCGAAATCATCACCCCCGGCGCCACGCCTGGTGCAGCGGCTGACGTGATTGCGGCCAGCGACATCGTCGTCCTGGCCTTGCCGTTGTCGAAGTACCGGGCATTGGTACCCGAGCAACTGGCCTGCAAGGTTGTCATTGATCCGATGAACTATTGGGCGCCGACCGATGGCGTGATGCCCGAATTCGAAACCGAGCAGTCGAGCAGCGAAATCGTGCAGGCCTACCTGCCGAAGGCGCGTCTGGTGCGCAGCTTCAATCACATGGGCTACCACGAAATCGAGCAGGAGGCTCGTCCGACGGGCGATGCTTCGCGTCGCGCTCTGGCTATTGCAGGCAACGATGCGGAAGCACGGCGGAGTGTCGCAGAGTTCATCGATCGCCTCGGCTATGACAGCGTCGATGCTGGCGATTTGGCCTCCAGCCGCAAGTTCGGCACGGGTACGGCCATTTTCGGTGGTGGTTTTACGGCCAACGAGTTGGCCGAGCGACTTAACCGCGAGATGGAGACGGCCTCCGAGACCTAGCCAAAAATGGCGCCATTCACTCTGTGAGGTGGTAACGAGACCCCAGCTGTTACCTGATCAATCACGATAGCTGACGGAGCGGAATGTTCCGTCAGCTTCGACCAGGTTGGTCTCCATGTGCGGGACGATGTCCGTGTTCTGCGCCGAAGCGCAGCTCCAGCCGTTTTCGCCCTTGTGTACGACAAACGACAAGATGGTGTGGCGAACAGCGGGTTTCTGGCCCTCTACCTGTCCCGTCTGCCCCTCAAGGCGCACTCGACCGTACACCACGGCGATATTGTCAGCCAGTTTCTTCACCTTCACCTGCACCAGCCGCAGTGTTGCCGCGCCGAAGATGTGCTCAAAGCCGTAGGCGTGCGCCTTTCGAATTGCCGGGCGATCATGCCACCAAAGCCCTGTGACATTGACGAATTCCGCATCCTCGTCGAACAGCGAAGCCAGCTTGTCTGCATCGCGTTGCGCAAAAGCTTCGACGAAAACCTTGGCTATGTCCTCCGGTTCGTCGAGCGCGCTGTATTGCATTGCCATCTCCGGCTTGGTGAAGACCGCAATCTTACTGCGTGCAGGTTCGAATGACAGTCTGCTTTCGGCCCGGGTTCACCTCAACCCGAGCCAAAAGCCTAGCGCCTCAGGAGGACCTGCCACCCGCAGAGAGCAGAAGCGCGGGAACATAGAGCGACACGTGCGTCGTGGGCCAGTGGATGTAAAACCCAATGTGATCCGTCGTGACGCTTGCTAGGATCGCATCGGTGAATGACGCGAGTTCAGACCTGTCGCTGGCAGCAAAGGCGAATGTCCCGCCTCCCTTAAGCTTGATGGAGATCAGTCCGCTGGTCACGTCGTAGCGCACAGCAGCTGCACGCGGCTCGGGGAAAGTCGGAAACGTACTCATCCTAATGAGAGGGGTGAATTGCATCGTTGAGATACATGCACGTCAGCATGGTGAAGACATAGGCCTGGATTGCGGACATCAGCAGTTCCAGGGCCACGATGCCGACAGCCATGGCGAGCGGTGCGATGGCGCCGACAATGCCAAGCGGGCCCAGCCCACTCAGGTCAACGACGAAACCGGAGAAGACTTTCAAGGTGATATGGCCAGCGAGCATCACCGCAAACAGTCGGACCGAGTGGCTGATCGGGCGTGAAAAGTACGAGACGACTTCGATCGGAACGATGATCGGCGCTAGGTATCCAGGGATGCCGCTGGGCATGAACAGCTTGAAGAACTTCAGGCCGTGCCGCCAGAGGCCGTAAAGTGTCACCACGGCAAACACCAGGAGTGCGAGCGCGGCGGTGACAATGATCTGTGCTGTCACGGTGAAGGCATAGGGAAACATGCCAATCATGTTGGCAACGAGGATGAAGCTGAAGAGCGAGAACACGAGGGGGAAGAAACGCATGCCCTCCTTGCCGATGCTGGAAATCACCAAATTTTCGATGTTCTGGTAGAGCAGCTCAGCAACCAGCTGCACCCTGCCCGGCACCAGACGCCGCTTCCGGCTCCCCAAAATCATGAAGCCCGATACCAGCGCGACCGTCAGCACCATGTAGGCTGAGGCATTGGTGAAGCTCAGGTCTTGCCCCGCAATCGCCGGCAGCGGGAACACGGGAGTGACGATGAACTGGTGGATAGGATCAGTTGCCATGAAGAAATCCGGATAGGTTGGAGAGGTTATTTGTGCAGCCGCCTGGCGATCAGGCCAACCGCCAGGCCGAAGGCCGATGGAAGAATGCTGCTGACGACGGAAGCTGCCGTGCCGGTCGTCCGGCCGGACGAGATCAGAATATCAGCCGCCAGGTAGCCGATGAGGCATCCAAGCAGAACAAGCATGTTGACGGGGTTTGTCACCGGGCGGCCTCCGTTAAGGGGTCGTCCCCGAGCGAGCCCTAAAACCGGCAGGTCGTCCTGCCGGCGGGCGTTCAGATCAGGCTGTGAAAAGCAAAATACCGAAGGCGGCAAATAGCGTCAGGTGTAGAGTTCCGTGGAGGGACGAGGCCCGCTTGCCCATGAAGGTCAGCGCGGTCAGGCCGAGGGTCATCAACAGGAGCACAGTGTCGGTCGGGCTGATGCCCATCACCACGGTTTTGTTCGTGATCAGGCCGATCACCAGCACAGCCGGGATGGTGAGTCCAACGGTCGATACGAAGGCCCCCAGGCACAGGTTGATGGCACGCTGGAGCTGGTTAGCCAGCGCCGCATTGACGGCTGTGATGGATTCCGGCGTGAAGACGATGATGGCGATTAATACACCACCCAGCGCCACCGGAGCGCCGACCGAAGCAATCCCGAAATCGATGACCAATGCCAAATCATGTGCCAGCAGCACGATGGGCAGCATCAGTGCGACCAGCAGGACGGACCGGATGACGATGGCGCTCTTGTCCACCGGCTCCTTTGCGTTGCCGGAGGCATCTTGCGTGTCGGCAGCAACAGGTACCCTCATGTGGCCGACATCCGGCTGAATGAAGAAGCGCCTGTGCCCGCGCGTCTGCATGAGCAAAAACACGGCATAGAGGACGATTGTCAGTGTCGCGAATGCGATAGACTGCACTGGCCAGAAGGTGCCGTCCCCGGTGCTGAGCGTGTTGGGCAGGACCAGCCCGATACCGGCCAGCAAAAGGGTTATCGCCACATAGGCCAGCGCGCCCTGCGCGTTGTATTCCTGCTCGCCAAAGCGGCTGCCGCCCAGGATGAGGCAAATGCCCATGACCAGGTTCATGATGATCATCATGACAGCAAAAATCGAATCTCGACCAATGGTCGGATTTTCGCCGGGGCCGAGCAGGATGGCGACGATCAGAATGACTTCGATCATCACAATAGACAAAGTCAGGATCAGCGTGCCGTAGGGCTCGCCAAGCCGATGGGCCAGATAGTCGGCCTCGTGCACCACCCCGAAGGCGGCGAGCAGGATGGTCGCAAAGATGACCACAAAGCAGACGACGGCAACAATTGGATCAATTGGGTCGTGCAGCCAGCCTGGACCGCCGATAATGAAGGCGATCACCACGCCCCAGGCAACAAGCAGCTTGAGGATGGTGCTATTGGGAATGTGTTCGCGGATTGAGGACACGGTTCTTACCTTATTGGGGCCGTCCCCAGTCGAAAGAACCGCTGCAGTGGGTCGTCCCCTGAAGCGAACGGCTTGATGCCGTAGGCCAACCCATAGTCGAGCGGATGCTCCCTGTCCAGTCAGCCAAGTAAACCCCGCCAGCCGGCCCTTGCGAGGCCAATAGTGACAGGACAGACGCCTAGACTGCTCAGGTCTCAGCAGCCTCGGCAGTACCGGTTCTTTCGGCAGGACGCGTGCTGGCCATCCTCCCCATCGCGCGCCCGTAACTTGCCGGTGAAACTTGATAGTACAGGATCACGACGATTGCGACACAGACCAGGTGAAGCAGCCAACCAGCCGCGAAGCCCCCGGTCAGGTCGTGAAGGACGGCGATAATCCACGGGGGTAACGCCGCGAGCAGAAAGCCCCCGCCCTGCATAAGCGCAGATAGTGCGCCGGCCTCAGCCGGATCGGGCAAATGGTCGAGCGCCACGGTCATGGTCAGGGCGAAACAGCCCCCTAGTCCCGCCCCAAGGATTGCCACCCCCACCAGCGGAGCGACTTCCGGCCGCGTCGCCAGGGCGGCGAAACCAATTGCCTGCATGGCAAGCGTCAACCACACCCAGGGACGGCGATCCTCCCGCCTACGCGCCAGCACAGGCAATAGCAGTGCTGCGCCGGCCTGGGCGACGGCCATAACCGCCAGCAGACCGCCGCTTTGCGCGGCCGTCCAGCCCAGATCTTGATAGTACGGCGCAAGCCAGGCCACTGCGGTCGAATATCCGCCATTCACAAGGCCGAAACATGCCATGAGCAGCCAGGTTCGTGGCCGCCTGAGAAAGGCGCCGGCCAGGTTTGCACCTTCCCCGTCTTTGGCGTCGCGAGGAAGACCACGCGCCACCAGCAAAAGCGCCAACACGGCGGGCACGGCCATCCAGGCGAGGCCGGCGTGCCAGTCGCGCATCGCGCTGGCGACCAGCGGAGAAAGTTGCGCCCCAAGGGCACCACCACCCATCAGCATCGCGGAATAGAGGCCCATCACCATGCCAACATGAGCTGGATAGTGGCGCTTGATGACTCCGGGGAACATAGCCTGCACTACGGCAGCCCCGAGCCCGAGCAATGCCGCTGTGGCCACCATCTGCCAGCCGTTCGTCACGAACAAACGCAGCAAAGAAGCCACAGCCAGAATGGCCAGCGCGGAGATGATTGACCGCCGAGTGCCAAGGCGCGCCTGCAACAGTGGTGCGCCAAAAGCGAGCAGACCCATCAGGAACATCGGCACCAGCGTCAACAGCGCGATGCCTTGCAGTCCAAGTCCGGTCTGCGCGGAGATGTCGGCGGCCAACGGGCCAATACCCGTGATAAAGGGCCGAAGATTGAGCCCCACCAGCACGATGGCCGCAAGCAGCAGCAGGCGATCCCAGGCAGTGGTAGAGCCTTGGTTCATCATCCTACTTCCGCGATTTCGAGGCGTCCGCCCACTGTTCATAGAGGTGGTGGCCGGAACTGTGTGTCAGGGGTACGTGGACGATTTGCATTGTCTGTTCGGAAAACGAACGCTGCAAGTCGGCATAGATATCGGCCGTCGACAGGTTGAACGGCGCCCCGTCCTTGTTGGAATAGGCATAGGAAATCGAACCAACTCCGGCCAGCCGCATCGCCGCCATGCACATCGGGCACGGATGACCACTGGCATAGATGGCACTGCCCTTCAGCGATTGCGGGCCATGGGCGCGCGCAGCGGCACGGATAGCCAGAAGTTCGGCATGATCGGTGACGTCCTTGCTGAGGTGCATCTGGTTGACGGCAGTGGCAATCACTTCGCCATTGAGTACGACCACGGCGCCAAAGGGTCGGCCGCCCGCTTGGATATTCCCACGCGCAAGCTCAACGGCTTGGCTCAGGAAACGCTCTGCGTCGAGCAGATCTGCACTATTCATGAGAATCTCCAGGAATTCATCGGCGGCGGTTGTTGCGATGGCGGCCGCTCTCCGCCCGGTTGGCCACCCTGCCAAAATAGGGATCCACGCAGGCATTTAAAAATTAAATGTCATGATGCATTGTATTGACAATCATAATGCAGACCATAGTTGCTGGCACATGCTCGATCCAAGACTGCTTCGTGCCTTTGTCGCGATCGTCGATGCTGGCAGCTTCACGCTTGCCTCCGAACGTCTTCACATGACGCAATCCACGATCAGCCAGCAGCTCGCGCGGCTCGAGGAAAGCGTGGGATCTGCCCTGATCGATCGCTCCGCCCGTCCAGTCGTACCAACGGCCGCAGGCGAGCGACTGCTGGGCTACGCGCGCAGATTGCTTGCCCTGCAGCAGGAAGCTGAAGCGGCGCTCGGCGACCCCGCAGGAACCATATCCATCCGCATCGGCCTGCCCGAGGACATCGTCGATGCTGCGATGGCCAGAATATTCAGTGACTTTGCACGCCGCCATCGCGAAATCCGGCTGGATGTCACCGCCGGGTTGAGCCGCGAACTCGCGAGACGTTTCAGGGGCGGTGAGCTGGACATCGCCGTCGTCAAGGAAAGTGAACCGGGGCTCGACTGCAGGGCGGCCTACCCTGAACCCCTGTCGTGGTTCCAAAGCATCGACGCAGCGGCAGACTGGCCAGCCGATCCGGTGCCACTAGTTGCGTTTCAGCCGGGCGGTCTCTACCGCGAAACGATGTTCGAGCGCATCGAACGCGAAGAGCGCCGCTGGTATGTCGCCTTCGCAGCAAGCAGTCTCCACAACGTGCTGATCGCGGTCGAGGCCGGACTGGGGCTGTCCCTTCTGCCTGTCAGCGCCGCGAAGGAATATCGCGTAAAGCCCTACGCCCCCTTTGGCATGGAAGCTGCGCTAAACCTCGCCCTCTATTCATGGGAGGCCACCGGTCCCGTTTCGGAGCTGGTGAGTTCCATGCAGGCGGTCCTCGCTACAAGAACTGCCAACCACAGGAGTTCAGTTTCCTGAGGACGCCCCTCGCCTCGACTGAACCGGCTCGCCAGTCTTTCGGGCAAAGCCCTGCGCGAAATCCGACCAGTTTCTGACGCGCAGGAACGGCCGCTCGAACAGCAGAAAGAAGACAAAGGAGGCCACGACAGCCAGCGGAGTGCCAACTGCCAGCATGACCCAGAATGCTGTGCCTCCAGTCCATCCGTTCGGCTGAATGAGAAGACTGCTCACCAAGGACAAGATCGGGGCATGCACGAGATAAAGGCTGAAGGCAAACTCACCCAAGGCGACGATGGGCGCCCAACTCAGGGCACCGCGCAGTGCGCGGAAATTGCCCGAGGCGACGGCTAAAAAGGCACCCATGACAGCCAGGCCAAAAATAATGTCGACCGAGAAGTAGTTGGCAACAATGGCCGGCGAGTCGATGACCGGAATACCCACGGCAAGGCCGACGGTGATCGCCAGGGACAGAAGCGCCGCGTAATACGCAAATCGCGGGTGGCGAAAGTAAACGGCGGCCACCATCCCGAATACGAACAATAACAGGAACTGCGGCGTAAACCGGTCGAACAGGGCTACGAACCCGACGTGCTGAGCCAGCAGGTTTTGCGAGATGACCAGCAGTGCGGTGAGCGCCACGGTCGGCATGGCGCCAAACCTGCGAAAACCCCACAAGAGCAGGGGAAACAGGAAATAGATGTGCCATTCCACGGCGATGGACCAGAAAACACCGTTCGGAGGCACATTGGCGAATGTGTCCTGCAGCAGGAGCGCGTGAATGATGATGTCTCGCACCTGAAGCGGCTGCCCGCTGGGCGTAGTAATCAGGCCTGACAGGACCAATACCGAGGCGAGCGCCAGGGCGAACCAATAGGGTGGAACGATGCGCCAGAAGCGGCGCACCAGAAAAGCCCAATCGCCGTTTTTCGTCTTGAGCCCATTGTTGGTCAGGCTGATCGTGAGGGAAAAGCCCGAAATGACGATGAAGGCTGCAACGGCCAGGTGACCGTAAAGCAACCAGCCCACGAACCACGGCCCGTTGCTGGCCGGAAACCCGCCATAGGTGGTGAGGTAAACGTGGTGCAACACGACGTAGAAGGCCGCGATCCCGCGAGCTCCGTCCAACCAATGAAGCCGGTCGACGTTCTGGGCGGTTTTCACCGGATGCTGCGGAAGACTGGCGGACACCAGCAAGCCCCCGATACTTGTCGAAAAGCAGCCTGCAATACCGGCAAAGTAGTAGGTGCCGAGGAATGCCGCAGCAAGTCGCTCTGAAGAGCTAGAACCTACCCGATTAGCGCGTTTCGGCTGACAGCGAAGCCCCAACTTCATGCTCTGCCTATGAAATCCTTATGAGCGCGTAGCGGCTTCCGCATGGAAGCTTGATGCGATCAGGGCGCAATTGAAGGGCCTCAAACACGAGGCTTGTCATGCTCGACCTTGCATTCATCGCTCTTGGTGCCGGGACGTTGATCGCGCTTGCGATCTACGCCGCCGCGCTCAATCGGCTGTGAGCCCGCTATGCTCATCATTGCTTTCATCATCGCGCTCGCGCTGGCCGTCTACCTTCTGGTGACGCTGCTGGCGCCCGAGCGCTTCTGACGTCCGGGAGACGATCATGTCGCTCATAGGCTGGCTGCAGATCGGCGTCGTGCTGATCGCAGTACTTTTGCTCGCCAAACCGCTTGGCCTTTACATGGCTCGCGTGTTTACCGGCGAGCGCACTCCCTTGTCACCACTGCTGGGGCCGGTTGAACGCGGGTTCTTCGCGCTGGCCGGCGTGCGCCCGGACAAGGAAAAGGGCTGGCTCAGCTACACGATGGCTGTGCTGTCCTTCAGCGTCGCAGGGTTCGTGTTCCTCTATGCGCTGTTGCGCCTGCAGAACTACTTTCCGCTCAATCCGCAGGGTTTCGGTGCGGTGCCGCCTGACCTGGCATTCAACACCGCCGCAAGCTTTGTTACCAACACCAACTGGCAGAGCTATGGTGGCGAGACCACTCTGAGCCATCTCAGCCAGATGCTGGGACTAACGGTGCAGAATTTCGTGTCGGCCGCTACCGGCATTGCTGTGGCTATCGCGCTGACACGGGCGTTTGTGCGTTCGGGGGCCGGCGAACTCGGCAACTTCTGGGTCGATCTGACCCGCGCCACGCTCTACGTCCTGCTGCCGCTCGCGGTCACCGTTGCCCTGGCCTTTGCGGCGCTGGGCCTGCCGCAATCTCTCGATGCCAACTTCGTGGCAACCACGCTCGAAGGCGCGCAGCAGACCATTGCCATAGGTCCGGTCGCAAGCCAGGAGGCCATCAAACAGCTGGGCACCAATGGTGGCGGCTTCTTCAACGTCAATGCCGCCCATCCCTTCGAAAACCCCAGCGCTTTCTCGAACTACCTCAATATCATTGCCATGCTCTCGGTCTCGTCCGCGCTGGTTTATGCCTTTGGCCAGATGGTCGGCAACCGTCGTCAGGGTTGGGCCCTGCTTTCCGTAACAGTGGTCATGCTGGTGATCGGCGTGAGCGCTATCTATTGGGCCGAGAGTTTCGGAAACCCGCTGCTGCATGCCGCAGGCGTCGATCCGTCGCTGGGTAACATGGAAGGCAAGGAAGTCCGCTTTGGGCAAGCCATGGCAGCTCTCTATGCTGCCGCCACCACCGGGCTCTCCAATGGCGGCGTTAACGCCATGCACAGCTCGCTGACCCCGCTCGGTGGCATGGTGCCGATGTTCCTGATGCAACTGGGCGAGGTGTTGCCGGGGGGCGTGGGCTCCGGGCTCTACGGTCTGCTGGTCTTCTCGATCCTTGCTGTCTTCGTTGCCGGCCTCATGGTCGGGCGGACCCCCGAGCTGCTGGGGAAGAAGATCGAGGCTCGCGAGATGAAATACGCCATGCTGGCGCTACTCATCCTGCCGATGACTATCCTGGGCTTTACCGCAGTCTCGGCCGTTGCCGATTTCGGTACCAGTTCAATCCTCACAGGTGGCCCCCACGGATTAAGCGAAATTCTCTACGCCTACACTTCGGCTGCCGCCAATAACGGCTCCGCCTTTGGCGGGCTGACCGCCAACACCCCCTGGTACAACACCACATTGGGCATCGCTATGATGCTGGGCCGTTTCGCCTACCTTGTGCCGGTGCTGGCCATCGCTGGAGCTCTCGTCAAGAAGCCCCGCGTCGAACCTTCGGCCGGCACTTTCCCCACCGATAGACCGCTGTTTGTTGGCCTGTTGATCGGCATCATCCTCATCATTGGGGGGCTGCAGTTCTTCCCCGCATTGGCTCTTGGCCCCATCGTCGAGCACTTCCTGATGCTCGCCGGGCAGAGCTTCTAAGGACCACTTTCATGTCCAGTAAAGTCCAGACCACTTCCATCCTGAACCCCGCCATCCTGCTTCCGGCTTTGCGCGATGCCGTGACCAAACTTGATCCGCGCCAACTGGTCCGCAATCCGGTGATCTTCGTCACAGAAATCGTCGCGGTCATGGTCACGGTGCTCTTCGCCGCGGACCTTCTGACCGGCAACGCAGCCACGTTCTCGGGTCAAATCGCCCTCTGGCTATGGTTCACGGTTCTGTTCGCCACTTTTGCCGAGGCCGTCGCCGAAGGGCGTGGCAAGGCGCAGGCGGAGAGCCTCAAGCGCGGCAAAACCCATCTCTTCGCTAAGAAGCTGTTGTCTCCCGATGACACTCGGAACCAGGCTTGCGAGGTCATCCCCGCTACAGATCTCAAGATCGGCGATATCGTTCTGGTTGAAGCAGGCGACCTGATTCCCGGCGACGGCGAGGTGGTAGAGGGCGTCGCATCAGTCAACGAAAGTGCCATTACGGGAGAATCCGCACCCGTGATCCGGGAGGCCGGCGGGGACCGCTCGGCCGTGACTGGCGGCACGCAGGTAATCTCCGACTGGCTCAAGGTGCGCATCACCACCAAGCCAGGCGAGACCTTTGTCGATCGCATGATCGCCCTGATCGAAGGCGCCAAGCGCCAGAAAACGCCCAATGAAATTGCCCTCTCCATCCTGCTGAGCGGGCTGTCTCTGGTCTTTCTTGTCGCTGTCGTGACGCTTTATGGTCTGGCCGCGTATTCAGGAACGGACCTGTCGGTGACAGTGCTCGCGGCCCTCCTGGTAACGTTGATCCCCACCACTATCGGCGGCCTGCTCTCGGCCATCGGCATTGCGGGCATGGATCGGCTGATCCGTTTCAACGTCATCGCCACGTCGGGCCGCGCCGTCGAGGCCGCTGGCGATGTCGATACGCTGCTGCTCGACAAGACCGGCACCATCACCTTCGGCAATCGCATGGCGGCAGAATTCCTGCCGGTAGCGGGCGTCAGCGAAAAAGACCTGGCCGAAGCCGTTCTGCTGGCGAGTCTCTCCGATGAAACTGCTGAAGGACGGTCCATCGTGGCCCTCGCCCGTGAAGAGTACCGGGTCATCGAGCCGGCCCTGCTGCCGTGGCCACCACCTTCATTCCCTTCTCGGCCCAGACGAGGCTCTCAGGTGTCGACGTCGAAGGGCGCCGCATCCGCAAGGGAGCCGTCGATGCTGTTCTGCGTTTCGTCGGGCTCGAGAAAGCGCAGGCAGGTGCAGAGTTCAACAAAGCAGTGGAATCCATCGCCCGTTCGGGCGGGACCCCGCTCGCTGTGGCGGAAGCTGATCGCCTGCTCGGCGTTATCCACCTCAAGGACGTGGTAAAGCCCGGCATTAAGGAGCGTTTCGCCGCCCTTCGCGCCATGGGCATCCGTACCGTGATGGTTACCGGTGACAACCCGATTACCGCGGCCGCTATCGCCTCGGAGGCTGGTGTTGACGACTTTCTCGCCGAGGCAACGCCCGAGCAAAAGCTCGACTACATCCGCAAGGAACAGGTCGGCGGTCGCCTGATCGCCATGTGTGGCGACGGCACAAATGACGCGCCTGCCCTGGCCCAGGCCGATGTCGGCGTTGCCATGCAGTCGGGCACGCAGGCCGCGCGCGAAGCAGGCAACATGGTGGACCTGGATTCCAGCCCCACCAAGCTCATCGAGATCGTCGAAATCGGCAAGCAGATCCTGATGACGCGCGGGTCGCTCACCACCTTCTCGATCGCCAATGACGTTGCGAAGTATTTCGCGATCATACCGGCGCTGTTCCTGGTGACTTACCCCGAGCTTGGTGCCCTCAACATCATGGGACTGACCTCGCCGCAGTCAGCGATCCTGTCCGCAGTGATCTTCAACGCCCTGATCATTGTGGCGCTGATCCCTCTGGCGTTGCGCGGGGTGAAATACCGACCGGTGGGCGCCGCAACTCTGCTGTCCCGTAACTTGCTCATCTATGGCCTCGGCGGGCTCGTCGCCCCCTTCATCGGCATCAAGCTGGTGGATATGGCCGTCACCGCCCTCGGCATCATCTAGGAGGCCAAACCATGTTCAATCAAATACGCCCCGCCATCGTGCTCACCCTGCTCCTGTCGGGTATTACCGGCCTTGCCTATCCCCTCGCGATCACCGGCGTGGCCCAGGCCGCGTTTCCTGAACAGGCCAATGGCAGCCGCATCGAGAACGAGGGATTGGTGATCGGCTCAGCCCTGATCGGGCAGAGCTTCACCCAGCCGGGTTACTTCTGGCCCCGGCCCTCCGCCACAGGTCCTGAAGCGTATAACGCTGCTGGCTCCAGCGGCTCCAATATTGGCCCTACCGGCAAGCCGCTGATCGAGCGGGTCGATGCCGCGGTTCAGGCGCTCGGCGGCGGGCTGGTGCCTGCCGACGCAGTGACGACGTCGGCATCGGGGTTGGACCCTCACATCAGCCCCGCCAACTCGGCGCGCCAAACGGCCCGTGTTGCCGAGGCGCGGGGTGTGTCGGCGAATGACGTCACCGCCGTCGTTGCCGGTGTGACGGAAGGCCCTCTCTTGGGTATATTCGGCGAGCCGCGCGTCAACGTGCTTCGCCTCAATCTGGCGCTGGATGCGGCATTGCCGTCCAAGGAGCAAGATGGCTCGCCCGACTGAGATCTCACGGCCTGATCCCGCAGCCCTGCTGGCGCTTGCCGCCAGCGAGGGGCGGGGCAAGCTCACGGTCTTCCTCGGCGCTGCGCCAGGCGTCGGCAAGACCTATGCCATGCTGGAGCGCGCCCGGGCGCAGCGGGCCAGCGGCGTCGACGTGGTGATTGGACTGGTGGAAACCCACGACCGCACTGACACCGCCGCGCTCATGGAGGGCATTGAGACGCTCCCCCGGCGCGGAAAGGACGGCCAATACGGCGAATTTGACCTTGATGCAGCGTTGGCCCGTCGCCCGACGCTGCTCATCGTCGATGAGCTCGCCCACACCAACGCCGAGGGCTCCCGGCACCCAAAGCGCTATCAGGACATCGCCGAACTGCTGGGAGCTGGAATCGATGTCTGGACCGCGCTCAATGTGCAGCACCTGGAAAGCCTCTCCGACCTCGTGACGCGGATCGCCGGCGTTCCCGTGCGCGGGACCGTGCCTGATATCGTGCTCAAGACCGCAAACGAGGTCATCCTTGTTGACCTGCCTCCGGCGGAACTGATCGCCCGGCTGCGGGCCGGCAAGGTCTATCTGCCCGACAACGCCCAGCGGGCGCTGGACGGCTTTTTCAAGCCATCGACCCTGACGGCTTTGCGCGAATTGGCCCTGCGCCGTGCTGCCGACCGGGTGGACGACCAGGTCGTCGACTTTTTGCGCCAGAGCGCCGCAGAAGGCGGCCCCTGGGCAACCGGAGAGCGGCTGCTCGTCTGCGTCGGCCCCGACGAAACTGCTGAGGCCGTGGTGCGCGCAGCAGGGCGGCTGGCCTCCGGCCTCAACGCGCGCTGGCTGGTATTATCTCTGACCCGACAGGGTGGCCCCCTGCCCGACCCGGCCGTGGCAGAGCGTCTCGAGGCAACCCTGCGGCTTGCTGAGCGGATCGGCGCCGAAACACGTCGTGAGGAGAGCAGCGATTTCGTCGACACCATTCTGCGCACCGCTCGGCGTGAGCATGCCACCCAGATCGTCATAGGGCGCTCCCGGCCAGGTTTTTGGCGACGCCGCTCGCTGCCTGATGCCGTTCTGCGCGAGGCCGGCGACATCGGCGTGCACGTCGTGCCAGTTGCACCGGGAAAAGCAAAGCGATCCCGCCGGGCACCAACCCTGCCCGATTGGGCACTCATGCTGGGCCTCCCCGTAATTGCCGTGGGGGCCACGACAGCGCTCGGCATGGGGCTCAATGCGCTGGTTGCGCTACAAAACCTCTCGATGCTGTATCTGGCGGCAGTGTTGCTGTCGGCGGTGATTGCTGGCCGTGGTTCTGCGGTGTTGGCGGCGGTCCTGTCCTTTGCTGCGTACAACTTTTTCTTCATCGCCCCGGTGGGCACGCTGACTGTCGCCCAGCCGCAGGAAGTGCTGTCGCTGGTGATCTTCCTGGCAGTGGCGCTCTCGGCCGGTCAGTTGGCAGCTCGTCTGCGCCAACAGGCAACTCTGTCGCGGCAGCAGGCCCGACAGGCGCAGGCGTTGCTGGGCTTTTCGCGCAAACTCTCGGCCACCTATGGGGAAGACAACGTGGTCGATGCCGTGGCTAGCCATCTCCAGACGAGCCTGGCGCGCCCAGCTATCGTGTTGATGCCGCAAGGCGAAGGAGAGTTGGCGCCGGTAGCGGCCTGGCCGCCCGATCAGGCGCTGGATGCAACCGCCATGGCTGCGGCGCGCTGGGCCTTCGACAAGCGGGAGCCTGCGGGTTTCCTTACTGGGACCTTGCCGCAGGTCCGGTACCTGTTCCGGCCGATTGTCTCGGCGCAACGCCTGCTGGGTGTGGCCGGGCTACTCATGGGGCCGCGCGACGTGCCCCTCGGGGCCGATGAAGAGCGCACTTGGCTCGCCTTGCTCGATCAGGCCGCCATCGCGCTGGACCGGGCGCGATTGACCCGGGAAAGCGCTCAGGCATCACTCGCCATCGAAGGCGAAAAACTTCAGGCGGCACTGCTGTCGTCACTTTCCCATGACCTCCGCACCCCCCTCGCGTCGATCACTGGTGCGGTCACCAGCCTGCGTCAGCTCGGTGACAAAATGCCTGCGTCCAGCCGCGACGACCTGCTGATTTCAATCGAGGAAGAATCCGACCGGCTCAATCGCTTCGTCGGCAACCTCTTTGACATGACCCGGATTGAGGCCGGCCTGACCAAGGCCAAACGTGAACCAATCGTCCTGGAGCCAGTAGTTTCTGCGAGCGTGGCGCGGGCCCGGCGGGTGCACCCAGACCTGGCAGTCGACGTCAGCCTCGCAGAAGACCTGCCATCGGCGCTGGGAGACTCTCTGCTGCTTGAACAGGTGCTGTTCAATCTGCTCGACAACGCGCAGAAGTATGGCGGTGGCGCGCCCGTGGCGATCTATGCGAAGGCGGACGGCAACGAAGTGACTATCTCCATCACCGACCAGGGGAAAGGCATTGCGGAGGACGATCTGGAACGGGTCTTTGACAAGTTCTATCGCCGCGCAAAGGGCGATGGCCGTCCGGCCGGCACCGGGCTTGGCCTGTCTATTGCGCGGGGTCTGATGACCGCCATGGGCGGGACGATCAAGGCGATCAGCCCTGCCCTGCGCAAGCGCGGCACCCGCATGACCATTCGCCTCGCCAAGGCTCCACAGGCAGAGACCCAAAATTGATGCAGCTGCGTATTCTGGTTGTAGACGACGAGCCGCAAATCCAGCGTTTCCTGAAACCCGCGCTCACCGCCGCGGGTTTCGACGTGGAAACGGCAGCGACCGCCGCCGAGGCCAAACGCCTTGCTGCGACACGGGCGCCCAGTCTGGTCATTCTCGATCTCGGCCTGCCAGATGCCGACGGTAAATCGGTGATCGAAACAATCCGCGCGTTTTCGCAGGTGCCGATTATCGTGCTTTCGGCCCGCGACCAGGAAATCGAGAAAATCGCGGCGCTCGACCTTGGCGCGAATGACTATGTCGAAAAGCCTTTTGGAATTGGCGAGCTTCTGGCGCGTATTCGTGTCGCCCTGCGGCAAGGCGAGGTCACGCACTCCCTCGCATCACCCCAGAAATTCGGCGGAATCGTACTCGACGTCGCTCATCGCCGGGTGACAGTTGATGGCCACCCTGTCCATCTGACGCCCAAGGAGTTCGACCTTTTCGAGCTACTTGCTGCGAATGCAAACAAAGTGGTGACGCACCGCCAGGCCCTGACGCAGGTCTGGGGCCCCGCTCATCGTGATGACGTCCAATATCTCCGCGTCGTCATCGCCCAGCTTCGCGCCAAACTGGAAACCGACCCAAAAGCCCCAGCGCGCCTCCTGAGTGAACCGGGAGTGGGTTACCGCCTCGTGGAGTAGCCGCTGCCTGCAATGCACAGCTGTGCAAAGGCCTGTGGCGTGCTATCAGGTGGGGCACCCACCGTCTTTGAGGGCGCGACCAAGATGGATCTACGATGACCGAGACGATCAAACGCAACCCGTCCTTTGTCAGCGCCCAGAAGGTCGCGCAGCGGGCCGGCGTTTCGCGGTCGGCCGTGTCGCGAACCTTTACCGACGGGGCCAGCGTGTCGGAGGAAACCCGGCGCAAGGTGATGCAGGCAGCCGACGAACTGGGCTATCACGTCAACCATCTGGCGCGCGGTCTGATCAATCACCGCAGCAACATCATCTGCATCGTGGCGGCCGATATGGCGGCGCCGTGGCAATCGCGCATGCTGGAGGTGGTATCGCGCCGTCTGCAGGACGACGACAAGGTGACCATGGTCATCAACACTTCCGGCAACAATGCCAGCGTTGCGCGCGCACTGGGGCAGACGATCAACTATCGCGCTGATGCTACCGTGGTCCTGTCGGGCACCCCCGCCGCTTCGCTGATCGACACCTGTATTGCCAACGGTCAGCACGTCATCCTGATCAACCGCGACGACCACCCGGATGGCCCCGACAATCTGCGGATGGACTATGCGGCCGCCGCTCAGGAAGCGTTCTTCATGCTGCAGCGCGCCGGTTGCGAGCGCATGGCCGTCATCTCTTCGCAGTCGGAAACGCCGAGTATCAGGGGTCGTGAACAGGCCTTTGCCGACGTTGCAGGAGCCGCGGGGGTGGAGGTGATCGTTACCCGCGCGGGGGCCACGCTGTATCAGACCGGCGTCGAGGCAGCTCGCCAACTATTTGCCCGCGCCGACCCGCCCGACGGCGCCTTCTGTGTCACCGACCTGCTCGCCTGCGGGTTCATGGACTCGGCGCGGCACGAATTTGGGGTGAGTGTTCCCGACGATCTTTGCGTCGTGGGGCACGACGATATCGAACAAGCGGGATGGCAGTCATACAATCTGACGACGTTCCGCCAGCCGCTTGAGCAGATTGCAGAGGAGATTTGCCTGCTCCTGTCCAGGCAAAGCAGGTCGCTTCACCCCGAAGTGCTGACCTTTCAGCCTCAGCCCATCTGGCGCAAATCGGTTCGTCCCCGCTGATCGAGCTCGACGTTATCGCGCAGTTCAATGCGGAAACTGGTCGACGGCAGCCGCGTCAGGTAGCACCCCAGGATTGCGAGCAGTGTCGCGATCTTGCCCTGCAGGCTCGTCGGTGGCCAATCGCTGCGAGCATAAGCAGCAATCAAAGCGCGATACTCGGTAAGTCGCGGGTGAGGAATGTCGGTCAGCGCAAGATCGGCGCCCGTGCGGATCGCGTACCAATCAACCACCACGTCCAGCAATGTAGCTCGCCCGCGCGCGACCTCTGCGGGCGCGAAAGTAGTGTCGACAGGTTCAGCCTCCGCCAGATCGCGCAACTGCGATAGTGACAGCAACGGCACCAGTCGCGCGAGATCCTCTGGCCACTCCTTCGGGAGGTAGCGTTGCAGCACCAATGCCCGCAGATGTGCATCGATGAAGTCACCATGCGAGCCTGCGTGGATCAGGGCATCTGCATTAATGCCCGCGCGTTCAACTTCTGCCGCGTAGCCACCAAACGCCACGTCGTATCCGCGTGCGCGCTGGATCGTCACCATCTCAACCTGCAATCCGTCAGGTTCGATCTCGACCAGTTTGTATCCCGGCGGATAAGCAACCAGCGATGGCACAGCCACATTGATGATGCTCCCCGTCGCATCCTGGTAGTTAGCGGTATTGTTGATGTGCCAATGGCCGCTGAAATGCGCCTCGATACCGGCAGCAGCCAGCGCCGCAGCAACCGACGGATCAGGCATGCGGCGGACAAAGCTTGTGCCCCCAAGCAGCCTGCACTCGTCCTCACTGCTTCCGTTGAGCGGATCGACAACGGGATAGTGCGAGAAGGCGATCAACCGCTTGCCCAGTTGCTGCGCCCGCCTGGCGACGTCGGCAGCCCAGGTGAGCAGGTGCGGCTTGTCGGTCAGAACCGCGTTCCAGCCAATATCGGTACAATCGCGGAAGGCGGGCGCCCCCGCCTCAACCGCCGTTCTGTCGTTGGGGCGATAAACATTCGCGTCGAGCGAGAGCAACCACAGCCCATCGACTGGCTCGACCAGATAGGATGCATCCAGCATCGTCTCGACGGTGCCACCATCGGGCGAACGCGCCTGATAGCTTCGGGAGCTCCAATCCGGACTGGTCCCGAACGGGCTCTCCCAATATAGGTCGTCCTGACCGGGCAGATAGCCAAGATCGCGCATCATCGGCATCACGTCGGGATAGCCGGGGCAATACATGTCCGCTGAGATCACATCTGCGCCGCTGGCCGGATTGCTCGACACAGTGCGGCTCGCACCATCGGCCAACAGGAAGCGCTTCTCGTGGTGACGACCGGCCATCGCGAAAAGGTCGTGATTACCCGGTGTCGCGTAGAAGCGCAGTCCCTTGGCGCGGTATTCGTCGAGCAGCGCGTTGACGGCGCGCCAGTTGAACAGCTGCCCGTCATCAGTCAGGTCGCCCGCGATCACCACCAGGGTGATCCCACGGGCAACGAGATCATTGAGTGCGGCGCTGAATGCCGGGCCGCTCTCATTAAAAATACGCGTTGATTCAGCCGTGTCGATTAGCGTTCGCAGTGCTCGGGCGCGACCGCCCTCGCCCGCAGGATCAAAATCGACGTCGTGAAAATGCGGATCGGCGAGGACGGCAATGCGAACCATGGTGTGTGCCCGATCAGCCGTTGGAAGCCAGACGTTTGCCAGCCGGCGCTTGGGCGCCACCGATCTGGTCAATCCAGTCCGACGCCTTGCGGGCAGCGGCAACCAGCATAGGCTTGGGGGCCTCATGCCATTCATCCGGCCGCAATTCACGGCGGTTGCGCACGTGATTGAGCGCCGCATCCAGCGTCGGAAATTCCTCCGGCACGAGCTCGTGCAATAGCAGACTGGTCAACACCACAGACCGGCTGCGCCCGCCGCGGCAATTGATCAATACGTTGCCGCGCTCGCGCAACGGATAGGAGGCGCGTTCGGGCAGCACCTGCTCGAGCGCACCGCGCAGCAGGTAATAGCCAGCCAGCATCATCGTCTCGGGATTGCCGTCACCATCAACGAGTCCGATCTTGTAGTAGCGGATCTCCGCTGGACCATAAGCAGCCTTCCCCTCTTCGGCCGGCAAAGTCGGCGTCGCAATGTAGTTGAGATCGAGGTTGACCGCGCAATTGACCACGGTGGTAATGCCCAATTCGCGGAGAAGCGTGAGGTCGCGCGCACCCTCCATGCCACCAACGAAGATGTCGACCCCATAGGGCTGGAGGTTCTCATAGATCGGGCTGATCTTGGGCCGGTCATAGTGACGCACAGGCTTTTCCACTGGTCTACCTTCCGTAAATCAAAGAGGACCGGGGCCGTGGCCCCAGCAATGGTCGTCAGACAGCCTCGGCCAGAGCCTTGGCGGGGGCTGCAATTTCAATTCCAGTGGCCCGGCTCATCAGGTCGCCAATCCCTGGCGCTGCCGCCAGAACGCTGCCACCGGTGGCAAGTCCATCCCGGTCGAGGAAGGGCCCGACAACACCGCCGGCTTCCTCGACAAGCAACAAGCCAGCCAGGCAATCCCAGGGGTGCATGTGAAGTTCGGCATAGGCATCGCTGCGCCCCTCAGCCACGTAGGCGAGCCCAAGCGCACCGGACGCGCCGCGGCGTACATTGGCTCCCCTCTCCAGCAACTCCGTCAGGGTCGCCAGGTAGTGTTCCATCGGTACACGGTTGGACCAGCCAAGTTCGACGCAGGCGGCGTTGTAATCCTTCGTATCGGCGACGCGAATGGGTAGGCCGTCCTTCTCAGCGCCCCGCCCACGGCGTGCGAAGTAGAACTCGTTGATGCTGGGATTGTAGATCGCGCCCAGCTCAATCTGCCCGTTGGAAACGAAGGCGATCGAGATGCAGTAATGCGGGATCTGGCGCGCGAAATTGGCAGTGCCGTCAATGGGATCGACCACCCAGACATCGGTGCCGATAACCCCGCCGGTCTCTTCCCCCAGAAAGGCGTCGCCGGGAAATGCCGCAGCAATGCGGGCCTTCAGATGCTGTTCAACGGCGCCGTCGGTTTCCGTAAGAAAGTCCTGGGGCCCCTTCATGCCGATCTGCGCGCCATCGCGTCGGGTATAGCCTGCGACAGCAATCTTGCCCGCGCTGAGGGCCATGTCGCGGCAGAGCGCCTCGCGCGCATCCAGACCGGCCTGGTCAATAGGCTCTGCCAGCCGAGTAGTCATAGTCACGCTCCAAAATTCACTAGCGGGGTTTTGCACAGCTGTGCATCTTAAGACGGCTGACGGGCGCAATCATCATTGCCGGAGTGCCCGATTGCGGTGCGCATCGATCGCCTCGGCAACCGCGTTCAGCGTGGGGTAATGGCCGCCCTCTCCCGTCGCGACATAGCCCGGGCAGAAGAAATCAGCGGCATCGCTCGGCACCTTGCCCAAGTTCAGTGGGCGATAGGTGCCACCCGCCTGCCGGACGATCAGGATCGCGGCCGCAACGTCCCAGGGGTTGACGCCGAACCCTGCCGCCGCATCGGTCCAGCCGGCGGCGACGTGCGCAAGGCTCAGGGCCGCACTGCCTGGGCGACGCAGGGTCGAGAAGGTTTCTACCAGCAGGCCGAAATGCGCCAGCGCCTCGGCCTTGCCGTCCAGACGGAAATCGCGGGCCACCGGATAGCCAGTAATCAACGTCGCCTTCGCTTCTTCAACGGCCGCCGATGAGCGTATCGGAGTGCCGTTCAACCAAGCGCCGGAGCTATCGGCCGAGAACATGTTGTCAGCAACGGGATCGTAGATGACACCCGCGACAATCTCTCCATCGATCACCGCGCCGATCGAAACGCACCAGAATGCAATGCCGCGGGCGAAGTTGGCCGTGCCATCGATTGGATCCACGTACCAGCACACGGGTCCATTGCCGACACTGCCGCCCTCCTCTCCCATAAAGGTGGAGTCGGGTACACGCTGGAAGATGAAGTCCCGGATGGTCTGTTCGCTCTGCTTGTCATGCACGGTCACCAGATCGTGCAGGTCCACCTTGTAGTCGACATCCATCACCGAACGAAAAGCGGCCAACAGAGGCGCGCGCACCGCCCGGGCGGCTTCTTCGGCAGTACCGCGAAGAGCCGATGACCGGGCATGATCGATTATGGGCGCGAGACGTGGAGCAGAAGTCATGAGGTCCAGTACCAACTGAATAAAGTGCCCCTGCGCGCGTGCTGTGGAGTAACCAGCGCGCAGGGGACGATCGGCCGGCCATCGCCGGCTCGAATGCTAGCGCGTGTAGTTCAGGCGCCAAAGGTCCTGCCAATCCTGGCGGGTATCCCAGTCCTCAAGGCCGGTGGCGGTATTGTAGGGCAGCAGGTTCGCCAGCTCGGCACCGACACCCGATGGCTCGTCGGCGGGCAGGGCCACATCCGAGTTGGTCGACATCTTGCCGTCGGTAGACTGGGGCGCGATGCCTTCCTCAGTCATGAGATAGTGCACGAACAGCTTGGAGGCGTTCGGGCTGGTGGTGCCAGAGGCGATCAGGCCGATACCCGGATAGAGCCAGCCAACGGTCGGCGCCATGCCGGAGCAAAGGCCAAGCTTGTAGCCGCTGTCGGTATTGTCGCGATATTTGGCCGAGCTCAACAGGCCCATGAAGCCTTCCTTTTGCCCGGGCGCGCCCACAGCGTCCGATGCGCCCTGATCAGCGTCGGTCAGTAGCGGGCCGTTGGCCGCGAGCGCTTTGACCCAGGCCGCGGTTGCTGTTTCGGTGCTGGTGTCGAGGTCCTTGCCATATTGCGCCTTGTAGGCGGCGGCCATTCCCTCATCGCCATGCAGCGCCATCTGGTTGAACCAGTCGGTGTAAGACGACTTGCCCAGGGGATCCTGCATTGCCACCTTACCGCGCCATTCAGGCTCGGTCAGCTGCCAGATATTTGTGACCGGGCAAGTATCGTAGAGCTCGGTATTGTAGGTCCACACGCTGGCGCTGGTGATGACCTGCAACGGATCCTGCGCGGCGAGGTTGATCTTGTCTGCCAGATCAGGCGGCACCCAGCTGGCAGCAAAGCCCTGCGGGATGATCTGCGCGATGGCGGCCGGCGCATCGTGCACTACGAAGACGTCACCCTGCACGTTGTTGGCCTGGGCCTCGCGTATCATCATTTCCAGCTGCGCCGCGGCCTTGACCTTGGTGCCGGTGGCCGTCACTCCATACTTGGCGGTGAAGGAATCGGCCATCTCGACGATCTTGCCGGTGGTGTCATAGACGTTGATCGGTTCTTCGGCCTTGGCCGCCTCGATCAGCGCATTCAGATCGAACGCTTCCTGGCCAACAGCCGGAGCCGCCAGTGCCAGCACGGTGGTGCCGGTGAGCAGCAGCCTGGCCCAGGATCCCATATAGTCTCGCATCGACTTCTCCTCCCAATGATTGTGGCCTGCGCCCTCCCCGGGCGCCGGTATACGACCGACCGTCCTCCACGGCCGGTATGCGAAGGGGCGAGCCGCCCCTCCGAAACTCAGCACCTGCGGACGCGCAGCACCGCATCCGAACCGTCGAGCCGTTTGCCCGACGTGTCGAACACATGCAGCGCCTTGGGCTTGACCCAGAGGTTGACCTTCGCGCCGACGCTGATCTCAGGCAGCTCGTCGGTAGTCAGGAACACCTTGTCGCCCGCATTGCGCAGCTCAAGGATCCAGTTCCCGCCAGTAGGCAGGATGCCAGTTACCTCCATCGGCGCGGTGAAGGCCGTTTCTGGCACTTCGGAGACATCGCTGGTCCAGCGAATCGTCTCCGGGCGAATACCCACCGAACCCGGAACGCCCAGAGTCGGGAACTTTTCCAGCAGGAACCGCCCCACGCTATCCGCCAGTGCCGATCGGCCCTTGCCTTCCATGGTCAGGATGTTGATCGGCGGATTGCCGACAAATTCCGCGACGAAGCGGTTGGCCGGCCGGTCATAGATTTCGTCGGGCGTACCCATCTGCTGCAGCGTGCCTTCGCTCATCACGCCGATTGTGGTGGCCAGCGTCATGGCCTCCCACTGGTCATGGGTCACAAAGACAATCGTGGTCTTGAATTCGGCGTGGATGCGCTTGAGTTCGGCGCGCATTTCCAGTCGCAGCCGGGCATCAAGGTTGGACAGCGGCTCATCGAGCAGCAGGACGCCCGGATTGACCGCCAGCATGCGGGCCAGGGCCACGCGCTGCTGCTGGCCGCCCGACAGCTGGCTCGGGAACCGGTCGCGATACTTCTCGATATCCAGCGCCTTCATCACCTTGGTGACGCGCTCTTCGCGCTCGGCCTTGGGCACCTTGCGCAGCCGCAGACCAAAATCGGTATTACGTTCAATGGTCAGGTGCGGCCAGAGCGCGTAGCTCTGGAATACCAGCCCCATCTCACGCTTTTCCGGCGGGACGAACACGCCATTGACCACCGAGTCCACCACCCGGTCGCCGATGCGGATTTCACCGTCGGAGAGGTTTTCCAGCCCGGCGATCATCCGCAGCGTCGTGGTCTTGCCGCAGCCTGAAGGCCCCAGCAGGCACATGAACTCGCCATCACCGATCTCGAGGTCCAGTTCGCTGACCGCATTGGCAGAGTTGCCGCCATAGTTCTTTTGCGCGTTGCGAAGATTGATTGTGGGCATGCTAGCCACCTAGTCCTTCTGCAAGATTGGTCTTGGTCAGCTTCTGGGCTGCCAGCGTTCCGAAATAGGCCAGTCCGGCGACGATCAGCACCACGGCATTGGCCGCCTGGGTGTAGTGGTAATCGACGAGGCGCAATGAGTAGGTGGTGAGCACATCGGTGCTGGGCACCGCCAGGATGACGAACAGGCTGAGCCCCTTGATTCCAGAGATGAAGGGCAGCAACACCCCCGTCACCAGCGAACCCTTCTGGATTGGGATCACTACGGTCATCATACGGCGCAGCCAGCCGGCACCGGCTATCTGGGCCGCCTCTT
The DNA here is from genome assembly GCF_055397495.1 of Devosia sp. T2-14. Lineage (NCBI taxonomy): Bacteria > Pseudomonadati > Pseudomonadota > Alphaproteobacteria > Hyphomicrobiales > Devosiaceae > Devosia > Devosia sp. T2-14. The sequence goes on along the minus strand of NZ_AP027921.1, from coordinate 3,089,848 downwards.
CCGGCTCCTTGCCCAGCTGCATCATCGCCGAAATACCGGCCCGCGAGGCGTAAGGCATCTGGTCGGCGATCAGGGCCAGGATCAGGATGAACACCGTGCCATACAGCGCCGGGATCGGCCCGCGCTGCACTGCGAACAGCGACAGATAGGCTGCGGCAAATGCAATGCCGGGAACCAGATACGGCAGGAAGGTGATCTGCCGCAGGAAGATGGAGAGTGGCCGCACGGGTGTCCGCACCACGACATAGCCAACCAGCAGGCCCAGCACGCCCGAAGTCAGCGAGGCCAACCCGACGATCCAAAGGGTGTTCCACGCCGCATTCCACAGGTCCGGCGTCAGCAGGATGCCCGTGCGCAGGGCAACGGTGTCCAGATTAGTGCCGATCCAGTAGTCCAGCGTGAAGTTTGAAAAGTTGAACTGACCGGGCACTTTCATCAGGGTCGACAGCGCCAGCGTCAGGATCGGCAAGCCGACGCTGAGCAGGAAGACCAGGCCAGCAAAACCAGATGCAAGCAGCTTGTACTTGCCCAGGTTGGTCAGCCGGTTCATCGAACCCTTCGAGCCGATGGTGACGAAGCGCCGAGCTTCCTTGACGAGGTACGCGTCGATCAGCAGCGAGATCAAGCCAATCAGCATGATCGAGCCAGCAACCACTGCCGCCACACCGGTCTGGCGCGAGGCAATATTGCGGTAGAGCGAGGTGGCCAGCACGTCGAACTTGACTGGCAGACCCAGCACATAGGCCACGCCGAATTCACCGAGGCATTTGGCGAAGATCAGGACGATGGCCGAGATCAGCGCCGGACGCATCAGCGGCAGGATGATCTGCCACGCCACCTGGCGTGGTTTGGCACCAAGAATGCGCGCAGAATCTTCCAGTTGGGAGTCAAAGCGGCGGAGCGCGCTGCCGAACAGAAGGATGATGAAGGGCGTGTAGTGTAGCGCCAGGATGATGGTGATCGGCACCTGGCCATAGGCCAGCCAATCGGGCGGGATCAGCCCCATGCCCTCGAACCAGCCCGGCTGCCCGCCGACGGTGCGGTTCTTGAACAGCGTTGTCCAGGCCAGCGCGAAGGTCCACGCTGGCAGCATGTAAGGAACGATCAGCGCGGTAGCGAACCAGCGTCGCCCAAGCAGATTGGTCCGGCTGACCAGCCAGGCCAGAATGCTACCAATTACGACCGATATGCAGATCGCCCCGGCCGAAACCGACAGCGTGTTGAACAGCGGCTGCCAGAACAGGTCGGAGGAAATCGGCGACAGGAAAGTGCGGTTCAGATAGTAGAGCGTGAGCTGCCCCATATCCATGCCGATGCGGCGCTCGTCGCCAAACTGCACCCTGCCCGCATCCATCAGCATCGAAATAATCGGCACGAGGATCAGGTAGGTGAACAGCAGCGCCGTCAGGATGCCGACCAACGTGGTTGGTTCGCGCAGCGAAACCTTGAAGCCATAGCGCAGGCGCTGTCCGGCCGTTGGCGCGGTTAGCCCCTCGCTGGAAGCCAGAATAGTGCGCACGTCACTCAGGCTCATTCCAACCCTCGCGCGCTGTCCGGCGACCGGGTATGACTGGGTGAGCAATGCCACCTGCGAGGTAGGTGCGACGACGTCATGAGACTTCCTCCACCGTTCTGCCTGCCCTGTTCCCGGGCTTTGACATCAACAGATTTCACCACGCCGTCAGGCCTATCGTTCAGAACAGAATTTCATGTCTAAACAGCGATGATCTGGAACACATGTTCTAACCGCAACCGCGACATGTCAACAGCAGATGCGATTTTCTTGCACAGCTGTGCAGTGGCTCGAAATCCCTGTATTTAAGCCACTTCGCCACTACGTGCATTGAATCATGGATGATCACTGCACGGCTGTGCATGTCATTTCAACCCAAGAGCGAGGTCACGTCGATCTGTTGGGCTCAAGCCAACCGGCGCGATAAGGTGCGAGCAGAATCACCGGGGCACAAATAGCCCCTGCCCCAAACGAGCTGGATGTTTAGATGACCGTAGCGATTGTTTCCGGAAGCGGATTTCTCGGGCGCAATGTCGCGCTCCGCCTTCTGGCCCGTGGCGAGCGGGCCCTGGTCATCCACCGTGGCAATGAAGCAGCCAATTTGCCAGACAGCGTTCTCATCGAACATGCCGACCGCACCGATGAGGAGCGTCTGGTTACGCTGTTTCGAGCTCACGACGTAACGGCTGTAGTCGACATCTACGCGCTCAGCCTCGGCAACACCCAGGCGGTGATCAATGCCGCGCAGCGCGTCGGCGCGCGCTATGTGCTAACCAGTTCAGTTGACGTCTACTCCAATTATGAAGGGCTGCTGCGCAAGGCCAGCCCGGCCATCGTGCCAACGCCTTCTACCGAGCAGACCCCGCTGCGCGCCATGCGCTATCCCTATCGCGGCAATTCGAGGCGCCCGCAGGGCGTCAGTGAGGACCTGTTCGACAACTACGACAAGCTCGTCATCGAGGAAGCCCTCGCCGCGGCTGATATCGATGCGGTCGTCATTCGCCCCCCGATGATCTTCGGCACCGCAGACAAACAGCGCCGCTTCGGTTGGGTAGCAGACAATCTCCCGGTCGAAGGCGCGGACTTCGCGCTGGACGAGCGCGCCTATGGCTGGCTCAATTCTTACGCCTATGTCGAAGATGTCGCAGAAGCGTTCGTCCTGGCTGCGCTGCTGCCGCAGGCAAGCGGCAAGACGTACAATGTCAGCCAGAACTTTGTTCGCACCTCGGCCGAGTGGGTCGAGCGCCTGTTGCCTCTGATGGGCTCAACCAGCCGCGTCATCGCAGCCCCTGCGGGCCAGGGCGTCTGGGCCGATCGAGCCGACGCGATGGACCTGCGATATCCACTGACGCTGGATTCGTCCCTGATCCGCAAGGAGCTGGGCTATGCCGAGCTTGTGGATGAAACCGAAGCTCTGGAGAAAACCATCGCCTCATATCGTCTTAGGGCCGATTGACCACGGAAATGCGTTCTGTTTAGTGTGACTAAACAGAACGACCGTGGGGAGACGGGGTGGTCAATCAATCCAGCACATCAAGTCTTGGCATGCGCCTGCGGACGCGCCGCCGGGAACTTGGCCGCACGATGCAGGAATTGGCTACCGCCAGCGGCTTGACCGTCGGCTTCATTTCCCAAATCGAGCGGGACATTTCCCGCCCCTCGCTAGCGTCCCTTTATGCCGTGGCGCGCGCGCTCGAAACCAGCGTTGACCAGTTCCTTTCCGAGGCGCCGACACGTCAGCGCCAGAAGGCCAGTCATTCGACCAACCGCGCCAAGTTCTCGCTGGGGCAGACCGAGCCCGTCTACGAGTTTCTGGAGCCCGGTTTTGCCGATGCTTCGCTCAACGCCTGCATCACCCACGTTCCCCCCGGCTTCGCGTCGGAGACGATGCGGCACGAGGGCGAGGACTTCGTCTATCTGATTGCGGGGACGATGCTCTACGAGGTCGACGGGGTCGAGTATGCGCTCAGTGCCGGCGACACGCTGCACTTTGCGTCCCACCTCCCCCACAAATCCCGCAATCCCGGAACCGATGTCGCGATCGAGCTCTGGGTCGGCACCATGCGTCTGTTCTCTGAGCCGACGGAACCGCCGAAAAATTCATAGAGCCTGCGCAATGCGCAGTGAACAAATCACGTGAGGAGCCCCACCGATGAACTTGACTAAGACTTTGACAGCAGCGCTGCTGAGCATGACCATGCTCACAAGTGTCAGCTTTGCTGCCACCCCAGCCAATACGCTGGTGATTGCCGACGCGATCGACGACGTGATCACGCTGGACCCCGGCGAAGTCGGCGAAGTTGGTGGCATCATGGCCGCCAAGCAGATTTACCAGCCGCTGGTGACCTTCGACGTAGCCGACCCGACCAAGATCTTCGGCGTCCTCGCCGAAAGCTGGACCGTGTCGGAAGACGGCAAGACCTTCACCTTCAAGATGAACCCCAATGCCAAGTTTGCATCGGGCAATGCCGTCACCGCGCATGACGCGGAATTCTCGCTTCGCCGCGTTGTGCAGATGGCGTCGCGCTCGGCATTCCTTCTGACGCAGTTCGGCTTCAGCGCTGAAAACGTCGAAGAGCGCATCAAGGCGACTGACGACGCAACGCTGGTGTTCGAAATTGCCGAACCCTACGCAGAGTCCTTCGTGCTCTATGCGCTGTCCTCCCACATTGGCGGCATCATCGACAGCAAGCTCGTTCAGGAGCATGAAGTCGACGGCGATCGTGGCAATGGTTGGCTCAAGCAGGCCAACTCGGCAGGTTCGGGTCCGTTCGTGCTGACCACCTGGGCGCCCAAGCAGTCGATCCTGCTCTCGCGCAACGAGAATTTCTGGCAGGATAAGCCGGCGATGGAACGCGTATTCTTCCAGCATGTGCCGGAAAGCGCTGCACAGCGCCTGCTGCTGGAAAAGGGCGACATCGACATCGCCAACAAGCTCGGCCCCGATGACCACGCTTCGATCTCGGCCAATGCCGAAGTCAAGACGCAGGACGGCAGCTCGGGCGTGATCTACTACATGGGTCTGAACGTCCGCAACGAAGCGCTGGCCAAGCCGGACTTCGTCAAGGCGATGAAATACCTCGTGGACTATGACGGCATTGCTCAGACCATCGGCCAGGGCACGATCGACGTCCACCAGACGCTGGTGCCGGAAGGTTTCCTCGGCAGCATCGACCACAACCCCTACTCGCTCGACATCGAGAAGGCCAAGGAACTGATCGCTTCGAGCGGCGTCACCACGCCAGTTACGCTCGACACCGTGGTCTGGAACGTTCCGCCCTACACCGACTTCGCCCAGGCGGCTCAGGCCACGATGGCCCAGGCCGGCGTAAACCTGAACCTTCTGGTCGTTGACGGTCAGCAGTGGCTGGAACGCTACCGCTCGTCCGATCTGGACATCTGGGTTGGCCTGTGGGGCCCGGACTATCCGGATCCGCACTCCAACGCGAAGGCTTTCGCGGTCAATTCTGAAGATGCCCCGGACGGCTCGTCGAGCCTTGCGGACCGTTTCGGCTGGGATGCTGGCGAGCTGTCGCCGCGCGCCATGGCCGCCCTGCGCGAGAACGACACCGCCCTGCGCAAGTCGATGTACGAAGAGATCCAGATCGAACACACCGACACGTCGCCCTTCCTCTACATGTTCCAGGAAGTCCGTCGCGTTGCGGTTCGCTCCAATGTCGAAGGTCTCGTTCTTGGCCTGACCATGTCCGACGACCGGTACTGGAACGTCACCAAGGACTAAGCCAGCCTTCATGGTGCGGCGGCCCCCGGTCGCCGCACCTTTTCTCAAGACATGCCAGGACCAAGCGTTGGCCGCCACGACTCCTCAGAACATCCAGCGACTTGGGCAATTTGCGTCCGGCCTGGTCACGATCGCCATCACCCTGCTTGGCCTGGTCGCGCTGACCTTCTTTATAGGTCGCGTCATTCCCATCGATCCCGTGCTGTCCATCGTCGGCGAAAAGGCGACGCAGGAAGCCTATGACAAGGTGTTCTACGAGCTTGGGCTCGACAAACCCCTCTGGGAGCAGTTCACGACCTACACGATGAAGCTGCTTCAGGGCGATTTCGGCACCTCGTTCACCACGACGCGCCCGGTGCTCTCCGACCTCCTGAGCTTCTTCCCCGCAACGCTGGAACTGGCGACACTGGGATTGATCATCGGGGTATTTCTGGGCGTGCCTGCAGGCGTTGCCTCGGCATACTGGCATGACAAGTGGCCCGACCACCTAATCCGCATCATTGGACTTGTCGGATATTCCGTCCCGATCTTCTGGCTGGGCCTCGTTGGCCTCTACATTTTCTACTACAAGCTCAGCTGGGTAGCTGGACCCGGGCAGATCGACGTTTTCTATGTCGGCATCGTCAAGCCGATTACCAATTCCATTCTGATCGACAGCGTCCTGCGCGGCGAGTGGACCGTGTTCTGGAACGCCGTCAGCCACATTATCCTCCCGGTCTGCCTGATCGGCTATTTCAGCCTGGCCTATATTTCCCGCATGACCCGCTCGCTGATGCTGGATCAGCTGAAGCAGGAATATGTGCTGACCGCACGGCTCAAGGGCGCAAGCGAACTCGAAGTCGTGCTTGGTCATGCCTTGCGCAACGCTGCCATCCCACTCGTCACCATCATCGCCTTGTCCTATGGCGGCCTTCTGGAAGGCTCGGTGCTGATCGAGACCGTGTTCGGGTGGCCAGGCATTGGCAACTACATCGCCTCTTCACTGTTTCGCGGCGACATCAATGCCGTGCTTGGCGGTACGTTCCTCGTCGGTGCCATTTTCATTCTGCTCAATCAACTTTCGGACGTGCTCTACGCGACGCTCGATCCGCGCACGCGGGAGGCACGCCGATGACCACGATGGATCAGGTCGGTAGCGCAGGCAGTGCGCGCTGGAAGCAGGTCGTCAGTTTCAGCCGGAGGTTTGCTCGCAATCCCCTCGGGATGTTCGGACTGTTCATCCTGCTCGTCCTGCTGTTTTGCGCCGCTTTTGCGCAGTGGATCACGCCCTACGATCCGTATCTGCCCAATCTCACCGCGCGGCTGACGGCCCCTGGCCCGGAATTCTGGCTGGGTTCTGACGAACTTGGCCGTGACGTGCTGAGCCGCGTCATCTACGGATCGCGGCTCACCCTGCTCATCGTCGGGCTCGTCATTGTCACCTCTGCTCCGATCGGCCTTCTGATTGGCGTCGTCGCCGGCACCTATGGCGGTTGGCTTGATGCGCTGTTCATGCGGGTGACCGACGTATTCCTGGCCGTGCCCAAGCTACTGCTGGCGCTGGCCTTCGTCGCGGCGCTAGGGCCGGGCATCGTCAATGCGGCGATCGCCATCACGCTGACTGCCTGGCCGCCCTATGCCCGCATGGCCCGCGCCGAGGCCCTCGCCGTCCGCAACAGCGACTATGTCAACGCCGTGCGGCTGGCAGGCGCATCGGAGCTTCACATCATCTTCTTCCACATCATCCCGATGTGCATGTCCTCGGTGATCGTGCGCATGACGCTGGATATGGCGGGCATCATCCTGACCGCCGCTGGCCTTGGTTTCATCGGCCTGGGTGCGCAGCCGCCCCTGCCCGAGTGGGGTGCGATGATATCCACCGGCCGCAAGTTCATCTTCGACCAGTGGTGGGTAGCGACCGTTCCCGGCTTTGCGATCTTCATCGTTTCGCTTGGTTTCAACCTGCTCGGCGACGCCATCCGCGACCTGCTCGACCCGCATCTGAAGGCACGGTCATGACCCGGCCCCTCGTCGAAATCGAAAATCTCCGCATCGCCTTTCCCACCGAAGACGGCGAATACCATCAGGCCGTGCGCGGCGTTTCCTTCAGCCTGGGGCGCGAAAAGCTCGGCATCGTAGGCGAGAGCGGCTCGGGCAAAAGCCTGTCGGGTCGCGCCTTGCTCGGCGTCTTGCCCGACTATGCGCGCATGCAGGCGGATGTGATGCGGTTCGACGGCATCGACCTGCTCAAGGCATCGCGCGGTGAACGCCGCAAGCTGCGTGGCGGCCGTCTCGGCATGGTATTGCAGGACCCCAAATTCTCGCTCAACCCGGTCATGCCGGTGGGTCAGCAGGTGGTTGAGGCGGTGCGTATCGGCGACCGCAAGATGAGCTACGCAGACGCTCGGAAAGCAACCATCGACATCCTCGAGAGCCTCCACATCCGCCAGCCCGAACTGGTTTTCGACCGTTATCCGCATGAGCTTTCCGGCGGCATGGGGCAGCGCATCATGATTGCCATGATGGTGGTGCGCGAACCGGATCTGCTGATCGCCGACGAACCCACCTCGGCCCTCGACGTAACCGTCCAACTCCAGGTGCTCTCAATCCTTGATGAACTGGTCACCCGTCGGCAAATGGGCCTGATCTTTATCAGCCACGACCTGCAACTGGTCAGCCGCTTCTGCGACCGCATCATCGTGATGTATGCGGGTCAGATCGTCGAAACCCTTAAGGCAAGCGAGCTGCACTCGGCCAAGCACGAATACACGCGCGGGCTGTTGGCGTGCCTGCCAACCATTGATGGACCTCTGGAGCCCTTGCCGACTCTACAACGCCAGTCATCCTGGAGGCAGGCGCTATGAGCGACCCAATCCTCAGCGTCGAAAACCTGTCGGTGCGCTTCGGCGCGTCCACGGCCGTCGACAATGCGAGCTTTGCCGTGCAGCGCGGCGAGAGCTTTGGCCTGGTGGGCGAAAGCGGCTCCGGCAAATCAACAATTCTGCGGACCATCATGGGCCTGAACCCGGATTGGTCTGGCAAGATCACCCTCGATGGTGCCCCTGCCCCCGGCCGGTCACGGCGCGACTTTGCCCAGCGCGCGCAGATGGTGTTCCAGGATCCCTATGCCTCGCTCCATCCCCGCCACCTGATTGGCAGGGCGATCGCCGAGCCAATGCGCATCCACGGCCTGCCGAATGCCGAAGGCCGTACGATGGAACTGCTGGAGCTGATTGGCCTGGGCCGCGCCTTTGCCTACCGCTACCCCCACGAATTGTCCGGCGGCCAGCGGCAGCGCGTAGCCATTGCACGGGCCCTGGCGCTATCGCCAAAGGTCCTGCTGCTTGACGAGCCGACATCGGCACTGGACGTGTCCATCCAGGCGGAGATCCTCAATCTGCTCAATTCGCTGCGGACTGAGCTGGGACTGACCTTCGTGATCGTCAGTCACAACCTCGCGGTGGTCTCCTACATGTGCGACCGCTTCATGGTCATGCAGAACGCCAAATACGTTGAGACGGTCACCCGCCAGCAGTTGCTGGACCGCGACCTGCAGCAGAATTATACGCGCGAATTCGTAGCCGCCAGCGCCCTCTGAAGGCCCGCTCGTAACCCATTGCACCCTTTGGTCTTGTCCACCCAGGCGCCGCCCGACAGCGGCGCCTGGGTGGCCGTGGCGTGAGTTAAGTACGCCTAAAGTCTAAGTACGACACCTTAGAATGTGTGTCACCTTGTCGCACCTCTTGGCTTGCAGCTGCCCCTTTGGAGCTGGCCAAATTTATCAGAAGTGGCGGACCAAGCCGAGCGTTAAGGATATTGAACAGAGGAGGCATCTTATGAATGCTCGTCGGAGACTGAACGCGGTCATTGCGATCGCTACTTCGATGCTTGCGGTACAAGCTGCGGTAGCACAAGAAAACCCGATCGACGCAATTACGCCGGTTACCAACGATATGTTGCTTAATCCGCCCGACGGCGACTGGTTGATGTGGCGCCGCACCTACGATGGCTGGGGATACAGCCCGCTCGAAGAGATCAACAAGGAAAACGTCGGCAAACTGGAACTGGCCTGGTCCTGGGGCATGAGCCCCGGCCGCACCCAGGAAACACCGCTGGTGCATGACGGTGTCCTGTTTCTGCAAAACGCCGACCATCGCATTCAGGCGCTCAACGCTGCCACTGGCGACCTGATCTGGGAATATCAGTACGAACTGCCCGATGACGTAAATCCGGGCGGCGAGCGCTCCAAGGCCATCTTCGGCAACAACCTCTATATCGCAACGCGCGACGCCCACATCATCGCGCTCGATGTCAAGACCGGCAAGCTGGTCTGGGACCAGCAAGTCGCCGACTACAACAAGGGCTTTGCCTATTCGAGCGGTCCGCTCGTTGCCAACGGCGTCGTCATCCAGGGCATGACCAGCTGCAGCAATGCGCAGCCCGGCGGGTGCTTCTTCACCGGCCACGACACCGAAACCGGCAAGGAACTCTGGCGGGTCAACACCATCGCCCGTGGCGACACACCCGAAGGCAACAGCTGGAACGGTCTGCCGCTCGAAAGCCGCTACGGCGCTTCGGCCTGGATCACCGGCTCCTACGATCCCGAGCAGAACCTGATCTTCGCCGGCGTGGGCCAGCCCTATCCGTGGAACGTCGAGATCGCGGGGCTGACCCCTCCCAGCTCGGACCCCAAATTCACCAACGAGGCGCTCTACACCAACTCCACTCTCGCCATCGACCCCACCAGCGGCGACCTGAAGTGGTACCACCAGTACCTCCCCACTGACTCGCTCGACCTCGACTATGTTTATGAGCGCATGCTCATCGACAACATGCTGGTGACCACCGGCAAGCTCGGCATCATCGAGGCTATCGACCGGACCGACGGCAAGTGGCTGTGGGCCAAGGAAACCGTGCCGCAGAACGTCGTTCTTTCGATCGACCAGACAACCGGCAAGAAGGAAATCAATCCGGAAGTCATTCCGGTGATTGGCGAAACCACCTTCAACTGCCCGGCCGACCCAGGCGGGCGCGCATGGCAGGCCACGTCCTACAGCCCCAAGACCGGGGCAATCTATCTGCCAACCGTCGAGTTCTGCTCCAACACCACGGTCAACCCGCTCGATCCCGGCCAGATCTATACCGGCGGCGGCCTGCAGACTTACTCTCGTGTTCCCAACCCCGACAGCGACGGCAATATCGGCCAGGTGCGCGCCATCAAGCTCTCTGACAAGTCGGAGATGTGGCAGTACCGGCAGTATGCACCTGTCACCACCTCCACCCTGCCGACCGCTGGTGGTGTTGTGTTCGTCGGTACCCTCGACCGCAAGCTCATCGCCTTTGACGATGAAACCGGTGATGTCCTTTGGGAAAGCGGCAAGCTGAGCAACTCGCTCGAGTCCTTCCCGATCACCTACGAGGCCAACGGCAAGCAGTATGTGGCCGTGGTGGCGAACTTCGGCAACGGCCTCGGCCGCCTGCAGTCGCTGACCCCGGACGTGAAACTGCCACCGAATAACCCCGTGGCGCTCTACGTCTTCGCCCTGCCCGAATAACGGCCGGAGCCTTCTCAAATCGCCCGGGCGGCAGGTCCCCTGTACCGCCCGGGCGCGTTTTCCAGAGGTCCGAACGTGCCGGTTTTGTTTGCGTTTTTCCGAGTGACTGCCGTCCTGCTTACGTTGGCGGCGCCAGCAACCGTAGCAAGCGCAATTTCCGCGCTGGCCCAGGAGGCTGAGTTCAACGACGTCCCCTACGCTGATGGCCAGTGGCAGATCGGTCGCCGCCTTGATGAATCCCAATTGCGCTACTGTGTCGACAAACGCGACACCGACTGGGAAGTGGCCGGAGCCGTCGCCGACGCCATCGCCTCGGGGCTGCTGCTCGAACCCCAACGCTATGTGGTGGAGAGCAACATTGTCCTCGAGGATCTCACCAAGATCTATGCGCGGATGCTGGAGCACTGCGATGTCTATATGGGCTTCAAGCTGATCCCGGAGGGCTACGCCAACTGGGTCTCTCTGACCCGCGCCTACTATGAAACCGACTATGTCTTCGTCACCGCCGATGCCGACCTGCAGCGTCTGGCGGACCTCCCACCCGATGGTGCCATCGGTGCAGCTATTGGCACGACGGCCCATATCCGTCTGGTTTCCTACCTGAAGGCCCTGCCGGCCGGGCAACGCTGGACCACCTTTCCCTACGGTTCCAACGAACTCGCCCTGGAGTCTCTGCTCAACGGTTCCGTCGATATTGCGCTGGTCTGGGCACCCAACCTCTGGGCCAAGCAGCGGGACGACGCGGCCTATGCAGGCCTCCATGTCATCGACCCATCTCCGCTGCCGCCTACCAAGCTCAGCGTCGGCGCCATCGTGCTCGCCAACCAAACCTTCCTGCGCAATGCCATCGACGAGGCGATTTCGGCGCTAAGCGCCGACGGGACGTTCACGAAGATCTACGAGAGCTTCGCTTTTCCGGCCACAGTTGTTCCCTGATGCCAGATCAGCCCGCGTCTGTTTCCCCCTCGCCCGCTATCCGTGTCGACGCCGTTTCCAAGCGCTACGGGCGCACCTTGGCGCTCGATGGCGTCAGCTTTGATGTGCGCGACAAGGAGCTGTTCGCCCTGTTGGGCCCGAACGGCGCCGGGAAGACCACGCTGCTGCACATCCTGTCCACCATTCTGCGACCCGACAGCGGCGTAGCCATGGTCGGAGGCTTCGACGTGGCGCGGCAGCCGCTCGCCGCGCGCGAGCGCCTCGGCATCGTCTTCCAGGAACCCAGCCTCGACGATCGCCTGACCGTGCAGGAAAACCTTGACCTGCACGCCCTGGTGTTTGGTGTTCCACGATGGTTGGCCCGGCAGCGCATTGAGGAAATGCTGGAGCTGGTCGAACTCACGGAATGGGCAAAAAGGCCCGCCAAAACCCTGTCATCGGGCATGAAGCGGCGGCTGGAGATCGCCAGGGCCCTGATCCACGATTCCGAGATCCTGTTGTTGGACGAGCCCACCGTCGGGCTCGACGCGCAGACCCGCGAACGCATCTGGTCTTACATTCGACGGCTTCGCGTCGAGCGCGACATCACGGTTTTGGTGACCACCCATTACATTGAAGAGGTCGAAGGCTGCGACCGCGTTTGCATTGTCGACGGCGGAAAGGTGCTGGCCCTCGATACGCCCGATGCCCTCAAGCACGCACATGGCCAGACGCTGGTGCGCGTGACGCCCGCCAATGAGGGCGTCCGCGAGGCCCTGAGCACCCGCTTTGCCGACAGGCTAACCGGAAAGCAGGATGGCGAGATTACCCTTGTCAGCGACGAGGCGTTCATCGCGGACATGCTGGCCGAGTTCGGCACACAGATCACGGCGCTCAAGGTCGAGGCGCCGAGCCTGGCGTCGGTCTTTCTGTCCCTTACCGGGCGCGATTTGCGCGACCGGGCGGCGGGCGCGCGCGAACAAACCCTTTCCTTCGGACGGCGCGGGGGAGAACACACCAGATGAGCGAAGGTCGGAAAATGCGTCGGCGTTCTCCCCTCATGGTGCAACTCGGGGGTCTCTATGGACTGTGGTTGAGGGAAGTGAAGCGCGCCTTCCGAGATCGTGGCCAGCTCATCGGCGGGGTCAGCCGGCCGATCCTCTGGGTGCTGATCCTGGGCATTGGTCTGAACCCCTACTTCCGGGGCGAGGCCTATGGCGAAGTCACCTTCGTCGTCCCCTTCACCTACCTGCAGTTCATTTTTCCTGCGGTGATCGCGCTCAACATCATGTTCACGTCGGTGCAGTCTGCCGTTTCGGTGATCTGGGATCGTGAATTCGGCTACCTCCGCGAGGTGCTGGTATCGCCCCTCACACGAGCAACGGTGCTGCTGGGCAAGATTCTGGGTGGCACAACCGTGGCCGTGCTGCATGGCTCTCTGGTGCTTATCCTCGCCCGCTTCGCCGACGTATCGCTGTCCTTCGCCGACGTTCTCAAAGCCCTCGGGCTGATGGTGCTGCTGGCATTTGCGCTTACCTCGCTGGGCGTGGTCATCGCCAACCGCATCCGCAGTTTCGAAGGGTTCGGCATTTTCTCGAACGCCGTGATCCTGCCGCTTTACTTCACCTCCAGCTCGATCTTTCCGCTCGACCCGGCCCTGAGCAAGGCGCAGACGCGCGTCGTTTATCCCGACTGGCTGGTGACAATTGTTGAATACAATCCCCTCACCTATGCAGTAGACGCCCTGCGCGGCGTGCTGATCAACTACAACCAGTTTCCGCCCTGGACCGGCATTACGGTGATGGTCGTTGCCGGCGTCGTGCTGTTCAGCATCGCTCTCTACGATTTCCGCCGGGCATGACGCCGTGATTTCGTCCGACACCATTCGCCATGGCCTGAGCGTCGCCGCTGTTGTGGCACTGCTGGTCGGACTGAGCCTGCTGCCGCCCGACACTTCCCTTCGAGAGGTGGAGGCCACAGCCACGCTCAAGGCCTGCGTGCCGCCCCTCTACCCACCTCTGGTTACCGGCGATCCGGAGAAGCCCGGCATCGATATCGAACTGCTGCGCGCTGTTGCCGAGCGCATGGGTGTGTCTCTGCTGATCAGCGAAAACCGCGCGATGGGCCGCGATTTTAACCCGCGCAACTGGAACCTCAACCGCGCCCAATGCCAGGTGATTGCAGGCGGTGTCGTGGACTCAGTGCAAACCCGGTCCTTCCTCGAAACAGGGCCGGCTTACGCAGAAACCGGCTGGGCTGTGGTGTCGCCGACCCCGCTCGCCTCGATTGAAGGCCGCACCATTGGCACGCTCGCACTCGTTTCGGGCCTAGATCGCATCGGATTGGCAAGTTGGCTTCGCGCGCAGAACGTAACGGCGCGCGTTGTCCCCAGCCCCGAGGCGCTCGTTGCCGGGATTGCCGATAAGACGTTTGATGCCGGAATTACCGAGGCCATGCTGGCCTCCAGGCTCGCCGAAGAGAATGGTTGGACAGTGGCCTGGGCGCCGCCACCGCTTGGTCGGTACAATCTGGTATTCGGGCTCTGGAAGGGCGACATCACGCTCAAACGCGCCATCGAGGCGGCATTCGCCGATCTGTCCGCTGACGGCACGCTTGCCGCCATTCTCGATCGCTACAGCGCCGCGCCGATCGATTAACCCGCCCCCAGCACCAGCGGCGCCACGATGGCATAGGCCGGAGCCAGCACCATCCGCGTTAGCCCCGCCACGGAAACCAGCAGCAGCCCAACGCCGATCCACAGTCCCACCCCGGACGGCAGCCGGATTCCCGCTGCTTCAAGCAGATACCCGCCCACCAGCGGCGGCACCGGCAGTAGGGTGAACAGGGACATCCAAACGCACAAGGGCGCAGCGGCGCGGAGAAAGGCCGCGGTCGTCAGACCGGCAGTGTATGGCAGCAGCGTCAGCGCAGGGATAACCAACTGCAGGCACAGGTAGCCAAGCACCAGCAACACGACACTTCCCGATAGGGCGATGAGAACCAGGCCCCATCGCCCGAACCGCAGTTGCGCAGCCTCAACCGCAAACGGCTTGCTCCACCCGAAGCCCGACAACACCAGCGACACGAGCCCGATCAGGTCCACATGCACCAGCGTCAGCAGTGTCAACCGACCATCATCGCGCGGGCCCCTGTCGCCCAGCAGCACGGCAACTGCCGCGACCGTCGCGCCCTGCACCGTGGCGATGATCAGCCCCGCAAGAAGCCGAAACAGGACCAGCTGGACGGTCAGCTCCGAGCCGATCACGCCGGACTCGGAGAACCGTTGGCGGCTTTTACAGCCATCATTTTTCGATGGTCAGCTCGTAGAGCGCGTCCGAGCTGGCTGGCAGCGGCGCGCCGGCAGAGAAGCCGTTCCGCTTGAGGATATAGGCCATCAGATCGGCATAGGTGCTCTCGGAGAAGCGGCCCGGCGAGTCCGGCGGCATCGTCGCGCTCATCACATCGAACAGCACGCCGGCGGGTGCACCGCTGGCATACTTCCCCTCAAAGCTCAGGCCGCGCAGCGGCGGTCCGCCGAGCAACCCGCCCCGCAGGTCATCGCCGTGGCATTCCACGCAATATTTCTTGAAATTCGTTTCGCCGCGATCGGCCTGGTCAGTTGCGTAAGAAACCGGCTTTGCGGCCGCTGCGGCTGCAGCTTGGGCAACCAGGATACGGGCTTCGACGTGCTGCACGACGGCAGCCGGATTGCTCGCCGGGGCCTCAACCCCATTGGCGATCCCCGTCACAGTCAGAAGCGCCACGCTCACCGAGGCAATCCCGGCAGCGCCACCAAACATCCGCATCGCACGTTTCTTGCTCATTGAAACCCTCCTCATCGGACGGCAATAGCGCGGAAAAAACGAAGTGCCGTCAGTTTCTGCAATGCACTAACGAAGCCGACCCAAGCGCTCATTGCAACAGGTTTGTGCCGAGAAGTCTCAACGACCGCCAGATCGCCCGCAGCTACTTGCGCAGGATCTTCTCCATCGCCTTTCCCTTGGCGAGCTCGTCGATCAGCTTATCCATGTAGCGGATTTCGCGCATGGTGGGTTCTTCGATGTTCTCCACGCGCACACCGCAGATCACGCCGGTGATCAGCGATCGCGCAGGGTTGAGCTGCGGCGCCTGGGCGAAGAAATCCTCAAGGGTGGTGGGGCCCGCCATGACCGCATCCAGCGATGACTGGTCATGCCCGGTCAACCAGCGCAGGACCTCATCCACCTCAGCTTTGGTGCGCCCCTTCTTCTCCGCCTTGGCGATGTAGAGCGGATAGACGCTCCCGACGCTGATTGAGTAGATTCTGTGCCTGGTCATCTGTCCTCTTTCGCGCGGCGCCCTCCGTCTATGTCGTCGCACGCGACGGATAAAAATCCAACCTTTGCGCTGCCACCTGCCGTCATTGACGGAGGTTGCACAATGTTTCGTCCCGGTTGCACAATGCTTCAACGGCCCGTTGGCCGGGGAGCCGACTTGCGTGGACAAGCTTCAGGCCTACCATAACAAGCGCGATTTCGCGACCACCTCGGAACCAGAGGGTGCGTCCGGCGATGGCAGCGGGCGCTTCGTGGTTCACAAGCATTCCGCCACGGCCGACCATTATGACCTGCGGCTCGAACTCAACGGGGTCCTCAAGAGTTGGGCCGTGCCAAAGGGCCCTTCCCTCAATCCCGCAGACAAGCGCTTTGCCGCCGCGACCGAGGATCACCCCATCGAGTATCTCGATTTCGAAGGGGTCATTCCTGCCGGGGAATATGGCGGCGGCCCGATGATCGTCTGGGACACCGGCACCTGGGCCCCGATGGGTGATCCGGTCAACGATCTCGCCAAAGGCGCGTTCAAGTTCCGGCTGGTGGGCGAAAAGCTCCGCGGCGGCTGGATGCTCACTCGCCTCAAGGGCAAGCCCGAGGACGCCGGGCGTGAAGGCTGGTTGCTGTTCAAGGAACGCGACACTGCGATGGACACCGAGCGCGACATTCTCGCCGAACGTCCGGAAAGCGTAAAGTCCGGGTTGCGCATCGAAGAACTGCTTGAGACGCCAGCACCCGCGAAAAAGCCGGTGCGCCCGCAGCCTGGCAGGCTTGCAGGAGCAATCAAGGCGCCCATGCCGCATGGCATCCAGATGCAACTCGCCACGCCTGCGGCCACGCCACCCGACAAGGGCGATTGGCTTCACGAAATCAAGTTCGATGGCTATCGCACCCTGGCTTATGTGAAGGACAAGTCCGCCCAACTGATCACGCGAGGCGGGCTCGATTGGACCAAGCGATATGGCGATCTGCCTGCCGCTTTCGCCGCACTGGACTGCAAGGAAGCCGTGATCGACGGCGAGATTGTCGTGCTGGATGCCAAGGGGGTCAGCAATTTTGGCAAGTTGCAGGACGCCCTGGCGAACGGAGCGCAGAACAAGCTGGTCTTCTATGCCTTCGACCTGCTGCACCTCGACGGCTGGGATCTGCGCGCCGTTCCCCTCATCAAGCGAAAGGCGATGCTGGCACAGGTCCTCGCCGGCCATATTGGTAGCCGCACGGCCATCCAGTTCAGTGACCACGTCGAGGGCGATGGCCGTCCGCTCTACCAGAGTGCATCCGAACATGAGCTGGAGGGCATCGTTTCCAAGCGCGCCAGCGGCGTCCATATCGACGGGCGCTCATCCAGCTGGCTCAAGATCAAGGCGCTCAAGGTGGGAGATTTCACCATCGCCGGCTACAGCGTCAGCCCCGAGAATGGCGGCATCGGCGCGCTGGCGATGGCCGAATGGGTGGGCGATGACCTGGTCTATCGCGGCAAGGTCGGGTCCGGCATCGATGCGGCCACGATGCGAGCTCTGGTCAAGCGGCTCGAGGCGCTGCGGATTGACGATCCCCTCCCCGGCGCGCCCAAGGAAATCATACCGATCAAGCCAACGCTGGCGGCGCGCGTGCAGTATGCCGCGATCACCAGCGACGGCATGTTGCGCCACGCTGTCTTCAAGGGGCTTCGGGAGGCTGAGTTGACCACCAAACTGGTAACCCCACGCAAACGCCTCATCACCGACGCCGACCTCGCAGGCATCTGGGTCACCAACCCGACGCGGCGCCTGTTCGGCAAATCAGGCCCGACCAAGCTCGAGATCGCGGTCTACTATGCGGCCGTGGGCGACTACATGCTGCCGCATCTGTTCAATCGCCCCGTGTCGCTGTTCCGCTGCCCGACGGCGAAGCCCGAAGGGTGCTTTTTTCAGCGCCACCCCTTCACCGGCATGCCCAGCACCCTGCGCAGCTTCACCACCGAGAACTCCGAGGGCGAGAAGCAAACCTATATCGCGGTCGAAGACACCAAGGGCTATCTGGCCTTGGCGCAGTTCGGGGTCGTCGAATTTCACGCCTGGGGCACCCACCAGCGCCACCTCGACAAGCCCGACCGCGTCATCTTCGATCTCGACCCCGGCGAAGGCGTTGTATGGCGCGATGTGGTGAATGCGGCTGTCCACCTGCGCGGCGAACTGGAAGCCATGGGGCTCGTGCCCTTCGTCAAGACTTCCGGCGGCAAGGGCGTTCATATCGTGGTGCCGACCACCCAGAAGCTCGGCTGGAAACAGGCGCATGCCGCCTGCGCCGCTATCGCCACCAAGCTGGCCGCAACGAGCCCCGATACCTTTGTTACGACGATGGGCGCGCAGAACCGCAAGGGCCGGATATTCATCGACTATCACCGCAATGCCCGCAGCGCGACAGCAGTGGCAGCCTATTCGCTCAGGGCCCGCCCTCACCTTCCTGTGTCGACGCCAGTTGATTGGCGCGATCTAGAAGCCATCGACTCTCCATCGGACCTGAATTATTCTTCCATTCCCGGATTGTTAACCACAACCGGCGACCCATGGGCCGATATTAACGAGTCCGAACGGGACCTCGCGCCATGATTTCTTCAGACGATGTTGTAGTTCCTGCGTAGGAGGCCGCCTTGGCGCCCAGAGCGAGTTGGAAGGGTCAACTGAGGCTGAGCCTCGTCAGTTGTCAGGTGAAACTATTCCCCGCAACATCCGCATCGGAGCGGATTACTTTCAATCAGCTACACAAGGACACCCACAACCGCATCAATATGAAGGCGGTCGACCCCGAACTGGGCATGGTGGAGCGGTCCGATCTGGTGCGCGGCTACGAGTACGAGCCCAAGCAATACATCATCATCGATGACGCTGACATTGACGCCGTGCGGATCGAGTCCAACCACACGATGAACATCGAGGCCTTTGTCGACGCCAGCGAAGTCGACGTTCTCTACCAGGACTCGCCCTACTATCTCGCTCCCGACGGAGCCATGGCGGAAGAGACCTTTGTAGTCCTGCGCGAAGCGCTGCGGAAGAGCGGCAAGGTCGCCATTGCCCGCCTGGTGCTGACCAGCCGCGAACGGGTGATCACCATCGGTGCCCGAGACAATGGCATGTTCGTGACAACCCTGCGCAATCCGAACGAAGTGCGTGGCAGTGCTGAATATTTTGACAATATCCCGATCGGCAAGCCCGATCCGGAAATGCTCGATCTGGCGCAAAAGCTGATCGAGCAGAAGGTCACGACCTTCAATCCCAAGAACTACGAAGACCGCTATGAGCAGGCCCTGATGGCCATGATCCGCGAGAAGCTCAAGGGCCATCAGCCGATCGTCGCCGCAGCGCCGGAACGTGGCAATGTCATCAACCTGATGGATGCCCTCAAGGCCAGCCTTGGCGAGGCCAAGCCGGCAGCGAAGAGCAAGGCCAAAGCTCCCGCCAAGGAAGCGCCCGCGAAGGTGTCACTCAAGGCAGCCCTTGAGGCCAGCAAGGCCACGGCCCCCAAGGCGGCGCCCAAGAAAAAGGCTTAACAACGGATGGCTTCGGGCGGTGAAAGCTATGGCGTCATCGGGGCGCTTCGGGCCTTCCCGCTCCGCCTCGCCGCCCGTCAGGTTGCCCATCACGGCGGCCGCCTGCACCGCAACATCACCCGAGGCACGACGACCATCGTCTTGGGCCGCACCCTGCTGTCACGCCAGAGCGAGGCCGAGATCGAGCAGCGGGTGACCGCGGCGCGGGCCAGCGGCGCGGCGCTCCTGAGCGAGAACGGCTTCCTTCGGGCGCTCGGCACGATCCCAAAAACGCCGCCGGCCAATATCAGCCGCCAGTCGATCCTGGACCAATCCGGGCTCGACGGATCGATTTTCGACCTCCTGGCCCTGTTCGACGCGTTTGAGCACCACGCCGAGCCCTATTCCTTTCGCGACGTCATCCTGGCGCGCAAGTATGCGGGCCTCGTTGCCACCGGCGCCAGCTGGGGGGCGATTGCGCGATCTGTGCATCAGATCGGGCCTGTCGGGTCACTGACTGCGCTGACGCTGCATTCCGGGGCCGACAAGATATTGACCCGGGATGCGCATTCGCTTGCGGAGTTGGATGGCCAGCGCCTGCTGCCATTGCCCGAGGCGGACGACCCTGCCGAGGACTATTTTGGGCTGGCCGAAAATGCCGAAGCCGCCGGACTTATTGCAGAGGCCGCAAGGCTTTACGAGCACTGCTCGGCGATTGACCCCAGCGATGCCATGGCCGCGTTCAACCTCGGCAACTGCCTGCGCGAACTCGGTGACGACCATGGGGCGACCATGGCCTACATGACCGCCCTCAAGCGCGATCCACTGTTCGTGGAGGCCTGGTTCAACCACGGCGGCACCCTGCGCGACATGGGAAAGAACGACGCCGCGCGCTTTCACCTGGAACGCGCGGCCCAGATCGACCCGACTTACGCGGATGCCATCTACAATCTGGGGGCCCTGGAATATGAGGCCGGTGACCTGCCTCGGGCGCGGCATTGGTGGGCGCGATATCTTGAGCTCGATGACACGTCCGACTGGGCGCGCCGGGCCCGGGCTGGTATCCGTCTGGCCGATCAGGTTAGTCACAGGACCGCCGGCTGATGCCTACCAACTTTCTTTTCGACGGCCCCGAGGATGCACGCGTGACCATCCTGCTGGCGCATGGCGCGGGTGCACCGATGGACTCGGCGTCCATGAACGCAACCACCAAGGCATTGGTGGAACAGGGTTTTCGCGTTGCGCGGTTCGAGTTCGGCTATATGGCGTCGCGCCGCACCGAGGCGGGACGCAAGCCCCCGCCCCGCGCTGACAAGGTGATGCCGGAGTATCTGGCGGCAGTCGATGACCTCGCGGCCAACGGTCCGCTTGTTATCGGCGGAAAGTCCATGGGCGGCCGGGTTGCGAGCATGGTGGCGGACAACCTGTTTGCTGCCGGACGCATTAAAGGCCTGCTCTGCCTGGGGTATCCGTTCCATCCGCCGGCCAAGCCGGACCAGTTGCGAACGCAGCATCTGATCGATCTCAAGACCCCGACGCTGATCTGCCAGGGCACGCGGGATGAGTTTGGTTTGCCTGAAGAAATAAGGGGTTACGGGCTTTCACCGGCGATTGATCTGCTGTTTCTCGAAGATGGCGACCACGATCTCAAACCGCGCAAGGCGATCTCCGGCTTCAGCACGGCGGACCATCTCAAGACGGTGGCGACTGGGGTCGAGGCATGGGTTCGGCGCATCGCGCCGTGAAAATCGCGAGCTACAACATCAACGGCATCAACCGGCGGCTGCCGAACCTGATGGATTGGCTGGCCGACGCGGCGCCAGATGTTGTTTGTTTGCAGGAACTTAAGGCCAACGAGCGGCAATTTCCCGCGACCGCCTTGGCCGATGCCGGATATGGCGCGGTATGGGTTGGCGAGGCGAACTGGAACGGCGTCGCGATCCTGGCCAAGGGGGCGGAACCGGTGCTGACCCGGACGGCTTTGCCTGGGTCGGAAGACGACCGCCAGGCGCGGTATATTGAGGCGGCGGTGAATGGCGTGTTGGTGGCGTCGCTCTATGCGCCAAACGGAAATCCTCAACCGGGCCCGAAGTTTAGCTACAAACTCAGCTGGAACGAGCGGCTGATTTTGCATGCGGCGGAGCTGTTTGAAACGGGGCTGCCGGTGGTGCTGGCGGGGGACTTCAATATCGTGCCGGAGCCGCGCGATATTTATGAAACCACGTCGTATCGCGACAATGCGCTGGTGCAGCCGGAGAGCCGTGCGCAGTTCAAAACACTGCTCGATCAGGGCTGGACCGACGCCATTCGCGCGATCTATCCGGATGAAATTGTCTATACATTCTGGGACTATATGCGAAATCGCTGGACCAGAAATGCAGGTTTGCGGCTCGACCATATCCTGCTCAGCCCCGACCTAGCGAAGCGCCTCCAAGCGGGCGGCGTGGACAAGGATGTGCGCGGCCGGGAGGGCGCCAGCGACCATGCCCCGGTGTGGATAGAGTTACAGGAATAGCAACAAGAAACCTGCAGCCCTGCTGAATGTAGTGGGATGAGCCGATAGCTCGAAAGGGCCAGTGGCCGGGGCGAAGCAAGGTCCGATAGATTGTCGTGAACAAGCATGCGCATGCAGCAAGCTTGCGGATTTCTTGCGGTTTTCTGGCATTTCGAAAAAGCCATGGAACCATTTCGATCGCCACCAGTTACGGCACCCAAATTGGAAGGAGGTATTCAAATGGATTTACGCAGTCTTGCAATCCTGGCCGGCCTATCCCTGATGACCGTCGGCGCCAGCCATGCCCAGGGAACGGGTGACGCGGCGGCGGGTGAAAAAGTGTTCAACCGATGCGCCGGCTGCCATGCCGTCGCCGAGGGTGGTGGCAAGAAAGCGGGACCCGTGCTGTTCGGGGTGGTCGGACGGCCGATCGGGTCGCATCCCGACTTCCAGTATTCGGCGGCACTGACCAAGGCCAAGGACGATGGACTGACCTGGACCCCCGAGAACCTGTCGAAGTGGCTCACCTCCCCCAAGGACTTCCTTCCGGGTAACCGGATGGGCTTTCCGGGGCTGAAGGATCAGGCCGACATCGACAATGTCATCGCCTATCTCTCGACGTTGAAGTAGATCCACCCAAACCGGCAATCGGCCGCTGCGACATTTCATTGACAACGCAGTCGCCCGATGACAGCCTCAAGTTAAGTGAGCCGCCCGCTAGCAAGCGCGGCTCATTGTCTTGCGTCGAATATGATCGTGCATTGAGTTCATCGCCTAGTGATGCTCGGAGCGTGGCATGGGAACGACCGCAGAACGACCTGACATCAGCTCTCGACGACCAGGGTGCTCCTGTGCCGGTGCCCCCAACTTGTGCCTGACTATCCCCTTCGGCGGGACGTGAGGGCGCGATGGCCATTGCAATCGTTCTGGTCCTGATCGTTGCCGGGTCGATCATCTTCCACTTCATGAGCCCCTGGTGGTTTTCGCCGCTGGCGTCGAACTGGGGCTATATCGACGACACGACGGTGCTGACGTTCTGGATCACCGGCGTGGTGTTTGCGGCGGTGCTGCTGTTCGTTGCCTATTGCCTGTTCCGCTTCCGGCACCGGGAGGGGCAGAAGGCGGCCTATGAACCGGAGAACCGGCGGCTCGAAAGCTGGCTGACGGCCATCACAGCCGGCGGGGTGATCGCGCTGCTGACGCCGGGCCTGTTCGTCTGGGCACAATTTGTCGAAGTGCCGGGAGACTCCTCGGATATCGAGGTCATCGGCCAGCAATGGCAGTGGAGTTTCCGTCTGCCCGGCGCGGATGGAAAGCTCGGCGCGGCCGACAACCGGCTGGTGAGCTTCGACAATACGCTGGGCGTGAACCCCGATGACCCGGCCGGGCAGGATGACCTGGTGGTCGAAGGGGGCGAACTGATGGTCCCGATCGACAAGCCGGTGCGGTTCCTGCTGCGATCAATCGATGTGCTGCATGATTTCTACGTGCCGCAGTTCCGGGCGAAAATGGACATGATCCCGGGCTCGGTCACCTATTACTGGATCACCCCCACCAAGGCCGGAACCTACGAAATCCTGTGCGCGGAACTGTGCGGCACGGGCCATTCCTATATGCGCGGTTCGGTGACGGTGGCAACGCAGGCGGACTACGACACGTGGCTGGCGTCGCAATCGACGGTCGCCCAGCTGGCTTCCCAGTAGCGGAGTTCTGGGGAGCGGAAAGCGGGATTGAGGGAGAGGCCGCAGCAAGACGGCCAGCGTCAAATGGGAGCCTGAGGAGGCATGGCATGACCGACATTCCCCATGAGGCGAGCGCAACGGTGCCGCCCGCCGAAATCGAGGAAATGGAACTCGTTCACCCGCACAGCTGGTGGACGAAGTATGTCTTCTCGCAGGACGCCAAGGTCATCGCGGTGCAGTATTCGGTGACGGCGCTGACCATCGGGGCAGTTGCGCTGGTGCTGTCCTGGCTCATCCGGCTGCAGCTCGGTTTTCCGGGCGTCGTCGATTTCATCGACGTGGAGCGCTACTACCAGATCATCACCATGCACGGCATGATCATGGTGGTCTATCTGCTGACCGCGCTGTTTCTGGGCGGGTTCGGCAACTACCTCATTCCGCTGATGGTGGGCGCGCGGGACATGGTGTTCCCCTATGCCAACATGCTCAGCTACTGGATGTACCTGCTGGCCGTGCTGGTGCTGGTCTCGAGCTTTTTCGTGCCGGGCGGACCGACCGGGGCCGGCTGGACGCTCTATCCGCCGCAGGCGATCCTGTCGAATACGCCCGGGCAGCAATGGGGCATCATGCTGATGCTGGTGTCGCTGATCCTGTTCATCATCGGCTTCACCATGGGCGGGCTCAACTACACGGTGACGGTGCTGCAGGCCCGCACGCGCGGCATGACGCTGATGCGCCTGCCCCTCACAATCTGGGGCATATTCGTCGCCACCATCATGGCGCTGCTGGCGTTTCCCGCGCTGTTCGTGGCCTCGGTGATGATGCTGTTCGACAAGTATCTGGGCACCAGCTTCTTCATGCCGACGCTGATCGAGATGGGCGAGCAGCTGAGCTATGGCGGAGGCAGCCCGATCCTGTTCCAACACCTGTTCTGGTTCTTCGGACACCCGGAAGTGTACATCGTCGCCCTGCCCGCCTTCGGGATCGTGTCGGACCTGATCAGTACGCATGCCCGGCGCAATATCTTCGGCTACCGCATGATGGTGTGGGCCATTGTCGGCATCGGCGCACTGAGCTTCCTCGTGTGGGCGCACCACATGTATGTGAGCGGCATGAACCCCTATTTCGGGTTCTTCTTCGCGACGACGACGCTGATCATCGCGGTGCCGACCGCCATCAAGGTCTATAACTGGGTGCTGACCCTGTGGCGGGGTGACATCCATTTCACGCCACCCATGCTGTTTGCGCTGGGCTTCATCGTCACCTTCGTCAATGGCGGGCTGTCTGGGCTGTTCCTGGGCAATGTGGTGGTCGACGTGCCGCTATCGGACACGATGTTCGTGGTGGCGCATTTCCACATGGTGATGGGCGTGGCGCCGATCCTCGTGATCTTTGGCGCGATCTATCACTGGTATCCCAAGGTTACCGGGCGGATGCTGAATGACGGGCTGGCCAAGTTCCATTTCTGGGTAACGTTCCTCGGCGCCTACCTGATCTTCTTCCCGATGCATTATCTGGGCCTGATGGGCGTGCCGCGACGCTATTTCGAGTCCTTTGACCTTGGGATCCTTCCCGAGTCTGCCCATGCGCTGAACGCCTTCATCTCGATCATGGCGTTCACCGTCGGCTTCGCGCAGATCGTCTTCGTGTTCAACCTGATCTGGAGCCGCAAGCACGGCAAGGAAGCCGGGGGCAATCCGTGGCGCGCCACGACGCTGGAATGGCAGACCCCGGAAACCCCGCCCACCCATGGCAACTGGGGCGACAAGCAGCCGGTGGTCTATCGGTGGGCCTATGACTACAGCGTTCCCGGCGCGCCGGAAGATTTCATTCCCCAGAACGTGCCGGGCAACCTGACGCGGGGAGACCCGTCATGAGCGCGATGCTGGGATTTCTTGCGGTGTTGACGCTGATTGCCGGGTGGTGGCTGTCGCGCCACGGCATCTTCGCCAAGCCCTGGCTGCAGGTGGACGAGAGCGGCGGCGCGGTGGAGGCCCCGCCCCCATCGCATTCGCCGGAGCAAGTGGGCCTCGGCGTGTTCCTCGCCGTCGTCAGCTCGCTGTTTGCGCTGCTGATCACGGGGTATCTGCTGCGCGCGGAAATGGTCGACTGGCGGGCGATGGAGCTGCCCTGGATCGTCTGGCCGAATACGCTGACGCTGATCGCCACCAGCATTGCGCTGGAATGGGCGCTGGGCGCCGCCAGCCGCGGCGCGACGCGGGGTGCCCGGGTGGGCGTGCTCGTCGCCATCGGCGGCGGATTCCTGTTCATCGTCGGCCAACTGGCGGCGTGGCGAATGCTGACCGCGAGCGGCAATTTCGTCAATTCGGGGCCGGCGGACAGCTTTTTCTACCTCATGACGGCGGCGCATGGCCTGCACATCATCGGTGGGATGGTCGCGCTGGCGCGGACATTTGAGCGGATTCAACGCGACGAGCGGCCCGAGCGCATCCGGGCCAGCATCGAGCTTTCCGCGACCTACTGGCTGTTCATGCTGTTTGTGTGGGCGGTGCTGCTGGCCGTGCTGTCGGGCTCGGCCGCCGAGTTCCTGGCCTTTTGCGGCCAGATGCTGTCGCAAGGGGGCCTATCATGAGCGCGCCTGCCGAACCGCATGAAGGCCCGGCCCGGCCTGAGGGCTGGAAGGGGATCGTCGCCGACTGGTCCTCGGACCAGCGCTCGTTCAAGACCGCCTCCTGGGGCAAGGTGATGATGTGGGTGTTCCTGCTCAGCGACACCTTCATCTTCGGCTGCTTCCTGCTCAGCTACATGACCGCCCGCATGTCGACCACCGTGCCTTGGCCCAATGCCAGCGAGGTGTTCTCGCTCGAAATCGGCGGGCAGCACATGCCGCTGCTGCTGATCGCCATCATGACATTCGTGCTGATCACCTCGAGCGGCACCATGGCGCTGGCGGTGAACTTCGCCTATCGGCGCGACCGAGCCAAGACCGTGCTACTGATGTTGCTGACGGCGGGGTTCGGGCTGATGTTCGTGAGCATGCAGGCCTTCGAATGGAGCAAGCTGATCGCCGAGGGTGTGCGCCCCTGGGGCAACCCGTGGGGTGCGCCACAGTTTGGCGCTAGCTTCTTCATGATCACCGGGTTTCACGGCACCCATGTGAGCATCGGCGTGATCTTCCTGCTCATCGTGGCGTTCAAGGTGTGGCGGGGCGACCTTGAAAACGGGCGTCCGGGTTTCCTCACCGGGCGCAAGGGCCGCTATGAAATGGTCGAAATCATGGGCCTTTATTGGCACTTCGTCGACCTCGTGTGGGTGTTCATATTCGCCTTGTTCTACCTGTGGTGAGCCAGATGAACCATTCAGTCACGCATGTCCCGGTGGCGGTCATTCCGCAGGAAACGCAGCAGCACCCGATACGGCTGTATCTGGTGGTGTGGTTCTGGCTGTTCGTGCTCAGCATCGGCTCCTACATGGTGGATATCCTGCAGTTTCAGGGCTTCCTGCGCTGGGGGCTGATCCTGGCTCTGATGGCGCTCAAGGCCGGGCTGATCATCTCGATCTTCATGCATATGCGCTGGGAACGGCTGGCGCTGAGCTATGCGATCCTGGTGCCGCCGGTGATCATCCTGGTGTTCGTAGCCATGATGGCGCTTGAGGCCACCTATACCCACCTCACCCGCGTTTCCTTCCTCAGCGGCGGCCCCTGACCCGCCGACTCATCGGTCCGAAACTGGCTGTTCAGAACTTTGGTTCAGGTGGACCGAAGGCTGCTTTATCGTCATTCATCAACAGGCAAAGGCGGTGCGGAATCGAGGCATCGCCGGGCCGAATGCGTGCCCATACAACCGGTTATCCCGCCTCGCCTCCCCGAAAAACAAAAAGTTTGCATAGTCAATTTTGATCATGTTTACTGATCAGCGTCCCGTTGGAGGGGACGTTGTAGGGAGGAATCTTTGATTCATAGTCCAATTTTGACTGGGCGCGGTTACGGCCGCCTGCTCGCCGGTTGCGCGATCGCTGCCCTCGCCTTCGCGAATGTGTCGGTGCAGACTGTAGCGGCCGCCGAGAACGTGCTGATCAGCGACGCAGAATGCGAACGCAACAAGGCCGCCGGCACGATCACCTATATTTCCGGGTACGGATATTCGGCCAGCGCGGGCCAGCTCGACGTTTTCCTCGCCAAGGAAATGGGCTTCTTCGATGCCATGTGCCTGACGGTGGATATCAATGCCGCCGGTGGTAACGGGCAACTGCTGGTCTCATCGGGCCAGGCACAGTTCACCGCGCTGGGTTCGGCTTCGGACGTGATGCTGGCGGCCGCCAACAGCCGCAACCTCACCGCCGTCGCCACCTATGGCAGCACCTCGCCATTCTCGATCTTCGCCAATGAAGCGGTGAAGACGCTGAAGGATCTCGAGGGCCGCAAGCTCGGCTACTTCATCAACATCACCCCGATCGCCCTGGCGATGCTTGATGCCGCTGGCGTCGACGTGTCCGAGGTCGAGCTGATCAAGATGACCAACTACGACCCCACGGTCGTAACGCGCGGCCAGGTCGACGCCATTGTCGGCTATGCCTCGAACCAGCCGCAGACGCTCAAGGCCATGGGCCTGCCGTTCAGCGAATTCCTGCCCGAGAATTACGGCCTGCAGGGCACCTACAACGTGATGGAAGTGAACACCGAGTTCCTGACCAAGCACCGCGAGGCCGCCGCCGACTTCATGCGCGCCAGCCTCAAGGCGCTGGAAGTGTGCCTTGCCGACGAGAAGACCTGCGTCGACATGATCAGCAAGCTGGCCGAGGACAACAACCAGGGTTCGGCATTCCCCCGCGAACAGCAGGGCCGCACCTGGGGCGTGGAATCCAACTGGGTCCGCAACAGCATCTACGGCGCGCCTGGCATCCAGACGCACGAAGAGTGGCAGGGTGAGTACGAGATGGTCCAGACTTTCGGTGGCCTGAAGAACCCGCCGCCGCTGGAATCCATGATGGATGTCGACCTTGTCGCCTCGCTCTACAAGGACGGCAAGCTGATCTGGCCGGAGAAGTGAGCCAGTTTATGTCAGTCTCCAGCTCCGCCAACGCGAAAGCCGCGCACCCCGACGATGTCGGGGTGCAGGTGAGCAATGTAACCAAGAGCTTCGGCACCGATGAAGCGCGGACCACCGTGCTCAACGGGGTGACGCTGTCGATCCGCAAGGGCGAATTCGTCTCGCTGATCGGACCCAGCGGCTGTGGCAAATCCACTCTGCTCAAGGTGGTCGCCGGGCTCTCCGAAGCCGACAGCGGCAGCGTGACCATCAAGGGAAAGTCGGTGCGGGAAGCATCGAAGGACAAGGCCATTGGCCTGGTTCCCCAGTCACCGGCCCTGCTGCCGTGGCGGACCATTCTCGAAAACGTCACCCTGCCGATCAAGATCAACCCCAATGCCAATGCGGGCCGCTCGCTGCGCGACCCCAAGGAAATCCTCGAGAGCTTCGGGCTCGGGCACGCCATTCACAAATATCCGGCCCAGCTTTCGGGCGGGATGCAGCAGCGCGCCGCGATTGCCCGCGCATTCGTGTTCGACCCCGAAATCCTGCTCATGGACGAGCCCTTCTCGGCGCTCGACGAAATGAACCGCGACCAGCAGCGCATGGGCCTGCTCGACTTCTGGCAATCCAACCGGAAATCGGTGCTGTTCGTCACCCACTCGGTGCCCGAAGCCATCATGCTGTCGGACCGCATCGTGGTCATGGCGGCCCATCCCGGCCGCATCTCCGAGATCATCGACGTCAACCTGCCGCGCCCGCGCAGCGAAGACATGTATGCCAGCGACGCCTTCCGCGATCTCGAAGGCACGGTTCGCTCGTCTCTGCGCAAGGTGATGGAGGCCGCCCGTGCCAAGTAAGTTCGCAACCTCAAAGGGCCAGCCGATCAGCCTGGCCTCCGCCCTGTTCAACTGGGGCCCGCCGGCAGTCACCTTCATCATCGTGGCCGTGCTCTGGCAGGTCGTGGCGCTGAACAATCCCTATGTGCTCCCGACCCTGGACGCCATCGGCAACAGCCTGGCCAGCGACCCCAAGATGTATTGGTCCAACATGCTGGTGACCGCACAGGAAGTCGCCATCGGCGCAGGTGCGGGCATTCTGTTCGGCTTCCTGCTGGCCGTCGCCATGGCGGAACTGCCGATCATCGAAAAGGCCGTCATGCCACTCATCGTGGTGGTGATGGTGACGCCTGTGGTGGCTATCGCGCCAGCACTCGTCGTCGCCTTCGGCTTCGGCATGATGCCCAAGTATATCGTGACGGCGCTCGTGGTGTTCTTCCCTATGCTGGTCAACTCGCTGGCCGGGCTGCGCGACGTGGACCAGAAGGCACTGGACGTGTTCAAGACGCTGCATGCTAGCCGTTGGGAAATCTTCCGCGATCTCCGTCTGCCGGGCTGCATGCCCTTCGTGTTCGCCGGCCTGCGCATTGCGATGCCACTGGCCGTCGTGGGTGCAGCGGTTGCCGAATTCGTGGCTGCCGGTCAGCAGGCGGGCCTGGGCTCGCTGGTGACCATCGCCGCCGCACAGGCAAACCTGCCCGTCACCTGGGCCAGCATCGCCCTCCTCTGCCTTCTCGGCGTGTTTCTCGTGTCCGTCCTCGCCGTGCTGCGTAAGCGCTTCCTGTGGTGGAGCGACGAAGATCTGGTCGGGCGCTAGGCGCCCCACCCCTTTCCGAGTTTTACGAAAGAAATTGCTATGAAGAAGCTGCGTTTCGGGCTGTTTGAAAACGCCCAGACCAATGACTCCGGCACGGCCACGTGGCGCCATCCGGACAGCGAACGTCACATGTACGACACGCTCGACTACTGGGTGAAGGTCGCCAAGATCTGCGAAGACGCCAAGCTCGACTTCCTGTTCCTGGCCGATGCCTGGGGCTGGGCCGACGTGAAGGGCAAGCGCCCCGACATCTGCACCACCGAAGGGCTCGACCTGCCCCGCCTCGACCCGGCCATCGTTGGCGCCGCCATCGCGGCCTCGACCGAAAAGCTCGGCATCGTGATGACCGGCTCGACCCTGCTCGAGGCGCCGTATGCATTTGCACGCCGTATGCAGACGCTCGATCACATCTCCAAGGGCCGCATTGGCTGGAACGTGGTGACGACCGGTACGGCCGAAACCGCCGTCGCGGCCTTCGGCGTGCCGATGGTGGCCCATGACGAACGCTACAACATGGCCGACGACTTCATGGAGCTTTGCTACAAGCTGTTTGAAGGCGCCTGGGAGCGCGGTGCGCTGGAACGCGACAAGGCGGGCCGCTACGCCGACCCGGCCAAGGTGCACCGCATCTCGCATGAAGGGCCCTACTTCCGCTCGAATGGCTATGGCAACGCCTCGTATTCGCCGCAGGGCACCCCGGTGCTGTTCCAGGCCGGCTCGTCGCAGCGCGGCACCCAGTTCGGCGGCAAGCACGGCGAATGCATCTTCCTCGGTGGCGGCTCAATCGAGAAGCTGGCCGGTCAGGTGAAGGCGCTGCGCGCCGAGGCCGTCGCCAATGGCCGCGACCCCAACTCCATCAAGATCATGAGCGCCGTTTCGGCCGTGCTCGGCGCGACGGAAGAGGAAGCCAAGCGCAAGTATCAGGAAATCCTCGACGCGCAGACGCCGGAAGTGGCGGTTGCGTCCTATGCCTGGTTCACCGGGCTCGACCTTTCCTCGTATGACGCCGCCACCAAGATGAGCGACCTGCACACCGAGCTGTCGCAGACGCAGATCGCCCGCTTTGGCGACAAGACCGTCGGGGACGTGCTGAAGGACTGGCATGCCCATGGCGTGCGCACCCTGCCCTTCGTCGGCACGGCCGAGAAGTTCGCGGACATGATGTGCGCGATGGCCGACGGCGCCGATCTCGACGGGTTCCTGTTCACGCCGGTGATCCAGCCGACCTCGACCATCGACTTCGTCGAGCAGGTCATGCCGATCCTGCGGGCCCGCGGCGTGGCGGCTTCGGACTATGAGGGTGACACGCTGCGCGAGCGCCTGGTTGGCACGCCTAGCCCGATCCTCGGCGACGACCATCCGGGCGCGGCCTATCGCAAGCTGGCCTGATCCACTTCCGGTGAGGCCGGCGACACGCCGCCGGCCTCACTGAAATATCGTTCTCTAGCCTGTAGTTACGGCCGTTTCTTCACCCGCGAACACATAATGACCTTCACAGATGCGGTCATAGATATCGCGAGCCCACTGCTGCTCTGCCTTGAGGCGGAGCGAGGAGAGCTCGAAGATTTCGCGCACATAGGCGGGTGTGGTGGTGGAACGGGCGACATCCTCGATGTCGAAGCCATTGCTGGTAATCTTGGCGTCGATCTCGGCGATGCGGAACTTGAGGGCCGCAATGATCTCGGCGCGGCTAAGCAGGAACATGAACGAGGTCAGGGCCATGACCGGCTTGGTATCGAACGGCTCGACGACCCAAAGGGTCTGGCGCAGGAGGCGCATCAGTTCGACATCGCCCAGCGGGGTCATCCGGTAGACGGTGCGCTCGGGGCGCTTCCCTGCCGCCTCGGTGCCGCTCTCCTCGATGTAACCATCCTGCTTGAGCGACTTGAGGGCGTTGTAGATCGAACCGGGCTGAATGTTGGCCCATTCATCGACGTGCCAAGTCATAAGTTCGCGCCGCAGGAAATAACCGTGCACCGGCTGGAACTGGCGCACGGCACCAAGGACCACCAGACGCGTAATGTTCGACATGCTCGCTCCTCGCGATTGAAGGGAGACCCGCTGGAACCAGCTTGTCTCCAAATACCAAATTAGATAGCTTCGTTTCAAATAATCAAAATTGACTAATGTCGGAGGAATAGGTGGCTGAAGCTTTGCAAGCAAGTGATGTTCACCCAACAATGGTACTGCGGAAGGCGTTCTCCATGTTCCCCACCGGCGTCGTCGCCGTGTGCGCCATGGATGGTGACACGCCGATCGGCATGGCCGTGAACTCCTTCAGCTCCGTATCGCTCGAACCTGCACTGGTTTCCGTCTGCGTGGCGCACACGTCCTCGACGTGGCCGCGCCTGATGAAATCGGCCAACATCGGGCTGAGCGTGCTCGGTGCGGGCCAGGAGGGCCTCTCACGCAAGCTATCGGCGCGCACAGGGGACCGGTTCGAGGGCGTGGAGTGGAAATCGACCCAGGGCGGCGCGCTGTTCATCGAAGGCGCTACGCTGTGGCTCGATTGCCGGGTCAATGACCGCCTGCAGGGTGGCGACCACGAAATCATCCTGTTCGAGGTGCTGGAGAGCCACCTGTTTCCCCAGGTGGCGCCGCTGGTGTTTCATCAGAGCAAGTATCTGGGCCTGGCCGACGCAACCTGAATGCTCGACCTCACACGATATGCGAGCTATCGCGGACTCGTCGTACATGGCGACAAGCGCGGCCGGCTGCTGGGGTTTCCGACGGCCAATGTCTCGATGCCAGCCGGGAGCCAACTGCCTCCGGATGGGGTTTACTGCACCATCGCGCAGTTTCCGCACTCGGGCGCGATCTTTGGCGCCACGGCCAGCGTGGGCATGAACCCCACCTTTGACGACGTCAATGACACGCGCATCGAGGCCTATATCCACGACCTCGACGAGACGCTCTACGGGCTGACCGTGGTGCTCTATCTCGTGCAGCAGCTGCGCGGCATGCAACGGTTTGCGACGGTGGACGAGCTGATCGCGCAGACGCATCGTGACGTGGCGGAGTCCCGCCGCGTGCTGGCGGGGCTGGGGATTTAGGCGATCCCGGTGATTTCGAGCTCGCGGCCGGCGACGGTAACGGTGTCGCCGACTTCCTTGCCCATCAGCATGCGCGCGACCGGCGAGACGTAGGATATCGAGCCGGATTTGGGATCGGCTTCGTCTTCGCCAACGATGCGGTATTGCTGGGTGCGGCCATCGTCGCGGCTGAAGGAGACCGTGCTGCCGAAGGCCACGGTTTCGGTGGAGTCCGGAGGCGGCAGGACCTGCGCGGTCCGCAGGCGTTCGGTGAAGTAGCGGAAGTCGCGCAGCGGGCCGGCTGACTGGCGCCGGCGCTCGTTGATGTCCTCGATGGCGCTGGCGGCCTCGAAGGCCACGCGGGCCTCTTCCAGCTGGGCGCGCAGGGCTGCAAGGCCGGCCTCGGTCACGTAGTTCGGCTCAGGCGAAATCTCGCGGTCGGGCAGCAGGGTTTCCGACGCAGTTTCAGCACTGTCTTCCTTGGTGAAAGCAACACTCACAACCAAACTCCATTGGGGCCCCGGGAAAGGCGCTGTCTCGCATGCGCCACCCAAAGGGGCAAGCCGGCCCCTGCCCGGCTCAGCAGGCAGCCTCCGCGAGCTTGCGGGCGATGTCCTCGTAGCCATCGTCGAGCAAGGTGCTGTTGATCAGCACGTGGTGAAGGGTCCGCGGACCGACGGCAAAATATCGCCCCGGATGAACAACGATGCCATGCAGGCCCATATGGGTGGTCGCGACATGTTCGTCCAGCACCGGGAGCCAGATCGATGGGCCGCGGGTTTCTGGCAGGTCGAAGCCGACGGCGCGGAGAGCGCC
Organism: Devosia sp. T2-14; assembly: GCF_055397495.1. Taxonomy (NCBI): domain Bacteria; kingdom Pseudomonadati; phylum Pseudomonadota; class Alphaproteobacteria; order Hyphomicrobiales; family Devosiaceae; genus Devosia; species Devosia sp. T2-14. The sequence goes on along the minus strand of NZ_AP027921.1, from coordinate 3,055,655 downwards.
GAGCATGTTCCGGTGACGTCCCAAGGCTCGCGCAACGTAGCGGTCGAGATGCTGGCGCGCGGTCGAGTCGGTGAGCTGAAACGCCAGCGCATCCTGGAAGACCCGGCTGACCCAGCGCGAGGAAAAAGTGAGGGGTTGCCACATGCGATCGATGACGTCGGGGCTGCCGCCAGCCACGCCGACACGAAGTCCAGAACCAAAGAAATAGTTGTACGAATGAATTCTGACTGTTCGCTCAGGAAACAGCGTACCGAGTGAGCATCCATTTGTTTCGTGCATGAGCGACGTCTGCGACAGCTCTATTATCGGAATACTGGAACCCGCAAGCAACTTGCCCGCCTGCTCCACCCACATCGGGCTGACGGAATGGCCGGAGGGAGACTGGCCAATTGGCTGGTAGATCATCGCGGACGGACGCTGCGAAAGCGCCCATTTCAGCTGGGACAGATCAGGGCCACCGGGGCCGTAGTTGACCGGAATCGGTACGGCCCCAATGGACTCGACAATGTCGAGAACACGCGAGACGCCGGGGCTTTCGACGATAATTCGATCGCCGGGACGGGAGACGCCCTTGAGGGCGAGTTCGACCGCATCGACGCCGCCATGGGTGGCTAGAAAACTCTCAGTCTTGAACGGCCAGTTGGGCCGAACCGCGTCGCGCAGGGCGTCGGTTATGAGGAACGGGTATGGGTCATGCAGGATGGGATTCTGGCAGGCGGCATGCAGCGCCGGTTCGAGCGGCGGCAGTATTTTGATGTCCGGAGTAAGATTACCCAAGTTGATCTGAATATTCTGCGACGCGCGGATCATGTGATCGAAACGGGTGGCGCGCGGCGCCTGGGCGGGCCCCAGAACAAAGGTGCCGCCACGGCGACGGGTCTCGAAAACCTGCCAGCGGACCAGTTCTCCCCAGGCAAGGGCCACGCTGGCCGCACTCATACGAAGGGATGATGCCACGACACGAACCGTCGGCATTTTGCGCCCCGCCGGGATGTCGCCCTGTGCCACTAACTCCATGATAACCCGAGCGAGTCCGCGCGACGTAAGAGCCGGAACGCGGGATCTTATTAAATGCAGCAGTTCCGTGTCATTCATGACAGTTCCGATATGTTTATGAACATAAGTCAATTGACCAGAACAATTACTGCGACCTAGCCTCGATGCCAAGGCCCCCGATGTTGGGATGAGAATAATCATCGGCCGGGCCGCGAAAGGGATAATCTATGACCACAGGTTTCTTGCGCCGCACCACTGCCCTGGCCACGCTCGTTGCCATGGCAGGTACTGCCTTCCCAGCCATTGCTGCTGACGTAACTCCCGTGAAGGACGGTGGCGAACTCGTCTTCACCGTTTCGAGCGCTCCGCCGAACTGGAACCCCGTGACCGCCAAGGGCGACCTGACCGGCAACCGCCAGCTGCAGTGGCCGATCTACCCGCATCCGTTCCTGACCACCACCGACGCAGAAGTGGTGCTGAACGAGGCGCTGCTGGTTTCGGCCGGTATCGTGCAGCAGGACCCGATGGTCGTGGAATATGTCATTCGCGACGAAGCCGTGTGGTCGGACGGTACGCCGATCTCGGCTGCCGACTTCATCTACACCCAGCAGGTGCAGGACCCCAAGGCTTGCGGCGAATGCCTGCCCGCCTTCACGCAGGGCTATGAACTGGTGACGGAGACCTGGGCCAGCGAAAACGGCAAGACCGTCCGCTTCACCCTCAGCGAACCCTTCGGCCTCTGGAAGACGCTGTTCCCCTACATCCTGCCGGCCCACATTGCCTCGACCTATGGCGACCTGAAGACCTCGTTCAACGAAGGCCTGACCGTCAACGTGCCGCAGTTCTCGGGTGGCCCCTACCAGGTTGAAAGCTACCAGGACGGCGTGGTGCTGACCCTTGCCAAGAACCCGAACTGGTATGGCGAACCGGCAAAGCTGGACAAGGTCCACTTCCGCTTCATCGCCTCGGTCAGCGAGCAGGTGACGGCACTGCAGAATGGTGAAGTGGGCGCACTCTATGGTGCCGCTTCGCTCGATACTGTCGAGCACGTGCAGCAGCTCGACAGCGTGAGCCTCGAGCTCGGCCCGACCCTCACCTACTTCCACTTCAGCCTCAAGGCATCGGGCGATGCCATGGAAGACGTGGTTCTGCGCCAGGCCATCACCCGCGCACTCGACAGCTCCGACATGACGCGCCGTACCCTCGGCCAATATGTCGAAGGCGCCGAGGCCATGACCAGCGGTGCCTATATTCCGGGCCAGGCTGCGGGCGGCGAAATTGCCTATCGTGACAATACCGGCAAGACCGGCGTTGGCTCGGGCGACGTGGAAGGCTCGATCGCGCTGCTCGAAGGCGCAGGGTACAAGATCGTCGACGGCGCCCTGCACAAGCCTGATGGCACGCCCGTGCGTTCGCTCGAGATCCTGACCTACAGCATCGACCCGATCCGCATGCAGCTCGCCGAACTGGCACAGGCCCAGCTGGCAAAGCTCGGCATCACCACGTTCATCGACGCTGCCGACCGTGCCCGCTACAGCCCTGAATCGCAGGCCGGCAACTTCGACATCTTCGTCACCGGCACCGCACTCGACCTGGGCGCGCTCTCGCTGGCCCAGTGGTACGCCACCAACGGCGCACGCAACTACTACGGCTATTCCTCAGAGATCGTCGACGATCTCGTGGCCAAGGTTTCGGTGTCGCTGGATGACGCCGAAGTCGTGGAGCTGACCAACCAGCTCGACGTGGCGCTGCTGGAAGACGGCATGGTCGTGCCGCTGTTCCCCGTGTTCAACATGGCCGTGTTCAACGACCAGTACGCCAACATCTTCGTGAACCCGTCCAAGTACGGCACCACGATGAATATCGAACAATGGGGCGTCCGCGCCGAGTAATCGACGCGCCCCATGGGAGGCGGTCCCCCACCGCCTCCCGCTGTCTGACTCTCTCCCGAGGAAATCATGAGTATCGATTTTGTCGTCGTGACACCGCACGACGCTATCCATTTCAACGACGTCTATCGCAACTACACGGCAAGCGCCGGGTACCTGGTCTGCAACAACATCTACAACCGCGTTGTGCTGACCGAATGGTACAACTTCAACGGCTCCTACCCCGATCTCGCCACGCACTGGGAAATGCTGGACGGCGCACGCCGCTGGCGCTTCCACGTCAACAAGGCAGCCCGTTGGCAGGACGGCCAGCCGCTCAACGCACACGACATCGTCTACACCCACACCTATGTGAAGAAGATGGGCTATTCCGGCGCCCCCTTCCTGCACAACGTGGACCATATCGTTGCCGTCGATGATTACACGGTCGACTACTACCTGAGCTCGCCGAACGCCGGTTTCCTCGTTCAGCTCGGCAATTTCATCTTCTGCCACATCGTGCCGCGCCACCTCTATGAAGGCACCGATTGGGACACCAATCCGCACAACCTCAAGCCGGTTGGCTCGGGTCCGTTCCGCCTCGTGGAATGGGAAAAGGGCAACCAGATCATCCTCGAGAAGGTGAAGGATCACTGGGGTCCGCAGCCCGAGATCGATCGCCTGATCCTCAAGATCCAGCCTGATCGCGACGAATGCGTGCGGATGGTCACCCGTGGCGAAGCAGACTTCTTCCCGCAGGACACGCTGACCTATGACCGCCTGCACCTGATCGAAGGCGCCGATGTCGAACTGATGCGCGGCCGTGGCCCGGGCATGGCCCTGCTTGACTTCAACCACAAGAACCCGCTCTGGGCCGACCAGCGCCGCCGCGACGCCGTCGCCATGGCCGTGAACCGCGCCGACATCGCCAAGATCGCCGATCCCGGCGCGAGCGAAGCGTGGGACCACTACCTGTTGGGCAATGTGGAATGGGCATTCAACCCCGAAGCCAAGGCCCCCGCACATGACGTGGCGCGCGCCAACGAACTGCTCGACGAGAGCGGCCTGACCCGCGGCGCCGATGGCGTGCGCGCAAACCTGCGCCTGTTCTACCTCGACAGCTTCCATGGCCATAAGGCCCTGACGCAGATCGTCGTCAACAACCTCGACGCCGTCGGCATCAAGGTTGAGTTTGCCGGGCTCAGCGCCGTGGAATGGGGCGAGCGCGTCCGCAAGGAAGGCGCATTCGACATGATCATCGTGGGTGGCAGCATGTCGCCCGATCCCGAGATCACCGCGCAGAAGTACTCGACGGGCGGCCTCAACAACGTTGGCGGCCACGCAAACCCAGACGTCGACGCGGCCTACAAGGCTGCACGCGAGGCCCTGACCCGCGAAGAACGTGGCGCGCACTACCGGCACCTGCAGGAAGTGTGGGCACGTGACACGCAGTGGGTTCCCCTGCTGTGGTACGGCACCTACTACGCTCGTACGAAGCGGTTCTTCGGGTATTCCGACCAGCTGGAATACTCGGTTCCGTGGTGGCACTGGGGCCGTATCCGCCCCGTCGACCAGAAGTAATGCTTGCGCCCGCCTTGCGCCCAGGAGAATGCTGAATGGGAAATCTGATTTTAAGACGCCTGATCAACAGTATCGGCATCCTGATCGTTTCCACCTTCGTGGTTTTCGTACTTGTGGCGCTGGCGGGCGACCCGCTCTTTGAGCTGCGCGAGCAGCAGCCTGCCGTCCCAGATCACGTCATCGCCGCCGAAGAGGCGCGCCTCGGGCTCGATCAGCCCGTGGTGATGCGATACCTGAACTGGGTCGGCGGGCTGACCCGCGGGGATTTCGGCCCGTCGGTCAAATCCAACCAGAATATCGGGGCAGAGCTCATGCCCCGCGTTTCGGTGACGTTGCGCCTGGTGAGCGTTGCCATTGGCATCGCCGCGCTGCTGGCGCTGATTGCCGGCACGCTGGCCGCGCTCTATCGCAATCGCGTCGCCGACCACATCATTTCGACCTCGGCTTTCGTGCTGATCGCCCTGCCCTCATTCTGGCTGGCCGTTGTGCTCAAGCAGATGGGCATCTTCGTCAACAAGAGCAGCGGCAGCCGCGTGTTCTTTACCGTGGGCGACGTGTCCGTTCCTGCGCCCAGCGAGTTCCTGCCGCTGATGGCCGACATGGCCGGGCACCTCATCTTGCCGACCATTGCGCTCACCATGATCCACTATGCCAGCTGGAGCCGTTATCAGCGCACGGCGGTGGTGGAGGCCCTGTCGAGCGATCACGTGCGGTTCGCCGTGCTGCGCGGCCTGTCGCGCGGCCGCATCATCCGCTCCCATGTGGTGCGCCCTTCCCTCATTCCCATCGTCACGGTGATCGCACTCGACCTGCCGGCGCTGTTCTCCGGCGCGGTGATCACCGAGACGGTCTTCCAGTGGCGCGGCATGGGCGGGTTCCTGCTCGAATCCATCGCCAACCGGGACGCCAATGCCGTCATGGCCTGGCTCCTGATCGCGGCCTTCGCGGTCATCCTGTTCAACCTGATTGCGGACATCCTCTACGCCGTCATCGACCCGAGAGTGCGCTATGGCGATGCTTGAAACCTCGATCCCTGCTGCTGACGACCAGCCGATCTCCCGCCTCACCATGGCGCGCCGCCGCTTCGTGGCCAATCCGCTGGCGGTGATGGGACTGACCGTGCTGTCGGTGCTGGTGCTGATCGCCATTTTCGGGCCGATGGTCTGGATCTATGGGCCGACCGAAATCACGCCGGACCTGTCGGAAGCTCCCTCGTGGGGGCACCCTATGGGCACCGATACGCTGGGCCGCGACATGCTGGCCCTGGCCATGCGCGGCATGCAGCAATCGCTGATGATCGCCGGGTCGGTGGCGCTGATCGCCAGCATCCTCGGCACCATCATGGGTATCGTGGCCGGCTATTATGGCGGCAAGGTCGACGCGACCATCATGCGCCTTGTCGACCTGGTGCTGACCATTCCAACGATCGCGCTGGCGGCATTCCTGGGCAACAGCCTGTCGCAGGCCGGCGTCTCCTGGCTGGGGCTGTCGCTGGTTCTCGGGGCCCTGTTCTGGACCTCGGTGGCGCGGCTGGTGCGCGGCGTCTCGCTCAACTTGCGCGAAATGCCCTATATCAAGGCCGCCAAGGTCATGGGTGCGGGCAAGCTGCGCATCATGCTGCAGCATATGGTGCCGAACGTCGCCGACCACATCATCGTCGCAACCGCGCTGTTGGTGGGTGTCGCCATCCTGTCTGAAACCGGGCTGTCGTTCCTCGGGTTCGGCGTGCGTCCGCCCGATACCTCGCTCGGCCTGCTGATCGCCAATGCGCAGAGCGCCGTGCTGACCCGTCCATGGATGTTCTATGGCCCCGGCGCGATCATCATTCTCATCGTGCTGTCGATCAACTATGTCGGCGAAGGCCTGCGCGACGCGTTTAACCCCAAGGCAAGCCCGTCCAATCCGCTCAACGCGACGCATGCGATCTACATTCCCGATGCGTCGCTGCCGCCGCCGGATGCCGACCATCTGGTCAGCATCGACAATTTCAGTGTGCACTTTGCCAAGGCGGAGCGTCCGGCGGTGTCCGGGGTCAATCTCCACATCAAGCGCGGCGAGGTTCTGGGGCTTGTGGGTGAATCGGGCAGCGGCAAGTCGCTGACCTCGCTGGCGATTGCGGGGCTGCTGCCAATCGGCGCCATCCGCACCGGCCGCGTCGCCTTTGACGGCAAGGATACCGGCGGGCTCGATTTCGAGGCCTGGCGCGCCTATCGCGGCCGCCGCATCGCCACGATCCTGCAGGACCCCTCGACCAGCCTCAACCCGGTGCTGACCATCGGCGCGCAGTTCGAAGAGTCGTTCCGCCTGTCGGGCAAGCTCGACAAGCAGGAAGCGCGCGAGCGGGCCGTGGAACTGCTGACGCTGATGGCCATCCGCGACCCCAAGAGCCGTCTCGACCAGTATCCGCACCAGATGTCCGGTGGTATCCGCCAGCGCATCGTCATCGCCATGGCGATGATCCACGACCCCGACCTGATCATCGCCGACGAGCCGACGACCGCCCTCGACGTGACCGTGCAGGCGCAGGTGCTGGACGCATTGCGGATCGCGCGGGAGCGCACCAATGCGGCGATGCTGTTCATTACGCACGACCTGGCGCTGGTCGCCGGTATCGCGGACCGCGTTGCGGTGATGCGCGAGGGTCGCGTGGTGGAAGAGAATGACGTGTTCACGATCTTCAACGCGCCGCAGGATCCCTATACCCAGCGCCTGCTGAGCCTTGCGCCGCGCCTGACGGCCGATGCCGTGGTCGGGTCGGGTGCTCCCGCCCTGCTCGCGTCGGGAGAGCCGCTGCTCAGCGTCAAGGACCTGTCGCGCCACTTCCTGAAGCCGCGCACCAAGCTGCTGACGGAAGACGAACGGGTGATCCACGCGCTGTGCGGGGTGAACTTCGATCTCGCGCCCGGGGAAACGCTTGGCATCGTGGGCGAGTCCGGCTCGGGCAAGACCACGCTGCTGTCGACCATTCTGGGGCTCTATCGCCCGACGACTGGCCAGGTGGTGTTCGAAGGGGTGGACCTTGCCTCGGCAAGCCCGGCAAAGCGCCTCGCGGCAAGCCAGCGCATGTCGGTGGTTTTCCAGGACCCCTACACCTCGCTCGACCCCCGCATGACCGTGCGCGAAATCCTCGAGGAGCCGGCCCATATCCATGGCCAGGGTGCGATCGCCCGCGCCCGTGCCTTGCAGGTGCTCGACCGGGTGAAGCTGCCGAAGTCGACCATCGACCGCTTCCCGCATGAGTTCTCGGGCGGCCAGCGGCAGCGCATCGCCATCGCGCGAGCCCTGATGCTTGATCCGCGCCTGGTGGTGCTCGACGAACCGGTCTCGGCGCTCGACGTATCGATCCAGCAGGACATCATCGACCTGCTGGGTGAACTGCGGCGCGATTCACAGGTGGCCTATCTGCTGGTAGCGCATGACCTCGCGGTGGTGGCCGAACTCAGCCATCGCATCGGCGTGATGTATGGCGGGCAGATGGTGGAACTGGGCGAAACGGCCCAGGTTATCGGCAAGCCGGCGCATCGCTATACGCAGACGCTGCTCGATGCGGTGCCGATCCCCGATCCCAAGCTTGAGCGCCAGCGCCTTGCCAATGGCCGCGCTCCGGCCTGGCCCGGCCCTGGCGAAAAGCTGGCCGCCTGCACAATTTCTCACTGAAAGGACTAGTAATGACCATCCAGCGCCTTCGCGTCGGCAAGCGCATGAGCGGCATCGTGATCAACGGCCGCAACGTGCATATGTCGGGCATGACTGCCGCCAACCATGTCGGCCGCACCGTTGCCCAGCAGACCACGGACATCCTTGCCCGCATCGAAGACCTGCTCGCAGAAGCCGGCACCGACAAGCGCCACCTGGTGCAGGTCAACATCTGGCTGAGCGATATCGCGACCTTCGACGAGATGAACAGCGTGTGGGACAATTGGGTCCCCGAAGGCTGTGCCCCGGTCCGCGCAACAGTCGAGGCTCGCCTCGCCCTGCCCGAGATCAAGGTTGAAATTCAGGTTCTGGCTGCACTGCCGGACGCCTGACCAGCGTGGCCGGGGTGCGCCCAAGCCCCCGGCCATCACTTTTCGAGTTATCCCATATCCTACCTTGCATCGGGACGACGGGACGTTCATTTGGTGGCATGCTGACCGCAACCGATTTGATATCGGCACCATTCTGGACCCCAACATGCCTCACTCACTGACCACACTGCTGCTCGCACAACGGCAAGCCGGCACCCAACTGACCGATCTGCCTGCGGACCTGGTGCCGCAGGACCTCGCCACGGCCTATGCCATCCAGGACGAAACCGTCGCGGCCCTTGGCCCGATCGGCGCGTGGAAGGTTTCGCCAATGCCCGAAACCGGCACGCCCTTCTGCTCACCCATTCCAGCCTTCAGCGTGCATCAGAGCGGCAGCGACCTGCGTCGTGCCGACTATGCCGATTTCGGCATCGAGGTCGAAGTGGCCGTGACGCTGGCCCGGGACCTGCCCGCTCGGGAGACGGACTACACGCCGGCCGACCTTCGGGGCGCTATCGCCAGCGTGCATGTGGCGCTTGAACTGCTGGCGTCGCGTTATGCCGACCGCAGCAAGGTGCCCCAGCTGGTCAATTTTGCCGACCTGCAGAGCAATGGCTGCGTTGTGCTCGGGCCGAGAGTCGACCCCACCACCCTGCCCGAATTCGGCAACCAGGAACTGAACCTGTATCTGGACGACGCACTGGCCGAGACCAAGCCGGGCGGCGCAACCACCGAAAACGTGCTGGCCGCGCTGGCGTGGCTGGCCAACCATGTGGTCGGCCGCGGGCTGATGCTGAAGGCGGGTGATGTCATCATCACCGGCGCGCGCATCGGGCCGGTTCCATTCGCGGGCAAGGTTGCGCGCGCGGAGGCTCCCTGCCTCGGCGTCGTCTCCGCAACGTTCAGCTGATTGAATTGCCATGCCGCCCCAAGGGCGGCATGGCGCTTACTTTGCTTCGAGCATTGCCGCGATTTCGGCGAAGCCACGGGCACGCGCATGATCCAGCGAGGTCCTGCCCTCGAAATCGGGGATCGTGCGATCCGCACCGGCATCGAGCAGCGTTTTGACGATGCGCTGAGCCACTGGCCCGCCATCGGTGAGGAGGACCGCCTCAAGCAGCGCGGTCCAGCCCAGATCATTGATATGATCGATATCCACCCCGGCTGCGATCAGCAGCTCCACGGCTTCGGGATGGCCCTTTTCAGCTGCGGGGATCAGCGCCGTGCCGCCAAAACGGTTGGTGCTCGCCAGATCGGCGCCATTGGCGAGGATGAGGCGGAGGATTTCGACACGGCCGTGAGCCCCGGCGACCAGATAGGGGCTATCCTTGATGTTATCCTTGGCGTTGACGTCCGCACCGGCCGCTATCAGCAGGCGGGCTGCTTCGAAGTCGTCGTTCCAGACCGCCACCAGCAGCGGCGTTTGACCGCTGTCGTTGCGCTCCTCGACTGCATCGCCTGAAGCCAGGGCCTGTTCCAATGCGGGATGGTTCCTAGCCTCGACTGCCGCAAGCACCGAGGCCTGCGCATTGCCGCTCATCGTCATGATCAACATTCCTGCAATAATGAACTTTCGCATGTCGCCTCCGCGGTGAATGCCCGCGCGCCTGAGGCGCGCGGGGCTGGCAATTACTTCAGGCGGTCGGCCTGGGCGTCCAGTGCAGCAACGGCACAGGCTTCGTCGAGGTGACCACCGGGAGCGCCGCCGACACCGATGGCGCCGATGGTGGCATCGCCCGCCTTGACCGGCACGCCGCCGGCCAGAACCAGGAAGCCGGGAATATCAACGAGGCCGGCTGCGCCCGGGTTTTCCTGAACAGTCTTGGCCATGCCGCTGGTGGGGTTGCGCGAGGCTGCCGAAGTATAGGCCTTGGCGGTCGCGGCGTCAGCAGTGTGGGCGCCTGCGTTTTCAGCGCGGACCAGGGCGAGCAGGATGCCCGAGCGGTCGGTGACGGCGGCAGCGACATTGTAGCCATCGGCGGCACAGGCCTCGACGGCACCCTGTGCCAGGTCGAGCGCCAGCTGGGTGCCCAGGCTCGGCAGGGCAACCTGATCGGCTGCGAAGGAAGGAACAGCCAGAAGGGCCAATGCAGCAGCTAGAACGACATTTTTCATCGGAGACCTCGTCTATAGAGCGGTTGTTACGACGAGGAAGGTATGGGGCGGGCGCCCGCTGCGAAATTGGCAGGCCAACCGAAGACACTCGGTAGGATTACGGATGGGTCATCAGCCATAGGCGGGTCTGCTCGGCCACGGAGGGCGTGCCGAGCTTGGCCGCGATGCTGGCACGGTGGCTGTCGACGGTGCGCACGGAGACATCGAGCGCCGTCGCGATCTCCTTGCTACCGAGGCCCCTGGCGACCATCTCCAGCACCTCGGCTTCGCGGTTGGTGAGCTGGGCAAGCGACGCTTCCGCCTCGGTGCGGACGAGCTGCTGTTCGAGCTGCAACTCACAGGCGGCAATCGCCTCCATCAGCACATGCTCGTCGACGGGCTTGACCAGGAAGTCGGTAACGCCCGCGCGAAAAGCCCGGCGGCAGGCCTCCACGTCGCCATGGCCGGTGATCATGATGGCGGGCCAGGAAATGCCCTTGGCGGCGAGCTGAGCCATCAGCTGCAGGCCGCTAGTGGTCGGCATACGCAGATCCAGGATGAGGATGCCGGGCTTGTCGCGATCCATATGCGCCAGCAGGTGCGCCGCATCAGGGAAAGCCCGTACGGTCTTGCCATAGGTCGAGAGCAGCAGGGTCAGCGCCTCGCGCACGGCGGCGTCGTCGTCAACGAGATAGATCATTGCGAGGCCTCGCATGGCAGGAGGATCGTGAAAACGGCGCCGCCCTGATTGGTAACGTGGATGCTACCATCCATATTCTCGATCAGCCGCGCGCAAAGCGGCAGGCCGAGGCCCATGCCATCGGGCCGGGTGGTGAAGAAGGGCTCGAAGACACGGGGCAGCTCGTCCGCAGGAATGCCGGGGCCGTTGTCGGCAACGGTGATTTCCGCCTTGCCATCGACACATGCGCCGCGGACCGTGATGACGGGGTGCGGGTGACCAGCCAGAGCCTCGGCGGCGTTCCGCAGGAGATTATGGATCACCTGCTGGAAGGCGATGACGTCGATGCGCACGGTTCCTGTGCCCGGTTCAACGTGGCTATCCAGGCGGATGCCGCGACGGGTCAGGTCTGGTTCGGCAAGGCGAAGCGCGTCGGCCAGGGCCTGGTCGAGCGGCATGCGCTCCATGCGGGGCGCGTCGCCGGCGATATAGGCGCGTATCCGGCCCAGGATGTCGCCTGCCCGCTTGGCCTCGCGGACGTTGGCCTCTAGGGCCTGATCAAGCACGTCGGGCAGGTTCATGGTCGCGGCACGCCGGGCGGCCTGGCTTTGGCTGAGCAAGGCGGCAACCGGCTGGGCCAATTCGTGGGCAATGCCCGAGGCCATTTCGCCCAGCGCATTGACGCGTCCGGCATGGGCCAAGCGCGCTTCCTGCTCGAGAAGGCTTGTCCGCCGCTCCTGCTCGCGTCGGGCAAGGACCGCGCCGCGGTATTGCGCGATGAGCCAGATGGCGACGCCGAGTGCCGCCAGCAGCGGCAACAGGACCAGTGGCGGCAACAGTTCCAGCAGGGAAAAATGACGGCTCACCTCCAGCCGGAGGGGCTGGCTGGGGCTGTTGATCGCGAGGGACTGGGTTGCGCTGAGGATGCCGCCGCCCTGCCCGGCGCGATCCAGCAGCAGATCTCCATCGAGCCACAGCTGGTAGCCATAGTCGGGCGGCAGGAGATCCTCGGCGATCAGACCGCCGGCATCGATCTCCATGCGAAGGAAAATGCCCGGCTCGACGAGTTTGTAGAGGTCGTAGCGGCCCTCGCTGGGCTTGCCGCGAATGGCCGTGCTGCCGGGCGTGGCCAGATCCGGCAGGTCCGCAGCAGGCCGCGTTGGGCGGGATTGGGCGCCGGATGGATCGCCAAAGCTGGTGACCACGGCCTGATCGCCGGAAACGCGCAGGGTCTCGATGGCGGTGATGCGCGGATAGAAGGTGATCAGCGCCTCGGCCAGGCCCTGCACGCTGTGGGAGGGTTCCTCGTCCAGCCGGACGACGGCAGCGATAGCGGTCAGATGCGCATCGTGCTGGGCCAGTTTTTCTGCCAGTCGCGTTTCGGCCTCGGCGAGGCGGCGGGACAAATCATCGACACCGGCGCGGTAGGCAAAGCCGCCTACCAGCGCGACGCACAGCAGCGCCGCGACCAGCCATGCCGCCAGCAACTTGGATCGGGAGAGGTAATCAGATTTCACAGGAGCCATTGGCCGTGGGTGGGTCGTGGTGAGGCGTAACCTCTGTCAGTCGGCGCGCGGGGTCAATCTTCTCATGGCAGCGAATAAAATGCGGCGGTCATGTCGATCTTGGGGCCGCCTGTTCGTCAGTGCTACAATTGCAGCGCCTGGGAGGGCTTGAGATGGAGAGACGATACGGGTGGGTTATCGTAGCGGCGGGGGCATTGATCACCTGCGTCGCATTCGGTGCGATGTTTGCGCTGCCGGTTTACCTGCAGCCAATAGCTGACGACACGGGGTGGACGCGCGCAGGGATTTCCGGCGCGATGACGGTTGGGTTCATCGTAATGGGCGTCGCCGGGTTTGGCTGGGGAACGCTCAGCGACCGGATCGGCGCGCGGCCTGTAGTGCTGACCGCGGCGATGCTGATGGGGCTCGGGCTGTTGGTGGCCAGCCGGGCGACCGATCTGCTGGTGTTCCAGATTTCGTATGGCGGCCTCGTGGGCGCGGCCGGTGGGGCATTCTTTGCGCCTCTGATGGCGACGACGCTGGCGTGGTTCGACAAGCACCGCAGCCTTGCGGTGTCGCTGGTTTCAATTGGCGCGGGCGTCGCGCCGATGATCGTGACGCCGCTGGCCAGCGTGCTGATCGGGCAGTTCGGCTGGCGCAGCGCCATGCTGGTGATCGCGGTGGGCGCATGGGCGATCATTGTTCCGGCGAGCTTCCTCATCCGGCGTCCGCCGGCGCAGTTTGCGGATGCAGCACCTGAACAGGCGAGCGCTGCGCCAGCGCCGCGATCGTCGGTGGGCGCGGTGATGCGGACGCCGCAGTTTATCGTGCTTGCCGGTGTGTTCTTCCTGTGCTGCGCGGCCCATTCCGGGCCGATCTTCCACACGGTGAGCTATGCCATGCTGTGTGGCGCGACGCCGCTTGCTGCTGCGAGCATCTATAGCGTGGAGGGCGTGGCCGGATTGTTCGGGCGGCTGCTGTTCGGCGTGCTGGCAGACCGGGTGGGCGTCAAGCGCGTCATTATCGGCGGGCTCGTGCTGCAGGCGGTAGGCATCTACACCTACATTTACGTCACGCAGCTGACCGAGTTCTACATGCTCGCCATGGTGCTGGGACTGGCCTATGGCGGGGTGATGCCGCTCTATGCGGTGCTGGCGCGCGACTATTTCGACGCCAAAGTGATGGGCACTGTGCTGGGCGGTATCACGATGACGTCGAGCATCGGCATGGCCTTCGGGCCGGTGGGCGGCGGCTGGATCTTCGATACGTTTGGCGACTACCACTGGCTCTATGTCAGCTCCGCCGCCATCGGACTTGCCGCTGCGGCCGTAGCGCTGACCTTTCCGCGGCCATCCACCCCGGCACAGGGCCGGGGCGAATTGCAGCCCGCGTAAGCAGCCTCAGGCGGGGCTCACCTGTGGAGCCCCGTCAATGTCGTCGTCATCGCTGCCCTTGGTGTAGACGGCCGATAGCTGGCGATAGTAGCGCGAATTGAAGGCCAGGATGGTCACAAGCAGGCCGAGTATGCCGGCCACGGTGAAGACCAGCGCAATACCGCGGGCCGGCCCCGTGCCGAACCAGCCGCCAATCGTTGCCGCGCCTGCCCCATCCGTCATAAACGGGATGAAGACGAACTGGGTCAGTGGCCCAATCAGGAAAGCCGTCAGCGGGGATGCGGACTGCTCAACCGACTGAGCAAAGCCGAACACCCGGCCCTGCCGCTCCAGCGGAACCACCTTTTGCAGCGTGGTGTGCTCGGCCGCTTCGGCATAGGGCCCCAGCAGCATCCAGACGAAACACCCGCCGGCCAGCAGCCAGAACGAAGGCTGGATGGTGAAGACGCAGCACACCGACCATGTGATGGCATTGACCATGAGCAGGGTCTTGAGAGGATTGCGGCCGAGGCCGGTCCGGGCAATCACGATGCCGCTGATGATGAAGGCGACCGACAGCACGCCGAAGGTCAGGCCCCAGACCTGCACCGAAACCAGCGACAGTCCGTAGGCATCGAGCAGCGCCATGAAGATGCCGCCCAGGAAATTGTTGAAGGTGGCGAAGAAGATCAACGCGAAGAGGCCCGGGACCCCGGCAATGACCCGGATGGTGCCCGCGATATCCACCTTTTTAGGCAGAGCAGGCTCGCCGGGAGCTGCGGCGTTGGCGGCAGGGCTTTCGTCGAACTTCACCATCCACATATGCAGCAATACGAGCAAAGAACTGGCCAGCGCGAGGACGAGCACCACCAGCATGCCGCCGAAGGCCACGAGGAAACCGCTGATAACCGACGTGGTCAGGAAGCCAATGCCGCCCACCATGCCGACGAGGCCATTGGCCTTGTCGCGCCGGTCCTCGGGAATGAGGATAGTGACGATGGTCGGCAGCGCGATGCCACGGATATTGCCGGCGATCACGCCGAGCATGACCAGCAGCACAAAGCCCCAGAGGTAGGGTCCATAGGGGTTGGTGAAGGCACCCTCGGGCTCGGCCAGCAGCATGAAAAGCGCCAGCAGGTAGAAGAACAACGACACCGCGCTCGACCCCATCATGGCCAGGCGCTTTGGATTGTGATCGACGATGCTGCCGAACCAGAAGCCGAAGGCGGCCGTGAATACGAGGTAGAGACCGGCGATCATGCCGGTGGCAAACACCGACTGCGTCTCGATAAATATCCAGAATGTTATCGCGAACCAGACGGTATAGTTGGTGATATTGGCAACCAGATTGTTACCCAATATCTGATAGAAAATTCTGGTCATGGTGTTCCCTCGAGTGTGTTCACTTGGGCGAACGGCAGGGGTTTACCCAACCTGAACCAACCACAGTCTGATGCCAATTCTTGTCAGCAAGAGGTCGGAGCCGCCGGCGGCCCGGCTAGGACGCGGCAGGTTGGGAGAAACCGACAAGGCGCGGGGATTATTTCTCGCGAAGACGGGAGACCGCCTGCGGAGCGCGCAGGCGCCCGCCGGAACGTTCGCGTTACCGGTCGGGCGCCTGGGGCCAGTAGATGTCGCTGTCGAAATCGGCCGGAATGGGCGACAGGCGGGAAATCGCCGCGGCGGCGAAAGCGACCTGCAGGGCGTAGTGACTGACATGCTCGGGCATGGGCGCGCCGCTGATCGACTCGCGGCGGCGCCACTCATCGATGTGGCAGGATCGCAGGCGGCGGCGGGCTTCGGCTTCAACGTCCTCTACATAGACGTAGACCGCGCCAGAAGGAGAGCCGAGCCCGAGCGGCTCCGTCCATTCCCTGCCACCATCGATCATGCCGATACGCACTTTGGTCCCCTGAAGTCAGCGTGAATTTCTTAAGATTACCGCTTTCTCATTACCGAACCGGAAACGATTGGGCTTGGCAAGCAGGCGGGCCATGCTAGTCATGCAGGCATGTCCATCCTCTATGTCATGGCCGCTGAGGCCGAATATGGTCCGCACCTGCGAGCCCGAATTGCCCCACTTATGACCGGCATCGGCCCGGTGGAAGCCGCGATCGCGGTGACCAGAGCCCTCACCGAAGCGGCGCTTGCAGGCACCCTGCCCGACCTGGTGGTTTCGCTGGGATCTGCGGGGTCGCAGCGGCTGGAGCAATGCGGGGTGTATCAGGCCACCAGCGTTGGCTATCGCGACATGGACGCCTCGGCCCTTGGCTTCCCCAAAGGGCAAACGCCCCTGCTCGACCTGCCGGCGGTGTTGCCGCTGGAAACAGTTCCCGGCATCGCTACGGCGCGGCTATCGACCGGAGCCAATGTGGTTTCGGGCGCGGCCTATGACGGGATCGACGCCGACATGGTGGATATGGAGACATTTGCGGTGCTGCGGGCCTGCCAGGTGTTTGGCGTGCCGCTATTGGCGCTGCGCTGCATTTCCGATGGCGCCGAGGAACTAGGCCATGTCGGCGACTGGACGCGCTACCTGCACATCATCGACGAGAAGCTGGCGCACGCTGTCGATCTGATCGAGGCGAACCGGGCGGCCTAGTTACCCTTGGATTTCTTGTCGCGGCGGGCGCGACTCCAGGTGCTCCATTTGCGGGTGCCGCGCAGAATGGCCAGATTGACCGGGCCCTGCAGGAACACCAGATCGAGCGCAAGCAACAGCAGGCCGAGGGGCAGCATCCATATGCCCAGGACCGGCAGGAAGCTGAAGATGCCGCCGAGGATCAGCAGGATGGCCAGCGGTATGCGGACCAGTCGTGCACCTGGCCGCCGGATGCTCACCAGCATGCGCGCCGCAAACCCGGGAATGCGTCGCTCCAGTTTGTCGAACAGGCGATTCAGGCGGGCGTGGCTTTTGCTGGCCATATAGACTGTTCCCTACAAGTGGATGGCATTTCTGTGCATCTGGGGCTGCAATTGCAACCAGCCAAGTGCCGCGGGGTCACATTTTTTTCGAGACCACTGCCAAATCTGGCGCCGATGGCAATCGGAACCTACGGGCCCAACACGAGTTGATCCACCATATCAACCAATCGCCCGGAGCGTCACTATGGCTACTGCCGCAAAACGAACTCTGAAGTCCGTGGAAGATGTAACCGAAAACGCATCCGACGCACTATTCGAAAAACTTGCGTCTCTTCGCAAGGAGTTAGCCGCTGTTTCGGAGGCCGTGAGCGAATATAGCGGGCACAGCATTGAAGACGTGCAGCACAATGCGACCGCCCTCGCCCGCCAGGTGCGCCACCAGGGCGCCGTGGTCGCCAAGCAGGTCAGCCGGCAGGCTAGCGTGGCGGGAAAAGCGGTGCAGGAAAATCCGGTTCCGGTGATCGTGGTTCTCGGGACGATCGCCCTGCTTTCGGCGCTGCTTTTCACGCGCGACTGGCGCTAGGGTTTCATTAACCCTTCCAGTCAGACCTTCCTTAAGCCTGATGGGGCATTTTCGGTTGTACTTGCACAAATGCAACAGACCGGAGATGCCCCATGGCGCTTCCTAGCAAAGCCCTATTGCGTTTCGCCGCCCTGGCGGTTGCCACCACCAGTCTGGGCGGGTGCAGCTTTCTCGGCCTGAATTTCGGCATGGCGCAGCTCAGCGAAAAAGAGTGCCTGATGCGAGCCATGTACTTCGAATCCAACCGCTCGAGCTCGGAAGGCATGCTTGCCGTTGGCACGGTGGTGATGAATCGCCTCAACGACTCGCGCTACCCCAAATCGGTGTGTGGCGTGGTGGGGCAGAAGAACCAGTTTGCGCAGGGCGTGCTGACCAAGAAGATGACCGACAGTGGGGCGGTTCTCGCTTCGCAGATGGCGGACCAGGTGTTGCGCGGGGCGCGGCATCCGGGCGTGCAGAATGCCCAGCACTTCCACACGGCGGGCCTGCGCTTCCCCTACAACAACATGCATTACGTGCTCGAGGCCGGCGGCAACGAGTTCTACGAAAAGTACTAGGGTCTGGCGCGTCAGCCGGCGAGATTTGGTGGCAATTTGAAGTGCCCCAAAAATGCCACCATCCGAACAAACTTATTCCTGAAGTGGTCGTGTAACGAGTCCGTGATCGACGCTAACTCGGCGTCACTAAAGGACAATTACCGATGAACGCAAAGTTCCTGCTGCCGCTCGCCGCTGTTTCCGTACTCGCCCTCGCCGCCTGCAGCGACCCCAAGGCTCCGGAGGCCCCCGCAGCGACCACCGAGACCTCGGCTCCTGCCGTGCCAGCCACCGAAGTTGCGCCTCCGGCCGCTCTGGAAACCCCGAGCACCACGCCTCCCGCAACCGAAGTTGCACCGCCAGCCGCTGATGTGACCCCTGCTGCTCCGGCCGCTGCCGCACCGGCTGCTCCGGCTGCCGCCGCCCCGGCGATCACGCCAGAACAGGCGATGCAGGCTGTCCAAGCCCAGGCCGCGGCCATGACTCCCGAGCAGAAGACCGAAACCATCGCGGCTGCCCGCAAGACCGCAGAGGATGCTGCCAAGGCCCAGGGCATGACTGCCGAGCAGATCAAGCAGGCAGGCGATCTCGCCGAGGCTGCCACCAAGCAGATGCTGGGCGTTCAGTAATTCGCCTTTGCCCGCGCGCCACTGGTGCGCGGGCTACTTCTTCTTGCCGGCGTGCAGGACATAGCCGATGACGATGGCCACGGCCTCGTAGAGTTCGATGGGAATGGTGTCGTCGAGTTCGACGCCGCTCAGTGCTTCGGCCAGCACCGGATTGGCCTCGATCACCACGTCATTCTCGCGGGCCAGCTCGACAATGCGGTCGGCCAGCAGCCCCCGTCCCTTGGCGACGACACGCGGCGCCTCGCGCCTGCCCCGCTCATATTGCAGTGCAACCGCCAGCGACCGCGTTTTCGGCTCCTCGCTCATGTGCGCGCATCCACAAAATGGCCCGATGGCGGTGCAGGCGGAACCGGCGCGCCCTGACGGACGATCACCGCGCCAGGCTTGAGCCCAGCATCGGCCAGGGCCTCGCGCAGCGCGACAGCCTCACCCTCCAGCGCGGCCGTCGTGGCGGGTTCGCTGGCCCAGAGCATCACACCGGTAGTGCCGGCCCGAAGCGAAACCTGTGCGCCGACTTCCCCCATTTCGGGCAGGTTCAGCGCGAAGCGCATCTGCCAGCCACGCTCACCCGGCGTTTCGCTCTCGCCTTCCGGATCGCGGTGGATGTGGAATTGCATCAGCGTTTGCTGCGTGCCGATCATCACCGGCAGATCCATGCTCCAGTCGCCCGTCTTGGCGACGGGATCGGGCAGCGAGGCATGCTGGTGGAGCCGGACACGCGCCAGGGCGGAATCGGTTCGCTCCAGCAGTTGCCGGCCGATTTCCTCAGGGGCAGCGGCGGGATCGAGAGGCGGCGCATCATTGACGCGCCCGCGAGGCATGCTGCCGCGCAGGGGCGGAGGAATCTGGACAACGGGCGCAACGGCGGCCTGCTGACCGAGCCAGGTCGACAGGGTTTGCCGCAGCGCGAGCAAGGCCGACTTCATATCGGCCTGCGGCAGGGGCAACTGGCCCTTGGCGAGGGTCGCCTCCTGAAACACGCCCGAACCGCGCAGGGCAGATTGCAGGACTGTGCCATCAAAACGGGGGCTATCGATGGCGACGCGCCCGGCCAGAACCTGCTGGGCCGCGCGTGCCACCGGTTCGGGCACGGCGACCTTGCCCGCAATGCTGGTCAACGCTGCCGTGAGGCCAGTAACCGGCCCCTGCCGCGGCACCGACGCCTGCACCATGGCGGCGAGAGCGGCTTGCGGTGTCGTTGCGGGTGGAGTTGCGGGTTGCGATGTCGGCGCGGGGATAGGTGCCACCGGTGCCGCGTTTTGTGGAGCGACGTTGGGTGACGCGCCAGCGGGCGGCAGTGGCATGCCGGGGGCGGACACAGTTCCGGGCGCGCTTGATGCCGGTGGAGGATAAGGAATGGCCTGGCGGGCCTGGGTTGTGGCTTGCACGGCTACCGGCGGTGCGGCCGCCACTTGTGGCGCGGGGGCCGGAGCGGCGGTCGGCGGGGACGCAACTGGCGCAGGGGGTATGCCTGTCGGGGGCATAGCGGCTGCGGGAGCGCTTGGCATTGGTGGAGGCGCCGGGTTGCCCGGTTGGGGTAGTGGGCGCTGAACGGACGTGGCCGCGGGTGGCGCCGGTAGCGGAGCGGGATTGGTTGGCGTTGGCGTCGATGGTGCCGACGGTTGCAGAGCGAGGCGCAATTGGGTGCCACTGCCCTGCACTTCGAATTTGACCGTCGCCCCGGCCTGCAACAGCGTGGGCAGCAGCAGGTTCAGCATCTGGCCGCGAATTTCGACCTGGGTGCCGCCATTGGGAGCGGCGCCGATCACCTTGCCTTCAACGACCTGCCCCGCCTGCAGGGCCAGCGCCTGCAAGGCGCCGGACCGCGCAGCGGCTACGAGCTGGGGGAATTGAGTGGGAATTGACATGCCACACAGGCCCTCGGCCGCGTCAGGCGGCAACCCATACTAGCGTAGCCAACAGCATTCGGTGATTCTTGGCCGAAGGGGAATGCTGGATTCCCCGTCAGATTTCAGTCGGGACGGACGTCGGTATATTCCTTGGTCGCCGGCTTGCCGCGGAAAGTGACCCAGAAGAAGTTCAGCGTATACATGCCGGCGGTGCGGAAAACGCCTTCCTTTTCAAGGCGACGACCCGAGGTCTTCATCTTGAGCTTGAAGGTCCACTTGACGCCGCCGACCTTGGAGAGGCGAACTGCAACGTCGGTGTCTTCGCCGAAGAACTCGATCGAGCGATCATAGCCGCCGACCTGTTCCCAGGCCGCGCGCTTGAACACGAAATTGCCGCCTTGCACCACCGAGCCAACCCGCAGGATGAAGCGGTTGAGCACGTAGATCAGGTAGGTCAGGCCGTAGAACATGTTCACGAGGAACCGGCTCCAGGCGCTCATGTCGTAATAGACATAAGGGCCGCTGAGGCAGACCAGCTTGGGATCGCGGTTGAATTCGGCGAATACGGTATCGAGCCAACCGACGGGAACGATGGTGTCGCTATCGATATTGGCAATGAGGTCGAAGCCTTCGCTTGCAGCGAAGCCAGCGTCGCGGGCGTTCACGAGACCCTTCTTGGGCTCATCGACCACGCGCACGGTTGGAAAGCTGCGGGCAATTTCACCGGTCCGGTCGGTCGAGGCATTGTTGACCACGATGATCTCGGCGTCGGCACCGGAGCGCGCGACTTCTGCCACCAC
Organism: Devosia sp. T2-14; assembly: GCF_055397495.1. NCBI lineage: Bacteria > Pseudomonadati > Pseudomonadota > Alphaproteobacteria > Hyphomicrobiales > Devosiaceae > Devosia > Devosia sp. T2-14. The sequence continues at coordinate 3,034,289 of NZ_AP027921.1, read as the reverse complement.
CGATTCCAGGCATTTGCCGATCAAAGCCTCTTCGTTATAGGCGGGAATAACGAATGCCAGTCTCATTGCTGTCTCTCTGGGCAGGGGCGGCTTGCCGCAATGGGCTGCAGATACCGTGTCAACGGGCCTACCGCAACAGATTGCGGCGGTTTTCCCATAGTGGGTGCCGAGCCAAGTCGTCGGGGATCATTAGAGTGCGCCCGAAGTCTGTATGCAATGGGCGGCTTGAATATTGAGCGGAGGCTGTAAATACTGTCATTCATCCGGCGTTCAGTGGCATTTTGTGACAAGCAGGCCATGATGAAACAGCAACTCTTTTCCTGCCTTCTCGCACTTTTTCTGTCTGCTTCGGCAACAGGAGCATTCGCTGCAGCTGAAGGAAAAGCTGTTGGGGTCAATCCCGACGCCGCCGCCCGCGCGGGCTCCGGGGATCGGACGCTGGTGGTGGGCGCAGATGTTTCGATTGGCGAGACCATCGTCACGGGCAATACCGGACAGGTTCAGATCATCTTTTCCGACAATACGAGGCTGGTCGTGGGGCCGCGCAGCTCGCTGCTGATTGAGACCTACATGCTGGCCAGCGCCAATACGGCGAGCAAGCTGACCATCAACGCGCTCAGCGGCTCGTTCCGGTTTATCAGCGGCAACAGTCCCAAATCGGCCTATTCGATCACGACGCCGACCGCCTCGATTGCGGTGCGCGGCACCGAGTTCGACATACTGGCGATGCGCGGCGGAACGCGGGTCATGCTCTATTCGGGCGCGCTGCAACTGTGCAACGCCGCCGGCGACTGCAAGCAGCTGACCGAAAGCTGCCAGATCGGCGTGGCGTCCAATCATGAGGCCGGGCTCTACTTGCGGAACGATCCGGCGCGCGCTCCCCTCAGCCAGGATTTTCGCTACGCCGATTTCCAGGGCGGATTGCTGGCAGATTTCTGGGTGAGTTCCCCAAAATCCTGCGTGGAGCAGGCGGCGCCACAGCCTTCGGGCCAGAGTTCGGAGCCCACCGGAGCGCCCCAAACCAATCGCTCGCAACTCAAGAACTGATGGCGGCGCTGGACGGCGCCCGGCTATCTTGATTGTATGCCCCCGGCGGCCCTGACGACCGCGTGGAGCTTTGAGCGGACTGTGGGAATCGACGCCGTAGACAATAAGCCGGCGGAACAGCCTGCCCCCGAAAGCTGGTTTCAACGGCTGCGTTCCAAGTTGCGGCTGCTCTATCACAGCCAGTCTCCCAAGGCGCAGCGGTTCCAATCGTGGGTGCTTATCGTCGATCTGGCCATCATCGCCTTCTTCATCGCCACGCCCCTGCTGCGCGAAGAACATTGGTTCCTATGGGTCGATTATTCGATCGCAGCACTGCTGGCGTTCGATCTGATCGCCCGTGCGCTCGCTTCGACCGATGTGTTGCGCTGGGCGCGGCAGCCGCCGGTGATCCTCGACATGTTCATTCTGGCGACGCTGCTGGCGCCGACATGGCTGTTCAATCTCGGCTTTCTGCGGATTCTGCGACTGTGGACCATGACGCGATCCAACGCGTTCTGGCGACCGCTGCGCAGGCGCGGGCTTGGGCTTTATCAGCCCTCGGTGCAGGCCGTCATCAACCTGCTGGTGTTCCTGTTCGTGGTGACGGGCTTTGTCTACACGGCCTTCGCCAAGCGCGGCGAGAGCGCCATCGAGGGCTATGTCGACGCGCTGTACTTCACCGTCACGACGGTGACTACGACGGGGTTCGGCGACATCACACTGCCGGGCACGTGGGGCAAGCTGACGTCCATCGTCATCATGTTCGTCGGTATTTCGCTGTTCGTGCGGCTGGCGCAATCCATCTTCCGGCCGGCCAAGGTGAACTTCCCCTGCCCGCAATGCGGGCTGCAGCGGCACGAGCCCGATGCCGTGCACTGCAAGGCCTGCGGGCACTTGCTCAACATTCCCGATCAGGGACTGGATTAGCGGATCACGGCCAGCCGGATGCGGAAGCAGGCGCCGGGCAAAGGCCCCTGGACCAGATCAAGCGAGCCATTCATGCGCGCAACGATCTGCCGGGAAATGGCGAGGCCAAGCCCCGCACCACCCTGATCGGCCACACCGCCTGGCCCGCGCCAGAACTTCTCGAAGATCAGTTTGCGCTCGCGCTTAGCGATGCCCGGGCCGTTGTCGGCGATCTCGACGACATAGCCGCCGGCGCGCACCGTGGATGACACACGCATCACCGGCTCGGCGGCGTCGTTGTACTTCACCGCGTTGGAGATCAGGTTGATGAAGACCTGGCAAAGCCGGTCCGCGTCACCCTCCACCATTGTGGGGCGGGCCCGATCGCCCAGGACTACCTTCATACCCCGCTGTCGCAGCAGCGCCTCGCAAACCGCCAAAGCCCGATCAAGAGCGGCCTCGGCATTGATCGGCACATTGTCCCAGGCCCGCTCACCGCGTTCGAGGGCGGACAGATCGAGAATTTCGTCCAGCAGCTTGGTCAGCCGCAGGCTTTCCTGATGGATGGTCGAGACGAAGTGGTGCCTCTGGCGCTCGTCGATCACGTCGGCATCGTCGAGCAGGATTTCGGAGAATGAGCGGATCGAGGTCATGGGGGTGCGCACCTCATGGCTCACCTGGCTCAGGAACTCGTCCTTCTGGCTATCGAGCTCGCGCAGCTGCGCGTTTGCGTCCTCCAGTTGCTTGGCGGTGGAGCGCAGCTCGGCAGAAGTTTTCTCCAGCTGCTGGGAATATTCGATGGCCTGCTGGGTCTCGTCGGCCATCTGCATCATTTCTTCGAGCGAGACGTTGCTGCCGGAGACCACCTTGGACAGCATCACGTGCGCCGATGCGGCGCCGATGGAGCCGGCGAGTTCGCGCTCCAGCCGGCCGATGAATTCGGGCGATGGCTCCAGCATGTCGGGGTCCACGCCACTCTCGCGCGCCTCCTGCTCAAACAGGGCGGCGGCACGCCGGTCGCCCAGCACGCGCTCGGCGACGAAGAACAGGTCGTTGGCCGTGGCGGAGCCCAGCACGAAATTGCCCCGCGTCACCTGCCCGCGCTTGAATACGTCGACGAATATGCTGGCCTGGATGCGTTCGAGGGCCGACTGATTGGTTAGTAGCGACCCGACAGTCAGGATCACCACATTGGCGGTGAGGCTCCAGAAGGCGGCATGGGCCAGCGGATCAAGACCATTGAGGCCAAACATGGCTTCGGGACGCAGCCAGGAAATGCCCCACGGCCCCTCGGCAAGCAGCATCGCCACCTGCGGCGACACCGATTCAAACGACGGCAGGAAGCTGCACCAAACCCAGAACACGAAGCCGGCGGCGATGGCCGCGGTTGCCGCCTTGAGGGTTGCCTCGCGCCAGAACAGCGCCGCAATTACCGATGGGAAGAGCTGGGCAATGGCGGTGAAGGAGATGAGGCCGATCGGCGCCAGTGCGTCGGAATCCCGGGTGAAGAAGAAGTAGAAAAAGCCCAGCGAAAGGATGAGCACAATGGAAAAGCGCCGGGCGTTGAGCAGGAGATTGGTCACCCCCTGCCCGTCGCCGCTGCGGCCCGAGGTGAAGCGCAGGATCAGCGGCATGACGATGTGATTGGAGACCATGATCGAGAGCGCGATCGACTCCAGGATGATCATCGACGTGGCGGAGGAAAACCCGCCAATGAAGGCGAATAGCGCCAGCCCGTCCTGCCCGAAGGCCAGTGGCAGGGTGAGTCCGAACATGTCGGGATTGGAGCCCGGGGGCATCTTGGTCAGGCCGAAAAACGCGATCGGCAGGATGAAGATGCTCATGAGCATCATGTAAGCCGGGAAGGCCCAGCTGGCGACGCGCAGGTGGTTCTCGTTGGAGTTTTCGACCACGGTCACCTGGAACTGGCGCGGCAGGCAGACGATTGCCGCGATGGACAGGCCCAGTGTCGTCAGCCAGCGGCTATCGAAGGTGTCATGCGCATCCACCGATACGCCAATGGCTGCGGCGTCGCTGAAAATCTTCTCGAACCCGCCGCCGACATAGACGACGAAAATGCCGACCGCGAGCAGCGCCGTCAGTTTGACGATGGCCTCGAAGGCGATGGCGGCGACGACGCCGTGGTGCTGTTCCTTGGCGTCGACGTGGCGCGTTCCGAACAGGATGGTGAAGACCGCCATGCCGGCCGCGATGCCAAAGGCCAGTCCGACGTCGTCAATGCCCTTGAGGCTCCCCTGCCCAAAATCGGACGAACCGGCCACGGCCTGGATCGAGGAGGTCACGGCCTTCAGCTGCAGCGCGATATAGGGCGCGATGCCAACGACGGCGATGCAGGTGATGAGCACTGCAAGCCGGTTGGACTTGCCGAAGCGAGACGACAGCAAGTCGGCGACCGAGGTGATGCGCTGATGATGGCTGATGCGAACAAGACGTCTCAGCAGGAACCACCAGCCCACGAAAACAAGAGTGGGGCCGAGATAGATGGTCAGAAACTCAAGCCCGCTGCGCGCGGCATTGCCAACGGCGCCATAGAAGGTCCAGCTGGTGCAGTAGACCGAGATGGACAGCGTGTAGACGGCCGGGGAATGCAGGATCGATTTCTTGCTGGTGCGGGCGCGGCGGTCGCCGACATAGGCCAACACGAATAGCAGGACCACATAGGCAACGGCGGTCGCGATGACGAAATCGGCGGATAGCATCAGCGCTCTCCCTCGCCATCGTCGTCATCCAGCTTTTGCGGTGGCATGGCGTGGGCAAGCAGCGCGGTGCCGATGATCAGCAACACCCAAAGGGCAAACAGATACAGCACGATCTGAGGCACACCAAAGTGGGTGATCGGGTGGTCGAACAAGTAGGCCAGCGGCGGCAGCATCAGCAGTGCTCCAAACACTGTCAGCAGCAGCGCGCCACCGGCAAGCTTGCGCGGGTCACCCATCTTCGCCCAACAATTGCCGGACCGCCCCGACGACCTCGGCATTGGCATAAGGCTTGGTGATGAACCGATCAGCGCCGAACTCCTCGGCGATGCGCCGGTCCTGCTGCTGGCCTTTGGCGGTCAGGATCAGCACCGGCAGTTCGCGCATATCCAGATCAGCACGGATTTGCTTGAGCACTTCGAAGCCGCTGCGCTTGGGCAGCATGACATCGAGAACCAGCACGCGCGGACGCAGCCGGCGAATGGCCTCAAGCACAGCATCGCCCTCGGCGACGGAGCCAATGGTCCATCCCGCGCGCTTCAGGATGAAGTCGAGCGATTCAAGAATGCTCGGTTCATCCTCCGCAATGAGTACGTCGATTGCCAATTTCCCCCCTTTGGCACTCGCGGTCTCCCCTCCGCAAGTTCATGCACTTAAGCGTAATCACGGCGCATCGCCAAGGCCCAATTCCATCGGCAGCAATGGCGAGCGGCCTGATGAGGCGCCCTCACCCGGCGCCACGGCTGCTTCCTGGCGGCTCGAACAGTCGCGCCGCGTGCAAAGCCGGCAGCTCGGCCCGACGGGTATATCAGCAGAGACGTCGCTGAGGTCGAGGCCGGCACCGTAAATGATCCTGTCGGCATGCAGCACGTCGCAGGCCAGCATGACCGACGACAGAACGGGCTGTTCACGGAAGGAGCCGGGACGGCGTTGCACGGTGCGCGCCACGAACAGGTATCGCGAGCCATCGGAGAAGCGCACCACCTGCCGCACCATGTTGTCCGGGGAGCGGAAGGCGCCATAGATCGCCCAGAGCGAACAGGCGTGGCCACTATTGGGCAGTAGCAGGCCAGGCAAGGGAAAGTGCTTGGTCAGGCGCCCCGCGGGGTCGGAGCGCAGGAAGCCGAAGGGGATGCCCTCAGCGCCCGGACGACGCAGCGTTACGAGGCGATGAGCCACCTGCTCGAAGCTGGCATGATAGATGTGGCGGAGCTGATCGACGTCATAGGCGCAGGCTTCTGCATCGGCGAGCGTCCGGGCATAGGGGAACACGATGGCCCCGGCCAGATAGGAGCCAACGGCGCGCGCGGCCAGTCGCCGGGCGGTCGGAGTCGAGAGTACGGCGCTTTCCAACGTACCGGTGATAACATCGGGCGCGGCGAGCTCGGCATAGAGCCGCGTTAGCTGGAACTGCCTGGTGGCGAGCGTCGTGGCACCGTGGAACCACATGCTGCGGCGAGTGGGATCAAACCGGTACTGGCCGGGAAAATCCGTGATATCCGGGGCTCCGCCAATGACCAGGCTCACGCCGAACTGGCGCTGCAGCAGGTCCGTCAGCGTTGCGACGCCGAAAGGTCCTGCGCGATCGATTTCCTCGCGGAGCGAATCCGCGACGGTTTCCAGCTCGGGAAAGTGGTTTTGGCGGTCGATGATGAGGTCATCGATCTCACGGGCGGGGGAGACGCTGCTGCGTGCCCTGCTCGAGGTATCGAATTGCCCGATCAGGCTGCGCGCCACGTCCGACAGAGCCCGCGCGTCGCGGCCGATCGCGGCCAGGAACCTCTGGCGCTCAGCCTCATCAAGATCGCCGACCTCCTCCAGAATTTCCGCGCGCGAGCGAACGGCGGTAATGCCGGAGAGAATCTGGTGCAGCAGTTGCGACAGCAATGGGTCCGAACGCAGCCGGTCTGCATAGGCGTCGGCGCTGGCGGTGGCGCCAGCATAGGCGCGGTGCAGACGGGCGAGCGCCGCGGCGCTGGCCGGATATTGGGCCACCAGTTCACGCCGCTCGTCGGGGCGAAACGGCAGCGACTCGAGCATAGGATCGGCGAAGGCTTCTTCGAGATCCTGCAGCAGCTTTTGCTCGGTCCGCCCGGCCAGTTCATCAATGTCGATATCGAGCTGGACGGCCACGCGGTTCAGCAATGCGCCGCCAATGTCGCGTTTGTTGTTCTCGATGAGGTTCAGATAGCTGGGCGATATGCCAACAAGTCGAGCCAGCGCAGCCTGAGAAATCTTGAGCGACTTCCGCCTGTTACTGATGCGAAATCCGATCGGCGCGCGCATGTCGAACCCCTCAGCAAACCGCCGCATGTCAATGAATTGACTGCATTGCAGCACGTTCAGGACAATAATTTACAGAATATCTCTGCAATTACAATGACCTATTGCTGTCATTTTCCTCCGGTGGAACTATCCGCAATGCGGTGAGCTGCTGGCTATGTATCGGTCGCCCCGCGCCAAAAGGAGGAAATCAATGACACTTTTGAAGCGTGGCTTGTCTCGCCGCAGGGTCCTTCAGACCGGTATGGCCGGCATCATCGGCACCGGCGTTGCGCCCCTCATTTTCACCAAGGGCGCCTGGGCACAGGACTTCTGCAACAACCCCACTGGCGACACCGTTACGTTCGGGCTCAACCTGCCCCTCACCGGCGCCTATGCCGAAGAAGGTGCCGACGAACAGAAGGCCTATGAACTGGCCATCAAGCACATCAACGGCGAAGGCGACGGCGGCCTCATCAACGTGCTGACCCCCACTGCCCTCAAGGGCAACGGCATACTGGGCAAAAAGGTCACCTTCGTGTCCTCGGACAGCCAGACCAAGTCGGACGTGGCGCGCGCTGGCGCAACCCGCATGATCGAGCGCGATGGCGCCATCATGATCACCGGCGGTTCGTCGTCGGGCGAAGCCATTGCCGTGCAGGGTCTCTGCCAGGAAATGGGCGTCATTTTCATGGCGGGCCTCACGCATTCCAACGACACGACTGGCAAGGACAAGCGCCGTTACGGCTTCCGCCACTTCTTCAACGCGTACCAGTCCGGTATCGGTCTTGCACCTGTGCTCGGCCAAGAATACGGCATGGACCGCCGCGCCTACCACCTGACGGCCGACTACACCTGGGGCTGGACCCAGGAAGAGTCGATCAAGAACGCCACCGAAGCGCTGGGCTGGGATACGGTCGCAGCGGTTCGCACGCCGCTGGGCTCCACGGACTACTCGCAGTACCTGACGCCGATCCTCAACTCCGGCGCCGACGTGCTGATCCTCAACCACTATGGCCTCGACATGGTGAACTCGCTGACGCAGGCCGTGCAGTTCGGCATGCGTGACCGTCAGGCCAACGGCAAGGACTTCCAGATCGTCACGCCGCTCATTTCGGAACTGATGGCCAAGGGCGCCGGCGAAAACGTCAAAGGCATCTACGGCACCTCGAACTGGCACTGGAACCTGCAGGATCCGGGCACCGTGGCCTTCACCAAGTCGTTCGGCGCTGCCTATGGCTCTCCGCCGTCGCAGGCAGCTCACACTGCCTACGTGCAGGCGCTGCTCTACGCGGACGCCGTGGAACGCGCTGGCACCTTCTATCCGCCCGAAGTCATCAAGGCCCTGGAAGGCCACGAGTTCGACGGCATGGGCAATGGCGCCACGCTCTACCGTGCCGAAGACCACCAGTGCATCAAGAACGTCCTCGTTGTGCAGGGCAATGAAAGCCCGACCAGCGAATATGACGTGCTCAATGTCGTGCAGGAAATCTCCCGAGACAAGGTTGCCTACGACCCGGCGATCTTCGGCGGCGATCTCGGGCCGGCAGAACCGGTTCCGCTCTGCGCCTGATTGCGCGGTCGCCCCGGAATCCGGGGCGACCCTCCTCACAGTAGACCTCATCCTGAGCCTGTCGAAGGACGAGGGCATGCCCATGCGACCTGTCGTGCCACGTTTCGTGGTTCGACAGGCTCACCATGAGGCTACTGGCTGGCCAGGCTCGCTAGGAGCACACAATGTTTGAAGTCATCTTTCTGCAATTCCTCAACGGGCTCGACAAAGGCGCTGCCTATGCGCTGATCGCGCTAGGCCTGACGCTGGTATTCGGCACCCTTGGGGTGGTCAATTTCGCGCATGGCGCGCTGTTCATGCTCGGCGCGTTCTGCGCTGTCTTGTTCCGGCAGCTGCTGACGCTCGAGACTGTCACCATCGACCCGACCAAACTCTCCCCCTGGGGAGCGCCGCTCGAAGTGCGCGAACCTCTGGTGCAGGCCTGGTTCGGCGATTTCGGCGCAGTTCTTGTGAACTATTCGGTCCCGTTCAGCATCATCGTCACCATTCCCATCATGCTACTGGTGGGCATCGCGCTGGAGCGCGGCATTATCAAGCACTTCTACAAACGCCCGCATGCCGAGCAAATCCTTGTGACTTTCGGACTCGCGATTGTCGCGCAGGAAGTGATCAAGGCCTTCTTCGGGCCCAACCCCATTCCCCAACCCATGCCAACCGACCTGCGCGGCGCAGCCGATATCGGCGCGTTCCTGGGCATGCAGGCCAACGTGATCACCTACCCGATCTGGCGCCTGATCTACTTCGTCTTCTCGGCTGTTATCATCGGTGGCGTGTTTGCCTTCCTTCAGTTCACCACCTTCGGCATGGTGGTTCGCGCCGGCATGGCCGACCGTGAAACCGTTGGACTGTTGGGTATCAACATCGACCGGCGCTTCACCATCATGTTCGGCCTCGCCGCAGTCGTGGCTGGTCTGGCCGGCGTCATGTACACGCCCCTGTTGCCGCCGAACTATCACATCGGCATGGACTTCCTGGTGCTGAGCTTCGTGGTGGTCGTGGTGGGCGGCATGGGCTCGCTGCCAGGCGCTGTGGCCGCAGGCTTCCTGCTTGGCATCCTCCAGTCCTTCGCGTCGATGACGCAGGTGAAAGCCATTTTTCCCGGCATCGACCAGATCATCATCTACCTCGTCGCCGTCGTCATTCTACTCGTATTGCCGCGTGGCCTGTTTGGTCGCCGTGGTGTGATGGAGACCTGAAATGGGTGCCATGTCCCGCAACGACCTCATGCTGTTTCTCGGCTTCACCGCAGTGGTGCTGGCCATGCCAATCTGGCTGCACCCGTTCGGTGCAGCCTATCCGGACCTGCTGCAGCGCTTCATGATCTTCGGCATCTTTGCCGTGGGCTTCAACATCCTGTTCGGCCTGACCGGCTATCTCAGCTTCGGCCATGCTGCCTTCTTCGGCGTCGGCTCTTATGCGGCAGTGTGGTCGTTCAAACTGCTGAGCCTCGACGTGATTCCGGCCATGGTGTTCGCCATTGTGATCTCGGGCCTTTTCGCCCTGTTCATCGGCTTCGTCAGCCTTCGCCGCTCGGGCATCTACTTCTCGATCCTGACACTCGCTTTCGCGCAGATGAGCTACAACCTCGCCTATTCGGTGCTGACACCCATCACCAATGGTGAAACCGGGCTTCAGCTCACCCTCAACGATCCGCGCTACCTGGATACGATGACGGGGCAGACCTTTGTTGGTCAGCCCGTGCCGACCGTGCTCGGGCAATCGCTCGGCGGTTTCACCGGCTTCTACTTCTGCGCCTTCTTCCTGATCCTGGCTTTCTTTATTGCCCAGCGCATCACGGGCTCTCCATTCGGCATGATGCTCAAGGGCATCAAGTCGAACCAAACGCGCATGAACTACACCGGCTTCAACACCAAGCCGTATACCCTCGCCGCCTTTGTCATTTCGGGCATGTACGCTGGCCTGGCCGGAGCGCTGCTCGCGGTGACCGATCCCCTCGCCGGCGCCGAGCGCATGCAGTGGACCGCCTCGGGTGAAGTCGTGCTGATGACCATCCTGGGTGGTGCCGGCACGCTGGTCGGTCCGGTGATCGGCGCCTGGCTGATCAAGTATTTCGAGAACATCTTCTCGGCGATCAACGACAACATCCTGCGCAGCTTCTGGGGCTTCCTGCCCGACGGCGTCGACAGCGTCTTCGTGACGGTCTCCAGCAAGTTCGTCGGCGAAGGCTGGTTCCTCACGTTGGGCCTGCTGTTCGTGCTGATCGTGGTGTTCCTGCCCGGTGGAATCATGGAGGGCGTGCGCCGCCTAGTTGGCATGTTCAACCGGTCGCGCAAGTCGCCCGACAAGCCCGCCAAAGCCGCCCCCCAACCGCAACCCGCCGAATAGGACGCGAGAGCCATGAGCACATCCAATGTCGTCCTGCATGTTGCCGACGTCCACAAGCGCTTCGGGGGCCTGCATGCCCTGGCCGATATCGACCTGCAGGTCGAAGAAGGTCAGACCCACGCCATCATCGGCCCCAACGGGGCCGGAAAATCCACCCTGCTCAACGTCATCATCGGCAAGCTCGAACCGACCAGCGGCCAGGTGGTGTTTGACGGTGCCATTCTGACGGGGCGCAAGCCCTATCAGATCAACCAGCTCGGTATTGCCCGTGTGTTCCAGACGCCGGAGATCTTCGCCGATCTCAGCGTGCTGCATAATGTGATGATCCCTGCCCTCGCCAAGCGTGACGGCGCGTTCAAGCTCAACATGATGCGTTCGCTCGAAAGCGAAACGGCTATCCGGCAGGAAGCCGAGCACATGCTTGAGGACGTCGGGATGCATAGCAGCCGCCAGATGACGGCCGGAAGCCTGAGCCGAGGCGACAAGCGCCGGATGGAACTGGCCATGTGCCTGATCCAGCATCCGCGCCTGCTGCTGCTGGACGAGCCAACCGCCGGCATGAGCCGCCACGACACCAACACCACGATCGAATTGCTGCAGAAGATCAAGAAACGCGGCATGACCAAGGTGATCATCGAGCACGATATGCATGTCGTGTTCTCGCTGGCCGACAAGATTTCGGTGTTGGCGCAGGGCCGCATCATCGCCGACGGCACGCCTGATCAGGTGCGCGGCAATCCCAAGGTGCAGGAAGCCTATCTCGGAGGGGCGCATTGATGAGCGCAATTGCCATGGAAACCCAGATCATCAGCAACAGCCAGGCAGCATCGGTCGAAACCACCCGCCCCTTCTTCTCGGTACGCGACGTTCACGCCTATTACGGCGAGAGCTACATCGTGCAGGGCGTCTCGCTCGACGTCCGGCAAGGCGAAATTCTGGCCCTGCTCGGCCGCAACGGCGCAGGCAAGACCTCAACCCTGCGCACTATCGCCCGGACAGATGATCCGCAGATGCGACAGGGCGAAATCTGGCTGGATGGCAAACCCATCCACCAGATGAAGTCCTATGAAGCGGCTCGCGCTGGCATTCAGCTGGTGCCTGAAGACCGGCGCATCATTTCCGGCCTGACCGTCGAGGAGAATATCACCCTCGCCAAGGTCGCGCCCGGCAATGGCTGGAGCCTCGAGCAGATCTACCAGAGCTTCCCGCGGCTGGCCGAACGACGCAAGCAGTTGGGCGTGACCCTCTCGGGCGGCGAACAGCAGATGCTGGCTATCGCCCGCGCCCTAGCGCGCGATCTCAAGCTGCTCCTGCTGGATGAGCCCTACGAGGGTCTTGCACCCGTGATCGTGCACGAGATCGAGCGCATTCTCCATTCGATCAAGCCGCTGGGCATTACCACGATCATCGTCGAGCAGAACGCGGTGGCGGCCCTGAAGCTAGCCGACCGCGCCGTCATCCTGGACACCGGCGAAGTCGCTTTCTCCGGCACCGCCAAGGAGGTTCTCGACAACACCGAACTTCGCCACGAGTACCTGGCTATCTGAGTACTGGCGATCCAAGTTACCCTGGGCCTTTCGGCCAAAGGCATTCCGCCGATCTCACCTCTCCCTATCGAGTGGCCCAGGGTAAGATTATGGAGGGGATCACGGCCCGACTTCGGGGCCGATCTCCTCCACTTCCGGCTCATTGGGAGCGATGGTGATCCCCTCGGCTTCCAGCGCGTCCCGCACTTCGCGGGCAAGATCGACCGCGCCCGGCGTATCTCCATGCAGGCAGATGGACCGCGCGGACGACTTCAATACCGTTCCATCGATAGCAACAATTTCACCGCTCTTGGCCAGACGCAGGCAGCGCTCGACGACAGCGTCGGCACTATGAATGACCGCCCCCTCCTCGCTACGCGGCACGAGCAGGCCGGTGGGCGTGTAGGCCCGGTCGGCATAGGCCTCGCGGATCAGCGGCAGGCCGACAGCCTTTGCCGCGCGGACCTGCTGGCTGTTGTCGAGAGCCAGCACCGCCATCCGCTGGTTCATCGCCTGGATGGTCGCGAAGATGCCGACGGCAAAGGCCAGCTCTTCGGCGGTTTGATTGGCCAATGCCCCGTGTAGCTTCACATAGGAAAGCGGCACGCCCACTTCGTCGGCAATGAAGCGCACCAGAAAGAGCTGGCTACGGATCTGCCCGAGCAGTTGTTCGAGCGGCATGACCACGCGAAAGCGACCAAACCGTTTGGGGTCGGCGTAGCCGGGATGAGCTCCCGCTCGCACGCCACGCGCCTTGCAGACCTTTAGGATACGCCGGATGGTCGCCGCGTCGCCCGCATGGCCGCCACATGCTATCGAGGCGCTCGAGACAATTTCGAGCAGATCATCATCGGCCCCCATACCTTCTCCAAGGTCGGCATTGAGGTCGATTACGGTCATTTCCGGCTCCGCAGCAATTGGTGGGCATGTTCCACAGTCACGGATGCAAACGCAACGGGGGCACCGGGCCGCATCTGCGCAAATCGGTCAAGGTCGGCCGATATGACGGTGGCGATGCGCGGATAGCCGCCGGTCGGCTGGTGGTCGCGCATCAGGACGATGGGCGTGCCATCGCCCAGGATCTGGATATCGCCGGGCACGATGGCGTCGGACACCAGCGAGAGGATTGCGCTATCGGCAAACACGCCCTGGCTATCCTCCAGCCGAACTCCCATGCGATCGAGCCGTCGCGAGATGATGAAAGACCCATCGAGGAACCGCTGCCGCGTCGTGGGTGAGAAGAGATCAGCGTGAAGTCCCCAGACCACCCGGACGAGACCATCGGATGGGGCGTCTTGCCTTGGTGGCTTGTAGCCCATCCCGGACGCCGGGGACAACGCGAACCGGTCACCGGCCCGCAGGACCCGCCCATCCAGCCCACCGAGACCGGCTCGGCTGCTGGTCGAGATACTGCCCATGACCGGCCTTGCCAGAACATCGCCATCAAAGCGAAGGTATCCATAATTGCCGGATTTACCGGGCGTGACGGCCAGGGTGTCCCCAGCCTCAAGCGCAACCGCGCCGGGCCACTCGACCGGGTTACCGTTGTGCCGCACGGTGAACTGGCCGCCCGCGAAGCCGACACGGCTTTGACCGGCGGACTGCCGGATTTCGATGCCGGTGGTGAACTCAATACCGCCCTTACCGCTGCCCGCCAGTGCACCCGCCAGAGCGTAGGCCGCACGATCCATCGGCCCCGAAGCACTAATGCCGTGGCGCAGAATGCCGAAACGCCCGTCGTCCTGGATGCTTGTCAGCGGCCCTGCCCGCAGAATAGTCAGTTCCCTCACGTCGCAACCTCGAAGACGACGCGGTCGCCCGCAGATAGCCGCGTTGGGGGATCGCGGTCGGTGTCGAAATTACTGAAACTCGTGCGCCCGATCACATGCCAACCCGTCGGCATCTCGGTCGAGGTGATCGCGGTCTGGCCAGCCGCAAACAGCACGCTGCCTGCCGGCACGGATGGCCGAACCGTCGGCCGACGCGGGAGGACAAGCGCCTTCGGGTGCAAGCCACAATAGACAAAGCCCGGCGCAAAACCGGTGGCCAGAACACGAATGGGGCTTTTGTTGTGCTGGGCGATGAAGTCGCCGACCGTGAGGTTGAGCGCCTCCGCAACCTCGTTCAGGTCCGGTCCATCAAAGGTGACTGGAACATGCCAGTGCTTCGCTTCTGTCATCGCGCGCGTGGGCTTGCCAAGGCGAAGGCGAAGTTCTCCGGCAATCACGGAGGGGTCGGCGTGAAATGGGTCATAGCGCAGCAGGACCGACACGAGGTTCGGCATGACCTCGGCAACGCCGGCAATCGGGGCATCGCGGAGCGTGTCCGAGAGCGCTATCGCAGCGCGGTTGGCGCTATCGGTTAGGGTTGTACCGAAACGCACCAGAATTGAACTGTCGCCAAGCGGCAGTATCGTGGGCGTGGGGTAGCTTTCGGGCTTAGGTGAGCCTGCCATGACGCAGCCTCCTCGGCGGGGACATGGCATGTCCTGTCGGACCCGCCCGGATCAGTCAACCCGGTCCATAGGCGCAGGAACTCTGCCTCGCCTGGAAGACCGTTCGTGGGTGCCGTTCTCCCTTGGGAAAACGGCCGGGCTTGACTTGCCGGGACGGGATTACCCGATCAGTTCGGATCCTTGCCGTCCTGTTCCACCACGGCATCGAAAAGTTCTCGGGTCTGCCCGACGCCAATCGCCTCGATGGCGACCGCGGCAATGGCAGCGAAGAGCTCTGCGATTTCCTGGGGATCGGTGATTTCGGCGTCGTCGTCTTCGGCGTCGGCGTTGATCAGAGTGAACACAATAGAGCACCTCCAAGTTAGCCAATGAGATGAGTGTGCGGCGATTCCTGTTACGGAATAAATAATGGAATCCGGTGCAGCCCCAATTTGGGGCAATTGCCAGGAATGGCAGCGCGCCTTACGCTTCCCCCGCCTCGAGATTATCGAGATAAGATTCGATGTCTTCGAGCGTCGCCGAGAAGGGCTTGGGCTCATTTCCGAAGATCACTTTGTAGTCTTCGTCCCGGATGGCATGGCCGCCAGGGTGACCATGCACCTTCATCTTCTCGTCAGTCAGGATTGTCAGCCCATGCCGGGCTGCAGTCCGCTTCATGCGGCGCATGCGCGACGCATCAAATTCCTTCCGGCTCACTGGTATCCCCTGCGTGAGTAACCGCAGAGAAGGCGTGGCCGCGCCAACCTTCCCCTGCCAAACGAATGGCGTACCTACCCCAATCCTCGCCCGGAAGCAAAACCGCAATTCCCAAACGCGCCTGGCTGCCCGGTTGCGTTGCCCCGTTCGGCGAGCAATTATGCGGTAGCTCATTGATCCAATTCACATAATACCGCGAAGGCCCGCATGACCATGAGATCGCTCCGCCGGCTCGCCGTTCACGCGGCTACCTTGGTAATGGTGGTTCCGACTGTTGCCGACGAGCTGCCGGAGGGCTTTGTCCGGCTCAGCGCTCTCGCGCCGCGGATCGAGCAGGACATTCGCTATCACGGCGAACACAACTTCGTCGGCCGTACGATCGCTGGCTACGAGGCCGGTGAGTGCATTCTCTCCCGGCAGGCGGCCGAGGCGCTGTTGGGCGTTGAACAGGCGTTGAATGCCGATGGCCTCAGCCTCAAGGTTTATGACTGCTATCGCCCTGCCCGCGCCGTCGCCATGTTCGCGAACTGGGCCGAGGATTTTGACGATCTCGATATGCAGGCCGAGTTCTACCCGCGAGTCGCGAAATCCGACCTGTTTGACCTTGGCTACATTGCGCATCGTTCCGGCCACAGCCGCGGCAGCACCGTGGACCTAGCCATCCGCCGCCTCGACGAGGCTCCTGCCGTGCGGTGGAGCAAGGTCGATCCGCTCAGCGACTGCGTCTTACCCGAGGGACAACGCTTCGCCGATGGAATCCTCGACTTCGGCACGGGCTATGATTGCTTCGATGTCCGCGCCCATCACAGCGCCAGTGGGATCGCCCCGGACGCCGCCGCCAATCGCGAGAACCTTGCCACTCTGATGGAGAGCCACGGCTTCAAGCGCTATGCCGAGGAATGGTGGCACTACACGCTCGTCAATGAGCCCTTCCCCGACACCTATTTCGATTTCCCGGTCACAGCGGGAAAGTGATCTGCCGCAGGTAGCTCAGTTTCGCAGAGACCGAATCCGCTGCGCTTGCGCGGTCATGGAATCGCAGCCGGGCTCATAGGGCATCTTTCCAGTCGCATCCGGCCAGCACACCTGAAGGATTGGCGTTTGGACTAGATTTTGCCGCATATTGTAGAGCTTGGTTGGCGTCATGACGCGCTCAAGAAGGTCGCTCCGCGAAGCGTCGCGCACCCCAATTTCGAGATTTGTCAGAACGCCGGGGAACTTGCTCTTCGAGGGGAACGGCCAGTTGGCCTTAACCACCTCAAAGGCGGCGTTGATGGTCTTGGCAGCCAACTCGGGGCGCAGGCCATACAGGATCAGGTCTGGCAGGCCTTGCTTGGCTCCACCGACAGAAAAAGCCACGGGCTCGACGCCCTTGCTTCCGTCCGCAACGATGACGGCCAGCCCGGTGCGTTCAACAACCTCTACCGCACTCCGGTATTGGTCCTCGACCTGCTGCAGCAAAGCTCTCTGATCCACGCTTCTATCCCCTATTTCGGGCTTTCAACTACAAAGGCCTGGAGCGAAGGATGGCGGGTAGGGAGGGATTCGAACCCCCGGAACGCTTTCACGTTCGCCGGTTTTCAAGACCGGAGCAATCAACCGCTCTGCCACCTACCCGTTGGGTGAGCGTTTAGCGACAGAGCGGCGGGCTGTCCAGCCACCTCTTGCTATGGCAGCAACACAACCGATCCGGTGGTCTCGCGTCCTTCAAGAGCCCGATGCGCGTCGGCGGCCTGATCCAGCGGATAGGTGCGGCCGATATCGACTTTCACCGCGCCAGTCTTGACCGCGTCAAAGAGACGGCTGGATGCTTCCAGCAGGGTCTTGCGATCGGTAAAATAGTGTCCGCTGGTGGGCCGGGTCACGTAGAGTGAGCCCTTGCGTGACAGGACGGTAAGATCGGGAATCGAGACGACGCCCGAAGCATTGCCGAAGCTGACCAGCAGCCCTCTTGGCCGCAGACAGTCGAGCGACTTCTCGAACGTTGCCTTGCCCACGCCATCGTAGACGACGTCGACGCCGCGGCCATTGGTCAGCTCGCGCGTGCGGACCGCAAATTCCTCGGTGCGGTAATTGATAACGTGATCGCAGCCATTCGCCCTGGCCAGCGCGAGCTTTTCGTCGCTCCCCGCCGTGCCAATCACCGTGGCGCCGAGGGCCTTCGCCCACTGTGTCGCAATTTGGCCCGTGCCACCCGCCGCCGCGTGCCAGAGGATGGTTTCGCCCTTTACCACCTGCCAGGTCATGAAGAGCAGGTAGTAGGCCGTCAGCCCCTTGAGCATGATGGCCGCCGCCGTGACATCATCAATGGCGTCAGGAATGGGCACCAGCTTCTGCGCATCGACAATGCGCTCGGCGGCATAGGCGCCGATTTGCCCCTGATAGGCCACGCGATCACCGACCTTGAACTCGGTGATCCCGTCGCCGAGGGCAGTAACTACCCCTGCCCCTTCATTACCGGCGACGAAGGGCGTGCGGACCGGATAGAGGCCCGAACGCTGATAGGTATCAATGAAGTTGAGACCGATCGCCGTATGCCGAAGCGCCACCTCGCCCGGGCCGGGACTGGCCAACGGCCAATCCTCAAGCGTGAGCGCCTCTGGGCCACCCGTCTGGTGGACGACGACCGCCCGCGTCATTTGGTGGCCTTTGGCTTGCGCGGCGCCGACTTCGGCCGCGACTGGGCGCGCGCCGTTGGCGTGGCCTTGGCTCCGGGTTTCTTCGCGACCTCAGCGCCAGCATGGCTTGCTGCGGACGCTACGTGGCCAACGGTGCCGCGGGCCGCTGCGGCAGCCTTCTTGCGGCGTTCTGAAGCGATGATGTTGATCGCCTCGACCAGAACCGAGAACCCCATGGCGGCGTAGATGTAGCCCTTGGGGATGTGGAAGCCGAGACCATCGGCGACCAGCGACACGCCGATCAGCAGCAGGAAGGCCAGAGCCAGCATCTTGGTGGTCGGGTGGTCCGATACGAATTTGGCAACCGGGCCCGACGCCACGAACATTACGCCGACGGCGACGATAACGGCAGCAATCATAACCTCGACGTCGTCGGCCATGCCAACGGCGGTGACGATCGAGTCGATCGAGAAGACCATGTCGATGACGATGATCTGCGCAATGATGGCGGCGAAGGTGGCAGTTGCCTTGCTTGCGATGCTGGATTCATGCGGCTCTTCGATGGCCGCATGCATCTCGTGGGTTGCCTTGTAGACAAGGAACACACCGCCCGCGATGAGGATGATATCCTTCCAGGACAGATCAAGGCCGAAGGCCGAGAAAGCCGGTTGGGTCAGGCTGATAATCCAGCTGATGACCAAAAGCAGAAGAATGCGGAAGATCAGTGCGAGCGCCAGACCGAGCTTGCGAGCCTGGTCGGCCTGCTCCTTGGGCAGCCTGGAAACCAGAACTGAAATGAAGACGATGTTGTCGATACCAAGCACGATCTCCATGACCGTAAGTGTACCGAAGGCAATCCAGGCATTGGGATCGGCTAACAGCTCGAGCATCCCAGTCTCCATTCCAAATAATGTGGTGCAGTATCTAAGCAGACCTTTGCGCGGTGGGAAATCTGCGCAGCAGAGTTTTCTCCAGCCAAACACGGGCGGCACAAAGCCGCTGTACGGCTGCTGGCCTCGCCGGGAGCGCCGGTGATACGCTTAGGCCCAATTCGACTGCGAGAAAAACCATGGAATCACTTCCCCCGCTGATCGCCCAGTCCACCGGCACTCTCGCGACCAACCTGCCTACGGTGTCTGCACGATGAACGCTCACGATGCGGACGCCATTGTGGTTGGAGGCGGGCTTGCGGGTTCGGCTGCCGCCATCGCCGTAGCCAAGGCGGGGCTCAATACGATCCACCTGTCGCCATCCGGCCCGCCTGATCGGCGCACCTCCGCCCTCATGATGCCCAGCGTTGATTATCTCCGCAGCGCCGGACTGATCGATGAGCCGGCCGCGCTGGGCCACGCCCTCACCCAGATACGCATCATTGACGCGACCAATCGGTTGATCCGTGCACCCGAAACGCTGTTCGATGCGCGCGAGATCGACCTGCCCGCCTTTGGGTGGAATTTCGCCAATGCGCGCCTTCTGGAGCGGTTTCAGACCGTGGCGGCGGGTCTGCCGAACCTTCAAACCCGTAGCGCCAGCGTTACCGGCCTGACCGGAAACACCCTAACGCTCAGTGATGGCGGCAGCCTCAGCGCGCCGCTGATTGTCGGGGCCGATGGCAAGAAGTCGCTGATCCGCACCGAGGCCGGATTGCGCTCACATGAGACCGAGTTTGCGCAGTCGGCGCTGGTCTGCGATCTCGACCTGGGACGCCCCATCGGCGGGGCTTCGATCGAGTTTCACTATCCCAAGGGCCCGTTCACCCTGGTTCCCGCAGGTGGCACGCGAGCAAACCTGGTCTGGATCGACGATCGGGACGTCCTGCTGGCGGCCAAGGAGGGCGGGCCCGAGCAGCTCATCGCCATGTTCCGCGAGAAGTCACAGCGCCTGTTCGGCACGATCAGCATGGCCAGCCCCGCCTTCGTGTTTCCACTCAGCACGCTGAGCGTCGACAGCGCCGGGACTGACGGTGTGGTGCTGGTGGGCGAAGCCGCCCATGCCTTTCCGCCTATCGGAGCACAGGGACTCAACCTTGGGCTGCGCGACGTTGCTGACCTGGCGGCTGCTCTTGAAGCGAGCGACCGGCAGACGTCCGATTGGGCCATTGATGTCAGCAGGGATTACGCCAAGCGTCGCAGCAGCGATCTCGCGCGTACGGGTGGCGTCGTCGATACGCTGTTCCGCTCGTTGCTCGCCGATATGATCCCCGCCCAGGCGCTCCGCGCCGGCGGACTGTGGGCCCTCAAGCTGGCGCCATTCCTGCGGCGGCAGGCATTTGCCGTGGGCATGGGCCAGCGCTGACGCCGGCATCCAGACACAAAAAAGGGCGCGGTAAACGCGCCCTTTTCGATTCTGATTGTCGCTATCTTACTGAGCAGCGGGTGCCGGCGTAGCGGCAGCCGAGCCATCAAGCTGCTTGCGCAGTTCTTCGGCGCGATCCTGAAGGACCTGCTCAAGAGCGTTCTCGCCCGAGGTTTCCTTGCGGAATTCGTCGAAGGTCAGCGCGGCATCGCCATCATAGGCGGCAGTGAAGCCAGCCAGCGTAATTTCGATGGTCAGGTCCTGATTCTGGCGGTTCTTGGCAGTCAGCTTGAGCGTGCTGCCCTTCTTGAGCGAATTCACATACTGCTCGTTGATGACGAGCTGGGTGGCGCACGACGTCGGGTCGCACAGCATGTAGGGAACACGGACCGGCTTTGCGCCGTCGATCTGCCAGGTCAGGCCGAACGGGAGGAGCACGCCGAGCGGAACGGCGGCAACAGCCAGCAGGCGGCTTTCCTGACCCGGATCGTCACGCAGCAGGAACGAACCAAGGAACTGCCCATTGGCCAGAACGACCTGGCGCATGATGCAAGCCTGCTGCCCATCGGGAAGCGGATCGCAAACCTTGAGCCAGTTCTGCTGGGGCGCACCGGCAGCGGTGACCGGAGCAGCAGGGGCTGCAGCAGCTGGCGCTTCTGCGGCAGGTGCGGCGTCCTGAGCGAAGGCCGTGAACGGGGACAGCATGAGCGCAGCCACCGCAAGACCGGCGACGAGGGGTTTCCTGAAGTTCATAGAATTTCCTTGGCTTCTTTGGCGGTCCCGGTGACTTCTTGCCACCTTGAGAATTGAACAGCCCTTCAAGTGCTGAAATCGGGCAATAACATGACGCATATCCCTTGCCAAAGGATTATGGCGGGACAGGGTTGATGCACATGTCTCAACCGGCATTTTCTGCCAGTTTTGCCAGGCGTGACAGTATTGCGGCGGCACCCTTGAGGCGATCGTTGGGGGTGGGCCAATTGCGCGCGAACACAAGTTTCTGATCGGGCTTGATGCGAACCTGGCTTGCCGGGTCGCTCACCATCTTGACCAGACCAACCGGATTCGGGAACTCATTATTGCGAAGGGTGATGACCGCGCCCTTGGGACCGGCATCTACCTTTTCGACATTGGCCTGGCGGCAAAGCGCCTTCACCAGGATTACCTTGAGCAGGGATTCCACCTCTTCCGGCAGTGGGCCGAAACGGTCGATCAGCTCGGCACCAGCGGCGTCAATATCCCGGATATCGGTCAGATCGCCCAGGCGACGATAGAGCTGCATGCGCAGCTGCAGGTCGGGCACATAGTGCTCGGGGATCATCACCGGCATGCCCAGCGAGATCTGCGGGCTCCACTCGTTCTTGTCCTCGTAGTCGCTGTCGCCATTCTTGAGGTTGGCCACGGCTTCTTCGAGCATAGACTGATAGAGCTCGTATCCGACTTCGCGGATGTGGCCCGACTGCTCGTCGCCGAGCAGGTTCCCTGCCCCGCGGATGTCGAGATCGTGACTGGCCAGCTGGAAGCCGGCACCAAGGCTCTCGAGCGACTGCAGCACGCCGAGGCGGCGTTCGGCCGTGTCGGTCAATTTTTTGTCAGCTGGCACCGTGAACAGCGCGTAGGCACGCGCCTTGGCCCGGCCGATGCGGCCACGGATCTGATAGAGCTGCGCCAGACCGAAGTTGTCGGCCCGATGCACGACGAGCGTATTGGCGTTCGGAATATCGAGCCCGGACTCCACGATGGTGGTGGCGACCAGCACGTCGAACTTGTTGTCGTAGAAGGCGTTCATGATGTCGTCGAGTTCACCCGGCGCCATCTGGCCATTGGCCACCACATAGGAAACCTCCGGCACCTGCGTCTTGAGGAACTCGGCGATGTCATGCTGGTCGCGAATGCGCGGCACGACATAGAAGCTCTGGCCGCCACGATATTTTTCGCGCAGCAGCGCCTCGCGGATCGACAGCGCGTCGAATGGCGAGATGAAGGTGCGGATGGCGAGACGGTCGACCGGCGGTGTCGCCAGCAGGCTGAGATCGCGAACGCCGGTCAGCGCCAATTGCAGCGTGCGCGGAATCGGCGTCGCGGTCAGCGTCAGCACATGGACGTTGGCCTTGAGCTCCTTGAGGCGCTCCTTGTGACCAACGCCGAAGTGCTGCTCTTCGTCGATGATGAGCAGACCGAGGTCCTTGAACTTGATGGTCTTGCTCAACAGGGCATGGGTGCCGACCACGATATCGACCTGCCCTTCGGCGAGGCCTTCCTTGGTTGCCTTGAGTTCAGCCGCGCTCACCATGCGCGAAGCATGACGCACCTGGACCGGCAGGCCCTTGAAGCGCTCAGAGAACGTCTTGAAGTGCTGGCGAGCCAGCAGGGTCGTCGGGACCACGACTGCAACCTGCTTGCCGCTGAGGGCGACGGCGAACGCCGCGCGAAGGGCCACTTCGGTCTTGCCGAAGCCCACGTCGCCACAGACCAGCCGGTCCATGACGCGGCCCGAGGTCACGTCATCGAACACCGCCTCGATGGCGGCCATCTGGTCTTCGGTTTCCTCATAGGGGAACCGCGCCGCGAATTCGTCATAGGCGCCGGGATTGATCTCGACCACATCCGCCTTGGTGAGCAGGCGCGCCGCGGCGATCTTGATGAGCTGCTCCGCCATTTCGCGGATGCGCTTCTTGAGCTTGCCCTTCTTGGCCTGCCAGGCAACGCCGCCAAGCTTGTCGAGCGTCACATTGCCGTCGTCCGAGCCGTAGCGGGTCAGCAGCTCGATGTTCTCGACCGGCAGGTAGAGCTTGGTATCGCCACCATATTCGAGCTCGACGCATTCATGGGGCGCCCCGCCCGCCTGAATGACCTTGAGGCCCAGGAACCGGCCGATACCATGATCGACATGGACCACCAGATCGCCGGCACTAAGGCTGGCGGCCTCGGTGAGTGCGTCGCTGGCCTTCTTCTTGCGCTGCGGCCGCAGGATGCGCTCGCCCAGGATGTCCTGTTCGGACAGGACCAGCAGGTCCTTGGTCTCGAAGCCAGTTTCGAGGGGCAGCACCACCAGCGACGTCGTCGCCGCGCTTGTGGTCTCGGCGTCGCGCCAGTTCTCGGCGAGGCGCGGGTTGGTCAGGCCATGATCCTTGAGGACCTGCGCCATGCGATCGCGCGTTCCGGTACTCCAGCAGGCGACAATGGCCCGCCGTCCGTTGCGACGCTCCTCAAGCAGGCGATCAACGACCGCCTGAAACAGATTGGTATCCGTAGCCAGACGTTCGGCAGCGAAGCTGGGGGCAATATGTCCGCCAATGTCGTCGCTCGCCTTGGTGCCGGGCAGCATGAATTGGCTAAGCTGGATCGTCGACGCGCCCGCCAGAGCATAGGGATGGCCATCGACGGCGTAGAGCAGTTCCGGCTTGATCGGCTTGTAGGGCGCCCCGCCCCCAGCAACCACCGGCGCCAGCCGTGCGGTTTCACGCGCTTCGTAATAGTCGCGGATCTGCGCGGCGCGGTCGGCGAACGCTTCCGCTGCCTGCTCATCGAAGACGAAGGGGGCATCGCCGACATAGTCAGCGAGCGAGTCCAGATGCTCGTAGAAGAATGGCAGCCAGTGTTCCGTGCCTGAATAGCGGGAGCCGCCGCTCACCGTCGCATAGAGCGGATCATCGACGGTGTTGCCGCCAAAGGCTGCCGTATAGTTCTGCCGGAAGCGGCGGATGGTCTGCTCGTTCAGCACGACCTCGCTCATCGGCGTCAGGTCGATGCGCTTCAGCGTGCCGGTGCTGCGCTGGCTATCGGGATCGAATGTGCGGATGGATTCGAGCTGGCTGCCAAAGAAATCGAAACGCAGCGGCGCGTCGGCACTGGCGGGGAACAGATCCACCAGCCCGCCGCGCACCGCAAACTCGCCGCTTTCGCGCACCGTCGGAACGCGCAGATAGCCGTTGTTCGCGGCCCAGCCGATCAGCTTTTCGCTATCAACGATGCGGCCGGAGACCGCCGAGAACGACATGGTCTCCACCACGTCCCGTGGCGGCAACTTCTGGATCAGCGCATTGACGGCGGTCAATACGATGGCGCCTTTGGCACCACTGGTCAGCGCCGCCAGCGTGTTCATGCGGGCGGCAATGGTCACGTTATTGGGTGAAACGCGGTCGTAAGGCAGGCTGTCCCAAGCGGGCAGCGTCAGAATGGTGTGGCCCGGCAGCATGGCGCCGAGAATCTCGGCCATGCGCTGCATACGTCGGCCGTCGCGCGCGACAAAGACCAGGCTTGCGGCATCGTCTGGCGCTGCTTCGATGCGCTGTTGCACCAGGCGCGCCAGCACCATCGGCTGCATGCCGTCAGGAACGTTGGCGAGCGTACGGGTTGGGCGCGGGGTCGATTGGTCGTTCATTTGGCCAATCGCGCTTCGTGGGCGGCGATCACTTCAGCCAAAAAAACCAGGTCCACATGGTCCGGCGGGGTCGCCTGCCCCAGAATCCAGGTCAGCAGCGGTGGGTCTTCTTCATTCATCAGGGCCTCCAGCCGGTCGAGCTGCTGCTCGTCCATCTGGTCTGCACGCTCGTCCGCGAAGGGCCCCAAAACCAGGTCCATTTCGCGGGTCCCGCGATGCCACGCCCGATACCGCAACTTCTTGCGGCGCATAGAAATGTCTTCACCGGCAGTCATTTGACGCGCCATGATCCTGATTTTGTTCCCGATTTGGACACTCTCTTACGCGTATTCCTCGAAGTTGTCAGCCCTTTGCTCGGCCGCTCATCGAGCAAAGGCCGGACGGCCCTGTGGATGGGGACGGATGGGAAGACATCCTGCCCACCCCTGTGCCATTTTCGTCGCCAAGGAGTTCATCGAATCGTGTCCCGCCCAGAATCCCTGTCGCCGCTGTTTCGCTCGCTGCACTCCATCAAGGGTGTCGGCGACAAATTGGCTGCTTTGCTGACCCGGTTCTTCGGGGCGCCCGAGGGGCAGGAGGCGATAGCCCTCGACATCCTGATGCATATGCCGTCGGGCGTGGTGGACCGGCGCCGGCAGGTCGGCATTGCCGAAGCCTACCTCAACCAGATCGTGACGCTGAAGCTTCATATCGACAGGCACCAGCCGCCGCCGCGCGGCAAGCTGCATGTGCCCCATCGCGTCTTCGCCCATGACGACACCGGCGATGTGCAACTGGTGTTCTTTCGCGCCCAGGGCGGTTGGGTCGAAAAGGCGTTGCCTGTCGGAGAGGAACGCTTTGTCTCCGGCAAGATCGATTTCTTCAATGGCGAGAAGCAAATCACCCATCCCGACTACATCGTGGAGCCAGACAAGTTCGCCACTCTGCCGCTGGTCGAGCCGGTCTATCCGCTCACGGCGGGTCTGAGCTCCAAGGCGCTGGCCAAGCTGGTCCGGCAGGTCGTTGAAAGCGTGCCGGAGCTGCCCGAGTGGATCGCGCCCGAGGTCATGGCAGAACGCAAGTGGCCCGACTTCCGCACCGCGATGACGTCGGTGCACCTCCCCGCGTCCCCCGCCGAGGCCGAGCTTTGGGCCCCTGCCCGCATGCGCCTGGCTTATGACGAGTACCTTGCCGCACAGGTGACCCTGCAGTTGGTTCGCTCAACCATGGTGGCCGATCGCGGAATTGCGCGCACCTTTACGGGCGAAATCACGGCGCGCGTAACCAAGGCGCTACCGTTCCAGCTCACCACCGGCCAACAACAGGCCGTGGACGAAATCCGGGCCGATCTCGCCTCGCCGGACCGCATGTCGCGCCTGTTGCAGGGTGATGTGGGCGCCGGCAAGACCGTAGTTGCCCTGATGGCCATGGCAGCCATGGCCGAAAGCGGCGCGCAATCGGCCATCATGGCACCCACTGAAATTCTCGCCGCCCAGCACTACAAGACCCTCAAACCTCTCTGCGACGCAGCAGGGTTGGGCTGCGAGCTGCTGACCGGCAAGATGCCTGCTGCCGAACGGCGCGCCAAGCTGGCGGGCATCGCCAGTGGGCACACCACCGTCGTTGTCGGCACGCACGCCCTGTTCCAGTCGGGCGTCGAGTTTCACAATCTCGGCCTGACCGTCGTCGATGAGCAGCATCGTTTCGGTGTCCACCAACGCCTAGCCCTCTCTGACAAGGGCCGCCACACCGACCTCCTGGTGATGACCGCGACGCCCATTCCGCGCACGTTGGTGCTCACCCACTTTGGCGACATGGCTGTCAGCATCCTGCGCGAGAAGCCACGCGGTCGGCAGCCAATCGACACGGCCGTCATTTCTATCAACGAGTATGCCCGGGTGGTTGGCCGGCTTCAGGCGAGGCTCAACGAAGGCGCACAGGCCTTTTGGGTATGCCCGCTGGTAGAGGAAAGTGAACACCTTGAGGTCATGGCGGCCGAGGATCGCTTCGCCGAACTGCACAAGGTGTTTGGCGACCAGGTTGCGCTGGTGCATGGGCGCATGAGCGCGGCTGCCAAGCAGGAGGTAATGCAGCGCTTTTCCTGCAACGAGGTCAAGCTGCTGGTCGCCACCACCGTCATCGAAGTCGGCGTCGACGTGCCCAATGCCTCGATTATGATCATCGAGCATGCCGAGCGGTTCGGCCTTGCCCAGCTCCACCAGTTGCGCGGTCGCGTCGGGCGTGGCTCGACACGCTCGGCCTGCCTGCTGCTCTACAAGGATCCGCTGAGCGAAACTGCCAGGGCGCGCCTCGACACCATCAAATCCACCGAAGACGGCTTTGAAATTGCCGAGCGGGACCTCGAGTTGCGCGGCCAGGGCGACGTGCTCGGTACCCGCCAGTCGGGCATGCCGGGCTATCGCCTCGCCGTACCGGATGTGCATCGCCACCTGCTCGACTTCGCGCATGATGACGCCAAGGCCCTGATGACCCGTAACCCGACCCTGACGGGACCGGACGGCGAGGCCGCCCGCACCCTGCTGTATGTGTTCAGGAAGGACCTCGCGATCCCGCTGATCCGGGCTGGATAGCCAAGCGCCTGAGCGTCGTTATTCGACCGTCACCGACTTTGCCAGGTTGCGCGGCTGATCGACGTCCGTGCCCATGAACACGGCCGTGTGGTAGGCCAGTAGCTGCACGGGGATGCAGGCCAGGATCGGTGCGACAAAGCTGGATACGCCGGGAATGACGATGATATCGGCCACGCCATGCCCAACCGTCTCAGCGCCCTGCGCGTCCGTGATGAGGATGATCTTGCCGCCGCGGGCTGCCACTTCCTGCATATTGCTCAGGGTCTTGTCGACGAGCTCATCGGACGGCGCGACCACGATTACCGGCATGTCTTCGTCGACAAGGGCGATAGGGCCATGCTTGAGCTCACCCGCCGCATAACCTTCTGCATGGATGTAACTGATTTCCTTGAGCTTCAGCGCGCCTTCCATGGCGATCGGGAACATCGGCCCGCGCCCGAGATAGAGCACATCCTTGGCCTTGGAGAGACGCTTGGCGATGTCCATGATCTGGGTCTCAGCCGCGAGCGCCTGCGAAACGGCCATCGGCAGGCTGATCAGCGCACGAACGAACTCGGCCTCTTCCGCCTCGCTCACCACGCCGCGCGCGCGGCCGGCGGCTAGTGCCAGACTTGCCAGCGCGGTCAGTTGTGCGGTTAGAGCCTTTGTCGACGCGACGCCGATTTCCGGGCCACAGAGGATCGGAAAAACCACGGCGGATTCGCGCGCAATCGTGGATTCAAGCGTGTTGACCAGCGAGGCGACGTGCTGGCCCTGGCTGGCGCAGTAGCGCAAAGCGGCCAGCGTATCGGCGGTCTCGCCCGACTGGGAAATGAACAGCGATAGCCCGCCCTTTTCAAGCGGCGGCTCGCGATAGCGGAACTCGGATGCCACGTCGATATCGACCGGCAAACGCGCGTAGCGCTCGAACCAGTATTTTGCCACGGCGCCTGCCAGATAGGCTGTGCCGCAGGCACTGATCGTTACTCGGCTCAGCTCTGCGAAATCGAAGGGCAGCGCCTCGCGGATCGCCACCTTCTCGGCGCCCATATCCACATAATGGCTCAGGGTGTGCGAGATGGTTTCGGGCTGCTCATAGATTTCCTTCGCCATGAAATGGCGATGATTGCCCTTGTCGACCAGCAGCGCCGAGGCCTGCGAAATCTGCTGCTCGCGCTGCACTATGGCGTCCTTGCCATCGCGGATCGTGACGCCGGCTGGTGTAATGACAGCCCAGTCGCCGTCTTCAAGATAGGTCAGGCGTGAGGTAAATGGGGCCAGCGCCATGGCGTCGGAGCCCAGATACATCTCAGTGGCGCCATAGCCAATCGCCAGCGGCGCGCCGTGCCGGGCGGCAATAAGCAGCCCCTCCTCGCCCTTGAACAAAAAGGCCAGCGCAAAGGCACCCTTCAGCTTCTTCAGCGTGCGGGCCACGGCCAGCTCGGGGTCTGCGCCGTTGGCAAGTTCGCGTGTGACCCACAGCGCAACCGATTCCGTGTCGGTCTGTGTCTTGGGAAGGTAACCGTCCCCTGCGAGATCGGCCAACAGCTCGCGGAAATTCTCAATGATGCCGTTGTGCACGATGGCAACGCGGTCAGTAGCGTGCGGATGGGCATTCTGCTCGGTCGGCGCACCATGGGTTGCCCAGCGGGTGTGACCAATGCCGATACGGCCGCCAAGCGGTTCGAAGCTGAGTTTCTGAGCCAGATTACCCAGCTTCCCCTCTGCCCGGCGGCGGGCAATAGCGCCACCCTCGAGCGTCGCGACTCCGGCACTGTCGTAGCCCCGATACTCCAGGCGCCTCAGCGCATCAACGAGGCGAATGGCGACCGGTTCGGTCCCCACGATACCGACAATGCCGCACATGCTAGTTGCCCTTTTTTGCCTGCTTCTTCGCTGCTGCGTCGGCAAAGATCTGCTTTGCGCGGCCCGGCTTGACGATCTGACGCGCCCGGCCGAGCGCCAATGCGTCGGCCTCGACATCCTCGGTAATCACGCTGCCACTGGCCACGAGTGCTCCGGCGCCCACCGTAACTGGCGCTACGAGCGAAGAGTTGGAGCCGATGAATGCGCCCTCACCGATGATGGTCTGATGCTTGTTGTAGCCATCATAGTTCACCGTGATGACGCCTGCACCGATATTCACGTCCGCTCCGACAGTTGCGTCGCCGATATAGGTCAGGTGGCTCACCTTGGCGCCCTTGCCGATGGTCGCTTTCTTGATCTCGACGAAATTACCCACCTTGGCGCCTTCGGCGAGGTCCGCTTCCGGGCGCAGCCGCGCGAAGGGGCCGACGCTGGCCCGCGGGCCCACATGGGCACCTTCGATGTGGCTGAAGGCGTGGATCACCGCGCCTTCCTCGATCTTTACGCCCGGTCCGAACACCACATTGGGTTCGATGACCACATCGCGGGCAATTTCAGTGTCATAGGAGAACCAAACGCTCTTGGGATCCTTGAGCGTAACACCCGCTTTCATGAAGTCTTCGCGCCTCACGTCCTGGAACAGGCCCTCTGCCCGCGCCAACTGGCTGCGATCATTAACGCCCATGACGTCGATTTCAGGTGCAAGGCCGTATCCGACTTTCTTGCCGGCAGCATTTGCCAGGCTCACCAAGTCCGTCAGATAGTATTCGCCCTGCGCGTTATTGGTCTCTACTTTGTCGATCAAGTCGCGAAACACTTCAGCGCGGAACGCCAAAATGCAGGCGTTGCACAGGCGAATGCGGCGCTCGTCCTCGGTTGCGTCCTTGTGTTCGCGAATGGCCAGCAGCGTATCGCCATCAGTGATGAAGCGACCGTAGCCGGAGGGATCCTTGGGCTCAAAGCCCAGAATCGCTACGTCCAGCCCGGCATCGAGCCTATCGAGCACCGCGCGGAAATTGACGCCACGCAGCAGTGGATGGTCCCCATACACCACGGCGACATAGCCCTTGGCCTTCTCGAACAGCGGACGCGCCATCGATGCGGCGTGCGCAGTGCCCCGCGCCACGGTCTGCTCAAAATGGGTCACTTCGGGGTGCAGTGCTGTCACCGCCTTGCGGATCGCATCATGCTGCGGCCCGGTGATCAGGGCAATCTCGGTGGATCCGGCCTCGCGAGCGGCGCGGGCCACGTGCCCGATGATCGGCATGCCTCCAACCGGGTGCAGGACCTTGGGCGTTGCAGAGCGCATCCGCGTCCCCTCGCCCGCCGCAAGAATAATCGACAGCAGTTCAGTCATGAGAATGTCTCCGACGCATTCTTTCGCCCCGCATTTTTACGACATTATGACATGCGACCAATGGCGAACCGACAATCACAACGTGATAGTTATTTGGCGTCGCGTTTGATTCGACTGCGCACGCGGGGACACGCGCATTGGCTAAAGCATCGGAGCAATTTCGGCAATCAGACGTTACGACATGGGGCATAGTCGCTCTCGTGCTCGGAGCGATTGCCGTCATGTCCGCGAACATCTCTGCGCTCATCCCCCAACACGTGCTTGCGGGCCTGCACAAGACGCGCCTCGAGGGCGCATCGCTGCAGAACCTGCGCGATCAGGTGGCAACGCTCAGCTCGGAAACTCAACGCCTCAGGAACGAGAACAGCGTGCTTGCCGCGCGGTTCCTGCTCGATGAACAATACGGCAAGGAAATCAGCCGCCGGGTCGGCGCGCTTGAGGTGACCCTGCCGAAGCTCATCGAAGTGCTGCCCGACGATGCGCAGATCGACCGGTCCAACCTCACGGCGGCCATCGGCGACAGCCCGGTCACGTTTGATACCGAGGGCGGCTCGGTGAAGGTCCGTCAAATCCCGATGGCCGGCGCCCTGCCCGTCAGCGCGCAACCCCTGCCGGCCCCCATCCCAGAAACTGTGCCTGAGGCAGTAGCCTTCGGTGTGGCGGTTGGTCCTTCGATCCCGCTCGATGAGGCGCCCGCCACCTGGGAAGATCTCACGTTGAAACTCGGGCCGCTGCTCTTCGGGATGGCGCCCCTGCTGGCCGACGAATCTGGCAGCGACGCCAAGCGCATCATCGTCGGGCCTATCGACATGATGTCCGAGGCGACGGCTCTCTGTGCCCGCCTGGAACGGGTTTCAGTACCCTGCGCGCCGATGCCATTCACAGGAGCCCCACTGGCCTATTGAAAAACGTGGCGTTTGCGGTTGACAGTGAAGTCAACCTAGCTATGTTCCGCCGCGACGCCAAAGCGTCAGAGTGTGCCGGTAGCTCAGTGGTAGAGCATTCGACTTTTAATCGAATGGTCGAGGGTTCGAACCCCTCCCGGCATACCACTTTTCTTTCAAGCGACATCGACGATCCCTCCGCCCGGAGCCAGCTGGTCCGGCAAGAATTTTCTTGAACCGTCACACCGTCCCGACCTATCCGTTACCCAACGGCCGCCTCCGGCCAGTCCATCCCCACATGAACGGTTGCGCGCGTGTCTCGAGATATCACTGATTTGCTCAAGGTGCTGGCGGCGACGGCATTAGTCTTCGCACTGAGCACCGTCGTGATGCTCTATGTGATCTACCTGTTTGCCCAGTACGGCGCCAACCTGCCGATGGTCGGCTCGCTGCCGCTGAACGCACCGCCCGAACTGGTGCCTATGCTGGCCGATGGGCGCCTGTTCTCGACGCTTGCGGCAGTTCATGTCACCGCGACAGGACTGGCCCTGCTGATCTCCAGCAATACCATCGACATGGCCCTGCTCATCGCCTCCAAGGCTGTGACGGTAGTTATCACCGCCCTGCTCGGCTTTGTCGGCGGGCACATGATCTATCTGCAGCTGACCGAGAAGACGGCGCCGTCCCTGTCACCGCTGACTCCGGCGTTCATCGCGCTAGGCGCATTCTTGGTGCTGTCGAGCATTCTCAGCGCGCCCAATCTGCGGAGCCTGGGCAATCTGCGCTTCGTCGTCGGGCTGGCGATGATCGTCATGGGCCCGATGCTGATGGTCTGGCTCTAGGGTTCGCCCAGCGTCACGACGATGGCCCCGCGGGGCGTCGCCACCACGGTGTGCTCGTACTGCACGCAAGGCGCGCTCGGCGTGGCGACCAGCGTCCATTCATCATCATCAGATTTCTGGTCGGCCATCCTGCCGCCCAGCGACAGGAAAGGCTCGATGGTGAACACCAGCCCGTCAGTCATGCGGCGGCGTTCGCCCTTGTCTGGCCAGGTCGAAATCTCACCGGGCTCGTCATGCAGGCTGTCGCCTACCCCGTGGCTGGCGAGATTGCGGATCAGCGTGTAGCCGCCCTTCTTGGCAAACTTGCCGATGGCGTCGCCA
Source organism: Devosia sp. T2-14 (assembly GCF_055397495.1). NCBI lineage: Bacteria > Pseudomonadati > Pseudomonadota > Alphaproteobacteria > Hyphomicrobiales > Devosiaceae > Devosia > Devosia sp. T2-14. The sequence goes on along the minus strand of NZ_AP027921.1, from coordinate 3,001,666 downwards.
ATATCAGCGAGCGGCGCACCAGCCTTGACCGCACGAATGCCGGCCCACATCGCCTTCTTGCCATCACGGCAGAGCGCTTCGAGCTTGGCATGACCGGGCGGCAGCAGGAACGACGCGCCGCAGTCCGCAAAGACGCCGTTTTTCTCGGCGGAGACGTCGATATTCACTAGGTCGCCAGCCTTGATCACCCGGTCACCGGGAATGCCGTGGGCGATTTCCTCGTTGACTGAGATGCAGGTGGCGCCTGGAAAATTGTAGGTCAGCTCGGGCGCCGATTGGGCGCCGTGCGCTGCCAGCAGGCGCCGGCCGAGTTCGTCGAGCTCAAGCGTGGTGATGCCGGGGCGCAAAGCCTGCGCCATGGCATCACGTACGAGACCACAGATCTGGCCGATTTCCTTGAGCGCGACGAGCTGCTCATCCGTCTTGATGATCAAGCACTTAGCCTTTGTTGGCGAGGTAGTAGGCCAGCAGGCCCTGGGTGGAGCTGTCGTGCCCTTCCCCGGTCTGCTTGCCCTCGACCTTTGGCAGCAAGGCCTTGGCAAGCTGCTTGCCCAGCTCCACACCCCACTGGTCGTAGGAATTTACATTCCAGATCACGCCCTGCGTAAACACCTTGTGCTCATAGAGCGCCACAAGCGACCCAAGAGTCTCGGGGGTCAGCTGCTCATAGAAGAGCGTGTTCGACGGACGATTGCCCGGGAACACCTTATGCGGGGTCAGAGCCTTGATGTGATCCTTGGACAGGCCCTGGGCCTTCAGTTCGCCAATGACCTCTTCTTCGGTCTTGCCCAGCATCAGCGCTTCGGACTGTGCCAGCACGTTGGCGACGAGCTTGTCGTGATGCGGCGGCAAGTTTTCGTGCGGACGGGCCGCGATCAGGAAGTCGCAGGGAATGACGTCGGTACCCTGATGGATCAGCTGGTAGAACGCGTGCTGTCCATTGGTGCCCGGCTCGCCCCAGACGATGGGGCCGGTCGACCAGCCCACAGGCTTGCCCGCCAGCGTCACCGACTTGCCGTTCGATTCCATATCCTGCTGCTGCAGATAGGCAGCAAAGCGGCTCATGCGCTGGTCGTAGGGCAGCACGGCATGGGTCGAGAAACCCCAGACGTTGCGATACCACACGCCAAGCAGCGCCATGATGACCGGCAGGTTCTGCTCAAGCGGGGCCGACAGGAAGTGCCGGTCCATGGCGTCAGCGCCAGCAAGGAACTTGGCGAAATTGTCGTAGCCGACAGCCAGAGCGATCGGCAGGCCGATGGCCGACCAGACCGAGTAGCGTCCGCCAACCCAGTCCCAGAAACCGAAGATACGGTCTTCGCGGATGCCGAACTTGGCGCAGGCCTCGATATTGGTCGAAACCGCGGCGAAGTGGTTTGGCACAGCGACCTCACCCAACGCATCCGCCAGCCACTTGCGGGCCGAATTGGCGTTGGTCATGGTCTCGTCGGTGGTGAAGGTCTTCGACGCCACGATGAACAGTGTCTTCTTGGGGTCGAGACGCTTGAGAACGTCGTGGATATGCGCGCCATCGACGTTGCTGACGTAGTGGGCGCGCAGATCAGCGCGCGTATAGGGCTCGAGAGCCAGCGTCACCATGGCCGGCCCAAGGTCGGAACCGCCGATGCCGATGTTGACGACGTCGGTAAACTGTTCGCCGCCGTGGCCCCGAATGGTGCCGTTGCGCACGTCATTGGTATAGGCCTCGATGGCCTTCAGCACGCCACGGACCTCCGGCATCACATCCTTGCCGTCCACCGGCACTGGGTGTTCGCCCTGATAGCGCAGCGCCATATGCATCACAGCGCGGTCTTCGGTGATGTTGATGTGCTCGCCTTCGCACATCTGGTCGCGGCGCTCCTCAACACCGGCCGCACGGGCCAGGTCGAACAGGGCAGCCATCACCTCTTCGTCGATGCGGTTCTTGGAATAGTCGAGCAGCACGCCGGCGCCCGTCGCCGAATAGCGACGGAAGCGGTTCGGATCGATCGCGAACTGCACGCGCATGGGCTGCTCGGCAAGCCGCTTACGGTGTTTGTCGAGGCTAGAGAAGCTAGCTTTGCGTCCAGATTTCGCCATTGCGATGAACCCTTCCTGATCGTCAGATAACCGGCAGATCGCCAGCGGCCCAGGCCGCCCGCGTTTCCGCCGCGAAGTCGTTGAACCGGCCGCCTTCGATAGCGGCCCGGCACCCCTGCACCAGCTCTTGATAATAGGCCAGGTTGATCTGGGAAAGGATCATCGCGCCCAAAATCTCTTCTGTCTTAACGAGATGGTGCAGATAGGCGCGGCTCCAACGGCGGCAATTGGGATTGGGCGAAGCCTCGTCGATCGGCCTGTGATCATCCCTATGCCGGGCATTCTTCAGGTTGATGACGCCAAAGCGCGTGTAGACGTGCCCATGCCGGCCGGCACGCGTGGGGTGGACGCAATCGAACATGTCGATGCCGCGCCCAACGGCGCCCAGAATGTCATCGGGCTTGCCGACACCCATCAGGTAGCGTGGGCGGTCTTCCGGCAGTTCGGGGGTGATGTTCTCAAGCACGCGGAACATCACTTCCTGCGGCTCACCCACTGCAAGACCGCCAACAGCATAGCCATCAAAGCCGATGGACTTGAGCCCCTGCGCCGAGCGCGACCGCAGTTCGGCGTCGTCACCGCCTTGCACGATGCCGAACAGCGCACGATTGGACTGGTTGTTGAACGCCACTTTCGAGCGGTCGGCCCAGCGGAGCGACAGCTCCATCGCACGTTCCATTTCCTTGCGCTCGGCGGGCAACTTCAGGCACTCGTCGAGCTGCATGATGATGTCGCTATCGAGCAGCGTCTGGATTTCGATCGAACGCTCGGGGGTCAGCTCATAGGCCGAACCATCAATATGCGATTTGAAGGTCACGCCGTGTTCGTTGAGCTTTCGCAGCTTGGCCAGCGACATCACCTGGAAGCCGCCGCTATCGGTCAGGATGGGACGCTGCCAATCCATGAACTCGTGCAACCCGCCCTGCGCCGCCACCCGCTCTGCACCGGGGCGCAGCATCAAGTGATAGGTATTGCCCAAGAGGATATCGGCGCCGGTTTCGCGCACCTGCTCGGGATACATGGCCTTGACGGTGCCGGCGGTACCCACGGGCATAAAGGCCGGCGTCTGGATATCGCCACGAGGCGTGTCGATACGGCCGCGCCGCGCCATGCCGTCGGTGGCGGAAAGGGTAAAGGTGACTTGTTTCATGGTGCCGGGTTGTAGCCGGTCACGGCATCCCGGACAACTGGCAGCAGCGACCGAATTCCGCCATGTTCCCCGGCACTGTTGGATTCGCAATTGCTTGAGGGAAACACATTGATGCGTAAGGCTATTCTTCTGCTGCCGCTGTTCTTGGCAATCACCGCGCCCACGCTGGCGCAGGAGGCACAGGGCCCGCTCGGCGACCGCGCCGGCTTTTACATGGGCTCTGGCGAGGGCGAACTCGAAGCAGAATTCACCCACCTGCAGGGCGATGTCTACGCCGTGTCTCTCCAGACCCTGGTTCCCATCAGCGATGCCGGTGGCGGTTGCGGCGGCGGCATTGATGGCGAAATGATCATGACCGAGACCGGCGGCAACTTCTTCGTCGAAAACGAGGACTACGACCCCAAGCTCGGTGACAATCCAGTCAATGCCCGCGTTTGCGAGATCGGCATCACCTTCGCCGACGATGGCACGCTAGTGCTCGAAGAACGCAGCGGCTGCATGTACTATCACGGTGCGTCATGCTCCTTCACCGGGGAGCTGACCCACGAAGCTGCAGGGATCTAAGTCCCGACGCTCCCTGTCTCTGGGGCATCCTGGCCCAGAGACAGGCTTGCGCGCGGCCTATTCCTAGTCGTCCGGATGCGCCGCACGCAGCAGCAGCGATGAATCGCCGTAGGAGTAGAACCGGTAACCTTCCTGTATCGCATGGGCATAGGCCTGCTTCATAACGTCCATGCCGGCAAAGGCGCTGACGAGCATGAAGAGCGTCGATTTGGGCAGGTGGAAATTGGTCATCAGAACGTCGACGGTGCGGAACTGGAATCCGGGCGTGATGAAAATGTCGGTGTCGCCGACGAATGGCTGCAGCGTGCCGGTGGCGCGCGACGCCGTTTCCAGCAGGCGCAGGCTGGTCGTTCCAACCGCAACCACGCGGCCGCCCGCAGCCTTTTTCGCGAGAATGCGCTCAACCGTTGCCGCGTCGAGTTCGCCCCACTCCGAGTGCATCACGTGGTCGTCGGTGTCTTCTGCCTTCATCGGCAGGAAGGTCCCTGCCCCCACATGCAGCGTGACCCGTTCGATGGTCACACCCATGTCGCTGAGCTTTTGCAGCAGCGCCTCGGTGAAATGCAGACCCGCCGTCGGGGCGGCCACTGCACCATCTTCAGCCGCATAGACGGTCTGGTAGTCGATCTTGTCGCGCTCTTCGAGACCGCGCTTGGCGCCGATATAGGGCGGCAACGGCATGGCGCCGTGAGATTTGATCGCTTCGTCGAGCTGGGCACCACCTAGTTCGAATTCCAGCGTGATTTCGCCGGTCTCGCCCTTGCCCGCCACACGTGCCTTGATCGGGTCGGCTTCCCCGTTCCCCAGTTCAAGCTCATCCAGCAGGGCCAGGCGCTTGGCCGGCCGCGCAAAGGCCCTCCAGGTATGGCTATCCACCCGCTTGTGCAGGTTGAACGAAACCGTCGCCCGATTTTCCCCGCGGATACGGGTTCCGCGCAACTCGGCGGGCAAAACGCGCGTGTCATTGACGACAAGCACGTCGCCTGCACGCAACAGCGTCAGCAGGTCAGGAATATACCGGTCAAACAGGCCCTCAACTGGGTCAACCAGCAGCAGTCGCGCGGAATCGCGCGGCTCGGCCGGATGCAGGGCAATGAGGTTTTCGGGAAGGTCGAAGTCGAAATCGGATACGCGCATGAAGTCTGCCTAGCACGGCTCACCGTCGGGTGAAACGCGTTTGCGCAGAGGTTTGATCGCGATTGCTAAAGCAGCCGGATCATCAACGCCCCGATCACCAGCAGGACCGCCCCTGCTACGCGACCCATCGAAATCTCGCGCACCGCGGTACCCAGAAAACCGATCCGGTCGAGCGTCAGTCCCGCAATCAGCTGGCCGGAGATTGCGAGCGCCATCACCGCCGCCGTTCCGATCATCGGCGTCAGCACGATTGTCGATGTTACGAAAACGGCACCCAGCAGGCCGCCGGTGACGAATAGCCAGGGCGCTGGCGCCGTGAAATTGATGGCAACGCCGGTGCTCGCCGAAATGGCGAAACTAACCACCCAGAGCGCGATCGCCCCCGCAAGGAAGGACATGGCAGCCGCGGCGAACGGCATGCCGAGAGCTCGTCCAAGCTGAGCATTGATTGGCGCCTGCGTGGCAATGCATGCCCCGGCAATAATGCCGAGCAATGCCCAAAGCACGGTGTCCATCGCGCGCACTCCGCTCGTCTCCGCTCAATCCGATGAGCAAGGATAGGCAGAGTCGTTCGCAATCCGCGATGAAAAACTTGAGTGCAGTGGCCTGAGCTGGCCGTCAAAACAGTTGCGGCGCTGGTTTGATCCAGCGCCGCATCAGAGACTAATTAAGCAGCGATATCAGCTGCGACTTTGACCGACAGCATCTTGTCCGGATTGATGACCGGCTCGCCGCGCTTGATCTTGTCGACGTTTTCCATGCCTTCGATCACATTGCCCCAAACAGTGTACTGCTTGTTCAGGAACGGCGCGTCGGTGAAGCAGATAAAGAACTGCGAGTTAGCCGAATCCGGGTTCTGGGCGCGGGCCATCGAGGCGGTGCCACGAACGTGCGGCTCAGCGTTGAATTCCTGCTTCAGGTCCGGGTACTTCGAACCGCCGGTGCCGCGACCCTGCGGGCAGCCGGTCTGGGCCATGAAGCCTTCGATCACACGATGGAACACGATGCCGTCGTAGAAGCCTTCACGAGCCAGCTTCTTGATGTGGGCGACGTGGTTCGGAGCCAGATCCGGGCGCATCGCGATGACGACCGTGCCCTGGCTGGTTTCGATGACAAGGGTGTTTTCGGGATCGGCGTAGTCGGCCATGGTTTGAGCTTTCTCGTTGGAAATTGTGGCCCGCATGTAAGGCCTAAGTGCCGCCGGTGCAAGCGCTAGCCCCCACGGCGAGACGCGCGCACTTCGCGAGCCTCTAACCGCGGGGGCATGTCCGCTTACTTGTACTCGATCTTGGCGGCGATGATCTTGTCGGGGTTGGCAACGGCGCCGTTGTTCGACTGCGAGCCCTTTTCCAGCCCATCGACAAATTCCATGCCCGAGATCACCTTGCCGAACACGGTGTACTGGCCGTCGAGGAAGCTGGCATCGGCGGTGGTGATGAAGAACTGCGAGTTGAACGAGTTCGGATCCTGCGAGCGGGCCGCGCCGAGCACGCCGCGCTGGAAGCTCTCGGAATTAAATTCGGCGACCACGTCGGGCTGGTCCGAACCGCCCATGCCGGCGCGCGACAGGTCAAAGCCGGGCGCATCGCTCTTGCCGAACTCCACGTCCCCGGTCTGGGCCATAAAGCCCTCGATCACGCGATGGAACACCACGCCATCATACGCACCGGCCTCGGTCAGCGCGACCACGCGCTCGACATGCTTGGGCGCCAGGGCGGGCAGCAGCTCGATATCCACGTCGCCGCCCTTGATAGTCAGGATCAGGTGCGGATTGCCGGACTGTGCCATGGCGGGAGCGGCGCTGAGCGCAACGGCGCCGATAACGAGAGCGCCAAACAGGCGGCGGGTAATGGTGGTCATTTGCTGTTGAGAGCCTTGAGAACGATTTGAGGAACGAAGGCGGAAATATCCCCACCCATTTCAGCGATTTGGCGCACCAATGTGGCCGAGATATGCCGAACCGGCGGGCTTGAGGGCAGGAATACTGTCTGCAGGTCGGGCGCCATCTGGGCGTTCATGCCGACCATCTGCATTTCATAATTGTAGTCAGTCGTATCGCGCAGGCCGCGAATGATCAGCTTGGCGCCATGCTCACGCGCGGCGTTGACCATCAGCCCCGAGAAATCGACGATACGGAACTCGGTATCGGTACGTTTGCCGACGGGCCCGAGCACCTGCTCGAGAATGGCGAACCGGTCCTGATGGGCAAAGAGCGGATTTTTCTTGGTGGCGCTGATACCAACTGCCACCACCAGTGTGTCGACCAGCTTGCACGCGCGCTCGATGACATCGAGATGGCCGTTGGTCAGTGGATCGAACGAGCCGGGATAGAACCCAACCAGCTTGCTCATGACACCCTCCCCATTGTTGTTGCTAGGGTTTTGTCATGCGATCAGGGTCATGGCAAGGCGGCGATGTTCAGCTGACCTTGCCACCCCGCAACGCCAGCATGAGCCCGCCCGCAAGTCCCAGCGTGGTCAGCAGAATGCCCCCGCAAAGGAACGCTGCGCCGGTCCCATGGGTAGCCGCGATGGCGCTGCCGATGAATGGAGCAGAGAGCATCACCGCCGTAATCACCGCCTCCCCGGCGGCAAACACGCGGGCAATCCGGTCGGGCGGCGTTTCAGTCTGCACAATGGTGCGATAGGGCACGAGCATGAAGGCGAATGTACCCCCCATCAAAGCCAGGATCAGGAAGTATGGGATGGCTGGCAGGTCGTAACCCTGGATTGCAGCCAGCGCGACGAGGATGGTGACGACGCCCGAAATAACCGCCGAAGCGACCATACTCACCACTGGGTGACTGGCCGCAATCCTGCCGGCAACCAGCGCGCCGATAAGCCCTCCCCCGCCCGATGCGGCGATACCGAAGCCGAACGCCGTTGCCCCGAGGCCGAAGTCTTCGGCCAGCAGCGCAATGAGTGCGTCGTAGAGAAATACTGCAAAGAAGGCCACGGCGGAGAATACCAGCGCCGTGAGCAGCAGGCGGCTGCGGCCGAATTCGGCGGCACCTGCCAACAATTCGGTGCGGAAGTCGGCAGCTTCGCTTGGCGGCTTGGTGGGCAAGGCGATGCCGAACACCAGTGCCGCCGCCACTAGCGACAGCACAGCGTTAAGACCGAACACGCCTTGCGCCGGCATAACAGCCAGCAGCAGGCCGCCCAGCGCGGGTCCAGCGATCTTGGACGTCTGGTTGATCGCCTGGTGCAAGCCATTGGCACTAGAGAGCAATTCGGGCGGGGTCGAGGTCTGAATGGCAGCCTGCCGCGCCGGCGTGAAAGCGGAGTCGATGCTTGCGCGGACAAAGACGATTGCCAGCACGATGGCTGTATCTGGCGCGAACATCAGCGCCAGGGTGGCCAGCCCGCGGCCCAAATTGCTCAGCACCAAAATGCGAGCCAACGGCGCGCGATCCACCACCACGGCTAGCATCGGCCCGATAATCACATAGGGCAGCGTCAGGCAGAAGGCGAATAGGGCCAGCACGAACGGCCCCTCTCCCCAGGCAAACACCAGCAGCGCGATGATGGCGGCATAGTCTAGCCAATCGGCGAAATCGGCTGGCACCGATGCCAGCGCCAAACGGCGCGGCACCGGCAGGGCCAGCAGCGCGCCGTAGCCGGGTGGTTTGGCGATGAAATTCACGCGCGTTTCTGCACGGCCAGCCACACCGCGCCCGCCATCAGGAGCAGGCCCGAAGCGCGAGACACCATGCGCACCCGCGCGGCACTGAGCAGCCCACGGGCCCGACCAGCAACAATCGCATAAATGGCGTCGGTGGAACCGGCCACGAGCATGAAGAACATGCCCAGCACCATCACTTGCGGAAAAGTCGGTTGGGTGACGTCAACAAACTGCGGCAGGAAAGCTCCAAGGAATATCAAAGCCTTTGGATTGGAGAGGATTACAAGAAAACCCTCAACCGCCACGCGAAAGCGCGAGCGCTCGGTATCGACCTGTCCCTCGCCTAGGTCGCCGGTGGACCGCCACATCTTCCAGCCCAGCCAGACGAGGTAGGCGGCACCGATCAGCTTAAGCCAGTCGAAGGCCCAGCCCATAAAGGCTACCAATGCCTGCATGCCCAGCGCCACGACAAGCGTCATGACGAAGAACCCCGCTTGCGTGCCTGCCACAATCGCCAATCCAGCTCCGGTGCCACGCGCCAGCGAATTGGCAACGATCACGGTCACGGTCGGGCCAGGCACAATGGCCAGCAGGAAGCAGGCGCCCAGATAGGGCAGCAAGGTCGCAAGTTCAAACATGATGACGACTCCTCAAGATCGCCAGCAAGCCACGTCGGCGCAGGATTTGGCAAGAGCGATCGCCGAGCGAGCCAAGCGGCGTCGCCCAGGGTACATTTCTTCCCAACAGCCGGTACTGCCCGCGGACTTGATCCGCGGGCCACTCACAACCCGGGTCGCTGACAAAGGCCCGCGGGCAGCGCTGGTGGGGATCTAGAGCCATCGCCTCTGTGGTCTCTGCCCTGCCCGCGCAGCAAAAACTAAAGGGGCCCCGAAGGGCCCCTTTTCACTATTCTTCCGTCGGCGCTTCTGGCGCGTCAGGCTCTGGCGCTTCGGGAGCACCACCTTCGCCGTTTGCAGTCGGCGGAGCCTCCACTTCGTCCTCATCGGGCTCGCTAATGTGTTCCACCGACATCACCTTCTCGCCTTCGGCAGTATCGAACACGATGACGCCCTGGCTGCCGCGGCTGACGATGCGGATCGGCTTGTCGCCGCCCACCGGCAGACGGATGGTCTGGCCACCGTCGGTGATCAGCATGATCTGGTCTTCGTCGGCGACCGGGAAGCTGGAAACCAGATGCCCGTTGCGCTTGTTGACCGCCATGGCGACGATGCCCTTACCGCCACGGCCGGTGATCCGGTATTCGTGGCTGGAGGTGCGCTTGCCATAGCCATTTTCGGAGATGGTGAGGATGAACTGCTCGATGGCGCTCATCTCGGCATAGCGTTCCTGCGGCAGTTCGCCGGCGACGACATCGCCCTCGTCCGAACCGTTTTCTTCTTCCGCACCCTCGCCACGCACCGCACGGCTCATCTTGAGGTAGGCCGCACGCTCTTCCGCCGAAGCGTCGGAGTGGTTGATCACGGCCATCGAGATCACGGTGTCGCCTTCGGCCAGCTGGATGCCGCGCACGCCCATGGAGTCACGGCCCTTGAACAGGCGAACGTCGTCGGTGCGGAAGCGGATGGCCTGTCCCAGCGCCGTGGTCAGCAGCACGTCGTCATTGACTGAGGCCGTCGACACGCCGACGATCTGGTCGCCCTCGTCGAGCTTCATGGCAATCTTGCCGTTCTGGCGCACTTCGACGAAGTCGGCCAGCGAGTTGCGGCGAACCGTGCCGCGCGTCGTAGCGAACATGATGTCGAGATTACCCCAGCTCGTCTCGTCTTCGGGCAGCGGCATGATGGTGGTCAGCCGTTCGCCCTGCTCAAGCGGCAGGATATTGATCAGTGCCTTGCCACGGGCATTGGCGGCCGCCAGCGGCAGGCGCCACACCTTGAGCTTGTAGGCAATGCCGCGGTCGGTGAAGAACAGCACCGGCGTATGCGTATTGGCGACGAACAGGCGCGACACGAAATCTTCGTCGCGTGTGGCCATGCCCGCGCGGCCCTTGCCACCGCGGTTCTGCGCCCGATAGGTCGAGAGCGGCACGCGCTTGATGTAGCCTTCATGCGACACGGTAACGACCATGTCTTCGCGGGCGATCAGATCTTCGTCGTCGAATTCGCCGAGGCTGTCGGTGATTTCGGTGCGGCGCGGCTTACCGAACTGCTCCTTGATCTCGACAAGTTCGGTGCGGATGATCTCGACCACGCGCTCGCGGCTACGCAAAATATCGAGGTAATCCGCGATATCGGCGCCAAGGCCGTTCAGCTCGTCGCCGATTTCGTCGCGGCCAAGCGCCGTGAGGCGTGCCAGACGCAGTTCAAGGATGGCACGCGCCTGCTCTTCCGAAAGGTTGAACGTACCGTCTTCATTCATGCGGTGGCGTGGATCGTCGATCAGCTTGATCAGCGGCGCAACGTCTTCGGCCGGCCAACGGCGGGTCATCAACTGCTCGCGCGCCGTCGCCGGATCGGGCGCTGTGCGGATCACGTGGATGACTTCATCAATGTTGGCGACGGCCACGGCCAGACCAACCAGGATATGGGCGCGATCCCGAGCCTTGTTCAGCAGGAAGCGGGCGCGGCGCGTAACCACTTCATGACGGAAGTTGATGAAGGCCGTGAGGATCTCATGGGCATTCATCAGCTGCGGCTTGCCGCCGTTGAGCGCCACGAAGTTGCAGCCAAACGAGCTTTGCAGCTGCGTGTAGCGATAGAGCTGGTTCAGCACCACGTCAGGCAGTGCGTCGCGCTTGATCTCGATGACCACACGCATGCCTTCGCGCGAGGATTCGTCGCGCAGGTCGCCAATGCCCTCGATGCGCTTTTCGCGCACCAGTTCGGCGATCTTCTCGACCAGGACGGCCTTGTTTACCTGATAGGGCAGCTCGGTGATGATGATGGCTTCGCGGTCCTTGCGAACCTCTTCGATCGCCACGCGGCCACGCACCATGATCGAGCCGCGGCCGGTTTCATAGGCAGCCCGAATGCCAGCGCGACCCAGAATGATACCGCCAGTCGGGAAGTCTGGTCCCGGCATGACCTGCATGAGCTCTTCGGTCGTGGCATAGGGATTGTCGAGCAGCAGCAGCGCTGCGTCGATGGTCTCCGACAAGCTGTGCGTTGGGATATTGGTCGCCATGCCGACGGCGATACCGCTCCCGCCGTTGACCAGCATGTTGGGGAAGCGCGCAGGCATGACGGTCGGCTCGCGCTCCGAGCCGTCATAGTTGTCGCGGAAATCCACCGTATCCTTGTCGAGGTCGTCGAGCAGGGAATTGGTGATCCTCTGCATGCGAACTTCGGTGTAACGCATCGCGGCGGGCATATCGCCGTCGACCGAACCGAAGTTCCCCTGACCTTCCGCGAGCAGTTCGCCCATCGAGAAGTCCTGGGCCATGCGCACCAAGGCCATATAGACCGCGCTGTCGCCGTGGGGGTGGTACTTACCAATCACGTCACCCACGACACGGGCCGACTTACGGAACGGCTTATTGTACTCGTAGCCGTTTTCGCTCATCGAGAACAGGATGCGGCGGTGAACGGGCTTCAGCCCGTCGCGCACGTCCGGCAGCGCTCGGCTCACGATAACGCTCATCGCGTAATCGAGGTAGCTTTTGCGCATCTCGTCGGTGATTGAGATCATCGCAATGTCGGATGGCGGCGGTGCGCCGGTTCCGTTCTGAGGCGTATCGGTCACTGGGGTGATTCTTGTTTGTTCGAACTACCCAAATATGTACCCGATTTCGCGGAAAATTGCGAATTTCCCTCGGCACAAGCTGTGGAGATCAGACTGGGACCACGGCCCGACGATTCATCTGCCGGAAGCTAGGCACGGAGAGTGGAACGACCGTGGCAACGAAGTAGAGCAATGCCGTGACCCCGAACGCCACTGCGATCCCTGCCCCGTCCACCAGCAGACCCGCATAGAGCCCGCCAAACGGAATGAGCGACCAGGTGAGTGCGCCTACCAGCGCGATGACCCGCCCCACCATGGGAGCTGGAATGCGCTCGAAGAGAATGGCCCCGACGATGGGATTGATAAACCCGGCAGCAAATCCGCCCATCAGCAGCACCACGACGATCCCGGGCAGCGGCAGGTTGATGGCATAGATCCCCATGGCCAGGGGACCGGCGCAGAAGAAGCCCACGGTATAAAGCAGCAGCCGTGGCAGGCGGGCGCCATACACCGCCGCGACTGCCGCGCCGAGGATTGCCGAACCAGAAAAGCAGGCCAGCAGGATACCGACCCAGGACACGTCCAGCCCTGCCGTATGCACCCAAACCGGCAGTAGCACCATAGAATAGGCCTGATCGAACAAGTTGGTGACGGCGATCATGATCACCAGCCCCATCAGCACTGCATCCTTGCGCAACACCTGCCAGCCCGCCACCAGTTCGGCCCCGTAACTGCTCCCGGTGGCTTTCTCGAGGGGTGCGGGGACATGCCTTCCGGCAACTCCAAGCCCCAGCACCACCGCCGAAAGCAGGAATGCGAGCGCGTTGACCACCAATGCGCCACCCGACCCAAGCAGCGCGATGAGTGCGCCGGCGCTGGCCGCCCCCAATGTGCCAGCCAGCCGCTCGCTGGCGCCAACCACGCCGGTCACGCGCTCCAGCGGCACTTGTGCCAAGCTGGCAACGGTCGGCACCAATGCCTGCTTGGCAGCATCGGACGGCGCACGCAGCACGCCGATCAGCGCCACGCAGGGCAGCAACACCCAGATAGACAGCATACCCGCCCAATACAGAAGGGGCACGAGCGCCACGGCGATGGTCGAAAGCACATCGCACCAGACGGCGATGCGCCTCGCGCCGATCCGATCGATCAGCGGGCCACCCAGTGCTTTGGCCAGCACATAGGGCAGCATTTCAGCAAATCCCGCGAGGCCGGTGAGCACGGGGCTCCCAGTGGTTGTCAACACCAGCCACGGAATGGCGATGGCAGAGAACCGGGTGCCGGTAGTGGAGAGCACCGTTGCAATGGACAGAGCAACAAATGGACGCGGAATGCTCACGACTGGCCTTTAGTAAGTTCTCGGCGCAGCATGGCTGTCGCTCCACAAACGCCGCAGCACACTATGCCCCGAAAGCTACTTTGCAAGTGCATCACTGCAACAGCACAACCGGATGTTTGCGCTGCCGCAAACCTTGCCTTGCAATACTCACAACTCTCTTGTTGCCGACCGGCCCGGGGGAGAACAGGATGATCAAACCAGGGCATACCCAGCCCGGGCTCACCCTGCCCTATGGCTTATCAGCGCGCATCAACTATGCGACCCTGACCATTCTGGAATCTGAGTCAGTTAGCAGGCTGGTCGAACTCGACCCGGGCAGCGTCGATCTGCGGGTGATTTTCGCTCGCCCAGTGTATCAGCTGCCCAAACGGCACGATGATCGATGCGCCGAGCGGCGTCAGCCGATACTCCACCGACGGAGGCTTCGTGTCGAACACGCGGCGTGCCACCATGCCGTCTCGCTGCAGATCGCGCAGCGTCTGGGTCAGCATTTTCTGGGAAATGTCGGGCACTTCGCGTCGCAGCTGATTGAACCGCTTTGGTCCACTCGCCAGCGTCATCACCAGCAGCATGCTCCACTTGTCGCTGATCTTGTCCAGCACACCACGCACCGGGCAGTCGGCCGACGGACCAGCCGGCTGGCTGTTCCAGCGCTCGACATAGAGCGATGCTTCGTCGGTCAGGTTTCGCATGGCGGTTACTCCGGGGTGACGTTGTGCGCTGAAAGTGCCTCCTTTCGCCCGCTCTCGAAGGCCATTATCTAGCACTCTCCATTCGATACTTACTCTCCCACAGATCGCACATCAAGGGAGGGCAGATCATACAAGGAGAGTTGAGATGACACAGTTCAAGGACCAGGCACTGCTGGTAACCGGCGCGTCGGGCAATTTCGGCCGTCTCGCCGTCGAGGCCCTGCTGGAGCGCGGCGCAACCAACATCATTGCCGGCACCCGCAAGCCCGAGCAACTGGCCGATCTGTCGGACCGGGGCGTCAGCGTCCGCCGCGTCGACTTCGATGACCCGGCCAGCCTTTCGACTGGTTTTGCGGGCGTCGACCGTGTGCTGATCATCAGCACTGATGGCATTGGCAAGCGTGTCGCACAGCAGACCGCCGCCATCGAGGCCGCCAAGGCCGCTGGCGTCAGGCACATCGTCTATACCTCCGCTCCCGCGGCCCGGCCGAATGCCGATGCCGGGCTTGCCGGCGAACACTTCTGGACCGAGGTCGCCATCGCTCAGAGCGGCGTCGACTTCACCATCCTGCGCAACCACATGTATGCCGAAAACAACCTGGCGGACGCGGCGGATGTCATCGCCTCCGGCCAGCTGTTCGGGCTCATCGGAGATGGCGGCACGGCCTATGTTACCCGTGCGGATGCTGCCCGCACGGCAGCTGGGGCCCTCCTGACGGCCACCGGCAAGACCATCGAGGACGTCAGTGGCCCTGCCCCGGTCACCAATGCCGATCGCGCCGCACTTTACGCCGAACTCAGCGGCAAGCCGGTCAGCAGCATCGCCATAACCGCGCCCGAATTGCAGGCAGGCATGGTCGCAGCAGGCCTGCCTGAGGGCTTCGCCCAGGCTTTGGTCGCCTTCCAGACTGATGCGGTTCTGGGCTTTCATGGTGTCGTGACCGACACTGTAGAGCGCCTCTCGGGGCGCAAGCCGCAGTCCCTCGCAGAGTTCCTTGGCGACCATCGCGCCGCCCTCGTCGCCTGATCCCTTGCGAGTCGCCGCCTTCTAGCGGGCTTCGCATCAGGAAAATCTTGCCTTTCCCATCAATTCTCCGGCGGTGCTTAGCTTTACGCTGCCGGAGGAAACCCGTACCAATTGCGCCAATTTGTCGCGGCGTTAAGGAGTCGGGTCCCAGTGTCAGTTGGTTCGATCTTTGCTCGCCTCTGGGCACGCTTCGCCTACGACCGTTCCATCGGCTTCGGCCTCGAATATATCGGCCTGACCACCCTGCGCCATCCGCGCGCTGTTGCCATTGCGGTGCTGGTCTTCTCAATCCTGGCGTTTTCGCAGATCCCCAAGGCCAATGTTGATGGCGACCTGCTTCGTGTTTACGCCCATTCGGGCGAGCACTACGACGCCTATGCCCAGCTCTCCGAGACCTTCGGCACCTTCGAGAACGACATCTACGTGATGGTCTCGTCGCCGCGTCTGACCGAGCCCGAAACGCTCGAACGCGTGCGCGAGCTGGCCTTTGACCTAGAGCTCAACGAGTTCGCCGTCGGCACCATGTCGCCGTTCACCCTGCGCAAGCCCGATGGCTTTGGCGGCTCGGTGCCAGCTGTGCCCGAGGGCATGCAGCATTTTGCCGAGGTGGCCATGGCCCTCAGCGATCTGCAGCAGAACGACCCGATGATGCGCAATCTCATCACGCCCGAGCTGGATGGCGTCGTGCTGATCATGTTCCCCAATCAGGAGCTGACCAAGGGCGACGGCACCAAGCGCATGATCGAAAGCCTGCGCGAGACAATCGCCTATTATCAGGACGAGAATATCTCCATCGAGCTGACCGGCCCGCCGATCTGGACCACCGAGATGCTCAATGCGGCGGTCGATGATCAGGTCAAGTTCACCGTCTGGGGTTTCGGGCTGGGCGCTATCATTGCGCTGCTGGCCCTGCGGTCCCTGCCCGGCGCGCTGCTGGTGGCGGCCACGCCTTTCCTTGCGGTGATGTGGACCATGGGGATCGTGCTGCTGTTTTTTGGCTCGTTCTCCTTCCTCACCATCATCGTCACCACGCTGGTTCTGGTCATCAGCTTTGCGGAGTCGATGTTCTTCATCTTCAACTGGCTGGCCTATTGGCGCGATGGCATGGAGCCCAACAAGGCCGTGGACGCCACCGTCAAGCTGGTTGGCCCCGCTGCTGCCCTCACCATGCTGACGACGCTGGTGAGCTTTGCCTCGCTTGCGCTGACACCTGGCCAGGGCATTCGCGAATTCTCCATCGCCGGCGCAATCGGCACCTTCCTGCTGTTTGTCTGCCTGATGACCTTCATGCCGCTCATGCTGAAGGCCGCGATCCGGATTGGGTTCAAGGCACCTAAGCGGAGCAGCCTCGTGCTCACCGCGCCGCTGCCGCTGGCCTGGTTCCTCGCCAGCCGCTTCGGCCGCCAGCTATCGATCCTGGCGATTGCCGTCACCATCCTGCTGTTCGTGCCCTACGCACTCATCAAGCCTCATTTCTCTTTCGAGGACTTTGTGGCCAAGGACTCCACGGCGCTGACTGCCGCTGCCGACATCGACGATGGGGTCGGCGGCGTCGCCCCGCTCTATATTCGCGTGCCGCTGGCCGACAACGACCCCGATGTGTCCCCGCGCGACTTCGAGACCATTCGCAAGGTCCATGAAATCCTTGAGAACCACATCGGCCAGAACAAGGTGGTCTCGGCCGCTGCGCTGACCAACTATACCGAGAGCGGCTTTACCCGGGAGGAGGTTTTCGACGCTGTCGGCCCCTTCATGCGCAAGCGCTTCGTTACCGATGATGGCAGCCAGGCGCTGGTCACCGGCTTCATGCCGACCATCATCGATTCCGAAGACCTCAAGCTTCTCGTCGACAATGTCACCGCCGAGATGCGGGCTGCCGGGATCGAGGACGCCGAGATCGGCGGCTTCCGCATCCTGACCACTTTCGCCACCGACCAGATCGTCGCTGGACTGCAGCTCGACCTCACCCTGTCGGTGCTGGTCAATATCGGGCTGATCGGCTTTGCCTTCCAATCCTTCCGGGTGGCAATGGCCTCGGCCATTCCAAACCTCTTTCCGGTCCTGGGGACCATTGCTTGGCTCTACCTCACCGGACAGGGCCTGCAGCTGACTACCGTGATCGCGCTGACCATCGCCTTTGGCATCGCTGTTGACGACACCGTGCATTTCCTCTCGCACTATCTGCATGCGCGGCGCGAGGAAGGCCGGCCGCATCTCGACGCGGTCAAGCACACCCTCGATCGCATCGGCGGCGCCATCGTCGCCACCACCATCATCTTGTGCTCGGGCGTGGTGATCGTCACCTTCTCCGAACTGCCGCAGGTGGCCCTGTTCGGCACGCTGTTCGTGTCGACGCTCGCCTTTGCGGTGATCGGCGATCTGTTCATCCTGCCGGCCCTGCTGGCGGCGGGTGGGAAATTCTTCCACCCACTCGGCAAGATCCGGGTGCGCACGGCCGATCATGAGGCCACGCCCGACGATCCAACTGGGGACACTATCACAGGTGAAGGCGGCACTGAGGGCGGCCAGGTTCAGCCCAATGCCACCTGATTTCGACTGCTTGCGGCCTTCTTCGGCACCCGCTTACATGGATGGGTCTGATTCTGCCGTGAGCCCCCGTCTGCCGGAGGTTTTGGCGGGAATGGGTTTCAGATCTGCCGGGGGGCAGGGATTTACTGGAGGCATAGTGCAATGACCAAATTCGGACCCCTGCGCGCCGCGGCGTTTGCAGGTCTGCTCGCTGTGGCCGGGCCCGCAGTTACGCCCGTCGTCGCCGCACCGGCCGATGTCGCCCTGCTCAAATCCTATCTCGGAGACTGGCGCGGTCGCGGTGTGCTGATCGGCGCCAATACCGAGACGGTCGTCTGCCGCATGTCGCTGACCCAGGGCAATCAGGACAAGGTGAACTATAACGGCCGCTGCACCCTTGCGGGTACTCAGCTCTCGGTGGCCGGCACCATGGCCTATGTCGAGGCCAACAAGCGCTTCGAGGCCGCCATGTCCTCCAATGCCACCTTCACCGGCGTGGCCGTGGGCCAAAAGCGCGGCAGCAACCTGATCTTCAACCTGCGCGAGCGTGAAAAGGACGAGAAGGGCAAGGATCTCAACATCACCGCCCAGATCACCCTGTCCAACGACGCCATCAAGGTGACGTTTGAAGTCGTTTACGTCGAAAATGGCGACAGCCTGCGCGCCGAAGTGCCGTTCTCGCGCTGACCGGACAACGGGTGGCCAACGGCCGCCCGATTTCATACAAGACCCGTTACTGAGACTAGGAAGTCTTAACCCGCGCCGCGCTATCGTTCCTCCATTATTCAGGAATGATTATATTGCCCAGCAGTGCCTTGCCCCCGTCCGCGACTTCCCACCCCGAAGCAACTCCGTCGGCCATGGAGGCAATCGGCGCTCGCCTCGTGCGTTTGTGCGAGCTTCTTGGGATAGCGGGCGCCCAGTTGACCGGGTACGGCGAAGACCGCAGCGTGCTCGCCTCCACGGGCGAAGCGCCGGAGATTTTGGCCACGCTTGAGCGGCAGGCATTTGCTGGTCTCGACGCACTGGTTCTGGCCGATAGTGGACGTGATGGCGCGCAATTCTATGTGGGGCTGCGGTTCGAAACGGCGCACGGCGACGCCCTTCTTAGCCTCTTCGACCCCCGTCCGCGCAGCCCCTTGATGGCCGAGCAGGTCCTGGGCCTTGCCCGCGATGTCACCGCGCAGGCGATCATCGCGCAGCAGCGCCGACAGATCGAAGGCCAAGCCGATACCATTGCCAGTCATGCGTCTATGGAGCAGCAGCGCCTTGGTCTGTTCGAGCGCGCCTCACGCACCGCCAAGATCGGCGTCTGGCAGTATGACCTCGTCAAGTCCACGTTGACCTGGACCAACGGAGTTTACGACCTGTTCGAGATCCCGCGCGGCACCCCGCTGACCCGCGATATGACGGTCCAACACTATACCGACATATCCCGTAAGGAGATGGAGGAGGCACGCGCCAAGGCCATCGCCAATTGCTCGGACTTTTCTCTCGACGCCGAGATCGTTACTGCCAAGGGCAACCGTCGCTGGATGCGCCTTACCGGCGCGGTTGAGAGCCGTGAGGGTGTAGCCGTCGCCATTTTCGGAATGAAGCAGGACATCACCGAAGAAAAGTTGATGGCGAACCACAACCGCTATCTGGCCGAATTCGACGTCATGACCGGGCTCGCCAACCGCGCCAAGTTTCAGGCCCGGCTAGCCGAGGTCGACGCGGCCGGTGGCGGCATTGGCGCCATGCTTCTGGTCGACCTCGATGGCTTCAAGCAGATCAACGACACCTATGGTCACGCCCGTGGCGATGAGTGCATTCGTCAGGCAGCCATTCGCCTGCGCGATTGTTGTGTTGGCGCCGATCTGGTGGCGCGCATAGGCGGCGACGAGTTTGCCGTCCTGGCGGGCCCCAAGATGGACCGCCTCGAAGTTGAAGATATGGCCAGCGACATCGTGGCCGCCCTGCGGCGGCCGTTCGTCCGTGCCGGGGAGACCATGGCCATGGGTGCCTCTGTTGGCATTGCCATGGCCACCGGAGCTTCAACGTCCGACTTGTTCCGGCAGGCCGACACGGCCCTCTATGCCGCCAAGGCCGCGGGGCGCGGCACTAGCCGCACCTTCGGCGTCCCGGTGCGCCGTACGGGCTGATCAGGCTGGCTCGTAACTGAGCCCGATGACGTCACCGTCGTATCGCTCGGTGCCGGTCAGCCGCAGGGGCGGCCGCGGACCCGAAAAGTAGGAAACCCCTTCCCCGAGCACGACCGGGTGCAGGTAAATCCGGTACTCATCGATCAGACCCAGTTCGGTCAGGCGGCCCGCCAGCTTTGGCCCGCCGACCTCGACCTCACCATCCACCTCGGCCTTGAGCCTGCGGATTCCATCTTCGTCGCGGATCAGCGTGGCGTTTGGGCCGACAGTTTCCAGCGTGCGTGAGACTACCCATTTTGGGTTGTTGCGCCACGCCGCCGCGAAGTCGTGCTTGTCGTCATCCCAATCGGGCTGATCCTCGTCCCAGTAGCTCATCAACTCGTAGAGCCGGCGTCCGTAGAGGCTTCCGGCGAGGCCTCGCGTCTGCTTGGTGAACTGGCGAAACAGCATTTGGCTTGGTTCGAACGGAAAGCGATCGTGATCAACAAAACCGTCCAGGGACTGGTTCATTCCAAAGAAGAATCTAGCCATGCGTGTGCTCCCATTGACTGGATGCGGTCGAATGCCTGCCTTCATTATCGTCAGACAGTCGTAGCAGCCAACGCGCAGCGGAAACCACCCCAAAAGTGAAGCAGCGACCAAAAGCAAAATGGGCCGCCAGAGCGACCCATTTCGTATCTTGTAACAAGGCTTCCAACGGCAGTACTGCCGCCGATCCTTAGAACGGGATGTCGTCGTCCATCCCGCCGGGCTCGAAGGCCGGGGCATTGGCCTGCGGGCGACGCGCGCCGCCGCCAGCCGGGGCGCCCCGGAAGCCGCCATCATTCCCGCCATAGCCACCGTCATTACCGCCGCCACGCGATGCGCCTTCGCCTTCACCGCGGCCGTCAAGCAGGGTCAGGTTCGAGTTAAAGCCCTGCAGCACGATCTCGGTGGAATACTTGTCCTGGCCGGACTGGTCCTGCCACTTGCGGGTCTGCAGTTGGCCTTCGATATAGACCTTGCTGCCCTTGCGCAGGTAGCTCTCGGCCACGCGGGTCAGGCCTTCCGAGAAAATCACCACGCGGTGCCACTCGGTCTTTTCGCGGCGCTCGCCGGTATTGCGGTCCTTCCAGGTCTCGGAAGTCGCGATCGACAGGTTCACCACCTTGCCGCCGCTGGGCAGGTTCCGCACTTCGGGATCTGCCCCGAGATTGCCCACCAGAATGACCTTGTTCACGCTGCCAGCCATGGCAAAATTCCTTTTCAATTCAGTCCCGGACCTCTGTGGTCACGAAACCCTCACTTACCGTGTGCACCACCCCGGCACCCCAGGCATGGGCGCTCGGTCGGTCGCGTAGAGCACGGCAGCATATCGCTTCCCTGTGGCGAAAGCGCGCCAGAACCAGCGCTTCTCAACAGTCTTCCGCGCACCTGCGCCAACACTTGTTCCTGTTATGTTCCGCTAATATCCACTTGTCAAGCGAGCGTTGCTGACACTCCCTGTCAGCAGCCCTGCCCCAAGGCAGACGGGCTAACGGGGTACTATCGTGGACTATGCACAGGCGCTGTGGATCTATCTCATTCTGCTGTTCGGCATCATCGTCGTGCCGGGCATGGACATGTTCTTTGTCCTCGCCAATGCGCTGACGCGGGGCCGGCGCGCCGGCTTTGCCGCCGTGGGCGGCATCATGGTGGGCGGCGCCGTGCACACGCTGTTCGGTGCGCTGGCCGTGGGCGCCCTCACCCAGCTGCCATCGGGCCTGTTCCGCGGCATGATCTTAGTCGGCGCTGCCTATATGGGCTGGATCGGCTATACCCTTTTGCGCAGCACGATCACCGTCGACGACATCGGCCAGGCCACCACCCGCTCCGATTGGGTGGCGTTCAGGCAGGGTCTGGTCACCTGCTTGCTCAATCCCAAGGCTTATCTGTTTGTGCTGGCGGTCTATCCGCAATTCATGCGTCCCGAATACGGTCCAATCTGGTCGCAGGCGCTGATCATGGGCGCCATGACGGTTTCGATGCAATTCGTCATCTATGGCGCGCTGGCTTTGGCCGCCGGACAAGGTCGCGCCGCATTGGTGGGGCAGCCTGAAGGCACGATCTGGATCGGACGCGGTGCCGGGGCATTGTTTGTCGCCGCCGCCCTGTTCACCGCCTGGCATGGAATGACCCAGCATGTCGGCCCTTGACCGAATCTTGTTTGTTCCTTTTATGTTCTGGATGTATGCTGCCACGGCAGGCAAATCCCGAAACACCGCGGTTACCGCTGCATTGGTCACCACTGCGTGCAGATTGCTTGCAGCCGGGCGCCGCGACGCCTATTTGTCTGGTCTTCCCGACCGAAGCCTGTTTGTTGACTTTGCTGCCGCGCTGCCAAATGGCGCCCTGAGCCATGGACTGAAATAATGACGCCCAAACCCAGCCAGAACCGTGAGATCATCGTCCGCGGCGCCCGTGAGCACAATCTGAAGGGCATCGACCTCAAACTGCCGCGCGATAGCCTCATCGTGATGACGGGCCTTTCGGGCTCGGGCAAGTCTTCGCTCGCCTTCGATACCATCTATGCCGAAGGCCAGCGCCGTTACGTGGAATCCCTGTCGGCCTATGCCCGCCAATTCCTCGAAATGATGCAGAAGCCCGATGTGGAGCATATCGAGGGCCTCAGCCCTGCTATTTCCATCGAGCAGAAGACCACCTCGCGCAATCCGCGCTCGACGGTGGGCACTGTCACCGAAATCTACGACTACCTGCGCCTGCTCTATGCGCGCGTCGGCGTGCCCTATTCGCCGGCCACCGGCCTGCCCATTGAAAGCCAGACCGTCAGCCAGATGGTCGACAAGGTGCTCGAACTCCCCGAAGGCACCCGCGTCTACCTGCTCGCGCCGATCGCCCGGGGCCGCAAGGGCGAGTTCAAGAAGGAACTGGCCGAACTGATGCGCAAGGGGTTCCAGCGCATCAAGATCGATGGCGAGTATCACGAAATCGAAGACGCTCCGGCGCTGGACAAGAAGTTCAAGCACGACCTGGAAGTGGTGGTGGACCGGCTCGTTGTCGGCCCCGATATTTCCGGCCGCCTCGCCGAGAGCTTCGAGACTGCGCTGAAGCTGGCCGACGGCATTGCGCTGGTCGAATTTGCCGACGAGAAGAACGAGGATGGCACGCCGCGTGTCATCACCATGTCCGAGAAGTTCGCCTGCCCGGTTTCCGGCTTCACCATTGCCGAAATCGAGCCGCGCCTGTTCTCGTTCAACAACCCGTTCGGCGCCTGCCCTGTCTGCGATGGCCTGGGCACCGAGCAGAAGATCGACCCCGATCAGATCGTGCCGGATGCAACCCTGTCCATCCGCGACGGCGCCATCCTGCCCTGGAGCAAGACCAGCGCACCCTACTACCTGCAGACCCTGCAGGCTGTGGTGAAGCACTATGGTGCCTCCACCGGCACCGCCTGGAACGAGCTGCCCTTCGACGTGCAGCACGCCGTGCTCTATGGCACGGACAAAACGCCGATCAATTTCGTCTATGACGACGGCCTGCGCCAATACAAGACCACCAAGCCCTTCGAGGGCGTCATCGGCAACCTTGAGCGTCGCTACAAGGAAACCGAAAGCGCCGGCATGCGCGAAGAAATCGAAAAATACATGTCGGCCAAGCCCTGCGTGTCCTGTGGTGGCTATCGCCTCAAGCCGGAGTCCCTCGCGGTCAAGATTGATGGCCTCCATGTCGGCCAGGTCACCGAGAAGTCGATCCGCAAGGCCGCCGAATGGTTCGAGGCGCTGCCCGAAAAGTTCACGCCCAACCAGAAGCTGATCGGCGAGCGCATCCTCAAGGAAATCCGCGAACGCCTGAACTTCCTCATCGATGTGGGCCTCGACTATCTCACCATGGCGCGCAATTCCGGCACGCTGTCGGGTGGCGAGAGCCAGCGTATCCGACTTGCCAGCCAGATTGGTTCGGGCCTGACCGGCGTGCTTTATGTGTTGGACGAGCCGTCTATTGGCCTGCACCAGCGCGACAATGCGCGCCTGCTCGAGACGCTGCAGCGCCTGCGCGACATCGGCAATACCGTCATCGTGGTCGAGCACGACGAGGACGCCATCCTCACCGCTGACTATGTGGTCGATATTGGCCCGGGCGCCGGCGTGCATGGCGGCCATATCGTCGCCGAGGGCACCCCGCAGGATATCCTCAATCACCCTGACTCCCTCACCGGCCAGTATCTGTCCGGCCGCATGGGCATTCCCATCCCGACCGATCGTCGCGAAGGCAAGAAGGGCAAAGTGCTCAGCGTCAAGGGCGCGACCGGCAACAACCTCAAGAACGTCTCGGTCGATGTGCCGCTCGGCATGTTCGTCGCCATCACCGGCGTGTCCGGCGGCGGCAAGTCGACCCTGATGATCGACACCATGTATCAGGCCATCGCTCGCCGCCTGAATGGTGCGCGCGTGGTCCCTGCCCCGCACGAAAGCCTGACCGGCCTCGAATTCCTCGACAAGGTCATCGATATCGACCAGTCGCCGATCGGGCGCACGCCGCGTTCCAACCCGGCCACCTATACGGGAGCTTTCGCGCCCCTGCGCGAGTGGTTCGCCAGCCTGCCTGAATCCAAGCAGCGCGGCTATGGCCCGGGCCGCTTCAGCTTCAACGTCAAGGGCGGCCGCTGCGAGAAATGCGAGGGCGATGGCGTTCTCAAGATCGAGATGCACTTCCTGCCCGACGTCTATGTCACCTGCGACGTCTGCAAGGGTAAGCGCTACAATCGCGAAACGCTTGAGGTCCAATTCAAGGGCAAGTCGATCTCCGACGTCCTCGACATGACCATCGATGAGGCCGTCGACTTCTTCTCGGCCGTTCCCACCATTCGCGACAAGTTCGTCACCCTGCAGCGGGTGGGGCTGGGCTATGTGAAGGTCGGCCAGCCGGCCAATACCCTGTCCGGCGGTGAAGCCCAGCGCGTCAAGCTCTCCAAGGAGCTCTCCAAGCGCGCCACTGGCCGCACGCTCTACATGCTCGACGAGCCGACCACCGGCCTGCACTTCCACGACGTGGCCAAGCTGCTCGACGTGCTGCATCAGCTTGTCGAAGGCGGCAACTCGGTCATCGTCATCGAGCACAATCTCGAAGTCATCAAGACCGCCGACTGGGTCATCGACCTAGGCCCCGAAGGCGGCGACGGCGGCGGCGAGATCGTGGCCGTCGGCACGCCCGAAGACGTCGCCCAAAGCCCCCGCTCCTACACAGGCAAGTTCCTAAAAGAAGTCATGGAACGCCGCCCCCACGTCGCCACACGCGCCGCGGAATAATCGCCGTCAAACTACCGACGCCTCCCCCACCCACGATGTCTTCCCGGCCCAGCGCCGGGATCCATCCTGAGATGTCGCCCCGAGGCGTCGAATGTGGGTGTGAGAGCCCCATATCCTGGTTAGCCCCCCACGCCTCAGAGACCTCATGGTGAGGTGCGAGCTCTTCGCGAGCCTCGCCCTCCGAGATCGCGCGAGTGGAATTTGCCACGTCCGCCCCTTCGAGACGCCCAAGCTGACCGCAGGTCAAACTGCCTCACCAGCACGCCTGCGCGACAATATTGCGAACTTGCCATGCGGCTGGCGCATAATGTCGTTGACGCATACGGCATGGCGAGAGACCTCAAATCGTCCCATCTTGCTAGTGTTGCCAACATACCGATGGGGAATACGTCGATGTTTGTGCGTGCTGTCTGGCGCCTCAGGCGCCTGATCGACATCAAGCAGACGTTGCGGGAAATGGACGTTCCCTCGACGCGTGATGCCGATCTGCTGGGCCTTAGCGGCCCCGACTTTTCCAAAATGACACGATCACTCTTTGATCGCTGAGCCATATTCGAGGCCAATTCCACCGATGGCCGCCGGGTCGACACCCGGCGGCCATCCTTTTGCCTCACACCTTAACCAGACCTGAATCGCGACGGTTAAAGCCCTGCACCAGACGCATGACCCATTTGACCAATCTCCCACTGCTCATCTGGCGGGCACTGCCCTAGATATAGCCTCGTAAACGAAAGGAGACTTCAAATGGACATTCGCAAGACTTTCAAAAAGTGGGCCGCTTACCAGCAGACCGTCCGTGAGCTTGCCGCTCTCGACAACCGTCAGCTCAACGACCTGGGCATTTCGCGTACCGACATCAATCGGATTGCTCGCGACCATGCCAGCCAGCTCTAAGATTTACAGAAAAGACGACATCGTCGAAGTAGATCGAACGGCCGCTTCTCTCTGAGACGCGGCCGTTAGCTTTTTCAGGCCCACGCGGCCCGCAGAATTGGAGCGAGTTTGGCGCTCCGAAGGCACGTGCCAGTTGCACCGACCGGCCCCAATTGCTAATTCCCAAACATGTCCACATCAGATCCCATTCACATCATTGGCGGCGGTCTCGCCGGCTCCGAGGCCGCATGGCAGGCAGCTCAGGCTGGCGCCAAAGTCGTCATTCACGAAATGCGTCCGGTGCGCGGCACCGACGCGCATAGCACCGACAGTTTTGCCGAACTGGTTTGCTCCAACAGCTTCCGTTCGGACGACCACGAGCAGAACGCCGTCGGCCTGCTACACGAAGAAATGCGGCGCTGCGACTCCATCATCATGCGCGCCGCAGACGCCCATAAGCTGCCTGCCGGCGGCGCACTTGCCGTCGACCGGCATGGTTTTTCGGCAGCGGTAACCGCGGCGATCGAGAGCCATCCCAATATCACCATTTCCCGCGAGGAAGTGGCGGGCTGGCCACCCGGCGAATGGGACAACGTGATCATCGCCACCGGTCCCCTCACCTCCCCGGCACTCGCCGCAGCGATCCTTGAAAGGACCGGCGAAGACTCGCTGGCCTTCTTCGATGCCATCGCACCCATCGTGCACTACGACTCCATCGACATGGACATCGTCTGGGCCCAGTCGCGCTACGACAAGGTCGGTCCGGGAGGCAACGGCCGCGACTACCTCAACTGCCCGATGGACAAGGATCAGTACTTTGCCTTCGTCGAGGCCCTGAAGACAGCACCGCTGCATGAATTCAAGGACTGGGAAAAGGTCCCTTATTTCGACGGCTGCCTGCCCATCGAGGTCATGGCCGAACGTGGCGTCGAAACCCTGCGCCACGGCCCGATGAAGCCGGTTGGCCTGACCAATCCGCGCAACCCCACCGTCAAGCCCTACGCCATCGTCCAGCTCCGCCAGGACAACGCGCTGGGCACGCTGTGGAACATGGTCGGCTTCCAGACCAAGATGCGCTACGGCATCCAGGCCGAAATCTTCCGCATGATCCCCGGCCTCGAAGACGCACAGTTCGCGCGTCTCGGCGGTCTGCATCGCAACACGTTCATCAACTCCCCCAAGGTGCTTCAGGCCGACCTCAAGCTCAAGGCCGACCCGCGCATTCGCTTTGCCGGCCAGGTCACGGGCGTGGAAGGTTATGTCGAAAGCGCCGCCTGCGGACTGATCACCGGCCGCATGGCCGCGGCTGAAAAGCGGGGCGAAACCCTTGCGGTGCCGCCTGTCACCACAGCCCTTGGGGCACTAGTCGCCCACATCACTGGCGGCCACCTCGAAGCCGAAGCCTATAGCGGAGCCCGCAGCTTCCAGCCGATGAACATCAACTTCGGCCTCTTCCCCGAAGTCACGATCACCAAGCCGGAAGGCGTTGGTCGCTGGCGCGGTACCGAAAAGACCATTGCCAAGCGCAAGGCCATCACGTCTCGCGCTCTTGAGGATCTCAAGGCCTGGGCATGACCGAAGCGGAGTTGGAAACCTACCTGCACGACAACATCCCCCTCACCCGGGCGATGGCGGTGCGGGTGGTTTCCATTGCTCCGGACAAGGTCGTGCTTGGCGCTCCGCTGGCGCCGAATATCAATGTCCATGACACGGTGTTCGGCGGCAGCGCCTCGACCCTCGCGACCATCACTGCCTGGTCGCTGGTCTATACGCGATTGCTGGCCGCCGGCCGCACCTGCGATCTGGTCATTCAGCGCAGCACCATGGAATTCATCAAGCCGATCCGCGGTGACTTCACCGCCGTCGCAGTCATGAGTGACGGACCAGAATGGGCGGATTTCCTGCACATGCTGGATCGCAAGGGCCGCGCCCGCATCACGGTAGAAGCGACGCTGGATTTCGCTGATGCACGGGCCGGTCTGTTCCGCGGCGATTTCGTCGCCCTGCGAAGCTAGCGGTTCCGCAGGCTCCACCACATCAAGCGCGTGATTTTGCGCCAGTCGGCGACATCAGGCGCCGGAGCGAATAGTCCTGCGGATTTCCGGTTCAGCAGCTGCAGCTCCGCCCTGAGCAGGGCCACGCTGGCAAAAGCGGGCTTTAGATGTCCGGGCAGTGCTGCAATAGCCACCTCGGCCTTAGCGAGGTGATCGGTAGCGAGGTCCCCCACCTGCCCCAAGGCAGCCGCAAGGCCTTCGCTCTCCACACCCGAAAAAATCTCGCGCTCACGAACGCCGTTGGCCTCGAAGATCGTCCAGGGCAGTACGATGCGTCCCTGTGAGGACACATAACCGAAGGCCCGCAGGTGCCCGATCATGGCATGGGCCACGCCGAGATGCCCGGCAGCATCGCCGGTCTCGACCGTCTCGCCGCCATTGAGGATCATCGCCGCCAGTTGATAGAGCGTCGAAACGGTCTCGCCGGCATAGCCCTCGAAGCTCTCGAGGTCAGGCATCGGATCGTCATAGAGATCGAACCGGCGCGCCGCGATCAGGCGCAGAAAAGTGCCTGCAGGCAGGTTGTAGCGCGCCATCGTGTCGAGCAGCGCATCGGCGACCGGGTTCTGCCGGACGGCTCCGTGGCCGTGCCCCTCAAGCGCATCGGCCCACCATTGCAGCCGGATTTCTCCCGGCGCGGGATCGGAGACGCGCTCACGGATGGATGCCACATCGGCATTGAATGCGTAGAGAGCGATCACCGCGTCACGCGGCTCACCATTGAGCACCAACGTCGCCAGGTAGCGGTCGCGGTCGCCCGTTCGCAGGGCCTCGGCCGCGTGGACAAAGCTGGCAGCAGTCATCTAGCGAACCTTGTCGACGGCGATCAGGGCTGCCGCTACCGCGCGTTCCTCGGCCAGCAACACGTTGTATGTCCGGATGGCGCTGCCGGTGTTGACCGCCTCAACGATTACCTTCCGCTCGCGCAGGGCCTCGCGCAGTTCGCGCGGAATGGCGGCAATATCAGGACCAACCCCGATCAGCAGCACATCAATGTCGTCTGCCACGGCTAGAACGGGGGCCAGGGTTTCCAGGGTGATGTCGCCGATGGCGGCGACATCCCAGGCAAACATGCCACTGGGCAGGCACAGCAGCGAGCCTCGATGCGACATGCCGGCAAAGCGGAAGCCGCCATTGCCATAAGCATCGATGCCCGTCTGCTGCGGATAGTGTGGCGTCTCGCTCACTTCACATCCCGCCCTAGACGGATGCGCCGTCCGCAGTCTTGGCGGGTGGCGTGGTTTCCTCGGCCTTCGACTTGAGGCCGAAGTTGATGAGAATTGGTCCGTTGATGATGATCGACGAGTACATGCCCACCAGCGAGCCGAACGTCATGGCGATGGTGAAGCTGCGAATAACTTCGCCACCGAACAGAACCAGCGGGATCAGCGCCAGGAACACCGTGAACTGCGTCAGCGACGTACGCACGATGGTCTGGTTGATCGAGAGATCGATCAGCTCGGGCAGCGGCATCTTGCGATGCTTGCGCAGGTTTTCACGCACGCGGTCGGACACCACCACCGTTTCGTTCAGTGACAGGCCCACCAATGTGAGCACCGCCGCGATCGATGTCAGGTTGAACTCCAGCCCTGTTATTGAGAACAGGCCGATGGTCATGATGATGTCGTGGGTCGTCGTGGTGACGGCCGCCATGGCGAACTGCCACTCGAAGCGGAACCAGATGTAGATCAGGATCGAAGCGAGCGCGACGATAACGGCAATCGTGCCCTTCCACGCCAGTTCGCCCGACACGGTGCCACTGACCGCCTCTGTGCTGCGTATGGTGTAGTTCTCCGTAGCCAGGGCATCTCGAACCTTGGCGACGGCAACCTGGTCGGCGTCCTGGCCGCCCTCCTGAGCCTGAACGCGAACCAGCACGTCCTCGGGCGTACCGAAGCCCTGAACCTGCACCTCGCCCAGGCCGAGCCCGTCGAGCAGTTCACGGACCTGCCCCACATCGGCCGGGCCGTCTTCATGCTGGATTACGATGGCGGTGCCACCGACAAAGTCGATGCCGAGGTTGAAGCCCTTGAAATAGGCCGAACCAATCGAGACCAGGCTCGCCACGATCGAGAAGACGATCACATAGCGCGAGATCTTCATGAACGGGATCTTGGTGCCATCCGGAATGAACCGGAAATGCTGGATCTTGAGCACCTTCGGACGGACGCGGCTGAACCACAGCTGCACCTGATAGGACGTCACAGTATAGGAGGTGAACAGCGAGGTCAGGATACCGAGCGCCAGGGTAACGGCGAAGCCCTGCACCGGGCCGGAGCCCAGGAAGTAGAGCACGATAGCCGCGATCAGCTGGGTCAGGTGCGAGTCGATGATGGTGCCCCAAGCACGCTCAAAGCCGGCATTGATGGCCTGAATCGGCGTCTTGCCTGCGCGCTGCTCCTCTCGCATGCGCTCGTAGATCAGCACGTTGGCGTCCACGGCCATACCGATCGTCAGCACGATACCGGCAATACCCGGTAGGGTCAGCGTGGCTCCCAGCATGGAGAGCGCGCCGAAGATCAAGATGATGTTGAGCACCAGCGAGACGTTGGCGAACACACCCCACACGCCGTATGCGGCGATCATGAAAGCGATGACGAGAACGCTGGCCACGATACCGGCGGTGAGGCCGTGGCGGATCGAGTCCGCACCGAGGCTGGCGTCAACAGTGCGTTCTTCCACGACGTCGAGCGACGCGGGAAGAGCACCCGCGCGCAGCAGAACGGCAAGGTCGTTGGCCGAGGCCGTGGTGAAGTTACCGCTGATCTGTCCCGAGCCGCCGGTGATCGGCTGCTGGATGACCGGGGCGGTGATGACGGTGTTGTCGAGAACGATGGCGAAACGCTGGCCCACATTGGCCGCGGTGATCTGGCCGAAGGTGATGGCGCCGCGCGTATCGAACTTGAAGCTCACAACGGGAATGTTGCGCTGGGGGTCGTAGCTGGGCTGAGCGTCGACAAGCGACTCGCCGCCGAGGGCCACGTCTTCATACAGCAGCTCTTCGGTACCATCCTGGCTCGGCAGGATCATGGTGCCGGCAGGCAGGCCCTGGGCACGCGCCTGCGCGGCGTTCATGCCCGGATAGACCATGTGGAAGGTCAGGCGCGCCGTGCGCGAAATGATGTCCTTGAGACGCTCGGAATCGCCAAAGCCCGGAACCTGAACCAGAACACGGTTGGTACCCTGCCGCTGAATCGAGGGCTCGGTGGTGCCGAGTTCGTCGACGCGCTTGCGGATAACTTCGATGGACTGGGCCACCAGCGCCGACATGCGCTCATTGATGCCTTCCTGCGTCAGGGTAACGGTCAGCTTGCCATCGGGCGTTTCGCCAAAGGCCAGCTCGTTCACGCCACCGACGGACAGGACGGAGTTACTGATGGTGTTCTGCAGCGCCTGAATGGCGGTGCGCGCTGCTTCCTTCTGGGTCGGGTCCGTCAGCTCGATCGTCAGCGAATGTGTCGCCGGATCGGTGGTGATCAGGTTGCCGATGCCGTTCTGGTTGGCCAGCGTATTACGGACGTCGCGTCGCAGCGACTGCAGGCGCTCGGAAATGATGCCATCTTCGTTGACCTGCAGCAGCAGGTGCGAACCGCCCTGCAAGTCGAGGCCCAGCACCACCGTCTGGCGAGGCAGGAAGCCCGGCCAGTTTTCCCGGACATTGTCGGGAAGGAAACTGGGTATGGCGAACAGCACCCCCAGAACGGCGACTATGGCGATGATGGCGGTGCGGAGCGGAGACAACTGCATGAAGGACGTCCTGAAAGCAGAAAACCGGAGCCCTTAGGCTCCGGTGAGGATTGGCAGCCCCAATTAGGCGGGCTTGTTGTCGTTGACCGGCTCAGCTTTGCTGCGCACGTCGGCAATCATGCCACGAACCAGCTTGACCTTCACGCCCTGGGCAATCTCGACTTCGAGATCTTCGCCATCGACGGCCTTGGTCACCTTGCCGATGATGCCACCGGTCGTGACGACGGTGTCACCGCGACGGATGGCCGCCAGCATGGCCTGCTGTGCCTTGAGTCGCTTCTGCTGGGGGCGGAAAATCAGGAACCAGAAGATCACCACAAGCAGCAGAATCGGCATCAGCTGGATGAAGATGTCACCGATACCGCCAACTGGAGCGGCGCCGGCGGCCTGGGCATAAGCGGGCGTTACGAACATAAAGCGAGTTTCCTATCGTTTCTTCTTGGTTTGTGAGGGCATGCGCCAAGTTCCAGCACCGCTAACGAAGCCACTGGACGCATATGGGGCTCGCTGCACTTGCGCCCCGGTCAAAATCGGCGGGACTATACATTTGCGCCCGGTCGATTGCAAAGCCAAACCGGGCGCCGCAAACTGCCGCGACGATGACAGGGACGAACCGTTTTGAAGACCAAAGACCAGCTGGCCGAGATAGCCGCCTCCTTGAGCCAAATTGCAAGCGCTCTCAATGCCTTGGCGCCCGCTAACAATGATGATCAGCCAGCGCTCGGCGCGGCTGACGCCTATCACTGGGATGGTGATGCCGGAGTGTTGATGGCCGTGCCTCGGGTTAGCCGGGTTCCGCTGGCCATGCTGAAGGGTATCGACGCCGTTCAGGACATCCTTTTGCGCAACACTGAACAGTTCGCGCGCGGCCACGGCGCCAACAACGCGCTGCTCTGGGGCGCGCGCGGCATGGGCAAGAGCTCGCTGGTCAAGGCCATCCATGGCGACATTGCCCAGCGCAGGGACGAGGGCTTCGACCGGCTGGTGCTGATCGAGATCGCGCGGGAGGACCTCGAGACCCTCCCTGCCCTGATGCGACGGATCGGCGGCGAAGACGCGCGCTTCATCGTCTTCTGCGACGACCTCAGCTTCGACAATGGCGAGACCAGTTACAAATCGCTGAAGACCATTCTCGATGGCGGCCTCGAAGGCCGTCCCGAAAACGTGCTGTTCTACGCCACATCGAACCGCCGCCACCTGATGCCGCGCGACATGATTGAGAACGAACGCTCGACTGCGATCAATCCAGGCGAAGCAGTGGAAGAAAAAGTCTCGCTCTCCGACCGCTTCGGCCTCTGGCTTGGCTTCCACAATTGCGACCAGCCGACATTCCTCACCATGGTCCGCAGCTATGCCGACCACTACGAGCTCGATCTCGATGACGAGACCCTGCGTGCTCGCGCCATCGAATGGGCCGCCACCCGCGGCGCCCGTTCCGGCCGCGTCGCCATCCAGCTGGTCCGCACCCTGGCTGGCGAACAGGGCAAGCCGATCTAAAACCCCATCGCGAATCCCAAAAAGCAAAACCCCCGCTTTCGCGGGGGTTCTTGTTTGGATCAGTGTCAGGCTCAGCTGGCCAGCAGCGGCATCGGATCGACGGGCGTTGCGCCCTTGCGCAGTTCGAAGTGCAGCTGCGGCTTGGTGACCGACCCGGTCTGGCCGGCGGCGCCGATGCTGTCACCGCGGTTGACCACGGCACCCTTGGAGACGCTCATGGACTTCAGGTGCGCATAGGCCGACACGTAGCCATTGGGGTGACGGATCAGCACGAGGTTGCCGTAGCCCTCAACGCCCGAGCCGACATAGATGACCGTGCCGTTTTCGGCGGCTTTGACGGCAGTGCCTTCCGGCACTTCGATATTGATGCCGGTGCCCTTGGACGAGGCAAAGTCCACCAGAACCCGGCCGCTGGCGGGCCAGCGGAACTTGTCGTTACCCGACATAGCCGGCTCTGCGGCAGGCGGGATAGCGGCCACCTGGGCCGGCGCGGGAGCAGCCTGCGGTGCTGCAGGCGCTGGCGTCGCGGCCTGAAGAGTGCTCGGAGCGGCCTGCGGCAGAGTCTGCTGACCCGGCGTGGGCGCGGCCATGGGAGCAGCGCTGGCAACCTGGGTCGGCGCCTTGGTGGCAAGCAGATCGGCACGGCCTGGAATGATGACCTTCTGGCCAACAACGATCTTGTCGGGGGAGGACAGGTTGTTCGCCTGCACGATAGCCTGGGTGGTCACTTCATAGCGACGCGCGATCGTGTAGAGCGACTCGCCACCGGCGATCGTGTGGGTAAAGGCATTGCCAGCGGCGGCTGCGGCGGGAGCCGGCGTCGCGGCAGGTGCTACCGCGGCGAGCGCGGGAACGGAATTGTTGGTCGGCAGGCTGCCAAGAGCAGCAGGGGACGGCATGGCGGGGGCCGAGGCGAAAGCGGGCTGTGCTTGCATGGCGGGCAGGGATCCCTGGGAAGACTGGTTACTCAGTACAGGAAGGTCTTGGGACTGGACGGACGGCGCGGTATTGGCCACGACGGGCGCCATAGGCTGGTTCCAGGCAGGCTGTGCCTGCTGGTTCCATGCCGGCTGCGCCATGCCGCCACCACCAACATTGGCGGGC
Organism: Devosia sp. T2-14; assembly: GCF_055397495.1. NCBI lineage: Bacteria > Pseudomonadati > Pseudomonadota > Alphaproteobacteria > Hyphomicrobiales > Devosiaceae > Devosia > Devosia sp. T2-14. Next base: position 2,967,140 of record NZ_AP027921.1, on the reverse strand, counting down.
GGCAAGAACTGGCTTTCGGCCACCAAAGTCTGCGGCGCACCGAGGGAGGCGGGCATGGGCTGGCTGTAGCTTGCAGGAGCGCTCTGCCCTACCGAGGCAGTCGTAACAGGGTCGCCGAAAGCCCGGCTACCAAGACTGGAACACCCAGACAGTGCGACGGCGGCCACAAGACCGGCCAATGCAACAGCCCCTTTGGGCGCCCGACGGGATACGCGGATACTCATCAGCTTACTCGTACACAGCTACTCAACACAGGATTGAAGTTAGGCCGGTAAGGTAAAGACGAGTTTAAAGCCGATGCGATTTGAGCCAAATCGCGGGGGTGAGATTCTGGATTGGGTAAGGTTAAGAGCACCGGGACGGGTACGCCCTCCCCGGGCTCTGTGCCACGGCCTCGCAGTACAAGCCTCGCGATTAGTTCGCGCCTCGAACCCCGAGGGCGTCCCCCATGCCTAAAGCGACAGCGTACCCTTCATCCGCTCGATCACGTCCGAATCCGCCTGCTGCAACCGCATCGGCGTGACGGTCACGAAACCATCGCGGCGCATCACTTCGAAATCCGAGCTGCGATCGAGGGGCATCGGCGTTTCGGGAATCGCGATGAAGAACTTGCCTTCATTGTCGCTGGGATAATAGCTGAACGGCGAGCGCGAGAAGCGCTGATGCGGCACTACGGCGATTCCCTTGGTGGTGTCGGGATCGCAGAACGGGAAGTTGACGTTATAATAGTGCTCCCGCCCCCTGGCGGCGGCGATCACCGAGCGAGCGACGGCCGCGCCGTGCCGAATCGAGTTGGCCCAGTCAACTTCGCGGCCATTCTCATAATTGATGCCCTGGCTCATGGCGATGCCGATGGCGCCGTGAAGGGCCCCTTCCCGCGCACCGGCAGCCGTGCCCGAGCAGTTGATGATGTCACCGAGATTCTGCCCGGCATTCACGCCGGACAGAACGACGTCGGCCGGCTTGTCGCCGAGCAGATGCGTCATGCCCGCCACGACGCAGTCGGCGGGTGAACCACCGACCACGGCGAAGGTGCGCTCGTCGCGGCGGTCGAAATGCAGTTCCCGGCCAAGGGTAAAGCGGTGCCCTGCCCCCGACTGGTTACCATCGGGCGCCACGATCCACACGTCATCGCTCAGCATCCGGGCAATGTCGGCCATGATGGCGATGCCGGGGGCATCGACACCATCGTCATTGGTGATGAGGATGCGCAGGCCCATCAGCGGCCGCCGATCGACGTCAGGCCGCCCATGTAGCGCTGCAGCACTTCAGGAATGGCAATGGAGCCGTCTTCCTGCTGGTAGTTTTCCATGACCGCAATCAGACAGCGCCCAACCGCCGTGCCCGACCCGTTGAGGGTATGCACGAAGCGCGGCGCCTGCTTTTCGCCGGCGGGGCGATAGCGGGCGTCCATGCGGCGGGCCTGGAAATCACCGCACACCGATACCGACGAGATTTCGCGATAGGTGTCCTGGCCCGGCAGCCACACTTCGAGGTCATAGGTCTTCTTGGCACCAAAGCCGATATCGCCGGTGCAGAGATTCATCACGCGGTAGTGCAGGCCAAGGCGCTGCAGCACGGTTTCGGCGCAGGCAAGCATACGCTCATGCTCATCCACCGACGTTTCCGGCGTGGTGATCGACACCATTTCGACCTTGTTGAACTGATGCTGGCGCAGCATGCCGCGCGTATCGCGACCAGCCGAACCGGCTTCCGAACGGAAGCAGGGCGTCAGCGCGGTCAAACGCATCGGCAACTCTTCCTCAGAGAGGATTGATTCCCGGACCAAGTTAGTGAGCGGAACCTCTGCAGTGGGGATGAGCGCCAGGCGAGTGTCCTGAGCAACGTGTGGCAGCAACTCAGATACACGACGCTGTATCTCACCACCCTTTTTCAAATAACGGTTCCAAAGCAATTTGAAATTTGGATGGGTCTGAAACGGATCCATTTCCGGAACCCGACGCAAGAATTCCCATTCCTCGTCAGTCGCATCGAACCGAAGCTGTTCTTCGATCGTCTTTCTTTCCGCTTCTGATATTCTTAGCGAGGTGAAGAACAGGTCTTCTTCGAACTTGGGCAGCTGGTTGGTGCCAAACAGAGCATCGTCCTTCACCAGCAGCGGCGGCTGAACTTCGGTATAGCCATGTTCGCCAGTGTGCAGGTCCAGCATGAACTGGCCGAGGGCACGCTCGAGGCGAGCCACCTGCCCTTTCAGCACCACAAAGCGGCTGCCCGACAGTTTGGCGGCCGTTTCAAAATCCATCTGCCCCATGGCTTCGCCGATTTCGAAATGCTCCTTGGGCGCAAACGACAGGTTGGGCTTGGGCGCGCGCGACGCCGCCGCTACTGCAGGCGAACCGTTGCGGCCGAAATACTCCACATTGCCGGATTCGTCCGTGCCATCGGGCACGTCTTCAAATACCAGGTTGGGGATCACGGCCAGCGCATTGCGCAGCTCGGCTTCCACGGCGCGCTCGTCAGCTTCGCCCTGCGGAATGAACTCCTTGAGCGTGGCCACTTCAGCCATCAGCTCCTGTGCCTTGGCCTCGTCCTTCTGAGCCTTGGCCTGGCCGATCTGCTTGGACAGCGCGTTGCGCTTTTCCTGGGCGTCGTTCAGCCGGGTGATGATGTCGCGACGCCGGTCGTCGATGGCGAGCAGATCGGAGGACCGGACCGAAACTCCCTTGCGCCGCGAAACGGCAGCGTCGAAAGCTTCAGCGTTGGCTCTGATCCACTTGATATCGAACATCGGTGCTACGGGACATTGCCCGCCTCTCTGGTGGTCCTGCCGAACGGCGCAAGGCCGCATACGACCTCCGGCTCGGCAGATGCACCATGAGGTCAGCTCAGATCGGGGCTACTCGGAGAGTTCCGCGGCACGGGCGGCCTCGGCCGCTGCCCGCTTCTTATCTATCCGGCGAACCGACAAGATGGCCAGTTCGTAGAGCAGGTAGATGGGCACGGCAAGACCGATCTGGGAGATCGGATCGGGCGGCGTGATGAACGCGGCAAAGATCAGGATGCCGACGATGGCGTAGCGGCGGCCCTTCTTGAGCATATCCTCGTGCACCAGATCGATCTGGGCGAGGAGCGTCAGGATAACCGGCAGCTGGAAGCTGATGCCGAATGCCAGGATCAGCGTCATCGCCAAACCAAGATATTCCGACACGCGGGTCAGCATCTTGATCTCGTCCGTCTGCATGCCGGCAAAGAAGCCCAGAGCCATCGGCAGGATGACGAAATAGACCATCAGCGCGCCGAGCACGAAGAAGATCGGCGTGGCAATCAGGTAGGGAATGAACGCGTGGCGCTCGTGCTTGTAGAGACCCGGCGCCACGAACATGTAGATCTGCGACGCAATGAACGGGAAGCCCAGGAACAAGGCGCCAAACAGCGCGATGTTCAACTGAGTGAAGAAGAATTCCTGCGGCGCCGTATAGATCAGCTCCAGGTCGCCCGGGTTGGCGTAGACGCTGCGATAGGGAACCAGCAGCAGGTCGAATATCTGACCGGCGAAAATGAAACAGCCCATCATCAGGACCACGACCGCAACTGCGGAGTAGATCAGCCGCTTGCGCAGCTCGATCAGGTGCTCCATCAGCGGCGCCTCGCTGCCCGCGAGTTCGTCGTCAGTCTCTTTGGTCTTGTCTTCGATCTGCTTGGTCTCGGCCATGGTCATTCATCCCCGGCCTTGACTGGAGCAGCTTTCGGCTTGGCAGGCGCACGCTTCTTCGGCGCCGGCTTGGCTTCAGCGGGAGTGGTTTCTGCAGTCTTTGCAGCAGGTGCCTTTGCAGTGGGAGCCTTGGCAGGCTTGCTTGCTGCCGGCTTTTTCGCTGCTGGCTTCTTTGCCGGAGCTTCGGCTGCAATTGGCGGCAGTTCGGTGGTGACGACCGGGCGCGTTGGAGCGGCCTGGGCCTTCACCGGCGCTTTCTTGCGCGGGGCCTTCGGCGCCTCGACAGTTGCTGCCGCCTTGGCCCCTGCGGGCTCTGCAGCCTTTACGGTCGGCTTAAAGCCATACTCGGCGGCCGCTTCGTTGGCGGTCTTGGCCGGAGTCATACCGGCCGCAGCCCGGATTTCGTCCACAACGCTCTCAGCGTGGGGGTCTGCCGGCTTGATGATTCCGCTGGGCTTTGGGCCCGTCGGCGTCATCGCGTTGAACTCCTTGCGGATTTCGTCGCTGGTCTTCTTGAGGGGAGCGGTGATCGAATTGCGCAGGTTGCGCACTTCATCAAGACCGGTGGTCTTGTTGATCTCGCGCTGGAACTCGTTGCCCATCCGTCGGATCTGACCGGCAATCTTGCCGATCTTCCCCATGACAACGGGCAAGTCCTTTGGCCCGATGACGATCAGCGCAACCACGCCAATCACCAGCATCTCTGTCCAGCCCAAGCCGAGCATAGTCTATTCCCTCACAGCAAAGGCAGGGTCGAGGCAGACGTCCTTAGACGTCTTTCTTCTCGGTCTCGCGAGCAGCGGCGTCAGCGGTGGTGGTCACCTGCTCTACCGGCTTGTCGTCGTCGCGCATGCCCTTCTGGAAGGCTTTGATGCCCGAGGCAACTTCACCCATCATACCGGAAATCTTGCCGCGCCCGAACAGCAGGATGACGACGACGGCGACGACGAGAATGCCCCAAATTCCTGGCGCGTGCATATTGGTCTCCTAGAAAGTCAGTACGCGTTACACGCGAAAGATAGGTCAGAAATAGGTTCAAACGCGAGCAAACACAAGAACGTGTTCCCGGTTCAACGTTACGAATACATCTTGTCCAACGATCATCGACATATTCGATGGCTGGCGCAAGGCGAGTGGACTGTCGAGGCCTGCAACTATCACCTCGCAGATATCGATGCCAATGGCATCGCGCTTGCCGATGATGCGTCCCGGCGTGCCTGGCCCCTCGCTGGCCATAGCCACCCCACCCGCCGGCCGGATGGCAATCGTCACGGCCGTTCCATCAGCATGGCCGGGCGTTTCGACCCGCCCCAAAGGCGTATCGGCACTGCCGTTCGAAACAATACTGTCGATCTCGCTGAGCGGCGAGAAGAACCGGGCAGCGTTGAGGTCCACCGGCTCGCGATAGATTTCCGAGGCTGTGCCGATCTGGGCGATCCGCCCATGCCGCAGCAGTGCCACCCGGTCCCCCAGCACCATGGCCTCCTCCGGGTCATGGGTCACGATGAGGCTGGTCACATGCGTCTCGCGCAGCACGGCGAGCGTTTCGTTGCGCACCGTTTCGCGCAGCCGCGCATCGAGGCTCGAAAAGGGTTCATCGAGCAGCAGAACACCTGGCCGCGGCGCCACGCTGCGGGCCAGCGCCAGGCGCTGTTGCTGCCCGCCTGACAGACGATGTGGGTAATCGGCGGCCCGATCTTCCAGCCCCACTCGGCGCAGCGCGGCGCGGGCCTGGGCGTCGGCAGCACTCCGACTCAATTTGCTCAGCCCGAACAACACGTTCTGCAGAACCGTGAGATGGGGAAACAGTGCGAAGTCTTGGAACATCAGGCCAATGCCACGCCGGTCGGGCGGCAGCGTCTTGCCCGGCGCCGAAACAGTTTCCCCGTTGATGCGCAGCGCCCCGCCGTGAACCGGCTGGATGCCCGCAGCCACGCGCAGCGCGGTGGACTTGCCCGAGCCCGAGTCGCCGAGCAGACAAACGATCTCGCCCGGCCGCAGCGTCAGGCTGAAGCGGTCCAGCACCACCCTGCCCCCAAGCTGCACCTCGACAGCATCGAATTCCAGATTCGCCGCAAAGCTAACACCGGTGGTGCCGCGCGCGCCCCAGCCGGCCTGGCCAGTATCAGGCATTGTCGTCGTCCCCACCGAGGTCATCAGGATCCAGCGGGTCTTCGTCGTCGCGCAGGGTTCCGTCAAAGGGCAGCGGGATCTGCATATTGGGCGGCAAGCGGCCCGACAGCAGACCCGAACCCTTGAGCTCATCGAGCCCCGGCAGGTCGCTCAGCGTCTCAAGCCCGAAATGGTCGAGAAAAGCCTCGGTGGTTCCATAGGTCACCGGGCGGCCGGGCGTCCGGCGCCGGCCACGCATGCGGATCCACCCGGCTTCCATCAGCAGGTCTATAGTCCCCTTGCCGGTGGCCACACCGCGCACTTCCTCGATTTCGGCACGCGTTGCCGGCTGGTGATAGGCAATGATCGACAGGGTTTCGAGCGAAGCGCGCGAAAGCGGCCGCGTCTCCTGCTGCTCCCGGCGCAGCAGAAAGCCCAGGTCTTCAGCGGTACGGAATGCCCATTTGTCGCCTCGTCGCACCAGGTTGACGCCGCGCGGTGCGTAGCGCTCCTGCAGCGTCAGCAGCAGTTTGCGGACATCTGCACCCTCGCCCAGATAGGGCAGGAAACTGTTGGCATCCAGCGGCTCGCTGGAGGCGAACAACAGCGCTTCGAGCACACGCAGATTGCGCTCCAGCACCTGGCTGTCACCGTCCCTGCTCACGGCGTTTCCACCTTGTGGCGGCGCATGAACAACGGCCCAAAGGTCTCGGTCTGGCGCAGGTCGATCTGGCCGAGCCGAACCAGCTCAAGGCTGGAAGCAAAGCTCGAGGCGCGCACGGTGGCGCGCTCGCTCGGCGTGGCCAGATAATCGGCCAGGTAACTATCCATGGCGATCCATTCAAAACTCTCGCCAATCAACCGCTGCAGAATATCCCGCGCCTCCTTCAGCGACCACACCGTGCGTTGCAGCGGCGTATATTCGGCAACGACACCGCGCTCGCGCTGGCTGGAATAGGCCTTGAGCAGGTCATAGTAAGTGGCTTCCCAAAGGGATGTCCGGGCGATCTCGATCGGCTCGGGCATACCGCGCGCATAAACCTGGAAGCCCAGCCGTGGCCGGTTCATCAGCTGGCTGGCGGCCTTGCGCATCGCTTCGAGGCGCTTGAGCCGGAATTGCAGCATGGCGGCCAGCATTTCACCGGACGGCTCGTCGTCAGATGGCGCCTGGGGCACCATGAGGCGGCTCTTGAGATAGGCCAGCCAGGCGGCCATCACCAGATAGTCGGCGGCAACTTCGATACGCTTCTCGCGCACGGTCTCAATGAAGGCGAGATACTGCTCAGCCAGCGCCAGCACGGAAATGGCGGCAAGGTCGACTTTCTGGCGGCGCGCGAGATCGAGCAGCAGGTCCAATGGACCTTCGTAGCCGTTGACATCAACATACATGACATCTTCGGACGCCGGCGGAACGGGCGTATCAAACCAGTCGGTCTGGGCAGTCGTCATGAATTGGGAGCCGCGCTGCTGAAACGAGCATCATCCTTGGCCGCTGGGCCGGGTAGCGTCAAGCGCCCAGCCCTCCTGCGGCGGCGATGTTCACCGGTGCCTGCCCCGCAGGGCTGGATTACATGATCACGCAGTCGCCGCCGGCATTCTTGACGTTGTTGCAGATCGTGTTGGCTTCCTGCCGCGAATTGGCCGGCACGCGGACGCGGTAATAGATGCCGCGCTCGCCAAGATCGACGCGCTGCACTTCCATATTGGCGCCGCCAAACAGTGGACCGAAGCGCGCGACCATGTTCTGGGCCGAGCGGCGGGCTTCTTCCTCGGTGCGCTGCGAAGCAAGCTGCACATAGGCGGGCGCATTGTTCGGCAGGGCATCAACCTCGACCGGCGCCGCAACAGGTGCGGTAACCGCCGGCGCGGGTGCGGCCAGAGCCGAATTGGTCGGCGGCGGCGGCAGCAGGTTACCACCGGCCGGCGCGTTGCTGACGGCGTTGATCGGCGAAGTCGGTGCTGCGACTGTCGGCAGGTTAGCCGGACGCTGCAGCGGAACCGGCGCAGTCTTGCCGGTAACCGGGTTACCCGCCAGATCAACCACCGGAACAGTCGAGCCCGGGGTCACCGGAACGACAGTTGGGGCGGCAGGTTCAGCGGGCGCAGGCGTGGCGGCGGGCGTTTCCGCCACAGGCGGAGCGGCAGCAATGAGTTCGGACACGGCATCGGCGGCACCCGGAACTTCGGGCACGGTCGGACGCGCGACGGGCAGAATGGTGCTGCCCGCAACGCTGTCGTCGCCGCTGACAATCGTGCCATCGGGACGGACGGTCACCGTGCGCACCTTGCGGTTGGCCAGGCCTTCTTCGCTCAGCGCTGAGGTCGGCGGAACCTGAATGACTTCGTTGACGTCGGCCTGGTCGCGCGACACCAGCTGCTCTTCGGCACCCGGCACGACACCATCGATCTCGTTGAACACGACGGACTGCGACGGCGCTTCAGTCTGCGCCTCGGGCACTTCCTTGATCGGGCTCTGGTCTGCGGTCAGCAGCGGCGCCGGACCGGATTCGCCACCCTGCCCCAGCATCCAGTATATGCCGAAGCCAGCGGCCGCCAGCAGCGTGATCGCGACGGCAGGACCAGCAATAGCACGCGAGATGCCCGGAGCGCGCGGCAATTTGGGACGGCGCGACGCCACCGGCGTCGGCATTTCATCGTCGGTTTCGGGCGCATCGACCCAACCAACATGGGCGCCCGTCGCCTGGGCCGCAGCCATAATGGCTTCATCCGCACCCGAAAGGCCACGCGCCGATGGCGGTGCGGCCGGAACGGGCTGCGCCGGAATGGTCGGCGTTGCCAGCGACCGCAAAGCCGGGCTCGGCGCCGGGCGCGGCTCAACGGCTGGTGCCGGAGGCGTATCCAGCTCGACCCGCATGGCGCGGCCGATCAGGCTTTCAATGTCATCAATGGGATCGCTGCCAACGCCATCATCTGGCTCGGCAACAGGCTCCGGTTCCTTCCGCGTCATGGGGCGGAGAAAAGCGTCGGCGGGATTGGGGCGCGGTGCAACCGGCTCTGGCGCCGGCGGCATCACAGGCTCGTCCACGACGGGCGCAACCTCGGCCTCGGGGCGGCCGGAGCCGAGCCCGAACACGGGCGGAAAGCCAAAGCGATCACCCTCGGCCTTCGCCGCTGGCGTCTCGACCGGCTGCGAGCTGGCAGGCGCAGCAAAACTTGGATCAACCCGCTGCGGCGTTGCAGGGGCAGCCGGAGGAACAGCCCATTCGGCCTTGGGTTCCGCCCGAAGATCGGGAGCCGGACGCGTCACAACCGGAACCGCTGGAATTTCTATGCGGGCAACCGGCGGTTCGGTGCGAGCGACTGGCGGCTCAGAGCGGGCCACAGGCGGCTCAGCACGCGGTGCGGGTGCCGGATTGGGTTCGCCGGTCAGTTCGGCGGCGATGAGGTCGGCAATGCTGTCATGGCTCATCGGAACCACGGTCTCGGACGATACCGCAGGCATCGGAGACATCGCGCCAGCTTCACGCTTGGGCGACTGTAGCTCAAAATCGAAATCGAACGGCTCTGGGGCCACTTCGGCCTTCGGCTCGGGAATGCGCGGCGGCACCGTTGCAACCGGTGGCTGCTGCGGCGCGGGGGCTGCCGGGCGCGGAGCCTGGCGCTCCGCTTCAAAGCGCGGCGCGGGATTGACCGGCGGCGTGTTGTCGCCACCGGGGATACGCACGGGCGTTGCAGGCGCAGCTGGACGATCGCCCTGTGCATCCTGAGCCATCAGCTTGGCGAGCTCGGCGATCAGGTCGTCTGCGGGGTCATTTTGTCCGGCCATCGGCTGCGGTCTCGCTGTCATTCAAGCAGCGCCCTCTTGATTGTGACTGCGGCGCTCCAATCCGGAGCATTCTGCCGCGAGTCATCACAGTATTACGCCCGAATTATGAAAGCTCCTCGGGGGCGGAGACGCCCAGAATTGCTAGTGCGTTGACGATAATCTGCCGCACGGCATCAACCAGCGCGAGTCGGGCCAAAGTCAGCTTTGGATCGTCAGTATTAACAAAACGTAACTGAGCGTCATCCTTGCCCTTTGCCCAGAAGCCGTGAAGGGCTGCTGCGAGCTCATGCACATAAAACGCAATCCGGTGCGGTTCGTGGGCGATTGCCGCCGCCGTGACGGTGCGCGGCCACGCTGCCAGCACCCGCACAAGATCAAGCTCGGCAGGCGTTACGATGCGTTCGATTTCGGCCGCTGCCAGTGCTGCCGGCGAGACGTCGAGACCCGGCAAGTCGCGGGCTGCGGTCTTGAAGATCGAGTAGGTCCGGGCATGGGCGTACTGCACATAAAATACCGGATTGTCCTTGGTCTGTTCCTTGACCAGGGCAAAGTCGAAATCCATCGACGCGTCATTGCGGCGATACATCAGCATGAAGCGGGTGGCGTCGGCCCCCACTTCATCGACCACGTCGGCCAGCGTCACCAGGTCACCCGAGCGCTTGCTCATCTTGAACGGCTCGCCGTTCTTGAGCAGGCGCACCAGCTGGCAGATCCGCACGTCCATGTCGGCCGCATTCAACGACACTGCCTTGGTGGCCGCCTGCAGGCGCTTGACGTAGCCCGAGTGATCGGCGCCCAGCACGTTGATCATGTGCTTGAAGCCGCGCAGGAACTTGTTGCGGTGATAGGCAATGTCGGCCGCGAAATAGGTGTATGAGCCGTCCGACTTGATCAGCGCGCGATCGGTGTCGTCGCCGAAATCGGTGGCGCGGAACAGGGTCTGCTCGCGATCTTCCCAATCCTCGGGCGTCTTGCCCTTGGGGGCATCGAGGCGCCCTTCATAGATCATGCCCTTTTCGCGCAGCCAGTTGAGCGTCTGCTCGATATCGCCGCCCGGACCATGCAGCGTGCGCTCCGAGAAGAACACGTCGTGGTGGATGCCCAGCTTGGCCAGGTCCTGCTTGATGAGGTCCATCATCGCCGCCATCACGCGTTCGCGCACCAGCACCAGCGCTTCGTCTTCCGGCATGTCCAGCAGCGAAGTGCCGAATTCTTCCTTCAGCGCCTGCCCGACCGGGACCAGATAGTCGCCCGGATAGAAACCGGACGGAATCTCGATGGTCTCGCCAAGAGCCTCGCGATAGCGCAGCATGGCCGAACGGGTCAGCGTGATGATCTGGCTGCCAGCGTCGTTGATGTAATATTCCCGCGTCACCTCATAGCCCGAATAGGACATGAGCGAGGCCAGCGTGTCGCCGAACACGGCGCCGCGCGTATGGCCCACATGCATAGGGCCGGTGGGGTTGGCCGAGACGAACTCGATATTGACCGGCTCACCCTGCCCCAGTGCCGAGCGGCCATAGTCGGCGCCCAGCTCGGCGATCGAGCGCAGCACCTGGTGCCACACCGGCGCGTCGAGACGGAAGTTGATGAAGCCGGGACCGGCCACTTCGACCGAGGTCACATCGGCGTCATGCTTGAAATGCTCGACCAGCGCTGTCGCGATCTCGCGCGGATTCTTGCCCAGCGGCTTGGCGACGATCATCGCCGCATTGGTGCTGAGGTCGCCATGGGAGGGATCGCGCGGGGGCTCCACGACGATTCGCGCCAGCAGGTCGGCCCCGACTTCTGGGAACAGAACCTGCATGGCATTGCCGATGCGTGCGGAAAAGAGCGCGAAAACGTCCATGGTACACCTGAATAGGAAGGTGTCGCCGGGGTTAACGGAATTCCGGTCGAGCGTCAAACAATCGGGCATATTCATCGAGAGCGTAAGGGTCGGTCATGCCCGCGATGAAGTCGGCCACGATCCGCGCCAACCCGGCATCCGTCGCCGCGCCGGCTGCCATCGTGCCCCAGCGCCCGGGCATGTCGCGCCCCGCCATGTAGCGCTCGAACAAGTGCTGAACCACCATCTCGCTCTGCCGCACCGGCCCCATCACCGACTCGTGACGATAGACCCGTGCAAAGAGGAACGCCTTGAGCCCGCGCTCACCCTCGGTCGTCTCCGGCGAGAACGTCACCAGCGTCCGCCCGGCCCGGCGCACGGCTTCCGCCGACTCTACCCCAGAGGCCGCGATATTGGCCGAGGTCGTTGCGATCACGTCCTCGATCGTGCGGGTAATCAGCCGCCGCTGAACCTCATGCGCCTGCCGGTTGGGCGCCACGTCGGGATATCGCTCCAGCACTTCCCGCACGATCGGACCGGCCAGCGGCACGTCGGCGAGGTCTTCGAGCACAATCAGCCCGGCCCGCAGCGCATCGTCGATATCGTGCGCATTATAGGCCACGTCGTCGGCAATCGCCGCGATCTGCGCCTCCAGCGAGGCGTAGCTGGAAATCCGCAGGTCTGCGACCGCCGGCAGGTCATCCAGCCCCGCGGGAAGCCCTTCCTTGGTGTACTTGCCGTGCGGCGAACCGTCCGCATTGGTGAGCGGCCCGTTATGCTTGAGAATGCCTTCGAGGGTTTCCCACGTGAGATTCAGCCCGTCATGCTCGGCATAGCGGTTCTCGAGCCGCGTCACCACGCGCATGGCCTGGATATTGTGGTCGAACCCACCATAGGGCTCCATGCATAGGTGCAGCGCCCTCTCCCCGGCATGGCCGAATGGCGTGTGCCCCAGATCGTGCGAGAGCGCCACGGCCTCCGCCAGGTCCTCGTCCAGCCGCAGCGCCCGCGCCATCGAGCGCGCCATCTGGCTGACTTCCAGCGTATGGGTCAGGCGGTTGCGGAAGTGGTTGCCGTCATGATGCAGGAACACCTGCGTCTTGTGCTGCAAGCGCCGGAAGGCCGTCGAGTGGATGATGCGGTCACGATCGCGCTGGAATTCCGAGCGGGTCGGGCTTGGCCCCGTGCCATAAAGGCGCCCCAGGGAGAGTTCAGGTTTCGAGGCGTAGGGAGCTGTATCGCTCATCGTTGATGACAAGGCCCTTTTCAATCCGGACGAGAGTTACTATTTTAGCCTGACCGTTATGACATTACGGCGTGGAACCACTATGACCGCAACCGATCTTGCCCCCTCAACCAGCGTCGTATTGACCGATCGCGCCTCCAAGCGCGTGTCGCGCATTCTCTCCAAGGAGCCGGAAGGCACGGTGTTGCGCATTTCGGTGGCAGGCGGCGGGTGCTCGGGATTCCAGTATGAATACAATCTCGTACAGGAAAAACCAACGAGCGACGACATCGTTCTGGGCAAGGACGGCGCCGTGGTTCTGATCGATTCCATGAGCGTGGAATTCATGGGCGGCGCCGAGATCGACTATGTCGACGACCTGATCGGCCAGTCCTTCCAGATCCGCAATCCCAACGCCATCGCCTCCTGCGGCTGCGGAACGAGCTTCGCAGTCTAGCAACACCGTTGCTGAATCACGGCCGACTTCGCATAGTCCCCCGCAAGGGGAGCAAGCATGTCAAAGTCGGTCGACCGCGTCATCGATGACGCCATTGCCAATAAGTCCATCGTCGGAACCGAGGTGATTGCTGCCAAAGGCAGCAAGATCATCTATCGCCGCGCCGCCGGATATTTCGACCGCGAGGCTGGCATTGCCATGCCGGAGAACGCCATCTATCGCCTGGCCTCGGTCACCAAGCCCATCGTCGCCACCACGGCCCTGGCCATGGCCGACAAGGACCTGCTCAAGTTCAGCGACCGGGTTGACCACTACCTGCCCTATTTCCGGCCCCGCCTGAGCGATGGCAGCGTCGCCGCGATCACCATCGCCCACCTCCTCACCCATACGGCAGGGCTGAGCTACGGCTATCCCGGCGATAGCGTCATCACCACGGGCATGAAGGACACCAATCTCGACCACGAACAGAACCTGACCCGCATCGCCGCCCAGCCCCTGCTGTTTGCGCCGGGCACGGGGTGGAATTACTCGGTGGCAACGGACGTTCTCGGCGCGGTACTCGCGGCCATCCATGGCGGTACGCTTGGGGAGGCGGCAGCGACTCACGTCACCGCCCCTCTGGGGATGAAAGACACAGGCTTCAGCGTTTCGGACCCAGCGCGCCTCGCCCCTCCCTATGCGGATGGCGCGCCCGCACCCCTGCGGATGGGCGACCATCAGGACGTCATCAATGAAGACGGCGACACGATTTCCTTTTCCCCCGTGCGTCTCTGGAACCCCAGGGCCTTCCAGTCGGGCGGCGCTGGCATGGTGGGCACGGCAACTGACATCCTGACGCTGCTGGAAACCCTGCGCACGGGCGGCGGCGGAATCGTTTCCCCAGCAACCGTCGCGGCGGCCATGAGCAACCAGATCGGAGACCTGCCCCGCGACGAAGCAGGCCTGCGCTTTGGCTATTTGGGCGCCGTGGTGGCAGATCCCCATGCGGCAGAAACGCCCGAGGCCCCGGGCAGCGTCAACTGGGGTGGGGTTTATGGCCATTCGTGGCTGGTGGACCCCGCCAACGAACTGGTAATGGTCTCGATGAGCAACACGGCGCTCGAAGGCTGCCTTGGGGTCTATCCGCGCAATGTGCGGAACGCCCTTTATGCAGATTTCGTGTAGCGGAGCGTTGCGGCACTGACGGAGACGGCGATGCGCATAGCGACCTGGAACATCAACGGCATCAAGGCCCGACTCGAACTGCTGCTGACCTGGCTGGCCCAGGAAAAGCCGGATGTCGTCGTGCTGCAGGAGATCAAGTCGGTCGATGGGGCCTTCCCGCGCGCCGAGATCGAGGCGCTGGGCTACAATGTGGAAACCCACGGCCAGAAGAGCTGGAACGGCGTCGCCATCCTCTCGCTGCTACCCTTCGATGAAGTCACCCGTGGCCTGCCCGGCGACGACACCGACGAACAGGCGCGGCTGATCGAGGGCGTGTTCTCCGTCGAGAGCGGCGTGGTGCGCGTTTGCGGCATCTACCTGCCCAATGGTAACCCCGTCGATACCGAAAAATTTCCCTATAAGCTCAACTGGATGCGCCGTTTGGAGGCGTTTGTTGAAGCACGGCTGGAGCTTGAGGAACCCTTCGTCCTGCTGGGTGACTTCAACCTCATCCCGGCGCCGATCGATGCGCACGATCCCGATGCTTGGTGGGGCGACGCGCTCTATCGGCCGGAAAGCCTCGAGCGGTGGCGCACGCTGTGCAATCTCGGCCTCACCGATGCGTTGCGCGCCACGACCGACGAAGCCGCCTATACGTTCTGGGATTTTCAGGCCGGTGCATGGCGCCGCAATGCCGGCATCCGCATTGACCACCTGATGCTCTCGCCCCAGGCCGCTGACCGGCTCGAAGACGTCACCGTCCACAAGGACGTGCGCGGTTGGGACAAGCCCAGCGATCATGTGCCGGTAGAGGGCCGCTTCACCTTCTAGCAGCGCTGGCCAAGGAGGAGCCATGTACATCACCCGACTGAGCAAGACAGCCTTCGTCGCCGCAATTGCCCTGTTCGCCACGCTCGTGGCTTTTGGAAATCTCACCGACTACGGCAGCAATCTTGCCTTCGTCCAACATGTGCTGCTGATGGACACGATTTTTCCCGATGCGAGCATCGGCTACCGTGCCATCGCCAACCCTGCCCTGCACCACGCCTTTTACATCGCGATCATTGCTGCCGAGACAGTGGTTGCCGTGCTCTGCTGGGTGGGTGCGTTCAATATGCTGAGCAATCTCAAGGCACCGGCCCGAACCTTCAATCGCTCCAAGCAATGGGCGATTGGTGGTCTGGCGGCCGGGTTCATCACCTGGCAGGTCGCGTTCATGTCAGTGGGTGGAGAGTGGTTCGGCATGTGGATGTCGAGCACATGGAACGGAATCGAATCGGCGTTCCGCTTTCACATCACCATCATTGCCGTTCTGATCTTCGTCGTGCTGCCGGATGGCGACCTCGACGACTGATCAGAAACCGGCGAATTGCGGAACGATGCTGGCAGCGAGAGCGAAGGCCTCGGTCTGCAGTTCAGGCGTCGAAGCAGCGGTAGCCTGATGCAGCAAGTCACTGATCCAGGCTGCGTCGCCAGTATTGGCACAGAGATCGTTGGCGATTGCCAGCCACATCAAGCCCTCAACGGGCTGGGCCTCGATGCCGGCAATGCCGTGGAACAGCAGCTCGCCGAGCCTGGCCTGCGCCGGGCAATGCCCCTTGCGGGCCGCCAGTGAGAACCAGCGGGCGCTCTGCAATGGGTTCACACCCATTTCGTCCTTGTTCATATACAGCAGGCCAACCCGATACTGGGCGTCGGCGTCACCGAAATAGCTGGCTGCGTGCAGCAGCAGGGCATGGGAGCGGTCGGCGTCGGCGGGAATGCCTGCGTCAGGCAGGCCTTCCTTGTAATAGTCGCCAACCTTCACGAAGGACTGGGCGACAATGTCGGCCTCGACGCCCTTGGGAGCGGCGTCGGCGTGCTGGTTGGCGATCTGGGCAAAGTAGCCGAAGGCCTTCACCGGGTCGCGATCCACGCCTTCGCCATTTTCATACATCGTGCCTAGCTGCCACATGGCCATGGGCTGGCCGGCTTCCGCGGCATCTTCAAGCGCGGCCACCAGATCGTCGCCGGATACACCGCCCCCTGCCCCATCGAGCATGTTGGCGAGGTTCAGCGCCGCGTCAGCCGCGGTTTGTGCGTGCACGGGCAGAACCGAAGCCGAAAGGGCCAGGACTGCTGCCATTGTGACGGAAATCAGGGAGTGTTCCCTTGCAGTTCCCATCATACTCCTTTTGTCCGCGCGCTGGCGGACGAACCTGTTGTTACGACCCCTGGCAATCCAGAGGCCGCAGTCGCCAGCCAGCAAAGCCGGCCGCGCCATTTTGATCCTGTCGTCCAGTGTGCTTCACGCGCCGAGGCGGGGGAAGCGGACGTTAAGATTTGGGTAAACTCTGTTTGTGACCGCATTCAGCCAGCCCCATCACAAAATCGGAATTGAAGCCGGGTCTGGTGAACAAAAGGTCTCCAGACTGTCCGGGATATGATCCAGACACCGAGGCAGTCGCGAACGTCGTTCCTCCCAATGCTCTCCGGCAACAAGCGCCACGCAATATGCGCACCTGTGCCGATTGTTGGTCGTCTCAGCATGTTCGGGGACACGACGCGCAAAGGCCCGACCGAAGTCGCGCCATCCGCAGGTCATCCGCCCCCAGATGCCAATCCACTCTCGTGTAGGATGAGATTGTGGCGACAAACATCGCCAAATGGTTGCCGTTTGCCACAATGAAATTGAATCATGGGGGCTGTTGCGGAATCGTCACACGAATGTCGCAGGCCGCCGCTGCTGGCGTTTGCCGATTGCCTGAAAGAGGTGTCGCTCGCATACTTGGCGCCTCACCTCGTTCGGGAGACCAAGATGAAAACCACCATGTCCAAGCTGAAAAACATCCGAATTCAACGGGACATGATTGTTCATGCATCTGCATCCTTCCAGCGAGGCAAAGCACGCCCGCAAACGCCGTAGCTTTACCCGCCCCAAACCTGCCCTTCATATCGACCAGCCAGGAGTCGCGGCTGGCCGAAGCTTGCCGCCTGACCATAAGTGGTCGCGCTTCCGCAAGTTTGTCTCCTACTACCGCCCGCACATTGGCATGTTGGCGGCCGATCTGGCTTGCGCTGCCCTCGTGGCTGCCACGGCCATCGCCCTGCCCCTCTGCGCCAGCTTCATCACCTCGCGCCTGACTGACCTCGGCAACGCGCCAGACGTGTTGATGCAGATCTATGTCATGGGCGGCATTATGCTGGCCGTGTTCGTGGTCCAGGCGCTGGCGACCTATTTCGTGGACTATCAGGGCCACGTCATGGGCGCCCGGATCGAAGCCGAGGTTCGCCGTGAGCTGTTCGAGCACTGCCAGAAGCTCTCGTTCGGCTTCTATGACCGGCAGCGCGTCGGCCAGTTGATGAGTCGCATCAGTCACGACTCGCTCTGGCTGGGCGAGCTGTTCCACCACGGCCCCGAGGATATCGCTATCGGTGTCCTCAAATTCGCCGGCGCGCTGACGGTTCTCGCCCTCATCGATCCCGTGATTGCGCTGGCTGTGGTGCTCCTGGTGCCATTCGCCGTGCTCTATGCGGTACGCTACAACCGGAAGATGAGCGTCGCCCTCAAATCCAGCAAAGAGGGCATCGCCAGCGTCAACGAGCGCGTCGAGGATGCCTTGGGCGGCATCCGGGTAGTGCAGTCCTTCGCCAACGAGGCCGAGGAACTGCGCCGCTTCGAGGTCGAGAACCAGCGCTTCTTCGAGAGCCGCCGCGACGGCTATCGCAGCGAGGCCATGCTGTGGAGCGGCATGGAGGCCTTCGCCCAACTGGTCACCATCGTGGTGATCATCTTCGGCGCTATCCGCATCGTCACCGCTGGCCTGTCGGTGGGCGACCTGCTCACCTTCCTGCTCTGCGTGGCCGTGCTGGTGGATCCTGTCCGGCGGCTCGATAACTTCATCCGGCTTTGGCAGGAGGGCTACACCGGCTTCGTCCGTGCCATGGAGCTGCTCGAAATCGAGCCCGACATTGCCGACCGCCCCGGCGCCACCGACCTCGACGAGGTCGTCGGCGCCGTCAGCTTCCGCGATGTGCACTTCCGCTACGAGGGCGACGGTACACCAGTCCTCAAAGGCCTCTCGCTCGATATCGCCCCAGGCGAGTTCGTGGCCTTGGTCGGCCCATCCGGCGTCGGCAAGAGCACGCTCTGCAGCATCGTTCCACGCTTCTACGACGTGGATCGCGGGGCGGTGACCATCGATGGCCGCGACGTGCGGGACGTCACCCTCGCCTCGCTCCGCCGCAGCGTCGGGGTGGTGCAGCAGGACGTTTACCTGTTCAGCGGCACCGTCGCCGAAAACCTGCGTTATGGCCGGCCGGAGGCGAGCGAAGCCGAGGTCATCGCCGCCGCAAAGGCGGCCAACGCGCATGATTTCATCCTGGCGCTGCCGGAAGGCTATGACACCGATATCGGCCAGCGCGGGGTGAAATTGTCGGGCGGCCAGAAGCAACGGCTTACCATTGCCCGGGCCTTCCTCAAGAACCCAGCCATCCTGATCTTTGACGAGGCCACCAGCGCCCTCGACAATGACAGCGAACGGGCGGTGCAGCAGGCCCTGCTCGGGCTGGCCAAGGGCCGCACCACCATCGTGATCGCCCACCGTCTGTCGACGGTCCGGCATGCCGACCGGATCGTGGTGCTGACGCGCGACGGGATTGCCGAAGACGGCACCCACGATGCGCTGATGGCGGCGGACGGGGTCTATGCAGGCCTGCATCGCGTGCAAGCTAGCATCTGACCGGCAAACCAAAAGAAAAGGCCCGGCATCTTGCCGGGCCTTGCATTCTTAGCTCAGGCGCTTGAGCGCCTCGGAGATGTGGGTGCGGCGCTCTGCAGCCGCCTCGCGACGGGCCTTCTGCTCTTCGATCACCTCTTCGGGCGCCTTGGCGACGAACTGCTCGTTGCCGAGCTTCTTGTCGATCTGGCTGATTTCGGCATCGAGCTTGCCGACTTCCTTCTGCAGGCGCGCCTTCTCGACCGCGAGGTCGATCACGCCGGCCAGGGGCAGCGCCCAGGTGGCTTCGCCCACGACGAACTGTGCGGATTCACCGGGCACCGTGGCCTGCGGCGAGATTTCCTCGAGGCGCGCCAGGCGGGTGATCAGCGACGTGCCGGCAACCAGGCGACGGAGCGTGGTTTCCCCTGCCCCGACGACGACGATCGGCAGCTTGGCGCTGGCCGGAACGTTCATCTCGCTGCGCACCGAACGGACATTGGTGATCACATCGATCAGCCAGGTCAGCTCGGCGTCGGCTTCCGGGTCCTCAAGACCAGCCAGATCAGGCCACTGGCCCAGGATCAGCATCGTTTCGCGAGCCGGACCGAACTTGCCGGTTTCCGCCCACAGCTCTTCAGTGATGAAGGGCATGAAGGGGTGCAGGATGGCCAGGATCTGGTCGAGCGCCCAGGCGGCGGTTGCACGGGTTTCGGCCTTGGCGGCCTCGTCCTCGCCCATGAAAACGGGCTTGGCGAATTCCACATACCAGTCGCAGAACGTGCCCCAGACGAAGTCATAGGCAGCGTTGGCAGCTTCGTTGAACTTGTAGTCCACGATGCCCTGCGTCACGGCGGCAGCGCCGCGCGCAGTGGCGCCAACGATCCAGCGGTTCAGCGGGAGCTTGTTGGCCTTGGGATCATACCCCTCGACGCGGCGGCACTCGTTCATCTCGAGGAAGCGCGAGGCGTTCCAGAGCTTGGTGACGAAGTTGCGATAGCCTTCCACGCGCTGCAGCGACAGCTTGATGTCGCGGCCCTGCGCGGCCATTGCGGCCAGCGTGAAGCGGGTGGCGTCGGCGCCATACTGATCGATGAGCTGCAGCGGGTCGATGACGTTGCCCTTGGTCTTGCTCATCTTCTGGCCCTTTTCGTCGCGGACCAGCGCATGCATGTAGACCGTGTGGAACGGCTCTTCATCCAGGAATTCAAGACCCATCATCATCATCCTGGCAACCCAGAAGAAAATGATGTCGAAGCCGGTGACAAGAACGTCGGTCGGATAGTAGCGGCGCAGCTCTGCCGTCTCATCGGGCCAGCCCAGGGTCGAGAACGGCCACAGGGCCGACGAGAACCAGGTGTCGAGCACGTCAGGGTCGCGGCGCAGTTCGACGGTCTTGCCATAATGCGCATCGGCCAGGGCCTGCGCCTCGGCTTCGCTATAGGCAACGAAAGCCTCGTTGTCCGGGCCATACCATGCCGGGATCTGGTGACCCCACCACAGCTGGCGCGAAATGCACCACGGCTTGATGTTCTCGAGCCAGACGAAATAGGTGTTTTCGTACTGCTGGGGCACGAACTTGGTGCGGCCTTCGCGCACGGCGGCAAGCGCCGGCTGCGCCAGGATGTCGGCCTTGACCCACCACTGGTCGGTCAGGAAGGGCTCGATGACGACGAGCTTGGACTTCTCGTCATGCGGCACCATGATCTTCTTGTCCTCGATGTGATCGAGACCGCGAAGCGGGTTCTCTTCGGCCAGGGCCGTCAGGTCGGCGACGATGGCCTTGCGCGCGGCAAAGCGATCCAGGCCGCGATAGGCGGTCGGAACGAAATCGGCGTCGATGATTTCACCACGGGTGGTGAAGACGTTGATCTGCTCGAGGTTGTTGCGAACGCCGACTTCAAAGTCGTTGAAGTCATGCGCAGGCGTGATCTTCACGGCGCCGGTGCCCAGTGCGGGATCGGCATATTCGTCCGCAACCACGGGGATGCGACGGCCAACCAGCGGCAGTTCGACAAATTTGCCGACCAGCGAAGCATAGCGTTCGTCTTCGGGATGCACGGCAATGCCGCTATCGCCGAGCATGGTTTCGGGGCGCGTCGTGGCCACGATGATGTAGTCGCGGGTTTCGTGGCCCGTGACGTTGCCCTCTTCGTCCAGAAGCGGGAACTGATAGGTCACGCCATCAGCCAGCGGATAACGCAGGTGCCACATGTGGCCCTTGATCTCGATATTCTCGACTTCGAGGTCAGAAATCGCAGTCTCAAGGCCCGGATGCCAGTTCACGAGGCGCTTGGCGCGATAGATCAGGCCGCGCTGATGCAGCTCGACGAACACCTTGGTGACGGCGCGAACCATCTGATCGTTCGCAGCGCCCTGCTCACCCATGGTGAAGCGCTCACGCGAAAAATCGGCCGAAGCGCCGAGGCGCTTGAGCTGGTTCATGATGGTGCCGCCGCTTTCGGCCTTCCAGTCCCAGATGCGCTCGACGAACTTCTCGCGGCCCATCTCGCGACGGCCCGGCTCCTGCCGCTCCATCAGCTGGCGCTCGACGATCATCTGCGTGGCGATGCCGGCATGGTCGGTGCCGGGCTGCCAGAGCACGTCCTTTTTCAGCATGCGGTTGAAGCGGACCAGGATGTCCTGGACCGTATTGTTTAGCGCGTGCCCGATATGGAGCGAACCCGTCACGTTGGGCGGCGGAATGACGATGGTAAAGGTTTCCGCACCCGGCGCGGCGCCTGCACCGGCGGCAAAGGCATTTGCCTTCAGCCAGTCGGCGTAGATGCGGCCTTCGACGGTGCCGGGCTCGTAGGTTTTTTCAAGCATAACGTCACTCGCAACAGCAGCGACCCGCCAGGTTGGACATGGCGGGTCGAACAAAATGGTTGGCAGACTTCAATCAAATGCGGGATGCGTGGTCAACTGTAACCACGCATCAAGGCGATCACTCTACGCCGCGCGAAATGCGGGTGATTTCCTTTTCCACCATGCGCTCGACAACGGCCGGCAGGTTTTCGTCCAGCCATTCCTTGAGCATGGGGCGCAGCATGTCGCGCATCAGCGACTCGATGGTGGCGCCGGGCGTGCCCAGGCCGAGGCCATTGAGACGGGTGATCGAGCTGCGCACAGCAGCTTCGGTCGCCGGCCCGATGAGCTGGTTGGTCAAATCGGTCGTCAGGTTCGGATCGGGCAAGGGAGCGGCCTGCGACACGGCGACTGCCGGGCGCTCTTCGGCCTGCGGGGCCTCGATCGGGGCAGCAGCGCGCGGAGCGGGCTCTGGCTCCGGCTCAACGACAGGCTCGGGTTCACGCATCACCATCGGTGCCGGATCGAAAGACGGAAGCTCTTCTTCCTCTTCAACGGGCTCGGCCGGTGCAAACGCGATATCGTCGACCTCTACCAGCTGCGGCGCGCCCATCGGCGCATCCGCTTCGGTGTCGGCAAGAATGGAATCAAAGCTGAAACCGCCCGGCGCGTCATCATCCCGGCCGCCAACGATCTGGGCCGAGGAGAGTGCCAGCGGCTCGATATCATCGAGCATGTCATTGAGGTCGCGGTCGATGCTGTCGGCCAGCGAATTGACGGGCGCGGCCTGCATCGGCGGGGGCGCCGCCTGGATGGAAGGCCGACGCGGCGCTCCCGCGGCATCGTCGTCCGCGATAATCTGCCGGATGGAGGAAAGGATCTCGTCCATGGACGGTTCTTTGGGTGCCGGCTTGTTCATAAGTGCCTCTTACTCGGTGCGCGCCCGAACCAGTACAGCATCCGCCAATGCGACCGACCTGATTCGTCAACAACACCTTAACCCCGGAGCGGGAGATAAGGAATCATCGACGAGGACCACAGATGGGTCTTCCACTAAAACTTGTGGCCGCGACGAGCGCGGCCACCAAGGCATGATTCTGATGGGGTTTGGTGCAGGCGGCCGGAGCAGCCCTGCCCGCACTGATTCCGAGGATTAGTCGGCGACGGTGCGCAGTTCCTGCCAGACGTCATCGACGGCCTGGTTGTACCGCACGGCCGACTTCACCTGAACCGAAAGGCCCAGATCGGTCGCGGTCAGGCGGCCCATGGCCGACAGCAGCGAGAAAGTGGCGATCACCTTGTTGCTCGAGGCGTTGATCAACCCTTCGCGTGCGGTGGTCAGTTCGGCCTGCGCGTTGAGCACGTCCAGCGTGGTGCGGGTGCCCAGGTCGCGTTCCTGGATGACGCCATCGAGAACGGTACGACCGGCGGTAACGGCGGCGTTGGCGGCGGTGATGCCGGCTTCGGCGCTCTGGATACCGGCCCAGGCCGAAATCACGGCTTCGCGGATCTTGTCATAAGCCGACATCGCGTCGACCTCGGACTTGATCTGCTCGATATTGGCCTTGCGGACGTTGGCGCCGATCGCGCCACCGGCATAGAGCGGCACGCTGATCGAGAAGCCCAGCTTGCCGCTGATGCCCTGCGAGCCGCCGATATTGCTGTAGCCGGTGCCGACCGAACCCGACACCGATGCCGATGGGCCGAACGCGGCTTCGGCGGCATCGCTGCCGGCCTGGGCTGCGCGGATGGCAGCCTTCGACAACAGGATAGCCGGGTGACCGACTTCCGCCTCGGACATTGCTGCCTGCAGGGTGCGCGGAATCAGGCGGCCATAATTGTGCGAAGCATCAAGGCTTTGTGGGGCAACGCCAACGTAACGCTGGAAGGTCGCCTGGCTGATTTCGAGGGCACTCACCGCAGCGCGGTAGGAAGCATCGCCCTGTGCGAGACGGGCCTGGGCCTGGGCGACGTCGATGCGGGTACCCTCGCCTACATCGAGGCGGTCCTGCGCGGACTGCAACTGAGCCTGGAAGAAAGTCAGGTTTTCCTGGCGCACTGACACCAGTTGGCGGCCGCTCAGCACGGACATATAGGCCTGAACCACAGCCAGGAGCACGTTCTGCTCGGTATTGCGGATCTGGTACTCGGCAGCTTCAGCACCGGCGCGGGCAGCTTCGACCTGCGCCTCGGTCTTGTAGTTGTCGAAAATGGTCTGATCGTAGGAAATGCCGGCGGTATAGAGCTGGCTGTCGGCGAAAGCGCCGGTCGGGTTGCCTGCGCTCACCTGGCCAGCTGACCAGCTATAGGTGCCGCCGACTGCTGCGCCGATGCGGGGGCGCTTGCCGGCCTGGGCCAGCGCGACGTTTTCAGCGGAGGATTTTGCGCTCAACAGCGCCGACTGCAGGTCTGGTGCGTGATCGTAAGCGATCGTCAGCGCCTGAGTGATCGATTGCGCCTGTGCACCACCGACTGTGCCGGCGGCGAGCGCAAGCGCCAGTGCACTAGCGACCAACTTCACGCGAAAACCCATTACCGCCTCCAAGAACTCAGGAATATTATGCGCTGCGCTTGGGGGACACAACCAGCCGCAGCACTCAAAACAGAAACCTACATGCGATTAGGCGCTCAAGTGACTCGTGGGCAACACGTTGAGCGACAATAGCATCAGAACACAAATTCTTCGTTATTTTCCGCCGGGAACAGCGGCGGCAGCACGGCATTGAACTCTGCCCGCGCCGAAACCTCCCCAGCAGACTTCACCATCACATTGGCGACGCCCACTCCACCGGTTTGAACCAGCGTGACCAGGCGCCCGCCATCGGCCAGCGCCGACAGATAATTGTGCGGCACGCTATCGAGCGAACCTTGCATGAAGATTACGTCGAAGTGCTGCCGGTCGATCTCACCGATATCGGCCGAAACTACCGTCGCATTGGCAACATCCAGCGCCGCGAGGTTGGCATTGGCGGTTTCCGCCAGCGCGGCGTCGCGCTCCAACCCGATCACCGAGGCCGCAAGGCCCGCGATCACAGCTGTGGAATAGCCAGTACCGGCGCCGACATCGAGCACCACATCATTGCTTGTGATTTCAGCGAGTTGCAGCAGTTTGCCGAGAATTGCCGGCGGCGCCATGAAGCGCCCGGCGCTCAACCACTGCACATCATCGACATAGGCCATGTCGCGGCGGGCGGCGGGAACGAAGATTTCGCGGGGAACCGTGAGCATCCGGGCCAGCACGCGCGCATCAAACACGCCGCTGGTGCGCAGCTGGCTTTCGACCATGTTGGCTCTGGCGCGCTCGAAATCGATCATGGAATCCATCTTGCTGCCGACACTCATATGCCGGACGTGAATACTCTCGCCCACGCAGCCGTGCAACCCGGCACAGCTGCGCCCGTGCATTCAGCCGGGGACAGTCGCCCACCCCACCGCGCGCGAGAGACATATGGGTCCAATGCGACAGCACGGCAACGGGCGCGCGCCATAGAAAGCGCGATTCGCCGGATTTTGGCACTCCCCGCATTATTGCCTATTTTTTGCATCCAAATCGGCCTCGCCGACCAGAAAATGAGCACCCGGTTTCCACCCCCGAATGCACGCTTCGCGCCTTGCTTCAAAAACCGAGGACACTCAGCCCCTTAGCGCAGCGCTGGGGGCTGGCACGGCCTTTGCATTTTCCTTCGTTAGAGCCCGCCGCCACCTGATGGTCTGACGTGAACCACGCCCTCGCTATCGCCGCCCACCAGCCCGTCATGCAGCGCGCCCGCGGCGTGGGCCGCATTGCGACCAAGTTGCGCGACGGCGCCAGCGTCCTCGATACGCTCTATCAAGACGGTTGCGCGAAGATCCGCCTGCCCCACACCCACAGCAATACCCTTGAGGCGGTGCTGATCAACACCGCAGGCGGGCTGACCGGCGGCGATCACATGCAGTGGCAGGCTCAGGCCGCTCCCGGCGGCATGATGGTGCTGACCACCCAGGCTTGCGAGCGCATCTACCGTTCGACCGGCGACGTCGCGCGGATCGAGACCCGCCTTGAGGTCGGCGCCAATGCGCATCTCGATTGGCTGCCGCAGGAAACCATCCTGTTTGACGCCAGCAAGCTGGACCGCCGCATCGATATCGATTTGGCCGAAGGCGCCACCCTCACCGCCATCGAATCCGTCCTCCTGGGCCGCGACGCCATGGGCGAAACCGCCGCCAACGCCTGGCTCCGCGACAACTGGCGCGTCCGCCGCAATGGCCGCCTGATCCATGCCGAGGCCACCCTGCTCAGCGGAACTGGTCCTGAGCGCGAAGCCCTGTCCTTGCTCGACGGCGCCCGCGCCTTCGCCACCATCGTTCATATCGGACCCAAGGCCACCGCGCACCTCGATACCATACGGGCCCTGATGCCCGGCGATGGGCAAATCGCCGCCAGCGCCATCGGCGAGCGGCTGGTCATCCGCGCCCTAGCCGGTTCCGGAATCGCGCTCCGCCGCATGATCGTTCCCATTCTCGCCGAACTTGCCGGGGCCGGACACCTGCCCCGCCTCTGGCATCTCTGAGGAAAACCATGAACCTGACGCCGCGCGAAAAAGACAAATTGCTGATTTCCATGGCGGCGATGGTTGCGCGCCGGCGGCTGGAGCGTGGGGTGAAGCTCAATCATCCCGAAGCCATCGCGCTGATCACCGATTTCGTCGTCGAAGGCGCGCGCGATGGCCGCCCGGTCGCCGAGCTGATGGAGGCCGGAGCCCATGTCCTCACCCGCGACCAGGTGATGGAGGGAATCGCCGAAATGATCGCCGATATCCAGGTCGAAGCCACCTTCCCCGACGGCACCAAGCTGGTGACCGTCCACCAACCCATCCGGTGACCCCATGATACCAGGCGAAGTCATCACTCAGCCGGGCGACATCGAACTGAATTCCGGCGCGTCCCAGATCACCATCGAGGTCGCCAATACCGGCGACCGGCCCATCCAGGTCGGCTCGCACTACCATTTCTACGAAACCAATGCGGGCCTCCGCTTCGATCGGGAAGCGGCGCGCGGCATGCGGCTGGATATCGCCGCGGGCACCGCCATCCGGTTCGAGCCCGGACAGGCCCGCGAGGTCCGGCTGGTGCCGCTGGGCGGCGCGCGGATCGTCTACGGCTTTCACCAGAAAATCATGGGCGCACTCTGAGCGCATCCCAACAGGCAGACGGAGCCAGCCATGCCCGCTCGTATATCCCGCGCCACCTATGCCGATATGTACGGCCCCACCACCGGCGACCGCGTCCGCCTGGCCGATACCGAGCTGTTCATCGAGGTCGAGAACGACTTCACCACCTATGGCGAGGAGGTCAAGTTCGGCGGCGGCAAGGTCATTCGCGATGGCATGGGCCAGAGCCAGAAGACCCGCGCCGAGGGTGCCGCCGATACCGTCATCACCAATGCGCTGATTGTCGATCACAGTGGCATCTACAAAGCCGATATCGGCCTAAAGGACGGCCGCATCGACGCCATAGGCAAGGCCGGCAATCCCGATACCCAGCCCGGCGTCACCATCATCATCGGCCCCTCGACCGAGATTATCGCCAGCGAGGGCCTCATCATTACGGCCGGGGCGATGGACGCCCACATTCACTTCATCTGCCCCCAGCAGATCGAGGAAGCCCTGATGAGCGGCGTCACCACCATGCTCGGTGGCGGCAGCGGCCCCGCCCACGGCACCCTGGCCACCACCTGCACCGGCGCCTGGCATATCCAGCGCATGATCGAGAGTTTTGATGCCTTCCCCATGAACCTGGCGCTGGCTGGCAAGGGCAATGCCTCACTCCCTGCCCCGCTGGAAGAAATGATCCTCGCTGGCGCCTCCTGTCTCAAGCTGCATGAGGATTGGGGCACCACCCCCGCTACCATCGACAATTGCCTGAGTGTCGCCGACGCCTTTGACGTGCAGGTGATGATCCACACCGATACGCTCAATGAGAGCGGCTTCGTCGAGGACACCATCGCCGCCTTCAAGGGCCGCACCATCCACGCCTTCCACACCGAAGGCGCCGGTGGCGGCCATGCCCCCGATATCCTGCGCGTCGCGGGCCTGCCCAATGTCATCCCGTCTTCGACCAATCCAACCCGGCCCTACACGGTCAATACCATCGCCGAGCATCTCGACATGCTGATGGTCTGCCACCACC
Organism: Devosia sp. T2-14; assembly: GCF_055397495.1. Taxonomy (NCBI): domain Bacteria; kingdom Pseudomonadati; phylum Pseudomonadota; class Alphaproteobacteria; order Hyphomicrobiales; family Devosiaceae; genus Devosia; species Devosia sp. T2-14. Next base: position 2,939,242 of record NZ_AP027921.1, on the reverse strand, counting down.
TGTCGCCGTCCATCCCCGAAGACGTCGCCTTTGCCGAAAGCCGCATCCGCAAGGAAACCATCGCCGCCGAGGATATCCTGCACGACATGGGCGCGCTCTCGATCATCTCGTCCGACAGCCAGGCCATGGGCCGCGTCGGCGAAGTGCTGATCCGCACCTGGCAGACGGCCGACAAGATGAAGAAGCAGCGCGGGCGCCTGTCCACCGAGACCGGCGACAACGACAATGCGCGCGTGAAGCGCTACATCGCCAAATACACCATCAATCCGGCCATAGCTCACGGAATGAGCCAGCACATCGGCTCCGTCGAAGTCGGCAAGCGCGCCGACCTCGTCATGTGGAGCCCCGCCTTTTTCGGCGTGAAGCCCGAAATGGTGCTGCTCGGTGGTTCCATCGCCGCCGCGCCGATGGGCGATCCCAACGCCTCCATCCCGACGCCCCAGCCGATGCACTTCCGCCCGATGTTCGCTGCCTATGGGAAGCTCCGCACCAATTCCTCGGTGACCTTCATTTCGCAGGCCGCCTATGACGATGGCCTGCGCGGCAAGCTCGGCGTCGACAAGCAGTTGCTGCCGGTCACCAATACCCGCAGCGGCATCGGCAAGGCGGCGATGATCCACAATTCGGCAACGCCCGAGATCAAGGTCGATCCGGAAACCTATGAGGTTCACGCCGACGGCGAATTGCTGACCTGTGAGCCCGCCACCGTCCTCCCGATGGCCCAGCGCTACTTCCTCTTTTAGTCCGTTTGAACGTGCCCCACGCAGCTCACCCCACCCTCGATGTCACCCCGGCCTTGAGCCGGGGCCCATCTTGAGATCTATCCCCACAAGGACCAGCCCATGTTGCGCGCCATCACCCACCTTCCCGCCGGCCATGCTCAGGGCACCGCCTTTGACAGCGTCGTACTCGACCACGATCAGCGCCGCCTGCGCCGCAAGCTCCTCACGCTCGTGGGCGGCGGAGACGTCATGGTGGATTTCCCCCAGACCATCACCCTCGATCACCTCGGCGCCTTGCAGCTTGATGACGGGCGGCTAGTGGAAGTCGTCGCCGCGCCGGAACTGCTTTATGAGGTGCGCGGGCGCGATACCGCCCATCTGGTGCGCCTCGCATGGCACATCGGCAATCGGCACACCTCAGCTCAGCTCGAAGCCGACCGCCTTCTCATCAAGCGCGATCACGTTCTCCGCCCCATGCTCGAAGGGCTGGGCGGGCGCGTCACCGAAGTCCGCGAGCCTTTCTTTGCCGAGCACGGCGCCTATCACAGCCACGCCGATAACGGCCATGTCCTGTTGGCGCGATGACCTCAACCCGCGACCTCCAAAAGCTCCTGACCTGGCTATCACCCGCCTTTCCGGTGGGCGCCTTTGCCTGGTCGGCCGGCCTGGAGGCCGCTATCGTCGCCGGCACGGTGCATGATCGTACCAGCGCCCAGCAGTGGATCGGCGGCAACCTGACCCATGGCGGCATGCGCACCGACGCAATCCTCCTGGCCCAGGCCCATCGCGCCGCCAATCACAGCCCGGCCCTGCGCGACCTTGCCGATCTGTGCTTGGCCCTGTCGCCGGCGCGCGAACGCCATGACGAGACCATCGGCATGGGCGAGGCCTTTCTGGCGGCGGTCCAGGCCTGGCCGGCCGACTACGCCCTACTGCCACGCCCCTGCCCTTATCCCATCGCCGTCGGCGCCATCGCGTCTGTCCATGGCATTGCGCTGGAGCCAACGCTGTCGGCCTTCCTCACCTCTGTGGTTCATGGGCAAGTCTCGGTGGCGGTTCGGCTGGTGCCAATCGGCCAGAGCGACGGCCTCGCAATCATGGCCACGCTGGAAAGCGCCATTGCCGCCACCGCTAACCAAAGCCTCTGCGCTGGTCTCGATGCCATCGGCTCCGCCGCCTACGCGACCGACATCGCGCAAATGTCCCACGAAACCCTATCCACCCGGATATTCCGGTCATGAGAAAACACATCACCTCGAGGTAACCAATGAAGTCACCCAATGGCCCCCTGCGCATCGGCATTGGCGGCCCGGTCGGTTCGGGCAAGACCACACTTTGCGAAATGCTGCTCAAGGCCATGCGCGAGCGCTACTCCATGGCCGTAGTCACCAACGACATCTACACCAAGGAAGACGCGCTGATCCTGGCCCGCGCCCAGGCCATCTCCGAAGACCGCATCGTCGGGGTGGAAACCGGCGGTTGCCCGCATACGGCCATCCGCGAGGATGCCTCGCTGAACCTGGCAGCCATTGCCGATCTCAACCGCAGCTTTCCCGATCTCGATATCATCCTGATCGAAAGCGGTGGCGACAACCTCGCCGCCACCTTCTCACCCGACCTGGCGGATTTGACGATCTATGTCATCTCGGTGGCGCAGGGCGAAAAAATCCCCCGCAAGGGTGGTCCCGCCATCAGCCGCTCAGACCTGCTGGTCATTACCCATACCGACCTGGCCCCCTATGTCGAGGCCAGTCTCGACGTCATGGAAAGCGACACACAGAAGGTCCGCGAAGGCCGCCCCTATGTGTTCACCGACCTGCTCCGGCGCGAAAGTCTCGATCAGATCATCGCCTTCATCGAGCGATCAGGCGGATTGAACTAGAGCACCCCGGCCAAGATGCCGATGCCCGCGAGCGCCACCAGCCCGCCAGCCGCTCGCGATACCATCGCGCCATAGCGTTTGCTGGCCGCGCCCAGTCCATGGCCCAGCCCGATCCCGGCGGCATGTAGCAGTGCGGTCGCCACAACGAATCCACCGCCATAGCTCAGGCCATCGGCAAGAACCGGCATCTCGGCCCCATGGGCGTAACCGTGGAAAATCGCGAACAGGCCCACCAGCCCCATCGCCGCCGCCACCGGCGCCTTGATATTGAGCGCCGCCACCGCGCCCAACACCACGACCGACAGCGCGATCCCAAGTTCCACAAACGGCACCGCCACCCCGGCCGCACCAAGCGCCCCGCCCAGCACCATCACGGAGATGAAAGTCGCCGGGACCAGCCACAGCGCCCTGCCGCCAAGTTGGAAGGCCAGTAGCCCCACCATCACCATGGCCAGCACATGATCGAGCCCCGACCAGGGGTGGAGGAACCCATAGGTAAAGCCACCGCCCGCGACTTCGGTATGGGCAAAGGCGGCGGTGGGCATCGCTGCAATGGCCAGTGCCATCGCGGAGAGTTTCGCAAGCTTGATGGTCATGGCCACATCCCCATTCTCACACGCAACAGGCAGAATTCTGCCGCAGCACGAGGCATAGAGTCAAATTGCCCAATCGTTAGTCACGGCGCTCAAGCCACAGGCGGCAAATCGCAAGAAATCCGCCAGCATGCTGCAAGCCGCTGCTGAATAAGCAGCAGGCCAAATTCGTCGAAAAAGGGAGAGCGCCCATAGCTTTAGCGCACCACCGCAGTGGTCACCATATTCAGCAAATCTTGGGAGTGATTGGAGGCCTCGTCCGGAATTGAACCGGAGTACGCGGATTTGCAATCCGCTGCGTAACCACTCCGCCACGAGGCCTCACGAGCGGTTTACTAAGCCAGACCAACCGCTTGCGCAAGACCCCAAGATGCCATTCCCAAATTGATCCCCGAAATCAGCCAAACGCAGCCTCGATGGAGCTATCGGTCCGTTTCGACAAGGTGCAGGAGTAAGTTTCGGCAGTCCCCTTCAGCAGAAGGTCAAATCGCTCGGGCACGATTGCCGGCAGGGACAGTGCGATTTCAGCGCCGTTATCCCAGAGGCTGCGAACCGTGCAATCGTAAGCGGAGCGGCCGCCATCGAAGATAATCTGCCCGGCCTTCAGGACGCGGCGGCGGTTCAGCTTCTCCGGCTCGCTGGAAACCGAAGCACTGCAAACCCGGTCCCGGCCGGTCCGCTTGGCCTGATAAAGGGCCTGATCAGCACGGTTCAGGAAGGTCTCGATATCGTCGGAGGGGCCCAGTGTCGCGACGCCAAACGAGGCCGCCACCGCGATCGGCGGATTGCTGCCGGGGAAACGAAGATCCTTGACGAGGCGCCGCAGTTTTTCGGCAACGTTGACGGCCGTCGCCAACTCGGTCTGCGGCAAGAGGATCGCGAACTCCTCCCCGCCGACACGGCCGATACTGTCGTTCTGGCGCAGCGCTGTCCTGATCGCCCCGGTAACGCCAGCGAGGACCTGGTCGCCCGCCGCATGCCCGTAGGTGTCATTCACCCGCTTGAAGTGGTCAATATCAAACGCAATGCAGCTCAAAGGGATAGAGTGCCGCTTCGCCATGGACAGCTGCTTGGCGACTTCGTCCTTGAAGGCGCGACGGCTGCTGGCACCTGTAAGAACGTCGGTCGCCGCCTCGTGGCGCAGTTCCAGCTCGCGCATGACCAGGGCTGCCAGGTGCACGAGAATCGCGGTTTCCCGCTCGCCGAAGTCGCGCACCTTCTTGTCGATGGCACAGATCGTGCCGATGACCAGGCCGTCGCAATTGATGATCGGCGCCCCCGCATAGAACCGGATACGCGGTCCGTCGACCACATGCGGATTCTCAAAGAAGCGGGCGTCCTTGGTGGCGTCTGGGACAACGACCGGACGGCCAAGGCCCAGAGTATAGCGGCAGAAGGTACCGTCGAGGGACGCCTCGGACGTCGGGAGGCCGAACACCGCCTTATACCATTGGCGGTGTGCATCGATCATCGACACGATGCCGATCTCGACGTCAAAGATCAGCCTGATGAGGTCGGCGATACGGTCGAAGCCCAGCTCTGCGGGGGTGTCCAAGATATCGAGGTCTTGCAACGCCATCAAACGATCAGGGTCGGAGCCAACCTCGTTCCAGTTGGCTGAATTCGTCCGCATGCGAAGTCCTTACAAAGCGCAGCTTATCGGTGTGTGCCGCCCGCCAAGAGCACAAATGTCTGAAAACCATAGGTGATTTGGCCAGTCGGGGAAAGGCTGTGTCCAGCGCTCTACAGCGCCGCTTCATGCTGGTGGTGCTTGCACTTGCCATGGTCCGCCAGAATGTCGATGACCTTGCAGGTCTCGACACGCCCATGACTGCAGCCTTCCACCATGCGTTCGAGCTCGGCCTGTAGCGCGGTCAGGCTGGTGATCTTGTCCTTCACTTCCGCCAGACGCGCCTTGGCGATGAAGTCGGCCTCGGCACAGGACTGGTCCGGCCTATCCTGCAACTGCAGCAGGGTACGAATCTGGTCGATCTCGAATCCCAGCTCCCGCGAATGCCGGATGAAGCTGAGCCGCTCGATATCGGACTGATCATAGGCGCGGCGGCCACCTTCTGTGCGTGGTGGCGCAACGAGCAGGTCGATCTGCTCATAGTAGCGGATTGTCGGCACCTTGACGCCGCTTGCCTCCGAAACCCTGCCGATCGCGATACCGTTGCTCATTTCATGCTTGCTCCTATAGCCACTAGAGGATGTACGCCGACTTTGTGAATTGCAAGGAGTTGGCGAAATGGATGCTGCGATCGGTACGACGCGCTTTCGCGTCGAGGGTATGGATTGCGCAGCCTGTGCATCCAAGGTCGATACCGCTGCCCGGCGCGTGCCCGGCGTGGAGGACGTCTCCGTCTCGGTGATGAATGGCACGCTGACGGTCAAGCACGCGGCCGGCGTCGACCTGGAGGACATTGCAACCAGGGTCGGCAACCTCGGCTATCCCACCCGCCCCCTCCGTGCTCTGGAGGCGGATCCATCCTCGCCCACGGCCTCCGAAGCGGCCCACAGCCACGACCATCACGATCACAACGAAAGCCTCCCATGGTGGCGGACCCGGAAGGCCCTGCTGACCCTAGCCTGCGGCGTGGCCTTGCTGGCTGCCATGCTGATCGGCTGGGTACAGCCCGAGATCGGGCACTGGTCGTTCATCGTGGCGCTTCTGGTGGGACTGGTGCCGATCGGCAGGCGCGCTGTGGCTGGAGCCCTGGCGGGCTCACCGTTCTCGATCGAAACGCTGATGTCGATTGCCGCCATCGGCGCGGTCTTCATCGGAGCGACCGAGGAAGCGGCAACCGTTGTGTTACTGTTTCTGGTGGGCGAACTGCTTGAAGGCGTTGCGGCCAGCCGCGCCCGCGCCAGCATCAAGGGCCTCGCCGATCTGGTGCCCAAGACGGCGCTACTGGTCGAAGGCGACAGCGTCAAGGAAGTGCCTGCGGCCAGTCTGGCGCTCGGCGCGACGGTCATGGTTCGGCCCGGCGACCGCATTCCCGCCGATGGCCTGATTGTCGAGGGCAACAGCGCCATCGACGAGGCGCCGGTGACCGGCGAAAGCGCACCCAAGTCCAAGGGCGCAGGCGACACCGTGTTTGCCGGCACCATCAACACCGATGCGGTCATCACGATCAAGGTGACGGCCAAGGCCGCGGACAACACCATTGCGCGCGTGATTGCCCTCGTCGAGGAAGCCCAGGAGAGCAAGGCGCCAACCGAGCGCTTCATCGACAGGTTTTCCAAGGTCTATACGCCTGCGGTGCTGGTGGTGGGCATCCTCGTGGCCGTGGTTCCTCCCCTTCTGTTCGCTCAGGCCTGGGATGAATGGATTTATAAGGGATTGGCCATCCTGCTCATCGGCTGCCCCTGCGCGCTGGTGATATCGACCCCGGCCGCCATTGCTGCCGCCCTATCCGCAGGTGCCCGTCGTGGCCTGCTGCTCAAGGGCGGCGCGGTGCTCGAGCAGCTGCGCACTATAACCATGGTGGCGATGGACAAGACCGGCACGCTCACCGAGGGCAAGCCGAAGGTCACCGACATCATCGGCATCAGCCGTTCCGAGAGCAACGTGTTGTCGATGGCCGCTGCGCTGGAGACGGGTTCGAGCCATCCCCTCGCCCTCGCGATTTTGGCGCGTGCGAAGGCTGACAAGGCGCCAGTCCCACCGGCCTTCAACATGAAAGCCGTGCCCGGCAAGGGCGTAATGGGTAGCGTGGGCGGAGATCAGATCTTCCTGGCCTCGCTGACCGCCGCAATGGAGAAAGCCAGTATCTCCAGCGATTTGCAGGCCCAGATTGACGCCTTCAATGACGCGGGCAAGACCGTCTCGGTGCTGCTGGTCAACGATGCCGTTGCGGGCGTTTTCGCCATCCGCGACGAGCCGCGGCCAGACGCGAAGGCGGGTATCGATGCCCTGAAGCATGCAGGAATCGGCACGGTCATGCTGACCGGCGACAACCAGAGAACCGCTGCGGCTATCGGCGCCGCGCTCGGCATGGAGGTGCGTGCCGAGCTGCTGCCCGAAGACAAGCAGCGCATCGTCCGCGAGCTGCAGGCGTCGGGAAAGATGGTGGCGAAGGTTGGCGACGGCATCAACGACGCTCCTGCCCTTGCCGCCGCAGACATCGGCATCGCCATGGGCGGTGGCACCGACGTCGCGCTGGAGACCGCCGACGCAGCCGTTCTGCACGGTCGTGTCAGCGACATCGCCGACATGATCGGACTGTCCAAGGCGACGATGGCCAATATCGGCCAGAACATCACCATCGCCCTGGGACTGAAGGCCGTGTTCCTCGTCACGACCGTGCTCGGCGTCACGGGCCTTTGGCCGGCGATTCTGGCTGACACCGGCGCCACCGTGCTCGTGACACTGAACGCCATGCGCCTGCTGGGCTGGCGCGGGGCAAACTGATTTCGCACTGTTTTCGGCCGCCAGACTGCAAGGCGGCCGGAGGCCCCCCTTGTTACCCTTTTTCTTCCCTGCCCTGACCTCGCTCTGGCGAATATGGCTTCACCGACGCAGCCACCCTGCATAGGCTGGGAGAAAAATGCGTGGGGGAATGGCAGTGAGTGATGCAACTATCGGCAGTCGGCGCGACTACCTGCAGCCGATCATGGCCGGGGCGCTGGCCGCTGCGGTGGGCTATGCGAGCACGTTCACACTTGTCCTTGCGGCGCTGACGGCAACAGGCGCCTCCCCGCAGCAGGCGGGATCGGGGCTGATGTCGCTCTGCATCGCCATGGGTTTTCTCAACATCGTTGTGAGCGCGCGGGTCAAATTGCCGGTGAGCTTCGCGTGGTCGACGCCGGGCGTTGCCTTCATCCTGACCGTCGGCGAACCGGTCGGTGGCTTCCCCGCCGTGGCGGGAGCATTCCTTGTGGCTGCCGTCCTCATCATCCTGACTGGGCTGATCAAGCCCCTCGCCCGGCTGATCTCTGCCATTCCGGCGACCATCGCCAATGCGATGCTGGCTGGCATGCTGCTAACCCTTTGCCTGGCACCGATTACCGCCGTTGCGGAAGTACCGGCGCTGGCGCTGCCGATTCTGCTCGCCTGGGTGATCGGGCTTCGATTCGCCAAGCGATATGCCGTGCCGATCGCGGTGGTGGTGACAGGCATCATACTCGCGACGACCACGCAGCTGCCGCCGGGTGCGCTGGACGGAAGCTGGCCAAGCCTCGTCCCTGTAATGCCGGAATTCACGCTCGACGCGATCGTTCGTATCGGGCTGCCGCTTTATGTCGTGACCATGGCGTCGCAGAACTTGCCGGGCCTGGCCGTGATGCAATCGAACGGCTACCGAATCCCGGCGGGGCCGCAATTCGTCATTTCCGGCATTGCCAGCGTGGGAACTGCGTTCTTCGGCGGCCACAGCTGCAATCTGGCGGCCCTGACGGCAGCGATCTGCGCGGGCCCGGAGGCCCATCCCGACAAGGACAAGCGCTGGCCGGCCCCAATCGCAGCGGGCACTGTCTACCTGCTGCTGGCACCTGCTGCGAGCCTGGCGGCGGCCTTCATCGCCGCGTCGCCCCCGATTCTGATCCAGGCCGTGGCCGGGCTGGCGCTGCTATCGAGCCTCGCATCGGCGCTCACGGGCGCATTGGCCGTGGAGGATACCCGCCTCCCCGCAGTGCTGACCTTTGTCACGACGGCGTCGGGAATCACTATTGTCGGCGTCGGCGCGCCCTTCTGGGGGCTCGTGGCGGGAATTGGCATGATGGCGCTGGTGCGCTTTGGCAGCCGGCCCAGCGAACTGCTCGGCAAATGAGTCTGCCCCACGCCATCATCATTGCCGGTGGCCGGGGCGAACGGCTGGGTGGCCTGCGCAAGGCCGATCTTCGAATCGGCGGGAGGCGACTCATTGATCGGGTTGCCGATTCCCTTGGGCCAATTGCCGGTCCATTGCTGATTTCCGTGGGGCCGCGTGACGATGGCCGGGGCACCCGAGCCGATTCCACGAGGGTTACAGACCTCTCAGAATCACACGAGGGGCCGTTGGCGGGCCTCGCTGCGGGGGTATTTGCCCTGCAGAATCATGGAATCAGCGGGGGATTGCTGGTCTCGGTGGCGGTGGACACGCCATTTTTGCCCGCCGACTTCATTTCGAGGCTGCAAAATGGCCTCGGCCAGGCCCCTGCGGCATTTGCGACATGGGGGGACGGATTTTATCCGCCCAACGCGATTTGGCGCATCGAGGCACTTGCTGACCTGCCCAACCAGATCCGCCGTGGCACGGCCGCAAAGAGCCTAAAGGCCCTGCAGCAAGGCCTTGGCGCGCGGGCTGTGAGCTGGGATGGCCCTGCTAACCCCTTCGCCAACATCAATACCTTGACCGATATCGTCCAGCTGGGCGCCCGCGCTCGCGATTGATAACCCGGTGCCCAAGTTTTTCCACACGATGGCAAAATGGGCTTGGCAAAACAAAACGGGCAGGCTACATGGACGTCGCTGTCGCAAGACGGCACCGCCCCTCGCAAGAGCGGCAAACGAATAGGTGTTCCGCGGTAGCTCAGCGGTAGAGCAATCGGCTGTTAACCGATTGGTCGTAGGTTCGAATCCTACCCGCGGAGCCATTCGTTTTTAGCGCTAAGGCGCATTTCTCCTCCCCAGTACCGACTAGTGTTGCGCGCCTCCCGGCGTCGGGGTACGGAGCTTATCTCTCAATCACTGGATTGCCCAAATGAACGCCGTCGACAGCAAGGCCGCTCCGGCCGTGCGCACTTCGCACAACATCATTCTGGCCGTCAGTTCGTCGCACCTGTTCAACGATCTGATTCAGTTCCTGCTGCCGGCGCTCTATCCCCTGCTCAAGGTCAATTACGAGCTGGACTATTTCCAGATCGGGCTGCTGACGCTGGCCCAGCAAATCACCGCCTGCGTGCTGCAGCCCGTGATGGGTCTTTATGGCGACGTGAAGCCCAAGCCCTACCTGCTGGCCTTGTCGATGATCATCGTGGCAGGGGGGGTGCTCCTGCTGGCAACGGCTAACAGCTTCCCGCTGCTGCTGGTGGCCGCCACCGTGCTGGGCATTGGCTCGGCCCTGTTCCACCCGGAAGCATCGCGCGTATCGCGCCTCGCATCGGGCGGTCGGCTTGGCTATGCGCAATCGGCGTTCCAGGTCGGCGGCAATGCCGGCACAGCGATCGGGCCGATTGCTGCCGCGTTCATCGTTCTGCCGCTCGGGCAGGCCAGCACTGTTTGGTTTGGCCTCGTTGCCGTGCTCGGCATCATGGTGCTGAGCTATGTCGGCCGCTGGTACGCCGCCCATCAGCGCGACATGGCCGCCGCGCCAAAGGTTGCGCTGGTTAAGCCGAACATCACGCGCAACCGTCTAATCTTGGCCTTCGCGGTGATTGGCGCGCTGCTGTTCAGCAAGTACGTCTATATCGAGGTGTTCAAGAGCTATTACACCTTCTACCTGATCGAGAAGTTCGGGCTTTCGGTGCAGGATGCGCAGTTCAATTTGTTCCTGTTCCTCGGCGCCATTGCCGTGGGCACGTTCTTCGGCGGCCCGGTGGGTGATCGTTTCGGCCGCCTGACTGTTATCTGGTGCTCGATCGTGGGCGCCCTGCCCTTCACTCTGCTGATTCCATTTGCAGACTTGCCGGGCACGATTGCCCTCAGCATCGCTGTGGGCCTTGTGCTGTCCTCAGCCTTCTCGGCCATCGTGGTCTATGCACAGGAACTGGTGCCGGGCAAAGTCGGCATGGTCTCGGGCTTCGTGTTCGGATTTGCCTTCGGCATTGGCGCCATCGGCGCGGCCGTGCTGGGCGCAGTGGCCGACCAGATCGGCATGGTGCAGGTTTTTGCGATGTGCGCGTTCTTGCCGATCCTGGGCTTCCTCACCATCTTCCTGCCCAAGACGGCAGAACTTTATAGCAAGAAGAAGTAGCGACCATGAGCAATGACATGGATGTCGATGGCGAAGGCCAGATCACGCTCACGCGCACCATTGATGCGCATATCGATGACGTGTTCTCCGCCTGGACCGATCCTGCGCTGATCGAACAGTGGCAGGCCGACGAGGCCGAACTGGATGCCTTTGAGGGTGGGGAATACAAGTTCACCACTTTTGGCGATGACGAAGACCCGGAAGACCACGTGGTCAGCGGGGAAATCCTGCAATTCGTCGAGAACGAGAAGATCGTCATGTCGTGGGTGCATCGCGACAGCGACGAAGAGGATGCCGAGGAGCTGATCTTCGTGCTTGAGGTGGCGTTCAAGCGCCTCAATGCGGACCAGACCAGCGTCACCATTACTGAACGGGGCCTCGCCCATACCGATCCGGAATCACGCATCTTCTCGATCGAGGCCTGGAGCGCGGCGCTCGAGCACCTCGCCGAAGTGATGGAATAAGACTGATCCGAGTTACCCTCCCGGGCGTATCGCCCGGGGAGACCTGAATATGGCATCAACTAGTATCGTCTGGCTGCGCAACGACCTGCGCATCGCCGACAATCCGGCGCTGTCTGCCGCCGTTGCTGCGGCAGACACCACGATAGCCCTCTACATCCACGAGACGGACACAAGCCTCCGCGCGCCCGGCGCGGCAGTGCGCTGGTGGCTGCACAACAGCCTCAGTGGCCTCGGCGCGGCGTTGGCGGCCCATGGCATCCGGCTCATTGTACTCCAGGGCAAGGCCATCGACCTGCTGCCTGACCTGCTCCGGGAACTTGGCGCAACCTCGGTCTTCTGGAACCGGCGCTATGCCCATGGCGAGCGGGACGTCGACGCGGCGATGAAGCAGTGCATCCGGCAGGAGGGCATCACCGCGACATCATTCCCAGGCAACGTACTGATTGAGCCGTGGGATATCGCGACGGGACAGGGCAAGCCCTATTCGGTGTTCACGCCGTTCTGGAAGACGCTGCGCTGGACTGACATAGCGCGCCCCATTGGCCCGCCCGAACGCCGCACCCCACTGGAACCCGAGGGCTTCGACACCGACTACAAGGCCCCGGCATGGAGCCACAAGCTGGCGGAGCATTGGAGCATCGGGGAAACGGCAGCCCAGCAGGCGCTGACGGCGTTTCTTGACGAGCGGCTGTCGGTTTATCGCGACGGGCGCGATTTTCCGGCGCGCGAATCCACCTCCCGGCTCTCTCCATATCTGCGCTTCGGCGAGATCAGCGCCCGGCAAGTGTGGCACGCGGCGCAGTCTCTGTCCCATGCCGAGCCGGAGCTGCAGGAGGCAGTGGACAAATTCCTGTCGGAGCTGGCGTGGCGGGACTTCAGCTATCACCAACTCTATCACCGCGCCGACATCGCTGCGGTGCCCATGAGCCCCAAATACAGTGCCATGAGCTGGCGCGACGCGCCCGAGCAGCTGGTCGCCTGGCAACAGGGCCACACCGGCCTGCCGATCATCGATGCTGGAATGCGCGAGCTTTGGGCGACCGGCACCATGCATAACCGCGTGCGCATGCTGACGGCGTCCCTGCTGACCAAGAACCTGATGATCGACTGGCGGGTGGGTGAACGCTGGTTTTGGGATTGCCTCGTGGATGCCGACATGGCGAGCAATCCGGCGAGCTGGCAGTGGGTCGCGGGATGCGGGCTGGATGCTGCGCCCTACTTCCGCATCTTCAACCCCGTCACGCAGGGGGAACGATTCGACGCGGACGGCGACTATGTCCGGCGCTGGGTGCCGGAACTGGCGGGGCTACCGGCGTCGTGGATTCACAAGCCCGCAGACGCGCCGCGCGACGTACTCGCCTCGGCCGGCGTGGAAATTGGGACCAATTACCCAGCACCGATCGTGGACCTCAAGAGTAGCCGGGTCCGGGCGCTCGAGGCAGCGGCACAGCTGTAGGTGGAATGAAATTGCGCGCACCCGGAGCGAACGCACTGCCGTTGCGCCGCGCATGACCGATACGAAAAGCCATGCCGTTAGAACCTGTTAAGGCTTGCGGCCCGCAGGTGGGGCCCCTAGCTTAGGGTTTCCCTTCCCGTGACAGTTCGGTCCATGTCCAAGCACGAAGATCTCATCTCCGCCATCGGCAACACGCCGCTGATCCGCCTCAACCGCGTTTCGGCGCTGACGGGTTGCGAAATGTGGGGCAAGGCCGAGTTCCTCAATCCTGGCCAGTCGGTCAAGGACCGGGCGGCTTTGTTCATCATTCACGACGCGGTAAGATCGGGCAAGTTGAAGCCCGGTGGCACCATCGTTGAGGGGACGGCAGGCAATACAGGCATCGGGCTGACACTGGTGGCCAATTCGCTGGGCTTCAAATCGGTGATCGTGATCCCCAAGACGCAGAGCCAGGAAAAGAAGGACGCCCTGCGCCTCTATGGCGCCGAGCTGATCGAAGTGCCGGCCAAGCCCTACAAGAACCCGAACAACTACATCAAGATTTCCGGGCGGCTGGCCGAAAAGCTCAATCGCGAGCTTCCGAACGGGGCCATCTGGGCCAACCAGTTCGACAACGTGTCCAACAAGCGCGCCCATGTCGAAACCACCGGCCCCGAAATCTGGCATCAAACCAATGGCCGTATCGATGGCTTTATCTGCGCCGTGGGCTCAGGCGGCACGCTTGCGGGCGTAGCCGAGGCGCTGCGCGCCCGCAGCTCTGACGTCAAGATCGGCCTGGCCGATCCAGAAGGCGCGGCGCTCTACAACTATTACGCCCATGGCGAGCTGAAATCGTCCGGCAACTCGATTACCGAGGGCATCGGCCAGGGGCGCATCACGGCCAACCTGGAAGGGCTCAAAATCGACAACCCCTACCAGATCTCCGACGCCGAGGCCCTGCCCTACATTTTCGACCTGCTCGAACATGAGGGCCTGTGCCTTGGCGGCTCAAGCGCGATCAACATCGCTGGCGCCGTCCGGATGGCGCGCGACCTGGGGCCGGGCAAGACCATCGTCACGGTGCTGTGCGACTACGGCAACCGCTATGCCAGCAAGATCTTCAACCCGACCTTCCTGCACAATCAGGGGCTGCCTGTGCCATCCTGGATGGAAGGCCGCACGCCGATCGACATTTCAAGCGTGATCGAACCCGATCCGGCCTGAACACGCCAGCATTGTCCAATCGTGACAGACTGATAGAGTAGCGCCCGAACTCGTTTGGGGGCGCCGTGTACAGTATCGAATCGATGCTCAGGCTGATCATCTCCGATCTGCACATTTTTGCGGCCATCACGGCGGCGGTCTATCTGCTCGCTTTCATCTGCGCGGTACGGGAAATCATGAATTCCCGCACCTCGCAGGGCTCCATCGCCTGGATTTTGGCGCTGGGACTGCTGCCCATTCCCACGGCATTTCTCTACCTGATCTTTGGCTGGAAGGCCTTTGACGACTACGCCACCGACCGCATCCGCAACGGACGCGCGGCGCGTCCGCTCCGTGCCAAGGACCTCGCGTTGATAGACCGGGAAACCAGCCACAAATGGCCGGTGCAGACCAAGGTTTCCGAAGTTCCTTTTCTCAATGGCAATGAGGTGGAGCTTCTGGTGGACGGACGCGCGACCTTCGATTCCATCTTCGAAGGCATCGCCCAGGCAAAATCCTATCTGCTGGTTCAGTTTTACATCGTGCGTGATGACGCGCTGGGCAAGGAGCTCGCCGAGCGCCTGATCGAGCGGGCCAATGCCGGCGTACAGGTTTATCTGCTCTATGACGATATCGGCAGCAGCGGCATGCCCAAGCGCTTTCGCGCTGAGCTGCGCCAGGCCGGCATCAAGGTCGCCGGATTCAACCAGCGCCACAAATTCCTGCGAGTCTATGGTCCCACCCGGATCAACTATCGCAACCACCGCAAGATCGTGGTGGCCGACGGCGAACACGCCTGGGTCGGCGGGCACAATGTGGGCGTGGAATATCTGGGTGAGGACCCGAAGTTCGGGCGCTGGCGCGACACCCATGTGCGCGTATCCGGGCCTGCGGCCCTCGGCTGCGCCCTGCTGTTCCGCGAAGACTGGGAATGGGCCACGGGCGAGGTACTGCCCGCTACGCCGCCCGAGACCGTGGAGACGCCGGGTGACCAATCGGTGCTCGTCATGGGCAGCGGTCCGGCCGACAAGCTGGAAGAATGCGCCATTGCCTTCACCGACATCATCGGGCGCGCGCGAGAACGCATCTGGATCGTCAGCCCCTATTTCGTCCCGGACACCGATATCCGCACGGCGCTATTCGCGGCCAAGCTGCGCGGCGTGGATGTGCGGATCATGCTGCCGAACGAGCCCGACCATAAGCTGGTCTGGCTGGCGAGCATCGCCCATGCCGATGCGATGATCGAGCATGGCATTTCGATTCACCGCTACACGGACGGCTTCCTGCACCAGAAGGTGGTGCTTATGGACGACCAGATCGCCTCGATCGGCAGCGTCAACTTCGACAACCGCTCCTTCGCCATCAATTTCGAAATCACCTTGTGGTTTGCCGACCAGGATACCATCAACAAGGTCGAGACCATGCTGCTCGAAGACTTCGAATTGTGCCGCGAGGTGGCCATTGATGAGGTCAAAGGGCGCTCCCTGCTCCTCCGCTTCGCTACCCAGGCCGCGCGCCTGCTCTCCCCTGTGCTTTGAGTTTCCTGATGACCGAATTCCTCTTCCGCGCCGACAGCTACCTGCAATCCACCCCAGCCACCGTGGTTGCGGTGACCGAAGACGGCGGAGTCGTGCTGGACCAGACTGTTTTCTATGCAGCATCGGGCGGGCAGCCTGGCGACAGCGGGCGCATCGTGCGGACCTCGGATCAGGCGGCGTCAGCCATTGCCACCGCGGTGCATCCAGAGGGTGACAAGACCCGAATTGTGCATGTGCCACAGGATGGTGTGTCTGGCCTGGCGGTTGGCGACGAAGTGCTGGTCGAAATCGACTGGGATCGCCGCTACCGGCTGATGCGCATGCACACCGCGCTGCACCTACTCTCCGTCGTCCTGCCGTTTCCGGTCACGGGCGGTTCGATCGGCGAGGACAAGGGGCGGCTGGATTTCGACATGCCCGACGTGCCGGAGGATCTGGCGGCGCTGGGCGAAGCGCTCAACGGCCTCGTCGCCGGCAATCAGGCGGTGACGGATGAGTGGATCAGCGATGCCGAAATGGCTGAAAATCCCGACCTGATCAAGACCATGAACGTCAAACCGCCTATGGGACAAGGACGCGTGCGGCTGATCCGTATCGGCGACATCGACCTGCAGCCCTGCGGCGGTACGCATGTGCGAAATACCAGCGAAATCGGCCCGCTGGTGCTTGGCAAGATCGAGAAAAAAGGCAAACAAAACAGGCGCGTAAGCCTGTTGTTTGCCAGCTAGATTCCGCTAGCGGACGGGCGGCGCGTAGAGCAGGCCACCATTCGCCCAAAGGCCATTCTGCCCCCTGAGCAGGGCCGCACCTGTCTGCGGCCCGAAGTGGCGATCATAGAGTTCGCCATAGTTGCCCACCGCCCGGATAACATCGGCCATGAAGGTCCGCGACAATCCCAGGGGCGTGCCGAAATCACCATCCACCCCGAGCATGCGCCGCACGGCCGGGGTCCGGGCAGCCATCAGAGAGTCGATATTGAGCGAGGTGATGCCCACCTCCTCCGCGTTGACCAGCGTGAACAGGGTCCAGCGCACGATGTTGAACCACTGCTGGTCACCTTCGCGGACGACCGGCCCGAGCGATTCCTTCGAAATGCGCTCCGGCAAGATGCGGTGCGCCGATGGATCTGGCAGCGCGCGGCGGATGGCCTGCAACTGCCGTCCTGAGGCCGACACAGCCTGGCAAAGCCCGGCCTGATAGGCCACGTTCAGATCGCCGACGTCTTCGTAGGGCACTTCGGTGTAGCTGGCCTGGTTGGCGAAGAAGAACTCCTGAAGCCGCTCAAGCTCTTCGCCGCCGTCGATCACGCAAACGCTGATCTGGTCGAGCTCGAAGGCCGATACCACGCCCATCGACTGCGGAACGAGGAAGGCCTGGCCATCGAAGAAGGCCGTACCCACATAGCTGGCGCCATAGAGCGTATCGCGCCGCTCGGTCCAGGGACCATTGCGCGTGAGCACGTCGACCATGCCCGTCTGGAGCGCGGCAAAGCGGGCCTCGCCCCGTAGGGCGCGGAACTCGATCTTCTCGGGGTCGCCGAACACGGCAGCAGCAACGCCGCGGCACAAATCGACGTCAAAACCCGACCAGCGTCCCTGTGCATCTTGCTGGGCGAAGCCCGGTAGCGCGCTGGTGGCCCCACAAATCAGGAAGCCGCGTTCGCGCACTGTTTCCAGCGTCTGGGCGCTGGCAGAGGTCGACGCGAGCGTGACCACGCAGGCAAAGCCTGCCGCCAGTGACAGCAATCGCTTGAAAAAACTGTTCAATCTCGGGCTTCCCTGCCTGCTGTCGGTATATTGGCAGGCGGCAATGCGGGGTCAAGCCAAGGGTGGGATTGCCCTGTGCATTGTGACAGGGCAATCCGCAATTTGCTTGGTTAGTGCAGGATCTGGCTGAGGAAGAGCTTGGTGCGTTCGTGCCGTGGATTGGAGAAGAATGCCTCCGGCTCGTTCTGCTCGATGATCTGCCCCTGATCCATGAAGATGACGCGATTGGCCACCTGGCGGGCAAAGCCCATTTCGTGGGTCACGCAGATCATGGTCATGCCCTCTTCGGCAAGGCTGATCATCACCTCGAGCACTTCCTTGACCATTTCCGGGTCAAGCGCCGAGGTGGGTTCGTCGAACAACATGATCTTGGGCTGCATGCAGAGCGAGCGGGCGATCGCCACGCGCTGTTGCTGCCCGCCCGACAACTGGCCGGGGAACTTATTGGCCTGCTCGGGGATCTTCACCCGCTCCAGATAATGCATGGCGGCGTCCTCGGCTTCGGCCTTGGGCACGCCCCGCACCCAGATCGGCGCCAGCGTCAGGTTCTGCAGGATTGTCAGATGGGGGAACAGGTTAAAGTGCTGGAACACCATTCCAACCTCGCGCCGCACCTCGTCGATGCGCTTGAGATCGGCCGTCAGCTCAACACCGTTGACGATGATCTTGCCTTCCTGGTGCTCCTCCAGCCGGTTGATGCAGCGGATTAGCGTCGACTTGCCGGACCCGGAGGGGCCCGCAATGACGATACGCTCGCCCTCCATCACCTTGAGGTTGATGTCCCGCAGCACATGGAAATCGGCGTACCACTTGTGCATGCCGATCACATCGATCGCCACGTTGGTCTTCGAGACCGTCATGCGCGGCGGCCGGGGCGCCTGGTCTGGGGTAGTTTCGGAGATTTGCGACATGAGAACTACCTCTTGTAACCAGTGTTGAGACGACGCTCCATGTACATGGAATAGCGCGACATGCCGAAGCAGAAGACCCAGAATACCATGGCGGCGAATAGATATCCGGTGGTTGGGGTGTGCGCCGACTGCCACTCGAGAGCGGTGTCATTCTTGGTTTTGACCGCTTCGAGCAGGTCCTTCATGCCCACGATGTAGACGAGCGACGTGTCTTTGAAGAGCGAAATGAAGTTATTCACGATCCCTGGGATCACGTGCTTGAGCGCCTGGGGCAGAATGATGAAATACATCCGCTGCCAATAGCCGAGGCCGAGCGATGCGCCAGCCTCGTATTGCCCACGCGGAATGGCCTGAAGACCCCCGCGCACCACCTCTGCCAGGTAGGCAGAGGTGAACAACGTAACACCCACCAGCGCCCGCAGCAGTTTGTCGACCGTCATGCCCTGAGGCATGAACAGCGGCAGCATGATCGAGGCCATGAACAGGATGGTGATCAGCGGAACGGCGCGTACCAGTTCGATGAAGGCGATACACAGCGTCTTGATCACCGGCATTTTCGACTGGCGCCCGAGGGCAAGTATGATGCCGATGGGGAAGGACAGCGTGATACCCACCACCGAAATGATGAGGGTTATCAGCAGGCCGCCCCATTTCTCCGTCGGGATTGGCATAAGCCCGAAGACGCCACCGGCGAGCAGGTAGTAGCTGACAACCGGATAGACGACGAGAAACAGGATCGCGTTGATCCTCTTATATGGCACCTTTGGCATCAGCAGCGGCACGAAGAGCAGCGCACCCAGCGCAAAGACGATGTTGGGGCGCCATTGCTGGGGGATGTCGTAGAAGCCGTAGATGAAAAACTCCATTTCGGCCGAGATATAGGCCCAGCACGCGCCCGCATTCTCCATGCGGCACTCTTCGACGGTTCCATTGGGACCGACGGCGTGGCCGATGAAGAAATTGTAGAGCGGCGGGATCACCCACAGCAGGAAGAGCACACCGAGCCCGGTCAGCACGGTATCCAGAGGCGAGGCGAACAGGTTCTTCTGGGCCCAGGCCACTGCCCCCGTCGTGCGACGGGGTGCAGGTTTCGGGGGAACCAGGTCGGAGCGAACAAATCCAATATCGGTCATTATCGGCTCCTATCGCTCAACCAGACTGACGCGGGCATTGTACCAGTTCATTATCGCCGAGGTCAGCAGCGAGAAGGTCAGATAGACCAGCATGACCAGCGCGATACACTCGATGGCGCGTCCCGTCTGGTTTAGGGACGTTCCTGCGAAAACGTTGACCAACTCGGGATAGCCGATGGCCGCGCCAAGCGAAGAGTTCTTGGTGAGGTTGAGGTACTGGCTGGTCAGCGGCGGTACGATGACCCGCATGGCCTGGGGAACAATGACGAGACGCAGCCGGTCGCCTTCCTTCAGACCCAGCGACTGCGCCGCTTCGGTCTGCCCCTTGTTCACTGCGACAATGCCACCGCGAACCGTTTCGGCGATGAAGGCGGCTGTATAGATGGTCAGCCCGAACGCCAGAGCGAGAAACTCTGGCGGGAGCTGCACGCCACCGCGGAAATTGAAGCGTTCCAGTGCCGGCACTTCGAAAGCCACGCTGGCGCCACTGATGATGAACACCAGGGTGGGCAGAGCAATCAGGATCGCGACAGAGGACAGAAACACCGGGAACCGCAGACCCGTGGTTTCGAGCCGTATGCGAGCCCAGCGTCGAAGAGCGATGACGGCGACGATGGCCAGCGCAACCCCGATCCAGACGAAGCCGAATTGTGCATCGGGGATGGGCTTGGGAACGAAGATGCCGCGCTGGTTGATGAAGGAGTCGAAAGGCAGCTCATAGGATGCGCGGACAGCCGGCATCGACTTCAGCACCGCGAAGTACCAGAAGAATAGCTGGAGCAGCAGCGGGATGTTGCGGATGATCTCGACATAGACCGTTGCGAGGCTCGAGACGATGAAATTGCTGCTCAACCGGGCAATACCGATGGTGAAGCCCAAGATGGTCGCGAGCACAATGCCGATGAACGCGACCAGCAGAGTGTTGGTAATGCCGACCAGGAATGCTTCCCAGTAGATGGAGGCCCTGGACCAGGGGATCAGCGAGAAGCTGATATCAAACCCGGCGGTCTTCCAGAGAAAATCGAAACCAGTCGTCTTGTTCTGTGCCGCAAGGTTCGCGGCCGTATTGCCTACGATCCAGATGACAAACGTGGCCAATAGCGCAGCGACAGCGACCTGGTAGATGATCCCTCGAATTACGGGATCGTTATAGAAAGATACCTTGGGGGCGTCGGCGGGCCCCGTTTCAAGTGTGGTCATGAGTCAGATGTCCTCATACCGCCGGGGCGGCTTTCCACGAGCCACCCGCAGGATGGCCAGCATGGAACAAAAAGGCCCGGCGCTCCAGTGGGGCGCCGGGCCATGTTCACCTAGCGGATCGGCGGGGCGTATTGGATGCCGCCGTCTTTCCAGAGCGCGTTCAGGCCGCGCGCCAGCCCGATGGGGGTTGAGGGCCCGACGTTGCGCTCGTAGGTCTCGGCATAGTTACCGACCAGTTTGACGATCTGGTATGCCCAATCCTTGGACACGCCGAGGGGAGTACCGAAATCGCCCTCAACGCCCAAAAGGCGCTTGATTGCCGGGTTGTCGGAGCCAAGCATCTCATCGACGTTGGCAGAGGACACGCCGAGCTCTTCGGCTTCGAGCAGCGCGAAATAGGTCCAGCGGGCCAGGTTGAACCAGGCAGTGTCGCCAGCGCGAACGACCGGGCCCAGCGGCTCCTTGGAGATCACTTCGGGCAGGATGATATGGTCATCCGGCACTGCGAACTTGGAACGTTCGGCAGCCAGGGCCGAGGAGTCCGTGGTGTAGACGTCGCAACGGCCGTCTTCATAAGCCTTCACCACTTCGTCCTGGTCGACGAACACGACGGTGTTGAAGACCATGTTGTTGGCGGCAAAGTAGTCGGCGGCGTTCAGTTCGGTCGTGGTGCCCGATTCAATGCAGACTGCGGCGTCGCTGAGATCGAGAGCCGAGGCAATGCCGTCGGCCTTGCGAACCATGAAGCCCTGACCGTCATAGAACATGGTGCCAACGAAGCTGATGCCAAGCTGGGTGTCGCGGCTCATGGTCCAGGTCGTGGTACGCGAGAGCACGTCGATTTCACCGGAGGACAGCGCGGTGAAGCGCTCCTGGCTGGTCAGCGAGGTGTAGCGCACTGCATCGGCATTGTTGAAGATGGCGGCAGCCATCGCGCGACAGAAGTCGACTTCAATACCAGTCCAGACGTTGTTGGAGTCGGGTGCGGAGAATCCGGGAACACCCCCGGTCACGCCGCACTGCACGTATCCCTTTGCCTTTACGTCATCGAGAATAGCTGCTTGCGCTGCGGTCGCGCCGAGGCCGAGTGAGGCGGCAAGCGCGATCGTTACGAGCGTTTTTTGCATTGTTTTGCCTTTTGTTTCCTGACCTATATCCCGGGATTATCGGAGTACCCCATCGCCCCGGCGGCACCCGCCGCCTATCGTGGCAGTTTTGATGCTGTTAAGCATGCAACCGTCAATTTTACCCTTCGTCAAGGGATGATGCTGGCATGAGACAGTAAAGCTGTCGTTTTATTAGACACATCTAGCCCACTGAACTGATAATGAGCACTGAGCCTATTATGACTGACAATAAAAGCGGCAATTCCGACGCCCTATCAGTGGAAACCGTGCTGACCCATCATGGGCGCAATCCGGACGATCAGTTCGGATTCGTCAACACCCCGGTCTATCGCGGCTCAACTGTGCTGTTCAAAACGCTGGCGGATATCGAAGCCCAGCAGCAGCGCTTTCTATATGGCCGCGCCGGCAACCCCACGACCGAGGGCGTTGAGTCAGTGATCACTCAGCTGGAGGGTGCCTATCGCACACGCCTGCTGCCATCGGGCCTCTCCGCCATCACGGTTGCCCTGCTCGGCTGTGTGCAGGCCGGCGACGACGTTCTGATGACGGACAGCGCCTATGAGCCGAGCCGGGCCTTTGCCGATGGCTTCCTTGCCCGCATGGGGGTGACCACGCGCTACTATGATCCGCGCATCGGCGCCGGCATTGCTGACCTCATGCGGCCGAATACTCGCGCCGTGCTGGCCGAAAGCCCGGGCTCGCTGACCTTCGAAGTGCAGGATATTCCGGCAATCGCCAAGGCCGCCCACGCCAATGGCGCCCGCCTGATCGTCGACAACAGCTGGGCCAGCCCACTCTATATGCAGCCGCTGAAACTTGGAGCCGATATCGTTGTGCATTCCGGCACCAAGATGTTCGTCGGGCACTCTGATGCCTTTGCCGGCACGATCTCGACAACGGAGGAAGCGTGGGCCGGCGTTGAGCGAACCCGGCGCGAACTCGGTTTCTTCACCTCGGGCGATGAAGCCTTCATGGTGGCGCGTGGCCTGCGGACGCTGGCCATCCGCATGAAGGAGCATCAGCAACGGGCGCTTGAGATTGCCCAGTGGCTGGAAACGCAGGAGGTGGTGCAGGTGCTTCACCCCGCCCTGCCGAGCCATCCGGATCACGCGCTGTGGAAGCGCGACTTCAGCGGATCAGGCAGCCTGTTTGGCGTGCTGCTGGCCCCTGCCCCACGGGCCTCGGTCGCGGCTTTTCTCGATGAGATGTCGCTGTTCAGCATGGGCTATTCATGGGGTGGCTATGAAAGCTTGTGCCTGCCGGTGAAGCTCACCAAGAACCGCACCGCCAAACCGTGGACGGCAGAAGGCAATCTGTTCCGCCTGCATATTGGCCTTGAAGGCGTCGAGGACCTGAAGGCTGACCTGGCAGCGGCGATTGCTCGCTATGCCCGCGCGCGCTGAAGTGCGCTCCTGATCGCAACGAGAGGCCGACGGACGATGTGCCCGTCGGCACGCTGCTCGAACAAAACGCCACGGCGCGCGAAGATGTTACGCACCAGGTATGCGCCGAGCATGCCGACGACGAGGCCAGCGAAGACGTCCGTGGGGTAATGCATGCCCACCGGCACCCGCGAAATGCCAACGACCACACCGATCGCCAGGAAATACGGGAAAAGTCGCGGCCACAGGAAGCCGACGACGAAGGCCAACGCAATCGCCGTGGTGGTGTGGCCCGAGGGGAAGCTCTGGAAATTCCAGTCATTGAAGACGTGTTGGAACGAAAAGGCCCCATGGGCTTCAAATTCTACGGGGCGGCTACGACCAATTAGACGCTTGAGCAGATTGGAGATCAGGCCCGGCGCACCCACTCCAAGAAAGATGAAGCCTGACAGCGTCGCCAGTTCCCGGGATACCGACCTCACCTGCCCGGAGAGCACGAAGCCCGCCAGTAGTGACACAAGCAGAATCGCAAGGCTGGGAATCAGCACCCAGTCCGACAGACCGTAGTCGGTTATCGCGAAAAACGGGGCTCGCCATGCATCGGGCCAGGCAATCGCGGTGCGAGATGCCCAGACGTCGATCTGCGAAAGCAGCGCCACTCCCAACACGACACCGAAACAAAAAAGCGGCCAACGGCGGCTATCCAGGCCAAGCGGCCATTTCTTGGTAAGATCGATCATGCCGCTTTTGTGCCTGTCCACATCCTTCTGCGTCAATAGCAGCACTAAGTGCATAGGCCACTTGCCCTTTGCATTCGAACAGTCTAACGGAATGGCTGTCTCGGAGTGTAGCTCAGCCTGGTAGAGCACCGGTTTTGGGAACCGGGGGTCCAAAGTTCGAATCTTTGTACTCCGACCATCATTTTGCGTTAGCGTATCGTGTAGAGGACTTTGCATGACCGCCCGTATCTATCGCCCGGCCCGCAACGCCATGCAGTCGGGTAACGGCAAGTCCAAGCAGTGGGTGCTGGTTCACGAAATGGCCGCACCGCGCGAAATAGATCCACTGATGGGCTACACGACCTCGACGGATACCCGGCAGCAGGTTCGCCTCAGCTTCGACACCCTCGAATTGGCAGAAGCTTACGCGCAGAAGAACGGCATCGCCTATTCGGTGCAGCCTGCGCATGACCCTATTCCCAAGCGTGTCAGCTACCCGGATAATTTCAAATCCGATCGCAAGACGCCCTGGACCCACTAGGTCAAACCTCTCCCAGAGATTCTGATATGCGCCGCAAGTGATTGTGGCGCATTTGTTTTTTGGCCTTCCACGACAAAGCCGTTCCGATCCCCGGGGCTGCTTACGCCCTTCTGCTCGCGTATTTGGCAGCGTATGATGTCCACATCGACGAGGTCCGCCATAGGGGAGCGCCCATGAAGTTGTCAGCCCGAAAGCTCCTGCCTGCCGTTGCCCTGCTTGGTCTGTCAGTGCCCGCGCATGCGGCACCTGCCCTGTGGGAGGTTCGAGATGGCGACAGTAGCATCTGGCTGTTTGGCTCCTTCCACATCGTGCAGCATGGCACCGAATGGCGCACTCCCCTATTCGACGACATCTTGACCGAATCTGACCAGGTCGTGTTCGAGACCGACATTCGCCCAGCCGCTGTTGCCCAGATGACTGCGGAGGCCTTCGTGCGCGGGATCTACACCGACGGCACCATGCTGACCGACATTCTCGATGATGAGCTGGCAAACGAGTTGCGCCTGCATGCCGCAAGCTACGCGCTGCCGCCCGGCATGCTCATGGCCATGCGTCCATGGATGGCCACCAACACGATCAGCGTGGCCGCCCTGGCGGATGCAGGATTCAGTGAGCAAGGTGTCGAGTTCACACTGCAGCCCGAACTGGATGCATCGCGGATTGGCTTCCTGGAAACCGGCGAACAGCAGCTGGACGTTCTGGCCGGTGCGCCGGAAGACGAGCAAATCGCGATGCTGCGAGCCACGCTAGATCAACTCGACGACCTGCCCAAGCTGATGGACAAGATGATGATGAGCTGGACGTCGGGTACGCCTGAACATCTGGCCAAGATGTTCCTCATGGAAATGGGGGGCTTCGAAGAAGCCTTCATGGATCGCCTGATCTACGACCGGAATCACAACTGGATTCCGCCGCTCAAGACCATGCTGGCGAACAACGAGAAGAACATAGTCATTGTCGGCGCCGCGCATCTGGTTGGCGCCAACAGCGTTGTCGACCTGCTGGAGCAGGCCGGATACGCGGTGAAACGGATACAGTGACCGGGTTGCCGGCCACTCTTTCCTAGACGTCAACCTTGAAACCCAGGTCAATTTCGCTGGCTGGCAGGCCGCGTAGCCCCCAATTGTGGCGGTCGACCTCGATCAACACCACCTTGATGTCTACGGGATCAAGGCCGAATGGCGCCAGGCGCGTTGCCAAGGCCGCGTAGAGCCGGCGCTTGGCTTCGATAGTTCGCCCGGCGAACAGGGTGATCTCGATGTTTGTGTGCCGAGGACTGCCGCCGGCATGCTTGAGCATGTCGGCGGGGTCGTACTGAGTGAGGCGAATATCCCGATCGTTCTCCGGGATCAGGATGCCCTCCATCAAGGCCTGCTGGATTGCATCGAGGAAATCGGCCCGGCGGTCGCCAAGCCAACCGCTGGCGGTTTCAACGCGTGTGGAAGGCATTGACGATCAGACCTCGCTCAACCGGGTCCACTTGCCGTCGTTGTGGCTGGACTGGACCGAGGCGGTGATGAACTGCATGCCCTCGACGCCGTCGGTCAAAGTGGGCAAAAGGCCCTCATAAGCAGCGCCCTCACCGCGGATCACGGCGGCGAACTGGCTGTAGAGTGTTGCAAAAGCTTCCAGATACCCCTCGGGGTGACCGGACGGGATGCGAACATTCATCGTCGAGGCCGCATTGCCCGAGATGGCGCCGCCGCGCGTCAGCAGCTGCTTTGGCTTGCCGAATTCGGTGAACCACATGTAGTTGGGATTGTCCTGGCGCCATTCGATACCGGCCTTTTCGCCGTAGACGCGCAGCTGCAGGCCATTCTCGCACCCCACAGCCACCTGGCTGGCCCAAAGCATGCCCTTTGCGCCGCCTTCGAAGCGCAGCATGATGTGGACGTTGTCATCCAGCTGGCGGCCCGGCACGAAACTGGAGAGATCTGCCGACACCGCCTCTGTCTTTAGGCCGGTGACGAAGCGGGCTAGGTTGTAGGCGTGGGTGCCGATATCACCGATGGCGCCACCTGCCCCGGAGCGCGCCGGATCGGTACGCCAGGAGGCCTGCTTGTTGTCGGCGTCGGCTTCAACGGCCAGCCAATCCTGCGGATATTCGACCTGTACGACGCGGATCTTGCCCAGCGCGCCGGACTCCACGAGCTCACGCGCCTGACGCATCAAGGGGTAGCCAGTGTAGTTGTGCGTCAGCAGAAACCGGGCACCATTTTTGGGCTTGATGGCAGCAAGCTGGCGCGCATCTGCCAGCGTGCTGGTAATTGGCTTGTCACAAATGACGTGAATGCCGGCTTCGAGGAATGCCTTGGCCGGGCCGTAGTGCATATGGTTTGGCGTGACGATCGAAACGGCCTGGATGCCGTCGGGACGGGCGGCCTCGGCGCGGGCCATTTCCTCGTAGGAGTTGTAGATGCGGTCATCGGCCAAGCCGAGATTGCGGCCGGATTCCAATGCCACGTCGGGACGCGACGACAAGGCGCCCGCCACCAGGTCATAATCGCCGTCGATGCGGGCCGCGACGCGGTGTACGTAGCCGATAAAGGCCCCAGTGCCGCCGCCAACCATGCCAAGGCGAATCCGCTTTGCGCCATTCTCAGCCATGTTTCAGTCTTTCGTGTTTTCTGCAGTCTCCGGCGCGGCGATCGGATCGATGCCAACGTAGAGATCGTGGTGTGTGATTGATCCATCGGCCTGATAGCCGAAATCGAGCTTGAAAATGCCCGCCGCCAAGCCCTGCTCCTCGGCGTCATCGTAGATCGCCTGGAAACTGGAGGCGATGGCCTTCAGCGATCCGGTGTGGAGGAGGTGCCGATAAGTGTTGGCGGGAATGTGTAGCAGCGACATGCCCGCAGGCGCCTTGCGACATCCGGAAACGACCTGACCAACAAACTCGCGGTAAATGCCATCCTCCATGGCGAGGCTGACCCCGACATGGCTGCCAACCGACCGCGACGCGTCGGCAATGGCATCGCTCTCGGCAAACAGGCGCCGCCAGGCTTCTGGCACGACTTTGGGCAGGTCTTGCCAGCCTCCCGAAACCGGGAGGCCGACAATGGTAAGCGCGTCCAGCGATACGGTTTGGATCGCCGGATCAGCCATCAGTCCAGACCCAGGATCTTGCGGTTGGCGGCAAGATCGGTGCCGGCGGAAGCGAAGTCGTCGAAGGCGTGTTCGGTGACGCGAATGATGTGGTTCTTGATGAACTCAGCACCTTCACGAGCCCCATCTTCGGGGTGCTTGATGGCACATTCCCATTCGAGCACGGCCCAGCCCGCGAAGTCGTACTGCGCCATCTTGGAGAAGATGGAGGCGAAATCGACCTGACCATCGCCGAGCGAACGGAAGCGCCCTGCCCGGTTGATCCAGCTCTGGTAGCCCGAATACACGCCCTGGCGGCCGGTTGGATTGAACTCGGCATCCTTGACGTGGAACATCTTGATACGCTCGTGGTAGATGTCGATGTAGTCGAGATAGTCGAGCTGCTGCAGCACAAAGTGGCTGGGATCGTAGAGCAGATTGGCGCGCGGATGGTTGTTTACGCGCTCGAGGAACATCTCGTAGGTCACGCCGTCGTGCAGGTCTTCGCCCGGATGAATCTCGTAGCAGACGTCCACGCCGTTTTCGTCGAACACATTGAGGATCGGCGTCCAACGACGGGCCAGTTCGTCAAAGGCTTCTTCGACAAGGCCTGCGGGGCGCTGCGGAAACGGGTAGAGGAATGGCCAGGCCAGCGCACCCGAGAAGGTTGCGTGCTCGGTAAGGCCCAGATTCTTCGAGGCCTTCGCGGCCCAGTGCAACTGCTGAACTGCCCATTCCTGGCGAGCCTTCGGATTGCCATGGACGGAAGCTGGCGCAAAACCATCCAGCATCGTGTCATAGACCGGGTGCGCAGCGACCAGTTGGCCCTGCAGGTGCGTCGACAGTTCGGTGATTGCCAAGCCGTGCTCGGCGGCCGTGCCGGCCAGTTCGTCAGCGTAGGTCTTGGACGTCGCTGCCTTTTCGAGGTCGATCAGGCTGCCGACCCAGGTCGGGATCTGCACGCCCTTGTAGCCGTAGTTTGCGGCCCAGCCGCAGATCGCGTCGAAGGAATTGAACGGGGCAGCGTCACCAGCGAACTGCGCCAGAAATATTGCGGGCCCCTTGATGGTACGCATGTCGTTTCTCCTCTATAGGCGCTTGGCGCCTCGTTATTTTGTTCCGACTATTTGCAAAAACAGGCGGCGGTTGACCGCCGCCTGCGCAGAACATTTGCATGACTGTTGACTGGCCTGCCCTGGCTGTCAACGCAGTCAGGAATGACTACTTCAACAGGGACGCCGCTTCGGCCGGAGTCAGGGCCTTTGGCCGCTCGCAGGTGGTCGACAGGGTCAGAACCTGGCCGCTTTCGCCCGCCTTGAGCAGGCTGGTCATGACATCCACAGCATGCAGCGCGACATCGAGGCCGCAACGGGCCGTGTAGCCGCCATCGATCGAAGCGATCATGTCGGCAAGACCAGCCGTACGGTAGTTGGCGCGCGGGTTTGCGGATTCGAGATCCTGATTGGCCTTGCCGAAGGGGTGATCCCACGGCGTCACCGGCGAACGTTCACCGGCAACATTGGCCGTAACCAGGTCGCCGCCGAAGAAGTTCGGATCGGGCACGAAGATCGACCCATCAGTGCCATAGAGCTCGATATTGTGGTGGCCGTGCGCCGCCACGTCCCAACTCGCCCCGATGGTGATGATGGCCCCGGAGACGAACTCCAGCACGCCGTGAATGGTGGTAGGGGTGCCGACCCGAACGAAAGTACCCTTGTATGCGCCCTCGGCCGTCACTTCGCGCTCGGTGCGAGCCATGTTGGTGAAGGCCGACAGGCGCTTCACCGGCCCGAGCAGATGGATCAGCTCGGTGACATAGTATGGGCCCAGGTCAAGGATCGGGCCAGCGCCGGGCTGGAAGAAGAAGTCCGGATTGGGGTGCCAATGCTCCATGCCGCGGCTCATGACGTGCGTGGTGCCGCTCATGATCTTGCCGAGCTTGCCGCTATCGATGATGTCGCGCGCCTGCTGATGGGCACCACCCAGGAAGGTATCGGGAGCCGAACCGACCTTGAGGTGGCGATCATCGGCGGCCTTTTTGAGGGCCATGCCCTCTTCCAGCGACAGCACAAAGGGCTTTTCGGAATAGGCGTGCTTACCGGCCGAAATAATATCCATCGACACCGAATAGTGGGTCGCCGGGATCGTCAGGTTCACAATGACGTCGAGCTCGCTGTTCTTGAGCAGCTCGTCAGGGGTCTGAGCACGAACACCGAATTCCTCGGCACGTTTCTGTGCGGCGGCGGGGATGATGTCGGCAACAGCACGAACCTCGAGCCCCTTGAACAGAGGCGCGAGGCGGAGATAGGCGCTCGAAATATTGCCGGCACCCATGATGCCGACGCCAAAAGTCTTGGCCATTTCAGTTACTTCCACTTCTTGGCGGTAGCGATGGAGCGCGATGCAAAGCGCTCTGCATCCGCAGGCTTGTCGTGTTCGGCGACGAAATACTGGGCCTTGGTCTTGGCCTGGACGGTGCCGATCAGGTTGTCCCAGCCGAGGACGCCGTGGCCGACATCGGCCCAGCCGTCTTCATCCAGGTTCTGGCCTGCCGAGGCGATATCCTTGACGTGGACCGCGGTGATGCGATTGCCATAGCGCTCGAACCACTTGACCGGATCGGCCTTGCCACGAACCACCCAGGCGACGTCGCATTCCCATTCGATATCGGGCGCGGTCTCAAGGACGATTTCCATCGGCGTGCGGCCCGAGGTGGTCGGCACGAATTCGAAGTCGTGGTTGTGCCAACCAAAGCCGTAGCCTTCCTTGGTGTAGCTCTCGCCGGCCTTGGCTAGCATCTCAGCCAGTTCGAGCCACTTGGACTCGTCTTCGCTGCGCCCTTCCGGCCCGATGTGGGGGCAATAGATCTTCTTCATGCCGAGCGTTTCGGCCGTCTTGAGGGTGGTGGACACGTCCGCCACCTGCGCCGGGCCGAAATGGCCTGTCGGCATGGTCAAGCCGTTGTTCTTAAGGTTGGCAGCAAGGCCGGCGGCGTCTTCATAAAGCCCGCCATATCCTTCAACCTGCGTGTAGCCCAGCTTTCCGAGCTTGCCGAGAAACTCCGGCAAAGAGGGGTAGTTGCGTGCACTATAGAGCTGGAATGACAATACGGTCATCAGGGCCTCTTATACGTTGGAGCGCGCCTTTTGGCGTCGCCTGCATGTTGGGTAGCGCTGTTCAGGGGAGCTGTCGCGCCAGTGAGTTAGGCCAATCACCGCAATAGTAATATTGGCCATTTTCGCTGAGGCGGGGCGCCTGTGGGCGCCGCCGCCGAAGTGAGGTCTCAGAGACGATTGGTCGTTTCGGAGCTGAAGAACGAGCCGCGTGCCGGATCAAAGCCAATGACCAGTTTCTGGCCAGGCACCAGATGAACGTCGCTGGCAGCGCGGAAGGTGACTGACTTCCCAGCAATGGTCGTCCAGGCGAGCGTGTCTGAACCCATCGGCTCGACAATCTCGATTTCCACCTCGGCCTTGAACGGCAACCGCGCGGCATCGTCGCCGAGCAGAATGTGTTCAGGACGAACACCCAGCACCGCCTTTGTGGTGCCGGCGGGGGCCGCCGTGAACTCGTAATTGCCGACCGGGATAACCGTGCCATCTTCGGCCGTGAAGCTCGATCCGTTCAAGGTGCCGTCGATGAAGTTCATCGAGGGCGAACCGATGAAGCCGGCGACGTAGAGATTGACCGGCTTGTTGTAAATGGTGTGCGGATCGGCCAGTTGCTGGATCACGCCATTCTTCATGATGGCGATGCGATCAGCGAGCGTCAGGGCCTCGATCTGGTCGTGGGTGACGTAGATCATGGTGTTCTTGAGCCGCTGGTGCAGGCGCTTGATCTCGACGCGCAGGTCCGAACGGAGCTTGGCATCGAGATTGGACAGCGGCTCGTCGAACAGGAACACGTCCACGTCGCGCACCAGGGCGCGGCCGATGGCGACGCGTTGGCGCTGGCCGCCCGACAGGTTGGCAGGCTTGCGGTTCAGCAAGGGCTGGATCTGCAGGATTTCGGCAGCACGCGCCACGCGCTGGTCGACCTCTTCCTTCTTCATGCCGGCAACGCGCAGGCCGAAGGAGAGATTCCGTTCCACAGTCATCTGCGGATAGAGCGCATAGGACTGGAATACCATGCCGATGCCGCGGTCCTTGGGCTCTTCCCAGGTGACGTTCTTGCCATTGATGAAGATCTGGCCGGCAGACACGTCAAGCAGGCCCGCGATGCAATTGAGCAGAGTGGACTTGCCGCAGCCCGAGGGTCCGAGCAGGACGATGAACTCGCCCTGCGCGATATCGAGATTGAGCGTCTCTAGGACCTTTACGCTGCCGAAGCTGAGCGAGAGATCGCGGATGGATACGCTGTGTTGCATGAGATTATCCCTTCACGGCGCCGGCGGCGACGCCGCGAACGAACA
This sequence comes from Devosia sp. T2-14, assembly GCF_055397495.1. Lineage (NCBI taxonomy): Bacteria > Pseudomonadati > Pseudomonadota > Alphaproteobacteria > Hyphomicrobiales > Devosiaceae > Devosia > Devosia sp. T2-14. Next base: position 2,907,236 of record NZ_AP027921.1, on the reverse strand, counting down.
GCTTACCGGACACGAAATAGATGATGAGCGGCACAAGCCCGGTCAGAATGGTGGCGGCCATGTTGACGTTGTATTCCGGGCTGCCCTGCGCCGAGTTGACGATGTTGTTGAGCTGCACGGTCATCGGGTAGTTCTGGTTGCCGGCAAAGACGACGCCGAACAGGAAGTCGTTCCAGATGCCGGTGATCTGCAGGATCAGCGCCACCACGAAGATCGGCAGCGACATGGGCAGCATGATCTCGAAGAAGATGCGCCAGAACCCTGCCCCATCGACACGTGCAGCCTTGAACAGTTCCTGCGGCAGCGAGGCAAAGTAGTTGCGGAACAGCAGGGTCAGGATTGGCATGCCGAAGATGGTGTGGACCAGGATGACGGCCCAGAGGCTACCGAAGATGCCCATTTCGCGCGTCAGCATCACCAGCGGATAGAGCATCACCTGATAGGGGATGAACGAACCAAAGATGAGGACGGCGAAGAAGAAGTCGGCACCCTTGAAGCGCCAGTTGACCAGCGCATAGCCGTTCACTGCGGCGATAAAGATCGAAACGATCGTGCTGGGCACGGTGATCTTGACCGAATTCCAGAAGCCCGGTGCCAGGCCTTCGCAATTGAGGCCGGTACATGCGCTGCTCCAGGCCTTCACCCATGCGTCGAAATTCGGGGCAACGGGCAAGGCGAAGATGTTGCCGAAGCGGATCTCAGGCATCGTCTTGAACGACGTGATGATCATCACATAGAGCGGGAACAGGAAGTAGATCGAGAAGAAGACCAGCACCGAATAGAGCATGATCTTGCGCGGGGTGAAAAACGGCTTGGGCCGGGGGCCGCTGGGGCCGTCGGTCGCCGCGGCCACAGCGGGGCCAGTCATAGTTGCGGTCTGGCTCATGAGCGGCGCCCCTTTCCGCCAAATTCAAGATAGGCCCACGGAATGACGATGATCAGCACGGTGAGCAGCATCATGGTCGACGCGGCCAGGCCCTGCCCGATATTGCCGGCGCCAAACATGTAGGTGATGACGTATTTTGCCGGCACTTCCGAGGAGATGCCCGGGCCGCCGTCGGTCAGCGCCACGACAAGGTCGTAGAGACGCACGATGCCGGAACCGATGAGCACCACGGCGGTGACGAACACGCCGCGCATCATGGGAAGAACAATGGAGAGATAGGTGCGCCATGTCGGGATGCCGTCGATGCGAGCGGCCTTCCAGATTTCGTCGTCGACGCTGCGCAGACCTGCCAGCAGCAACACCATGGTAAACCCGACGCCCTGCCAGAGGCCGGCGATCAGGATTGCGAACAGCACCATCTTGGAGTTGTTCAGCCAGTCGAAAGTGAAGCTGGTCCAGCCCATATTGCGCAGGGTGCCCTGCAGGCCCAGCGTTGGGTTCATGATCCACTGCCAGACCAGGCCGGTCACGATGAATGACAAGGCGAATGGATAGAGCATGATGGTGCGGAAGGCGCTTTCGAAGCGGATCTTCTGGTCCATCAGCACGGCGAGAATGAAGCCGATGCCGAGCGTGAACACCAACGAGAACACGCCGTAGACCATCAGGTTGGTGACCGAGATGTTCCAGCGCGCTGTCTTGAACAGGCGCTCATACTGATCGAAGCCAACGAAGGTGTTGCTCGGCAGCAGGCGTGAAGCGGTGAAGGAATAATATACTGTCCAGATCGTGCAGCCGATGAACACGACCAGCACGGTGGCGATCATGGGGCCAGCTGCAATCTTGGCGGCCAGGTTTTTGACGAAAATATTGTGCAGAGTGCGGCCCAAACCGGCGGGGCGAGCACTGCTCTGCTCTTGGACTACGATGTCCGCCATAGATCTCTCTCCAGAGTGAGCGGCCGGCTTGAATAATCAAGGCCGGCCGCTGCTTGTCAGGCGAGACCGATTACATCGGCACCTGGCCGATATTAGTCGGCCTGTTCGATGATCTGAGCATAGCGCTCAATGTAGTCATCGACGGTGATCGAGTCGTCATCGAGGAACTCGATGCTCAGGTCCTGCATCTGCTGCTGGGTGTCGCTGGAGAGCGCGAAGTCACCGGAAGGCAGCAGGCCGTTGTCCAACAGGACCAGGGCCTTCTTCATGCAGGCATTGGCACCGCTCAGGTCGACGTCGGTACGGATCGGCATCGAGCCCTTCTTCAGGTTGAAGGCGAGCTGGGCTTCAGGCGAGATCAGCAGCTTTGCGAGATCCGTCTGAGCCTGGATCACTGCCTCGTCGGTGCCAGCAGGCAGGACGGGGAAGTAGAAGGCGTCGCCGCCGCCGGTCAGCTGGTCACCCAGGCCGAGAGCAGGCAGACATTCGTAGTCGACGCCGGGGACGCCGCCAGCGACCTGCAGGTCACCCTGCAGCCAGTCGCCGTGGATATTGCCAGCTGCTTCGCCGGACAGGAGCTGGTTGCCCACGTCTCCGAACGAAGGAACCATCATCTCGGGCGAGACCACCTTGCGGAGGGCGTCGAGAGCTTCGGCAACCTTGCGGAATTCCGGACCACGGACAGCGGATGCGTCCTTGTCGCGGTTGACGGCGAGCACGAGATCGCTGCCACCGATGCCGGACATCAGAACGCCCGGGACGCCGGAGATCGGCCAACCGGTAGCCAGACCGAACGGCAGGATGCCTGCAGCCTGCAGGGCCGGCCAGCTGGCGACATACTCGTTCCAGTCCTTCGGAACGGGCTGGCCAATCTTTTCGTAGGCCTTGGTCGAAAGCCACAGCCAATCCCACGAGTGGATGTTGACCGGGAAGCAGTAGATCTTGCCGTCATAGGTGCAAGGCTCGAGCAGCGAAGCGTCGACGTAGAAGTCCTTGATGCCCATTTCGTCGGCAATCGGGGTCAGGTCGCGCATCAGGCCAGCCTTGATGAGCTCCTCAGCATCGCGGCCGGTGTTCATCTGGGTTGCGCCCATCGGGTCGCCACCGATGATGCGGCCAATGATGACGGGGTTGGCACCGGTGCCGGAGCCTGCCAGGGCGCTGTCGACCCACTTGTTGCCGGTTTGCTCTTCGAAGACGCGGGCAAACTCGGCGACGGCAGCAGCTTCACCGGCCGAAGTCCACCAGTGCGTGACTTCCAGATCAGCGGCCATGACGGCGGTGGTGCCGAGCAAAGCAGTTGCCATAGCGGCAACCACTGCAAATTTATTCATAGTTGTCCTCCCAACGATCACTTGGAGCGATGCGCTCCCGCGAGCAGCCAGCCGCTAGGTTGTTTTCTCCTGAAACATCCCGAGCTGGCGGCGTGTAATCGATTGCATTTTTAGTGTCTCGAAATCTCTGCAATCGATTGCATTACTCTCATACACGTCTTGCGTGCCTGTCAAGATCGATTTAGACAGATTGCCAAGTTGACAGCCGGAGGGGTGTTGTCACGCATGTCTCTGGTCAAAAAAACGCCGACAATTCAAGATGTTGCGCATTATGCGCGCGTATCGACGGCCACTGTAAGCCGCGCTCTTTCGAGCCCGGAACGGGTCAGCGAGAGCAGTCGCGCAAGAATTTCTGAAGCAGTGCGCGTGACAGGCTACACACCCAACCAATCAGCCCGCTCGCTGCGTCAAAAAACGGCCCGAACTATCCTTGTCGCTCTGCCCGATATTCGCAATCCGTTCTTCTCGACCATCCTCGATGCGGTCGAGAGGGAGGCGGCCAGACGCGGCTATGGCGTACTGATCGTGAACCGCTTTGCCGCCGAAGAATCCGGCCGGCAGATGCGCGACTACTTTCTCTCAAATCGCGTTGACGGCCTGCTGCTGTTTGACGGGTCCGTGGACCTCAAGCAGTTGATGCTGCTGAAGGATGGTGAAACGCCCGTCCCGCTTATCGTGGCCTGCGAAGAAATCCCCAAGGCCCCCTTCCACACGGTCAAGACGGACAACGCATACGCCGCTGAGCAAGCCACGCGCCATCTCATCGAACTGGGTCACACTAGAATCGGCCACATCCGGGGCCCTGTGGGCAATGTGCTCACCGGCGAACGTGAGTCGGGGTTCGTTCGAGCGATGCAGGCGGCGGGGCTGCCGGTTCGCCCCGAATGGATGTTTGCGGGGGCCTTCGAAATGGAGGCTGGGCACATCGCCGCCGGCCGGTTTGCCGGTCTGGCTGATCGCCCCACGGCAATCTTCGCCGCCAACGATGAGTGCGCGATCGGGCTACTCTCGGGTTTGCGCCAGTTCGGCATTGAATGCCCGCGCGATATTTCGGTTGTTGGCTTCGACGACCTGGCCGTTTCGGCCCATATCTGGCCCCCCCTCACCACGATGCGCCAACCGCGAGATGCCCTAGGCCGCATCGCCGCCGGCGCGCTGATCGACGTTATCGAGGGTGACCGGCACATCACCGTGCCGATGCATATGGTGCTCAGCTCGGAGTTGATCATTCGCGGAAGCACCGCCCGCCCCCATTCTTAGTGCGCAGACTGTTGGGCATCCGCTCAAAAGGCATTCCCTTTGCGCGCAAATGCTTTAAATGGGGCGCTTGAGCTGGTCCCGTAGCTCAGCTGGATAGAGCAGCAGCCTTCTAAGCTGTTGGTCGCAGGTTCGAGTCCTGCCGGGATCGCCATAAACTCCACATTTCCCAGCAATTTCAATGGCCTTGCCCCTCACCGGCGCAAATCTCGGGCCCTTGATTCCATTGGCAGATTTGGCGCGGCCCCCGCACCTTTCTGCCCTGTTCCGGGTAGGAGATAGACGATGGCAGTTCGACTGGAAGTGACAAAAGTGCTCTCGGCCGCAGCAGAGGGACGAAGCGATTTCATGCGGCAAACGGCGTTCATAGCCGACCGCATCCATCGTGGTGGCTACACAGGAACCGTTGCAACAATCCTGCGCCATTTGAAGGGGGCCGCGGCATCGGGGCTGCTACAGCGCTCAGAGTTTGCAGCAGGCGGATATGGCTACACATGGTGCCTGACTGACGATGGGTGCAATTTCTTGGCCGATACCCTTCCGTCCCCTTCCCGATAGGAAGAGACAGATGAGCGAGGCTGACTGCGAACTGTTGTCTGAAGCCCTTGACCTCTGCGTCCGCGCGAGAAAGCTGGATGCCCAGGACCGAGCCAACGCCGCTGTCTCCGCGTCGGCGGATCCTGACGCCATGCGCGATCTGCTGCCAAGGCTTGCCGCTAGACACAATGAGCGCTTCCCTGGCCAGCCTATGGAAAGCCGCTCGGCCACCATTCCTTTATGGGTGCAGGATCAATATGAGCGCGACCTTGCAGACTGGGAGCGTCGCGCCCGCCAACATTTGATGAAGTCCTGACCATGCGCCGCCTCTCTGACCACCAGCACCACATCCTCGCGGTCGTGAACAAGCACGGCCGAATCTGCATCGGACTCCCGGTGGATGCGGAATGGGCGCCGATTGCTTCCGAGCTGAGACAGTTGGCCAAGTGGCGATTCCTGATCGAGGACGCCACCGACGACGGCCCAGCGTATGAGCTGGCACCGGCAGGACGCGCATTGATAGGGCGGTGACGAAACCGCCGACCTCGGCTACCGTCACAGAATGAGAGTTCCTTCGATCAACACAGCCCGAGACAAGGAGATCGCGCGTCTCCGCCGGCTGCTGGCCCACTTCGAAGCAATACCCCCGCATCAACGAGAGAACGAGTTCGCCGATGTCCGAGCGCAATCGGTGCGTGTGATGCTCAAGGATCTCGGGGCCGACCCGCAATCATAGCCACCTACCCCGCTTCCTACGCGCCCATGGGTTCGGAGGGCCGATGAGCACACCGCCGGTTTTCTCCGCCAGCTTCTCAGCCCTCGCTTGAGCCTTGCGGAACTCCCGAGATTCCGAGGCGATCTCCTCGTTGCTTTTGATCCCCAAGCGCTTCCGCTCAGCGACGAAGGCCCGATACCGCTCGAGCGACTCTTCAAGGCTCATTGGAGGCTGGTGGTTGTGGCCGCCTTGCCCTCCGTTCAATCCCGGCGTGTCAGACGACAACACAAGCCGGATATCTGCCGAACGCCGGCCGCACTTCTCGCAGACGAAGCGCTGGAGGAAAGCCGTACGGTTGGCAACCACGTCGAAGTCGACGCCGAAATACTGGATGAGCTGATCGATGTTTGGCGTCCAGCTATGGTGGCACGCCGGACCGCCGTTGGGCTTGCAGTAGAAGATCAGCCCCTCACCGCTTGCCTTCATTTCTCCGAGCGTAGACACAGATGCAGGTTCCGCCGCCGATCATGTTTACTTCTTGATCGCGTGCTGCACAGCCAGCGCCTCGCGTACGATAGAAGGCGCAAACCCCGTCAGCTTGACGATATCCTCGGCGTCCAGACCCGTGGCCTTCAAGCGACGGATTTGGACGGCGCGCGGCACCTTGATTTCGATTCCCATTTCACACCTCCAGAATGAGAACGAACTAGGAACATTGGCCCGGAAGAGTCAATTCACGTGATGGAGTACGTAGGGCGCCCTCCCCTTCGAACTGAGGCATAAAATGTCGCCCTGAACTCTTCATGCAGAATGGGGCTGGCAACAAACATGTCAAATGCAGTATGAATTTCTGATCAAACGGTAAAATATTCGAATCGACGCATAGCCTTAGCGGGCCACACAGGAGTGTAACCGCATGACGCGAGTGGCGAATTGGACACCCGACCGACTGTTATTTCGTGATCTGGTAGAGACTTCGCCTCTACTGGCGTGGATCACGGAAGCCGATGGGTACTGCATTTACTTGAGCAGCACTTGGTATGAAGTCACAGGGACCCCGCCACGAGAAGGAGAGGGCTACGGTTGGCTGAACGCTGTGCACGACGATGACAGAGCGCGCGTTGGTAGCGTTTTCTTCACAGCCGTACAAAGCCACAGTCCGTATGGGGTCAGCTATCGCCTACTGAAAAAGGATGGCTCGTTTGTTCTAACCTGGGCACACGGCGTGCCTCGTTTCGAAAGCGGGTCGTTTCAAGGCTATATCGGCGTGACAACAACGATTGATCAGTATGCCGAGAAGATAGAGAGTCGCCCGCCTGCTGCGCACGTCCCAGTGCTCACGCAGCGCGAACGCGAGGTGCTCACCCTAATTGCCACCGGCCGCACGTCGGAAGCTGTTGCCGCTCAACTTGGTATAACTACGAAAACCGTCAACGTGCACGCTCAAAACGCCGTCACGAAACTCGGCGCCTCCAACCGAGTCAGCGCGATCGTTCGGGCCTACAAGCTCAATGAGATTCAAATCTTCCCCGAAGAGGCACCACTGTAGCGCTCAGCAAGGGCCGCTCCACGAGGCTGCCCCATTCGCGCATCCAGACGTCGCGATCGCCGGTCAAAGTGAGCTGAGCGTGGGCCGAAGTCGCCACGAGCACACCGTAGCTGAGAGCAAATGGCAGACGCATGAATTCGTCAGCCGGCCTTAGCGACAGGCCCTGCCCCTCGAGGTCGTGCAGCACCCAATCTGGCGCACTGACGATGCCGCCACGCAGTCCATCTTGCCACATCATTTCGATGACAACATCGGCGGGGCGATGGTGCGGTGAGTAATAAAAACTACCAATCATGCCGGCCGCCTCGTGCTTCGAGCACGATAATAAGGCACAGCAACCACCTCAACGCAACCGGTTGCCTGCAGCATTGCCTAGGCAATATTGCCAATACGCCGCGAAAACAGCCTCCACCGTCGATAATACTACGGCATTCAGCCAATAGCCGACGGGATGACCGTACGTCATCCTCCGCAAGCGTTAGTTCAAATGGGGGGCGCCGTTCGATGTCAAACCATAGCACTTCCACCCGCGACCGACTGATCTACATTGTCGATGCGGACGCAGACACCTGCGAGAGAATATCCGTCATGTTCCGCCTTGAAGGCTTCAGTACGGCTTATTTTACCGATGAGCGACAGCTCCTGAGCGCCTTGGGGCGAGCGCCGCCCGATATCGTCCTCATGAGTGTGGAAGCCGACAATAGCCGTGGCCTGAGTGTGCTATCCCATCTCAAGCGCTTTCACGGTGCACTACCGGTATTCTCGATGGTAGGAAGGGGCAGTGTCGAGGCAGCGGTGCAGGCCATGAAATACGGCGCTTGGGATGTGGTCACCAAACCCTTAGACAGTGTCAGGTTGCTCGGCCTGGTTTTGGGTACTCCGCGAAACCGGTCTCCCACTCAAAGCCCGAACTCAGTCGCTCACGACGTGGAAATCACAGGATTCCCGGCGCTCACTGCAAGGGAGCGCGAGGTAATGAACTTGATCGTCAACGGAGAAAGCAGCAAATCAGCTGCTCTGGTACTAGGCATTTCCTTCCGGACAGTAGACGTTCACCGCCAACGGGTGATGTCGAAAGTCGGGGCGGAAAACACCGCGGACCTAATTCGGATTGCGCTGACAAGTCGATAAGGCAATGGCAGGCCGTCTGCACGTTGGCGGCCTTTCTCGTCTCATATCGGTGATTAAGCTCCCCAACTTCAGTGGAAAAGCGCGGAGCCGCAATGTGCCCCATTCCATGTGCCAGGCGTGATCAGCAAGTAGATGCCTCCGAGACTAACTACGGCGTGGGCTCAGCAATCTAGTCGGCTCAAGGGAGCGAGCGGGGTCCCAGACATCGGAAATCTTGGCATACTCTCGCCAAGCTCCGCCGTGTAGACTGGCTCGCCAGTCTCTCAACTCGTCGGCTCGCTCGCGGGCCGCCTCATCGTTCTCTGGACTTACTGGGGTAAATCGCTGCCGCACCTCAGATTCGCGAATTTGGGGAGCCAGATGGCCATAGGTACGAAGAACTGTCGTCGGATCGGCATGACCCAGTTGGGCTGCGACAGCGTAGACCGTAGCTCCGGCCTGAACCAACTGGCTCGCATATGTGTGGCGAAGCCCGTGAAACGAGAATTCATCCGGTAAGTCGGCGGCACGCACCGCATTCTTGAAGAGTGACTTCTGATTGCCATTCCAGGGCCTTCCGTCATTGCGGACGAACACGAAGTCTTTCCGCTTACGGCCGCGTACCAGATCCAGGAACCACGCCATGCCCTCGTCTGGCAAAAAAATGAAACGGGCCCGGTAGTTTTTCGCTCTGGGAATGTACACTCCGTAGCCGTCACGCCCGACGTCTTCACATCTCATGTTGAGCAGCTCGTTTGAACGGCAGCCAGTGTAAAGCGCCCCCAGGACAAGGCGCGCAAGATCGGGTCGGCATTGAGCAATAAGGTCCCGGCATTCAGCCCGCGACAAGTGCAGTGACCGGGGACGATCAATCGCAGGCAAACGTCGTAGGCATCGCCACGCGCGCTCGCTCTCGACCTTCCCGCTCTCCCAAGAGATTTGGAAGGCCGTGCGAAGGATTCCGATAAGCGTATTTACGGTCTTCTTGCGCTTGCGCAATTGCTCATCGTCGAGACTCGCAATCGAAAGCTGTGGCCCCAGCGCTCGGCGCCCGCGCTTTACCGGTGTTTCGAGCACGTCCCGTACGAAGCGCCTCAGGTGCTCGCTGTTAAACTCATTGACGGCCAGGTTCGAAAGGCGCGGGATAATGTGGTAGTTGATAAGCGAAATGCATGTCTCAAAGTGGCTCTGGGCTGCCACCAGACGTTTCCACTCAACATAGTCATGCAAAGCGTGGGCTACACTGTATGACCCATCGATCGGGCACACGATGAGGTCTTGCTTTACGCCTAGTGGGCTGGGTTCAGCGGCCCAGGGGCGAACGTCGGAACTGTTGAACCACTGGTGGGCTGCCGCCAATGCGGTTTCATAGGTGAGGCCCATTGGACGGGCTGAAGAGACCGCCCAACCTAACCGACGGCGATAATACCCGCCTGCCCGCGTCCGTATCCTGGCGTACCACTCATCGCCTTTGAGGCTCTTTCGATAGCCCAAGTGGCGGGTCTTGGCGATCGGCTGGTAGTACGGACCATACCTGACGGCCAGCCCCGCCAAAACGTCGTCTGCACTCAGATCGTGCTTACTTAGCCGCATCGGGGTCATGCCGTCTCCTCCTGCGGTAACCGTGCAATATTTCCCGAACAACGTCTTGTACGGCGTTCGACCTCACGAAGCTTTCCACGCTGGTTGGCGCGCGTGGTTACCTACAGTTCAAGATGCTCATCGTGAATTTAATCGCCTTCGTTTCGCGGCCGAGGATGCCGGCTGATACACAGTCTCGACGCACGTTCTGTATCCTGGCCTCGGAACGCATAGCTTACGGGCACCATTGACCTTGCGAGTCACTTGGAAAGGACCGCGCAATGTCAGACCGCCTTAAGATGCAGGACCCGCGTTACCAATATCCGACACCTCCCTTCCCCGAGCAGCAGCAGTCTGGCCCGGGCATCGTCGCTAGAATGATCCCGGAGCCCGACCATGGCGAAACAAGCTACATCGGTAGCGGCAAGCTAGTTGGGCGCAAGGCCTTGATTACTGGTGGCGATTCCGGGATCGGCCGGGCGGCAGCCATCGCTTTTGCTAGAGAGGGTGCCGATGTCGCTATCGGATACCTGCCAGAGGAGGAACCGGACGCCAAGGAGGTCGTGGAACTGATCGAGGCCGCTGGGGTAAGCGCCCTGGCATTGCCTGGCGATGTCACGGACGAAGCTTGGTGCCGCGAAATGGTTGATCGTACGGTGAAGGACTTCGGGGGGCTGGATATCCTGGTGATCAATGCAGCCAGACAAAAGACGCGTCCCACGGTGGCGGAGGTCACATCAGACGACTTTGATCGGACCATGAAAACCAACCTTTATGCCCTGCATTGGACGGCTCAGGCCGCTGTACCGCATCTTCCGCCGGGCGCCTCAGTGATCACCACAGCATCCATTCAGGCCTTCGACCCGTCATCTCACTTGCTCGACTATGCCACCACAAAGGCCGGCATCGTCGCCTATACCAAGGCGCTGGCCGAGCAACTCATCGAGAAAGGGATAAGGGCAAATGTGGTAGCGCCGGGTCCATTTTGGACGGTACTACAGCCTTCCGGCGGCCAAACCAAAGAAAAGGTCCGGGACTTTGGCAAGAACAGCGCGTTCGGCCGACCGGGCCAGCCCATAGAAATCGCTCCGATCTACGTGCTGCTGGCGTCCCAGGAGGGTAGCTATCTTACCGGTGAGGTGTTTGGCGCGACCGGCGGACAAGGTGTCGTCTGAATACGGGCTGGGCCGACCAGCACGGCCGGCCCAGCTCCCTGGCTACGCAGCTTTTGCGTTGATCGAGCCTTCTGCCAAATTGCTCAGCAGCTTGTCGGTTGCAGTTTCTTCCTTAAGCGTCGCGTCCAGCAAAGCGGCAGCGTCTGCCATGTTAAGCCGCAGCGCCCAGGTCTTGAGCGTGCCATAGCGTGCCATCTCGTAGTGTTCCACTGCTTGTGCAGCGGACACAAGGCCGGCGTCCAGCGCAGCGGTACCCTTGAAGTCTTCGATGATAGATTTCCCTTCATCGATGATGCCGATGATGGCTTCGCACGTCTTGCCCCTCGCGGGCTTTCCGAGGAGGTCGAAGATCTGCTCCAGCCGATCGACATGCCCTTCGGTTTCCTGCAGGTGCTTTTCAAAGCCATCACGCAGTTTGTCGGATTGCGCGGCCTTCGCCATCTTTGGGAGAGCCTTAAGGATCTGCTTTTCGGCAAAATAGATGTCCTTAAGGGTATCGACGAAGAGGTCGTGGAGTGTCTTTTCGGTCATTGTGATATTCCTCTCGAGGCGAAGCCGGCTGGCTCCCTCATCGACGAACGGCGCGACGGCCGCTGCGGTTCCTGTACGCGAAACTTGTGATGTGCGGCGGCCACTGCTGGTCTTGGCGTAGACGCGCAAACGAATGTCCAGGGGAACCTCAATCGAACGACAACGTTTCATCTCCAGTGAAAACAAGGAGATGTCTTATGGATTGGAACCGCATCGAAGGCAGCTGGAAGCAGATGTCCGGCAAGATCAAAGAACAGTGGGGCAAACTCACTGATGATGATCTCGCGCAGATCAACGGCAATCGCGAGCAGCTCGAGGGAAAGATCCAGGAGCGCTATGGCCGAGCCAAGGATGAGGTCAAGAAGGACATCGACGACTGGTACAACCGCCAGTCTTGGTAAGACGTACATTTTGCCGACGCCGGCAACAGGGAGGCGCTCGCTGACACGGCGGGCGCCTTCGTAATAGCTGAGGTCGCACTCCCGACCGATTTCATAAGGGTTGCCGAAGTGACCGACTCCTCATTTATCGACGCCGAAATGCACTTGGCCGCGATTGTCCGGCACTCGCACGATGCCATCATCAGTAAAGACTTGAACGGGACAATCGTCACTTGGAACGAGAGCGCGGCCCGCGTGTTTGGGTACTCGTCCGACGAAGCGGTCGGCCGCCCGATCCTGATGCTAATTCCCGACGACCGCCGACACGAAGAGATAGAGATTCTCGCGCGCATTCGCGCTGGTGAGGTCGTAGATCACTTTGAGACCATCCGGCGGCGAAAGAACGGCGATTTGTTCCCCGTCTCCCTGACAATTTCGCCAATCCGAGACCGGCACGGCAAGATTGTTGGCATCTCAAAAATCGCCCGCGATATCACGGATCTGAAAGAAGCCGAAGCACGTGTCCACGGGCTTATGCGCGAGGTGAATCATCGCGTTAAGAACCAGTTCGCAGTCATCCTCGCCATGACGCGCGAAACAGAAAACCGAGGCGGACAGTCCGTCCCAGAATTCGTTGCGCAGCTTCGAGAGCGCATCATGGCGCTCTCCCGGTCTCAGGACCTTCTGGTGAAGGGCGACTGGAAGGGCGCGAACCTGTTCGAACTTGCCCTGGATCAGGTGAGTATTTTCGGCGGCGAGGACCGAGTTAGCCTCTCGGGGCCGGCTATCTCTTTGCAGCCCATGGCGGTTCAGTACATTGGCATGGCTCTTCACGAGCTAACCACCAACGCCATGAAGTACGGAGCCCTGTCTCGCGACGACGGCGCTATCTCTGTTGACTGGAAAGTCGTTGGCCCCAACTTCATGTTGCGATGGACCGAGACTCCCGGCGCGTACGATGACAGGCCGGACGACAGCGCCCCGCGGCGCCGTGGATTTGAACAGTGGTCCTCGAAAAAATTGCGCCATCGGCGGTGTCCGGACATGCGGAGATCATTCGAGAAGAGGGAATCTGTTGGACCTTGACCGCACCCATGAGCGCGATTGAGCGGAAATGCCCACCTGAGAAGACCGCCTTGGAGTTTGCCTCCCATTTCTAACCTTCCGTCGTAGCCTTCCTCTTATGGACCCCACACAATATCCCGCGACTAGGGCAACCAAACCACCCTCCACACGGTTGAGTGTTCATTCACACTCCCTGAGAGGATGCCATGAACTCCATAATCTATCTTGTCGGTCTGGTCGTGATTGTCATGGCGGTGCTGTCGTTCATTGGGCTCCACTGACCCTCTTTGTAATAACAAGTTTGGAGCAAACTCATGACAATCGATAGCCCGCCACAAGTAGCCGTCGTCGACGCGTCAGTTCGATCCAGGGACGATAGTTCTTACGTCGATTGGCCTGCCATTATTGCCGGCGTCGTGCTGGCCTCGGCCATTTCCGTCGTGCTGATCAGCTTCGGCTCCGCCGTCGGCCTCAACTTCCTCGACTTCGGCTATGGCCAGGGGGCCAACCCGATCTTTATAGGCATCGCAGCCGCTACCTGGTTCCTCTGGGTACAGGTTTCAAGCTTCATGGCCGGTGGCTATCTCACGGGCCGCCTGCGTCGTCGGTATTTTGATGCCACTGAGGATGAAAGCGACTTGCGCGATGGTGCCCATGGCCTGCTGGTCTGGGCCGGCGCGACGTTGCTTGGCGCTATGATCGCGGTGGGCGGCATTGGCGCCGCTGCCAATGCCGTCGGGTCTGCTGCGTCCACCGTCGCCAACGCGGCTTCCAACGTTACCGAAGACGCAGTGGATCCAAATGCCTATTTCGTCGACACGCTGTTCCGTTCCACCCAGCCGGTGGACGCCGGAACGGCACGCGATGAAGCTGGCCGCATCTTCACCCAAATGGCACTGAGCGAAGGTGTCATGTCACCGGAAGATAGCAGCTACCTGGCGAGCGTTGTAGCAGCCAATACCGGGCTGACGCCCGAAGAGGCCCAAGCCCGCGTCGATCAGGTAGCGGCAAGCGTCGAAGCGGCCCGCCAGCAGGCCATTGAGGCAGCACGCATCGCACGCAACACCGCAATCATTGCCGCATTTCTACTCGCAGCATCCCTGTTGGTTTCTGCGATCGGAGCATTCTGGGCGGCCCAGAAGGGCGGCAACCATCGCGATAGCAACACGGTGTTCGCGGGCATCTTCCGTCGCTTCTAGGCGACTAACCAAGGAAAGGAATCACCATGTTGCGTGGCATTGGTCTTTGGCTCTTGGGCGTGCCGATCTGGCTCATCATCATCATCATTTTCTTCCTGCGTTAGGAAGCGACAGGCGGGGAACAGTCCCCGCCTTTACGGCTTCGATGGATCCGTTCACCGACAGCTATGGCGCGCCCCTCCAGGGTTGTCGGGAGCGCGAGATGTGGGGAAAGGGAATGACCTGATGAGGCACATCGAGAGGATCATGCCACCGCACCCGACGGGCGCTCTAGTCCAGCCCATCGGTTGAAAACCACGTGCATCGTTCCCATATACACGTTGGAGATTGACGAAGGCCTTGGCCGTGCTTCTTGCACACGACGATCTAACGACCGGAACGGTCGCCCGCTCTCCGAAGTGAAAATGTCGGCAACCGCACTGAGGATACCCTCAATCAGCGGCGGCATTAACGTCGAGAGGGATAGCAATCGTGACAGAACTTCGTTCCGCTCGAAACTTTGCCCCCCTGCCCGCATCGGTCGCGATCCATGAGGACATCGCTTACGACGCCGAGGAAACTATGGTGCAGGAATGGATGCGTAGTCACTTTGATCGGCTGACAGCGCTCCAAATGTCGACCCTGCCACCAATTTCCAACACTCCATTCCCTACCGCACCGGCCCGTCCTGACTGGTGAACTTCTGGCCGAATTGAAGTTCACCCAAAGTGCATGTGCGATGTTGGTCCCAAGGAAGGGCCACTATTTTGCACTTCAAGAAAGGACGCCAAGTGACCTTCCAGAGAACAAACAAGCCCAATTCTAGCGGGTTGGAACCTGAAGATCCCGCACCCACTAAGCCCGCCAGGCGCAACGCCCGCCCTGTTCCGGAAGCCTCCCCCAATGAGGTGGAACTAGGCAGCGATGCGGAGGTGAAACCACATTTCCAGCCAGCGGAGTCGGAACCGCCCCCTGAACCAGGTGGCGTGGAAGGCGACCAACGAGCGCCTCAATGGCAGACGAAGAACCACGTGATCTGGGTTTCCCCAGACTACAGACCAATTCGGCTCGCGCGGTCTGGCTCCTGAGGATGGGGCTGTCTGACAAAGTGCCGCTCGTTGTGTTGGCGCTCCTATGTGTCGTGTTTCTAGCGGTCGGAGCTGCAAACCGTCTTGCGGGCAGCACCCCGCAAAGCATCGAGGCCACGGAGCATTGAGTGCTCGTGGCAGTCGGATTCGACAAGAGAGCAATCTCTGACGGCGATTGGCACCGTTACGACTTCGGCGTTGATTGACAGGGCCGCCAAAAGGAGGACGATCTTGCACGCCAAGAGAATGCTGGAATGCCTAAGGATAATTCGATGGTCGCCTACGACCTTGGCACAATCGCTGCAGGTCGAAGATTCCGAGGTCGACCTTTGGATCAAGGGCAGAAAGGAAATCCCGATCCGCGTCGGTTCTTGGCTGGAGGCTCTGTGCTTCACTCATGAAGCAGCCGACCTAATGCGGCCGTCGTTGGAACTTGGCGCCGATCCGGCAAGGGCAGCGGTAAGCGGTCCTCATCGCGAGCACGTGCCGGCGTATTCGTATGGCCTTTTGCGGCAGCTCAGCCAGGGACCGGTGCCATTGCGCCAACTCTTCGGCACAGATGACGAGGCCGCCGTGTTTTTCTTAGTGTCACGTGGCCTGGCAGAGCGAACCAGGAACCAGTTGGTCATCACCACCGACGGGCGCGAGCTTGGCAAAGTGGCTGCGTTTGCCATGCCTGTGGCGAAGTAAATCGCCAAGCTAAGTGAGGAGCAATCAATGACTTCCGCAGAAATACCGCTAGTGGTTACGTTTAATCATCCCTTCAAGCTGAATGAGATGACTGAGTCATTCCCTCCTGGCACGTATGAAATACTGACCGAGAAGGTTCCGCTTGACGTCTCCTGGGAGGCGTATCGGACGTCTATGACCATCCTACTCCGCGCTGGCGGGGTGGTGAGTGCTTGGCCAGTGACTACAGATGAACTAAGCGAGGCATTATCCCGCGACACGGCGTATGACAGGAAAGACGGGTTCTCGTAAGAGGGCAACGCTCTTGCAAGGGCGAACTGGTATCGACCAAAATAAGTCCGCCGAGCGTCAGCCCTTGGGCCGCTGACCTGCTTTTGCTAGTACATCGTCTGCTTGTAGTCTTCTTCCAACCCGGCATCGATCTTTCGCATTTCTTCCTCACTAGGCGCCCCACTCGTCTCATCCAATATCATCTTGATCAGTGAGGGCATTTGACTGCGATCCTGGTAATGCCCTGGGTCCCAAATGTGCGAGCGCCGCAGGGCCTTTGCGCAGTGCAGGAACACTTCGCGAACCTGTACTACGATTGCCAAAGTGGGAGGCGGTTGTTGACCTCCATGGTTGCGAGAAGACCTGGATCAGTGACGATATTGGCCATTCCGTTGACGCGCAGGGTATCGTCAAAGCCAGGGATCATGAACAATAATCCCACGGCAGGATTCTCTATGATGTTCGACAGGCTATCTAGTCGATTGTTCCCCGGCCGGTCTGGAATTGCCAAAGTGTTACTATCCAAAACACGAACAAACCCCGGCGGGTCGCCACGAGGGCTCACATCTGCTCGACCGCTCAGGTCTTGGGTGCCCAGGCACAGGAACGGTGAGCGTCGGATAAAGGCTTGCGCGTGTAACCCGAGTTCCTGTTGAAACTTCTTCAGAGCGAGGTCATGCGTCGCCGGATACAGTTGGCGTAGCGCTGCCTCATCGCTGATCACGAATTGCGGGTCCATCCTCTCCCCCAAGCGAGCCCACCTCAAAATGAGGTACGCACATCACATTGGTCAAGCCCCGTTTTTGCGCCGGGCGAGTTGGCTCGCTGGTCAATCCTTACCTTACGGCCCCGCCGTCGTTTCAGGCTTAAACCACTTGTTGGCGGCGACCTTCGAATGGCCGAGGCGATGCAGCGCCTTGCCCCAATTGAGTTGATCTGGTTGTCCATCCAAGAAAATCTACATCTCAGAACGGCCGAAGCAGCTTGGCCACTGTAAGAGCGAAATACAGAACATCCAGTATGATCAGGCAGGGGGTAGCATTGATGTTAAAGTGGTGTTTTCACTGTGCCGTCCTAGTTCTTCGGGGGGGCTGATGCAGAACTGGTTGTTTTCCAGTGGTCATTGCGAGTGGGCGCACAATTTTGACCAGCGCCAACGTGCGGACTTTCGTCGTGGGCAGGTACGTGCATATTTAGAGGAAACACCAGTGTTTCCCGGCATTTGGCTTTATCGCGGCGAGGCGACAGGGCGCAGCCGGTTCAACATGGAGGTGGAAGCCGGCACCGGCACTCGGGGACGTATCATCCTTGGCAGCATGCTAGCGGGACGCGGCGTTATGGCGCTGCAAGGTTGCGACGAGCAAACCTGGCGAGAGGACGGCCGGACCTACGTGCTATCGCCCACAAAGCGGCGCGTGCAGTACGACATCTCGGCCGACGATGGGTGGCGAACTGTGGCGCTGCGGATCGAAACTGAAGCAATCGACTTACTGGGCAGCGACGGCATTTTACCGGGCGTCGTTCGAGACGTCCTCGAAGGTCGGGTGGACGATGTGTCCGCCTTGGCCACTGTTTCAGGACCATTACGGGCAGTCAGCAACACGCTTCTCCGCATGCCATATGAAGGATCGATGCGTGTCCTGTACCGGCAGGCCAAAGTGCTCGAGTTGCTGGCGCATCTACTCGGTCAACTCGAGGCGGACGATGATCACAGCTCGCTGACATCAAATGAATTGGCTCGGGTGCGCCGCGCGCGCGACCATCTGCTAGAGAACCTGCGCAATCCCCCTTGCTTAGATACATTGGCCTCTGCCGTTGGAATGACGCCGAAGCGGCTCAATCGCGGCTTCCGCACCATCTACGGCGCGACGGTGTTCAACTATTTGCGTGATGCAAGGCTCGATGCGGCGCGAGCAGCACTGGAGAGAGGCACACCGCTCTCGCTCAAGCAGTTAGCCTGGGAGCTAGGCTATGGCCACGTAACCAATTTTGTCACCGCCTTTCGTCGCCGCTTTGGCGTGTCGCCGGGAGCCTATAGAACGCGTGCCATCGACTAACCTGTCGGGCGCCGTTCCCCATGGCGCTTGGGGCTTATGCGAGATGGCAATGAATATGCGCCAAGGGCGCAAGCGTTGAACCTTTGGCTCCCGCCTCCTAGTTCGCAATTCCTGCCCGTTGGTGGGCCGATTTGCGTTTTAGGAGAGGGACATGGCAACACGATCATTCGGCACAGCTTCACGCCGGCGCGGGGTATGGCGGTTGACGGGCATGGCAATGTTGCTGAGCACGACGGCCATCGTCACACTGCCCAAGGCGGAAGCTGCCGGCGAAATCCTCGATCCCTCGCGGCCGGACCTGGGCTATGAGTATTACGACATTCCGGCGCTTAGCGCCGATGGCAGCATTTTCGTCGGCAATGTCTGGGACTCGATCAACCGCATCAGTACCGGCTACTACCAGGAGCCCGGCGGCGTGACGAGCTTGCCCGGCTTCGGGACCGGTACGTCGCGCATCTACGGCATGAGCGGGGATGCCCGCTGGGTAGTGGGATATTCGCAGAACCTGCCCGGCTATAACCGGGCCTTCCTGTGGGACGCGCCCAATGGCCTGGCGGTCGACCTGGGCCTGCTCTACCCCGACATCCCCAATGCACATATGGCAGCGCGGGATGTTTCTGGCGTCGGAACGCGGGTGGTCGGCTCCTATGCAAGGCCGGGCATGACCCGTGCCTGGGCCTGGATCAAGGATGCCACCACCGGCGAGGTGGGTAATGAGGAAATGTACCGGCTCGACGGGCTCGACGACGCCAGTCACTGGGCTGCTATGACCATTTCGGACAATGGCCGCTATGCCGCCGGCTATAGTGATGGGAACGCGACCGCTTCGCGGGCGGTGCGCTGGGATCTGTCGGGGCTCGAAGCTGGCGATCCGGCCACCACGCTTCCGCTCGATCTCGGCTCGTTCACAGGGAGCGACACCGGCACCTCCGCCGCGCTCGATATTTCCGCGGATGGGCGGATCGTTGTCGGCTCCGCTGCGGATGCGGATGGAATCGATCGGGCGTTTCGCTGGGTAGAAGGAGCCACGGGTGGCGTGGCAGCGAATACACAGATGTACGATTTGGGTACGCTGGTGCCCTCGCGCTCCGATGCGGAAAGCGAGTCCAAGGCAGTATCGCGCGATGGCGCTTATATCGTGGGTTGGAGCAATGCGGGAGCCGAAGCGAGCGAAGAGGTAGATGACAGGCTGGCCTTCCGCTGGACTGAAGAAACCGGGATGGAGGCCATGCATGACTGGCTGGCGCGGCACGGCGTTTCGCTGGCGGACGGCCAGGTGCTGCGTGACGCTACCGCAGTTTCCGACGATGGACGGGTTGTTGCCGGCCTTATGAAAACGGCCTCATCGTCAGGAGCCTTCATCGCGCGCGTGACTAGTGATGCACCGGGCGGCCTGATGGATCTCGAAGAATACCAGCGCTCGCTGTTCTCGGCGGCGCAGATTGCCAGCGCCGGCGAATTCCTGACTTGGCTGCCAATGAACGGGGCGCATCACCGCCCGCTGATGCAGCAGGGACGGCTGGAGGATGGCCATTGCATGTGGGCCACCGGCGATTTCGCCCTGCATGGGGAAAGCGGCACGGGGCTGGGACTGGCCGAAGCCGGCGCCTGCATCGACCTGCTGGGTGGCAGCATCAAGGCGGGGCTGGGCGTGGGCACCAGTCATTCGTGGCAATCGCTGGCACTGGGCGGATCGAGCCGGCTCAACGGGCAATATGTGATCGGCGAGGTGGACTGGCAGCCCGATGGCACGCCGCTGCTGCTGTCGCTTACCGGCATGCTGGGCGGCTGGCAGGCCGACCTGCATCGCGGCTACGGCAATGGTGCGGCCACGGCCTATTCGGATGGCAGGACCAGCGTGGGTTCGGGCGTGATCAGGCTGCGGGCGGATTGGCTGGCAGCGGCGCAGATCGGCAATACGACGATCAATCCCTGGGCGTCAGTGGCGTTCGGGCGGCAAAATATCGCTGCCTTCACCGAGACCGGCGGGCCGTTCCCCGCGCATTTCGATGCGCAGACGCTCGGCATGGCCGAGATGCGGCTGGGCGTGACGGCGGTTACCGAATTTTCGACCCAGACCGCGCTGACCACCAGTTTCGAAGTCGTCCATCGCAGCGGCGACGCGCCGGCTGCCAAAGGCAATGTCGTCGGTCTGTTCGATTTCAGCCTGGGCGGGGGCATGCGCAGCGCGACCTGGCTGCGCGCCGGGATCGAACTGGACCACCAGATTGCCGACAACCTGGCGCTGTCAGGCTCGATGCATGCCGCAACCAATGGCCGCGATCCATCGATCTCCGGATCGATCGGGCTCAAATACACTTTCTAGGATTGAACGATGACTCTTTTCAAACAACTGACCATTGCCGGGGTGCTGGCCGCTATCGCCGGACCAGTCCTGGCGGTCGACCTGCAAACCGCCGATACGGTAGTGAGGCTGATGGAAACCATTATCGATGAAAGCGGCGAGGAGGTTTATCACGGCGGGGGCGACGTGTTTTTCGAGGCCGACTACAATGGCCACATCACCGCGGCAGGGTTCAACCAGGCGACTTGGTCGGTGGTCTTCGACGAGGTGGTGACGGGCTACATGGCAACCATTCCGCAGGACGAGTTCGATGCTGTATTCCGCGATGCGGTTGCTGCGCTCGAAGCATCCGCGCTGACCGACGAGCAGAAGGCGCAAGGGCGCGCGGATATGGTATTGGTTATTGCTGAAGCGCAGCAGGCACGGGAAAGCGGCATGCCGCATGCCCAAGCGGTTCTGCCTCTGGCCAACCGGCTGTATCCGATGTTTTACGGGGAGTGATCCTCGGTCGATCTCCTCCCGGAGTTGGCGGCGCTCACCTGCATTCCCAGCATCGTAGCACTGCCAAGAACGAGCGCCGTCCGTGACAAGACGGCGCTCGACCCGTGTTAAGGCTTCAAAGCAGTTCGCTCACCATCAAATTCAAAGCGACGGCCCCACCCTTTTACCCGCGCCCAACCGTCCGGAGTTTGCCGGAACCGATCCATTCTATCAGCGTTACTCGGATCCGACATCCTTAGAGCCTTCTGATGTTGGCTCTAATCGTGTCCAAACTGCCCCGGCTCGCGGGCCGGGACCTTTTCGGTACCGGTGAGGAGCCCCACGGAGACAGGTCCTCCGCCGCCGAAAAATCGAAACGTACGATCGGTGAAGTACATCATCGTTGGATTTTGAGCGGCATTATTGGAGGAGCCCATGCTGAACAAAAGCAAGGTTGATACCGTCGCCATCGAAAGAGAGGGGCAGGTCTATTCGGCCATCTATTTCGTTGAGCACGGGGTACTATATGCGTGCCTTGCCGGGCAGGCAGTCGCGACCGCGTGTACCACCAATCCATATGATCAAAACGCGCGCTTTATTGGAGGCGCGCATCTTGGAAATGGCGGGAAGACGCAAAAGATAGCCCCATATTCACACGCTGGAACCGCTGACGCGAAATCAACGTTAGGGACGCCGTGGCGCCTGCTGGACAGCGCTACGGGCGGGGCGCTGCGACCAAACCCCTAGCGGTGCCCCGCTCTCTGGCGGCCACCGCTTGGCGCTTTGCCTCCGGCCGACCCTGCGGCCGCCCGGAGCACTCATGAGCATCCCGATGGACCCGTCTCCTGCCAGGTTGGCGTCAAGCTGCGGACTTAGTGCTTAGCAACATGCTCGGGTTTGCCTTTGCGTTTCGTCGACGCCATTTTTTTCAGCTCTTCTTCGCTCATCGACATCATCGATTTGGACGCCCCCTTGAGATCTCGTTTGGGCGTATCGCCGCGCTTTGCTGATAATGCAGCGCCGGCGGCTTTTTGTTGCGCAGCTGATTTGGCGGGCATAGCGAATCTCCCAGTCTTTCCAACTCCAAGAACAACGCGGCGGACAACGGAAGGTTCTCGGCCAACGAAATGGCAGCCGAGCCCTTATCCCACCCGCGCAACGCCTTAAGCGAACGGCCGCGAAGAGGATTGACCCGTTGGGAACCTGTGGATGGGTGCGCCGTTATTGAGTCGTGGCGTCCCCCTAGCGCTACGAGCATCGAACACTAGCTCCGCCCCACGCGGGGCTTTTTTGTTGTCCGGCAGTGCGAAGGTTTCCTACTGGAACTTTTTGCCCTTCGGCTCAGCTTTGCCAGGATTGGCCAAGGAGTGAATTTCCGACGCATAGCCTGGCCCATCGACGTCCCGTGCCTGGCCGCGAACATATTCGCCGCGCGAGGTTCCACCGGGATAGCAGTCGGACTGGTTGCAGGATTTCACCTCCTGTCCCCAGTTGACCTGCTGCGCGCTGGCAGCGGTCGTGCCTAAGGGGAGTAGGACGGCGGCGATTATCACAAAAGCTCTCATGGGCGCGATCTCCCTGCTCACGACCGCACGCTAACCCAGAGGCGGGCGATGTTGACCTAGCTATTGTGAGTTATCAGGGCCCAGACCGGATGGTTCTGAGCCCTGTTTTAGACTTATGCGCGGTCGTCGACATACACGATGATCGAGCCATCAGCATTGCTCTTCACCGCGACGACATCGTCGGGGGTATGACCATCCGCCTCGAGCTTCGCCTTGATGGCTGCATTGGCAGCGATATTGGTATGCAGCTTAGTCACTGCTTCCGCGTTAGCTGTCAGCGCCTCGTCGAGTGCTGCAGCTTCGGTGGCGGCATTGCCCTGCAACGACGAGAGCAGCACGATGGTGATATTGGCGTCCTCGGCCACGGTGGACAGATCCACGTCTGCAGAGCCTGCGACAGACGATACCACCGAGCCATAAGTCTGGTCGGCCACGCCGCCGGCATTGGCATTAGCCTTTACGTCGGCGCCAACCTTGGCACCCACAGCGGGGGTCTCAACAGTGACACCAGCGCCGGCACCCGCACCTGCATCCTGAGCAAAGGCAGGAACCATGACCGAGGTCAGAAAAGCTGCAGCGGCCGTAATCACGAGGGCGTTCTTCATGTTTCTTCTCCGTTTGTAAAAGCGGTTGAGGAACGGGTTCACGTGTTGATGGTTGCGAATTGTGATCCGCATCATCAACAGCAACCATGAGCTTTGCCGCGCATTGAGCTCGACGCACTGTCTTGTTCATGGAGGATACGATGTCGCGAGATGGTTTACCGACAGGCGAAGGCACTTCGACCGAGAATGACGTCTTCGACCCGCATCCTGCCACTGAGGAAGACTATGACAAGATTCCGAGCCCCGGTGGGGTCAAGCCGCGCAAGGGGCCGGACATAGGGCCCAATACTTACCTGAACGACGGAAATAAGGTGGTGCGCTCGCCGAAAAAGCCACGCTGATCGTCCTACTTGGACCGCGCTAGCGGAACGCGTCCCTTCCCGATGAATGCCTGGAGCACCTGCACTGGTTCGCCCTAACCGGCGAGCTTTTTGCTGGGAACCAGAATTCCCGATCAGCGTTTATCGACTATCCAAAGTCAGTGGGCCGTCGGCCCTTCGGCCCATGTTTAACTCTTACCCCGGCTCGTCACCGGGGCTTTTTGTTGCACGCCTATGATGGCGGCGCTCACGACCTCGTATTCGCCCCCTTCCCCCGCAGCCGGTCCTATAGGGCCAGCGGACCCTTGCTGACCAGGCTGACCCAGATCACGAGGCTACGGCCAGAGATGCCGAGGACGCCGGCGATAGCGTGCGGCCGACCTATTCTCGGTTCATGTCCTTGAGCTTCCTGCTGGCCACTTGATTTTCCAGCCATAGCTTTCGGACGGTAAGGATCAGAACCACCATACCGAGCAAGCCGACCACCAGTTGATTGGCCGCTGTGGCCGCATCGAGCAATTGCCCCCACCACGGGAAGGTAAGTCCAGCGGTTCCGGTAGTGGCCCCCGCGATGGTGCTGATATCTCTATGCATGAGCGCCCTGCTCTATTTGATGGTGATGTAATTGAGATGCGAGCGGCCGGAGCCGCCCGCAGTTAGCGCGCGGTAAGGCGTTCCCAAAGGGTCTGGCGCTTGGGCGCCAGCTTGGCGATGGCCTCGGCCTCCTTGGAGCCAACCGTGGTCAGCGGCAGCTTCCTCCCCTCGGTGGTGACCACCTGCGGCCGCACGGTGGCGCGGAAGGACTGCCACTGTGACCACAGAAACATCGCGAGACCGGCATAGGCCGAAATAGAGTAGCCACCGCCCTGCCCCTGCAACACGGCCACGATGAGCGCCTGATGCTCCGGCGGAAGCGAGAGAAACAGCGGCGCAAGCCCGGCGGTCCAGGCCACCAGCTCCTGCAGCCGGCGCCAGAGCCAGCCGAGCAGCACGTTCTGCGCGACGGCAACAAAGATCGAAGTCAGCATGATGTGGTCCTCCTAGAACCGGACAAAGAAAAGGGCCGCCGCAGCGACCCCGAAAGCGATTGTGATGATGATTGGCCACGGCCGGCCGGACTTGCCCTTGGCGGGCGGCGGAGCCTGCGGCGCTGGCCCCACAGGAACTGCTGCGCGATAGCCACCGGCCTTCAGGGCTTTCTCGAACGCCAAGGCGTGCTCGGCGATCGCTGTGGCTTTGTCGGTGCCATTGACGGTGCGCCGGGCCTGCACAAATTCCTTGAGGTCGGCATCGTCGGGGTCATCCACATCATCGATGTAGTCCGACAGCCCCTTACCAGTGAACCAGCCCTGCAGCGTGCCCACCACAAGGATACGCGCGGCCAGCTCGAGGCCGAGGGCCAAGTCTGGATTGCCCAGCAGGTCGATGCCGAACTCCCGCCCAACGCGAGCATAGTTCGCGCGGCCGGTGATCTGCACCAGCCCCCGGCCCCGATATCGATAGCCGTCACCGTGGAGCGTGTTGCCCAGCCGCTTGCCGATCTTGGTGCCGGGCTCGTATTTGTCGAAATACGACTTCGAACCCTGCTCGTAGATGGCCTCGTAACGCCCGCCTGTCTCGACGATGGGCGTGGCCAGAACATAGGCCAGCCGCTGGAGATTGCCGTCGCCATAGCGGGCCCAGGCGTCGAGGATGGCGTTGATGCCTGTCACCTGAGCCTGAGCCAGCTTGCCGCCGAACAGCGACGAGCGCACGGCGTTGAAGAACGCAGCGTTCATGTTGAACCTCTTGTTATGGGTGGTCGTGACCCCCGGCGAAGCGGGAGGGGGCAATGGAAAATCCGCCGAGGCAGGTGCAGCTAGCCGGTCGACTCTCGCCAGGCGTCGCGCTAAAATCGCTCTATTGAACCAGCTGTCCCTGCGGGAACGCCCATCTTGCTGCATTCCGGCGTATTCGTCGGCGTCCCGTAGGAGCGATCGATCGCATGGAGTTATGCATGTTTACCGAGAATGTGGTCCTTGAAGTTGCCGTCACGCATGAGGGCGAAGAGCACAAGGCAACCTACTTCATCGAAAACGGCGTGATCCACGCCAACATCAATGGCAAGAACCTGCGCCTTCCACACGGTCACGTCCCTGTCGAGCAGACCGTCAGGGCCGTCTTGATCGGCATGCTGGAACGGCAGGGCCGCCTGGCCGAACGCGTGCGAGGATATCGGACCAAGATGCAGGAACCAAAAGTCAGCAAACACGTTCGCTTGGTGTAGCGCCTGCTGGGGCGCTATGACCTTCGACGTCCAATACTTGCCCCGCCCCGTGCGGGGCTTTTTCTTCGCTACCGATGTCCGGTGGCGATCCCGCCATTCTACGATGTACAAATTCCCCGGAGACTTTACTCTCCCCATGCGCAGTTTCACGACCTGTTTAGGAATGGTCCGATGACAGGTGAGGGCCGTGGGGCTGCGCAGTTTCTCGATGCTCGGGAACTTAAAGTAAACAGCGACGTTCGGTGTGCGTGGTAACCTTTCCCAGGCACCGCACCTTCGACATCGGTTACTTCGCCCCGCATTCGTGTGGGGCTTTTTTTGTCCACGCAGGAGGGACAAATGCCGGGAAAGAAAATCGAAGCGCGCGACGATGACACCCTGATCATCAGGGCCAAGGTTACGCGCGTATCACCGGATGGGGATCAGGTGACTATCGACGTCTGGGGCCAGAAGATCACCGGGCACACCCAATACGTGCCGTTTGAGAAGCACGATAAGGGCCACAACTGGCCGGGCTAGGCCGCCGCGTAGCGCCAGAGGTCGTCCAGTTCTGTCTCGCTCATGCCGAGGGCCACGCGGGCCGCGTCGACCAGCGGGTGATCGCGCTCGAAGAACTTGGCGAAGTCCAGTTTGGCCGAGGCTGCCGCCCACATCAGGGGATCATAGGTCGGGTTCGGCCCTTCCACTGTGCCCGGATCGTTCATCGCAGCCACCCAGGCGCGCAGCTCCGCTTCATGGCCTGCCGCCCGCACCACGAACCAGAACTGATCGGGCTCAAGATTGGGAAAAGGATTTGGTGGCGGCGGCTCGTAAGGCGGGATGGTTCTGACGCGCACTCGGTCCTCGTCAGGCGTGCCCGGTTCGGCTGGGGCCATTTCCCATTGGTCCCAGACTGCGAACCGGTCAGCGTTCCCCATGTCTTCCGGGACAGTAAACTCAAGGCCATCAATGGCGGCGATGATTGACCCGAACTCGGTACGGCGCACGCCCTCGATCACTCTTTTTCGCGTGTAGGCAGCTGGCGGCAGAGTGGGCCCGTAGGTTTCCGTTGTCATATTAGATCCGAGCTCGCTGTCCATGTGTAGCCATTGGGTGCGTTGACCGTCGTATAAAACCTGAAGCTGACCTTGGTGGGGGAGTCTAGGAAAGTGGTGGCAGCTCCGTTGTGAGCTAGCGTTGGAATGCTACGCTTGGCCGTCCTGAAATGGACGGTGAAACCCCGCACGCCTGTAGCGCTGACACCGCCATCGCTGTACTCGGTGGCGGTCTCATAGAACCGCTCGCAGATCAGTTCCTCTAGGCTAGGATGAATAGGCGACGACGGGTCACCCTCATTGGATGCGTCACCCTCGACCAGCGATACGTTGGCCAGATACATCGTATGCGCATTGGCTGCGCCGCTAATGAAAATCAGCTCTAGCCGGTCATCGCCGTTGGTGCCGAAAATTTTCCCAGCGATGCTCGGCACCGTGAAGACGATTTGCGTCATGCCTCCGAAAGTGGATGACACAGCAAAGGTCTGGATCGGGGTGTAAACGGTTGCCGAAGGGGAGCCGCCAGTACCAAAACTCTGCTGAACGGCCAGGGTAAAGTTCTGTGGCACGGTATCCGAAATAACAAACGATGCGGTGACCAGCTTCCCCGCTAGCGTATCCACGCCCTCGATATTCTGCCTGACATTCGAGCCTGCAATGCCCGTGCCAGTGAATGAAAACCCCGCGTAATGCCGGCCGTATGCCGCACCGGCAGGGGAATTCAGCTTGTTCGCGGTGCAGGAAATTCCGGACTGCAAGTTCACATACCAGCGGTCAGCAGTATGGCCACCCAACCCAGCGCCAACGAGAACAGCCACACCACGCTGCCAGATATTGAACCGGCCATTGTCGATCTTGTTGCGCCGGCCTGCGACCAACCCCACGCCCAAATCCGCGCGCGCCAAAGACTGGCGCACCGCGGACAAACCAGTGGTGTCATGAATAAGTTTGCCAGTGTTGTCATCCATGATGACAAGCCTGCCGGCCGTCGCCGACGCTGGGCCGTTAACATTGCCGGTTCCCGTACCGTTTTGCCCTGGCGGCCCGCGCATTTCCGCTGCCTCGGCAATGTCGGTGGTCCAAGTGCCATCGGCATTTAGGTAGTCGCCGACATTGGCCGTTGGCGCAGAGCCTTCGCCGCCGACATATCCACCAAGGCGAGCGACGCGTCGGGCGCCGTCGGCCACATAGACGATCTGTGGGGACCAGCCCTTCTGTCCCTTTGGTCCGGAATACGGCGCCGGGGCGGTCCAATCGTCATAGGTACCCGACGCCTTGGAATAGATCGCCGCCGTACCATCCCCGATATTGGAAACGAGGACGCGATAGCCGGCGCGAAGCGGGTGGCCCACGGTCTCCAGCGCTAGCCTGGCTGGAGTGTCGTCAACCTGCACATCGAAGAAGGCACTGACCTCACCCATGCGCTCCAGCGCCATGCGGTTGGCCCGGGTCGAGCGCTCGATAATGCCGACATAGCGGATGATGTAGGGCTCGGTCGCAACATTGGTGCCGGGCCACGGCCACAGTAGTTCTAGCTCACCATTGGCTGTGACGGCGGCGATCGGGACGGCAGGAACCAGCGGCTGAGACGGCACGCAAAACAGGTCGCCGACCATGATGTTGTCGTCGGTCCCGCCCGAGCCCCAAAGCGAGCCAGTGCCGGACACAGTCGTGCCGCCGCCCTCCACCGACACGAGGCCGCTGGAGTACCAGGTTGGGAGGTTCATGGATGGTTTCCTAGAGCTTGATGTAGCCGGGGGTGAAGGTCACGCTCCCGCGCCAGGTGGAGGCGTAGTTGGTTGGATCGACTAAGGAACACTGGTTTCCGCTGCCACGGCGCTTGTCGATGCCACCGGAATTGCGGCTATCAATTCGGTACGCGGGCCAGGCCTTGGGATCGCCGCCATAGGTCCAGCCAGCGCGATAGCCGCCCATTGCCCCGTCATTATTGTTGCCGCTGTTCCAGCCGACGCGGCTTCCGGCATCGGTTACAGACTGCTTGCGGCGCAGATAGACGGCATTGCCGCTGCGCTCAAAGGCAAACATGCGGATCAGCGGCCCAATGGCCTCAACAATCGCTGCATTGCCGTCCGGCATATGCCTCTTGCCGCTCCCGAAAACGTCGGGGATCGGCGTATCGAGGTAAGTCGACGGGGTGCCGATGCGCGTCATCGTGAGTTCGGTTTCAAAGTAGTTCGTGCCGGCGGGAAGGTCGCAGACGTGGCTGAGACCGCTATCCCATTCCTGCGGGTCAAGGCTGATCAGCGACACGCAGCTGCTGTAAAGAAAGCCCTGCGGATCATTGTAGTAGGAGAAGCCGTAGCAGTTCGATTTCGCGAAGTCTGGAAACGCGATCTCGAAATTGCTCAGGGTGACCGCCTGCGCGGGCATCAGCATGACCGGCCGCCGGGTGTCAGACCAGACAACTCGGCTCCCATCGGTACAAGTGATGGTCCCGTTGTGGCCAAAAACCTCCCCCATCAGTCAACTCCAACCGAGATAAAGGGGGGCGCCGGCATGGTGCCGTTGTAGCGCGGCTCGGAAACCGCAATGCCGCCGCTCCCCGTGCGGCCGCCGCCGTTCCTGATGTCCATGGTCTTGTCCAGGTTCAGGGCAAACGGTGTGTCTCCAGCGCCTGTTCGCCGCAGATAGCGTTCGGTCGTCTTGATAAGCCCGCGCGCGATACTGACGACGTTGCCACTTCTGCCAAAAAGCGGCTTCGCGGGGTCTTTGCCGCGCGCCGAGAAAACCATCACCCGATAAGTCAGGGTCACTGCAGGCAAGGGATCCCCGGCAGCGCCGCTGACCGCCGACTCGCGCAGCCAGATGTGTGTCTCGTCGGCAAAGACCGAGACGCGCCGATAATTACCACCGGCGAGCTGCACCATGTAGCCGTCGGGCACACGCCTGCCATTCAGTGACACGATGAATTTCGGGATAACGCCGAGCCCGTGGGCGAAGATCGCGATGCTGGTTTCCCGGCTGTCGCCTTGGGTGACGAATGAGATCGAATTCGGTGCGGGGACACCGATCCAGTTGCCGCCGGCCGGAAGCGACCAGGTGGTGGTTTTCCCGGCCAGGGCAGCATGATTAACCGGCACATCGACCGGGCCAGCCGCGACCTCATAGTGGAAGAAGTCAGAATGCCACGACAGCTTGTCGAGATGCGCGAAAGGGAACTTCGCCGGGGCATTGCGCGGCGCATTGATGTCGAAAATGTCGCCGCCGCCCGGAGCCTCTTCATAACAGGCGACGATGTCAGCGGCGATAAAGCCTCGAAAAACTGCCATGATCTACCCGAAACTAAAGTCCGAAGCTGAAGTCGCCGTCGAACATGCCGATGACCACTGCATCGTTGGCTGAACGGAAAAAGCCATTCTCATCGATCACCGCAACAGGAACTCCCGCCTCCGTGAAGTAAGCAAACTGGCCTGCCATAACGCCCCAGCGCGTTGGCTGCGCCGGGTCTAGCGGCACGTCGCCGAACAACGTCGCCGTCCGCATCGTGCCATCGCCTGCTCGAAGCTGGATTACGTAGCGCGCGCTATATCCCGCTGGTGCGGCCACCGATTGCCAACTGACGTTGACCTCGGCAGTCCCTCCGCCCTGCGATGCAAACAGCGACTGGATGGCCTTCGCCATTGCGCCGTCGCCCTCTGGATTGAGAGCTACCTCGATAATCTCGGTGAAGCTGGCTTCCAGCCCTTCCAGCTCGACGCTGATTTCACGGAACAGCGTTTCCCGCTTGGTGTAGTTCTCGCGGTCGACTTCTTCGAGCAGCGTTCCGAGCTGCTTGAACTGCTCGATCAGGGCGCGCGGTTTGAAACCCATCTGGTCGATAACGTCCTTGGCGACGTTGGATAGATCGATCATGCCGCTCGGCAGCTTCACATCGGCAATGGTGACCGGCATCCAGGTACTGGCCACGGTGGGTCGGCCGGATTGCGGGAGATATTCCAACTGCACCTGAATCGCCTGCCCACTCAGCTCGATCGAGACCGGAATGCGCGCGGCTCCGGTGAGCAGGTCTGGCTTGGGTACGAGCACCGTATACGGCAGGCTGCCGTCGGGGCGCTGGTGCGACACCCGAACGAATTGCACGTCGACAGCGACCGAGGGGGCCGACCAGAACACGTCATAGGCCAGCGTTCCGGGCACAGGTGCAACTGAGGGGCCAGACACTTCTTGCGGCGCCGGGCGATTGGTCACCACTGGCGCGAAGCTCAGCGGCCGCTCGTCGGTGCTCGGCGTCCAGGCGTGATCGGCCGGGTCGATTTCCTGTAGGCCGAACACGACCCAGCCCCAGATCGGGCGAGTGCGGACGGTGATTAGAAACAGCTTGCTCTCGTAGCCGAAACGCTCCGAAGTCCACTCCAGCGTCTGCAACGGTCGAAACTGCGCGAACGGAGCTCGCAGCGCGACGACATGGCGTCCAAACCGTCGTGCTTCCTCCACCGTGGCCTTAAGAACGCGCTGCGCCTGTGTGCCGGAGAAAGTCGTGTCGAGAGACAGTCCCTCCGTCTGTCGCCGCCCATCGTCTTCGTCCTCAAGATCGCTTCGATAGTGAGGCGCAGTCTCCTTCGGCTCCCAGGCCTGCGACGGCTCGCGGTAAGTTGCGGTAGCGCCGTTGATGATTTCATCCAGCCGCGGCAGTGGGATGGACCCCAGTGGCTCGGTGCCCAGCACGTCAGCGTCGGTGAAAGCCCCATTTGCGACGGCTGGGACGCCAACCAGCGGGTAAACCGTGCCATCGCTCGCATAGGCTATGCGCCCATTGCAGCCGACTAAAAACTCGTTGATGACGTTGCGCGGTTCTTCGTTGACGTGGATCTTGCGTCCGCCACGGAACTGCTTTTCAGTGCCCCCGCCGACGAGGCTAACTGGCACGTCACACGCGCCCATGGCATCGGCCCAAGGCCCGTATGGCAATTGCGCCGCCGAGCAGCGCCCACCCCAGACACGCTGGCCGTTGTAAAAAACGCCGCGCAACAGGTTGTAGGCGATGACCATGTTGTTGTCGGAGAATTCCCATGTCGCCTGCTCCGCCGACGTCGGGATATCTCCGGTCCAACGATGCGAGCCACTACCCCCGCGCGTGCTGTCCTTGCGAATGTCGTAGAGGGCGATGCCTTGGAACTGGCCGACAATCGGCGGCGTGGCCGACGCCCAGACACCATCACCCCAAAGCATGGTAGTAGCGAGGTATGGAACGCCGCGCCCCACCATATCGGAGGTCCATGGGTAATCCTGGTTGGCGCCAAATTTCGACATCAGGAACGAACTGGCGCTAGTCTGAACGCCGCGCTCAAACGAATGCCACAGGTGGTCTGCGCCGCCGATCTGATATTCGGGCACGGCATGGCCTTGTGCAGCGGCCGTTGCTGTGTTGAGCGTCACGGCGCTGCTTGAAACAAACAGGCCGGTCATAGCTGTTACGGGCAGACTACCAAACGAGAGGGTCGTCGTCAGGTAGGCGTTTGGCACCTCGCCGCTGTTGCCCCACGTTGATCGCGGGTACACGAGCTTGCCCGGATCGCCTACGGTGCCGACCAGAAAGGACTGCGGAACCTTGCCGCCAACCTGGGACGTGCCGCGCGTGCCAGTCTTCTTCTGCTGCTCGACCTTGTTTGCTTGCGACCAAAGCGTGCTGACTGCCGAGAGAACGACGCCGATAACGAGCTTGATGAGGAAACTGATGGGGTCAAACATGGGCTATTCGCTCTTCTCCTGACCCCACCAAAACGGCACGTCTATTGCCGTGTCAGCGTGGCGGTTGAAACGGTCGCCATCGCGGAGCCGCTGTTGTTCGTCGGAATCCATCGCGTAGCTGACAAAGGTCAGATCGATTGCCGAATTGACGGCATTCACTTGAAGTACGCCCTCGCCGCCGGCGGCCGCGTCATCGACTTCTGCGCCGTCCACCCTGCCCGAAAACAAGAGGTGTGGGGCGCTCAGCAAATTCCATGTGTCTGGGTCAAAAACGCCGCGATGGAACTCGACCCTCGCCACTCGAACATTGTGGCCAAAGACCATATCCATGGGGCGTTCGGCGGCCGTGCTGATATGATCAAAGCCAAAACTGACTGATCGGGCCTCCAGCCCTATGGCGTCCACAATCTCGGGCACTTGAAGCAGTGTTCCGCCACCGATGAAATTGCGGCTGACGGGCGTCGTGACGCCGGGCGGCGGGACGTTGACGGCAACGTTGTCCTCGCCAGTCCAATAGGCGAAAGTCCTGGCCACACCAGCCTTTGTCTTGCCATGCGCGGTCCAGAAATCGCGCAGCACCAAGGTTCCGCTCTCAAGAGCGGTTATCGTCTCCATGTCATATGTCATGGCGAGCTACCGGCTGTAGGTCTGTTCGGCGCTGAACGAAATCTCGTTCTTTTGGCCGGAGACTAGAGACGGGTAGGCGCTGCCAGGGACGATGCGGAACTTCGCGCAGGGCTTCCTGATGATCATGTCGGGGGCCCCGCTTACAGAGGCGGGCAAAGGCGGCCAAATCTCTACCGAGGCAATCGCCCCTGCCCCCGATGCCGTGCGATCTTCGACAAACTGGCCAAGGTAGTACCGGCTCGCGTCGAAGATCAGCCCGAAGTAAGAGCCGGTCCGCATCTTGTAGCCCGCCGGGAAGTCGGTGAAGGCCACATGCAGGCGATCTGCGATCGCGCCTAGCTTTGGGGTTGCCGCTCCAATGATAAGCCCCTCCGGGTCATCCGCCGGAAACGGGAGCTGCTTGTTGTAGAGCAGAACCGACTTGATCCCGCCCGCGCGGCTGTTGATCCGGGCCATGATGCCTTCGGCGTCAGCATAGCATACCGCGCGGGTCCTGATCCCTTCCGCCTTCCACATGGATGGCGCGCGGTCGGCATATTGGGTTTCCCCGCCGCCGGTTGCCGACCGCTGCTGCTGGTATGTCTGAACAAGCTGCCAGTCCTGAACACCAAACAGGTCAGCGAACTGGTCCGCCGGAAGCGGGTTGAGCAAGGTCATCAGTTGGCCCTCCCCATCTTCTGCATCGTGTCGCGGACGAACCGCTTGCCCTCGCCGCTGTTCTGCCAGCGCTGCATCTCACGTTGGAAACCACGCGCAGCAGCCGCACCCTCGGCCTCTGAGTTGGCGACAACGCTGCCTATGGTAACCTGAAGGTCACCATAGGTGATGGTGCTCGCCCCGCCGCCGGTTGACACCGCATGGTTTGGAAGGATCGTCCCGGCCAATGAAGGGGCAAACCATTCGCTGTTCGGAGTGTTTTCGTTGACGCGGTAGATCTTGCCTGGCTCAACCGGGCCGCCGGTTGCGCGGTTGCCACCAAACAGGCCACCAAGCCAGTCCATGATACCGCCAAAGATGTTGCCGCCTCCGCCGCCCATCCCCCCGCCGAACGCATTGGCGAAGAGATCGCGCACCGCCATATCGATTAGCATATCCCCGATCTGGCCGAGCTTGTCAGAAAACGCGTCCAGAACATCGCCGCCTCGCGCCCACGTCTTGATGATGCTCGAAACCCCGTCCTGAGCCTGGCCCCACAATGCCGCGTTGTCATTCGCCGCTTGGGTCAGCATTTTGGTTTGCGCTTCCGTCGCCGCCATCTGCGCGGCGAGACTGGACAATTCATCACGCATCGTGGGCGTGAGCTTGATATTGTCATTCGCGGCGCGGTTCAGCAGGTCTTGCTCGAACCGGAGTCGCTGAGCGGCCTCTGCGGTCATGTTCAAGGCCTGCTGCTCAATAGCCTGAGATGCAATGAAGTCTTGGGCGCCTCTGATTAAGTCGGCGTAGGGATCGCGCTGTTTGCTCGCCTTTTCTGCCGCACGTCGGGCGTCCATGATGCCGGTATTCTTCATGAAAAGGTCGTAGGCGGCCTGGGCTTCGTTTCGGAAAAGCTCTGATGGGTTGGTCAGCGCCGTGGCCAGTTCTTCTGCAGCGCGCTGCTGAGCTGTCCGAATGTCTGGGATCATCCCTTTCAGGTTTTCGAGCGCTTCTGTTTGGCCGTCCAAGATATTCTGAAGCCCGCCGTGCTGGCCTGCGCCAGCATTGAGCAGGGCAAATGTGCCATTCAGCGTGGCCATGGCCTGGGCCGCTCGCTGCGCCTCAGTGGTAAGTCCCAGGAGGGTCATGCGCCCAGATTCGATCTTGACCTCAAGTTCTGCCGCCTCGTCCGCAGCGCCACGAAGCCCGCCCGCGAGTGCGCGCGCCTGATCGTCGACCCGATCGTTCATTGAGAGCAACTCCAACTGCTCTGCGAATTGCACCGCCGTGATCAGACCGGCGTCAAACTGCGACTTGATCTCGCGCAGCACCGCCAGATCTTCGTTCAGCGACTGCCAGGGCAGCTGGATCGCTGCGTCCGGCCGGATATTGAAATCGTCGATTATCGACTGAACCACCCGCAGCCGCTCGATGTCTTTGTTGAGCTCTGCGGTTACATCCAGCCGGGCAAGGCTGGCCGGAAGGCGGATGGCCTTGTCGATGTAGTCGCCAACGGCCTTGTCCAAATCGTCGTAGCCCTTGAGCAGCCCGCTCAGCCATTCGCGGTGCTCTTCCATGGAGCGGCGTACGGGTGTCATGCCAGACACCCAAGACATGGCAGCCTGAACGCCAGCCGCACCGAGGCCGATGACGGCAATGGTTGCGATGCTCAACGGGTTGATAAGCCCCATGATCGCCCCGCCGAGCGCCTGGATGGCTTGGCGCCCGTTCCCGAGCTGGTGCATGATGCCAGTGACCTGCGGCCCCTGCTGCATCGCGAGCGCGAAAGGAGCCTGGCCGAGCGCGGTCATCATCGCGACATCTTGGGCCTGGAACATCAGGTTCGTGGTGTGGAAGCTGCCGGCCATCGACTTGTTGGCGGCAGCAAGGCCGTTAGCTGCTCGGGCAGCGGACTCATACTGCGCATCCAGCCGCATGATGGCCGCGCCCTGTTCCTGCGCGGAGATCGCGCCGAGCGTGTGCGCCCGGTTAATCTCGTCCAGCGAGGCTTCGTATTGTTTCGACGCCGCAAAAAGCGGATTGAACTTGGCCCGCAACGCATCCATCTCGCGCCCATAGGCGGCAATGTCATCTCCGCGCAAATCGCGCATCGTGATGCTGGACAGCTCTCTGGTGGCATAGGCGGCTTGCTGGGCGGCTTTCGCGGCGATTGCGTCGAAACCACGTAGCGACGCCGTCGCACGGTCTATCGTCTTGGCATACGCCGTTGCGGCGCTGTCCCGCGCAGTCTTGTTGAGGCTATCGACGGCCTTCTCGGCTTTTGGAGCAACGGCAACCAGCTTTTCCAAGTCACGAACGGCTTCGAGCGTACCGTCCTGCTTAACGGCAACTCCGAGGGTGGCAAAATCCATGGCTTGCTCCTGCTGAATACGTGAAATAGCCTCGCGCCCTCTATTGGGAGGGCGGCATTTTGTGGCTTCGGGGACTTGTGGCGGTTACCTGCGTGGCCGTGTTGGCGGCTATCGGGTTCTATTTTTGGCAGGACTATCAGGACCGAGAAGCTGCATCGGCAAGGGAGGCCGCCGTGCGCAGTGCGGCACTGTCAGTTGAGTGCAAACAAATGCTGGATGACGTTGCCAGTGGCAAGCCGGGCGACCTAACCGTTGCTCATATGGTCGTCTGCATTCGGGCCGATAAGTTTACGACAGATGACATTCGCGCTCGTGGACTGGGCGAGGCGGCGGCGGCGATCGACACCCATATCGCACGATTTGGGCTGGAATAGATGGAGCGCCCCTTAGGGCGCCCTCCCAGTTAAAAGCCAGCCGGACTCGACTCCCTGAACCCTATTTGCTTTGCTGCCTTAGGGTGGGGGCGCTCGCGATGGGGTTTCGTTTCAGACGGTCGATTAAGATCGCACCGGGCATTCGGCTTAACCTGAATGCCAAGAGCACCAGCGTGCGCATTGGCCCGAAGGGGCTGGGCTATACTTTCAGCTCAAATGGCCCGAAGCGCGTTTCGGCTTCAATACCGGGGACCGGCCTCTCCTATTCCGAGGTAATCACCCCGTCCGTGCGAAGAACGCCGGTCGTTCACCCGCCCGATCCTAGCGGCCCCGCTCCAGCGAAAGGGCGCAATGTATGGCCCTGGATACTTGGCGTGGTGGGGATCATCGTTGCCTTCAATCTATTTGGTAACGACGGGTCTTCCACAAACCGTAGCTCTGCAAGCCTCCAGCCACGGTCAGCCAACTCCGCCGCGCCAGCAATACCCGAGAAACCGGCACCGGCGATATCGACCCCCACAGTCAACGTGTCCGCACCGGCAGCGCCCCCTCCAGCGACGGCTCCTGAGACCAGGTTTGTTACCGCCTCAAGTCTGAACGTTAGATCTGCGCCCAACACCTCTGGTGAGATCGTTGGCAAAGCTTCCAGTGGCCAACAACTTACTATCCTCGAACGCGCGAGCGGCTGGCTTTTGGTTCAAACCTCTGCGGGGGGCCGTGGGTGGGTCAGCGAACAGTACACGTCGACAACTCGGCCAACCCCTGTTGCAGCACCAGCACCCCAGGCTCTAGTTTCGGCCACGCCGCCCAGCATCAACCGCGATGCAATTATTCAGAAAATCATAGAGCGCAGCATCCGAAACTACTCGGGGAGCTGCCCCTGCCCTTACAACACGATGCGGAACGGTCGACGGTGCGGCGGGAACAGCGCCTATTCAAAGCCCGGCGGTCGTTCGCCCATCTGCTTCCCAAGCGATGTCACCGAGGCCATGATCGCGGCCTTCCGGTAGAGCTCCCACCATCAGTACCATTCTCTGGGTTATCGCTGTTGCTGGCGGGCCTCGGCCTCGGCGTCCCTGCGCTCAAGGAAGGCGTTGTCCATCTTTCGGATCAGGCGCCAGAACAGGCTGGCGTCAGCCTTGCGCCATCCGGCAACGTGCCGATCGATTGCGCCTTTTGGGATTGGGCCCACGCCCATGCCAACCTGGCGCTCTGTGCCCAGCTCCCAGAAGTCGTTGAACCACTGCTCAAAGCCGGACCAGACAGGCGGGGGAATGAGCCCCGCCGGGATTGCGACACCCGTCCTCACGTAGTGCATCCGAACCATACCCGCGTCGGGGCTGTCCAAATGCCACGTGAGGACGTCGATTAGTTTTTTTCCACGCCCTCAACATCGATGGTAACGCGGGTGCCATCGATGGCCATGATGGCATTGACGAAGGCATTTGCGATCAGACGGGCCTTGCGTTCCGTAAGCAGGCCCTCGGCCGTCTTCTTGGCATAGGGAACCGGTTTGCCGCCCGAGGCGAAGCCGCGCCAGTCCTTGAGGCACTTTTCCAGGATGACCTTACGGATGATCCGGCTGCTGGCCTCGTCGGTCAGAATGCCATTGACATGGCGATCCTCGCGCGGAGCCTCGCGGCTAAGTCGATCGAAGAGCTCTTTCGCGCCTTCAGACGACAGGCCGCAGGCGTGAATTTCAACGCCGGGGAAATCGGCCCCGAGCGGAATCCACCGGCCAGCGTCAATGACATCAACGTCGAGATAGGCGCTATCCAGGTCAAAGGACATTTGGTTCTCCATGGTGGTTCATGAGGAGAAAGCCGATGGCAAGGCGAACCACTTCCTGCCACCGGCCTATCGGACGCCGGAGGACTGGCGTCAGATGGTGATGATGTTGGTGGTCACCGAGAGCGACGAATTCAGCAGGAAGGCCGCAGATGAGCCGCCGCCGGGGTTGTTGGCGTTATGCGCAAGCGCGCAGA
This sequence comes from Devosia sp. T2-14, assembly GCF_055397495.1. Lineage (NCBI taxonomy): Bacteria > Pseudomonadati > Pseudomonadota > Alphaproteobacteria > Hyphomicrobiales > Devosiaceae > Devosia > Devosia sp. T2-14. The sequence continues at coordinate 2,868,617 of NZ_AP027921.1, read as the reverse complement.
ACAGACGGGTCTTACCAACGGGAGGCGCATCGGCGGTCTGTGTACCGGTACCGGCGGTCGAGGTGGCAACAGCGGGTCCTCCCTTTGTGGCCGACACTTTGAAGGTGTCTGCCGTAATGCCCGTTGCGATGACGTAATAGACGGTCCCCGCGGTCAGGCCCGTAGGCAATGCGCCAGTGGTCGAGAAGATAACCGGCTGGCCGGGCAGGAAGCCATGCGCATTCCAGGTCACGTCTGCATCGGCGCCATTGCTGATGGTCACCGTGGATTCCGGCGAGCAGGATGCGCCATACTCCACCTTGAACTCATAGGCGTTGCAATCGTCGTCGATGGCGGCCTGAAGCGCGATCTGGCCGGGATCGAGCGGCATCGGCACGAACTGGTTTTCCATTGTTCCGGCATTGCGAATGCCTTTGGCCTTGAGCATGCGGCTCTCGCTGACGACTTCCTGCTCGGTAATGGCCTGGGTGTCGCCAAGTGCACCGGGCGTTGCGAGGCCGGACACCTCGATCCAGGTGGTGCCTGCAAAGTCGGCAGCGGTGATGGTCAGCTTGTCCGGGGCCTTGCGTCCGATGAACAGCTTGGTATCGGCATATGTCTGAAGCGCCATGTGGGTTTCTCCTGCGCGCATGAAAAAGCCCGCCGTGTTAGGGCAGGCGGGAACCGGACAGCGCCGGAATGGTAAGGGGTGGGTTACGCGCTCTTGCGCTTCGCCCCGGTCTTGTCGGCCTTTTCAACCAGCTCTGCCTGGCCGGTCTTTGCCTTGAGGCCAACCGCTTCGGCAGCGCCCGTCACGACATGGCCGAGGGCTTCACCGACTTTGGCATTGAACAGGGCATCGCGGGCCAACCGGCGGCGTGCGGCGCATTCAGGACAAGCCATTTCGGGCTCCTATCCGTATGTGTGAGTTTCGATGGTGACGGGGACCTGGACGTGTGTGTCGATGAATACCGTTCCAACGGCAGGCGGCTCCATCACGCGAACGCTGGCGCCCATGAACGGCATGCAAGAGTCGAGCGGAAGTGCGCCGCGACTTGTCCGGCTACCTCACGCGCAACTCCGCTTCCTTGGGTCTTGAGCCCCATCACATCGATCTGCAAAACACCCATGCGGAGGGTGGGCAGGTTGCTCGCCACCCTACCCTCGCGGCTAGGGCGGTTCGGCGTCCAGGTACAGCGGAGATAGCGCTGCGTCGGACTTGGCGTGTAGCTCTGCTGGCCGGCGGGCAGCGGCCCGTCAGTCCAGACGATCTGATGTTGAGCGGCCATAGGCAGCGCGGCCACGCGCGCCCGGATCGCTTCGAATATGCGGGTTTCGATCGATGGAACCATGCTCACAATCCAAACGCCTGTTTCACCTTGGCGGCTTCCTCGCGGACGATGGCTTCCCATCGCTGGCTTACCAGCGACACCCATGGCTTGGGCGCGTTGCCATTGGCTCCGTAGTGGACCAGCGCGCCGTACTTGGCCGTGTAGCCGAGGTAGAGCGTTTCATCGCCCTCCCAGCCGTTGATGACCAAGACGATCGGGCCGACATGGTCAGCACTCACAGGAGCGCCGGGATTGTCCCGAACCAACTGCGGCATCGCCTGCGTCGAGGCCACGAGCGAAGCCTTCAGAAAGCCCGTGCGCTGGTAGCCGGAGGGCGCCGGGGGCGCGTCATAGACCATCCGCGTCAGCTCGCCGTCCAGTTCCTTCACAAGCCGCTGCGCGCTGTTGCGGAACGTGGCTTCCAAGGCCTCGGGCACCTTCTGAGCCCACGCCCCAATGGTAGCCGCAAAGCTACCCATCGAGCCGAGCCCGGTACTTGCGCAATGCCTGCGCGGTAAAGTCGATCGTCTCCGTAACACCGCACTTGCAGCCCACCCGGTGCTTGGCCGGCAGGTCAGGCGCGTGCGGGAACATGATCGGCGTCCCATCCCGGGCGATGAAGGGCTGGTCGAAGGCAGCGGTCTGCCCCACCAGCTCGAGGTGATCGTGGCGCGGCATCCGGCTCACGGTGCGCGTCCAGGTCTTGGTCAGGTCGGCGGCTTCGAGCTTGCCCGCGTCGACCTGCTGGCGGAAGGCATCGTTCTTGGCCGTGGCCAATGCAGTGTTGGTTTCGGTCAGCGCCAGGTTGTCGGCGCGATACTTGAGCGCCCGGTTGCTGTAGGCGGTGACGATCCGGTCCACGGCATTGGCCGGAACCGAGCCGCCCTCCTCCAACGCCCGACGCACATGGCCGTCAAAGCGCTTGTCCCGCAGGGCATAGGCGCGATAGTCGCGCATCGCCTGCGTATCGCCAGTGCGGAGCCCGGCATAGATCTTGTCGAGGGTCTGCACGCTGGAAGGAGTGAGGCCGATCAGGCCGCCCTCCCTGCGCTTCGTCCTCAGGTTCACCCTACCTACCAGTGCCAGTGCCGTCTGGCGCGGGTTCTGGCCACGAGCTAGGCCGTCGGCTAGTGCGCGGCGAGCAAGGTCCAACTGTTCCCCGACAAGCCCGTCCACAAGCCCCGCTGCGTGCTGGCGCATGGCCTGCTCGGCCGGGAGATTGCGCACACCCCACGAGAAATGGACGCGATTGCCCTCTGGATCGGTCAGCCGAGGCATGGATCCGACCACTGCCTGGCCGCCGGCATTGTAGGCCTGAACGATCGCGCCCTCGAACAGCGCGAAGCGATTGGCATCGATGTTGAGCAGCCGCATGGCCGCATCGAGGTTGCCGCGCTCGAGTTCAGCGACCAACGCGCCCAGCACGACCGAAGAGGTGATGGAACGGATCGCCTCAAGCCATGCTGCCGCAAGGGTGACTTCCCACTCGGCGGCAAGATTGATGAGGATTTCACGTTGGCTGAGCTTCTTGAGCATTCAAGCCTCCATTGATGGTGCGGCTCCGTAGAGTCCGAACGACCCGTTCAGGCTGCCTTCAGGTTCTAGCTGCCAGGAATGCCCATCAAACGAACACGCATAAGGAGATCGCGCATGGACCGCCGTCATTTTTTGCTGGGGCTTGCAGTTGTTGCCGCCTCGCCCGCAGCCGCCTTTGCTCAGAGCACGTCAATCCCGTCTTCGGATGAGATCATGCGTCAGCTAGACGCTGCTCCGTCGCTGGAACTGGCGCCTGCGAACCGCGTCACCATTCAAGATTTCCGCAAACGACCCGACCTCCGCAGGGCCGCACCGTCCGTCGATATCCAGGCCATCAACTTCGAGTTTGGTTCCGCCGCAATCCCGCGGTCTGAGTACCGAAAGGTCCTCGAAATTGCTGACGCGCTCAGCGATGTTCTAGACCGTCGTCGCCGCGCCTTGTTTCTTATTGAAGGCCATACCGATGCCGTGGGCTCACGTTCCTCGAACCAAGTACTTTCGGAGCGCCGTGCGGCATCTCTGAAGCGCGTTTTGGTGAATGATTTCGGCATTCCTTCCCGCGTCCTGGAGACTGTTGGCTACGGGGAAGACTACCTCCTGATCAACACTTCCCGAGAGGAATGGCGTAACCGCCGGGTTACCCTCCGTCGGATTGACGATTTTGTTCGATAGACCAAACACCGGGGCCGGCCGGGATCTGGTTCATGCCTTCGACCAGAGCTTCCACGCTGAGACTGTCCCGGCGCCCGGAATAGGCGTGATATTGTCGATGGCGCGATCCGCGCCGTCGATCACTATGATGTCGCCGTTCTGGGGCTCGAATGCCTGTTCAACTGGCGCGACGGCCACGCCATCCTGCATCGTCAGCGTGGCAACGGTCGCGGCAATGATCTGATCGCCGGTTTCAACAATCAGCACGCCGTTCTCGTGCCGCTGGTGCAGGCGGCGGACGGCGGCGCGCAGCGTCCAGACCGTTTCCGTCTCGGTGCCGGGTGTCCAGTTGTTCGGGGGAGGAGAGACGACGATACGCTTGAGTTGAACAAGCCCCTGCCCTAGCCCGCCTTCACTGGTTGGGGCCAAGAGCTCGGCGGCCACGTCGGCCATCTCTGCGTAGAAGTCGTCCATCACACCCTCACCACGCAGACCGAAGCGCCACCGGAGGCCTTCACCAGCAGGCAGCGCAGCGCGTCCTCGACCATCATGTTGACCGGGCGCATGGCCTCGGCGCTGGTTTGCGCGCCATCACCCGCACCAAAGAACTCGCGTTCTAACCCTTCGACCTTTTGGCGCTTCACTAAGCGGCCGGGCGTGACCTCTGGGGAGGTGGCTCCGGGTGTCCGCAGTTCGGCCAGTGCCAGCGCGTAAGCCGCATGCTCGATTTCAGCGGGCACATCATTCGCAGGGATAGTCTCGCCCGTGCAGTGATCCAAGGCGCCCGTTCTGGGCCAAGCCAGCGACTGCGCCCGCCGGCCCGTCTTAGTTCCCGGGAAACGCGCGCCATAGACACCATCCAGCGACCGGGAGGCCCGTGCTAGCGCACTCGTGCGCGCCTCGTCACTGGAGCCTGCCCACGCTGCGCCGTTGGCAAGGGTCGCGATGTAAGCGCTGGCACCCGCAAGGCTTCCGTAGTGGTCAGCCATTACGGATCGCCCGGTCTTCGACCGTTGCCCGGATGATGGACTTGGCACGTTCGACTGGCGTTGCATCGCCAGAAGCGACTACCGGGCCGCCGGACAGCTCGGCGGCGAGAGCGAGGAGCTCATCATCGGTCATGGCATCCCATGCCTCTGGAACGGGTGTCGGAACACCATCGGCAACGTCGATTACCGGATCATCGCCCTGCCCGATCGCCTCAAGGGCCGCGATGATCTCAGGCTTTGTGCCCGGCAGCGCGTCGCCCAGCACTTTTTTGGCGGCCGACTTGAACGCCATGAAGTTGCCGCCAGCCAGCGCCAGAGCAGTCGCGGCAGCGGGATTGCTCTCGATCGCGGGCAGCGGCGCCGTAGCGGGCAGTACGACAGTGGTGCCGGGAGGCGCAAACACCGCGTCGAGGATTTTGAACCCCTGACCGCGAAGTTCAGCCTTCCTCGCCACGGAAACGGGATGGGGCTCATAAATAATGGGTTGGTCTTTGGGCATTGTGCTCTCCTGATCTTGGTGATGGGGCGAGCGAACTCGCCCCACTGCTAAGATCAGGCTTGGCCAACAGCGAGGACACCAGCGGTGTGCTTCACGCTGGAAGCCACCTTGTCCCAGTTGGCGCCGGTCGCCAGTTCGGCGTCGGTCGGGGACTTGCCGCCGGTGCTTTCGTCCCAGGTGTACCCCTTGAGCCCAAGGCCGAAGGTGTAGTCGATCTGCAGGGTCGTTTCGATGCGGGTCTGACCGTTGCTCGTCTCGATATTCGAGATGATGTCGCGGCTGTCGTGGACCGTGGCAGCATTCGCCACCAGCGACAGCACGCGACGCTTTGCAGGGGTGACCGGATCGACCACGGCAGCGCTGTAAAGCGAAGGGGCGTCTGTCACCACCACTGCGCGGCCCAGGATGTCAACCACGCGGACATTGCCGGCCTGGAACAGCGTCTCGCCATTCGTCAGGTTTTGCCCAATGAAGCCATGATAGCTCACACCGTCCATCACCTGCGCCACCAGCAGAGGCGAGTGATCGCCGAAGAGAGCATGGCTGTCATTTACGGCCACGTAGTCGATCTTTTTCGTGCCGGACACGTCCACGGTCGCGGCGGGGCCCTGGTTGGCGATGGCAGCCACCAGGGCCGCAATGGCTGTGTTGAGCTGATCGCGCATCAGGGCTTCGGCGAAGTTGCGGGAGGCTACTTCGATGCCCTCGGCCGTGGGCTTGTTCAGCCAGGTCATCTGCGACGGCTCGAAACGAACCGGGCCAAAGCCACCAGCGACCTTCACCGTCGAGTGCTTGAGCTGGGTAAGGTCGGTTGCCGAAGCGGACGCCTGGGCGGCGTACCGGTCAACGCGGCGCTGGGCAGAATGGATGGCCGCATAGAAGGATTCCTGGAGGAAATCGCCTTCGAAACCTTCGGTGGTCAAGCGGATTGCACCGCCCGACGCGGCATTGAACTTCTCGACCATCTGGGCGAGCGTTTCGATGGTGGCAGGCATGAAGTATTTGTTGAATACCTGCATCTGAGACAGAGACATAGCTGATCCTCATGATCTGATTGTTGAGCATTTTGGGGTGCCGTAAACCCGGCTGGATGGCGCATCGCGCCTGCTGCACCCCATCGAGGGCAGCTATCGACCGAACTCAGCCTTGAGCGAGTTCGGGGAATTTGGAGGCGATAGCCTTGGCGCGGTCTTCCTTGGTCCCGCCGAAGTCGCCGGCCGGTAGTTTGGACGAACGCCCGGAGCCGCTGTTCCCCTCGGCGCCAGGACCGGAGGGCCTGCCGAGAAAGGCCTTGCCCTTGGACTGAGACCAGTCCTTGACGAAGGCCTTCACATCGATCTCGCCCAAGTCCGTTTCGACAATGGCTCGCCGACTGCCGTCATCGGCGCGTTGCACCTTCACCGACGGCTTGAGGTACGCCAGAGCGCCGTCGAGCAGTTCTGGGTCGACGCCAACGTCCAGAAGCGAGTCCTTGAGGCCCGCTTCAACCAGCGATTTGTCGATGTAGCCGTCGCGCTCGGCGATAGCAGCGTCCCGATCGGCAAGGTCGGTTTCATGCTTCTTGGTCAGATTGGCGATGCGCTGCTCATATAGTGCCTTCTGAGACTGGATGTGCTCGTCAGCGATTTTCTTCTTGTTTGGATCGTCCGGGTCGCCGGCATTGGCCTTGAGGGCTAGGTATTCCTCAGGGTCGAAGCCTTCAGGGATCTCGGCCAGCTTGTTTTCGAGCTCGGCGGCCTTGGCCTTGTACTCGTCTCGCTTCTTGACGTTCTCCCGGTTTGCGGTGATGACGCCGCGCACCTTGGGGTGATCATCGATCCCCTCGATATCGAGGACGAACTTGCCACCCTCATCCTTGTAAAATTCGTGGACGTTCTCAGGGAGCCCCTCGAGCGTTTCGAGAAGTGCTTTCAAAGCCATCGGCTTTCCTTTCAGTGGGAGCCCGGCTCGCGGGCACAAAAAAGCCGCCCGGGGGCGGCAAAAGGCAGTTCGCTGTAAGGCGGCAGATAAGGTCAGCAATCAGAAGGCGGAGAGAACAAATCCCAACCGATACCTACACACTCATCGGGATAAGCGTGGCCGCCGCCGTGGTGCTGTGGCTGATGTTCTCAGTTCTCAAGAAGGTCTTTGGACTACTGATCCTTGCGGCGCTCGTCGGCGGCGGCTTCGTACTTTGGCAAAACCCAGAACTGGCGCAGTGGGCACGCTATTTATGGAGCTCGCGGGCATAAAGAGCCCGCCTCGGAACGCCGGGGCGCACCGCCCGATATTGCTAGGGCTGCCTCACGTGGCGGCTCGGCAAGACCTCGGGCGGATCATCCTCTCGGAACTGATCCTCATCCATCAGCTTCAGCTCTTCCTCGGCGGTCCGATCTTGAGGCACCACGCCACCGGCCTTGAGCCGGTCGAAAGCAGAGCGCCACGAAATGGCCGTGTCCTGCCACGCTTTGACGATAGCAGTGATTTCCTGCCCGCTGAGCGTGTGGTCGAAGAAGTCCAGGTTCGGGGTCACCTTCACCTGATCGGGGTTCGCGCCCATCCAGATCGCGACGTTCTTCAGCACCTTTTCGAGCCCTGACGCCGAAGTCATGGCTATGCCCTTGAGCGTTGAATGCTGGCTGTCCATCCGCACGCGCTTGGCTTCGCCGCTTTCGTCCCCATTGCCCTTCTCGGCGAGCATCTGGGCGCCGAACATTACGGCTCGGTCATAGGCAGTTTCGATTTCCTTGTGCTGGGCCTCAGCGCCGGCACCGGTGAACTCAAGGAACTTGCCGTCGCCATCCTTGGGCAACACCCAGATATTCGTGCCGCCGATGCCTTGGGGGACGTGGCCTTCCTTGATAGCCTTCTGCGGGTCGTCATAGCCGGACACCATGGGCGTGGGCTCGGCCGTGTAGTGCAAGGTCTGCCGTAGATCGGCATCAAGTTGGTAGATGCGCACTGACAGCTTGGCGAGGCCGTAGAGCGGCACATCGTCGGGGCCCGGGGTTAGGTCATTGGTGTTGATGAACACGAACGGCAGGAAGCCCAAAGGCCGGCGCTTGCGGTCCTGCGCCTCGATCTCTTCGCCCGCCTCCAGAGCGCCGCCAGCCGCACGCCAGACGCGAGCCTTATAGCGCCCGTCTTCGACATAGCACTCGCGATACTGCTCGACAGTCTCCCACGCATTGGTAGCGCGGTCGCGCTCTTGCCCGGTTTCGTCCAGCACCAGGAAATCAGCGGTTTGGCTCTGGTCAACGTCCCAGTTGACGATGGATTCGGCCACGTATCCGGCGAGGTACGGATTGCCGTTTCCATCAATGCCCGGCAGCACGCCATAACGGCCGGTTGTCATCAGTTCCGTGGCAATGCGGCGATGAAGAGCCTCCAACGTAAGCCCATCCCGCGTGGCCTTTTCCCGAAGAGGTTCCAGCTCGGTTGGCAGTTCGATCTCGGCCGCCTGGTCGAGGATCGTCCCGACAGCGCCGCGCACGGTGAGCGCCACAAGGTCAGGGAACTCCGCCCGCGCCTTGTAGGCGTCGTATGCGGCCTTGGCCAAGGCCTGATGCGAAACGTCCGCCATGAGCTTCGCAAGGCCATTCTTGATCGGCAGATACTTTGCGCCGGCGGCCTTTATGTCGTCCTCGCCGGAGAACGCAGCGCGCATCAGTTCCCACGAAGGCGAAAACTGATCATAGGCCGGGTGCCTGACTTTGATGTCAAATGCCATTACAGGAACCCTGTGAATACGGTTGAGGTGGCCGGGCCGGTTTTGTTGTCCAGCAACGCATTGAACGCCCGGCTCGTACTGTCTGCATCGTCGTCGTGTGAGGCCTCGGGAAAGCCCTCGAGCGCCGTGAACCAGTCCTCGTTCCATGCGCCGCGAAGCACCAGGACATTGCCCGCCTCGGCCTGGGCCGAGAACGGAGAGAACCGCGTGACCTTGTCGCCGGATTCCGGGGTTGCACGGGCGGTGAAGCCAGTCAGCAGCTTGATCAGATTGGTAACCTGCGACTTACCGGCCTGACCGGGGTCCTGAGGCAGCGAAATCTCCGTCTCGCGCCCGTCTTGCTCGGCAGTGTTCTTGATCAGTGTCTCAACGCCATTCGGCGATGCCCAAGCTTTGACGTGGTGCCCGACGATGTACCGGCCATCCGGCAGCTTGCCGATTTTGGTTCCGGCCGTCCCGTCGGGGTCTGTGCCCTCTTTCTTTGGCGTTGCCGCCAGGTCCCAGCCTCGCATCCAGCGGACACCTGCCGGCGCCGCGTCGACGATCTGGCACCAGCCACGCTGGAATAGAAGCCCCGCGGCGGGCCGGATCTTCCAGTTGCCGCCCAGCAGGCGTTCGCGCTCCACTGTGGGCAGCGCCATCAGGTTGGCCATGTAGCCCGGGTCGGCCGCCATCAGAGCGGCGTTGTCGGTCAGCTTGGCCGGAATGAAAGTTACCGACTTGGGCGGGATTGGGTTGCCGCTGATGGGGTCCGTGTAGTGTGCCAGCTCCTCAGGGCTATCCGCCCAGATGATGGTGTCGCCCAAGCGAATGAACCAGCGAAGAACGCCGGCCCGCTCGGGAATGGCGAGGCCTGTTGTCTGATCAATCCACCACGCGATGAACTGCGCGACCCAGCTATCCGCGTCAGGGTTGCACGTCGCCCGCACATAGGGCCGAACGCCCGACATCGATCGGTTGCGGCTTAACAGGTACCAGAACTGCTTGGCCGTGAAATGGGTCAGCTCATCGAAGCAGATAAGAGGGATCTGAGAGCCCTGCCAGTTGGCCGCGGACTTCTCGTGCTCGAGGTGCGCAAAGCTGACCGACGCGCCGGACGGAAAAGTCCAGGACAGGTCGGGCGCACTGCGCGGCTTGGCCTGCAGGTTTGGATAGAGCTTCTCGCTCTCGTCCCACAACCCGCCTTCGTTTCGGACCTGGACCAGCGTGCGCCGGAAGAACACCGCGCCGAACTGTGGGTTTGCCACATGGCGCAGTGGCTCCATCAAGAGGGCCCAGGTCTTCCCGCCCCCAGCCGAACCTCCGTAGATCGCGATATCCGCCGGTGAGGCAAGGAACGTCGTCTGCGGGCCCGGTTGGGGGCGAATGATTGTTTGGGCGCTCTGCCCGGCGTCAGCTCCTACCATTGTCCGGTAATTGGAAGATCGTCACCGCTGGCGATGCCAGGGGCAGGTCCTTTCCATCCTTCCCGGTCAGTTCGCGCCGGTTTGTGTAGCTGTCGCCAACTTCCTTGGCGGCCTGTTCCATCAGCGAGGCGGCCAAGACCATGTTGCCCTGCCCTTCGGCTTTCTCGGCCATGCGCTGAAGTGCCCGGAGTCGCACAGCACGATGGCTGATGGCGATCTTGCTGGTGTCCTCAAGGAAGGCCTTGCGGGTCTCTTCGAATAGGGCGCGCCACTTGGCCGACAGGTTGGCGCCTGCCCGTTTGTTCGGGTCGTACCCCTCAACGGCTTGGCGTGTGATCGTCTCGCGGTATTCCAGCTTGACCGCGGCAACTACGACCGAAGGGCTGTCGAAGCAGGCGAGGCTTTGAACCACGAAGGTTTGCACCTCAATGCTGAGCTTTCCTTTTGCCATTGGAATGTCAGGCTCCGGTCAGGCACGCATCGCGCCAAAGAGACGTATTTCTGGTTTCGGGCTGTCGAGCAGGCGCACAGGCAACCTATCAGTGGCCCCAGACATTTTACTGATACGGGTGGCCTAGCTGTGGAGACGAAACATGATGAAAAAGATCGGTTCGATTTCTGCTATAGTACTTAGCGGCGCCATGATGCTTACATCATCGGTACCGGCGAGCGCTCAGAGGATGGGCGGCGATTACTGGCAGCAGCGCGACCAGGTGATCGGCAGATACTGCGATTCCTACAGGAATGATCGGGACTGCATCCGCTTCAATCGCGGCGGCTGGAATGATCGCGACTACACCAACTTCTACCGCCCACGCCAGAATGACCTCGACAGCATAGCTGCTGGGCTATTCGGCTTTGGGTTTGGCGCCATCCTTGGTGGAATCTTGGCTAACGGCAACAACGGTCGCGGCGTACCAATCTATTCCGGTGGGTCCTACTCCTCGCATGTCGACGCATGCTACGCGCGCTATCGGTCTTACGATGAACGCAGCGATAGCTTCATGGGATACGACGGTGTCCGTCACCGCTGCCGACTGTAGGCGCGCCCACGTCCAGTCGCACCTAACAAATGACTACGCGCCCGCGCTCTCTGCGCGGGCACTTTCTTTCGCGCTAACCGGCGCGTGAGAGGCCCTGACAGGTGTAGAGATCGCGGGTCAGCACCTCGAGGCGCAAGCACTGCCACCGCGCCGACTTGTACCACTGGCCCCAATGCACGGCGTTGCGGCTGGCGGCCGCCGTGTCGCGGGTCTCGTGCATGGTGGCCACCAGGGGGCTCATCATGCCGACCAATGGCTTCAGCGTGGTGAGCTTGGCCATTCAGCGAATCCCCCTTATCAATCCGGTGGGTTGGGGAGGCAGGTCATGGGGCAAGCATTGACGTGGGGGAACGTCTGTAAACGCGTGGCGTCGTACCTTTTTCAGAATTGGAGCAGCATCCGTCCTTTCGCCAACTCATACGCCGCCAAAGCTACGCTTTTGGTTTCTGCTGTCGGCTACCTGTTGCTGCTGAACCGCAACGCGCTGGAGTGGGCTGAACTAGCCCCTACCTTCAGGGTTTTCTGGCCAGAAACGCCCTGGCGTCTCGTTACTACCTACTATGGGCTGGTCTTGCTGGCGGCCGGCTCATTGATCTTCCAATTGCGCTGCCCCTCAGCTGTGCGAACGTCTGTGGACATCCAAGAATTTCTAGATGCGGTAGTTCCGCTTACCCTCGCGTCCCCAGAACGGACACAGACGGCGTTCGCCCGTGTATCCGAAAAACTGCCCTGTCGACCCCATCTAGCGGTAATGCCCGACTTTGAGACCTTCATCCGTCTTACGCGCTCTGGGCATCCTGCCTCTGAACGAGAAAAAGTGATGGCCGTAAAAGCCGCCATGGCCCTCGAGTGGTACATGCAAAACTCTGATGATCCGATATCTCGCTGCGCCTGCACTGTCCTGCTTACGATCGGTACAGCGATTTTCCTCATTCCCGCAGCAGCCACCTTCATAGAGATCAGCATCTGGTCGATCTATCTGTTGTCGGGAAGCCCTTAGTTTTCCTTTGGGCCGTTTTGCAAACGGCCAGGCGGATGATCGGGTGGTGATGAGCACATCCAGAAACCGAACATTGTCAGCCGCGCCAACGGAATGTCGGCTTGCTGGGCACTGCCCCACCGCCTAGAAACCTCGAGAACAAATTAGGGGCAGAACAAATGCTGAGAGGCGCGTTACTCACGGCGGCGCTAACTGTGACCACCGCCGCCTCTATAGCCGCGGGATATTTCCTCTGGAACTCGCCACAGGCAAGCGTCCGTGTTGATGGCTCGTGGAGCGAATTCTTCGTCCAGGTTGCCGCCACTGTACTAGGCGCCGCAATAGCTGCCTTTGTTGCCTTCAAAGTAGCAGACAACGAGCGGAAGGCCGCGCGTCGCGACGCAGCCTTTCGATGCGTCATGAAGGTGTCGTTGATCATCAACGAGTTCAACAATGTGCTCTCCATGATCGACGAGAGCCTAAACACCATGAATGATCAAAGACAGACGCATCGGCGAATGTTTGAACGCGTCAAGCCAATCGTGGGGCTGAGTGCGCCAATCACCTTTGACGCATCTGAGCTCGCACCATTTCACGAAGGCGGTGAGCAAGAACTGGCCAATGAAATAATCCAGCTATCAATGCGCCACCACAGTGTGGTGGAGACCTTGCTTGCATATTCTGAACTTCGCCGAGCGATGCAACGCGACCTCCCCGTTACCAGCGTCGCCGGGGAGATCGTTACATCTGCGGTGCCACCGGCCGAGGCACCACGCTTTGAGGTCCGCGCTATGGAGCTAGAGACCCTGATACGCCCTGCGCTCGCCGCCTTGAGATCTCACTATTTGGCGTCACTTGAAATTGGGGACCGCATTGGGCCGGCCGCGAAACGCGCGCTCGGTGTGAACAAGTTCCCAGGCATCCAGCTAAAGTCCGATCACGAAATCCTGTAGACTCCGAAACAACCGCACCCGGTAGGCGGGGCGCGGTATTCAACAGGCCATCACGCAAATCCATTCCTACCAGCCGGCGGAGGCTTGGCACTCGGCGACATGTTTGTTCTATTGGCCTGATGTATTACCATTTGAACTCGACCCCACTTGCCCCCGGCTCAATAATCCTCCCCGGAAACTGGGGCAGGATCATCCGACACTATGGCGCGAGCCATGGCCGTTTCCACTGGGAGGCTGTAATGGAAGATGTTCGGTCACTACACTATGGCTCGCTGCCGTCCCGTTTGGACTGTGCCTACTTCTTTGATGATGTCGGGGAAGCCCGATTTTATGGCAATGCCGATGCCAGTAGAGCAATGATGCTGCTTTACGAAGTCGAGTTGGTAGATGCGGCAGCCGTGATCCATGCCACTGACTGGCGAGGCACGACCCCGGATGGCGAAATGTCGCTCAACTGGGTTCGCCGCTATTGGTCTGGCATTATGCAGCCGCCCCATGAAAGCGGTCACGCATGCCGCGAACTACTCGCCATCTCACCCCTTAGAATAGTCCAACAGATCCGCAGGTAGCGCTAGCGCTTGACCTGCGCCCTGGCTGTTATGCCAAGGGCTGGGGAATGGGGTTAGGCTGCGCGCTCGAACAAAAGGCGGGACTGAATTTCAGTCTTGTCGGTGCGTGGGCGGCTCGGCGTGTCCCACGAGCGGCCTTTGGTCTGGCTGATCTGTCGCCAGCCAGCAGCTGCGAGCGACACGCCCGACTCGTCGGCCCTGATGTACGTGCCGATACGACTGAACCCTAGCGCGAACGCCGCTTTGCTGGCTGCGCCGTACAGAAACGAGCAGGCGTTTTTCTCGCCTACCGTGCACAGGCGCGTGACCTCTAGGGTTGCCCCGTCGTCCCGATGACGTGACACAGGGCGCCCCACGATTACCACTCCAACGACCTCGCCACCTTTGATAGCCGCGAGGCTGAACTTGTGCCCAACGACCGGCTTGTGGTGCCTATGGTGCTCCGAAACGAACACATTGGCGTCTTTAAGAGAGATGGGGGCAATGACCAATCGGCTCATCCTGTCTCTCCAATGCAAAAGCCCCACCGGTTAGGGAGGGGACGGTTGACAGCGCGGTCAAAATTTGACAGCCCTGTCAAGGGTTTACGTCAATTCAGCCGTCGAGTATGATGAGGAATGATTGAAAACACACCACAGCAAATCCGCACCCTAATATCCATGCTTGGCGACCAGAGCATCGACGCGCCTTCGACCTGCTCAGAGCAGGAGATGCACGATGAGATATCCGCCACGCTAAAGGCCGTTTCCCCAGAAGCGCAGTTGAAGTCCGCCCTAGTACAGGGCCAGGCCGTAGAAGTGGCCTTTAGCCACCCAACCACTGGTGACCGTGTCTGGCTCGCCACTGTTCAGCGCTTGGTCTCGTTATAGGAATCGAGCGGGCGACCATTGGCTAAGGGGTTGCGGGATGTGTATCGCCGCGCTCGATGGGGATTGAGACGGGGGAAGAGGCTGCTAAGCTTAGGCAGTGGGGGAGTGAATGGAAACCGGATCAAACGAGATAGAGCAGTTGCCTGATGGGTGGGAGCGAATGGCGCACTCCGGCATCGCTCTCATGTATTCTTCGGTTATCGAGCGAATGCTTGGAGCCCTTATTGAAGAAGCGCTCCCCGGAATGACGAAGTCCATCCGGAAAGGCCTATTCACAGCAGCGAACGCCCCGCTTTCTTCATTCTCGGCCCGAATCCATATGGCGGGCGCCTTAAAAATTGTGACACCGGAAGAGTCAGTGAAACTGCACGCCATCCGTGCTGTGCGAAACGCCTTTGCTCACTGTGAAATTGGTGTGCACTTTGACCATCCTGCAATCGCTGCGAAGGTTTCGCTTCTGAAACCAGAGCCTGACCAAAACCACTTCTCCGCTTACACCGACAATGCAATGTCGCTCATCGATACGCTTACCAAGAAGAAGCGCCATTACGCTGTCGCTCACGCGCTCATGAACCCACCTAAAACGTAGCCTGCTCATCGAACCCGTAGGCGCATTGTACAGGTTCGGTGAACAGGCCGAGCGCCGTAG
This sequence comes from Devosia sp. T2-14, assembly GCF_055397495.1. NCBI lineage: Bacteria > Pseudomonadati > Pseudomonadota > Alphaproteobacteria > Hyphomicrobiales > Devosiaceae > Devosia > Devosia sp. T2-14. The sequence goes on along the minus strand of NZ_AP027921.1, from coordinate 2,853,455 downwards.
CGCCCGACCGTCAGTGTCAGCCCAGACAGCGGCCAGGGTCGAAGTGCAGGCGCGAGTTGGCAAAGTCGGACGCTTTCAGCGCGGGGATCGAGCAAGGGCCAGCGGCTTCGCCCTCGTCGCCGCCGGGACTGAGCGCGGCAATCGACTGGGCAGCCAGGACGTCGATCGAACAGGCCGGAGCGGCCGGGACGATGTCGTAGGCGGCGGAAGCACTCTGGGCAGGGGCGAGCATACAGATGTCGGGCGCGGGGTCAGCCATGGCAACAGGCGCGAACGCCAGCGTGGCCAGACAGAGCAGCGCCGCGCCAATGATGGAGCGGATACGCATATGGACCTCATGAGGGGTTGAAGGTTGCCGGCTTTCCCGTGGATGCGTACCGGCGCGCATAAAAAAAGCCGCTCCAGTCTCCCGGGCGGCTTCTGAATTCTGGGCGCAAAAAAGAAAGCGCCGAACTGGTGGGTTGGCTGGGTCCGACCGGCGAAAACCGCTACAGAACATCGGATCATCCAGCGCTGAATCTACGCTGCTTTGCGCGGAGCGTCAACCAATTCCAAGTTATCGATGTCGGTGAACTCCACAGGCATTTCGCGGCCTTCGATCTGCACCACGGCCTTGATGGTCCCCTTCTTCGTCACCGAGAGAATGCGGGCGAGGATACGCTCGGCGCCGCTGATCGGCGCGGTGATGTAGCGGCCCGGCTGCATACCGCCGATCTTGGCCCTGTGCTGCGCCTGCCGGACGTCCAGCCTGCCCTTGCGCATCTCGCGGCGCACAGCCTTGGTGTCCTGATCCTCGTGCCGCATGGAGCGCTGCGCCCGCATGATCGCGGCCACATTCTCCCGCGGCATCTGGTAGGCGTGGCCGTCGATGTAGAGCACGCCCTTCACGCCCTGGCACTTGCGGAGCGCGTACCAGTTCACCGGCCCCGGGAAGCGCATGAACACATATCCTACCAGTAGCGGCCGGCGTTTCACCAGCGGTTCGCCTGTACGGTGGTGGCGGCGCACCCGGGCGAGGCGCGGCATGTGGGCCCGGAAGCCGGCACGACGGATCTCAGCAACCGCCTTGCGCTCACAGTTGGGGTTCGTCTGCACGATGAACCAAGTTTCGTTCTGCCCCGTCATGTCTAAGCCCCTTCTGGTCTATCTGAATTAGTCGGTGGTGGTCAGTTTGGCTGGCCGGCATTCGCGAAAATGCCGATCTGCTCCTCGGTCTGGCGGAAGTAAATTTCCTTAAGCGCCTTGTTCGGCACCCAGTTCTCCATGAGATCGGCGCGCTTGAAGGCGTCCCATTCCTTCCATGGAAACGGCACGTATGAGACCGGCTCCTTGCCCTCGAGCCAGTCGGGGTAGCCGAAGCAAAATGACCTGTGGCAGCCAACACATTCGTTGGCCCCGAACGTCACCGTCTTGTGCAGCGAACCGCACCAAGGGCACACGGCGCCGTTGGCGAAACAGATTACCGGGCGCGGTATCCTGGCCATCGCCTTGGCGAATTCCTGAGCTTCTGCGTCTTGGTCGCTCATTGTCCTGCCCTATACTTCTTGGGTGGGGAGTGGGGTAAGGACAGCTTCAAGATCGGCAGCGGGGAACCCTGCCATCTCCAGACGCTCACAGGCATCACGCAATGCCGCTTCCAGCCGGTCGTGACGCTCAAAGACGTTGCCACGCCCGATTGTCTGCGCCAGCCCGAATGGCGTGGGCGTCCGATGCGGATTGCCCTGCATGGTGCGGAAGTCGATGTTGAAATAGACGGTCGTCGCGGTCATTTCGTGCTCCTTTCCTGCGCCGTCTGGCGGATATCGGCTTCAAATGCTGCGTAGGCGGTGACTGTTAGAAGCAGGGCTTCCGATCGGTGCAGCCTCTCCAAGAGGTGCGGCTTGTCGGCTACCGCCTTTCCCAAGGCGTCTCGGTGAAGCCGGGCTTCCTCGATCTGATCGGAGAGCGGGACTTTCATCGCAGCGCCTCCTGGATGTCGCGAATGCGGCGCTCCAGGTCGTCCATCGTCGCGCCAGGCTCCCTGCCCTCTGCGCGCTCAGCAATGGCCGCGACGGCAGCCTCGGCAATCTCCGCAAGGGCTTTGCGCTGCTTGCCCACCTTCGTCTTGTGGCGTTCGGCTGCGAGGTACTGGGAGCGGTCCTTGCTCATGCCGCTGCCCTCGCCTGCTCGATGACGGAGTTTGGGAAGGACCAAGCCAGATCGGACGTGGGCGCCGGCCGACCCATGATGCGCTCGCAGGCCCGCCACAGGTCGGCATCCCGCTCTCGATCCAGCTTCGTCATGGGCACGATGGGAACCGGAGCCGCTACCGTTTTCCAAGCGCCGTCACGCAACCATCCGTCGAGGCCCTGGACGAACTCAGCATGGGTGGCAGCATCCCTGCCCCGCTTCTGGCGGTCTGCCTCGCTTTGGGTTCGAGCAGATTTGGCTTGGGAGACGGCGAGCCGCTGCAAGTCCAGCGACAGGCGGAAGAACTGGCGTTCGGCGCGGTCTGGCTTGGTGTGCACCGACGCCGGGTAAATCGAGAGCAATTCGCCATACAAATCCGCCGCCTCGCCCCCTTGGGGGTTAGGGGGGGTATCTTGGTTATTGGTTCTAGGTGGCACGCCCGTATCAGTGCTTTTGCTATGCACATGCACTGCACTTGCATCGGCTTTGCTCTTGGCGTGCCGTCCTTGTGCAGCGGCGCGGCGCTTTTCGATGATCTCGTCGGCTTTCGATAACTCGGCATCGATGCGCTTGTGCGTCCACCCAGGGCCGAACAGCATAGCGAGAACGTCACGGCTCTCAGCCCAGTCGTTGGGTGACAGCTTCGCAATGCGGGCAATCAGCCGTTCGTCGGCCGGCAACGCGCCGTGCTGCCAGTAGTGCATGATCATGAGCATGTAGGCGCCGTGCTCAGCGGCATTCAGGTGTCCGGTGTCCTTGAGGTAGTCCCCGATGTGCAGTGGCATCCAGGCGCGATTGCTGCTCATAGCCCGGCCTCCGCGAGCGCCTTGCGAGCCCCGATATTCTCCCTGCGCCAGGCGATGAACTTTGCGGCCTGAACAGAGCTGGCGTAGGAGCGCACCGGGACGGGGAGAACGTGGGCAGCGACCATCGGCAGCGGCTTGGGTGAGCGATATTCGACGTACCAAACGGCAAGGTCGTTGATGCTGTACACGCCCACGTCGAGCGCTATCGCCTCCCAGCTCCAGCGGAGATTGAGCAAGTGCGTCATGCGCCGAAACAGGTCGTGGTTGTCCGACGTCAGTTTCTCGGCGCCACTCATGACCGCACCGCTTCCCAATAGAGAAGGTGCACGATGCTCGCGCGACTGCAGTCCATGGCTTCCGCGATCTCGGAGAGGGTCTGGCCACGGCGCTGCAGCTTCTCCGCTGTCAGCTTCGCTGCAGCTCGATTGACGAACACGGTCCGGCGGACCTGCTCGCCCTTCCCTGCTTCTGTGTGGGGGATCATGCTGGATCTCCTGCGAAAAGCTCGGACTGCCGGGCGTCCTTGCGGTCGAGCATGCGCAGGATGGTTTCGCCCTTATGCTCCTTGTCCCAAACGAACCAGGCGTTGAGCATCGGCGGTGCGCCTTGCCCCGTGAAGTCGATCCTCCAGCGCATCAGGTAGACGCGCGCAGGAGTGTATTGCGACCACAGGCCCGCCCGCTCGGTGCCGGAGCCCATCCAGTTCACGGGAAGCAGCAGCGCCATATACTCGATGTCTAGTTTTTCCAGCGCATGCCGGACCCAACCCGGGTCTTCGTTGCAAAGGGCGAACGGGGGGTTGGTGACGATGGCCGCGCGCGGGGCGGTGCGATAATCATAGAAGCTCTGAATGTCGGCGCCGCAACCGCGGTCAACGAGGTCCGAGGCGAACACCTCCAGCCCAACGGCACGCATTTCGCGCACCATGGCACCGTCACCAGCTGCTGGCTCCCAAACGCCGTTGAAATCGAGCAAGCGACGCAATTCTGCGTGCAGAAGAGCGCGGGTCGGCTCAGGCGGCGTCGGATAGAAGTCATCCTTCTCGCGCACCAGGCCTTCGCCAGACTTTGCCAGTGTCCCGTCGAGCAGCTCGACGACGACGGGCTTGGGCTTGTTGCCGGTGGCACGGAAAAGCCCGCGAGCGGACGCAACGGGTGTCATGCCCGCATCCCCTTCACTTCCTCGGCGCGCTTCAGCTCGGCAATGAGCTTGGCGTTCTTGCGCGCAGCGAGGTTCGGCAACCGGCTCACGAGAGAGCCAGCCTTTGGCGTCACCAGCTTTTCGAGCAGTTCATTGGTCAGGGTCACAATCAGTCCTCCACGCGTGGGGTTGATTTGTCAGTCGGTTCGTTCGGAAGCCGGGCTTCCCGCCGCGCCCGCCATCGATCCAAGAACAGCTTCCGTCTCTGCGATAAGAGCGAGGCGAGCCGCCGTAGGAGGGAGGGCCTTGGCAATTTCGAGTTCGTGGGCAAGGCGTGCCTCCTGGCTTTGGATTTCGGCCGCAACAGCCAGTTCGAGACGCTTGTAAAGGTCGGCCCAGATGCGCTTGGGTTTGCGGTAGCGCAGTGCCCAGAGGACTTGCTCGGGCAGCTTGTGCTTGCGGGCGGCGCGCTGCCGGGCGGCATCGAGGGTGTCGCCGGGGCCGCGATGTTCGCGCTTCACCAGCAGATCAGCCCAGCTTGCAGCCTCTTCAACAACGGTCATGTCAGTCATTGGCTTTTGCTCCGGGAGCAAAGAACTTTTGCGCATGCGTCAATCCGATCTCGATAGGGTCAATCCCATCGAGGTCGGTCGAAGAAAGGCGTTTTGGGTGGTTGAGGACTTCGGACAGAGCGAGTTGTTGAAGCGGCTCATCCGAGACGGATTGCGCGGCAAAGGGGCTGGAACCCCGGAGCCGCACGGAAAGAAAGGCCCTGCCGGCGGCCGTGAGGCGCATGGCAGGGAAGTTGTGGCCGGTACGGCGGGAGGAGGAGAACCGCACCGGCCTTTGCCAGGGAGCGTCAGCCCCAGCAAACTGGAATTGGTATGGGACATGCCCATGAGGCAGACGACGCATTGCCCCACGCGCAAGGCCCCGCGCGGCGTCGTCTCCCTGATGGTCATTGATGGCGGCAGGGCATGAGCCCGCCGCCGATAGAGCCGAAGATGCCTTGGCGGCCGCTGCCGAACTCAAGGCCGGAATGGTGGAAAGACGCGCGCCGAACATCACAGCGCCCCCGTCGAGAACCAGACGGCCAGAACGCCCACCACGAGGATGGCAATGATCATGTCCGAACTGGTGAAGATGCGGCGCCCCATCACCAAGCTCCCACGATACGCAGGACGTGAGCGGCAGCAGCAGACAGGCCGATGCCAGCAGCCAGAGCCCAGATTGCGGGTGCATAGTCAGCGCGAGGGCGGTTCATTCGTCACCGCCTCGTGCACCTGCACGTGTAGCAACGTTCATGCCAAGTGCGTCGGCGTACAGCTCATAGAGGCTGTCGAAATCCGCCTTCTTGCTCGGATCCTGGGCGCGATCGGAAATGATCGCTTTGAGCACCTTCACGTCGAAGCCATTGCCGCGCGCTTCCGCGAAGATCTCTTTCAGATCCTCGTTGATTGCGGCCTTTTCCTCGTTCATGCGCTCGGCGCGCTCCACGAAAGCGCGAAGTTGGTCTTGAGCTACACTGTCCTCGACGCTCATGGGGATACCCCCTTTGCAGGAGCGAAGAAGTCGGCGGGCGCGACTTGACCACCAGTTTCCCGGCAGATGTCCTCGATGATGGCCTTGGTCAGGTTCTCGCCTTTGATGTAGCGGTGAACCTGCGCGCGACTGCGCTTGATGCGCTGCGCGAACTCGGTGACGGTGGTATTGTCGCGGATGTAGGTTTCAAGCTGCATGTAACATTATTTGCTACATTGCATCACTCGCGTCAAGCACTGTGTAACATTTTATGGCATAGATGCGGCATGCGCCATGCTGGATAGATGTCACATGGCAAATTGGCTCGACCCATTCATCAAGAATTCGAAGGTGCCTTCGCAGGAAGCGCTCGCTGACCTGATCGGCGTCTCGAGAGCCACCGTGAACCGCCTAGCTAACGATCACTCGAAGCTCAAGCGCGACCGCGCCGAGGTAATGGCACCGCACCTCGGGGTCACTGCGGATGACTTGATGCTCAATCGGCTCCCATGGGAGGCGAAGACAAGCACGTCGCCCACGACGGACGAGGTCCAGCGCGCAACGAGGCCGCCCGGCACGGCGCCATTGGTGGCAATCGTAGAGGCCGGCGCTTGGCGCGAAGTTGACGAGCTCGATCAGGAAGACCCAGAGTGGGTTACGGTGCCCGCCGACGACAAATTCCCGGATGCAACCCAGCGGGTCTATGACGTGTCCGGCGACAGCATGAATAGGCTGGAGCCACATCCCATCACGCCGGGGTCGCGAATTGTCGCCGTCGACTATGACGAGATCGCCAGCCGCTCGCCCTTACGGGACAAACTGGTTGTCGTCATTCAGCGCTCGCGCAATGGCGGCCAGGAGCGCGAGCTGTCGGTGAAACAGGTTGCATGGTTTGATGACCGGATTGAATTCCAGCCTCGATCATCGAACCCGAAGCACAAGGCCATCGTCGTGGAGCACGACAACTGGGAAGACAATGGCGTGGAGGTCGCGATTGTCGGACTGGTCCGCGACATCATCCATAGGCTGCCGGGATAGGCTGATCCGGGGTATCGCGCTGAGGGGCGCAATTGGGGGGGGGGAAGCATGAAGGTACTTTGGGGAGCTGCAGCAGCAGCACTGATGCTGGTCACGCCGGCGGCCGCCGACGAGGTGGAAAATGCGTTCATGCTCTGTCGGGCAGCAGACAGGACTGGGCTCATGAGCAAGCCCTGTGAGGTTTCAGGCTGGGGCTCCGCTGTGATCATGCACATAGACATGACTTCAGGCGAAGCGCGCGAACTCTGCGCTATGATGCAGGGGTATGCCATCGACAAGAATTTCCGCTTCAACGGAAAGTGGAAGCTGGAAATCAAAAGCCCCTACAGCGGCGGCGAGCCCATCGCATATTGCGTTCTTCCATAGGCGGGGCCGTACAGATGACCCCTTCCGCTTCAAGGAATGCCTGGAACAGCGGCAACCGGCGAAAGGGCTCAAGGGGAAGCGGCATACAGGGGAGATGCAGTGATTGGGCGGCGAAGGGACATGATTAAAAATAATTTACCAACCATTAACTACCATCTGGGAGTTTGTTAGCTTATATGGCAACACTAGCGGAGCTTACAGGAAGGGGTGAGCTAGTGCGTCTCGGCGGCGGGCTTTCGCCCGGCGAACAAATTCAAGGTAGGCTTTTCGCCTTTCCCCACGTGATTGATTGGCTTGAAACCGTCCTGCCTGGGCTGGATCCAGAGCTCGGTGATGGACGACAAAATCCTTTGGAGCAGGTTGACGATTTGATGCACGATTTCGTGGCGGGGACGAACCTTGACTACTGGGAGCGCAGTCACTCAATGACGCCGGAAGAACGCGGGATTTGGGAACTAAAGACCTCCGACATCCGCTTCATTGGATGGTTTCATCTGCGGCTGACGTTCGTCATTGCTGAAGTCGACACTGCATTCAGAATTAAGAAGCACGGCTTGTATCCAGGCTATCGAGAGAGCGCTGTCCGCAGACGTGACGCCCTTGGCCTAAACGAGCCGAAGTTTATTACCGGGAGTTATGATGATGTCCTATGAGCTGAAGATCGATCCCAAAAGGCGTGCCGCCGGTCGATTTATTGGCGCCGTCAGGAAATCCTTGATCAACGCCGCGCTTGAAGAAAAGCAGCGGCATGGCCTTACTCAACAGAAGGTTGCCGACTGCTTGGGCGTCAACCGTTCTGTTATCAATCGAATGCTGCGCGGCGAAGTGAATTTGACGCTGCGATCTGTGGCGGAGCTCGCGTGGGCTATGGGCTGGCAGCCGCATTTTTCACTTAGACGGATTGATCGAGCGGACCGCAACAATTCTGAGGTTGAAACGGCACCTCCGTACCACGTGACGCAGCCCACCACCCCGAGAACATTGACCCAGTCTAAGGTCTATGGCGTTTCCAATGCGCCCAAGAACTACTATCACGTTGAAACAAATGACTAAATTCTCGGCTTTTTTCTGCGACGAAGTCAGGCAGGAAATCACGGGCAAGCACTTCTTAATCGGCGTCTATAGTGGGGACCTCATCCCTGCAACTACCCCCAGCAGCTTCCCATTGTCGGCTTTGGTTAGAGTGCAAGGACTAAAGGGAAAGCACCACTTCAAAGTCAGAATGCTGTCACCTGATGGGTCCGTTTCGATGGAAATCGAAGACGACGTTGATGTCCCTGAGCAAGCAGACTGCTTTCCGATAGCGTTCAGCGGCGCAATTATCCAGGTCGCAGCGCCCGGTTATGTTTCCATAGAAGTGACCCTGGATCAGGGCGAGCCGGAAGTGATTGCCACGCTCAGGGTCCACTCGCCCGACATGGAATTCAAATAGTTTTGGCCCGCCCTAACCGGCGGGCTTTTTGCTGGCCAGTAGCAAGTATGGCTCTCGCGCCGCGCGCAAAAGCCATACTACAAGACCTGTAGCTCGCCCTAGTCGGCGGGCTTTTTGTTGAGACCTACTCTGCTGCGACAACTTCCCATCGCCCATCTTCCAAGCACCTTGTCTTGATCGAACTTGCGTTGGGACCATTATTCACGGCCCCTGGCGTGTAAAATTTGCCATCGGCCGCGCAGCCGGATGACCACTGATCTGTGGCTTCCCACTGGAATTCCTTCGTGCAGACCATGACCGCATTCCCAGCCCTGAATGTGGCTCCGGGCGAGAAGCTCATGCTCCCGGCCCAGCATTTGCTCTGCTCGGTGAACGTCTCTTGCTGAGCCGCCGCCGGCAGTGTCATCAGCATCCCAATAGTCAGCACAACTTTTAGCATTCCCGCCCCCTTGTTTACACTGAAGGTAACGCGGCGGGATGCGGACCGAAAGCCCTACCCCAGATGCTCTGGCACATCGCCGTGCTTTGCCAGGATCACAGGATCATCGAAATCCCCGGTGTGGGGATCTCCAGTGCGCGAGAACGCAATAACTGCGTGACGCGATAGCGCCATCCGCTCGGCCATACTGCGGCAATTGTTTTCGTCACGCGCGATCTTCGGCTCCTCGGCCTCGACCTTGCCGCGCTTGCCCTTGCGGTAGGCTTGGACGACGTAGTGCGTGATGGTGCCAGCGGCGACCTGTTCAGCGGCTTCCATATTCAATTCCTCAGTGTGTCGTAGCGCCGTTCAGATCAAAGGATCTGAGCGTGTCGCAGATTTCAGGGATCACAGTCGGATCCAGGCTCAGCAGCTTGATGCGATCTGTTTGGCCCGGCCCGGTTGGTGGGGCGCTCATCACCGGGATGACGGTGAAGCGGTCATCGTCCGAAAGCGGCCCGAACGGCTCGATGCGGAAGCTGTAGAGCGGGAAATGCGTCTCAAGGAACGCAGCAAGTCGCCGCTCCGCCCACTCGACGGCCTTAGCCTGGTTCGCAGGCGCCACGACAATGAACTCTGTGACCTCACGCGGCACGGCTGGTCTCCTTCACCTTGAACGCGACGATCTCAGCGCTAGGCGTTTCGCACTTGGGGCACTCGAACTTCATCTCCCGAATTTCGGGGTGCTCCATGAGCTCGTCACCGTCGACCGGCGGAGGCCTGCCGGCGGGCAAGGCGACTTCCTGCTGATACATCTTTGCGCATCCGCCACACCGCACATGCAGCAAAACCGAGCTTCCCTCACACATCTCCGCCTCCAGTGCGTTCTTGTTCTGTTCTCATTAACACGCTGAACGCGGCGCGAGTCGAGTCGCAAAATCAATAAAATGCCCAGCAATCTTTTGTAGCACCTTTTGTTACACACTGATTGACAGTGTAACAATACATGCTACATTCACTCTCGTCGACAACGGGCAGTAGCCCTGATGGGGAACGGGAAATGGAAGTCAGCTTCGAGGCAACCGCAGAGGAACGCGAACTGGTCCGTAAGATCGTCGCTCGCGCCCGTAAGCTTGGGTGGAAGCGCCCCGCCGGTGATTGCGAGATGGACCTGATCGCGGCGCATGCCAACGGCAACCCGATGGACTTTGAGCGCCTACTGGCCGCCGACGACTTCAACCTGATGCACGACGTTTCCGGCATCGCCCGCCACATGAACTTCCATACTGGGAAGCTGCAGAACCATTTCAGACCCCGCTTTTCGCGCCGGGAACCCCTCCCCGCCTGACCTCACCCCTGCCGATCCACGCGGTCGGCAGCAGCGAGATCATGCCTAGGAGCATTGACCATGGCTTACCCCTTCGTCTGCGACATCACCGACCACCACCTCGGCATCATCGTGATCCACGACTTCGAGTGCGAAGTTGAGGTCGAGGTGAGCCTGACCGGCGGCGAGTTGGAAGCGACCTGCACCGACGTGATGATCGAAGGCAAGTCGATGCGCAACGGCGATCCCATCACCAAGGCTCTGTTCGGGAAGATCGCCAACCTTGCCGACGACGAACTCGCTGCTGCTGGTCCCCTCTGGGACCGCGTTCAGGCCGCCGAGGGCGTGTCCTTCCATGGCGCTGCTGGTGACCCCGATGGGCACTGGCAGCAGGCTGCGGAGTGAGCCGTCATGACCTTCTCTGTATCCGTGGGGCCTGCTCTGACCGAGCGCCAAGAGCGCCAACGTGAGGCCACCGAGAAAGCCGCCAAGGTTCTGCGCGATGCAGGCATTGAATGTGACGTCACATACCTAGTGGCGGGGGCCATGTCTCCCAACGCTGACAGCGCAATGATCACCATTCGGGAGCGCTGACATGACCATCACCCACCCCCTCGGCGGCCCCTCGCCTTTCCCACCCTGTGACTTTCGCACTGATCCCCGGTTCTGGGGAGCGAAGGAAACTCAACCCATCCGGCCTGTGGCCCTGAAGGAGGCACCGCGATGACCGACTGCCGCTCTTGCAAGCATAACACCTACTCAGGGAATGCTTCGATCGAAGATTGGGTAGATTGCTCGCACCCAGTCACAATCGCGAAGTCTCCAAGGCCAGAGGCCGGTGATCCAGCATGGGTCAACTTCATGACAGCAGACCGCCCCATTCCGGAAATGGTCTCTCTTATGAATGGGGAGACCTGCGCAGCATGGGAAAAGGCAACTCAACCCATCACCGTAGCCCCTCGCGGCTCGGAAGCAGGAGGCCGCATTGGCTAATCCAACTCACACGCCGGGGCCTTTTCTCATCTGCGACCTCCGCCCCGAATGGGCGTCGCGGCCATACGTAACCTTCTGGCGCCCCAAAAACGCGAACTACGCCTATCCGCTGTCGTGGGCGGGTGACTACAGCGAAGCGGAAGTCATGGAGGGTGGCACGTATTATGCGGCCTACGAGGCTGGGCACCTGATCCGGTTTCCGGTCGAGCGGTCTGATGTCGAGGCTTTGGCGGTCGATCCTGCGCCCGGAATTATCGATGGCGATGCTGGTCCGGTCATTCGCAACACCGCTGCCATGCACCGGACACTGCGGAAACTGGCCTATGCGCCCGCCCTCGCCGCCCTCGCCAAAGCAGAGAGCCGGTCATGAACCCCACTCCCCTCACCTACTCCCAGCAGTTCCTAGAGGGCGGCAAGATCCTTCTGGCCCTGGTGGTGTCCCTCGCCCTTTCATTTGAACTCGCGCACTTCCTGCGCGGATAGGAGCCCGACTTGTCTCAAGCTATGGAACTTCGACCTGTTGACCAGCTGCCGGTGGCGCCTGCCGCGTCCGAAAGCGCCGCAATCCTGTCCGTCATCGAGCGGATGGCGCTGAGCCCCGAAATCGACCCTGATCGGGTAGAGCGCTTCATGGGCATGTACGAGCGCATGGAAGCGCAGAAGGCGCAGAAGGCCTTTTTCGCTGCCTTCTCCGCGGCTCAGGCCGAAATGCCCCAGATCGTCAGGAACGCGGTCAACGACCAAACCCGGTCCAGGTACGCGAAGTACGAAACCATTAGCGAGGCAATTCAGCCGGTCATCACCCGGCATGGGTTTTCGATGACCTATGGCGAGGCAGACAGCCCGAAGGAAAACTGCCTTCGCATCACCTGCACGCTGATGCACGAGGCGGGCCACGCGAAGGACTATCACGCTGATATCCCCGTCGACATGTACGGTATGAAGGGGAACCCCAACAAAACCGGGCCGCACGCCTACGGCTCCACCAAGAGCTACGGCCGCCGCTATCTCAAGCTCGATATCTGGGACATCGCCGTTAAGAACGAGGACGACGACGGCAATGCTGCCGGCGCCGCTCCCGTGCAGCAGGACACCATCAGCGATGAGCAGGTAGCCGAGATTTTGGGGCTGATCCAACGGTCCAAGGGCACGGTGGAGAGGTTCTGCCAGCTTGGGAAAATCGAGGCCGTCCCCGATCTGCTGGCCGTTCACTTCGGCGCCGCCAAGTCCATGCTGATGGAGCGCATCAACCGCATGGAGGCGAAGGCCACTCCGAACGTCGCGCCGACCGCTCAGTTCGACCAGATGGAGCGCGACAATGCTTGAGATCATCGACTGCCTCCAGGGCTCCCCTGAATGGTTTGCCGCCCGTGCCGGGCTTCCTACCGCCAGTGAGTTTTCGACGGTTCAGGCCAAGGGCAAGGACGGCGGCGCGTCAATCACGCGTGCCAAATACCTGCGCCAACTTGCTGGCGAAATACTGACCGGCGAGCCCGCCCCGGAAGGCTACAGCAACGGCCACATGGAGCGTGGCAAGGTCATGGAAGACGACGCTCGCGAGGTTTACGCCTTCATGACCGACGCCGAGCCCCTTCGCGTAGGCTTCCTCAAGAACGGACGGGCGGGCGCTAGCCCTGACAGCCTGATCGGAGATCGCGGCGGACTGGAGATCAAGACCGCCATCCCGGCCGTCCAAATCGAGCGTCTGCAGCGTGGGACTTTGCCCTCCGAGCACAAAGCCCAGGTTCAAGGCTGCCTATGGATCACCGGCCGCGAGTGGTGGGACTTCGTGAGCTTCTGGCCGCGCCTTCCCCCGCTGATCATCCGCGTCGAGCGCGACGAGGCCTACATCGCCCAGCTCGCCAAGGCGGTCGACGCCTTCAACGAGGAATTGGACAGCATCGTCCAGTCCATCCGCACCTATCAGGATTTCAAGGGTCAGGCCGCCGCCTGATCCACAAGGGACCGGCTGGCCAATGCCCAGCAGTAACCAGCCGGAGCAATTCGATGAGCCGCTACCCCATCGTCATCAATGGCCCAGAGGACAAGCAGAAGGCCCACCGGTGGGTGGAAGCTGCTCCGATGGGCATGTCCATCACCTTCAAGGTCAACAAGCGCTCTGTGGATCAGAACTCCAAGCTCTGGGTGCTGCTGGGCGAGGTTGCTGCGCAAGTCGAGTGGTACGGCCAGAAGCTGAGCCCAGAGGACTGGAAGGACATGTTCACGGCATCGCTGCGCAAGGCCCGCGTGTCCCCAGGCATCGACCCCGGCAGCTTTGTGGTTCTCGGCCTCCACACCAGCGATCTGACCAAAGAGGAATTCAGCAACCTCATCGAGCTGATCCACGCGTTCGGCGCGGAGCACGGCGTTCAGTTCCAAGACGATCGGGTGGCAGCATGAGCTACAACACCGCCCGCCGCCGGTCCTTTACCACCCTGCAGCGCGCCGCCTTCTTCGAGCAGCACAAGGGCATCTGCTACCTGTGCGGCCTCAAGATCGATGGTACCCGCGAGAAATGGGAAATCGAGCACGTCATCGCCCGCGAAATCATGGGCAAGGACGCCGACGAGGACAGCAATCTCGCGCTCGCCCACGCCTCTTGCCACAAGGCCAAGACGGCGCAGGACAAGGCCGCAATCGCCAAGTCGAACCGCGTGGCCGCCAAGCACATCGGCGCCCATCGTCCCAGGCAGAAGATCCCCGTCAAGCCCTTCGGCGGCTTCGGCTCGAATTCCCGCGACATCAACGCTGACCTTATGGAGAGCGAACAGCCATGACCGACGTTTTGGACACCAGCACGGCCCGCCTGGAGAAGATGATCGCAGATGCGCCGGCGCAGGAGGCGGCAAGTAAAGGCGTGATGATCCACCCGTTGTTGCTCGCCGCAATGGCCTCCGAGCTCCAGCATCTCCGCTCCCCTGTTACGGTAAGCGATGAGATGTTGGAGAGGGCGCATGCGGTTGTGTGGCCCGCAACCGAATGGAACGAAGGCGAACATGCCTGCCGTGAAGTAGTGCGCGCCGCCCTCACCGCCGCCCTCGCTCCTGCTGAACAGGAGGGGGAGGACGATCATGTCACGGATTGGCAAGGTCTCGGGCTCGACGTGATCGAGTATCGGCACAAGAAGAAGCCAGCCGCCCCCACCCATCCAGGCGGGGAAAGCCGGGTCGTGGCTTGGCTAGATCTCGGCCCAGATGGATTGCCCGCGGCTAAGCGCGGCACCACAGCAGACCCGGAAACAGCCGCCTATTGGAGATCGCAAGGGCCTGTCGAACCCCTCGTTCCCCTATCCTCTCTTGAGGCTGTGGAACGGGAAAGGGATGAAGCGCGGCAGATGTGCGCCAAGTTGCTCTATGCCGGACAGGAGGATTTGATCCTGCTCCAAGAAGTAGCAGGCACGGTCACCAGCCTTAGCTCCCGCGCCGAAGCCGCCGAAGCCAGTCTTGCCGCCGCCCGAGAGCTGGAAGCCGCTTGCGATGCTTTGGCCGCCACGAGGTCGCAGGCGACATATCTCAGCATGATTGACAACGACTATGCGACGGACGCTCTGGCGCGCCTCGACACGGCCCGCACCAATCTCCGCGCCGCCCTTGCTGGGAGTAACGGGGAATGAACCGATCCGAATACCTACTCACCTGCCTGAGTGAAGAATGCGACGAGGTTGGGCAGCGCGTGTCTAAAGCCCTTCGCTTCAGCTTGGGCGAAGTCCAGCCCGGCCAGCCGCTCAGCAACGCCGAGCGGATCGTTGAAGAGCTGCAAGACCTGATTTCTGTCGCAGCGCTCCTGCGCGCCAGAGGGCTAATCGGAGAGTTCTATCCGACAGCAACCCAGATTTTGGCGAAGGACGCCAAGATCGAAAAGTTCATGGCAATTTCTCGCGAGCAAGGGGTTTTGACCCATGACTGAAACAGCCAAGCTAGAGGCGCTGAAGCCATGTCCGGTGCGCCATGGTCCAGACGAAAACAGCAACCATTGCTATGAGAAACGGGCGTCTAATGTATTGTGGGATTCACGTCGTGAGTTTGGGACCACAAAATGGCTGAAAACACGTCTGAAAAATATGAAGAGAACTGGCGCTACATTCGAAGCAAGATCGATGAGCGCATCGATATGGACACGCTTCTCCGAGGACTTGGCAAGCTCAGTATCGCATCGTGCATTTCGGCAGGCATGGACAACGGCGAGGCTGAATCTGTCGCGACCCTGTTCGACATACTTGTTGCGGCAGCGGAGCAATTGGAAACAGCGGAGATCAAAGAGGCCGCAAGTAAGGGCTTGTGGGTTCGGTTGCCTGCAGGAGACTGAGGCCGCCCCAAGGGGCCAAACAGCAACCTCAGTTCAGCTTCGCCCGGATGCGCGCCATCAGGCTCAGCCACTCCTCGCCCAGCGCCTGGATCTTCTCCAGTTTGCTCGGGTGGCGATCCGCAATGCGCTCCAAATGATCGAGCTCATCGTTCATCAACCCCATGTCGAGAACTGGCAGCACGCCACCGGCAACCATCTGCGCGTATTTGCGCAGGGTTTGGCGGGATTTCATGATGCGTTCATCGGCTTCTTCGGCGTTCATGGGCGGATACTGCCGGGCGCCGGCAGGTCTGGCAATGAGGAGGTCTGGGGATGACGAGGCAGCTTTCCATCACAAAGCGTCAGGCCAAAACCCTACTCCAAGCCGCGGAAGAGCAAGGCGGTATTGTCGAGGTCGAGACTGCCATCGGCACGGTGAGGCTCATTCCTCAATCGCTTGCCTCCCGCACCGAGAAGCTTGACGAGGCGCCAAAAGGCTATTTCTGATGCTGCCCATGCCGCGCCGTCGCAAGCCCTTCGTCCAACGCGAAAGCACGCGCCATGGAAAGACCGTTTGGTATTTCCGGCGCGGGACTGGAGCACGCGCGCGCCTTCCAGGGGAATACGAGAGCCCCGAGTGGCTGGCGGCCTACGAGGCCGCGCTCGGAGGTGCGCCCGCGCCCGCCCCCACGACCAGCGGCACATTTCGGTGGTTGGTCGAGCGCTACAAGGCGAGCGCGAAGTTCGCCGGGTTGGCAAAGGAAACTCAGACGTTTCGAGCGGGCATTCTGGATCGAGTGGTGAAGACGGCCGGTGACCTGCGGCTGAGCCAAATCACACGGTCGATGCTGGCGGAGGGGCGCGACAGGCGCGCAGAAACACCGTTTGCGGCGATCAATTATCTTAAGGTGATGAATCAGGTTTTCGCCTTTGCCGTTGATGCTGGCTACCTTTCCAGCAATCCGGCCAAGGGCATCGAGCGCCCTTCCCCGGCGACGGACGGCCACCACACTTGGACAGTTGCCGAGGTCCGTAGGTATCAGGCGAAGTGGCCGGTAGGCACGCGCGAGCGCTTGGCGATGGACTTGCTGCTCTACACCGGCCTGCGGCGCGGCGATCTGGTCCAACTCGGCCGCCAACACGTCAGAAACGGCATCATCCGATATCGAGCGACGAAGAACGGCGTGGAGATTGTCTTGCCGATGCTGCCAGTGCTGCAGTTGACCATAGACGCCGGGCCGACTGGCGACCTGACCTATCTGGCCACGATGCGAAACACGCCATGGAAGAAGGAATCATTCGGGACTTGGTTCGCCGGGGCCTGCAAGGCGGCGAAAGTGCCTGGCCGAGCGCATGGGCTGCGCAAGGCTGGTGCGACCATCGCTGCGGAG
Organism: Devosia sp. T2-14; assembly: GCF_055397495.1. Lineage (NCBI taxonomy): Bacteria > Pseudomonadati > Pseudomonadota > Alphaproteobacteria > Hyphomicrobiales > Devosiaceae > Devosia > Devosia sp. T2-14. The sequence continues at coordinate 2,836,570 of NZ_AP027921.1, read as the reverse complement.
AACGGCGCGAGTGATCAGCAGCTGATGGCTATATTTGGGTGGACCAATCCCGAGCAGGCGGCGGTCTACACGCGGACGGCAAGCCGCGCCAAGATGGCGGCAATGGGGATCGGCATGCTTGTTCCGCACCCCGAAAATGAGGGCGAATAGGGAACGTCTATTCCCGCACCTATCGATCCGGTGCGGGATTTTGGTCGAAAAGCCCAATGATTTCAAGGGCAATTTGGTAGTATTGCGATCCTGCCGGGATCGCCAAACCTTCGCAATTTTCTGATCAAAAGAGTAGCGCCATGCCTCTGCGCCATCGCCGAGTTCGGACAGCAAGTTCTATTGAATATTTCGCTTCTTAATACTAACGCCGAATTACGGCAAAACGTTCTCGCATCGCGCTATCTCGGCCAATTTCTTTATGGTTCATCTGCATCAGTGAACTCGCGGGGCGCGAACATGCAAAAGAACATTCTGGATTCTATTGCCGATGATTTCAGGTCGGGCAATGCGGGCCACACACTCGACCTGCTTGAAATCATCGGTAATCAGGAACGAACAATCGAGCGTCTGATCGGCCTTCTACAAACCACTCCAGGCGTGGACGTGGCAGCCATCGAGACAATTATCGGCGCGCATACCAATTTTCTCCCGAGCTCGCGGCGACCGATCGGAGAGGCGCCGGACTCGCCAGGCAGTGCCGGTTGAGGCGGGCCAGGAAATAACCCTCAGAAGTCGAAGCCCATCTGAGAGACTTCTGACTTTGGCGCGGCTTCCGGCTTGATGGGCGCTTCTTGCTTTGCGGGCTTGGCTTTCGCTGTGGCCGCCTTTGGCGCGGCTTTGGGCTTCGGTGCCAATACTGCTTCTGGAGCCGGTTCCGGCGCGGCGACGGTGAGGGTAGCGGGTTTGGGAGCAGACTTGGCCACCCTGCCCTTCGCTTTGCCCTCCGTTGCCGATGACACGCCCGCCAGCCAGTCCTGAACCGGCTTTAGCCGGCTGGGATGGAGAGCGTAGCGGTTTTCACGGCCGGCCTTTTTCTCGCTGATCAAGCGCGCTTCCTTTAGCACACGCAGGTGACGCGAGATGGCGGGGCGGCTGATATCGAACGAAGACGCCAGCACGTGGACCGGTTGCGGCCCGTCGCGCAGGATTTCGACGATCCGGCAGCGGGTTGGATCGGCAAGGGCAACGAGGACTGCTACTGGTGACATACGATTTCCGGGGCCGTTTTGACGATGCAGTAGTAACGCTACCGTTACGCGTCAAGCATGGGCTACCAGTTGTTCACCAGATGCGTCGGTCCGGGCATCGTGATGCAGCGATTGCCATGGTTTGGCAATAATCTGGTCACTTCCTCAAGCCAAGGTCGGGGTCATCGGAGAGCGACGCTTTGCACAAGCCACGGGCTGCATATTCATGGTGGAGCCGGGAACACCGGCCGTTCAGCCCGGCCGAACTTGTGGCAGACGGCATCGTCCATGTGTTGGGCCTCACGGTTGCCATCGCAGCCGGATCGGTGCTGCTTGCCTTCGCTATCCTGCAGACCGCGCCTGAGGCAGTGCCCGCATTGGTGGTCTATGTCGGCTCGCTGGTGACGGTGCTGGGCGTCTCGCTGGCCTACAATATGTGGCCGGTTTCCCCCATCAAGAAGGTATTGGCCCGTTTGGACCAGGCGGCGATTTTTCTATTTATCGCTGGCTCTTACACGCCATTCCTCGCAGTGATCGGAGGCACCACGACCGGTGTGCTGATGACCACCTTCGTGTGGGGAGCATCGCTGATCGGCGTGGCGCTAAAACTGATCGTACCGGAGCGGTTTGGACGCCTCGCGATCGTACTCTATCTGGCAATCGGCTGGAGCGGCGTATTGGTGTTTCAGTCGCTGGCCCAGAGCCTGCCGCACACGACGCTCTATCTGGTCCTGGCGGGCGGCGTGACCTACTCCCTGGGGATTGTCTTCCACCTCTGGGAGAGGCTCAAGTTCCAGAACGCCCTTTGGCACGTCTTCGTTGTTGTCGGCGCCAGCCTTCACCTTTGGGCGGTGATCGACTTCATGGTCATCCATCGGCTCTGAGAATTAGTTGGTGGGCGCCGCCCCCACCAGGGGATGCTCCATCGTGTCGCCCGGCTCGAGCCCGATCTCGACCGAGCGCCCACCCGGGATTTCGAGAACAAACTGAACCGGCACTTCCGATGGGATCGACGTGACGTCATGCGGAATGGCATTGACGTGCACGGTTTTCACCACGCCATCAGCACCGACAAAGATCATGTCGAGCGGAATGAACGTGTTACGCATCCAGAACGATACCGGGCGCTCCTCCTTGAAGTCGAACAGCATGCCGGCGTCCGGCGCCAGATCCTGCACGAACATCAGGCCCTTGGCCCGCGACTCCGGAGTATCGACAACTTCGACATTGAATGTGTGAGCACCGGTTGCCGTGTTGAGCACCAGCTTGCCTTCGTCACTGCACGCTGCCAGTGGCAGCGCGATCAGGGAAACGGCGAGCACTGCGCCCGCACGGCGCAGGGCCGGGCCAAAGCCTTGGGCAAGCAGCATCATCTGGAATTCCTAGTGCGAGGACGGAGCGTCGCCCCAACCATCGGGCCTGATTTCGGCGACCATAAGGCCCTTGGGGCCGTTGCCGTAGCGAACCAGCACATACTGGCCGGGACGCAGTTCGGTGATGCCAAAGCGGCGCAACGTTTCCATATGCACGAAAACGTCTTCGGCGCCCTCGCCTGCGGACAGGAAGCCGAAGCCGCGAATGCGGTTGAACCACTTGACCTCAAGACGAACCATGCCCGAGGTCGGCTCGACCACGACATGCGTGCGCGGCGCCGGCATCTGGGCGGGATGAATCGCGGTCGACTCATCCATGGAAACAATGCGGAAGGCCTGCAGCCCACCGGGGCGATTGAGCGCCTCCACGACGATGCGGGCGCCTTCATAAGCCGTTTGATAGCCGTCGCGGCGCAGGCAAGTCACATGCAGCAGCACGTCAGACATGCCGTTGTCCGGCACGATGAAACCGAAGCCCTTTCCGGCATCGAACCATTTGATGGCGCCGGAAATTTCTATGGTGTCGAGGCCGGAATCGTTAGGTGGGGGGGACGTATCCGAACGGCTCGTGGCCCCCGTCTCTGCAGACAGATTCCCGGATAGATTGTCGTCGCCAGTGAACTTGGCCCCCATAGACCCAAAGCCCTTTTTACTCGCCTCGCAACGGCGAGGTACTCCCACAAGACACCGGTCACTGTGTCCGATTCAGCGACCTTTGTTAAGAGTCTGTTTGGAATTGGCTCGATTGCGGCTTCACCCGGCAATTGCTAGGCCTCAGGCCGAGTGTTTTCCCCAAGGAGGCTTTGCCGTGAAATACCTGCACACCATGGTCCGCGTGACCAATATCGAGGAGAGCCTGCGCTTCTACTGCGAAGGTCTGGGGCTGGAAGAGGTTCGCCGGAGCGAGAACGAGAAAGGCCGATTCACGCTGATTTTTCTGCGGGCACCAGGCGATGAGGGTCAGGTTGAGCTGACCTATAATTGGGATCCCGAGGAATATACCGGCGGCCGCAATTTTGGGCACCTCGCCTATCGCGTGGCCGATATTTATGCGCTGTGCCAGCACCTTATGGACATGGGCGTTACTATCAACCGTCCCCCTCGTGACGGCCACATGGCCTTCGTGCGCTCGCCAGACGGCATCTCGGTCGAACTGATTCAGGACGGCACCCTGCCCCCGCAGGAGCCATGGCTGTCGATGCCGAACACCGGCAAGTGGTAGCCAGCTAACGTTTCGCTAACCGTGGTGCTTAGCCTGCGGTTAGCGAAACCGATCGTATTTTAGAGACTTCAGGAACGGACTCTTTGGCTGTTGCCCTTTTGCAACCCTAGGTCTTTCGGAAGTCGTCATGCTCAGCACCATCCGCTCTACCCTCGCCATTCTCATGTGCACATCAATGCTGGCCGCATGCGTGCCCATGGCCATGTTCGCCAGCTCGAGCGGCGCAGGCTACGCCGGCAAGCGGAACGATTGGGGCACGCTGGTCGCGAGCAAGGAAGTCAACGCCCTCTGCATCTCGCCAAAGCTCCGATTCCTGATCTGGGAATTTGAAGGGCACTTCGGCCGCAAGGTCATCATGAGTTCGGGCTATCGCGATGGGCAGCACAATTCGGCCGCCGGCGGCGCCGACAATTCCTATCACACCAAATGCATGGCGGCAGACTTCTACATCCCAGGTGTCGACAAGCAGGAGCTGATTGCCTTTGCGATGCGTACGGATAGCGTTGGCGGGCTTGGCTGCTATCCTGGAAAGCAGTTCATTCACGTCGACGTACGGGACCGCCCGCGGAGCTACAATCGGCCAGTCACTTTCTCAGGCTGTTAAAAATTCTGCGTTTCTATGCACTTGAGGGTTGCACAACTCGAAACCCCAAACTATACGACACCCAGCGCTTAGGCGCCCTTCGTCTATCGGTTAGGACGGCACCCTTTCACGGTGCAGAGAGGGGTTCGACTCCCCTAGGGCGTACCATTTTCCTGCTGGCGGAAAGCTAAAAGCCAGCACTGAGTTCTTGCGCCGCGCCCATCGTCTAGCGGTCAGGACACCGCCCTCTCACGGCGGGAACAGGGGTTCGATTCCCCTTGGGCGTACCAGGAACTGGTACAAAAACGTGCCGTGACTAGGCTGACAAGCCCAATCATGCGCCCTTCGTCTATCGGTTAGGACGGCACCCTTTCACGGTGCAGAGAGGGGTTCGATTCCCCTAGGGCGTACCATTTCCCAGTCTTTTGCAATCAGGCAAGGCTCCACCACTCTGGTGGCGAGCTGCGCACATCTGGGTCCGAAGAGCGGGATTCGGGACGCAAGCGCCAATTCGATTCGGCCCCTGCCCAAGTTCAGCGAATCGATGCCTGGACGCTTTTCTTTCGTCGGCTGCTTACCTTGGCGTCGCAGCCGCGATAGACGTTACCCTATGAGCAACGAGGAACTTCAGCCAGGTGTCGCCTGGATTGTCGGCGGGGGATCGGGCATAGGCGCGAGCGTCGCCACGCTTCTGGCCGAACGCGGCTGGACCGTCGCCATCTCAGGCAGGCGCGCGGACAAGCTGACCGCCGTTGCATCGGCCAACACCTCCAAAATCCTGCCCTATGCGCTCGATGTCACCGACAGTGCGGCGGTTGATGAAGCCGTTGCCGCCATCGCCAGGGACTTGGGCCGAATCGACCTCTTCATCTTCGGCGCCGCTGCCTGGCAACCGATGGCCGTAGGTGACTACGCCTTCGACAAGTTTGCGCGCGTGGTCGACACCAACTATCTTGGCGTCATCCGCATCGCCAATCCTCTGCTGGCACAGATGGACAAGCAGGGTGGCGGGCATTTTGCGGTGATCGCATCGGTAGCCGGGTATTTCGGCCTCCCCCGCTCCGCTGCCTATTCATCGACCAAGGCTGCATTGATCAATCTGCTCGAAACGATGCGGACAGAGCTGGCGCCGCGGAACATCAAGGTGCGCATGATCGCGCCGGGATTCGTCAAATCCGAGCTGACGGACAAAAACGACTTTCCGATGCCGTTCCTGATGGAAACCGACGCAGCGGCGCGTCGCATTGTCGATGGCCTGACCAAGTCTGACCGGTTCGAGATCGCTTTCCCCAGGCGCATGGTCTGGCTGATGAAGTCGGTGCGCTGGCTGCCCTACCCGGTGTTCTTCTGGGTCACCAGCAAGATGCTGCCGAAGCAGTAGGGGCCCGCGTCAAGCGGTGTCACATACCGGCTTGCGGTACTGGTAGATCCCGACATCGATCGAGCCTTCGGTGAACCCCGCCTCGCAATAGCTGAGGTAGTAGACCCACTTGCGCCGGAAATACTCGTCATAGCCAAGCGGAGCGATCATCGGCCAGCGCTCAAGGAACCGCTCGCGCCACAGCCTTAGCGTGCGCGCATAGGACAGCCCGAAGGTTTCGACGTTTTCGAGCACCAGGCCAAACTTGTCGCCGAACTCCTGCATCACCGTCTTGGTCAGCAGCATGCCGCCGGGAAAAATGTAGCGCTGAATGAAGTCGGGCCCACTGCGGTAACCATCGAAATCAGCTTCGTTTATGGTGATTGCCTGGATGGCCGCGGTACCGCCGGGCTTCAGGCGATCGTGGACGGTCTCGAAATAGCTGGGCCAATTGTCTTCGCCGACAGCCTCGATCATTTCGATCGAGCCGATATGGTCGAACTGCCCCTCGGTGTGGCGGTAGTCCTCAAACACCAGAGTGGCGAGCGTATCTAGCCCCTGCCGCGCCAGGCGTTCCTGCCCATATCGCAGCTGCTCAGCCGATAGGGTGATGCCGCGCAGATGGGCCTTGTAGTCCCTTGCAACGGTTTCCGCGAAGCCACCCCAGCCACAGCCAATTTCAAGCACGGACGAGCCCTCCGTGATCCCCGCCATGTCGGCGACTCGACGGTATTTTGCCAGTTGCGCCTCTTCGAGACTTTGATCGCCCGACGTGAACACCGCGGACGAATAGGTCATCGAAGGGTCGAGCCACTGGCCATAGAAGTCGTTGCCGAGGTCGTAGTGCTCGGCGATGTTCTTTTTGGAGCCCTCAAGCGTGTTCCGACGCGACAAGTGGTAGTGCAGGTCCGTTGCGGCCTTGCGGAAGAAGCCAGGGTTGGCTTGCTCAAACATCTCGCGGTTCTGCAGGAAGAAACGGAACAGCGCTGTAAGGTCATCGACCTCGATATCGCCATTCATGTAGGCAGCCGAGAACCCAACGGTGCCGCGCTGCATAGTCTCGCTGATGACCCTGAAGTTGTTTAGGCGCAGCACGGAGTGTTCGCCCGTTGCCGGATTGCCAAGCGTGCGCGTTCTGCCATTGGGAAGAATGACGGTGACCCCGCCATGCTTTGGCTTGCCGATAAGTTTGACGCCGATCTGTTCAACCGCCCAGGAGGCAAAACGAATCCACGGCGTAACGCCGGTATTTGAGTTTTCAGCTACGGTCTTCGTCATGGGCCGCTTGATCCAAATAGCTTTAGACTTGGCGGCGGCGCTTCTTGCTGCCGCCTCAATTTGAGTATCGGCGGCACACCCTTTGAGCCACAAAGCAGTGCTTCCCAGTGTATGCCCGCGACTACTTTAGCCGTGATAAATGGATATGCAAGACGCTGATTGCAGGGATTTTGGGCTGGCTCAGCTCTTGGGTCGAGCGAGGTCCGTCAGGCGGAACTGCACCTGTTCGCGGCCCTGATAGTGGTCAATCGACAGCGCTCCGGCAAAGTGGAACGCGGTGTCGCTATCGCGGAGCAACGCATTGCCGATAGCCGTATTGGCCGCACGAAAGGCGATGGCCTTGAGTCGAGCACCGTCATCAGAGCTGAGGGAGAAGCTCACGTGGCCCCCCTTCCCGACCACCTGCGCAAACTTGGCGCGATGGGCGGGGAAAGCAAAGACGGGTCCAGGATTGCCGGCACCGAACGGCCCTGCCCGCTCGATATCCTTCACCAGATCAAGCGTGGCGCCACGCGCGGTCAGCGCAGCATCGACCGAAAGGGCCGTGGCGGCGCGAGCAGCTGCCACGTCAACCGACAGTGCCTGGGTCAGGAACGTCCGGAATGGTCCGAGCTCGCCCGGCTTTATGGTGACGCCCGCAGCCATGGCATGGCCGCCGCCTTTGGAGATCAGCCCCATATCGACCGCCTGTATGACCGCGCGGCCCAAATCGACGCCGGGCATAGAGCGGCCGGAGCCGGTTCCGGTGCCATCAGGTTGCAGGGCAATGGCAAAGGTCGGGCGTTCGAAACGCTCGCGCAAACGCGACGCAATGAGACCGGCAACCCCGGGGTGCCAGTTGGCCGAGGCCAGTACGAGAACCGGAGGACCCTCGCCGTCACCGATTTCCATCTCGGCCACTGCGGCCGCTTCTTCAACGGCCTCGACCTCGATGCGCTGGCGCTCGGAGTTGAGTTCATCAAGCCGCGCGGCGATGGCCAGCGCGTGATGCTCATCTGTCACCGTCAGCAATTCGGTCCCAAGGGCCGCATTGCCGATGCGACCGCCGGCATTGATGCGGGGCCCGATCAGAAAGCCCAGATGGTAGGGGTTAAGCGGGCCAGAGACCCGCGCTGCCAGCCCAAGCGCTGCAATGCCCAGATTGTCGCCGCGGCGCGCCACCTCAAGGCCGCGCACCACAAAGGCCCGGTTTAGGCCTGTGAGCGGTACCACGTCGCAAATGGTGCCCAGCGCCACCAGGTCGAGAAGCTTCAATAGGTCCGGCAGCCCGGTATCGCCGCGCTGACGAAGCGCGCGATTGACGGCAACCAGAACCATAAAGGTGACGCCGGCGGCGCAGAGGTAGCCGAGCCCCGAAATGTCGTCCGGCCGGTTCGGATTGACCAGCGCAGTCGCGTCCGGCAGTTCGTGGTCCGACAGGTGATGGTCGATGACCAGCACGTCCGCACCCCGGCTGCGGGCATGGGCGATGGGCGCGAGGCTCGTCGTGCCGCAATCGAGCGTGATGATCAGGCTGGCGCCGCTGTCGATCAGCTTGTCCATTGCCGCGATATTGGGACCATAGCCCTCGAAAATGCGGTCTGGAATATGCACCTGCGGCTCGATACCAAAGTGGCGCAGGTAGCGCGCCATGAGCGCGCAGGAGCAGGCACCGTCGACGTCGTAGTCGCCAAAGAGCGCCACGGCCTCATTGTCGGCAATGGCCTTGGCCAGGCGGTCCGCCAATGCATCCATAGCGGTCATGGTTGAAGGGTCAGGCATCAGACCGCGAATTGTGGGCTCAAGGTAGGCCTCGGCCTCGTCGAGCCCGACACCCCGCGCCGCGATGATGCGCGCCAGGATTTCAGAGATGTTGCTGCGCTGGGCGATGGCTGTCGCCGTCCGGGTCGTTCCGGCATTGAGGCGGTCTACCCACGCCCGGTCCGTAACCGATCGGGTGACATCAAGAAAGGGGCGCGGCGCATCCAGCATGCGGGCAGAGGTAGGCGATTTAAGGAGTCGTGGGAAGACCTCTCGTGCCCAGCAGTGGGGCGCGTCGACTACCGTGCGTGCTGCGCCCTGATCCAGCGCACGGTCTGGCTCCAGCTACGCATCACGATCGTGCTGGTCTCCACCGAGTTTCGACGAAGGCGAATACCATCCAGCAGCGTGCCATCGGTGACGCCGGTCGCAGCCACCAGCACGTCCCCAGCCGCAAGCTCGGAAACGTCGTAGATCCTATTGGGATCGGTGATGCCCATGGCGATGGCCCGCTCACGCTTGGCCGGGGTATCGAGGATCAACTTGCCCTGCATCTGTCCACCGATGCAGCGTAGTGCTGCCGCAGCCAGCACGCCTTCGGGCGCACCGCCGGAGCCAAGATAGATGTCGATGCCGGTATCCTGCGTGTTCACGGCGTGCATGACCCCGGCGATATCGCCGTCGCTGATCAGCTTGACCGCGACGCCGGTGGTGCGCAGTTCCTCGATCAACCCGGCATGGCGAGGGCGATCGAGTACGATGGCGGTGATTTCGCTGAGCGGCACGCCCTTGGCCTTGGACAGCGCCCGCACGTTCTCCGTCGCCGTCCAGTCGATGTGAACGGTTCCCGGCGCATATTCGGCGCCCACGGCGATCTTGTGCATGTAGACGTTGCGGGCAACGTTCAGCAGCCCGCCACGCTCGGCCATGGCCAGCACCACGATGGAATCGGGTTGGTTCTTGGCACAGAGGGTGACACCTTCCAGCGGATCGACGGCAATATCGACCTCAGGTCCCTGCCCTGCGCCGACCGCCTGCCCGATATAGAGCTGGTCGCATTCGTGCTCTTCGCCCTCGCCGATCACGATGCGGCCCGAGATTGCGACACGGTCGAGCTCGGCCTTCATGCCCGTGACCGCAGCCTCATCGGCAGCCTGCTCGTTACCCTTGCCGCGCCACTCTGCGGCGGCAATCGCCGCGCGCTCTGTGACACGAACCAGTTCGAGAGTCAGGCTCCGATGCAGATGTGCCGGGCTCTTTTCGCCCTCGACCTTGCTCAGTCTCATGTGTCCTCCCGGAGCCCTTTTGCCCCGCAGGGACTAGAGCCTTTCGATCCGGATCAATTGCGGTTCGCCGACGATAAACCCGTCGGCCGCGATCTGCGCAAGCGATTCACGTACCGATGATTCCAAAGTCTGCTGGGTGATCATAACAACAGTGCGGGTCGGCGAACCGTCCGGCGCCACTGCCTTAGCGCTCAAATCCGACCGCTGGATGACACTGTCGATCGAGATACCGCGCTCGCCCATACGCGTTGCTATCGCCGCAAGCGCGCCGGGTACATCCTTCGCGTTGAGACGGATGTAGTAGCCGCCGTCATGCGGGCGCATTGGCGCCTGCTTGTAGGGCAGCAGTTCTTCGCTCGGCATGCCCAGCGGCGGAACGCGGGTGCCGCGCGCGATATCGAGAATATCCGACAGCACCGAAGCAGCCGTCGGCGGACCGCCGGCGCCCGGGCCGGCCAGCAGCAGTTCATGCACGTGGTCAGTTTCGAGCGCGACGGCGTTCATCACGCCATCGACGCCGGCAATGGCGCTGCCCTTGGGCACAAAAGTGGGGTGAACCCGCTGCTCGATGCCCTCTTCGGTGCACTGCGCAATGCCGAGCAGTTTGATCTTGTAGCCCAGCTCAGCCGCAACTTTGATGTCGTGCTGCGTGATCCGCGAAATGCCCTCGACGCGGATCTGGTCGGGTGCAATCTCGTAGCCAAAGCAAAGCGTCGCGAGGATCGAGAGTTTGTGGGCGGTATCATAGCCCTCAACGTCGAAGGTCGGATCGGCTTCGGCGTAGCCGAGCGCCTGTGCGTCCTTCAGGCAATCGCCGAAGCTGATGTCCTCGTTGCCCATGCGGGTGAGGATATAGTTGCAGGTGCCGTTCATGATGCCGAACACCTTGGCAATGCTGGCAGAACCCAGCCCCTCGCGCAGGGTCTTAATCACTGGGATGCCGCCAGCCACGGCCGCTTCAAAGCCGAGCTGCGCACCAGACGCTTCCGCCATCTTGGCGAGAAGAACGCCGTGCTTTGCCAGCAGGGCCTTGTTCGCCGTTACGACGGGGCGACCAATTTCGAGCGCAGCCTTCACTGCGGCGAAGGCCGGACCGTCTTCGCCGCCGATCAACTCGACGAACAGATCAATCCCGTCGGATTTGGCGAGGGCAACAGGATCGTCGAACCACTCAAGTCCAGAAATATCAATGCCGCGGTCGCGGGAACGCGAGCGCGCGGCAACAGCCGTCACAACGACCTGGCGGCCAAGTTTTCGCGTCAGTTCGGGCGCATCTTTCTGCAGGATGCGAACAAGCGTCGCGCCGACATTGCCCAAACCAGCCACGCCGATGCGCAGCGGCTGCAGCGCTTCGCCGTCGCCAAATTCCTGCATGGCCTTCAGAATGCGTGTGCGCGTATCCGAACGCGGCTCTCGGCCTTCGCGCAGGTCAAAAACGAACAGGGGATCCCCGGCCACGGTGCGTCCGAACCTCGTTGGGGTCCAGCCACGGGCTGCGATGAAGGATTCTACGGCTTGGCGGAAAGATGCGATGTCACTCATGGTGGCGCCATCTGCATAGGATTTCGCCTAGCCGTCAATAGGAGTTTGTAAGAACTCACATTTCGGCAACAAAAAGCGCCACTTGCCAAAGAAAGGGGGCGGCAAGCTAATACATGCTCCCGCCCCATCGCCCTCCCCAAGGAGGGCCTTAGCTTTTCGGCTGGCCTTAGCCCACCAGCGGCACGACGTTACCCGAACCGGTCTTGGAGCCGAGCAGCTTCTTGATGTTGCGTGCGGCCTGGCGGATGCGCTGTTCGTTCTCCACGAAGGCGAGGCGGATATACTGATCGCCGTACTCACCGAACCCAACGCCCGGCGCCACGCCAACACCAGTCTCCTGGATAAGGAGCTTGGCGAATTCGAGCGAACCAAGATGAGCGAACTGAGCCGGAATGGGTGCCCAGGCGAACATGGTGGCCTTCGGCACCGGAATGTCCCAGCCCGAGCGGGCGAAGCTCTCAACCATCACATCGCGGCGATGCTTGTAGACCTTGCGTACTTCCTCGATCACGTCGTCAGAACCATTCAGCGCCGCCGTTGCCGCCACCTGGATCGGGGTGAACGCACCGTAATCGAGATACGACTTAACACGCGCCAGAGCGGCAATAAGTCGTTCGTTGCCGACGGCGAAGCCAACGCGCCAGCCGGGCATGGAGTAGGTCTTGGACATCGAGGTGAATTCGACGGTGATGTCGATTGCGCCCGGCACCTGCAGCACGGATGGCGGGGGAGCGTCCTCATCAAAATAGATCTCGGAATAGGCGAGATCGGACAGGATGAAGATGTCATGCGCCTTACAATACTTCACGACCTCGGCATAAAAATCGAGATCGGCGGTATAGGCGGTCGGGTTGGCCGGGTAGTTCAGCACCAAGGCGATTGGCTTGGGAATCGAGTGCCGCACAGCGCGGTCGAGCGAGCGCATGAAGTCTTCGTTCGGGTCGGCCGGCATGGAGCGCACGACGCCGCCGCTCATGATGAAACCGAACGAGTGAATTGGATAGGTCGGGTTTGGCACCAGCACCACGTCGCCGGGAGCGGTGATGGCCGATGCCATATTGGCGAAGCCTTCCTTGGAGCCCAGCGTTGCGACAATCTGTGTGTCGGGGTTCAGCTTCACACCGAAGCGACGACCATAGTAGCTCGCCTGAGCCTTGCGCAGACCCGGAATGCCGCGCGAGGTGGAATAGCGGTGCGTGCGCGAATCCTTGACCGTTTCCTGCAGCTTTTCAACGATATGCTGGGGCGTCGGCATGTCCGGATTGCCCATGCCGAGGTCGATGATATCAACGCCTTCCGCACGGGCCTTGGCCTTCAGCGGATCAATATGGGCAAACACGTAAGGGGGAAGACGGCGGATTTTGTGGAAGTCTGCGCTCATGATTTCCTCGACAGCCCCCTCAGGGACCTGGACTGGCCGCGACGCGCTAATACGCGCTACGCCTCTCTTTGAGGCCGTGATTATCGCGGAATTGTGGTTGTGAACGGGTTAAGTGACCCTCATTTCGGGGTCATTATCGTGTTCGGCTCTTCCCGGCCCGGCTGGGCCATGCGGGAAGAGCTAGCGGGCGTTTGCCGCGGCCACGATGGCAGACGCAGCCACTGCACTACCGGCGAGCGAGGCTCCAACCTTGGTAACAGTGTACAGAGACTGCATGTCCCTTGCCCTTCAGACATGATTTTTGTAAGGAAATCGCTATCGACAGGCCGTTCATAAATCCTCCTCAGGGTATTGTAAATGGTCCGAAGGAAGCCAACCTTCGGCTCAGGAACGGCGTATGGTGAGGTTAAGACTTTGAAGCGTATTGCCCTTGTCACGATCGGCACGCAAGGCGACGTTCAACCCTATCTGGCCTTGGCGATCGCGCTCAAGGAACGCGGCTACTCCGTTGTGCTCGGGGCTTCCGAGGAATTCCAGGGAATGGTGGAAGGCTACGGGATCGAGTTCCACACGCTGGGACCGTCGATTCAATCCTTCCTGAATCAGCAGCGTTTTGAGAATGCGATGAGCCAGTCGATGCTCATCAACGGCCCTTCCCTGCTCCGGCAGGGTCAGCAGATCGTCGACACTGCAGCGCGCCATGCCTGGAACATGTGCCAGGGCGCGGACATGCTGATCCTCAACATGAATACGAGTTTCGGCATCGACATTGCCGAGGCGCTGCATATTCCCGCCATCATGGTGGCGCTGCAGCCCCTGAACTCGACCAGCGAATTCCCGCTCTGCATCTATTACGGCGCCGATTTCGGTCCAGCCTTCAACAAGCTGACCTATACGGCGATGACGGTGCAGCAGATCTATTACAACCTGCCGCGCAACAAACTGCGCCGAGAATTGATGGGCCTTGATGCCCGCAAGAAGGGTGGTTTCTTCCGCAACACGGACGGCACCCCCCTCACGACTCTTTATGCCTATTCGCCTGTCGTCTCCCCGCGCCCGCGGGATTGGCCAAAAAGCGCCATCGTCACTGGCTATTGGCAGCTCAAGGATCGGACCGACTGGCAGCCTTCGCCGGAGTTCCAGAAATTCCTCGCCGAGGGTGAGGCGCCGGTCTACATCGGATTCGGCTCGATGCCCTTCGGCGCAGAGCGCAACACCAAGATTCTCAAGGAAGCCGTCGAGATGTGGGGCGGTCGAGCCGTCGTCGCGCGCGGCTGGGGCGGCATCAATCCGCATGACTTACCGGAGTCGATCTTCGCGATCGAGAAAGCGCCGCACGACAAGCTGTTCAAGTATGTCTCGGCCGTGGTGCACCACGGCGGCGCGGGCACGACTTCTGCCGGCCTGCATCTGGGCCGGCCGACCTTTGTCGTGCCGCAGATTGTCGATCAGCCCTATTGGGGCCGCCGGGTCTTTGAGCTTGGTTGCGGCCCCAAGCCTGTCCGCCTGCGCAAACTGACGTCGGAAATCCTGGCTGGTGCATTGGCCGACCTGTCGACCAATGAATCGTATCGCCGCAATGCCGGCGAAATCGCCGAAAAGCTGCACGGCGAAGACGGCGCAGAAAAGGCCATCAAGATCATCGAGCGTGTGATGAACAACTATGTTCCGCGCACGCCCAAGGCCAAGAAGCCCAAGAAGGACAAGCCTGCACTCAAGCTGGTCGGCTGAGAGGGCCTAGGCCCCCTCGCCTCGCGACAGTCGATAGCTGTAGATTGCACCCACCAGCGTGGGCACGATGGCCCCCGCCAGCACAGTTGCGAGCAACACCATTGGATGGCCCGTGAGCAAAGCGGCGACAACCATCAGCACGCCACCAAGCAGCATCAGCATTCCCACCAGGCGGTTGGTTGCCTGCCAATTGGCGGCACTTTTGAGCGTCCACGGCAAGCGGACACCGGAAAGCATGTTGGGTTGAGACTTGGGCAGGACATTGCCCAGCACCACAAACATCACCCCGACGCCCAGAACGATCATCCGCACCATGTCGACCTGGTGCCCAAGCCCGATCAGAACGGTGCTGGCCTGGATGACGTTCGCCAGCCCCAGAATGACAGGGACGACCACCAGCAGCCCGCTGCGCGCGCCGGCAACGCGGTCGCTCGGCGATTTCTTGGCCGCTACGACGATGAGACAGACAACCAGCGCAGCAATGCCGGGCAGCATCACCAAGGCGCCGTCGCGTGGCATGAACCTGTCCGCCTGTCCCGTCGGCCCCCAATGAACCGGCAGGATGGTATCGGCGGGGATCAGCACGAAGCCGGTAATGGTCGCTAGTACAAGGACAAGAGCCAGGGCAATCGTAAGAGGGGTAAGGAATTCACGCATTGTCATCGGACTGCTCCCTGAGCGACAAGACATCCGCCAGTGCCTGCTCGAGCACGGACGTATTGAGGTGATAGATCAGGCTCGTACCCTGCCGCTCGACGGCCACCAGTTCGGCCTCCTTAAGCTTGGCAAAATGCACGGATAGCGTCGGTCGGCTGATGTCGAAGTGATCAGCCAGCTCCCCTGCCTTCATTGGCCCACCCTTGAGCAAGGCCAGAACCTTGCGCCTCACCGGATGGGACAGCGCTTCAAAAACGGCATTAATACTCAAGAAGACTGACCTTATTTCGTTGTTTCACTAATTATCCAATGCGCTAATTAGCGTCAAGGCGAAATATGAAACCTCGTTGCACGAGCGTCTCGCCCGTACCCCAACGACACCACCAGGATAGTCCCACGCCCGCACGAGACGTCCTGGCGGTGATGGCTGGCCGGCTGGCCGGATGCCCACTCAGGCCGGCGCGTGGCAGACCACTTCGATATTGTTCCCATCGGGATCGAGCACGAAGGCAGCGTAGTAATTTGGCGCGTAGTCGCGCTCACCGGGTGCGCCATTGTCAGTGCCACCCTGCAGCAGCGCCGCCGCGTGAACGGCATCAACGGCTGCACGGTCGGCAGCGGCGAATGCCACATGCATGCTTGAGGTCGTTGCCGCCTCGCTGATGCAAAAATCCGGGTTGTCCCGGCCGAGACCGATGGCGCCTGGAAACTCCATGACGACCCCGTAGCCGAGTGGCGCCAGGACTGCCTTGTAGAAGGCGGTCATCTTCTCCATCTGCGTGGTGCGCAAACCAATATGATCGAACATGAATCTCTCCGGATCGTTTGGGCGTGAATGCCAGAGCAACCTTGGGCATGGGCCTGCTGACAGGCGGCGTCAGGAAACCTTCTGCCCCAAACAAAAAGGGGAGGCTTTCGCCTCCCCTCTCAAATCCGAACTATGGTCCCGCTATCAGGCTGGGACAGCCTCGGCCCGCTCATCGAGCGCTTCGATGCTCTCGCCGCGATCGTAGGTGGCCTGATCAAGGATACCTTCGCGCTTGGCGACGATGGTCGGCACCAATGCCTGGCCAGCCACGTTGACTGCGGTACGGCCCATGTCGAGGATTGGATCGACAGCAAGCAGCAGACCAACGCCTTCCAGCGGCAGACCCAGGGTCGACAGGGTCAGCGTCAGCATCACGGTCGCGCCGGTGAGACCGGCGGTTGCCGCCGAACCAATGACTGACACGAAGACGATCAGCAGGTATTCCTGGATGCCGAGCTGGATGCCGAAGAACTGGGCAACGAAAATCGCCGAGATCGCCGGGTAGATAGCCGCGCAACCGTCCATCTTGGTGGTGGCGCCGAGCGGCACAGCGAAGGCAGCATATTCACGCGGCACGCCAAGATTTTGTTCCGTGACGCGTTCGGTCAGCGGCAGCGTGCCGATGGACGAGCGGGAGACGAAAGCCAGCTGGATGGCGGGCCAGGCACTCTGGAAGTAGCGGATCGGGTTGAGGCCATGGGCCTGCAGAAGCACCGGGTACACAACGAAGAGCACCAATGCGAGGCCGATGTAGATGGCGGCCGAGTACCAGCCGAGCTGAGCCAGAGCATCCCAGCCATAGACGGCCACGGCGTTGCCGAGCAGACCGATCGTACCGATCGGGGTCAGGCGGATCACCCACCACAGGATCTTATGGATGATCTTGAGGAAGGAGCGATTGAACGCCAGGAACGGATCGGCGGCGGCGCCAACCTTGAGCGCTGCAATACCGACCACGATCGAGACGACTAGGATCTGCAGCACATTGAAGTTGAGGCTGGTGGTCGCACCGCTATCGGATACGCGGGTGGAAGCCTGCAGACCGAGAATGTTGGACGGGATCAGACCCTTGAGGAAGTCGAGCCAAGACCCGCTCGACGACGGAGCGCGCGCGGCTTCCGCGGCGACAGCGGTGTTGAGGCCAGGCTGGATGATCAGCCCAAGCGCGATGCCGATTGCCACGGCAATCAGAGCAGTGATCGCAAACCAGAGCAGCGTCTGCCAAACCAGTTTCGCGGCGTTGTTGAGCTCACGAAGGTTGGCAATCGAGGCCACGATGGCGGTGAAGACCAGCACGGGCACCAGCGCGCGGAGCAGCGAAACGAAGCTGGAGCCGATGGTGGCGAGGGTCTGCGTCAGCCAATTGGCTGCGCCGGAGGCATCTGGCCCCATGGTGCGGGCGATAAAGCCCAGGATGAGGCCGACGACCATGGCGGCGAGCACCTGGAAGCCAAAGGACCTATAGAACGGCTTGGGCGCGCTGGGCGTCCGGGCTGCGGATACAGTAGTTGGTGACATTTTCTGACCTGTCTTGCATCGAGGCTGCACAAAAGACCGGCGAAACGCCTCGAAATTAGTCAGACGATACTATCGATGGAAAATTTTTGCGGCGTACGGAATTGCGTATCCAGCTTCGCCCGGAAAAATTCCTGTCGGACTGTCTCCCTTTTGGCAAAATCATGCCCGGACTGATCAGCGACCAATGAAGGGGATGGTCGCCAGTACCGCCACCAGCACCGGCATGACGAGCGCCGCAACGAGAGACACCACGGTGATTCCGATGCCAGCGTCGAACCATGTCAGCGCAAGCAGGCAAATCCCCGCCAGCCCACACGACATGCCTGTTGAACGGTGCACCACGCGCCAGCCCAGGTCGGACTTGATCGGCCAGGGCATGCGCAATCCCGCATAGGTATGGCGCTCGGCCTCAAACAGCACGATGCCGATGAGGATCAATACGCATCCCAGCCCCAACCCGGTAAAGCGGACCAAGTCGAGGTCTGACCCGATACCGGCAAACAGCAGGCCTAACTGAACCGCCGCCACAACACTCATTACCAACGTCAGCGCAGGATCGAGAATGTGCTGGGATTTGGAGAACTGGTTTTTGGTGAGCAGGCGTCCGAGCACATAAAAGGCCGCCAGCAGCAGTACTTGAACCACGGGGGCGACGACCAGCGCCACATCGCGCGGCCACAGCCAATCGGGCGTGCTCCCTGCCCAATGAGCGGGAAATGTGTAGTCAGCCGGAATGCGAAAGAAACCGACACCGGTGATGGCGAGCGTCACGGTGAGCAACAGCAGGTGAAAACGGGTGACGAGGCTTTTCATGGCATTGGCTTCACTGCGTCATTCCCGCCTATGCGGAAATCTCCCTTGGGATCACCGCAAAGGAAGAGCCCGCTGACGCGAATGTAGGAAGAGCGGGGCAAAAAGAAAGGGCCGGTTTCCCGGCCCTCTCCCTAAATCTGTCGTTCTGAAACTTAGCGCTTCGAGAACTGGAACGAACGACGGGCCTTTGCCTTGCCGTACTTCTTGCGTTCGACGACGCGGCTGTCGCGGGTCAGGAAGCCACCCTTCTTGAGGATCGGACGCAGGCCCGGCTCGAAGTAGTTCAGCGCCTTGGAGATACCGTGACGAACGGCACCAGCCTGGCCCGAGAGACCGCCGCCGGCAACGGTAACGTTGACGTCGTACTGGTCGAGACGGTCAGTGGCAACGATCGGCTGCTTGACAATCAGCTGCAGCACGGGACGTGCGAAATAGGTAGCGAACTCGCGGCCATTGATGACCAGCTTGCCCTTGCCCGGCTTGATCCAGACGCGAGCAACGGCGTTCTTGCGCTTGCCAGTTGCATAGGCACGGCCCTGCGCGTCCAGCTTCTGCTCGTGGAGCGGTGCTGCGTTGGCAGGAGCGACGGCCGAGGTGCCGAGTTCTTCGAGGGAGTTGATGGTTTCGGCCATATTACTTCACCCGCGCATTCTTGGTGTTCATCGCAGCAACGTCCAGCGTGGCCGGGTTCTGCGCTTCATGGGGATGCTCAGCGCCGGCATAGACGCGGAGGTTCTTCAGCTGCGCACGGGTCAGCGGACCGCCCGGCATCATGCGACGAACGGCGTTTTCAAGAACGCGCTCGGGGAAACGACCCTCGAGGATCTGACGGGCAGAACGGTCCTTGATGCCGCCGGGGTGACCGGTGTGCCAGTAGAACTTGTGCTGGTCCAGCTTGCGACCGGTCAGCTTCACCTTGTCTGCATTGATGACGATGATGTTGTCACCCATGTCCATGTGAGGCGTGAAGGTCGGCTTGTGCTTGCCGCGCAGACGCGAAGCGATGATCGAAGCAACACGACCCACAACGAGGCCGTCGGCATCGATGAGGATCCACTTCTTTTCGATCTCGCTCGGTTTTGCCGAGTAAGTGCTCATGTTTGAATTCCCTAGATAATTGGGGCTTTGCAGCCTTCATCCAAGGAAGAAAGCGGCTTGTTCGACGGCTCCACTAAGGCAGGAATCGGGAGCCGTCAAGCACCAAGAATAAACGCTGTTATTTCAATGACTTGCGGATGCGGTATTATACTACCGCGCGCCAAGTGCCTTGGTTTTGGTCATGTCTGCCAGGTAGGCGCAGATGGAAGCAGCCAGGATGAAGGCCAGGCCCTGATGCCCGACTGCCAGATCGATGTTGATCATAGACAGCAGCGTCGCGATGCCAAGGCACACCTGTGCCACCACGAGGACGGCAATGACGCCCAGCCAGCGGTGAACGCCGCCCAGCCCTGCCCTGCGCATCTGCAGCACCAGCATCACGAAGGTCACAATGGTAATAAGATAGGCCAGCATGCGGTGATTGAACTGCACGGTCATGCCGTGCTCGAAAATGCTCAGCCAGGCCGGATCATGAGCACCCAGACCATCGGGGATGAACTTGCCTTCCATCAGCGGCCAGGTGTTGTAGCCCATGCCCGCATCGATGCCAGCGACGAACGCCCCAGCGGCCACCTGCACCACCAGCATGATCAGCAAAACGGCAGTCGACCAGATGTGGCCACCGGTGACCTCGCCAACGGTCTCCTGCGGTCGCATGCGGCGTGCCACCCAGACCAGTGCCAGCAGCAGCATCAAAGCAGCGCTGAGATGGGCCGCCAGGCGATACTGGGACACCGACGTCAGTTCGGTCAGGCCGGACGATACCATCCACCAGCCCAGGAAGCCCTGGAACCCGCCGAGCAGGAACAGCCCAGCCAAGGGCAAGACCATGTCGCGGGTCAAACGACGCTGGGCCAGGAAAATAACAAACGGAATCGCAAAAACGAAACCAAGGATGCGACCAAGGAAGCGATGGCCCCACTCCCACCAGAAAATGCCCTTGAAGTCCTCGATGGTCATCCAGTGGTTGAACACTTCATACTGCGGGATCAGCTTATAGCCGGCGAACTCGGCCAGCCAATCCGCTTCCGTCAGCGGTGGGATGATACCGGAAATCGGGCGCCAGGTCGTGATCGACAGGCCCGACCCCGTCAGTCGCGTCATACCGCCGACCATCACCATGGCAAGCACCATGGCGGCCATGGCATAAAGCCAGATCCTCACCGGGCGAAGTCGGTCAACGACATAGCTGGTGGAACTCATTGCGGTATCTTGGACTGTGGTCACGGCTGTTTTCCCGGTGTCGGTGGGCGTCGGGGATGTGGTATGCCCCCAGGACTTACCTCGCAATAGGCGCGATGCCGCACATGACCCAGCGTAACCGCAAGTTTTTCGGCGTATTGTTGATCCTGGGCTCGATCGTGGCCTGGCTCAGCATCTTTACGTCAATCTATCTGGCATTCCCGCCCGATCTGCCGATCTGGATCCTGATGCCCTACTTCATCGTTGCGGGCATGGGGTGGCTCTTCCCGGCCATGGCGATCATCCGCTGGATGGCTCGTCCCGACACCAACAGCTAACCGGTCAGCCTGCCCATGGCGCTGAACACAGCGCCGGTAGCAAAAACATCGACATAACGACGTTCTTGAAAGTAGCCATTCAGCGAAATGCGCGGCAGGGCATGCGGCCTGTCGGCATGATGGGCATAAAGCCCGCCCGGGCGGGTCGTCACCGCCGAGCGGAAGCCGAGCTCCCGGGCCAGTTCAAACTCCCGTTCGCCGGCCGATAGCGGACCGCCCAGAGGGTAGGAGAAGTGCGCAGGCCGCTCCCCGAACTGCGCCAGAATAATGTCTGCCGATTGAGATATCTCGCGGCGCGCCTGCTCCAATGGGAGCTTGGCCAACTCATAGTGATGCACGGTATGCGCACCGATGGTGCAGAGCGGGTTGTCTGCGAATAGCCGCAGCTCCTGCCAGTCCATAATCAGGTCACGGCATTGCTTGGAAAGGTCATAGCCATAGGCGGTCGCAAAGCTGGCAACCAACTCAACGCGCTCCGATTCAGGCATCTTGCGCATCTGCCAATAGAGCGCGTTGAACGCCTGCTGCTTCTGCGCTGTTGACCGGGTGTCGACATAGTCGGATTCCCCGCCCGCGGTGAGTGCGATGGCGTCTTGCCGGGCGATGATGTCCTCGATTGCCTGCCACCACAACTCCCCTACCCCGTCAACCAGCGCCGTAGGCACATAGATCGTAAAGGGGGCCTCCTGCCGTTGCAGGATGGGCAGCGCATGGTGCAAATTGTCCTTGTAGGCGTCATCGAAGGTCAGAACGACAAATTGCCGGCCAGCAACCGGCGCCGCCAGCCGCTCCAGCGCTTCATCAAGGCTGACGATGTCGAGCCCGAGGTCGCGTACCCGCTCGATGACATATTCCAGGAAATCGGGACGCACCTGGAGGATTGCATTGGGCGAGAACGCGGCCGGCGCGGCCGGGAGCACCCGATGCAGCGTGAAGATCACGCCGCGTGAGCCCGAGAGGGAGCGGATCAATCCGGGCAGCCTCGACAGCCACAAGGCTTCGAACACGGCCCGGATTGCTGCGTACTTTGCTGACATGACCGGGCGGATCAGGCGGCAACGCGCGGAGCAGCGGCGATTTCGCAGCGTTCGAACCCGGCATCAAGCAGGCGCTCACGAGTCTCTGCGACGTCTTCGATTTCGTCTTCGTCGCCAGCAACCAGCACCAGGCGGCCTTCGAGTTCATCGAACAATGCTAGGTTGGACGAAATGCCAACGACGCCCGTCGTCACCACGACCACCTCATAGATATCGCCAAGCGCCTCGACCAGCGTCATAGGCTTGGTGGAGTTGCGGGCAATTGCACGCGTCTGCCCCCATGGCACTTCGGCAAATCGGTTGTCGGTCGACTTGTGCACCACGTCGCCAAATCGGGCGACATCGGCGGTGAGATCGGTCAGGCCCAGCTCATCACTGACCTTGCCGCTACCGGCATCAACCAGCGCCACGCTGAGGCCACGGCGGAGGGCTTCAGCGACCAGGTCTTCCGCCAGCACGGCGCAATCTTCATGCAAGCGATGAGCTGCAAGAATCAGGCGGTTGGTTCGCCCCAGCACGAGATCGGAGAGAAGATCAGCCAGTTCGAGAACCTGGGGCGTTTCAGACTCATGGCCTGCAGCACGGGGCACCTCGAGCGCGTTTTCCTCGACCTCAACTTCCTCGTCCACAGCCTCTTCGTCCACCTCATCCCGGCTGACGGGCTCAGGTTGTGCGGACATGATTTCGGCAATTGCTTCACGCGCGCTTGCGGCGTCAATCATATGGATGATCGGCTCGGAGGTCGGCGCGAAGATGGATTCATCCTGCGCTTCCGGCGCCTCCGCTACCACCGGCTCTTCACCTTCGTAGGTCTCCGTCTCGGCCGTTTCCACCTGCTGATCCAGTTCGGCTTCCTCTTCGACATAAGGCAGTTCTTCGAGTTCATCCTGCGGCCGCTCGGGGATGCGACCAGGAATGATGGCCCGTCCGGAAATCAATTCGCCAAAGATAACGAGACCAACCTGCCCGGCCAACGCCACGATCGCGACAGCCATCAGGATTAATTGGGTCTTGGGCGATGCGGGTGACACAGCCGGCGCGGCGAGGCTGACCACGCGAACATCCGGGAAGGCAGAGCTTGAATCCGTGCGCGACATGGCTTCGCTGTAGCGTTGCAGATAGCTTTCCAGCAGATCGCGCTGCGCCTTGGCCTCGCGCTGCAACCCATCAAGCGTCACGGTGTCCTGCGTGGCGGTGGAAGCAGAACCCTTGGCACGTACGAGATCCGCCTGAAGCGAGGCCTCGACGCCAGCTTCAATCTGCGCCTCAGCTTCCAGAGCATCAGCAACGCGGCGACCTTCGAGCGCGATCTGGTTATCAAGCTCGGCAATTTGGGCGGTCAGCGCCCGGATGGCTGGATGATTATTGAGAAGCGTCGCGGAGCGCTGCGCCTTCTCCCCCTGAAGGCGCCCCTTTTCCTGGCTCAACTGCTGGATGACTGCAGAGTTACGCACATCGGCCACGCCATCAATCGGCTGCCCGCGCGAAATCATGCTGCGAATGAGCTCGGCGCGCGACAGCGCAGTGTTCTTGCGCTCCTGGGCTGCAGTAATCTGCGTGGCGATGGTGGACAGCTGCTGATCGAACAGGCTGGTGTTGTTGCTGCCGATGAACAGGTCGTTGTCGACTTTGAAATTAGCCACAGCCGTTTCGGCCTTGGCCACGGAGACGCGCAATTTGGCAATCTCGTCGCCCAGCCAACCCGACGCCTCGGCCGTATCAGACAGCGATAGGCCAGCACGTCGCGCCACGTGCGCATTGGCAACGGCATTCGCAATGTCGGCCGCCAGCTGCGGATCCGTTGAGCGAACCAGCACCGAGATGATGCGCGAGTCGCGCTCCTGCACCACGGTCATCCGATCGTAGAGAGTATTGAGGGCTGCGCTATCGACGCTCACAGGAACCGAGCTGCGACCTAGCAGTCGCGAGACCACGGCAAACGGCGAAATCCCGCCATCACCAGTTCCGTTGAATTCAGGAACCGAGCGCAGGTTGAGCTTGTCGATTACGGTGAGCAGGGTGTCACGGGACTTCAGCAGTTCGATCTGACTGGAAACCACGCTCGCATCGTTAGACGACGGCGGCGAAGTCTCGACCGTACCGCGAAGCACGCTGCTGCGGGGCTCGATAAGGATGGAGGCTGAGGACTCGTAAAGTCGCGGCATGAACATGAGCAGCACGAATGCAGCTGCCAACAGCAATACCGTGACAATTACAATGCGCGGCAGACGACGCACGACAGCGCCAAGCACCGCCCCAACATCGATCCGAGCGTCACGCACGTCTTGCGACTCAAACGCCATGATTTTTCCCATGCAACACGCAGCGATTTATGGCCGCGTCGTGGTAATCAATCCGTTAACCCACTTGCAACTCGCAAGATCACGCACCCCGAAGAAGCAATTTATTAACCATGCCCGCGCGAGATTGACGCGTGTTTTAAGTGCGCGGGATTCTCATGCGCTGGCTCTCTCTATTTATGATCGCGATGATGCTGCCGCTGGCCGGCTGCACCACTACGCGCCCCGCCACCTACGTTGTTGATACCAAAGGGCCTTATCAGCTCGATACTGGCGATACCGTGCGGGTGACGGTCTATGGCGAGGCCGACCTGAGCAACACCTACCGCATCGATGATGGCGGCGCGATTGCCTTCCCGCTGGTCGGGCCTGTTCAGGTTCGCGGCGTCACCACGAAGGTCGCCGCCAGCCGGCTCGCCGCCGCCCTCGCCAATGGCTACATGCGCAATCCTGATGTTGCCGTCGAAGTTGCTGAGTACCGTCCGTTCTTCATCCAGGGTGAAATCACCAATGCAGGCCAGTTCCAGTACGTCTACGGAATGACTGTTCGCGCTGCCGTCAGCACCTCGGGCGGCTTTACCGATACGGCAGACCGCGGCCGCGCACTGGTCTATCGCCGGCAGGGCAACGAGATG
Organism: Devosia sp. T2-14; assembly: GCF_055397495.1. Classification (NCBI taxonomy): domain Bacteria; kingdom Pseudomonadati; phylum Pseudomonadota; class Alphaproteobacteria; order Hyphomicrobiales; family Devosiaceae; genus Devosia; species Devosia sp. T2-14. The sequence continues at coordinate 2,811,510 of NZ_AP027921.1, read as the reverse complement.
ATCAAGTCCAACGTCGATCTCGATTTCCCGATCTATCCGGGCGATACCATCGTCATCCTCGAGCGCTGGTTCTAGTTGCGATGACCCAGAGGCTGCGCATCCTGCAGGTCATGCGGGCACCTGTCGGCGGTCTTTTTCGCCACGTCGCCGACCTGACGCGAGAACTGGCAGCCAAAGGACACGCTGTCGGCCTGGTGGTCGACAGTCTCGCGAATGACGCCCAGACCGAGGGCAAACTAACCGAACTGCAGCCTCACGCAGAACTGGGGATCCATCGCTTTGCGATGCCGCGTGTCCTAGGCTCGGGCGATCTCAGCACGCCGTTTGCCGTTCGGCGCCTCGCACGCTCTCTCAACATCGACATCCTGCACGGGCACGGCGCCAAGGGCGGCTTTTATGCCCGGCTTGCGCGCCTGGGCGGCGGCAAGGCCGTCGCCCTCTACACGCCGCATGGTGGGGTGCTGCACTTTTCGCAATCATCGACATCAGGCCGAGTCTTTCACAAGCTGGAAAGGGCCCTGATGTCCCAGACCGCGGCGCTCATCTTCGAGAGCGCTTACGCAAAGACAACATATTCCACGTTGATCGGTGCCCCTACCTGCCCCACCGAGATCATCCACAATGGCCTCGCCCCGGACGAATTCGTCCCGGTCACCCAGAATGCCGACGCCGCTGACTTTGTCTTCGTCGGCGAGTTGCGTGACCTCAAGGGCATCCACGTGCTGGCGGAGGCCTTAACCGGCCTGAAGCGCCCCGACGGCACGCCTGCCACCCTGGTCATGGCTGGCGACGGCCCTGCCCGCGACGAGCTGCAGACCCAGATCGCGACGCTCGGCCTTGGGGACCGCATTTCGCTGATCGGCGCTCAACCTGCGCGTCCCACCTTCGCTCGTGGCCGCATCGCCGTCGTGCCCTCGCTCGCCGAATCCCTGCCCTACGTCGTTCTCGAAGCTGCAGCCGCCCAGCTGCCAGTGATCTCGACGCGCGTGGGCGGTATTCCTGAAATATTCGGCCCGACCGCCGACAGCCTCGTGCCCGCCAACAATGCCGCGCAGCTTGCTGCTGCCATGCAGGCCGCACTCGATAGCCCCGCCGATGCCCATGCGGAAATGACGACGCGCCTGCGCCACATCGAGGAACGCTTTTCACTCGCCACCATGGCCGGCAGCATTGAGAATCTCTACTTCTCGACGATGGCTCGAGCTTAGCTGGGCAATTTCACCGAGTATAAACGCCTTGCCGCGACAATGGCGCGTCTAGTTTAGTCCGGTAGCATCCCATGTATAAAGTTGACCCCCAACAGGCCGTACGCGAGCACGTGTCTAAGCAAACAGCCGCAGGCGAGTCGGGGCGCCAACTCTCGGACGAGGCCGAGGCTATCATTCTGGCGCCCGTGGAGCGCAGCATGTCCGGTGCAGTCGTTGCCGGAGTAGCGCAGGCGGTAGAGGCCGTTCTGCTGGCCGTGCTGGGTTACGCCATCTACGAATACTACGTCGAACTGGGCCACCCCACCTTCTACATCCCGGTTATCCTTGCGGCGTGCCTGCTGGCCAACGTGCTGTTCAACGTAGCGCGCACCCATCGCATCGCCGCCTATCGCACGTCCTTCGGCCAGCTCGGCCGCGTGCTGGTCAGCTGGACGCTGGTGATGACAGTTGTCACCGTCGGCATCTTCTTCTTCAAGGCAGGCGATCTGTTCTCTCGCGTGTGGGTCGGCAGCTGGTATGTCGGTGGCGCGGTGTTGCTCGTTGCCTATCGTATGGCGCTCCGCGCCCTTGTACTGCGCTGGACCGAACAAGGCCGGCTGCGTCGCCGTACGGTGATCGTGGGTGGCGGCACGGATGCCGAAGACCTGATCGAACAGATCAAGGCCAGCGCCAGCAATGACATCATGCTGCTCGGCCTGTTCGATGATCGATTTGACGTCCGCTCCCCCGCAACGGTCGCCGACTATCCAAAGCTCGGCAAGGTTGCCGATCTCATCGAGTTTGCTCGCCGGACGCCTGTCGATCTCGTCATCGTTTCGATGCCGCTCTCGGCAGAGAAGCGCGTGCTGGATATGCTGACCCAGCTCTGGGTGCTCCCCGTCGACATCCGCCTGTCAGCGCACATGAGCAAGCTTAAGTTCACCAACAAGGCCTATTCCTACGTCGGCGATATCGCCGTGTTCGACATGGCCGACCGCCCGATCTCGGACTGGAACCTGGTGTTCAAGTGGCTGTTCGACAAGCTGGTGGCACTGACGGCTCTGATCCTGCTTTCGCCAGTCATGCTGGTTACGGCCATCGCGATTAAACTCGAAAGCAAGGGGCCGGTGTTCTTCACGCAGAACCGCCACGGCTTCAACAATGAGCTGATCAAGATCTACAAGTTCCGCTCGATGCGAACGGACATGCTGGATGCCTCTGCCGCCAAGCTCGTGACCAAGGGCGATCCGCGCGTCACCAAGGTCGGCAAGTTCATCCGCAAGACCTCGATCGACGAACTGCCGCAGCTGCTCAACGTCCTCAAGGGCGAGCTGTCGATCGTTGGCCCGCGCCCCCATGCGCTGCAGGCCAAGGCTGACAACCAGCTCTATTACGATGCAGTCGAGGGCTATTTCGCGCGTCACCGCGTGAAGCCCGGCATGACCGGCTGGGCTCAGATCAACGGCTGGCGCGGGGAAACGGACACGATCGACAAGATCATGCAGCGCGTCAATCACGACCTCTACTACATCGAGCACTGGTCGATCCTGTTCGACCTCTACATCGTGGCAATGACCCCGGTATCGCTCGTTTCCAAGAACGAGAATGCCTATTGAGCACCACCGGCGCGATTGATGACCGAGGCACTGCCGGCGACGCCCGGCAGTTCGCGCTCGCCTTCATTCGCTCGCGGGCCAACCGGCTCCTCGACGTCATGGTCGGGTTCTGGGTTTTTACCGGCGGGATCGTCCTGGTGGAGCCCTCCCCTTATGAACTGAGCTTCCTGCTCGTGCTGCCGCTGGCCTTCATCGCCGGCATGGGGCTCTATCGCTCTACTTTTGGGTTGCTGCTGATCATGATCGGCTTCACCCCTTTCGCGCTCATTGCCTGCTTTCAAGTTCGCTACAATGACCTGTCCGACGCGCTGATCTTCTCGATTGTTACCATCTTCCTGATGTTCACGGCCTATTTCGCGGCCAACTACGTCGCCGAAGACACTGACCGGCGGATGCGCATCATCATGAAGGCCTTTACGGCAGCAGCAGTGATGTGCGCTCTGCTGGGCACGCTGGGCTATCTCGGCCTCATCCCGGGCGCCGAACTTTTCACTCGCTACGGCCGCGCGAAGGCCACCTTCAACGACCCCAACGTCTACGGCCCGTTCCTCGTATTGCCGGCGATGTTTGCTTTGCAGCGCGTGCTGCTCGGAACTCGGCGCACCGCTATCATCGCCGGCATCATCTACATGATCCTGTTCATCGGCGTTTTCGTCAGCTTCTCGCGCGCCGCCTGGGGGAACTTTGCCGCCTCCTCCGCCGTCGTGCTTGGGCTCTGCTTCCTGCTCGAGGCCACGGCACGCGACAAAGTGCGGATGATGATCATGTCCCTGGTCGGCCTGGGCATGCTGATCGTTGCTTTGGGGGGCCTGCTGAGCATCCCTCAGGTTTCAGAATTGTTTGCCCAGCGAGCAGCAGGCCAAAGCTACGACTCCGGCGAAACCGGCCGCTTCGGTCGCCAAGGCTACGCGTTTGAAATGGCCATCGCAAATCCGCTGGGCATTGGCCCTGGCGAATTTCCGCACCTGCGCATCGTGGAACTGCCGCATAATGTCTATGTCACAGTGCTGCACTACTACGGCTGGGGCGGTGGCTTCTTCTACTATCTGCTGGTCATCCTGACGCTTTGGCGCGGGATATCCGCCCTCACCCGCCCATCCCCATACCGGCTGGTGATGATCCCGCTGGTCGCCACATTCGCCTTGCTGGTCGCCGAGTCGGCGATCATCGATAGCGATCACTGGCGCCACTACTATCTCGTGGCGGGACTGATCTGGGGCATTTCAACGGCCATTCGCAACGATCCGCGTTCGACCGCCTCGCGAGACCAGATGCTGATCTAGCTTTCAGTTATGGCCAGATAGGCCCACGCAGATAGCGCTCGGCAAGGGCGGCCGTGCCCTGGGCGAATCCGGGCATATGCTCCTGCGCCAGCCCTGTCTCGGAGTGCGAGCCGATCCAGGCCAAAAGAGCCATGCGGCGCAGCATCACCATGGAATCGATGGCTGCGATATCCGCATCCGCCAGAGACCGCACGCTTTGGTACCCATTGATCCAGGCCGCCTTCAGTACGGGAATGGACGCGTTTGTTTCATGAAATGAGATGGCGGCCGCGAAGTCATAGGCGAACCAGCAGAAGCCGCTATCGTCGAAATCGATCAGCGTCACCGCCGCGCCATCCACCAGCAGGTTGCCGAGCCGCATATCGGCATGAATCAGGCCATAGCGATCGGCATCGGTGCCGTAGGCATCAAGGCGCGCCCAGAGTTCTCGGACGAGCCTGTCCAGCACTTCCCGAACAGATGAATCGACGCCCGGCGCCACACGCCAGTCTCCCCACAGCCCGTCCTCGTCAAGGATGCTCGCGGCCTGCCACACTTGGCGCTCGAACCCCAACGGGCGCTGCCAGGCGACTGCATGATCGTGCATGGTGGCGGCATAAACGCCCAGCGTCTCAAACAGCCCCTCCAAGTCCTCGTCGGGCTGAGGCTCCCTGCCCTCGACGAAGTGAAACAGCACCGCCAGCCGATCGCCATCAATGGTAGAAAAATGCTGCAGCAAGGCGCCGTCACGTCCCGGCACCGGCTCGGCGATGGCCAGAGCCGTATCGCGCCGCAGCGCAGCCAGCCATGCCAATTCGCTCTCGATGGAGGGACGCGATTGATAGCCCGGGCGGTGCACGCGGAGCGTGTAACGGCCGTTAACAAGCGTATCGATGAGAAAGGTGTGGTTTTCGGAATAATTGATCAGCCGGACCGTAGCCCCTGCCGTCTCACTCCAGCGCTCCAGCGCAGGCTCAACTTCTCGCGTCGTCAAAACCATTGACTACGTCTCCAGTTCACGCCGCAACGCTCATGGCGTTCCAGTCATTGACAGGTGAGAAGATGGTCGGAGCGGCCGGATTTGAACCGACGACCCTTTGTCCCCCAGACAAATGCGCTACCAGGCTGCGCTACGCCCCGACTGCGCGGAGACATACGGAACCGGGCGTTTTGAGGCAAGCCCTAAAAGCGATCAGATTGGAACAAAACAATAATACCCCGTGGAAAAGCACGTGGCCGGGGACAGGATCGTCGGCATCGGTCGGCGGATCACGTCACTGTGTCGCCGCGATCGGAGGTCATGGGTCATAGCTGCCGCCACAATCGAGGCCGCCTGCAGCAGAGGTCTAATCAGATGTACGATCAGAATGCATTCAGACTCGACGATCAGGTTGCTGTCGTCACCGGTGCCGGGGCGGGTATTGGGCGAGCCATCGCCGAAACCTTCGCCGCAGCCGGAGCATCCGTCATGGTCAGCGACCGGGATGCCGCAGGATGTGATGCCGTCGCCAAAGCGATCATCGAGCGCGGCGGCTCAGCCGCAGCCATGGCCTGCGACGTCACAGTTGAGAGCGACCTGATTGCCTTGGTCGAGCAGGTGACTAAGCAATTTGGCAAGCTGACCATCCTCGTCAGCAATGCGGGCGGAGGCGGTCCCAAGCCGTTCGACATGCCTATGGAGGATTTCCGCCGCGCCTTCGAACTGAACGTGTTTTCGTTCTTCCGGCTGGCCCAGCTGTCGGCACCCGCCATGGAGAAGGCCGGGGGCGGATCTATTCTGGCCATTACCTCGATGGCCGCTGAGAACAAGAACAAGCGCATGGCGTCCTATGGCTCGTCCAAGGCGGCGGCCAGCCATCTGGTTCGCAATATCGCCTTCGATCTCGGCCCCAAGAACATCCGCGTCAACGGTGTCGCCCCGGGCGCGACGCGCACTGATGCTCTGCAGTCGGTCCTGACCGACGAGATCGCGCGCCGGATGCTGGCGCATACCCCGATCCACCGGCTTGGTGAGCCGCAGGACATGGCCAACGCGGCCCTGTTCTTGTGCTCGCCAGCGGCAAGCTGGATTAGCGGCCAGATTCTCACCGTGTCCGGCGGCGGCGTGCAAGAACTCGACTGAGCATCTGCATCCGGCCGCCCCGATAGTTACAATTTTACGGATAATCTTTCACCAGAACAAACCAAGTAAATTTGGCAAAGATCAACACGGCAGTGAGAAACTCTGCTCCATAACCGGGGCAGAACAATGTCAAAGCGCCACACCTCTGTATATCGATCGACACTTATTGCAGCACTCGCCGCACTCACATCTATCGCATCGACAGGAACATCTGGCGCAATCGACAATCCTACAGCAACGCGCTCGGCCATTTCGGAGCGCAACGCAAGTATTGAATACAATATCCCCAAGCCTGCTTCGTTGGGCGTCTTTCAATCTGTAGCGATCTCGGCGGCAAAGCTACCGGCAGCAAGCAAGTGGCAGAACGCCACCCGCAAGGATTATCGTGCTTTCTTCACCAGCGACTGCAAGAGCGCCGGCCTCAGCCAGTGCGACACAGCCTTCGCCCGCAAGGCACAGGCAACGCTACGCAATGCGACTGGTCTGACGGGCCTCGCCATGCTGCGCGCCGTGAACCGCGGAATCAATGCTGCCCTGCCCTACCAGTCAGACGAAGAAACCTGGAACCAGGCCGACCGCTGGGTGACCATGTCCGAGCTCTCGGCCAAGGGCGTTGGCGACTGCGAAGACTACGCGATCGCCAAATACTGGCTCCTGCGCACAATGGGCTTTCCAGCCGAGAACCTGCAGGTCGTCGTCCTGGCCGATACGCGCCGCCAGGCGTTCCATGCGGTCCTCGTCGCCCATCACAATGGTGGCGCCTATGTGCTGGACAACCTCTCGAACATCCTGCGCGCCGATACCAGCATCCGCAACTACATGCCCATCATGTCCTTCGCCGATGGCAGGAGCTACATCCACGGCTTCACGACCCCGACCAACAGCGTCGCGGTCAATCTAAGCACCGTGGCTCCCGGTGAAGGGTTCTGATCAGGGAAGAATGAATCCGACCAACACGTTGGCGGGTGCGGGCGGCGGAATCACGATCCGCGCATGAGTGCGCCGCTCATGGCTGTCGACCCGAATGGACATGGCGCATTCCATCGCCCCCCCTGATTGGATCTCAGCAAACAGCTGCTCGATTGGGCGATCCAGCGTCAGTTGCGCGCCCTCCGGAGACGGAGCTCGCGCCACGATAGTCCTGACGACCGTCCTCAAATAGCGCACGAACTCCTCGTTGACCCGAACCAGACGCTTCTGCCTGTCGAGTGCGAAGGAGGGCGTGGGCGCCATTTGCATCAGCTGGACAACAGCAAGCGGCTCAGCAAGTGGAGCCATCCGACGCTGCTCGTCTAGCAATTGCTTCGCCACGGCGCTGCGCACTGCCCGAGACACGTTGATATTTTCGGGCAGCGAAACGTCGATGATCTCACGCACCAGGTCGTTAGTCCGCCGACCAGACCGTTGCGCCATTACCTGCAGGGCATCCCAAAAGGCTGCTTCAAGTCGCAAGGCGTGGCGGCCAGTGGCTGTCGTCACGGTCCGGAAGATCGGCGTGGCCCATTCCATCGCCCCGCCGGCGCCATCGAGACTATCGTTCAATGAGCGCCTCCTGCCTCACCTTGTTGATCGGCTTGAGCAGGTAATTGAGAATTGAGTGGCGTCCCGTGAGAATATCGACCGTGGTCACCATGCCCGGCAACACAGCCAGCTCCCGTCCGCGATAGGTTAGCGCCGTGTGGTCGGAGCGGATGGTGACCAGATAGTAGGTTTCACGCGTATTCTGGTCCACGATACTATCGGCGGACACGTTCTCGACGATCCCTTGCAGGCCGCCATAGACCGAGAAGTCGTAGGCAGTAAACGCGATGCGAGCGGCCTGCCCTGGAATGACAAAGGCCACGTCGGCTGGGCGCAACTTGGCCTCGACAAGCAGGAAATCCGACTTCGGCACGATGTCGAGCAACCGGCCACCCGCCGTCACGACAGCGCCGATCGTGGTGACATCAATGCTGTTGACGATGCCATCGACCGGAGAACGGACGTCAGTGCGCGCCACGCGATCCGCCGCGCCGCGCAGCTGCTGCTGGGCAGAGGCCAGTTCAGCGCTCCGCAGCGTCAGGTCGGACAGCGCCTCCTGCCTGAACTGCAAGTCGGCCTGCTCCATCTGCAGCCGCGCCTCCTTGAGGGCGGAGTCAAGACGTGCCTTGCCCTCGTCCGCGGCCTCGATCTGGCCTTCCAGGTCTCCCACTTCGGCCTGCAGGGCTAGCAAGTCAGTCCGGGCGGCAAGACCGCGCTCAGCCATGGGCTGGATCAGCGCAAGCCGTTCCTTAGTAATGTTCAGATTGCCCTGGATGCGGGTCTTGTTGACCGTAATCTCGTTGAGCTCGCGCTGCCGCTGCTCTACGCGCTGCGCCAGCACCAGCGTGCTGCTGGAGAGGCCGGCGAGGCGCGACTTGAGAAGGTCCGTCTCCGCCGCGCAGACCGCAGGCGCCTCGGCCAGAACGTTGGCCGGACAAACATAATCCGCCACCGTTCCGGCAATGCTCTCGACCCGGAGCCGCTCGACCTGGCTCAGCAGCGCCAGCACGCGTGCCTCAACCTCGCCCGCGGTCGATGCCGTCGTGGTGTCATCAAGGCGAATGAGCAGTTGGCCGGCGGACACTTGTTCGCCCGAACGCACCAGAATTTCACTGACCACGCCTTGTTCAGAGCTCTGGATGATCTGCGTCTTGCCCGAGGGGATCACGCGGCCTTCTGCACGGCTGACTTCATCCACCTCGGCCCAGCTGGCCCACAGCAGGAAGGCAATCATCGTCGCGCTGACGATAGCGATCACATAGGCCCAGGCACGAGGTGGACGGTCGGGCTCCAGCTGATAGGTTGGCAAATTCTGGCGCGGGGGGCGGAAGAAGTTCATCCGCCCTCTCCCCGCGCGCGCAGTTGCGCCAGCACGACGTCCTTGGGGCCATCGGCCACGAGACGCCCGTTGTCGATCACCATCAGCCGGGTGACCAGCGAAAGCAGGCTGTAGCGATGGGTCGCGATCAGCACCGTCTGGTCAGGCGTCAAACTGGCTTCAAGGTGCCGGATGAGCTGTCGCTCCGTGGCCAGATCCATGGAGCTCGATGGCTCGTCAAGGAACAGCACCTTGGGCTCCACCAGCATAGCCCTTGCCAGAGCCAATGCCTGGCGCTGGCCGCCGGAAAGCAGGGCGCCGCGCTCGCCGACAGGCATGTCATAGCCCAGCGGATGGCGGGCGACGAACTCTTCCACGCCGGCTTTCCGCGCCGCGTTCAGCAGACGGTCCTCGCTGGCCGTTGGGTCGCTCATCAGAATGTTGTCGCGAATGGTCCCGTTGAAAATCTCCGGGTCCTGCACCACAAGCCCGACGGAGCGCCGCAGGTCATCCGGATGGTATTGGGCGATATCGATGCCATCGATCAGGATTTCGCCTTCGCTGGCATTGTGAAAATTCACCAACAGCCGGCCGATCGTGGTCTTGCCCGATCCGATACGCCCGATGATCCCGACCTTTTCACCGGCCTGGATATTGAACGAAACTCCGTCAAGCACGGCGACCTTGGTGCCGGGATAATTAAAGCGCACCTTCTCGAATGACAGCCGCCCGGTCCGCACCACGCGTTGCACTGGGCTCTGCTGGCTGGGCCGTTCGTCGGGCAGTTTCATGATGACGTCGATAGTCTTGTAAGCCTCGACGGCTGTGCGGGCGCGCATGAGCGTGGAGGCGATCATGCCGATCGGGGCGATGAGCCGGTTGGACAGCATCATTGCGGCGATGATCGCGCCGGTGGTCACCTCGCCCGACGAGAAGAGATACGATCCGCCTACGATGATCCCCACCAGAGACAGTTGGGAAAGCGCGGCTGTCGTGTTGCTCGCGACAGCCTGCAGCTTGCGGATGCGATCCTGTGTGCGAGACGAAGCGAGCACGGCAGCGTCCCAGCGGCGCAGAAACTGCCCCTCGGCGCGGGACGCCTTCACCGACTGAACCGATGTAAGTGCCTCCACCAGGACGGAGTTGCGCGCGGACGACTCGCTGAGGGCGGCCTTGACCGCGTCGCCAGACAGGCCACCCACCACCAAGGTCACGACAATGGCGATCACACCGGCCATGAGGGGAAACAGCACCAGCCAGCCGATCAGCAAGGCGATGATGTAGGCGAACACCCCGAGGAACAGCACGTCGACAAACATGACCAAGGTGTTGGCCGCGACGAATTCCCGCAATACCTCGTATTGGCCAATGCGGCTCACGAATGCGCCCGTAGATTCCGGACGTGTCGCCATCGGCGTATTCAGCACGCGATCGAATAATGCCGACGACAGGCGAAAATCGATGCTGCGCCCCACATGTTCGATCACCGCAGCGCGGGCCAGCTTCAGCAGCGTGTCAAAAATCACGACCGCAGTAACACCGACCGCCAGCACCCAAAGGGTGGTTTGAGCGGCATTGGGCAGCACCCGGTCGTAGACGTTCATCGTGAACAGCGGGAAGGCCAGCGCAAAGAGGTTGATGAACGCGGCCGAAAGCAGCACGTACCAAATGCTCTGGCTATGCCCCCGGACAGCGGACCAGAACCAATGTGTGCGGCGTGACAGTCGATTGCCCGACGCCTCGTTGACGCCTTCATAGTTAGGCGAAACCATAAGCAGAGGCTGAGGATGCTTGGCGTCTATTTCGCGCCCATCGAGGACGATCTCGACATGGAGCACCGGGTCATAGGCCCGAAATGCGCGTCGCCCGGCCCGTCCCAGTAGAACAAGGGGTGGACGGGCTTTGGGGAAGATCAGGACCGGAAAATCGAACTCGCGAAGTCGGTTCAGGGCGACAGTGGAGCGCCGAACGGTAACGCCGATTCTCTCGAAAGCGGCATCAATCTGTTCGGGAGCGAGCTGGCCGTCCTTGAGAGGCAATCCAGCAGTCAGCAGGGCTGGAGAGTCGGACTTCCGCCAGGCTCGCGCCAGAAACCGCACACACTCCAGCAGAATATCTGCGGGTCGTTCAGACTGCGAGATGATATCGGGCGTGACGGCCGCGTCCATCTACCACTCGGACCTTTCCCGTGAAAATTGGCAATGCCCCCACCTGCCAGCTACTGCAACATTGGCGGACAAACGCCTCTTCCGGTCAATTCCCGTAGGTAGGAATGGTTAGCGGCTGACGTTTGCGTGGCTGTGCATTTTCCCAAGATGGCGTGTTGGTAGCCGCGCGCGTTCCCGCCTTCGCGGTCGGATGGGGCGACACCCCGATGAACGACAGCAGGTCTCCGCTCACCGCCAGGACGCGATATTCAGCGAACATGACGCTGTACTGCGCGGTCTTCTGCAACACCTGCACGTTGAAGCGGGTGTTCTGGGCATCGAGAACGTCCAGCAAGGAGCGATCACCGATGTTGAACTGCTCGCGATAGGACGAGATCAACTCGGACGACGAGTTCAGCTGCTGTTGGTAGACGCTTGCCAGTTCGGCCTGGCTCTTCAGCCGAAGCCAGGATTCGCGCACAGCCTGCTCAATTTCTCGGGCCGTCTGGTCGAAAACCAGCTTGGTTTCGCTTTCGCGGCGGATTTCTTCCTGGACCTGGGCTTCCTTGATGCCGCCGTCGTAGATGTTCCAGCGCAGGGACAGCCGCATGCTGGCATCGTTCGTGGCGCCGTTCGCGCCGCTGATGTCATACCCCGTGGCCACCCTGCCCTCGAGGGACAGTTTTGGCCCGAAAGCGGATTCAGCCTGATCGACCAGCGCGGAGGCCGCATCGATATCGGCACCGGCGGTCAGCATGCGCGGATTGTTGATGATTGCCTTGGCAATCACGACCTCAAGCGAATTCCCGATTGCCCCGTTGGCCCGTGGCGGCGAGTTCACCGCACCCGGCATCATGCCGACCAGCGTCTTGAATTCGATCTGTGCCGCAGCGAGTTCCACACCCGCTTCCGTGAGGCGAGCCCGCGCCGCTGCTACGCGCTCGATGGACTGGAAACGGTCCGCTTCCGTCAACTGGCCACTGCTGATGGCCGTCGCCACATCGCTGGCCATGGCTTCATGGAAAGACGCGTTCTCGCGGGCGAGATTGACGATCTGCTGCTGCAGGATGACCTGATAGTAAACGCGGACGATCTGGAGCGCGATGTACTCGCTCCGCTCAAGGACGCGATAGGAAGCACTGTCAACGCGCGCAGATTGCCGTGCAACCTCGGCGTCGCGGAAGCCGCTATCAAACAGATCGAAAGTCGCGACAAGGCCGACCTGGGCCGGATAGAGCGTATCACCGGCAATGCCGAGCGAGCGCCGCGAAGGGTTATCCAGGCGCTGGATGCCGGCGGATGCCTCAAGGTCGACGCGGGGCGCATAAAGCCCAAGCGCCTGCCGAAGCTCGAAACCGGTCGCATCGTGGTTCTGGATGGCCTGCCCAATCTCGGGATTGGATTCCATGGCGATCTGCACCGCCTCGCGTAGCGGCATGGCAGATGCGCTCTGCGCGAGAAGGAAGAGAGCAACACCGGAAAGAAGTACGTGCCGAACGCGCGCTATCGTCATGTTGCTACACTACCTGAAGGATAGGTGACGCTGGTAAAAGCAGTCACATTCTTGGATCGACTCGGTATCGAAGTGCCCAGTGGCCAGATAGCCGGCCGCTGCCTCGCAAGCCCAGCGCGCTTCCATTGCCCAAGTGTAGGCGGGGCGGGTGGAAGCCAGAACAGCCGGCTCGTTCATGGCAGCTTTGGCGTTATCCAGGTTGGACCACACCGTCTGGCGGATGACATCAGAGCTTTGATTGATGAGATTCGATTGGGCAGCCGAGACACAGGACCCGCCATAGGTGCCTGCCAGATCGGCAGCGAAGGTAGCTGCACCGGAGCACAGAAACACAACCGCAGTCACGCCACGTACAAAACAAGCCCGCATGAGCCCCTCCGAGAGGCTACAGTATTACTGTATCCGGGAGGTTCTTACAAGCTTCAACTTGGAAACGTGCTGTTTGGCCGTATTGGTATCTATAACTACTTACGCAGCCATAGACATGAGAATGCCTACGCCGTTCATACTCTTGAGCTTCTTCAGATTCGCGCCAGCAATGATCTGGCCATCCTCATCGCTACCGGAGAACGAGGTCACGCCGCCCACACCAACATTGATCGCTTTAATTGCGCCGGAATCGTCGAATACAATTAGATCCTTCAATTGATCGCAAATGCGCTGACCAATTTTCTCCGCCATGTCAGGTGTGACATCCCGCAGCACGACTGAATACAGACCAGAACTTGGACTCGTCACGCGATCGCCCCCGCGAATGCACTGCATGATGGCGCCCCGGAACAATTGCCATTCGCGCTCGTCAAACGGACGGCCAAGTGGCGCGGTGACCGACACCATCAGAACCGCGGACAACGGCGCTGTCCGGTTTGGAGACTTGCCAGGCGCCACAACGGCGACGGCGGGCTCGCTGCGATAGTAGCGCAATGCTGCGTAGAGAGCGATTGCCACGATGGCGGCCCAGCGGACAAGGTCCAGCATCGCGACCGGCACCAGGGCCAGCCCAACCAACGCCACTCCGATTGCTACTGCCTGCATCACTTTGTTGTTCAAGGCTCGCCCCCAGCTCCGCATCAGGATGCGCGGCAGCGGTGCATTTTGCACTCTTGAGTCGTCAAAAATTAGTTTCAAATTGCATCAATGTTCGGCGCCGGTCGACGCCCCTACTCCGCCGGGTCCGCCGCGACGCCCTCGCCCATCGTCATCGGCACGTTGCCGTTCTTCTCCGCGCGATCGCGATAGAGGGCAGCGCGCGCCAGCAGCATCAGCGTCACCGGCGTGGTCAGTGACACGAAGACCAGGATCAGCACTTCATGTACAGCCGGGCGTCCGCCCGAGACCGAGAAATAGATGATCGAGGCGAGCAAGGCGCAGATCGTGCCGAAGCTGGTGCCTAGCGTCGGCGCGTGGACGCGCTCGTAAAAGCTCTGGAACCGCGCAAGTCCGATGCAGCCCATCAGCGTCAGCAGGCTGCCGACGATGGCAAGGAGGCCCACGATGATGGCAACCCACAGGGGAGGCTCGCTCATTCGATCACCTCGCCGCGCATGAGGAACTTGGCCAGCGCTACCGTGCTGACAAAACCGAGGATGGCGATAATGAGCGCCACTTCGAAATAAACGCTGGTGCCATAGCGGACGCCGAACAGGATCAGCATCAGCATGGCGGCCACATAAAGCGCGTCGAGGGCCAGGATACGATCCTGCGCCCGGGGACCCTTGATGATGCGGTAGGTAGCCGCCCCCATGGCCAGCGCCAGCAGCACCTGGGAGAGCAGCAGTGACCAGTACAGAATGTCAGCGCTCATTGGAAAATCTCCAGCAGCAACCGCTCGTAGCGGTTCTTGATGGTTTCGATCCACCCATCTTCGTCCACCAGGTCGAGAACGTGGATCAGCACCTTGCTCCGCGCCACGTCATATTCGAGCCAGGCAGAGCCCGGCGTTGCCGTGATGATGCAGGACAGGATGGTGAGCCCCAGCCGGTCGCGCAGCTCCAGCGGCACCACGATGAAACCGGAGGTCTGCTTGTGGTGCCGGCCTTGCAGGACAATCTGGGTAACGGCGATGTTCGAGCGGATGATGTCGATGGTGACCACGACAAACAGCTCGATGATCTTGTCGATCCGCCGGATTTTTGGTCGCTCGGGCTGCAGGGCGGCCATTGCCAACCCTGCGATCAGCGCGACGGCGCTACCAAGCAGGATTTGCCCCAGGCTCATGGATTGCTGCAGCAGAAGCCACATGCCGAGCAGACCCAGCGACAGCAGCGGGAATGGCAGGACGCGCCTCATGACGTGGCTCCTCCCAATCCATCAACCAACGGCGTTGCCAGCACCGCATTGATGCCTGCAGCCGGGTTGTGCAGTGCCGACGCCATGGCCTGCATATAGTCCATCGCCGGACCTGCCATGATGGTCATGGTCACGGCCAGCCCGAGCAGCAGCAGAACAGGAGCCATTTCGACCACGCGTACGGGGGCCGGCGTGTCGGACATGGTGGCCCAGAACGTGTTGATGCCGGTTCGGGTCAGTGCGACGAGCGCGGCAAAGCCCGAGAACACCATCAAGCCCGACAGCCACCACGCCGATGCACTGATCGGCGCGTCGGCGGCGAGGCCTTCCGTATTGAACATGGCGGAGATCATCGAGAACTTCGCAACAAACCCGGCCAGCGGCGGAAAACCGGCGAGCAACAGCACGCAGAAGACAAAGCTGATGCCTAGGATTGCGAAGGCGCTCGGAATGGAGAGGCCTACTTCGTCGTCTTCGGTCTCTTCCTCGTCGTCGCCATAGGCCTCCAGCGTCACGGCCAGAATGTTGGCGCCTTCCACCCGCACCCGCTCCAGCAGCTCGACGAGCATGTAGAAGGCGCTGATGGCGAGCGTCGATACGACCAGATAGTAGAGCGCGCCGCTGGTGACACCGGCATTGCCCATGCCCACGGCGCCAAGCAGCGTGCCCGAGGACACCAAGACGCTGTAGCCCGCCAGTCGCCCGGTGGTTTGCGATGCCAGCACGCCGATGGCGCCAAAGGCGATGGTGGCGATGCCGCCAATCAGCAGCACATTCTGGCCAAATCCAGCCGATGCACCGGCCTCGATGCCAAAAGCCAGGGTCGAGACGCGCAGCACGGCATAGACGCCGACCTTGGTCATGATGGCGAACACCGCCGCAACCGGCGCGCTGGCCGCGGCGTAGGTGGTCGGCAGCCAGAAGCCGAGCGGCCACATGCCCGCCTTGAGCAGGAACGCGACGCCCAGAATGCCGGCGCCCGCTTCCAGCAGGCCACGATCGGCCTCTGGGATGAGCGCAACCTTGGCCGCCAGGTCGGCCATGTTGAGCGTACCGGTGGTGCCGTAGATCAGCGCTGCGCCAATCAGGAACAGGAACGATGCGCCCAGGTTCACCGCTATATAGTGCAGCCCCGCCTTGACGCGCGCCACGCCAACCCCGTGCAGCGCCAGCCCGTAGGACGCGGCCAGCATCACCTCGAAGAACACGAAGAGGTTGAACAGGTCACCCGTGAGGAATGCGCCGTTCAGGCCCATCATCAGGAACTGCAGCAGGCTGTGGAAGCTCGGCCCCGCGCTGTGCCAGCGGGCCAGCGAGTAGATCAGGGCCGACAGGCCAAGGATCGACGTCAGCAGAACCATCATCGCGGAGAGGCGGTCGGCGACGAGCACGATTCCAAATGGCACGGGCCAGTTCCCCACCGGGTAGCTGGCGATCACGTTGCCGCCCGCCCCCTGACCCGATGCATCAACCACCAGCGCGACGCTGATGAGCACCAACACGAGCATGGAGAGCACGTTGATGAATGCCTTGCCTGCGCGCTGACGATCATCGAACAGCAGCAGCAAAGCGCCGGTCAGCATGGGCAGCAGGATCGGCAGAACGATCATGTGGTCACGCAGGATGTCCATCAGCGGTGCTCCCTGCCGTCGACATGGTCAGTGCCGGTCAGGCCGCGGGCAGCCAGCAGCACGACAAGCAGCAGAGCCGTCATGGCAAAACCGATGACGATGGCAGTCAGCACCAGCGCCTGCGGCACCGGATCGGCAAACTGGCTGATATCGGCGCCACTCTTGGCGATGGGCGCGCCATCAATGGTTACTCGCCCCATCGCGAAGATGAAGAGATTGACCGCGTAGGAGAGCAGCGACAACCCAATGATGACCTGGAAGGTACGCGGGCGCAGCATCAGATAGACGCCGCAACCGGTCAGCAGGCCGATGCCGATAGCAAGAACGAGTTCCATCAGCTGGCCTCCAGGTTAGACTTGGCAGGCGCATCGGGGTCCCGGATGGGTGGCGCGGGTTGCCGCGCGGCCTTGGGAGAGCGCACCGATTGGTGGGCCAGAGCGATAAGGATCAGGACGGTTGCCCCAACCACGAGGACGAACACCCCGAGGTCGAACAGCAGTGCGGTCGCCATGGGAACGCGGCCAATATAGGGGATGTCGGCATACTGGAATGCCGTCGTCATGAACGGATAGTCCAGCAGCAGCGAGCCAGAGCCCACGGCCAGTGCCAGCAGCAGGCCGGCAGCGATCCACTTCACGGGTAGGATACGCAGACGCTCCTCAACCCAGCGCGTGCCGCCCGCCATGTACTGCAGGATAAAGCCGATCGACATCACGATGCCGGCCGCAAAACCGCCGCCCGGCTGATCGTGGCCGCGCAGGAACACATGCGCCGCCAGCACGATGATCACGGGGAACATCCACTGCATGATGACGGATGGGATCAGCAGGTACTCATTCACGGTATCGCCTGGCTGACGCTCGGGGGCGTCGCGGTCGAACTCGTTCTGAATCCGCTGCTGCTCGGGTTTGGCGATAGAGTCGGCGGCCGGACGGAAACGGCGCAGCACGGCATAGACGGTCAGCGCCACGATACCGAGCACGGTGATTTCGCCGAGCGTGTCAAATGCGCGGAAATCGACCAGCATCACGTTGACGACGTTGGTACCGCCACCCAGTGAATAGGCGTTCTCAAGGAAGAAGGTCGAGATGCTCTGCGGCATCTGCCGCGTCATCACCGCGTAGGAAATCACTGCGAGGCCAATGCCGGCAGCGGTTGCCAGTGCGACGTCGCGATAGCGGCGGATGCGTGAACGATAGACCTGCTCCTCGTCGGCAATGCCCTCGTCGCGCCGCGGCAGCCAGCGCAGGCCGAGCAGGATCAGCACCGTGGTGACGATTTCAACCAGCAACTGGGTAATGGCGAGGTCCGGCGCGGAGAGCCAGACGAAGGTAATGCACGTGACGATTCCCGTGCCGCTCATCAGCACCAGTGCCACCAGCCGGTGGAACTTGGCCTGATAGGTTGCGGTGACCGCGCAGGCGATACCCACCGCCCACATCAGGGCAAAGGCGGGGTCGAAACCTTGCAGCGACAGCTCAAATTGGCCCAGCCGGCCGAACAGCGTCACTGCCCCCGCCCCAACTGCCAGGGTGAACATCAAGAAAATCTGCGGCTGCAGGCGACGCGTTCCGAACAGCGTCTCAAGCCGGCGAGCCCACCGCGAGGTGATGGTCAGCATGATGCGTTCGAAAATACGCTGGCCCTTGAGCTTGCGAATGATCGGCGGGCCGTCCTCGCCCTTGGCGAGATAGCCGTAAAGCGCCCAGTAGAGCAGCACGCCCCCCACCAGCGCCACGGCGCTCATGGCGATGGCAAGGTTGAAACCGTGCCACACCGAAAGGCTGTAGTAAGGCGTGTCGGGGCCCGTGACCGAAACCACCGCCGCCGCAAGGAACGGGCCGATGGTCAGGCCGGGAATGATGCCGACGATCAGGCACAACAGCACCAGGATTTCGATCGGGCGGCGCATCAGATAGGGCGGCTCGTGCGGAACCTTGCTCAGCCCTTCGGGCGGCGGTCCGAAGAACACGCCGTGCACGAAGCGCAGCGAATAGACCACCGCGAACATGCTGGCCAACGTCGCGCCGACTGGAAGGGCAATGTTCACGAACGGGTTCGCATCGCGCAGCGCCGTTTCGGCGAAGAACATTTCCTTGGAGAGGAAGCCGTTCAGCAGCGGCACGCCGGCCATCGCCGCGCTCGCCACCATGGCCAGCGTCGCGGTGAACGGCATGAAGCGGAATAACCCGCTTAGTTTTCGAATATCACGCGTGCCTGTTTCGTGGTCGATGATACCGGCCGCCATGAACAGCGAGGCCTTGAACGTGGCGTGGTTGGCGATGTGGAAGATCGCCGCCACTGCTGCCAGCGGGCTCGACATACCCAGCAGCGTGGTGATCAGGCCGAGGTGGCTGATGGTCGAATAGGCCAGCAGACCCTTCAGATCAGTCTGGAAGATTGCGGCATAGGCGCCGAAGATCAGCGTGGCGAGGCCAGCGAAGGTCACGATCCAGAACCAGGCATCCGTGCCGGCCATGACGGGCCAGAAGCGCACCAGCAGGAACACACCCGCCTTCACCATCGTCGCCGAATGCAGATAGGCCGAAACCGGGGTCGGCGCCGCCATGGCGTGGGGCAGCCAGAAATGGAACGGGAACTGGGCGCTCTTGGTCAGCGCGCCGAGCAGCAGCATCAGCAGCGCCGGCAGGTACAGTTCGTGATTGCGGATCATGTCGCCCGAAGACAGGACGACGTCGAGGTCATAGCTGCCAACGATATGGCCGATGATCAGCATGCCCACGAGCAGGCCAAGCCCGCCCAGCCCGGTGACGGTCAGCGCCATGCGTGCACCGTCGCGGGCGGTTTGCAGGTGGAACCAGTAACCGATCAGCAGGAAAGAGGTGATCGAGGTCAGTTCCCAGAAGACCACAAGCTGAATGATGTTGCCGGACATGACGACGCCCAGCATCGACCCCATGAAGGCCAGGAAGAAGGCCATGAAACGGGGAACGGGGTCTTTGGGCGACATGTAGTAACGCGCATAGAGCACCACGAGGAACCCGACGCCGGTCACCAGCACGCCAAAGAGCCAGGAGAACCCATCAAGCCGCAGGATCAGGTTGAGCCCGAGCGAGGGGATCCACTCGATGTCCTGCCGGACGATTCCGCCGTTGGCGACATGGGGGAAGAGCCAGGCCATGGCTCCAAAACCGAAGACCGCTACTATACCCGCCAGCCAAGTCTCGATGTTGCGCGCGTTCGAGGGAAGAACCGCAGCCGCTAGGCTGGCTGCGAAGGGCAATACAAGAACCAGGATGAGTAAGGCGGATGGCGTCATTGTCTCGGTTTGGGCCTCTCTATGCCAATTTCGGTGAAAGCCCTCTGAAATGGGCCGACTTTTGCCTTTTCAACTGAGCAAAGATTTTGCGCAACCCCGAATTTCGTCGGGGGTGGGGATGAAAACTCCGCGACGAATTCCTATTGGGCATCAACACGCTTTGGAGAATCCAGCATCGCCGGAAAATCGCTTCCACGCGAGCTAAAAACCGCTAAATCCGGGCCTCCGCTGACCCATTTTCGTTACGCAGGATCCTTCACCGACGCCAGCGGGTGAAAATCGGCCTGCCGACTGACAATTGCGTCATAAAAGCCCACAAGCCCCGGATTTACCTTCATGGCCGTCATCCGGCACCGTTCGAGAGAATCGGTTCCCCCCTGCCCGGCCGCCAACTGGGTTAGCAAATCGTTGTGCAGCGACGCCAGCGTAAGGAAGACCTGCGATTGCGCCACCGCCTCCCGCCCGACCAGCAGATGAACCGCTCCGGGTTGGCTGATCCCCTTGAGCGCCAACGCCCCTGCCGCGAGGAAGGCCAGTTCGGGCGCTGCGTCGCGCGTCTCGGTGGTTACCAGAATGTCGTAGCCAACCTGCTTGCAAGCCCCCTCAAGGCGGCTGGCACGATTAACAGTTTCCCCGATGCAGGAATAATCGAACCGCGTCTCGAACCCCATATTGCCCACCAGCGCCGGGCCGGTCGCCAGCCCTATCCCGATGACGATCGGCGCATTCCCTGGGTTCTCAGCATTGAGCCGTCGCAGTGCCTCCCGCATGTCGAGCGCCGCAAGGCATGCGTGGTGAGCGTGGCGCGGCACATCTACCGGCGCATTCCAGAATGCCATCACGGCATCGCCCATGAATTTGTCGATCGTGCCGTGCTGGCCGACAATCGCCGCCCCCAGGACCGCGAACAGGCGATTGAGCATGGCCACCAGCTCGGTGGGTTGGCTCCGTTCGCTGATGGCCGTGAAGCTACGGACATCCGAGAACATCACGGTCAGCTCCCGCACATCACCGCCGAGCTTCAGTTTGTCGGCATTGGCCTCGATCTGGGTCAGCAGCGCCGGCTCCACATAATGCGCGAAAGCCCGCCGGATGCGCCGCTTATCGGCGTCGGTTACTGCGAACTGGAAAAATGCCATGGCGGCATAGGTCACCAGAGTGCCGAACAAGGTGTAACTCGGGTCGAGCAGCACGCCATAATGCGCGAAGGCGAACCAGCTCACCGCGGTCGCCATCGCCGCAATCATGATTGAGAAGATCAGCCCCACCAGCGGCCCGGTCAGCAGGAGCACCAGAACCACCGCCATCCCGCTCGCCGTCATTGCCAGCAGTTCCAGCCCGCCAACCCAGTCGGCGCGGTGCAAAAAGCTGCCCGTCAACATCTGCTCGATGGCCTGCAGGTGGATCGAAACGCCAGGGACAGCGTCGCCGAGGGCACTCGCCCGCATATCCAGCAGTCCTGCCGCTGACGTTCCCACCAATACGATATGCCCGGACAGCAACGGCGCGAGGTCACTGTAGCCATCGCCCAACAACTGGCCGGCCGATACCGAACTCTCCGGTCCCAACGGACGGTAATAGAGCCACATATCGCCGCTCGGTCCGGTGGGAATCTCGAAGGCCCCGACGCGAACGCCTTGCACCGTGCTCGCCTCGTCACCGAGCACCACAACCGTGGAGATTGCTTGCGCGACGCGGATCGCCTCTAGCGAAAGCGCTGGCATGGGCGTTCCGTCACTCTCCCACAGCAAGGGCAGTCGGCGCGCCACCCCTGCCCCAGAGCGGTCAAGGCTCGCAACCCCAAGTCCGGCGGCCGCCTCGCCCAACACCGGCAAAGGAGCAGCGACCCCGCCCAAGGGTGGCAACTCTCCCAACGGATCGCTTCCGACAACCGCAAATCCGGTCTTTGCCGGGGGTGCTGTGCTCCCCGCCCCATTTCGGCTCATCGCCAGGATGCTGGGCCCACGCTTCAGTGCCGCTGCAAACGTCGCGTCGGCATCGCTGTCCAGCCGATCGGGCTCGACAAATAGCAGGTCGAACACCACCGCCGCGGCCCCCAGCTCGGTCAGCCGGTCAGCGACCTCCGCCATGGTGCGCCGCGACCACGGCCACTGCCCCACCTCCGCCAGCGACACCTCATCGATATCGAGGATCCGCACTGGAATGTCCGGCGGCGCTTCGCGCGGCTTGATCTGCTGATAGATGTCAAAGGTGGTTTCGCGTGCCACCTGAACCGCATAGGGGTCGGCGGCGCGCAACAGCACCAATCCAGCGACAACCGCGGCTCCGACGATCAGGGCCGCCAATCGTCGCTTCCACATGCGTCAGTTGATCGGGTTGCTGGTGCTGGGGCGCAGCACCAGGGAGGCACTTGGTCGACCGCGCAAGTCGCGCCGGAAGTCAGTGGGTGACATGCCTGCGATCTTGCGGAAGGATTTGTTGAACGCGCTCAGCGAGCCAAATCCGCTATCCATGGCCACCTGCAGCACATTGGCTTCCTCCTGCATCAGCAGGGCCTGCGCGTAGCTCAGGCGCATCAGGTTTACGTAATCATTGAGCGTCATGCCCGTCGATTTCTTGAATACGTTCATCGCGTATTTCGGATGGACGGCAGCAGCGCAGGCGATATCGGCGGAATCGATGTCCTCGAGGAAGTTGTCGGCGATGAAATCGCAAATCCGCACCACGATGGGTGAGGCGTGCTGGTCGACACTGCCGGCTTCGCCAGGGCCACCCATGCCCGAAATCAGCGAATAGTCATCAAACCGGATGCGCTCGATTCTCAGCAGCAGTTCGTCCACCGCCATGCCGGCCTTCATCGGATCGCCCGAGCGGGCATAGGTGTTCCACCGCGCAAAATTGAGCGCGTCGGACGCGTCGGTCGCGCTGGTCAGCAGGATGGCACCTTGCATCAGGTTGGATTGCACATTCTGCGGCAGTCTCAGCCGGAAGAAGTGCACAAGTGGCAGGTGCCCGCCAGCATAGATCAGGTCTTCGGACGCATCATTGAGCAGATGCGGACGCCCACCCCAGAACAATGCCAGGTCGCCTTTCTGGAAGCGGATGTCCCGGCCGGACATTTGATAATTGGCCCAGCCCTGCACGACGTAATTGATTTCGACCTGGGCGTGCCAGTGTGCGGTGCGCATTAAAAGAGGCGAGGCAAGGAACATACTTAGTTCCGTTGGAAGCCGTTCCACCCCGTTCTTGCCGGGTTCATAATACGCCCGCTGCGTCATCTTACTTTCCGCCCATTCTGCATGCCCGTTGAGAGGGACGCCATGCGCAATGACGATAGCTTAGAAAGCGCTCAACATAAGAGCAATTGAAAAGGGAGGACTATATGAACCGCATAGTTTCGCGTCGTGTGCGTGCGCTCGGCCTGGCCTTGACTGGTGTTAGCTTTCTGAGTGTTGCGAGCGCCATGGCTGGCGACGTCACCGTTTGGGCGTGGGACCCCAACTTTAATGGCGCCACCATGAAGGAAGCCGCCAGCCGCTATAAGGCGATCAATCCCAACGCCAACATCATCATTGATGACACGGCCAGCCAGAATGACATCCGCGCCAAGCTGCAGACCCAGCTCCTTGCTGGCAGCACTGATGGCCTCCCCGACATCGTGTTGATCCAGGACGACATCGCGCAGAAATACCTGCAGGCATTCCCAGGCGCCTTCGAACCCCTTTCCGACTCCATCGATATGTCGGCCTTCGCCCAGTACAAGGTCGCCGCCGCAACTTACGATGGCAAGTCCTACTCCCTCCCCTTCGACTCCGGCGTGACCGGCCTGTTCTATCGCTCCGACTACCTCAAGGAAGCCGGCTTCACCCCGGACGATCTCAAGGACATCACGTGGGACCGTCTGGTCGAAATCGGCACGCAGGTCACTGCCAAGACCGGCCACAAGCTCCTCGACCTCGACCTCAATGACACCGGCCTCATCCGCATGATGATGCAGTCGGCCGGCAAGTGGTACTTCACCGCCGACGGAAGCCTGGACGTTCTCGACAACGCCGTGCTCAAGAAATCGCTCGAAACCTACGCCAAGTTCTACCAGGCCGATCTGGTTAACCCGGTTTCGAGCTGGGCCGAATATACCGGTTCGTTCACCTCGGGTAACACCGCGATGGTCCCGGTCGGTGTCTGGATCACGAGCACGATCAAGGCCAATGCCGATCAGGCCGGCCTGTGGGGCGTGGCCCCAATTCCGCGCCTCGACATCGAAGGCTCGGTGAACGCATCCAACCAGGGCGGCTCGAGCTGGTACGTTCTGGCGTCCTCCGACAACAAGGAAGAAGCCATCGACTTCCTCAAGCAGGTCTGGGGTAGCGACGTCGACTTCTACCAGAAGATCCTGACCGCTCAGGGCGCCGTGGGCTCCCTGCTCGCCGCGCGCGAAGGCGACGCCTACAAGGCGACCGACGACTTCTTCGGCGGCGCCCCCGTCTGGCAGGACTTCTCCACCTGGCTGAGCCAGATTCCGAGCGTCGACTACGGCACCTTCACCTCCGAAGTGGACGCGGCCGTGCAGGCCCAGCTCCCCACGATCATTCAGGGCGGCGACCTCACGGCAGCCCTGCAGGCCATCAACGACCAGTCGGTCCAGCAAATGCAGTAATCTGCTTGGGAAAGCGGGTTTCGGCCCGCTTTCCCTCCCGCCGACATGATGTTGATGCACCGGGGAGGGTGACACTTGGCACAGGCGCGACTTGATCGCAGAGAGAGCTTTACCGGCTGGGCATTCGTAGCCCCTGCCCTGATACTGCTCGGATTGTTCATGATTTATCCGATCGTCTGGTCGCTCTGGATGAGCTTCCAGGTCGGCAAGGGCATGAACCTCAGCTTTGGCGGCCTCGCTAATATCGAGCGCCTGACCAAGGACCCCGTATTCCTGCGGGCCTTGGGCAATACCTTCACCTTCTTCATCATCCAGGTGCCGATCATGATCGTTCTGGCGCTGCTGTTCGCAGTAGCACTGAACGACTCCACCCTCAGATTTCGAGGCATTTTCCGCACTGCGATCTTCCTGCCCTGCGTCACCTCGCTGATCGCCTATTCCACCGTCTTCAAGTCGATGTTCGCCATCGATGGGGTGTTTAATCAGGCCCTCATGGCGCTCCACCTCATCAACAGCCCGATCTCTTGGTTCGGCGACCCCTTCTGGGCCAAGGTTGCCATCATCATCGCCATTACCTGGCGGTGGACCGGCTACAACATGATCTTCTACCTGGCAGCCCTGCAGAATATCGACCGCTCGATCTATGAGGCCGCCCGCATCGACGGCGTCCCCGCATGGGCGCGGTTCCGCTACCTCACCATTCCCATGCTGAAGCCGGTGATCCTGTTCACCACCGTCATCTCAACCATCGGTACGCTGCAACTGTTCGACGAGGTCTACAACTTCACCGCGGGCACCGGCGGCCCATCGGACTCGACCGTTACGCTGTCGCTCTACATCTACAATCTCACGTTCAAATTCATGCCCAGCTTCGGCTACTCGGCGACCGTGTCGTGGGTGATCGTCGTGCTGGTGGGGATTTTGAGCCTCATCCAATTCCTCATCGCCCGTGACCGGAGGTCGGCATCATGACAGCCACATCGATCACAACGGCCAGCGAGGCCGGGGCGGCCGCCAGAAGGCTCCCTGGCAATCCGCTGGCACTCCTCCGCCGCGGCATCGTCTATGCCCTGCTCTCGATCGCCGCTTTCGTTTCGGTGTTCCCGTTCCTGTGGATGATCATCGGCGCCACCAACACGTCCGCCGATATCATCAAGGGCAAGACCTCGTTCGGCTCGGCGCTCTTTACCAACGCGGCTTCGTTTTTCACCCAGGTGGATGCCGTGCGCATCTTCTGGAACTCGGGCTTCATCGCCGTCGTCGCGACGGTTCTGACGCTGGTGATCTCGTCGCTGGCTGGCTACGGCTTCGAGATGTTCCGCAGCCGCGTCCGCGAGGGCATCTTCGCCCTGCTGCTGTTGCTGCTCTCCATCCCGTTCGCGGCGATGATGGTGCCGCTCTTTGTGATGTTCTCGCAGGCCAAGCTGGTCAACACCTACACCGCGGCCATCCTGCCGAGCATCGCCTCGATCTTCATCATCTTCTACTTCCGCCAGGCGACCAAAGCCTTCCCAGGCGAATTGCGCGATGCGGCCAAGATCGACGGTCTCAAGGAATGGCAGATCTTCTTTTTCGTCTACCTGCCGGTGATGCGTTCGACCTATGCGGCCGCGACGATCATCATCTTCATGGCCAACTGGAACAACTATCTGTGGCCGCTGATCGTCCTGCAGACCCCCGAGAACAAGACCATCACGCTGATCCTGTCAGCCCTGACGTCGGCCTATACGCCTGACTACGGCATGATCCTGTTCGCCACGGTTCTCGCCACTCTCCCGACCCTCGTCATTTTCTTCCTGCTTCAGCGTCGCTTCGTCGAAGGCATGCTGGGAGCGGTCAAATAAGGTGCAAATGCCATGAGCAGCGTAAAACTTAGAGGCGTGCGCAAGGCCTATGGGTCCCACGAGGTGATCAAGGGTGTCGACCTCGATGTGCCGAGCAAGCAGTTCGTCGTCTTTGTCGGGCCATCGGGCTGTGGCAAGTCCACCCTGCTGCGGATGATCGCGGGCCTCGAAAACATCACCGCCGGTGATCTCGAAATCGGCGGCCAGCGCATGAACGATGTCGATCCGTCCAAGCGCGGCATCGCCATGGTGTTCCAGACCTATGCGCTCTATCCGCATATGACGGTGCGCGAGAACATGGGCTTCGCGCTCCGCTTCGCCGGCATCGCCAAGGACCAGATCGCCAAGCAGGTCAACGATGCCGCCCGCATCCTGGCGCTCGAACCCCTGCTCGATCGCTTCCCCAAGCAACTGTCAGGCGGGCAGCGTCAGCGCGTCGCCATCGGCCGCGCCATCGTGCGCAACCCGGAAGTCTTCCTGTTCGACGAACCGCTGTCGAACCTCGATGCCGAGCTGCGCGTGCACATGCGCATCGAAATCGCGCGCCTGCACAAGGAGTTGCAGACCACCATCATCTACGTGACCCACGATCAGGTGGAGGCCATGACCCTGGCCGATATCATTGTAGTGCTGCGCGATGGCGTCATCGAACAGGTCGGCAGCCCACTCGATCTCTATGACCAACCGGCCAACCAGTTCGTTGCCGGATTCATCGGCTCGCCCAAGATGAACTTCCTGTCCGGCCGAATCGCCGAGCGCGGCACCGGCACAGCCACCGTCGAGCTGCTCAATCACGGCCACGCCCGCATCACCCTGCCCATCGCGGCCGGTGTGGTCGGCGAGAAGGTCACCCTGGGCGTCCGGGCCGAGCATTTCGGTGCACCCGGCGCGGGAGACACCGACATCACGCTCGATGTCGACGTCGCCGAGCACCTTGGCTCCACCAGCTATGTCTACGCCAGCGGCGGCGGCGAACCCCTGGTGATCGAGCGAGAGGAGTTCCGCCAGGAGCTCGACCTCAAGACCATCACCGTCTCGATCTCTGCCGCCAAGGCCTACCTGTTCGACACCAACGGCCAGCGGATCCGCTGACCAGCACCACAAATTCCGGCTGGGGTGATCCGCCAGGTCCTCCCCAACCACCACGCCGCCCACGGACTTGAACCGCGGGCCAATCGCCGCGCACACCGCGCCATAGCCGACCTGCGGATCATTCCGTGGGCAGGGCCGGTGTGTGTCTGAAGCACAGTTCAAATCGCCCGCCCACTCAAGCGGATATCGAAGGACCAAGACTATGACCGATCAAAAGATCCGCTGGGGAATTATCGGGCCCGGCAGCATCGCCAAGGCGTTCCGGGGCGGCCTTGCGGACAGCAAGCATGGCGTGCTGGCGGCGATCGCGACGCGTGACCCCAACAAGCCGAACCTGGCCACCGACTTCCCCGGTGTCCGCGTCGTTCACGGCTACGACGCCCTGCTCGCCGATCCCGAAATCGACGCCGTCTATATTGCCGTCCCCCATACCGGCCATGCCGAGTGGGCCATCAAGGCTGCCGAGGCCGGCAAGCATGTGCTGGTCGAAAAGCCCTTCGCCCTCTCCGCCTTCGAGATCGATGCCGTGCTGCATGCCCACCGCAGGGCCGGAACCTTCGCGGGCGAGGCCTTCATGTATCGCCTGCATCCTCAGGCCGCCAAACTGGCAGAGCTGATCCGCTCCGGCGTCATCGGCGAAGTCCGCATGATCCAGTCGAGCTTTGGCTTCTCGATGGGCAAGTTCCAGCCCCAGCACCGCCTGTTCGCCTCCGAACTGGCCGGAGGCGGCATTCTCGATGTTGGCGGCTATCCGGTGTCGATGGCCCGCTTCATCGCCGGGCAGGCCATGGGCAAGCCCTTCGCCGATCCGGTGAAAGTTACCGGCACTGCCAAGCTCAATGCCGAAGGCACCGACGATTGGGCCGCCGCCGTCCTCACCTTCGAGAATGGCATCGTCGCCCAGGTCTCCTGTGCCGTCATGATCAATCTCGATAACGTCCTGCGCATTCACGGCTCGGAAGGCCGCATCGAAGTGCCTGACTTCTGGTTCGCCGGGGGCGATCGCACTCAGGGGCTTGGCCGCATCGACATCATCAAGGGTGGCAAGACCGAGACCGTCAGCGTCAACGAAACCCGCCACGTCTACTCGTTCGAGGCCGACGCCGCTTCCGAGGCCATCATGGCCAAGCGCCAGGAGCTGAGCGCACCGGGCATGACCTGGGCCGATAGTCTGGGCAATGCCCGCGTGCTCGACGCCTGGCGCAAGGATGCCGGTATCACATTTTCGGTCGAAACCGCGGCCAAGCGCGTCAACACACTAGCCAATCGCCCGCTCGGCCCCAATACCGGCGTCATTCCCAAGTGCTCCATTCCGGGTCTTGGCAAGCAGGCTTCGGCCGTCGCCCTCGGGTTTGAGGATTTCCGCACCTTCGCCTCGGGCTCCATCCTGCTCGATGCATTCTGGGAAAAGGGCGGCAACGTCTTCGACACCGCCTATGTCTATGGGGCCGGCTACACCGAAACCCTGTTTGGCCAATGGCACCGCAATCGCGGCACCCGCGAGGGCTCCGTGCTTATCGGCAAGGGCGCGCACAGCCCCCTCTGCTACCCCGACGTCATCGGCAAGCAGCTCACCCAGTCGCTGGATCGCCTGCAGACCGACTATGTCGACGTCTACTTCATGCACCGCGACAACCTCGATGTCCCAGTCGGCGAGTTCGTCGACGCGATGGATGCCGAGGTGAAGAAGGGCCGCATTCGCGGACCGTTCGGCGGTTCGAACTGGACCAAGGAGCGTTTCGACGAGGCCACCGCCTATGCCGAGCGCACCGGAAAGACCAAGCCTATGGCCCTCTCCAACAACTTCGCACTCAGCGAAATGCTGGTGCCGATCTGGGATGGCTGCGTTACCTCGTCCACTGACGACTGGAAGGCGTGGCTGAAAGACCGTCAGGTCACCAACTTCTCCTGGTCGAGCCAGGGCCGTGGCTTCTTCACCGACCGCGCCGGCCGCGACAAGCTCGACAACGAGGAACTGGTCCGCTGCTGGTACAACGACAAGAACTTTGCCCGTCGTGATCGCGCCATCGAACTGGCCAACAAGCTCGGCCATAGCCCGATCCACGTCGCACTCGCCTTCGTGCTCACCCAGCCCTTCCCCTCGATCCCCCTGATCGGCCCCCGAACCCTCGGCGAGCTCGACGACAGCCTCAAGGCCTTCGAAATCAAGCTGACGCCCGAGCAGGTCAGCTGGCTCGACAACGGTTAACGGAAACAGTGGGCGGCACGGGCTGCCCACCCACTGCCTCCCGGAGAATCGCCTTGGGGCGCCCCCTCACCCACCCACCGCGTCACCCCGGGCTCGACCCGGGGCCCATCTCGAGATCTCTCCCCCGCCGCAAGGTCTTCACTACCCGGCCATCTCAGGGTGGATCCCGGCTCAAAGGCCGGGATGACACCGAGCGTGTGGTAACAATAGCGCCTCACCCTCAGTCGTCTCCCTCCCCCTTGTGGGGAGGGATCAAGGGTGGGGGTGGCTCACTCGCAGCGAGCTGATGCTTCGGGCTCGGCCGCAGACGTACCACCCCCAGTAGGTCATCCCGGCGAAGGCCGGGATCCATGTCCCCATCCATCCTCAGCATCCAGCGCCCAGCGCGCTCTCCGTCACCCAGCGCCTTCGTGAACAATTTTCTGCGACCGTTCGCCAATTCGGCATAGTTACCAAATTGTATCCACTTGTCCGCTTGGGGCCCCTGCCCTATGTTCCGGCCGTGGAACGAAAACGTTCCGCATGTTCTCAGGGCGGGGTGCAATTCCCCACCGGCGGTAAAGGCGGCGACGCCAAGCCCGCGAGCGCCTTCGGACTTCGGTCCCTGGGGTCAGCAGATCCGGTGTAACTCCGGAGCCGACGGTATAGTCCGGATGAAAGAGAACGGGACCAACGCTGGCTTGCCCGCGTCTGCACATCCGTTTGTGCGGCCGGCTGCCGGCGAGACTTCCCGTAACCCTGAGGAAACTGGTTACGGAAAGGACTTCAGATGAACCAGGTTTCCTCTACCCAAAATGGCGCCACCACCGGCGCGATCCTCATGGTCACGGCGGCCTTCGCTTTTGCAGGCTCCAATGTGCTGCAATCGGTGCTGCCGACCCCGGTCGAGTATGGCGGCTTCGGCATGAGCTCGACGGGCATGGCCTTCTGGCAGTACCTCATTGCATCGGTACTGGCCCTGCCGCTGATCCTGCGTATCGGCGTCAGCAATCTGCGCACCAATCACAAGCTGGCTCATGAAATCCGCGCCCTCGCGTCAGCGATCGGCGTACACGTCTTTGTCTATGGCTTCGCCGCCGGCGTGCCGATCTGGCAGATGGTGACCCTGCTCGCCACCGGCCCGCTCTTCATCATTCTCGGCTCAACGGTCTTTCTGGGTGAACGCGCCACCACCGCCCGTTTGATTGCCGCTCTGGCGGGCTTTGTAGGCGCCATCATCATTTCCGGCGTCGGCGCCGAGGGACTTAGCCCGGCAACGCTGGTGCCCATTGCTGCAGCAGCGCTCTGGGCCACTACAGACGTTCTGACCAAATATCTGTCCCGCCATGACTCGCCAGAAACCCTGACCATCTCGCTGCTGGTCCTGATGACCCCCAACCATCTGCTGGTTCTGCTAGCGGTCAACGCCATGGGCTGGTTTGCTCCGTCGATCATGCCGTCTGGCCTCGCCTCCGGCTTCCCGTTCGCACTGCCCACCGGCAATGCGCTCTGGTTGCTGCTGTTGCTCGGCGCCTTGACCGCCGCGGCGCAGTATTTGCTAAGCATCGCGTACAAGGTGGCCGATGCGACCTACCTGCAGCCCTTCGGCGACCTCAAGGTAGCGCTGGGCGGGCTGATGGGCTGGCTCTTCCTGGGGCAGGTCCCCGGTGTGCTGTTCTGGCCTGGCACCTTGCTGATCATCGGTGCCTCGACTTTCCTGTTCTGGATCGAGTCAAACAAGCGCGGCAATCTGAGCCTCGCCTAAGGACCGCACACAACGGGAACGACGCGGTGGAAGTCGGGCGTCAGCCCACTTCCACCCACCTTTCTTCCCGGTGGCTCCGGGCCATGGCATGTACCGCCCGCTCAATCCCAAGGCCCGCGTCGAAATCAACAATGCGGGCCTTTTCGCCGCCGATAGCCCGTAGCAGTTCGTGGCACTCGATGATCTTGAGGTCGTTGAAACCCAGCCCATGGCCGGGCGCCGGAATAAACCGGTCATAGGGCGCATGTTGCGGCGCGGCCAGGATGGTTCGGAAACCCTGTTCGGTTGGCCGGTCGCTGGTGACATAGAGCTGCAACTCGTTCATGCGCTCCTGGTCGTAGACCACCGTGCCCTTGCTGCCGAAAATCTGTAGCGCGATCCGACCCTTGCGGCCCCAGGCCGAACGGTTGGCGGAGAGGACCCCGCTGATCCCCTGCCCCAGTTCAAACAGCACGCTGGCCGTATCAAAGGTCTCGACCGGACGCCGCGTGCCCTCCCTGGTCGGGCGTTCGGCATAGGGCTTGCTGAGATGGGCAAAGACCCTGGTGGGCGTTCCGAACAGGACATGCAGCAGGCTGAGCGGGTGCACACCAAAATCGTCCAGCGCGCCGTAGCCCGAGCTCGCCTCGCTCTTCCAGTAGAAAAGCGCCTCCGGGTCGGCCATGAAGTCTTCGTCCATTTCGATGCGAACGTGGTTCACGACCCCGATAGTGCCATCGTTGATGATGGTCTCGATCTGCCGCACCAGCGGGTTCTGGATATAGTTGTATCCCAGTGCCGTGACCTTCCCCGAGGCCCGCGCCGCTTTTGCCATGCGCTCGGCGTCACCAAGCGCGACCGCCATCGGCTTTTCGCACCACACATGCTTGCCCGCTTCCAGCGCCGCTATCGCCATTTCGGCATGAAAGGCGTTGGGGGTAGTCACCGACACGACATCTACAGCAGGGTCGGCGATCAACTCACGCCAGTCGCCGGTTGCCTTGGCGAATCCGAATTCATCAGCCTTGCGCCGGGCCACTTCCCCGGTTACCTCCGCCAAATGAACCAGTTCCGGTTTCGGCCCCTCCCCGAAAACCGCCCGCACCCCAATCCAGGCCAGCGCGTGGCACTTGCCCATGTAGCCGGTGCCGATTAGTCCAACTCCTAGGCGTTTTGTCATTGGTGCCTCCTCAAGCTGCGGTATGGATAATACATCCGTTCTATTTTCGGAATGGACTTTCTATCAGCGCTTGATCGGCGGGGCGGATTTGGAGATTATGGGGGATCATCGAGAGTTTGCCATGTCCGACGCTACCGCCAACAATCTGCCGCCGCAGGATTTCGACTCCCTCCGGGCCGCTATCCTCGAACGGAAGTCGGAACTGCCCAAGCGGCTGACGCAGGTGGCGGCCTATGCGCTGGACCATCCCGACGACATCGCCTTCGGCACGGCTGCCAGCATCGCCATCTCGGCCGATGTACAGCCCTCGACGCTGGTGCGCTTCGCTCAGCACTTCGGTTTCGACGGCTTCTCGGGCCTGCAACTGCTGTTCCGCGCCCGCCTGCGCGAACGCACGTCTTCCTATGAAGAGCGCCTGCGCACACTGGAGCAGAATGGCGCCGCCCTCGCGGAAAGCACCACTATTTTCAATGGCTTCGTCTCAGCAGCGCATCGCTCGCTCGATGCCGTCACGGCGGCCGTCGACCCCGATGCGTTCGAGCGCGCAGTGACCATCCTGGCGCGCGCCGAGACGATCTACCTGATCGCCAAGCGCCGCTCCTACCCCATCAGCAGCTACATGGCCTATGCCTTCGGCAAGCTGCGGGTGAAGTGCCAATTGGTGGGTACCTCGGCCGGCATTGACGACGACCTGCTGGCGATGGGCACGCCCAAGGACGCCGCTTTCGCCATCAGCTTTTCGCCCTATGCGTCGGAAAGTGCAGCACAGGCGCGCGCCATGGCGCAGCGCGGCGTCCCCGTGGTTTCGCTGACAGATTCGGCCTTTTCGCCGCTGGCGGAGTGCTCGCAGGAGTGGTTCGAAGTGGTCGAAGCCGACCATGCCGGTTTCCGCTCTCTCTCGGCCAGCATGGCCTTTGCCATGGCCTTGACGGTCTCGATCGCCGAAAAGCGCCGTCGCGGCTAACAAATTCCGGTTGTGGAACGGACGTTCCAGATTGACGAACGACCGGAACCCATGTTTCATATCAGTCATCCAGCATGCTGGAAGAAATCTGCCGGATTGCTGCCAGCATGCTGGCAGATTTCTTGCGGTTTTCTTGCAGATTTCTGGATGTTTGCTGACTGAATCGGCCACTGGCCGCATGGGAGGATCGCCGTGAGCAACGCGCACCCCGATGACGGGAAGAAAACCCTCGACGTCATCACCATTGGCCGCGCCTCGGTGGACCTTTATGGCCAGCAGATCGGCACGCGCCTTGAGGACGTTGGCAGTTTTGCCAAGTCGGTGGGCGGCTGCCCGACCAATATTGCGGTGGGCACTGCCCGGCTCGGGCTGAAATCGGCGCTGGTTACCCGTGTCGGCAATGAGCAGATGGGCCGCTTCATCCGCGAGCAGCTGAACCGCGAAGGGGTGGAGACCGCCGGTATCGTGACCGACCCCGAGCGCCTGACGGCGCTGGTGCTGCTGTCGGTCGAGAACGAGCATTCGTTTCCGCTGATTTTCTATCGCGACAACTGCGCCGACAACGCCCTCAACGAAGGCGATATCGACGAGACGTTCATCTGCTCGTCGCGTTCGGTGCTGGTTACCGGCACCCACTTTTCCAAGCCCCATACCGATGCGGCGCAGCGCAAGGCGATGCGCATTGCCAAGGCGAACGGGGCCAAGATCATTCTCGATATCGATTATCGCCCCAACCTGTGGGGCCTCGCCGGGCATGATGCGGGTGACAGCCGCTACATCGCCTCGGACAAGGTGTCGGCACACATGAAAACCGTGCTGGCCGATTGCGACCTGATTGTCGGGACCGAGGAAGAGGTGCTGATCGCCTCCGGCCAGTCCGACCTGCTAACCGCGCTCAAGACGATCCGGTCCCTGTCCTCCGGAACCATCGTCTTGAAGCGCGGGCCCATGGGCTGCATCGTCTATGACGGTGCCATTCCCGACGATCTGGAAGACGGCATCGTCGGCAAGGGCTTTCCCATCGAGGTCTATAACGTGCTGGGCGCCGGCGACGCGTTCATGAGCGGCTTCCTGCGCGGCTGGCTGCGGGGCGAGCCCCATGCCACCAGCGCCACCTGGGCCAATGCCTGCGGCGCCTTTGCGGTATCGCGGCTGCTCTGCGCGCCTGAAATCCCGACCTGGACCGAGCTGACCTATTTCCTCGAAAACGGCAGCGAGGAGCGCGCCCTGCGCAAGGACGCCGCCATCAACCACGTGCATTGGGCAACCACCCGCCGCGGCGAGTGGCCAAGCCTCAAGGCGCTGGCCATCGACCATCGCAGCCAGCTTGAGGATCTCGCCAATGGCGATCCGCAGATTCTGGCGCGCATCCCCGCATTCAAGGCGCTGGCCGTGAAGGCTGCCGTGCAGGTTGCCAAGGGGCGCCCGGGCTTTGGCATGCTGATCGACGACAAATATGGCCGCGACGCGCTCTATGCCGCCGGTGGCGTGAGCGACCTGTGGATCGCCAAGCCGGTGGAACTGCCGGGCTCGCGCCCGCTGCGGTTCGAGTTCAGCCAGGACCTTGGCTCGCGCCTTGTCGATTGGCCGGTCGACCACTGCATCAAGGTGCTGTGCTTCTATCACCCGGACGATCCGGCCGAGTTGAAGCGCGAGCAGATGGACAAGCTGCGCGCGACCTATGATGCCGCCCGCAAGGTTGGTCGCGAACTGCTGATCGAAATCATTTCCAGCAAGCATGGCCCGCTTCGCGACGACACGGTGAGCCGCGCCCTGAACGAGGTTTATGACGCCGGGATCAAGCCGGACTGGTGGAAGCTCGAACCGCAGGCCAGCCCGGCCGCCTGGGCGGCCATCGACAGGACAATCGAGGCGCGTGACCCATTCTGCCGGGGTGTCGTGCTGCTGGGCCTTGAAGCATCGCACGAAGTTCTCGAAGCTGGCTTTGCCGCCGCCCGCACTGCGCGCAGCGTGAGGGGCTTTGCAGTTGGCCGCACCATTTTTGCCGAGTCGGCAAAACGCTGGCTGGCCGGTACGATGAGCGACAATGATGCAGTCGCCGACATGGCGAGCCGCTTTGGCGCATTGGTTGATATCTGGGAGAAGCTCGACAAGAGCGCGGCGGCATAGACCGCCCTCCCCGTTTGAGATTTGAGGAACGGCCATGAGCCAGAAGACTATCCGACTGACAATGGCCCAGGCCGTGGCGCGTTTTCTGACGATGCAGAAGACGGAGATCGACGGCGAGATCGTTGGGATCTTTGGCGGCGTGTTTGCCATTTTCGGGCACGGGAACGTGGCCGGCATCGGCGAGGCGCTCTATGGCGTGCGGGATACGCTGCCGACCTATCGCGCCCAGAACGAGCAGGGCATGGCCAATGCCGCCGTAGCCTATGCCAAGGCCAGCTTCCGCCGCCGCTTCATGGCCTGCACCACCTCGATTGGCCCCGGCGCGCTCAACATGGTGACGTCGGCCGCCCTCGCTCATGTCAATCGCCTGCCGGTGCTGCTGCTGCCCGGCGACGTCTTCGCCAACCGCCTGCCCGACCCGGTGTTGCAGCAGGTTGAGGACTTCGGCGATGGCACCGTTTCGGCCAATGACTGCTTCAAGCCGGTAAGCCGCTATTTCGACCGCATCACCCGCCCCGAACAGATCATCCCGGCGCTGCGCCGCGCCATGCAGGTTTTGACCGACCCTGCCGAATGCGGTCCGGTGACACTGAGCCTGTGCCAGGACGTGCAGGCCGAGGCCTATGACTATCCCGAGAGCTTCTTTGACGAGAATATCTGGAACATCCGCCGCATCATGCCCGATGCCGACGAATTTGCCACGGCCGCTGCGGCGCTGCTGCAGGCAGAGAAGCCGGTGATCATCTCGGGTGGCGGCGTGCTCTATTCGGGCGCCACCGAGGCCCTGCGCCGCTTTGCCGAGCGCTATGGCGTGCCGGTGCTGGAAACGCAGGCGGGCAAATCGAGCCTGCCGCATGACCACCCGCTCAATATGGGTTCGGTTGGCGTTACCGGTACGTCGGCCTCAAACGCGCTGGCTGAAAAGGCCGACCTGGTGCTTGCCGTCGGCACGCGCCTGCAGGATTTCACCACCGGCTCGTGGGCGCTGTTCAAGAACGACAACCTCAAGATCGTCGGGCTCAACGTGCAGCCCTTCGACGCCCACAAGCACCGCGCCCTGCCCCTGGTTGCCGATGCGCGGGCGGGCCTTGAGGCGCTCAACGCCGCGCTGGCCGGATGGGAAGCCGACGCCAGCTGGACCGAACAGGCCAAGGCGGGCAAGGACGACTGGCTGATGGATGCCGACACGGCCACGGCCAGCACCAATGCCGAACTGCCATCGGACGCGCAGGTGATCGGCGCGGTGCAGCGGGCCCGCGAGAATGCGACGCTGGTTTGCGCCGCCGGCGGCCTGCCGGGCGAACTGCACAAGCTGTGGAAGGCGCAGGGCCCCGGCAGCTACCACCTGGAATATGGCTTTTCGACCATGGGCTACGAAATCGCCGGGGGCCTTGGCGTCAAGCTCGCCCGCCCCGATGCCGACGTGGTCGTGATGGTTGGCGATGGCAGCTACATGATGCTGAATTCGGAAATCGTCAGCTCGATCATGCTGGGGGCCAAGCTCACCATCGTGCTGCTCGACAATGCCGGCTATGGCTGCATCAACCGCCTGCAGATGGCCACCGGGGGCGCCAACTTCAACAATCTGTTGAAGGACACCCACCATGTCACTCTGCCGGGAATCGATTTTGCCGCGCACGCTGCCGCGATGGGCGCGGTATCGCGCAAGGTGGCATCCATCGCCGAGCTGGAATCCGCGCTGCAGGAAACTGAAGCCACCGACCGCACGACGGTGATCGTGATCGACACCGATCCGCTGATCACTACGGATGCGGGTGGCCACTGGTGGGATGTCGCGGTGCCCGAGGTCAGCGATCGGCCGCAGGTGAACGCGGCGCGGGAAGCCTATGTGCAGGCGTTGAAAGCGCAGCGGGCGGGGTAACTGGTTGCCATCCACCGGGTCATTCCGGCGCAGGCCGGAATCCAGTCCGGCTAGCGCCGCAAACGCTGTGCAGGGGATACATGCGGACATGGATTCCGGCCTGCGCCGGAATGACACCGCGAATTGAATTAGCCCAGTGGGCAAGACTTGGAGCACTACCTTGAAAGCCAAACTTGGCATGTCCCCCATTGCGTGGTGGAACGACGACCTGGTGGAACTCAGCGATGACGTGTCGCTGGAAGAATGCCTGCGCCAATCGCGCTCGGCCGGATTTACCGGCATGGAAAAGGGCCGGCGCTTTCCCGATGATCCCGAGGTGATGCTGCCCATCCTGCGGGCGGCGGACGTGACCCTGTGCGGCGGGTGGTTCTCGGGCACGCTGGTCGACGAAGACATGTCGGCCAATAAAGACCGCATCGCGCCGATGATCGAGCTGTTCAAGGCGGTCGACGCGCCCTGCATCGTCTATGGCGAAGTGGGCCGCTCCATTCAGGGCGACCGCTCCAGGCCGCTGGCGACCAAGCCCCGGCTCAGCGACGACGAAATGGCGGCCTATGCCCGCAAGATGACCGCGTTTGGCGAATGGTGCGCCGAACAGGGCATGCCGCTGGCCTATCACCACCACATGGCCGCCGTGGTGGAGACCGAGCCGGAGCTCGACGCCTTCATGAAGCATTCGGGCGCGGGCATTCCGCTGCTGTTCGATGCGGGGCACCTGGCCTTTGCCGGAGGCGACGTGTTGCGCGCCATCGACAATCACCACGCCCGCATCAGCCATGTTCACGTCAAGGACGTGCGGATGGAGGTGATCAACAAGCTCGACCGCAGCCGGCAATCGTTCCTCGATGCCGTGGCGCTCGGGGCCTTCACGGTGCCGGGGGATGGATCGCTGGATTTCGGCGCGATCGTGCAGAAGTTTGCCGATTATGGCTATGAGGGGTGGTTCGTCGTCGAGGCCGAGCAGCACCCGAAGGCCAATTCGCCGCTCACCATGGCGCAGGTCGGCTACAAGGAGCTCATGCGCGTCATGACGGCCGCCGGCTACACCGTGGCCACCGAGGGCTTTCCCAAGGGGTGAGTTTTTTGGCGCGGGATATGCTAGGGCGTTGAGCCCGATAGCTTTCCATAAAGGCGGACTGGATTGAAACAAACCGACATCAACTGGTTCCGCCCCCTGTGGCGCCGCGCGGCCGTAACCGGATTTATCGCCGCGTGGTGCGCCTGGGAGTGGATCTGGACCAAGGACACGTTCTGGAGCGTGCTGGTCACCGCCGCCCTCGCCTATGCGGTCTACACATTCTTCTACGCCTTTCCCAAGG
The DNA here is from genome assembly GCF_055397495.1 of Devosia sp. T2-14. NCBI lineage: Bacteria > Pseudomonadati > Pseudomonadota > Alphaproteobacteria > Hyphomicrobiales > Devosiaceae > Devosia > Devosia sp. T2-14. The sequence goes on along the minus strand of NZ_AP027921.1, from coordinate 2,772,663 downwards.
AGGAGCCGAGCGATGGCGACCAATCCCAATCTGCGCGTCCGCCCGAAGGGGACGACCGGTAAGGTTCACGATATCACCCCGGCTTCGGCCGGGTGGGGACATGTGGGTTTTGCCCTGCACAAGCTGAGCGCCGGCCAGACTGCGGGCGGCGAATCCGGCAGCCAGGAGCTGTGCCTGGTGCTGGTGGGCGGCAAAGGCCGATTCAACGTCAACGACAAGGATTTTGGTGAGCTGGGCGAACGGATGTCGCCGTTCGAGGGCGCGCCGTGGGCGCTTTACGTGCCGGCGGGTTCGACCTGGCTGGTGGTGGCGGCGACCGATCTGGAGCTGGCTGTGTGTGCCGCGCCGGGTGGTGGGGAATTCCCGGCCAAGGTCATTCGGCCGGGGACCCATCCGCGTATCACGCGCGGCAAGGGCGCCAATGTGCGGCACGTCTACAATATCATGCCGGAAGACGACGGCGCGGCGAACGCGCTGCTGGTGGTGGAAGTGATCACGCCGCAGGGCAATACCTCGTCCTATCCGCCGCACAAGCATGACCAGGACAACCTGCCCCACGAAAGCCAGCTGGAAGAGACGTATTTCCACCGGCTCAACCCGCCGCAGGGCTTTGCCATGCAGCGCGTCTATACGGACGACCGGAGCCTGGATGAGGCGCTGGTGATCGAGGATGGCGACGTGACGCTGGTGCCGCGCGGGTACCACCCGGTGGCGACGACGGCGGGGTATGATCTCTACTATCTCAACGTGATGGCTGGGCCGAAGCGGGTGTGGAAGTTCCACAATGCGCCGGAGCATGAGTGGCTATTGAAGTAGGCCCCCACCTAGCCTCCCCCTGAAGAGGGGGAGGGACAGATCGCGGTTGGGGTGCGATCATTTCACATGCACCGGCGCTGCCCGCGGGCTTGATCCGCGGGTCACTGTTCCCATGCGTCGTGCGGGGCGAGGCCCCCGGATCAAGTCCGGGGGCAGCAATGGTGGGGAGCGACTTTTGGGGGCGTTAGCGCCCCTGGAACACGCTCTTGTCGGCCAGGATGCCGGTGATTTCGCTGAGTTTGACGGCCCGGCCCTCTTTTACCGATTTCACGGCGGCGTCGGCCATGGCGAGGGCAATCAGGCCATCTATGCCGCTGGGCTGGGCCGGAGATTTTGATTCAACGGCCTCGATGAAGGTACTGATTTCGCGGGCATAAGCCTCGGTGTAGCGGGTCATGAAGAAGTCGTGCAGTGGCGGGCGGGTGTAGCCGGCGGCGTTGGCGACTTCGATGGAAACGGGGCGCTGGTTCTCGGCCGAAACGGCGCCCTTGGAGCCGTGAACCTCGATGCGCTGGTCATAGCCATAGGTGGCGCGGCGCGAGTTGGAGATGGTGGCGTGCTTGCCCGACGCGGTCGAGAGCATCACCGAGGCGCTGTCATAGTCCCCTGCCTCGCCGATGGCCTTGTCGACCAGAACCGAAGCCTGAGCGGAGACGGTCTCGATCTCTTCGCCCAGCAGCCAACGGGCCATGTCGAAATCGTGGATAGTCATGTCGCGGAAGATGCCGCCGGAGCGTTTGACATATTCCGCCGGGGGCGCGCCGGGATCGCGCGAGATGATGGTGACCATTTCGACGGTGCCGATCTCGCCCTTGTCGATGACGTTCTTTACCGCCTGGAAATGGGGGTCGAAGCGCCGGTTGAAACCGACCATGAGCGTGCCGCCTTCGGCGTCCACGACCTTGAGGCAGGCCTTGACTCGCTCGACGTCGAGATCGATCGGCTTTTCGCAGAAGATGGCCTTGCCCGCGCGCGAGAACTGCTCGATCAGGTCGGCATGGGTGTCGGTGGGCGTGCAGATCACCACGGCGTCGATATCGGACGACGCCAGGATTTGCTCGATGCTGCGCACTTCGCAGCCATACTGGCCGGCGATGGCATTGGCGGCATCAGGGAAGGCATCGGCCACTGCGACGAGCTTGGCCAGGGGATTGGCGGATACGGCCTTGGCGTGAACCTTACCGATACGGCCAGCACCCAGCAGGCCGAAACGAACAGTCATTCGATAGTCTCCATTCAGATATCAGATCGTGCCGCCCAGCGACGCGCTGAGTTCGGCCATTTCGGCGCCACCGGCCATCATATCCTGCAGCGCCTCGGGGGTGATTTCCCCCCGCTTTGCAGTGCCCAGGGTTTTGCCCCGGTTGAGCACAGTGAAGCGGTCGCCGACTGCCATGGCATGACGCACGTTGTGCGTGATGAATACGATGCCAATGCCAGCCTTGCGCACCCGATCAATCGTGGCAAGCACATTGGCAGTCTGACGCACACCCAGCGCCGAGGTGGGCTCATCGAGGATGAGAACCTTGGCGCCGAAATAGACGGCCCGGGCGATCGCGACGGTCTGGCGCTCGCCGCCAGACAGCGTGCCCACGGCTTGGCCGGGCTCGCGCAGGTTGATGCCCATGCGGCGCATTTCTTCCATGGTGACGCGCGTGGCCATTTCTTCATCGAAGAACTGGAAGGGTCCCCAGCGCTTGCGCGGTTCGCGGCCCATCCAGAAATTGCGCGTCACCGACATGAGCGGGATCATCGCTAGGTCCTGATAGACGGTGGCGATGCCGGCGCTCATGGCGTCGCGTGGATTGGCGAAGATCACCGCCTGGCCATTGACCCGGATCTGCCCGGAACTGGGCTTGTGCACCCCGGCCATGGTTTTGATGAAGGTGGATTTGCCCGCACCATTGTCGCCCAGCAGGCAATGGCATTCGCCCGGCAGCACAGACACCGAGACGCCATTGAGCGCAATGACCGGCCCGAAGCTCTTGGTGATGTCGATGAGTTCGATCAGCGGTTCGGTCATTTCAGCGCTCCCCGGTGATCAGGCGGCGGATATAGGTATTGAGGATCACTGCCAGCAACAGGATGACGCCGAGGAACACGCGGAACAGCGAGCTTTCGACACCGGCAAAGAATAGCCCCTGCTGCACGACGCCAAAGATCAGCGCACCAAGCGCCGCCCCAATGACGGAGCCATAGCCGCCGGTGAGCAGCGCGCCGCCGATAACCACGGCGATGATGGCCTCGAACTCCTTGAGCAGGCCGCGGTCGGCCGCAGCGGAGCCGAACTCCATGACCTGAGCGGTCGCAAACACCGTGGCGCAGAAGGCCGAGAAGACGAACATCAGGATTTTGACCCGATTGACCGGCACGCCGACATAGCGCGCGGCCTGAGCGTCGCCGCCCGAAGCGAAAATCCAGTTGCCGAAGCGGGTCTTGGTCAGCAGGACATGGGCAAAGATGATCAGCGCCAGGGCCCAGACCATCAGCATGGGAATGCCATCGACCACCGGCTGGCCAGCGCGGTTGCCGGCCTTGAAGGTGGCAATCCAGCCCATATCGGCGAGCCAATAGAAGAAGAAGCCCAGCACCTTGCCGCCGAAGATGGGCGCGAGCCAATCCCCTGCTGCCGCCTCGCGCACGCCGCCAATGATGGTCTGGCGCGTGGTGGTGATGGCCACATAGATGGTCAGGCCGCGCAGGATGTAGAGCGAGGCCAGCGTGACGATGAAAGACGGCAGGCCGGTCTTGATGACCAGATAGCCATTGGCGGCGCCAATCAGCATGGCGACGAGGAAAGCGGTGATGATGGCGGCCCACATCGGCCAGCCCAACTGCACACTGAGCACCGCGATGACGATGCCGGCAAAGCCGATCATCGAACCGACGGACAGATCGAACTCGCCCGCGATCATCAGCAGGCAGGCGCCCACGGCGATAATGGCGAACTGGGCGGAAACCACGCCCCAGTTCATGATGCCGTCCGGAGCGAACATGCCCGTGGAGCCGGCGACGATGAAGAAGTAGCAGAAGACGAGGATGGTGCCTGCCATGGCGCCCAATTCGGGCCGCATGAGCATGGTGCGAAGGCGCGAACGATGGGCGAGGCGCTCGTCGGCCGCGGCGGGTGTCTGGGCGGTCGGCTGGGTCATGTCTCGATCTCTCTAGGCGCGCCGCATGGCCTTCCGCCGGAGGCGAAAGTGGGCTCGCGCGCTTGGTGTCATCGAAAGAGGCGGCCCCGGCTTTTGCCGGGGCCGCTCAGCGTCTGCTAGCGATATTCGCCGGCGTACTTCTCAACCAGGTTGATATTGTCCTTGGTGATGAAGCCGGGGCCCGAATTGATCGAGTTGCCGGGCACCACGCCATAGCGGGCCAGATTGGTCAGGATCACCACCGGCAGGTAGCCCTGCAGGAAGGGCTGCTGGTCGATGGCGAAGTTGATCGTACCGGCCTTGATGGCCGTCGAGATTTCCGGCGACAGGTCGAAGGTCGCGAAGAAGAGCGTTCCGGCCTTGCCGCTCTGGTCGAGCGCAGCAATGGTGGGATGCGCCGAGTTCGGGCCGAGCGTCAGGATGCCGTTGGTGTCCGGATTGGTCTGCAGGTAGGCCGCGACCTTGGACTGCACTTCATTCGGGTCAATGCCGGAGTCGATCATCTGGCTACCCAGCTCGACGCCAAGCGCGTCGGCAAAGCCCTGGCAGCGCTCAACCGAGGCCGGATTGGTGATGTAGTGGTTGACGCAGAGGAACTTGGTCACGCCGGCCGCCTTGGCCTTCTCCCCGGCCCCAAAGCCGGCGTCGTATTCAGGCTGGCCGACATGCAGGAGCGCGCCGATTTCCTTGGACTGCTCGATGGTGCCCGAATTGATGGTGATCACCGGAATGCCACGCGCCACAGCGTCTTCCAGCGGCCCCTTGAGGGCGTCGAAATCGGCGATGGTGGAGATGATGCCATTGGGCGAAGACGCAGCCGCCTGCTCGATGATGCGCGCCATGTCCGCGAGATCGCCGGTGGGTGGATTGCGGTATTCGACGGTGACGCCCATCTGATCGCCCGCAAGCTTGATGGCGTTCTTGATAGTGTTCCACCAGCTATCGGAATCGGGAGCGTGGCTCACCAGAACAAAGCGTTCTCCCTCGGCGTATGCAGGCATGACGGCAGAAGCAACCATTGCCGTGGCCATAAAGCAGGCCAGTGCGATCTTCTTCATTTCGTTTCTCCTCCACAGAGCTGGTGTCCGGTTCACCGGCTGTTCTCCCCGGATGTTCCCTGGCACGGGAATTCTCAGTATCGGCGGCCAAGCGCCTGATTTTGCTGACACAACGGCGTGGCCCAGGGCGCTTGCGCCCGGCTCCCTGCCCCATCCATTGCCGTCCAATTTCGTCAAATGAAATACAGGTTCCGCATTGTTGTCAATACGGAATGTTCATTCCAAAATTGGTATGGAAGTGGTGAAAACAGCCCAAATGGAAGCGCCCCGGCGTGCGGTTGGCGCGCCAAGCTAGCAGCTTGATGGAGGGGATTTACGCGACCTCAGTTCTCGCGGGCGCGTTCCAGGATGCGCTTGCATTCGAGCAGTTCGCGCAGCACTTCGGAGAGCTTGTCGCGGGATTCCCGATCGAGCGCGGGGCTGGCCAGCATGACGGCTTCTTCGACTTCCGCCTCATCGCTGGCCTCTTCGGCCATTTCGATCATCGGCAGGATTTCTTCGAGCGGCTTGCCCTCGCCGACGGCGATGACATAACGCGGGCCCTGGTCCTTCAGGATCCGCTGGACGCCCTTGATGGTGAAGCCCTGATCGTAAAGCAGGTGACGGATGCCGCGCAGCAACATCACGTCTTCGGGGCGGTAATAGCGCCGGCCGCCGCCGCGCTTCAGCGGCTTGATCGTGTTGAAACGAGTCTCCCAAAAGCGCAGGACGTGCTGAGGCAGGTCCAGCTCTTCAGCCGCTTCAGATATCGTCCGGAATGCGTCGGGAGACTTGTCCACGGAGGCGGTGACTCACTGGATGGCTTATTTTCCAGCACGAACCATAGATTTGTTGATCTTGGACTTCAACACGTTGGATGGCTTGAACACAAGAACCTGCCGGGGAAGGATCGGAACCTCCTCACCCGTCTTGGGATTCCGGCCGATGCGCTCGTTTTTCGAGCGGACCTGGAACGATCCAAAGGAAGACAATTTCACATTGGCGCCGCCGATCAGCGCATCGCCGATGAGCTCGAGCACGCGCTCGACCAGCTCTGCCGACTCGGTCCGGGAAAGGCCGACCGTTCCATAAACTGCTTCGGCAAGATCAGCTCGCGTAACCGTCTTCTGCGTCATCCGTGCCCCCGTGTTGCTGAAAGGATTAAATCCCCTGTCGGGATGCAGACATCCGCATCCCAACCACATCTCGTTGGCCGGTTCCCTGCTCGGGTAAACCGCACCGCGGGAATCCGTACCCTTCATCAGCGCTACCGGACCGCCACAACCCCTCGTTCGGCCGATTTCTGCGCTGGGTTCCTCTACCCGCAAGGACACTAACGCCTTGAAAGGGTTGAGGTCAATCAGGCGTGAAGGACGTTACCACCGAATGAGGCAGGCACCCCAGGTAAAGCCGCCGCCCATCGCCTCGAGCATGACCAGATCGCCCTTCTTGATGCGGCCATCGGCAACGGCGACGCTGAGCGCCAGCGGCACCGAGGCAGCCGAGGTGTTGGCATGCAGGTCGACCGTGGTCACCACCTTTTCGGGCGGCAGGCCGAGCTTGGCCCCTGCCCCGTCGATGATGCGCTTGTTGGCCTGATGCGGCACGAACCAGTCGAGGTCATCGACGGTGTAGCCGGTCTGTTCAAGCGTGGCGTAGACCACGTCGGTGATCTTGCCCACGGCGTGGCGGAACACTTCGGGACCCTGCATATGCACATGGCCGGTCGTGCCGGTGGTCGATGGACCGCCGTCGACATAGAGCTTGTCCCAATGGCGGCCGTCCGAGCGCAGGGCCGAGGCCAGCACGCCGCGTTCCTGCTCGCCGTCGGCCAGCTCGGTCTTTTCCATCACGACCGCGCCGGCGCCGTCGCCGAACAGCACGCAGGTGGTGCGGTCGGTCCAGTCGAGCAGGCGGGTGAAGGTTTCGGCGCCGATGACCAGCGCGCGAGTCGCCAGGCCGTTCTTGATGTAGCTGTCAGCGGTAGCGACGGCATAGACGAAGCCAGAGCACACGGCCTGGATGTCGAATGCCATGCCGTGGTTCATGCCGAGCTTCATCTGAACCAGCGTCGCGGCAGACGGGAAGGTATAATCAGGCGTGGTAGTAGCGACGACGATCAGGTCGATCTCATCGATGGTCACGCCGGCAGAGGCCATGGCCTTGCGGGCCGCCTCTGCTGCCAGATCAGAGGTGAACTGGCCTTCGGCAGCGACGTGGCGCTCCTTGATGCCGACACGCTGCTGGATCCACTCGTCGGATGTATCGACCATGGTCGCCAGCTCGGCGTTGGTCAGGACCTTCTCGGGGAGATAGCCGCCGACACCGCGGATGATTGTACGCGTCTTGGTCACGCCGGTTTCGCCTCAGGTTCGGGATCAACGGTCTCCGGGACCGTCTTGATAGGAAAGCGCTGCATGGTATCGCCGATCTTATCGATCAGGCGGCTGCGCGCCATTTCATAGGACAGGCTCAGGGCACTCTTGTAGCCGATCTCGTCAGTGCCGCCATGGGACTTGATGACGATGCCGTTGAGCCCAAGGAACACGCCGCCATTGACGGTGCGCGGGTCCATCTTGCGGCGCAGGGCATTGAGCGCGGAGGTCGCGAACAGCGCGCCGATGCGGCTCATCAGATTGGACTTGAGTGCGTTGCGCAGGTAGGTGCCGACCTGGCGGGCGGTGCCTTCGGCGGTCTTGAGCGCGATATTGCCGACAAAGCCCTCGGTGACGACAACGTCGACCGTGCCCTTGCCGATATCGTCGCCTTCGACGAAGCCGTGATAGGCAAAGCCGGAGCCGCTGGCTTCGGTGAGGATGCGCCCGGCTTCCTTGATGTAGTCGAGACCCTTGACCTCTTCAGTGCCCACATTGAGCAGGCCGACGGTCGGGGTGTCATCGTCGAACAGGCAGCGCGCGAGAGCGGAACCCAGAATCGCATAGTCGACCAGCTGCTTGGCATCGGCGCCAATGGTGGCCCCCATGTCGAGCACGATGATATCGCTGCGCAGCGTGGGCCAGATGGCGGCGATGCCGGGACGGGAAATGCCCTGCATGGGGCGCAGGCAGAAGGTGGCCATGGCCATCAGCGCGCCGGTATTGCCGCCGGAGATTGCGACGTCGGCTTCGCCGTCCTTCACCGCCTGGATGGCCATCCACATGGACGACGTTCCCTTGCCCTTGCGCAGGGCCTGACTGGGTTTTTCGTCCATGGCGATGACCGTCTCGCAGTGGCGTACGGTGCATGCCGACTTGAGCTCGGGAAACTCTTCGAGGAGAGGAGCAATCTGCTCCTGCCGTCCATGGAAGATGAAGCGGGTATTCTTGCGCTCGCGCAAGGCCAGTGAGGCGCCGTGGATCACCGCACGGGGCGCGTTGTCGCCGCCCATGGCGTCCACTGAGATTGTAATAGTGTCGGTCATTTCCGCCCGTTCTACGCCTCACTAGGAGGCAAGCAAACATATCCCATCAGGGAGTCGGTGCAAGCCCACTCACCGTTTCTAGCGGTCAGTATCAGTGGACTTCTTGAGCTTTTCTAAGGCTGCAAAGGGCCCGGAAGGCTCATCGCCGATTTTCACGCCGAGCGTATCAAGGCTCTCGCCCGGGTGGCGCGGATAGGGATCGATCGCCAGCGCCATGGTCTCGATCAGCAGCGCGCTGAGATCAACCTCGGGACCGTCGATATGATCGGGAAAGTCGTCATCTTCAAGGTCGATGAACATTTCGGAGCCGGGCGTCGGCTTGTGGGCGGTCGCCTCCGGCAGGTACACGCGATCGACGACTTCGTCGATATGCTGGCCAACCGGCTCGAAGGAAACCACCGAGGGCTGGACGATATCGGCGGTGACGCGGCCCTGGGCCCGGATGCCGCCGCGCAGAGGCACGACGGTCAGCATCGCATCGAACGAATCGACGGCGCTGAGCTTGAGGGCCTCTGCCAGAACGGCGCGGGTCGGCTCATCGAGCGACACCTTGAGGTCGCGGCCGGACGCAGGAAGACGGTCGAGTCGCACGACAGCGTCGAAAATAGGATCGTGGGCGCTCACGCTGCCACCTCAAAACGGAGTTCGCCGCCGGTGATCGTCTTGGCAGGCTGTTCGCTCAGCGCCCGATCTTCGGCCAGCAGGTAATCGGCCAGGGCCGCGATATGCGGGCCCTCAGTGCCGTCAAAGACATTGCGCGACAGCACGGCCTGCAGCGCCTGCGCATCGTTGCGGTCCATCGCTTCGTTCATCGCCGCGAGCAGACCAAAGAAGATATTGCCCATCTTCTGGATGCGCTTCGGAACGCCGAGGTCGCCTACCCCCATTTCGCGCAGGGAGCGGTCCATATCCTTGAAGAAGAGATCGAACACGGCCTGGCTGAATTCTTTCTGATCGCCGGTTTCGGCGCGCAGACGCCGGAACAGCAGCGCCATATGCAAGCTGATCATGTCGAAACGGCCAGTGACGGTATCGGGCACCTGCCAATCCGCGTAGAAGCGGGGTTGCCGGGATTGCGCCACAATAGCGCTATAGACGGCATAAACCGGTTCGGTGGCAGTATTCTTGCGAAACAGTGACAGGATCATGGGATTGCGCTCAGCATCTTGTTGGGCCTAACACTGGCAAACTGGCCCGCCAGACCATTGCCAACTTGCCAGAAGGACGGGTTGGCAGCTACACATTCCGGCGACCACAAAGGCTCGGCCTTGTTGTGGAGCCTATAGTCGAGAGCCATCGGGAAAGTCAAATTCATGCCCCTGCGTACCGTTTCCGGTTCCATCGCGCCGCTCGCCGCTGCCGCCCTGCTCGCCCTGACGCTTGCCGCGTGCACCAGCAGCAATTCGCTGATCACCAAGCGGACCCAGGGATACGAGATCTCGGATAGCGCGCTGGCTCAGATCCGTCCTGGCCAGAGCCAGCAGCTGGTGACCATGGTGCTCGGCTCGCCGCAGTCGACCAATACGTTCGGCGACCAGTCTGCATTCTATTATGTCGAGACCAAGGTGCGTCAGACCTCGTTCGGTATGACCATGGTCGACTCGCGCAAGGTGCTGGTCGTCTATTTCGACAAGAACAAGAAGGTCATCGACAAGGCCGTCTATGGCCTGAAGGATGGCAAGACCGTCGCCATCGAGAGCCGCCGCACGCCGTCCTACGGCGAAGACCGGTCGTTCATCGACTCGATCCTGTCGAGCTTCTAGGTTCACCACCAGAACAACAAAAAGCCCTGCGAAAGCGGGGCTTTTCTTTTGGGGTGGTTCTCGCGAATGCCTGGGAGGACTACGCCTCGTCGTTGCCCGTCTCGCGGGCAATCGCGTCGAGCGCCGCGTTGACGAGCCCTGTGGCGTCGTCTTCGTAGAAGGCCTTGGCCACGTCTACATATTCGGTGATGACGACGCGCGAGGGAATGTCCTTGCGCCGCAGCAGCTCGAAAGCCGCCGCACGAAGGATTGCGCGCAGGGTTGCGTCGACGCGCTCAACCGGCCAGCCATCGGCCAGGGCACGGTCCACGGCGGGATCGATCGCCAGCTGGTGGCGGGTCACGCCGGTGACGATCTGGCGGAAGAAATCCGCGTCGGCAGGAAGGTACTGCTCGCCCTCGATTTCGCGACCGAGATGGAAGGCGCCAAACTGGGCCAGCGTGTCCTCGAGCGTCGCGCGACCGACGTCCATCTGATAGAGCGCCTGAACGGCGGCCAGACGGGCGGCACCGCGCTGGTTGGCGGGGCGGTTCGCTTGTGGATCGCGTTTGGGGGCGTCGGCCATGTCTGCTTTCATCTTTGCTGTGTGGCCGCAGGGCCGCGATGCCAAAATCGGGGGAATGCAACCCCATAATCTTCCCCGCAGGGAACTTCAACCGGGGGCGCTGCTATTCTCGCAGCGCGGGTCGCTCGTAAAGGGTCAATTCGTCCTCGCCCAGTGCCCGCCGCTCGACCTCAACGAGGCCCGCAGCCTCGATCACGTCGGCAATCGGCCCATCCGTGCTGGCCGGAATGCCGTCATCTTTCAGCAGAGTTTTGCTGGTGATAAGCGCGAACCGGTCAACAAGATCGGCTTCGAGGAGCGCCGCCGTGAGGCGCTGGCCGGGCTCGACCAGCAGGTTCTGGACGCCCTTGCCGCCGATGGCCCTGAGCGACTCGACGAGGTTGGGGCGGCCCTTCTGGCCAGCCACGCGGATGACCTCAACCGATACTGGAGCATCAATCTTGGTGTTGGTTTCTGCAATGATTGCAGTGCGATAGCCGGAAAAGCCGCCAATCAGATTCACGTCGCGGCCGATACCTTCGACGCCAGCCAGCACGATGCGCAGCGGGGTGCGCGCGGCCAGGCCGGGCAGATCGACGGAGAGATCTGGATCGTCGCTGCGGGCGGTCGCGCCGCCAATGAGGGTGGCGTCGGAGCGCGAGCGCAAGACGTCGACCCAGTGCCGCGCCGCCGGACCCGGCAGGTTCCCCCTGCCCCCGGCAGCGAGCCCGATCTTGCCATCGGCGGAGACGGCAAGCACGGCGGTGACCTGCGGGCGCCCGGCGATTTGCCGCAGCACATGGCCGGCATGCAATCGCAGCGATGGCAGGTGATCGGCGATGATTGTCTCGATGCCGGCAGATTCGAGCAGCGCGACGCTGCTGCGATCCGGCGAAGCGGCGGCGCCGATAACGACGCGCATGATGCCGGCGCGGATGATCGCATCGACGCAGGGCGGAGAGCGGCCCCAATGGTGGCAGGGTTCGAGCGTCACGTAGAGGGTGCAACCGGCCGCGTCGAATCCGGCGGCCTCGATGGCCTGGGCCTCGGCATGCGGGCGCCCGCCCCTGGCGGTTACGGCCCGTGCCAGCAAGGTGCCCGTGCGTTCATCGACAACCAGCGCGGCAACCGCGGAATTATCGGCGGTCGTGCCGAGAAAAGGCGCGGCATAGCGCGCCGCGGCGTCGAGCCAGCGCTCGTCCTGTGCAGTCGTCGGATTGGTCACTCGTCGTCCCGGACGCTTCCCTGCCCATCGGCAAGTTCGGCAAGGAAATTGCGGAAATCGTCGGCAGCCGAAAAATTCTTGTAGACCGATGCAAAGCGGACGAAGGCCACGTCATCGAGGCCCTTGAGGCCGTCCATGACATATTCGCCGATCTGGTCGGAGGTGACTTCGACATCGCCCAAGCTCTCGAGCTGGCGGACGATGCCGGAAATCATGCGTTCGATACGGTCGGTGTCGACGGCTCGCTTGCGCAAAGCCGTATAAACCGAGCGGGCGAGCTTTTCGCGATCGAAGGGCACCTTGCGGCCACTCTTCTTGACCACGGTCAGTTCGCGCAGCTGCACCCGCTCGAAAGTGGTGAAGCGGCCGCCGCATCCGTTACAGACGCGGCGACGGCGGATAGCCCCGGAATCCTCGGTCGGCCGGCTGTCCTTGACCTGCGTGTCGTCATTTCCGCAATAGGGACAGCGCATACCGGATCCTTACTGGCCGTAGACTGGGAAGCGATCGGTGAGGGACTTCACCTTCGCACGAACCTGAGCTTCGACGGCGCCGTTATTATCTTCGCCGTTTTCCTTGAGGCCATCGAGCACTTCGATGATCAGCTCACCGATCAGCTTGAACTCTGCCTCGCCGAAACCACGCGACGTACCAGCCGGGGTGCCCAGGCGAATGCCCGAGGTGATGGCAGGCTTTTCGGGGTCGAACGGCACGGCGTTCTTGTTGCAGGTGATGTGCGCGCGCTCGAGCGCCTTCTCGGTCGCCTTGCCGGTCAGGCCCTTGGGACGCAGATCGACCAGCATCAGGTGGTTATCGGTGCCCTTGCTGACGATATCCACGCCGCCCTTGACGAGGGTCTCGGCCAGCACCTTGGCGTTGGCGACGACCTGCGCGGCATACGCCTTGAATTCAGGCTGCAGGGCTTCCTTGAACGCCACGGCCTTGGCGGCGATGACGTGCATCAGCGGACCGCCCTGGATGCCCGGGAAAATGGCCGAATTGATCTTTTTGGCGATCTCTTCGTCATTGGTCAGGATCAGGCCGCCGCGCGGACCGCGCAGGGTCTTGTGGGTCGTGGTGGTGGCGACGTGGGCGTGCGGGAACGGGCTGGGGTACACACCGCCAGCGACGAGACCTGCCACGTGGGCCATATCGACGAACAGGATGGCCCCGACTTCATCGGCAATGGCGCGGAACTCCGCCCAGTCCATGACGCGGGAGTAAGCCGAGAAACCGGCCACGATCATCTTGGGCTTGTGCTCGCGGGCGAGCTGGCGAACCTGGTCCATATCGACCAGACCGTCCTGCTTGCGCAGGCCGTACTGGATGGCGTTGAACCACTTGCCGGACTGGTTGGGCTTGGCGCCGTGGGTCAGGTGACCACCGGCGTCGAGCGACATGCCCAGGATGGTGTCGCCGGGCTGGACCAGCGCCTGATAAACGCCCTGGTTGGCCTGCGAGCCGGAATTGGGCTGCACGTTGGCATAGCCGACGCCGAAGAGTTCCTTGGCGCGATCAATGGCCAGGGTTTCGGCGATATCGACATACTGGCAGCCGCCATAGTAGCGGCGGCCCGGATAGCCTTCGGCATACTTGTTGGTGAGGACAGACCCCTGTGCTTCCAGCACGGCCTGCGAGACGATGTTCTCGGAGGCGATCAGCTCGATTTCGTCCTGCTGACGGCCGCGCTCGCTGTTGATGGCGGCGGCCAGTTCCGGGTCGGTATCGGCGACGGAATTGGTGAAGAAGTTCGGGAAAAGCGAGGGAGATGCGGCGGAAGTCATAGGGTAGTTACCTCGCGAGCGACGAAGTGAAATGGCATTGCGGTGGCCTTAACACGCCGGAACGTGCGATTCCAAGGCCGGGAGGGTTTTGCGGGGTGTAGATACATGGGGGCTCCCTGTTGACGGATGGGTGCCCAGGCGAGCGGCATTTCAAGTTCGCGTTCCCCGATGGTACACCATCTCTTCTCGCCAGTAGCGCGAACGGCTCATTTATGGCGCAGAACAAAGCCAATGTGAAGTGGGCCCCGCTGGCGATCGGGCTTTGTGGATCCGTAAAATTGTCGCAGAAGACTTCACTGATCGCTCACCAGCAAAACCAACGCTTAATAGACAAATTTTACGCAAGATGGCTCCAGGACAAATAAGAATCCGCAGGGGGCAATATGAAATCTTCCATCTCGAAAATTACGGCCATTGTTATGACTGGCTTGCTGACGGTAACCAGCCTTACCCCGGCCCAGGCGCAGGACACCCAGCTCAGCTTTGGCCAGCGCAAGCAAGTGGTGCAGAGCTATTGCCAGTCTGCCCCGCAGGACTGGAACTGCAGCGGCTACTGGTTCTGGGGCGACCGCGAATACGACGCTTTCTACTATCGCAACCGCACCAATCTGGAGCCGCTCGTCGCGGGCATTTTGGGCCTGGCAATCGGCGCGATCATTGCCGGTGCTATCGCCAACGGCAACAAGAGGGCACCCGCGGCCGACCCCGCCCCTACCCGTCTTGATCGCGGCCATGTCGCCCGCTGCTATGCGCGCTACAAGTCTTACGACGAGCGTACGGATACCTTCATGGGGTATGACGGCTACCGCCACCCGTGCAATCTCTAGACTAGGCGTATTTGCCACGAGGCTGGGGCGACGGCGATTGCTCGCTGCCCAGCTTCCTTTGCAGCTTGGCCAAGGCAAGGCGCTGCATATCGTTGCGGGATGCGTTGAGCGGGGCGATGACCACAACCTCGACGCCCGTGGTGGCATCGATGGCGGCGACCCGCATCTGCTGGCCGACCTGCACGAACTCGAAATAAACCTCACCATCGGCCATGTTGGTTCTCCCGCCCCGACATTAGCAGATTCTCGGCTCGCCAAAAGCAAACGCCCTCCGGATGGAGGGCGCTACTCTTGTTCTAAACGTTAGCGGGCTCAAGCTTCAAACTTGACCTTGCCCTGGGCGTCGAAGTCGTAGACGTCGTCGCGGAAGCTGACGGTGCCCTGACGGTTGGCCCAGGCAGTGATGTAGGTGGTGTGGATCGGCACGCGGGCCTTCACCTCGACATCGAGACGCTGCAGGGACGCGAAGGTCGAATCGACCTTGTTCTGATCCCAATCGCCATTGTCGCGCAGCAGCCAGTTCACCAGCTGGTTGACGCCCTCGACGCGCACGCAGCCCGACGAATGGAAGCGCGCATTCTCTCCGAACAGCGCCTTGCCGGGCGTGTCGTGCAGGTAGACGTCATGGGGATTGTAGAAATTGATCTTGCAGTGGCCCATGGAGTTTTCGGCCCCGGGCTCCTGGCGATACATGTAGTTGATCGCGTTACCGAGATTATCCCAATCGATGGTGGAGGGAGAAACCTCCTGCCCCTTGCCATCGTAAATATGGATGTTCTGCTCGGTCAGGTAATTCGGGTTTTCTTTCATGTACTTGGTCAGGTCGCGTTCAACGAGCGACTTGGGCACATGCCAGTACGGATTGAAATTGATCTGGCTGATCTTGCTGGCCAGGATCGGGGTGGCGCGATCGACGCGGCCAACGACGGCCGTGTGGCGCTGCTCGACCATGCCGCCATCCACCGCCTCAATGGTCGCAGCAGGAATGTTCACCACCACGTAGCGCGGGGTGAGGTTGGAGGCCATGTTCTGGACACGGGTGAAGTTGAGGTAGAGCTGCTGCAGGCGGGTCGCGGCCGGAACGTTCAGCGCATACCAGGTGGCTTCATCGACCTGGCCATTGACCTGCAGGCCATGACGCGCCTGGAAGGTGCGCACGCCGCGGTCGGTGGCTTCGTCGAACAGGTCGTTGACGTTGGGGACCAGAACCATGTCGCCCGACGAAATCAGCCGGCGCTTGAGCGCGATGACCGCAGAGCCGGACTTGCCGAGCAGCAGCCGGAACGCTTCCTGGGGCACCTCTTCCCAGCCGCCATTGGCGACGAAGGGTTCGTACTGGGAAATCGCCAGCTGCAGGTTATGCGCGGTGTCGAAGGACAGGATGGGCTCATTGGTGGCGATGAGCGCCTGGGCAGCAGCGGTGTTGCTATCCCTATCGGCGTTACGCAGCACATTGCCGCGGTTCATCATGTCGAAAATGGATTCCTGCCCACGAGCCACTGCGGGAAGCGCGAGGGAAGCCCCTGCCAACGCCGAGTATCGGAGAAGAGAACGTCTATTCAGCCGCATTGAGTCACCTGAAAATTCCAGCCCCTAAGGCCGGGTAGCCCTACCATCGCGTCCAACAGCCCACAACGCGGTCAACCGCATTTGAACTTTTTCAGACCTCGTGAACCATGAATACACGGGAAATGGTTTCAACCGCGTAACGAAGCTGGTCGCGTGGGTTTGCGGCACAAATGTGAACGCCGGCCCCAAGGACCGGCGTTCGCGAACAGATGTGGCACAGGCGCAACAGGCCTTAGAGCTTGTAGAGGATCTGATCGACCCAGAAGCGCTCGAGGCGGGCGAGAGCCTTGTTGAGGCCGTCGAATTCGTCGTCACCAAGGCCGCCGACCTTGTCGATCGACTTGAGGTGACGGTCATAGAGCTCGTCGATCACTTCGGCCACTTCTTCGCCCTTCGGGGTCAGCTTGATACGGACCGAGCGGCGGTCGGAACGCGAGCGCTCCTGGAAGATGTAGCCGGTTTCGACCAGCTTCTTGAGATTGTAAGAGACGTTCGAGCCCAGGTAGTAACCGCGCGAGCGCAGCTCGCCAGCGGTCAGTTCCGCGTCGCCGATATTGAACATCAGCAGGGCCTGAACCGGGTTGATGTCGTCCCAGCCCATACGGTCGAACTCGTCCTTGATCAGGTCGAGCAGGCGGCGGTGAAGACGCTCGACGCGCGAAACAGCTTCAAGATAGAGCGGCTTCAGGCTCTTGGGACGTTCCGAAGTCATTACCTCGGCTGCGTTGGATTTGATTGCCATTGGTGCCTCACTGTTTTGCAGTCTGTGCGATTTTTCGCATCTCATGAGGCCAAACTACGGCGTGCGGACTAAGATCGCCCTAAGCAGCGTGATTAAGAGCATCTTACTGGAAAGCAATGAGAATTTGGCTTTATAGTTCGTTACACCAGTAGAGAAATTTGTAACCTTACGAGGGTGTGAAGAGCGGCGGACCTCTCTTCAACGCGAATGCTCAGAGCATCATGCGCACGCCGGCCAGCTTGATCACGACGACTCCGGCGACGGCGATTGCCTGCCCTATCAGCAGGGCCATGCCTATGGCCGTAAGGCTTGGCGCGTGCACCACGGCGAGGGCAATGCTGCCCAGCACCCAAGTGATGTCGCCGCCAATATTGCCGAACATCACGCCGCGCGTCGGGCGGGCGGCACGGGCCACATAGAGGTTGAATGCCGCCCATGGCAGCAGCAACAGGCCGATGGTGGAGAGGAAGCTCTCCGGCAGGGTCCAGCCGACAATCTGGGTCAGTGGGGCGGCCGTCAGGAACAGCACCACGCCCATTGCGCCGGAGACGACGGTATCGGCGGCATAAATGAAGCGTGGGGACAAACGGGGGCTGGTTGCGGTCTGGGTCGTCATGGCTGGCTCCGGGACGGTGTTTACTACGGCCCCAGACTGACGATCGCTGGTCATGGTCTCAATTACGTCAGAGGTAATGGAATTGTCGCAGCGGCTCATCCATGCTGGCGGAAAAGGGAGGTCAGCATGTTCAGCACCATGTTGCGGGAGTGGCGCGGCCGTCGCGGGATGAGCCAGATGCAGCTGGCATTGAGCGCCGACGTTTCGACGCGCCACGTTTCCTTTATCGAATCCGCACGGTCCCGGCCGAGCGCCGAAATGGTGCTGCGGCTGGCCGAGGCGCTGGACATGCCGCTGCGCGAGCGCAATGCGATGCTGGCGGCCGCCGGGTTTGCGGCACAGTTCGGCGACAGCGACTGGCACAGCGAGGCGATGGCCGAGGTGCGGCAGGCAGCGGCGCTGCTGCTGGCGGCCCATGAGCCCTACCCCGCCATCGTGCTGGATGTGGCGTTCAATATCCTCGATGCCAACCCGCCCGCCTGGGCAATGATCGGCGCGGGCCCCGGCGATGCCGGCAAGATCAACCTTGTCGACCTGGTTTATCGCCCCGGCGCGGTGCGCGACTCGATCGTCAATTGGAGTGACGTTGCCGAATATCTGTTGCACCGGATGCGGGAAGGCGTGCGCCGCCATGGACCGGAATCGGCCATCGGCGCGGTCTTGCGGCGGGCCATGATGCAGCCGGGCACGGCGGAGCTGTCGACGGTTCGCAGCCATTGGGGAGGCGCGGTACTGCTGCCGCTCGAGTTTCGCAGCAATGGCGTGACGACGCGCTGGTTCACCACAGTCACCAGCTTCGGCGCGCCACAGGATGCGCTGGCCGAGGAAATCACGATCGAGCAGTTTCACCCAAATCCGGGCTAGTCGGTGGAGCGGGCCCGATCGAGGCGGAAGGCCAGCACGAAGATGACCACGATAGCGGCGAGCAAAGCCACGCGCACGGCAAAGCCAAAGGCCGACATGCCCACATCTGTGCTGCCCATGAGATAGAGCGCCAGCTCGACGACGGTGACGCCAACCAGCATCACGGCGCCCCAGCTGGCCTTGATCCAGAGGCCAACGGCCGCAAACAGGCGGGCAAGCGCAAAGATGGACAGGTAGACGAATCCCGTCATGCCCATCGCGGCGATCGGGCTGACCGAACCGAGATTGACACCCAGCAGACGCGACGCATCGTTCAGGCCGAGCAGCAGGCTGATGATGGCAACGATGCGAACATAGATGCCAATAGGCTGGGCGTTGAAATCCATGACGCGTTTCTAGCTGCCCCTTGCGAATGCGACAAGCCGCACCTTGGACGGCGCTAACGGCTTTGATATTGAGGGCGCAATATAAGGAGCCCCCATGGCCGACAATTGGCAGAAGCACGACATGTCGTTTCTCGATGGACGCCGCCTTCGGCGCACGCGCCAGACGGCGTGGAGCCGGGCCATGGTGCGGGAAACCCTGCTGACCCCTTCCGACCTGATCTGGCCGCTCTTCGTCATCGAGGGGCACAATGAAAAGACCGGGATTCGCACCATGCCGGGCGTCGAGCGCCTGAGCATCGACCTGTGCGTCGAGGCCGCCAAGGCCGCCCGAGACGCGGGTATTCCGGCGCTGGCCCTGTTTCCCAATACGCCCGACCACCTGCGCAGCGAAAACGGCGTGGAAGCCTTCAACCCGGACAACCTGATGTGCCGGGCGCTTTCGGCCATCAAGAGCGCGGTTCCCGAAATCGGGCTGATCGCCGACGTGGCGCTTGATGAGTATTCGAGCGACGGCCAGGACGGGCTGGTGCGGGACGGCGAAATCCTCAACGACGAGACTGTCGACGTCATGGTCCGCTCGGCACTGGCGCAGACCAAGGCAGGCGCCGACATCATCGCGCCGTCGGACATGATGGACGGCCGTGTTGCCGCCATCCGCGCCGCGCTCGATGCCGAAGGGCATGATCAGACGCAGATCATGTCCTATGCCGCCAAGTATGCTTCGTTCTTCTATGGCCCCTTCCGCGAGGCCGTCGGCACAGGGGCGCGGCTCAAGGGCGACAAGCGCACCTACCAGATGGATTATGCCAACTCAGATGAAGCGATGCGCGAAATCGCGCAGGACATCGAGGAAGGCGCCGACAGCGTGATGGTCAAGCCGGGCATGCCCTATCTCGATATCGTGCGCCGGACCCGCGACACCTTCAACATTCCCGTCTACGCCTACCAGGTGAGCGGGGAATACGCGATGATCGAGATGGCCGCCGCCGCCGGCGCCATCGACCGCAAGGGTTCGATCATGGAAAGCCTCTATGCGTTCAAGCGCGCCGGAGCCAACGGGGTGCTGACCTATTTCGCGCTGGAAGTGGCGCGGGAGCTGGGGCGCTAGGATCATGCCGGGCCCTTGTGGTTCGATGCTTGCGAAGAGTTCGCATCGCACCACGAGGGCTGCTTTGGATGCCGTGTTCCAAGACCCAGCCATACGCGGGCACATTTTTGTGACCGGGTACTTGCGTCGCACCGCGCCCGTAACAATCTTGTGCTCATGAACCAGACCAGCACCACCCTGCCCGATCCGAGTACCGCCCCCGAACTGTTCGAGGGGGTGCTGACGCGCCGCGTCATCGCCTTTTTTATCGACACGCTGATCATGGGCGCGATGATTGTCGCGTTCGCTCTGGTGGGGCTGATTGCGGGCTTTCTGACCTTCGGGCTGGCCTGGCTTGCCCTGATCTTCGTCATTCCGGCGACCATCGTCGTCTATTACGGGTCCACGCTGGGCTCGTCGAAGCGCGCCACGCTTGGCATGCAGGCCATGGACATCGTGCTGACCCCAACCCGTGGCCAACCGCTCGATGGCTGGATGGCGGTGATCCACGCCGTCCTGTTCTGGATGACCACCTGGATTTCCTGGCCGATTTCGCTGCTCTTCGCGCTGTTCACGCCGCGCCGCCAGATGGTGCACGACCTTATCGTGGGCACCCTGATGGTGCGTCGCTCGCCGATGGAACGCCACTGGCGCGCCTCGCAGGCCCGGCAGGCATACTGAACCGTTGCCCGGGGTGCACAGGGGGAGTAGATTGGCCTGAATGCACCCAATGGGCATTCGATGACCGACCAGACGCCTGAAACCACCCAACTCTTTTTGACCGCGGCCATGCCGTGTCCCTACCTGCCAGGCAAGCAGGAGAGGAAGCTGTTTACCCATCTGACGGGTCGACGGGCGGCGAGCCTGCATCATCTGCTGAGCGAGAACGGGTTCCGGCGCAGCCAGAACCTGATCTACCGCCCGGCCTGCGAGGGGTGCAGCGCCTGCCAGTCGGTACGGATCGTCGCCAACGAATTCGAGTCCAGCCGCCGCTTCCGCCGCGTGCTGCATCGCAACGACGACCTGAGCGTCGAAGTCTGCCCGACCCGGGCAACCCATGAACAATATGACCTGTTCAAACGCTACCTGGAGCGTCGCCACGCCGATGGCGGCATGAACCAGATGAGCTTTATCGACTATGAATACATGGTCGAGGACACGCCGGTTCAGTCGGTGTTGGTGGAATACCGGCTGCGCGGCGACCCGGAAAACCGCCTGGTGGCGGTAGCGCTGACCGACGTGATGCCCGACGGGCTTTCGATGGTTTATTCGTTCTACGATCCGGACATGGCCGACCGGAGCCTGGGGACCTACCTGATCCTCGACCATATCTCGCAGGTGCGCTCCGCAGGGCTGGACTATGTCTATCTGGGCTATTGGGTCAAAGGTTCGCCCAAGATGGCCTACAAGGCGCAATTCCGTCCGCTGGAAGTGCAGATGGGCCCGCTGGGCTGGTGCCCACTCAAATAGCATTGGCGTGAGCAAGGGACATTTCCGTTGCAGCCGCGATGGCCACGCGGATAGTGTCCGCGCCGTCACCTGCCCCTTCCCCTTTCCGCCGGACGTTTCATGGCTGCCATCAAGATGCTGATCCGGCTTGGCTTTGTGCTGGGTTCGCTGGGCGTAGCCCTGCTGTCGATTCTGGCGCTTTTCGGCTTTGCGATTCCCGAATTCGACCTGCTGAACCATGCGCAGATCTTCCTGCTGGCGGGCACGGCCATCGGGCTGATCGTCGTAGCGGTGGCCCTGAGGGGCGTCTGGCGCAGCATGGCTGTGATCGTGATGCTGGTGGGCCTTGCGGCATCGGCCAATGTGATGCTGCCGGAATATCTCGGCGGGATCAGCGCCCGCCCGCCGGCTCCGGAAAGCGGCACCATCAAGCTGATGACGCACAACCTGTTTGGCCGGAACTACGAGATGGACAAGGTGACGGCGGCGATTTTTGCCGACGATCCCGACATCATCGTCCTGCAGGAGTATTTCGGCGAACAGGCCAGCGAGCTGCATCCGCTGCTGATTGCCCGCTACCCCAATTTCGTCCGCTGCCGCGGCGGCAAGCGGGCCAATCTGGGCCTCTACTCGCGGCTACCCTTCACGCAGATCGAGGACGGCGCCTGCCCGAGCGACGCCTATACCACCACACGCACTGCCCATATCCTCGCCCAATTCGAAACCGCCACCGGCAAGCCCTTCACCGTAATGACCACCCACATGGATTGGCCCCTTCCGGTGCAGCGTCAACGCGACCAGCTTAGCGAGCTTTCACGGACCGTGGACAAGATCGAGGGGCCGCTGGTGCTGGGCGGGGATTTCAACTCGACGCCCTGGTCCTATGCGCTGCGGCAATTCGTGGCCGACAGCGGGCTGGTCCGGCAGACAATGAACCTGCTGACCTTCCCCAAGACCTGGTTCTATTTCGGGGAATGGCGCGCCACTGTGCCGTTCCTGCCGCTCGACCACATTATCACACGCGGCGTGGTGGTGCACGATGTGCATGCCGGCCGGGCGACGGCCAGCGATCATCTACCGGTCGTCGCCACGTTCTCGGTGGAATGAGCGCTAGGATTTGACCTTGAGGTCAAACACCAGAATGCCACCATCTCGTCCGCCTTCGAGCGCAGCCACCAGGCGGGCACCGGCTGCACGGTGAGCCGGGTGGACCAGATACCCCGTGAGCGCGGCCTCGTCGGCGAGATCCATGATGAAGCATCATTGAAGCCGAGCGAGCGGCCCTCGGGCGATACGTTGGGGCCAAAATCAGCCGACAGCAGGCCATCGATCTGGCCCACAAGCGCATTGAGTCCAGCGTAGATGCCAGCGCGTTCGTCGGCACTGACATCGGCTCGAAACTTCACAAAAACGCAGTGCCTGATCATCCGACGAACTTGTTGTTGCGCGGGAAGCCGTTGGGCGGCTGACGGCCGGCGCTAGCACGATCGCCGTTCCAGTCGGTCAGCTCTTCCATCGGCTTGGTGAAGGTGCGGCCGGAACTGTCGGTCCAGGTGAGGCCGTCGGCGGCGTAGAAGGTCTTGAGGTCGGAAATACCGCCATCCTTGTAACGCTGCAGGCGCACGCCCTTGCCACGGCCCATCTCGGCGAGCTGGCTCAGCGGGAAGACCAGCATCTTGCGGTTCTGGCCAATGACGGCCACCCGGTCGCCCGCCACCGGCACGAGAAGCGCCGCTTCGTCGGGGCTGGTGACGTTGAGGATCTGCTTGCCCTTGCGGGTATTGGCGACCATGTCGTCTTCGTTGACCACGAAACCGTAACCTGCCGTCGACGCGACGATGCGCTTCTGACCCGGGCGGTAGACGAAGATATCGACGATATCCTGGCCCTCTTCCATGTCGACCATGATGCGGACCGGCTCGCCCTGCCCACGACCGCCGGGCAGCTTGTCGCCGGCGAGGGTGTAGACCTTGCCACCGGTGGTGAGCATCAGCAGCTTGTCCGTGGTCTCGCATTTGAGGGTCAGCTTGAGGCGGTCGCCCGCCTTGAAGCCCTTTTCGTCATTGGCCTCGACAGCGTGACCGCGCGGCGCACGAATCCAGCCCTTTTCGGACAGTATGATGGTGATCGGCTCGCGCTCGATCAGGGCTTCAGTGATTTCGGCCAGATCGGCATTGGGCGCGGTGCCTAGCACTGTGCGGCGCGCGCCCAAAGCGTGCGGCGTGCCATCGGGATTGGTCAGCGGATAGGCCTTCTTGATGGCCTCGACTTCCTTGCTGATGGCGCCCCACTGGCGCTTGTCAGAGGCCAGCAGTGCCTGAAGATGCCCCTGCTCTTCGGTGAGACCCGCGTGCTCCTTGCGCAGCTCGATTTCTTCAAGTTTGCGCAGAGAACGCAGGCGCATGTTAAGGATGGCTTCGGCCTGCACGTCGCTGAGCTCAAAGGTGCTCATCAGGGAGGCTTTGGCATCATCCTCTTCGCGGATGATGCGGATGACCTCATCGAGATTGAGATAAGCGATGATGTAGCCGGCCAGGACCTCAAGGCGATGCGCAATCTGATCGAGGCGGTGGGTCGAGCGGCGAACCAGCACTTCCTTACGGTGCTCAAGCCAGGCCTTGAGCACCTGCGCGAGGCTCATGACCTTAGGCACGGCGCCCTTGTCGAGCACGTTGAGATTGAGCGGAAAGCGGGTTTCCAGATCGGAGAGCTTGAACAGCTGCTCCATCAGGATCACTGGATCGACAGTGCGGGCGCGCGGCTCGAGCACGAGGCGGATGTGGTCCGAGCTTTCGTCGCGCACGTCCTTCAGTAGCGGCAGGCGCTTGGCCAGCAGAAGTTCGGCGATCTTTTCGACCAGACGCGACTTCTGGATGCCGTAGGGAATCTCGGTGACGATGATCAGGTAGACGCCGCGGGCGGATTCCTCGACTTCCCACTTGGCGCGCAGCCGGAATGAGCCGCGACCGGTGGCGTAAGAATGGGCGATCGAGGACTCGGATTCAACCAGAATGCCGCCGGTTGGGAAGTCGGGGCCCCTGACGAACTGAGTCAGCTCCTGGGCGGAAGCCTCTGGATTTACATTGATAAGATGCAAGGCCGCGTCGCAGAGTTCGCTCACGTTGTGTGAGGGAATGGACGTGGCCATGCCCACGGCGATGCCGGTGGAGCCGTTGGCGAGCAGGTTCGGGAAGTTCGACGGGAGCACCACCGGCTCTTCGTCTTCGCCGTCATAGGTCGGCTTGAAGTCGATGGCGTTCTCGGTGATGCCTTCGAGCAGACGCGTCGCCACGTCGGTCATGCGGCTTTCGGTGTATCGCATGGCCGCGGCGCCATCGCCGTCGATGTTGCCGAAGTTGCCCTGCCCGTCGACCAGCGGATAGCGCAACGCAAAATCCTGCGCGAGGCGCACCAGCGCGTCATAGATCGACTGGTCGCCATGCGGGTGGAACTTACCGATCACGTCGCCGACGATACGCGCCGACTTCTTGTAGCCCTGGCCCGGATCGAGCTTGAGCAGGCGCATGGCATGGATGATGCGGCGATGCACGGGTTTGAGGCCGTCGCGCGCATCGGGGAGCGCGCGCTGAGTGATCGTGGACAGTGCGTAGCTGAGATACCGCTCTTCGAGGGCCTGCTTGAGGTCGACGACGCGCTGGTCGTCGGCAGGAGGCAGGGTTTCGGAGTCGGACATCGGCAGTTCTTCCAGGGGAACGAATCAGGAAAGCAGTATAGCGGGCAGGACCGGTTGTCCCCAAAATTGGGGCTGAAACACGCGGTTTTGCACGGGTTATGGCGCGAAAAGACGCCGCCTGACAATGGTGTCGGCAGTTACCGGGATGGACAGCGTTGCATGCGGCGAAACCTGCCTCATGAGTTTGTTTAGTAAGCGAGACAAAGCCTCGCCGCATGCGATGGGATTTCTGGAGGGCGGACTATCTGGCGGGGCATGGCCCAACCTTCCGCGGTCCCACAGGGCTGCGAACTTCCCCGCTCCCATCAGCCTTCCCACAAGCCGGTCCGCGCGACCCCGCTGGTAGTGTGAGTTGGTGGGCGGAGTATGCGCGCGGTTTGAGTGGCGGGGATAAGGGGGATAAGTGGCGGGGTGCCAACCCGGAGGCGGAGGGCCACGGACATGGATCCCGGCCTGCGCCGGGATGACCCGGTGGGCTTTGGGGCACCACGTCCCCGCCCTCCCATCAGGTGCAAGACGTCTTCAGTCTTCCTTGCTGAGCATGGTGATCAGCAGGTCGCGGGTTGGGGAGGGTTCCTGCTGCCTGGGGCCCCAGAGGTGGGCTTGTAGGAAGTGGCCGGAGAGATGCAGGGCATCGGCGATGTCGTGGGGGCCGGCATTGCCGCGGCCGGTGAGGAAGCTGGGCAGCGGCAGAAGGCGGTCGAGATAGGGTTGGGCGGCCTCGCGGCAGACGGCGCGGCCCGATTTGGGCGAGACATGCGTCAAGCCGGTGGTCTGGCCGGTGACGGCGCAGCAGGAGAGATCGAGCCCATAGCCGAGGTCCTCAAGCAGAGCGAGTTCGAAGCGGGCCAGGTCGGCGCCGTCCGGGGCGCCATCGATAAGGTGCAGGGCCATGCCCAGCATGCGATCATTGGCATCGCGCTCGGGCAGCAGGCGCAGATGATCACAGACGGTCTGGCTGAGGTAGAGCCGGGTGCGGTCATTGATGAGCTCGGCGGCACGTGCCTGCAGCAGTTCGACCGTGAAGGTGCCGAGGTGGTCTTCAAGGCGGGCGCGCCAGGTGAGCTGGATGGTGTTACCGGGCTGAAGAACCGCCCCCAGCTTGGGGGAGCGACCGCCGCGCACGAGGCCGAGATTGCGGCCACGGCCGACAACCATCACCTCGGCGATGACGCTGCTCTCGCCGTGGCGGCGCACACCAATCAGCAGGCCTTCGCCGGTCCATTCCATGGGTCAGAACCCTGTGCCATACCCTCGTGTTTCGACAAGCTCACCAATGCCCGGCGCGGCCGAGGTCACGCCGTCGTCAGCTTTTCCCGTGCGGGTATTCGAGACCCATTTCGCGGTAGCGCTCGGGGTCGTCGCCCCACTTTTCGCGGACCTTGACGAACAGGAAGAGATGGATCGGCACTTCGTACATGGCCATCAGTTCCTTGCGCGATTCCGCGCCAATGGCCTTGATGGTCTGGCCGCCGGCGCCGAGCACGATCTTCTTGTGGCTCTCGCGGGAGAGGTAGATGACCTGGTCGATCTTGTAGGAGCCATCCTTCTGGATCTTGAAGGACTCGGTTTCGACCGTGGAATTGTAAGGGATCTCGTCGTGGACGCGCAGGAACAGCTTCTCGCGCGTGATCTCGGCGGCGGTGATGGCCATGGTGAGATCGGTGAGGTGATCCTCGGGGAAGTGCCAGGGACCGGGCGGCACGTGCTTGACGCACCAATCGATGAAGTCTTTGACGCCGTAACCCTTGAGCGCCGAAATCATGAAGGTGGCCTCAAAGCGCAGCTTCTCGTTGAGCGTCTGGGACAGCTCAAGCAGGGCTTCGTTCTTGATGGCATCGATCTTGTTGAGGATCAGCACCTTGGGATGGGTAATATTGGCGAGGCCCTCGATCAGGGCTTCCAACTCCGACGTGATACCGCGCTCGGCATCGACGATGAAGGCGACGAGATCGGCATCCCCTGCCCCGCCCCAGGCGCTATCGACCATGGCGCGGTCGAGCCGGCGCTTGGGCGCGAAAATGCCGGGTGTGTCGATGAAGACCAGTTGGGCCTTGTCGAGCGTCAGCACGCCGCGCACCTGGCTGCGGGTGGTCTGCGCCTTGTGGGTGACGATCGACACCTTAGTGCCGACAAGGGAATTGAGCAGCGTCGACTTGCCGGCATTGGGGGCGCCGACCAGCGCGATGAAGCCGCAGGACGTATCAGTCGGTTCGATGGGCATATTCATTTTGCTTCCTTCCAAACCTTCTGGGCGATGAGGAACAGTTCGGCGGCCTTGTGTTCGGCGATCTTCTTGGAAGGACCGGTGGCGCTCAGCGGTTCGTAGTCACCCAGACTGACGGAAATGGTGAATTCGGGGGCGTGGTCGGGACCGCGCCTGTCGGTTTGACTGTAGGTAGGCGGTTCCAGCCCGCGGGCCTGCGCCCATTCCTGCAGCGTCGTCTTGGCGTCGGCCTTGTTGGCCTGGCCATCGGCGAGAAACTCTTCGAACATGCGCTCGACGAATTCATAGGCCTTGCCCATGCCGCCGTCGCAATAGATGGCCCCGATGACCGCTTCGGTCACGTCGCCCAGGATGGCTTCCTTTTCAGCGCCGCCGGTGCGGGCTTCACTGTCACCCAGATTGAGTTCGGACCCAAGGTCGAGCGTGCGGGCTATTATCGCACAGGTTTCCTTGCGGACCAGCGTATTCAGCGTGCGGCTGAGTTCGCCCTCGTTGGCCTTGGGATAGCGGCGGTAGAGCATGTCGGCCACGACGAGGCCAAGCACACGGTCGCCAAGGAATTCCAGCCGCTGGTAGGAGCGCTCGATGCGCTTGGCCGGCGAAACGGCGCTGGAATGGGTCAGCGCCCGGTTCAGCAGTTCCGGATCGGCAAAGCGGTAGCCTAGCCGAAACTGCAGCTTGTCATGATTGCGGACGCCACGACTCATTGCGGCTGGTGATCGACGGACTGGAACATGCGGTCCCAACGGACATTGGCCGGCCACTGCCACAGCTGCCAGGGCGGAAGATTGTCCTTGATCGAGAAGAAGCGGAACTCGGCCTTGGCGATGAGATTGACGGCAGGCACGTAGCCAACCTGGCTCAGCACGCGGCTATCGGCGGAGCGGTCGCGGTTGTCACCCATCATGAAGTAGTGGCCGGCGGGAACGACATATTCGGCGGTGTTGTCGAGCGGACCGTTATCGACGATTTCCTGAATGATATGGGTCGTGCCCTCAGGGAAGGTCTCGCGATAAACGGTGACTTCGCGGGTCTGGCCTTCGCTGTCGGTATCCTGCGCCTTGCCGATTTCCTCGCGTTCGATCATGGCGCCATTAATGTAGAGGCGGCCTTCCTTGACCTGGATGGTATCGCCCGGCAGGCCGACGATGCGCTTGATGTATTCGATATCCTGCGGAACCGGACGGAACACGGCGATGTCGCCGCGGTTCGGATCGCGGCCGAAGATGCGATTGTTGATCGGCAGCTCGAAATCGAGCGCGGTGAAATTGCCGTAGCGGCCCAGCGAGAAGGAGTGCTTGCCGTAACCCCAGACGAACTTGTTGGCGACGAAGTAGTCGCCGATCATCAGGGTCTGCTGCATGGATGCAGTGGGGATCGAAAATGGCTGATAGAGGAACGAGCGCAGCACGATCGCGATCAGCAGAGCTTCGACCACGACGACGATGGTCTCTACCCACTCGTTGGTCGCAGACTTCTTGATGGGCTTGTCGACGCGCTGGCTCATGAAATTCCCCGGAAATGCGGTGTCGCAGGGTTAGGCGTTTGTCTGTGCCGGGTCAACTTAGTTGGCCGGCGACCTATCCCGAAAGGTCTACAACTTTTCGGGTTCAGGCTGTGGAAGCGCCTCGATGATGACGAAGGCCTGGGCGAGCCCGGCATCGTCGGTGATGGTCAGGTGGATGTGGGGCACGTGGCCCGGCGGCACAAGGCGCGCCAGCGCTTTGGCAGCACCATTGGTCAAATGCATGGTCGGCTTGCCCGATGGCAGGTTCACCACGCCCATATCCCGCCAGTAGACGCCATGGCTGAGCCCGGTGCCCAGGGCCTTGGAACAGGCCTCCTTGGCAGCAAAGCGCTTGGCGTAGGACGCGGCGCGCTGCGCCCGGCGGTCGGACTTGCGGCGCTCGATTTCGGTGAAGCACCGCATGACGAAGCGATCGCCATAGCGCTCAAGGGTCTTTTCGACCCGACCGATCTGGCAAAGGTCGGAGCCGAGACCGATGATCATTTGACGCCCTGAATTCCGCGGCTGCCCGGCTTGACGGCCGGGATGGCGGCCAGTTCGGGCGGCAGCTGATCGGCTGGGTAGGCGGGCACCTTGTATTCGATGAGGCTGACCAGCGGCACGCCGACATCGGCTTCGCCGCCAGAGCGGTCGATGAGGCAGGCAGCAGCAACCACGTTGGCGCCAATAGCGCGCAGGGATTCAACGCATTCGCGGATCGACAGGCCGGTCGAGACGATGTCTTCGACGACGATGACCTTGTCGTCCGGCGCGATTTCAAAGCCGCGGCGCAGTTCGAACTTGCCATCGACGCGCTCGGTATAGAGCGCAGGCAGGCCAAGCTGGCGGGCGGTTTCGTAGCCGGGAATGATGCCGCCGATGGCAGGCGAAACGACCTTGGTCACCCCACCAAAGCCTTCGGCGTGGATCTTTTCGGCGAGGGCCTTGCAGAGTTTTTCGGTCTGGGCGGCATACTGAAACACCTTGGCCTTCTGCAGGAAGACCGGCGAGCGCAGGCCGGAAGACAGGATGAAGTGGCCTTCAAGCATGGCACCGCATTCGCGGAAAATGGCCAGAACATCATCTTTCGTCATCAACAAACCTCTTATCTACCTTGCCGTCCCACTCCAGCGTCGAAATCATGGATGCTTCGCGAATGCCAGCACGCTGGACCGCGGAGAGGCCGGGGCTACGCTTGAGCGTTGCCAGAACATCGGTGAGTTGCGCAAGGTCGCGCACTTCAATTTCGAAGATCATCTGGTGAAAGTCGGGCGAAATCATCCGCATCACCAAATTGTTGATGTTGGCGTCGCAAGCCGCGATGGCCGATGAGATTTGCGCCAGTGAGCCGGGCTTGTTCACGGACTCCATGGTTATGACCGTGGAATAGAGCCTGTCATCGCCGGGGGACAGGTTCCAGCGCACGTCGACCCAGGCCACGTCGCTGTCGTGCTTGTCGATCAGGGCATCCGAATGGATCGGATAGACCTGGATGGGCGCATCAGGCTGCAGGATGCCGACGAGACGATCGCCGGGGACCACGCCTTCGCTCGAAACCGAGACCGGCATGTGGAAATCGAGCTGCGCCAGGGCGGCCTTGGCATTGGGACCGGAGCGCTGGCCGCCGGGCACGCGGAAGCGGAAGAGATCGGTGGCGCGCAGGGCGAACCAGCCATCGGCCGTATTGGCTACCGGCAGATCGAGTTTTCGGCGGCGCTTGCGCAGACCCTTGAGGGTGGCGAGTTCGGCAGCCAGGGGCTCGGAGCCAACCTTGCCCTCCCCCACCGAAATCAGCAGGTCGCGCTTGTTGGTGAAGCCGAGGGCTTCAGCGAGAGCCTTGGCCTCGCTGTCATCGAGCATGACGCCTTCGCGCTCGAGCAGCATGTTGAGCACGTGCTCGCCCAAGCCCTGTGCGCGCTGGGTGGCGGCATGGCGCACGGCGCGGCGAATGGCGGCGCGGGCCTTGCCGGTGGCGGCAATGCCCAGCCAGTTCATTGGCGGGGAGTGGTTCTGGTCGCGAATGATCTCGACTTCGTCGCCGCTGCGCAGCTGGGTCACCAGCGGCAGGATCGAGCCGTTGATCTTGGCGCCGACGGTGGTGTCGCCGATATCGGTGTGCAGGGCATAGGCGAAATCGATGGGCGTCGCGCCCCGCGGCAGGGCGATAAGGCGGCCGCGCGGGGTGAAGCAGAACACCTGGTCCTGGAAGAGCTCCAGCTTGGTGTATTCAAGGAAATCCTCGGTCGAATTGCCGGCCGTGAGGTGGGCAATGGTCGAGCGCAAGGACCCATAGGCCTGCGATTCATTTTCAATGCGGCCAAGGTCGGCCGAGGCGCCATCCTTGTAGAGGGCATGCGCGGCAATGCCGAATTCGGCAATCCGGTCCATTTCTTCGGTGCGGATCTGCAATTCTGCGCGCTGGCGGCCGGGGCCGACAATCGTGGTGTGGATGGACTGGTAGTCGTTGTGCTTGGGGACAGAGATATAGTCCTTGAAGCGGCCGGGCACGACCTTCCACTGGGTGTGGACCACCCCGACAGTGCGATAGCACTCGGCAATCGAGCCGACGATAACGCGGAAGCCGATCATGTCGGACAGCTGTTCCAGCGCGATCGACTTGCGCTCGATCTTGTTGAAGATCGAGAACGGCGACTTCACCCGCGCCTTGACCCGGGCGGTGATGCCTTCAATGGCAAGACGCTCGCTGAGTTCTGTCGAAATGGTGGAGATGGTTTCGCGATACTCCGCCTGCATCTCATCGAGGCGGGCGGTGATCGCTGCATAATGATCGGGCTGAAGAATCTTGAACGAGATGTCTTCCAGCTCGTTGCGCATGTCCTGCATACCCATGCGCCCGGCGAGCGGGGCATAGATATCCATGGTCTCCTGCGCGATACGGGTCCGCTTTTCGGGCGGCATATATTGCAGGGTGCGCATGTTGTGCAGGCGATCGGCCAGCTTGACCAGCAGCACGCGTACGTCCTGGCTGATGGCCAGCAACAGCTTGCGCAGGTTCTCGGCCTGAGCCTCTTCGCGCGACACCAGATTGAGGCGCTCGATCTTGGTGAGGCCATCGACGATGGCGCCGATTTCAGCGCCAAACAGCTGATCGATTTCGGCGCGAGTGGCATCGGTATCCTCGATCGTGTCGTGCAGCAGGCCGACGGCGATGGAGGCATCATCAAGCCGGAGCTCGGTGAGAATGGCCGCCACTTCGAGAGGGTGATTGAAATAGGGGTCGCCGGAGGCGCGCTTCTGCGAGCCATGCTTCTGCATGGCGTACACATAGGCCTTGTTCAACAACTGCTCGTCGACGTTCGGGTTGTATGCCTGAACGCGTTCGACAAGCTCATACTGACGCATCATGGGGTTAGTCGCTCGCTTGGGAAAACGAGATTAGCGCTTTGAAGGAAAATGGGAAGCGCCGCGGTTGGTTATCTGAGTTGCACTTAGGTGGGAAGTTCTCGCTCGAACGCAGGGCGACGCCCCAAACGAAAACACCCTCGGCTTGCGCCGAGGGTGCTGAATTCTAGTGCAGCGACAGATTAGTCGTCGCGGCGCTCCGGCGGCGCCAGGCTCTCGATGCCACGCAGCAGCTCTTCTTCGCTGATGGTGTCGAAATTGATCGAATCATCGCCACCGGCGCTTTCGATCAGCGGAGCGGCATGGCTCTCGGGCTCGTCGACTTCGACATACTTCTGCAGCGAGTGGATCAAATCCTCGCGCAGATCTTCCGGCGAAATGGCGCCATCGCCAATTTCACGCAGCGCAACAACGGGATTCTTGTCGTTGTCGCGGGGGACGGTGATCTGGGCGCCCGACGAAATCATGCGCGCACGGTGCGCAGCCATGAGAACGAGATCGAAGCGGTTTTCGATCTTTTCGATGCAATCTTCAACGGTGACGCGGGCCACGAACGTCTCCAAAACTTATGGAATGAACGCTTCCCATACACGACTGCTCGGCCCGGCACAAGTTTTGCCTTGCCGCAGCCAACATGGATTTCGTTGCTGGATTGAACCCGATTCAGCCGTCTTGAACAACGCAAAAAAACATGCGAATACGCTGCTGCATTTAAGTTCTCGGCGGAATTTAAGCAGACTCCAGCCGCGCGCGTTTGGCAAAGTGCTTCGTGCGGCCAATGCCGCAGCTGGGAGGGTCGATATGCCCATAGATCCGCGTGAAAAGATCGTCCTGTTTATCGATGGCGCCAATCTATACGCGACATCGAAGGCAATAGGCATCGACATCGACTACCGCCGTTTGCTGGCGGAGTTCAACGCCAAGGCCTACCTTCTGCGCGCCAATTACTACACCGCGCTGGTCGAGGATCAGGAATATTCATCCATCCGCCCGCTGATCGACTGGCTCGATTACAACGGCTTTACGGTGATCACCAAGCCGGCCAAGGAATTCACCGATGCGGCCGGCCGTCGCAAGGTGAAGGGCAATATGGACATCGAGCTGACTGTCGATGCCCTCGAACTGGCCCCGTTTTACGATCACCTGGTGCTGTTTTCGGGCGATGGCGACTTTACCGCCCTGGTCATGGCCCTGCAGCGCAAGGGCAAGCGCGTGACGGTGGTCTCGACGCTGACGACGCCCACGCCGATGATCTCTGACGAACTGCGCCGCCAGGCGGACTTCTTCATCGATGTGGCTGATCTCGCCAAGACGGTTGGCAGACCCCCGAGCACACGTCCGCCTCTGCCACCGGTGCCACCGACTGTCGAGTCGTAGGCTGGGGCACGCCCTCGTGGTTCGAGGCTTGTAAGGTATGGCACCCCACCATGAGGGCTACTGGAAGGGGATGAGGTCGTGGCGCCAGCGCACTACCCTCGCCCGCCTTCCTTCATGATTCGGGATTTGTCGCGGTTCCAGTCGCGGTTGCGCTCGGTTTCGCGCTTGTCGTAGTTCTTCTTGCCCTTGCCGATGCCGATCAGCACCTTGGCGCGGCCCTGGTCGTTGAAGAACAGCTTCAGCGGCACGATTGTGTTGCCGGCGCGGGCCACTTCCTGATCCAGCTTGGCCAGCTGCTTGCGCGAGACCAGCAGTTTGCGCGGGCGGCGCTCTTCGTGGTTGAAGCGGTTGGCCTGCAGGTATTCAGGGATATGGGCATTAATGAGCCACAGCTCGCCCTTTTCGGGCGAGGCGTAGGATTCGGTGATCTGTGCCTTGCCCAGACGCAACGACTTGACCTCGGTGCCGGTCAGCACGAGACCGGCTTCCAGGGTATCGCCGATCTCGTAATCGTAACGCGCACGGCGATTCTCAGCCACGAGACCGTGGCTGATCACACCGTTCTTCGATTTGTCGTTCTTGGACGTCATAGGGTCTAGATAAGACCTGCGTGGGATATTGCAAAGTCCATCGCGTCCTGCGTCGGCTTGCTGATCGGCACGAGCGGCAGGCGCATCTCGTTGGTGCAGAGGTTAAGCCGGTTGGCTACATACTTCACCGGGGCCGGGTTGGGCTCCATGAAGAGGTCCTTGTGCAGGTAAACCAGCTTGTCGTTGATCTCGCGCGCACCGACGAAATCACCGGCGAGCGAGAGTTCCTGCATCTGCGAGCAGAGGCGCGGCGCAACGTTGGCGGTGACCGAAATGCAGCCATGGCCGCCGTGGGCGTTGAAGCCCAGCGCGGTGCTGTCATCGCCCGAGAGCAGGATGAAATCCTTGCCCAGCTTGTTGCGCTGCATGCTGGCACGCTCGAGGTTGCCGGTAGCATCCTTGACGCCGATGATATTGGGATGAGCGTCGCGCAGGCGGGCAATGGTATCGACCGTGAGGTCGACCATGGTACGGCTCGGCACGCTATAGAGAATGACCGGAATGCCGATGGCGCTAGCCACAGCCGAGAAGTGCTGGAACAGCCCTTCCTGGTTGGGCTTGTTGTAATAGGGCACGACCGAGAGCACGGCATCGGCGCCGGTTTCTTCGGCGAACTTGGCCAGCGAGACGGCTTCGGCGGTCGAATTGGAGCCTGCGCCGGCGATCACCGGAACGCGCTTGTTGGCGACTTCGATGGCGATCTCAACGACGCGGCGGTGTTCTTCGTGGCTGACAGTGGGGCTTTCGCCGGTGGTACCGACCGGCACAACGCCGTGCGTTCCCTCGGAAATCTGCCAGTCGACAAAGCTTGCGAAGGCTTTCTCATCCACGGCCCCATCGCGCATGGGAGTGATGAGTGCCGTTATCGATCCTCGCAGCATTGTCGAGATGTCCTTAGCTAGGCGCCACAGTTCAGCCGTGGCCTGTTGGTAGGGGTTGGCCAATGGATGGCCTGATTTGAGTGGCGCACCATACGTTCACTTGGCGGTCGGGACAACGTTTTCGTTGGCGTTACCCGACAGGATTGTCGAGTTAGGCCCACCACTTTCGCCGACAGCAACCTGATGTTTACCCACCAGGGCTAACGGTGAGTTAACCGCAGGATGGGGGCACCCTGTCGGGATCGTGCGTACCAGCAGGACAGCAGATGACCTATCGCTTGCGGGCAGGATTCATCGTCGCGGTTTTGGGACTGGCAAGTGTTACCCCAATCTCCAATGCGACGACCAATGATACGATCGACAGCGTAACCACCGGCGCGATACGCCCGGCTGAGCGCGTCGAGGTGGCCGATACCAAGGGCTCGGCTGAATTCCGCGCGGCGCTGGCAACACTGATCGATGGCGACCCGGTGGCCGCCTATGCCCGGGCCGGCGCGCTTAGCGACGAGCTCGAACGGCGCACGCTGGAATGGACGATCATCTATTTCAGCGCCGGGCAGATCGACTATTCGGCCATCGAGAGCTTCGCGACCGACGCGCCCGACTTCGCTTCGGCGAGCGTCTTCGCCACGCGGATCGAGCAATCGCTCGTCAAGACCGATGCGGCGCCCGCGGCAGTCGTCGCGGCACTTGGCGCGTCGCCCAGCACGATCGATGGCCAGATCATGCTGGCGGAAGCCTATCAGGCGCTGGGAAAAACCGCCGAAGCGGCGAACATGGCCAAGAGCCTGTGGATCAACAATTTTCTGACGGAAACCCAGGAAGCGCGGATTAGCGAAAAGCTTGGGGCGCTGCTGGATCGCGACGCTCATTGGGCGCGCGCCGTCAACCTGATGATGAACGACCGCGCGCGTGGCAGCGAGCGGCTGCTCCCGTATCTCTCCGAGGAGCAAGCCTCGCTGGTTGTCGCCCGGGCGGCCGTGTCGCGCAACGATGCCGACGCCAAAAAGCGGCTCGACAGCGTCGACCGCTCAATGCAGAGCAATCCGGTTTTCATCTTCTCGCGGGTGCAACGGGCGCGGCAATTCGAGCTGTGGCAGAGTGCCGTCGACTGGCTCGCCAAGGCGCCGGACACCCTGCCGAATGCCGACCAGTGGTGGTATGAGCGCCGCGCGCTGCTGCGCAAGTTGCTCGACGCCGGCGAGCCCAAGCTCGCCTATGCGGTAGCCGCTGGCTACAAAAATGGCCCCGAGGGGCGGATGGTGGAAGCGCAATTCCACGCCGGGTGGATCGCCCTGTCGTTCCTCGACGACGCGGCGGCCGCCAAGACGCATTTCACCGCCATGACGGCGCATGCCACCCTGCCCGACACCATAACGCAGGCCAATTACTGGCTGGCGCGGGCCAATATCGCCCTGGGCGACATCGACGCCGCACGGGCGGCATTCGAGAAAGCGGCCCAATACGGCACCGTTTATTATGGCCAGTTGGCCCAGGCGGAACTGGGCGAAGTGGGCGTTGGCATACGTCCGTTACCAGCGTGGACGCAGAGCGAGGCCCTGTTCGACCGCCATCAAATCGTGCGGGCGGTCAGGCTGCTCGATGCCAACGGCCAATCGGCCAAGGCCGTGCCACTGCTGCGCAATTTCGCCAACGGGCTCAAGACAGGGGGCGAGTTGGCGCTGGCCGCCCGGCTGGCCGAGGAGATCGGCGCGCATCATTTGGCGATTTCCATCGCGGGCACGGCCGAGCAGCGCGGAACGCCGCTCGACCCATTCAGCTTCCCCAATGACGTACTGCCCGCCGATGCGCAGCTGGCGACCAGCCGGGCCGCCGTTTACGCGGTGGCGCGACAGGAATCGATGTTCCAGGTGGACGCGGTTTCGTCGGCGGGGGCGCGTGGGGTGATGCAGCTGATGCCCGGCACGGCGCAGGACGTGGCACGCAAAGTGGGAGTCGACTACTCTCCCGCCCGGCTGGTGAGCGACCCGGCCTACAACGCCCTGCTCGGCTCAACCTATCTCGGCACCCAGCTCAACCGCTATGACGGATCACTGGTGCTGGCGGCGGCCGCCTACAATGCCGGCCCGGGCAATGCCGACAAATGGATCAAGGCCTATGGCGATCCGCGCGCGGAAAATGTGGATCCGGTGATCTGGGTCGAGCTGATCCCCTTCCCGGAAACCCGCACCTATGTGAAGCGCGTGCTCGGCAATTACCTGGTCTATCGGGCGCGGCTGGGCGACAGCCCGCTGACGCTGCAACAGGCGCTGCGGACAATCCACCAGCAATAGCGCTTGAGACGGGCGGCCAGCTGCCCCAAAGTAGTGGCAACGAGAGTTGCCACGATGCCCCGCGCCAGAACCATACCCTCCGAGCACCCGGCCTTTGCGACCCTGCCGATCAGCCATGTGGCGCTATCGGCAGGCGTGCGCGCGGCCGTGCATGTATCGGGCACTCTATCCAGCAAGCGTCTGCCGGTGGTGTGCCTTGCTGGTTATCAGCGCAATATGAGCGATTTCGCCGAATTCACTGCCTATTTCCGGCGGATGGGCGGTGGCGAATGGCCGGTGGTTCTGATCGACCTGCCCGGTCGGGGCCGCGCCGATGACCGGTTGCGCACCGAGGATTACAGCTCGTTGCACGATGCGCGCGACGTGGCATCGGTGATAACAGCGCTCGGCATCGGCAGGACCATCGTACTGGGCCAGGGGCATGGCGGACAGGTGGCCATGGCGCTAGCGGCGCGCCACCCACTGCGGATTGCCGGGACCGTCTTGCTCGATTCCGGGCCGGTGACGGACTCGCGCGGCATCGTCCGGCTGCGCAATAATCTGGCGCATGTGGAAAACCTGCGCGGCGCAAAGCAGGTGACAGCAGGCTTTCGACGCATTCTTGGCGGAGACTATCCCGGCCTGCCCGACGATCAACTCGACGCACTGATGGGGCGCAGCCACCGGATCGACAAGAGCGGGCGCGCGCAACCGCTCTACGACCGCCGCCTGATCGAGGCGCTGGCCAGTATCAACTACGACGACGTTCTGATGCCACAATGGCCGCTGTTTGATGCGCTGACCTGTGCGCCACTGATGCTTTTGCGAACGCAACTGACCGATCAGCTGCGCCGCGAGACCTTCGACGAAATGGTGCGCCGCCGGCCCGACGCCACGGCATTGACGATTGCCGGGCAAGGCTCACCCGCGCTCTTCGATCAGCGCGAGGAAATCGAGGCCGTCGCCGAATTTGTTATCGGGACCAGCAGGAATCTCCTGGGCAAGGCGGCCTGAACCGCCCTGCCCCGTATTCCTAGTAATGCTCGGCCTGCACCGTTACGACGATGCGCCGATTGAGCTGTTTGCCCTGCGCCGTTGCGTTATCGGCCACGGGCTTAGCTTCGCCATAGCCAACCGCATAGAGGCGCGATGCTGTGACATCACGCGCAACCAGTGCCGATACGACGGCTTCCGCGCGGGCGACCGACAGCGCCAGGTTCAGGGATTCATCGCCATCGGAATCCGTGTGGCCCTCGATATGCACGACTGCGTCGGGACAAAGCGCCAGATCGGCAGCCAGTTCATCAAGGGCGGACTTCGACTCATCGGCGATGACGGCGGCGCCGGACTTGAACAGGATGGCATTGCGCGCCGAAAACTCGGCAACGGGCGCAGCACAGGCCTTGATATCCGCAATTGCGCCGGCCGAAGGCGCCGCCGCCGTGGCGACCGGAGCAATTTCGGGTGGCAACTCGATCTCGGTGGTCCAGTTTGCCGGCGTGGTCGCCGCCGTCAGAGTTGCGAGCGTCGCGTCGCGGGTTACGGCGTCGGGCGCTACGCCAGTCAGGGTCCAGCGCCCCTGTGACAGGCTCAATCGCCCCTCGGCGAGCTGCTCCAAAGCCTGCAGACCGGCCTCGGCATCTGCCAGGAAGTTGGTCGGCGCGCCATCGGCAATGCTGACCGCAGCGGTGTCTCCGCCGCCGACTTCCCCGAGCTTGCGCAGGACCTCATCCGCAGGAACCTGTCCACTCAGCATGATCGGACCGCCCTCAGTACGGCTGGCGGCGAAGGCATAATTCGGATCGACGGGAATGTCGGCGGGCGCAGCGGTGACCAGCTCAGCTGGAGCGGCCGCGACGACAGGAGTGGCTTCCGCAACAGTAGCTGGGGGCGAGGCCTGAGGTTCTGCCACAGCCATGGACCAACCTGAAGCCGCGAGGTTCCTCGAGACAAAGTCGGCTTCGATGACCACCTTATCGGAAGGCGACAGCGGCGAGCCGGTGAGGATCCAACCCCGCCCGTCGAACTCGACTCGCCCTTCCCTCAGTCGTTGCAAGAACGAAAGGCCAAGCGTGGCTGACCCGACGAAATTGTTCGGCTCACCGGAAGCGTAAGTCATTGTTTCAGTTGCTGATTGCCCAGCGGCAGCGAGCAGTTGACCTTCCTCGGCGACGCTCGGCACAAAACCCGATAAAACGATCTTGCCGGACGGATCCTTGCTGGCAGACCAGGTGTATGTCTCTGCACGCGGCGCACGAACTTCGGCTTGGGCCAGCACCAGGCCTTGCGGCGCGCCTCCGGCGATAATCGCGAGAAGCGCCAGGTAGTCCTCGCTCGAACGCGCGGTGCCGACCATCGTCAGAATATTGGCACGGAGGGCGATACGTCCCTCGCCCATCAAATCCAGCGCGGACAGCCCGAACTCCACGCCGGACTGATAGCGAGCGGGCGCACCACTGCCCAGCTTGAGCCAAGTGATATCGGCACCAGACGTCTCACCGAGGGCGGATCGCGTGGCTTCGTCAGGCGCATAGCCGTCGAAAACCACTACACCGCTGGCTTGCCGGGTCGCACTCATCCAATAGTCGGAGATACGAGGCGCATCGAGGGTAACGATGCTGCCGCCCGTCTGCGCCTGTGCGACCTGGAGAGCAACTTGCGTCGAGAGGTCGATAGCACAGGCATTCGATGCCATAGCCACGCACAGGGCCGTCCCGCTCAGGGCACTGACAAGCCCCGGCGCGACCCGCTTGATGAGGTCCGTGATCATTCCCGTTCCAGTAGATGTCCGCATTTGCGGTCACGCTAGAGCATTTACGTCCGCATGGAAACGAAAATGCCAGCCCTAAGTCATTGCTGGCACGTCAATAAATTACAGTGACCAGAGCAGCGCCACGCCACCCGCGATCATGCGCAAGAATCGGGGCAGCCCGGCCGCAACAACCCACTTGCACTGGGGCCCGGATGTCACCGCGAGCCACGCTCAAGCCCCCAAATGCAGAAAGGCCCGGCATAAAGCCGGGCCTTTCCGTAGTCCCAAGTAATCCGAGGATTACTGGAAGGACTTCGATGCCTTGAAGGTCACCTTGTAAGCGCCGTTCTGCTGAACGGTTGCGCCAACTGCCGACGAGAAACCGCCGCCAACTGGGGTCCAAGCGAGTTCGGCCTTGCCGTAGAAGTCGGACTGAGCAGCGCGAGCGCCAACCAGAACAACAGCAGCATCGTCGGCAGCGTTGCCGTAGACACCAACTTCGCCGGTGAGCTTGATCGACTCGGTCAGAGCAGCAACGAGCTGAACTGCAACCTGGTAGCTGTCGCCAACGCCAGCAGTGCCGTCGTTGAAGTAGCGGCCGCCGAGGTTCAGGTCGATGCCTTCAGCAACGGTTGCACCAACCGATGCGCCGAAGCCGTAGTCGGTATCGAGGGCAGTGCCGTTCGACTGGGTGCCGCCAGCAGCTTCACCCGAGATCGCGATCTTGAACATATCGAACTTGGCTTCGCCCGAAACCAGGCCGTTCCAGTACGAATAGTTTGCAGCGAGAGCCGCATCATAACCGCCACCGATGGCCAGAGCGCCACGAACCTTGAACTGGTCGAAGGTTGCAGTCACGCCCGAGTGGACGAGGTAGGTGTCGCCATTGGTCGACACGCCATCGAGCAGGCCGCCAACGGCGCCGCTGATGTGGGCGGTGATGCCCGAACCTGCGTAGTCGAGAACACCGACCAGGGTACCGGCCTTCTGAGCACCAGTCACCGGAACGGCAGCGCCGGCGATGAAGGGGTTCGCATCGGTGGTTGCACCAGCCGAATTCAGATTTTCGAGACCGATCTTGGCGATCAGGCCTTCACCAATGTTCGACCAGAGCTGGATGACGTGACCGCCACGCTTCGGAGCGAAGGTGTCAGCGTTTTCGTCGGCAACAACGCCAGCGTCAGCGCGCTGCGAAATGAACAGGCCGGTGAAGTTGAACGGCTCGTCGTCGCCCTTGTTGAAGATCGAACCGCGCTTACCAGCGGTCAGGACGGTGGTGTCACCAACCTGAACATAGGCTTCGTCCAGAACGATGGCATTGCCGGATTCACGCTGCTCAACGCCTGCGGGAACGCCGCCGAGGCCCGAACCGCCGTTGCGAACGCGAACGCGGTCGTCGTGCTTGATCTTGATCACGGCAGAAGCAGGACCGAAGTCGCTACCAGCGGTGCCGACGAACTTCAGCCAAGACTGAACGCGCGATTCCCAGTCGTTGTTCGAACCAGCAACGTTGCTCGGCGCGTCAACGTTGACGTTGCCCAGGTACGAGGTCGAAACGACGTTCCGCGACTCGTTGAAGTTGCCGAACGAGAAGTCGTACTTCACTTCGCCCGAGATCTGCAGGCAGTTGGTGTCGGACGAAATGGTCAGGCCCGACAGGCCCAGCTCGTCGCAAACGTCCAGCGAGGTGAGAACACCCAGATCAGCTGCAAAGCCAGCGGTCGAGAGACCAGCTGCGGCGACAGAACCGAGGATAAGGCTCTTGAGTTTCATTAGTTGACCTCCAAAGTCAGTCATATTTTTGCCGGTTGCCCGGCGGTTTGTCGTAACGCGACCACACTATTCGTGGTGCAGTGTGTTGCCGTCGCGCTGCGACCGACAAACGATCCCATGCATGGATTCGCAAGACCCACTCTACGCATGCCGAATAAGGACGCAATCTCGCAAAAGCCCATTTTGGGGAAGTGCCATCTGGTTGCGGATCGGATGTTGCAGATTCAGCACACAGCCGGAAACGCCTTGTTAACCGGGCTAAACGAGAGGTTAAAGAGTCGGCGATTTGAGGGCGTTAGCGCTGGCGTTGCTGGGAATTCAGCGGTTTTGGCACCGTCACGCATGCAGCGACTTTGGGCCGCGAATGTGGGACAAATCGGGTGACAATCGGGCGGGTGCGTTTCGTCCGCCGTATTTGGAGCGAATATGGGCACGGACAGAAAAGTAGCTGTTGTCACCGGCGGCAGTTCAGGAATCGGGAAAGCGGCAGCCATCGGATTTGCCAAGGCTGGCTACGACGTGGCCATTTGCGGTCGGCGAGAAGTAGCGCTGCAGACAGTCGCGGGCGAGACGGGCGGCTATTGGGCCCCATGCGACGTGACCGATCCGGCGGCCGTAGCGACGTTCTTTGATGGCGCACGGGAGACGTATGGCCGGATCGACGTGGTGTTCAACAATGCGGGGCGGTTTGCGCCGGCGGTTTCCTTTGGCGATCTCGACGTCGCCACCTGGAAGGAAATGGTCGACACCAATCTCAACGGCGCATTTTACGTCGCGCGCGAAGCGTTCCGGGCCATGCGCGACCAGAGCCCGCGGGGCGGCCGCATCATCAACAACGGTTCGATTTCCGCCTATGTGCCCCGCCCGGGCGCGGCTTCCTATACGGCGACCAAGCATGCCATCACCGGCTTGACCAAGGCCATCTCGCTTGATGGGCGAGCCTTTGACATTGCGTGCGGGCAGATCGACATCGGCAATGCGGCGACGGATATGACCAGCAATATGAGCAGTGGCTCGTTGCAAGCCAATGGCACGATGATGCCGGAACCCACCTTTGACGTGCGGCACGTGGTGGATGCCCTGCTCTATATGGCCGGGCTGCCGCTATCGGCCAATGTGCAGTTCATGACGGTGATGGCGACCAATATGCCCTATATCGGACGGGGATGACTGGTCGCGCGCCATTATGGCCCCCTCGGGTTAGCCCGAGGGGGATCGTCGCCGGCTAGGCGTGGAAGACTTCGACGCCGCTGATCCAGGTGGAGGCGACCTTGCGGTCATCGGTAAGGTGCACGAAGCTGGCGACGGCGCCGGGCTGCAGGTGGCCGAACTCGTCTTCGATGCCCATGGCCTCGGCCGGATAGAGCGAGGCCATACGGAGCACTTCCTCGAGGGGAAGGCCGATGCGGGTAATCATGAACTCGACGGCGTCGATCATATCGAGATCGGCACCAGCCAGAGTGCCGTCGGCCAGGCGCAGCGCGCCGTCCGCGCGGGTGATCGTGCGACCGTTGAGGGTAAGCGTCTTCAGGTCGGTGCCCGTCTGCGACATGGCATCGGTGACGAGGAAGATGTGGCCGGGATGCCCATCCTTGGCGCGCAGGGCAATTTCAATGGCAGCAGGATGCACGTGAATGCCGTCGGCGATCAGGCCGGCATGGACGCGGCCATTGGTGAGCACAGCACCGACAACGCCAGGCTCCCGGTTGCCGAGCTGGCTCATGGCGTTGAACAGGTGCGTCGCCATGCTGGCGCCAGCCTCGAATGCGGCACTGGCAACATCGCCGCTCGCATCGGAGTGACCGACACTGACGATGATGCCCGCGTCGGAAAGAGCCTTGATCTGCGCCGGGGTCACGGTTTCGGCGGCCACGGTGATCAGGAGATTGGGCAGGTCAGCCGCAGCAGCGATCAGTCGCGCGAGGTCTTCATCATCCATCGGGCGGATCAGCGCCGGATCATGGGTACCCTTGCGGGCCAGCGATAGATGCGGCCCTTCGAGATGCAGGCCGATGAAGCCCGGCACGGCCTGCTCGGCAGCGGCCTTGCCGGCGGCCATGGCGGCGACGTTCACGGGAACAGAGTCGGTAATGAGCGTAGGCAGTAGCGCCGTGGTGCCGAACTGGGTGTGGGCGGCGCAGATGGTGCGGATCGATTCAACCGAGGGAGCATTGTTGAGCAGGATGCCACCGCCGCCATTGACCTGCAGGTCGATGAACCCCGGCACAACCGAGCCGCCATCCAGCACGACGGTCTTGGCATTGGCCGGAATGGCGTCGGCGCTGACGATACCCGACACGTGGCCGAACTCGATGAGAAGTGCGGCATTATCGTGCCAGCTGTGCCCGTCAAAAATGCGGGCGCCCGAAATGGCGAGAAGATCGCTCATAGTGTTTCAGTGACTTTCTTGAGCATAG
Source organism: Devosia sp. T2-14 (assembly GCF_055397495.1). Lineage (NCBI taxonomy): Bacteria > Pseudomonadati > Pseudomonadota > Alphaproteobacteria > Hyphomicrobiales > Devosiaceae > Devosia > Devosia sp. T2-14. The sequence goes on along the minus strand of NZ_AP027921.1, from coordinate 2,728,527 downwards.
GTGGCTCGTCTGGATTGAGCCCGCGATGGCGGGCCAAGGCTTCGACGAACCCGTAGAACGAAACGATCAGCGACAGGGGATCGGTGATCGGGTGACCTGTAGCAGCAAACGGCAGGCGCCTGGCGGCGCCCGGCCGGTCGCTGGTCAGGAAGGCGAGAGCGCCCTGCCCGGCCAGCTTGTGCGCCATATCGGCGACGGACGTCTCCGCCGCGTCGCGGGCGGCAAGCGCCAGAACCGGATAGCCGGACGTGACTATGGAAACGGGGCCATGCATCACCTCGGCCGAGCTGTAAGACTCACCCTGGATGCCGCAGGTTTCTTTGAACTTCAATGCCGCCTCGTTCGCAATGGCAAAGCCCGGTCCGCGCCCGAGAACATAGAGCGCGTTGTGGCCATCGAGCGCACCGATCATTTCAGACCAGTCGCAGGCCACGGCTTTGGTCAAGGAATTGGGCAAATCATTGACGGCCGACTTGAGCTCATCGTCTCCGCTCCACCGCGCGATGAGGGCGAGGCCGGCAACGACCGACGTTACGAAGGTCTTGGTGGCCGCGACGGACTTTTCGACGCCGGCATGCAGATCGATGGTGAAATCGGATGCCGCGGCAAGAGGCGAGCCAGCGGTATTGGTGATGGCGACACAAGTTGCGCCAGAACGGCGGGCCGATTGGGCCATGCCGACAATGTCGGGGCTCTTGCCGGATTGGGAAATGGCGATAGCAGCCGCGCGATCGAGCTTGAGATCCTTGCCGTAGATCGACGCAATCGAGGGACCGATGGAGGCCACCGGCAGGCCAAGGGTCAGCTCTATTGCATATTTCAGATAGGCGCAGGCGTGATCGGATGAGCCGCGCGCGACAGTTGCGACCATGATCGGATTGCGTTCGCGCAGCGTCGCTGCGGCCGCATCGAGAACCGGACCGGACATGTCGAGGAAGTTGGCAACGACACCGGGTGTCGCTTCAACCTCCGCACGCATGTGGGTCTGGTTCCGACCGGTCATTTCTTGGTGCCTCCCGCAGAAGGCGCGTCTCCGATCCGCAACTCGGCTACGAAGTCATAGGTGTCGCCCCGGTAGATGGAGCGGGTAAATTCAATGACCCGCCCCGAGGCGAGATAGGAGGTGCGCTCGATATTCAGTCCGGCGGAGCCTTCCGACACCTGCAGCAACTCGGCATCTTCCTCGCCAAGATTGGCCGCCCGTATCCGCTGAATGGCCCGGACCGGACGATTACCGCCCTTGTCGAGGTGTTTGTAAAGCGAATCCGCAATCGAGGCGGGATCGGGAAGGATGCGCGCGGAGAGACTGGCGCGCTCGATGGCGAGCGGGACGTCACCCGACAGGCGCAGGCGCGAAATGCGCGCCACCTGGTCCCCTGCCGAAAGACCAAGGATGACGGTCTCTTCCGGCGAGGGCAGATAGAGGCCGCGATCGAGCCATTCCGCACGAACGGCCATGCCGCGACGGGCCATGTCTTCGGTGAACGATGTCAGCTGGGACAGCGACTGCTCGACGCGCTGCGTCTGCGGCGACACGAAGGTGCCCGAACCATGACGCTGCACCAGCACGCCTTCCTTGACCAGCTGGAGCACGGCCTTGCGCACGGTGACGCGGGACACGTCTACCTTGGTGGCCAGATCACGCTCGGATGGCAGAGCATCGCCGGGATTGAGTGCGCCACCATCGATCGCATCCTCGATCCAGCGCTTGAGCTGGAGATAGAGCGGACCGCCGGATGGCAGCACCACCGGTTCATCGCCAAAGAATGTGCTCGACAAATCGGCCACTAACTCCCCCTCGCGATGTTACGATCAGCTGTGCATTCCATATCACTCAAAATCCCTGATTTGGCCAAGCCAGGCTGCTAAAACCAGATAATACCAATAAAGTACCATTTACCAAGTGCCAAAACGCGCTTGTCCAGCGCAAGCGCAGAGGATTGGCGGAATTGACGTTTTTGACGTCTCGACGCGCGCGTTATAGCCACTATCCTGCTGCGTTGTGGACAAGTGGTATTTTTTTGGCATTATTGCCATGACTGGAGACTGGGATGACTGCAACGCAGACAGAAATGACCCACACCAGCGCTCCCGGCTTCGACATCAAGCCACCGGTAGAAGCGCTGACAATTCTCGCAAAAGCGCAGGCCGAAGCGGCCCAGGCTGTGCAGGAAGCCGTACCGGATATTGCTGATGCTGCGCAACTGGCTGCTGCATGCCTCGGCCGTGGTGGACGCCTGATTTATGCAGCCGCAGGCAGTTCAGGCCTGATGGCGCTGGCCGATGCGCTCGAGCTGCCGGGCACTTACGGAATATCGCGCGACCGCATCAAGGTGCTGCTGGCCGGCGGACTCGACGCCCTCGTTTCGATGGAGGGCGCGCCGGAAGATGACGCCGATGCCGCGCGGGCACAGGTCGCCGAGATCAATGTCGGACCCGATGATTGCCTGATCGCCCTCAGTGCCAGCGGCTATACGCCCTACCCCATGGCGGCCGTGGAAGCCGCACGGGCGGCCGGAGCCAAGACGGTTGGCATCAGCAACAATGCCGGAGCCGAGCTATCCAAGCGCGTCGACGTGGCCATCTGCCTGCCAACTCCACCGGAGGTAATTGCCGGCTCGACCCGCATGGGCGCCGGTACCGCACAGAAGATCGCGCTCAACATGATTTCGACGCTGATGGCCGTGCATCTGGGCCATGTCCACGATGGCTTCATGGTCAACCTCATTGCCGACAACATGAAGCTGCGCGGCCGTGCGCGGCGCATCGTCATGGCGGTGAGCGGTGTCGGTGGCGACGCGGCCACTGATGCGCTTGAGCAGGCCGGCGGATCGGTGAAAACCGCGATCTTGCTCGCGGCCGGTGCCGACAAATTCCAGGCGCAGCGGCTGCTCACCGAGCACGACGGCAAGCTGCGGCCGTCGCTGGAGGCGCTCGGGCGGTAAGATCAACCTCACCGGCCGTCACGCTCGGCTCAGGCCCGAGAGTGACGGCGGTCAGAGCTAGTGCACAAGCTGATTGGCACACCGGAAGACCGGGCTGTTCCCCAGCATCGCGGCATCCAACGCCACAGGACAGGTAACCCGGAATGCACGGCTTTCGCCGGGCAGCAGCGTTACCAGCATGTCGTCAATCGTGGCATCGGGATGGATGCGGTCGACGAATAGGCACAGGTCCTTGAGCAGGGTTCTGGCGGTGACCGTCACCAGCCAATCGGCCCCCGCCTGTTCGACAGCGATATCGGCCTGCGGTTCGGGCAGATCGAGTGCGATGTCCTCGTTGAAATAGTGGTGAGCCACGCTGTCGTGCATGATTGCGACGAGCATTTCGCTGCGCGGATCGCCCGGCGTCGCGACGTGGTCGGGGATAGCAAGTGAGCCGATATCGAGCCGGTCGGCGCAGAGGCGCCAATGGGTCCATTCGGCAAGCACAGTGCCATCGAAGCGCATGCGCCTGACGGTGACCGGGCCGCGCCAGAACAGGGTGCGTTCGTTGACGGCGAAGACATGCAACTGCTCGCTGCGCGGCTGGATGGTCAGCAGGTGCGGATGGTAGGCGGCCCGCAGCGCGTACCATAGCGGCTTGAGGCGGCCGTAGCCGTCAATCGCGGCCCAAGACGTGACCGGCCAGCAATCGTTCAGCTGCCAGACGATCGCACCCATATTGGTGGGGCGATGGCTGCGCCAATGCTCGATCCCGAAGCGGATCGCGCGGGCCTGATTGAGCTGAGTGGCGTAGTGCCAGTCGTCCATGTCCTGCGGCACCGGCAGGTGTCCCGCGACCCCGCGCAGCAGCTTGTCATTGCCGATGGTGGCCTTCTGGTGATGCCAGACGCCGGGCGACGTGGGGGTCATCGGGTTGTCGTGGATAGCCTGGGTCAGCGTGGCCCAGGTGGGCGGCGCCTGCCAGCCAAATTCGGAGCAGAAGCGCGGCACGCTGTCTGCATAGTGCTCGTAGCCGATGTCGTTCCAGACATCCCAGACGTGGCTGCAACCATGAGCGGGATCATTGGGATGGATGTCCATGCTGCCCGAATAGGGGCTGCCGGCCCAATAGGGACGCGTTGGGTCAAGCTCGGCGACGAGACGCGGCAGCAGGTCGAGATAATAGCCCTGCCCCCAAGTCCGACCTTCAAGCACGTCCTGCCAGCCCCAATCGAACCAGCCCCAGATATTCTCGTTATTGCCGTTCCACAGAACCAGCGACGGATGGGGCATTAGCCGGACGATATTATCGCGCGCCTCGGCCTCGATCTCCGCTGGTAGCGCGCCCTCCTCGGGATAGGCCGCGCAGGCGAAGAGGAAGTCCTGCCACACCAGCATGCCGGCGGCGTTGCAGGTTTCGTAGAACGCGTCGGTTTCGTAGATGCCGCCGCCCCAGACGCGCAGCATATTGATATTGGCGGCCTGGGCTTGCGCGATGCGGGCGGCATTGCGCTCGGGCGTTACGCGCGGCAGGAAGCAGTCATCGGGGATCCAGTTGGCGCCGCAGATATAGACTGGCACGTCGTTGATGATGAAGGTGAAGGCGGTACCCTCCTCATCGGCTGACGTATCGAGCCGCAGCGAGCGGAAGCCGATTTGCCTTGTCCAGGAATCGGTTACGGCCCCATTTTCATCCACGAGCTCAATCGTCAGCGCATAGAGCGGCTGGCTTCCCAGGCCGTGCGGCCACCACAGTGCGGGGCCTGGAACCAGCAGGTCGAGCGTTGTGGCAGCGCCTGCCGGTAGCTCCACCGTTACGTTGGCTACGCTGGCGCGCAGTCTGTGGCCGTGGCCCAATCCATCAGTTTCGACATGAGCGGTGACGCGGCCATCGGCGCCAGAAAGCGTGATTTCTGGGCGGACGGAGGCGATGCGGGCCGCTGTCCAGCTCTCGATGCGGATGGGTTTCCAGATGCCTGACGTGACCAGCGTCGGGCCCCAGTCCCAGCCGAAATTGCAGGCCATCTTGCGCATCAGATTGGCGGGGCCGGGATAGTTGTTGGGTCGCGGTTCGTATTGGGCGGCCAGCGCTTCGCCGCGCGTCAAGGCGGACTCGAACAGGATCGAAAGCGTGTTCTCGCCCTCGCGCAGGAGACCACGGACATCGACCCGGTACGTGCGGTTCATATTGGCAGTTTCGGCGATAATCGCGCCGTTGAGCACGATCTGCGCGAAGGTATCGAGCCCCTCACAGACCAGTTCGACATGGCCGGCGCCTTCGTCGTGCCAATCGAACGTCCGCTCGTAGCGCCAGTCGCAGCGCCCCACCCAATCCACCGCGATCTCGTTGAGATCGAGATAGGGGTCGGGGATCAGGCGCGCCGCCAGCAGATCTGTATGCACGGTCCCGGGCACGGTGGCAGGAATGGTGGCGGGCAGCGAGGGCGCGCCAACGGCGCGGGCACAGCTCAGGGTCCAGCCGCTATCAAGGCTTCGTTGTGTCGGGATCATCAGAGGACGTCGTCTTCGCCTGTAGTGCCGCCTTCGCCTTCCCAGGTCTGGATGCGCTTGACGGTCTGACGTGGAAACTTGAGGCGTACGCCAACGCCCTCCCCGCCCACTTCGGGCAGAATCAGGACGCCATGTGTTTCGAGCGCGGCGCGGATGGCCAATTGGCAAGCAGCATCGGGCAGCAGCGTATCGGCTTCGAACTGCTCGATCTCCCCGGCCGGCACCAGGGACTCTGTGGCCAGCGTTGCGACGGACCATCCCACAAGCGCGCGCCCGGCACGGCTTTGCGATGGTGTGATTGGGGGCGCCAAATCAGTCATGGAAACGATACTCCTCCCCGCATTTGAAGCATGGAGCTGCCACCGCTGCCAAGCCATGTCGGCTCTGACCGGCCCATTTGGGCGAATGCAATCCGCTAAAACTGCGCCGAATTAGTTAAACCCATCAGCCAAGTTTCAGTGTTTGTTTGGTGCTCCCTGGCCGCATGCGACTTTGTGAGGTGATCTCGTGTCATTTCTTGCAGATCCTGTCGTTGCCCTCTTTGTATCCCTGGCCGTCGGCTACGGGGTTGGACTGATCAGAATAGGTCCAATTCAGGTCGGCGGCGTGTGCGGCACGCTCTTTGTGGCGCTGCTCATCGGTCAGCTTGGCGTTACGATAGACGCCGATCTCAAGAACACTGCCTTCGCCCTGTTCATCTTCGCGCTTGGTTTCACCGCGGGACCGCAGTTTTTCACCAATGTGCGCAGCGGGTGGCGCTATGGCATACTGTCCATAGTGGAGGTGGTGTCGGTGCTGGGGCTACTCGCCCTCTCCGTACATTTTCTCCACCTCGATCCCGGCACCACTGCCGGGCTTTTTGCAGGTTCGGCCACTGAATCGGCGGTGATCGGCACAGCGTCGGAAGCCATCGCGCGGCTGGGCCTGGCGCCCGAAGAAGCCGACCTGCTGCAATCCAACATCGCCACCGCCTACAGCATTACCTACCTGTTCGGGCTCGTCGCCATTGTGGTGTTCACCAACCAGATTGCGCCGCTGCTGCTGCGCATCAACCTGCGCGAAGAAGCCAAGGCACTCGCCAAGACATATGGCGAGGAGGAGAATGACGACACGGCAGAAGGCCTGCCCGCGCTGGTCGGCCGAGCGTTCCGCGTCGGCTCACTGGCTGGTTCGACCATCGGCGCCTTCGAAAACAGCCGCAAGAATGCCGTCACCATCGAGCGCATCAAGCGCGGCCGGGAGATTATCGAAACCACGCCGGATATGGTGCTGGAGCCCGACGATATCGTCTTCTTGCTGGGACGCCGCAACCCGGTGATCGCGGCACAGGAACGGCTGGGCGATGAAGTGCCGGTGCCCGCCAATACCAACCTGCCCCTCACAACCCGCGATATCGTGCTGGTGCGCAAGGAGGTTTTCGGCCTCCGAATCAGCGAACTGCGCAAGATGGCCGCTGCAGACTTGCGGCGCGGTGTGTTTATCGAGAGCATCCGCCGGCTCGGGCGAACGCTGCCGGTATTGCCGGGCACGGTGCTCGAGGAAGGCGATATCCTCAGGCTATTCGGGCCGGAAAAGGCCGTTGCGCGCGCCTCCAAGGAACTGGGCAACGACCTGCCGCCCACGGACAAGACCGATTTCATCTTTCTGGGGCTGGGCGTGGTCATCGGCCTGTTCATCGGCAGCCTGAGCCTGAAATTCGGCGCGCTCGACCTGACGCTAGGCACCGGCGGCGGCGCGCTGGTTGCGGGCCTGGTTTTCGGCTGGCTGCACATGCATTTCCCGCGGCGCGGCTCGCTGCCGACCGCCGCCGCAGAGTTCATGAAGGATTTCGGCCTTGCCACCTTCATTGCAGCCGTCGGCCTGTCTGCCGGGCCCGATGCCATCGCGCTGATCCAGCAATATGGGCTGATCCTGCCGGTGATCGGCATCCTGATCTCCGCCCTGCCCGCGCTGTTCTCGCTGATCATCGGCACTTTGCTGCTCAAAATCGAGGCCCCGATCCTGCTCGGGGCAATAGCGGGCCAGCATTGCAGCACGCCGACCATTTCGGCGCTGGTCAGCAATGCCGGCAATTCCATTCCGGTCATCGGCTACACGGTGACCTATGCGATCTCCAACGTACTCCTTCCCTTGATGGGGCCGGTGGTCGTCAGCATGGCGGTGGCCATGCAGTGACGCCCTGTTGTTTTCGACGTCGCGTTGAACCAACGAAGAGGCGAACTCATGCAGTGGATACAGGAACACCTGAAGCAGTCGCCAGAGATAGTCCTGTTTTTGTCCTTGGCGATCGGCTTCTGGATCGGCAAGTTTCAGTTTGGCAAATTCCAGCTCGGCGGTGTCGCCGGGTCTTTGCTGGTCGCGGTGGTGGTCAGCCAACTTGGCGTATCGGTCGACAATGGCGTCAAGACGCTGCTGTTTGCGCTGTTCATCTACGCGGTCGGCTTCGAGAGTGGACCGCAGTTCTTCCGCTCGCTGGGCCCGCAATCGATCAAGGAAATCATCCTGGCGGGTGTCCTGGCGCTGACTGCCCTCGCTACGGTCGTCATCCTCGCCAAGCTTTTCTCGCTCGACAAGGGCATGGCGGCTGGCCTGGCGGCAGGCGGGCTCACCCAATCGGCGATTATCGGCACGGCGGGCGATGCGCTCTCCAAGCTCGGACTACCCGCCGATGAGGTGCAGCGCCTGCAGGCCAATGTCGCGATTGGCTATGCGGTGACCTATATTTTCGGCTCGCTGGGCGCCATCATCATCTGCGTCAATATCCTGCCGCGCTTCATGGGCCGGTCGCTGCGCGACGATGCCATCAAGGCCGAGGCCGAACGGCTGAAGGGCGCGATGAATTTCGCCCCCGGACAGGAACTGGCAATGCCTGACGTGGTCGGGCGCCTCTACCGCATCGAGCAAGGCGCAGGCAAAACGGTCGCGGAGATCGAGTCCATCGCAGGCAGGACGCCGATTTCGGTCGAACGGCTGAAGCGCGGGGATCAACTGGTCGACATCCAGAGCGACCTGAAGTTCGAGCGCGGCGACGTTGTGCTGGTCGTTGGGCGGCGCGCTGGCGTGGTCGATGTTGCCGATGACCTGGGCTCCGAGCTGCAATCTGCCTCGGGCATGGATCTCGTCATGGACACCAAGGACGTGGTGCTCAAGAACGCCAACTATGCCAACCGCACGGTCGGCGATATCCGGTCGGCCACCACCCCCGATCTTCACCACGGCATCTATGTGCTCGGCATCAAACGCGCCGGCGATCCGGTGCCGCTTGAAGATTCAACCGTCGTGCAGCAGGGCGACGTCGTCACCGTCTACGGCACCGAACAAGACCTCAAGCGCGTGCTCAAGGAGATTGGCGAAGTCATCCAGGTCAGCATCAAGACCGATTTCGTCTATCACGGAGCTGGCCTCGTCGTGGGGCTGCTGGTCGGCTTGCTGGTGCTGCGCATCGGCGACATTCCGCTGACCCTTGGGGCCGGTGGCGGCGCATTGCTGTCGGGCCTGCTGTTTGGCTGGTACCGCACGCGCAACCAGACCATGGGCAACATGCCCACTGCCGCCTCGCAATTGCTCAAGGATCTCGGCCTGGCGGGTTTCGTCGCCGCCGTCGGCCTGCAATCGGGCATGCAGGCCATCAGCACCATCGCCAGCAGCGGCCTGTCGCTGTTCGGCATCGGTGTGATCGTTACCGTGGTGCCGCTGCTGCTCACCATGGTGTTTGGCCGCTACGTGCTGCGCTACGACAACGCCGCCATTTTCGCGGGCGCCCTATCCGGTTCACGCAGCGCCAATCCGGCCTTCGGCGAAGTGCTCGACAAATCGGGCAATTCCATTCCGACCGTGCCGTTCGCGATCACCTACGCCCTTGCGAACGTATTTCTGACCCTGCTTGGCCCGCTGATCGTCGCTTTCGCGTGACGCAGCCTTGCACCGTGACCTCTCAACAAGGAACACCAGAATGGCCAAAGTCGATTACTCCAAATTCGCCAATCTCAGCCCATTTGAGCTCAAAGACGAACTGATCGCACTCGCTGCCGGCAATCGTGACCGGATGATGCTGAATGCCGGCCGCGGCAATCCGAACTTCCTCGCCACCATTCCCCGCCGGGCTTTCTTTCAGCTGGGCCTGTTCGCCATGGCGGAGTCTGAGTTGTCCTTCTCGTTCATGCCGGAAGGCGTGGGCGGGCTGCCACGCGCCGAAGGCATCGACTTCCGTTTCGATACCTTCGTTGCCCGAAACCAGGACAAGCCGGGCGTGGTTTTTCTCGGGCATGCCGTGTCCTATGTGCGCGACCAGCTCGGCCTGTCGGCGAACGAGTTTCTGCTCGAAATCGTCGCCGGGATCCTGGGCTGCAACTACCCGGTTCCCGACCGCATGCTGAAGCTGAGCGAGAAGATTTCGCTGCAGTACATCATCAAGGAAATGGGGGCCAAGCACCTCTCAGACTCCGACGTCGATATGTTCGCCGTCGAAGGCGGCACCGCAGCCATGACCTATCTGTTCAATTCGATGCGCGAGAACGGCATGATCAAACCGGGCGACAAGATCGCCCTGGGCGTACCGATCTTCACGCCGTACCTCGAAATCCCGGAGCTGAACGATTACGAACTGGTGCAGGTGCCGATCGAGGCCGACCCCAAACTCGACTGGCAATATCCTGCTTCCGAAATCGCCAAGCTGGAAGACCCCTCTATCAAGGCCTTCTTCGTGGTCAACCCGAGCAATCCGCCCTCGGTCAAGATCGACGATGCCGGGCTCAAGGCCATCGCCGCCGTCGTCAAGAAGCGGCCCGACCTCATCATCCTAACCGATGACGTCTATGGCACCTTCGCCGACAATTTCGAGTCCCTGTTCTCGCTGTGCCCGCACAACACCATCCTGGTCTATTCCTACTCGAAGTATTTCGGAGCGACCGGATGGCGGCTGGGGGTGATCGCCACCCACAAGGACAACATCTTCGACAAGGCTATCGCCAACCTCCCAGAGGCCGACAAGAAGGTACTCGACAAGCGCTATGGCTCGCTGACCACCGAGCCGCGCAAGATCAAGTTCATAGACCGCCTCGTCGCCGATAGCCGTACCGTGGCGCTCAACCACACGGCTGGCCTATCGACGCCGCAGCAGGTGCAGATGGTGCTGTTCTCTCTGTTCAGCCTCATCGACCAGGCCGACAACTACAAGACGGCCGTGAAGACGGTGATCCGCAACCGCGAGGCCACGCTTTATCGCGAACTGGGCATTACCCAGAAACAGGACCCCAACAGCGTCGACTACTACACGCTGGTGGATCTGGAGGCGGCGGCCAAGGCGATCTATGGCGAGGATTTCGCGGCCTGGGTGATGAAGACTCAGAACCCGATCGAAGTTCTGTTCCGGGTCGCCGAGGAAACCGGGGTCGTCCTGTTGCCGGGCAGCGGGTTTGGCGCCAAGCATCCCTCGGGCCGCGCCTCACTCGCCAATCTCAACGAGTATGAATACGCCGCCATCGGCAAGGCCCTGCGCACCCTGGCCGCCGAATACCATGCCGAATACCTCAAGAAGGGCGGGAAGTAGCTGCCAGAAAGAGCCGGCGGCGCCGTTTGACGCTGCCGGTCACTAAAATCACATCGACCCCGTCGAATTTGGTTGTGCCGGATCGTCGCTGGAATGAACACTCATCCCGAACGAGGACCCACCGATGACCAATGCACTCCCCACCGAAGACACCGACCGCGATCTCGTGCTGACGCGTGTGCTCAACGCACCGCGCGACAAGATCTACCAGTGCTGGACGCAGCCCGAGCTGATCAAGCAGTGGTTCGCGCCCAGGCCGTGGACCACGCCCAAGGCCGAACTGGACCTGCGTCCGGGCGGCGGCAATGTCATCACCATGGCTGACGAGCAGGGCAACGAATACCCCAATGCGGGGCAGTATCTGGAGGTGGTGCCGAACGAAAAGCTGGTGTTTACCGATGCCTTCACCGGCAACTGGGCGCCATCGGCCAAGCCGTTCTTCACCGCCGTTCTGACCTTCGAGGACGCCGGTCCCGGCAAAACCCGCTACACCGCCATCGCCCGCCACTGGACCGCCGAAGACGCGGCATCGCACAAGCAGATGGGCTTCCATGAAGGGTGGGGAATGTGCGCCACCCAGCTTGAGGAACTCGCCAGCAGCATCTGACGACGAGCACTGAACGGCCCCGGCAGCAGCAAATGCCGGGGCCGAGTCGTTTATGGAATGCCTGTATTATTATTGGAATGCTCCGCAGATTTCCTTCCACGCGGACGAATTACGCCAATCCAGCGCAAATTCCCGACCCCGCGCAGCGCCAGGAACCTCCCTCTCCGGCTTTTGGTCGACCATAACTCCCGCTGCATCAACCACCGCGCGAGCGTCCCCTGGTCGTCGGCGCGCCGCTCACGAATCCAACTTTATCTTGTAATTTCAATTCACTAATAAGTGCAACCTGCCACTTTGATTCACGACACAGGTGTTGTCTCCGCTGGTGTTACACGGCTGTCGTAGAGCTGTGATTTGTACCGCAAAGTCTTGAGATCGATCATAAGCGGGTTTCCCCTTGCATAATCTTCCGGCCGGTAGTTAGCTTTCGTCTGGGAGAGGTCGACACAAGATCGATGAAACCTACGGGCGGAATTGACCGCCTTGTGGAACATCCGTTCTAACGAACGGACTTTGGGAGACAAATATGAAACGGCGTGATTTCATGCTCGCTGCCGGCGCGACTGCCGGTGCCCTTATGCTGCCCCGCATGTCCTTCGGCGCGCAGGGCGCCATCGATTGGTACACCAGCTCGGACCAGAACGTCCTCGACTTCTGGACCAACGTGGTGAAGCCAAAGTTCGAGGCAGCCAATCCGGGCATCACCGTCAATCTGGTTGATGGCGGCGACAATGCCGGCCTGCAGGCCATTGCAGAACGCGCCGTGGCTGCTCTGGGCAGCAAGGCCGATCCGCAGGCAGACTTCTTTGAAGGCTTCGACGCCCGCCAGCCGGTCGGCGCCCTCGACAAGGGTCTGTGGACCAATTTCGCCGATGCCGGCCTCTCCAACTACTCCAAGGTCAATCCGCTGGCGCTCGACATCCCGCAGAACCTGCCCTATCGCGGTTCGCAGGTGCTGCTGGCCTATGACACCACCAAGCTCGACCCGGCCAATGCCCCCAAGACCTGGGCTGATCTGGTCGCCTGGATCAAGGCCAATCCTGGCCAGTTCATCTACAACCGCCCCAACAAGGGTGGTTCGGGCGGCAACTTCGTGCGCCGCGCCATCTATGAAGCCAATGGCAAGGATCCGAGCAAGTTCAAGGTCGAGAACTACACGACCGAAGCCGGCGATGCCGCGCTGAACCCCGCCTGGGAAATCCTCAAGGACCTGGCTCCCTCGCTGTTCGACGGCGGCGCCTATACTTCGGGCAATACCCAGTCGCTGCAGCTGCTCGGCCAGTCGGCCGTCACCATGATCCCGGCCTGGTCCGATCAGGCCCTGTCGGCCATCGCCCAGGGCGTGCTGCCGGAAACCACGGGCCTTGTGCAGCTGAGCGACCTCGGCCTACCGGGCGGCTTCTCGCGCCTGACCATCAACACCAATGGCGTCAACCACGAAGCAGCCCTCAAGCTGGCCGATTTCGTGCTCAGCGAAGAAATCCAGTCGGCCGTGCTGACCGAACTGGGCGGCTTCCCCGGCGTGTCCTGGGACTATGTCTCGGCTGACCTGCGCGAACGCTTCAAGGATATCATCCCGACCTCGATCCCGGTCTTCCCGGGCGGCGACTGGGAAAAGGCCGTCAATGACGGCTGGTATCGTGCTGTGGCTCCAAACGTGGATCCGAACTCGTGACGGCAGTAGAAGCGGGTCTCAAGGCGCCCGCGATGCAAGACCGCAGGAGGCCTATTGGCCTCCTGCTCGTCGCCGTGCCCGTATTGCTGGTTTGCTGGCTGGTCATCTGGCCCATCATTTCGGCCGTTATCCAGACATTCTGGCTGACCGGCCCCGATGGGACCACCGCCCTGTCCGTCGAAACCTACAAGTTCTTCTTCTCAGACTCCTACAGCCTGTCCAACCTGTCGATCACGCTGTGGACCACCGGCGTCTGCGCTGTGCTGCTGCTGGTGATCTGCCTGCCGATCGCGCTCTACCTGCGCTTCTCGGACAGCAAGGTTGCCGCCTATGTGCAGGGCCTCGCCATCTTTCCGATGTTCGTGCCGTCGATCATTCTCAGCTTCGCGTTCATCCGCGTGCTGGGGCCGAATGGCACCGTGGACCTGCTCGCCAATGCCATGGGCCTGCCCAAGATCCGCTCGCCCTATCTGACCCCCTGGGGGCCGGTGATCGGGCTGGTGTGGGACAATATCCCGCTGACCGTGCTGATCCTGCTGTCGGGGCTGGGCAACGTCTCCAACCAGGCTATCGAAGCGGCCCGCGATGTCGGCGCCGGCAAGATTGCCGTTCTGTGGCACATCATCCTGCCGCGCATCACCAATTCCATGCTGGTGGCGATTTCCTTCGCCGTGCTCGGCATCTTCTCGGCGTTCACCCTGCCCTACATCCTGGGCCCAGCCGCGCCGGAAATGATGGGACCATTCATGCAGCGTACCTTCCGCGATCTCTATGATCCAACCATGGCCATTACGCAGGCCGTCGTCACCTTCGGGTTCTGTATTCTGTTCGGGCTGTTCTATGTGCGCTCGGTTGCCCAGAACAGGGCAGCGTAATGAGTACACTCGTTCGCCGCGAAATTGATTGGGTCGGCATTTTCTTTGCCATCGCCCTTACCCTGGTCATCGTGGTCCCCCTCGTTGTGGTGGGCACCTGGGCTTTCACCAATGTGTGGCGCTATCCCAGCGTCATCCCGCAGGAGTTCGGCCTCAAGTTCTGGAACCAGACGCTGGCGCGTGCCGACGTCTGGAGCTCCATCACCATGAGCCTGACGCTGGCAACGACAGTGACGGCGCTTTCCGCGCTGATCTGCCTGCCCGCCGCCTACGCCTTTGCGCGCCTCGACTTTCCGGGCCGCAACATCCTGTTCTTCTCGTTCCTGGCCGGGCACGCCTTTCCGAAGTTTGGCCTCTTGGTCGCCATTGCCGGGATTTTCCTGCAGCTCAACCTGATCGGAACGTTCTGGGGCGTGGTGCTGATCCAGCTGGTGGGCACGCTGATGTTCATGATCTGGATTCCGGTGGCCGCCTTCCAGTCGGTTGACCGGCGCATGGAAGAAGCGGCGCGCGATGTGGGCGCCAGTCCGCTGCGCGTCTTCTGGTCGATCACCCTGCCCCAGGCCGGACCGACCATCGCGGCGGCAATCCTGCTCAGCTTTGTCGGCACCTTCTACGAAACCGAAGGCGCCTGGCTGATCGGCGCGCCGCAGGTGCGTACGCTGCCGGTGCTGATGATCTCCTTCATCAACAACCAGCCGGTCATCCAATATGGCGCGGTGCTTTCCGTGCTGCTGTGGGTGCCCAGCTTCATTGCCCTGCTGTTTGCACGGCGGGTCGTCAACTCAGGTTCGTTTGCCCGCGGGTTTGGCGGCTAGGAATAATCAATGTCTGTTCTGAAAATCAAAGACGTATCCAAGGTGTTCGCCGGCGGCGTGCACGCGGTCGAGAACTTCTCGCTCGATGTGGCCGATGGCGAACTGGTGTGCCTGCTCGGGCCTTCGGGCTCGGGCAAATCGACACTGCTGCGCATGGTCGGCGGCTTCGAAAAGCCGACCAGCGGCCTCATGACCATCGATGGCGAGGACATCACCCACGTCCCGCCCGAGAAGCGCCCGACCGGCATGGTGTTCCAGAGCCACGCGCTGTGGACGCACATGAATGTGTTCAAGAACCTCGCCTTCGGCCTCAAGCTGCGCAAGGTGCCGCCGGCCGAGATCACGCGCCGGGTGGAGGCGGTGCTTGAACTGGTAGGCCTGGGCGGCTATGGCAATCGCCATGTGGCCAAGCTCTCGGGCGGCCAGCAGCAGCGCGTGGCGCTGGCGCGATCGCTGGTTCTGGAGCCCAAGATCCTGCTGCTCGACGAGCCTTTTGCGAGTCTGGACCAGCACTTGCGCGAAAGACTTCGCGAAGAAGTTCGCGACATCCAGCAGCGCCTCAAGATCACCACGCTCTTCGTGACGCACGGGCAGGACGAAGCGCTGTCCATGGCAGACCGCATCGTGGTGATGCGCGACGGCAAGACCGAGCAGATTGATCGCCCCGACATCGTCTATCGCGAACCCCAGACCCCGTTCGTGGCAGGCTTCATCGGGACGATGAACCTCATCGAAGGCACCGTGGCCAATGGCGTCTTCAGCAAGGCGGGTTATTCGACGCCTCTGCCCGTTGGCGATGGCCCGGCGACGCTCGCCGTCCGCCCCGAAGCGCTGGAGCTCACTGCCGCCAACGGCAGCAGCCAGGGCAAGGTGCACCGAGTCACGACTATGGCACCCATGGGCTGGTCGACCTCGAGCTCAATGACGGCACCCGCATCAAGGCCATGGTCAACCATCCCGGCATGTTCGCCTCGGGACAGGGCGTCGACCTGTCGCCGCGCGCCGTCTCGGCTTACCGCAACAACGCACTGATCCACCGCGCATGACCGACCCGATCTTTATTGACCGCAACGGCCACCGCACGTGGCTCAAGTGGCATCGTGGCCGCCGTCGGGCCAGCGACCCGGTTTTCACGGGCGCCCGCATCCGCGAAGGCATGCGGCTGGGCGCCAGCGTCGAGGTGGACCTCGTTGTGCATGGCGACCGCGGCTTCGCCGTGCTGCATGACCTGACACTGGATCGCGAAACAACCGGTAACGGACGGATTGCCGATACGTCAGCCAACGCCTTGCGCGCCCTGCACTTGCGCGCGGATGACGGCACGCCTCTCGACGACCATGTTATGCTGCTCGAAGACCTGTCTGCGCTGTTGGCGAAGGGCGGGCTGCATGCAGATGCGCTGCTGCAGCTCGACTACAAGGAGGACTGGCGGGCGCTCGACGATGCCGCCATCGCGTCGTTCCAGGCCAGTGTTGCGCCGGTCGCGCGGCACATGATCCTCTCCTCCGGCGACGCGGAATCCGTTCGCCTGCTCACTGAGGGCGTTCCCGGCCTGCGCATCGGCTACGACCCGTGCCACGATGGTGCCTTGGAGCGGCTGCAGCAGACGCTCGACTTCTCCGGCTTCGTGCGCGATGCCGTGGCGGCCTCACCCAAGGCAGAGATGATCTACCTGCATCATGGGCTGGTGCTGGAGGCCGATCGGCTTGGCTTCGACATCATCAGCGCCTTCCATGCCGAGGGCCGCCGCATCGACGCCTACACCATCCAGCGGGCCGACGCTGCGAGTGCGCCGCTGGTTCGGCGGTTACTGGAGCTAAAGGCAGACCAGATTACCACCGATGACCCGGAGGGATTGCAGGCCCTGATGGGATAGCTCCTGCTACGCCCCATCTCCCCTCCCCACTGACGCTGCCCACGGACTTGATCCATGGGCCATTTCCAACACAGCACATGGGAGAGGCCCGCGGATCAAGTCCGCGGGCAGCAACGGTGGTTGGGATAACGGCACGCAGTTAGTGCGTGCCGTCCTTCGGTTCCTTGCGGGGCGCATCCTTCAGCTTGTCGAGCAGATAGGCATGGGTCGCCGCGTTGGCGACCAGCACGCAGCCTGTGCGTTCGTAGAATTCCGGCCCGCGGCCCCACCAGTCGGTGACGATGCCGCCCGCTTCCTGCACCAGCAACACGCCCACGGCCCAATCGACCAGCCCTGACTCCTCGTAGTAGCCCGTCAGCCGCCCATTGGCGACGTAGGCGCAGCTATTGGCCGAGCTGCCGACGATGCGCACCGCACCCACGGGATCGCGGATGGCTTCGAGGCGCTTGTAGAAGCCTTCGAAGGTGAAGAGTTGCGAGGTGGCAAGACCGGTCCCGATGGTCATTAGCCCAACGTCCGTCTGCTCGCTCACCAATAGCCGTTCGCCATTCATGAAGGCGCCCTGCCCCTTGATTGACGTAAACATCTCGTCGGCCACTGGATTATAGAGCGCACCGCAGACCGTCTCGTTGCCGCGCCGCAGCGCGATCGAGATGGTGTAATGCATGCCGTTGATGAAGTTGGTGGTGCCATCGATCGGATCGACCAGCCAGCGGTGCTCGCTGTCCTTGTCGACCGGGGCGAATTCTTCGCCGGTAAAGCTCCAGTCCGGGTAGCGTTCGAACAGGAACTTGCGGATCAGCAGTTCGCTCTCCTTGTCCGCTTCGGAGACAAAGTCGGCGGGCCCCTTGATGCCAATTTCGAGTTCGCGGAAGCGCTTGAAATAGGTCAGCGTGAGGGCGCCAGCTTCGCGGGCGACGGCAACCATGTCCGCGAGGACGGCGTCGTAGTTCATAATATGCTCCAGGCTATTCGGATGCGGTTTTGGTTTCGAGGTGGGCGGTGTCGCGCAGGCGGCTCTCATCGAGTTCGCCCTTGGTTTCGAGAATGGGATAGGCAACCGAAGCCAGATGCGCCGTGATGCGCTTGAGGTCGCGCAGGATATCGAGGTGCAGCGAGCTGGTTTCGAGCGAGGCCGGAACGCGCTCGCGCACGCGCTGGATATGGGCGCCTGACGAGCGGGCCTCGAGCCGCCGCACGTCGACCTTTGCCGCCACGAGCTGGCGGGCCAGCTGCGGGTCGCCGGTGAGAAAAACCGTCTGGCTCAGCTGCATGTTGGAAATGGTCTTTTCGTAGAGCGCGACGATTTCGGCCAGCCCATCGGCGGAGAACTTCAGCTGGCGCTTGGCCATCTTGGCCGCAACGTCGTAGAGCCCGCTCTCGATGATGTCGCCGACATGTTCGAGGTTGATGGCATAGCTCATGATCTCGCCGGAACGCCGGGCGTCATTCTCATCAAGCTCGGTCTGGTCGAGCCGGGTCAGGTAAAGCTTGATGGCCTGGTTGAGGGCATCGACATCATCATCGAGCAGCGATGCTGCGCTGCGGCCGGCCGGGCTGGGCTTGCGCAGGGCTTCGAGGCTCCCCTCCAGCATATGCAGCACGATATCGCTGACACGCAGTGTTTCGCGCGCCGCGGCGGCCAGCGCGATGGTGGGCGTATCCAGCACGCTGTCGTCGAGATAGCGCACACCCCGCTCGGGCGCGGCCGGCGCGGGAATGACCAGCGCGGCCAGCTTGCCGATGGGGCCGATCAGCGGCAGGAAGATCACCAGCAAGCCTAGGTTGAACCCGATATGTGCCGCGATGGTCAGCGCATTGGGATTGGGCAGCAGTTGCACCAGCGCATTGGCCACCGGGACGGCAAAGATCGTCAGCACGATGGCGCCGATGGCGCGCACCACCAGGTTCGACAAAGTCAGGCGCCGGGCCTCGGTGCCCTCGCGCATCACGGCCAGCAGCGGCGGAATGGCGCCGCCGAGATTGGCGCCCGCCACCAGTGTCACCGCCAGCGGCGGCGAGACGATGCCCGCCGAAGCCAATAGCGCCACGAACAGCACCACGGCAAGGCTCGACGAGGCGACGAAGGCCAGCAGGGCCGCGATGATCAGTGCGAAGGCCGGGGCATCGGTCAGGCCGGAAAGCACCGCAATCATCACCTCGGAATCGCGTAGCGGACCCGTTACGTTTCCAACCAGTTGCAGGGCGAGCAGCATCAGGCCCAGGCCCAGCACGGCGCGGCCAATCCCCTTGCCGCGCGCATATTTGCTGAGCGAGAAAACGGTGACGCCGATGAGGATCATCGCCGAGCCAAACCAGTGCACATCGAGCGAGAGCACCACCGCGGCGATCGAGGTGCCGACATTGGCCCCGAGCATCACCGCCTGCGCCATGCGCGGATCAATCGCGCCCTTGCTGGCGAAGGCGGCGGTGATGACGGCCGTGGCAGTGCTCGATTGCAGCGCCAGCGTCGCCATGATGCCCGACAGCACCGCCGAAAAACGATTGCCGGTGCCTTTTGCGATCCACAAACGGAGCGAAGCGCCAAAGGCGCGCAAGACCCCGGTCTTGATCATCCGCAGGCCCCAGAGCAGCAAAGCTCCGGCGCCGAGCAGGTCGATCAGCTGAATAGTGGAATGCATGCTCTCTTTCCGATGCAAATAGAATATCCATTGTACGCCACCGGCAGAGTCTGTCGACTGCTATTCACGGTTTTGAGGGCTCCAAAGCCCGCATTGCCTGCGAAATTTGATGGTGCGGACTAAATCGCCGGGCGGTTTACCGCTACGCCGAACTGGCCACCCCCAAAGTCGCCTTTCCGCTCTATTCATGGAGTGATTTTGCTGGTTCCCAATGAGGCGCATGGTGCAATCCCGGTTCAATCTCTCCAGGCGACTGCGTCAGGCGTATGACAAGTTCCGATGGGGATTGCGCGTAGCGGGACCGAGCGCCGCCCTGCCCGGCGCCATCCGCTATGGCATGCTCAGGCTGCGCCGTCCGGCCACGGGCGAAGTACGGTTGCGCTCAGGGCCTGTTCTGGAATTCGACTATCCCAGCCAGTTCCCGCCGACACTGATGATGTTCGGCGATTTCATCGATCCCGAATTCGCCTTCCTGCAACAGGTGGCCAAGCCGGGATGGCAGGTGATCGATGTCGGCGCGGCCATCGGCCAATTTTCCATGTTCGCCGCCCGCTGCCTGCCAGATGCCGTTATTCACGCCTTCGAGCCCGAGGCCTCCAACCTTGGCACGCTCAAGCGCAATATCGCCCGCAATGGCGCGCAAGGCCGGGTGATCGTGCACCAATCGGCGCTGTCCGACCGGCAGGGCACTGCGCGGTTCGAAACCTCGGCCAGCACCTGGAACAGTCACCTCGTGGACGCCAGTACCGATGGCCCCGGCTACGAGACCGTACCCGTTGAGACGCTATCTGCCGTACTGCCTCAGCTCGGGCTCGATCATGTCGATATCCTCAAGATCAACGTGGCCGGCCTAGAGGCCAGCGTCCTGGCCGGGGCCATGCCATGCCTCGCCGAGGGCAAGGTGGATGTGCTGATCCTGCTGCTCGGCCTGCCATCCCTGCCCGTCTATGGCGATATCGCGCGGCTGGGCTATCGCTTCTTCTATTATCACCCCAGGGAGCACGCGCTTTACGAGGTCACCAGTTTTGACCACGACGCTGTGCTCGGCCACCGCCCCTGGCCCGCCCGCCACATCATCGGCATTCGCGACCAGGTGCTGCCCGAGCTGCTGGATGGAAAAGTCACAATTCGTCCGATTGCCTACCGCGACAAAATATCAGCCACTCCCAGCCATTTGAGCGGGACCCAACTTTCCGGGCACGAAAGCTAGGGACCAGCAGCAGCATGGCTATGGCCGTCTCCGGCGCACTGCTGTATGAGGCGTGTTCCGAACGGAGACCCAGCATGACCACCAACGACCACGACGAAATTGAGCTCTCCGAGCACAGCAGCGAAGTAACCCAGGACGGCATCACCGTTCAGGTCGGCATTTACCGCCCCGCCGGCTCGCAGGAGGGCTGGACGCTTGAAGTCGTCGACGAAGACGACAACTCGCTGATCTGGGAAGACACCTTCGAATCCGATCTCGACGCCTGGAACGAATTCGAACGCGCCCTCTCCGAAGAAGGCATCGAACAGCTCGTTGGCTCCGCCGTCGATGACGACGAAGACGAAGAAGATGAAGAAGATGATGAGGAAGAAGACGGCGAAGACGAAGCCAAGAGCTAAGCTTCCCTCCGAACCTATCCCGAAACGGCCAGATCCCAAGTCTGGCCGTTTTGCTTTTCGGGCGCCGCCAGATCGCTGAAATGCGTTACAGTGCGGGCGAGGCCTTCGGCAAACGTAGTCCTCGGCGCCCAGCCCAGCCGTTCGCGAGCCTGCGTAATGTCGGGACGACGTTTCCTGGGGTCATCTACCGGCAGCGGATGGTAGCTGAGCGTCGAGCGCGAACCTGTCGCCTCAATCACCGCCATGGCGATCTCCGTCACCGTCACCTCACCCGTATTGCCGATATTGATCGGCGTTGGGCCGAGACCGGGCAGGCAAAACAGCCGCATCAGCCCCTCGACGGTATCCTCGACATAGCAGAGCGAACGAGTCTGGCGGCCGTCGCCATAGATCGTCAGTGGCGCCCCGTTGAGCGCCTGCACCACGAAATTCGAGATAATCCGGCCATCGTCGGGGGCCATTCCCGGACCATAGGTATTGAAGATCCGGGCGATGCGCGCATCGACGCCGTGCTGGCGAGCATAGTCGGTGCACAGCGTCTCGGCCGCACGCTTGCCTTCGTCGTAGCAGGCTCTTGGCCCGATCGGATTGACGTGTCCGAGATAGGTTTCCGGCTGCGGATGCACTTCCGGGTCGCCATAGACCTCGCTGGTCGAGGCCTGCACCAGCCGAACGCCGAGCGCGGCGGCGCGGGCAAGCAGATTGTCCGTCCCCACGACATTGATGCGCATGGTCTGGATGGAATCGCGCTGATAGGCCGGCGGTGAGGCCGGGCACGCCAGGTTGAAGATGCCGTCGGCATCAAACTCCGGCAGCCTGACAATATCAGCTTCCAGCAAGATAAACCCCTGCCGCGCCAGCAAGGGCTCCAGATCCGCTCGCGCGCTGGTCATGAAATTGTCGATGCACAGCACCTCGGCCCCAGCATCGAGCAACCGCGCGCAGAGATGCCGTCCAATGAACCCGGCGCCCCCGGCCACTGCGATACGCCGTCCAGCCAGGCTCTCAAATATCGTCACGCTATCCCCCGATCCGCTCGGTCGGGGCAACATGGTAGAAAACTGCTGATACCGCAACGAAATCAAACCGTTGCCTGGAGAAAATCGGCCACCGCCTAGGAAGAAACCCGCGCGGAAAGCACGGCCTCGGCAATATCGACAAATCCCAGTCCGGCGGGGCGCTGCGATATCCAGCGCGGTTTTGTCGCCAGGTCATCGAGAACCGGCACGATATTGGCCACGCCAAAGGCATTGGCGAAAAAGTCGAACATCGGCGCGTCGTTGCGGGAATCCCCGACGAAGGCAGTGCAGCTGGCGAATTCGTCCGCGCCGACTTCGAAGCGCCGCAGCAGCCGCTCGGTCATGGTCTGCTTGTTGTAGTGGCCCAGCCAGCTGTTGATGTGGATCGAGCTGACGGCAACCGAGGCGCCGATGGCGCGAATGCTGTCTGCCAGCGCATCGACATCCAGCTTGCTGCGTCCCGCAATTTCGATGGCGACGTCCGCGATGCGAAAACGCTGGTCCCGCGACAGGCAGAACGAACCCAGCAGCGGCTCGATCGCCTTGAGATGCTCGGCCTGGCGCTGAACCTGGTTCGCCTCGCCGTCCCAGAACTCCGTTTCGACCTGCCCCTCGGCAAGCGTCATGGCAAAGGCGCCGCTTTCCCCGATCACCACGGCCACCGGCCAGGTGCGGATAATATGGTCACACCAGCCCGCCGGGCCCCCGGTCACGGGAATGACGGCGACACCCGCCGAATGCAGGTCCCACAGCGCCTGGTAAGTCTGCGGCAGCAGCAGGCCATCGGTGGTCAGCGTGCCGTCTATGTCCGTGAAGAGATAGCGCACCCCGCGCAACTGCTCGGGCCTGGGCGCCACGCCACGAAAACTCATGCCCCGCCCTCGCCGCACAGCACCAATTTGATGCCAGCTTCTTCCAGGGCGCGCGCTGCCGCGCCATTGTCATCGGGCAGGCTATCGGTGAACAGGCTATCGATCCGGCTAAATGGCACAACCCGCACCGAAGCGTCCCGCGTCCACTTGCTGACGTCGGCCGCGAGAAACTGCTGGCGCGAGTTTTCGATCAGCGTGGTGGTGATCTGCGCTTCGCTATAGCTGAAATCCAGGATGCCCTTGGCCGGATCGAGCGCACCGGCGCCGATCACCGCGTAGGAGGCGTAGAACTTTTCGAAGAAGCGGATGGCATCGGCGCCAACCACGTCGCGGTCGTCATGGCGCAGCAGGCCCCCGGTGACGTGCACTTCGACCTGCGGCGCCTCGCTCAGGGTCAGCGCGACGTCGATATTGTTGGTCACCACGCGCAGGCCTTCATGCTCGCGCAAGGCCGAGGCGACAAATTGCACGCTGCTGCCAATGCCCATGAAAACGGTGGAGCCGGGTTCGATGGCCGACGCAATGCGGCGGGCGATGCGCTGCTTGGCGCCCCGGTTCAGCGCGGCGCGAACGTTGACCGAGGTATTGCGGCTCCCCACCGGCAGGTCGACCCCGCCGTGAAAGCGGCGCGCATAGCCAAGGTCGCACAGCGCATTGATGTCGCGGCGGATGGTCTGGGTTGTCTTGCCATAGCGGGTCGCAAGGTGCTCGATATACTGAGCCCCTTCCGCTTCGAGCGAAGCAAGAATATCGCGTTGGCGGCGGGAGAGTCCCTCCTGGCCCATAACCTGATTACCCCAGAAACACTTTCGGATTGTCGGTGATGACACCCGTCAGACCCGCGCGCCAGAACGACATAAGTTCCACCGGGTCATTGCTGGTCCAGGCGCGGACCGTGATCCCGCGCGCCCTGGCCCGTTCAAGAAAGCCCACGCTCAGCGCCTTGTAGTTGAGGTGGATGGTCGTTGCCGGAATGGCCGTCAGGCGCGCCTCCCAGTCCGGCGGAAGCTCCGACCACAGCATCGCCATTTCCAGGTCCGGCTCCATGACATGCATGGCAGCAAGCGCATCGGGATCGAAGCTGGAAATCATGATCGGCATCTCGAGCGGACGCTGGCTGATCGCCTTTTGAACCGCCCTCACCAGTTGATCCAGCGATTTGTGATGCTTGTGCTGTTTGATCTCGACATTGGCGCCAAGCCCCAGCTCACCCAGCACCGCCACGGTTTCTTCCAGTGTCGGCAGCCGTTCACCGGCATATTGGGCGTGGAACCACGAGCCGGCATCCAGCCGGTCGAGGTCGGCCCGGGTCAAAGTACCCAGGTTGCCGGTGCCCGATGTGGTGCGGTCAACAGTATCGTCGTGAATGACGACCAGCGTGCCATCCGCCAGCAACGCAACGTCGAGTTCCACCCAGCGGGCGCCTTGTTCGGCGGCAGCGCGAAAGGCGGCAATGGTATTCTCGGGAGCAATGGCGGACGCGCCGCGATGGGCCTGAACTTCGTCCCGGGCCGGGCCGGGTTGAGCGAGCGAGGTCATGGTATCCTGGTTGTTGTGTCAGGCGTTATCGGTGCGGAAACCGGTCTGGCTGTTGAAGGGGTGAATATCGGCGGCATGTGCAAATACGGTGACAGTCGCGCCTTCCGCAATGTCGGGGCGGCCGGGCACGCTCAGCACGATCGGCTGGCTCGATCCGGCAAGCCGCACATGCAGGTGGCTCTCTCCGCCAATCGGCTCGAGCAGCTCCACAACGACGGGCATGGACAGAGCCGCGCCTTCCGGCCGGTCGAGATAGAGTTGGTCCGGGCGGAAGCCCACCACGTCGGTCCCGGAAGGCAGGTGGATTTCCCCGAAACCGTCCGCACCGGCAAGGGCGCTCGCGGGAATGAGGTTCATCGGCGGCGAGCCAATGAAACCCGCCACAAACAGCGTCGCCGGGCGATCATAGACTTCGGTGGGCGTGCCGATCTGTTCGACCAGTCCGCCATTCATCACCACGAGGCGGTCAGCCAGGGTCATGGCCTCCAGCTGATCGTGCGTCACATAGAGGCTCGTAGTCTTGAGCCGGCGCTGCAGCTTGCGGATCTCCACCCGCATCTGAACGCGCAGTTTGGCGTCGAGGTTGGACAGCGGCTCATCGAACAGGAAGGCCGCGGGCTCGCGCACGATGGCCCGGCCCATGGCGACGCGCTGGCGCTGCCCGCCGGATAGCTGGCGCGGCTTGCGGTCCAGCAAAGGACCGATTTCCAGAATGTCGGCGGCCTCGTTGACCCGCCGGTCGATCTCCTCGCGCGGTGTCCCCCGGTTTTTGAGGCCGTATTCGAGATTTCCGCGCACCGTCATATGGGGATAGAGCGCGTAGTTCTGGAACACCATGGCAATGTCGCGCTCCGCGGGCTCGGCCTTGACCACGTCGCGCCCGGCAATCTCGATGCGGCCCGACGAGACCGTTTCGAGGCCAGCCACCATGCGCAGCAGGGTGGACTTGCCGCAGCCTGATGGGCCGACCAGCACGATCAGTTCGCCATCGGCGACCGACAGGTTGATGCCGCGCACGGCCGGCACGTTGCCGTAATTCTTCTGCAGGTCGACCAGGTTGATGGTGGCCATGGCTTACTTCTCCGTTTCAACCAGGCCTTTGACGAAAAGGCGCTGCATGAAGATGACGACGAGGACTGGGGGCAGCATGGCGAGCATTACCGCCGCCATGACGAAGTTCCATTGCGGTTCGGAATCGGCCGTGGCGGCCAGGCGCTTGATGCCCATGACGACCGTGTAATACTTGCTGTCGGTGGTCACGATCAGCGGCCACAGATACTGCACCCAGCCATAGATGAAGAGGATGACGAAGAGCGCCGCGATATTGGTCCGGCTGAGAGGCAGCAGGATATCGCGGAAGAACTTCATCGGCCCTGCCCCGTCCACACGAGCGGCCTCCATCAATTCGTCCGGAACAGTCAGGAAGAACTGGCGGAACAGGAAGGTCGCCGTTGCCGATGCGATCAACGGCAGGGTGAGGCCCACATAGGAGTTGAGCAGACCCAGATTTGCCACCACCGCAAAGGTGGGAATGATGCGCACCTCCACCGGCAGCATCAGCGTGATGAAGATGATCCAGAACGCCAGCAGGCGAAATGGAAACTTGAAGAACACGATGGCATAGGCCGACAGCAGCGAGATGGCGATTTTGCCGACGGCAATGATGATCGCGATGATGAGCGAGTTCGACAGCATGATCCAAAGCGGCGGCGCGCCGGCAGTGGAAATGCCCTCAGTGAGCATCTTGCCGTAGTTCTCGATCATGTGCGGCCCCGGCAGCAGAGGCACCAGCCCGCGCATGAAGTCGCCGCTGCCATGGGTGGAGGCGATAAAGGCGAGATAGACCGGGAACACCACGATAACGACGCCGACGATCAGCACCAGGTGGGTGAGGACGGCGAGCAGTGGGCGATTTTCAACCATGTCCTGCGCTCCTCAATACTGCACGCGCCGCTCGACGAAGCGGAATTGCACCGCCGTCAGCGCGATCACGATGATCATCAGCACCACCGATTGGGCGGCCGATGAGCCGATGTTGAGGCCGAGGAAGCCGTCGGCATACACCTTGTAGACGAGGATATTCGTCGCCTGGCTCGGCCCGCCGGATGTGGTGGCATCGATCAGGCCGAACGTGTCGAACATGGCGTAGTTGATGTTGACGATAAGCAGGAAGAAGGTCGTCGGCGAGAGCAGCGGGAAGACGATGGTCCAGAACCGTTTGAAGGGCCCTGCCCCGTCAATCGCCGCCGCCTCGGTCAGCGATTGCGGCACCGATTGCAGTCCCGCCACAAAGAACAGGAAATTGTAGGAAATCTGCTTCCAGCTGGCCGCGATCACCACAAGGATCATCGCCTGGTTGCCATCAATCCGATGGTTCCAGGAAATGCCCACGGCGCGCAGCAGGTAGGGCGCGATGCCGATCGTGGGATTGAACATGAACCACCACAGGATGCCCACCACCACCGGGGCCACCGCATAGGGCCAGACCAGCAGGGTCGTATAGGCGCGATTGGTTCGCAGCACCCGGCTCACCGCGATGGCGAGGATGAGCGACAGGCTCATCGACAGCAGGGTTACGGAAACCGCGAACACCGCTGTCTTGGACAGAGAATTGAGGTAGCCCGGATCGGCGAACAGGCGCGTGTAGTTTTCGAACCAGATGAATGTCGTGCGGAACCCGAAGGGGTCTTCCCGCTCGAAGGATGATTTAACCGCCTGCCCGGCGGGCCAGATAAAGAATATCAGCGTCACCGCCAGTTGCGGCGCCAGAAGGGCATAGGGCAGCAGCTTGTTGGGAAATATCGTGCGCTTGGTTTGCATTTGGGCCGAGAACTCCCCTGACGGTCACCAATTGGAAGGCGAGCGGCACCGGCCGCCCGGGGTGGATCGCCCATAGCCACGGGGGCTACGGGCGATCCGGGGAGGATCACTTATTGGCGGCTTCGAAGTCGCGCAGGATCTGGTTGCCACGAGCGACGGCTGCGTCGAGGGCTTCCTGGGGAGTCTTGGTGCCTGCCAGCAACGCTTCGAACTCTTCGTCGATCACGGTGCGGGCCTGGGTCAGGTTGCCGAAGCGGATGCCCTTGGAATTGGCCGTAGGCGTGCCGCGGGTGATCTGATTGATGGCGATGTCAGAGCCCGGATTGGCTGCGTAATAGCCCTGCTCCTTGCCCATTTCGTAGGCGGCATTGGTAATCGGCAGGTAACCGGTTGCCTGGTGCCAGTTGGCCTGCACTTCGGGGCTAGACAGGTAGGTGAAGAACTGTGCCACGCCCTTGTAGACAGCCGGATCCTTGCCGTTGAGCGCCCAGAGGGTGGCGCCGCCGATGATCGAGTTCTTCGGCTCGGTGATTACGTCATCGTAGTAAGGCAGCGGCGAGAAGCCGACTTCGAACTCCTTGGCGTTGTTGATGACGCCGGCCCGCGAGGCGGACGAGTTCATGTAGATGGCACATTCCTGCGCGTAGAATTTGGGAGGCGCATCAGCGCCGCCAACCGGGCCGCCATACTGGAACAGGCCTTCACCGGCCCATTTCTTCAGGTTTTCCCAGTGTTTGACCTGCACGGGACCATTGAAGGTAAACTCGGTACCCATGCCGCCGAAGCCGTTTTCCAGCGTGCCATAAGGCTGGTCATGGATGGCAGACAGGTTCTCGAGCTGGATCCAGCTCACCCAGCCGGTGGTGAAGGCGCAGGGTGCAGCGCCCGATTCCACGATCTTGCGGCCCATCGTTTCGAGTTCGGCCCAGGTCTTTGGCGGGGTCTCGCGGTCAAGGCCGGCTTTTTCGAACACGTCCTTGTTGTAATACATGATCGGGGTGGACGAGTTGAACGGCATGGAGAGGATGTTGCCATCCGTATCCGAATAGTAGCCGGTCACTGGCGCCAGGAACCCTGACGGATCCCACGGCTGGCCGTTGTCGGTCATCAGCGAATAGACGGGATTTACCGCGCCCTTGGCGGCCATCATGGTGCCAGTGCCAACTTCGAACACCTGCACGATGGCCGGCTGCTCGTTGGCGCGGAAGGCGGCGATGGCTGCGGTCAGCGTCTCGGGATAGGTGCCCTTGTAGCTGGGAACCACCTTGAACTCGCTCTGGCTTTCGTTGAAGCCGGTGGCGATGGCTTCGAGGCGCTGGCCGAGTTCGGCATCCATGGCGTGCCACCAGCTAATCTCGGTTTGGGCAAATGCCGGGGTTGCCGCGAGGACCGCGGCCAGTCCGACAGACAGGCGCAATACTTTCTTGGACATGCTCACTCCCTTATTTTCGCTGAGACCTCCTCGTCCCGGCTTGAGCACATCTGACAGCAACAATTTTTACTTTGCAAACCAGAAATGTTCACTTGAACATTTTTGATCAGCCAAAGCAACTCAACGCACAGACGCCGAATGCATGGAAAATCAGGGTATTAGAGACATTTAGACACAAGAACGCATCCCTCGCCGCATGCCGCGGCGACGCCATTAGTTCATTTGAATATTGCAGGTGAACATCTCCGCATTCGGCAATGGCGCGAGCAACGCAAAGCGCGCGCCCTGCTAAGGGCGTGCCCTGGCACGTCGAGCACCGCTGCCTGCAAGCAGGTACGAAAAGATGGTCGGATATGATTGTGAGAAAGAAGTATGGCCACGACTACAGCACAAGGGCTGCACCGACCAACTACCTGACAAATCTAAGGGAAAGTGGCGGAGAGGAAGGGATTCGAACCCTCGAGACAGTTCATCACCATCTGCGCCCTTAGCAGGGGCGTGCCTTCGACCACTCGGCCACCTCTCCGGCAAGGGCTGGATAAGGGAGAAGGTTCGCACGATCAAGGGCTTTCTGGTTCTTCGCACGATAAAGATCGTGGAGAGGCTAAGTTCCTGATTATCCGGGCCCGTGCGGCCACGCTATTTGCTTTGTTTGCGCCAGATTTGGCGGCTAGATCATCGCCGGGCGCGCGGTTCGAATCGAACCATGCGACAGGGAGCGGTCGCGGCATGGCATTTTGTGGCGGACGGAGCTGGATTGCCGCGGCGCTATTGGTGGGCAGCACCGCCCTGGCCATGGCCCAGGAGCGCCCGTTGGAGCCAATCGAAGGCGTCTGGCGCACCCTGCTGCAATCGGAAGTCACCATCGCGCTGTGCCCGGAAGGCTTCTGCGGCACGCTGAGCAAAATCGTAGTGCCCAGCGAAGGACTTACGCCCGAGGAATATGCCGCCGCGCTGGCCATGCCGGTGGAGAGCTTCACCGATATGCGCAATCCCGACCCTGCCCTGCGCGGGCGGCCCATGCTGGGGCTGCAGATCCTCTCGCTGGTGCCGGGCAGCAAGCCCAACATCTACGATGGCACCATCTACAATCCCGAAGATGGCAACAGCTATTCGGGCTATGTGGAAATGCTGGGGCCGGACCTGATCCGGCTGAACGGCTGCGTGCTCTACAACATCATCTGCCGCGGCGAGGAATGGGTCCGGGTGATCCCCGAACCCCAGCCCTGACGGCAAGCGCCACGAGCGCTGAAAACGTCGAGACAGCGCCTCGGCTCGCCTTTTAGCGCTGGTTGAACAGCACCTTCTGGGCGTCGCGATCCTTGCTGAGATCGGCCTGGGGCGCGTCCTTGCCGATATTGAGGCCCTTCTGCACGGCCGGGCGCGCATTCACGCGGTCGATCCAGGCGGCGAAGTTCGGCAAGTCCGTACGCGAGATGCCGTAGCGTTCCCACGACTGGGCCCAGCCGATGCTGGCGATGTCGGCGATGGAATAGTCGCCGGCAATGTAGTCGCGGCCGGCCAGCCGGGCATCGAGCACGCGGAACAGACGATGGGTTTCGTCTGTGTAGCGCTTCATGGCGTAGGGGATTTTCTCGGGCGCGTAGACGTTGAAGTGGTTGTTCTGGCCCAGCATCGGGCCAAAACCGCCCACCTGCCAGAACAGCCATTCGTCGACTTCCACCTGCTGGCGCGGATCGGTGGGATAGAACTGGCCGAACTTGAGGCCGAGATATTTCAGGATCGCGCCCGACTCGAAAATCGAGATCGGCTGGCCGCCCGGGCCTTCAGGGTCAACGATGGCGGGGATCTTGTTGTTCGGCGAAATGGCCAGGAATTCCGGCTTGAACTGGTCACCCTTGGTGATGTCGATGCGATGGTAAGTCCACGGCACGCCAAGCTCTTCGAGCATGATATGCACCTTCTGCCCATTGGGCGTGGGCAGCGAGTAGGCATCGATCGGTTTGGTCTGGGTGGTCATGGCCGGTTCCGTTGGAATTAAGTACACGGAATATATCGGCATTTTACGATGAAGGGCAAGGTAACAGAATTCTACCCTGCCCTTCTCATGTAACAGATCATGCCTTGTGCAGCACCATCTGGGGATTTCCATTACCGCGCAGCGCCGAGGAGATGCCGTGCACATCCACGGTGGCGGTAACGCGATGGCGATAGGCCGCGAACATGAAGGTGGGCGTGACGTTGACGGGCTCGTCGAAAACCACGGTCACCGTATAGTGCTGCATATCGCCCAGCAGGTTCACCCCGATGAGCACGCCGGTAAATGGCTGGTCGAGGTAAAGCCCCTTGACCTTCATGCCGACCTGGAACGGCACCACAACCCGATCGGGCAAGGCCGCACGGGCGGTGTTCCAGTCCCGATAGCCATGCGCGCGAGCAACATGCTCGAGCGCCGCGCTATGCGACAAGGTTTCGCCAATGGCAGCGCGCTGTTCGCGCAGGGCCTTGGCTTCAGACTTCAGGGTTTGGGCAGTTGGGGTATCGAGTGAAAACGACATGACAAGGTCCTCTCATTTGCGATGAGGCGACTTTTCCATGGGGGCTCGCGTTGCCATGATGCGCCTTGCAAAGATGAACCAGGGTTCGGTCTTCAGCTCGGGACTGGGCTTCACCATCGGAACATTCCGGCGAGCGGCGGGTGCCAGCAACCTGCGCGGGATATGCGCGCTGGGGCCGGTTTTGTCAATGTCATGGCAGCGATGCGATCAATCGCAGTGATGGGGCTGATCAGACAATAGCATTGGGCCCGTGCCGCCGCACGGGCTAAGCAACCCCGAGCCACCCCGCGACGGCGCACCCAAGGGCTTGATCCGCGGAGCAAATTCAGCGCGGTATGAGTGGCGAGGCACCTGCGGATCATCTTCCGCGGGGATTGTGGCGGGCAACTGCGCGCGCCCGGGGGAATTAATCGATGCTCGAAACACTGTTCCTGTTTGTCACCGGCCTGCTGGGCGGTGCGGTCAATTCGCTGGCAGGCGGCGGCTCGTTCATCGTGTTTCCAGCGCTGATGTTCGTCGGCGTGCCGCCCGTGGTGGCCAATGCGTCCAACACCTATGCGGCCCTGCCCGGCTATGCCAGCGGCGCCTTCGGCTATTGGGAGGCCATGCGCCGCTACAAGGACAAGCTGGTGCTCTACACCATCATGGCCGCGGTGTTCGGCTATGTCGGCGCCGAGCTGCTGCTGGTGGTCTCAGACGAAGTTTTCTCGATGGTCGTGCCGTGGCTGATGCTGTTTGCCGTGGTGCTGTTCGTTTTCGGCAACCAGATCAGCGCCTTCGTTGCGTCGCGCGCCGGCGGCGGCAAGGGCATGAAGCTGCTGGGCAGCGCCGTGCTGCTGGTCTTCCTGGCACTGGTCTGTATTTACGGCGGCTTCTTCAATGCCGGCCTGGGCATCCTGCTACTGGCCTTCCTCGCCACCGCGGGCCTCACCGACATCCACGCGATGAACGGGCTCAAGCTCTATATCTCGGCCGTTGTGGCAGCCGTTGCCGTGGTCCGCTTCGCCCTCGATGGCTCGATCGACTGGTACCACGGCTCCATCGCGCTGGTCGGCGTCACCATCGGCGGGTACCTGGCCGCCAAGAATGCCCACCGCATTCCCACGCAGTGGATCCGCATGGGCGTCATCGTCTACGGCGTCATCATGACCGGGTATTTCTTCTGGGGTGCGTATGGGGCCTAGGCGCACGACCTCGTGGTTCGAGGCTCGCGAAGGGCTCGCACCTCACCACGAGGGCCTACTCCGCCAACCTGATCCATACCGCCGCATCGTGAAACGCCGCCCCGCCAAAGGGGGGCGCGGGCGTGGCGTTGGTCAGGGTGTTGATGCCCTTGCCGTGGCGGTGCGCCTTGTTCTGGTGCAGGCCCTCGGCAATCAGCACGCCTGTCGGTAGACCCGTGCGGACCCGCGCTGTGAGGTCGACCTGCCCTCGGCGATTGCCGACCGTCACGAACACCCCGTCCTCGATCCCCAGCCGCGCCGCATCCTCGGGGTGAATGAACACCGACGGCACGCCCTCTCGCTTCTGGCTGCCGGGCGTTTCGTTGAATGAGGAATTAAGGAAAGCCCGCGCCGGGCTGGTGGCGAGCCGGAACGGGCGCTCGTCGTCAGCGGCTTCGATAATGTCCCAGTGGTCGGCGAAGCGCGGCATCTCCGACGGATCGCAGGTCCACTGATAGTTCTTTTTGATGCGCGCGCCTTCCCAATCAGGCGCGAAGCGGAACCGCTTGTCGGGCCACGCAAAGCCCTCGGCAAACCGCGCCACAGCGTCGGGCCGTTCGCGATCGACGAAGCCGGTCTTTTCCACCTCTTCGAGCGCGGGATAGTTCGAGCGCCGGAAGGTCTCGGCAATTACGTCGCGGGCACTGGTCTTGAACAGGTCGCTGTCCACGCCCAGCCGCAGCGCGAGGGCGTTGATGACTTCGTGGTTCGAACGCGTCTCGCCGGGGCCCTGGATCAGCGCAGGCCCATAGAGGATGCGAGTGTGGCCACCGCGCGAATAATAGTCATTGTGCTCGAGGAACATCGTGGCCGGCAGCACGATATCGGCGAACTCCGCCGTTTCGGTCATGAACTGCTCATGCACCACCAGGAACAGGTCCTCGCGCGCGAAGCCGCGATGGGTCAGCGTCTGGTCGGGCGCCACCGAAGCCGGGTTGGTGTTCTGGATCAGCATGGCCTTCACCGGGCCGCCACCCTTGAGCGCCTTGGCATCGCCGGTGAGGATCGGCCCGATCTCGGACATGTCCAGCAAGCGCGGCTCGCCTTTCTGCAGGGCCGAGCCGGTGATCGCCGACTTGTCGAGCTGCCAGGTGCCCGAATTGGAGTGGAAGGCCCCGCCACCGCGATGCTGCCAGGCGCCGGTCATCGCCGGAATGCAGAGCGCCGCATGCATGGCCGTCGAGCCATTGCGCTGGCGGGTAAAGCCATAGCCCAGCCGGAAAAAGCTGCGCGGCGTAGTGCCGACGAGATGGGCGAATTCGGTGATCTGCTCGACGGTGAGCCCGGTGATCCCAGCCGCCCATTCCGGCGTGCGGGTGGCGAGATGCGCCTCAAATTCCGGGCTGAAATCAGTGTGGCTGGCCATATAAGCGCGATCCGCGAGGTTATCGCGCAGCAGCACATGCATCACCGCAACGGCCAGCGCGCCATCCGTGCCGGGCCGCACCACCAGCCCCAGATCGGCCTGCGCCATGGTGGCGGTTTCGTAGATGTCGATGACGACGATCTTGGCCTTGCGTTCCTTGCGGGCGCGCATGGCGTGGGTCATCACATTGACCTGGGTATGCACAGCATTGGTGCCCCAGATGACCACGCAGTCGCTCTCGGCCATCTGCTCGGGATTGACCCCGCCGATAATGCCCGCCCCGGCGATATAGCCGGGCCAGGCGGTGCCGGTGCAGATGGTGTCATACTGGCGCGAATAGCCCTTGGCCGCGCGCAAGCGATCGATCCCGTCGCGCTGCACATGCCCCATCGTGCCGGCGTAGTAATAGGGCCAGACCGCCTCTGCGCCGTGCTCGGCCTCCACGGCCGCGAAGCGCGCGGCGATCTCGTCAAGCGCCTCGTCCCAGCTGATCTGCTGCCACTGCCCGGCGCCCTTGAGGCCGACCCGGCGCAGCGGATGCGTCAACCGTTCGGGATGGTGCACCCGCTCGGCATAACGCGCGACCTTTTCGCAAATGACCCCAGCAGTATAGGGATCATCCTTGGCCCCGCGCACCCGGCCGATCGTGTGATCGTCAAGGATATCGACATCCAGCGCGCAGGCGGACGGGCAATCGTGCGGGCAAACCGAACGGGCGGTGCGAATAGCGACAGGCTGGTTCATGGCGCGACGATATCCGAGCCTCGGCCCCCGCTCAATTGAATTGGAATGATGGAAGCTATGTGCGGCGTTGATGGCGCAACCTGACCAGCCACGCCCTCCTGGGATGGAACCGCCCTCTAAAGCGTCGCAAACGCCTTCGTGGACGTCTCGCTGTTCCGCCGCGCCCGCGTCGTCGCGTGGATGGCCAGTTGCGCCGCCCCCGAATGGAACTGCGAGAACGTCACGCGCTGCGCGTCGTGAGTGGCAATGGTTACGCCACGCCAGTTGGGCTCAACCGAGCGGACGTCGGACCAGGCCAGTTTCGTTTCGCGGCCCAGTGCCGTGCGATGCTCCAGCACAGCATGGTTCCAGCGCACCCGGGTGAACAGGCCTCCGAGCCCGATACCAAGCGCCCCTACCCCAAGCATCAGCGATGCCAGGAAGGTCGCGACCATCTGCGTCGCCGCAACATGCCGCGTGCCGCCGATGAAGATCACCGCGAACATCAGCACGATGGAAAGAGCCGCCGCGCCGTAGCAGGCGAAATACTCCATCATCGACGGCCGCAATTCGGACCACCCATCAATGGAAACGGCTTCCTCGCTCTGCATCAGGCGCAGCGCCAGAAATGCCGCGTAGCCAAACGCAACCACCCCGGCTGCGCGGGCCAGCGGCAAACCTGCAGTCAGCGGAACGTATTTGAGGAAAATGAGTGAAACGATCACGACAAGTGGCAAAGCCACTTCCTGCCAGCGCAAGGGCACTATTGCTCTCCAAAGATATTGGCGGGCCGGTGACGCGAATTCGGCATTGCTATGACTAAAACCTAGCAAGGATCGCTGATTTGGCCATTAACAAATTTGGGAGCGGGCCGTGATACCGCCCAACATCTGCTTTTATGCAACAGAATGCGCCGGCCAGCGGTTTCACGCGCTGAGTCAACACGCTCGCATTCTGATTCAAGACGCTGGCCAGACGATTCACGTCCGGCCGCCATCTCATTGTTTTATAACAGCTATCAGCTGACGAGCTTGAGCCCGACAATGCCGGCGACGATCAGCCCGATGCTGGCGAGGCGAGCTGCGGTCACCGGGTCGCCAAACAGGTACATGCCGAGCAGCGCCGTGCCCACGGTGCCAATTCCGGTCCACACGGCATAGCCGGTGCCCACCGGCAGGTCGCGCAGGGCCAGCCCGAGCAACGCCACACTGATGACCATAGCGCCGAGCGTCAGCACGGTGGGGACCAGCTTGGTGAAGCCATCGGTATATTTCAGGCCGATAGCCCAGCCCATTTCAAACAACCCGGCGATGACGAGGTAAACCCAGGCCATGGACTTCTCCTTGGTGGCGGGTCGTCCCACCGAAAATGCATGAAACCGCGCGAGGTCGTCCACGCGCGGTTTCATGCATTATTCCAGTTCACCCCGAAGGTGAAGTGCGTCGCCGGACCATCCGATGGTCCCCCGGCGCAGGCCTCAGGTGGCCGGCGCACCGACCGCCGCGGCCGCTCCGCGTTCTTCGGCGTCGATTTCGGCTTCCGGCTCCCGGCGCAGCGTGTTTGCCAGCGGCAGTTCCTCCAGCATCAGCGCCAGAAGGAAGGCCAGGCCAGCGGCAACGGCAGCCGTGAAGAACACCGGATGCAGCGCAGCGGCAAAACCCTCCACCACCTGCTGACGCAGTTCAGGAGGCAGGCTCGCGATGGCCCGCGCATCAAAGGCACCGCCCTCGCCTGCCCGGCTCGCCAGCCCGCTGGCAAAGATCGCGCCGAACACGGCCACACCGATCGATCCGCCGATCTGGCGGAACATCGTGGTGCCGGCGGTCGCAACGCCTACCAGCTTGGGCGAGACGGCATTTTGCGTAGCGGTGACGCTGACGCTGTTCACCGGGCCAATGCCCATGCCGACGATCAGCATATAGAGCGCAATCTGCCAGTCCGGCGTATCGAGCTGCATGAAGGCCAGCAGCAGCATGCCGATGGACAGCAGCGCCGTCGACATCACCGGCAGGATCTTGTAGCGCCCGGTCTTGCTCATCACGAAGCCCGACAGCGTCGAGGCGCCGATCAGGCCGATCATCATCGGCAGCATCTGCAGCGCCGAATTGGTGGGCGAAACGCCCTTGGCGATCTGCAGGAACATCGGCAGGAAGGTGATCGAGCCGAACATTGCCATGCCGACGAGGAAGCCGACGCTGTTAGTCACCACGAAAGTGTTGTTGGTGAACAGCTGCAGCGGCAGCACGGGCTCGGAAGCACGCGACTCGACCCAGATGAACAGGCCCAGCGCCACGGCGGCGGCGACCATCAGGCCGATGATCTGCGGCGAGCCCCAGGGGAAGGTGTTGCCGCCAAGGCTCGTCGCCAGCACGAAGGCCGAGAGCGCGGCCGTCAGCAGCACGAAGCCCATATAGTCGATTTTGTGTGCGACGCGCGTGGCCTTGGGCTTGAGCACGAGGCTGATCACCAGCAGGGCCAGAATGCCGAGCGGCAGGTTGATCAGGAAGATCCACTGCCAGTTCAGATGCTCGACAATTGTGCCGCCCAGCAGCGGGCCAGCCACCGTCGACACACCGAACACGGCGCCGAAAATGCCCTGGATCTTGCCGCGTTGGCGCGGAGGAATGACGTCGGCCACCACGGTCATGGCAACCACCATCAGACCGCCGCCGCCCAGGCCCTGCACCGTACGGGCGAGGATCAGGAACGTCATCGAGGTGGCCATGGCCGATAGCGCCGCGCCGATCAGGAAGATGGCAATGGCGAATTGCAGCACGATCTTGCGGCCGTAGAGGTCGCCAAGCTTGCCGTAGATCGGGGCGACGACGGTCGAGCTGAGCAGATAGGCGATAACAACCCAGGTCAGGTGATCGAGCCCGCCGAGCTCGCCGACAATCACCGGCAGCGCCGTGGAAACGATAGTTTGGCCGAGCGACGCGAGCAGCAGCGTCACCGCAACAGCCAGGATGATGAGGCGCACCGATTGAGGTTGGGGCGCTTCAGGAGCGCTTTGAACTTGCTGGGACATTGAGGAACCTGTTTGCGCGGGACCGCGACATAGCGAACCCTTGCGAGTAAAATGATTGAGGCATATATCTGCCCCGAGCAATTACGTGTCAATAGCATGCAATTGCGCAACGCATGCATAATTGCGAGACCTGCAATGCCTGAATCCACCAAGATCGACGTCAATGCCCTGCTGCGGAAGGCCGGCATTTCGCCCGCCACCGCC
Organism: Devosia sp. T2-14; assembly: GCF_055397495.1. Lineage (NCBI taxonomy): Bacteria > Pseudomonadati > Pseudomonadota > Alphaproteobacteria > Hyphomicrobiales > Devosiaceae > Devosia > Devosia sp. T2-14. Next base: position 2,690,698 of record NZ_AP027921.1, on the reverse strand, counting down.
GACGCGACCATGGTTGTGGATGGGCTGCTGCAGGAGTGGCGCCGCCGCGCCGCCAAGCGTGAACTCAGCATCCGCGCCCTTAGGGATCTCGGCCTCGACATCGATCAGGCCCAGCTCGACGTGCTGATCGTGGTCTATGGCGCCGAGGCCAATTCGACCTCCGCCGATGGCGAAGTAATGGTTTCTTCGGTGGCCGAACGGCTGGGCATCGACCCCTCGCGCGCCAGCCGCCTGGTCAGCGAAATGGTGGAAACCGGCTACACCCGCCGGGCCGTCAGCCAGGCCGATGCGCGCCGCACCATTATCGAATTGACCGATGCTGGCCGCGCTGTGGTCGAGGCGATCCGCGCCTACAAGTTCCTGGTCATGGGCGACTTTCTCAGCCGCTGGAGCCCCGAACAGCTCGCCATGTTCGTGCCGATGATGCAGGAATTCGCGGCTTGGCAGGCCCATACCGAGCACAGCTCCGGCAAATTCGCCGCCGATATTGCCGAAATTGCCGAAAAGATCAGCCGCTTCCGCCCGGTCAAAGTATAGACGGACTCGACGGCGCCGATTATTGATGCCCCCGCCTTGGGAGGGGACATGAGCCAAACAATCAATACACGCATGCCAGTTACGGCCATGCTCGGCGCCAACATGTTCTTTTCCGGCGTCACTTTCGCCGCCACCGTTCCCTATGCCTCGATTGTCGGGGTGGAAACGCTGGGCATGAGCACAGCGCAATTCGCCACCCTCTACTCGGCTAGTGCCATCGTCGGCACGTTCATCTCGGTGGCGCTGGGCTACCTGTCCGACAAGCTGCCCGATCGCCGCATTCTGGTGCTGATGGCGACCCTGGCGGGCATGCTTGGCCATGGCCTGATCTACCTTGTGCCGACCCAGCTCTCGTTTATCATCGCCACCGCGCTGGTGATGCCACTGGGCTTTTCGGCATTCTCGCAGAGCTTCGCCTATGTGCGGGTATTCTATAACCGGCGCGATCCGGCCAAGGCCGATTTCATGGTGTCGGCGCTGCGCACGGTTTTCACAGTCGCCTGGACCATCGTGCCCCCTCTCGCCGGCTATGTGGCGGCCGAATATTCGGTGTTCGACGTCTATCTGATGTCGGCGCTGTCCTATGCCGCGTGCGGGCTGATCTTCGTCACCATGATGACCGACAAGTGCACACGCGTCGCCAACGTGCCCCCAGCCCCCAAGGCAGCGACCGTTCCCGGCGCCCCGGTCGGCCGCCTGCCCCTGCCGATCATCAGCGGCATTGCAGGCCTCACGATCATCGTAGTCGCCACGCGCCTTTCCGGCATGGGCATGCCACTGCTGATCGTTACCCAACTGGGCGGCACGCTGGCCGATGTCGGCATCTATGCCGGCATTGCGGCGGCGCTGGAGCTGCCGTTCATGATCGGCTGGGGCTATCTGCTGGCGCGGTTCAGCAAGGAATCCATCCTGATATTCAATGGCGTGCTCTATGCGCTCTACCTGTTCCTGGTCAGCCAGGCGCAATCGGTCAGCGATGTGCTGTGGCTGCAGGGGCTCAACGGCATCGCAATGGCCGCGCTCATGTCGGTCAATATCAGCTACCTTCAGGACGCCATCAAAGGCCGGGTCGGGCTTTCGACCTCGCTCATGGACGTGGTGGCCATTGCCGCCACCCTGCTCAGTTCGGCCGCCTTCGGCCTGTGGAGCGCTGGCGCCGACTATCGCGTGGTGATCACCGGCGGCGCCGGCTGCGCTGTGGCCGGGGCCCTGATCATGCTCGCCGGCAACACGGGCCGCCTGCGACGCGTCGCGCCGGCCCAATAGCAAAACACCCGCGGATCGCTCCGCGGGTGCTCAAATCAGACGTCAGACCTGCGGCTTGCGCTTGGGCTTGTGGTCCTTGTTCGGCTTCTTGGCCGCGCCGTCAGCGGCCTTGCCGGCCCACTTTGGCTTGCCCTTGTCCTTGGCCGGAGCAGCCTTGGGGGCACGCGGCTTGTCGAAGTCGGGCTTGGGCGGACGCGCATCGAAATCGGGCGCCGGATTCCAGCTGCCGGTTGCCGGCTCTGCGAAATCGTCGGGACGCATGCCACCGCTGCCATAGCGCTGCTTGCGGTCGGCACGTTCCGGGCGCGGAGCATTGGGGTCGTAGCGCTCGATGGGACCGGGCGGACGACGCTGGCCCGGAGGCGGACCCGCGCGGCGCTCGCCGGGACCATCGACGGGCAGGATATTGACGCCACGTTCGCCCGAACCATTCTTTTCGACGCTCTTGGCAAAGGCATCAGCCTTCGGTGCGGCAACTTCAAAGATGGACTCGGTATCGAAAATGCGGATCGATCCGATGGCGGTCTTGGTGACATTGCCGGCCTTGCACAGCATCGGCAGCAGCCAGCGCGGCTCGGCCTTGTGCTTGCGGCCAACGGTGACCTTGAACCAGGTGCCGCCCTCGAAACGCTCGCGGGTACGCGGATCCTTGTCGCCCGGCTTGTCGAAGACCGGCGCATCGGAAACATCTTCCGGTGCCGGACGAGCGGCCAGCTGCTGGCGCAGATAAGCGGCGGCAATGGCTTCCGCGCTGTGGCGAGCCATCAGCTGGGCGACGAATTCGGCCTCATCCTCGGCCACCGGCGCGCTGAGCATTTCGTTGCTCAGGATGCTTTCGCGGTAGCGGGCCTCGATTTCCTCGGCCGTGGGCGGGCGCATCATCGAAACGTCGAGCTTGGCGAACTTCAGAACGCGCTGCGCCACGTTGCGGCGGTGCATCGGGGAGATGATGACGCAGGTACCCTTGCGCCCGGCACGGCCGGTGCGGCCCGAACGGTGCAGCAGGGTATCGGGGTTGGTCGGCAGGTCGGCGTGGATCACCAGGTCCAGGTTCGGCAGGTCGATGCCACGTGCCGCGACGTCGGTCGCCACGCAGATGCGGGCGCGGCCATCGCGCATGGATTGCAGCGCATTGGTGCGCTCGGCCTGGCTGAGTTCACCTGACAGGGTCACCACGTCAAAGCCGCGGTTATGCAGCCGTGCCGACAGGTGCTTGACGCCTTCGCGGGTCGAGGCGAACACGATGGTGTTGACCGCCTCAAAATACAGCAGCGTGTTGATGATGGCGTTTTCGCGCTCGGCGGCGGGCACCAGCATCAGCTTGTAGTCGATGTCGGCGTGCTGCTCGTTCGAGCTGGTGGCGGCCACGCGCAGTGCGTCGCGCTGGAAGGTCTTGGCCAGCTGGGCGATCGGCTTCGGCACCGTTGCCGAGAACAGCAGCGTGCGACGATCTTCCGGGGCGGCATCGAGAATGAACTCCAGGTCTTCGCGGAAACCCAGGTCGAGCATTTCGTCGGCTTCATCGAGCACGACGGCGCGCAGGGCCGACATGTCGAGGCCACCGCGGGTGATGTGATCGCGCAGTCGGCCGGGGGTGCCGACGACGATATGGGCGCCGCGCTCCAGCGCGCGCCGCTCGGTGCGGGCATCCATGCCACCAACGCAGGACGCGGTCTTGGCGCCGGCTTCGGCATAGAGCCAGTCGAGTTCGCGCTGCACCTGCAGGGCGAGCTCGCGGGTTGGCGCAATGACGAGGGCAAGCGGCGCGCCGATTTCGGTGAAGCGCTCGGCGTCGCCCAGCAGGGTCGGCGCAATAGCCATGCCGAAGGCAACGGTCTTGCCGGAGCCGGTCTGCGCGGAAACCAGCAGGTCGCGGTCGGCAGTTTCGTCCTCGATGATCGCGGCCTGGACCGGGGTCAGCGTTTCGTAGCCCTTGGCGGCCAAGGCGCGTGCGATTGGAGCGAGGATAGTCTCGGGAAGGGACAAATCAGTAATTTCCACATGGGGAGGGCCCCCACGTGTCCTCCCCTGTTGATCGGGAGGGGGCCATGGAGATCCTGATGGTGTGCATGATAGCACAAACAAGAAAAAAGGCCGCCCGGCGGGCGGCCTTCGAAATTTGCTTAGCGGATGGGCTTAGCCGACGATTTCGTCGTCGTTGAAGAAGAACTTGATTTCTTCAGCAGCGGTTTCCGGAGCATCCGAACCGTGGACGGAGTTTTCGCCGATCGACAGGGCGAATTCCTTGCGGATGGTGCCTTCAGCGGCCTGGGCCGGGTTGGTTGCGCCCATGACTTCGCGGTTCTTCAGGATGGCGCCTTCGCCTTCCAGAACCTGCACGACGACGGGCGATGCGATCATCTGCTCGACCAGCTCGCCGAAGAAGGGGCGTTCCTTATGAACTGCGTAGAAGCCTTCGGCCTGTGCGCGGGTCATGTGGATCTTCTTCAGAGCGACGGGGCGCAGACCGGCTTCCTCGAACTTGGCCAGGATCTTGCCAATGAGGTTGCGACGGACGGCATCGGGCTTGATGATGGAGAAAGTGCGTTCGAGCGCCATGGATCGATCCTTGAATGGGTCTGTTTAAGAGGTGGCGCCTTTTAGCGGTAGATAACGACAGACACAAGACGGCGAAGAGCGTGCCAGCCATGCGGCGACAGCTTTCTGCTGCCGCTCACGCCGTTCTTCACATTTTCGACACGCCATGCGGGCTTCTCAAGGGTCCTGTCACCGGAAACCAGCCCATGTTTTCACGCCTGTCCATCGCACTGCTGCTCGCCTCTGTCGCCGCCGGGCCTGCGCTGGCGGCCGAGCCGCTCAACTGCACGGTCATTCTCGATGCGCGCAGCGGCGACGTGCTGCTGCGTGATGGCACCTGCGACCAGCGCTTCGCGCCCGCCTCCACCTTCAAGCTGCCACTGGCAGTGGTCGGCTACGATGCGGGTATTCTTGTCGATGCCGAGACGCCGCACTGGGACTGGCAGCCGGGCCTCACGGCGCCGCAACGCGACCACAAGCCGGTCGACCCCACGATCTGGGAGCGGGATTCGGTCCTGTGGTACTCCCGCGAAATCACGAGGCAACTCGGCCCCGAGACCTTCGCCCGCTACATGACCGGCCTGAACTACGGCAATGCAGACGTCTCGGGCGTGCCGGGCCAGAACAATGGCCTCACTCATTCATGGCTGGGCGCGTCGCTGCTCATCTCCCCCGACGAGCAGGTGGATTTCGTGCGCCAGCTGGTGTTGGGCACCCTGCCCGTCTCCTCCAACGCACAGCGCTGGGCGGCGACCATCCTTCCCGATTTCGAGGCTGGCGGCTGGACGGTCAGTGGCAAGACCGGCAGTGGCTGGGTCTCCGACGCCAATGGAGCCTATTTCCGCGACCGCCCGCTCGGGTGGTTCGTGGGCTGGGCCGAACGAGGCCAAGACGCCGTGGTGTTCGCGCGGTTGCGCGTGGATGGCAAACGCGCCGCCGACAATCTAGGCCCGATCGTGCGCGCTGACTTCCTCGCGGAGCTGCCCGCCCTGCTGCCGTGAAGCCGCAGAGCGCCTCTAATGCGGCAAAGCCGGTTGCCATAAGGCCTGCTTAACTCTATCCAACCGCCAAACGATTTTTTCGCAGGGTACTTGCCGTGCTGGCCTTGTTGCCGCGGGCGCCCTGCCCCTCTCCAAAGATTGCCCCGCTATGTTGACCATCAACAATCTCACCTATCGCATTCAGGGTCGCGAGCTGTTCGAAGACGCTTCAGTGGTGCTGCCCACTGGCTCGAAGACCGGCTTCGTCGGCAAGAATGGCACGGGCAAGACCACGCTGTTCCATCTGATCCAGGGCCACATCCACCCCGATGCCGGTTCGATCGAGCTGAACAAGAAGGCCCGCATTGGTGCGGTGGCGCAGGAAGCGCCCGCCGGCAATGAAAGCGTTCTCGATGTTGTGCTGGCCGCCGACAAGGAACGCACTGCGCTCCTTGCAGAGGCAGAGACCGCGACCGACCCGGACCGCATCGCCGAGGTCTATACGCGCCTGGCCGATATCGACGCCTATTCGGCCGAGGGCCGTGCGTCGTCCATTCTCAAGGGCTTGGGCTTCGAGCAGGATCGCCAGAATGCGCCGACCCACGAACTGTCGGGCGGCTGGCGCATGCGCGTCGCCCTGGCCGGTGTGCTGTTCAGCCAGCCCGACCTGCTGCTGCTCGACGAACCGACCAACTATCTCGATCTCGAAGGCACGCTCTGGCTCGAGAAGTATCTCGCGACCTACCCCTACACCGTCTTCATGATCAGCCACGATCGTGACCTGCTCAACAAGTCGGTCAACTCGATCATCCATCTCGAGCATCGCAAGCTGACCTTCTACAAGGGCAATTACGACACGTTCGAAACCACCCGCCGCATGCAGATGGAGCTGAACAACAAGGGCCGCGAAAAGTCCCTTGAACAGATCGCCCACCTGCAGAAGTTCGTTGATCGCTTCAAGGCCAAGGCTACCAAGGCCAAGCAGGCGCAATCGCGCATGAAGATGATCGAGAAGCTGAAGCCACCGGCAGCCATGTTCGACGAATACGCTGCCCCCTTCACCTTCCAGCAGCCAGAAGTCGAACTGCCGACCCCGATGCTGACGTTGGACGGCGTTTCGGCCGGCTATGGCGACAAGACCATCTTGCGCAACATCAACATGCGCATCGACCCCGAAGACCGCATCGCGCTGATCGGCGTGAACGGCAACGGCAAGTCGACCTTCGCCAAGCTGCTGGCTGGCGACATCGCGCCGATGGGCGGCACGCTGCGCAAGGGCAAGAAGCTCGAGATCGCTCACTTCGCCCAGCACCAGATGGACAAGCTCAAGCCCGAATGGACCCCGTTCGAGCATATCGTGGACCTGATGCCGACCGAGAGCGAAGCCAAGCGCCGCTCGCGTCTCAGCCAGATGGGTCTGACCAAGTCGCGCATGGACACCAAGGCCAAGAACCTTTCGGGTGGCGAGCGCGCTCGCCTGCTGATGGGTCTCATCACCTTTGGCGGCCCGGGCATGATGATCCTCGACGAGCCGACCAACCACCTCGACATCGACAGCCGCGATGCCCTGGTTCACGCGCTCAACGACTTCGAAGGCGCCGTGCTGATCATCAGCCACGACCGCCACCTGATCGAAGCCACCTGCGACACACTGTGGATCGCCGAAGGCGGCACCATCCGCGAGCTCGACGAAGACCTCGACAGCTACCAGCGCAGCATTACCTCGACCAAGGAAGGCAAGGGTGGCGGCAATGGCGCCAAGGGCGAGCGCAAGCTCTCCAAGCAGGAAGCTGCCGCCAAGCGCGCCGAAGTCGCCCCCATCAAGGCCTCCATCAAGGATGCCGAGACCAAGATCGACCGGCTCAAGAAGGAACTCGACAAGATCGAGGCCCAGCTCGCCGACCCCAAGGTCTACAACGGTGCGCCGGACAAGGTGATCGCCCTCGGCAAGGACAAGGCGCGCTTCGCCGCCGAGCTCGAAACCAACGAAGAAAAATGGCTGGCGCTCAGCGCCGAACTCGAAGAGGCCGAACGCGATTGACCGGTCGTTGACAGTGACACGCCATTGTCGTTGCCTTGACCGGTGAATTCGGCTGAAAGTCTCTTATGGGTCGTTTCGGGTCTGCGCTGATTGTTGCACTGCTGGCGGGAATGCTCTGCATCCCCGCCACAGCGCAGGCACAGCCGCTGAACAAGCAGAAACAGCAAGAAGATCGTCAGTTTGCTGCAAGCAATAGCTTGTTCGTGCTGTACCACGAAGTCGCTCACCTGCTGTTCCATCAGCTCGACCTGCCCGTGCTGGGCCGCGAGGAGGATGCGGCCGACAACGTGGCCACATGGATCCTGCTCAAGCAGAGAAATCCGCGCAATGACAATGTGTTAGCCGATGCGGCCCGCGGCTGGCTGCTGTCTGGCGAAGCCTATGGCAGTGGCGAGTATGAGGACGATTTCGCCGCGGGCCACAGCCTCGACAAGCAGCGCGCCTACCAGATTGTCTGCATGATGGTCGGCAAGGACGATTCAACATTTCGCCGGATTGCTGACGATTATCGTATGGAGCGCGACCGGCAGGATAGCTGCTACTGGGACTATGAAACCGTCGATCGCTCCCTCTCGGGACTGCTGGGCGGACGCAATCTCAAGAGTGGCCAGGGCACCAGGGTGACGGTGACCTACCATCCGGTCACCGGCAAATTACGCAGCGCTGCCAATGCTTTCCGGGCCAGTGGCGTCTTCGACGAGGTCGCCGACGAGCTGCGCCGGAATTACAATCTCACCACCCCGGTGGCCTTCAACGCCAAGCGCTGCGGCGAAGCCAATGCCTTCTACGACCCGGAAACCGTCGAGATCATTTTCTGCTACGAGCTGATGCAGGATTACATGGATCTCTACACCGCCGCGACACCGACCTTCGGCAAGCAAAAAAAAGCCGAAACTCTAACGGCTTAGCGGTAACTCCAAGTAGATTTCTGTCTCCCGTTGGCGGCGACACCCCACTCGCAGTAAAACTGCAGGCGGGGTCCGATTCGTGACCTTGGGGGACAGCATGAATATTCGGACCTGGGGCACCGCGCTCTGCATCGGCGCGGCTATGAGCAGCGGCGCGATCGCGCAGGGCTATTCCGACGAAGACCTTGCATGGGCTATGGAATTTGCCATGCACGACGCCATGTTCACCATGTACCACGAGACCGGGCACATGTTGATTGGCGAGCTCAACCTGCCCGTTCTGGGCAAGGAAGAGGATGCCGCCGACGCCCTGGCCGCCATCATGATGCTAGCCCCCAATGATGACGAGATCGAACGCCACAACGCGCTGATTGACGCCGCTGACGGCTGGTACTTCCAGGCGGTCAACAGCACCGGCGAAGGTATTGAATCTCTTTCATATTATTCGGACCATAGCCTCGACATCCAGCGCGCCTACGCCATGGTTTGCATGATGGTGGGCAATGACCCGGAGTCCTTTGCCGAGACCGCCGACGCCTATGAAATGGACGCCGACCGGCAGGAAGGCTGCGCCTATACCTATGCCCAGGCCGAGGAAAGCTGGACGCGGGTGCTCGAGGACCATGCCGTGGTCGATGAGCCAGGTGTCGCCATCGAAGTGATCTATGAGGATGCCGGCGATTATCAGGAGTTCGCCGACGAACTCATGTCACGCCAACTGCTTGAAAACACTGCTGATCTGGTGATGGGCCGCTACGTATTGCCCGGCCCTGTGGTGTTCCGGGCCATGCAGTGCGGCGAGGCCAACGCCTATTACTATCCCGGCGAAAGCGAGGTCGTTTACTGCTACGAACTCGCTGAATACATGCGCGACCTCTACCTCACCGACATCCTCGGCGCCTATGGCGACGAGTATGTCGAAGAAGAGGAAGCGGAAGAGGCCCCTACCCGCTCAGGAAACCGCTTCACGCCTAGCTGAAACCGACATAGCGGCCGGGGCGGTGATTGGTGGCGATGATCAGATTGAGCACCACCGCCCCGATGATGGAGTAAATCACCCTGTCGAATGGCAGCACGAAGAACGCCGAAATCAGGATCACGGCATCGATGCCAAGCTGGAAATAGCCAGCCCGAATTCCGAAATTATCCTGCAAATACAAGGCGAGAATGTTGATCCCTCCGACGCTCGCCTTGTGGCGGAACAGCGAAAGAATTCCGAGGCCGATCATGCCGCCGCCCACAATGGCCGCATAGAGCGGTTCGATCCGGGAGATATCAAGCCAGTCCGAAATGTGGGCGGAGAAAAAGGACACCAGCGCCACACAGACGAAGGTCTTGATCGCGAAGGGCCAGCCCATGCGCAGCACCGCTAAAATGTAGAACGGCAGGTTGATGGCAAAGAACAGCCAGCCGAACGGAATGCCGGTAACATATTGCAGCAGCAGCGCTAAACCAGCCGTACTGCCGGTGATGAGGGTAACCTCGGCGTAGAAAACGATGCCGAGCGACACCAGCATGGTGCCGATAAGCATGGCAAAGATATCTTCTGGAAGGGTGTGACGACTCGGGCTCGCGAGGTCAGGCGTCATGCTTTTTTGGTCCAGCGACCATCGGCTTCCTGCTGCCAATAGGTCAGTTTGTTGGCGCCCCGCAGCGCCGCCCAGGCGCCCCGCGCCTCGACCACCGCGTCGGGATCATGGCCGGAGAACATGTAGACCACGCGCTCGTAGCCCTCGATGTCCCGCGGCACCGCCCGATCCACGAAGAACCGGACATTGGCGCCGTTGGGATTTTCGGTACCAGTGGTGATCAGCACCGGCTGGTGCGGATCGGTCTCCTCGCCGGCAAGACCGTGCGCGATGAAACTGTCATCGCGCCAGGTCCAGAGATGGGTATCCAGCGTCTCGGCGCGCTCGGGTGAGCCCACTTCCACCACCGCGCGCCAGCCGCGCTCAAGGGTCTTTTCCAGCAATAGTGGAATGACCGCTTCAAGCGGGCGGGCTTCGAGATGGTAGAAGAGGACGTCGGGCACGCGGTGCTCCAAAGATGCCGGGCTAGATTAGCCCTCGTAGTGATCCCTGACCAGACGGTCGAGCAAGGCCACGCCAAAGCCCGGCGCCCATGAGGTATTCACCTCCGAAGTGCCCGCGGCGAAAGCGGTTCCGGCGATATCCAGATGCGCCCATGGCACATCGTTGACGAAGCGCTGCAGGAACTGCGCCGCGGTGATGGAGCCGGCAGGACGGCCGACCGAGTTGCGGATATCGGCAAACTTGGATTCGATCAGCTTGTCATAGGCGGGTGCCAGCGGCATGCGCCAGAGCTTTTCGTTGGAAGCCAGGCCAGCGTCGAGCAGGCGCGAAGCCAGTTCGTCATTGTTGGAGAAGAGGCCAGCATGCTCATGGCCGAGAGCCACGACGATGGCGCCGGTCAGCGTTGCCAGGTTGATCATGAAGCGCGGCTTGAAGCGATCCTGCGTGTACCAGAGCGCATCGGCCAGAACGAGGCGGCCTTCGGCGTCGGTGTTGATCACCTCGATCGTGGTGCCGCTCATCGCCTTGACGATGTCGCCCGGCCGCACGGCCTTGCCCGATGGCATGTTTTCGACGAGCCCGATCACGCCGACGACGTTGACCGCGGCCTTGCGGCCCGCAAGCGCCAGCATCAGGCCGGTCACCGCGGCAGCCCCGCCCATGTCGCCCTTCATGTCTTCCATGCTGGCGGCTGGCTTGATGGAAATGCCGCCGGTATCGAAAACGACGCCCTTGCCGACGAAGGCCAGCGGCGCGTCGCCTGCCTTGCCACCGCGCCAGTGCATGACCACGAGGCGGGCCGGACGGTCCGAGCCCTGCGCGACGCAGAGCAGCGAACCCATGCCGAGCTTTTCGAGGGCGGCAGGCTCAAGCACTTCGACTTCGACGCCAAGGGCCGACAGTTCGGAAGCGCGAGCGGCAAACTCCACCGGACCCAGCACGTTGGCAGGTTCGTTGACGAGGTTGCGCGCGAGAATGGTGCCATCGACGGTAGCGCCACGATCCGCAACGGCGGTTGCGGCCGCAGCGGGATCGGCGACATGGAGCGTCACGGTCAAAGCGGCCGGAGCATCGTCGGCCTGGGCGGACTTGTACTTGTCGAAGCGGTAGTGGCGAAGGCGAAGGCCGGCGGCCAGCTCCGCGACGGCAGCAGCGCCGGCGCCGGGTTCATCGATCACGACCGCAACGTCGGCGGCACGGGTGGCGGCGATCTTGGCCAGCAGCGAGCCGCCGCGATCCGTCCAGCCATTGAGCTGCACGGCTGCGTCGGCCTTGCCGCTACCCAGAACCAGCAGGCGCTTGCCACCGGTGCCGAGCACATCGAGCACCTGCCCCTGCTTGCCCTTGAAGGCGCTAGCTGCAGCGGCCTCGGCCCAGTCGAGCCCGGTCGCCTGCCAGACAGCGGCAGCGGCCCCAGCGGGAGCAGCGTTTTCGGCAGCATAGATGACGGTCAGGGGTGCGGTAGCGCCGGACAGCGCAGCGACGCGGATAGCGATGGATTGAGACATTGCGGGCCTTGATGGGCAGGACGGGCTGAGAAGCCGGACGAACAGGAAAGCCTTACATTGAGAGCTTTGCGCGCCGCGTCAATCCCGCAACAGGCCGGTGGGCAAAATCCGCACAGTGCGAAACCCTGACTTGTATGAGGTGGCGAACTGCACCAAGGTTCGCGCCGAAAGCGGGCTACCCCGCTCCCCGGAGTTGCTGGCCGAACCGCATGAAGAGACTGACAGCTTATCTCGCACGCCTGTTTGTCACCGATGCCGTCATTTTGTTCGGCGTCGTGTGCTTCCTGCTGTGGCTAGTCAACTGCCTGCGCTCTTTTGACGTGGTTTCTGTGAAGGGGCAGAGCATTGTCGTGCTTGGCGTGCAGGCGCTGCTGACGATGCCGCCGCTGGCCATCTCGTTCTTCTATATCTGCATCGGCATCGGGCTGGCGCGCGCGCTGCAGGCGCTGCAAGCCAATCGCGAGCTGCATATCATCCACACCAGTTATGGACTGGGCTCGTTGTGGCGCGCCACTGCAGTCGTCACTGGCGTGGGCGTTATCGGCGTGCTGCTGCTGTCCAATTTCGTCGAACCCTATGCCAACCGGCGGCTCAACGCGCTGAGCGCCAGCATTGCTGCCGATCTCGTCAGCTCCACCCTCAAGCCGGGGCGCTTCACGCAGGTAACGCCGGGCGTGATCCTGCTGATCGGCGGGCGATCCGGCAATGGCGAAATCACTGAGTTCTTCGCCGACGACCGGCGCGAAGCGGGCATGCGCCGCACCTACATCGCCGATACCGCCCGAGTTTCCACCGATGGGGAGAACTACATCATCGAGCTGCGCAACGGGCGGCTCGAATATGCCGAGGATACCGGCCGTTTCTCCGAAGTCTCCTTCGCGCGGTACGACGTCAGCGTGGAAAGCCTGGCCCAATCTGTGGGCTGGACCGACCCGATGCAGGAGCAGGACAGTATCGAGCTTGTGCGCGAGGGCATTGCCAACAATGACTGGAACGAGCAGCGCGTGATGATGCTGACCAATCGCATGGCCGAGGGCCTGCGCGTGATCGGCATGGCCATGATGGTGCTGGCGATGCTGGCTTTTCCCAGCGGCAAGCGCACGCGTTTCGCGGTGCCGATGGAGGCCGGCGTGCTGCTGATTGCTTTCGCCGAGCGCGGCCTGAGCGCCTATAGCCCGATCGGCACTGCGACCGGCGCGCTGGTTCTCGTGATAATCGCCGGCTGCACCCTGATGATGCGCATGCGCCCGCGTCCGATCATTCTGGGGGGCGCCCCATGAGCCGCATCGATTGGCTGGTGCTCAATCGCCTCGGCAGCCGCATCGGGGTGACGGTATTCGTGTTCTATGGGCTGATCGCCCTGGTCGAGTCGCTCGATACCTGGCGGTTCAATTTCGTCGCGGATAACCACGGCATGCCCATGGCCATCGTTATGGTGCTGATGAGCGCGGTTCGCTGGACCATCAAGACCCTGCCGGTGACCGTCTTGATGGGCGCTATCCTGGGGTTCATGGACCTCAAGAGCCGCCACGAACTGACGGTGATCCAGGCCAGCGGCATCTCGATCTGGCGGACGGTGCGCGCGCCGGTCATCGCAATCGCGCTGGTGAGTCTGGCGATCTCGCTGGTGCTGGAAACCGCTAGTACGCAGATCAACCGGGACCTCTACCCCACCCCCCCGGGACAGGCCGCAATGCTGATGCCAGCCGATGAGGTTTGGCTGGAGCAGCGCAACGAGGGGCAGCATTATGTGCTGACGGCGTCGGGCATGCAGCCGGGCGGCACGGTGCTCGGCGCGGTGACGGTGTTTCACCTGGGTACGGATGACCAGCCCCGCATCGAGGCGCCGTCAGCCGTGCTCGAACAGGGCCAGTGGGTGTTCCCCACCGCGACGCTGCGCTATCCGGACAAGCCGCTCGAGGTGGTGACCAACTACGCGCTGCCCACAGACTCCTCGCCCGCCGAGCTTAACCTGAAGCTCGCATCCACCGAGGACATGACTTTTTTTGAGCTGGCGGCACTGCTTAAGGCCGGCGTGAGCGACAGTTCCATGCGGAGCGCCGCGACCATGCGCATGATCAAGCTGCTGGCGCTGCCGCTTGTGCTAACCGGGTCTCTGTTCATTGCTTTTGCGTTTACCGCAGGTTATCGAAGAGGCTCTAATTATGGTCCCGCGGTTCTCTATGGGATCGTGCTTGGGTTCGTTGTGTTCGTGATTACCGAGATGGCCGACCGTGCCGGGTCGACTGGCGTTCTCGACCCCACGTTTGCGGCAGTCGGACCAGCGTTTGTAGCAATCGTCATCGGCGTGACGGTGTTGTTGCACAAGGAAGACGGGCGCGCGTGAGGATGAAGGCGAAAGCCAAGAGGGTGATATCGCCACGCCGCCTGGCCTGCGCCAGCGCGCTGCTTGCGCTTGCCCTGTCGTCCAATGCCCTTGCCCAGGGGCTCATGCCCATGGACCTGTTCAACGCCCCCGTCGACAGCAGCGCGCCCACAGCCGTGGAAGCCGCGACGCTGAGCTTCAACAGCGCGACCAACACCATTACCGCCAATGGCGACGTGGTGCTCAACCAGGGCGGCTATTCGCTGCGCGGGCAGAGCCTCGTCTACAATCGCAATAACGGCACCCTGAAATTCGTCGGCTCGGTATCGGTACGCGATCCGTCCGGCAATCTGGCCGAAATGACCGATCTTGATGTGACCGGTGGGCTCAAGCAGGCCTTCATCAATTCGCTGACGCTGACCACCTATGATGGCGCCCGCGTGACCGCAGAGAGCGCCGATTATGACGTCGCCCTGCGCACGATTCTCGAAAAGGCCACTTACGCTCCATGTGGCGAGTGCATTGATGATTCAGGCCGCCGCATAGGCTGGTCGATCAGCGCCGAGCGCGTGACCTACAATGCCGAAGACCGGTCGCTGTATCTCGAGCAGCCATCGCTGGCCCTGCTCGGCCTGCCGGTCGCTTGGCTCCCCTATCTGTGGCTGCCGGACACCAGCGCAACCGCGCTCGCCAATGTACGCATGCCGACTTACGACTACAGCGATCAGACGGGGCACCGGCTGGAAGTGCCCTACTACGCACATACGAGCCGCTGGACTGACATCATCCTCACCCCGACGCTGATGACGCGCCAGGGGTTCCTGATGGGTGCCGAATGGGTGCAGCGGTTTGATTCCGGTTCCTTCCGCATCAAGGCCTCAGGGCTCTATCAGCTCGACAAGAACGCATTCTCCTTCGCCGACGCCCAGCGCGACTGGCGCGGCGCGGTGCAGACATCCGGCGAATTTACGCCTATCGCAGATTGGACGGTGGGCTGGAGCTACACCGCGTTCACCGACGCGGCCTATCTCCCCGATTATCGGCTGGTCGTGGCCAAGTCATCGGTCAACGAAGTCTACGCGACCCACATAACCTCCGACACATTCATTGATGCCCGTGTGCAGGAGTTCAATCGGCTGGGCGACTATACCGCGGCGGATCAGAACAAGCAGGGGCAGGCCCTGCCCGCTCTGCGGTTCGACCATATCGAGGAACTTGGCCAAGACCGCGGCCGGATCGAGATCAGCGGGCGCCTGCTTGGCGTGCGCCGCGAACTGGATTCTAATGGCGTCAGCGGCGGCGTGCCCTATACCAACGGCTACGCCGGGAACAAGCAGCACGCGACGCTGCAGGCTGGATGGCAGACGCAGTGGATCGGCGCTGGCGGCTTTGTGGCAACGCCCTATCTCGGTGGACGGGCAGACGCTGCCTATTACGATGGCACCAGCCCCACCCTGCCCGGCGCAACGACGCTTTGGAGTGCAACGCCCATCGCCGCGATGGATGTCCGCTTCCCAGTAGCGGCCAATGACGGCTCGACTGTTCACCTGATCGAACCGATCGCGCAGGCGGTCTATCGCGGATCCGACACAGCGGCGGTCGGCATCACCAATGATAACGCCCAGAGCTTCGTGTTCGATGACACGAACCTGTTCAGCTACAACCGCTTCTCGGGCAGCGACCGCCAGGAAACGGGCCTGCGTGCCAATGTCGGCGGCCGTTATCAGGCCAACTTCGAAAATGGCGGCTATGTGGAACTGATTGCCGGTCAGTCGTTCCATCTCGCCGGGGTCAACGCCTTCGACACGACCGATGCCGCATTGACGGCAGCGGGCGGCGGGCTGGGCGGAACTGCATCCTATGCGGTGCTTGGTGCCTATGGCTCTTTCGTGCCCGGGCTCAAGCTGGGCGGCAAGGTTCAGATCGACACCACCAATCCCAGCATCGCGCGCGCCGGGCTGGGCGCCAGCTACGCGGCAGACGGCTACAGCGCCACGCTCGACTACACCTATCTTGCAGCGAACCCCGCCGGTGGTATGGCCGACAGCGCGCATGAGATTGGTGGCGAAGTCGGCGTTCCGGTGGCCGACTACTGGACGGTCAAGGCCAACACCTATTGGGATCTGGCGGGTAATACCTGGCTGCAGTTTGGCGGCGGCGTTGGCTATGACGACGGTTTCCTGGCCTTTGGCGCAGACGCCGTTCGCACCGGACCGACGCACAGCACACCCAACGATACTCGCGTCACGGCGACGTTCCGCCTCAAGGCTCCGGCGGGACTGAACGTGGGGCACACGGGCGTCGTGCCGGTACCCAAGTTCTAGTATCGGATTTTGGCCTCATTCGTGGGGCAATTGACAGCGCGCCGTTCCCACCGCATTGAGAGCGGGTGTTTTGACACGAGGCGGAAGACAACGATGGCAATGAATTTCTGGGGGCGCGCTGCGAGCGCCGTGTTCGTAGGCGTAGCGCTCTCTTTCAGCGCAGCCCTACCGAGCTTTGCACAGAACGTGAAGGTGACCGTTGACGGCACCCCGATCACCGACATGCAGGTTTCCCAGCGCATGAAGCTCTTCGTGCTCGAAGGCAACAAGACCGGCACCAAGGGCGCAACCGAACAGTTGATCGACGAAGCCATCCAGATGTCGGAAGCCAAGCGCCTCGGCATCACGGTGACCAATACGCAGGTCGACGAAGCCATGCTGCAGATCGCCCGCAACATGAATGTCAGCCAGGACCGGCTGGTGGCCATGCTGCAGCAGGGCGGCGTCAACATGGATACGCTCAAGGATCGCCTGCGCGCCGCCATCGCCTGGAATGCCATCACCGAAGCCGCAATCATGCCGCAGGTGCAAATTTCCGAGCTTTCCCTGGACCAGCAGGCTGCCACCAAGGTTCAGCCCTACCAGACGTTCGACTACATCCTCAAAGAGATCATCTTTGTTGGCCCCGGCTCGAGTGGCCGTACTGGCCAGGCAAGCAACTACCGTTCGAATTTCTCGGGCTGCGGTTCCGCGGTTGATCTGTCGCTGCGCTACACCGACGCCGCCGTGATCGATGTCGGCCGCCGCCATGCCACCCAGTTGCCAGAAGCCATCGCCAAGGAACTGGCCGGGCTCAATGTTGGCGGCATCACCAAGCCACGCGTCGTTGAATCCGGCGTCTCCATGCTGGCGGTTTGCGAAAAGGCCCAGGCGCAGGACCTGACCTTCATCAAGGGCGACCTGCGCGCCTCGGCCGGCAATGAGGCTCTCGCGGGACAGGTGACCACCTACCTCGCCGATCTGCGCAAGCGCGCCAAGATCATCTACAACTAATCAGTCCGGGCCCGCGCTAGCGGGCCCTTCTACCTGCTGGAGCCGGGGCGGTTGATTGCCAATCGCGGGCTCCGTTTGCCTGTTTGGGGGGGATATGGACAAGCCGCTGGCCATCAGCATGGGCGAACCTGCAGGCGTAGGTCCCGACATTATCCTGTCTCTGTTTGCGCGCCGGGCGGAACTGGGGCTCAGCCCCTTCTGCGTTTTCGGCAATGCCGACTTCTTCAAATCCCGCGCCGAGCGGCTGGGGCTGCCCGTGGCTGTGGTGAGTGTGAAGCCGGAAGAGGCCAACGCCACCTTTGACAATGCACTGCCTGTCGTGAGCGTCGAGGGACTGGTGCCCGACCATCCCGGACAGACGTCGCCGCTTTCCGCTGGAGCCGTTATCCGCTCCATCGAAGCTGCGGTGACGGCGACGCTCACAGGCCTATGCCGGGGGCTCGTAACCGCGCCTATCCACAAGGGTGCGCTCTATCATGCCGGGTTCAAGCATCCTGGCCATACCGAATTCCTGGCAGAACTCTGCGCCCTTGGCGGCAAGCCGCGCCTGCCTGTGATGATGCTGGCCCATGGCGGCCTGCGCGCTGTGCCGGTGACGATCCACGTGCCGCTACGTGACGTCCCCGACCTACTGACGCGGGAGCTGATCGTCGAGACAATCCAGGTAATCTCAAGTGATCTCAAGCGCCGCTTCGGCATTGCCAATCCCCGGATCGGGGTGGCGGGGCTCAATCCTCATGCCGGCGAAGGCGGTGCCATCGGCCGGGAAGAACTTGAAATCATCGGGCCGGCTATTACCCAGCTGCAGTTTGAAGGCATCGCGGCGGTCGGCCCCCTGCCCGCCGACACGTTGTTCTACCCAGCGCATTGGGAGCGCTATGACGCCGTGGTGGCAATGTATCACGATCAGGCGCTGATCCCGATCAAGACGGTGGCTTTCGAGGATGCCGTCAACGTAACCCTTGGCCTGCCCATCGTGCGGACGTCGCCCGATCACGGCACGGCCTTCGATATTGCCGGCACCGGACGCGCCTCGTCGGCCAGTTTTCTCGCAGCCATCCGGATGGCCGATACAATGACGGCGACACGATGAGCCAAATCGACAACCTCCCCCCTCTACGCGAAGTCATCGCGGAACACGGGCTTCGTGCCAAGAAAGAGCTGGGCCAGAACTTTCTGCTCGACCTTAACCTGACGTCACGCATAGCGCGTGTTTCCGGGTCGCTGGAAGGCGTTCGCGTCATCGAGGTGGGTCCGGGCCCGGGCGGGCTCACGCGCGCCCTGCTGGCCGAGGGCGCACGTGAAGTGATCGCCATCGAGCGGGACGCGCGTGCCCTGCCCGCCCTGGCGCAGATCGCCGAGGCCTATCCCGGCCGCCTGACGGTGATCTCAGGCGACGCCATGGAAATGGACTACCGCCAGCTGGCGAGCGGCCCCACGCGGATCATTGCCAACCTGCCCTACAATATTGCGACGCCCCTGCTGACCGGGTGGCTAACGCAGGACCCGTGGCCCTCGTTCTTCGAGAGCCTGACGCTGATGTTTCAGCGTGAGGTTGCCGAGCGCATCTGCGCGCAGCCGGGGGAAGATCCCTATGGACGCCTTGGCGTACTGGCGGGCTGGCGCACCGATGCGCGGATCGCCTTCAATGTGGGCCGACAGGCCTTTGTGCCGCCGCCCAACGTGACTTCGGCCGTGGTGCATCTGGTGCCCAAGCCGGTTGGCGACGACGTGAAGGTTAGGGATCTCGAGCACATCACACGTGCTGCCTTCGGGCAGCGCCGCAAGATGGTGCGGCAGAGCCTCAAGGCCGCTGGCGTGCCTGTGGAGGGCCTGTTGGCCGCTGCCGGGCTCAAGGGCGACGAGCGCGCCGAGGACCTGGCCATCGAGGCATTCTTGGCGATGGCACGTGCCCTGCCGGAACTGCGACGGATGCCAAAGGCAGACGCGACCGAATAAACAGAAAACGGGGCCACTGGCCCCGTTTTTCATTTCACGCGTCGATTCAACTGGCTCTCAGAGTGAATCGATCTGGTCCTGCAAGTCTTTGACGAAATTATCCAATTGGGTCAGACGCGGGCGCGCCAGGCGCGCCGCGGCGAGGATGGACCGCACCTTCTGCGTCGAGGCCTCAAGATCATCATTGATGATGATGTAGTCGTATTCGCCGAAATGCTGCATCTCGATCTTGGCATTGCGCAGGCGCTTTTCGATGGTGCCAGCGCTGTCCTGCGCACGGCGCTCAAGACGGGAGCGCAGTTCACTGATGCTTGGGGGAAGAATGAACACCGTCACCATGTCTTTGCGGCTCTGCTTATAGAGCTGCAGGGTGCCCTGATAGTCGACGTCGAACAGGATGTCGTTGCCGACCGCGAGCTGCTCTTCGACCTTGGCGCGCGGGGTGCCATAGAAGTTGTCATGGACCTGCGCCCATTCGAGCAGTTCCCCATCGGCCTTCATGCGGTTGAAGGTCGGCACGTCCACGAAATAGTAGTGAATGCCCTCGACTTCATCGCTGCGGCGAGCGCGCGTCGTGACCGAGACCGACAGGCGGATATTGGGATCCTGCTGAAACAAGGAGCGCGAAATGGACGATTTGCCGGCCCCGGAAGGGGAAGCGATAACCAGCATGACGCCGCGACGCTGAGACTCCATCAGCCAATTCCTATTCGATGTTCTGAACTTGCTCGCGTAGTTGATCGATCGCAGCTTTGAGGTCAAGGCCGATGGCCGTGAGCTCCACTGCATTGGATTTGCTGCACAAGGTATTGGCCTCGCGATTGAACTCCTGGGCCAGGAAATCAAGCCGGCGGCCGACCGCCCCGCCGCCCGCGATCAGCTGGCGGGCGCTGGCAATGTGCGCCACAAGCCGATCGAGTTCCTCGCGAATATCGGCCTTGGTGGCGAGCAGAAGTGCTTCCTGAACGAGGCGATCCTCGGGAATTGCGATGTCGGAGGCGACGTCCGCCACCTGCTGGCGGAGCTTGGCGAGAATGGTCTCGCGGCTGCGAGCCGGATGGCTTTCCGCGCGCTGCACGAGCGCGGCAATCTCGTTGAGCCGGTCGATCAGCACCTGGGCAATCTGGGCGCCTTCCTGACGGCGTGCAGCCACCAAGCCCTTGAGCGCCTGCGCAGCGGCCTCGAGAATGCCAGCCGACAAAGTTTCCTCGGCCTCGGAGGACATGGGCGTGTCGCGTTGCTCGAGCACGCCCTTAAGGCCGAGAATGCCATCCAGGGTTGGCGGCGCCGCGGTGATCTTGCCGCTCAGCTCGTCGATGGCGGCAAGGACCGTGGAAAGGGCCTGCCGATTAACCAGCAGATCGCCCCCAGCCCCATCGCGCTCGACGGAAAGATTGAAGGTCAGCGAGCCGCGCGACAGCGTCTTGCCGATCAACTGGCGGATATCGCTTTCGAGGGCGTCAAAGCCAGGCGCCAGCCGAAGACGGACATCAAGGCCTCGACCGTTCACCGATTTGACTTCGCAGGCGAAGGACGCGCCCGGCACCGAACCGGTGGCACGCGCGTAGCCTGTCATGCTGGCGAGCGACTGGCTCACTGTGCTGCAGGCTCGGCCGCGGCGCCGGCCTGCTCGGCCTCCAGCGCCTGGCGGGCGGCTTCGGCGTCGGCTTCGGCCTGTGCAGCAGCCTCGGCCGCTATCTTGCGATACTGGGCGACGTTCTTCTGATGCGCGGCATAGGTTTCCGCAAAGACGTGGCCCTCGCGCGGAGTTGCGCCCTTGGCCACGAAATAGAGGTAGTCGTGGCTATCGGGGTGGGCAACGGCACGCAGCGCATCGATGCCCGGATTGGCGATCGGCGTCGGCGGCAGGCCATTGATCTGGTAGGTATTGTACTCGGTCTTGGCCTCGATCTCGGAGCGGCGGATGCCGCGGCCAAGGGAGCCCTGCCCCTTGGTGATACCGTAGATAATGGTCGGGTCGGACTGCAGACGCATGCCTTCGCGCAGGCGGTTGACGAAGACTGCCGCGACCTGTGGCCGTTCGCTGGCAACGCCGGTTTCCTTTTCCACGACCGAAGCCAGCACGAGCATCTGCTCGGGAGTTTCCAGCGGCAGATCGGGGTCGCGCTCCGCCCATATGGAGGCCAGAGCGTCCGTCATCGCGGTCTGCATCTTGTCGAGCACCGACTGGCGGGTATCGCCGGGAACGTAATCGTAGCTGCCAGGCAGGACCGAGCCTTCCGGCGGCAGGGTCGAGACTTCACCGGTGAGGTTGCTGTCGCCGTTGATGCGCTGCAGCACTTCCCACGAAGTCCAGCCCTCGGGAATAGTCACTGCATAGCGGATGGGATTGCCTTCGCTGAGCTCCTTGAGGATCTCGGCCATGCTGGCGCCAGCGGGAATGCGGAAGTCGCCGGCCTTGATGACCGACTGGCGCTCGAGCACGCGACCGCCGAGCTGGAAAATGTACTGATTGGAGATGAGCCCCTGCTCTTCAAGGCGCGTCGCGATGGACGAAAGGCCCGATCCCGATTCGACCCGGAACGTGGTCTCTTCTTTGAGGGGTCCTGCCCCGTAAAACTGGGATGCGCCGTAGACCGCGAGGCCCCCGGCGACGAGCAGGCCGATGACCAGAAGGGTCAGCAAGCCATTGAGAATATCGATAAACCCATTGCTGGAACGGCGGCGCCTGGTTTTGCGATCATTCATCGTGCTGGTTCACCCTGGTAGCCCGCAAGCATGGAGATGCGGCCGGTCTTGTCACCGGTTTGAGTCAGCCTCATGGCCGCGGCATTCTTTGCATGCCACGCCACAAAGACAAGAGGCACACTGCGCGCGAGCGCAGTGTGCCTCTCATAGAGTCGTGGATAATCAGCTGACCTTGCGCATCACGAGAGACGCATTGGTGCCGCCAAAGCCGAAGCTGTTGGAAAGCGCCACGTTGATCTCTTTCTTGACGGCCATCTTGGGCGCCAGATTGATCACGGTTTCGACCGATGGGTTATCGAGATTGAGCGTTGGCGGCGCCACGCTATCCCGCATCGCCAGCAGGCAGAAAATGGCTTCGACCGAACCAGCGGCACCCAGCAGGTGACCGATGGCAGACTTGGTCGAGCTCATCACCGTCGTAGCGGCCGCATCGCCCAGAACGCGCGTCACAGCGCCCAGCTCGATCTCGTCGCCGAGAGGCGTCGAGGTACCGTGGGCGTTGATGTAGTCGATGTCCGAAGCGCTGATGCCAGCACGCTTGACCGCCGCGCTCATGGCGCGGAAGCCACCATCGCCATCAGGCGACGGCGCGGTGATGTGATAGGCATCGCCGCTGAGGCCATAGCCGATGATTTCGCCATAGATCTTGGCACCACGGGCCTTCGCACGCTCGTAATCTTCGAGCACGACGATCCCTGCACCCTCACCCATGACGAACCCATCGCGATCCTTGTCGTAAGGGCGCGATGCGGCCTGGGGGTTGTCGTTGAAACCGGTCGACAGCGCACGGGCTGCAGCAAAGCCGGCGAGTGCCAGGCGATTGACGCAGCTTTCAGTGCCACCGGCCACCATCACGTCCGCATCGCCCAGGGCGATCAGGCGCGCGGCATCGCCAATGGCGTGCGCTCCCGTGGAACATGCGGTAACGACGGAATGGTTCGGACCCTTGAGACCGAAACGGATCGACACATAGCCAGAAGCCAGGTTGATCAGGCGGCCAGGAATGAAGAACGGGCTGATCCGGCGTGGACCCTTTTCGTGGAGGAGCACGGAAGCATCATAGATGCCGCCGATACCACCAATACCCGAACCAATCAGAACACCGGTGCGTTCCTGCTCTTCCTGGGTCTTGGGCTCAACGCCCGCATCCTGGATAGCCTGAGTTGCAGCAGCCATGGCGTAGACGATGAAGGCGTCAACTTTACGCTGATCCTTCACGTCCATCCATTCGTCCGGATTGTATTTCCCGTCCGCATAATCGCCCAGCGGAAGCTGTGCGGCGATCTGGCAGGCAATATCATCGACCTGGAAGTCGTCGATCCGTTTAGCGCCACTCTTGCCGGCCAGGATATTGGCCCAAGTGGCTTCAACACCGCAGCCGAGGGGGGTTACAAGACCCATCCCGGTAACGACGACGCGTCGCAATTCCATGTTTTACTGCCTATCTCGGCTCAGCCCGCGGGCTTAGCCGACGGCCTTGGTGAGGAAGGAAACGGCATCGCCGAAGGTCTGAATGCCTTCAGCAGCGTCGTCCGGAATCTCGACCGAGAATTCTTCTTCGAATGCCATCACCAGCTCAACCTGGTCGAGGGAGTCCGCACCCAGATCGTCGATAAAGCTAGCCTTCTCGACAACCTTCTCGGCGTCCACATTGAGGTGTTCCACAACGATCTTGCGGACCCGATCAGCGACATCGCTCATATTTGACTTCCCTTTTCGAAATCGAGGTTTCGTTTCGCTTCTTATTGGCGCAGTGCCAAATCTTCAAGCACCGTTTGGCTGACTTGGAGGCAATGTAGGCGCGGTTCGATGCGCCCGCAAGGCAGTCTGCCACGGGTAACTGGCGGGGCGAGTATCACACTTGGAGCCGCACCACCAGAAGCCTAACAGCCGGTTTTCAACGGCTTTCGGCCTTTTATCAGATCATCGCCATGCCGCCGTTGATGTTCAACGTGTGCCCAGTGATGTAGCCTGCTGCATCGCTCGACAGGAAAACCGCAGCGGCGGCAATTTCCTGTGCAGTGCCCAGCCGATTGGCTGGAATCGTCGAAAGGATCGACTCGCGCTGCTTGTCATTGAGCTCATCGGTCATTGCCGAAGCAATGAAGCCGGGGGCGATGGAATTGACAGTAATACCGCGGCTGGCAACTTCGTGGGCCAGCGCCTTGTTCATGCCGATCAGGCCAGCCTTGGAGGCGGCATAGTTGCCCTGCCCGGGGTTACCCATGACACCGACAACCGAAGAAATGCCGATGATGCGGCCGAAACGCTGCTTCATCATGCCACGTAGTGCACTGCGGTTGAGATGGAATGCTGCGGTGAGGTTGACCGCGATCACCTCGTCCCACTCTTCGTCCTTCATGCGCATGAACAGGTTGTCGCGCGTGAGGCCGGCATTGTTGATGAGAATGTCGAGGCCACCCAGCTCGGCTTCCGCAGCCGGGACGAGCTTGTCGACCTCGGCGAGGTCGGACAGGTTGCAGGGCAGGATCGGGCTCGGCTTGCCGATTTCGGCGGCAGTGGCTTCCAGCGCCGCGACACGCGTGCCGCTCAGGGCGACGGTCGCGCCGGCTGCAGCAAGTGCTTTGGCGATTTCGCGCCCGATGCCGCCGCTGGCGCCCGTAACCAGAGCGCGTTTGCCAGTCAGATCAAACATTTAGTCTTCTCCACGGAGAGAGTGATTCAAGCCATTCACAGCCTGATTCAAGGTCTTATGCCAACAGTTCGGCCGCAAAGGCTTCGATATCGGCGGGTGAGCCAACGGCGGTTGCCACCGCATCGGCGTTGATACGCTTGGCCAGGCCGGTCAGCACCTTGCCGGCACCCAGCTCGGCCAGATGGGTCACGCCACCGGTGGTGGTCAGCCAGGTGACGCTCTCGGTCCAGCGGACGACGCCGGTGACCTGCTCAACCAGACGCTGGCGAATCTCGGCGGGGTCGGAAATTGGGGATGCCAGCACGTTGGCGACCAGCGGCACGGCCGGAGCATTCATGGTGACTTCTGCCAGCGCTGCGGCCATTGCCTCAGCGGCGGGCTGCATCAGCGAGCAATGAAATGGTGCACTGACCGGCAGGAGCAGAGCACGCTTTGCGCCCTTGGCCTTGGCGATTTCAACAGCGCGCTCGACTGCCGCCGTCGCGCCGGAAACCACGACCTGGCCGGGAGCATTGTCATTGGCCACGTCGCAGACATCGCCCTGGGCAGCTTCGGCAGCAACTTCGCGGGTGGTTTCGAGATCGAGGCCCAGCAAGGCAGCCATAGCGCCGTGCCCAACGGGAACGGCCTTCTGCATGGCCTGGCCGCGCGTCTTCAGCAGGCGAGCCGCGTCGGACAGCGAGAACGTGCCGGCAGCGCAGAGCGCCGAATATTCGCCGAGCGAATGGCCAGCCACATAGGCGGCATGATCGGCCAGGCGCACGCCCTTGGCTTCGAGCACGCGGATGACCGCGACGCTCACCGCCATCAGCGCGGGCTGGGCATTCTCGGTGAGGCGCAGGATATCATCCGGGCCTTCGAACATGGTCGCGGAAAGGCGCTGGCCGAGGGCCTCGTCGACTTCCTGAAATACGGCGCGGGCTTCGGGGAAGGCTGCGGCAAGATCCTTGCCCATGCCGACTGCCTGGCTACCCTGCCCCGGAAATGTGAAAGCGCGTTTGGTCATGAAGGCCCCCTTGTCGGTGCGCAGTTAGACACTCTCGAGGGAGAGTGTCCAGTTTCTGGGCGTTTGCCGGGAGTGTGCGGCGGTGTCAAGGCAGATATAGGGCGCGGCCGCCAAACGCCTTGGACTCAGCAGGTTACCGGCGGTTTTCGCGCATCCGGGAGGCAGTGAACGAATTTGAGGTTCACGCGTTCTACGCCCGACCGCGAAAGGATGCTGACATGATATCTCCCAAGATCGCCTGCGCGCTTCTTGCCTGCACTGCCTTGGTCGCTCCGGCAGTTGCACAAGGCCCTGATTCATACGTCACCGGGGCAAAACAATTCACAGAATCGGTGGTGGCAAAGGATCTCGCCAATCCGTGGGAACTGACGCTGGGCCCCGATGGCATGCTGTGGATCACCGAGCGGACCGGCAAGCGCATCAGTCGCATCGACCCGGCCACGGGCGAGCAGAAGGTGGCGATCACCATCGACGAGATTTCGGCGCCCGGCGGACAGGATGGCCTGATGGGCATGGCCCTGCATCCCGAACTCGGCAAAGGCACCGGCAACGATTACGTCTATACGGCCTACACCTACATCGACGAGGCCAAGGGCCCGGACCCGCAGGTCACCGACCCCAGCAGCCCCTATTACAAGCTCTACACCAAGATCATCCGGCTCTCTTACAACGAGGCCGATGGTACGCTGAGTGATCCCGTCGACCTGATCACCGGGCTGCCGGCAAGCAATGACCACAATTCAGGGCGCCTCAAGGTCGGGCCCGACAACACGCTCTATTATACGATTGGCGACCAGGGGAATAACCAGGGCGCCAATGTGTGTCTCCCCATCGAGGCGCAGCGGCTGCCGACCGCCGACGAGTTGGCCGCCAAGGACTACGTCTCCTATGTCGGCAAATCCCTGCGGCTCAACCTGGATGGCTCCGTGCCGAACGACAATCCGGAACTGGGTGGCGTCAAAAGCCACGTCTTTACCTATGGCCATCGCAACATGCAGGGCATCGACTTCGGCCCGGACGGCACGCTTTACGCCACCGAACACGGCCCCAAGACCGATGACGAGGTCAACATCCTGACCAGCGGCGGCAATTACGGCTGGTCAAACGTCGTCGGGTTCAAGGACGACAAAGCCTATGAGCACGCCAACTGGGAACTCGCGGCCAACCCGCCCTGTGCGGAGACCACGTTCAGCGAATACGTCATCCCGGACAATGTTCCTCACGTGCCCGAGACTGCGTTCACCGAACCCATGGTTGACCCGATTGCCACCATGTTCACCGTCGATACCGGGTGGAACTTCGTGGTGGCGGACTGCAAGGGCCTCGACTTCATCTGCTGGCCCACCGTCGGCATCACCAGCGTCGAGTATTATGAAGGCGGCGATGACCGCATTCCCGGCTGGGGCAAGGTGCTGCTCGCCCCCACCCTGAAGCGCGGGTCGATCTACATGCTCCCGCTCGATGAAAGCGGGAAGAAGGTGAATGGCACCATCGAGCGCTATTTCCAAACCAACAACCGCTACCGCGACATTGCCGTCAGCGCTGATGGCAAGACCATCTATGTGGTGACCGATGCCTCGGGCGTTGCCGAGAACGTCGCGGGTGGCACGACGACCGACCTCGACAATCCCGGCCAGCTCATCGCCTTCACCTATTCAGGAGAAGGTGATCCGAGCAAGGTCAAGCCGGCCGATGAGCAATCACTGCGGGGTCAGAACCAGGCGGCGGCCTCGACCAGCACCAGCGCCCCGGCGCCGGCAGCAGCTGTTCCGGTGGCAGACCTGCCGAGCTTTACCGACGCCCAGGTTGCGTCGGGCAAGACGGCGTTCAATGCCAACTGCGCCGTCTGCCATGGCGACACGCTGACCAACAACACCTATGGCCCGCCGCTGGCCGGTGAGTTCTTCCAGCCCAATTGGGAAGGAACTTCCGCCGTGGATTTCGTGGCCAAGGTGCACAGCATGCCGCCCGCCGCACCAGAATCCCTGACGCCTGAGGTCTATGCCGACATCGCGGCATACATCCTCTCGGTGAACGGACTACCGGCCGGCACGGAACCCCTGACCGCGGAGTCGGCCGGCACGATCAGCTTCGCCGCAAAGTAGGTTTCACCCCCTTAACGTCCCCCGGGAGGTCGCATCAGCGGCCTCCCGATCTTTTTGGAGAGGGCCGCGTTTCCGCCGCAGGATTCGTTTACACCCGCCTTGAGGAGGCGTATTTTTGGCGCCTCCAGCTCTGAACAGGAGGGAAATATGCTCACGGACCATCGTGCCTATGCAACTATCCCGGCTGCAGACATGAACCGCGCAAAATCGTGGTACAAGGACAAGCTCGGCCTGTCTCCCGCAATGGAAGACGACATGGGCTGCATGTACAAGCTGGGAGGCGGAACCAGCTTCCTGCTGTATCCGACACCCAATGCCGGCAAGGCGCCGAACACCCTGCTCTCTTTCGCCACCGAAGATGTGGAGGCGGAGGTGCAGGACATGAAACGCCACGGCGTGAAGTTCGAAGAATACGACATGCCCGGCCTCAAGACCGTCAATGGCATTGCCACCATGGGCAAGTTCCATGCGGCCTGGTTCAAGGATTCCGAAGGCAACATACTTGCCGTCGGCGACGAACCGAACTGATGCCCCCAAGCGAGCCGGGCATCGCTGCAATCTGCCCGGCTTGCATTGAATTCCCGGCCATACCCCCCTTGCTGCCCCTAACCAAGACAATGGGCGCAACGAGCGCGATAATCCATTAACTCGCCGTAGCTAAGATGCGCATGGGTAGGGATTTTTTCCATGCAATCACCGACCATAGCTACGATCTGGCGGGGTACCCTGCCTCGGAATCCCACACTGCAGTCGCTCGTAGTCGGTGCTCTGATATTTTGCGCCTGCATCATCGGCATTCACAGCCAGGTATTGTTTTCGCTGGCCAGTATCTGGCCCGCCAACGCGATTCTGCTGGCCATCATGGTGCTCAGGCCGGAAACCAATCGCCCCCTCACCTGGCTGACTTCAGCGTTGGCTTTTATTGGCGCCGACCTGCTGAGTGGCAATGATCTCGCACGATCAACGCTACTGAACGGAGCCAATATCGCTGGCGTGGCCGGCGGTGCATTGGCCTTCCAATCCATCCCGAAGGGGACGCTGCTGATGCAGCGCCCGATGGATGCGACCTTCATCGTCGTCAGCATCGTGTTTTCGGCCACCTGCGCCGCCGTGGCCGGAATGGTGCCGGGCATATACCTGTTTGCCATGCCGGCGAGCGACAGCTTCTATCTGTGGTTTGCGACTGAAATGGCCAACTACGCCATCTTCCTGACGCTAGCCTTCAGCCTCGTCATGCCGAAGGCCGCCGACCAACCGGGGGAAGTCCGCTTTCGTCAGCTCTCGATGGCCGCCGCGCTGATCGCGCTGGTAGGCTCCATCGCGCTGATGCACCTGCTGGGTCGCGCTGGCAGCATTGCTTTTTCGATACCGGCGTTAATCTGGTGCGCGGTGATTTTCCCGCCCACCATTGCCATGCTGCTGACGACGGCGGCCTGCGGGTGGTTGCTGATCGCAGCACCATTGAACCTGCTGCCGTTGCATACCGATCTGGCGGAATCGGCTTCGATGTCATCGCTGCGCCTAGGCGTCGCGATGCTGGCCATCGCTGCTTTCGCCGTCGCCTGCCTGACGGCGGCCTGGAACACCGCACAAGCAAGGCTGGAGCATGCTGCCAGCCATGACGCGCTTTCCGGCCTGCTCAATCGCGCTGCCTTCGTCGGACGAGCCGAACAGGCGCTTAAGAGCCCCGGGGCGTCCCTGTTGATGCTCGACGTCGATCATTTCAAGCAGATCAACGACAATCACGGCCATGCCATGGGTGACGCGGCCCTGGAAATGATGGGCACCACCCTGCGGAAGGCGCTGCGCGAGGGCGACGTGGTCGGCAGAATCGGCGGCGAGGAATTCGCAATCCTGCTGCCGCAGACCACGCAGATGACGGCAAGCGCTGTGGCCGAACGGCTGCGGCACGCCGTGGCGACCTGCCGCCTCGCGACCGATGGTGGGAAACCTGTGCCTATGACAGTCAGTATCGGCTTGGCCCACGTAACGGCGCAGTCCTCGCTCAACCAGCTCATGGCAGCTGCCGATGGGGCGCTGTATAGCGCCAAACACAACGGCCGCAACCGCGTGGCCATAGCGGGTACACGCGATCTGGATAGCCGTAGAAGCGCCCGCACTCGCTGAGAACTGCACGTTCTTGCGTCGGCCGGGGATTTGCCCTATAGCCACGCCAGCAATTCGTTTGGCCGGGGGCTGAACGGAGGGTTTGTGCGTTGCGCAGATAGGACTTCGGTCCGGCCTCCCGTGTTCCCGCTCTTTGCAAGACTGCTTTGACGCCTTTCCGGCTTCAAGGAGGCTCCGCGCCAGACGTTGCTGTGTTTGAAACCACGAAGGAAGGCGCAATTCATGGCCCTCTACGAACATATCTACCTGGCTCGCCAGGACGTGTCCCAGCAGCAGGTCGAAGAGCTGACCGCTGCGCTGACCGAGATCCTCGCTTCGGGCGGCGGCAAGGTCACCAAGAACGAATACTGGGGCCTCAAGGGTCTCTCCTACCGCATCCGCAAGAACCGCAAGGCTCACTACACCCTGCTGAACATCGAAGCAGCGCCTGCTGCTGTTGCCGAGATGGAACGCCAGATGCGCATCAACGAAGACATCCTGCGCTTCATGACCGTCCGCGTGGACGAGCACGAAGAAGGCCCGTCGGCGATGATGCAGAAGCGTGATCGTGATGATCGTGATGGCGACCGCGGTGGCCGTCCCGGTGGTGGCTTCGGCGGCGAACGCCGTCCGCGTCGTTTCTAAGATAAGGACCTAAAAGCTATGGCAATCAAAGACCTCACCACCGCCCAGGCCCGCCGTCCGTTCCAGCGCCGCCGCAAGACCTGCCCGTTCTCGGGCGAAGGCGCGCCGAAGATCGACTACAAGGACGTGCGTCTGCTGTCGCGTTACGTGTCGGAGCGCGGCAAGATCGTGCCGAGCCGCATCACGGCCGTGTCGGCAAAGAAGCAGCGCGAACTGGCCCAGGCCATCAAGCGCGCCCGCTTCATCGGCATCATGCCCTACGCCGTTCAGTAAGCTCCAGCTTACCTAACGACATACGTTGGGGCTCCGGATGGTCCGGGGCTCCTAACCGTCCTTGAGACGGGACAGCTACAAGGAATACCCCCATGAAAGTTATTCTGCTCGAGCGCGTTGGCCGCACCGGCACCATCGGCGAAGAAGTGTCCGTGAAGGACGGCTTCGCTCGTAACTTCCTTCTGCCCCAGGGCAAGGCGCTCCGCGCCACCGAGGCAAACCGCAAGAAGTTCGAAGCCGAACGCGCCAACATCGAAAAGCGCAATGATGACCGCCGCAACGCCGCTGCTGGCATTGCCGAAGGCCTCAATGGCCGTGAAGTCGTCATCATCCGCCAGGCCGGCGAAACCGGCCAGCTCTACGGTTCGGTTGCCTCGCGCGACATCGTGGAAGCTCTGGGCGCCGATGGTTTCACCATCCAGCGCAGCCAGGTCGACCTCGCCGACCCGATCAAGTCGGTTGGCGTGCACACCGTGCCGCTGAACCTGCATGCTGAAGTCGCCGTCTCGATCACCGTCAACGTTGCTCGCTCGGCCGACGAAGCCGTTCGCCAGAGCGCCGGTGAAGACGTCACCGTCACCGTCTACGAAGACGACGTGGAAGGCGACTTTGCCGCCGGCCAGAAGGACGCCCAGCAGGACGACCGCTTCGACGACGAACTCTAAGGCTTACGCCTGAGACGACAAAGGCCGGGCCCAGTGCCCGGCCTTTTTGTTTGCCACCCTGGCGTCGAAACGCTGGAGCCTGGCACCACCCGACTCGCCATTCTGCCGCCTTGCTCGCATGCAAGACACATTGGTTTCTGTCCCCGTTCTCCCCAGTGTTCACAGCGACAAGTCACGCGACGTTAACCGGTCCCCCGATAGGGCAAGACTCAAGGCAGAGTTGCGTGGTTAAGACACGTTAATGTTTCCCAAGAGGCATCATGGCAGAGCTCGCGCGGCTTCATCCCCCTGCAGACGACAAGTCATTTCGCCTGGCCCCGCACAACGTGGAAGCCGAGCAGGCCCTACTGGGCGCCATCCTGCTGAACAATGACGCGTTCTACCGGGTCGCCGACTTCCTAGAACCGGTGCACTTCTACGAGCCGATTCACCGCGACATCTACGAGCTGACGGGCAAGATCATCCGCGCCGGCAAATCGGCCGACCCGACGACAATCAAGACCCACCTACCCGATCAGCTGCTGCCCGATGTCACCATGGCGCAGTATCTGGCCCGACTCGCGGCCGAAGCGACCACCGTCATCAACGCGGCCGACTATGGCCAGTCGATTTACGACCTCGCCATCCGTCGCAACCTGATCCTCGTCGGCGAGGAAATGGTGCAGGTCGCCTACGAGTCCGACGTCGAAATGACGCCGAACAAGCAGATCGAAAAGGTCGAAGGCGAGCTGTTTCAGCTTGCTGAAAAAGGCCGCTACGATGGCGGCTTCCAGAGCTTCTCCAGCGCGCTGAGCGCATCTATCCAGATGGCGGGCGAGGCCTTCCAGCGTGACGGCGGCCTGTCTGGTATTTCCACGGGCCTCGATGACCTCGATCGCCAGATGGGCGGCCTGCAGCGCTCCGACTTGATCGTGCTGGCCGGACGCCCCGCCATGGGCAAGACCTCGCTGGTGACCAACATCGCCTTCAACGTCGCCAAGGCATACAAGGCCGAAATCGCGGCGGACGGCAGCCGCAAGGCGACCAGCGGCGGCGTGGTTGGCTTTTTCAGCCTCGAAATGAGTTCCGAACAGCTCGCAACCCGTATTCTGGCCGAGCAGGCCGAAGTGTCCTCATCGGACATCCGGCGCGGTCGTATTCACGACAGCCAGTTTTCCAAACTGGTTGACGTATCCAACATGATGAGCACGATGCCGCTCTATATCGATGATACCGGTGGTATCTCGGTGGCGCAGCTGGCCGCTCGCGCCCGCCGGTTGAAGCGGCAAAAGGGCCTCGACTTCCTGATCGTCGACTACCTTCAGCTGCTTTCCGGTTCGACCAAGGCTTCGAGCCAAAACCGCGTGCAGGAACTGACCGAAATCACCACGACGCTGAAGGCGCTCGCCAAGGAACTGGAAGTGCCGGTGGTTGCACTCAGCCAGCTCTCGCGTCAGGTTGAAGCGCGCGACGACAAACACCCGCAACTGGCGGACTTGCGCGAATCGGGGTCTATCGAGCAGGACGCCGACGTGGTGATGTTTGTTTACCGCGAGGAATACTATCTAAAGAACAAAGAGCCTAAAGAAGGCACGCCAGAGCACATGACCTGGCAGGGTGAAATGGAACAGGTACACGGCAAGGCCGAAGTCATCATTGCCAAGCAGCGTCACGGCCCTACCGGCACCGTGCAGCTCAGCTTTGAGGCGCAGTTCACGCGCTTTGGCAATCTGGCCCGCGCCGACTACCTGCCCGAGCGTATGGAATAGGCATGGCCTTGACGTCCGGCCTTGGCGGCCAACTCAGCATCGATCTTGGGGCACTCGCCCGGAACTGGCGCGCCCTGGACAAGGTGAGCGCCGGCGCGCTGACTGGCGCGGTTGTGAAAGCGGACGCCTATGGCGCCGGCATCACCATGGCGAGCAAGGCCCTGCATGCGGCGGGCGCACGCTTCTTCTTTGCGGCGACGCCCGACGAGGGCATGGCCGTGCGAGCTGCGGTGCCCGATGCGCACATCTTCATTCTCAACGGGCTCTATCCGGGCGCGGCCAACCTCTACATCCGGCAAAACCTGATGCCAGTGCTTTCCTCGATGGCAATGCTCGAGGAATGGCTGGCCAAGTGCGTCGAGCGCAACGAGGCCTACCCGTCGGCTTTCCACTTCGATACCGGCATGAACCGGCTGGGTTTCCGACTCAACGAAGCAGGCGTGGTGCGCGAGCGCATCCACAATCTCGGCTATGCGCCGCAGATGATCATGAGCCACCTGGCCTGCGCCGATCAGCCCAATCACGAAAAGAACCGCACCCAGCTGGCGCTGTTCGGGTCGGTGATGACGCAGTTCCCCGGTATTCCGGCGTCGCTCGCCAATTCGGCGGCGCTGATGACCGGACGGGACTACCATTTCCAGATGGTTCGCCCAGGCATCGCGCTCTATGGCGGCCGGGCGGTCAATGGACGCAAAAATCCGATGGCGCCCGTGATGACGCTGCATGTGCCGATTCTTCAGGTCATCGAAGCGCGCACCGGCGAAAGCGTCGGCTATGGCGGGAGCTACTCCCTGTCGCGCAACAGCCGCCTCGCCATCATTTCGCATGGCTATGCCGACGGCTTCTTCCGGTCCCTGTCGAGCACCAACACGCGCCCGGGCGGCAAGGTCGCGATTCGCGGAAAGATCTGCCCGATCGTCGGCAAGATTTCGATGGACCAGGCGACAGTCGATATCACCGAACTGGGTCAGGACATTCCCAATCCCGGCGAGGGCGCTGAGATCATCGGTAACCTGATCAGCGTCGATGATCAGGCCGACATTGCCGGCACCATCGGCTACGAGTTCCTGACTGCACTCAAGGGCCGCTACAATCGCAACTATGTGGGCGACGGCAACCTCCCGGTGAGCGAGACCTGATCGGTTCTCTTTTTGTTCTTGCCCGATGGCTCGCCTTGCGATAGTCGAGAAGACAACGAGGGAGCCCATGAGCGTCTTTGTCGTCCTGCTGCGCGCGATCGGACCGGTCACGCACAAGATCATGTCGATGACGCAATGGCGCGAAGCCGTGGCCGCTGCAGGGTTCGAAGCCCCCGAAACCTATTTCGCGACCGGCAACATGGTGGTGAGCGGCTCGGGAACGGCAGAGGCAGTCACCGACAAGATGAACCAGATTGTTCAGGAGCTAGGTCTGGGAGCCGGCAATCGGGCCGTGGTGCGCACCTCGGATCAAATCGAGGCCCTCTACCAGGCCAATCCCCTGCCCGAAGCCAGCGCCGAGCGCCCGAGTGAAGTGGCCGCCTATTTCTTCGCCGAAGCCAAACCGGATTTTGGCTGGATAAGGGATTATCCCGGCCCCGAACGCATCAGCATCTGCCGGGAACATCTTGTGGTGGACTATGGCGGCCGGGGCGCAGGCTCCAGGCTTCCCGCCATCATCGAACGAAAATCGGGGGTTGTGACCGCCCGCAACTGGAACACGCTGCGCGGCCTCGTCGCGCGGATCGCTGCCCGCACCGCATAAGGAAACGCCTTGGCCAAATCTCGCTCTTCATTTGTCTGCCAGGCCTGCGGGGCCGTCTCCAGCCGCTGGCAGGGCCGATGCGATGCATGCGGCGACTGGAACACCATCGTCGAAGAAATGGTCGATAGCGGCGTCGGAGCCGGGCCCAAGTCGGCCAAGTCGGGCGGGCGTCCGACCAATCTCGTGCCGCTCTCTGGCGAAACGCAAAGTGCCGCGCGCGTCGTGACGGGCCTTGCCGAGCTCGACCGCGTCACCGGCGGCGGCTTCGTCAAGGGTTCAGCGCTGCTGGTGGGCGGCGACCCCGGCATTGGCAAGTCAACTTTGTTGCTGCAATCGGCAGCGGCGCTCGCCAATCAGGGCAAGCGCGTCATCTATGTTTCGGGCGAAGAAGCGGTGGCGCAGGTGCGCCTGCGCGCACAGCGGCTGGGTCTGGGCGAAGCCAACGTCCTGCTGGCCGCCGAAACCAACGTCGAAATCATCCTCGCCACGCTCGAAAGCGGCGATGCGCCAGATCTGGTGATCATCGACTCTATCCAGACCCTGTGGACCGACCGCGTCGACAGCGCGCCGGGCACCGTCACCCAGGTCCGCACCTCGGCGCAGGCGCTGACGCGTTTTGCCAAGAAGAGTGGTGCCGCCGTTGTGCTAGTGGGCCACGTGACCAAGGATGGCCAGATCGCCGGCCCGCGCGTTGTCGAGCACATGGTCGACGCCGTGCTGTATTTCGAGGGCGACACCAGCCACCGTTTCCGCATCCTGCGGGGCGTCAAGAACCGCTATGGCGCGACCGACGAGATCGGCGTTTTCGCCATGACCGAACTTGGTCTCGAGCAGGTGGGCAATCCTTCTGCGCTGTTCCTCGATCAGCGCGACGAAGGCGCTGCCGGCTCCGCCGTGTTTGCCGGAATGGAGGGCACGCGCCCCATCCTCATTGAAATCCAGGCGCTCGTGGCGCCCTCGCCGCTCGGCACCCCCCGGCGCGCCGTTGTCGGCTGGGACAGCTCACGCCTTTCTATGGTGCTCGCCGTGCTCGAAACGCGGTGCGGAGTTCGCATCGGCGCCAACGACATCTATCTCAACGTCGCCGGCGGCCTGAAGATCAACGAGCCCGCAGCA
Source organism: Devosia sp. T2-14 (assembly GCF_055397495.1). NCBI lineage: Bacteria > Pseudomonadati > Pseudomonadota > Alphaproteobacteria > Hyphomicrobiales > Devosiaceae > Devosia > Devosia sp. T2-14. The sequence continues at coordinate 2,654,513 of NZ_AP027921.1, read as the reverse complement.
GACCTCGCTGTCGCCGCTGCATTGATTTCCTCGCTGACCAGTTCGCCCCTGCCCGCCCAGGCCGTCTATTTCGGCGAAATCTCTCTGGCTGGTGGCGTACGCCCTGTTGTGCACGGCTCGTTGCGCCTGCGCGAAGCCCAGAAGCTCGGCTTCAAATCCGTCGCGACGGGGCGGCTCAGTGCCGCGGATCGCAGTTCCGGGCTTGAGGTCGCCGAGTATACCGAGCTATCGGAACTCGTGGGAAAGATCGCAGCCAATGGCAAACCCCGCGAGCCGCAACGCGACGAGTGGTGATGCGCTCACATTGCAGTGCTTTCGGGGGACATTGTTTCGCGTGGGCCCGCGCCGCCCTTGGCAGCGCAACACAAAGCGGTTAAACGAAGCCCAACAATGCCGGGGCGGCAACTGGAGCAGGCGAAGCATATGCTGACAGCGTTCGACGTTGGTGTTGGTGTGTTGGTGCTGATTTCGGCAATCCTCGCAACAGCGCGCGGTTTGACTCGTGAAGTGCTTTCACTGGCGACATGGGCAGGCTCGGCCGCCATCGCCATCTACATGTATCTCTATCATCCCGAGATCGCACGGCAGTACATCGCCGAGGCGGTCGTGGCTGATATTGCCACGGTGGTCGTGACCTTTATCGTCGCGTTGATCGTGCTGCACCTGCTGACCATGCGCATCGCCGACTTTGTCGTAGACAGCCGCATCGGGCCGATCGACCGCACTCTCGGCTTTGTGTTCGGCGTGCTGCGCGGCACCCTGATCGCCATCGTCATCACCATTTTCGGTACCTGGCTGCTGCCAAACAACCTGCCGAGCTGGGCTGCTGAATCCCAGTCGCTGCCGCATCTGCGCAGCATGGGCCAAACCCTGATTTCGCTGCTGCCCGAAGGGCTTGAGCAGCAGGTTACCAACATGCTCAAGGGCGGCACCGGCCTGACCGAAGACTCCGACGCGTCGCCCAATCCACTGGATCAGGGCACAGACTCGACCGAGGACGGCACGCCAGAGCCGACCGCGCCGGCCGCGATCTAATCGACGAGGCGAGTGCACTGCGCTCGCCACAACCCTGACCACCTTGCGTGGCAATGGTCGGGAACAACCAATATGGTCTATGGGACGGGCACAGGGCCGTCCCTGGCCCGTCGCCCCTGGCGACACGCAGAGTTGCGGTATATCCGCAAAGGTATGGAGACCCCGGTGAACCATCCGAGCGACGACGACAGCTTCGACATTGATGGCGACACGCTGCATGAAGAGTGCGGCGTGTTTGGCATTTTGGGGCATAACGATGCCTCGACCCTGACCGCGCTGGGGCTGCACGCCCTGCAGCATCGCGGCCAGGAGGCGGCGGGCATTGTCAGTTTCGATGGCCGCCAGTTCTTTACCGAAAAGCGCATGGGCCTGGTGGGCGACCACTATACCGACCCTGCCGTGCTGGCGAAGCTGCCGGGCGAGATGGCCATGGGCCATACCCGCTACTCCACCACCGGCGAAGTGGCGCTGCGCAACGTGCAGCCGCTGTTTGCAGAGCTGGCTGATGGCGGCATTGCCATTGCCCACAATGGCAATTTCACCAACGGCCTGACGCTGCGTCGGCAGATCATCGCGACCGGCGCCATTTGCCAGTCGACCTCCGATACCGAGGTTGTGCTGCATCTGGTTGCGCGCTCGCGCCATGCCTCGTCCACCGACCGCTTCATCGATGCGCTCCGCCAGATGGAAGGCGGTTACGCCATGCTGGCGATGACCCGCACGAAGCTGATTGCGGCCCGCGACCCTGTGGGCATCCGCCCGCTGGTGATGGGCGAGCTCAACGGCAAGCCGATTTTCTGCTCCGAGACCTGCGCGCTCGACATCATCGGGGCGAAATACGTTCGCGATGTCGAGAATGGCGAAGTCATCATCTGCGAGATCCAGCCCGACGGCTCGATCACCATTGAGGAGCGCAAGCCTTCGCACCCGGCGCCGGAACGCCCCTGCCTGTTCGAATATGTCTATTTCGCCCGCCCCGATTCCGTCGTGGCCGGCCGCAGCGTCTATGGCGCGCGCAAACGCATGGGCATCAACCTGGCCAAGGAAGCGCCGGTGGAAGCCGACGTGGTGGTCCCGGTGCCCGATGGCGGCACGCCCGCAGCAATCGGCTTTGCGCAGGCGAGCGGCATTCCGTTCGAGCTCGGCATCATCCGCAACCACTATGTGGGCCGCACCTTCATCGAGCCTACGCAGTCCATTCGCGCCTTCGGCGTCAAGCTCAAGCATTCGGCCAACCGCGCCGAAATCGCGGGCAAGCGCGTGGTGCTGATCGATGACTCGATCGTGCGCGGCACCACCTCGGTCAAGATTGTGCAGATGATGCGCGATGCTGGGGCCACCGAAGTCCATATTCGTGTCGCCAGCCCAATGATCCACTATTCGGACTATTATGGCATCGACACGCCTGATCCTGAGAAGCTGCTTGCAAACCAGCACAAGGATCTTGAGTCCATGTGCAAGTTTATCGGCGCGGATTCACTGGAATTCCTGTCGATCGATGGCCTATATAATGCCGTCGGCGGTGAATCGCGGAACCCGGATGCTCCGCAATTTACCGACCACTACTTCACGGGCGACTATCCGACGCAGTTGACCGACTTGAACGGCAGCGTCAAAAGCAAACCCAAACAAATCTCTCTGCTTAAAGAGGCCGGTTAATGGCTGGAACACAGGACCTTGCAGGCAAGGTCATCCTCGTCACCGGAGCCTCGCGGGGCATCGGCTATGCTGCATCCGTCGAGGCAGCGCGCCGCGGCGCGCACGTGGTGGCGATTGCCCGCACCGTCGGGGGACTTGAGGAACTTGACGACGAAATTCAGGACCTGGGCTCGTCGGCAACTCTGGTGCCGCTCGACCTGCGCGATGGCGACGCCATCGACCGTCTCGGCGCGGCCATCTTCGAGCGCTGGGGCGCCCTGGACGGCCTGATCGCCAATGCCGGGCAGCTCGGTGTGCTGAGCCCCCTGCCCCATGTGAAGCCGGAAGATTTCGAGAAGGTCATGACGGTCAACGTGACGGCGAACTATCGCCTGTTGCGCGCAACCGACCTGCTCCTGCGCCAGTCGACGGCCGGACGCGTTGCGTTCGTGTCGTCGTCCTCGGCCCGCTCGGCGCGCCCCTTCTGGGGCCTATACGCAGCCAGCAAGGCCGCCGTTGATGCCATGGCCAAGTCGTATTCCGGCGAAGTCGCCCAGACCAAGATGAAGGTCAACGTGTTCTATCCCGGCGCCGTGCGCACGGCGATGCGCGCCAAGGCCATGCCGGGCGAGAACCCCGATACGCTGCCCAAGCCTTCAGAGATCGCTCCCAAGCTGGTTGACCTGATGAGCCCTGCCATCAAGGAAAGCGGCCGCCTGTTCAACGTCGAGACCGGGGCGTTCGAAGAGATCTGATGGTGGACCTGCGGCCCTATCGCGCCAGCGATCTCGAAGCACTCTACGAGATCTGCCTCGTTACGGGAGACAGCGGCCAGGACGCATCGCCATTGCACAATGACCGGAAGGTCATCGGGCATCTCTACTCCGCTCCCTATGGGGTGCTGGAACCCGAGCAGGTCTTCGTCGCCGAGGATCAGGAAGGCGTTGCCGGCTATGTCGTCGGCACCTTCGACACCGACGCGTTTGACCAAAGGCTTGAGCGTGAGTGGTGGCCCGCTCTGCGGGAACACTATGCGAGCGTTCCCGCCGCAGACCTCACTGATACGGACCGCCTTCGCATCGAAGCGATCCGCAATCCGCATTCCAATCCGCCCGATATCGTCGCCCGCTATCCCGCCCATATCCACATGAACCTCCTGCCGCGGCTGCGCGGCAAGCGCGTGGGCACCGGCCTGCTCCAGCTCTGGATCGCCAGCGCCCGTGCAGCAGGCGTGAGCGGCATTCATCTCGGCGCCAATGCCGGCAATACCGGCGGCGTCGCCTTCTGGCAGGCCAGCGGTTTTCAGCCCGTGCAGAACAATGGCCGGACCGTGTGGTTCGGGATGTCGCTTTAGAGGCTCGATTGCGCCGTCGCTGATCCCGTTTTCGGACGGTCGACGACCGACGCTTAAGTGGGGTTGGAAGGAGGATTCCCGCCTGCGCGGGGCCGCATGGCACCTCCAGTAGACCTCATCCTGAGCCTGTCGAAGGACGAGGTCGTGCCCTATGAGGCCCGTAGTAGACCAGGGGCAGCTGCCTGCCCCTGATCACGCGTTACTTAATCGAGCTTGGTCATCAGTACTTTGTCGATGCGGCGGCCATCGAGGTCCATGATCTCGAATTTCCAGCCGTTGTGCTCGAATGTCTCGCCCACCTTGGGCAGGCGGTTGATGATCGAGAGGACGTAGCCGGCAACGGTTTCATACTTGCCATCGCGCTGGATGGTCAGCTTCAGCTTGTCGCCGAACTCATCGACCGGCATCCAGCCGGCAACGAGATAGGAACCGTCTTCGCGGCGCACCAGTGCCGGGTCGTCGCCCGTCTCTTCCTGGAAGACACCGGTGATGACTTCGAGAATGTCGCCCGAGGTCACGATGCCTTCAAAGTGGCCGTATTCGTCCACCACCAGCGCCATGTGCACTGTCGAGTTGCGGATGGCGCGGACCACGTCGAGCGCGTCTGCGTGATCCATCACCACCGGAACCGGCTGGACGAATTTGCGGATATCCAGCGGCTGGCCGTTGGCGAAGACACCGATGATGTCTTTGATCGCTACCACGCCGATGATGGAGTCGGCATCGCCATCCTGCACCAGCAGGCGCGAGCGGTGAGTATCGAGGATGGTCCGGCGGATTTCATCGCCGTCATCGGAGAGGTCCACAACGTCGACGTCGAGACGCGGCGTCATCAGGCCACGCGCGGAGCGGTCGGCCAGGCGCATGACGCCCGAGATCATCGAGTGCTCATCGCTCTCGATTACGCCCGCCGTCGTGGCTTCGGCGATGATGGTTTTGACTTCTTCTTCCGTCACCCTCTCCTCGGATTCCCCTGCCTGCCCCAGGAGGCGCAGCACGAGCTTGCCGGAGATATCGAGGACCCACACGACTGGCGAACCGATGGTTGCGAGCATTTTCATGGGGCCGGCCACGCGGGATGCCACAGCCTCGGCATCGCGCAGGGCGATCTGCTTGGGAACGAGTTCGCCGATGATCAGCGAGATATAGGTGATTAGGACCACCACGCCGCCAACGCCCAAAACGCTCGCGGCGTTTTCGTTGAGGCCGACGCTGGCCAGCCATTCGCTCAGGCGGGCGCCGAGCGTGGCGCCAGAGAAGGCGCCGGACAGCACACCCACCAGGGTAATGCCAATTTGAACAGAGGACAGGAATTTGCCGGGATCATCCGCCAGTTGAATGGCGGTCGCGGCTCCCTTGTTACCTTGCTCTGCCATGCCCCTCAGGCGGGCTGGACGAGCGGACACGACTGCCAGTTCCGACATTGCCAACAAGCCGTTGACGATGGTCAGGACGACGACGATCAAGATTTCTACGAACAAGGTCTTTTCATGTGGATGCGGCCCCGCTCTCAGCATCGGGTCGCTTTTGCCGGCACAATATAGGGGTAAACGGAGCGTTTACGCCATGGGTGTGGACAAAATGTCGTAACAGTTTCTGCGCGCACGATTTTTGGGTGTGGCGCGTTCAAATCTCGCGTTTAATCTCTGCAATACTCAGGAGGTTAGCGGTGCCGTTCGTCGACAAAATGCTGATCCTTGCCATCGCTGCGCAAGTATTGCTGACCCTGGGAATTCTGATCCTGATGGGATTTGAGCGCGTCCCGCGCGTCGTCAGCGGGGAGATTGCGGTCAAGGAAATCGCGGTCGAGCGAACGGCCTGGCCGCTGCGGGCGCGGCTACTTTCCAACAATTTCGACAATCAGTTTCAGTTGCCAGTGCTGTTCTATGTGGCCGTGCTGATCGCCCTGTGGAGTGGCGGCGCCGGGTGGGTGGAACTGGTGCTGGCATGGCTGTTCGTGGCAATGCGCTACGCCCATGCGGGCATTCATGTGAGCTCCAACCGCGTCTATCGCCGGTTCGGCGCCTATGTCTCAGGCCTTGTGGTGCTTGCCCTTCTGTGGGTATGGCTCGTGGTACGCCTTGTCATCCTAGCCCCGAGTATCTGAATGCGCCTTCCCGGTCGCCTGTCCGCCGCCATTGCCGTCCTGACCGATGTGGAGACCCGCAAGCGCCCGGTTTCGGAAGCGCTCAAGGCCTGGGGGCTCAACAATCGCTTCGCAGGTGCCGGCGACCGCGCCGCTATCGGCAACCTGGTCTATGACGCGCTGCGCCGCCGCGCCTCCCATGCCGCGCTGATGGGTACCGATAGCCCGCGCGCACTGGTGCTTGCCGTTGCGATGCGTGACTGGAACGAGGACCCGGCGGCGCTCAACGACAGTTTTGCGGCCGACAGCCATGCGCCCGAGCCGATGACCGACGAGGAAATGGCGCGCGCCATCGGCCAGTTGCCCGACGACACTCCCGGCTGGGTCATGGCCGACCTGCCGGAATGGCTGTCGCCCTCCCTGCAGCGCGCCTTTGACGAGAACTGGATCGCTGAAGGCATGGATATGGCCGGTCGGCCCTCGCTGGACCTGCGCACCAACACGCTCAAGTCGAGCCGCGACCGAGTGATGAAGTCGCTGGCCCGCTTCAACCCTGTCGAGACGGCCATTTCGCCGATCGGCATCACCATGCCGGCCGGCAACCGCGACGCCCGCACGCCCAACGTCACCACTGACGAGGGCTATCTCAAGGGCTGGTTCGAGGTGCAGGACCAGGGCAGCCAGATCGTGGCGGCCTTGGCCGGCGCCGTGCCGGGCGAACAGGTGCTGGATCTCTGCGCCGGTGCGGGCGGCAAGACGCTGGCTCTGGCTGCCGCTATGGCCAACAAGGGCCAGATCTTTGCCTATGACAGCGACCGCGCTCGCCTCGCGCCGATCTATGATCGGTTGAAGCGCAACGGCGCCCGCAATGTGCAGGTGCGCTCGCCCCAGCCCGAGGCGCTGGACGACCTCGTGGGCAAGATGGATCGCGTGGTGATCGACGCGCCCTGCACCGGCACGGGCACCTGGCGCCGCCGCCCCGACACCAAGTGGAAGCTGACGCCGGAACTGCTGAGCCAGCGCATGGGCGAGCAGGCGGCCATTTTGCAGGACGGCCAACGCTATCTGAAGCCGGGCGGCACGCTGGTCTATATCACCTGCTCGATCCTGCCCGAGGAGAACGATGATCAGGTCGCCGCCTTCCGCGCCGCGAACCCCGATTTTGTGTCGGTTGCGCCCGAGCAATTGTGGAGCGCCGCCTTTGGCACCACCCTGCCCCCCGAGCTTGCAACGCGGCAATCCGGCATTGCCCTGACCCCGCGCCTGACCGACACGGATGGCTTTTATCTCAACGCCCTGCGGCGTTCTGCATAACCATCACGCCATAGTTGAACCACATTGAAGATGGCGCGTTGCACCAACAGCGCCATCTCTTTTTTTGTGAGCTCAATCCATGACCATGCCTTCCCTCGCCGACTACAAGACACCCCGCCCATGGCTCACGCTTGGCGTGTTTCTGGTGGTCGTCATTGGCGTTGGCGGGCTGCTCGGCACCATTTCCACACCAGACGCCTGGTATGCAGGTCTCGCCAAGCCCTGGTTCAATCCACCCAACTGGATTTTCGGGCCGGTCTGGCTGGCGCTCTACGTCCTGATCGCAATCGCCGGCTGGCGCATCTGGATGATCGAGGCGCGCAGCGTGCCCATGGTCCTGTGGGGCCTGCAGATGGCACTGAACTGGGCCTGGTCGCCGGTCTGGTTCACCGCCCACGCGCCATGGACCGCATTTGCGATTATCGCAGCGATGCTGGTGCTGATCCTCGCCTTCATCTGGCAGGCGAGACGGCTCGACACCGTCGCCTCATGGCTGTTCGTGCCCTACGCGCTGTGGGTGGCCTTTGCCAGCGCGCTGAACCTGTCCATTGCCCTGATGAACTGATCGCGGAGCCTCAAGGCCTCGCGCCCAGGCCATTACCGGCGCCTCCAGCCGGCGATAGGACTGCGCAGCGATCACAATGGTGAGACCGGTGACGACGGCCGACGCGACGACGAAGCGCGTGGGGTCGCCAAGGCCGCCCTGGTTCAGGTCCGGTCCCCACGCAAGTCGGACGAGCTCCAGCACCAGGTAGTGCCAGACATAGATGCCGAACGAGATGCGGGCGAGATAGGCGGTTACGGGGTTGTCGAGCAGGCGGCCCAGCAGCACGCTCGAAGGCGCCGTGGCGAGTACCGTTCCGATCAGCAGATGGAATAGCGGGAACTGGTAGGGCACCCGAAGCCAGCCGTAGAATTCCCCGCCACCCTGAAGCCCCATGGCCCAGACCAGCGCGGCCGAACCGAGCAAGGCGAGCACAGCCATCGCGTCGAACCCGATCGAGCGCAGCTTTGCCAGCTTCACCTGTATCCCGCCGGCTAACGCGCCGGTGGCGAACATGGCGAAAAATCCGAACGGGTTGAACCAGGGCATCCAGGTCTTGGCGCCGCCCTGCAGGCCGAACCGCCATCCGAGGCGGTTGGTGTCGACCTGCACGGTGTTGATGAATATCCAATGCGCCAGCAGCGCCGCCGCGATCACGCCCAGCCAGGCGATCCGCGCGGAGATTCCACGCGGCGCGAACCGGAACAGGGCAAGGAAGCCCAGCGGCAGCAGCGCATAGGACGTCACCTCGAAGCCGATGGACCAGAGGGGGCCATTGATTTCAACAGGGAACAACGTGGTCCAGTGCCAGTCGCTGACCAGCAGCATGCCGGAAATATAGCGCAGCCAGAGCCAGCTATCGGGCTCGAAGCCGACGATGATGCTGGCGATGAAGGTCACAGTCAGCGCAACCCAATAGCCAGGCACGATGCGTGCGGCACGGCGCAGCGCATAAATGCGCAGCGACGGCATCGATTTACCGGCGTCCAAGGCCTGCCAGAAGGGGCGCGACAGCAGGAACCCGCTCAGCACAAAGAACATTGCCACGCCGAACCCGCCGACGCTGTTGAACACCCGCGCCAGCTCGGTTGCGCCCAATTCACTTCTGGAGTCTATGCGTTGCGCCAGGTGATGGAACAGCACGATGAAGCAGGCGCTGGCGCGAATGAAATCGGCGCCATGCAGGCGCGACTGATCGTTGGTCATGCTGATCCCCCCGAGGCGCACGGTTTTCCGCGTCTGCCTGCGGTGATAGTGCTGCCACTCCTGATGGCGCAGTGCAATCCTGTCCTGCGTGGGAGAAGCTTGCGGAATCTTCGCCCGGGCGGTATGGCCTCGCCATGCAAAGCCCAGACACCGCCGCCCGCCCGCAATCGATCCTCATCGTCGACTTCGGTTCGCAAGTCACTCAGCTGATTGCGCGTCGTATTCGCGAGACCGGTGTCTATTGCGAAATCCACCCATTCCAGAGTGCTGGCGCGGCCCTTGCGGCCATGCAGCCAAGCGGCATCGTGCTGTCGGGCGGCCCCGCCTCGACGCTCGATGAGAACGCTCCCACGATCGATCCGGCGATCCTCGCGGCCAACCTGCCGATCCTGGGCATCTGCTATGGCCAGCAGGCTCTGTGCATGGCGCTGGGCGGCAAGGTGGAAGCCGGGCACCATCGCGAATTCGGCCGCGCCGAGGTGAAGGTCGAGAAGCCCGCCGCGCTGTTTGATGGCGTCTGGGAGCTCGGCTCCGAGCATCAGGTGTGGATGAGCCACGGCGACCGCGTCGTTGCCCTGCCAGAAGGCTTCGAGGTCGTCGGCACCTCGGCCAACGCGCCCTTCGCCATGATCGCCAACGAAGCCCGCCGCATCTGGGCCGTGCAGTTCCACCCAGAAGTGGTGCACACCCCCGACGGCGCCAAGCTCTACGCGAACTTCGTGCACAATATCTGCGGCATCGAATCCAACTGGACGATGGCGGCCTACCGCCAAAAGATGATCGAGAAGATCCGCGCCCAGGTCGGCACCGGCAAGGTGATCTGCGGCCTTTCGGGCGGCGTCGATTCCTCGGTTGCGGCCGTGCTGATCCACGAAGCGATCGGCGACCAACTGACCTGTATCTATGTCGACCACGGTCTGATGCGCCTCAACGAGAGCGAGCAGGTCGTGACGATGTTCCGCGACCAGTACAATATCCCGCTGGTGCATGTGGATGCGTCCGAAGTGTTCCTGCGTGAACTCGACGGCCAGTCTGATCCCGAGACCAAGCGCAAGATCATCGGCCGCCTGTTCATCGAGACCTTCGAAGCCGAAGCCAAGAAGCTTGGTGGCGCACAGTTCCTGGCACAGGGCACGCTCTATCCGGACGTCATCGAGTCGGTGTCGTTCACTGGCGGGCCCTCAGTCACCATCAAGAGCCACCACAATGTGGGCGGCCTGCCCGAGCGCATGAACATGCAGCTCGTGGAGCCGCTGCGCGAACTGTTCAAGGACGAAGTGCGTGTGCTGGGCCGCGAGCTGGGCCTGCCCGAGAGCTTTATCGGTCGCCACCCCTTCCCCGGCCCGGGCCTGGCCATCCGCTGCCCCGGCGGCATTACCCCCGAGAAGCTGGACATCCTGCGCCGCGCCGATGCGATCTATCTCGATGAGATCCGCAAGTCGGGCCAGTATGACAAGATCTGGCAGGCCTTTGCCGTGCTGCTGCCGGTGCAGACCGTTGGCGTCATGGGCGACGGCCGCACGTATGAGTTTGTCTGCGCCCTGCGTGCCGTGACGTCGGTGGATGGCATGACCGCCGACTTCTACCAGTTCGACATGAACTTCCTTGGCAAGACGGCGACCCGCATCATCAATGAAGTGCGCGGCATCAACCGCGTGGTCTATGACGTGACGAGCAAGCCGCCCGGCACGATCGAGTGGGAATGATCTAGCGACCGACGTTCCCAGCGATACAATCGAATGGCGCGTGCGGTCCGGTGACGTCCGGGCCGCATTTGCATTCCCCCGGCAGCATGCTAAACGTGCGCCCAATTCACCAGTGACCTTAGGCAGACCATGTCCCAGGACAATATTTTCCGCGAAGTCGACGAGGAGCTGCGCAGCGACCGGATGCGCGCCCTGTGGCGTCGCTTCGCACCCTATGTGCTTGGCGCTGCCGTTGGCGTAGTGGCGCTCGTCGCCGTCAATGAAGGCTGGACCTGGTATCATTCGACCAATGCCGCGCAGTCGTCCGACGAGCTTTACAAGGCATTCGACGAGATCGAGGGCGGTGACCTGGCTGCTGCGCAGACCCAGCTCGACACGCTGATCGCCAACGGCTCGGGCAGCTACCCGACGCTGGCGCAGTACCGCAAGGCGGGCGTGCTGGCACAGGAAGGCAAGACTGCCGAGGCCGTCGCCGCCTATGACGCGCTGGCCAACAGCCAGTCGAACACCCGCCTGCGTGAACTCGCGCTGGTGCTGGGCGGTACGCTGATGATCGATACCGGCTCGCTCGCCGATGTCGAATCGCGGGTTGGCACCATTGCCGTCGACGGCAATCCGTTCCGCAACGCGGCGCGCGAAGCACTCGGCCTCGCCCAGTACAAGGCCGGCGACTACGCTGCGGCACAGGCAAGCTTCGAGGCCGTTATCAACGACCCGATGACCCAGAGCACCGTGCGCAACCGCATGGGCTACTACCTGGCTCAGCTGCTCTCGCAGGGCGCGATTTCGGGCGAACCCGAACCGGGCGCCGATGCTGCCGCCGCTGCCATCGAGAACACCCTCAGCGAGGAAGCGCCTGCTGCCGCGGACGCCCCTGCTGCCACCACCGAAGCAGTGCCGGCCGCGCAGTAAGCGGCCGCCTGACCTGACGCCAGATCGGAATCGATACGTATGACCGTCACCGTAGCCATTGTCGGTCGTCCGAATGTGGGTAAGTCCACGTTGTTCAACCGGCTCGTTGGGCGCAAGATTGCCCTTGTGGACGACACGCCCGGCGTGACCCGTGACCGCCGCGAAGCCGAGGGCCGCATTGCGGACCTGACGTTCCGCATTCTCGACACTGCAGGCTATGAGGACGTCACCGACGGCAGCCTCGAGGATCGCATGCGCCAGCAGACCGAGCTGGCCATCCGGGAAGCCGACGTCATCCTGTTCATGATCGACGCCCGCGCCGGTGTTGTGCCGCTGGACCAGCGTTTTGCGCAAGTTCTGCGCAAGGCCGGCAAGGATGTGCATCTGGTCGGCAACAAGGCCGAGAGCGGCGCCGCCGAGGCCGGGCTGGTCGAAGCGTTCAAGCTGGGCTTTGGCGAAGCCATTGCCCTTTCCGCCGAGCATGGCCTGGGCCTTTCCGAGCTCTATTCGATCGTCTCTGCCACTATCGACCGCAAGGCGGCCGAGAGCGAGGAGATGGAAGTCGGCGATCTCGACGAGATGCCCGAAGTCGATGTCTCGATCACAGAAGACATGCTCGAGGGCGAAGGCGACGAGGCAACGCTGCGCTGGAACCCCAAGCGCTACCTCAACGTAGCCATTGTCGGCCGTCCGAACGCCGGCAAGTCGACGCTGATCAACCGAATGGTTGGTGAGGAGCGCGTTCTGGTTGGCCCCGAGGCCGGCATTACCCGCGACAGCATCCTGGTGCCGTGGGAATGGGAAGGCCGCGTGATCAACCTGGTTGATACCGCCGGTATCCGCCGCCGTTCGCGCGTCACAGAGAAGCTCGAGAAGCTGGCCGTGGGAGACAGCCTGCGCTCGATCCAGTATGCCGAAGTCGTCGTGCTGATGCTCGATGCCACTATTCCTTTCGAGAAGCAGGACCTGGCGCTGGCCGACCTCGTGGAGCGCGAAGGCCGCGCCCTCGTGATCGCGGTCAACAAGTGGGACCTGGTCGAGGACAAGAATGCCGCGCTGGCGCACCTTCGGGAGGCCTGCGAGCGCCTGCTGCCGCAGCTGCGCGGTGTGCCGCTGGTGACCCTTTCGGGCCTGACCGGCAAGAATATCGACAAGCTGATGGACGCCATCTTCGCCATCGAGCGCAGCTGGAATTCACACGTGTCGACCGCCCGCCTCAACCGCTGGCTGGCGGGCATGATCGAGAGCCATCCGCCTCCGGCAGTGTCCGGGCGCCGCCTCAAGCTGCGCTACATGACCCAGGCCAAGACCAGGCCGCCGAGCTTCATCCTGTTCGCATCGCGCCCCGAGGCACTGCCGATGGCCTATCAGCGTTACCTGATCAACGGGCTGCGCGAGGCCTTCAACATCAAGGGCACGCCTATCCGTCTGTGGGTTCGTGGCGGCAGCGCCAACCCCTACGACGACAAGACCAAGCGCCGGATGGGATAGCAAAATCTGACCAGACTTTCATTGCCGGGCCTCGTCCCGGCAATGTCGTTTTTGCGCATGGCGTTACGCCGTCCGGCGATGCCGCACGGTTGCACAAGATCCAGCGTTGCATGCGGCGAGACGTGCCTCATGGAGAGTGGGAAAAGTGAGGCAAAGCCTCGCCGCATGCGCTGGGATTTCTGGTGGGCGGACTATCTGGTGAGGCGTGCCCCACCTTCCGCGGACCCACAGGGTTTACGAACATCCCCCGCTCCCAACAGCCATCTCACAGCCGGTTCGCGCGACCCGCTGGTGTCGTGAGACAGTGGGGAGATGATGCCACCAGTTCTTTGGGCGGGGATAAGCAGGATAAGGGGAAGCGCAGAGCCCTCGGGGCGAGCCTGAGGGTGACCGCCGGTGGGTGTGGGCGCGGGACGCACTACGCGCACGGCGTCGTCCCGGCCTTGAGCCGGGATCCATCCTGAGATGGGTGGGCGCACGCACGACCTTGCGGTGGTGTGGAATCTCGGGATGGGCCCCGGCTCAAGGCCGGGGTGACACCGAGTGTGGGGAAATGCCCCGGCCCTCCCCCCGATCAGGAAGGAAGGCCGCGCCCGCCTTAGCGGCCGCTGCGGTAGTTGGGGGCTTCGCGAGTGATGGTCACGTCATGGACGTGGCTTTCGGCCAGGGCGGCGCCGGAGATCTTCACGAAGACGGAGTTGTCTCGGAAGTCCTTGAGGTTGTGGGCCCCGGTATAGCCCATGGAGGCACGGAGGCCGCCAGCGAGCTGGTGCAGCACGGCGCCGGCAGCGCCCTTGTAGGGCACCTGGCCTTCAATGCCTTCGGGGACCAGCTTCATCTGATCGCGCACATCCTGCTGGAAGTAGCGATCGGCCGAACCCGAACCCATGGCGCCGACGGAGCCCATGCCGCGATACGACTTATAGGAGCGGCCCTGATAGAGGTAGACTTCGCCGGGGCTTTCGTCGGTGCCGGCCAGGAGCGAGCCGACCATGACGCAGGATGCGCCACCGGCCAGGGCCTTGGCCATGTCGCCCGAGAACTTGATGCCGCCATCGGCGATGACCGGAACGCCATGACGGGCGCCTTCCTCGGCGCAGGCCATGACGGCCGCGAGCTGGGGAACGCCAACACCGGCGACGATGCGGGTGGTGCAGATGGAACCGGGGCCAATGCCGACCTTGATCGAATCCGCGCCGGCGCCAATGAGCGCCTTGGTGGCTTCGGCGGTAGCGACGTTTCCGGCGACAATGCGGGTGGAATTGGACTCGCGCTTGACGCGCTCGACAGCCTCGGCAACGCGCACGGAGTGGCCGTGGGCGGTGTCGATGACCAGAAGGTCCACGCCGGCTTCGATGAGCTGCATGGAGCGCTCGAAACCCTGATCGCCCACCGTGGAGGCGGCGGCAACGCGCAGGCGCCCCTGCTCGTCCTTGACGGCGTTCGGATTGAGCTGGGCCTTTTCAATATCCTTGACGGTGATCAAGCCGGTGCAGCGGTAGTCGGCATCGACCACCAGCAGCTTTTCGATGCGGTGCTTGTGCAGGAGAACCTTGGCTTCGTCCTTGGACACGCCATCGCGGACGGTGACGAGGTTTTCGTGCGTCATCAATTCGCGGATCGGCTGAGCCGGGTGGGAGGCAAAACGCACGTCGCGGTGGGTCACGATGCCGACCAGCTTGCCGATGGAGCGGCCGCCCTTGCCGCCATTCTCGACCACCGGAATGCCCGAAATGCGGTTGATCTGCATCAGCGAGAGCGCATCCGCCAGGGTTGCGTCGGGGCCGATGGTGATCGGATTGACCACCATGCCGGATTCAAAGGACTTCACCTGACGGACCTGTTCGGCCTGCTCTTCAGCGGTGAGGTTCTTGTGAATGACGCCCAGACCACCGGCCTGCGCCATGGCAATGGCCATCGCGCTCTCGGTGACCGTATCCATGGCCGAGGAAATGATCGGAAGGTTCAGCGCTATGTCTTTGGTGACATAGGTAGAAATGTCGGTTTCGGTGGGAAGAATATCGGAGCGCGCTGGCTGGAGCAGCACGTCATCGAACGTCAGAGCCGCATCGCCGGTGATGGTGGTAATAATCTTCGCCAAGGCCAGACCTTTCCTGCCTTCTGATGCAATCAGAAATGTTGGAGTGTGAACCGGACGACGCAATCGGCGGGTTCAGGTTGGCGAGGGTACTTAGCACCGGGCCGCCAACTTGCATAGGGGCCGCAACGCAAAGGCGACCTTCGCGAAAATGCATAGCTGGGCGTGCGCGCTCAGTGCCACGTCCTCTTGGTTCGAGGCTAGCGAAGTGCTCGCACCGCACTATGAGGCCTTTTAGAGCGCGGCCATCCCGGTAAGCCATTGCAAGGCACGTCGAATTACGGAGGCTACAGGCCCTTCCCCCTCCCTGCACAGGCGTCCATAGTGTCGCACGCAGCGTTTGCGGCCCCTTTTTGATTCACCTGGTCTGTTTCAGTGATCCGCGTCACTCCCCTCATCCTTGCGGTTGCCCTGTTCATGGAACAGATGGATTCGACCGTCATTGCCACGTCGCTGCCCGCCATCGCGGCCGACATCGGGACGGAGCCGATTGCCCTGAAACTGGCGCTGACGGCCTATTTCGTGGCGCTGGCGATCTTCATTCCAATCAGCGGATGGATGGCCGACCGGTTCGGCGCCACCAAGGTGTTCCGGCTGGCCATCCTGGTGTTCATGCTGGGATCGCTGGCCTGCTCGTTTTCCTTCTCGCTCGAGACCTTCGTGGTCTCGCGATTCTTCCAGGGAATCGGCAGCTCGATGATGACGCCGCTGGCGCGCCTGCTGCTGGTGCGCTCAACGCCCCGCAACGAGCTGGTTTCGGCCATGGCCTGGCTGACGGTCCCTGCCCTGATTGGCCCGCTGACCGGGCCGCTGATCGGCGGTTTTCTGACCACCTATCTCAGCTGGCACTGGATCTTCTGGATCAATATCCCGATCGGGATCATCGGCATCGCCTGCGCCACGATTTTCCTGAAGGTGCCGGACGCCCGCAATCCCCGGCCGATCGACCTGCCGGGGTTCGTCCTGCTTGGGGTGACGTTCTCGGGTATCGTGTTTGGACTGTCGGTCGTGAGCCTGCCGGCGCTGCCGATCTATTACGGCTACGGTGCCATCGCGATCGGCGTCATCGGCGGGCTGCTCTATCTGGCGCACGCGCGCCGCGCATCTTACCCCCTGCTCGATCCGCGGCTGCTGCGGCACCGGATATTCCGGTCAGCCATTCTTGCCGGATCGATGTTCCGCATTGGCGTCGGAGCCTCGCCCTTCCTCCTGCCGCTGATGCTGCAGCTGGGCTTCGGGCTCAACCCGTTCCAATCGGGCGCGGTGACGTTCATCTCCGCCTTTGGCGCTATTGCCAGCAAGTTCATCGCCGAGCAGGTCTATGCCCGGTTCGGATTTCCACGGGTGCTCAGCATCGTTTCGGTGGCTGCGGGGCTACTGCTGTGCTCCCAGGGGCTGTTCAACATCGATACGCCAGTACCCTTGATGATGGGCGTGCTGCTGTTCAGCGGCGTACTGCGCTCGATCCTGTTCACCGGCACCAATGCCATGGGTTATGCCGACGTTTCCAACGAGGAGGCCAGCCAGGCCACCGCAATGGTGGCGGTGTTCCAGCAGCTCAGCATTGCGCTTGGCGTAGCCATGGCCGGCGCCATCCTCGAGATCAGCCCCATGCTGCGTGGCGGCGAGCTGGGCCTGCCGGACTTCCAGATCGCGTTCTTCGTGGTGGGCGGACTCAGCTGCCTGTCCGCACTGGTCTATCTTCGGCTGCCGCCCGATGCGGGAATTCTGGTATCTGGGCATCGGGTGAAGGGGGGCGAGGAGTGAATGCCACGCCTTCGTGGCTCGGGCCCCTCACTCCCTCGTTACCCTCGGGCCTGACCCGAGGGTATTAAGCTTGGCCGGCAGACGTCTACCGGCCAGTGGCCTATCCTATTCCTCGTCGCCGTCTTCCGGCATTTCATCATCCGCGCGACCCTTGAAGCCCTTGGCGATCAGATAGGCTTCGGCCGAATCCGAGCGGCTGGACGGCGGCTTGGCGTGGAAGGTGGTCTTGAAGTGGCGCTTGAGCATGTGCAGCAGCTCATGCTCGGTGCCGCCCTGGAACACCTTGGCGACGAAGCTGCCGCCCGGCGCCAGAACGTCGATGGCAAAATCGGCGGCGATCTCGATCAGCTGCACAATGCGCAGGTGATCGGTGGGGCGATGGCCGGTGGTGGGCCAGGCCATGTCACTCATCACCAGGTCGGCCTTCTTGCCACCCATGGCTTCGATTAGCATGGCGGGCGCATCGTCCTCGGTGAAATCCTTCTGCAGCAGGATGACGCCGGGAATCGGATCCATTTCGAGATAGTCGATGCCCACGATCAGCGGATTGATCTCGGTCGAGCCGGTGGCGGCGGCCGCAACCTGCGACCAGCCACCGGGCGCGGCGCCCAGATCGACGACGCGCATGCCCTTGCGGAAGAGCTTATGCTTCTCGTCCATTTCCTTGATCTTGAAGGCGGCACGCGAGCGATAGCCCGCGGCGCGAGCCCGCGCGACGTAGGGGTCGTTGAGCTGGCGTTCGAGCCACTTGGTGGAACTCACCTTGCGGCCCTTGGCCGACTTCACCCGAATCTTCAGGTCTTTTTCTGACTTACGGCCACCCGTGCCGAGGGCTTTATCCACCATTGCTGTTCCTTCGGGGATAGCGCGACGCGCGGTTGTGGGCGCGATCCGCGTCCATAAGGGAAATCAGGATGCCTTCGCGCAGGCCCCGATCGGCCACGCGAACGCGTTCGGTCGGCCATTCGCGGCGAATCGCCTCGAAAATGGCACAGCCGGGCAGCACCAGATCGGCGCGGTCACGGCCAATGCAGGGGTGTGCGACGCGCCGATCAAACGGCATGCCCAGCAGCACCTTCATCGTATCATCAACTTCGGCCCGCTTCATCCACAGACCGTCGACCTTCTGGCGCTCATAGCGCTCGAGGCCAAGATGCAGCCCGGCCAGCGTCGTCACCGTGCCCGAAGTGCCGATCAGGTGCACCGGGAAATTGGCGATCATCTGGCGCAGCTTTTCGCGGCCGCGAAACTGGCGCAGGTGCTCGGACACATGGTTCACCATGGCCTCGAACACCGCCGGAGTCACATCGACTCCACCGAATTTCTCGGCAATCGACACCACGCCCACCGGCAGCGACTGCCAGGAGCGGATGGAGGCCGACATGCGCCCCTGCGCCTTTGGCCGCCCACCGCGGAAATCAAGCCAGGCCAGCTCCGACGAGCCGCCGCCGATATCGAACATCAGCGCGCCCTGGGCCGCGCCCTCGATCAGGTCGGCACAACCGATCACGGCCAGTTCGGCCTCGGTGCGGCGATCGACGATTTCGAGCTCTATTCCCAGTTCCTGCTTCACGCGCGCGAGGAAGGCCGGGCCATTCTCTGCGGCTCGGCAGGCCTCGGTGGCGATCAGACGCGCACGAGTCGGCTGGTGTTCACGCAGCTTGTTCCGGCACTGGCGCAGCGCCTCCATGGTGCGTTCCATGGCAGCATCGCTCAGGCGGCCGGTGACGGAGACCCCCTCGCCCAGCCGGACGATTCGCGTAAAGCCATCGAGAACGCGGAAACCGTGTTCGTGCGGGCGGGCAATGAGAAGGCGGCAATTATTGGTGCCAAGATCAAGGGCCGCGTAGATGGGCCCCCGGTGGCGGCGCGGACTGGTGGCGGCTGGCGTCCGCGTGTCCGCTGCGGGCGGCGGCGATTTTGCCCCTGCCCTCCCCATTGGTCCCTGACCAGATGGAGCACGGATCGCCGGCTCGTCAGGCGACGAGAGCACGGCGGCGGACCGATCGGAATCGGTCACTGAAGTCTCCTGTCGTGCGCGGTCGCTGAGCCGGACCAGCCGGTCGCGCCCGAGCGCACTGTTTATTGCGTGTCATTTGGGAAGGTAGTGCATGGGGGAGATGAGCGCAATGGCGGGCTCACTTGTGCACTGCATGACAGATAATCGGATTATCTCATTGAGGCGCTTGCAATCCGTTTCGGCATTGTCTAGACAGTGCCCGCGCCGGACGGTTATCACCGCTTCGCCGCCCCACCCGGCGAACGCCAGGTGCCCTTGCTGGGGAATAGTTCAACGGTAGAACAGCGGACTCTGACTCCGTCAATCTTGGTTCGAATCCAGGTTCCCCAGCCAATCTTCATAACGCAAAATCAACAGCTTAGATTTCACGGCGACTCTTGATAGTTGCCCTCATGTTACGCTTCATGCGGCAACGGCAATATCTTGGTTTTTCGGAATTTTCCTTATAGCCCGGTAAATCCGTGCAACATGGACTGCGGCAAAGTTGTCATTGCCCCTTCGGGGCAGGCAATCTGGGTTGGACAGCCCAGCACGATAACCAGTCGAAAGCACACTTCTTCAATCCTAGCCCAACGGATAGCGACCATGAAAAGGTCTGCACAGACGCTAAGCGAATCCGATCGGCGTTTGGTGGCTGAATGGGCCGCCGCGTGTGCCGGGCGGGTCTTATGGATCGTCGAGGCCGAAAGCCCCGACGATGACCGCCCTCGTAACGCAATCGCGCGGACGCGGGCCTTCGCACGGGGAGAATTGAACACCGCATCGGAAATACGCCGCCGGTTTGGCGGCGGCAGCGCAGCTCGCGATGCAAAGACGCTGGCGGCAGTTGCCGCAGCGAGAGCGGCGGGCCAGGCTTCGGCGGTTTGTCACATGGGGGCGCATGCGCTTGGAGCAGCTGCATTTGCCGTAAAAACGGCCAGCCTGGCTGCCCAAAATCAAGTGGAAGCCGCCGACGCCGAGATCAGGTGGCAACTGGAATGTATGACGGAAGACGTGCGAGCCGCGCTTCTGCAACTTCCGCCGGTCGGGGAGCATCGGTCAGGTCCGCTGGGTCCTGGCCTGCTGGCGTCAGGGCAGACAGGGGCGATCATTCGTCAACTTCAGGTCCGTCTAGCTGACCCTGCCGTCAAAACAAGTGACGCCATCAATGGCAGCCGTTAAGAAGCAACTAGCTGGCGGACGACCGAAATGGGGGGCGGTTGCCGTCGATCGCGCACCAGACTCAAAACCAAGCGTAGAACAACATGCCATCATCATCTCCCCTCCCCAAGGTCGTCATTTCCACACCCCTGGGTGACATGACTGCCGTCATCGACGTGAACAGCGCCCCAATCACTGCAGCCAATTTCCTGGCCTATGTGGATCAGGGCCTGTTTGAGGGCACGAACATCTTTCGCATCGTGGCCGATCGCAACCAAGCCGATACCCTCCCGGCCAAGATCGACGTGGTGCAGCTCGGACACCGCATGCAGGGTACGACATACCCCACGCCCCTGCCCGCCATCGCGCATGAACCCACCAGTAAGACCGGCCTGCGCCATCGCGACGGCACGTTGTCCATGGCGCGGTACGCCCCGGGCACCGCTTCGTCGAGCTTTTCCATTTGCCTGGGTGACCAGCCGGAGATGGACGAGGGCGGCAGGCGACAGCCGGACGGCCATGGCTTTGCCGCCTTTGGATGGATCGTAGAAGGGATGGACGTTGCGCGGGCGCTGCATGCCAAGGCCGAGGACACTGACATGCTGAGCCAGCCTATTCCGCTCCTCGACGTGCGCCGCGCCTAGACACAATCCCGGGCACACCGGACCAACGTTGCGGCCGCGACACTGATGTCGCGGTCGCGCATTTTTAGACCCCGGTGCGCCGCGAGGGCCGCTGGTACGTCACTCCTCGCCGCCCAGCGTCAGTAGCAGTTCGGCCAGTTGGTCGAACTGTTCGGGGGCGCCTTCCATGCCGCCCAGGGATGCGTCGAGGGCTTGCTTGGTGGGGTAGAGTTCGGAGAAGGTCAGGTGCGTTTTGCCGTTATCTTCGACGAAGGTGACGGTGGAGATGGCGCCGTTCTCTTCTTCTTCGTTGGTCCAGACGATCCGCGAGGGTGGCACCACTTCGATATATTTGCCGAAGAAGGACCAAGTGTTTTCGGCGTCCTTGCCGAATTCGAGGCGGTAGGTGCCGCCGGTGCGCACGTCCATTTCACAGGAGCGCAGCGGGATGCCGATGGATTTGGGCACCCACCAGCGGGCGAAAAGTTCGGCATTGGACCAGGCCTCGAAGACCACCCGGGCCGGCGCATTGAAGGTGCGGGTCGACGCGATCTCGCGGTCGGATATGCGTTTCACCGTGGTGCGGCTCTCGGCCGATCCGCCATCTTGCCTATCGTTCATCACTCTTCTCCTTGAGTTTGAGTTCTTCGACGATCCCTTCGAGCCGGTCGAACCGGGCATCCCAAAGCTGGCGATACTGCTCAATCCACTCGGTTTCCTGCTCGAGACGGCTGAGGCCGAGCCGGCAAGTGCGCACCCGACCTATTTTCTTGGTGGTCACCAGCCCCGCCTGTTCGAGCACGCTGATGTGCTTTTTCATGCCCGTCAGGGTCATGTTGAACGTCTCGGCCAGATCGCTGATCGAGGCATCGGCAC
Organism: Devosia sp. T2-14; assembly: GCF_055397495.1. NCBI lineage: Bacteria > Pseudomonadati > Pseudomonadota > Alphaproteobacteria > Hyphomicrobiales > Devosiaceae > Devosia > Devosia sp. T2-14. Next base: position 2,632,703 of record NZ_AP027921.1, on the reverse strand, counting down.
GCCCGAGTTGCTGGAGCACACCACGCCGGGTGGCGTCCGAAAGGGCGGCAAAGGACGTATCAAAACGGGCATGCTGAAACTGAACCATGCAGTTCAGTATATAGCAGTGCGGGCGTCATGCAAGAGGCGGCGAACGATCGGAGGGCGCGCCACTGCGAACGAATTAAGATGCTATTGGCAGTGACTTACGAGGAATTCGGACGGACCTAAGACCCCAAGCCGCTAGCCTCAAAAACCGGCATTGAACGGGCGCAGGCCCTGATAGAGGTCCATGAACTTGCCGAGGCGGTCGGCATAATAGCCCGCCTTGCCGCTATCGGGTTCGAAGGTGCGATCGTAACGCACGAGGCGGCGGACGACATCGGCGAGAGGCGCCGTTGCGTCGTGGGATCGTCCGGCGAGGATCGCCGCGCCCAGTGCAGCGGATTCGCGCGCGACGCAGCGGCGGAGAGGCTTTCCGAGCACGTCGGCCCGGATCTGGCACCACAAATCCGAATTGGCACCGCCGCCGCCGATATTGATGATCTCCGGATCTACGGCAGTCGACAGTTTGAGGGCGTCGAAGGCCAGGCGAACCGACAGGGCCACCCCCTCCAGCACCCCCCTGGCCATTTCGGCGGCGCCCGAAGTTGGATCAAGACGGGCAAAGGTGCCGCGCGAGGCGCTATCCCAGAGCGGCGCCCGTTCGCCCTGCAGGTGGGGCAGGAATAACGGAATGCTGCCGCTGGCATTCATGGCGAGCGCGGCGGTTTCCGCTGGCGAGCGGCCCAGCACGTGCGCGAACCAACCCAGAGCGGCGCCGCCGGTCTGTGTTGGCGCGGCGTGCATGACAATCCCCTCATAGGCAGGGAACAGCACAACGCCTGGCGTGGGGACAATGGTGGACGAGACAATGCCGGCCACTTCGCTGGTGCCGCTCTGATACATGGCGTCGCCGTTTTCGACGACGCCCACGCCGAACATACCTCCCCAGGCATCCATCGCCCCCACGACGACAGGCGTTCCAGCACAAGGCAGGCCCGCGCGGACGCGCCCCGCAACAGTGGTGAAGCTTGCCAGCGGCGGCAGCAGCTCGGCGGCGCGCGGAACCACGGCCAGCAGGTCCGCAACATAGCCCTTGGCATCGACGAGACCGACCGCCGAGATCGGATCGCTCATCACCGCGCCGGTCAATTGCAGCACGCAATAATCCTTGGGCAGCAGGACATGGCGGGTTTTGGCATAGAGATCGGGCGCAGTGCGGCGGATATGGGCCATGCGCGACAGAGCGTGGCTGGCATCAATCGGGATCGGCGCCCCGAACCAGGCGGTCTTCTGCGCTTGACTGATCTGGGTTTCCAGCATGGCGGCATCGGGCGCCGAGCGGCCGTCCTGCCAGACAATGGCGGGCAGCAGCGGCGCGCCATTGGCGTCGACAAAGACATGGGTATTGACCTGGCTGCAGATGCCGATGGCCTGCAGGCCCGAAAGATCATGCTCCGCGGCAAAGCCAGAAAGCGCGCCCAGGACGCCTGCCATCCAGTCCGCGGGGTCCTGCTCGGCATAGCCCGGTTGGGGGCGGCTGGTTGGATGCGGGTGGACGAAGCCAGCGAGTTTTTCGCCGTGTTCATCGACCAGAACGGCTTTGGTCGCCGTGGTCCCAACATCGATCCCGATCAGGGTGATTTTTGCCAAGTCCGCGCTCCCAAAGTCTCTGGCCGAGTCTCAACCTCTCCCATATGGTGCCAAACGGAAAAAGAAAACCAGTGGCAGGCTTTAGGGCCCGCGGCCTGGAAGGGGGACGACCAAATGACACGACAGAATCAGACCATTCGCGCGCTTCTCGCTGGCACCGCCCTTGTGGCCGCCGGCCTCACCGCGCAGGGCGCCGCTGCCCAATCCAAGATCGCGGTGATTACGCCGTATCTCTCCCAGCCCGGCACCCAATTCTACGTCGAGGCCTTCCAGGCCGCAGCGGAAGGCAAGGACTGGACGGTCAATGTCGTCGACACCGCTGGCGACGTCGCCGCCGTCATCAGCCGTATCGAGGATATGGTGACGCAGAATGTCGACGCGATCGTCATCAACGTCGACCCGACCCAGATCGCGGCGGGCCTGCAGGCCGCCAAGGATGCCGGCATCCCGGTGGTTGGCATGGACTCGGGCAGTGATCCGCTGCTGGTGACCAACATCACCTCCAACGGCTATGCGATGGCCGCCGAAACCTCGACCTATGTTGCCGACCGCATCAATGGCGAAGGCAATGTGGTGATGTTCGTGTTCGAGGCCTTCCCGCCCGTGCAGGTTCGTGGCGTCGTGGCCGATGCCGTGTTCGGCAATTACCCCGACATCAAGGTGATCGACCACGTCACCCCTGACGTCTCTGACGGCGGCATCGCCGATTCCCGCGCCAAGATGGAGGCGATCCTTGCCGCCAATCCCGAGCCGGGCAGCATCAAGGCGGTCTGGGCTGCGTGGGACCAGCCGGCCCTGGGCGCCCTGCAAGCCATCGAGGCCGCCGGGCGTGAAGGCGAAGGCATCGTCATCACCGGCATCGACGCCAATCCGCAGGCGCGCGAAGTCATCGCCACCGGTGGCAGTTTCGAAGCCAGCGTCGCCCAGGACTTCAAGGGCATCGGCACGGCCGCGGCTGATGTCGTCACCCGCCTCCTGGCTGGTGAGGAGATCAAGCAGAGCGTGATCTATGTGCCCACCAAGCTGGTGACCGCAGCCAACGCAATGGCCGAATAGACCTGACCGACCACAGCCGGCGGGTTCGCCCGCCGGCATGGATTTCTTGATGACCCTGCTTTCCCTCAAAGACGTGACCAAGGCCTATGGCGGGGTCCCTGCCCTCAAAGGCGTCGATCTCGACATTGCGCCAGGAGAAATCCACGCGCTGATGGGCGAGAATGGCGCGGGCAAGTCGACGCTGATCAAGATCCTGGCCGGGGTCGTCGCGCCCGATCAGGCCAGCATCACGCTCGATGGCACCCCCATCCAGATCGCCAGCCCAGCGCAGGCACATCGGTTAGGCTTCCGCTTCATTCATCAGGAATTCAACGTGGTCCCGGCGCTTTCAGTCGCCGAGAACATCTTCATGGGGCGGCACTATCCGCGCCGGGGGGGGCTGTTCATCGATTGGCGCGAGCTTAACCTGGCCGCACGGCAGACCCTGCTCAAGCTGGGGATCGATCACATCGACCCTGCCCAATCGCTGGGCTCGCTGTCGCTGGGCGACCAGATGCTGGTTCGCATTTCCAGCGCCTTCATCAGCGACGATGGCAGGCCCGCCCGGCTCTACGTGCTCGACGAGCCGACGGCCGCGCTCAACCGCAGCGAATCCGAACGCCTCTTTGCCGTGCTGCGCGAACTGCGCGCCGATGGCGCTTCGGTGCTCTACGTATCGCACCGGCTCGATGAGGTCATGGACATTTGCGACATGGCCACGGTGATGCGCGATGGGCGCAGCATTGATACCGGCAAGATTGCCGACATCACCCATGACGACCTCGTCAACCTGATGATCGGGCGCAAGGTCGAGGAAGCCTATCCACCCGTGCTCGCCGCGCCGCGCGCCGAGACCGTGCTGTCGGTGGAAGACCTAGCTACGCGGGGCGGCGGCACGATGTCGTTCGAGGTGCGGGCCGGCGAGGTGCTAGGCATTGCCGGGCTGGCCAATGCCGGTCAGCGGCAATTGCTGCGCACACTGTTTGGCGACCTGCCCAGCGCTGGCGGCACGATGATCCTTGCGGGCCAGACGTTCCGGCCGCGCAGCCCGGCCGATGCCTGGCGCGCCGGGATTGGCTACATTCCGCGTGAACGGCGCTCCGAGGGGCTCATCACCTCCCGCCCTATTTTCGAGAATACCACCCTGCCCCATCTCGCGGCCCAGAGCCGCTGGGGCGTCTGGCTGACGCCAGCGCGGGAAAAGCGCTTTGCCGCAGAACAGGGCGAAAGGGTTCGCTTGAAGTCCTCCGGGCCTGGCCAGCGGGTTCGCGAGCTCAGCGGCGGCAACCAGCAAAAGGTGGTCTTTGCCAAGGCGCTCGCCGGCAATCCGCGCCTGCTGCTGCTCGACGAGCCGACCCGCGGCGTCGATGTGGGCGCCAAGTTCGATATTTATTCCATCGTTCGCGCCATGGCGGCGCAGGGGCTCGGCGTCATCCTCGTCTCGTCCGACCTGCCCGAGCTGATCGGCATGGCCGACCGGATCGCCGTGATGCGCCACGGCGCTATTGCCGAAATCGTCGACGCCGCCGGTCTCGACGAAGAACGCCTCCTCAACCTCTGCTACGGCCGCGCCACAGGATAATTGCATGCTCACCATTCTGCGTCGCTACGGCACTCTCATCGGCTTTGCGGCAATCCTGCTGTTCTTCTGGATCAGCCTGCCCGACACGTTCATGACCGCTCGAAACTGGCTCAACATCTCCCAGCAGATGTCGATGCTGATCGTCGTTGCCTCGGGCATGACCATTGTCATGGTGATGGGTGATTTCGACTTGAGCGTCGGCTCCATGGCGAGTTTGGCCGGGATCGTCGCCGCCGTGCTGTTCACGTTCGACTATCCCATCTGGGCGGCAGTTTCGGTGGCCTTGCTGGTCGGTCTGGCAGGCGGGGCCATCAATGGGCTGCTCATCAGCTTCGTCGGCATCCTGCCTTTCGTGGCAACGCTGGCTACGCTCACCATGCTGTCCGGCGCGGCCTTTGTGGTCAGTGGCGGCAAGACCATTTCGGGGCGCGCCATTCCCGAGGATTTTGGCAATTTCGCGCGGGGCGGCATCGCGCTGGGAGACTGGGGCGGGGTCGCTGTCAGCGTGCCTAACCTGACGGTCCTGGCTCTGGTCGTGGTCGCGCTTGTCTGGGTTCTGCTGGAACAAACGTCGTTCGGTCGGCGTCTATATGCGATCGGCGGCAATATCGAGGCGGCCCATCTCAGCGGCGTGGCCGTGCGCAAGCTCAAGCTGATCGCCTTTGCGCTGACCGGCGGCAGCGCCGCGCTTGCCGGCATCATGTACGCGAGCCGCGTTGCGTCGGCCAACCCGACCCAGGGCAGCGGGCTCATGCTCAACGCCATCGCGGCGGTGTTCCTCGGCTCGACGCTCAGCGAGCATGGCGAACCGCGCCTGCTTTACACCATTGTCGGCGTGCTGGTTCTGGGCGTGCTCGACAATGGCCTGACCCAGCTCAGCGTGGACAGCTATGTCCGCCAGATTCTGGTCGGTGGCATCATCATCCTCGCCGTGTCGACCAGCTCATACACGAGGCGCCTCCGCTAACTGGCGCCACAAATAGGGCAGAGAATTACATGAGCAAGGATGGAGACACACATGGCTGAAGACAAACGCCATATCGAAAAGGTCCGCCTGGCCGGATGGACGGCGGGCGCCACCGAAAAGGACAAGAACACCAATCCACATCGCGGCAAAAAGAATGCCGATGAGGCGAACTGGGACGAAGCTTGGGAAAAGGGCTTTGCCGGAGAGGATTTCGACGTCTGGTCGTAACGGCCCGGCCGCCTCGCACTGACCGCTTGCCAATTGATCCATGTGGGACCAATCTCCACGGGCAGGACATCGAGTTGATCTCGCCCATGGGAGCCAGTTCATGATCGTAGATGGTGCCACCAGCGACGTTGATGAGGCCCAAACTGGACGCCTCAATCGCCGGACCTTCCTTGCGGGCACGGCCGCTCTCGGCGCCCTAGGGCTTGCAGGGTGCACGACAGCAGGCGGCGGCATCAGCCAGGCCGAGGCAGAGCGCATTTACGGCCCCCTCCCCAACGAACGCTTCCCCGTTCCCAGGGCCGATATCAGCAAGGTCAATCCGAAATATCTTCGGCAACGCGTGCGCTACGCCTCCAATGAGGCCGTCGGCACGATCATCATCGATCCCGGCCGCTACTATGTGTACCGCGTCGAGGGCGACGGCGAGGCGACTCGCTACGGTGCCAATGTCGGGCGGGCGGGCTTTCTGTGGAGCGGCAACGCCTATATCGGCCGCAAGGCAGAATGGCCGATCTGGACGCCGCCGCGGGAGATGATCTTGCGCCAGCCCGAAGCCGCGCCCTATGCCAACGGCATGGCGCCCGGGCTCAACAACCCATTGGGCGCGCGCACGCTCTATCTCTATCAGGACGGCCGCTACACGCTTTATACGATCTACAGCACCATCATGCCGGAGACGATCGGACGCGGCGTTTCCAGCGGCTGCGTCGGCCTTCTCACGCAGGACATGCTCCACCTCTACGATCGGACGCCGGTTAATACGAAGGTGATTGTCCTGAAGGCTTAGGCCTCCCACGCACCTAGGCTGGCCATCGCCTGGCCGACGGGCCTGCATCCACAGAACTGGACCGGTTTCAAAAAAGAATGGCACGCCAGGAGCGTGCCATTTTGGTTTGGATGGGTCGACGGAAGCGATCAGATATCGAAGATCTTGACCGTCTGGTTGTCGTCGAGGATCAGGTTGATACTCTCGGCCGCCGAGGTAAGGTTGCTGCCGGTGTCCTTGATCACCGCAACGTCGTGCCAGCCGGTCGCATCGTGAACCTGAATGGTCACGTCACCCTCGACACCGCCGCCAGCCGCACCGATGGCCTTGGTCGAGCCATCGGCATATTTGAACTGCACGTCGGCCTGGTTGCCCGTGGCACCCGGCAGCAACTGGCTGAGATCGATGGTATCGCCGATCACGAAGTCGGTAATGGTATCGACGTTGCTGGCCCCCATTTCGGCGAACCTGAATATGTCGTTGCCGCTGCCACCGGTAAGGGTGTCATTGCCAAGGCCGCCAAGCAGAATGTCATCGCCGTCGCCGCCGGTCAGGATGTCATTGCCCGCCCCGCCGAATAGCTGATCGTTGCCCGACCCGCCGTGCAGCTGGTCGTTGCCGTCATCGCCATACAGCACATCGTTTCCGGATTCGCCGAACAGCAGGTCGTTACCAGTCCCGCCATACACCGTGTCGTTTCCAGCTCCGGCGTAGACGATATCATTACCGCCACCGACAGAGATATTGTCGGCGCCGTCACCGCTGGAGACCTTGTTGTCTTCGTTGGTGAACGACGTGATAACGTCGCCATACTGGCTACCGACCACGTTGGCATTGCCGGCATTCAGCAACACGTTGATCGCAGTCGAAGACCCGGTGTAGTCAGCCGTTCCCGGAGGCCACGTCGTGAATGGCAGCGTGCCCGTCGCCGTATCCCCGTCCCGGTCGGTCGCCAGCAAGTTGAAGTTGAAATTCAACTCCTGCCCTGCCCCGCCACCCAGGATGCTGTATCCGCCGACCGACAGGCGCATGGATTCGCCGTCGAGGCTGAGACCGCCGCCAAAGGGATTGAAGGCGTTCGACGGATTTTCCACTTCGATCTGGTTGAACCCGCCGTTCGCGATCACCTGAACCACGCTTGCAGCGGTCAGGCCCGTCACCAGATAGCCACCATTGCCATCGCTTCGCAGCCCGGCAAGGTTGACGGTGACGCCATTGACAACGATCGACGTGATGGTTGCCACAGATCGAGTGCCGGTGAGAGCAGTCTGGTGCGCGGCGGTATCGCCCGCCACATCTGTTGCGGTAGAATTGTAGATGCGCACCCAGATTTCTGTGCCCGCTGGAGCGTCATTGGTGACGAAGGAGAAGGCATTCACATTGTAATGCCCGCCGTAGTTGTAGGTGCCTCCCCCCGTCGCGGCGTTCACAAAATCAAACCGGGTGATTTCGTTGTCCTGGTACTGATTGTTGTTAACGCCAATACCATTCGAACTCGTATTGACCGAGCCAGCCGTGATCGCGTTGGCTCCGGTCCGAACCGCAGCTGATATCAGCACGTCCCGATCGCCAGCACCGTTGATCACGTTGAACGCAACGTTGCCGTTCTCCGCAACCTGCAGGGCGTTGGGGTTCAGGGTTACTTGGCTTCCATCGTCCAGCGCCTCGTAGAACTTCACGGTATACTGGTCGTTGGCCTCAACTGTCGCGCTCGGATCGAGCTTGACGTCAAAGATCACCTTGCCGCCCGTGCCATCCGCATTCGCCCCGGTCTTGGCGACCAGTGTGTCGGTGCCAAAGCCATAAAGCTTTACCTGCTGGCCGCCGGACATCACGTTGCCAAGCTGGGAGGTCAGGTTAGAGCCATTCGTCCCGGAGAACACGATGGTGCCGCCATCGGCGCCGATATTCTCGAAGAAGTTGAGGTCGCCCTGGACAACAGCATCGGTTCCGTTGATCGCCCAACCGGCTCGCGCAACGATCGCGTCGGGCGCATCATCTTCCACCACGATAGTCGCAGTCGTGGGTGTGGAATACTGGGCGTCAGAGACGGTCATCCCAACGGTGAAAGACAGCTGGTTCTCGCCGCCGCCCGTCGGGTGGTCGACCGGACCTGACAGCGTCGCAGTCACCACGCCAGCGGCGTTCACCGAGAGGGTAATGATCGGCGTGCCGCCGACAGAGCCCACGAGCTGACCCGTGCCGACCCCAGTCCAGACCAGATCCAGACCGCCAGACTTGATACCCAACGGTGCTGATGAGAAGACGCTAGTCAGCGCATCCCCTTCCGCATCGACAAGGCCGAGGCTGCCGCTGGCGCTGGCATTGTTGGTGGTGTCCTGGCTGCCCAGCGTATCGGGATTGCCATTGGGCAGCCCTTCTTCGGATACGCGGATGGTCACCGGCGTAGCGGTCGGCGCCGTGTTCGCGTTGGTCACCACATAGCCCTGGGGCGCGTCGGCAAAGTCGCCATCGCTGTCCGTGATGCGGTAGAGGAAACTACCCGACTGGGCGCTGGCGGAGGCGTTCACCTCCGGATCGAGACTCCAGGCGCCGTTGGCGGTAAAGGTGAACTTGCCGATGCCCGCGACGGTGAAGGGGCCAGAGCCGATCAGGCTCCAGGTCGTACCGCCATCGAAGGAGACATGCGTCACCGATGCCCCGTCGGCTCCCTTGACGTCGTTGTCGAGCAGATTCGTGCCCGCAGTCACGCCGTCGGCTTCGCTCACTTCCAGGACCGGTCCGGCATTGGCCACCGGCACGTCGTCGGTGATGACCACGTCCAGCTGGCCGTTAGCCGAGGACCCGTCGCTATCCGTCACCACCACCGGGAAGACGATGGAGAAGGTGTTTTCGCCATTGGCATTGGCGTGAGTGACGTTGTCCTTGAGCGTATAGCTGTAGCTGACCGTGCCGGCACCCGTCGCGGTGTTCAACGTAAACCCGGTCACCGTCAGTGTGCCGGTCGTATCGTTGACGATGGTCTGCGGGAACGGACCGGCCACGGGCACTGGCGTGCCGTTGATGGTCAGCGAGCCGAAGCCGTCGGCAGCGGTGAAGCTGAACGAACCGGTCCCGGTCAGGGATTCGGGCGTGGTATCGGAACCGGCAGGCTCCGAACCGCGCACGCCCAGATCGTCTTCATCAAGCCGGATCTCACCGCCAGCTGTATCCAGACCGGTGATCGTCACCCCGTCATTGGCGCCGTTGATGGTGATGGTCAGCGTCGTCGTCGAGACGTCGCCATCGCCATCCGTGATGGTGTAGCTGAAGGTTTCCGTCAGCGTTTCATTGGAAGACAGCCCCTGCACGGCCGCCGCCCCGTTGTCGAGCGTATAGGTGTAGGAGCCGTTGGCGTTGAGGATCAGCGTGCCATAGGCGCCGGCGGTCGAGCCGCCCACCGTCCCCGCCGCCGAACCGGATACCGCCGTCACCGTGGCGCCGTCGGCGCCCTGGGTGTCGGCCTCCGAGCCATTGGCATCGCCTGTCAGCACATTGCCGTTGGCAACAAGGGCACCGTCTTCGGTAACGCTATTGGTATCGGCATTGGCCACCGGCACGTCGTCGGTGATGACCACGTCCAGCTGGCCGTTAGCCGAGGACCCGTCGCTATCCGTCACCACCACCGGGAAGACGATGGAGAAGGTGTTTTCGCCATTGGCATTGGCGTGAGTGACGTTGTCCTTGAGCGTATAGCTGTAGCTGACCGTGCCGGCACCCGTCGCGGTGTTCAACGTAAACCCGGTCACCGTCAGTGTGCCGGTCGTATCGTTGACGATGGTCTGCGGGAACGGACCGGCCACGGGCACTGGCGTGCCGTTGATGGTCAGCGAGCCGAAGCCGTCGGCAGCGGTGAAGCTGAACGAACCGGTCCCGGTCAGGGATTCGGGCGTGGTATCGGAACCGGCAGGCTCCGAACCGCGCACGCCCAGATCGTCTTCATCAAGCCGGATCTCACCGCCAGCTGTATCCAGACCGGTGATCGTCACCCCGTCATTGGCGCCGTTGATGGTGATGGTCAGCGTCGTCGTCGAGACGTCGCCATCGCCATCCGTGATGGTGTAGCTGAAGGTTTCCGTCAGCGTTTCATTGGAAGACAGCCCCTGCACGGCCGCCGCCCCGTTGTCGAGCGTATAGGTGTAGGAGCCGTTGGCGTTGAGGATCAGCGTGCCATAGGCGCCGGCGGTCGAGCCGCCCACCGTCCCCGCCGCCGAACCGGATACCGCCGTCACCGTGGCGCCGTCGGCGCCCTGGGTGTCGGCCTCCGAGCCATTGGCATCGCCTGTCAGCACATTGCCGTTGGCAACAAGGGCACCGTCTTCGGTAACGCTATTGGTATCGGCATTGGCCACCGGCACGTCGTCGGTGATGACCACGTCCAGCTGGCCGTTAGCCGAGGACCCGTCGCTATCCGTCACCACCACCGGGAAGACGATGGAGAAGGTGTTTTCGCCATTGGCATTGGCGTGAGTGACGTTGTCCTTGAGCGTATAGCTGTAGCTGACCGTGCCGGCACCCGTCGCGGTGTTCAACGTAAACCCGGTCACCGTCAGTGTGCCGGTCGTATCGTTGACGATGGTCTGCGGGAACGGACCGGCCACGGGCACTGGCGTGCCGTTGATGGTCAGCGAGCCGAAGCCGTCGGCAGCGGTGAAGCTGAACGAACCGGTCCCGGTCAGGGATTCGGGCGTGGTATCGGAACCGGCAGGCTCCGAACCGCGCACGCCCAGATCGTCTTCATCAAGCCGGATCTCACCGCCAGCTGTATCCAGACCGGTGATCGTCACCCCGTCATTGGCGCCGTTGATGGTGATGGTCAGCGTCGTCGTCGAGACGTCGCCATCGCCATCCGTGATGGTGTAGCTGAAGGTTTCCGTCAGCGTTTCATTGGAAGACAGCCCCTGCACGGCCGCCGCCCCGTTGTCGAGCGTATAGGTGTAGGAGCCGTTGGCGTTGAGGATCAGCGTGCCATAGGCGCCGGCGGTCGAGCCGCCCACCGTCCCCGCCGCCGAACCGGATACCGCCGTCACCGTGGCGCCGTCGGCGCCCTGGGTGTCGGCCTCCGAGCCATTGGCATCGCCTGTCAGCACATTGCCGTTGGCAACAAGGGCACCGTCTTCGGTAACGCTATTGGTATCGGCATTGGCCACCGGCACGTCGTCGGTGATGACCACGTCCAGCTGGCCGTTAGCCGAGGACCCGTCGCTATCCGTCACCACCACCGGGAAGACGATGGAGAAGGTGTTTTCGCCATTGGCATTGGCGTGAGTGACGTTGTCCTTGAGCGTATAGCTGTAGCTGACCGTGCCGGCACCCGTCGCGGTGTTCAACGTAAACCCGGTCACCGTCAGTGTGCCGGTCGTATCGTTGACGATGGTCTGCGGGAACGGACCGGCCACGGGCACTGGCGTGCCGTTGATGGTCAGCGAGCCGAAGCCGTCGGCAGCGGTGAAGCTGAACGAACCGGTCCCGGTCAGGGATTCGGGCGTGGTATCGGAACCGGCAGGCTCCGAACCGCGCACGCCCAGATCGTCTTCATCAAGCCGGATCTCACCGCCAGCTGTATCCAGACCGGTGATCGTCACCCCGTCATTGGCACCATTGATGGTGATGGTCAGCGTCGTCGTCGAGACGTCGCCATCGCCATCCGTCATGACGTAAGGGAATGAATCTGTGAGAGTTTCGCCCTCCGACAGGCCCTGGATGATGGCTTGTGACGCCGCGTCGGTCTTGAGGGTATAGGAATAGGTGCCGTCGGTACCGAGCACCAGAATACCGTAACTGCCATTGAACGTGCCGATGGAGGTCACGGCCTTGCCACTATCGGCGCCCGAGATATCGTTGGTGAGCACATTGCCACTTGTGCTGAGTGCATCTTCGCTCAGCGCATTGACGTCAGCGACCGCCGTCGGCACGTCGTCGACGATGCTGATCACCAGGTTGCCCGAGGCTGGGTCGCCATCGGCGTCGGTCACCACGATGGCGAAGCTCTCGCTGGTCGCGTCACCCGAGGTGTTGTCGGTCAGGGTATAGCTGTAGCCGATCGTGCCATTGGCGATGCTGGTGATGGTCAGCGTGCCATGCGCGCCGGGGAAGATCTGGTTGACCCCCGTCACCGCCACGCCGCCGATGGTCACGACCGCCGGGCCGTCGACCGCCACATAGCTGAAGCTGCCCGATGTGGTCTCGCTGTTGCCCGCGGCCGCCGAGCCTTCGCTCTCGCCCGGACGCGCCGGCAGACCCGCTTCGTTGACGCTGGTCCCCGCCCCACCCGCCATCGGCAGGTTGATGGTCACCCCGCTGTCAGCAATGCTGATGGTCAGCGTGGTGGAGGACGTGTCGCCGTCACCATCCTTGATGGTGTAGGTGAAGACATCGTCGACGCCGCCCTTGCTGTTGGCGTTGCGGACATAATTGTAGGAACCGTCGGCCGAGATCGTCAGGACGCCATAGGCACCGTTGATGACGGTATTGTTGGACACGGCTGCGGAAGCGCCCCCGGCCGTCGTGGCGACGATATTGCTGACCACAGCGCCGTCTGCACCCAGGGCATCGGCCACGCCATCGGTCGCATTGGCGTCGCCGCCGGCGACGTCAATGCCGGTCAGCACGTTGCCGGTGGCGACGGGCAGGTAATAGCTGAAATCGTCGAGGCCGAAATAGGCCGGCGCGTCGAGGGACAGGTGGTGGACGTTACCCAGGCTGGAGAGATCAACCAGGGTGGGGCCACCGGTAGCGCCGGGCTGAACCGATACGGTCAGCGTGCCAATGATGGCGTTGCTGGCGTCATAGGCGACGATGGTCACGGTGACCGGCGAGGCATTCTGCGAGGACATCCAGACCTGCAGCGGGCGGAACAGTCCGCCGTCGGCGCGGGCGATGGTCATCGGGTCGCCAGCCGTGCCTTCATAGCCAGGGACTTCGATGCCGGTCGCCTCGCCGAAGAAGGCCAGATTGTCACCCGACCGCGGGGCATAGGTCGCGTAGGGCGCCGTGCCTGCTGGATTGTGGACGCCCATCTGGCCGAACACAAAGCCATCGAGGCTGGGCAGGCGCTGCTCGCCGCCATCCGCCAGAGGGGGGATGTTGTCAAAGGTCATGACGACGGGCGCGCCCACCGAATCCACGTCAGCGCGGGCGGTCGGGACGTCGTCGTTGAACTCGAGATTGAGCGTGCCGGTGGCGGTATCAGCCGCGGACGTATCCGCATCGGTGTCGCCCACCGTATAGTGGATCACCTCGGAAACACTGGCTTCGGTGTTGTCGCCCAGCGGATGACGCACGGGTGCCAGCAAGGTCACGGTATAGTCGCCGGTCGACTGATCGACGACGATTTCGAAGAGGTTCAATCCATCACGGTCACCACCGGTGACCACGGCGGTCAGCGTGCTGGTTGCATTGTCCCACTGATAGGTAACCGTCTCCTGCCCGATCGTGCCCGGCAGGCCGTCCATGTTGGCCATGCTGAAGACAAGGGCAACGTTGCCCCCGGCGCCCGGCAGCGTGCCCTCGAAGGTTGCTTCATTATTGTCCGATTGGGGCGGCACCACGATGTCGCCGGCCGATGCGGCAGGGTTTGCACCCGCGAGGCCATCATCATCGACCATGGCGCTGGTCGTGCCGGCGGTCGGGATCAGGTTGGTCTGCTTGACCGAGAAGACGACATAGCCGTTTCCGAAGGTGACGCCGTCGCCGTCACCGTCAACGACGGTGATGAACTTGCCGAAATCGAGCGCGAGGTGGCTCGCCGCGCCGTGATCAATGTCGCTGTACATGGTCAGGACGGCCTTGCCGCCGACGATGGTCAGCTCGAATACCTTGGCGTTGCTGGCGGTGAAGCCGGTGACGGTCGTGCCGTCAGAGCGGACCTGAACCTGCTCGCCGCCGGAATGCAGCGTGCCGAAATCGGTCGCAGCAAAGGCCTTGATCTGGAAGCCGCCGCTGGCATGCGCGCCGTCGGCGCCGAATTGTGCCAGCGCCGACAGGTCGATCTGCCCGGTCTGCGGTGCAGCTGGCACGTCGACCGTTTGGGAGATGCCCATATTGTCGAGGATGATGCGCCCGGCCAGGGTGTTTGATGGGACGAGCTCAAGCCGCGACAGGCCGAGACCGGCGAAGCTGGTGCCTGCCGCGGTGAACACCGTCGAAGGAGTCTGCGCTGCATAGGCGACGTCGGCCGCGTTGAAAATGTAGGTGGCGATCAGCGCACCCGAGGCATCGTAGCCGTTCAGGGTGACCTGCGCGCCGCCAGCGCCGAACTTCCCGATTGCCATGCTATCGATGGTGAAGGTCGTGCCGGAGGCGGCCGTGAACACGATCGGCGTCGCGCCGGGGTTCTGCGGCGGGCCCTGCAAGGCGGATTCGGCGACATGATTGGCGATCACCGACCCGGCATTGACCGAGAGATTTGGACCGAGATTGGGGATCTGCCCGGTCGTTCCGGTGAAGTCGAATGTGGCCGTCGTGGTAACGGTCGTTGCCGCAACCGGTTCGTCCATTTCGGTCGCAGCCGGGGGCGCACTGGCAATGACCGGGCTGTCGTCGTCCACGTTGAAGCTGAGCGTGCCCGCGTCGGAGTCGCCATCGCGATCATAGACCTTGAAGCCGAACTGCAGCAGCAGGTTGTCCTCAAACGAGGTCTCGACGCCGCCGGTCGAAGGATCGTCCTGCGCCGGATGGGCCAGTGCGGCAGACATGGTCAGGGTGTAGGTGCCGTCTGACTTGATCTCAAGGGTAAAGACGGTAACCGGGCCCACGCCCGGCACGTTCATGGTACCGGTCAGCGTGCCGCCCAATTCGTACCCGACCGCAGCGCCACCAGCATTCGAGCCGGCCGCCCACGCGGTGGTCACGGCATAGGCCGTGCCGACGCCGTTGGCGCCCACATAGATGGCCTGGAGCGGGCTGACCGCTCCGTTCTGCCCATTGATGGAAAGGCTGTCGACGACGATCCGGTCGAGCCCGTCGGCACCGGCATTG
The DNA here is from genome assembly GCF_055397495.1 of Devosia sp. T2-14. Lineage (NCBI taxonomy): Bacteria > Pseudomonadati > Pseudomonadota > Alphaproteobacteria > Hyphomicrobiales > Devosiaceae > Devosia > Devosia sp. T2-14. The sequence goes on along the minus strand of NZ_AP027921.1, from coordinate 2,617,472 downwards.
AACACAATGGTGCCAGTGGCGGTCTTGCCATCGATGTTGTCGCCGGGGCCGCCGGGAATCCCGCCATTCTGGCTGTCATCATCAAGCAGGGCCACGGTGTTCGACGGCGTGACCGACGGCGCGTCGTCGCGGAATTCGATCTTGGCGCCAACTTCGATCACGCGGGTGACGGTATCGCCGTCATAGTCGGTGACCGAGACGCTGAGATTGATCTTGCCGGCCAGGCTCGCAATGTCGTTTGGCCCGTTGTTCGGATCATGCTGGATCGGCAGGTATTGCGCGATCGCGAGATGGCCGAAGTCGCCCAGCAGGTTCGTATCCGAGTAGGTCGCAATGGCGAAGGCGACATTGCCTGACGGGTCGGCGCTGCCATCAGCGGCGGCCAGCCGGCCGATGATCAGGCCGTTTTCCTCGAACAGGTAAATTGCCGTGCCGCCAGCCGCGTAGAGGCCGGACGGAGTGCCGTTAGGGCCGACGAGTTGAATGGCAACGGCCAGCGTCTGGGGCTCATCGGCCCCGGCATTGGCGGAAATGACGATTTCCGCTGCAGTATTGGCTGCATAGCCCAGTCGCACAGTAATGGCCTCGCTGGCCTCGAATGCGCTGAACAGGCCGCGGACGGTAGCTGAATTGGTGTCGTCAGCCTGGTTCCCGGCGCTTTCGTCATGCGTGACGGCGCTATTGGTGGCGCGCAGGCTCAGCGACGGGATGTCATCGGTGATCGTGACATTCGCCTTGCCGGTCAGCAGGACGCTGTCGCCGTCACCATCGGTCGCCTTAATGATCGAGCCGAAATCAATGGACGCAATCGAGCCCGCGCCGGAGACCAACTCGGTATTCTCGGTGTTGGTGCCGTCATCCACATGGTCGAGCTGGTCGAACAGCCGGAAGCTGAAATCGCCGTCGGCTTCCAGGGTGAAGGACAGCACGACCCGCAGCGTGCCCGGTACGAACCCGACGATGGTATCACCGACCAGCGAATACGACAGCGCGGCGCCCTTGGACTGCAGCTGCAGGCTCTGCAGCGTGGTCAGGGCGTTGGATGCAAAGGAGAAACCGCCGCCGGCGGCGGGGCCATCCGCGCCGAAATTCACCAAGGCGGACAGGCTGCCCGACGCAAGTGCGGCGCCCAGCACGGTGGTCGAGGACCCATCGGCGGTGCCGTCTCCCGGGCTGGTGCCGACCGACAGCAAGTTGCGAAGGTCATCTTCGTCAACGGTGATTGCGGCATTGCCGGCAACAACCGACGGACCGTCATCCTTGAACGTGATCACTCCGCCCACCTCGGCGGTGCGCGAGGCGGTGTCGCCGTCGCCATCGGTGGCCGTGACTGTGACGGTCACCAGGCCACTGAGGGTAAGCGCGTCGTCATGGGCAGCAGCAGAGGAGCCGTCGACTGCGTGGTCCAGCGCAACGTTCTGGGTGACCTTGAGGCGGCCATCGGCCAGAATCTCGATCTTGAAGGCGACCTGGTTGGCGCCATACTGGCCCTCCATCGTCGTGGCGCTGGTCGACACCAGCGTGATCGCGTGGCCGCCGATAGTGGTGGTGAGGCCCGTAGCGCTGCCGGCGGTCAGCGACAGCTGATAGGTCAGCGCGTTGGCAACTGCGGCGCCATCGGCACCATAGGTGACAACCGCCGAAACGATCGCGGTCGCGCTCGTGGCGGTGACAGTGCCGATGCCGAAGTTGGTGCCGGTTTCATCCAGGGTAACGGCGTCGGTCACAGTGACCGCGCCAACCGATGGACCATCATCCCTGAACGTGATCGCTCCGCCCACTTCGGCGGCGCGCGAGGCGGTGTCGCCGTCGCCATCGGTGGCCGTGACTGTGACGGTCACCAGGCCATTGAGGGTCAGCGCGTCGTCATGGGCAGCAGCAGAGGAGCCGTCTACGGCGTGGTCCAGCGCAACGTTCTGGGTGACCTTGAGGCGGCCATCGGCCAGAATCTCGATCTTGAACGCGACCTGATTGGCGCCGTACTGGCCTTCCATGGTAGTGGCGCTCGTCGACACCAGCGTGATCGCGTGGCCACCGATAGTGGTGGTGAGGCCAGTGGCACTGCCGCCGGTCAGCGACAGCTGATAGGTCAGCGCGTTGGCGACTGCGGCGCCATCGGCACCATAGGTGACAACCGCCGAAACGATCGCGGTCGCGCTCGTGGCGGTGACAGTGCCGATGCCAAAGTTGGTGCCGGTTTCATCCAGGGTGACGGCGTCGGTCACAGTGACCGCGCCAACCGATGGACCATCATCCCTGAACGTGATCGCTCCGCCCACTTCGGCGGCGCGCGAGGCGGTGTCGCCGTCGCCATCGGTGGCCGTGACTGTGACGGTCACCAGGCCATTGAGGGTCAGCGCGTCGTCATGGGCAGCAGCAGAGGAGCCGTCTACGGCGTGGTCCAGCGCAACGTTCTGGGTGACCTTGAGGCGGCCATCGGCCAGAATCTCGATCTTGAACGCGACCTGGTTGGCGCCATACTGGCCTTCCATGGTGGTGGCGCTCGTCGACACCAGCGTGATCGCGTGGCCGCCGATGGTAGTGGTGAGGCCGGTAGCGCTGCCGCCGGTCAGCGACAGCTGATAGGTCAGCGCGTTGGCGACTGCCGCGCCATCGGCGCCATAAGTGACAACCGCCGAAACGATCGCCGTCGCGCTCGTCGCGGTGACGCTGCCAATGCCAAAGTTGGTCCCGGTTTCATCCAGGGTGACGGCGTCGGTCACGGTGACCGCGCTAACCGACGGACCATCATCCCTAAACGTGATCGCTCCGCCCACTTCGGCGGTGCGCGATGCGGTGTCGCCATCGCCATCGGTGGCCGTGACTGTGACGGTCACCAGACCATTGAGGGTCAGCGCGTCGTCATGGGCAGCGGCAGAGGAGCCGTCGACCGCGTGGTCCAGCGCAACGTTCTGGGTGACCTTGAGGCGGCCATCGGCCAGAATCTCGATCTTGAACGCGACCTGGTTGGCGCCATACTGGCCTTCCATGGTGGTGGCGCTCGTCGACACCAGCGTGATCGCGTGGCCGCCGATAGTGGTGGTGAGGCCCGTAGCACTGCCGCCGGTCAGCGACAGCTGATAGGTGACGGCATTCGCTGCGGCAGCGCCATCCGCGCCAAAGGCAACGACGGTCGATACGATGGACGCGGCGCTCGTCGCGGTCACGGAGCCAACGCCAAAGCTGGTGCCGGTTTCGTCGACTTCAACCGACCCGCTCACCTGCAGCGGGCTCAGGTCCGGAATGTCGTCGAGGATTTCGTAGCCGAGGGTACCGCGGACCTGGTCGCCCGTTCCGTCGGTGACGACAAATTCGATGTTCTGCAGGGCGGCAAGATCTTCGCCCTGGGCGGCATGCTGGATCGGCCCGAGCAAGGTCGCCCGGATCGTGTAGGTCACGACGCCGGTGCCGTCGTCGCTGGCGGAAACCAGTTCGATGCGCAGGACGGGCTGGCCCAGCCCGTCGCGCCCGACAAGCGCGCCGCCTTCGAGCGCGAAATCAATGGGATTGCCGTTGAGGTCCTTCAGCTGTCCGTCGAGGGCATCCGGATTGACCAAGGCAAAGCCGCCCGCCAGATTGGCCGGCGCGTCATTGCCGAAATCGACCACAATGGTGGCGATCTGAACGGCTGCGCCAATGCCGGCGGCTTCTCCAGTACGGCCGGTATCCACCACCGCGCCCGGCAAAGCGTCCTCATCGAGCGCGCCAAGCAGTCCACGCGTACCATAGGAAATGGACATCAGGACGGGATCGTCGTCGAGCTCGGACGGGTAGTATTCTTCCATCGTCGTGCTGTCGAACAGCAGCTCGGTGGGCGGCAGCAGGTCGCCAATGGCGAGCGCATCGCCGATATTGCCCACGGGCACTTCGAAATTGCCGCCCGAGCCGGGCACGTCGCCGCCGGCAGATGGGCCGGCCGCGGTCTGGATGTCATTGGCGGCAAACAAGGCGGCCACGGTCTGCGGCGGGATTTCCACCGCGCCGATCATGACGGTTAGTCCCTCGACGGCGCCGTTTGGCACCACGATGACAGAACCATCGGGCTGAACGAATTCAAGGTCAGCGCCATTGACGCGCGGCTGGTCGATACTGGCGCCGGCCGGCAGGCGGACGACGTTGCCCTGGTCAACCTCCAGCACGAGGCGCTGGGCGCCCTCGGCTACCGCCGGCTGTGGTTCTACCGCTGGTTGGGTCGCGGCCTGGGCGACGAGCACGGGGGCCTCGCCTGCTGCGTTCTTGACCTGACCGGCGTCGACTGCACCCTCAACACGCTCAACCATGACCCACTCATCGCAAAAGGTTACTTGTTGCGGCGACTATAGGTTTGATTTTCTCGGCGGCACAATCTGTCGAAGTGGGTGATGTTATACCGGGGTATGCATCAAATTATAAATAGTTACTTAACCTTAACCACACCCGCATACCGGAGTATGAATTCTATATTTTTGGCCGGAAATCCGGGCCTCCAGCTCCTCCCCGCCTGGCAAATCAGTTGGGCGCCGGATGGCGGGCCCGCCCATCACTGTCGAACAGGATGGCGGCGTCGGGTGAAAAGGTCAGTTCCTGGGTCTGGCCAATGCTCAGACTATGGTCGCCATCGAGCACGGCTAGCCAGGAAATGCCCGACGGCAGCGTCAGGTTGACGTTGGTTTCATTGCCAAGCCGCTCGATCAGCGCCACCGCACCGACCAGTGTCCCGCCGCCATCGGTGACGATGGCATGGGGCCGAACGCCCAGCGTCAACGTATCACCCTCGCTGATCCCCGCCGTATCTGCCGGGATGGTCAGCGGCGAGAGGTCCTTGCTCCGCACGGTGATCGTGCCCTGCCCCACCGCGTCGACCACCACCGGCGCGAAGTTCATTTTCGGGGAGCCGATGAACCCGGCCACAAACAGGTTGGCCGGGCGCTGATAGAGCTCGATCGGCGCCCCGACCTGCTGCACCTCTCCGGCGCTCAGCACCACGATCTTGTCGGCCAGCGTCATGGCCTCGACCTGATCGTGAGTCACATAGATCATCGTGGCCCCGAGATCATGATGCAGCCGCGATAGTTCCATCCGCATGTCGACGCGTAGTGCCGCATCCAGATTGCTGAGGGGTTCGTCGAACAGGAACACTTCAGGCTGGCGCACAATGGCCCGGCCAATGGCCACGCGCTGGCGCTGTCCGCCGGACAACTGGCTCGGCTTGCGATCGAGCAGATGCTCCATCTGCAGGATACGCGCGGCTTCGCGGATCTTCTGGTCGCGCACATCCTTGGGCGTCTTGGCCAGCATGAGCCCGAAGCCGACATTGTCGTAGACGGTCATATGCGGGTAGAGCGCATAGTTCTGGAACACCATTGCAATGCCCCGGTCGCGCGGCTCCACGGCATTGCACAGCTGGTCGGCAATCCACAATTCGCCGCCCGAGATCTCCTCGAGGCCCGCAATCATCCGCAGCAAGGTGGACTTGCCGCAGCCCGAGGGCCCGACGAACACCACGAACTCGCCATGGGTGACGCTGAGATCGACGCCGCGGATAACCTCGACATTCCCGTAGCTCTTGTGCAGCGCTTTCAGCTCAAGTCCGGCCATGGTCTATCCTTTGACGGCGCCTGCGGTCATCCCCGCCACGATCTGCCGGTTGAAGAACAGGAAGACCAGCAGCGGCGGAATGGTGATGAGCGCAATATTGGTGAACAGCAGATTGTAGGACGTCTGGAACTGGCTCTGGAAATTGTAGAGCGTCAGTTGCACCGTCGCATTGGCATTGCCCGGCAGATAATAGAGCGGGTTGGTGAAGTCGTTGAACACGGCCACCGACTGCACCACGATATTGGTGACAGTCACCGGCCACAGCAGCGGCAGAATGACCCGGAAGAACACGTCGAACGGCCGCGCCCCATCGATGATTGCCGCCTCATCCAGCTCGCGCGGAATGGTGGCGATGAAGGCCCGATAGAGGATGATGGAGAACGGCAGGCCATAGGCCACCTCGATAAGGATCATCCCATGCAGCTTGGCAAACAGCCCGATGCCCTGCAGCAGCCAGATGGTCGGGACCACCGCGGGCGGGATCATCAGTCCGGCAAGGATCAGGAACTCAATGAGCCCGTTGAAGCGTGTCTTGCGGCGCTGCAGCACGAAGCCGACCATGGCAGCGAAGATCACCAGCAGCGTGACGCTGGCGACGGTCAGAATGGTCGAGTTGATGAAGGCGGTCAGCAGCATCCAGTTACGGGTGGTGACCACCTCGACAATGTTGCTCCAGAGGTAGTTCCCGGCAGGCCAGGAGAAATCGAGCAGCGCGGACTGTTTGCGGTCCTTGAAAGCCGTAAGGACGATGAAGGCGAAGGGCACAAGGAACACCACGCCTGACAGCAGGATGGTGACGGCGCTGAGCCAGTGGCGGCGAACGAAACTCATTCATGCCCCTCCCGACGATTGAGCAGCATGGTCAGCGGCACGACCAGCACGGCGATGAGGATGAACAGCACCACATTGCCGGCGGTCGAGAGGCCATAAAAGCCCGCCTGATATTGCTTGTAGATCACCGAGGCCACGGTGTCGGAGGCAAAGCCCGGCCCGCCCCGCGTCATCGCCCAGATCAGGTCGAAGGTCCGCAACCCGCCGATAAAGCTCAGGATGATGACGGTAACCGTCGCCGGCCGGCACAGCGGCAGGGTGACGTAACGGAAGTTCTGGAACTTGGTGGCGCCATCGATGCGGGCGGCCTCGTAATAGTCCTTGGGTATGGCGACGATGCCGGCAATGTAGATGACGGTGGCGAGCCCCACCCCTTTCCACACATCGACCAGCGCCACCGAGAACAGCGCCAGGCTTGGATTGGTCAGCCAGCCCGGCCCCTTGATGCCGAGCAGCGCCAGCCCCTCATTGATCATGCCCTGGGTCGGGTGCATCAGCACCGTGAAGGTAATGCCGACGCCCACGGTCGAAACCAACACCGGAAAGAACACCACCGAGCGCAGATAGCCGCGCGCCGCGATCTGGCTGGTCAGCAGCACCGCCAGCAGCAGGCCCAATACCACCTTGAGGCTAGAGGTAATCACTGCATAGAGCACGGTATTGATCAGCCCCTTGATCAGGAAGGGCTCGCGCAGGAACTGGGCGAAGTTATCCAGCCCGATGAAGGTGGAGTTGAACAGCGTCCATCGCGTCAGGCTGAAATAGAGCGAGGCGACGGTCGGCAGGAGAAACAGCACGCCATAGATGATGGCGGCCGGCAGGAAGAACCAGGCTGGGTAGGGCGATCGGCGTTTGAGCGCCGGCAATGGGGCGGCGCGCACAGGCGCACCGGTCGCGGACAACACGGCCATCCAGCTTTCCTCCTCCAGTTGGCGGTCCCGGGTGAGACCAGAAACCCGGAACCGCCCATGTGCAAGGGGCTAATTACCAGCCCGGGAGACCAAGCTGCTGAGCCTGCTTGCGCACGTCCTCATCGTAGAGCGCGGCACCGTCGGCTGCCGGGCGAATGCCAGAGCCAACTTCAACCGTGATCTGTTCCAGCGCTGGCCCCTTGATGGGCGAGAGGAATTCCAGCGCCGGGCCATTCTGACCGCCTTCGGCAAAGTAGGGCAGCATGTCGGACACGGCAGGTGGCACGTCGGCCGGAAGCGTGCAGCCACTGACCAGGTAGGGGCCCGAGGCGCCACCTGCCCGCGTCTGGGCTTCGCAGCCTTCAACGCTGGCGACAAAGGCGACGAACTTCATGGCCGCTTCCATGTTGGACGTGGTCTGCGGCACATAGAGCCCATCGGGCATCCACACGGTCAGACCGTTCTTGGCGGCATCCTCGCCGGGCTGGGCGAAGAAGCCGACATTGCCGAGCATGTCGGGGTAGGACGCCGCGATGGCCGTGGTGGCGAAGGTCAGCATCGGATAATGCGCACCTTCGCCCGCGGCGACCATGCGAATGCCGTCGTCATATTTGGCGGCTCCGAAGTCCTCGTTGTAGAAGCCCGCGTCATGGGCTTCCTGCAGCTTCTCGAAGCCGCGCAACGCGTTGGGATCGGTGGCGAACTTGGCCTTGCCGGCCGTGTAGTTGGCGGCAAAGTCGGGCTCAGCGGCCGACACGTTGTAATAGTCGGCCAACACGAACAGCTGGCTGGTCCAGGTGTCGCCATAGGTCTGGATCACGGCGACCTTGCCGGCATCCTTGATCTTCTGGTTGTTAGCCATGAACTCGGCCCAGGTCTTGGGAACCGACAGGCCCAGCTCTTCGTAGATGGCCTTGTTGTAGTAGATGCCGCCGCCCATGGCCGCACCCATCGGAGCGCCGCGCACGGTGCCGTCGGGCGCCGTCACCACCTGCTTGAACGAGTTCTGCACATTGGCCTGCCAGGGCTCGTTGGTCATGTCGACCAGGAACTGTTGCGGGTTAATGGCCTGGAACAGCGATCCCGAATTGTAGCGGAAAATATCCGACATGGTGCCGGTGGCCAGCCGCGTCTTGACCAGGTTGTCGCCTTCCGAGCCGCCCGGACGGGTTTCGATATCGATGTTGATGTCGGGGTTGGCGGCTTCGAAGCTCTTTACCAGCTCTTCGGCCACCGCCACGCCATCGGCGCCGCTGGGGATCAGGTAGGTGAGGTTCACGCTCTGGGCGAAGCTGGTGCCGGTCAGCGCCGTCATCGCCATCAGCCCGGCCGACAGGCCGGTCAGGACAATCCTTCGGGAAGTCGTCGTCATTGGTCTCTCTCCCTTTTGCCCGCACCATGCGGGCCCGTCCAAGCCGCCGCCTGTTCAATCAAGGCGTGCGGGCATTGATGCTGTGTTCGGCGCGCTTGCTGCGCGCCACCGGCGTATGCGTGAAGCTGATGGCATGCTGGCCTGGTGCGAGCACGCGCTCCCCTTTCCCGTCCCAGGCAACGCCATCGACCTCGATATTGCGGTAATCGGGCCGCAGCCGCAGCACGCCACGCGACCCCACCGGGACCTCCACGCTGTAGCGCACCTTTTCACCATCGACCGTCCATTCCGCACGGATCGGGCCGCGCGGGCTAGCATGGCTCGCCTTGACCGGCGACAGGTCGGCAATGATCGTCGGCTCGAAGATGATCGTGGCAAAGCCGGCATCATTCTCATCCGGCCGGAAACCTGCAACGCCCTCGAGCAGCCACTGGCACACTGCGCCATATGCGTAGTGATTGTAGGAGTTCATCTGCGGATTGTAGATGGAGCCATCGGCCTGGATCGCATCCCAGCGTTCCCAGATCGTGGTGGCGCCCATCTTCACCTGATAGAGCCATCCCGGCACCTGCTCCTGCAGAAACACATCTGCCGCGAGCCCGATTTCCCCGATCTTGACCAGCGCCGGCAGCAGCGCCGGAGTGCCGATAAAGCCGGTGCCGATGCGCCCATCGGCGCGGGCGATGGTCGCCTTGAAGTAGCGCTTGGCCGCTTCCTGACGGTCAGCCGGGATCAGATCATGCAGGAACGCCAGTGCGTACGATGTCTGGTCGTCATAGGCCAGGCGCCCCGATGGCGTGATGAACTCGCGGGCGAAGGCCGCCTTCACTTGTGCGGCCATGGCCTCGAGCCGCGTCGCGACATCGTCGTTGCCGGTAATGCGGGCGATGCGCGCCACAAGGCTTGAGGTGATGAAGAGGTAGATGGTGGCGGCGGCATCATCGCCAATGGTCGGCAGCGGCTTGGCACTCGGGCCGCTCGGTTGCAGCCAGTCGCCGAAGGTAAAGCCCCGGCCACCCCATTCGCGCGGCGGCGAGACGATGGGGCCATCGCTGATCGACCAGACGAAATCGACCCATTTGACCATGGCCGGCAGCACTTCCTTGAGGAAAGCCGCGTCGCCATAATGCAGATAGAGCTGCCACGGCACGATCGCCACCGCATCGCCCCAGCCGGTGCTGCCGAAGAAACCGGGATAGTCGGCCGGCTTGAGCCGTGTCGGATCGGGCACGACATGGGGCACCGCGCCATCGGCCCGCTGGTCGACCATCAGGTCGCGCATCCACTTCCTGAAGAAGTTATGGGTGTCGCCGAAATAGCAGGCGGTTCCGGCAAAAACCTGCGCGTCGCCGGTCCAGCCGAGGCGCTCATCGCGCTGCGGGCAATCGGTGGGCACTTCGATGAAATTGGCGCGCTGTGACCACACTGTGTTGAGCACCAGCCGGTTCACCAGCTCGCTGCCCGAGGTGAAGGTCGCCGTCACCTCCGTCACCGAGCTGATCGGCACCGACACGATGCTGCTCAGCTTAGCCCTGCCCTCAATGGTAACCCGGGCGTAGCGGAAGCCCTGGAAGGTGAAGAGGGGGCGGTAGTGTTCGACGCCCTTGCCGGACAGGGTGTATTCGAGCCGCGCTTCCGCTGTGCGGAAGTTCACATTGTAAAACTCGCCTTCCCGATTGAGCACTTCGGCATGCTCGACAATGACCCGCGCCCCGGCATCGCCGGATACCTCGAAGGCGACATAGCCGCCGCTGTTCTGCCCGAAATCATAGACCGTCCGGCCCTCGGCATCGCTCCAGCTCTTGACCACCGGCAACGGGCTCAGTTCGCGCACCGGCGTCGTCTCGTGGGCGATAAGCCGGCTCGGATCGAATTCGATTGTCTTGGTGCCGGCCGACACGCTTGGGGTGAAACCGGCATCGAAGATTTCACCGAAATAGATGCCCGACTTCCGCACCGGCAGTTCGCCACTCTGCCAGCTGGCGTCGGTCGCCAGCAACACCGCGTCGCCGGAATGCAGCTCGGCAATGGCAGCGATCTCGTCGCCCCAGGTGTTGAAGATCGGGGCCTTGCCCCACATCATCTGCGAGCGTAGCCAGCCGTCGGCCAGCCAGATTTTGATGCGGTTCTCGCCCGCCACCAGCAGCCCGGCGACGTCGTAGCTCTGGTAGCTCAGGCGATGGTCATAACTGGTCCACCCCGGCGTCAGCAGGTCGTTGCCCACCCGCTGGCCATTGATGAAGCAGCGGTAGAGTCCCAGCGCGCTGATATGCAGCGTCGCGCTATTGGGAACGCTATCGAGCGTGAAGCTTTTCGCGACGAATGAAGCGGGTGTGCCGACGCCCTGATCGGCCAGCGGGCGGATCATCCTGGCGGTCGCCCACAGGGGATTTGCCGCAATGGTCGCGTTTGGCCGCGCCAGCGTAGTCACTGCATCCGTCAAAGTATGCCTCCCTCGCCGCCGCTTGACGGCCCCTCGGTTTCCGAGGTGTATAATGTTCTACGTGTATCGTTCTACGAGAATGAGTTTTTGGCAATAGGCTTTTTGATGGCGGAATGTAATAAGCGGAGAGGCAGGCAATCCCCTGCATTGCTTGGAGAAACTGGCTGTTGAGCTGCGGACCCGCATGAGAAAAGCCCCGACTGCCAAACCGAGCCGCGTTACCATTCGCGAAGTTGCGCAGGATGCTGGCGTTTCGGTCGCCGCCGTTTCCAAGGTGCTGCGCGATGCCTATGGCGTCAGCGACGCAATGCGGCTCAAGGTGCGCCAGTCGATGGTCAAGCTCGGCTACCGGCCGCACACGGCGGCGCGCGGCATGCGGGGGCACACCTATACGCTGGGGCTCATCTTGCCTGAGCTGCGCAATCCGTTCTTCGCCGATATCCTGGCCGGTGTGAACACAGCGCTGGAGCGCACGCAATATCAGGTGCTGATGGGCATCACCCAATCAGGCGCCATGCTGGACGATGCGCTCGTCGACTCCATGATCGACCGCCAGATGGATGGGCTGATCGTCGTCGGCGCCAGCGATCAGGAACAGCTGCTCGATATCGCCCGGCGCAAGCCCCTGGCGACCATCGGCAATCACGCGCCCGACAATCAGCTCTACGATACCGTCAACAATGATGACCATGCCGGCGCGAGCCTGGCGGTGCGGCATCTGGCCGGCAATGGCTATCGCAGCATCGCCATGATGAGCCTGATTTCCACCTCGACCATCATCACGCAGCGCGAGCTCGGCTATCGCCGGGAAATGGTCGAACAGGGGCTGGGCGCCCATGTCAACGTGATCCGCACCCGCCAGACCCCGCGCGAGGTCCAGGTCGCCGCCCGGCGCTTGCTGGAGGGTCCGGACCGGCCCGAGGCCATCTTCTGCTGGACCGACTTCATCGCCCTCGAAGTGATCAGCGTTGCGACCGAGCTGGGCCTGTCGATCCCGCGCGATCTGGCGCTGGTCGGCTATGACAACACCAACTATTGCGACTTCGCCCAGAACAGCCTGACCAGCATCGATCAGTCCGGCGAACTGCTGGGCCTGCAGGTGACGCGCCTGCTGATCGAGCGCGTCAAGGGCCGCAGCGAAACCGAGCATTTCGTGGTGACGCCGCGCGTGGTCGCCCGCCGAAGCTCCTCCCGCCGCCCGCACTGACCGCGCCTTTACACCTCGATATTTCGGGCCGTCATGAACGCCCAGATGTCCCGGTTGACCGCGGTAACGGCTGATATCGCGGCGCGGATGCGGGCCATTTCCTCGTCATCGAGCGCTTCAACCTTGCCGTATTTCAGGTCATCGTTGAAATCGGCGATCCGCATCAGTTGGGTGCTGCTGAGCTCGCCATTGGCGTCGAACGAATAGATGCAGTGGTTATATTTGTTGCGCACCCGCGCCTCGCGCTGCAGCCGGTCGGCAAGGTCGAGCACGGCGCTGCGCGTGTCCGGCGTCACGCCGCTGGTCTTGGCCAGCCGCTCCAGCAGGTCCAGCCGGGCGCGGGTGGTGTTGAGCGTCAGGAAGATGACAATGGCCGCTTCCTTCCGCGTCCCCGCCAGATGGGCGATGAGGTAGATGAACAGGCTCTCGGTATTGGTCCACACATAGTTGAGCTGGCCCACCAGTTGCAGCACCTGGTCGATCCTGGCCATGGTCAGCGCTCCCGCATTGCGACCGGCCCGCGCGGCGTCCGGGACAGATGTTCCTGCAGGAACGCCGCGGCTGCCTGGGTACGATTGGTCACCCGAAGCTTGGCGATCAGATTGTGGACATGGGCTTTCACCGTGTGCTCCGACAGGGCCATGCGGTCGGCGATCAGCTTGTTCTGATAGCCTTCCGAAACCAGCTGCAGGATCTGCCGCTCGCGCGCGGTCAGGGATTCCAGCCCCAGCGCAGCGGCCTGGTCAGCCGCCCGCAGCACGGGCCCCGCGACGCGCACCGCTTCCGCGGGCGGCACCGCCCATTCCCGTTGCACATCGCGATGGAAGGCCCCGTCCTGGGACAGATACTCACCGCCCGCCACCAGCAGCGAGGCGACCGCGAGCCACACATCGAGCGGCAGCGTCAGCGGCAGGATGCCCTGCACCAGTTGATGGTCCATGAGGGTGACATCGAGCTCCTGCGTCCCGCGTTCGACGACGAGCCCGATGGCGGCGGCCGGAAAGCGGCGGCGGCATTCGCGTACATTGCTGGCAGAGGTCCAGCCGTCGCCATGGCTGACCAGCACGAGGCGGACACTGCTGTCGGGCATTTCGGCGCTGGAGAGATGGTCGAGCAGGCTGACCTCGAACATGGTGAAATGCCGTTGCGCCGCCTGGGAGAGACACTGATACACCGCCTGGCGCGACGCCATGAAGACGATGCGCTGCGGTGTCGCTCCCGCGCCCCCTGACCGCTCTGGCACGATCACCCTCCCCTGACTCGGCGGCTTTTTTGGCCGGCCACTCCTCCTGCTCCGCCGGCTCCGCGCGCCGGTCACGTTATGATTAACAAAAGTTAACACTGCCGGGCGTGACGCGAGCGTGATCTTTTCCATCGCACGGCCTCAGTCGATCGAGCCGGTAGCGGGGCCTTGATGGGCCGCTCCTGCCCAAGCGGACTAAGCCTTTGGGGCTTTTTCTAATCCCGGCGCGGGCAAAGGACGTCCATCGCGAACGCCCTGACTCCGAAACCACCGCCTCATGGGCCCTGCGGGTTAGGCCGAACAAACTAGGCAGATAAGGGCCCCGAGCCTGATCTAACTGCTGCCTGTTTTCCGGGGAGCGACCGTTTCACTATCGCCCGGTTTCGGCTGGCCCAGGCCGCCGAACGGGCGACGCCAAAATCGTCGGCACCAGCCGGATCGCCCAAGTGCATCCGGCTCCGCCGCCGCTTCGATCGCCTCCACCCCGCGGAACAGCCAGACTGACCTCGTTGGAAATGCATAGGGGTTATTGGCCAATCCGCTGCTTTTGAGCAGGAGAACCTCTGATGGCCGACAACTTTCAAAACAATGGCACGTTCACCGACAATTCCGACCTGAATTCCCACAACGACAATTCCGACCAATCGACCGACGGCAATACGCTCGACGTCGATGTGTCCGACGTCGGCAACGACAGCTCCGACAACTCGGACAATTCTGATAATTCGGATAACTCCGACAACTCGGATAACTCTGACAATTCGGACAATTCCGATAACTCGGACAACTCCGATAATTCAGACAATTCTGACAACTCTGATAATTCGGACAACTCCGACAATTCCGACAACTCGCTCAACCTCAATGCGACGCTGACGGACAACTTCAACGACAAGTCGGATAATTCCGATAATTCGGACAACTCCGATAACTCGGACAATTCCGACAACTCGGACAACTCCGATAATTCCGATAACTCGGACAATTCGGATAACTCCGATAATTCCGACAACTCGGATAATTCGGCTGATGGCTCGGATAATTCGACGACCAGCGACAGCTTCAATGACAGCCGCAACCAGTCGACCAATACCAGCATGCCGATTTCGGACTCGGGCAATGACAGCTCGGTGAACGACTCCTACAACGACAATTCGACCGATGACGACATCACGCTCGATCTGAACGACGTCGCCAACGACAAGTCGATCAGCGACTCCTACAACGACAATTCCACGACCGACGACAATTCGGCCGACGGATCGGACAACTCGTCCGGCAACGACAATTCGACGAATGACTCGAATAACGACAATTCGAACAATTCGACGAATGACTCCAACAACGACAGCTCGACGCACCTGGACGCCACGATCGACGTGGCGATCAGTGACTCGTTCAACAGCGCCACGGACTCGTACAACACGGATAACGACTTCGCTGACCTCGATATCGGCACCGCCACGATGGACAACCTGTTCATCAATAGCGGCACGCTCGATTTCAATCCCGGCGATGACGTGATCTTCGAGAATGTGTTCAACGGCGCCTTCTCGGGCGGCGGCGATGACGCTGGCTTTGCCATCAACCAGGTTGCCGACATTCTCGACAATGACGCGCTCGAGAACGTGCAGCAGAACAATGGCGGGGCGATCTTCAACGCCTACGCCACTGGTGGCAGCGATCTGCATGCCAGCGACAACACGTTCGACGTCTCCGCCGGTGATGACGCATCCAACCACAACATCGCCGATGGCAGCGCCTATGTCTCTGCCAATGCCTTCAACATGGAAGTTGTGCTGGGTGCGAACCTGCAGCAGAACGCCGTCGACGTGACGGTGGTCGGCGGCGACAACCATATGGGCAACGACGCCGGCAACGACGACGCATAACTCACCCCAAACGAACCCGGCCTGCGCGGCGCCACCGCGCAGGCCCACTGTCCGAGCGTCATGAATGCCCGCGCCAGCCGCGGCACTCGGAGGTAGCGCAGTGTTCCTGACCAACGACCCGACGACCGAGATCGTCGCCCATTTCCTCGGCTACTTCGAAGTGGCCGTCGAGGCGATGCGGACGCGGCTCGGCTACGAGCAGATCGAGGCCGCCCTTGCGCCCGGCCAGATCGATCCGGTCCTGGAACAGATTTCCGTCGAGATCACGCAGAAATTCGCCCTGGGTGCCTATCAGCCCGGCGTCGATTATGTGCCCCCGGTCTGGGAAATCCGCGGCAAGTCGCCGGTGGACGATATCGCCGCGCCCGCCCCGTTTTCGCGCATCCACCTGCCCCCGATCGACGCCGACGCGCCCGAGCACCCGCACGACGCGCCATACACCCCGACCGGCCCCTTCATCGGCCCCGAGCCCGGCTCGGTCATCGCCATCATCGCGCAGTCGATCACCCTGTCAGACGACGATATCGTGGTGCTGGGCCACTACGATGGCCCCCTGGTCTTCCAATCCGGCGCCGCCGAAGCCCTCACGCTCATGCACGGCGCGGCTTCGGCCATATCCGGCCCCGTTACCGGCGCCGCCGCGCTGCATGCCGTCAGCGACGTCCCCGTCTTCATCGAGCATGTGGCCGAGGTCTTTGCCGAACTCGCCACCGGCGAGGCTCCCCCCGACACCACGGTCCACGTCACCGAGAGCATCGAAGGCATCTATGTGAACGGCGAGCTCGTCGAGGAAGCCCCCGAGCTCATCAATGCCCTGCCCGTCCACCTGCAGCCCCTGATGGGTGGCGAGGAAGACGCGCCCCCGGAGGAACCCACCGGAACCCATGCCGAGGTCACCCTCTCGGGCGACGAGGTGGCGCCAACAGTGATGCTGCAGGCCGGTGGCAACCTGCTGGTCAACGAGGCGGGCTTCGTCAATGGCGGGATGGGCGGCGCGATCATCGCGGTCGGCGGCGACCTGCACCAACTCGACGTCATCATCCAGACCAACGCGCATTTCGATACCGACACCATCGGCGATGACGTGCCCGGCGCGGCGCAGAACCTCCCCAGCACCACCGCAGCCATCAACAGCGCCAGCTTCATTCAGGAAATCCGCGACGCCACAGGCGATGCCGCCGAGGCCAATCCCGGCGTGATGCCTTCTAACTGGCAGGTCTCCACCGTCGGCGGCGACCTCGTCTTCATCGAGTGGCTGAGCCAGTACACATTCTCGTCCGATCAGGACATCAGCGTGCTCTCCACCACCGGCGCCAACACCGTCGTCACGTCAGGCGAGAATGTGGGGCTCAACGGCGTGAGCTTCGTCAATCTGGGGCTCTATTTCGATCTCGTCATCGTCGGCGGCAATCTCTACGACGCCAACGTCATCGTGCAGACCAACGTGCTCTACGACAATGACACGATCCAGATGCTGGGCGACGGCTCAGCCGGAACGGGGTCCCTCGCCACCAGCGGGAATCTGCTGTGGAACGAAGCCTCCATCCACAATGTCGGCCCCACCAGCTTCGTCGAAGGCATGCCCGAGCATTACCACGAGGCGATGGCCAGTCTCGATGATGGCCAGCTCGGCATGCCGACCGGCTTTGCCACCGACATGCAGTTTGAAGGCTACGAGATGCTCAAGGTGCTCTACGTCGCCGGCAACATCTACGACCTGCGCTATGTCGAGCAGACCAACATCCTGGGCGACGCCGACATGGTCGCGGTGCAAAAGGCCGCCCTGCTCGAGGGCCAGCCCGAAACCCAGTGGGACATCAGCACCGGCGCCAACGCGCTGGTCAACATTGCCACCATCAAGGATTACGACGGCATGGGCGACACCGCCTATGTCGATGGCCAGGTCTATTCCGATGCCATCCTGATCCAGGCCGACATCATCGCCGCCGACAGCAGCCACCCCGGCACCGACGCACTGGTGACCGAAGTCATCGCTTTCCTCGACGTCGATGTCGCCCTCGACATGGCCCACGACGACGTTCTTGGCCCTGCCCCGCCATCAGCCGATGGCCCGCCCGCCGATATCCTTCAATCCGTGCTCGCCTAGTCCAATGCAGGCAGGGACCCGCCCATGACCACCGAGAGCCTTCGCCGATCCGGCGAGAACATCCTCGCCCGCCACCTGAATCAGAGCCAGATGGCCCGAGCCGCGCGGGTTGATCGCCTGATGTTCGACATCAGCACCGCAGCCGCTGAACTGGAAGCGCTGGCCGAGGAGGACGAGGAAGAGACCGCTGCCGAGCCCGAGGACGACCCCATCCAGCCGGAGCCGGAGCCGGAGACAGAACCCGAGCCTGAACCGCCACCCCCACCGCGCCCGGAACCCATCGAGGCGCGCGAGACCGAGTTCCGCGCGCCCGAACCCGCCGCTCGCCCCAGGATCCCGCCCATTGTCGATGCCGATCTCGGCCCGCTCAAGACCGTCAATGCCCCGGTGCGGGATGGCGGCGGCAAAGCCAGTGGCGGAGGCAACGGAGGGCGCGATGGCTTCCACAAGCGCGCCGCCACGCCCAACTTCGCCCAGAGTTTCCAGAACGGGCTCGATGTCGTCCGCACCAATCTGCTGATCGTCATGGGCTTCACGGTGTTCATCAACATCCTGGTGCTGGCCCTGCCGATCTACCTGTTCCAGATTTCCGACCGCGTCCTCACCAGCCGCTCGCTCGATACGCTGGTCATGCTCACTGCCGCCGTGGTGGGCGCCGTGGTGCTGCAGGCCGTGCTCGATGCCGTCCGGCGCTTCATCCTGATGCGCACCGCCGTCGAGGTGGCGGTGCAACTGGGCTCGCCCATTCTCAGCGCCGCCGCCCGCGCTTCGCTGCATGGCAATGGCCGCGACTATCAAGTGTTGGGCGATCTGCAGCAATTGCGCACCTTCATCGTCTCGGGCACACTTCTGTCTTTCCTCGATGCCCCGATGGCGCCGCTCTTCGTGCTGGCTGTTTACTTCATCCACCCCGATCTCGGGCACATCGTCGTGGTCGCGGCGCTCGCACTATTCGCCGTCGCGACCATCAACCAGCGCCTCACCGCCCGCCCGTTCGCCGAAGCCAACAACCTGCTCAGCCGCGCCACGCTGCATCTGGATTCCATGTCGCGGAACTCGCAGATCATCAATGCGCTGGCGATGATCCCCGAGGCGGTGCGCATCTGGGGCCGCGATACGGCGGGCTCCCTCAAAGCCCAGGTCCGCGCGCAGGATCGCAACATTCTGATGTCGAGTGTTTCCAAGGCCGTGCGCCTGCTCACCCAGGTCGCCATGCTGGGCTGGGGCGCATTCCTCGCCATTGAGGGCGAGATCACCGGCGGCATGGTGATTGCCGCCTCGATCATCGCCGCCCGCGCCCTCACCCCAATCGAGGGGGCCATCGAGGGCTGGAGCGGCTTCACCCAGTTCCGCGCCTCCTTCGGCCGCATCAAAAACCTGCTGCAATCCTCCCCGTTCAATTTCGAACGCCTGATGCTGCCCGAGCCCAAGGGACGGCTGGATGTCGAGCGCATCCTCTTCGTGCCGCCGCCCAACAAGAAGGTGCTGCTCAATGGCATTTCGTTTTCGCTGCTGCCCGGCGAGTCCCTGGCTGTGATCGGCAATTCGGGTGCCGGCAAGACCACGCTGGGCAAGATGCTGGTGGGGTCCATCCTGCCCACATCCGGCTCGGTGCGCCTTGACCTGATGGACCTGCGCAATTGGGACCAGCGCCAGTTCGGCGAGAATATCGGCTATCTGCCGCAGGATGTTCAGCTTTTCCCCGGCACCATCAAGGCCAACATCGCCCGCATGCGCGAAGATGTCAGCGATCAGGCCATCTATGACGCCGCCGTTCTGGCCGACGTCCACGAGCTGATCGCCGCCTTCCCGCAGGGCTACGAAACCTATGTCGCGGCCGATGGCGCCCCGCTTTCGGGCGGTCAGAAGCAGCGCATCGCGCTGGCCCGCGCCTTCTTCGGCGATCCCAAGCTGGTGGTGCTCGACGAACCCAATTCCAATCTCGATGCGCTCGGCGAAGCGGCGCTGGCCAAGGCGCTGCTGCATGCCCGCAAGCAGAAGATCACCGTCGTCACCATCACCCAGCGCCCGGCTCTGCTCAACGTGGTCGACAAGATCCTCGTGCTCAGCAATGGCTCGGTGTCGATGTTCGGCTCCCGCGCCGAGGTCATGGCCGCCTTGACCCAGAACAAATCGGCCAACGCCGCTCAGGCCGGTATCGACGCACCGGCGCCAGCGGGAGGGAAATAGCCATGTCCGCTGCCGCCGAGCTGCAAAACCTGGAATGGTATTCGGGCGTTCCCCGCTCCATCCGCAAGCAGACCCTGTTTGGCTTCGTGCTGGTCGTGGCGGCCTTCGGCGGCTTTGGCGCCTGGGCCGCCTTTGCGCCCCTCTCTGCCGCCGTCATCGCCCCCGGCAGCTTTGTCGCAACCGGCGAAAACAAGATCGTCCAGCATTTCGAGGGCGGCATCATCAAGGACCTGATGGTGCGCGAGGGCGATCAGGTCACCGCCGGGCAAAGCATGCTGCTGCTCGACGAAACCGCCGCCCATGCCAATGCCCAGCAGTTACAATTGCGGCTGGTGCGGCTCGAAACCATCTGGGCCCGCCTCAGCGCTGAAGCCGATGGCCTCACCGACTATCAGCCTCCACCCAGCGTCCTGGCCCTGCTCGACAATCCCGAAGTGGCCATGATCAACGAGAGCCAGCGCACCAATTTCAACGCCGCGCGCGACAAGCTGGATAACGAAACCGCGCTGATGCAGCAGAATGTCGCCGCCCTCCAGTTCCGCATCGAGGGGCGGCAGGCCCAGATCGCCTCGATGAACCGGCAACTGGACCTTCTGCGTGAAGATTACACCGTGATGGTCGACCTGCAGACCAAGGGCGTTGCGCCCCAGTCCTCAGTCCGCACCATCGACCGCTCCATCGCCGATGCAGAGGGCGACGTCGCCCGGCTGGAATTCGAGGTGCGCGAGGCCGAAGCGCAGATCGAGAAATATCGCCGCGAGATCATCCAGGCGACGGACGCGGTCCAGCAGGCGGCGCTTGATGAGATGCAATCGGTCGAGGCCGAGCTCGACGCCTTGCGCGAGCAGATCCAGCAGGCCAACAACGTGCTCGCACGCACCACCGTCGCCGCGCCGGTCGCCGGCACGATCGTGCGCATGTATTACCACACGACCGGCGGCGTCATCGAAAGCGGTAAGCCCATCTTCGAGATCCTGCCGGCCAATGTGCCGCTGATCGTCGAGGTCAAGATTCCGCGCATGCAGATCGATGAGGTCAATCAGGGCCAGTCGGCCACGGTGCGTCTCACCGCGCTCAACCAGCGCACCACGCCTGTGCTCAACGGCGAGGTTATCTACGTTTCAGCCGATACCATTGCCGACGCCGCCGACATGAACCAGGAAGTCTATGTGGCCCGCGTCAGCATTCCGCCCGAGCAGCTGGCCCGCGTCGACGGCTTCACGCCCACGCCCGGCATGCCCGCCGAAGTCTTTGTGCAGACCCGCGAGCGCACTTTCTTTGAATATCTCATCAAGCCCGTCACCGACAGCATGTCCAGGGCCTTCCACGAGCAGTAGCGACCCCGCGACGCGCCGCAAGCGCCGCGGGGCCAGCCTCACGGCGTCGGGATCGAGGGCAGCGACCGCAGATAGGCAACGATGGCCTTGAGGTCATCGGTCTTCATCTGCGCATAGAGCGGGAAGGCCATGGGGCCGGTCAGCTTGGACCCGTCAGGCCGCTCCCCCTTGGTGATCAAGTTGACGATCTCTTCGTCGCTATAGTCGCCCAATCCATACGGCGTGATATTGGCCGAAACCACCGTGCCCCACGGGCCATGGAACGGATTGCCGCCGGCACCCAGCAGGGTCTCGAATTGCGGGCGGCTTTGCTCGTCGAACTTGGTGTGGCAGACCGTGCAATGACCCACGGGCCCCGCCAGGTACTCGCCATAGGCCACCGTGATCCCCTCCGGCACCGACGCCACCGAGCTGATCGGCGGGCCATAGGCTGGCGGCAGCGGAATATTGTAGGTCGAAACGCCAGGGTCGTTCTCCACCGCCGGCACGGTGCGCAGATAGGCAACGACCGACGCCAGGTCATCATCGGAAATGCCGCGATAGACCTCGAACGGCATGGGCGGGCCGATCAGCGTGCCGTCGGGGCGTAGGCCCTCGCGGATCGCCTTGGCCAGCTCGGCGTCGCTCCACTTCGAGACGCGCCCGCCCGGCGTGATGTTGGGAGCGATGGCGGTAAAGGCATCGGATTGCTCGACCAGCCGGCCGCCCAGCGACTTGCTGGCATCGAACCCGGCCTCCCCGAACGGGGTGTGGCAGCTGCCGCAGGCCATGATGGTGTTGACGAGATAGTCTCCGCGATCGACCGACGCCGCCTGTGCGGCCCCCGTCGTTGCGCACAGTGCCAAGGCAAGTACCGGCAGAATTGATCTCATGTGTCGTCCCCTCGCAACGCGCCCCACAGGCGACTTACTCTATCGGACAACACATCCAGAACCCCATGACCAACTGTTCAAATCGCATGACTGCGCGTCCCAATGTCTGACGAATTCTCCGCAACGCAATCCGCTATTCTTGCATCAATGTTGCGGTAACGAACGATTTGTCTCTATGGTGACCCATTTGTTTGGCGAGGCGCATGAACAATTCCGCTACTGTTGCGCATCCGCGTGCCCCGCACTGCATGACCTGGCCGTTTCCGCCCGGGCTGGACAACTTTGCCGCCTGGCGCGCCGCCCTGTCCCGCCTGGTCGACTGTTCGATACCAGCCACTGAAGACCCCGGCCGGTTCGACTTCCACGGACGCAGCTGGCAATTGCCGGAATGTTTCGTGCAGGCCGGTGGCGGGTCACCGATGCGGATGGTCCGCTCGCGCGAGGTCATCGCCGACCGCCCCAATGCGCAGATGGCGCTCTACCTCGTCATCTCCGGCGCTATCTCCACCGAATATGAAGGCCGCCCCGTCACGCTGGGGCCGGGCGATATCGTCATCAACGACTATTCCCGCCCCTATCACAGCGAAACCTCGGCCTATGAGGGCATAACCATCACCTTCGACAAGGCCACCGCTCCGGACGGCTTTCACGGCGACGTGCATGGGCTGGTGCTCGAAGCGCACTCGGCCCCCGCCATTATCCTCGGCACCCAGATCCGCGCGGTAATCGACAACTTTGCGGGCCTCAGCACCGATCAGGCACAGGTGGCCTTCGACGGCATCTTGCGCCTCGCCGAAGCCTCGTTCGGCGCCGCCGTGCCCGATCTGACCCGCAGCGACGCGTCCGTATTCGAACGCGCCTCCCGGCTGGCAAGGCGCCGCCTCGCCGACGCGGATTTCGGCCCCGACGAGCTGGCCAGTGCGCTCAACGTCTCGCGATCCAAGCTCTTCCGCTCATTTGCCGATCATGGCGGCGTGCAGCGCTGGCTGCTCGGCGAGCGGCTCACTGCGAGCCTGCAGGCCATGGTGCGCTCCGGCGGCAAGCTCAAGGTTTCGGCCATCGCCCACCAGCATGGCTTTCGCAGCGAAGCCCATTTCAGCCGCGCCTTCCAGAAGCGCTACGAAACCAGCCCCAGCTCGGTCCTCGCTTTGGCGCGGCAGACGCATGGGACCATGCTTTACCTGGAATGGGTGGAAACCCACGCCAACCGTTATGGCGCGACTGTGGAGGCATGGCTGGTCTCGGCACTGGCCGCCGGCCGGACGACCGAAAACTCCGGCCCAGCCTAGGCCGCCATGCGGCGAGTGAGGCGTCGGGCCCAAGCGCCAACGGTCACTCGCCAATGCGGTGAAGTTGCCCCCAAGCATCACCGCACGCCATAGAGGCGCGCCCAGCTACCGGGAACCCGCCGGGGAACACCATGCCCATCCGTCCCCATCGCATGACCGTGCGTCCCAATTGCCGCAAAGGGTTAGCGCGGCTGCTCGAGCTGCCAGTTCAGGTTGGATCGCACAGCGGGCCATTCGGACGCGATGATGCTGTAGACGCAGGTGTCGCGGAGCGTACCGTCGCGCATGCGCATGTGCTGGCGGAGCACGCCATCGAGTTTGGCGCCTACCCGTTCGATGGCTCGGCGGCTCTGCTGGTTGAGGAAATGGGTGCGGAATTCCACTGCCAGGCATCCCAGCTGATCAAAGGCATGCGCCAGCAGCAGCAGCTTTGCCTCCGTGTTGAGCGGCGTTCTTTGCACGCGCCTGGCATACCAGGTGCCGCCGATTTCCAGCCGCGGGCTATCGATATCGATGTTGAGATAGGTGGTCATGCCAACGATGGCCTGGCTCGCCGGGTCGATCACGGTGAAAGGCAGCATCGTGCCCTTTTCCTGCAATCCGAGGCAGCGTTCGATCTGTGCAGCCATGCCCTCGGGCTTGGGCACTCCCGTATACCAGAGCTTCCACAGCTCGCCGTCTTCTGCGGCCTTCACCAACCCATCATGATGCTCTCGCGATAGCGCCACGAGTTTAACGCGCCGCCCTGCCAGCGTAACGGTGTCCAATGCCATATCCGCCCCCAAAATCCCCGCCAGTCTAGTCTCGGCGCGTTGCGCCAACAACTTCCTGCCCCTCCATTCTGGCAACTTGCCCCGCGATTGAATACCGTCGCGGCGTTGTTCCGAGACTCGCATGACTTACTTTATTGAATTGACCGCCGAACCGTCCGAGGCCGACCTGGCCAGGGTTGCCGAGGGACTGACCTCTTTCAACACGGCCGATGCAGGCCCATCGGGCCGCGTGCCCCTCGCCATTCTGGTGCGCAACGAGGCCGGGGCGGTTATCGGCGGGCTGTCGGGCTATACTGCCTGGGGCTGGCTTTATGTGCAGTGGCTGTGGCTGGCCGAAGCCCTGCGCGGCCAGGGTCTTGCCGGAAAACTGCTCGCCATGGCCGAGGCCGAAGCTGCTCAGCGCGGCTGCCACGGCGCCTATATCGACACGTTCAATCCCGCCGCGCTGCGCGTCTATCAGCGCCAGGGCTATGCCGTCTTTGGCGAATTGGCCAATTTCCCGCCGGGTCGCACCCGCTCCTTCCTGCAGAAGCCCTTATCCCCATGAGCCAGCCCTCCCGCACCATTCCCGGCATTCTGCTCTGCGCGATCGGCATTGCCTTCCTCTGCCTGATGGATGCCGTCGCCAAGGCGCTCGGCGCCAGCATGCCCACGTTCATGATCGTCTTTGTGCGCTATGCCGGCGCCGCCCTTTGGCTGGCCCTTTACATCGCGCTCACCCGCGGCGCCTGGCCGCTGCGCCAGAATTATGCCCGCCATGCCCAGCGCGGCGCGTTGATGGCCCTCACGGCCTGCTTCTTTTTCTATGGCGTCACCAATCTGCCGCTGGCCGTGGTGGCCGCGCTCGGTATGAGCGCCCCGATCTATGTGTCGCTGTTCGGCATCGTGTTTCTCAAGGAGCCGGTGTCGCTCGGGCTGGCGGGTGCCATCCTGCTGGGCATTGCCGGATCCATCGTCATCGTGTTTGGCGGCGATCCCATTCAGGTGTCCGGCTCGTCCGACCTGCTCGCCTGGGGCGCGGCCATTCTTGCCCCCATGAGCTATGCCGCCGCTATCGTGCTGATGAAGCATCACGCCGCCGATGAAGGCGCCGCCACCATGACTCTGGCGCAATCGACCGTCGCCGCTGCTGTCGCCCTGCCGCTGATCGTGCCCGGCTTTGCCATGCCTGCCGTTGCGAGCTGGCCGCTGATCGCATTGATCGGCCTGCTCGGGGCGTTCGGCTTCCTGTTCCTGATCAACGGGCTCAAGCGCATCCCGGCCTCGGTTTTCGCCGTGGTCGATTACTCCGCCCTGCTCTGGGCTGCCGGCTTTGGCTACCTGTTCTTCAGCGAAGTCCCCGAACTGCGCCTGTGGATCGGCGGCGGCCTGATCATCGCCGCCTGCGCCCTCGGCTTCGTCGTCGCCCAACGCCGCGAAGCCGCTGCGGCCTAGCAGCATCGCCGCCTGGGGCCTTTTGTGCGCCACCACCCCCACCCTCATTCCCTCCCCACAAGGGGGAGGGATGCGCAGGAGCCGATGATTTCGAGTTGAAAGAATGGGGGCAGGCAATTCCCGCACCCCCGATGCGGTTCCCTCCCCCTTGTGGGGAGGGCTAGGGTGGGGGTGCCGGCCTCTCACCGAACGCCGAGCAGGCACGCTCCCCCCATGTCTTGTCCCCCAGCCTAACCGGCCACCTTCCCGCCCGTCATCGGGGCAGCAACGCCCGTCGTGGTTGGGAAGCTGATCGGCAGGCCGCGCAGGGTGCGCACGGCGAGGAAGGCGAAGCACTCGGCCTCGATGGCATCGCCGCGCCAGCCGACAGCCTCGCCGGGCACGGCAGTCACACCGGCGCGCGCGTTGAGCATGGCCATGATCGTCGGGTTGCGGCGGCCACCGCCGCACACGATCAGCTTTTCAGGGCGGCGGGGCAGCAGGTCCAGCGCCTTGCCCACGGCCGAGGCCGTGAAGGCCGTCAGCAGCGCCGCGCCACTTTCGGCATCCATGCCGCGCGCCATGTCGGCGGTGAAGTCGAAGCGGTCGAGCGACTTGGGATAAGCCGCGGTCATGTAGGGGTGCTCAAGCAGCTTGGCGAGCCGGGCCTCGTCCACCATTCCGGCCGCGCCCAGCGCGCCGTCGCGGTCCATTTCGCCCAGGCCGAGCGATTTGACGAAGTCGTTGATCGGCGCGTTGGCCGGGCCGGTATCGAAGGCGATCACCTGATCGGCGCCATCCCACCACGTAACGTTCGCCACGCCACCGAGGTTCAGCACCGCCGTTTCACCCTTGGCGCCCAGCGTGCGCAGCAGCGCCGCGTGATAGACCGCCGAGAGCGGCGCGCCCTGCCCGCCTGCGCGGACGTCCGCCGTGCGGAAATCATAGGCCACCTTGGTGCCCAGCAGCTGCGCCATCAGCGCGCCATCGCCCAGCTGGCGGGTGTCGCCGATGCGGCCCGGCTGCGGCGCGCGGTGCAGCACGCTCTGACCATGGAAACCGACCACGCCGATATCGGCCATGGTCATGCCCTGCCCTTCGACAAAGCTGCGCACGGCGGCCGATTGCGCCTTGGTCAGCGCGGCTTCGGCTTCGGCAAAGATGGCGGGCTCGGCGCCCTCGAAATTCCACACGCGCGCCTGCGCCAGCGTTTCTTCCAGCAGGTCGCGCACCGACTGGTCATAGGGGGCCAGCGTATACTCGCCGAAGGTCTCGATGGTTTCGCCATCGGTCTTGATCAGCGCGATATCGATGTTGCCGTCCAGCACCGTGCCGGTCATCAAGCCAATTGCCCAGATCGGGTCCATGAGAAAATCCTATGCGAGGTTGATGGCGTCGCCGACGGCGCGCCGCAGGGCAATGATGCCGCTGTCGAAATGGCGGGTGGGATGAATGCGGTTGGTCAGCAGCGTCCAGGCGCGGCCCCGTGCAAAGTCCACCCACAGGCCGGTGCCGGTGAACCCGGTATGGCCAATGGTCTGTGCCGAGCAGTGCTCCCCGCCCGACCAGCCCTCATAGGGCCGTTCCCAGCCATGGGTGCGGCGGCCCGATAGCGGCGTGCGGATCAGCTCGATCGCCTTGGCCGATGCGCCTGACCCGTCGAGCAGCCCTCTGGCGAAATCAAGCACCGACCCTGCCGTGCCGAAAAGGCCGGCATGGCCCGAGCCCTGCAGGGCCGAACAATTGTCGTCATGGACTTCGCCCACCAGCACCCGGTTGCGCCAGGTGCAGTCCTCGGTCGCGGCCGATTGCGCAGGGTCGGCCGACCAGCCAAAACCCTTGCCCGGATCGAGGTCACGCCAGCTCTTCTTCGACAGCCGCTCCAGCGCGAAGCCGAGCAGGATAAAGTTGATGTCGGAATAGACCGATGGGCCGGCCCGCCATTCGCGCTGCAGGATGAAGGCGCGCAGCAGATCGGGATCGCGCCCATAGGTATAGATCGGCTCCACCGCCGGGAATGGCGTCTGGTGCCCCAGGCACTGCCGGAAGGTGATCTTCCGTTCCCAGGCATCGGCGTTGTACTGCCGGAAGTCCGGCAGCACCGAGATCAGCGGCGCATCGAGGTCGATGGTGCCAGCATCCGCCAGCTTCAAAATCTCGGTGGTGGTGAAGATGACCTTGGTCAGCGATGCCAGATCGAACCAGGTGCCCTCTTCCATTGGCCGCTGCATCGGCACGGTCTGGGCCGAACCGACGGCGCGCACCATGCGATTGCCGTCGCGGTCGACGACGCCCAGCACCCCACCGGGGATGCGGCCATTCCCGACCGACGCCTCGAGCGCCGCGAAGGCGCGATCAAATCCCACGGACGCGCTCATGCGGCGGGATAAAGGTGGCAGGCCACCTCCGTCTTGCTGCCGGGCTCGACTTCGCCATCGCGTGGTCGCGCCAGCTGGGGGCGGACGCTGTTGCAGATGTCCATGGCCACCGGGCACCGCGTATGGAACGCGCAGCCGGTCGGCGGATTGGATGGGTCCGGCAATTCGCCCTGCAGCACGATGCGCTGCTTGCGCTCGACGCCGGGCCGCGGAATGGCCGACAGCAGCGCCTGCGTATAGGGATGCTTGGGCGCCTCCATGATTTCTTCGGCGGGCCCCACTTCCACGATCCGCCCCAGATACATCACCGCGATACGGTCGCTGACATGGCGGATCACCGACAGGTCGTGGCTGATGAACATGATGGACAGGTTCAGCCGCTTCTGCAGATCCGCGATCAGGTTGATGATCTGGCTCTGGATCGACACGTCGAGCGCCGAGACGGCTTCGTCGGCCACCAGCAGCTTGGGGTTGAGCGCCAGCGCTCGCGCGATAGCGATACGCTGCCGCTGCCCGCCGGAGAATTCATGCGGATAGCGCTTGCCGGCATCCTCGGGCAGACCGACGATCTTGAGTAGCTCGGCCACGCGCTTGGCCCGCTCCTCGCGGTTGCCCACGCCATGCACCACCAGCGGTTCGCCGATGATCCCGCCCACGGTGTGGCGCGGATTGAGCGAGCCGAACGGGTCCTGGAAGATGATCTGCAGGTCGCGGCGGCGCGGCTTCATCGCGCGCTGGCTGAGGCCCATCAGGTCCTCGCCCTCAAACAGGATTTCCCCACCACTGGGTTCGATCAGACGGAGCAGCGAACGCCCCAGCGTCGACTTGCCGCACCCGGATTCACCAACGACGCCAAGCACTTCGCCCGCGCCGATTTCCAGCGACACGTCGGAGACGGCGTGGACGACGGCGCCATTGTGGCCGGGATAGGTCTTGCTGAGATTGCGGAGTTCTAGAAGGCTCATGCTGCAGGGTTCCAGCACCGGATCAGATGCGCGTCGCCCACCAGGGCGGGCATATCCGTGCCGCAGGGCGCCACCATGGCATGGCAGCGCGGATGAAAGGTACACCCGGCGGGGCGGCGGCCCGGAGGCGGCACCTGACCGGGAATGGCCGGCAGTTCGACGCCGGGAGGATTGGACGCAGGAATGGTGCGCAGCAGCGCCTCGGTATAGCGATGGCGCGGATGTGCGAAGAGCTCGACAGACGTCGCTTGCTCCACCACCCGCCCGCCATACATCACCGCCACGCGGTCGCAGTACTGCGACACGACGCCCAGGTCATGGGTGATCAGCAGCACGGCCATGCCGGTTTCGCGGCGCAGGTCGTCGAGCAGGTCCAGAATCTGGGCTTGCACGGTCACGTCGAGCGCGGTTGTCGGTTCGTCGGCCACCAGCAGCTTGGGCTCGCAGGCCAGCGCCATGGCGATCATGACGCGCTGGCGCTGCCCGCCCGACATTTGGTGTGGATAACGCCCCAAAGCGGTCTGCGGTGACGGGATTCCGACGCGCGCCAGCAGTTCCACGGCGCGGGCCTCGGCCTCGGCGCGGCTCACCTTGCGATGAAGTAATACCACTTCGGCGATCTGGTCCCCTACGGAGAAGACCGGGTTGAGCGAGGTCATCGGCTCCTGGAAAATCATGGCAATCTCGTTGCCACGCAGGGCTTCGAGGCCCTTGTCGTCGAGCTTGAGGATGTCCTTGCCGTCAAATTCGATGCTGCCGCTGACGATCCGCATCGGCGGCTCGGCCAGCAGCCTCATGATGGACAGCGCGGTGACCGATTTGCCGCAGCCTGACTCCCCCACGAGACCGAGCATTTCGCCTGCAGCGATGGTCAGCGACACCCCTTCGATCACCGGCCGGCTACCGACGTCGATATGCAGATCTGTAATGTTAAGCAGTGCCGGTTCGGCCATAGATTCCAACGGGTTCGGGTCAAGAGCATAATCGCCAGGTCCACCGGATATCATATCCACAGGACAGCTTGCACGGCCTGAGTTAGTACCATAGCGTTGGCCTTGTCCAGACTGGTCTTGTATTGGACTTAGTGTGGTATTTCGCGCCGCCCCGCCATTCAGAGGCGCGCAACGCGATCGCGCGAAATTCATCTCGGAGGATAATTAATGGCTTTGAAAAAGCTCGGAATTGCGCTGCTCGCCACCACGATGTTCGTCGGCGCGGCTGCAGCCGCAACCATCGACGTCGCCATCGACTCGTCGCCTGCCGGCCTTGATCCGCACCTGATCACCGCGTTCAACTCGGTCGTCATCGTGCAGAGCAACATCTATGAAGGCCTCACCGCCATCGACAAGAACCTGGCCGTTGTGCCGGCTCTGGCCGAAAGCTGGGACGTGTCTGAAGATGGCCTGACCTACACGTTCCACCTGCGTTCGAACGTCGTGTTCCACGATGGCTCGACCTTTGACGCAGAAGACGTGGCCGCTTCCATTCGTCGCGTCCAGGCTGAAGCCACCGCTTCGCCGCTCGCCAGCCGCGTTTCCCCGATCACCGGCATCACCGTGATCGATCCGGCCACCATCGAATTCAAGCTCGATGCGCCCTTCGCCCCCATCCTGACCTCGCTGTCGGGCATCGCCATTGTTCCGGCTGAAGTCGAAACCAATGTCGAAGCGCTGCAGCAGGCTCCGGTCGGCACCGGCCCGTTCAAGTTCGCCGAGTGGCAGCCGAACGGTTTCATCAGCCTGGCCAAGAACGACGCCTACTACGTGTCGGGCTCGCCCAAGGTCGATGAAGTCCGCTTCAATTTCGTTCCGGAATCGGCAACCCGTCAGGTTGGCGTGACCAGCGGCGAATATGACCTGCTCCCGGGCATCGATCCGGCAACCGCGCTGCAGCTGCAGGGCCAGCCCGGCGTGACCGTTCAGGAAACCCGCGACATCGCCTACACCCTGCTCGGCATGAATGCCTCGCGTGAACCCTTCACCAATCCGAAGGTCCGCACCGCGGTCAACATGCTGCTGAACCGCCAGGAAATCATCGACGGCGCCCTGTTCGGCGCTGGCGTTCCGGCCGGTCCGCTCTCGCCCGCACTGGTGAACTGGGCTGTCGATCCGTCGACCTATGCCTGCTACACCACCGACGTTGAAGGCGCCAAGGCGCTCCTCGCCGAAGCTGGCGTCACCACCCCGCTCAAGCTGACCATGAACGTGCTGCCGCGCCAGGATACGCGCGACATCGCTCAGGTCGTGCAGCAGCAGCTGGCGGCTGGCGGCATCGAAGTCGAGCTGATCACCCAGGAAATCGGTGATTTCGTGCAGTCGTGGCGCAATTCGGACTTCGACATGTTCGTCTCGGCCAATGGCGGCAACCCCGATCCCGACGAGTACTTCTACCGCACCTTCCGCGGCGGCGGCTCGACCAACGTCTTCAAGTATGACGACGCTGAGATCGACGCATGGCTCGACGAAGGCCGCACCCTGACCGACGCAGCAGCCCGCAAGGCTGTCTACGACAAGGTCCAGGCCAAGCTGGCTTGCGAAGGCCCGGCAGCGCACATCGCCTATGGCACGCTGTTCTCGGCCGTCAACGACAAGGTCCAGGGCTTCGAGATCTTCCCGAATGGCCGTCTGACCAGCCTCGTCAACGCGACCGTCTCCGAGTAAAGACCTACCCGGCGCAGTGCTTCGGCACTGCGCCGTCCTGTTTCTGGACCATCGGGTCCCTATCCGGACGCCACAGCGTCCGCTGCAATAATCGAGCCCCTGTTTATGCCGATGCGCTTCATCATGAGCCGGATTGCCGACCTGTTGGTCGTGCTGTTTGGCGTCTCGATCGTCGTTTTCCTGATGATCCGCCTTATCCCCGGCGACGCTGTCGCCATCATGCTTGGCGCCAATACCGAAATCACCCCTGAGCGCATTGCCGAACTCGAGTCCCGCGTCGGCCTCGACAAGCCCATCCTGGTTCAATACGGCCAGTGGATCTGGGGCGCGCTGCAGGGCAATCTGGGCACCTCCCTGTGGACCGGCCGTCCGGTCACCCAGGAAATCGCCGCCAATCTGTGGCCAACCGTCGAGCTGACCCTGCTGTCGGTCCTGTTCGGCGCCGGCCTTGCCATTCCGCTCGGCTGCTTCATGGCCGAAGCGCGCGGCAAGGGCGCCGAAGTCGCCGTCCGCATCGGCGCCATTGCCGGTTTGACCATCCCCTCCTTCTGGCTGGGCATCGTCTCGATTTTCCTAGTCGCCAAGTTCCTGCCCGGCGTGCAGGCGCTCGGCTATGTCCCCTTCCATCAGGACCCCATCGGCAATCTCAGCCGCATGATCCTGCCGGTGATTGCGCTGTCGCTGCCGATGCTGGCCAATCTCTCCCGTTTGGTGCGCTCGGCCATGCTCGATGCGCTCAATCAGGACTATATCCGTACGGCGAAGGCCAAGGGCGCCGGTCGTCGCCGCATCATCTACAAGCATGCGCTGCGCAACGCGCTGATCCCCTTCATCACCAGCGTCGGCGTTTCGGCCGGTTATCTCCTTGGCGGGGCCATCGTCATCGAGCAGGTCTTTGCCATTCCGGGCCTCGGCCGGCTGGTGCTGGGCGCCATCGCCGAGCGCAATTATCCCCTGGTGCAAGCCACCATTCTGGTCATGACCTTCGCCTTCGTCGTGGTCAATTTCATTGTCGACCTGCTCTATGCGGTCATCGACCCGCGGGTTTCCAAATGATCGCCTTCATGCAGCGCAACAAGCTGCTCACCTTCGCCGCCGTCTTTGTCGCGCTCCAGCTTCTGCTCGCCATCTTTGCGCCCCTGCTCGGCCTGCAGGACCCGTTCCAGCAGGTCATGGTCCAGCGCATGAAGGGACCTAACCTCGTCAACTGGCTGGGCACAGACCAGCTCGGCCGCGACGTGCTCGCCCGCATCGTGCACGGCTATCGTACCTCGCTCCTCACCTGCGCCACCGCCGTGGCGCTGTCGCTCGTCGTCGGCGGTACTCTCGGCATGCTGTCGGCCTATTATGGCGGCTGGTTCGATCGCATCACCATGCGCATCATGGACGTGCTGTTTGCCTTCCCGATCATGCTGCTGGCCATTGCCGTCATCGCCGTGCTGGGCCCCAGCACCTGGAGTGCTGCGCTCGCCATCGCCATCGTCTATACGCCGATCTTTGCCCGCCTGTTGCGCGGTCCGGCGCTGGTCATTTGCGAGAGCGAATACGTCAATGGCGCCAAGGCCATCGGCGCCTCCGACTTCCGCATCATCTTCCTGCACCTGCTGCCCAATCTCAGCTCGGTCGTGCTGGTTCAGACCAGCCTGCTGCTCTCGGCCGCCGTGCTCGTGGAAGCCTCGCTGTCCTTCCTCGGCCTTGGCGCTCAGCCGCCGACGCCCTCGCTGGGCCTGATGCTGTCGGAAGGCCGCAACTTCCTGCTGCTGTCGCCATGGCCTGCCGTGTTTGCCGGCTTCGCGATCCTCTTCCTGTCCTTCGGGTTTAACCTCTTGGGCGACGCCCTGCGCGACACCCTCGACCCGCGCCTCAAGGCCGTCTCCTGATGTCTGCCAAACTGACTGCCGCCGTCGAAAGCTTTGCAATCGACGGCGTCTTCACCATCGCCCGTGGCTCCAAGACCCATGCCGAGGTGATCCGCGTCACGATCGAACGCGATGGCCTTATCGGCCAGGGCGAATGCGTGCCCTATGCGCGCTATGGCGAAACCGTCGCGGGCACGCTCGACACCATTCTGTCGCTGACCGATCAGGTCGCGGCTGGTCTCGACCGGCAGGGCCTGCAAGCCGCCCTGCCCCCCGGCGCCGCGCGTAACGCCGTGGACTGCGCCTTCTGGGATCTCGAGGCCAAGACCGGCAACACCACTGCCGCCGCCATGGCCGGCATTACGCTGCCGCCTGATCTCGTCACCTGCTACACGATCAGCCTCGGCACGCCCGAGGCGATGGCGGCCGCTGTCAAAGCCGCCGGTGGCTATCCCCTGCTCAAGATCAAGCTGGGTGGCGAAGGCGACATCGAGCGCCTCAACGCCGTACGCGCCGCCGCCCCTAATACCCGCCTCGTCATCGACGCCAATGAAGGCTGGACCGAAGCCAATCTGGCCGCCAACCTCGCCCATTGCGCCGTACTCGGCATCGAGCTGGTCGAGCAGCCCCTCCCTGCGGGGAACGACGCCATGCTGGGCGCCATCACCCGTCCGGTTCCGGTTTGCGCCGACGAGTCCACCCATCACCGCGACGGGCTGTCCGCGCTGGTCGGTCGCTACGACGCCATCAACATCAAGCTCGACAAAACCGGCGGCCTTACCGAGGCCCTCGCCATGGTTTCCGCCGCGCAGTCGCTCGGCCTCAAGATGATGGCCGGCTGCATGGTCGGCACCTCGCTCGGCATGGCGCCCGCAGCCCTCGTCGCCGCATCGGCCGACTGGGTCGACCTCGATGGCCCCCTCCTGCTCCAGGCCGATCGTCCGCACGGTCTCACATACACCCACGGCAAGGTTAGCCCAGCCGCACCGATCTGGGGTAACTTCACGGACCGATAGGAGCCGAGGATGACCGGGATCAAAAATGGCGATCGCTGCACTGTCGTCGCGGGTACCCACAAGGGTCGCTCGGGCGTGGTGCAGGATCTCAACACCAGCAAGACGGGGCACCTGACCATCACGGTGCGCGAAGACAGCGGCGAGCGGTTCAAGACGCTCGCCAAAAATGTCGTGGTGCAGGAAAACTAGCGGCAAAACGCAAGAAATCCGTCAGCATGCTGCAAGACGCTGCGTGTTTGCGTATTCGCGCTCAGGCGGCGTCGGGCGCTGGCCGCTCAAACAGAATAGATGAGTGTTTCTGGTAGGTTGTGCGGGCATATTCGCGGAAACCGAGGGTTTCGGCGAGCCTGATCGAGGCCGCATTGGCCGGGTCGATCATGCAGACAGTCTTGGGAATTCTTTTTGAATCTGCATAGGTCAGCACCGCTTCCATCGCCTCGCGGGCCAGCCCCTTGCCGTGATAGTCCGGCAGCATGGCCCACCCCGCTTCCGGCGTATCGCCAAAGGGCGGATCGATGTCGCGGTGAAAGTTGGCCAAACCAAATTCGCCAACAATCTCATTGCTTTGGCGGTCGACGCCAACAAAATATCCAAATCCCAGCAGCTGCCAGTGGCCCGCATAACGCAATATGCGGGACCACACTTCCTCCTGCGTGCTGGGCCGTCCCCCGATGAAACGCGTCACATCGGGGTTCGTCCAGAGCCGGCTGCAGCCAACGAAATCATCCAGCGTGTGACCACGCAAAATCAGTCGCTGAGTCTGCAAAACCGGCGGCATTATCAGGCTCCGGCGGCGACTGCGGTGCGGGGCATTTCCGAGAAAATCTTGGCCTTGCCGTCGCGGATGATGACGATTTCTTCGAGGCGCAGCCCGAACTTACCCTGAAGATAAATGCCCGGCTCGATCGAGAAGCACATGCCCTCTTGCAGCACCGTTTCGCTAGTCGCGGTGATGTAAGGGGTCTCGTGAATGTCGATTCCCAGGCCGTGGCCGGTGCGGTGCAGGAAGTTCGGGCCATAGCCCGCCGCGGTGATCACATCGCGCGCCGCCTTGTCGACTTCCTTCGCCGGCACGCCTGGCTTTGCAGCCAAAAGTGCAGCAGAAACAGCAGCTTCCACGACAGCGTGGATCTCGTCATAGCTCTCGGGCTTCGACTTGAAGTAACCCATGCGGGTCATGTCGGACGGATAACCGCCGATCCGGCAGCCCGTATCGATCAGCACGGCGTCACCCGCCTTGAGCTTGGTCGAACCAGTATGGTGATGCGGGAAGGCGCCATTCGGGCCGAAGCAGATCGAGCAAAACACGGTGGTCGCGCCGTTGGCCTTGTAGAAAGCGCCAATGATTTCAGCGACTTCCACCTCAGTCATGCCTTCCTTGAGCGCAGCGAAAGCGGCTTCGACAGCGCGGTCGTTGAGCAGGTGGGCAGCCTTGATCGCAGCTTCCTCGGCCTCATCCTTGCGCGAACGCAGGTAGCCAACGGTGTCGGCCGTGAAGCGGCGGGTGGCGCCCGGAAGCGCATCGAGCACCAGCAGCGCGAAGTCGGCGCGCATGGTCTCGTCGAGCACGATGGACGGAGCGGCGGAAATGCCAGTCGCAGCAATCAGTTGGGCCAGCGCGGCATTGGGGCCTTCGGCGTCGCTCCAGGGGAAGAAGGGCAGATCGGTATGCTGGCGGGCGCTATCGACATTCAGCGCGGGCATCAGGAAACCGGCAAAGGTCTGGCTGACCATCAGCATGACAGGGCGCTCATCGCCGTGGGGCGAGAGATCGGCCATGTAAAGCATGTGGCTGGAAGGGCCGATAACGACGAGGTCGGTATTGGTGGCGGCCATCCGCGCGCGGAGGTTGGCCATGCGGGTGGTGAGGGTGGCGTTCATGTGTCGCTCATTTGCTGGCTGGGGCGCAGCAAGGGCTGCGTCATTCCCGCCAATGCGGGAATCCCTGCATCTGCAGGAAAAACAAAGGGAAATTAGAATGGGAACCGGACCGGAGGGACAGGGCCCGGTTCCCGATACGGCAGCGACCGGGGTCACCGCCGTAAACTGGAAAGCAATCGGCGGTGACCGGAGCCACCGCCGCTTCGAATTACTTCGTTACCAGACGGTAGTAGACGAAATCGGACGAAGTGCCATTCACATAACCGTTGACGTTCGGCGCCATGGCGACCTGGTAGGTGGCCTGGAACATGATGACGATCGGCGAGTTCTCCTGAACCTTCTTCTGAAGGTCGATATACATCGCGGAGCGCTTTTCCTGGTCGGGTTCGGCCAGTGCGGCGGTCACTTCTTCGTTCATCTCGGGCGGAACAGCCCACGCATTACGCCACGTGGTGGTCGGGGTGTAATTGTCGTCGGAGTTGTTCGAGTTGTAGGCGAAAGCCTTGGCATTGGAGTGCGGATCCATGAAATCCGGGCCCCAATAGAGCAGCATGGCCTGGTGCGTACGCTCGCGGTACTTCGTGATGACCTGAGCACCGGTGCCGGGCAGGATCTCGAAGTTGATGCCGGCTTCGGCAAAGCCAGCCTGGAGCGACTGGGCAATGTCGTTGAACGGGGTCGAGTTGATCACGTCGAGGGTGACGGTGAGCGGGGTGGTCACGCCGCCGTCAGCCAGGATCTGCTTGGCCTTCTCGAGGTCGTAGGAATACGGGGTCTCGTCATACGAGCCCGGGAAGCCTTCAGGCCAGAACGCCTGGTGCTTTTCCATCTGGCCCTTGAGGAAGGTCTGGGTCATGCCGTCATAGTCGACGAGATAACGGGCAGCTTCCCACAGTGCCGGGTTGGTCAGGTTCTCGTCCTTCTGGTTGAACGAGAGGAAGTGCACGGCCGACTGCGGATAGACTTCAACCTTGACAGCATTGGCGTCGAGGGTTGCGATCTGGTCCGGGGTCAGGTTCTTGGCCATGTCCACGTCACCCGAGGTCAGCAGGAGCTGCTGGGTGGCGGCTTCGGCAACGTGACGGATCAGGACCGTCTTCATTGCGGGAGCACCCTGGTAGTAGTTCGAGTTGGCTTCGAGGCGAACCAGCTCGGCAGGGCGGAAGTCCTTGAGGACGAATGCGCCCGAGCCAGCCGAGTTTGCGTTCAGCCAGGCATTGCCGAGGTCGCCGTTGACTTCGTTGGCCATGACGGTGACTTCGTCAACGATGGCGCCCGGACGAGCAGCCAGAACGTTGAGAACGAAGGCCGACGAGAAATCGCCATCCCACTTGACGGTGACGGTGTTGCCATTGGCCACGACCATGTCAGCTACATTCTCAGGGGTCCAGCCGAGCTGGGTGAGAATGAAGGCGGGAGTGAGGTTCAGCTTCACGACGCGCGAGAAGGAGAACACCACGTCTTCGGCGCGGACAGGGTTGCCCGAAGAGAACTTGACGCCATCACGCATGGTGAAGGTCAGGGTCTTGGCAGCTTCGTCGGCGACCCACTCGGAAGCCAGTGCGGCAGCCAGGACCTTGGTGTCCGCTGCGTCGTACTGCACGAGGTGATCATACAGGTTTGCATTGAGCTCGCCGGCCGTGAATTCATAGGCCTGTGCGGGGTCGATGGCGACGATATCGTCGATGTTCTGGGCAATGACCAGCGCATCGGCCGGGGTAGCGGCGTAGACTGCACCTGCCGCAAGCGGCAGAGTCAACGCGGTAGCAAGCAGAGCAGCCCGAAAGAGCTTCATCAGCGTTTCTCCTGTGGTTTGGCGATCTTCTTGTTCTTCACCGGCTTGGGGCCGGTTTTTGCTGCCGTCACAACATGGCGCGGAGGCCGTGCCGTAGAGCGGAAGAGGGTCAACGTGCCAGTCCAGAGCAGACGCGCCGGCTGGTCGGTATGATTGGTCCAGGAATGGGGGCGATTGCCCCGGAAATGCAGGCTATCGCCAGCGTTCATCACCATTTCGTCGCCATCAAGGCGCTGGGTGATGGAGCCTTCGAGCACGTAGAGGATTTCCTCGCCCTCATGGGCGACCGTCTCTGACTCGTAGCCCGGGGGCACGGTCATGACGAAGCTGGACAGCGTATTGCCTGGAAAATCGGCCCCGAGACGTTCATAGACGATGGACGAGCCATCGAGGGAAAAGCGGTTGCGTTCGCCTGCTCGCGTCAAGGCCGTCTGGGCTGTTGGAGCGGAGACGAAGTAGTCGATACCCACACCCAACGCACGCGCGATGCTGGCCAAAGTGCCTAGAGACGGCGTCGCGTGATCGCGCTCAACTTGGCTAAGATAGCCCACGGATACTTCGGCAGAAACGCCGAGCGCTTCGAGGGTCATGTGCAACTGCCGACGGCGAGCACGAATAAGGGCGCCCACTTTGGGCTGCCCCTCCGTCTCAGCAGTATTCAGTGCGCTGGCCGTCATCAAACCACCAAAATTTTTTTGATATAAGCAAAGATTTCTGTATGGTGAAAGCGAAATATGTAGCCCTTCACAGTCTACGAGAGAGTCATCTTGTGGGCCGATGATTTTGTTTTTGCAGGAGAAATTTGAGTGAGCCTGGAACCCCAGATTGCCTCATCCCCTGCCCCGAATGTCCAAGCTGGACGCAAGTGGGGACGCAGGCTTTCGGCGATCGCGGGCTTCGCGATCACTGTTTTCCTCACCTTTCTGGGCCTGTTAGCCATCACCTTCTTCATCGGCCGTGTGATCCCGATCGACCCGGTCCTGGCCGTGGTGGGCGATCGCGCGACCCAGGCGGTCTATGACGCCGCGCGGATCAGCATGGGGCTCGACCAGCCCCTGCCCGTGCAGTTCATTCAATATGTCGGAAAAGTTCTGACCGGTGACTTTGGCATGTCGGTTTCGACTGGCCGCCCGGTGGCAACTGATCTGGCCCGTTTCTTCCCGGCCACGCTCGAAATGGCGACCATCGGCATCATCATCGGTGTGCTGGTCGGTGTGCCGCTCGGCGTCATCGCCGCAAGCCGCCAGGGTTCGATCGTCGACCAGATCATCCGCGTGGTTGGCCTACTCGGCTATTCCATGCCCGCCTTCTGGCTGGGTCTGGTTGGGCTTGCCGTGTTCTACGCCCGGCTGCGGTGGGTGGGTGGCCCGGGCCGGCTCGACATTTTCTACGATGGCCTTGTGAACCCAGTGACGGGCCTCTTGCTCATCGACAGCCTGCTGGCCGGGGAAACCGACATTTTCTGGAATGCGGTGAGCCACCTCATCCTGCCCGCCTCGGTGCTCGGCTTCTTCTCGCTGGCCTATATCGCCCGCATGACGCGCAGCTTCATGCTCGACCAGTTGAACCAGGAATTCGTGACCACGGCGCGCGTCAAGGGCGTGCCGGAGCGCGTGGTGATCTGGCGGCATGCGTTCAATCCGATCCGGGTGCCGCTCATCACGGTGATCGGGCTCAGCTATGCGGGCCTGCTGGAAGGCTCGGTGATGATCGAGACCGTGTTCTCCTGGCCCGGCATCGGCAATTACCTCACCACGGCGCTGCTCAATGCCGACATGAACGCTGTGCTCGGCTCGACGCTGGTGATTGGCGCGGTGTTCATTTTCATCAACAAGATCTCGGACGTGCTCTATCGCGTCCTCGACCCGAGGGCCCGCTAATGTCCACAAGAGACTGGTTGCTCGAAGACTCCCCAACCTCACGCATGCAGGCCAATGCCGGCCGCGCCTATCGGGTGCTGATGGCATTGCTGAGCAATCCGCTGTCGGTGCTGGGCGGGATCATCATCCTTGGGCTGATCTTCACGGCCCTGTTTGCCCCTTGGCTGGCCCCCTACTCCGCCACCGGGCAGAATCTGGGCCAGCGTCTGCTGCCGCCTTCGGGCGAGCATTGGATGGGCACTGACGAGCTTGGCCGCGATATCTTCTCGCGCGTCATCTATGGCAGCCAGATTACCCTGACCATTGTCGGGCTGGTGGCGCTGATCTCCGCCCCGCTGGGCCTGCTGGTTGGCGCGATCTCGGGCTATTTCGGCGGCTGGACCGACCGTATCCTGATGGGCCTGACCGACATCTTCCTGTCCATGCCCAAGCTGATCCTGGCACTGGCATTCGTCGCGGCGCTCGGGCCTGGCATTAACAATGCCATCATCGCCATCGCCATCACCTCGTGGCCGGCCTATGCGCGTATCGCGCGTGCCGAAACGATGACCATCCGCAATGCCGAGTTCATTTCGGCGGTGCAACTGCAGGGCGCCGGACCGCTGCGCGTGATCGTGCAGCACATCCTGCCGCTGTGCACCTCCTCGATGATCGTGCGCGTGACGCTGGACATGGCGGGCGTGATCCTGACTGCGGCGGGCCTGGGCTTTATCGGCCTTGGTGCACAGCCGCCGCTGCCTGAATGGGGCGCCATGATCTCGCGCGGGCGTACGTTCATTCTCGACCAGTGGTGGGTCGCGACCATGCCGGGCTTTGCGATCATCATCGTCAGCCTCGGCTTCTGCTTCCTCGGCGACGGGCTGCGCGACGTGCTCGACCCCAAGAACGAGGGCAAGTAATGGCTCCCATGTTGCAGGTAGAAAACCTCAGGGTCAGCTTCCCCACCCATCGCGGGCGGGTCGAAGTGGTGAAGGGCATTTCCTTTGCCGTCGGCAAGGAGCGGCTGGGCATTGTGGGCGAAAGCGGGTCGGGCAAGTCCATGACCGGCCGGGCCATTCTCAAGCTCATCCGCAAGCCGGGCCTAGTAACCGCAGACAAGCTGGAATTCGACGGCATTGATCTGCGCAGCCAGAGCGAAAAGCAGATGCGCGCCATTCGCGGCGCCCGCATCTCGATGGTGATGCAGGACCCCAAATACTCGCTGAATCCGGTGATGACCGTGGGCGAGCAGATCGCCGAAGCGCTGGTGACCCACGAAAAGCTGGGGCGGCGCGAGGTCAACGAGCGCATCCTGGCCATGCTGGAAGCGGTGCGCATCAACGATCCCAAGCGCGTGGCCGGGCTCTACCCCCATGAAGTTTCGGGCGGCATGGGGCAACGCATCATGATCGCCATGATGCTGATCCCCGAGCCGGAACTGCTCATCGCCGACGAGCCGACCTCGGCGCTCGACGTGAGCGTGCAGGCGCAGGTGCTCGACATCATCGACGACCTCGTCACCCGCAAGGGCATGGGGCTGATCCTGATCAGCCACGACCTCAACCTGGTCAGCCGCTATTGCGACCGGATCCTGGTGATGAACTCGGGCAATGTGGTGGAGGAATGCGCTGCCGGGCAACTGGAGCAAGCGCAGCACCCCTACACGCGGGGCCTTCTGGCAGCGATGCCAACCATCAATGAGAGCCGGGCAGAACTGCCGGTGCTCGACCGGACGCAGTGGGCGGGCACATGAGCGCGATCAACCTCAAGAATCTCGACATTTCCTATGGCGACACCAAGGTCGTTCATGGGGTGAACCTGGATATCGCCGACGGCGAGAGCTTTGCCCTGGTGGGCGAAAGCGGATCGGGCAAGTCCACGATCCTGCGCGCCATTGCCGGGCTCGCGCCGGACTGGACCGGGGAAATCTCCGTATTGGGCAACCCGCGCGGCCATGGCGTCGACCGGCACTTTGCCACCGAATGCCAGATGGTGTTCCAGGACCCCTATGGCTCCCTGCACCCGCGCAAGACCATCGACGCCGCACTGAGCGAGCCGCTGGTCATTCACGGGCTGGGCAATCGCGGGCAGCGGGTGGAGGAGATGCTGAGCGCGGTTGGGCTCGACCGGCGCTTCCGGTTCCGCTTTCCGCACCAGCTTTCGGGCGGGCAGCGCCAGCGCGTGGCCATCGCCCGGGCACTGATGCTGGAGCCCAAGGTGTTGCTGCTCGATGAGCCCACATCGGCCCTCGACGTTTCGGTTCAGGCGGAAATCCTCAACCTGCTCAAGCGCCTGCGGGCCGAACAGGGCCTGACCTACCTGCTGGTGACGCACAACCTGCCGGTGGTGAGTTTTCTCTGCGACCGGCTAGCGGTGATGCGCCATGGGCGGATCGTCGAAGTGGCCGATGTCGACCAGCTCAAGCACGGCAAACTTGCCGAAGCCTATTCGCAGGAGCTGCTCGCGGCCACCGAAGGCCGCGTCGCGGCCGAGTAACGTCTCAAGACAGCTCTAAAACAAACACCCCCGGGTCACGCCCGGGGGTGTTTTCGTATGTGGCTATGCCCCCGGGGATGACCCGAGGGCTTGAGTGACTAGCCGGCCTGAGCCATCAGCGATGCGTTGCCGCCTGCTGCTGTCGTGTCGATGCAGACGTGGCGCTCGAGCCGCAGACGGCCCGCATCTGCGTCCGAGGTCAGCAGTGGCAGGATGGCACCGTCACGGGCGCTCATCGCAATGCGGATGGCCCGCAGATTGGCGTCGTCGGCATAGTAGGCCACGGCGTCGAACGTGCGGGCATGGCTGATCACGTCGAGATCGAGCGACGAGAGGATCGCCGTATTGCCCAGGGTTGCGGCCAGCGCGGCCTGCGCCTGCTGATCGGCCGGGGTGGGACCAAGGCAGAGCACGCTGCCGCGCGGGGCGGTATGCATGACGTTGGTCTCGCCGGTCGGGCCGGGCAACGGCAGGGCCGCGGTCTGGGCTTCGACCGAACCACGGGTGAAGCGCGGCAGATAGTGCGGGCCGCCAGCCTTGGGGCCAGTGCCCGAGAGGCCTTCGCCGCCAAAGGGCTGCG
Source organism: Devosia sp. T2-14 (assembly GCF_055397495.1). Lineage (NCBI taxonomy): Bacteria > Pseudomonadati > Pseudomonadota > Alphaproteobacteria > Hyphomicrobiales > Devosiaceae > Devosia > Devosia sp. T2-14. Next base: position 2,574,526 of record NZ_AP027921.1, on the reverse strand, counting down.
AGCCGACCACGGCGCCGATCTGGTTGCGGTTGACGTAGATATTGCCGGCATGAACGGTGCTGGACACCATGCGCACACGCGAGGAAATGCGGGTGTGCAGGCCGAAGGTGAGGCCGTAGCCGCTCGCATTGATCGCGGCGATGACCTGGTCGAGTTCGTCGGCCTTGAAGGTCGCGATATGGAGCACCGGCCCGAAGATTTCCTCGGGGATCTCCTCGATACCGCCAACGCGCAGCGCCGTCGGTGCAACGAAGGTGCCTTCGGCAGGCTTCTTCACCTGATGGATCACCTTGCCCGACTTGGCATAGGTGGCGATGTGCGCCTCGATCTTGTCGCGTGCAGCCTGATCGATGACCGGACCGATATCAGTCGACAGGAGCCAGGGGTTGCCCAGCGTCAGCTCGTCCATCGCGCCCTTGAGCATCTCGATGGTGCGGCTGGCCGCATCTTCCTGCACGTAGAGAACGCGCAGGGCCGAGCAGCGCTGGCCAGCCGACTGGAAGGCCGAGGCCAGGATATCGCGCACAGCCTGCTCTGGCAGCGCCGTGGAATCCACGATCATGGCGTTGAGGCCGCCGGTTTCGGCGATCAGCGGTGCGGTGGGCGCCAGGTTGGATGCCATGGCGCGGTCGATACGGCGGGCGGTCGGCAGCGAGCCGGTGAAGGCAACGCCTGCAATGGCAGGATTGGACGTGAGCGCGGTGCCCACTTCGCCGGCGCCCGGCAGCAGCTGCACAGCATCAACCGGGATACCGGCCTGGTGCATAAGCTGAATGGCGCGGAAGGCGATCAGCGGCGTCTGGGGCGCGGGCTTGGCGAGAACCGGATTGCCCGCAGCAAGAGCCGCCGCAATCTGGCCGGAGAAAATAGCCAGCGGGAAGTTCCAGGGCGAGATGGCCGCGAAGGGACCGCGCGAGCCAGCCAGCGCATGACGCTCAGCCTCGGCCGCGTAGTAGCGGAGGAAGTCGACCGCTTCGCGCACTTCGGCGACCGCGTCGGACCAGGACTTGCCGGCTTCGCGCGCCAGCAGCGCAAAGAACTCGGCGCTGTTGGCTTCGTAGAGGTCGGCAACCGCACGCAGGCGATTGGCGCGCGTGATGACAGGTACGGTACCCCAATTGGAGGCAGCAGCCGCGGTGATGGCGGCAGCCACGTCGGCCGTCGTGGCGTCGATGACGGTGCCGATCGTGTCAGCAGGATTGGCCGGGTTGGTCAGCGTAGTGGCCGCCCCCTGCCCGCCCGCAACTGCCAGCAGCGGCTTGGCGTGCCACTGGGTGGTCTGGAAAGCGGTACGGGCCGTGTCCATCGCCGGGAAAGCGACGGGGTCGGTAAGATCGAGGCCGGCCGAATTGGTGCGTTCGCCGAACAGCTTCGACGGGGCGACAATGGCCGGATTTGGGATGGCGTCGCCCAGCTCGAGCAGCTTGGCGATTGGATCCTGCGCGACGACGCTAGCGGGAATGCCTTCATCGGCGATCTGATAGACGAAGGAGCCGTTGGCACCGTTTTCGAGCAGACGGCGAACCAGATAGGCCAGCAGGTCCTTGTGGGCACCCACCGGCGCATAGATGCGGGTGCGGGTGCCGTGATTGGTGCGCAGCACTTCGTGCAGGCGCTCGCCCATGCCATGCAGGCGCTGGAACTCGAACGTGTCGTTGAAGCGGCCGGCTTCGGCGGCCAGGTGCAGCACTGCGGAGGCGGTGTGCGCGTTGTGGCTGGCGAACTGCGGATAGATATTGGTGGCGGCAAGCAGCTTGCGGGCCGCAGCGATGTAGCTGACGTCGGTTGCGGCCTTCCGGGTGTAAACGGGATAGCCCGGCAGGCCCTGCACCTGCGAACGCTTGATTTCGGCATCCCAATAGGCGCCCTTGACCAGGCGCACCATGATGCGGCGATCGAGCGACTTGGCCGTCGCATCGAGCCAGTCGATCAGCGGCAGGACGCGCTTGCCATAGGCCTGCACCACCACGCCGAAGCCATCCCAGCCGGCGAGTTCGGGCGTTGCCAGCACTGCGGCGATCACATCGAGCGACAGATCCAGCCGGTCGGCTTCTTCCGCGTCAATATTGAAACCCATATTGGCGGCGCGGGCGGCCAGAGCCAATTTACGAGTCGATTCAACAAGTTCGGTCATGACCCGATCGCGCTGGGCGAACTCGTAGCGCGGGTGGATCGCCGAGAGCTTGACCGATATGCCGGGATTGTCGCGGACGGAGGGCGACGTGCAGTGCGGCGCCAGCGCCGCTATGGCGTGGCTATAGGAATCGAAGTAGCGGACCGCATCTTCGGCTGTGCGGGCGGCCTCGCCCAGCATGTCATAGGAATAGCGATAGCCGAGCGTCTCTGGCTTCTTGGCGTTGGCAACGGCCTCGTCGATGGTGCGGCCGAACACGAACTGGCTACCCAGCAGGCGCATGGCCTGGCCAACCGCAGTGCGGATCACCGGTTCGCCCAGGCGGGCAATGGCGCGGTGAAGAGCGTTCTTGGGGCCGACTTCGGGATCGCCGAGAACGTCGGCGGTGAGGTTCAGGGCCCAGGACGAGAAGTTGACCAGCGCGCTGGAAGATGCGCCAAAGTGGCTGGCCCAATCGGAGCCGCCGACCTTGTCGTGAATAAGGGCATCGACGGTTTCAGCATCCGGCACGCGCAGCAGCGCTTCGGCGAGCGACATCAGCGCCACGCCTTCATCGGTATCGAGACCGTATTCGGCCAGGAAGGACTCCATCAGGCCCAGGCGATTGCCGGTACGGACGGTTTCAACGAGCTGGCGGGCATGCGCCGAGACGGCCTCGCGATCACTCTCGGAAAGGCCGGTATCGACGATCAACTGGCGGACGAGGCTGGTCTCGTCGGCGAGGTTACGGGCGCGAATGGATTGGCGGGCGGTAGCTATGTCGGTCACGTCTGGCTCCAGGGAACGCTGGGGCCGCGGGCCACAGCTGGAAAGGATAGTGACAGAAGGTTGACAGGCGTTTCGCCTGATCATGTAGCAATAGGGCACAGCAGGCGCTATCTTGGTGACACCTGTCAGGACAAAAGCCCATGAAAACCGTCACCTACGAGACTTTGGACCAGATCGACCGGCGGATACTCGATGAGCTGGCCCAGAATGGCCGCATCAGCGTGGCAGAATTGAGCCGCCGGGTGAACCTGAGCAAGACCCCGTGCCAGGCGCGGATCGCGCGAATGGAGGCTGCGGGCTACATTCTGGGCTACCGCGCGGTGATCGATCCGAAGCGCCTGGGCCTGCCCCATGTGGCCTTTGTCGAGGTGAAGCTGAGCGACACGCGCAAGTCGGCGCTCGCGGCATTCAACAAGGCGGTGCGCGCCATTCCCGAGGTGGAACAGGCCCACATGATCGCTTCCAGCTTCGACTACCTGCTAAAGGTGCGCACCAAGGACATCGCCGACTATCGCGAGGTGCTGGGCGAGCGCATCTCCTCCCTGCCCCACGTCGCGCATACGTCCACGCATGTGTCGATGGAAGCGGTGAAGGGCGACGAGGAATAGAAAAGGCGGGGCCATCGGCCCCGCCTTCGTTATGTCCACTATTGCCGCTTACCGAGCAGCGGCAACCTGTGACGGCTGGACCGCGGGGTAGGAATTGCCCCAGGAGTTGCGGATATAGGTCGCGATCTCGGCAACGTCGGTATCGGTCAGCGAGCTGAACGGCGGCATGTAGCCGAAGCCCTTGAGCACGACATTGGTGATGTAGTCGGCGTTTTCGAGCTTGGCGTTGCCCGCAAGCTTGAGACCGACGCCACCCTCGCCTGCCGCACCATGGCATGCCGAGCACTTGAGGTTGAACTTGGACTGGCCCTGCGCCATCAGCTCTTCAAGGGTGAGGTCGGCGGCGGGGGCTGCGGCTTCAACCGGTACTGCCTCGGCTGTTTTGGTGGCTTCGGCGGCGCCGCTGCTCAGCGCCACGCCGGCACCGTCGCTGCCGCCATAGGTGAACAGCAGGATCGCGCCGGGGTTGTGCATCACGCTGGTTGTCGGCTCCGGGCCGAACTTGGCAGCGGCCGAGCCGAAACCGTCGGTGGCGATGAAAACCGAGCGCCCATCGGGCGAGACCAGCACGTCGCGGTAGCGGTTTTGGGTGTTGAACCATTCCGTCGGCAGGCCTTCCGCGGCCAGCCCGTCCTCGGACAGCTTCTGGACGTAGAGTGCACCATTCTTCAGGGTCGGCAGCAGCAGCGAGTTGTCCCACTCTTCAATGCCGTTTTCGCCGGCTTCGTAATAGGCGACGGCGCCAGGTGCGATGGTGGGGTTGCAGATGAACCCGCACTGCGCGCCGAACTCGTAGCCGGTTTCGACGGTGAAGTAGGCCGCGATCGGCTCGACGACTTCGCCGGCAAATTCGCTCTCGATGTACTGCGGCACTTCGGGCGGAATGACGTTGGACCGTTCGATGCCGGCCGGGGCTTCGGCCCAGTTGGCAAAGACGTAGGCGGAGTCATCGACATAGCCCGAAACGTTCGGCCAGCCGTAGTTGCCGCCCGGCACGAGGATGTTGATCTCGTCGTCGCTGCTCGGGCCGTGTTCGGCCGAGTACAGAATATCGTTGCGACCGAAGGCGATGCCCTGCGGGTTGCGGTGGCCATAGGTGTAGATGTGGCTGCGGACGCCTTCGATTTCCGGGTTGTCGGCGGGGATGGAGCCGTCGAGCTCCAGACGCAGCACCTTGCCGGTATAGGCGTTCCAATCGCCAGCATCGACTTCCGCCTTCGTGGGCAGCTGCTGGGCGCGGATCGGGCGATGGTAGTTGCGGCCCTGGTTGCCGCCTTGCTCGCCCAGCGAATAGTAAATCTTGAGATCAGAGCCGATCACGAGACGGCCGGCATTGTGGTCGTTCCACGCCGGGATGCCGGAGATGAGTTCCAGCGGCTCGCCCAGCTGCTGGGTGGCTTCGTCATAGGTGTAGCGCACGAGCTGGGCCGACGGATCGGGGGCCTCGGCAGTACCGTTGTTCACCGTGTAGACCACATAGACGTAGTCGTTGCCGGTACCCTTGAGCAGTTCGGGGTGCAGGGCGAGACCAAGCAGGCCCTCATGCTGCGCGCCGGTATAGACGCCGTCGATCTTGAGCAGAACCTGCTTGACCCCTGTTGTTGGATTGACGCGCGTCACCTGCGCCGCGTTGCGTTCGGTGAGCCAGATCAGGTCATCGGGCCCCCAGACCATCGCCCAGGGGTTGGCGAGGCCGGTGGACAGGACCCGCGAGGAAAACAGCGTGCTATCGCCCGCCTCGATCTCAACGGGCGTGTACTGGGCCATGGCGGCCGTGCTGCTCAGCATCAGGCCGAGCGACACCAGTCCCGCCGCCGCGATCTTGGAAACCGAAGGCCTCGATACGCACTTGGACAAACTCATCGTCAATATTCCTCCAACAGGCAATTGGATCTGTTCAAACGATTCCAAGTTAGCAAGCTGCGGCGAAATGACCAAATCTGCCCAAGGACTTAGCGGCCAGCCTGTGGAAAGCAGGTCCGGGGGCTGGTCTACTGCAATGCCCCCAAAACAGAAACGGGGCGCCTGATGGCACCCCGCTCCAGTTCGAAACTGCGTCTTCGATTAGTCGATCTTGGCGTCGCGGAAGTACGGGACGTTCAGGGTCGAGCGCCAGAAGCCGGAGACCTTGGGGCTCATCATCATGTAGTTGTAGCGGTGGTACAGCGGCAGGATGACGTGATCGTTCATCAGGATCGCCTCGGCCTTGCGCATTTCGGCAAGGGACTCGGCTTCGTCGCCGGTGGACTTGGACGCTGCGATGGCGGCGTCGTAGTCAGCATTGGACCAGCCGATCAGGTTGTTCGGGCTGTCGGTGACGAAGTTGTCGAGGAAGGTCATCGGGTGCGGGTAGTCAGCGCCCCAGCCCATCTGTGCGATCTGGTATTCGATCTTCTGCACTTCGGGGTAGTAAACCTGCCACTCGGAAGCAGCGATGGTCACGTCGATGTTGAGGTTCTGCTTCCACATCTGCTGCATCGCTTCGGCCATCTTTTCGATCGCCGGGCTCGAGTAGATCATGAACGTGGTTGCGGGGAAGCCTTCGCCATTGGCAAAGCCGGCTTCAGCCAGAAGGGCCTGTGCGCCTTCGACATTTGCAGTGACGTCGAGACCGAAGGTATCGCGGCCATCGGTGAAGTCTTCACCAGCGATGGTCATGCCGGGAGGCACCAGACCAGTAGCCGGGGTATCGGCCGACTGCAGCACGAACTCGACCATTTCTTCGCGGTCGAGCGCCATGGAGAGCGCCTGGCGGACCTTCACGTTGTCGACCGGCGACTGGGCCGGGTTCATCATGGCGTAGGTGGTGCCCAGCGCCGGGACGATCATGAAGGCATCGGATTCAACCGACAGGCGCGGAATTTCCGGAGCCGGAACGGCTTCGATACCGTCAACCTGGCCAGCTTCCATGGCGGCGAGTGCCGTGGCGGGATCGGGGATCAGGCGGAAGGTGAGCTTGTCGAGCGAGACAGCGGCAGCGTCGTAGTATTCGGGGTTCTTTTCGAACACCACGGATTCACCGGCGTTGAACGCGGTGACGCGGAACGGGCCGGTGCCGATAAAGGTCGCGGCATTGCGGGTCCAGCCTTCAGGATCGGCTTCCACGATGTCCTGACGGACCGGGAAGAAGGTCGTGTAGGTGAGGAGCTGCATCATGTAGGGGACGCGAGCGCCGAGCGTGAAGGTCAGCGTCTTGTCGTCGGGAGCCGAGATCGCGATCTCGCCTTCGCCGGCATTGTTGTAGGCGTCTTCAGCGCCAACGATGTGGTAGAGCATCGGGGCGTTCATGGCGCCGGTTGCCGGGTTCAGCACGCGCTTCCAGGCATAGACGAAATCGCCAGCCACGACCGGCTTGCCATCGCTCCACTTCGCGTCACGAAGGTGGAAGGTGTAGGTCAGGCCGTCCTCGGAGATTTCCCAGCTCTCGGCAAGCGCAGGAACGATGTTGTTGTCAACATCGAAGCGGACGAGGCCTTCGAAGGTGTTGCCGATGATCGGTGCAGCAAAGGTCTCGGCGGTGGTGCCGGGATCGTACTTGGCCGACTCGTTGTTGACCACATAGGTCAGCTCGCCAGCGGCGAATGCGCCGGCCGTGGAGGCGAGGAACGCCGCCGTCAGAAGCGGCAGCAAGTGCTTGGTCATCGTCTTCTCTCCTGTTTTGGGCGGGGTTAACCCTTGCCCGGTCGTTATTCCTGCGGGCAGTTTAGGCTGCCGTCTGTTGTGCGCCATCGCCAGCATAGTGGCAGGCTGCAAGATGTCCGCCACCGATATCCTTCAATTCCGGCTCAACCTTTGCGCAAAGCTCCGTCGCCATCGGGCAACGGGTGCGGAAGCGGCAGCCGGTGGGAATATTCATCGGGCTCGGGATTTCACCGCGCACAGGATCAGCCGGGCGGGTCGCCGTCGGATCGGGCACGGGGATCGAGGCCAGCAGCGCCTGGGTATAGGGATGGCTGGGGCGGGCGTAGAGATCGGTATTGGAGGCCAGCTCGACGATCTTGCCGAGATACATCACCCCTATGCGATCGGAGATGTGGTGGACCATGCTGAGATCGTGGGTGATGAAGAGGTAGGTCAGGCCCAACTGGTCCTGCAGATCCTCAAGCATGTTGACGACCTGCGCCTGCACCGACACGTCGAGCGCCGAGATCGGTTCGTCGCAGATGACCAGATCGGGCTCGAGCGCGATGGCGCGGGCGATACCGATACGCTGGCGCTGCCCGCCCGAAAACTCATGCGCAAAACGGTTGGCGTGGTCGGCATGCAGGCCAACGCGGGCCAGCAGGTCATGCACCTTGGCGGTGCGGGACTCGCGGGTGCCGATCCCGGCAATTTCCAGTGGCTCGGCGATCAGGTCGCGCACCGTCATGCGGCCATTGAGCGACGCGTAGGGGTCCTGGAAGATCATCTGCACGCGGCGACGGAATGGCACCAAAGCGCGTTCGGAGGCCCTGGCGACGTCGACGCCATCGAAGGAAATGGAACCCGAAGTTGGCTCATAGAGCCGGATCAGGGTGCGTGCGAGGGTGGACTTGCCGCAACCGGACTCGCCCACAAGGCCCAGCGTTTCACCGCGCTGGATATCGAGATCGACGCCATCGACCGCGCGCAGAATGGGCTTGGGGCCAAACAGGGAGCCGCCGGTCGAGAAATGCTTGGTGAGATTGCGGACCGAAACCAGCGGAGCGCTCATGCTGCCACCTCATTGATACCAGCGACCTTGGGGGCGTCGGGGTGGTGGAGCCAGCAGCGCGCAGCCTGCGTTTCGCCGAACATGGGCGGCAGCACCGCAGCACATTGCTGCATAGCGTGCGGGCAACGCGGCGCAAAGGGGCAGCCGGCGGGCGGGTTGGCCATGTCGGGCGGCGAGCCGGGAATGGGTGTCAGGCGCTGATGGGTGTCATCACGCAGATCCGGTACCGAGGCGAGCAGGCCCGCGGTATAGGGATGGCGCGGCGTGGCGAAGAGATCGCGCACGGGAGCGGTTTCCATAACGAGGCCGCCATACATGACCACAATCCGGTCGGTGACTTCGGCAATGACGCCAAGATCATGGGTGATGAGGATCACCGCCATGCCGAGCCGGGTCTGGAGGTCTTTCAGCAGGCCCAGGATCTGGCGCTGGATGGTGACGTCGAGCGCGGTGGTCGGCTCGTCGGCAATCAGCAGCTTCGGATCGCAGGCCAGCGCGATGGCGATCATGACGCGCTGGCGCATGCCGCCAGAAAATTCGTGCGGATACGACTTGAGACGCTCGGCTGCCGAGGGAATGCGCACGAGGTCAAACAGCTCGATGGCGCGTGCCCGCGCTTCGGCGCGCGTGGCCTTGCGATGGCGCAGAATGGTCTCGATGACCTGCTCGCCCACGCTGAGCGTGGGGTTGAGCGAGGTCATGGGGTCCTGGAAGATCACACCGATCTTGTTGCCGCGCAGGTCGCGCAGGTCGGACTCGTCGAGCGCCGTCAGGTTCTGCCCTTCGAACAGCGCCTCGCCGCCCATGATGCGGCCATTGGCCTTGAGCAGGCGCAGCACCGACATGCAGGTGATCGACTTGCCTGAGCCGCTTTCGCCCACGATGCCGAGGACTTCGCCGGGATAGACATCAAAGCTCACGCCGCGCACGGCCTGCACCTGACCGCGCTGCGTGAAGAAGCTGGTCTTGAGGTCGCGGACGGAAAGGATGGAATCGCTCATTTGCGCATCCTCGGATCGAGCGCATCGCGCAGGCCGTCACCCAGGAAATTGAAGGCGAACATGGTCAGCGAAATAGCGGCGGCAGGGAAAAACAGCTGGTGCGGATAGGCGCGCATGGTTTCGACGGCATCGGAGGTCAGCGTGCCCCACGAGGCCAGCGGCGGGGTCACGCCGAGGCCGATGAAGCTCATGAAGCTCTCGATGAAGATGGCCGACGGGATCAGCATGGTTAGCGTGACGATGATCGGACCGATCGAATTGGGCAGCAGGTGCTTGGTGAGGATGCGGCCGGTGCTGGCGCCCATGGTGCGGGCGGCGGCAACATAATCCTGCTGCTTGAGGCTGAGGATCTGGCCGCGCACGATACGCGCCATGTCGACCCAGAATACGGAGCCGATGGCTATGATGATCGAATAGAGCCCGGAGTCGAACACCACCATCAACAACACGACATAGAGCGTCAGCGGAATGGTGGAGATGATCTCGACGATACGCATCATGATGGCGTCGGTCTTGCCGCCCATATAGCCGGCGATGCCGCCATAGAAGATGCCGATGAAGAAGTTCACCAGCGTGGCGACGAAAGCCACGGTCAGCGAAATGCGGGCGCCATAAAGCTGGCGGACGAGCACGTCGCGCCCGAGCTGGTCGGTGCCGAACACATAGGTACGGTTCCACGACCAGCCGGACGGGGTGATGGTGGAGCCATCCTCGGCAACCAGCTTGGCCGGCAGCGTCGAGTAATCGAGCGTGACGGTGGTATCGCCGAACTTGAAGGGCTGGGCCTTCTTGATCATGTCCTTGCGCTCGCCGCGCAGCAGGCCCAGCACATGGCCTTCAGCATCGACCTCATAGAGGTTGAAGTTGGAGGCGTTGAGGAAGAACCGGGTGGTATCCCCCTGCCCGTCCGTTACCGCATAGGTATCGAAAGCCGGCGGAATATTGGCGAGCTTGAGGTTCTGCTCGTAATAGGTGAACGGGCTGAAGAACGGGCCGAAAATGGCGGCAAGGATCAGCATCATGATAAAGCCGATCGACACGACCGCGGGCTTATTGGCCCACAGGCGCCGGCGGGCGTCCTGCCAGTAGGTCAGGCTGGGTGTCGCGGAGACCGCAATCCCATCGCTGGGCGGGAGCTTCTCCCACATGTTCGGGGCGATATCGCTCATGCTTTGGCGCTCGTCAGTTTGATGCGGGGATCGAGCACGGCATAGAGCAGGTCGACGATGAGGATCATCACCATGAGGGCGGCCGCGTAGAAAATGGTGATGCCCATGATCGCGGTATAGTCGCGGTTGGTGATGGAGAGCACGAATTGGCGGCCTATGCCGGGCAGCGCGAAAATCTGCTCGATGACGAAGCTGCCAGTGATCAGATTGGCGACGACGGGACCGAGCACGGTAACGACCGGAACAAGCGAATTGCGCAGGCCATGCTTGAACAGCACCTGACCGGGGCGAAGGCCCTTGGCGCGGGCCGTGGTCATGTAGTCCTGCTCGAAAGTCTCCAGCAGCGACGAGCGCGCGAGGCGCGCGACAAAGCTAATCCAGAACCCGGACAGAGCAAAAACCGGCAGGATATAGCCGCGCCAGTCATCGAGGCCGAAGGTTGGGACCCAGCCCAGGCGCAGGGCGAACACATAAAGCGTCACCGTGGCAATGACATAGCTGGGGATGGCGACGCCAATCGTGGCGATCAGCATGACCGTGGTGTCGGGCCACTTGTTCTTGTTGAGCGCAGCGACGATGCCGAGCGGCACGCCCACCGCGACAACGGCGATGACCGCGAGCAGGCCCGTGCGCAGGGTGACCGGCAGGCCATCGGCGATCATCTTGTTGACCGAGACGCCCGGATATTTGAACGAGGGGCCAAGATCGAAGCTGAGGATGCCGCGCAGGTAATTGAGGTATTGCTGCCAGATCGGCAGGTCGAGGCCAAACTTGGCGTTCAGCGCGGCGGAAATCTCCGGCGCCAGCATTCGCTCAGATACGAAGGGGCCGCCTGGCACCGCGTGCATCAGGAAGAACGTGAGCGTGACAATAGCCCACAAGGTAAGCAGCATCATGCCGAGTCGTTGCAGGATATATACTGGCATGTCGGAGAGTCCTGCAGTGATACGGCACGTCGAAATACGGCTGGCAGCACTTTTGTGCCACAGATTCTATTCCAACATCAAAAAATTTTTACTGCAAGCCGCGGCGACGCTAAATCCCTACCAACATGTATGATTTTTTGAGAATGGATCGAATTCCGACTCTGGCGTCTCCGACGCTCGGCTAGGCCGGTTTCGCTAATGGCGCAGCATCGGTGTAAACCACGCAATTGCGGCCATTGGCCTTGGCATCATAGAGCCGCCGATCGGCCCGCTGCATCAGTGCGCCGGAGGGTTGTTCGCCATCCCCCGCCGCAAGGCCGATACTCACGGTAACGGCTAGGCCAGGCTCGATGGTCGACCAATCGGTCGTCGCGATTGCGATGCGCACGCCCTCGCAGACTGAGGCGGCAGTTGCGATGGCGGCACCGGGAAAGACCAGTGCAAATTCCTCACCGCCCAACCGCGCGGCATGGCCGTGCGTGCCTATCTGTTCGAGCAGCGTACGAGCAACCCGATGCAGGACCACGTCGCCGACGATGTGGGAGAAGCGGTCATTGATGGTCTTGAAGTGATCGAGATCGACAATCGCCACGGCAAAGCTGGTTCCGGCAAGACGATTGAGGATGTGGTCGAAGCTGCGTCGATTGGCGATGCCGGTGAGCGCATCGGACATGGCCTGGTCGGCAAGCAAAGCAGCCCGGCTGCGGAGCGCGGCGGTTTCAGAGCGGATTTCCTCAATGCGGGCCCGGCGTCGCGCGGTTTCGCCGGATTGGCGCACATACAAGGCGTGGAAACGCTTCTGGATCGCCAGGGCCGCCTGAGCGTCCCCCAATGCTTCAAGAATATCGCCCAGCTTGCCTGCGGCATTGACCTGATGGTCCAACTGCCCCGTCCCGTCAGCCAAGGCCAAGGCCTCGCTCACCGCAGAGCGGGCTTCGTCCAACCGGCCGATGCGCTGCAATACATCGCCGAGCGAATAGAGGTAGTGAATGTGCAGGCTGATGCCGGGATCGCCGGGCAAGGCTGCGGATTGCTCAAGGCAGGCCAGAGCAAGCTCATACTGGCCCTGAAGGCCGAAATATTCAGCGCAGTTGCCGAGGCCCACGCGTTGCGTCCAGCGGTCGCCACTCGCATCGGCGAGGGTGATCGCCTGCTCGGTCAGTTCGATGGCCGTTTGCCGCTCGTCGTTGGCCAGACCCAGCTGCTCCAGCGCCATGGCTTCCTCTGCGCGCTTGGCATGCGCGAACCCCTGGATGAGCAGGTAAAAAGCCTGAGCGGCGCGATTGGAGAGGCGCTCGGCGATCAATACGGCGCGGGAGGTGAGTGCGATGCTGAGCTCGGCCTCGCGGCACACGGCGAGCACAATGCCCTTCGCGTTGAGTACAAATGCCAGGACAGCTTCGTCATTCGCCACCTCGGCGATGGAGAGCGCCCGATTGACCTGGTCGTAGGCTTCGTCGCTGAATCCGAGGTCGAGGAACAGGATGGCCTCAATGGCCAGGGAACGGGCCAGTTCAGGCTGGTTGTCCTCACGTTGCCACAACCAGCGAGCGCCCATCGCGCATTCGAGCCCCTGCTCGGCCTCGCCAAGCTTGTAGCAACTCCAGGCCATTTCGCAGAGGCTGGCTGCCATGAGCCCGGTATCACCGCGGGTTTCGGCATCACCATATACAGCTCGGAACTCATCCAGCGCCTCTTGGCAGCGATTGGCACGCAACAACTGCGTACCCCGCGCAAAGCGATCTGCGTTGGTTGATCCGGCTTCGTACACTGCCTACCCGCTGCACCCTAGGATTTTACCCTAGTCCGATTTTCTCGCCAGAATGCTAACGGATTGAAGCGCCTGAAGAACAATCAGCCAGCGGGGAACAGTTTCCAGCGGCGGGGGCGGAAGGCGATCCGGGTCTTTTCGCCGGCCGGGTGATCAAACGGCAGGTCGATTTCGACCTTATGGCCGTCGCCGCCGATTTCCAGCTCCACGCGGCGCGTGCCACCGACACGGCGAGCCGTCTGCACCACGCCCGCCAGAGAAGCATCGGCCTCGATCAACTCGACATCGTGCGGGCGGAAGAACAGCCGTGCATTGCCCGGTGCGGCATCGCCCGCCGGAACGCCGATGGCGCGACCGCCGACCCAGAGCTCGCCATTTTCGACGGTGACCGGCAATTCACTGGATTCACCGATAAAGCCGAAGACGAAGGGCGAGGTCGGGTGATCGTAGACCGTGTCGGGCGTGCCGACCTGCTCGATCTTGCCCTGGCTCATGACGCAGAGGCGGTCGGACAGTTCGAGCGCCTCTTCCTGATCGTGGGTGACGAAAACCGTGGTGTGTCCGGTGCGGTCATGGATTTCGCGCAGCCACTTGCGCAGGTCGCGACGCACCTGGGCGTCGAGCGCGCCGAAGGGCTCGTCGAGCAGCAGCACCGCAGGCTCGATGGCCAGGGCGCGAGCCAGGGCCACGCGCTGCCGCTGGCCGCCGGAAAGCTGGTTGGGGTAGCGCTTTTCAAGGCCCGCAAGCTGAACCAGATCCAGCAGTTCGAGAGCGCGACGGCGGATTTCACCGGCCGGAGGGCGGGTCGAACGCGGACGCACCTTGAGACCAAAGGAGATGTTCTCAAGGATCGTCATATGCCGGAACAGGGCATAGTGCTGGAACACGAAACCGATATTGCGCTCCTGCACCGAGCGCTCGGAAGCATCGGTATCGCCGAAGAAAATCTTGCCCGCTGTGGGCATTTCCAGGCCAGCGATAAGCCGCAGCAAAGTCGTCTTGCCCGAGCCCGAGGGCCCAAGCAGCGCGATCAATTCACCCGACAGAATGTCGAGCGAAACGTCATGCAACGCCGGGAACCGGTCGAATTCCTTGCGCACATTTTGAACGCGAACTTCCATATCAATTCCTATCAGTGGTTGGCGCCGGCGGCGATTTCTTCGCCGAAGCGCCATTCCAGAGCAGACTTCAACACCAGCGTGACCAGAGCGAGCAGGGCCAGCACCGAGGCCAGGGCAAAGGCCGCCGTGGCGTTGTATTCGTTGTAAAACATTTCCACCTGCAGCGGCATGGTGGTGGTCTCGCCGCGGATCTTGCCCGAGACGACGGCAACGGCGCCAAACTCACCCATGGCGCGCGCATTGCAGAGCAATACGCCATAGAGCAGGCCCCATTTGATATTGGGCAGCGTCACGCGCCAGAAGGTCTGCCACCCGTTGGCTCCCAGCGACAGGGCCGCCTCCTCGTCGCCGGTACCCTGATCCTGCATCAGCGGGATCAGCTCACGCGCCACGAAGGGAAAGGTGACGAAAATCGTCGCCAGCACGATGCCCGGCAGGGCGAACAGCACCTCGATCCCATACTGCTTGAGGAAGGGGCCCAGAAAGCTCCCTGCCCCGAACAGCAGCACATAGACCAGGCCCGAAATGACCGGCGACACCGAAAAGGGCAGATCGATCAGGGTGATGAGGAAAGCCTTGCCCTTGAATTCGAACTTGGCGATGGCCCAGGACGCCGCCAGCCCGAACACGACGTTCAGCGGCACGGCGATGGCCGCGACCAGCAGCGTCAGCCGGATGGCCGCCTGCGCATCGGGCTCACTCAATGCCGCAAAGAACGCATCCACGCCCCGGCCGAAAGCCTCGTGGAAGACGGCATAGAGCGGCAGGACAAGGATAATGCCCATGAACAACAGGGCAATGCCGATCAGCGTCCACTGCACGAAGCGGCTTTCGCTGGTGGGCGAGTGACGGCGTTTGACGCGTGCGCGGAGCTTAGTTGCCATAGCCATACCTCCTGCGGCTCCAGGCCTGGATGAGATTGATGGCAAAGAGCATGAGGAACGCGATGATCAGCATCACCGAGGCAATGGCGGACGCGCCGGCATAGTTGGTTTCTTCCAGCCGGATGACGATCAACAGCGGCGCGATTTCGGAGACGAAGGGGATATTGCCGGCGATGAAGATGACCGAGCCGTATTCCCCCACTGCCCGCGCGAAGGCGAGGGCAAAGCCGGTGAGAATGGCCGGCGTCAGGCTGGGCAGGATCACGCGGACGATGGTCTGGAACCGGTTGGCGCCAAGGGTGGCACTGGCTTCCTCCACCTCGTGGCTAACCTCTTCGAGGATCGGCTGTATCGTGCGCACGACAAAGGGCAGTCCGATGAAGATCATTGCGATCACAATGCCGACGGGCGTGTAGGCAATGCGCCAGCCCAGCGGGGCAACCAGGGCGCCAAGCGTGCCGTTGGGGGCATAGATCGCGGTCAGCGCAATGCCGGCCACCGCGGTCGGCAGGGCAAAGGGAAGGTCAACGATCGCATCAAACACCCGCCGGCCCGGAAAACGGTAGCGCACCAGAACCCAGGCGATGAGCGTGCCGAACACGACATTGATCGCCGCAGCGAGCAAAGCCGAGAGAAAGCTGACGCGAAGGGCGCCGAGCACGCGCGGATCGGTTGCTGCCTTCCAGAAGCCTTCGGGGCCGAGACCGGCCGAGCGCAGGCCCAGGGCAACCAGCGGGATGAGGATGATGAGAGAGAAATAGGTGAGCGTGAACCCGAGTGTCAGCCCGAAACCCGGGATAACGCTAGGCTGGCGGAAGACACTGCCACGGCGCTTAGCGGTGGTCATGGCAGCGGCGCTCAAGCGGCAATCCAGATGACTGATTTGGCAGCGGCGTTCATGTCGACCTCCCAACCGGTTCGGCGGCGCAACCCTATCTTTTCAGTCGAGTTTCACAAGATGACGCGATGGCGTTTGCATCACCGCCGATGGAAAATCCTGCTAGCCCGGAAGTCAAATGGAGATTTTGGTTGGCGCGCGCGACCGCTCAGCACCGGGACAGGAGAATCCTGTGCTTCGAGGCGCATGAATACCGGGAGATGCGGCCGACATTCGTCGCCGCTAGCGCGGCGGCGACCAGAGCGGGGTTTCACGCTCAAGCGGCCCCAGGCGGGTAATATCTTCGCCCCGGCGCATCGCGATGTTCATGCGGAACGAATTACCGATGCGCTCGGAGCGCTCAATGAACAGGGCCGCGATGTCGGGCGGGCACAATTCCTCGACCGTGCGGCGGAATAGAGCGAGCCACCGCATGAAATGCGCGTCGGACAACTCGGGGATGGCCATATGCTTGGGCATGGGACGCCCTGCATAGCGCCCGGTGCCCAGCAGCATGGAGCTCCAGAAATCGGCGATGACGGCGAGATGGTGCGGCCAGCCCTCGGGCGGAATGACCCGGTTGAACACCGGACCGATCACCGGATCGCGCCGCGCGTCATCGTAAAACCGGTCGACCACCGCACGGATCATCGTCTCGTCGAGACCTTCGGGTGTTTCCCAGCCGACGCGCACATGGCGCGTGCCGACGGGCGGACGGGGATTGTCCTCGCTCATGGCTTGGCCTCGCGAATGGAATAGCTGCAACGACGCCCGCCCATGACGATGTGCTCGTCGCGCTGCACCTCCGCCTCGGGCCCCAGAACCGAGCGGAACACGTCGAGTTCGGCGCGGCAGAAGCCCTGACATGCGGTGGCCGCAGCGCAAATGGGGCAGTGGTTCTCGATCAGCACCAATGAGCCATCCGCTTCCTCGCGCCAATCAGCCATATAGCCTTCGGCGGAACGAAGATCGGCCAGCGCGGCCACCTTGTCGCGCAGGCTCATGCTGTCGGCGACGACGGATTCGTAACTGGCGCGGGTTTCGGCCTCGCGGACGGAGATCAGCGTGTCCAGGGCATCCTCGCCCAGCGAAGTCCGGATGATATCAAGCAGTTGCACCGTCAGCGCAGCATGAGTGTCCGGGAAGCGCGATTGAGCGGCTGGGGTCAGGCTCCAGCTTTGGGTGGGACGCCCTACCCCCTTGGCTTCGCTGACCGCGGCGACAAGGCCTTCATCAGCGAGCCGCGCCAGTTGCTGCCGGGCGGCTTCCCCCGTCGTGCCGAGCAAACCGCCCACCGCGGAGGCCGACAGCGCGCCATGCATCTTGAGGACCATCAGCACACGTTCGGCCGGGCTGCGGGGCGACCATGCTTGATTTTCCAAGTTCAGGCTTGACATATTTGGGCTGGAGGTTTTCAAAGTCATTGCTTGGAAATTAAACGGCGCGCCGCAAAAATGCAAGCGCGCTGGCCTGAACCGAAATCGGAGCAATAAAATGGCCTTTGAACTTCCCGCCCTTCCCTATGCCCCCGCCGCCCTTGCTGAGCGTGGCATGAGCCAGGAGACGCTGGAGCTGCACCACGGCAAGCACCATCAGGCCTATGTGACGGCTCTCAACGGGTTCGTCGAAAAGAACGCGGACCTGCAGGGCGAGTCGCTCGAAGAGATCATCGCCTTCGTCAACGGCAAGGCCGACATGGCACCGGTGTTCAACAATGCCGGCCAGCACTGGAACCACATCCACTTCTGGAATGCCCTGTCGCCCAAGGGTGGCACCCTGCCCGGCAAGCTTGAGGCCAAGATCATCAGTGACCTGGGCTCGGTCGAAGCATTCAAGGATGCGTTCAAGACCGCTGCAACCACCCAGTTCGGTTCGGGCTGGGCCTGGCTCGTGCTGGGCACCGACGGCAAGCTCAAGGTGACCAAGACCGCCAATGGCAGCAATCCGCTGGCAACCGGCGAAGGCAAGCCGCTGCTCGGCCTCGATGTGTGGGAGCACAGCTACTATGTCGACTTCCGCAATCGCCGCCCGGACTATGTGACCAACTTCCTCGACAAGCTGGCCAACTACGAGTTCGCCGAAGCCAACCTGGGCTAAGCACCTCACTCCCACCACACGCGATGTCATCCCGGCCCTGCGCCGGGATGACACGGTGGGCGTGGCTGCGCTTGCGCGAATAATCGAGATTCTCAATGACTTACGTCGTTACCGAAGACTGTATTGCCTGCAAGCACATGGATTGCGTCGAGGTTTGCCCCGTCGACTGCTTCTATGAAGGCGAGAACATGCTGGTCATCAGTCCGGACGAGTGCATAGACTGCGGCGTTTGCGAGCCGGAATGCCCGATCGACGCCATCAAGCCGGACATGGAACCGGAGATTGCACCATGGGTTGAACTCAATCGCAAATATGCCCGGCTGTGGCCGAACATAACCGAAAAGGGCGCCGTTCCGGCCAACGCAAAGGCCATGGAAGGCGTGCCCAACAAGCTCCGCGACCTGTTCTCCGAACAGCCCGGAGAAGGATCGTGACGGAACTGATGGCAGACTTTGACTTTCCCGACACGATGCGACTGCACCCGCCGCGACAGCCGGTCATCGACGGGACCGAATTCCGGGCCACCATTTCGGCCATGGCATCCAGCGTTACCGTCGTCACGTCGGGACGGGGCGACCAGCGCATCGGGCGCACTGTCACCTCTATGCTGTCGCTGTCGGCCAATCCGCCGACCCTGCTGGTCTCGATTGATATCATGAGCCGACTGGCAGATGTCATTGCCAAACAGGGCAGCTACTCGCTGGCCCTGCTGGCCGACGACCAGGCCGCTGTCGCCAATGCCTTTGCCGGCCGCATCGAGCCGGCCGATCGGTTCGAGACCGCGAGCTGGAGCACCTGGCCCTCGGGCAATCCCATGCTGCTCGGCGCTGTAACTGCGTTCGATTGCGAAGTCGTCGGCTCCATCGAAACCGGCACGCATGTGCTGTTTGCCGGTGCCGTCATCGAAGCGGAGACCACGACCAGCCGGGTTCCCCTGATCTGGCAGCGGCATCGCTATCGCGGCATCACCGATCTCGATTAAGCCGCACAAAGGTGCCAAGCTGGCGGCACCAACCAATTCCGCTGCCCCCGCAACTCTCCCGCGGGTGCGGCATTAACCTCCGGTGAGGGAGGCGCTGATGCCTCGGTTCTATTTTCACTATCGCACCGACGACGAATTGATCCGCGATACGGATGGCAGCGAACTGCCGGACCTCGAAGCCGCCGAGCACAATGCAGCGGCGCTTGCCAAGGCGATCGTCGAACATGCCGCCAGCACCGGCGGGGATACGCGCGTGCCCCGCTCCATCGAAATCACCGACGCGGCGGGTGAGGAGCTGCTCTACCTGGTGTTCTGGGCTGGTCCCAAGTCCGGAACGGCAGACGGCGATGAGCCGATCAAGGCCGAGACGATACACTAGGCAACAAAACGCCGGCCCCGAGGGCCGGCGTTTTCATCTTGGGGCGAGATCAGGGGCCAGCGTAGATCTGGTCGAAGATGCCGCCTTCTCCAAAGAACGCCGGCTGGGCTTCGCGCCACCCGCCGAAATCCGCGATGGTCACCAGGTTGACCTCACCGAACCGCGCCAGATCTTCAGGCGCAGCGGCTTCAGGATGG
This sequence comes from Devosia sp. T2-14, assembly GCF_055397495.1. Classification (NCBI taxonomy): domain Bacteria; kingdom Pseudomonadati; phylum Pseudomonadota; class Alphaproteobacteria; order Hyphomicrobiales; family Devosiaceae; genus Devosia; species Devosia sp. T2-14. The sequence continues at coordinate 2,554,919 of NZ_AP027921.1, read as the reverse complement.
AATGGGCGGTAGTAGTTGGCTGCGGCGATCGCCTGGCCTTCATCGGAATACAGATACTTCAGATAGGCCTCTGCAAGATCGCGGGTGCCCCGCTTGTCGACGATGCCATCGACAACGGCAACCGGCGGTTCAGCCAGGATCGATACGGAAGGTGTCACGATCTCGAAGGCATCGGGTCCAAGTTCCTCAAGCGCCAGGAAGGCCTCGTTTTCCCAGGCGAGCAGCACATCGCCAATGCCGCGCTGCACGAAGGTGGTGGTGGATCCCCGCGCGCCGGTATCGAGCACTGGAACGTGCTTGTAGAGATCGGTCACGAAGGCCTTGGCAGTTTCGTCGCTGCCACCCGGCTGCGCCTTGGCCCAGGCCCAGGCCGCCAGCAGGTTCCAGCGTGCGCCGCCCGAAGTCTTAGGATTTGGCGTGATCACCTCGACGCCTTCCTTCACCAGATCACCCCAATCGGCCAGCCCTTTAGGATTGCCCTTGCGGACCAGGAACACGATGGTCGAGGTGTAGGGCGCGTTGTTGTTTTCGAACGTGCCGCGCCAGTCGGGGCGGATGAGATTGGTACCGGCATCGACAATGGCGTTGATGTCGCTCTCGAGCGCCAGCGTGACCACATCGGCCTCGAGCCCGTCGATAACCGTGCGGGCCTGCGCCCCCGAGCCGCCATGGGTGACGCGCACCACGACAGTTTCGCCCGTAGTCTGTTGCCAGTGAGCGACGAAGGCGGCGTCAAATTCTTTGTAGAGTTCGCGGGTCGGATCGTAGCTGACGTTGGTCAGCGTGCGTTCCTGCGCGTGGGCCGTGACCACGAGGCCCAGCGCCAGCGAGGCCGCAAGGGCGGTGTAGGCCAGGAATTTGGTCGGGTTCTTCATCTCTGTCTCCCGGTGAGATCAATGATTAAAAGACTACCAGATCAATAGGGTATCACAAGGCGCGGACGATCGGGGATCAGGGGGCACGAGAAAACAGTTTGCTTCGAATTGCCACCTTCCGAGAAAATGATCGCCAAGGCGGGTCGAAACAACAGTCGCGCGCAAATTCATTCCAGAAGCTCCGCGACACCCAGACCGAGCAGTCTTATCGCCTTTTGCGCCCAGCGCCAGTAGGCGAACGGACTGGAGACAGCTGGAGTGCCTGTGCCTAGACTGCAATGGCGAGTGTGGGAGTCGTTACATGGAACTGGGCCAATCAAATCGACCGGCATTGCTGGATCGGGCCAACGCCTTGCTATCTGAAGATGCCAACTTTTCCAGGTTCTTTGCGGCCGCAATCCTGGCCACCGACAGCGACGACCTGGATCGCCAGTCGCCGGCGGAGTTCGAGGCCGTGCTCCGACAGTCCTATCAGCGCCTGCTGAGCTATGATGGCGACACCAGCCAGCTGACCGCGACGCCACCGCAAAAGTCCGGCGACCCGCTGGTGCTCGATATCATTTCGCCTGACATGCCGTTCATCGTCGATAGCGCCCTGGCAGCGGTCCGCGCCGCCGGTGGCTCGGTGCGCCTGTTCACCCATCCCGTCGTGCGGGTAGACGGGGCGACTGTCGGCACCATGACCGGCCGCGCGCTGAGCGTGCTGCATATTCACAGCGACCCGGTTGCCGATATCGACGCCCTGGTCAGCGAAATCGGCACCACGATGGCCGATACGACGCGCGCCGTGCGCGACTGGCAGCCGATGCTCGACCGTCTGCGCCGGGCCATTGCCGACCTCGAGAAGAGCCCATCGGCGGCCCAGCGCGAGGAGCCGCTGAAGTTCCTCGATTGGCTGATCGAGCATAACTTTACCTTCCTCGGCATGCGCGCCTACAGCATTTCGGGCGACGAGCTGGTGCCCGTGGACGAAAGCGGGCTCGGCATCTTGCGCGATCCGGATGTCCGCGTGCTGCGCAGCGGCCCGACCTTTGTCGAGACCACGCCCCAGCATACCGCATTCATGGCGTCGGACGAACCGCTGCTGATCACCAAGGCCAATGTTCGTGCCCGCGTGCACCGGCGCGTCCACATGGACTATGTCGGCATCAAGACCTATGGGCCCGATGGGCAGGCCATTGGCGAATTGCGCGTCGTCGGGCTGTTCACGGCGCAGGCGCAGTCCACGCCGCACACCGACGTGCCGATCATCCGGCGCAAGATCGCCGAGGTCATGCACCGATCGGGCTTCGATCCGCTCGGCCATGACGGGCGGGCCCTGCTCAGCGCCCTCGATAGCTATCCCCGCGATGAGCTGTTCCAGATCGATGTCGATCAGCTGTTCGAATTCTCGACGGCCATTGCCGGGCTGTATGACCGGCCGCGCGTGCGGGTTCTGCCGCGCATTGACCGCTTCGATAATTTCGTCTCCATTCTCGTCTATGTGCCGCGCGACCGCTACGACGGCGAAGCGCGCGCGCGCATCACGCGCTACCTGGCGCAGGTCTATGACGGGCGCGTATCGGCCTTCTATCCCCACTTTCCCGAAGGCGATCTCGTGCGGCTGCATGTCATCATCGGCCGCATTGCCGGACCGACGCCTCGCCCAAGCCGTACGGAGCTGGAAGCGCGCGTTGACGGGCTGACCTCCAACTTCGGTGACGTTCTGCTCGCCACCGCGCCCGATCCGGCGATGATCAGCGATTATCGCGGGGCGTTTTCAACTGCCTATCAATCGCGCAATACGGCGGCCGACGCCCACGACGATATCGCCGTGCTGCGGACCCTTGGCGATGGCGCCGGTGTTGCCATCCGTCTGCGCGAAACCGGCGGCGCCGATGGCTCGCTGGGACTCAAATTCTACCACCGCGAGAGCGCCATTCCCCTGAGCGACCGCGTGCCGATGCTTGAGGCCTTCGGGTTCCGGGTGATCGACGAACGCACTTACACAATCATCCCGCGTGATGGCGTTGAGCGCTACCTGCACGACATGGTTCTGGAGCCCTCGGACGGCGTCGCGCTTGCCGTGGCGACCCATGGAGCTGCGGTCGAAGAAGGCCTGCTAGCAGTATGGAACGGGCTCGCCGAGAGCGACCAGCTCAATGCGCTCGTCACCCGCACCGAACTGGGCTGGACCGATGCCGCCCTGTTGCGGGCGCTGTCGCGCTATCTGCGTCAGGTCGGCATTTCATATTCGCAGCGCTATATCGCGCAGGTGCTCGTCACCCAGTCAGAGGCCGCGGCGGCATTGGTCGCGCTGTTCAAGGCCCTGCACGATCCCAGCACCGACAATCATGAGGCCAGCGCAGACGCCGCCCGCCAGCGCATCATGGCCGCCCTCGACGCCATGGCGTCGCTCGACGAGGACACCATCGTTCGTCGCTTCCTCAATCTGGTGGAAGCCTCACTGCGCACCAATGCGTTCCAGCATGAGGCCGATGGCGGACGCAAACCAGCGCTCGCCATCAAGTTCGATAGCGCCCTGGTCGACGGCATGCCCGCGCCCCGCCCCTACCGCGAAATTTCGGTCTATTCACCGCGCGTCGAGGGCGTGCATCTGCGCTTTGGCGCCATTGCCCGCGGCGGCTTGCGCTGGTCCGACCGGCCGGAGGATTTCCGCAAGGAAGTTCTGGGGCTGGTCAAGGCACAGCAGGTCAAGAACGCCGTTATCGTGCCGGTTGGCGCCAAGGGCGGCTTCGTACCCAAGCGCCTGTTCCCGGGCATGGCGCGCGAGGCGTTCCAGGCCGAGGGCGCTGAGGCCTATTCCATTTTCATCGGTGCACTGCTCGACGTCACCGACAACCTGATCAACGGCACTGTCGTGCCACCACGGGACGTCGTGCGGCGCGATGGCGACGATCCCTACCTGGTGGTTGCTGCCGACAAGGGCACCGCGAGTTTCTCGGACCGGGCTAATGGCATAGCCATCGCGCGCGGCTTCTGGCTGGGCGACGCCTTCGCTTCAGGCGGCTCGGCCGGCTATGACCACAAGAAGATGGGCATCACGGCACGCGGCGGCTGGGAGGCGGTCAAGCGCCACTTCCGCGAAATGGACCGCGATATCCAGCGCGAGCCCTTCACGGTGGCCGGCGTTGGCGACATGAGCGGGGACGTGTTCGGCAATGGCATGCTGCTGTCGCCGGAAATCCGGCTGGTAGCGGCCTTCGACCACCGCGATATCTTCATCGACCCCACGCCGGACCCGGCTGCGAGCCTGGCCGAGCGGCAGCGCATGTTCGCCCTGCCCCGCTCCAGCTGGCAGGATTATGACAAGGGCCTGATCTCCGCGGGCGGCGGCGTGTTTTCCCGCAGCCTCAAATCGATCCCGCTCACCCCGCAGGTGCAGGCGACGCTGGGGCTTGAAGTCAGCCATGCCACACCGGCAGAGGTCATCCGCGCCATACTGAAGGCCGAGGTGGATCTGCTGTGGTTCGGCGGCATCGGCACCTACATTCGCTCCACGCTGGAAACCGACGCCGAAGTCGGCGACCGCTCCAATGACAGCATTCGCGTCACCGGCAACGACGTGCGGGCCAAGGTGGTTGGCGAAGGAGCCAATCTGGGCGCGACGCAACGTGGCCGCATCGAATATGCGCTCAAGGGAGGCCGCATCAACACCGACGCCATCGATAATTCGGCGGGCGTCAATTCGAGCGACCTTGAGGTCAACATCAAGATCGCCGTCGCACCGCTTCTGGCCGATGGCACGCTGACCGACGAAACGCGCAAGGCGTTCCTCGCCAGCATGACCGATGAGATCGCGGCGCTCTGCCTGCGCAACAACTACCTGCAGGGCCTCGCGCTTTCCCTGGCCCAGCGTGCCGGGCTGGCCGAACTGCCCAGCCACCGTGCCCTGATGGAGCAGCTGGAAGGCCGCGGCCTGCTGGACCGGGACGTTGAGTTCCTGCCCAGTCCCGCCGCCGTCGAGGCCCGCGCCGCCCAGGGCATGGGGCTGACCCGCCCCGAACTGGCGGTGCTGTTGGCCTATGCCAAGATGACGCTGTACGCCGACCTGCTGGACAGCACGGCCATCGACGACGACTACCTGGCCGGCGAGCTCTACCGCTACTTCCCCGAAACGCTGCACCAGGCCTACCCGGACGCAGTGGCGCAGCATCAGCTGAAGCGCGAGGTGATTGCTACCGTCCTCGCCAATGCGATGATCAACCGCGGCGGGCCTGCCTTTGTCAGCGAAATGACGGCGGCAACCCGCGCCAGCGCGGGCGAAGTCGCCCTCGCCTATGCCGCCACCCGCGACATCTATGGGCTGCCTGAAATCCACACGATGATCGATCGCCTGGACGGCAAAGTATCCGGCGAACTGCAGCTGTCGCTTTATGCCGAGGCCATGGCGCTGCTGCGCATGGAAACGCTGTGGTTCCTGCGCAATGCCGACGTCACCACCGGCATTGCCGGGCTGGTGCAGCGCCAGCATGCGGGCGTCAACCGGCTGCGCGCGCTGCTGCGGGACACCATGCCCCAAGCCTTGATTGACCGCGTATCCAAACGCGTCGTGGACCTTTCACTGGTGGGGGTGCCCGAGACGCTGGCGCAACGCATCGCCGACCTCTCCGTGCTGTCCTTTGCCAGCGATATTGTGCAGGTCAGCGAGCGCAGCCAGGTCAGCGTCCCCGACGCCGCAACCGCGTTCTTCGCCGTGTTTGATACATTTGGCCTGCTCAGTGCCATCGAACAGGGCCGCGCCCTCACGCTCCCCGACCGGTTTGACCGCATGGCGCTCGACCGCGCCCTGGCCAACTTGATGCGTGCGCAGCGCGACCTGACTGCCGACGTCCTCAAGGCCGATAGCGGTCCGGTCGCAGGGCGGCTCGAAGCGTGGAAAGCTATGCAACAGGCCGGTATCGAACGCACGGCAGCAGCAGTCGCAGAACTGACCCAGGGCGAGCTGACAGTGTCCCGCCTGTCGGTCGCAGCCGGTCTGCTCGCCGACCTCGCACGCGAAGTGTGATCGGGCACAAGCCCGCTCACCCATTGCGAACAAAACCAGAATGCATTCCTGTGAGGCTTTCCGTCTCACAGGTCTCGATTCGTGCTCGCCAGCCCCTCCTATCTCGATACGCTCAACCCCGAGCAGCGCCGCGCGGTTGAGCACGGCGTTGGAGAGGCGCGCCCCGGTCCCCTGCTGGTGATCGCGGGCGCAGGGTCGGGCAAGACCAATACGCTGGCCCATCGCGTCGCCCACCTGCTGGTCAAGGGCGCCGATCCGCGCCGCATCCTGCTGATGACCTTCTCGCGCCGTGCGGCCAGCGAAATGAGCCGCCGGGTCGAGCGCATCGCCGCCAAGGTTCTGGGCAGCGGCTCGGGTGTCGTTACCGATGCCCTCACCTGGGCAGGCACCTTCCACGGCATCGGCGCGCGGTTGCTGCGCGAACATGCGACCCAGATCGGGCTCGATCCGACCTTTACCATTCACGACCGCGAAGACTCGGCCGACCTCATGAATCTGGTTCGCCACGAGCTTGGCCTGAGCGAGGCCAAGAGCCGATTCCCGACCAAGGGCACATGCCTCGCCATCTATTCGCGCGTCGTCAACGCGCAGGGCGACCTGGCAACCGTGCTACAGGAAACCTTCCCTTGGTGCGCCATGTGGGAACAAGAAATCCGCCAGCTTTTCGCAAGATATGTGCAAGCAAAGCAGCAGCAAAACGTGCTCGATTATGACGACTTGCTGCTCTATTGGGCAGGCATGATGGACGACCCGCGCATGGCAACCGAGGTCTCCGCGCGGTTCGATCATGTGCTGGTGGACGAATATCAGGACACCAACAAACTGCAATCGTCGGTACTGCTGGCGATGCGGCCCGAGGGGCACGGTCTCACCGTCGTGGGTGACGACGCCCAATCGATCTATTCGTTCCGCGCGGCAACAGTGCGAAATATCCTTGATTTTCCAACGGCTTTCAGCCCGCACGCCGACATCGTCACCCTCGATCGCAACTACCGGTCCACCCAACCGATCCTCGGAGCGGCTAATGCGGTGATCGAACTGGCCACGGAGCGTTTCACCAAGAACCTGTGGACCGAGCGCCAGTCCGACGCTAAGCCGCTCCTGGTCACCGTGCGCGACGAAGCCGATCAGGCCCGCTATGTCGTCCACAAGGTCCTGGAAGCCCGAGAAGGCGGCATGTCCTTGAAAAATCAGGCCGTTTTGTTCCGTACGTCGAGCCACTCGGGCCCACTCGAGATCGAACTGACGCGGCGGAACATCCCCTATGTCAAATTCGGCGGGCTCAAATTCCTCGACGCCGCGCACATTAAGGACCTCCTGGCCATCATCCGCTGGGCCGAAAATCCGCGCGACCGGGTCGCCGGGTTCCGCGTGCTGCAACTGCTGCCAGGCGTCGGCCCCGGGACGGCCGGCAAAGCGCTCGATGCCATGGCGACCGGCCCCGATCCGATCTGGGCGCTGGGAGAAATCCCCACGCCGCTGCGGGCGGGCGAAGGCTGGACGGCGCTGGTCGAATTGATGCAGCGGCTGGCAAAACGGGGTACCGGTTGGCCAATCGAACTCGGCTATGCCCGGCTCTGGTACGAGCCGCTGATGGAGCAGAATTACGAAGACGCCGAGGTGCGCAAGCAGGACATCCTGCAGCTCGAACAGATCGCCTCGGGCTATCCCAGCCGCGAGCGCTTCCTGACCGAACTGACGCTGGACCCGCCGGATGCCACCTCCGACCAGGCGGGCGTGCCCCTGCTGGACGAAGACTACCTGATCCTCTCGACCATCCACTCGGCCAAGGGCCAGGAGTGGAAGGCCGTGCATGTGCTCAATGTGGTCGATGGGTGCATTCCGTCCGACCTCGGCACCGGCTCGACGCATGAACTCGAGGAAGAGCGGCGGCTGCTCTATGTGGCAATGACCCGGGCGCGGGACGAGCTGAACCTGATCGTGCCGCAGCGCTTTTTCGTGACCCAGCAGCATCGCCATGGCGACAAGCACATGTATGCCCAGCGCACGCGGTTCATCCCTCGGACGATGGTTCCGCTGTTCGAAGACATCCTGTGGCCGCCGGTAACGCCGGCCTATATCGAGGGTCTGTCCCCTGCTCCGGTGCGCATGGATATTGGCGCACAGATGCGCAACATGTGGACCAAGTAGCGGATCTTCCATACCAAAGTCGCCTTGCGTAGATAGCAGTGCGGAGTCACTGGTAAGCTCCCCTTCCCGAGCAACCGAGTGTATCGATGACCACGCTTTCAGAGTGGCTTGCCGCCCAACCTGTCGACCCCAAGCTGGCTTCGGTTGTCGCCACAATGGCCGCTGCCATCGCGGAGATCGCCGGAGTTTTGCGCGTTGCGCCGATCGCCGGGCAGACGGGGCTGGCCGGGGCAACCAACGTGCAGGGCGAGGCGCAAAAGGCCCTCGACGTGATCTCAAACGACATTGTTTTGAATCACATAGGCCAAAATCCCGAGATTTCGATTCTGATTTCGGAGGAGATGGATGAAGCCGTTCATTTCCAGAATCAGGGTGCTTATCTGGTGGCGACCGACCCGCTCGATGGCTCTTCAAATCTCGACGTAAACGGTGCTGTGGGCACGATTTTTTCGGTGCTCAATTCCGCTGGCGGCCTCCTTCAGCCGGGCACGGCCCAGCTGGCAGCCGGTTATGCCGTCTTCGGGCCTGCCACGGCGCTGATCCTGACCTTTGGCGCTTCGGTCGCGGTGTTCACGCTCGACAACGAAGGCGCCTACCTGCTGACCAATGACCGGGTGCAGGTGCCGGTCGCGTCGGCTGAATATGCCATCAACACGGCACGAGAACGGTTCTGGGACGACGCCACTCGCGGCTATGTCGCCGAGAATGTCGCTGGCGAAACCGGCCCTGCCGGCAAGCGCTACAACATGCGTTGGGTTGGCTCGATGGTCGCAGACATCCACCGCATCCTGATGCGCGGCGGCATCTTCATGTATCCGCTCGACAGCGAGACCGTGAGCAAGGGCGGCCGTCTGCGCCTGCTCTACGAGGCTAACCCGATGGCCATGCTGATGGAGGCCGCCGGGGGCCTGTCGACGACCGGACGCGGACGCATTCGCGATGTGGTGCCGACCAGCATCCACCAGCGTGTTCCCGTGATCACCGGCTCCGCCGAAGAAGTGCGCCGCGTCGAAGCCTGGTACGCCAAAAGCTGATCTCAAATGGCCGCCCCGCAAGGAGCGGCCAACCATACCGCGGGACGACCGTGACTTCCGTTCGATCCCAAATTGCAACGTTGCGATTGCCCGGCTATAGCTCCGTCTGATGCACCGGCGCCGTGCCGGGAGGAGCCACCATGACTGACGCCAGCCTGCCGAAGACCAATTCCAGCCCTTGGCCAAAGCGGCCGTTCCATCGGCAGTACCTGATGCGGCAGGCCAACAACCTGTTCGACTTCTTCCAGGCGCCCTCGATCAACCCCAAGGGCGGCTTCTTTGAGCTGGACGACGACGGCAATCCGATCGATGCGGCCAATTCCACGCGACAGATCCACGGCACGTGCCGCATGGTGCATTGCTTCGCCATTGGCAGCCTGATCGGCCGTCCAGGTTCCGACGAGATCGTCGACCACGGCATGCGCTATCTCTGGGAGCATCACCGCGACAAGAAGCATGGCGGCTATGTCTGGTCGCTCGATGACAACGGCCCCAAGGACGACAGCAAGCAGGCCTATGGCCATGCATTCGTGCTGCTGGCGGCATCGAGCGCGAAACTGGTGGGCCACCCGCTGGCCGACCAGATGCTGGCCGACATTACCGAGGTGATCGAGAAGCGCTTCTGGGACGACAAGGTCGGAGCGGTGCGCGAAGAGTTCAACAACGATTGGAGCGGCAACAGCACCTATCGCGGCCAGAACTCCAACATGCACTTGACCGAGGCGCTGATGGCCGCCTTTGAGGCGACTGGCGACAAGGGCTATCTCCGCAAGGCCGAGCGCATTGCTGAGCTGATCATCGCCAAGCATGCCATGCCGCTCGGGCATCGTGTGGCCGAGCATTTCGACGAGAACTGGGTGCTGGACAAGGATTATCTGGGCTCGGAAATGTTCCGCCCATCGGGCGCAACGCCGGGCCATTGGCTGGAATGGGCGCGCCTTCTCTATCAGCTGTGGGTGCTGGGCGAGAAGCGCATCTCGTGGATGACCGGGGCGGCGCGCGAGCTGTTCCGCCAGTCGATCGACCTCGGCTGGGACAATGTCCAAGGCGGGTTCTTCTACACGCTGGATTGGGACAATAAGCCCATCATGCGCGAGAAGCTGTGGTGGCCGGTCAGCGAGGCGATCGGGGCCGCCGCCTATATCAGCAGCTTCGACACCACGCACGACTATTTCCAGAGCTGGTATCGCAAGCTCTGGGACTATGCCGAGAACCACGTGATCGACCACGAGCGCGGCGGCTGGCTGAGCGAACTCAAGGAAGACCTGACGCCAACCTCGCGCCTGTTCGTCGGCAAGCCGGACATTTATCACGCGCTGCAGGCCTGCCTGATCCCGCTCTACCCGTCGACCGGGAGCCTCACCAAGGCGATCATCGAAGCGGACCACACACAGAAGAATATCTAGATCAGCGGGTTTGTTCTGCGGGCACGTCCCGTGGAGCAAATCTGTGCCTCGGCGGGCTGTTGCCACCGGAGCGGGGGGCGCGTACATCACGCCCGAGTTTTGGAGGACCACCGCCGATGTCGCTTTCAGATCGCCTGCCCGCCCAGTTGCCGCGGCTGCTTGTCGAGCGCGCCGTCGCAGCAGCCCTGGAGGAAGATCTGGGGCTGGCGGGCGATCTCACCAGTCAGGCGACCTTGCATCCGGACGCCCGGGCAACGGCCAGTCTTTCGGCGCGTGAGCCCGGCGTCATCGCCGGGCTTGATCTGGCGGCGGCGGCATTCCGGCTGGTCGGTGATGGTGTCACGTTCGAGCCCAAAGTGGCGGATGGCGACCAGGTTGCGGCCGGCGCGGTGATCGCCACCGTCAGCGGCCCTGCCCGGCTGGTCATGTCGGCCGAGCGCGTCGCCTTGAACTTCCTCAACCACATGAGCGGCATCGCCACGCTGACACGGAAATTTGCCGACGCGGTTGCGGGCACTGGCGCGCAAATCTGCGACACTCGCAAAACGACGCCGGGCATGCGCGCTTTCCAGAAATATGCCGTGCGCTGCGGCGGCGGGGCCAACCACCGCTATTCGTTGGATGACGCCATTCTCATCAAGGACAATCATATTGCCGTCGCCGGCAGCGTGACGGCAGTATACAAGGCCGCCGAGGCCTTTGCCGGTCACCTGGTATCCATCGAGATTGAGGTCACCAACCTCGCGGAGCTCGAGGAAGCGCTGGCCGCCGGCGCGCGCGTCATCATGCTCGACAATATGGACAATGACCTACTGCGGCAGGCCGTGGCGATCAATGCCGGGCGCGCCCGGCTGGAGGCCTCGGGGGGCGTCAAACTCGAACGCGTGCGCTCGATCGGCGAGACGGGCGTGGACTATATCTCCACCAGCCAGATTACCATGGCCGCGACGCCACTCGACCTCGGGCTTGATGTGGTGGTGGAGCGCTGATGGACGCCAGCCTGCAGGCACCAACCGATGCTCGTTTGACGAGCCTGGCGCTTGAGGCGGCGCGGGCCGCCGCGCGGGTGATCCTCGATGTGTATGCCCGCCCGATCAGCGCGGTGACCAAGGCCGATGGATCGCCGGTGACGGAAGCAGATGCGGCTGCGGAGGCGGTAATCCTCGACTACCTCAAGCCCACTGGCATACCCGTTCTGGGCGAGGAGAGTGTCGCGGCCGGTATTATCCCGGAACTGGGCGACCGGTATTTCGTGGTCGACCCGCTGGATGGGACCAAGGAATTCATCAAGCGGAACGGCGAGTTCACGGTCAATATTGCGCTGGTCGAAGACGGGGTGCCTGTCATGGGCGTCGTTTTGGCGCCAGCCACCGGAGAAACCTTCGTCGGCGATGCCTCTGGAGCCTTCTTCTGCAACTCACTCGCCGAGGTGGATGACGGGCGGAAGGCCCTGATCGTCTCCGCGCCAAAGCGCCTGCGCATCGTGGCGAGCCGTTCGCATGGCCACGTCGCCCTCGCCGCCCTTTGCGAGACGCTGGAAGTCGAAGCTGACGTGTCGGTCGGCTCATCGCTGAAGTTCTGTCTGCTGGCGCGCGGCGATGCCGAACTTTACCCGCGCTTCACCCCAACTTCCGAATGGGACACGGCGGCCGGTCAGGCTGTGCTAGAAGCCGCAGGCGGAGCAGTGGTGACGCTGGATGGGGCCCGGATGACCTATGGCAAGCACGCCCTGGGGTTCCTCAATCCCTACTTCGTCGCAGCAGCCAGCACCGAATTGGCCCAGCGCGCCGCCGCGGAGATGACGCGTATTCTGGCCTGAGGCGAGCCATGCAACTTCGCCTTAACTGCTCTCTGAGCCATGCAGACGCAAAACTTGCGTCATTCCAGCCAGGCATATAAAGAACCGGCATATATCGGCCCGACATATGGTGCCGATGGAGTCAGCGCATGAATGTCAGGACCCTTTGTCTCTCGATCCTCTATGAGGGCGAGGCGACCGGATATGAAATCCGGCGACTTTGCATAGAGGGCGAGTGCTCGTATTTCGTGGAAGCCAGCTTCGGCTCGATCTATCCGGCACTGGCGCGACTTGAGGACGATGGCCTCGTCACCAGCCGTACCGAACAACAATCGGGCAAACCGGCGCGCAAAGTATATTCGATCACCGGCGAGGGCCGTGCCGCGTTTGCCGCGGAGCTGACTGAGCCGCTGGAAGACGACATGTTCCGCAGCCCGTTCCTGCTCTTTGCCCGCTTCGCGCACATCTTGCCGCGCGAACTGGTTGAAATGCGGGCCAACGAATATCTGAACAGACTCGTCGAATCTCACAAGCAAATGAGCGCTGTGCTTGCGGATCGTACTAACCACGCCACCGATACGTGGGTCATCAACTACGGTCGCGCAATAATGGAGGTTGCCGAAGAACACATGCGCACCCATATGCACGATCTGATCACAATGGCGCGAGCCGAACCCAAAAAAGACGCAGCCGAGTAATAGGGGCTAAACTACAATGCGTGCACTGTTTTCCTACGGCCTGGCCTTCCTCATCCTGGTTATGGCGGGCCTGTGGCTGGCAACTGGAACACTTGTCGTGGGCGGCAACGGCCCGGGCAAGGGTGAGCGGGCGATCATCTCTGTCATCGAAGGCGAAGAGCATGGGCCGATCGCAACCACGCTGGCCGATGCCGGGGTGCTCGCCCAGCACGAACCTAGCCACACCGCTGACCCCTCCCTGACCATTGCTCAGCGCAATGACGCTGAAATGGGCGCCAAGACGGCCCTGCAGTCGGTTCGCACCTCAACCTACACCGCTCAGCCAATGGCCATCGAAGTGCCGCTTCGCGGCCGCACCCAGGCCAAGGCGTCGGTTGGCGCCGTCGCGGAGACGCCCGGCATCGTCGACGTCGTGCACGTGACCAAGGGCCAGCGCGTCGCCGTCGGCGACAAGCTCTGCACGCTTGACCAGGGCACGCGCGCTGCCGCCGTGGCGCAGGCCAAGGCCGGTCTGGCCCAGGCGGAAGCGACCCTGGCGCAGGCGCAGGCTGATTTCGATACCAATGCAGAACTGCGCGGCAAGGGCGTTGCTGCCGCGAACACTGCGCGCCAGCTCGAAGTTGGGCTGACCGCCGCCAAGGCCGCTGTAACCGGCGCCAAGGCCGGGGTAGACAATGCCCAGGCCGAACTCGACCGCACCGAGATCGTGGCCAAGGTCGCCGGCGTCGTGCAGGATCCGATGGCAGTCGCCGGTTCGATGCTCGGCCAGGGCCAGCCCTGCGCCACGATCGTGCAGCTTGACCCGATGGTCTTCGTCGGCCAGGTGCCGGAAGCCCGCATTGCCCTCGCAAAAACGGGCCTTGAGGCCAAGATCACCACCGTTACCGGCCAGGAAAGCTCTGGCAAGGTCACCTACATTTCGGCAACCGCCGATCCGGCCACCCGTTCGTTCCCGGTCGAAATCGAACTGCCTAACAGCGACTACTCGATCCGCGATGGCATCACCGCCACCGCCACCGTCAATATGGGAACCGCCCCCGCGCACCTGGTGCCGCAGTCGGTTCTGACCCTCAATCCCGATGGCGTTCTCGGTGTCAGCACCGTTGTGAATGGCATCGTCAAGTTCTTCCCCGTCACCATCGCAAGCGACACCCGCGACGGCGTTTGGGTTCTTGGTTTGCCTATCTCGGCCGACGTCATCACCGTTGGCCAAGAATACGTATCGGACGGCCAGGCCGTCGCAGCTACCAACGTAACCGCGAGCTGATACCATGCTGGACTTTATCGAACGCATCCTCAGGATGCCGCGGGTTGTTCTAACCGTCATGGTTCTGCTCATCGGAGCGGGCCTGGCGGCTTATGTCTCGCTGCCGAAAGAGAGCTTCCCGGCAATCGACATCCCGTACTTCTACGTTTCAGTCACCCAGACCGGCGTTTCGCCGCGCGATGCCGAGCAATTGCTGGCCAAGCCCATCGAAGACCGCGTCAAGGACATTGACGGGCTGGTGAACTACACCTCGACCTCGACCACCGGGCACGCCTCGGTGTTTCTCGAATTCGACGTGAGTGCCGACAAGGACAAGGCACTCAGCGACATTCGCGCCAAGATGGACGGCATTGCCTCCGTGCTGCCGGCCGATGCCCGCGAACCCACTGTGCACGAGATTTCGTTCTCGGACATGCCCACCATCTCGGTAGCAGTCTACGGCACGGTGCCGGAACGTGAGCTGGTCAAGCGCGCCAAGGACCTCAAGGAAGAACTCGAGAGCCTTGCGAACGTTCAGAGCGTGAGCCTGTCGGGTTCGCGCGACGAAGTTCTCGAAGTCACGATCGACCTCAACCGCCTCGAAGCCTACGACCTGACCGCAGCCCAGTTGTTCGACGCGCTGGCCAAGAACAACATGGTGGTTGCGGGTGGCACCCTGGACACTGGCCACGGCTCCTTCAACGTTGAAGTTCCCGGCCTTATCAAGAATGCGGCCGACGTCTACTCCCTGCCCCTCAAAACCTCGGGCGACACCGTTGTTACCTTCGGCGACGTCGCTACCATCACCCGCACCTTCGAAGATGCAACGTCTTACGCGCATGTGAACGGTCAGCCGGCCATTACGCTGGGCGTCGTCAAGAAGCTCGGGACCAACGTCATCGACGTCTCCGACCAGATCCGTGCAGCCACCGAGGCCTATACCGCCGACTGGCCGCAGGGCGTTGAAACGAGCTTCCTGATCGACCAGGCTGACTCCACCAAGGGGCTGTTCCGTTCGCTGGAAGCCGCCGTTCTGACCGCCGTCGCGCTGGTCCTGATCACCTGCGTGGCCACCCTCGGTTGGCGCGCCGCCATCATGATCGGCATGTCGATCCCGATCTCGTTCATGATCGCCTTCCTCGTGGTGCAGATGCTCGGCATGACCATCAACATGATGATCATGTTCGGCCTGGTGCTGGCGGTGGGCGTGCTGGTGGACGACCCTATCGTGGTCGTGGAATATGCCGAACGAAAGCTGCAGGAAGGTGTTTCGAAGAAGGAAGCCTTCATTCTCGCGGCCCGCAAGATGTTCGTGCCGGTGGTTTCGGCTACCTTCACGACGCTGGGCGCCTTCGTGCCGCTGCTGTTCTGGCCGGGCATTATCGGCAAGTTCATGAGCTACCTGCCGATCATCGTGATCGTTGTGATGTGTGCCTCGCTGGTTTCGGCGCTGATCTTCATGCCGATCATCGGCGCCATCATCGCATCGACCCATATCGACCCGAAGGCCAAGGAAGCCGCCGACGTCGTGATGTATGCCGACAAGTTCGACCCCAAGAAGGTCGGCGGCGTCACGGGTGTCTACGTGCGCATCATGCAGCACCTGCTGCACCAGCCCATCCTCACGCTTGGGGTCGGCTTTGCCATCGTGGTCGGCATGTTCGTCGCCTATATGAGCAACCCCACCCCAACTGAGGCCTTCCCGGCATCGGAGCCGGAATTCGGCACCATCAACGTGCTGACGCGCGGCAACTATTCCCCGAGCGAAATCCGAGACCTGCTGGTCGAGGTGGAAACGGAAATCCTGCAGGTTCAGGGCATCCAGGACGTTATCATGAGCTTCGGCGGTGGTGACGGCTTCATGACTGCCTCGGGGCCGGCCGATACGATCGGTTCCTTCCAGCTGCAATTGATGCCCTACAATGATCGCGTGAAGGCGGCGGAGATCTTCCAGAACATCCGCACGCGCGTTGCCGACATTTCGGGTCTGGAAGTGCAGATCGCCGGGCAGGAAAACGGCCCCCCCGCGGGCAAGGCGATCAACCTGCGCGTCGAGGGCCCCGTATATGACGACATCGCCCCCTCCGTGGCCAAGCTGCGCGACTATATTGAGCACGATTTGGGCCAGACCATTGATGTTGAAGACGGCCGCCCGCAGCCAGGTATTGACTGGCAGGTGACCATCGACCGCGAAATGGCCGCCAAATACGGCATTGGCGTGCGTGAACTCAGCCCCTATGTGCAGCTCGTAACGTCCGGCGTGAAGCTGGGCAGCTACCGTCCGGACGACGGCAGTGATGAGCTTGATATCCGTGTCCGCCTGCCGGAAGACGAGCGCACGTTCAACGCACTCGACTCCCTGCGTATCGTGACCCCGCAGGGCCTGGTTCCTGTCTCGAACTTCATCGAGCGGACGGCCGTGCCCAAGGTTGCCAACATCTCGCGGCGCAACGGCCTCTATTCGATGAATGTGGCCGCCAACCTTGAGCCGGGCGTGGAAACCAGCGCCAAGATCGCACAGCTGCAGGCCTGGCAGGCCGATCAGCAGTGGCCCGCTTCCGTCAAGATCGTCTATGGCGGTGCCGAGGAACAGATCGGCGACACCAATGCCTTCATCGTGCAGGCATTCGGCGCGGCGATGTTCCTGATCTTCCTGATCCTGCTGCTGGAGTACAACAGCTTCTATCAGGTGTTCGTGACACTCACGACGGTCATCATGTCCCTTGGCGGCGTGCTGCTGGGTATGACCATCACCGGCATGAGCTTCTCGGCCATCATGACGGGCCTGGGTATCGTGGCGCTGGCGGGTATCGTGGTGAAGAACGGCATCGTGCTGATCGACACCTACAACCACTACCACCGCGACGAGCATGTCGAGCCGGTCAAGGCAATGATGATCACCATCAGCCAGCGCGTGCGGCCGGTGCTGCTCACCGCAACCGTGACGGCACTGGGCGTGATCCCGATGGCACTGAACGTCGAGTTCGACTTCATCCGTCGTGAGATCGTCATGGGCGGCATTGCCGGCTCGTGGTTCACCCACCTCAGCGCCGCTCTGGTGTCGGGCCTGTTCGTCTCCACCGCCCTTACCCTGGTCATGGTGCCGGTGATGGTGGTGGCTCCGAACGTGCTGTGGGGCCAGATCAAGTGGATCGGCGAGCAGATCGGGCGTCTAGCCGGCCGCGGTCGCACTACGACCGCCGCTCCCGCTGGGTTCGATGGCATGACCGTCGAAATCCCCGAGGATGCCGATGGCGCCAAGCGCTACATCGTCAGCAAGGACGCCGGGCTGGTGGAAAAGGAAAAGAACGGTGTGACCGTGGTCAGCCGTCCGGACCGCCCGGAAGCGGCCGAATAGGCTTCAGACAGTCAAGCAAAAGGCCCGCAGCGATGCGGGCCTTTTTTGTTAGCGCGGGCGGTTGTCGTTGGCGGCATGTTGCGCCATCTCGCGGATGCCCCCCATCAGCTTGTCGAGAACTTCAGCCTCGTAAAGGCGCTTGATGCGATCAATCTCATCAAGCGTCACCGGATAGCCGAGCGCGTTGAGGCGACGAGTGAGCGCGTCAGCGTCCGGCACGACTTCGACGAGCGCGGGAGAGGCGGGTAACACGGAGAGCAAGCTGGCATAGGTCCGGTGGCCCAAATAGGCGGCCAGAGCCTCATCGGCATGCGCCGACCCTACCCTGCCAAGGACCCGGCGCAGCGATTTCTTCAATACGCGAATGTCTCGCGGTTGATCCTGGTGGATTGCATGACACGACCTTTGCTGGTCGACGTCCGCCGATTACGCGCCGACCGCAGGGGTCGTGACGATCTGAAATCTAACCCCCATTCAACCCGGCGGCAGGTTTGGAAGGGAGAGCCGGGAGCACCCTAGCGCAACTCAAGCGCGCCGAATACTCCCGGTGTGCCCCCTACTCCGCTGCGGGCGTACCGCGCTTGACGAACCCGTCGGGATCGTTGGCGGTTTCGAGCAGCTTTTCTTCGGCCTCGGTCGCCTCGCGCTGGCGGTTCCACATTTGGGCGTAGAGACCATTGTGGAGCAGCAAGTTGGAGTGGCTGCCGCGTTCCGCTACCACGCCATCGCGCAGAACCAGAATTTCGTCGGCATTCACCACCGTCGAGAGACGGTGGGCGATGACGACGGTCGTGCGGTTCTTCGAGACCACGTCGAGGGCAGACTGGATATCGCGCTCGGTCTTGGTGTCGAGCGCCGACGTCGCTTCATCGAGGATGAGCACCGACGGGGCCTTGAGAATGGTGCGGGCGATGGCAACACGCTGCTTCTCGCCACCCGAGAGTTTCAGACCACGCTCACCGACAGGGGTCGCATAACCCTTGGGCAGACCATTGATGAAATGGCCAACCTGGGCCATTTCGGCAGCGGCATGGATCTCTTCCTGAGAGGCACCGGGACGACCGTATTCGATGTTGTAGCCGATAGTGTCATTGAACAGCACAGTATCCTGCGGAACCATGCCGATCACCGAGCGCAGGCTGTGCTGGGTCACATCGCGCAGGTCCTGCCCGTCGATGGTGATCGAGCCACCCGTGACATCGTAGAAGCGATAGAGCAGCCGGGAGATGGTGGACTTGCCCGCGCCGGTGGGGCCGACAATGGCGACAGTCTTGCCTGCCGGCACTTCGAAACTCACGCCCTTGAGGATCGGGCGATCGGGATCGTAGTGGAAGGTCACGTCGTTGAACCGGATCGTCGGACCCACAACGTTCAGCGCGGGCGCGTTCGGCTTGTCCTCGATCTCGGGCTTCTGGTCGAGCAGCTTGAACATCTCTTCGATATCAGTCAGCCCCTGACGAAGCTCGCGATAGACGAAACCGATCTGGTTGAGCGGACGATAGATCTGGATCAGGAAGGTGTTGAGCAGAACGAAGTCGCCAACAGTGAGCGAGCCATTCATGACGCCCATAGCGGCCATCACCAGGATGACGATGGTGCCGGCGTAGAAGATCAGCGCCTGGCCAAAGTTCAGCGTGCCGAGCGAGGTCCAGATGCGGACGGCCGAACGCTCATAGCTCGCCATGGCGGCGTCGTAGCGCTTGGCCTCCATCTCCTCGTTGGTGAAATACTTCACCGTCTCATAGTTGAGCAGGCTGTCTATGGCCTTGGAATTGGCATCGGTGTCGCTGGTGTTCATGTCGCGACGGATGGAGATGCGCCAGTTCGAGGCCTTGATGGTCCAGACCAGGTAGCCCCAGATCACCAGGATCAGCACGCCAAGATAGCTGATGCCGAACATGGTGACGAAAATGATGGCCGTAACCACGAACTCGATAATCGTCGGAACGATATTGAGCATGGTGAAGCGGACGATGGTTTCGATGCCCTTGATACCGCGCTCGATAACGCGACTCAGCCCACCCGTGCGGCGCGCCAGGTGGAAGCGCAATGACAGCCTGTGCATATGCACGAAGGCCTCATAGGCAAGCTGGCGCACAGCGTTCTGGCCGACGCTGGCGAACCACACGTCACGCAACTGCTGGAAACCGGCGTCGATCAGGCTCGTCACGCCATAGGCGATGACCAGCATGATCGGGATAGCGACGCCCATGATCAGCGCGGCGTTGGGTGCCGAGCCATCTAGCGAGTCGATAATGCCCTTGTAGATGAAGGGAATGAAGGTGGTGGCGACCTTGCTGACGATCAGCGCGGCGAGCGCGAAGACCACGCGCCAGCGAAGGTCCGAACGGTCCTTCGGCCACATGTAACGCCAGAGATTGCGGATCGTAGAGAAAATGGAACCCTCGTCCGCGCTAACGGACGGCTTTGGCGCATCGGTTTTGGTGGCCATCAGGCGGATTCCGCTTCCAGAATGGGAGTAGTTGGGCCGAAGCCTGCGATCATGCCGGAATAGGCCGCGCCCAGGGCGGCAAGCCGGTCATGCTGGACAACATAGCAGTTGCGGGTGCCGCGCGGCCGGCGTTCGATCAAACCGGCATCGAGCAGCACCTTGATGTGCTGGGAGACCGTGGACTGCGCCAGGGTCAGTTCATCGGTGACGTCGGCGCAGCAACATTCGCCGCGTTCCTGTTTTGCCAGAATGCGCAGAATGTTGAGCCGCACGGGATGGCCCATCGCTCGCATGATGTTGGCAATATCGTCGTCTTGCATGGCTTCGCTGAGGTTTATCGTCATTTGACGATAAAATGGGCCTTGGCGAACAAATAATCAATGGCCCGCCGGTGGGCGGGCCATCTTGTGCAGCGCTAATTGGGCAGGCTGAACACCTGGCCGGGGTAAATCCGATCGGGGTCGCGGATCTGGCCGGTATTGGCCTCGTAGATCGTCGTGTACTTGATGCCTTCGCCGTAGACGCGCCGGGCAATGGTCCAAAGGTTGTCGCCGCGCCGGATGATGGCCTTGCCCGAGGCAAAGCGCTGGGCATCCGGATCGCCGACCGCAACCGCCACCAGTGTCGGCAGCGCGGGCTCAGCAGGCGCAGGAGCGGCCGCAACAGCCGCTTCAGGGGTCTTGGCCGGCTCCGGAGCCGGAGCAGCCTCTGCGGGTGCCGGAGCGGGCTCTGCGGCAGGCTGGGGCGCCGATGGTACCGTTGCGGCAGGTGCGGGTGCCTCTGCCGCGGGAGCGGAGGGTGCTGCCGGCGTCGGCGTGGCTGCGGGAGCGGCGGGAGCTTCCACTGCTGGGACTGCGGCGACCGCAGTCGGCGCCGTTTCCGGCAGGTCGACGCGGAAGTTCACCTCGGCGCGCGATATAACATTGGCGGTACCGGGTTCGAGCACGTCGACACGGACGCGTTGCTGGGCCCGGTTCAGCACAGGACCCGCCTCAACCAGCCAGCGCCCGTCGGCGACGGTGGTGTCGGCCACGAAGGCGTCTTCGACATAAAGGCGGATGGTTGCGCCCTCGGGGCCTGCGCCCGCGAAGAACGTGCGATCGCCTTCGATCTCGATGGCATCAATGGTGGGTTCAACGTTTGGCAGCGCTGCCGCGGGAGCAGCGGGCGCTACCGGGGCGGTCACTTCTGCATTGGCGGTTGCGACGGCCGGTGCCTCAGCGGCGGGTGCGGCTTCCACCGGCGCAGGCGCACTAGGCTCTACCGGCGCGCGCGCCGTTTCTGCCGGTGCTGCAGGAACAACGGGCTCGGCGCTAGCGACCGCAGCCGGCTCGGCCGGAGCAGCGGGCCCTGCTGCAGGCGGCGCCTCAGGTGCCGGTGCGGCGGGAGCCGCCTCGGCAACAGCGGGAGCCGGGGCCGGTGCCGGAGTGGTGGTAGCTGGTGCGGGTGCGGAAGTTGCGGGAGCAGCAGGGGTAACGGGAGCAGCGGGGGCCGGAGCCTCTGCGACCTTCGCGATCTCCCCCGCAGGATGCTCAACACCCTGAAGCACTTCACTGATGGCGCCAGGCGTGCTGGCTACTACGAGCGGCTCGCTCTTCTTGTCGTCATTGATCACGACGACGAAGGATTGGGCTGCACGGCCGGTCTTGCCGGTCTCGGCCAGCGTAATTTCGGTGCCACCGGGCGGGATCGGAGCATCGGGCACCAGAACCCAGTCGCCGCTTGGCTCAACCTTGGTTTTGCCCAGCAGTGCGTCGTTGGAATAGACCTCGACTTCGCTGCCCGGCGTGCCGCTGCCCGCGATAACCACCGAGCCATCGGGCTCGGCACGCAGCAGGCCAAATGTCGCCGCGACCAGGTCGTTGGGAACCGGAGCCGTCACGTCGACCGTGGGTTCGCCCACGGCCACCTCGGGCGCGGGTGCCACAGCGGCAGGCGCTTCAACGGCCGGGGCCGTTGCGGGTGCAGGCGCGGGTTGGGCAATGATGCCGGCATCGGCCATCTTGCCGCGCAGGCACAGACCCAGATTTTCGCCTGAATTGATGCAACTGACGACGGCCGGACCTGACAGAACACCGACGATGACGACAAGGGTAACCGCCGCTGCTCCGATGGTGAGAGCAAGAGGTTTTTTCGGTGCGGTCTCGGCCAGTTTGTCCTCCAGGACGAATGCGGCAGTTGCGTTAGTTGCAACCTGCCCGGTTATGCCACTTTTCCTGTCGTCCGCTGCGCCGCTTCAGTCTTCAACAGTTTGTAGGTGATGGATTCATACAGAGCTTCAAACGACGCATCAATGATGTTGGGCGAAACGCCGATCGTATACCAACGCTCGCCGGTGCCGTCGCGGCTTTCTACCAGTACACGGGTGATCGCGCCCGTGCCGCCATCCAGGATACGCACCTTGAAGTCAACCAGTTCAAGGTCTTCGATACGCGACGAATACTTGCCAAGGTCCTTGCGCATGGCCAGATCGAGCGCGTTGACGGGGCCATTGCCTTCGGCCACCGACATCAGCAATTCGCCCTCGACCCGGATTTTGACCACGGCCTCGGTGACGGTGATTTCTTCGCCCATAGCGTTGTGGCGGCGTTCGACGCTGGTGCGATAGTTCTCGACAGCGAAGTAGGACGGCAGCGTGCCCAGCACTTCATGGGCCAGAATGGCGAAGGAAGCGTCGGCGCCATCGTAGGAATAGCCGCGCGATTCGCGCTCCTTGACTGTCGCCAGCAGCTTCTCAAGGCGCCGGTCATCCTTGGCGATCTCAATGCCATGGCGCGCCAGTGCGGTCAGCAGGTTGGATTTGCCGGCCTGCTGGCTGACCATGATTGAGCGCTCGTTGCCCACGCTCTCGGGCGGGATATGCTCGTAGCTCGAAAAGTCCTTGAGCAGCGCCGATGCGTGGATGCCCGCCTTGGTGGCGAAAGCCGAAGCGCCGACATAGGGCGCCTGCCGGCTGGGAGCGCGGTTGAGGCGATCGTCGAACACACGCGAGATATGGGTCAGTCGCTCCAGACGCGCTGCGTCGATGCCCGTTTCAAAACGGTCGGCGAAGTGCCGCTTGAGCACCAGCGTCGGGATGATGGTGATGAGGTTGGCATTGCCGCAGCGCTCGCCGATGCCATTGAGTGTGCCCTGGATCTGGCGCACGCCAGCTTCAACAGCAGCCAGCGTATTGGCGACGGCCTGACCGGTGTCGTCATGGGCGTGAATGCCCAGGCGATCGCCCGGAGCCACGGACAGCACCTCCCCGACGATGTCGCGGATTTCGCTCGGCATCGTACCGCCATTGGTGTCGCAGAGCACCACCCAGCGGGCGCCGGCTTCAAGCGCGGTCCGCACGCAGGACAGCGCATAGGCCGGGTTGGCCTTGAAACCATCGAAGAAGTGCTCGCAGTCGATCAGCGCTTCCTTGCCGGCAGCAACAGTGGCAACCACCGTATCGCGCAGACTTTCCAGATTGTCTTCCAGCGAGATTTCGAGGGCGACCTTGACCTGCTGGTCCCATGCCTTGGCGACGAAGCACGTCGCGTCCGCGCTCGAGTTCAGCAGCCCCTGCACGCCGGGGTCGTTGGCGGCCGAGCGCCCTGCCCTCTTGGTCATGCCAAAGGCGGTGAACTTGGCCGTCTTGGTGCGCTTCTTTTCGAAGAACTCCGTGTCGATCGGATTGGCCCCGGGGAAACCGCCTTCGACGTAATCCACGCCCAGCTCTTCGAGCAGGCGGACAATGGAAATCTTGTCCTCAAGCGAGAACTCAATGCCGGCCGTCTGCGCTCCGTCGCGCAGGGTGGTGTCGAAGATATAGAGGCGGTCTTTGGTCATGAAACTACTCGGGCCAGCGGTCGGTATCGTGATCGGGATGCTGATGGTTTGAGGTTTTGATGGCGGCAGCCCAGTCGGCACCATCCTCTTCGGTGGTGCCGCCATTCTCAAGGCTGGGCAGCCCATCGAACCAGGCAACACGCCCCTCGTTGCCGGTATTGGCGTGGGGCGGGAAAAGCTCGGGATGATCGAGCGAACCGATGGTCAGGTTCACCCGGCCGCCGGTGGTGTCTTCATAGAACAGGGGCGTGCCGCACTCGCGACAAAAACCTCGCTCCACGTGTTCGGAGCTGCGGAAGCGGCTCGGGGCGCCGCGCGTCCACACCAGCGCATCGCGCGGGGCGGCAACCAGCGCGGCGAAGATATTGCCCATTGCCTTCTGGCACATGCGGCAGTGGCAGATGTGGGCATTGTCGAGCATTTCGGTGGCGTGATAGCGCACCGCGCCGCACTGGCAACCACCGCTGACTTCCATCTCGTAGCGCCGCATCACCGGCCTGCCTTCGGAGGCCATGCCTCAGTATCGTGGTCGGGATGCTGGTTGGAGTGGATCCCGGCGAGGAAATCACGCCATTCGTCGCTGGCCTCGGTGCGTTCGGGCAGCGAGGTCAGATCCTTGAAGAAGGGGAGCCGGTCGTTGAGATTGACCTGGAGCACCGGGGCCGCAACGGTCGGGTCGTCGAAGGCGCCGATGGCCAGCTCGAGCCCGAAGCGGGTTTCATAGGCCAGCGGCGTGCCGCAATCACCGCAAAAGGCGCGGCGGGCTGCGTTGGACGACTGGAACCACTTGGGCTCGCCACGGGTCCATTGCGCATTGTGCGCCGTTACCAGCGGACCAAAGAATCCGCCAAAAGCCTTCTGGCACATGCGACAGTGGCAGATGGACCCACGGCCGAGCCGGGTGACGCTGAAACGCACCGCGCCACACTGGCAGCCGCCAGTATGGGCCCCCGTGTTAGGCTGGGACATTGCACACCGCCTCAACATTGTGCCCGTCGGGATCAAAGACGAAGGCGGCGTAATAGTTCTCGTGATATTCCAGCCGCAGGCCCGGCCCGCCATTGTCGGTGCCGCCGGCAGCCAGTGCCGCGTGATAAAATGCGTCGACCGCTGCGCGGGTTGGGGCCGCAAAGGCCAGATGCACGTGCCCGCCCAAAGCCTGGCCGGTATTGATCCAGAATTCGGGGGCGTGCGCGCCGTAGCCGATCACCTTCACGCCGGGGAATTCCATCTCGCTGATGCGCTTGACGCCAAGGGGCGCCAGCGCGGCGTCGTAGAATGCCGAGGACTTTTCGAAGTCACCAACTGCGTAGCCAACATGGTCGAGAATGCTCATTGCCGTTCTCCCTTGCGCAGGACCGGACAGCCGTGGCGGTCAGCGATCATCGCTTCATCTCCCACTTGGTCTGGCGGTTACCGGCCTCGTCCTTGTAGTCCATCAGAGAAATGCCCTGCTCGGCAAGTTTGTTGCGGATCACGTCAGCCCGCACAAAATCCTTGCTATTGAGCGCGGCAAGGCGCTCGGCGATGGCAGTGGCGATGTGGGGCGGCTCTTCCCAGCCGTCATCAGACGTGATGAGCGAATCCGTGCCAAAACCAAGGAAGCGCAGCGTGGCGGCCAGCTGGGCGCGCGCATTGCCTTCTTCGCGATTGGCCTTTTTCGCCAACGCATCCAGAGCCACCGCGGCGCGATGGAAATTCAGGTCATCGGCCAGTTCGGCAACCACCGCCGCGTCGGGCGCATCGCCATCGGCAACCTCGCCGCCACGAGCCGCGCGCTGCCAATCGACCAGCTTGGCTTCGGCTTCTTCAAGGCGCTTCACCGAGAAATCGATCGGCTCGCGATAGTGCGTCATCAGCATGGCAAGGCGCAGAACGTCGCCGATCCAGGCCCGGCCACCCATGGTGCCGGTTTCCAGTAGCTCGTTGATGGTGACGAAATTGCCCAGGCTCTTGCTCATCTTCTGGCCTTCGACCTGAAGGAAGCCATTGTGCATCCACACCTTTGCCATGGCGTGGGTGCCATGGGCGCAGCGGGACTGGGCGATTTCGTTCTCGTGGTGCGGGAAGATGAGATCCAGCCCGCCACCGTGAATATCAAAGGTCTGGCCGAGGTAGCGCTCGGACATGGCGGAGCATTCGATGTGCCAGCCAGGGCGACCACGGCCCCAGGGGCTATCCCAGCCCGGCTCGGTGGCAGAGGACTGCTTCCACAGCACGAAATCGGCCGGGTTCTTCTTGTGGGCGTCGACCGCGATGCGAGCACCAGCCAAGTTGTCTTCCAGGTTCCGGCCAGAGAGCTGGCCGTAATCGGGCATGGACTTGACGTCGAACAGCACCTCGCCACCGGCCTCGTAGGCATGGCTATTGGCCAGCAGCGAGGTGATCAGCGACTGCATCTCTGCGATATTGTCGGTGGCGCGCGGCTGGATGGTCGGCTCGATCGTGCCCAGTGCCGCAGCGTCGGCTAGGAACTGCTGCTCTGTCTTCTCGGTGACGCGGCGGATGGCCTCGTTCAGCGGCAGATCGGGGAAGTCGCGCAGTGCGCGTGCGTTGATCTTGTCATCGACGTCCGTGATGTTGCGCACATAGATGACGTGTTCGGCGCCGTAGACGTGCCGCAACAGCCGGAACAGCACGTCGAAGACGATGACCGGGCGCGCATTGCCGATATGGGCAAAGTCATAGACCGTGGGCCCGCAGACATACATGCGCACATTGCCTGCATCCAGGGGAGCGAAGGGCTCCTTGGTGCGGGAGAGCGTATTGTAGAGCGTGATTGGCAGTGTACCCGAGGTCATCGTCGAAAAATCCTGGCCATGCAAAGGTGCGCTGGCTGACGGGCTCTTCGGGTATCAGATTTTGGATGAAGAAGACCGCGCCGCCAACGTGTGGTTAGCAGGTAATAATGCAGCGGTTAATCAGAATGAACCGGGTCTTCATGGCGCGGAGATTGACCGTTGCCCGTCCGGAAATCAAGCCGAAAAGCAAAAAGCGGCCAACTGACAGCATCATCCGAGCGAAACCTGCTGCACGACCTGCTGAACGATGTCGCCAAACACCGCCCTGCCCTCGGGCGAAACGGCACCGATGCGGACGGTGTCGCCGGCCTTGAGGAAGGGCGTGCGGGCCCGGCCATACTTCATTTTCTCGACAGTGCGCGCCTCGACGATGCAGGCGAACCCGATGCCATCGCGCTTGATGGGCAGTGCTTCATCGTGGCGATTGGAGACGGTGCCGCCACCAATGATGGTCCCCGCGCCGAGATTACGGGTGCGGGCAGCCTCGACGATCAGATCGGCGAAATCGAAATGCATGTCGGTGCCCGCATTTGGCTGTCCGAACAGGGTGCCGTTGACCTCAATGCGCACCGGCAGGTGCAGGCGATTGTCGCGCCACGCGCCGCCGAGGCTTTCCGGGGTAGCGACGATGGGGGCAAAGCTGGTGGAGGGCTTGGCATGGAAGAAGCCAAAGCCATTCTGCAGGTCGTCGACCACCAGCCGACGCAGCGAGACGTCGTTGCAGACCGTGACGAGTCGGATGGCAGCGCTGGCCTGCTCGCGGTTGGCGCCCATCGGAACTGGTCCGAGGATCACGGCCACCTCGGCCTCGAAATCTATCGCGAGGTCACCCTCGGGAACGCGGATGGGATCGGTGGGCGCGGAAAGCGAATCGGAGCCGCCCTGGTAAAGCAACGGCCGCGCCGACTGCAGCTCGGCATCCTTGCTGCCCTTGAGGCTGCGGACGCGTTCGAGATGGCTGAGGTAACCCGAGCCGTCGATCCACTGATAGGCGCGCGGCAAGGGCGCGAGGGCCTGCTCGGCAATGAAGGGCTGCCCCGCAATGGCGCCGGCATCGAGTTGGGCCGACAGGGCCTCAAGCGCGGGAGCGTGGGTCGCCCAATCGTCGAGCGCAGCCTGCAGCGTCGGCGCAATGCGGCCGGCGGAAACGAAGCGCTGGAGGTCGGACGAAAGCACCACAAGCTGCCCATCTGGCCGGTTGTTCCTGAGCGTTGCGAGCTTCATTGGGCGCGTTTCTCTTGTTGGTGTGACCTCGCAGCGCTACCACGGCGCTGACACGGCCACTATAGTGTTGCCAATGGTCCTAGCGTTATCTTAAGGCCCGACATTACGGCGCCACGCGCAGCAAAAGGATTGACCGAGTTTGACTAACCACGGCTCTCGCGCCCTTATCCTGACGGTGCTCGCGGCGATCTGCCTGCTTCTGGACGTGAACACAGCCTATGCGCAGGCGGCGCAGTGTGGACGGCTGGAAGACGCCTTGCGGCAGTTTGACCGGAATGCCGATTTCCAGCAGATGGGCGGCAATTCGCAGGCAGCGCGGCAGGCAGCGCGTGATGTGCAGCAGATGGAAAGCCGCTATGTGCGCGACGGGTGCAATGATGCCGCCAAGGCTGGCCGTACCCTGACGCCGCAATGTACTCAGATCGGCCGCGAAGTGCTGCGGCTGCGCGATGTCTATGCAAGTGTTTCCCGGCAGGTGGAAACGGCCAATGCCGTCGCCGGCCAGCGCGAAGCCATCCTTCAGGAACTGGCCCGATTCGGTTGCAATGTTGACCAGCGCTCGAGCGCCACCTTCACGACGCAGCGCCAGTCGGTCTTCGATCGTATTTTCGGCACAACCTCGGAGGGTGACTTTTCCGACGGCCAGATGGTCGATGGCGGCGGATATTGGGGCATGCAGGGCTATCAGACTGTGCGCACCGTCTGCGTCCGCCTGAGCGACGGCTACTTCTGGCCCATCAGCTATTCCACCCTGCCCGAATATATCGGCGCCGACGCGCAGCAATGTCAGGCGAGCTGTCCGACCACTGCGGTGGACCTCTATTACTACGACAATCCGGGCCAGGAGCCCGAGCAGATGCGCAACCAGTCGGGCATGCCCTATACCTCGCTGGGCACGGCGTTCCGCTATCGCGACGAGCTCGACACCAGCCCCAGCGCCAGCTGCAAGGTGGCGCCGCAGTCGGATGGCACCATCAACATGGCGCAGGCCACAGATGGCTCAACGCGTGCGATGCTCGCGGTGAACGGCGTCAGCTTCCCGCTGCCGCTGCGTGACCCGCGCGGTCAGGCTCCGGTGCAGGCGCCGATAGCGGCTCCGCTCGAAGTCGCAACGCTGGTTGATGTGCCCCTGCCCCGCCGCCGCCCCGCCGGGCCCGGCGAAACGGGGGTAACGCGCCCGGTTCAGGCCACCGCCAATACCGAGCTGCGCCTCGTGCAGTTTGGTGACCGGGTGGTCAGGGTAGTCGGTCCAGACACGCCTTACGCCCAACCAGCGGGAGCAGGCTCTTAAGCTCAGGCCCGTCGTGACGCCCGGTCAGCGCCAGGCGAAGCGGCAGGAACAGGGCCTTGCCCTTGCGGCCAGTGGCCGTCTTGAGTGCGTCGGTCCAGTGGCCCCAGGTCGAGCCGTCCCATGGCTCGGCCGGCAGCATGGCCTTGGCCAGAGCGAGAAACTCGCGGTCCTCGCTCGCCACGACGGACTCCACCGGGCCGGTGACCAGCTTGGCCAATTCTACGATATCGCCAAACTTGCGCAGGTTGTCGCGCAACAGCAGCCACATCTGCTCGCCCTCAAGGCCCAACGACGAGAGGCGAGCAACCGCGCCCTCGTAGGGCAGCGCATGCAGCAGGCGGGCGTTGAGGCCATCCAGTTCGGCCGGATCAAAGCGCGCCGGGCCATGCGAGATCATCGAGAAGTCGAGGCGATTGGCGATCTCATCAAGCGTCTCGTAGGGCTCGATCGGCAGGCTTGTGCCGGTGAGGCTCGCCATGATGGCGACGGCCATCGGCTCATAGCCCTCGTCGCGGAAATCGCTGATCGATTGGGAGCCGAGGCGCTTTGAGAAGCCCTGCCCGGCAACGTCGGTCAGCAGATTGTGGTGCGCGAAAATCGGGGCGGCGCCACCGAGAGCTTCGAAGATCTCGATCTGGGTGCCGGTATTGGAGACGTGATCCTCGCCGCGAATGACATGGGTGATGCCCAGGTCGATGTCGTCGACCACCGAGGGTAGCGTGTAGAGGTAGCTGCCATCCTCGCGCACCAGCACCGGGTCGGACATGGAGGCGGTGTTGACGGTCTGCGAGCCTTTGATGAGGTCTTCGAACACGACCGGACGGCCATCGAGCTTGAAGCGCCAATGGGGCTTGCGGCCCTCGGCCTCAAGGCGAGCACGGTCCTCGGCGGTCAGGTTCAGCGCAGCGCGATCGTAGATCGGCGGCTTGTTGAGCATGCGGGCGCGCGAGCGCTTGCGGTCCAGCTCGTCGGCGGTTTCGTAGCAGGGATAGAGGCGGCCGGCGGCAATCAGGCGATCGCGGGCAGCGTCATAGAGCGCGGTGCGATCCGACTGGCGCACGAGCAGGTCCGGCGTGATGCCCAGCCAGGCCAGATCGACTTCAATGCCGTCGGCGAATTCGCGGGTCGAGCGGGCATGGTCGGTGTCGTCCATGCGCAGCACATACTTGCCGCCATGGCGACGAGCATAGAACCAGTTGAGCAAGGCCGGGCGGGCATTGCCGAGGTGAATGCGGCCAGTGGGGGACGGTGCCCAGCGTACAACGGTCATCCGAGGGTTCGATCCTTATAGCCATTGGTAATCGGGTAGCGACGACCCAGGCCAAAGGCCTTGACGGTCAGCTTGGGACCCGGCGCCGATTGGCGGCGCTTGTATTCTGCAAGGTAGATCAGGCGCTCGATGCGCTCGACCAATGCGAGATCGTGGCCCTGGGCGACGATCTCGGCGATGGAAAGGTCGTCTTCGACGAGACCGGTCAGGATCGCATCGAGCACGTGATAAGGCGGCAGGCTGTCCTGATCCTTCTGGTCAGGACGGAGCTCGGCGCTGGGCGCCTTGTCGATGATCGCCTGCGGAATGACCTCCCCGGCCGGCCCCAGGCAATCGCCGGGAACATGGCCGTTGCGCCATGCGGCGAGGCGATAGACCTCCATCTTGAACATGTCCTTGAGCGGATTGTAGCCGCCGTTCATGTCGCCATAGATGGTGGCATAGCCAACGCCCATTTCGGACTTGTTGCCGGTGGTGAGCAGCATCGAACCAAGCTTGTTGGACACGGCCATCAGCACGACGCCGCGCATGCGGGACTGGATATTTTCCTCGGCGAGATCGGCTGGGCGATCACCAAAGATCGGGGCCAGACCCGCCAGCGCGCCATCGACCGGGTCGCCAATGGCGACGATGTCATAGCGAACGCCCAATCGCTCCGCGCAATCCTTGGCATCCTTGAGGCTGGCTTCGCTGGTGTAGCGATAGGGCAGCATGATGCAGTGGACATTCTCGGCGCCCAGCGCATCGACGGCCATGGCGGCAACCACCGCGCTGTCGATACCACCCGAAAGGCCCAGCACCACCTGCTTGAAGCCATTCTTGCGCACATAGTCGCGCAGGCCGAGCACGCAGGCGAGCCAGGGCGCCTCGTCGGTCGTGGTCAACTCGGTGACTTCGCCGCCATCGCAGGTCCAGCCATTGTCGCCGCGCACCCAGTCGGAGACGATGAAATCGGTGGCGAAGGACTTGCCCTGGAAAACCAGCCGGTTGCCTGGCTCGATGCCGAAGGAGGCGCCATCGAAGACCAGCTCGTCCTGGCCGCCTACCTGATTGAGGTAGAGCATGGGCACATCGTCTTCGGCGACGCGCGCACGGACGAGGTCTTTGCGGACATGCTGCTTGTTGGTCCAATAAGGTGAGCCATTGGGGCAGAGCATGATTTCGGCACCGCGCATGGCCAAGTGCTCGCAGACGCTCGGATGCCAGATATCTTCGCAGATCGGGATACCGATCGGCACGCCCTTGATCATCACTGGCGTGGTGAGTGGGCCCGGGACAAAGTAGCGCTTCTCGTAGAACACGTCGGAATTGGGCAGTTCGCGCTTGAGACGCGTGGCGATGATCTGGCCGTTTTCTGCCACCAGGACGGCATTGTGCAGTCCGGTCTTTTCCAGCCAGACCGTGGGCAGCACGAGAACGACATCTGTACCAGCCGTATCGGCGACAAGATCGCGCGCCGCCTGCATGGCGTCAGCAATAAACTTGGGCTTGTAGAGAAGGTCGTCCGGGAAGTAGCCGGTTAGGAAAAGCTCTGAGAGCAGCAGGATGTCTGCCTTGGCTGCCACCGCGTCGGCGAGTGCCTGCCGGGCCAGCGCCAGATTGCCGGGCAGGTCACCGACCTTTGGATTGAGCTGGGCAAGCGCAATTCTGAGGCGGTCTGTCACGGGCAAGCCTAACTGGATGGTGGACGGGCAAATTCAGTCTCTGCCATACCGCCCTCCCGTCCTCCCCCGCAAGAGGGAGGCGGATCAGAACTTGCCGGTCAGTTCGGCCCGCAGACCATAGCGGAACAGCGAAGCCTGGGTGGATGGCAGCGTCATGGTTGGCAGCGGGGCGCCACCAATCGAGCCATTGAACACGGCGTCGAGGCTGCCTTCGAGATACCAGGCGCGACCGCCGACCCGCAGGGTGAGATTTTCGGTAGGATGGAAACCCGCCATTGCTTCGAGCATGACGCCCTGCCCGCGACCGCTGATGGTGGTCTGGGCGTTTTCGTTGACGATAATGCCGCCGAAATCGAAACCACCCGGCGAGCTGCCGCCGAGCGCACCGGTCACCTTGGCATAGGGAATCCAGGCGGCTTCAGCCTGAATGTCGAACATCTCGAACTCGGCTGTGCCCTTTACGCCGAGGCGCAGGGCGTGAATGTCGAAATCGTCCCGGGCTTCGCCGAGGGTCGCGGGGTTGCCGCCGATGGCATATTTGCCGGTGCCGATATCGGGGGCGTCTTTCCAGTACTGGTAGCCGACAAAGCCACCAGCCGCGACACCGTCCGTCATGGTGCCGAAGGGCAGCCAGCCGAAATCAGCGCCAGCGTAGCCGATGCGGGAATTGCGGCCGATGTCCCCAGGCGTCGCGGGGGAAATGTCGTAGGTGCCTGTTGTGTGCAGGCCGAGGCCGGCGCGCGCGGCGAGGAAGGTCTGGGTCGACAGATCCTCGATCTTGCCGTGCAGTTCGCCGATCTGGGTCTGATCGCGAACCGAGAGGCCAACAGGTCCGAGAGGAGCGGTAAAGGTGGCATTCTGGCCGCCCCAGGAATACCAGTAAGCGACGCCGGTTTCGAAACGTATCGAGTCGTCGGTGTTTTCCCAGCCCTCGGGATAGGCGGGGCGCAGGTCGGGGTATTCGGGATAGTCTGCGGCTACGGCCGGCTGTGCGGCAATCAGTGCCAGGACGGCGGCGGCGCCGGCAAATGAACGCGTCATCGAGACCTCCGGATGAAACCCTTTCTGGGATGGTGGAGAATCTATCAACCATTACAGTTAATGTTCCGCTAAACCGCCGTTTGGCAATTTAGTAACCGTAGGCGCGCAGAATTGATCGGGTGCCTGGCAACTGACACGGCGCTGGGGAGTTTTCCCGCAACGCACTGAAATGAGTACGACTAAGAGCTTTGGGATGACACGCAGAATACTGGTGGTTGAGGACGAAATTTTCGTCGCGACCGAAATCGAACATGTGGTCGAAGAAATGGGTTTTACCGCCGTCGGTATCGCTCCCGATCAGCGTTCGGCACTGGCGCTGGCGGGGAAAACCGACGTGGCTCTGGTGGACCTCAACCTTCAGGATGGCCCGACCGGACTGAGCATCGGCCGTATCCTCGCCCAGACTCATGGGGTCACCGTTCTGTTCATGACCGCCAATCCGTCTCAGCTGGGCGATGGCGTGCCCGGGACCGTCGGCGTTCTCTCCAAGCCGGTCACCGACAGCGAACTGCGCGCTGCAGTTGCCTATGCCGTTGCCCGGCATGATGCGGCCGAGGCCACGCCGCCCAAACGCCTCAAGCTGTTCAACTGGTCCGGTGGAATGACCACCGCCGCGAACTAGGCCTTACTTCAGCCGTCCCGACCGGCGCAGCGCATCGACCGGCAAGTCCAGATCGACCCGCAGGCCATCGGCCTCCCAGATGCGCTTGAGTTGCCCGCGCAACTGCCCCTGAACGCTCAAATCGATCAGCCGCGAGCCGAAGCCGTTGAGCGCGTGCTCGCCGGAGAGCACCGGCCCGCCATGCTCTTTCCATGACAGATGATAGCGATCGCCGTCGGCCCTGCCCGTCAGCTCGATGCGTCCGTCCCCGGTGGACAGGGCGCCATATTTTGCGGCATTGGTGCCCAGTTCGTGGAACAGCAGCGCCAGCGGGGTGGCCGCGCCATCGTCAATCTCCGCGTCATCGCCGAGGAAGGCGAGGCGCAGGGCATCGCCCTGATTGTAGGGCAGCATCAACCGGTCGATCAGCGACTTGAGGGAACCCTGCTGGTCCGTGGGTCGGGCGATCGCGCCCTGCGGCCGGACGAAGTCATGCGCCTCGCCAAGGGCATAGACGCGCTGACGCAACTCGTCGGCAAAGTCCTTGACCTCGGGATGGCTGCGCGCCGAAAGGCTGATGATGCCCGTCAGAACGGCGAAGATGTTCTTGATGCGGTGGCTGAGCTCCTGGGCAACCAGCTCACGTTCCTCGGCGACGCGGCGCGTCTCGTGGATGTCGGTGCAAGTGCCAAACCAGCGCACAACCGCGCCGGTCTCGTCGTGCATCGGCAGGGCAAGCGCAAGGACCCAGCGATAGCAACCATCGCCCGTGCGCAGGCGATATTCGACCTGATAGTTCTCACCGGTCTGAACGGACTGGCGCCACTGCGCGATAGCCCGATCCCGATCGTCGGGGTGCAGCAGCTCTGGGAAGCTCTGCGATCCGGCATCCTCGGCGCTCATGCCGGTGAAGCTCAGCCAGCGCGCGTTGAAATAATCGCGCTTGCCCTGGGCATCGGCCGACCAGACCATCTGCGGCATCGCATCGGTGAGGGTTCTGAAGCGCAGTTCGCTTTCGGCCAGAGCCTCCGCAGTGCGGCGCTGCTCGGTGACGTCGACAGCGACGCCGGGGAGGCGCTGCACCCTGCCCTCGGCGTCCATGCGCGGCATGCCCGAGGCCACCAGCCAGCGGGTCGAGCCATCGGGTGCAAGGACGCGTGCTTCGACGTGCAATTGCGCGCCGGTGGCAACACTGGCCTCGAGGCTCTCCTTGAGGCGCGGCAGGTCTTCCGGATGAACGGCGGTGAAGTATTGCTCGATTGGTACGCCGAGGCCGGATCGGAGCGAGTCGATGTTGAACATCGCGGCAAAACGATCGTCGGCGGTCACGCGGTCGTCAGCGATATGCCAGTCCCAGGTGCCGACAAGCGTCGATCCATTAAGCGCCAGTGACAGGCGCTCCTCGCTGCGCGCCAGGGCCTTTTCGGTCATCACACGACCGGTCGTCTCATGGACGATGCAGAGGGTGCCCAGCGGCTCGGCATTGTCGTTGAGCAAGGGACTGTAGAGAAGGTCCATCCAGCCCGTCTCCAGCTGCCCGTGCCGGTCGAGGGCCAGTTCCTGATCGTGGAGAATGAGCGACTCGCCGCGCAGGCCAAGGCTGATCTTGTCCCGATTGAAATCGGCGATCTCCGGCCAGGCCTCGACGGCAGGCATGCCGAAGATGGCGGGATGGCGATTGCCGGCAAATTCGGCATAGGCATTGTTGTAGAGCAGGATGCCATCTGGCCCGATCAGCATGACCATCGGATTCGAGGCGGCCATCATCACGCGCACGGCGCCCTTGAGGCTTTCCGGCCATTCGGGAATGACTCCGAGCGGGTTGGAGGCCCAATCGAAATCATTGAACAGCTTGAGCGTCGGGTCCCGCTCAAGGCGGGCCCGCGCTTCGGGTGTGGCGTAGGGAAACAGTGACTTTGGCATGCGCTGCTTTCATGACGACGGCGCTACGGGCACATTCCCGTAGCACAATGAAAGACCGCGCGTCGTAACTGCAACGCTCGCAGATCGCAGCCGGTTCACCCGGCCGCGAATTTACTCGCCGGCAGCCAGACGCTGGCGAGGTGGCTTCTGCGTGTGGACTTCTTCGGAAACGAGGAAGGCCAGCTCGAGTGCCTGGCTCGCATTGAGGCGCGGATCGCAATAGGTGTTGTAGCGATCGGCCAGGGTTGCCTCGGTTACCGCAGAGACGCCGCCGACGCATTCGGTGACGTCATCGCCGGTCATTTCGATATGCACACCGCCGGCATAAGTGCCCATTTCGCGGTGGATCTCGAAGAACGACTTCACTTCCGACAGGACGCGATCGAAGGGGCGCGTCTTGAAGCCGGTCGAGGCCTTGATGGTATTGCCGTGCATCGGATCGGAGCACCAGACAACGGTGCGGCCGGCCTTCTGGACGGTTTCGATCAGGCGGGGCAAATGATCGTGGATCTTGTCCGAGCCGAAGCGCGAAATCAGCGTGATGCGGCCGGCCTCGTCGGTCGGATTCAACCGATCGAGCAGGCGCAGCAGATCATCGCTGGTGAGCGAGGGACCGCATTTGACGCCAATCGGGTTCTTGATGCCGGCGAAGTATTCGACGTGAGCTGCATCGGGCTGGCGGGTACGGTCGCCGATCCACAGCATGTGGCCGGAGGTGGCGTACCAGTCATTGGTGATGGAGTCGCGACGGGTCAGCGCCTCTTCATAGCCCAGAAGCAGCGCCTCGTGGCTGGTGTAGAAGCTGGTCTGGCGCAAAGCCGGCGTATTGTCGGGATTGAGGCCCAGCGCACCCATGAAGGTGATGGCGTCGTCGATCTTGCGAGCGACTTCCTCGTAGCGCGGGTACCAGTTGGAGCCCTTCATGAAGCCCACGGTCCATTCATGGATGCGGGTCAGTTCGGCATAGCCGCCCATCGAGAAGGCGCGAAGCAGGTTGAGCGTCGCGGCCGACTGGCGATAGGCATGCAGCATGCGCTCGGGATCGGGCACGCGGGCCTTTTCGGTGAAGGCAATGTCGTTGATGATGTCGCCGCGATAGCTCGGCAGCTCGACGCCATCAATGGTCTCGGTATCGGCCGAGCGCGGCTTGGCGAACTGGCCAGCCACGCGGCCGACCTTGACGACGGGCTTGGACGCGCCGTGGGTCAGCACGACGGCCATTTGCAGGAACACGCGGAAGAAGTCGCGGATGTGGTCCGCGCCATGCTCGGCAAAGCTCTCGGCGCAGTCGCCACCCTGGAGCAGGAAAGCCTCGCCACGTGCCACAGCCGCAAGCCGCGACTTGAGATCGCGCGCTTCACCGGCGAACACCAGCGGCGGGAAAGTCGACAGCTGCCGTTCGGCTTCAGCCAGCGCCGCAGCGTCGGGATAGGCAGGCACCTGCGAAATCGGTTTGGCGCGCCAGCTATCAGGGGTCCAGGTCGTCATGTTCGGCGGTTCCTTACGCAGGTCAGACTATGCGTGGGGGCGCAATACCAAGGCTGGGCGGCGCTGCCAAGGACAAACGGATCATCGCGAGCCCCGGAGCGCCACTGGAGCGAGCGCAAGGGCGCCGCTGGGCGAGCGAAAGCGCCCGCCGGCGCGGCGAGCGCCGCGGAGCCGTCGGTGTAGTGATGGGCTGCCGCAACTGCGACAACGGCGAGACCACGATCTCGTGGCGGGTAGTCCGCGATGGAGTGAAACCGAGGTCTCGCCGTCGCATCGGGGCGGCTCCTGCCCAGGATCTCGTCCTGGCGTTATGCCGTCGGGCGGAGCGACCTCCACCCCCCGATATCCCCCGCCGACCGTTCGTCGCGACCGCGCAGTAGTGCGGGTTGATGGGGAGAGAGTGGCACAGGTTTCGGGGGCGAGGATAAGGGGGATAAGTGGGGGCCCGGAGGCTGGATGGGTTGGGGAGATGCGGACATGGATCCCGGCCTTCGCCGGGATGACATCGGGGGTGGGGTGGATTTGGGCGCAGGATGTCGTGCGCATACCCTTCACCGCTGGCGCTGCCCACGGACTTGATCCGTGGGCCGATGTCGGTTCTTGCCGTGGGACCATGGCCCGCGGATCAAGTCCGCGGGCAGCACTGGCGGGCGGGAGGGATGGGAGTGTCCCCTCCTCTGCACTGGGGAGCGGAGGGTTGGAAACCCGTCCATCAAGGTCTAGCCGCCAATCTTTGTGCCGCTGCGGTAGGTGTAGCTGGGGGCCTTGAAGGTTACCAGTTCTTCGGCGGCGGAGGGGTGGACGGCCATGGCGCGGTCGAAATCGGCCTTGCTGGCGCCCATGCCCATGGGGATGGCGACGAGCTGGATCATTTCGCCGGCGCCCGGCCCCAGGATGTGGCAGCCGAGGACCTTGCCGCCATTGGCCTCGGTGATCAGCTTGAGGATCATGCGCTCGGTCTTGGTGGAGAGGGTGTTGATCATCGGGCGGAAGCGGGCGACGTAGACGTCGATATCACCATGGGTTGCGGCTTCGGCCTCGGTGAGGCCGATGACGCCGATTTCAGGCTCGGTGAAAACGGCGGTCGGGATCAGCGAGTGATCGACGGCCATCGGATTGTTGTTGAACACCGTTTCGGCGAAGTACCAGCCCTCGCGAATGGCAACCGGGGTCAGCGCGGCACGGCCGGTGACGTCGCCAACGGCGTAGATCGAGGGCACGGAGGTCTGCGAATAGGCATCCACGGCGATGGCGCCGGCCGGGGTGAGCTTGACGCCGGCGGCTTCGAGGCCAATTCCCTCAACGTTGGGCGAGCGGCCGGTGGCGAACATCACCGCGCCATAGGGGGCCGTGACGCCGTCGCTGAAGGTGACGCCGATATCATTGCCGTTGCGGATCATCGACTTGATGGTGGTCTGGTAGATGATCTTGATGCCGCGCTCGATCAGGCCCGCCTCAAGGCCGCGGCGCATGTCGTCGTCGAAGCCGCGCAGCACGCAATCGCCGCGATAGATGATGGTGGTGTGAACGCCAAGACCCGCGAAAATGGTCGCGAACTCGACCGCAATGTACCCGCCGCCCTCGATGAGTATCGAGTGGGGCAACTTGGGCAGATCGAACGCTTCGTTGGAGGTGATGGCCAGCTCAGCGCCGGGAATGGGCGGAATGAAGGGCGTGGCGCCGGTGGCGACGAGAATGTAGCGCGCAGTCAGTTGGCGGTCCCCGGCGACCAAGCGCACGGAATTAGGACCGGTGATGACGGCGCGATCCTTGATGATCTCAACGCCCGGCTTCTCGAGATTGGCCGTGTAGGCGTGCTCGAGGCGGGTGATTTCCTTTTCCTTGTTGGCGACCAGGGTCGGCCAATCGAAGGTGGCGTCAACGTGCCAGCCAAAGCTCGATGCGACATCGAACATGTCGCGGAAGCGGCTGGCATAGACGTAGAGCTTCTTGGGAACGCAGCCGCGGATGACGCAGGTCCCGCCAACGCGGAACTCTTCGACGATGGCAACCTTGGCGCCGTGGGTCGCCGCAATGCGCGCCGCCCGGACGCCGCCAGAGCCAGCCCCGATAACAACAAGATCATAGCTGTCGGTCACGTCGCGCTCCTTAATCATCGCCATCTACCGATGGATATGGGCTGGCGTTTCGCATAAAAAAAGGCCCCGCACAAGGCGGGGCCGGTATGCTCAAATTCACTATCGATCAGACTTCGAAGCCCTTGGAGCGCAGCTCGGCGCGCACCTTGGCGAAGAATTCCGAACGGGTATTGTTGGTGAACACCTGCAGGACAGCCTGGAGATCCGAGTTCACTTCGGTGTTAGCCTGGGCCAGCTTCATGCCAACCGGGGTCTCATAGAAAGCCACGATCTGCTGCAGCTCTTCGACGGTGAAGCGCACGGCATAGACGCGGGCAAACTGGTCCAGGAGCTCGCCCTTGCGGTTCTGGTATTCTTCGAGAACCTTGCCAACGGCTAGGTCGGTCTGTTCCAGCAGTTCCGGATTCTGCTGGACGATATCGCGCATCGTGCCGAGGCCGATTTCGACCAGAGTTACTTCGTAAACAGCGGCGCGATCGGTGAGATCAACATATTTGCGGGCCAGAGCCAGCTGCTCGGGCGGCACTTCCTGCGCCATGGCAGGGGCCGCAACGGCGAACATCACGGCGCTGAGCGCCACCGCTACCAGCGCCTTGGCGCGCGTCATAACACCGGTCATCGTCGAAAATCCCATCTTCTGCCGATCCATTAATTTGTGCCGCTCGTCAGCGCTTTTACGCCATCCGGTGTCGCCACATAAGCCTTCTTGCACATATTCAGGAACAACCCATGCTGCACAACGCCGGGAATGTCGAGCAAGTCGCGTGAAAGCGCTTCTGGCTGCGAAATGCGGCCAAAAAAAGCATCCAGAATGAGGTGTCCACCATCGGTGACGAAGGTGGTAGCCGGAGCAGATTCGCGCAGCTTGAGGCCGCCTTCGGCGCCATGGCGGGCGATGACGGCGGCAACGGCATGGCGCGTCGCGCCCAGGCCGAAGCGGTTGACTTCGATCGGCAGCGGGAAGCGGCCCAGCGTTTCGACGATCTTGGAGGCGTCGGCGATGACGACCATGGCATCCGACGCGGCCGCAACGATCTTCTCGCGCAGCAAGGCGCCGCCGCCACCCTTGATCAAATTGAGATGCGGATCGATCTCGTCGGCGCCATCGACGGTGAGATCGAGGCGGTCGAGCGTATCGAGATCGGAAAGGGGAATGCCGAGCGACTGCGCCTGGCGCGCGGTTGCTTCGGAGGTCGGCACGCAGATGCACTCAAATCCGGCAGCAACCTTGGCGCCCAGCAGATCAACAAAGTGCCACGCCGTGGAACCGGTTCCGAGGCCAAGCCGCATGCCGGGCCGCACATCGGCCAGGGCCATTGCGGCCGCCTGACGCTTCAAATCTTCACTCATGATCGCCTCGCGGTGGTTCAAACCTGGCCAATTGCAGGGGTTTGCCGCCCTGTCAATGCCGACTAAAGGCGTCGATCACGGTTAGGTGAATGACAACTGTAACCTGCTGGCAACACAATTTTGTCATCGTGGCCTCACTGTGGCGATTTTGGGGCGCGATCCTCTATTCGCTATTTCGCAAAGAGCGTAAGCAACCGCAATTGTAAGAAGGGGCGAATCGGAAGCCCGTTCTACTCCAGAGGCCAAGACGTCAGATGTTCAATATCAAGTCAGTGGTAGCAATCGGACTGTCGATACTGTTGTCGACAACCGGCGTCGTTCAGGCGGCAAGCTCGCTCGTATACGACTCCCGCAGCGGCAACTGGGTCGAAGCGGCCGAGCTGGCACCGCGCACCCGCGCCGGCAGCGCCATCCGCAAGGAAATCGTCGACTACCAGACCAAATATCAGCCTGGCACGATCGTGATCGAGACCGGCGAACGCCGCCTCTATCTCGTGCTCGAAGGCGGCAAGGCCATGAAGTATGGCGTTGGCGTTGGCCGCGACGGCTTCACCTGGTCGGGCTCGCACCGCATCAGCCGCAAGGCCGAGTGGCCAGGCTGGACCCCGCCCCCGGCCATGCGCAAGCGCGTGCCGGACCTGCCGGCCTATATGGAAGGCGGCCCGGACAATCCGCTCGGCGCACGTGCGCTCTATATCGGCTCGACGCTTTATCGCGTGCATGGCACGTCCGAGCCCTGGTCGATCGGCCAGGCTGTGTCGTCGGGCTGCATCCGCCTCACCAATGAAGACGTGAGCGACCTCTACGAGCGCGTCAAAGTTGGTGCGCTGGTGGTTGTGAACCACTAGAGGTCTGCCTCTAGCGCAAGATTTGGGGGCTGCCTTTCGGGGCGGCCCTTTTTGTTTGTGGCGGCTTTGAAAGCGGCCCGGCAGGCGATAAGTTCAGACCATGACCAGCCCACTGCCCCCTGCCCGCCCGCTCGTTGACCGTTATGGGCGGCACATTTCCTACCTGCGCATATCGGTGACGGACCGCTGCGATTTCCGCTGCGTCTATTGCATGTCCGAAGACATGACATTCCTGCCCAAGCGCGATGTGCTGAGCTTTGAGGAAGTCGAGACCATCGCCAATGCGTTCATCGCGCGTGGCGTGACCAAGCTGCGACTGACCGGCGGCGAACCGCTGGTGCGGCGCGACATCATGGATCTGGTGCGGACACTCGGGGCGCGTATCGGAAATGGGCTGGAAGAGCTGACGCTGACCACCAATGGCAGCCAGCTGCACAAGCATGCCCAGGGACTGGCCGATGCGGGCGTGCGGCGGCTCAACGTTTCGGTGGATACGCTGGACCCCGAGCGGTTTCGCGCCATCACGCGCCGCGGACGGCTCGACGATGTGCTGGCGGGGATCGACGCGGCGCAGGCGGCGGGACTTGCCATCAAGATTAACATGGTGGCGATGCGCGGCGTCAATGACGACGAAATCGAGCCGATGATGGCCTGGGCGCATGGGCGCGGCATGGGCCTGACGCTGATCGAGGGCATGCCGCTGGGCGAAGTGGGCATCGACCGGGTGGACAGTTACCTGCCGCTGCGCGAACTGCATGAAAAGCTGTCTCGGCGCTATACCCTGACCAAGTTGGACAAGCGCACCGGGGGCCCCGCCCGCTATGTGCATGTTGCCGAGACGGGAGGCGTGCTGGGCTTCATCACGCCGATGAGCCACAATTTCTGCGAAAGCTGCAACCGCGTCCGGCTGACGGCGACGGGACAATTGTTCCTGTGCCTGGGCCAGGACGATCAGGTGAACCTGCGCGACGCATTGCGCGATGGCGGGATGGCCGCGCTGGACGCAGCGCTCGACCATGCCATGCTGATCAAGCCCAAGGGGCATGACTTTGTCATCGACCGCGCCCGGCCGGAGCCGGCACTGGGACGGCATATGAATGTGACGGGCGGCTAACGACCGGGGGGAATGGAGGACTGCATGGGCGAACGGATTTTGCTGACGGCCAGCGATGGATTTGAACTCAATGCCTATCGCGCGACGCCGGAGGGCAAGCCGCGCGGCGGGGTGGTGGTGATCCAGGAGGTCTGGGGCCTCAACAACTGGATCCGCAGCGTGGTCGACCGCTTCGCCCGGCACGGCTACCTGACCGTGGCACCCGCGATGTTCGACCGGGTCGAGTTTGGCTACGAAAGCAACAATTACGGCCCCGAACAGTTCGCCATCATCGGCGAGCTGATGAAAAAGTTCGACCACAAGACGGCCCAGCTCGACGTGGCAGCGGCCGTTGGCGCGGCGTCGGCCGGGGGCAAGGTGGGCATTACCGGTTACTGCTTTGGCGGGGCGACGACGTGGCGCGCGGCTTCCCATCAGGGACTGGGGCTCAGCGCGGCGTCGGGCTATTACGGCGGCGGAGTGCCCAACTACATAGAGATGGCCCCGACTATTCCGATCGAAATGCACTTCGGCGACAATGACAGCGGCATTCCGCTCGACCAGGTGGACTCGCTCAAGGGGCGCCACCCGGAGGCCGACATCTATGTTTATTCAGCGGGGCACGGCTTCTGCAACAGCGACCGCCCGGACCGGTTCGACGAGGCTGCCTGCACCAAGGCATCGGCGCGCACGCTCGACTTCTTCCGCAAGCATCTTGGATAGCCTCGCCAGACACCGGGACTATCTCGAAGGCGAGTGGCGCGCGGCGCAGGCTGCGCCGCTTTCGGCACGCAAGGCGATGCTCGTCGCGATGCTGATCGACGCCTTTGTGGACCGGATGTTTACGGCGCTGCCGCCGGATGCCGGGGACATCCTCGAATATCGGGCAGAGGTGGCCGCTTCGTCTCCGGCGCTGGGGCTGTTGCTCGCACTGTGTAGCCGCAGGGATGGCGTGGACCTGGTGACCGAAGCGGTGCAAGTGCCGATCGCGGACTATGGCAAGCTGTCCGAAGCAGACTTCATGGTGAGCCTATACAACGACCATAGCGTGCAGCGGGTGCAGATCGTCGGGGCCGATGGAGAGCGACGCGACATGCACGAGGTGTTGCGCGAGGCGATGGGGGCGCTGGCGCTGGCCCACCAGCGCTGAGCCCCCCACCCTAACCAGCCATTCGAGCTTAGCTCTCATGGCCTTGCTCGCTCAAATCGCTCCACTGGAGCGATTTGTCCCTGCGGGCCGCTCTCAAGCCCCACAAGGGGGAGGGAGACAGATCGGGGCTTGCTGGGCCTACTTGTCGTCGTCGACGACGATGGCGAAGTCGAGCGGGAGGGCCGTGGTGTATTTGATCTGGCCCATGGCAAAGGCAGAGCTGACGTCGGTCAGGTTGATCTTGCTGATGAGGCGTTTGTAGAAGGC
The DNA here is from genome assembly GCF_055397495.1 of Devosia sp. T2-14. Taxonomy (NCBI): domain Bacteria; kingdom Pseudomonadati; phylum Pseudomonadota; class Alphaproteobacteria; order Hyphomicrobiales; family Devosiaceae; genus Devosia; species Devosia sp. T2-14. The sequence goes on along the minus strand of NZ_AP027921.1, from coordinate 2,510,964 downwards.
GTCGTAGGCGCCGATATCGGGCACGACGACACGCATCAGGTAGTCGACGTCGCCGCTCATGCGGTAGAATTCGACGACTTCGGGGAATTCGTCGATGACGCCGGCGAATTTACGCATCCAGCCGTCATTGTGCTCGTTGGTCTTGACCGAAACGAAGACGGTGACGCCGACATTGACCTTGACCGGATCCAGCACGGCGACGCGGCGCTGAATGACGCCGTCTTCCTCCATCTTCTGAATGCGGCGCCAGCAGGGGGTGGTCGACAACCCAACCTTGCGGCCGATTTCGGCCACCGGCATGGTCGCATCCTTCTGCAGCAGAGTGAGGATTTTTCTGTCGATCTTATCCAAAGCCATATCGCCCCCGCGAAATCAGATTTCTTATTCCGACTAAAACGCCGCTCATTTTGGACGATTAACTGCCACATTCGCCCGAGCTTAGCAATAACTTGCGCGACCCGAACGATAGCCCGAGGGCATCAGTGGCATCAAATCATCAGATAATCAGAGCCCAAACCCAGATAACCAGCCGCGCCACCCCTGCGGCCGGGCATGATCATCGCGCCAACTGCGCGGCGTGTCGAATCCGCCGGACCAGATGCCGCGCTTCTGGCGCTGCGCATCGGCCTGTTCGCCGCCATAAGCTCCGGCAGATATGGCGAGACCTTCGGCAACCAGGATGGCCCCCAGGTCGCGGCCGCCGACGGTGCAGCGGGCCAGCAGTCGATCGTATTGATCGCGGCCCTCGGGACGGCAATCGACGGAGTTGCGCGCGAGCAAGCCCGCCATCCGATCGCGGGCGGCCCAGCCGCAGGGCCAGGACTTACCGGAGGCGTCGGTGCAGTTCTGCGCCAGTTCGGGCGCGTCGAGGCCGAGCAGGCGCACACGATCCTCACCAAGGCGGAAACTGTCGCCGTCGCTGGCGCGCGCCATGCCGCTGACGGGCGCCGGAAACGGATCCAAAGCGGCCGCAGCCACCGCGACAACGGCCAGAACGGCGATGCCCAAAACGGCCCCGCGCGGGCCTTTGAACGGTCTATAGTGTGATCGTCGTGAGCCCCAGATTTCATCACCCGTTAACTACGCGGTCGCTAGTGTTGGACCAGTAGCGTAGCGAATGCGTTTTTTGTTCGCATTATTTAGTAACGAGTAATGAGTTCCATGGCGTCGCAACCGACGGTCATAGATGACGTCCGTTCACAGATGGGACGTGACGGCAAGCGTACGGCCCAGAAAACCGTACTGGACGCGCGACAGCGCCTCACCTCCAGTTCCGGCACCCGCGCCGATTACGATTTCGAGCTGATGCATGACTATGCGCAGTCGCGGCTGAACGCTGCAGTGCCGATGGCTGCCATCGTGGTCATCCTGTCTGTCGTCGCCAGCTTCTGGGTGCCCGTGGTGTTCACCACGCTATGGGCAGGGCTGGTCATTCTGAGCCTGCTGATCGTTGCGCTGGTGGCGCAGCGGTTCAGGCGCAGCGGGCAATCGAAATTCAATGCCGGGCGCTGGACGACCAGCTTCGTCGCCGCCGAAACCGTCTATGGGCTCGCCTGGTCGTTGATCGCACTGTTTACGCTGGTCGCTCGGCCCGACATGCTGACGCCGGTAATGTTTGCCATGGTGCTGGTGAGCGTGGCCGCCAACTCGGTGGCGACCCACACCCTGCCCCCGGCAACGCTGATGAGCACCCTGCCCGTGACCGTAACGGTTTCGGCCAATCTCATCGCGCTGGGCGGCACGCTGAACTACACGCTCGCCGCCGTCGCCATTTGTGGCGAGATCTTTTTCGTTTATGTCGCCCGCCAAATGCATGCCGCGGAGCTCGAGACCATTTCCCATCAGGCGGAAAAGGACGCACTGATCAGCGAGCTCGAAGAGGCAAGGCAGATGTCGGACGAGGCGCGGCGCCATGCCGAGCAGGCCAATATCGCCAAGTCGCAGTTCCTCGCGACGATGAGCCACGAGCTGCGCACGCCGCTCAACGCCATTATCGGCTTTTCCGAAGTGCTCAAATCGGAGCTGCTGGGGCCGCACCAGGTACCGCAATACAAGGAATATGCCGGGGACATTCACGGCAGCGGCCAGCATCTGCTGAACCTGATCAACGAACTGCTCGACCTCAGCCGCATCGAGGCGGGCAAATACGAGCTCAACGAAGAAGTGGTGTCGCTGGTCGATATCGCCGAAGACTGCCGCCGCATGATGGAGCTGCGCGCCAAATCGAAGGGCATCGAGCTGGTCTACAATGCCGGCAACAACCTGCCGAACCTGTGGGGCGACGAACGCGCCATTCGCCAGGTGGTGCTGAACCTTCTGAGCAATGCCATCAAGTTCACGCCCCAGCATGGCCGCATCGTGCTCGTCGTCACCCGGAGCGGGGATGGCGGGCAGTACATCTCGGTCAAGGATAACGGGCCCGGCATTCCAGATTCCGAAATCGAAACCGTGCTATCGTCCTTCGGCCAGGGCTCCCTGGCCCAGAAGACCGCCGAACAGGGCGCGGGGCTTGGCCTGCCGATCGTGCAGAAGATCATGGAGCTGCATCAGGGCCGGTTCGACCTGTTCAGCAAGCTGCGTTTCGGCACCGAAGTGATCGCCACCTTCCCGCGCGCCCGCGTGATGGATGCACTGGCACCGGTGGTGGAAAAGAAGAACCGCCTCGAGATTTACTCGCAGGCCGGCTAACCCATAGGCGTGATGGACTCCTCCTGCGGAAGCTGCGCCTTTAGACGCGCCGCTTCAGACAGGAGTTGTTCAATGAATTCCTTCACGCGCTTCGCAGGGTCTCTTAGCATTCTCGCGCTCAGTGCCCTGCCCGCTTTGGCCGCATCCGACATCAACGGCCTGCTCGAAAAGATCCGCGACGAGTACAAGCTGCCCTCGCTGGCAGCTGCGGTAGTAAAGAATGGCGAAGTTGTCGCGGCCGGGGCCGTGGGCACACGTGTCGTCGGCATGGACCTGCCAGTAACGGTGAATGACCGCTATCACCTTGGCTCGGACACCAAAGCCATGACGGCGACCATCGCCGGAACGCTGGTGGACGAGGGCAAGCTGCGCTGGGACAGCACGGTGGGCGAGGTGCTCGGAAGCAAGATCAAAGGCATGAGTGACGGCCTCAAGGCCGTGACGCTCCAGCAGTTGCTGTCGCATTCGAGCGGCATCCCCACCGACAATGACGAGATCCTGGCGCTGTATTTCAACGTCAATGCCTTCGACCATAACCCGGACGCGCTCCGGCTGATGGCTATCGATGCGTGGAAAGCCAATGAGCCAAAAGTGCCCGAGGGTTCGCCGTTCCAATATTCGAACCTGGGTTACCTGATCGCGGGCGCGATGATCGACACGGCAGCGGGAAAGCCCTGGGAAGTGTTGATGCATGAGCGCATCTTCGAGCCGCTCGGCCTGACCACCGCCGGCCTTGGGCCGCAGGCCACCTACGGCCTCTACGATGCGCCGATGGGCCATCGACTGGCTGCGGACGGATCGCTATCGCCGGCCACCTGGGGCGCGGCGGCAGATGTTCCTCCGATGCTTGGACCTGCCGGCAATGCTCATATGTCGGTGATCGACTTCGCGCGCTGGGGCGGCTGGAATGCCAGCGGCGGCACCGCCCCGCAGATTGTGACCAGCGCAACGCTCGGTGAAATCCACCGCGCCCATGTGCAAACTCCCAAAATGCCAAACCCGCCACCAGGCACCCCGGGCGAAGGCGAATATGCCTTTGGATGGGGCCTGTCGAAATTCGACTGGGCTGACTACGCCTTGCTGTCCCACAACGGCTCGAACGGCATGAACCTGGCCAAGATCCTGGTTGATACCAAGACGGGGCTGGCCATTGCCACGGTAACCAATCAGCCCGGCTCAGAGGCTGACCGCGCGCTGTCGGACGTGGTGCAGGCCCTCTATACCGAGCAGAAGTGACAGCGGGCGATTGCCGGCGACAGGCCGCCGGCTTCTCTAGGCGTCCTTGCCGCTGATGGCGGCGCTTTCAAAGGTCGCCATGTTGTTGTGCAGGTGCAGCGCGGTCTTGGCCAGCACGGCGGCCATGGCGGCGCCGCTTCCCTCGCCGAGGCGCATGCCCAGATCGAGCAGGCCTTTCTGGCCCATGGCGTTGAGCGCGCGGGTGTGGCCGTGCTCGGCAGAGACGTGGCCAAACAGGCAGTGATCGATGGCGGCGGGATTGATCGCGTGGGCGATGGCGGCGGCTGACGTCGCGACGAAGCCATCGACGATTACCGGCACCTTCTGGTGGCGGGCGGCAATCAGCGCGCCGAGCATGGCAGCGATTTCGCGGCCACCGAGGCGGGCGAGGACGGCCAGGGGGTGATCGAGTTCGCCGGCATGGCGGGCCAGTGCGCGATCGACGGCATCGGCCTTGCGGGCAAGACCTGCGTCATCGACGCCAGTGCCCCGGCCGACCCAATCGGCGCCGGTGCCGCCATAAAGCGCGGCGAAGATGGCGGCGGCGACGGTGGTGTTGCCGATGCCCATTTCACCGATGCAGATGAGATCAGGCTTACCGGCAATGGCTTCCATGCCATAGGCGATGGTGGCGGCGCACATCTTGTCGTCGAGCGCGGGCTCGAGGGTGATATCGCCGGTGGGCAGTTCGAGCGCCAGTTCGAACACGCGAAGATTGATTTCGTGCAGCGCGCAGATCTGGGAGATGGCGGCGCCGCCATTGGTGAAGTTGGCGACCATCTGGGCCGTGACTTCGCGTGGATAGGCCGACACGCCCTGATCGGTTACACCGTGATTGCCGGCGAAGATGGTGACCATGGGATTGTCGAGCCGTGGCTTGGCGCGGCCCTGCCAGCGGGCAAGAAACTCCACCAGCCCTTCCAGAGCGCCGAGCGAGCCGGCGGGCTTAGTGAGCTTGGCATCATGGGCGCGAACCGCCGCAACGGCGGCTTCGTCACCATCCGGAGCGATGGTCAGAAGCTCAATGACATCGGCGTAGGCAGGGCTGAGCGTGGGCATGGCGAGTCACGGTGGTTCGGGGTAGGAAGGTGGCGACTTGTTGCCGATTGCAGGACGAAAAGCAATTGAACGCCGAAGAACCCACCGTCGCACCAGCCGAACCCAGTGGCCCGAAAGGCCCCGTTGGCGGCCACGGACTGGGTGACGACCTGGTGATGGCGTTGCGGTTTTTCTCCCGCCTGCCGACCGGCAACACGCCCCACCAATTGCCCGACCTGGGACGTATTGCCATGGCTCTGCCGCTGGCCAGCGTGGTGATCGGCGGCGGCCCGGTGCTGCTGCTCATCGGCGGCACGCTGATCGGATTGCCGAGCTATTTCGCGGCCGCGCTGGCCGTAGCGGCAATGGTGCTGGCGAGCGGGGCCATGGCCGAAGATGCGCTGGCGGATGCGGCCGATGGCCTGTTTGGCGGGCACACGACCGAACGGCGGCTCGAAATCCTGAAGGACAGCCGGCACGGCACCTATGGGGTAGCGGCGCTGGCGCTGTTTCTGATGCTGCGCGTGGCAGCCCTTGGCGCGATGGCCGCGATCAATCCCTTGGTGGCGGGCGCGGTGTGGCTGGCGGCCAGCATCGTGGGACGGTCAGGCGGGCTGTGGCTGGCCGTGGCATTGCCCGCTGCACGCGCCGATGGCGCCTCGGCGGCGGCCGGACGGCTGCCAATGCGGAGTTTTGCCGTGGGCGCGGTGTTTGCCGCCGTGCTGCTGTTTCTGCTGGCCGGACCGGCGACCAGTTTGCTGGCACTTTGTTTTGCGCTGCTGTTGGCTTTGGCGGTGATCGCAGGCTGGACGGCCCTTTGCCGGCGGCTCGTTGGCGGGCAGACGGGCGACCTGATTGGAGCGCTGGTGGCGCTGGTGGAAATCGCCGTGCTGACGGGGCTGTTGCCGTTTGTCTGAACAGCGCGATCGCGCTTGGGGGCAGTTCGGCCTTGAAATTGTCATCGCACATGCCTTTATCGTCTTGATGAGACTGACAATCCCGCTGGAGGCGCAGGCATGATCTTTATCGGCATTGCGCTGGTTATCGCGGTGGGGCTTGCCCTGCTGATCAATGCCGATGTTGGAAGTCTCGCCGGACTGACGCAAATGCAGACGGCCCAACTCATCCCGCTTCTGGTGATCCTCCTGGTGTTTGCCGGTGGGCTCTTTACGCGCCGTCGCCGGGCATCCGAGCTGGTGGGGAGCCTGCTGCTGTGGGTCGGCATTTTTGGCGTGGCGGCCGTGACTTATGCCTATCGCGACGAGTTGACCGGCATGGCTGGACGCGTGATGGGCGAGTTCCGGCCCGGGGTTGCCGTGGTGGACGCCGAGCAAGGCATCGCCACCTTCCGCCGGGGCGTGGGCGGGCATTTCGAAATCAACGCGACGGTCAACGGGCACACGACGCCGATGATCTTCGACACCGGGGCGAGCGCCGTGGTGCTGACGATCGCCGATGCCGAGGCAGCGGGGATCGACGTTCGCGGGCTATCGTTCACCCTGCCCGTCGCGACGGCCAATGGCACCGGACGGGCGGCGCGCGTGCGGCTGGACCGCATCGAAGTGGGCGGGATCGTGCGCGAGCGCGTCGTCGCCTTCGTCACCGAGGCCGAAGCACTCAAGACCAGCCTGTTGGGCATGACCTTCCTCGAGACGCTGAGCCGGTACAGCGTTACCCAGAATTCGCTGGAGCTGGTGGATTAAGAGGGCGAGGCTAGACCGCGTCGGCGAGGGCGTGGCGGTTTACGGCTTCTAGGGCGCGCGTCATCACCGAGGAGTCGGCGCCGGGTTTGCAGGCATCGACGCTGAGAATCTGGCGGAACTGACGGGCGCCGGGCAGGCCGTTGGCAAGCCCCAGCATATGGCGGGCGATGTTGTTGAGGCGGGTGCCCTCGGCGGCGGCCTCACGGTCGGCATAGGCGGCCATGGCATGCATGATTTCGACGAGCCCTTGGGGCTCCTCGGTTGCACCGAAGAACAGGCGATCGACATCGGCCAGCAGCATGGGCGTGTGATAGGCAGCGCGGCCCAGCATGACGCCATCGGTGTGGGCCATCTCGGCCACGGCGATCTCGATGCTGTCCAGCCCACCATTGATCATCACCGGGAGCGGGGTGAGCCGCGCGCGCAGGCGATGGACCCGATCGTAATCGAGCGGGGGAATGGTGCGGTTTTCCTTGGGGCTGAGGCCCTTGAGCCAGGCCTTGCGGGCATGCACATAGAGGGCATCCACGCCAGCTTCGACCATCTTGTCGGCGAAGCGATCGAGACTTTCCTCGGTATCCTGATCGTCGATGCCGATGCGGCATTTGACGGTGACGGGGCGATCCGTCGCGTCGCGCATTGCGCGCACGCAATCGGCAACGAGATCCGGCTCGGCCATCAGGCAGGCGCCGAAGCGTCCGGACTGCACGCGATCGGAGGGGCAGCCGACATTCAGGTTGATCTCCGCATAGCCGAAGTCATGCGCCAGGCGCGTGGCCTTAGCCAGTTCGACCGGATCGGATCCGCCAAGCTGGAGCGCCACGGGCTGTTCGAAGCAATCAAAACGCAGGTGACGGGCCGCATCGCCGTGGACAATGGCGGCGCTCGTCACCATTTCGGTAAACAGCAAGGCTTCGCGCGTGAGGAGGCGATGGAGGTACCGGCAATGGCGGTCCGTCCAATCCATCATCGGGGCCACGCTAAAACGGCGGGCACGCCGAACGGTCTCGGCATCATCTCTGCGGGTCTGTTGCATGCCGCTTCCATAGTATTGATTAACTTGCGGGGCAATGCACGAGGGTATGATCTGGATCAAGACCAGCACCGCATGGCACGCATAAGCTGACTGAAGCAGAAAAGGAGCGCAGCATGTATACACGCATCGTCGTCGCCGTTGATGGTTCGGATCTGGCAGACAAGGCCCTCCGCCACGCCCTGACTTTGGCCAAGGAGTTCGGCGCAAAGCTATTCGTGGTGCACTCGACCGATCCGATGGTGCTGGCGGCGCCGGCGGCCGGCCTGATTGCCATGGATACGGGCGTCATCCTCACCGAAATCGAAAAAGCCAATGCAGACATGGCCAAGGCCACTCTGGACGAGGCCAAGCAAGTGGCACAGGCCAGCGGCCAGGTCATCGAAACACTGCACGTACCAGACAGTCTGCCGGCGGACGCCATCCTCTCCACTGCCAGTCGGCAAGGCGCCGATCTCATCGTCATGGGGTCGCATGGGCGGCGTGGACTGGGGCGGCTGCTGCTCGGCAGCCAGGCGGCCGAGGTGCTGGCGCATTCCGACATCCCGGTGCTGGTGATCAAGTAGGTCTCCCTTGGCGCTAACATGTTAGTTCTGGCGCCGATCACCGATTTCAAGTAATGCGGCAGGGGAGACCCGTGAGTATGCTTCATGCCCCTGCCCCGTTCCGTCGCCGTCATTGATATTGGCAAGACCAACGCCAAAGTCGTCCTGATCGACGCGGAGACGCGGCAGCAAATTGCCGGGCGCAGCACGCCCAACACTGTGCTGCGCGACGGGCCCTATCCCCATGCCGATGTGGAGCGGCTGTGGGCATTCATTCTCGATAGCCTGCGGGAGCTGCAGGCCGCACATGGGGTGGATGGGATATCCATCACCACGCATGGCGCCACCGCCGCGCTGATGGCCGGGGACACGCTGGCCATGCCGGTGCTCGATTATGAGCATGAGGGCCCCGACAGCATGGCCGACGCCTACGGCGCGATGCGGCCCGATTTCGCCGAGACGCTGTCGCCGCGCCTGCCGCATGGGCTCAATCTGGGCGCGCAGATCTTCTGGCAATCGCAGGCCTTTCCCGAGGCTTTCGCCGGTGTCACGGCCATCCTGACCTATCCGCAATATTGGGCCTGGCGGCTGACGGGCGTGATGGCGAGCGAGGTCACCTCTCTGGGCTGCCATACCGACTTGTGGGCGCCAGCGCGCGGTGACTTTTCGGGCATGGTGGCGGCGCAGGGCTGGATCGAGCGGTTCCCGCCCATCCGGCCTGCGGCATCGGTGTTGGGCAGCATTGTGCCAGAAGTCGCGGAAGCGACGGGGCTTGGTGCGGATACGCCGGTGACCTGCGGCATCCACGATTCCAATGCATCGCTGCTGCCCCATCTCGGCGGAAAAGAACCGCCCTTCAGCATCATTTCGACCGGCACCTGGACCATTGTCATGACGGTTGGCGGCGGCACAGATCGGCTGGATCCGGCGCGGGACAGCCTCGCCAATGTCGACGCCTTCGGGCGCGCGGTCCCCACGGCGCGTTTCATGGGCGGGCGGGAGTTTGACCTGCTGGTGAAGCAGATCGGCGAACCGCGCGCGGGTGACGTGGCGCGGATCATCGCCGAGGATATCCGGGTGCAGCCCAGCTTCATGCCGGGCGTAGGCCCCTTCCCCACCGCAGTGGGGCGCTGGACAGTGGACCCAACGACGCTGACGGCAGCAGAGCAAACGGCAGCGGCCTCACTCTATCTCGCACTGGTGACGCGGGCCAGCCTCGACCTCTGCGGGCTGGGCCACGAGATCATCATCGAGGGGCCGCTGGCGCGCAACGTCCTGTTCGGACAGGCGCTGGCATCCCTGACCGGCGTGCCGGTCAGCGCGTCGGGTGATGCGACGGGCACCAGTCTTGGCGCCAGCATGCTGTTTGGCGGGGCGACGGCACCAGCGGCGGCCGGGGTGGCGATTGCTCCCCTCGCTATCGAGGGCTTTGCCGAGTATGCCGCCCGCTGGCGCGCCGATATCGGCTAGGGAGCGGCGCCGGTCGGGTCGGTATCAATGGCGGTAAACCGCTTAGCCAACTGGCGCTCGCGCAGCCAGATATAAAGCCCGCTGAGAATGATGATGGCCGCGCCCAGGATGAACCACTGGTCTGGGGGCTGATTGAAGATCAGCCAGCTCGCCATGGCCATGTAGAGCAGGCTCAAATAGCTGAAGGGCGCGAGGGTCGATGGCGGCGCATAGCGATGGGCCACCGAGTTCAGATAATGCCCGCCAAGCCCCGCGGCGCCCATCACCGCGAAAGCTGCCCATGAAATGGGTTGGGTAGGCCAGACCCAGCCCGTGAAGGCCACCGGCGCCAGCAGGATAACCGGCGTTGCACCAGCATAGAACTGCTGGGTGAGCGCGGAATCCACGCCCGCAAGCTTGCGCGTCAGGATCGAGAACAGGGCAAGGAAAATGGCGCAGCCCACGCTGAGCAGCGCCGCCGGCTGGAATGCCTCGGAGCCGGGCCGGACAATGATCAGGATGCCGATGAAGCCCACGCCGATGGCGAGCCAGCGGCGCCAACCGACGGTTTCGCCCAGCAGCGGCCCGGACAGCGCACAGATGATCAGCGGTGACGTGAACTGGATGGCGCTGGTGACAGTGAGCGGCAGGTAGCGCATCGCGAGGAAATTGAGGCCGGTCGTGCAGAGCAGGCACGCACCGCGCAGGATTTCGAGCTTGAGATTGTTGCTCTTCCAGAGGTTCTTCCCGGTGACCGGCAGGAATAGCAGGAACAACAGCACCAAGTGCATGCCATAGCGAACGAAGACGATTTCCGTCGTCGGCATGCCCTCGATGGACAGCCATTTGGCCGAAATATCGAGAACCAGCAGCACCAGTTGGGACATCAAGACCAGGGCGATCGCGTAGTTGGCGCGGTTTTCAACCGGAGCGACAGCGTGGGTCATCTGGACGTCGAGGAAGTATTTGAAAACAAGGGCATGACAAGTCCAGGGGCCGCACGACAGGCAGTGCGCTAGGGTTGGTTGATGGCGGGCCGCATGTCAACGCGGTGGGGTAGGTTCTGGTATGGGAGATACACGAATACCTCCCAAGCACCGGGCTGCCCGCGGACTTGATCCGCGGATCACTCGTCGCGCAGTTCCGGGTTGGAGAGCTGTCCCCGGATCAAGTCCGGGGACAGCGCCGGTGGGGGTGAGAGAGGTCCCTGTCAGGACCCTGCCCGTCAGAACGTCTCGCTGAGATCGCGGACGCGGAGTGAGGTCACCAGTTCGGCGGCGGACGGCGTGGCGCCGTGCCGCGGGGTGAAGGTCAGCTCGGTGTGGCGGCCGGGAAGCAGTGTCACCGCGTTGTCGGAGAAATAGCCGGGCACATCGACACTGGCCGTGACGAACAGGGCTGGCTTGTCGCTGGTGAGGCTGAGGACCAGTTGGCCATCAACATCGGACCATGCGGCCCTCACCTTGGGCGAAACGAGTTCGTAGGCCTTGTAGGGCTTGGGAAAATAGTCGTTTTCGCCCAGCAGCTTGCCCTTCGCATCGCGCCAGGAAAAGAACAGGAACTCATCGGCGGCCAGCTCGCCGGCCTCAAGCCTGGTGACGTCGATGGCGGCGTCAGGACCGATGGCGGTATTACCCGAGAACACGACGCGATCACCGCCGCCAACTTTGATGGCGCGGACTTCGAGCGCAATCGTCGCGGGCTTTCCGGTGTCATTGATGCCGCGCAGGATGATCCCGGCATTGTCGGCGCTGGGAACCGCGACGACGTTGACGGGCAGATAGAACCTCTTGGCCATGTATTGCAGCAGCTTCCACTGCCCGCCGTAATCAAGGCTGGACCAGCTCGCCACCGGCCAGATGTCGTTGATCTGCCAGAACAGCGTGCCCATGCAACGCGGCTTAGTGGAGCGCCAATATTCAATGGCCGTCTTGATGGCGAGGCCCTGCTGGATCTGGCTGAGGAACACCATCTGGTCGAAGTCGCGCGGAAAGCGGAAATAGCGCGTCATGGTTTCGAGAATGCGCGCATTGCCGCCATTGTTGCGCTGATGGTTTTCCATCACCGGGGATGAGGGATTGCGATCCTTTTTCTCCGTAAAGGTCTCGATGACGTTCATCGACGTGAAGGACTGGAAACCGAATTCGGAGGCGAAGCGCGGATTGACAGTGCGGTAGGCGTCGAAGGATTTGGCGGAGTGCCAGACGTCCCAATAATGCAGGTCGCCACGCGTATCGGAGTGCCAGCCGTCGGAAAAATCCATGTAGCCTAGCGATGGCGAAGACGGCCAGAAGCGGCGGGCGGCATCCTCGTCCTCGACGATCCGGTGCAGCATGGAATTGAGCCGGTCGTAATTGGCGATATAGCGCTCCTTGTCGGCGCGCGTTTCGGGATACCAGTTAAGCGAACCGATGACCTCGTTGTCTCCGCACCAGAGGGCAATGCAGGCATGGTGGCTGAGGCGGCGCACCTGCTGGGTGACTTCAGTGCGCACATTGTCGAGGAAGTCGCGATCAGAGGGGTAGCTCATGCACGAGAACATGAAATCGTGCCAGATAAGGATGCCCAGCTCGTCGCACAGCTCATAGAAGTAGTCGGGCTCATACTGGCCGCCGCCCCAGATGCGCAGCATGTTCATGTTGGCGGCCTTGGCGCTGTCGAGCAGGTCGCGGATGACGGCCGGGGTGATGCGCGAGGGGATGGCGTCGGCGGGGATCCAGTTGGCGCCCATCATGGTGATGTCGCGGCCATTGATGCGGCACTTGAAGGAATGGTCGATCTCGTCCTTCTCGACGATCCATTCCAGCTTGCGCAGGCCGATCTGGCGAGCGGTCTTTTCGCCCTCGAGGTTGGTCACCAGCTCGTAGAGCGGCTGTTCGCCCTGCCCGGCCGGCCACCAAAGCTCGGGATCATGAATGGTGACGCTGTGGGTGACGATGTTCTCGCCTGGCTGCACCATCACCTTGTCTGCAATCACTTGGCCCGCGATGGCGTGCTCAAGTTCCACTGAACCTTGGGCAAAGGCAAAAAGGCGAGTCTTTATCGACAGTTCGACCGACTTCTGGCCGTGGGCCTGATCGACCTGAACGCTTTCCTGCCGCGCCAGTCGCGACCGGCGCAGGCTCATGGTGCCGTAAATGCCAATCGGCATCAGGCAGATGCCCCAGTCCCATCCCGCATGGCATGCTGCCTTGCGGATGAAGTTCATGTGGATGCCCTTCAAGCCATTGGTTTGATAATTGTAGGTGAAGGGGATCGGGAACGGGTGCGCGTCGGCGCGGGCCTTGGCCACATCGGGCGCGATATCGAACTCGATCCGCAGGGTGTTGTCCCCTGCCCGCACCTTGCCCGTGACGTCGATGTCGTTGCGGACGAAACTGTTCAGCGTTTTCGCGACGACCTCACCATTGAGCAGGATGGTGGCGATGCAATCGACCTCAGCGAGGGTCAACGTCAAATAGCCTTCGATGTCGGCGGCTGTGGCCGTGAAGGTGCGCTCGACGGACCAGGCCGTCTCGTTGACCCACATGACGGTTTTTTCGTTTTCGCCGTAATAGGGATCGGGAATGTGGCCGCCGGCTAGCAGGGCCGTGTGGACGTCGCCCGGCAGGGCAATCGGGGCAATGAGATCGTGCGTTGGTGAAGACAGCGTAAATTCGCCGCCCAAATCGAGGGCGGAATAGGTCGTTGGCACGGTCACTTTAGTCTCCTCACGGCGTGCTGCGGCGATCCCGGGCAGCGTTCATCCTGAGTGCGTGCCGGCTCGATGCAATCGATTGCATCAACGTTTAGCCGGTCTCGCGGCGGCTTCCAATGGGGCCAGACACGATTGCCGGGCCTTTTTGCATCGTTGCGATTTGCGCTTTAAGCCGGGTACGGCAATTGCCCAGACAAATTTACGTATGTGTTAGGACTTGCCCGAATAGGGTCCCCATACGAGGGGGCTCGTATTTTATGTCTGCAACGCAGAAGCTACTGCAGTTTTTTGCTGTCCCGAATGACCCAGAATTGGTCCAGGCGCAGGCGCGTGCCTTTAGCCGGCAGATTCCGCTGCTCTATGGAAACGTGGTGGTCAACACCCTGCTGCTGTCTGCCACCGTGACGGGGGCGCCGCCTCTGCTGCGTCTGTATATCCCGGGACTGCTGACCCTATTGTGCATCGTGCGCATGGCAACCTGGCTGCGCGCCCGAGAGACGCCGACCTACGCCCAGGCACGAAGGCTGCTTGTCAGTGCAGTGATCGCCTCGGGGGTGCTTGGCCTCGCCTTCACGGCGTGGGCGCTGAGCCTCTATGCCTTTGGTGACCCGTTCCACCAGGCGCATATTGCCTTCTATATCGCCCTCACCAGCATCTGCGGGGTATTCTGCCTGATGCAACTGCGGGCCGCGGCCGCGACCATGGCCCTCAGCATGCTGACGCCCTTTGCCATCTTCTTCATGAACAGCGGCAATCTAGTGCTAATGGCCGTCGCCGTTACCCTGACCATGACGGTCGCCACACTGCTTTGGATCCTGGTTGCCAACTATCGCGACTTTGGCGCGTTCGTTGCCTCGCGTACCGAAATGGCCAGCAGACAGGCCGAGACTCAGCGCCTGTCGGATGAAAACTACCAGCTTGCCAATGTCGACGCCCTAACGGGCCTGCCCAACCGGCGCTCGTTCGACCGGCAGTTGCAAGCCATGCTGGCCAAGGCCCACGCCGGTGGCTATCAGATCGCCGTGGCGCGGCTCGATCTGGACAGCTTCAAATCGATCAATGACATTTTCGGCCAGATCACCGGCGACCGTGTGCTGAACGAAGTCGCCCGGCGGATCAACGGAATTCGCCGCCCCTCAAGCCTATTGGCGCGGCTCGGCGCCGACAATTTTGCCCTTATCCTGGGCGGGCCCACAGACGAAGCCAATCTGCGCTCCTGCGGCGAGGAACTGACGCGCGCCATGCGGCTGTCCTTTGACCTCACGGGTACCAATATTCATCTATCGGCCTCTGCCGGCTTTGCCTCGTCGCGGCCCGGCGATACGGCGGAAACCCTGTTCGACCGCGCAGACTATGCCACCTCGGTGGCTAAGCGCGAGGCACGGGGCAGCGTCGTGGTGTTTTCCGAGCGGCACGCGCTCGACATCAGCCGCGTCCGCCGCATGGAACATGCGCTGCATACCGCAGACCTCGACGCAGAAATCTACATCCTGTTCCAGCCGCAGTTCGATATCGCGCACAACTGCACCACCGGCTACGAAGTGCTGGCGCGGTGGCGCAGCCCGCTGCTGGGCGAGATTTCTCCGGCTGAATTCATTCCCATGGCCGAGCGGTCGGGCGTGATCTCCAAGATCACGCAAACGGTGCTGCGCAAGGCGCTGGCGGTATCCGAACGCCTGCCAAAGTCACTGCGGCTGTCTGTCAATCTCTCGGCCCATGACCTGGGCTCGGCCACCGCGATCGAGGCTATCGTTGCCCTCGTCAGCAAAGCCGGGAAGCCTTGCCGTGTCGATTTCGAAATCACCGAAACCGCCGTCATGCGCGATATGGATCAGGCCAATGCGGGGCTGTTGGCGCTGCTGGCTCTGGGATCGCGCATTGCGCTCGACGACTTCGGCACCGGCCATTCCAGCCTCACCCATGTGCAGAAGCTGCCGCTAGACCGGATCAAGGTGGATCGCAGTTTCGTTGCCGAAGTGACCAATGACCCCACCAGCCGGGCAATCATCAAGACGACCGTCGACCTGTGCCGCAACCTGGGGATCACCTGTGTGTTCGAGGGCATCGAAACCGAACAGCAGCTGGACGCCCTTCTGGGGCTGGGCGGCACGGTGATGCAGGGATATCTGTTCGGTCGGCCGATGACCGAGGATATGCTCGGTGCCTATCTCGCCAGCGAAAATGAGCAGCCGCAACTCAGCCGCATCCAGCGTGTTGGTGCCGCCCACTAGAGAGCGGGCGACACCAAGGATTTACTCTGCGGCCGCTTCCAGATCGAGGAAGCCGCCCGACTGGCGTTCCCACAGCTGGGCATAGTGCCCGCCTGTAGCCAGGAGCTGGGCGTGACTGCCCTGCTCGACAATCTGCCCCTGTTCCAGCACCACAAGACGATCCATGGCCGCGATGGTGGATAGACGGTGGGCAATGGCGATCACCGTCTTGCCCTGCATCAGGCTCGTCAGCTGCTCCTGGATAGCCGCTTCCACCTCGGAATCGAGAGCGGAGGTGGCTTCGTCGAGCACCAGGATCGGGGCGTTCTTGAGCAGCACGCGGGCGATCGCCACGCGCTGCCGCTGGCCGCCCGAGAGCTTCACGCCACGTTCGCCCACATGGGCGTCATAGCCGCGATAGCCCTTGGGATCGACGAGACCCTGGATGACGTCGTGCACCTTGGCCTGTTCGGCGGCGCGGATCATTTCCTCATCGGTCGCCGACTGACGGCCATATTTGAGGTTTTCACGAACCGAACGGTGCAGGAGCGAGGTATCCTGGCTGACAAGCCCAATGGCCGCGCGCACGCTTTCCTGCGTGACATTGCGGACATCCTGCCCATCGATGCGAATACCACCGTCCTGAACGTCAAACATGCGCAGGGCCAAATTGACCAGCGTCGACTTGCCCGAGCCGGACCGGCCGACCAGGCCGATCTTTTCGCCCGGCTCCACCGTGAGGTTGAAGCGATCGATGACCGAACCATCCTTGCCGCGCCAATAGTTGAAGCTGACATTGTCGTAGGTCAGTTCGCCCTTGGTCACTTCCAGAGGCCTGGCATCGGGCGCATCGAGCATGGTCAGGGGCTGGGCGATGGTATCCATCGAGTCCCGGACGTTGCCGACCTGCCGGAAGATGTTGGAACCGATTTCGAGGATCCAACCGCTCATGTTCATGATCTGCAACGCGAACGGGATTGCCGTGGCCACCGCAGCAGCCGACAGCACGCCATTGTTCCAGCCGGCCAGCGCCAACCAGGTAACCGACACCACCAGCCCCGCATTGAGCAGGAACAGGATGGACCACATGTAGGTGAACACCCGCATCAGCTTGCGGAAGCTGATGGCGTGATCCATCACTGAGTCCGACACATACTGATCCTCATGACCGCCGGTCGAGAAGGTCTTGAGGGTCTGGATGTTGGTGTAGCTGTCGACGATCCGGCCCGTCATCACCGATTTGCTCTCCGAGAGTTCCTCGGAATAGCGGGCGATAAGCGGCATGGTGATGGTGAAGAGGATGGCATAGAGCAGCAGCCACACCCCGATCGGCACCAGCAGGACCAGATCAAGCTGCGCCAGCACGATGATGGCGACAACGACGAAGACCAGCGCGTACCACGCAGCGTCGATCGTAAGGTTCACCCCGATTTCGATCGCTTCGCCGGCTTGCATGATCTTGTTGGCGATGCGCCCGGCAAAGTCGTTCTGGAAGAAGGTCCAGCTCTGGCGGATGACGTGCCAATGGCTTTGCCATCGCACCAGATCGACCAGGTTGGGCACGATGCCGTGGTTGCGGATCAGGGTATCGAGCAGGAAGGTCAGCGGGCGAACCAGCACTACGACAAAGATCATCCAGAGGAAGGTCTGGCCGTTCTGGTCGAAGATTTCGCCGGGATTGGTGGTGGCCAGCATGCCGACCACTAGGCCGACAAATACAGGCATCAGCGCATCGGCGACTGAGCCGATGGAGACCAGCACGATGCGGGCTATGAAGGCCGCGCGGAACTGACCGACGAAGTAG
The DNA here is from genome assembly GCF_055397495.1 of Devosia sp. T2-14. Lineage (NCBI taxonomy): Bacteria > Pseudomonadati > Pseudomonadota > Alphaproteobacteria > Hyphomicrobiales > Devosiaceae > Devosia > Devosia sp. T2-14. The sequence goes on along the minus strand of NZ_AP027921.1, from coordinate 2,493,561 downwards.
CTGACGAAGGGACGGAGGCCCATGGGTGGCTGCCGATCCTTGGCGAGCGCGACGGGCGAATAGAGATTGTCGAAATAGGCAATGACGCGGTTGAACATTTGGAGCTCATTTTTCTTTGAGCCGCGCCTGACGGAGGGATGTGCTCGGGTCAGGTTCGGAATCGGTCCATGGGTTTGCGTTGTGCTACGCGGGGAGCCGTTGAGGCTTGAAGATGCGCGGTCGCGGTGATGGCCGTTTCGGTGTTGTCACCCATCGGTGTACTCCTTGGTTGGTAGGCGGTTGGACGTTGTTTCAGCTTTCACCGATGTTTCCCCCGGACTTGATCCGGGGGTCACTATCAGCGCCTGCTGAGGGCGAGAGGCCCGCGGATCAAGTCCGCGGGCAGCGATTGTGGGGCGGCGATATGGTGGCCAATGACCATCACTGCGCAGCTTCCTCAGGCTGGTCGGCGTCGAGGAACCCGCCAGACTGGCGGCTCCAGAGCTGGCTATAGATTCCGCCCGTATCGACGAGCTGGGCATGCGTGCCGGTTTCGACGACACGGCCCTTATCGAGCACGACCAGGCGGTCCATCATGGCGATGGTGGAGAGACGATGCGCGATCGCGATCACCGTCTTGCCCTGCATCAGCATCTGCAGCTGCCCCTGAATGGCCGCCTCGACCTCGGAGTCGAGAGCAGATGTGGCCTCGTCGAGCACGAGGATCGGAGCGTTCTTGAGCAGCACGCGAGCGATGGCGATGCGCTGGCGCTGGCCGCCCGATAGCTTGACGCCACGCTCGCCGACATGGGCGTCGTAGCCCTTGCGGCCTTGCGGATCGCTCAGCGTATCGATGAAGTCAGTCGCCTCGGCCTGCTCGGCCGCAGCACGCATCATCTCCTCGGTGGCATCGGGACGGCCATAGAGGATGTTGTCGCGCACCGATCGGTGCAGGAGCGAGGTATCCTGCGTCACCACGCCAATATTGGCGCGCAAGCTATCCTGCGTCACCTTGGCGATGTCGTGCCCGTCGATCAGGATGTGCCCTTCCGCGCGGTCGTAGAAGCGCAGCAGGAGGTTGACGATGGTCGACTTGCCCGCACCCGAACGCCCCACGAGGCCGATTTTCTCGCCCGGACGGATGTGCAGGTTGAGATCGTCGATCACGCCGGACTTCTTGCCGTAGTGGAAGCTCACCTTGTCGAACTTGATGTCGCCATTCACGGCAGGAAGCGCCTTGGCTTCGGGCTTGTCGGCCACGACGCGCGGCAACGAAATCGACGAAATGCCGTCCTTGACCGTTCCGATATTCTCGAACAGGGCAGACATTTCCCACATGACCCACTGGCTCATGCCCTGGAAGCGCATGACGAGGCCCAGCGAGACGGCGAGCGAGCCCGGCGTCATCACACCCTGCATCCACAGCCAGATGCCCGTGGCGCCAACCGAGAACAGCAGCAGAGCGTTGGACCAGAGCACGAGCATGTTGAGCACGGTGAACAGGCGCATCTGCCGGTAAACCGTGTCCAGAAACTCGTCCATCGCCTCCTTGGCGTAAGTCTCTTCTCGGTTGGAATGGCTGAACAGCTTCACCGTGGCGATGTTGGTGTAGCTATCGACGATGCGGCCGGTCATCAGCGAGCGCGCGTCGGCCTGAGCCTGGGAAATCTTGCCCATGCGCGGGATGAAATAGAACATCATGGCGACATAGGCCGCCAGCCAGACCAGGAACGGAATGGCCAGGCGCCAATCGGCCGAAGCCGCCAGCACCACCGCGCCGGTGAAGTAGACGACGACATAAACCAGCATGTCGAGCAGCTTCATCACCACTTCGCGCACGGCGAGCGATGTCTGCATGAGCTTGGCGCCAATTCGGCCGGCAAACTCGTCCTGGAAGTAGCTCATCGACTGGCGAATGAGATAGCGATGGCTCATCCAGCGGATGCGCTGGGGGAAGTTACCCAGCAGCGTCTGATGCATGGTGAGCGTCGAAATCAGCGCGAAGCCGGGCAGCACGATGACGATCATCGCGCCCATCATGGCTAGCTTCCAGCCATCGGTGGCGAGAAACGTCTCTGGGTCGGCGCCGGCAAGCCAGTTCACCACATCGCCGATGAAGCCAAAGATGACGATTTCTCCGATCGCCACCGCCGCAGCAGCAACGGCCATCAGCGCCAGCCACTTCTTGGCGCCGTGACTATAGTGCAGGCAGAAGGCCAGCAGCCCCTTTGGGGGCTCGACCGGATCTCCGGCCGGATAGGGATCTAGACGTCGCTCGAACCAACGCAGCATAACATTCACCATTCTAACAACCGGACGCGGCGTCGCCCTCTAGACGGTCGTCCGGCGACAAAAGCTGTCAGCAGGACGCTTGGGGCAGATAGTTACCGACCGGAATATTCGGATACCGCGCTCAATACGCCCGAAAGTGGCGCAGAGGAGCTGCGTGTGCAACCGGAGGAAGCCCCCTCCCCATTGCCAACTTATTTGGCGTAGAAGAGTGTGCCGAAGCGGTTGCTGGCCGATCAGGATACACGAATGTGGCGAGTCTGCTGTTGCGGAGCAGCCACAGTCGATTTCAGACAATTGATTTGACGGAAACACTAAATGCGCACCGAAAACGAGCACACTATCTACCTCAAGGACTACGCGCCGAGCCCATATCGCGTGACCTCGATAGATCTCGACTTCAGGATTCTTGCTGAAGGCACGCGGGTCCGCGCACTCCTGACCGTGGAACCGGCGGAAAATACCGCGCCCGGCACCCCTTTGGTGCTGGATGGCGACGAGTTGACTTTGTCATCAATTGCCATCGATGGCGCACCGCTGGCCCTGTTGGCCTATGCCACCGACGAGAACAGCCTGACCGTCTATGAGCCCCCGCTGCGCCGCTTTGTCCTTGAAACCGAGGTAAAGCTGCAGCCCGAGGGCAATACCAAGCTCATGGGGCTCTATCGCTCCAGCGGCACCTGGTGCACCCAGTGCGAGCCGGAAGGCTTCCGCCGCATCACCTATTATCTTGATCGCCCCGACAATCTGGCGGTGTTCAAGGTGACTATGACCGCTCCGCGCGACCTCGCGCCGGTGCTGCTGGCCAATGGCAACCTGATCGCCAAGGGCGATGCCGGTGACGGCTTGCACTATGCCGTGTGGGAGGACCCCTTCCCCAAGCCCGCATATCTGTTTGCGCTGGTGGCGGGCGATCTCGGCTCGATCACCGACAGTTTCACCACTGCATCGGGCCGCAAGGTGGATCTGGCGATCTATTGCACTCATGGCAAGGAAGAGCAGTGCCTGTGGGCCATGGACAGCCTCAAGCGCTCGATGGCGTGGGACGAACGCCGCTTCGGGCGCGAGTATGACCTCGACATCTTCAACATCGTCGCCGTGAGCGATTTCAACTTCGGCGCGATGGAGAACAAGGGGCTCAACATCTTCAACGATCGGCTGGTATTCGCCCAGCCGGAAACCGCGACCGATGGCGATTACGACGGCATCGAGCGCGTGATCGCGCACGAATATTTCCACAACTGGACCGGCAACCGCATCACCTGCCGCGACTGGTTCCAGCTCTGCCTCAAGGAAGGCCTGACCGTCTATCGCGACCAGGAATTCACCTCGGACGAGCGCAGCCGCGCGGTAAAGCGCATCTCGGATGTGGGCACACTGCGCCGGGCGCAGTTCCCCGAAGATGGCGGCCCGCTGGCCCACCCGCCGCGTCCGGACCAGTATCGCGAGATCAACAACTTCTACACGACCACGGTCTACGAAAAGGGCGCCGAAATCGTCCGCATGCTGGCGACGCTGTTGGGCGAAGCCGGTTTCCGCAAGGGCATGGACCTCTATTTCGAGCGCCATGACGGTCAGGCGACGACCATCGAGGCGTTCCTCGCGGCCTTTGCCGATGCCAATGGCGTCAACCTCGACCAGTTCAAGACCTGGTATCTGCAGGCCGGCACGCCGCGCCTAAGCGTCGACGAGCATTACGATGCGGCGGCGCAGACCTATACGCTCAAGCTCAAGCAGGAGACGCTGCCGACACCGGGCCAGCCCACCAAGTCGCCGCTCGTACTGCCCATCAAGTTCGGCCTGATCGGTCCCAATGGCAGCCCGATGGGCTGGAACGCGGTCAGCGGTGCCGAAGTGCGCGATGATCTGATTGTGCTGGACGGCGAAAGCGCCGAAGTGACGTTTACTGGGGTGGCAAACCGCCCGGTGCCCTCGCTGCTGCGCGAATTCTCTGCGCCGGTCATCATGCAGACCGGACTGACGCAAGACGACCAGCTGTTCTTGGCGCGTCATGACAGCGACCCGTTCAACCGTTGGCAGGCATTGCAGGATGTCGGCATGGCGCTGGCTGTCAGCGCGGTACGCGGCGAGCCGTGGAGCGACGCGGCCGTCACGGCGCTGAGCCAGGCCATGGGAGACACCCTGGGCAGCGAGGCGCTGGACGACGCGTTCAAGGCGCTGGCACTCGCCCTGCCCGATGAATCCCTGATCGGCCGTGAAATCGGCCGGGATGTCGATCCCTCGCTGATCCACGAGGTGCGTGACCGGCTGCTGCGTGCCGTTTTCGGGCCGTTGGCCGGCCAGATGCGCAAAACCTATGACGCGCTCACCAGCACCGCCCCTTACGCGCCCGATCCGTCGAGCACGGGGCGCCGCGCCCTGCGCAATCGCATGCTCGGTCTGCTGGTGGCCAGCGAAGCCGAAGGCGCCTCGGCACTGGCGGCCCAGCAATATGCCGAAGCCGGCAACATGACGGACCGCCTGGCTGCCCTGGCCTCTTCGGCGACGGCAGGCACGCCGGAGGCACCGGCCATGCTGGCTGACTTCCGCACCCGCTTCGGCGGCGATCCGCTGGTGCTCGACAAGTGGCTGGCGGTGACGGCTGCCGCGCCGCGCGACGACGTGATCGGCATCATGCAGGCCGTGCTGGCCGATCCCGGCTTCCCCAAGACCAATCCGAACCGGCTGCGGTCGCTGGTCGGAACCTTCGCCATGAGCAACCCGACTCAGTTTGCACGGGCCGATGGTGCAGGCTTCCGCTTCGTCGCCGATTTCGTCGCCGATGTGGACAAGATCAACCCCCAGGTGGCCGCGCGCGTGCTCACCGGATTCCGCATCTGGCCGATGCTGGAAAGCGGCCGCCGGGAGGCCGCAAAGGCTGCGCTGACCGGGCTTCAGGCCCATGGAACGCTGAGCCGGAACACCGCCGACATTCTCACCCGGATGCTCGCCGGCTAGCACCGCGAACACCGGTCGCTCCCGCCAAAGCGGGGGCGGCCACCCAACTACCTGCAGGCACCCTGTGGAAGAATTTTTTCTTCGCGGCTAAGTGATTCTCGTGACTCACGTTTTTGCGATCCGGCCGCCCGGGCGCCGGAAGGGGGTCTGGACACCGGAGTCGGCCTGATTCATTGTTCGTTAACGGGCAAATCGGGCGGGGCTAACACCCTCACAAGACGGGAGAATTCCATGCGGTCGGCGGAGGCATCCGGCGCCAGCGTAACCGGATTCGGTGCTGGCATGGGCAAGGCGGAAATCCGCCGCCAATCCAACCAGGGCAACGTCGCCCGGCCGTTCGCGATCGCATTGACGCCGGTGGCGTTGGCCGTGGCGGTCACCGCCATGGTTTCGGCCTCCCTCTTCGTCGCCTACGACACTGCGCGCACCTTCGAGGAAGCGCGACGCGAACTTTCCATTATCGGCAGTGTTCTGGCGCATGAACTGGCCTCGGTTGCCCCCGAAGCCGCCGCGGCCACACTGGACGCATCGAGGAGCCGTTTCGGCGGCATCGCCAAGGCAAGCTTCATCACCGCGAGCACTGTACCGCACCTGCCGTCTCTCGCCGAACAAACCGTGCTGGCCGAGCCGCATGGCACGCTGGCACTCGAGGCCGAGCAAGGCGGCGCCTGGACCGGCATCCTTCAGCGCGGCGCCGGGGCCTTCGGGCTTGCCGGTATCGTGGCCCTATTCGCCATGCGCCGCCGCCGCACCGACATGCCGGACCTCGTTCAGCGCCACAACTATCAGACGCTGGCCTCTGCCATTCCGATGGGTGTCGCCTGCTGGACCAAGGCGGGTGAGATGATCATCTGCAACGAACAGTATCGCGACCGGCTCGACCGGACCTCGGCGAAGATGACCTATCAGGAGGCCGTCAAACGCCTCACCATGGGCGGCTACATCAAGCTGCTCAACGAGGACGACGGCAGCCGTGTGCTGGAACTGCACCGCGAAGACGGCTCCTGCCTGCTGATCGACGAACGCCCCTTGGGTCAAGGCGCCTTCATGACGCTGGTCAGCGACGTCACCGAAGCCAAGAAAACCGACACGCTGCTGCATGCCATCCGCCAGGAACAGCGCCTGCTGGCTCGCCGCTACCACGAGGAAAAGCTCAAGGCCGAGGCCGCCAGCCGCTCCAAGACCAACTTCCTCGCCCATCTCAGCCACGATATCCGCACGCCGCTCAACCACATCATCGGCTTTGCAGAACTGATGCGGCACCAGACCTATGGGCCCCTGGGCGACGCGCGCTATGCCGATTACGTGCAGACCATCAAGACGTCTGGCGAGCATCTGCTTGCGTCGTTCGCCACCATCCTCGACCTGGCTGAACTGGAAAGCGGGCAGAAGGCCCTGCGCCGCGATGATGTCGACGTTGACGACCTGCTGGAAAATGTCGTGCAGCGCTTCAAGGCACAGGCCTCCCGCGCCGGCGTGACATTCGTGCTCGGCGAGCCGAGCGGCGCCGTGGTGGAAGGCGACCGTCTGGGCCTGTCTCGCATGGTATCCAATATCGTTGAGAACTCGCTGCGTTTCACGCCCTCCGGCGGGCGGGTGCACTTGTCGGCCTATGCCGCTCGCGATGACATGGTCATCGAGATCACCGATACCGGCCTCGGCATGAGCGAAGAGCGCCTCGCCAGCCTGTCGCAGCCCTTCGCCCTTGGCGACGCCACCTTCACCCGCGATGGCGTGGGTCCGGGCCTGGGCATCTCCATCTCGCGCGCAATCGCTGAACTGAGCGGGGGCAACCTCGCCATCGATTCAAGCCCGTCGCTGGGCACAACCGTGGCCATCTCGCTGCCGCTGGCGAACATGCAGGCCGCGCCTTCGGCTCAGGCTGCCTGAACCATGAACGGGGAATGGCATAAGGCCAATCCCATGCCTCGAAATGCCAGCCTGCAACAGCGCATTGACTGGCACCTCATGCACGCCGAGGCCTGCGGGTGCCGGGAGATACCGGACAGCGTCAAGCAGGCACTGGCGGAGCGAGGAATACCGCTGCCGCCTCGCAGAACCAGTTAATCCCGCGCTCGTGGCTAGAGCCCCCGCGCCGTCTCGTACCACTTGGCAGCCGCAGCAGTCACTTCCGAACGCATCGCCGTCAAATCCAGTTCGAGGCGTCCGAAGTCCGGATAGTGGGTCAGTCCTGCCAGCAGCTCCTTGAACGCTGCGGTCCAGGCTTCGTCCTTGAACGGGCTGACCAGAGCCGAACTCATCACCTGCAGCACAGTGGAATAGACGCCGTGGATCTCGGCGAGTCTGGCGCCTTCGGGCACGAGCCCGGTTTCACCAAGCCGGGTCAGAACACGAGCGGTTAGCGCCTGCGGCAGGGCAACGGTTGCGCCAGCGACCAGCTGGGCGGACTGCGCGACGAATTCGAGGTCCACCAGCCCGCCTTCGGCAAGCTTGAGATCGAACGGGTGGCGGGCCGGACGCTCGCGGGCCATCAGGCTGCGCATGGTCAGCACGTCCTCAATGGACTTAGCGGTGTCGCGTGGCTGGGCCATGACCTCGGCAATCGCTGCATCGACGTCATCCCCCAGGGCCTGGTCAGCGACGATCACGCGGGCACGGCTGAGAGCGAGATGTTCCCAGGTCCAGGCATTGTCGCGGTGATAGGCGCGGAAGCCCGAAAGGCTCGTGGCCAGCGGCCCGGCATTGCCGGATGGACGCAGACGCATATCGGCCTCATACAGCACGCCCTCGGCCGTAGGCGAGGTCACCGCCGCCACAAGGCGCTGCGTCAGCCGGGTATAGTAGTGGTTGGTGATGAGGGGCTTCTCGCCATCAGACTCGGCCTCTGGCGCATCGTAGAGCAGGATAAAATCGAGGTCTGATGTCACCGTCATCTCGCGGCTGGCCATCTTGCCGAAACTAAGGAGCGCAATGCGCCCGCCGACGATCTTGCCATGGCGGCGCTCGAACTCGCTGCGAACGCTGATCAGGAGGCGATTGACCAGCGTTTCGGCAAGAGCGGTGAACTGCTCCCCTGCCCCCGCTGCGCTAACCGTCCCCGAGAGCAGGCCCGCAGCGATCAGGAACTTCTGTTCCTGACCAATGATGCGGGCGCGGTCGATGATCTCCTCATAGGAACGCGACTCAGCGAGGAATGCGCCGACCTTGGCGACCAGCACGTCGCGGTGGGTCACCTCATTGGCGAAGGCCGGATCGATCAGCCCGTCCATGACGTGGGCGCGATGAATGACAGCCTCGGACATGCGGGGCGCGGAGGCCATCAACTGCACCAGCAGGGTGCGCAGGTTGGCGTGGCTACGGAGCAGCGCAAAGAGCTGCACCCCCGCAGGCAGGCGCGAAAGGAAGTCGTCAAATTTTGCCAGCGCCTCGTCGGCATTGCCGGCCGTGCTCAGGGTAGCCAACAGGGCGGGCAGCAGTTCGGTGAGGTGGGCACGGGCGGCGGCGGCGCGGGTCGCGGGATAGCTGCCATAGTGCCACTTGCGCACGGTCTCAATGGCCTTGTGCGCATCGGCAAAACCCATATTGGCGAGCGTCTCCAGCGTGCCGGGATCGTCGTCACTGCCGGTGAAGACCAGATTGCCCTCGCCGCTCCCCAGCGTTTCCCCTTCGGTGAACAGCTCGGAATAGTAGCCGACAACGCGTTCGAGCGCTGCACGGTAGCCAGCCTCGAAGGCACGCAGGTCCGGCTCGCCCATCAGGCGCCCCACCACGGCCACGTCCTCGGCGGAGGCCGGCATGATGTGGGTCTGCTCGTCGCGCAGCATCTGCAGACGGTTTTCGACGGCGCGCAGATACCAATAGGTCTGCGTCAGCTCGGTAGCGGCCTTGGGGGTGATCCAGTTGGCATCGGCCAGCGCCGCCAGCGCATGTGCGGTAGGCTTGACGCGCAGGGTCTTGTCGCGCCCGCCGGCGATCAGCTGCTGGGTCTGGGTGAAGAACTCGATCTCGCGGATCCCGCCCCGCCCCAGCTTGACGTTGTGCCCCTCGACGCGGATGTCGCCGACCTTCTTGGCAACGTTGATCTGGCGTTTCATCGCCTGAATATCGGCGATGGTGGCGAAGTCGAGGTGCTTGCGCCAGACATAGGGGGCAAGCTCGCGCAGGAACCCCTCACCCACCTGCCGGTCACCGGCGCAGGCGCGGGCCTTGATCCAGGCGGCGCGCTCCCAGTTCTGGCCGCGGCTCTCGTAATAGGCCAGCGCGGCATCGATCGACATGGCGACGGGGGTCGAACCGGGATCGGGGCGCAGGCGCAGGTCGGTGCGGAACACGTAGCCATGGAGCTGGCGGTCTTCCATCAGGGCAACCAGGCGCTGGATGATGCGCGAATAGACCTTGGTGGCCTCGCTCGGGTCGGCCAGCACGCCCTTATAGGGATCGTAGAAGGCGACAATGTCGATATCCGAGGAGTAGTTCAGCTCCTGCCCGCCATGCTTGCCCAGCGCAAAAATGGCGAGGCCGGAATTGGCCGCCGTTGCCTGCTCGGCCGGGATGGCCAGCAGTCCCCGCGCCGCTGTCAGCCGCATCAGCAGGTTGAGGGCCGCGTCGAGCGCCGCATCGGCGAGGTCGGATAGAGCCGCAGTCGACTGCGCCGTGGTCCAGGCGCCCCCGGTTTCGGCAATGGCCGCCAGCAAGGCCGTGCGCCCCTTGGCGATGCGCAAGACTGGCGCCAGTTCTTCTTCAGTGGCCGCCGCCCGCCCCATGGCCTCGACGGCATCGAGGATATCGGTGAACGCACCGTCGGCGCTGTCACTGAGGGCAGAGACCAGCCAGTCGGCATTGGCCTGGGCCAATTCCATCAAATAGGGAGCGGACTCGAGCAAGGGACCGATGGCCCCCGCCCCCCTCGCCAGAACCGCCTGTTGATCAGCGGATAATTGTGCGCACCACGCATCAAAACCGGGCGTGGCAACGGTCGGCAGGGGGAAGAGATTAATGGCCATGCCCGAAGGGATATCGTGGCGCAAGCGGGCGAGCAAGCAGGCTCGCGACGGCAAGAACCCCTTATCGTTCAGGCAGATCGATCACCGCGCGCACGCCGGGAGCATTGTCCTCGATGCGGAATTCGCCGCCATGCAACCGCGCCACGGCATCGACCAACGAGAGGCCAAGACCCGATCCGGTTTCGGAGCGGCTCTTTTCGAGGCGCACGAAACGCTCCAGCACCCGCTTGCGCTCCCCCTCTGGGATGCCGGGGCCATTGTCGGAAACCTCGATCAGCACGCGCCCATTGAGGCGGCGCAGCGCCACATTGATGCGGCCAGCGTCCCCATCTTCGGCGACTGGCTTGGCATATTTGACGGCGTTCTCCAGCAAATTGACCATGGCTTGCCCGATCAATTCACGGTTGGCGTGCAAATGCACCGCCTCCACGATGTCGGTCGTAATCACAATGTTCTCGTCTTCGGCGACCGGGCCGTAGAGCTCGGCAACATCGGCAACGACGGCGCTGACGTCCACGTCCGACAGCGCCCCTGATGGCGCCCCCGCCTCGGCCCGGGCGATCATCAACAGAGCATTGAAGGTCTGGATCAGGCGATCACTCTCGGCAATCGTCGTCTCGAGCGCCTGCTGGCGAACCTGGTCGCTTGCGCCCTCGCGCAAAGCGGATTCAGCCTGGTTGCGCAGGCGCGTCAGCGGCGTCTTGAGATCGTGCGCGACGTTATCCGTAACCTCCTTGAGGCCCTTCAGCAGCTGCTCGATGCGGTCGAGCATGGCGTTAAGGTTGGTGGCCAGGCCATCGAACTCGTCATTACGCTTGGTGACCGGCACGCGCTCGGAAAGGTTGCCGGACATAATCTTGGTGGAGGTGTCGCGGATAGTGTCGATGCGTTTCAGCACACGCCGTGCGGTGATCCCGCCAGCGATCAGCGAGAAGAAGATAATGCCCAGCACACCCAGCAGGAAGCTCTGCACGATGATGGCCGAAAAGCCGCGCCGCTCGACAACGTCGCGTCCCACGACGAGACGCATGCCATTGCTTACCTCGACCGAACGCACCACGGCAAAGCCGGACTTGGAGCGGCGCGGGCGCGCATTCTCATCGGGCGGGTCGATGAAGGGGTTGGCCCGTTCATAGTCGAAGCTGTAGACGCCCGGTTCGATCAGCACTTCGGGGGGAATGTCGGTGACGTTGCCCAGCAGATATTGCCCGCTAGCGTCGCCAAGAAAATAGACGCCCGGCCCCGGCGTGCGCGAAAGGCGATCGACCGCCAGAGCAAGGGCGCGGATGCCCTGCGTGGCGTCGATACGCTGCAACACCCGCACTTCGGTGGCGATATCCTCGGCCTGCTGGCGCTGGATGGAGACGCTCGACTGCCAGGTGATGAAGGCCAGAAGCAGAATGGCAAAAATCGAGAAGATCAGGATGAAGGTTGCCGTCAACCTGACCGTCGAAGTGCGCCAAAGCTGGAGAAAGCGGCTCAAGGGATCACTCGCGGATCATATAACCGGCGCCGCGCACGGTGTGCAGCAGCGGGGTGGCGTGCCCCTTGTCGATCTTGGAGCGCAGGCGGGACATGTGCACGTCGATGACATTGGTCTGGGGGTCGAAGTGATAGTCCCAGACGTTTTCGAGCAGCATGGTGCGGGTCACCACCTTGCCGGCATTCTTCATCAGATATTCGAGCAGGCGGAATTCGCGCGGCTGCAGCAGGATCGATTCGCCCTCGCGCTCTACCTTGCGGGAGAGCCGGTCGAGAAACAGGCTTCCCACCTCGTAGCTGGTTGCGGCTTCCGATGGACTGGAGCGACGCGCCAGCACTTCGATGCGGGCCAGCAATTCAGTGAAGGCATATGGCTTGGTGAGATAGTCGTCTCCGCCGGCGCGCAGACCGGTCACCCGGTCATCGACTTCACCAAGGGCCGAGAGAATGAGGACGGGCGTCTGGTCGCCCTCGGCGCGCAAGGATTCGATGATCGACAGACCATCACGGCGCGGCAGCATGCGGTCGACGATCAGGACGTCGTAATCCATGCCTGAAGCCATCGCATAACCGGTCTCGCCGTCGGCGGCGTGGTGGGTAATGTGCCCGGCTTCATCAAGCGCCTGGATCAGGTAGCTCGCGGCCTCTCGATCATCCTCGATCAGAAGTATTTTCACCGCGATGCTCCCCTTTTGGTTGCGGCCCCGGGGCGTACCCCGGGGCCGATAACATTACTTGCTCAGCGGCAGTCCGATGTAACGATCATTACCATCACGGCTGGCTTTGACGAGGGCCGTACCACGGCCCTGTGCCTTGACGCTGTCTAGAGCCTTCTCGAACTCGTCGAGGCTGGCAACCGGGGTGTTGTTGACCTCAAGGATCGAGTCACCGACGGCCAGACCCAGGTCGGCTGCCGGAGAGTCCGGAGCAACGTTCTGGATCAGCAGTCCACCCGAGCCGTCCGAGTTGGGTACAAGGGTCAGGCCAACGCTGGACTCAGTGGGAACAGCAGCCGGCGGAACCGGGGCATTGCCCTGGTCAGCCTGCGCCACCTGCTCTGCAGTGAGCTTGCCCAGCTTGACCTGCAGCTTGGTCTCGGCGCCATCACGCCAGATCGTCAGCTCCACGGTGGAATCCGGGGACTTGCCGGCAATCGTGCGGCTCAGGTCGAGGGCGTCATCGATCTTGTCGCCGTCGACGGCGGTGATGATGTCACCGGACTTGAGACCAGCCGGGCCTGCAGGGCCATCGGCAGCGATGTTGCTGACAATGGCGCCCTTGGCGTCAGCCAGACCGGCACCATCGGCGATGCCGCGGGTAACGTCCTGGATGCCGACACCGAGATAGCCACGGGTCACCGTGCCATGGTCGATCAACTGCTGAACGATGCCCTTAACGGTCGCTGCGGGGATGGCGAAGGCGATACCCACGTTGCCACCGTTCGGCGAGTAGATGGCGGTGTTGACGCCAACGACTTCACCCTTGGTGTTGAAGGCCGGGCCACCCGAGTTGCCGGTGTTGACGGCGGCATCGATCTGCAGGAAGTCACCGTAGCTGGAACCACCGATATTGCGGCCCTGGCCCGAGATCACGCCAACGGTCACCGTACCGCCGAGGCCGAACGGATTGCCGACGGCCACGACCCAGTCGCCAACGCGGCTGGCATCAGTCTCGAAGTTGACGAATGGCAGGTTGGTGCCTTCGATCTTGAGCACGGCCAGATCGGTGCGCTCGTCGGTGCCGACGATCTTGGCGACCTGTTCCGTGCCGTCATCGAAAATGACAGTCACCTTGGTGGCGTCGGAGACAACGTGGTTGTTGGTGACGATGTAGCCGTCAGCCGAAATCACGAAGCCCGAACCGGCGGCCATGAACCGGCGCGGAGCCTGTTGCTGTGGCGACTGCTGACCGAACTGGTCAAAGAAGTTACGGAATGGATGGTCCGGCGGCAGATCGGGGAAATTGAAGCTGAAGTCGCCGCCGCGGCCACCCTGTGTGGTGGCGCTGGGATTGGCCTGGGCCTCAACGAGCACCGAAACCACCGCCGGCTTGACGGCCTCGACGAGGTCAGCAAAGCCCGCATGTGGCTGGATTGTTTGGGGAACGACGATCTGGGCGGCGTGCTGCACCTGAGCCTGTGCATTGGCGGCCTGACCAGTCATGACGAATGCGGTGGAGACACCGCCGATGCCAACCAGGAGAGCCAGGGTGGAGGCCCCAAGCCAGCGGCTGGTACGCTTAAGTATGGTCGAGCGCATGTAAGTTGTTCTCCTTGGGCAAGCCCTCAACAGCTTGTGCTGCTAATATGGAATGCCCTGCCTTTCGGAGAAGTTGCGCCAACATTAAACCTTGGCAATGTTGGCGGCGGGATTGAGGCGGCAAACGCCACAGTCCAAACACCGCCAAAGCAATCGTTTTACTTTAATTCGTCGAGAACAGACTGTTCTTCGGCACTCAGGCCGGCAGTGACGGTACGACGGCGGCGGCCCAGAACGAAAAGCACTGTAAGCCCGCCCAGCAGCAGAACCGGGGCTGCGATCCACAACAGGACCGTGTGATTGTTCAGCCGCGGATTGAGCAACACGAACTCGCCGTAGCGGTCCACCAGATACTGGAACACCTGCTCGTCGGTATCACCGGCCACGAGACGCTCGCGCACGATGATGCGCAGGTCGCGGGCCAGTTCGGCATCGCTGTCGTCGATCGACTGATTCTGGCAGACGAGGCAGCGCAGGCCGGCGGAGATGTCGCGGGCGCGCTGCTCCAGCACCGGATCGGGCAAGATTTCGTCCGGGCTCACCGCCATGACCGGGCTGGCGAGGCAAGCCGCCAGCACGAGTGCGCGCAACCACTTCATTCGGCGGCCTCCGCAACCGGACGTGCGGCCCGGCGGGGAGCCCCGACGCGCATCTTGCGGTCGGTGAGCGAAATGATGCCGGCGAGCGCCATCAGCAATGCGCCATACCAGATCAGCGTGATGTAGGGCTTGTGCCAGACGCGAACGATATGGGTGTCGTCCAGTGGCTCACCCAGCTGCAGGTAGAGCTGACTGAAGCCGTAGGTCAGGATCGCCGCCTCGGTGGTCGGCATGCCGCTCGCGACATAAGTGCGGCGGTCGGCCATGGTCTGGCGCGTGCTGCCATCGGGTGCAGTAATGGTGAACCGGCCCTCGTCGGACATGTAGTTCGGACCCGGCACCTGATCGAAGCTGTCAAAGGCGATCGTGTAGCCCGACAGATCGGTGACTTCGCCTGGATTGAGCGTGGTGACGCGCTCGGTTTCCCAGGCGGTCGTGGCAACAATTCCCAGCACAGTCACGCCGACGCCGAAATGCGCGATGGCCGTGGACCATGCTGCGCGCGGCAACCCGATCAGGCGGCGCATGCTTTCGCCCAGGGGAATGCGGCCAAGCTTGCTGCGCTCGACGAGTTCAGCGATCGCGCCAAACGCTACCCAGAAACCAAGCAGCAGGCCGATCGGAGCCAGCGAGATCGAGACACCGCCCAGAGCGGAAATCAGGATGGTCAGGAACACTGCGAGCGCCCCTGCCCCAATCAGCCGCTGGGCAGCACCAACGACGTCGGCACGCTTCCAGGCCAGCAGCGGCCCGAAAGGCAGCACGATCAGGAGCGGCGACATCAGCGCAGCAAAGGTGAGATTGAAGAAAGGCGCGCCCACCGAGATGGTCGTGCCCGTCAGCGCATCAAGCACCAGCGGATAGAGCGTGCCAACCAGCACCGCGCCCGTTGCCGTGGCGAGGAACAGGTTGTTGAGGATCAGCGCACCTTCGCGGCTGACCGGCGCAAACAGTCCACCCTGCCGCAAGGATGCGGCGCGCATGGCGAACAGGAAGAAAGCCCCACCGATCAGCACGGCCAGCAGCGACAGGATAACCAGACCGCGCGTTGGATCGCTGGCGAAAGTGTGCACCGAAGTCAGGATGCCCGAGCGCACGAGGAACGTGCCCAGAAGCGACAGGCTGAAGGTGATGATCGAGAGGAAGATGGTCCAGATCTTGAGCGCATTGCGCTTTTCCATCACCAGCGCCGAGTGCAGCAGCGCCGTCCCGGCAAGCCACGGCATGAAGCTGGCGTTTTCCACCGGATCCCAGAACCACCAGCCGCCCCAGCCGAGTTCGTAATAGGCCCAGTAGGAGCCCATGGCGATGCCCAGGGTGAGGAAGGTCCAGCTCAGCATGGTCCATGGACGGACCCAGCGGGCCCAGGCCTGATCGATGCGGCCCGATATCAGCGCGGCAATGGCGAAGGAGAAGCAGATCGAGAACCCGACATAGCCCGCGTAGAGCAGCGGCGGGTGAATGGCGAGGCCAATATCCTGCAGGATCGGATTGAGGTCGTTTCCCTCGAAGGGTGCCGGGAAAATCCGGGTAAACGGGTTCGACGTAAACAGCGTGAAGCCGGTAAATGCGGCCGTGAGCAAGCTCTGCGTCGCCAGCACCAGCGCCAGCAGATCGTTGGGCAGGCGCCGGCCAAAAGCGGCAACCATCGCGCCAAAGGCCACGAGGATCAGGATCCACAGGACCAGCGAGCCCTCGTGATTGCCCCACACGCCCGAGATCTTGAAAATCAGCGGCTTGAGAGAATGGGAGTTATTGACTGCCAGAAGCAGGCTGAAATCAGAGGTGACGAAGGCCTGGATCAGGGCGGCAAAGGCCGCAGCCACCAGCAGGAATTGCAGGATCGCGCCCTGGCTCAGCGCCTGCGCGATGCGCTGCCCCGAACGCCAGTAGGCATAGCCACCGACTGCGGATACCGCAGCCAGTGCAAATGTCAGAATGAGGGCGAAATGACCAAGTTCGATGCTCACTGCGCGGTCTCCGGACGCCACTCGCCACTGGCCTTGAGAGCGTCGACAACTTCCTTGGGAATGTAATTCTCGTCATGCTTGGCCAACACGTTGGTGGCCGTAAAGCTGCCGTCCGGGCCCAAGCTACCCTCGGCGACCACGCCCTGCCCTTCGCGGAACAGGTCGGGCAGAATGCCGGTATAGCGCGCGGCGACGTCGTTGGCGCCGTCGGTCACCACAAAGTCGTTGTCCTGCCCTTCGCGAACCCACGTTCCTTCCTTGACCAGTCCACCTAGGCGGATCGGCTGACCAGCTTCGACTTGGCGGGCAATAACGTCCGACGGCGAATAGAAGAACACGATCTGATCACGCAGAGCCACCAGCACCAGAGTGGTGGCCAAAGCCAGCACCACGGCAAGGCCAGCGATCAGCGCGAGGCGCTTCTGCTTGCGCGTCCAACCTTTTTTGCGGATGGCATTTTGCGTGGTCATGGCTGAGATCCATTCAGTTCAAGGCCGGCGCCGAGCGCCAGCGTATCGAGATCGCCTCGATCAAAGGCCAGAGGGTAGGCAATTACGGCATCATCATAGGCCTGTTGAGCGCTTTGGACATCACCCAGAACGAGGTAGGCGCGCACAAGCTGCGTCCACTCCTCGATCGAGCCGCCCTGCCCCGCCAGGCGCTCGGCAAGGCCGGCAACCATTTCACCGATGCGCTCGGCATCCACTTCGGGGCTCGGCGCAACGCCGCCATTCTGGGCTACGGCCAGGCCCTGACGGGCTGCGGGAAGCCAGTTCTCGCCGCCCTTGGCCAGGGCAAGTACGGACTGCCAGGCCTGGACGGCTTCATCGTAGGCGCCCGAACGGGTGAGTTCAGCGGCGATATAGAGGCGGGACAACACGTGCTGGCTATCGGCAGCGGCTGCTGCGCGCAGCAGATCCATCGCCTCGGGCGAACCCTTGCCATCGGAGGCCAGCAGCAGGGCCTCGGCCAGTCCCGTCTGGAGATTCGGGGTGGCTTCGCTCAGTTCGATGATCCGGCGATAGGCGTTAACGGCGTCGTCATAGCGGCCAAGCTCAACATAGGCCGGCGCAATAACCGTCCAACCGCGAACGTCATCGGGCGTCGCAGCCAGCTGGGCTTCGATGCGGGCAATGGCGTCCGTCAGGTCGATTGTCTGTTCCTGAACCGGGGTACGGCCGACCAGCGGCTGGCTTGGCATTTCCGGGTGGCCATAAATGGCATAGAGGCCCAGCGAGATGGCAGCGAATGCGCCAAGGCCAAGGGCCATCTGCGTCCGGCCAAAGGCCATGCCTTCGCCGGCGGCGCGGCTGTCATCGGCTTTCACGCGCATGATTTCGCGGGCCAGCTCGCCCTTTGCGGCCGTCGCCTCGGCCTCGCCGAGCTTGCCCGAAGCAAGGTCGGCGTCAATTCCGGCCAGAACCAGGCGAAAATGACTATTGTCGCTACCCGTTTCGGGGTTCGTTACATTGACCGTACGGGAACCGGATGCGTAGAAAAGTACTACGCAAGCAATGGCGGTAACGGCGATGGCAGTGAACCAGATCAGCATGGGCCCAATACGCTTGACGCCGCCTCGCGGCAAGAGATGGTCATCTATAAGCGGAATACGGCAAAAAACCACCGAAACACGCACTAGTGGGTTGGACGCATTGCCACAGGCCTTCATTGAGGCATGATCGAACCCCGCGCAGACTTCGCCGTGATCGGATCGACGCCGCTAGCCCGGCTGGTTGCCGGGCTTTTGGCATCGGCGCATGGCAGAAGCGTGGTTTTTGCCGGCGAAAGCCAATCCGGCTACCGGCTCCCGCGGGGTGTGGATATCTCGGTCGCGCCGGTCACCCGTCCTGAGACCTGGGCCCTGCTCAGGCAGTGCCTGCCCGAATCTCTCAAGCTGCTTTCGCGCATTGGCGGCAAGGGCAGCTGGTCACGGGTTGATCCCATCCTGTTCGCCGAAGATGCCGCCGGCAAGGAGGCCCTCGCCCATATCCGGCAGATGGCGCTGGCCTTTGGGCACGGGGCCGAAATCGTGCCGCCCTCCTCTATCGGCGAAAAGCGCAGCGGGGTCCTGCTGCGGGACGCCGTGCAGCTCCATCGCCCCCAGCTTGAACCGCGTCTCGACGTCTGGCTCGACCAGCATGCCGTCCAGCGGGCAGCGGCGGGCGAAGCCATCACGGTCCGGCCCGACGGCAGCGCAGAGCTGACGTCAGCGACCGGGCGCATCGTGATCGATCAGGTGATCCTGGCCGACGCGCCCGCCATCATCGCCCATGTGCAGGTGGCCCATTGGCCCGCCCTGCTGTCGCGCCAGATAGCCAGCACGATCTTTACCGAGCCGACCCGCGCCATCGCGTCACCCGTCATGCACCAGCTCGACAATGGCCTGACGCTGTCGCAATCGGCGGGGCGCGGGATCGTGGCCATGGGCCCCGGTGCCATCGACCCATTCGCGGCATCGCTGGGTGTTTTGCTCGGACGTGAACGCGATTTTCGCCAAGCCGGGCAATCGAGCTACGAAACCATCGTGACGCAAGATGCAGCGCCCGCCGTGGGGCGCGTGCGTGGCGTCGGACCGGACGTCCTCGCGGGCCTCGGGCCCAGCGGAGCGTTCCTCGCGCCCGCGATTGCCCGCTGGATTGCAGGCAAGGCCAGCGACTTCGAAAACGCCTGGCTGGGCGCGCGCCTCGTCGATCGCAAGCCGGGCAATTCCGTTGTCGCCGAATTCGGGACGCAGCCATGAGGAGCAAGCCGCACCGGCTGGAGGCAGATAACCACCATCAACTGCAAGGACGCGCGATCGACCGGACGCAGCCACTAGAGTTCCAGATTGATGGCCGCACCGTCTCGGGATTCGCGGGCGACACCGTGCTGAGCGCCCTGCTCGCCGCCGGCATAGACACGGTGGGGGAGCGCGGCGGCGTTCCGCTGGCCCTCTCGGCCCGCCACGCCCCCACCATCGCCCCTGCGGGACAGGCGCGCGACCACCGCCGCCACCTGCCGCTGGAGCGCACGTTGGTCGTTCCAGGCGCCGAGTTCGTCACGACGCCCCACCGGCGCAACGGCCATCCATTCGTCCGACTGACGCGACGCGGCCGCCGCTCGCTGGGCGTCGATCTCGACCGCCCCGACGCACTCGCCCGCCCATGGCTGGGCAGCGCCGGAGAGGCAGGGCCAGAAGTCGACCTGATCGTCGTGGGAGGCGGCGTCGCAGGCATGTCGGCGGCACTCGCCGGTGCGAAACGCGGCCTGCGCGTCGCATTGATCGAAGCTGCCGCGCGTCTTGGGGGCACCGCGTCGCTCTTTGGCACGCTGGATGGCGAGGAGACGCCGCAGCACAATATCGCGCGCTTGTCCGAGGCCATTTCCAAGTCCGACGCCATCTCGGTTCTCACCAGCGCCGAAGTCTTCGCCCTGCGCAGCGGCGTGGTCCGCCTTCATCAGGTGCAACTGCGCGACGGCGCCTCCACCACCCGAGTGCTCGACTTGCGAGCCCCGAACATTGTGCTCGCCACGGGCGCGCTCGAACGCTTGCCGGTGTTCCCCGGCAACCGCCTGCCCGGCGTCAGCGGCGCCCTCGAAGCCTACGAAATGGCAGAGCGTTACGGCGTGTGGACCGGCGGCTCCGCGCTGATAGCCACCAGCAGCAGCCCCGCCTATCGCCTCGCCATGCTGGCCGCCGATGCGGGGATCACGGTCCCCCGCATCCTGGATTCCCGTCCTAGCCCCCAATCGCGTTTCATCGAATTTTCAAAGGCTTACGGCATCACACTGGCTGTCGGCACGATCGCCCAGACAGTGGTGCCCGCAAAGAAGGGCGGCCTGCAGGTCACGCCGCAACTGGCGATGGAAGCACTCTCCCGCACCGAGCCCACCCTCACGGTAGACCGGCTCCTGGTCTCTGGCGGCTGGCAGCCTGAACTGACGCTTTGGCACATGGCTGGCGGCACCAGTGAGTGGAACCCCACCCATGCCCGGCTCGATCCGCAGACTGGCCCGCAGGGGATCACGCTGGCGGGCAGCGCCGCAGGTTGGATCAGCCGCCGCGCCTGTCTTGCCAGCGGCAGCGACGCGGTCGATGCCCTGCTCGGCCGCGCGCACCAGCCGGTCGAAGAACTGTTGATCGACCCCATCTATGAAACCCCAGACGATGCCGCCCCGATCGGTGCTGTTCCCGATGAAACAGGGCACCCGGCCTTCCTCGATGCCGGCTGGCGCTATATCGAGCGTCCGCGTCAGCGCGCGGCACGCATTCCGGGGTGGCTGCCGTTCGGCCGCAGGCAAACAGGCTGGTCGCTGGCCGAAACGCCCCACCCGCTCGATATCGCCGAAATCGCTGCAGGCGTGCAGTTGGGCGCCATTCCTGCTGCCAGCGCCGGGATCGTGGCGCAGGAACGCGTGGCGATGGTGGTGATCGAGGCCGAGAGCGATCCGGCCGACGATCCGCGTGCCCACCTGCCCCTGCCGCCCGCCTATCTGCATGGCCGCTATCGCGGTGCCACCTTGTGGCTCGCAACACCAGACGAAAACCGCACGCTTGAGACCGGCGCGTTGATTTACGCCAACGCCGACGAAACCGACCCGCTCAAGGCTGTCGGCGTCGTCGTGCGCCCGATCAAGGGGCAGGCCGTCGTGTTGATCAAGGGAAGCGAGGGCCAAACAGCCAGCGTACGCGAGCCGGGCCGCGCCATCGCGATCCGGCTGGTCTCTCCCTATCGGGATGGCATGGTCTAGGCCCGGCGCCCTGCACTGACGCGGGCGCGCCGAAGGGTGTCGGCATATTCCGGGTTGAAACGGACTTCGGCCATCTTGATCCCCGCATCCAACCGCGCACTGACCGCGGCGTCCTCTGGATCCTGCCGGTAGAGATCGAGATTGCGCTGCAGATGCACTTCCAGCGCCTGCCCGGTCTGGCTCCATGCCTGCTCGAATACCGCATTGAGAGCGAGCGAATCCCTGCAGTCCCGGATCGTTGCGAGCAGATAGACGCCGTTGATGGCCGCCAGGATGCGGTCATCGTCGAGCCGGTCGCTGCCCTCGCGGCGGCGCATGGCCTGATTGAGATCGGCCACCACATCGCGCAAGCGCGGCTCGATGCGATCGGAGACCTGCTTGGTGATGGCAGCGAGCGTTTGCGACCACCGACTGCCCCGCGCAAACTCGATATAGCCGGTGAGTGCCCGGACCAGCCGGTGAAAGCGGTCGAGGCTGCGGCACACGAGGTCGATATCGGCAAAGGGCCCCATTGGCTGCAGAATGTGCAGCTGGTCCTGCGCATGCGCAGCAACGGCGTCGATCACCGGGGTGAAGCCCATGCGGATCACGGCTGCCTCGGTCGCATTGCCCGAGATCTTGATGATGGTGGTAACGAGGCGCGTCGGGTTGGCAACCTGCCCGATCGCGGCATGAAACAGCAGCGCCGCCAGCGCCGGATCCTGCAGGGGCATCGACTGCAACGCCACGCCCAGCGCTGCGTCGTCGCCGATCGTATTGATCGCCTTGCCAAATGCCTGGGCCTTGCCAAGCAGCGCGCGGCTCCGCAGGGCCAGCATCAAGGTCGGCAGGGCATCACGGGCTTCGGCGCTGCCCAACGCAGCGCGCAGGCGACGGTCTTTTTCGGGGTCGTTGGCGACGAGGGCTAGCCCGTCTTTCATGCGCGCCAGAACCTGCGGCACGACGGCCTCAAGCTCGGCGGCGGAATACTGCCCGCTGTTGACGCGGTCGCCCGAGATCAGATCGGGACAGAGATCGCGATAGACCCATGTCCAGCCTGCCTCGGCATGACTGCGCGCGACCGAACCCGCAAAGGGAAACGATACCGGATCCTGCACGATGACCGCATCCAGTACCCCGGCAAATGGCCGGATAACGGTACGGGCCGCGCGACGCGGCGCGACGGCTACAGTCTGGTCAGTCGTGTTGGAGGCTTGGGGCATCAACGCAAAGGGTTTGGAACATTGGATGTCCAAACCCTATCGCGCCTTGGTAAACAATCCTTGCACGGATTGGTTTTGGGCTTATGCGGCGCCCTGAACGACGGCCCAATTGCCGTTCTGTTCGCGGCAGGCCGTGCCCTTTTTCACATAGTCCTTGCCACCGGATTTGACCGTGTGGGTGAAGTCGCGGCAGTCGAGATTGTTGACGCGCACATAGGGGCCAACAGCCACCGAGCCGGTGGTGCCCTTGTCGCCCGCCCACTGGCGCGGCGCGCCCGGACGGCCAAACTGCAGCGCGTAGAACTGGGCGCTATTGGCTTCGGCAGAGTCCTTGGCCGTCATCAGTGCCAATGCCGCCGAATCAACGAAACCATTGGCCACGCTCGTGGTTGCCAGCGCGAGCTGCGTGGTCTGGGCCGGGGTCGGCACCAGCGGCTGCGCCATCACCGGCGTTTGCGACACAACGGGTGCCTGGACGACTTGGCTGGTACCGGAGCTGGTGCAAGCGGCCAGGGTCAGGGCAAGCAAGGGAGTGGCAAAGAGGGCGATACGGTTCATGTGCAATCTCGTGGTCGGTCAAAAGGCTCTTGTTGAGGTAATGCGGCGAAAGTGCGTCAGGTTGCGTTGGGCCTCGACATAGTTCCCAAACGCGCCGTGGGCAGCCGCAATTCGACCAGCAAACCGCCCAGAGCGGAAGGCTTGAGGGCCAGGCTGCCGCCGTACACATCCACCAGTTCCTTGACGATATCGAGCCCCAAGCCGCTGCCGGGCGTTTTCTCGTCCAGTCTGACACCGCGACGCAACACTTTCTGGGCGTCCTCGTCGCTGAGGCCGGGGCCATTATCGTCGATGCGGATCAACAGCATGGTGCCGGTGTCGCCGCGCTCGCTCGAGAGGCGCACGCCCACCTGACCCTTGGACCATTTGCAGGCATTGTCGAGCAGGTTGCCCGCCATTTCCTCAAGGTCCGCTTCATCGCCCCGGAACCAGGGCAAGGAAGCGTCAGGGCGCTGGAAGGCGATCGTCACTTCAGGATGGATCTTGCGCATCACGCGCGTCAAACGCAGCATGACAATGGTCGGGTCGGCCTTCTTGCCCACCACCGATGTCCGGGCCGCCAGGCGTGCCCGCTCGAGATAGGTCGCCACCATGTTGCTCATCTTGTCGCTTTCAGCGAGCACAACATCGGCAAGCGCGCCCTTTTTGGCAGCGGCTTCGTTGCGCAGCACGGCAATGGGCGTCTTTAGGCCATGGGCCAGATTGCCCACCTGATTGCGCGCGCGCTCGATGATCTGCGCGTTGGAGCGGAGCAGTTCGTTGACCTCTTCGGCCAGTGGGGCAATTTCGCGGGGATAGGTGCCGGTGACATTTCCGC
Source organism: Devosia sp. T2-14 (assembly GCF_055397495.1). Classification (NCBI taxonomy): domain Bacteria; kingdom Pseudomonadati; phylum Pseudomonadota; class Alphaproteobacteria; order Hyphomicrobiales; family Devosiaceae; genus Devosia; species Devosia sp. T2-14. The sequence continues at coordinate 2,469,754 of NZ_AP027921.1, read as the reverse complement.
TCTCGCCCTCGCGTACGCTTTCGATGGCAGCGCTGAGCCGGTCCATGGGCCGCAAGGCGATGCGCGCGACGATGAAGCTCATGATGGCCAGCATCACCCCCACCGCGCCGAGCACGATAAAGGCTTGCCCGCGGAATTCGTCCACGCGCTCAAGGATTTCGCTGAGATTGCCGGTTACGACGATTTGGTAGGTCGTCGGTGCCACAGTCACGGTCCGCTCGACGGCCCGCAGTTTGGTGCCAAACGCATCGGTGAGCAATTCGCTGCGCCGTCCGAGTGCATCCGCCGGCCCGGCCAGCCGGGGCAAATCGATGCCCACCACCGATGTCGAGAGGTTGTAGAGCGTGCCGTCGGCATCGCGGATCAGCCAGTACCAGCCCGAGCGAGGCCGGTCGAAGCGCGGGTCGGTCAGTTCGATGGAGTCGCTGAGCGGATCGCCCGCCTCCAGCAGCGCACCGGCAAGGCTTTCGACGTGGAAGTCGAGCGTTTCGGCAAGCGATGAATCGAGCGCACGCGAATAGAGGTCGGATAGCAGGAATCCGGTCGCGACCAGAGCCACGACCAGCCAGCCGGCTGACAACCAGAACAGTGAAGCCGCGATGGAGCCCTTCCGCATCAGCGCTCCAGCCTCAGTCTTCCGCGATCATATACCCAAGTCCGCGAACGGTCTGGATGCACTCGTCGGGTAGTTTCTTGCGCAGGCGGCCGACAAACACCTCGATCGTGTTGCTGTCGCGGTCGAAGTCCTGGTCGTAGAGATGCTCCGTCAGTTCGGTCCGGGAAATGACCTTGCCCTTGTGATGCATCAGGTAGCTCAGCAGCCGCAATTCGTGGCTGGTCAACTTCACTGACTGGCCATCGACCGTCACCTTGCCCGAGCGCGCGTCGAGCCGCACAGTGCCCGACACGATCTCATTGGAGGCAAGTCCGGCAGCGCGGCGCACCAGCGCACGGATACGCGCCAGCACTTCTTCCATGTGGAAGGGCTTGGCCACATAGTCATCTGCGCCGGCATCGATGCCCTGCACCTTGTCGCTCCAGCGATCGCGCGCAGTCAGCAATAGCACCGGCATTGTCCGCCCGGCGCGGCGCCATTCTTCGAGCACCGAAAGCCCGTCCATCTGCGGCAGGCCGATGTCGAGCACGATGGCGTCATAGGGTTCGGTATCGCCGAGGAAGTGCCCTTCCTCGCCGTCAAAAGCCACGTCCACCGCATAACCGGCTTCGGTCAGGGCTTCCTTGAGCTGGCGATTGAGATTGGTATCGTCCTCGACAACAAGAATTCGCATGTGCCGCCCCCAGGCCTGTTCGTTACTGCGCGCTCAGAACCAGGTTCTGCGCCTCCCCGCTGGGAGCCAGTACGCCGATAATATAGACGAGCCTGCCGCCTTCGTCACATACCTGAACGGACAGGATGTCGGCATTGCGGTCGATGCCGGCCGAAGCCAGCACGGCGTCAAGCGACTTGATCTGGCCGGACGAAACCGCCTCCTGGATCTGCCGTTTGTCCAGGCATGCCTGGGCCTGAGCCGGACTGACGGCAGCCAAACCCACCGCCAGCGCGAGGGCGATCGAAGCGAGCAATTTACTGGTCAAGGTTTTCATGAGGGCAACTTAGGACGGCGTTGCTGAATGGGACATGAATGAGGCAGGCAAGTAAAAAGCCCTTAGGCAATCCAGCTTGCTTGAGCGTCTCATTCGCCGTGTGGCGCGATTTTGTCCCAGCATCGATGGTGAAATATCGTTTGGTCAGAGGGCTATACCAGATTTCATGATCGCCGCGCCCCTGGCGCACAAAATAGCATCCTGCGGCAATCAGCAGCGCCTTTAGCTCGCGCAGGAAGCCCGCCACGGTCAGTGCGACGGATTGGGAATACGGGTGAACTGCTCGGCCAGCAGGTGAACCGGGATTTCCGCCAGTTCAGAATCAATGCCGTTGAGCTCGATGAGGTCGGCAATGGCGGCGAGCACCTTGGCATTGAGTGCCTCGATGCTCTCCGCTTCGACACTAAGACCGTCAATGTCGCTACTTGAGGCGACCCAGACTTGCGCCTCGGCATCCCATAGCGCGCGAACGACGATAGATGAGTGCTTCACCGCTGGCCCCTTTCAGGTTCGCCCTAATATCGGGCACACCAACGCCAGATGCAACGGGCCTCACGCCCGCCCGATGTCTCCCTTCAGTCCTTTGCGCAGGAACAGCACGGCGAGTGCCTCCATGATCAGGTGCCCCGCCGAGGCGCCGTCGAGGGCAGGCAGGTCGACGCCCAGCAGTTGGGCAAGGCCCGCCAGCAGCATGAAGGCGGCGACGATGTAGGTCTTGTAGCCGTTGAGGATGTCCACGATCGTACTCCAGTTTGTCGGTTGAGAAGAAACCACGCCCCCCGCCCCTGCGGCGGACAGGGCGGCCGTCCGGATGGCCGCGACGCGGGTCGTCCAGCCCCTGCCGAAGGTGGCAAAGCTGGAAAGCCGGTTGAGAAAGGTCAGGCGCCGGTCACACAGCGCATGGATCAGCGCCCCCGGCCCCCTGCGTGCGACATAGGCCGCCATCGCGTCGCGGGTGAGCGGTCCGATCTGCCCGTCCACCACCACGCCGAGTTCGGTCTGCAGTGTGCGGATCGCCCGGTCGGGGCCGGAATTGACGGCAAAGTCGAAGAGCGCCAGATCGAGCCCGGCCGGCAGTTTCTCCGCCCCTATCCGGTCCCAGTAGCCGGCGCGATAGATGCGCGCGGCTTCGGTCCGCTGCAGCTTCTGCACTTCGCTTTTGGGCAGCGCCCACCAGGGCGAAACCTTGCGCCATCGCGCCAGGGTCTTGCGGGTGATCCCCAGATTGGTTGCGCCACCGGGGTCTGCGGGGTGGTCGGCATAGCCGCCCTCGTGCCGCAGCACCACATCGAGGCAGGTGTCAAACCGGCTGCCAGCCATGGAATTCTCCTCGCGCAGCATGCCCCGCACCCAGCACCGGGCTAAGCTGCGAAACCGTGAAACCAAGGGTTGAAGGCGCCACCCCGAAATCGGCCACTTGCTCGGTGGCCGAATAGAGCGCCGTGGGCTCGCTACAGGTGAATTCCCGAACCAGCGTGTTTCCGCTCAGCACGGTGACCCGATAGGCCTCGGGGCCATGCTCAAGCGGCGCTTCTGCCAATCCCCACCCATCGCCATCGGCCCTGCTGCGCCTGATCCACGTCAGCCTGATATCCCCACCGGCCTCCCGCCGGGCCCGCAAGTGCACAGGCGGTAGTGGCAATGCGGGTCCCGCATCGGCGGCCAGCGTCAACGCCTCGCCCACCACGTCCGCCGACCCTGCATAAATCCGCAGGTCGCGCGTTTCACCCAGCCGCCCGGCCTCGACCGGCATTGTCACGCAGCGCCCGTCGAGCACCATGACCCGGCTCCCGGCCGTGGCCTTCCCCGCCCGCGTTCCATCGAGCCCCCGCAGTAGCCCACTGATCCGGTACTGCCCCACCCCGACCATTTCGGCCCGGGCAAAGCCGATGACCTCCCAGCCATCTGCGTCGGTCTCGATAGCTAGGCGATTGCTCCCGGCCAGCACGGCCAGTGGTTCCGCCGAAGCGAGGTGCCCCGCCAGCAAGGTCACGTCCACCACACTGCCCTGGTCCCAAACGCCCACCGGACCCGCTGGCAGCGCCGTCGCCAGCTGCCCCACCAGCCCACGCCGGACCAATTCGGCAACTCGGCTACCTGTCGTCTCGTCGGCCACCTGCACGCTGCCCGGCCAGGGCTGCGCGTAAGCCGCCAGCACCAGCCGGGTCCGTTGCACATCCTCGGGCAGCGGTGGGAGATGGGCCGCGACAACAACCGGCAAAGCCCGCGCCACCACGCCACCCGCCGTGGCCAGCGGCCGGTCTATCCCCGTTGCCACTGCATTGGCCGCAGGCAGGCTCCGCGCCGTTGCCCGGCGCGCGGTTCCATCGCGAATTTCGCTGATTTCGAACGGCCCTTCGGCCAGCCCCGCGACGTCGATCAGATCGGCCGGCTCCAGCGCCAGCATGGCCGGCGGCAGGTTGAACTCCAGCACTTCCCTGTTCGCGCTGCGGGCGTCGAGCATGCGCTCGGCGGCCAGCCGCGCACCGGAACCATCAAAGCTCAGCGCCGTCGTTTCGCCAGCCAGCGGCCCCTCGGCATGGCTCAGCGCAGTCACGGTGCCGATGAGATAATCGCGTTCGCGGTCAAGATAACTCAGCGCCAGCCGCCCCGGTGCCTCGGCCGGATCGGGGCGGCGGCGCGTCAGCACCGCCCCCTCGCCCGTCGCCAAAGCCTCGGGGTCAATCATCACTACCGCACCCCGCCGGGCCAACCCCAGATGCAGTCCATCGGCCCGGTTGCGCAGGGTGAGGCCGGTCGCTTCCATCAGCGGCTCCAGCGCATCGCGCGCCGTGGTCGCAGCCATCAGCGTCAGCCCGCTCACCAGCGGCGAGGCTGGCTCGGCCTTCAGGTCAACGCCATAGTCGGCTGATATCGCCGCCGCAAGCTCGTCGCTGGAAACGCCGCCCAGCCGCCCGGTCAGCCAGTGGCCGACGCGGTGATTGGGGCCATCGGCCCACACCTCGGTCAGCGCCGGAAAGGCCGGATAGGGCCGCGCGTCCCAGGTCCAGTGATAGATGCGATCGACGTCCACCATTCCCGGCGGATTGTTGGCCCCATCGCGCCAATGCGCCTGATGCGCCCGCAGCACTTGCCGCTGGATCAGCGGATCGGGCGCCCCGCTGGAAAAGTAGGGCCGCCCGCTTTCAACGCTTTTAGGATCGCCGAAAATGTTGGGCTGGTTAGCCCCCTTGTCGACCGCGCCGCACCCCACCTCCGTCAGCCAGATTGGCTTGCTGCCCGGCACCCAGGCGGTTGGCGTCGCCTTGCGCACCCCGCCCGGCCGGTCGTGATGGGCCTGGCTCCACCAGTTGCGGATATCCTTGTAGCGCCACACCCAAGGCTCGCCATGCGCGGCATCCTCGATGGGTGTCCGCACCTGCGCGCGGCGGTCGTCATCGCTGGCATAATACCAGTCAAAGCCCTCGCCGCCCGCCACATGGCCCGCCAGGTAGTCGAGGTCATACCCGCTCGCCGACAGGGCTGCATCGCGATGCCCCATGCCGTCCCGCCAGTCAGCCAGCGGCATGTAATTGTCGATGCCCACCGCATCGATCGCAGGCGATGCCCAGAGCGGGTCGAGGTGAAAGAACTTCTCGCCATCAGGCTGATAGCCCGAATATTCGCTCCAGTCGGCCGCATAAGTGACCTTGGTTCCCGCGCCCACCACCGCCTTCACATCCGCCGCCAGCGCCACCAGCGCCGAGACGAACGGAAAGCTGTTGCCCGCCCCGCGCACCGTGGTCAGTCCGCGCATTTCCGAGCCGATGACTAGCGCATCGACGCCCCCGGCCGCCTGCGCCAGGCTCGCATAATGCAGCGCCATCTGCCGGTATCGGCTGGCAAAGGTGGCCACCTGCGCTGCCGCTGCCCCCGTCTGGTCCGGCGAGCCCACCCGCCCCGGCGCCGGGTGGCAGCTGATGCGCCCGCGCCACGGATAGGCCGCCTGTTCCGCGCCCCCATAGGGGTCGGGCAGACCATTGCCCACCGGCACGTCCATCATGATCATCGGATAGAGCGTCACCTTGATGCCGCGCGCCTTGAGGTCGGCAATCGCCGCCAGAACCGCCCCGTCCGAAGGCGTACCGCCATAGGCCGCGCCGCCATTGTGGCGCGACACCACGGGCACATCGGCGCGCCCCAGCCCCATCACGCTCCAGCTGGTGCCAAGCACCGCCCGGTCCGCGGCCTCGACGCGCGGCCCGATCCGGCATTCGCCGCAGCGCAGGTCATCGCCGAACCAGGCCAGCACCAGCGACACATGTTCGAGATTGGGGCACAGCGCCGTCAGCTCGTCCATCGAGAGCGTCCAGTCGCTGACATTGGCCGAGACATGCGTATTCTCGACCGCCGTGTGCCCCGGCCCGGCCAGCCGCACGCGCGGCACCGGGTCGTAGCCAAATTCGGTCGCCCCAGGGATCACCGTAACCGCCCTTATGTTGGGCTCGAGGTCCCCCACGACGCGGCACAGTTCCACCGAAAGCTGGGGGATACGGTTGCCGAAGCGATTGAGCGGCAATTGCTCGACCACGAGATAGCAGAGCCCGCGATAGGCCGGCGCTGTGCCCTGCGTCGCTTCGATCAGCCCGTCGGGCAGCTGGTCCTCGGTGCCGCGATAGAAGCGCAGTGTCAGGCCCTCGGGGTCGAGCAATTGCCCATCCGCCCAGATGCGCCCCAGCCGGTGCACTTCGCCCTCGCAGAAGGCCACGGCAAAGCTGGCGCCCACCACATCTTCTTGCGCGCCGCCGGCGCCCTTTGCGCCGGTGTTTTCCCCGGCCAACAGTTCCAGCTCGTCACACCAGGCGGCGGCAAATTGCGGCCCGCGAAACCGGTCGGGGTCCGAAGCCGACATCAGCGTCGCCTCCACCCCATTTGGCCAGATCAGCTGGTGCCCCTTCAATGTGGGCCGCTGCTGTGCGTGGCAGACATTCATCAAGCCGCTCTCACCGCGAACCATCACGGCGAGCGCCTCACTCATGGTTTCCCCCACCAGTGCGATGGGGGTGATGCGTTGCGCCACCAGGCTGCGCACCCATTCGGCGCCGGTCCTTGTCTTGCCGCAGCCGCGCCCGCCGAGAAACAGCCAGGTCGTCCAGTCGCCCTCGGGCTCCTTCTGCTGATCGTGGGCCCAAAGGTTCCAGTCGTACAGCAGGTTGATCACCGCTACGTCGGATAGGGCCGCGACCTGGGTCGTGCCGTCAGCGTCGCTTGTACTGATCAATGCGCTTGGCCAGTTTTTCGCGCAGGTCGCGCATGTCATGCTTGTGCGGCGAGATCTCGGCCTTCACCTCGTGACCGGCCATGGTCGCCATCTTGTCGAAGTTCTTGATCAGTTCGGTCAATTGTTGTGCCTCCTTGTCGCCCAGTGTGTCCCCGCCGGCATTGGCCAGCTTGGTGACCTGCTTCTCCAGCACGGCAAACAGCCGCGCCATGGTTGAATCCCTGCGGTTGGCGAGGGTGGCTTGCCGCGAGATCCAGTGCTCCTTGCGGTAGCGATATTCGAGCTGGCCCTTGGTCAGCCCAAAGCGCGCGCAAATCTGCACCAGCGTCTCGTTGCTCGTCTCATAGGCGTGCCGAATGGCCACCCAGTCACGGGTGTCCTGCATCTTTGGTTCTGCCATGAAAGCCCCGGTGCCACTTGGGGAGGCACCACCGCCTCACCCACTTCTCCGACCATGCCTGAACTATACCCCGCCACCGTGACGCGTGGATAAGATGGATAAGTTCGTTGCTGGCGGGCTTCGATGTCCGGGCAACACCGCCCGCCACGCTGGCGTTCCCCCCGAGGGTGACGTCCGAGTTTCGTCAGGGGCAGGCCTCAAAGCCGCAGTCGTCTCCCTCCCCCTCGTGGGGAGGGATCAAGGGTGGGGGTCTGCCGCCCTCACCCGAATTTCCGGGCAGCGTCCACCGCCAGGCCCAGCCCCACGCTGCCCAGCACGTCGGTGCGCACCAGCTCCGCATCGGGGAACATGGCTCGCAACCGCCCGGCAATGGCAGGAACCTGCGTCGACCCGCCGGTGAGGATCAGGCTGTCGATATCGGCCACTTTTACCCCTGCCCTATGCAGCGCCTCATCCACCGTCGCCTCGATCCGCCCCACCGAGCTGTGCAGCGCCGCCGTCAGTTCGGCGATCGAAATGGCCGTCTCGATCCGCTCGTCGCGCACCGGGAACACGAAATCGGTATGGTCGGCATCCGACAGGGCGATCTTGGCCGCTTCCACCGCACCGACGAGGCGGTGCCCCAGCCGGTCTTCGATCAGCTCGATCAGCATTTCCATCTTCTCGGGCGCCTGCGCCTCGTTGCGGGTGCCGCGCAGGTCGCGGATGGTCTGTGCATTGTAGAGCCGGTTGATGCGGTGCCATGTCGAAAGGTCATAATAAGGGGCGACCGGCAGGTGCCGCTTGCCGTCCTTGGTGCGGGTGCCCAGCCCCAGCTCGGGCATCACCTTGGCCATCGACAGCAGCCGGTCGAAATCGGTGCCGCCGACATGCACACCCGCCGTCGACAGGATATCGCCGCCGCGCTCCACCGAACGGGCCCGCTCAGGCGACACGCGAATGACGGTAAAGTCCGAGGTGCCGCCGCCCAGGTCGACGATCAGCGCCAGGCGCTCCGCGCTGACCTGCCGCTCATAGTCCAGCGCTGCCGCGATCGGCTCGAACTGGAACGCGACGTTCGAGAAGCCCTGCGCCCGCACCGCCGCTTCCAGCTGGTCCTGCGCCGCCGCATCGGCCACCGGATCGTCGTCGACGAAATGCACAGGGCGGCCGCAGACGACGGTATCGATGGCCCCGCCCAGTTCAATCTCGGCGCGCCGCTTCACCTCTCCGATAAAAATGCCCAGGATTTCCAGAAACCCATAGCGCCGCCCTTTGACGCGGGTCGTGTCCTCCATCAGCGAGGTGCCCAGCACGCTCTTGAGCGAGCGCATCAGCCGCCCCTCGGCGCCCGTCACATATTCGGCAACGGCATCGCGCCCGAAATGGATCGTGTCATCCTCGAAACCAAAGAACAGCACGCTGGGAATGGTCTCGCGCCCATCCTCAAGCTGCAGCAATTGGGGAACCCCGCTTTGGTCGAGCCGGGCAATGGTGGAATTGGACGTGCCGAAGTCGAGGCCGCAAACGAGGGACATGGCATGCCATCCATCTTGGGAATGCGCCCGGCGGCGCGAGGACGGCTCTATTAGGAGTTCAGGCGCCCGCTGGCAACCGTGCTGGGTGCCAAGGCCCAGTGGCACACTGACACATTCGCCACACGCCTTCCCACCCATCTCGGGTGAGAAAAACGCGCGCCGGTGTAATCCCCTCAGGCCGCCTTGCGCTTGCGCTCCTGGGCAGGCCGTAGGTCGATCCCTTCCAGCCGGCCCATGCCGCGGCGCTGGGATTTCTTCAGCGCTTCGGCGGCGGCTTCGAAGAATTTGCGGTCATAGCCGCCGCTCGGATTGGTCACGGCCAGGCCGGCGCTTACGGTCACCACGCCCGAGTGGCTTTCCTTGTGGGCCAGCGACAGGCGGCGAACGGCGTCGAGCATCTTGGCGGCGGTGGCCCGCGCCATCAGCGCGGGAAGGTCTGGCAATACGATAACGAAGCTCGCCCGGCCCAGGCGCAGGCAGCTGTCGCCACTGCGGGGCAGCAGGGCACCCAACGTTGCCGCGATTTCCGCCAGGCAATCGTCGGTCACTTCCTTGCCATAGGCGGTGAAATACTCGGCGAACCGGTCGACTTCGATGACCAGCAGGCTCAGCGACACCCGTCGTGCCGCGGCGCTGGTCCAGCCCTGCGCCAGTTGTTCGTCGATCCGCGGCCCCAGCTTTGGCTTCATGCCAATGGAGCGCGCGATGGCCGCCTGTCCATAGGCTGGGGCCCGCTCTTGCCTTACCGGCCGCAGAGCCCCGATCGCCAGCCGGACACGCGTCCAGAACGGTTCATCGAGGTCTCGAGATGCCGTCGTATTGGTCATGTCACAACTCTGGCTATCAGATCGCCCGATCTGGCCACAACATGGTTAACGGCGTGTAAATACCTAGAGCTGCTCGGGCGGTTCCCATTCGGGCCATTCGACCGCATGATCTTCCCACTCGTCGGGAGCAATGTCCTGCTCGGCGAAGGTCCGGCCGCGGGCCGACACACCCACATCGACGACGGTCTGCGGATCGCCAGACACGAGCGGATGCCACCAGGCCAGCCCCTTGCCCTCGGCCAGCCGGCGATAGGCGCAGGTCGTGGGGATCCACTTGATCTCAGTCACATTCTGCGGCGTCAGCTTGATGCAGTCCGGCACCTTGGCCTGCCGGCCGGGATAGTCGGTGCAGGTGCAGGTATCGCCGTCGAGCAACTGGCACCGGACGTCGGACGTGATCAGGATTCCGGCATCCTCATCCTCGAGCTTGATGAGGCAGCAGCGGCCACAACCGTCGCAGAGCGCTTCCCACTCCGTCTCGGTCATTTCATCCAGAGATTTTTCTTCCCAAAAGGCCATCTTAACTCGTGACTGATAGGCTGTTGCCGGTTTGCTCTTGTCTGCCAACAAGCGCAATCATATTCCAGCGATCATGTTGCGTTGGACGTCGGTTACGGACAAACGTCCGGAAAGCCAAGCCGGGGGCGACTGGTGCAGGATCCGTTCTATACCAAAGAAAAACGCAAGAAATCCTCCAGCATGCTGGCAGCCGATGCGTGGCTGGATTCCTCGCTTTATGAGTTCTGGCAGTGGCTCGGCCGTGGCTATACACGCTTTCAGGACTTTATGGCGATTTTCCACGTGGCCGGCTTCAAACGGGCCATCGTGGAAGTCCTCAGCGACGGCTTTTCCTTTTTTGCCATCGGTTGCGTACTCATGGTCGCCCTGGCCATGCCGGCCTTCGATGTCACTGCGTCGGGTGAATTCAACAAGGCGGAAGACTATTCCGTTGTTTTCCTTGATCGTTTCGGCAACGAAATCGGCCGCCGCGGCATTCGCTCCGATGACTCCGTCGCCCTCAGCGACATGCCGGACTACCTGATCAAGGCCACCCTCGCGACTGAAGACCGACGCTTCTATGAGCATTTCGGCGTCGACCCGGTCGGCACCCTGCGCGCGCTGATGACCAATGCCCAGGGCGAGACGAGCCTGCATGGCGGTTCATCGATCACCCAGCAGCTTGCCAAGCAACTTTTCCTGTCGTCCGAGCGCACGCTGGAACGCAAGATCGTTGAGGCGTTTCTGGCTGTCTGGCTTGAGTGGCACTACACCAAGGACCAGATCCTCAAGCTCTACCTGGACCGTGCCTATATGGGCGGTGGCAATTTCGGCGTCGTCGCCGCCGCCGACTACTATTTCGGCAAGCGCGTGCAGGACATCAACCTCGCCGAAGCTGCAATGCTTTCAGGGCTTTACAAGGCCCCGGGCCGGTGGGCTCCGCATATCGACCTGGCGGCCGCACGCGGCCGCGCCAATGTGGTTCTGACCAACCTCGTCGCCGCCGGCTTCCTCACCGAAGGCCAGGTTACCGCCGCCCGCCGCCACCCGGCCACGCCGATCAGCCGCGCCGCCGATGCCAACTCGCCAAACTACTTCCTCGACTGGGCATTCGAGCAATCCAAGGGCCTGATCGAAACCCACAACCACGCCTCCAACAACTTCGTCGTCCGCACCACGATCGATACGACCCTGCAGCAATATGCCGAAGAGGCCGTGGTCTCGACCGTGCGCGAACAGGGCGAACAGTATGACGTGACCCAGGCCTCGATGGTGGTCACCGACACGGCCGGCGCCATCCGCGCCATGGTCGGCGGTGTGGATTATGGCAAGAGCCAGTTCAACCGCGCCATCGTCTCGACCCGCCAGCCCGGCTCGGCCTACAAGATTTTTGTTTATTCCGAGGCCTTTGAGCAGCTTGGCCTGACGCCATCCGACATGATCACCGACCGTCCGGTCTGCATCGGCGACTGGTGCCCGCAGAATTATGGCCGCAACTACAAAGGCACCGTGACGCTGGCTTCGGCCTTTGCGCAGTCGCTCAATACCGTACCGGTGACCCTATCGATCAAGACCGGACGCGACACCATAGCCGAGCTCAGCCACCGCATGGGCCTGCAGGCCGACTATCCGGTGACCCGTTCGCTGGCGCTAGGCGTGGCTTCGGTTTCGGTGCTGGACATGACCTCGTCCTATGCCGTGCTGGCCAATCACGGCTACAAGACCCCGGCCTTTGGCATTACCCGCATGACCACGCTTAACGGCGAGCTGGTCTATGAAGCCGACCCCGACGCCCCGCGCGAACGCGTGCTGAGCGAGACCACCGTTGCCAACATGAATTCCATGCTGCGCGGTGTCGTCACCGGCGGCACCGGCCGCCGCGCCGACGTGCCCGGCGTTCCGGTCGTCGGCAAATCGGGCACGACCTCGTCGTATCGCGACGCCTGGTTCTGCGGCTTCACCGGCAATTACGTGGCAGCCGTTTGGTTCGGCAATGACGACTACCACCCCACCAACAACCTGACTGGCGGCACGCTTCCCGCAATCGCCTGGCAGAAGTTCATGGCCTATGCCCATACCAATATCGACGTTCAGCCGGTGTTCGGTGTCGACTTCACGCCGCCCGCTCCCATCGTCGCCGCGGCCGATCCCAATGCGGTTGAAGAAGAGGCCGTGCAGCGTCCGCCCAGCCTGACGGCCGGAGCAGCGCGCAAGCTGATGGACCTGGCCGATCGCTTCAACGCAACGCTGCAGACGGCCGCGCCGCCGACGACCCAGGCCAGCGCGCAGATGCCCAGCCAGACGCAGGGGATCTAGCGACCATTTCCCCGCGCACCCTTCCGCCCCCCTGCCCCCCTTGCTATAGGCTTAGCCAGCCACTCCGCGCGCAGGTTCCGCCGCCCATGCCAAATCCCGCATTTCCGAGCCGCTGAACCGTGCGCTTCGTAATCTACCTCCTGATGATGATCGCGGTGGCGCTGGGTGTCGGTTTCGGCCTCAGCTATTACGCGCTCACCGACGGACGGCTGTTTGGGGTGGCGCAGGTGGGCCCGTGGCGCGCCTGGACCGATGTCGGTTCCAATGCTCCTAACCCCTATACGCGCAGCCATCTGGCCCGCACCGCCGCTTTCCAACTGGGCCAGTCGGAGGGCCTGCAATTTGTGGCAACCACCGACAGCGACGGCCAGCCCCTGACGCGCGACTGCACCTATCGCATCGACGGGCGCACGCCGCTGGCGACATTCTGGACGCTGGTGGCGGTCGATGGGAACGGCATCAATGTCGCTGCGGAAGGCACGCCAACCTCCCTGCGCAGCAGCAGCATTGTCCGCGCCAATGATACCGCCATCCGCATCTATGTCGGCACGCGCCTGATGCCGTGGAACTGGTTGGAGCTGGCGGGCCAAGGCCCCTACCAGCTGGTGCTGTCGCTCTATGACACGGCCGTGTTCTCGGGCTTTTCGAACGATGAATCCATGCCCGCCATTATCCGCGGGGACTGCGCATGATCCGGTTCCTGCTGTGGCTGCTGGGTGGCGTGGTGCTGGGTGGCATCATCCACATCGTGGTGATCCTGACCCTTCCCATGCTTGCCGACCAATCGGTCTGGACGCGCGTTGCCGACCTGGAAGCCGACAACCGCATGGTTGTGCTGCCGCAGATCCAGGCGGGCGAACCCAATCCCCTCGGGCTCGACCCGCAGCTGGCCTATGGGCTGTGCCGGGTGAACCTGGCCGATGGCCCGGCCTATGTCAGCGGCGTGCTTCCCGATGCGTTCTGGTCGGTGGCGCTGTTCGACAAGGCGGGGACCGTGACCTATTCGACCACCAACCGCGACGGCATAGGCCAGACGGTTGAACTGGGCATCTTCAACGCCGCCCAGACGCGCCTGCTGGCGCAGCAGCAGCTCGATATCGCCGAGGGGCTGCTGGTGGTTGAATCAAGCACCGACCAGCTGCTGATCCTTGTGCGGCTGGCGCCGCCCCATCAGGCGATGCGCGCGCGTTTCGAACAGGCGCTGGCTGACATTTCCTGCGGCGTGCGCCCCACCACCTAGTGCGACAGCACCAGGTCGCGCTCGATTTCGAGGACCAGGCGCTCAAAGCCGGTCTCGGTGCCGAACTGCAGGGCTGAGGCGCTCTGGGCGCCGGTCAGCAGCGCCACCTGTTCGGTATAGGTCATCAGCGAACCACTCGACGTATCCGCGAATTCCACGGTGGCCAGCGAAGCCGAAGCGGCCTGCCCATCGACGATCATGCGGTAGGCATAAACGATGCGCCGTCCCACTTCGATGTCCTGATATTGCGAGATCACGTCATGCTCGACGCCATCGGGGGTGACCATGCGACTGATCTCGCCACCGCCGACGCGGAAATCCATGTGATATTCCAGTTCACGCCAATCTGGGTGGCATGAGCTCCAGCGCCGCTTCAGTTCGGGCTGCGCCCAGAACGAGAAGCCATGGGCCGCGCTGCCCGCCAGCCGCCGCTCAATGGTGAAGGTGGAATGGTGCGTCATGATTGCTCCTCGGGGAATGCCGCCATGGCGGCGTCGAGCCGGTCAAACGCGGAATTGAGGTTGAGCTTGCGGGTGGTGACCCAGTTTTCGATATCGGCCAGCGCCGCGCTCTGGATGCGGAAGGTGCGGACCCTCCCGACCTTTTCGGAGAGCACCAGCCCTGCGGATTCGAGCACGGCGAGGTGTTTGAGTGCCGATGGCAGCGCCATGCTCGTAGGGTAGGCCAGCTCCTTGACCGAGGCCGGGCCACGGCTGAGGCGGTCGACCATGGCGCGGCGCTGCCCGTCGGCAAGGGCCTGAAACATGCGGTCGAGCTGGGCGGTGTCTGTATTGGCTTCCATCACGCCAGCCTATCCCTCCATGAAGCGCGGCGGAACCGCCTCGCGATAGGGAAACATGGTCAGCCAGGGACGCGCCTCGGCCAGTACGCGCGCCACGCTCGGCCGCTCGATGAGCCTTTCGAAATAGGCCGCCAGCGCCCCATGCTCCGGCGCAAAGGGATGGACGATAGACGCAAAGAACAGGCCGGGCGCCGCCGCGCACTCCGCGATCCCGAACGCATCGCCCGCCGCCCATTGCCGGCCGGCGATGTGGGCGTCGACCATGCCATAGGCGGTGTCGAGCGCGGCCCGCGCTTCTGCCACGCCATAGGCATCGCCCTGTCCTTCGGGCCGGATGCGGTCGAGCACGATCTTCTGCATCGGCACACTGATATAGAGATCGAAAAACCGGTCCCAGAGCCGCGCATCCAGCCGCGCAGACCGATCGGCGGGCAGCATGGGCGCAAGGCCTGCGTGGTGCTGGTCGAGATATTCGATGATGATCGAGGTCTCCGCCACCACCCGATCGGCCGCGTCATCGTGGAGTACCGGGATCTTCCCCACGGGCCAGCGCGCCAGGTGATCGGCACTTTGCCGGGAGTCGGCGAGATCAACATTCTGCGCGGTGAAGGGCGTGCCGTTTTCATAAAGCGCAATCAGCACCTTGTGGCAGAACGAGGCGAGCGGATGCATGTAGAGGGTGAGAGCCATGGCCGTCCTCAATAGTTTCCTATTAGGATAACTATCCACAGGCGCGGCCACCTGACAAGCAATAGTTTCCGCAGTCTGAAACTATTGAACGCACGCGATATCGCTGTCGACGGGCCAACGCGGATGAATTATCTATAAAACATGAGCATTGCAAAAGACGACACAGTCGCCGCGCGCATCAGCAAGGCGCTGGCGGAGCGGATCATTTCGGGCGCGATCGGGGCCGGCGAGAGGCTGCGCCAGGACCATATCGCAGAGGAGTTCGGCGCCAGCCATGTGCCGGTGCGCGAGGCGTTCCGCCTGCTCGAAGCCCAGGGACTGGTGGTGAGCGAACCGCGGCGCGGGGTGCGCGTCGCCGGGTTCAGCCTTGAGGAAGTGCGCGAAGTTGCCGAGATGCGGGCCGCTCTCGAAGTGCTGGCCCTGCGCAATGCCGCGCCGCACCTGACCCAAGCCATTCTCGACCAAGCGGAAAACGCCATTCGCGCCGGCGACCAGGCCAAGGATGTGCAGAGCTGGGAAGAGGCCAACCGCGCCTTCCACCGCATCATCATCGCGCCCTGCAACATGCCCCGCCTGCTGCGGACCATCGACGACCTGCATTCTGCCAGCGCCCGCTTTCTGTTCTCGGGCTGGCGCGCCGAATGGGAAGCGCCGACCGACCGGGATCACAGGGCCATCCTCGCCGCGCTGCGCGTTGGGCAAATCGACATGGCGGCTGCCGTTCTGACCCGCCACGTGCAGTGGAGCGGACAGCGCCCCAAATCGCGCCTGTGAATTTTATCTATACTTTCTTGCTCGAATCCCAGATTCGTGGATTCAATGGCGATAGATAGGCAAAACTATCTATAATTCAGCAAGGAGTTCTCATGTCAGACGTTGCACCTCCCCAGTCCAGAACCATTTTCAGCCCACTCGACCTCCAGAACCGTTCCCTGGCGTGGCGCGCTGGCGCCGTGGTGCTGGGCACGCTCTTCCTGGCCCTGTCGTCCTATGTCGAAGTGCCGATGGTTCCGGTGCCCGTCACCATGCAGACCCTTGCCGTGACACTGATCGGCGCGTTCTACGGCTGGCGCCTGGGCGGCATCACCATCACGGCCTGGCTGATCGAGGGCGCGTTGGGCATGCCCGTGCTGGCCGGCGGCGCGGCGGGCGCACACCACTTTGTCGGCTCAACCGCCGGCTACCTCTTTGCCTTCCCGCTGGCGGGCGCCCTCGTGGGCTGGCTCGCTGAAAAGGGCTGGAATGGCAGCCGCCCCCTGCTGGCCTTTGCCGGCATGGTGCTGGGCAATGCTGTCTGCCTGGCGCTGGGCGCGACGTGGCTTGGCCTGGCCATCGGGATTGAGGGCGGCATCGCCTATGGCGTAACGCCATTCCTGATCGGCGGCCTGCTCAAGTCGGCGCTGGGCGCCGCACTGCTGATGGCACTGACGCGCAACGCGGCCCGATGAGCATCAGGCTACGCCCGCACCACCTCCTTTGCCTGCTGACTTACGCAGGCAAAGGATACAGCGCCGCCTTCACCGCCAACTATGACGTCATCGCCGTGCGGATTGCCGGTGGCGAGGCGGTGACGCTGGTCGATGGCCCGGACGACATCTGCGCGCCGCTGCTCGGCGATGCAGAGCCCCATTGCTGGCGCGACAGCGTTGTCGAGCGGGACCGCCAGGCGCTCAGCGACGTGTCGGCTTTGCTCGGCGTGCCGCTGGCTGCGGGGCAGTCGCTGTCACTGACGGCCCCGATGCTGGCCCGCATGCGCCGTGGCTTCGCGGAGGCCACAGTGCGCACGGCCTGTTTTGGCTGCGAATGGAGCGATCTCTGCACCGCCATTGCGGGCGATGATTATGCCGGGACCGCTATCCCGCACTGCTGAGTTTAAGGCTTGGCGTCGTAATCAG
This sequence comes from Devosia sp. T2-14, assembly GCF_055397495.1. Classification (NCBI taxonomy): domain Bacteria; kingdom Pseudomonadati; phylum Pseudomonadota; class Alphaproteobacteria; order Hyphomicrobiales; family Devosiaceae; genus Devosia; species Devosia sp. T2-14. Next base: position 2,452,743 of record NZ_AP027921.1, on the reverse strand, counting down.
CGGCCGCCGCAACCAGCGCGTCCAGGTTGTCGGCGGCCAGCAGGGGCCGGAGTGCCTCGAACTTGGCGGGCTCCCACTGATAAATGCCCAAAGCCAGCAGCGACTCGACGGTCGCTTCGGCAAATCGCCGGCGGACCGGCTTGGCCGGATTGCCAGCGACGATCGTATAGGGCGCGACATCCTTGGTGACGATGGAGCCCGACGCGATTACCGCGCCCTCGCCGATGGTCACGCCGGGCATGATCATGGCGCGCATGCCGATCCAGACGCCATCGCCGATCACCGTATCGCCCTTGCCCACATACGCATCTTCGATCACTTCGACGAACGGGTAGAGGCTGAACCAGTCCATCCGGTGGGTGTGGTTGCCGCCCATCAGGATGACAGCTTCAGCGCCGATGCAGACATAGTCGCCGATATGAAGCTGATCGATGACCCAGCGCGGCTCCCATGCGGCGAGGCTGAAGGCGTCGCCATAGTGGTAGCGCACCACGCTCTCTTCGAACGAGCCCGTCCAGGCGCCGCTGTAATAGCTGTGCTCGCCGCGCAGGTGGATATTCGGGTTGGTGACGGTCCGATGCAGATATTCGACAATCGACCAGTGTTTGGGAGGCGTATTCACGATAAGTCCTTGCATTCCAAGCCGGGGAGCAGAGCTGCACCCGCGTTTTGGCCCTTATAGCGCGGACCCAGGGCGCGATCCGCGCCAATTTTGCACCACATGCCGCTCAAGCGGCGATGCCGATAGCGCCTCCCGCCAGGGCCAGCCCAACCACCACGATCCAGGGCGGCACCTTCCAGACGACCAGCGCGACGAAACCCGCAAGCGCCATCGCGAAATCCAGCGGGCCCAGAACCGCGCTGGTCCAAACCGGATTGTAGAGCGCAGCGCCAAGGATGCCGACCACGGCCGCATTTGCGCCGCGCATGGCGGCCTGTGCAGCAGGCAGGCCTCGCAGCCCATCCCAGAAGGGCAATACGCCGACCAGCAGCAAAAAACCGGGCAGGAAGATCGCCACCAGCGCAATGCCAGCACCTATCACCCCGTTGGGAGGCAATGACCCCGCGGCACCCAGATAAGCCGCGAAGGTAAAGAGCGGCCCCGGCACCGCTTGTGCGGCACCATAGCCAGCCAGGAAGGCATCCTTGCTGACCCAGCCGGTGGCGACCGTTTCAGCATCAAGCAGCGGCAGCACGACATGGCCGCCCCCGAAGACCAGAGCACCGGCACGATAGAAGGCATCGAACAGGCCCAGCCAATGCGGCGCGCTGCCGCTCGCCAGCAAGGGGAGCCCAACCAGCAGCGCCGCGAAAGCCACAAGGCAGGCCACGCCGACCGCAGGGGAGACAGGAAACCGGGCCGTTACGCTCACTGGCACTGCCTCGCTGCGGCAGAGCACGAGCCCCGCCAATCCGCCAAGCAGGATCGCCGCAACCTGCCCCAGCGAACCGGCAAGCAGGATGGTCGCGAAAACGGCAGCGAGTGCAATGGCAGCGCGTTGCCGGTCGGGCGCGAGGCTCCGCGCCATGCCCCACACCGCCTGCGCCACCACGGCGACAGCCACCAGCTTGAGACCGTGCAACACACCCTGCGCCACTGGCCCGTCCAATGCCGCAGCCCCCAGCGCAAAGGCCAGGAGCAGAATTGCCGAAGGCAAAGTGAAGGCCGCCCAGGCCGCCAGTGCCCCCAGGGGCCCGGCGCGCCAAAGGCCGAGAGCGAAGCCAACCTGGCTCGATGCCGGGCCCGGCAGAAACTGGCAAAGGGCTACAAGGTCCGCATATTCGGCCTCATCCAGCCAGCGCCGCCGCACAACGATCTCGTCGCGAAAGTAGCCGAGATGGGCGATTGGACCGCCGAAGGAAGTCAGGCCAAGCTTCAGAAACGCTAGGAAGACCTCCCTCGCAGATCCGCGTTGCGTCATGCTCACCCCGCCCCTGTCGCGGCTATTTTTGCAGCACGACTTCGGCGTCGCCGATATTCTGGAAGCGTGACGGTATGACGACGCCACTATTGCGGCCGCTGCTGCTCGATCCGCCGCAGAAATCGTGGCGATTGGCGCGATCAACGAACCCCTTGAGGCGGCGCAGGGCCTCGTCCACCGCCAGCGACTGCTCATGCGGCGTTTCCACCAGCAGGCTATCGAGCGCGTAGTCGTAGCTGTTGAAGCGGTAGTTCACCGCCCGCACAAACCAGGCAATGAAGGCGTCATTCTCGTATTTCCGGGCCGCCATGTTTTCCGCGATGGAGGGCGGCAGGCCCGCCCGGAGACCGGCATAGGCTGCGGCACGCTGCCGATCGATCTCGATCACCGCGCAGACCGCCGCAAAGGTGGTCGGCAGGGTATCGAGGTCGGCAGCGATGTGGCTGCCGACGGTGGAATAGCGGGTCCGCGAAGATTGATAAGGCGTAGCCTTGAGCCACTGATAGTGGCGCTCGATCGTATAGCGCTCATCGCGCGGCGGCGTGATGCGGGTGCGCTGCAGTTCCACAGCGCTGTCAAACCGCCAGTCCTTGGCATGCGGGGCGACGAGGAAACGCCAGACGCGATCATGCATCTCGTTTTCCTGGTCGGTCTTGTTAAAGCTGGAGACGGGCTCCTTGCGCTGCGCGGCCAGGGCATTGCCGGCAGCGGGCATCGCAACATCATTGGTGAAGCTTGGGCGGGCACGGCCAAAATCGCCGACGGGCCGCGCCATCGAGCAGCCTGCGAGCAGCGCCGCCACAGCCAGAACGCCGGTCAGGCGGAAAAGTCTATCCACGCTTACGCTTCGGCCGCGTTGGATCGAGCCTGGTATCTGGCGGCTGAGATGTCCCGCGCTCATAACGCACCCCGGTAAAGATCAATATCTGGGCGGTGCCGGGCTCTCGAGCCTCGGCCGGCGCGATTCTCGGTCGCTGAGCAAAAATGACGAGCTTTCCCAAGCTGTCCTCCAGTGCTTCGCTCCCTCTTCCCTACGAGGGCAACGGCTAGCGTTGACATCAGCCGGCACGACGCCCCCGCGCCCGCTTTCCGTTCCGCATTAAGAGATCGTCAAGGTTAACAGTCCGCTAACGAATTACCTGCCAAAGTGATTTGGCATCAAATGTGATGCGATTCTGAGATGCACGGTTTCCGCAATATGCTTGGTTTTCAGCCTTACGAGACGTTTCAGCTGCTCATCGAGACTGGTGGCGTTGATCGGACCAACACCCTGCTGATTGCGGCCTGCGACGCCTATGCGCGGCGCGGCAAGCCAACCCCTCCCGAAATGGAACAGTTCGAGGCGCTTGCATCGCGTCTCTTCCCGATCGCCGCTTCTGCCGCCCGCGCCAAGGGCGCCGCCATTCTGGGCCGTGCCGAAATGCTGTCGCCCACGCTCGAGCAGCTGGTGGTCGAGAATATTGGCGAAGACCTGAACACGTTCCTCGCCGGGGCCCCTACCCTGTCGGACTCGACGCAGCTTGAGATCATCGCGCGTTACGACGTTCCGGCAGCGACGACCATCGCGTCCCGCGCCGAGCTGTCCAACATCGTCTTGGCCAAGCTGTTCCAGATGAATTCCCGCAAGGTCTATCGTGCGCTGGCTGCCAATTCGGCAGTCGCCCCGCGTGGCGCCTATCTGAGCGCCCTCGCCCGCTCGGCACAGATGGACCACATCGTGGCGGAATCGCTGGCCAAGCGCGACGACTTCGACGCCGCCCTGCTGGCTCCGGCCTTCTTCGATCTTTCCGACGCGGACCGGATCAAGGTCATCCGCGCCTTTGCCAACCGCGAAACCCCAGTGACACCGCTGCGCAAGACCATCGAGCAGCTCTCCGTCGCCAATCAGGAACTGACCAAGGCGCTGGTGAAGCTGTTTGCGGAAAACCGTCGTCCCGAGGTTACGCGTCTGCTGTCCCAGATCACCGGGCTCGATGAAGTCCGTTGCGGCCAGATCGCCCATGACGTTACCGGCGCTTCGCTGTTCGTCATCCTGCGCGCCTTTGGATGCAGCGCCTATGACGGGCTCAAGGTGCTGATCCACGCGACCAGCCACGACACCGAGCGTTCGCGCGCCCTCGCCGATTTCGCCACCATGTTCAGCTATGTGACCGCAGAATCCATGGCCTACCTGATGAGCGCATGGCGTGGCGAGGTGAACCTGCTCGACCTGAACAAGCCGGAATACCGCCCGTTCACCGAGAACAGCCGCCGCGCTCCGGTCAGCACGCTGGCACCGGCGCACAATCCGGTTGTCGACCAGGCCATCGAGGCGCTGGCCCGCATCGGCGTCCGTCGCGCCGGCTGATAATTCAGATGATTTCGATCCCTGGGTCGTCGCCGCGCAAGTCGAGGCTGAGCACCCAGAGGTCGGGATCGAACTCGATTTCCTGAGCAATGCGGGCGGTCACCTTGGCCGCCTCGACCCGGCCGAAGCGCCGCTGGAACACCAGGCTAGCGTCGTCCTTGCGGCTGGCCATCGGAGCGGGCGTGAACAGCGACCTTGTGCCGTCCAGGTGATCGACTTCGATGAAGACCTGCCCGGCAATGGGGTCGCCGCGGCGGGCGACGACACACATATTGCCCAGGTCATTGTGACGGCGCACGAAGACGCCGCACCAGATGTCGCTGCGGAGCGAGCCCACCTAGATGGAAGCGCCGGCCTGCCGCAACAGGCCAACGAGATCGGGCTTCACCTGGCCGGTGACCCGATAGGAGTGGAAGTTCTCGAACTCACGGATTGCCTTGGCGGTGCCGTCGCCGGGATGTCCGTCGATGGAGCCATGGTAGAAGCCGAGACTGGCGAGCCCCCGCTGGATCTGGCTGACCAACTGGGTGTTGTTGGCCGGGGCCAGGTCCGGATTGGCGGCCGCCATCATCTGCTGGGGCACGGGTTCGGGCTGAACGGCCGTTACCGGGCGCGGCGGCGCCATTGGTTCGAGCGAGGCGATCTGCACCGGCGCGGGCATGGCCTGCGCTGGAGCCGAACGGGCGCCGTCAACGGCGGCAATGATTGTATCCAGCGTCTGCGCAGCGGCCGTGCCGACGGTGTCGACGGCCTGATCGACGGGCCCAAGGGTGGGCAGGCGCGCAACGACACGATCCTGCGCGGGCTGGGCCGCTGGCTGGGCAACCTGCTGAACTGCTGGCTGCGGCGCCGGCTGCACGACAACCGGTTCTGGAGCAGGCTGCACCGCGGCCTGCTGGGCCACCGGAACGACGCCATAGGCATCGGCCCGCAGAATTGCGTCAATGACGTCGCGGGTGAGTGCCCCGGTCGGCGTCATGTTGTTGCGAATTTCGAACGAGCGAATCGCGTTGGCGGTCATCGGGCCATAGAAGCCATCGACCTTGCCGTTGAAGAGGCCGAGTTCGGTCAGCTTCTTCTGGACGGCGAAGGCATCGCTGTTGCCAACGGGCGCAGCCGGAATGGCCGGAGGCGCCGTGACGCTGCCGGTGGTCTCGGTTGCGACCGGGGTCGGCAGCACCTGGCGGACCGGCGCGGCCTGCGGCTCGGGCGCGACTTGCTGAGTGGTCACCGGCACGGGCATGTCCATCGCCGGAGCGAAGAACGGCGCGGGATGGCGCGTGGTCTGAAAGTAAAGTGCATTGCTGGCGGCCAGGGCAGTCAGCGTGACCATCGCCAGTAGGCCCGTCGAGGCCAGCGGCGCGCGCATGTAGCGCTCAAGGGTCCAATGGCCAGCGCGGCCTAGTGAGGCCGCAACGACACTGCCCGCCAGGAGAGGCAGGCGCGAGAAGGTGGTAGCCGTCATTGCGCTTTTCTTTTTTCGTCTTGCCATGAATGGATTGGAGCGGGTGCTGGCTCTCTACGGATGGGTGTTACCGAGGCAGTTTCTTCGTTCTTTATTGCCGGACCGTTTATGGGGAGCAAAACAGTCATGGTTGTCCCCGCCCCGATCTCGGACATAGCCCGAAGAGTGCCGTCGTGCAGGTCTACCAGACCTTTCACGATAGACAAACCGAGGCCAGTGCCATCGTAGCGGCGCGAGAGGCCATCCTGCACCTGGAAGAAGGGTTCGCCGATTCGATCCAGCGATTCGGGCGCCATGCCCACGCCTTGGTCGGTAACCGACAGGTTGAGGCTCTGGCCCTGCCGGCGCAGGCTGACGGTCACCCGCCCGCCCGGATGGCTGAACTTGATGGCGTTGGACATCAGGTTCAGCAGGATCTGCCGACAGGCGCGCTCATCGCCGACCATCTGCGGCAGGTGCTTGGCAATGTCGGTCACCACGGTCACCTGATGCTGCTTGGCGATGGCATCGACCATGCCGAGGCACGGCTCGATCATATCCTGCGCGAGGAAAGGCTCGGTCTGCAGTTCAAACTTGCCGGCTTCGATACGCGACATGTCGAGCAGCATCCGCACCACTTCGAGCAGGTGCTTGCCGCTCTGGTGGATCAGCCCGGCATATTCGCGATGCGTGTTCGACAGCTCGCCACCGATGCCGCTGGTCATCATTTCCGAGAATCCGACCACGGCGTTGAGCGGCGTGCGCAGCTCGTGCCCGATCGTTGCCAGGAAGCGCGACTTGGCTTCCGAGGCATCCTCGGCGGCGCGGCGTGCTTCGTTGATCGCGAGTTCATTGTCCTTGCGGCTGGTGACGTCGCGGAACAGGGCCACGACCTCGTGGCTCTGGCCGGCATTCTCTTCGTCGATCACCGGCGTGAGGCTGACTTCGACCCAGATGAAGCGCGGCACATTGCTCATGGCGCGCTCGTCGTCCTGGCGCATGCGCACTTCGATGAGGCGCGAGATGCCATCCCGATTCGCGTCGGCAAAGGCGGTCAGATAGGCGGGGCGGTCGAGAACATGCAGGCGTTCGCCAAGGCCGGCGCTGGTCAGCGCGTAGCGGCGGCAGCCAAAGAGCTTCTCGGACGAGCGCGAGGCCAGCAGGATTTCGCCTTCGCTGGAAAAGCGGATGACGCCGTCCTGCACATGCTCGATCAGGTGGCGGTAAGCGGTGACCTGCGCCTTGTCGTAGACTTCGTAGGCCGAGTTGATGCGGTTGGCCGTATGGGCGACGGTCAGCAGGCTGCCGAAGAAAGCGACGAGCGAGGTGCCGGTCAACATATGGGCCGGCACATCGATGACGGGGGCCGACAGGATGGCGGCAAGGCCTGCAAGGGCCAGCACGCAGCCCAGAATCACCCAGCTCTGCTGGCGCAGTTCGCGGCGGCCAAGCAGCGAGGCCAGGATCGGGGCCATTGCCGCAATGGCAAGGCCCGCATCGCCCAGACGGCCATCGGTGAGGGTCAGAATGCAGCCGAGGACCAGCACGGTATAGACCTGCCCGGCGGCGGCTTCTTCAAACATGCGGCGCTGATGCAGCGACAGGGTGATCATGCCGCTGGCCAGGGCAAGAACGGCCAGCGCAAACGGCAAGGCAGTGCCGGTGATCAACCAGAATATGGCGACGGGCATGCTCAGCGCGGCGATCAGAATGGACAGGCGCGAATTGTTGGCGAGCGTCTTGCGGCGCAGCATTTCCGGCCGATGCCCACTGCCGGCAACGGACTGGGACATCTCTTTGCTTGCGCCGAAAGAGAACAGGCTACGCATACACATTACTCACTAATCACGACGCCAGCAGCGGGCACCGGGGCACCCGAAACGCCTGAACGAAATCAGGTCTTGTTGCGCTCACACTGCCGCCCAAGAGCTAAAGGCCGACTTAAATCACAACGCCGTCAGTGGCTTGCATTGCTGGCGGAGCCGCCTTTCTCCGCTTAGCGTAAACAAGGTGTTGCACTGCCTGACAGGATCGATCGCAATTGATTCAAATTTTATCGAAATGTCCCAACCGGGCTTAAGGCGGCTCAGCCTAATGTCGGTCATGCAGGCCGAGATTGAGCCTGCGACGAGTTCTGGATGAAGCAATGTTTGTCGTGGTTCGCTCTGTCTTCTGGCTGACATTAGCCTACATGGTGATCAAACCAGGGTTTGAGCTTGCCGATGCCAGCCGCATGTCTGAACAGGCCATGCAGGCCGGCCGCCAGGTGGTGGCCGAGCAGGTCCAGAATATCGAATGTGATAGTTTTCAATGCCTTGGCGGCAAGGCTGTGGTTGCTGCCGCGCTTCAGGTTCCCCCGTCTGCCGGCACCCCCATGCATGAGACGCCGGCAATCAGTCTGGCCCCAATTCCCCGGCCCCGGCCGGACTGGGCGGGTTAGCGGGCCCCTTCAAGGGCCCCACACTAGCCTCCAGGGTTGCGCCACTTCCCCAAGTGACGAACTCCAGCACCCTGGCCTTTGCCGCAAGCACGATGCCCCGTGCTTGCGGTTTTTCTTGCGAATTTCTGCAGATTTCTTGCAGATTTCTTGCAGATTTCTTGCAGATTTCCTCCGGTTAGAGACGGCGGCCGGTGGTCCGGCTGAACGGATGAAGGGCGTCCGGCGGGATGGCGAATTTGACTTCAGCCGACTCGGTCAATGCGGTTCGTCCCGGCGCCACCATGACGATGCTCTGCTCCAAGCCGGGCACCCGCACATAGAGGTGGCTCTCGCCACCCACCGATTCGATCAGTTCGACCGTGCCGGTCAGCAGCATGTCTTCGGGACGGCCAGCACCCGCGACGATCGCGTCGGAGCGAACGCCGATGATGTCGGTGCCCGCCGGCAGATTGTTGGGCAGGGTGACGCCGAAGATGACACGGAGGGTTTCGAGGTCGATGAGGTTCATCGGGGGCGAACCGATAAAGCTGGCGACGAACAGCGATGCCGGGCGATCGTAGAGCTCGGTCGGCTTGCCGATCTGCTCGATGTGACCACCATTCATCACCACCAGCCGGTCCGCCAGGGTCATGGCCTCGAGCTGATCGTGGGTGACGTAGACGCTGGTGGTGCCGAGCGAGCGCTGGAGACGACGGATCTCGATGCGCATCAGGCCGCGTAGCTTGGCGTCGAGATTGCTCAGCGGCTCATCGAACAGGAAAGCCTTGGGCTGGCGCACGATGGCGCGGCCCATGGCGACGCGCTGGCGCTGCCCGCCGGACAGCTGGCGCGGCTTGCGATCGAGAAACGGGCTGATTTCCAGTGTGCGCGCCGCGGCTTCAACGCGGGCGTCGATCTCGGGACGAGGCGTGCCACGGTTCTTGAGGCCGTATTCCAGGTTTCCGCGCACTGTCATGTGCGGATAGAGCGCGTAGTTCTGGAACACCATGGCGATGTCGCGCTCGGCGGGCTCCTTGGTGTTGACCACGTTGCCGCCGATGGAAATCGTGCCTTCGCTGACGGTTTCGAGGCCAGCGATCATGCGCAGCAGGGTGGACTTGCCGCAGCCCGAAGGGCCAACCAGCACAACCATTTCGCCGTCTTCGATGCTGAGGTCGATGCCGTGCAGCACCTGGGCGCCGCCGGGGTAAGTCTTCTTGATGCCGGTCAGTTCAATGGCGGCCATGTTATTTCTCCGTTTCGACCAGGCCTTTGACGAACAGGCGCTGCATGAAAATGACGATCAGAACCGGGGGCAGCATGGCCAGCACCACGGCGGCCATGACGAGGTTCCATTGCGGATCCGCGTCGGCGACGGCCGCCATGCGCTTGATGCCCATCACCACGGTGTAGAATTTGGTGTCGGTGGTGACGAGCATCGGCCAGAGGTACTGCATCCAGCCGTAGATGAAGAGGATGACGAAGAGCGCGGCGATATTGGTGCGGCTGAGCGGCAGCAGGATATCGCGGAAGAACTTCGTCGGCCCTGCTCCGTCGACGCGGGCGGCCTCCATCAGCTCATCTGGAACGGTGAGGAAGAACTGCCGGAATAGGAAGGTTGCCGTGGCCGAGGCGATGAGCGGAATGGTGAGGCCCGCATAGGAGTTGAGCAGGCCCAGATCGGCGACCACCTTGAAGGTGGGAATGATGCGCACTTCGACCGGCAACATCAGCGTGATGAAGATGATCCAGAAGGCCAGCGTGCGCAGGGGGAAGCGGAAGTAGACGATGGCATAGGCCGAGGTGATCGAGATGGCGATCTTGGCCACGGCGATCACGATGGCCATGACCAGCGAATTGGCCAGCATCAGCGTCAGCGGCGGCGCGCCGGAGGTGGACATGCCCTGGCTGAGCATCTGGCCGTAATTATCGAGCAGATGCGAGCCGGGCAGCAGGGGAACGACCCCGCGCAGGAATTCGCCCGGGGCGTGGGTTGAGGCGATGACGGCGAGGTAAACAGGGAAGGCAATGACGATGACGCCGACGATCAGCACGAGATGGGTGAGCGCGGTCAGCCAGGGGCGGTTTTCTACCATGGGTCTGGCTCCTTAATACTGCACGCGCCGCTCGACCCAGCGGAACTGGACGATGGTCAGCACGATGACGATGAGCATGAGCAGCACAGACTGGGCTGCGGAGGAGCCGATGTTCAGGCCGAGGAAGCCGTCGGCATAAACCTTGTAGACCAGCAGGTTGGTCGACTGCGCCGGGCCGCCCGAGGTGGTGGCATCGATGACGCCGAACGTGTCGAACATGGCGTAGTTGATGTTGACGATCAGCAGGAAGAAGGTCGTCGGCGACAGGAGCGGCACGACAATGGTCCAGAACCGCTTGAAGGGCCCCGCCCCATCAATGGCGGCCGCTTCGGACAGCGAGGCCGGGACCGACTGCAGGCCGGCCAGGAAGAACAGGAAGTTGTAGGAAATCTGCTTCCAGCTCGCGGCGAGCACGATGAGGATCATGGCCTGATCGGGATTGACCCGGTGGTTCCAGGTGATCCCCAGCTGCCCGAGCAGGTAGGACAGGATGCCGATGGAGGGGTTGAACATGAACCACCACAGGATGCCGGCAACGACGGGCGCGACGGCATAGGGCCACACCAGGAGCGTCGTATAGATGCGGCCCGCGCGCAGCAGCCGATTGACGGCAACGGCCAGGATCAGCGACACGCCCATGGCGATCAGCGTCACCAGCACGGCAAAGATCAGCGTGCGCCAGAGCGAGTTGAGATACATCGGGTCGGCGAGGAGCTTGGAGTAATTGCCGAACCAGATGAAGGTGGTTTTGAACCCGAACGGATCTTCGCGCTCGAATGAGGACTTGGCCGCCTGCAGGGCTGGCCAGATGAAAAAGATCAGCGTGATGATGAGCTGCGGCGCCAAAAGGGCGTAGGGCAGCCATTTGTTCGGAAAGATCGTGCGCTTTGTCTGCATTGGGCATCCTGGGCGCGCCGGCGGCGCGCGGACGAGACAAGGCCCGGACGCAAAGGTCCGGGCCCCAAAACGTGGTCGTTACTGATTGGCGGCTTCGAATTCGCGCAAGATGACATTGCCGCGCTCGACGGCTGCATCCAGGCCCTGCTGGCCGGTCTTGGTGCCACCGAGGACAGCTTCGAATTCCTGGTCGATGGCGTCGCGGACCTGGGTCAGGTTGCCGAAGCGGATGCCCTTGGAGTTATCCGAAGGCGTGCCGCGGGTGATCTGGCCGATGGCGATATCGGAACCAGCATTGGCAGCGTAGTAGCCCTGCTCGGTGCCCAGTTCGAAGGCGGCATTGGTGATCGGCAGGTAGCCGGTGAACTGGTGCCAGTCGGCCTGGACTTCCGGAGCGCTGAGGAAGGTGAAGAACTCGGCAGCACCGGCATAGACTTCCGGCGACTTGCCATTGAGCACCCACAGCGTCGCGCCGCCGATGATCGAGTTCTTCGGCTCGGCAATCACGTCGTCATAGTAGGGGAGCGGAGCGAAGCCCACTTCGAAGCCGCTCGCATTGGCGACAACGCCGGCGCGCGAGGCCGAGGAGTTCATGTAGATGGCGCATTCGCCGGTGTAGAACAGCGGGGGAGCATCGGCGCCGCCAGCGGGGCCACCATACTTGAACAGGCCTTCCTGGCCCCACTTGGCGAGATTGTCCCAGTGACGAGCCTGGGTTTCGCCATTGAAGGTGAATTCGGTGGCGAGGCCGCCGAAGCCGTTCTGCAGCGTGCCATAGGGCAGATCGTGGATGGCCGAGAGGTTTTCGGTCTGGATCCAGCTCACCCAGCCGGTGGTGAAACCGCAGGCAGCAGCGCCCGACTCAACGATCTTTTTGGAGAAGGCTTCGACTTCAGCCCAGGTCTTGGGAGCGACGTCGCGATCCAGACCGGCTTTCTCGAACACGTCCTTGTTGTAGTACATGATCGGGGTCGAGGAATTGAACGGCATCGACAGGATGTTGCCTTCGGTGTCCGAATAATAGCCGGTCACCGGAGCGAGAAAGCCCGAGGGATCCCAAGGCTGGTTGGTGTCGGCCATCAGCTGGTGCACCGGATAGACGGCGCCCTTGGCGGCCATCATGGTGCCGGTGCCGACTTCGAAGACCTGCACGATGGCGGGCTGTTCATTGGCGCGGAAGGCGGCGATCGCGGCGGTCAGGGTTTCAGCATAGGAGCCCTTGAACACCGGCGTCACGACATAGTCGGACTGGCTGGCGTTGAACTTGGTAGCGATTTCTTCGAGCTTGGTGCCAAGCTCGCCACCCATGGCGTGCCACCAGGTCACTTCGGTCTGGGCAAGCGCGATGCTCGAGGTCAGGGCGACAGTCATGGCCGCGAGGCCGGTTGCAAATGCGTGGCGAACCATGGGTTCTCTCCTGCGTACGGGAAGTATCGACAGGAGGCTCCTGCCGGCTCGTCTCAGAGCGAGCCCGGCGTGCCTAACAACGGTGATTGACACTTGGGTGACGGGTTTACGACAGGGGGATGAAAGCGCTGCTCTCTCCCAGGCCGCGTGCTGGCGCGAAAGGTTAGGCCTTTCCTCCAACACAATTGTAGGTCATAGAGGGTGCACGTTTTACAGCCATCGATGGCTGCCCGCCTGACGCAAGTCCCGGTTTGGCTCCCCTCTCTTTTCCTGCAAACGGTTTTACCCCTGCGGCATGTGTCGTAGGGCAACGCTCGCTTGCTTGCGCTACGGGCTACTTAAGGACTTCAAAATGGCAACCTTCAACGGTACCGTCAAATTCTTCAACGCGACCAAGGGCTTCGGCTTTATCCAGCCAGACAATGGCGACAAGGACGCGTTTGTGCATATCTCCGCCGTCGAGCGTTCGGGCCTGCAGGGCCTGTATGAGAACGACAAGGTGACCTTCGAGCTTGAGACCGGCCGTGACGGCAAGATTTCGGCTACGAACCTGACGCTCGTTCAGTAATTTCTACTGGGCCCGCCCCCTGCGGGCCCAGCTCCGCCTCCCTTCGGGTTGAGGCACTGGTAATGCCGGGCCGCTTTGACTAAATAGGCCTCATGAGCGAACCACAGGCCTTTCAGGACATTGCAGAAAACCTATCCTTCCTGGACGACTGGGAGGATCGGCTGAACTATCTCATCGAGCTTGGGCAGGCGCTGCCTGCGATGGAAGAAGCCGACAAGACCGCCGACAACAAGGTCAAGGGCTGCGTCTCCAATGTCTGGCTGGTGTCCAGCCCGGACCGATCGGGCGATACGGCCATTCTGAGCTTCCGTGGCCAGTCTGATGCAATCATCACCAAGGGTCTCGTCGCGGTTCTGATCGCGCTCTATTCGGGCCGGCCCGCGGCCGAAATCGCCCAAACCGATGCACTGGAATGGTTCAGGAAGCTGGGCATGAGCGAGCATCTGGGCATGCAGCGGTCCAACGGCCTTGTGGCCATGGTCAACCGCATCCGCGCCGAGGGCAAAGCCCTCAGCTAGCCTCCCCTTCGTCCCGCACGATCAGCGGCAAGCGACTGTCGAGCCAGTTGCGCGCGTGACCGCGCTCATTGCCTGTCGCAGGGGGTGACAATCCGAATGTCACCGCCAGTTGCTCGAGGCCGATGCGCAGCACCAGCTTGGCGCTGCGCCGCGGCCAGCGCCGCTCCAGCTCGATCACCTGCAGGCCTTTGCCGAAACCGCACACGTCGAACAGCACGCCCCAGCAATCCGCCGGGAGCATTGTGGCGAGGCGGTTGAGCGTCTGGCGGGCAGCGGCCGCACTGTCGCTCGCAGTTTCCACGCCATTGAAGGCGCCGCGGCTGCCGCCAACCCGCGTTGGGTCGTAGGACATGGTCACACGCTGGGCGACTTGCGAGCGCAGGATCAGGCGTTCGAGTCGCTCGGCCGCAGCCAGGTGATGCGGCGCGAGGAAGGCCTGACCATCGGCTTCGCGATTCGCGGCGAGTCGCGCCAGGACAGCATCATCGCCACCAATTCTAAGCGTCATGATCGCGCTCCTCCCGCCGGGCCTGCATACTGGCCTCGATCTCGCGCTCGAGCAGGCAGACCTCTTCGTCAAAGCGGGGATCGTCGCGCATGTCTTCGATGAGGCCGCAGGCATATGAGACAGTTGTCCTATCGCGGCCGAAGGCCTCGCCGATTTCCCTGAGGCTGCGGCCCAGCACGACATGGGAGAGGTACATAGCCAGCTGGCGCGCCCGGGCGGTCGGCAGGCGGCTGCGGGACTTGTGGATAAGAAGCCGTATCGGCACGTTTTTCTCACGCGCAACGAGCGCGATGACGCCATCGCAATCGCGCTGCGCCGGACTTGACCAACCCGGGCTGAGGCCGGGGATAGCGTGAGAATGAGGGTCGTGCATGGTCTTGCCTCGTCACAATAAGGAATTAATTCCTACATACTGTGACGTGCAATGCCAGACGGGGATAAGTCCATACACAAATTCAAACGGCCGCTCTTGGGAGCGGCCGTTTGAAGGTTCGTAATCGCCGGGGCCCGCAGGCGCGGCGTGTCGTGGCGGTGGCTTGCTGCCTAAACCGGGCTTAGGCGGCCTTGCGGCCCAGACCGTTGTCCTTGGCCAACTTCGAGCGGGTTGCCGAATAGCTCGGAGCAACCATCGGGTAATCAGCGGGCAGACCCCACTTCTCGCGGTATTCTTCCGGCGAGAGATTGTAGTGCGTGCGCAGGTGCCGCTTCAACGACTTGAACTTCTTGCCGTCTTCGAGGCAGATGATGTAGTCGGCAGCAACAGATTTACGGATCGGGACCGCTGGCTTCAGTTCCTCGACAGGAACAGGAACCTCGTTGGTCTGCAATGCGCGCAGAGCCCCATGAACGTCGGTGATCAGCTTGGGCAGATCAGTCGGGCTCACGGCATTATGGCTCACATAGGCGGAGACGATTTCGGTGCTGAGCTCGATCAGGTCGTGCTCGTAACCGTTCGCCGCGCCGGCGGTGTCACTCATAATTCAACCTTTCGTTATTTTTATTGGGCCGCGACGAGGGCAGTCACAGCCATGAAGTATTCCTATGGCTGTTCAATGCATTCCGCAACCCAACGCGCCACGATTAACATGATACCAACAAAAGTAGCTATGCTACCTCATTTTGGCTTCTTTTAGACTTTAGTTCATCCTCGACCAGTACCGCTGGTGATTGACCACTGGTGCGATAACTTGCTCTTGCAAGTAGATGGGCAGCCACTGGAGTAGTCAGCAACAGGAAGCAAAAGCCTACTATTGCCCGCAACGCCACACCAAAATCGAAGCTCATCACAGCAACCGAGATCAGTATAAGGCCGCCACCGACAGCTCCTGCTTTGGAAGCAGCATGCATACGCGTGTAGAGATCAGGTAATCGCAGGACACCTATCGCTGCGACCAAGCTGAAGATGGCTCCCGCCAGCAACAAAACGCAACCTGCGTAGATGGCTATATCGCTAATCATAATGGAGCACCGCGCGACGAGACAGCGCGCGACAGTATGTAGCGCGCCAATGCAATTGTTGCGAGAAAGCCAAGCAACGCCAAGGCAATGGCGATATCAAGATACAGCATCAAACCTGTGCGCAGGGCGACGGTGCCCACGAATCCCATTGCAACAACTGTCAGCATATCTAGCGCCAGCACCCGATCGCCCAGCGTCGGGCCAATAATGATGCGCACAACCGTAATCAGCATGGCCAGCCCGAGCATTACGAGGACCACGAGAGTCGTCAGGGACAGAACATCGGCTGCTGTCATGCGTAGATCTCCCGAATCTTGGCCTCGAAGCCACCGGCAATGTCGGCAATCAGGGCTTCGCGCGTGCTGAGGGTGAGCACATGGACATAGAGCACGCTGCGATCGTCGCTGACGTCGACGCTGAGCGTTCCGGGCGTCAGGGTGATGAGATTGGCCAGCAGCGTGATTTCCGCATCGGATTTGACGCTGAGCGGAAAGGCGATGATGGCTGGACGCAGGGCCGATTTTAGGTCGGGCGTGAGCACCACGATGGCGACGCGCACCGCGCTGGCGAATAGTTCGTAGAGGAACAGCAGCATCAGCGAAACAAAGCGACGCATCTGGCGCAGCACCCGCGGCGGCGCGAAAGCATTGCGCAGAATCAGCAACGCCAATGCGCCCACGGCGCCACCAAACAGCAGGTTTATGGCGCTGAAGTTGCCGGTGATGGCAGCCCAGACTACGGCGAGGACGACGACAACTGCGGCCAGGCTCATGGGGTGTCTCCTGCCAGCCCGATGGCTTCGACATAGCGCGAGGGATCCAGGATATCCGGTGCGCCTGACTTGAGCGCCTCAAACAAGCCGTTTGGCCAAAGGCCAGCCGCAACAATGCCGGCCACCAGGACTCCGGTTGCCGCAAAGCGCATCCAGGATCCGGCATTTCTCGGCTCCGTCGCCACGACGGTCGTTTCAGGGGCGTTGCGCCAGAAGATATGCGCCCAGATGCGCGACCCGGCAATCAGCGTCAGCACTGCATTGATCAACAGCGCGACAGTGATGACTCCGCCGACCCAGCCGCCCTCGCCCGTGCCGGCCTGCAACAGCAGCAGTTTGGGCCAGAAGCCGAGGAATGGCGGGACGCCTGCGGTCGCCAGCACCAGCACAAGAAAGACAATCGATAGCGGCGCGCTGGCGGCATAAAGCCCGCCCATGTGCCGGGTATCGGTCTGTCCGGTGCGCCTTTCGATGAGGCCGACGACCAGATAGAGCGCCGTCATGGTCAGGATGGCGTGGAACACGTAGAGCCCTGCCCCGCTGACACCGGCGAGCGAGGGAATCGCGATGCCCGCCAGCACCGCGCCTATGCCGCCGATGACGAAGAAGCCGATGGCGCGCCGCAGGTTGGTTTCGGCAATGGCGCCCAGCGGCGCAATCAGCAGGGTGCCGACGGCAACGGCGATCAGCACCGGCTCGAGGAAGTCACGGCTGGCCGGAAGCAACACCACAAGCGAGCGCAGCAAGGCATAGACACCGACCTTGGTGAGCAGGCCCGCGAACAGCGCCGAAACCACGGCGGGCGGGGTGTGATAGGAGGCGGGCAGCCAGGCGTTGACCGGGAATGCAGCCGCCTTCATGCCGAAAGCCAGCAGCAGCAGGGCCGCGACACCGGCCATGGCCGCAGGATTGGCTGCGGGAGCCACGCGCATGATGTCGGCCATGTTGAGCGTGCCGAGCAGGCCATAGGTCAGGCCCAGCGCCAGCAGGAACAAGGCGGTCGCGAGGAAATTGAGGAAGCCGTACTTCACCGCGCCATCAAGCTGCAGCGGGCGGCCGCCCAGCACGATCAGGCCGAACGAGGAGATCAGCATCACCTCGAACCACACATAGAGGTTGAAGAGGTCGCCGGTGAGGAAGGACCCGGTGACGCCGGCCAGCAGCAGCAGCACCATGGAATGGAAGCCATCGCCCTCCTGCTCTTCGCCGCGCTCGCCCTGGGCGTAGAACAGCACGATCAGCGCCACGACGGCGGCGGCGAGGGCAAAGGACGCCCCGAACAGGTCGGCGGCAAAGCTGATGCCGAAGGGCGGCAGCCACTTGCCCATGGTCATGCTCAGCGGGCCGGTATCGTAGACGCGCAGCAGCAGGCTCACTTCGCAGGCGATAATCGCCACGACAACCAGCACGGCCAGCATGAAGGACATGCCGGAATTCTTGCGCAG
Source organism: Devosia sp. T2-14 (assembly GCF_055397495.1). Taxonomy (NCBI): domain Bacteria; kingdom Pseudomonadati; phylum Pseudomonadota; class Alphaproteobacteria; order Hyphomicrobiales; family Devosiaceae; genus Devosia; species Devosia sp. T2-14. Next base: position 2,434,942 of record NZ_AP027921.1, on the reverse strand, counting down.
CATGAGGGCGAGCGAAGCGCCCATCAGCGCCAGCACGAGCGGCAGCACCACGACCCAGTCGGCAGCGGAAGTCACGGTTTCAATCATCGCCTGGGGCAAAGCCACATTTTCCATATCAGTAGCTCAGTGGCGGGTTGGGCTCATCGACCGGCTCGGCGACGCGCATGTTGTCGGTATTATCGGCATCGAGCGACTGATAGGCCCGGAAAGCCAGCACCAGCAGAAAGGCGAACATGGCAAAGCCGATGACGATGGCCGTCAGGATCAGCGCCTGCGGCAGGGGATTGGCAATCGGGCCTGCGGGCTGGGTAAGATCGCCGGGGACGATGGGTGCCAACTCACGGGTCAGGCGCCCCGCGGTGAAGATCAACAGGTTCACGCCATTGCCGAAAATGGTCATACCCAGCAGCATGTGGATGACCGACCGCGACAACAGGAGATAGACGCCAAGAGCGATGAAACACCCGACCAGGGTTGCGAGAACGTAATCCATCAGGGTTCCTCCTCGCCGCTATCTTCAAGTCCGAGGGCGATGGCAGCGATGGTGCCGAACACGACCAGATAGACCCCGATATCGAACACCATCGGCGTCGACAGCGGCAGGGTGCCGTCACCCAGTTCGAGATAGAGCCAGATGCTGGTCATGAAAGGCGAACCGGTGGCGAGCGACAGCAGCCCCGAAAACCCGGCGATGAACACGCCAAAGCCGGCAATGGAAAGCGGATCGACCCTGAGGGCGCGGCGGGCTTCCTCGGCACCCGAGGCCATGCCCAGGATAGCAATTGAAGAGGCGGCAATCAGCCCGCCGATGAAGCCGCCACCCGGCTCATTGTGGCCGCGCAGGCAGATATAGACCGAGAACACCAGCATGATCGCCACGATGAGCGGAGCGATGGTGCGGAAGATCACCGTATTCATGATGCGGCCCTCCGGCGGCGCTTGGGCGCGGCGGGCGCCGCAGGCTTGGCCCGCCGCCGCAGCAGCGCCATGATGGCAAGGCCAGCGGCCATCACAACAGAGATTTCGCCCAGCGTATCAAAGCCGCGGTAATCGACGAGGATCACGTTGACGATGTTGTGGCCGTGCGCGATCGGCACGCTGGTTGCGGTGAACATGTCGGAGAGGCGCGTATCGAGCGTGCCGGACAGCACCACCATCAGCAGCAGGCTGACGCCCACGCCGCAAATCAGCGCCAGGGTGCCGTCGCGCGCCAGGTCCTCAAGGGGCCGGCTATCGCGCTCGTCGAGCCGCAGGCGGGTCATGACCAGCGCCAGAATGACCACGGACAGCACTTCGACCATGAACTGGGTAAAGGCCAGGTCGGGCGCACCGAACAGCAGGAAGATCAGCGCCACGGAGGTGCCCTGAATGCCCAGCGCGATAATGGCAATCAGACGGTTCGGGGCCAGCAGCAGGGCCAGCAGACCGATGATCGCCATGGCGATCACGCCCCATTCATAGGGCATCAGTTGCGGCCAGCTCAGCTTCTGCGACCAGTCGCCGAGCTCCGCCAGCGGCAGCAGCACATCGTAGCCGCCCAGCAGGGCCACCGGCACGATCAGCGCGATCGCGAAGCCGGAAAAAACCGTTACGAGGTAGATTTCGAGACGGCCGTGATGGAGGGCGCGGGTGACGGCGCCCGAGAAGCGGATCAGGCCGAACATGACGGCGTCGAATACCGTGTCGGCCGTCCAGCCGAGACCTGCCTCGAAGCGGCGCAGCAGCGTGCGCAGGGCTGCGGCCTGCCGGAAGACCAGAAAGCCAAGCACCCAGGTCGCCACCGACAGCCAGAGCAGCGGGCTCGTCAGGTCCATCGCCAGGGTCAGGTGGCTTTCGACGGCCTCGCCGAGCACGGCGGAGGCGCCGGGCTCCAGCACTGTGTGGCCGAGCCACGCGGTCATCACCGAAGCTACGACTCCGGCCGCGCCGAGCACGATGGGGCCCAGCAGCATCGGCAGAGGCGCTTCATGGGCCGATTTCGGCGTCGGCTGAGCGGGGCCGAGGAACGGCTTCACCAGCACCAGGATGGCGACGCCGGCCAGCATGGCATTGCCCGCCACCAGCACGGCCAGCACGGCGATATCGGTCCACTGGCCGGAGAGCAGGCCGAGATACATTTCTTCCTTGGCGAAATAGCCAAGGGTCAGCGGCAGGCCGATCATGGCCAGGCAGGCGAGGCCCGCGCTGATAAAGGTCAGCGGCATCTTGTCGGCCAGTCCGCCGAGCACCGTGATGTCGCGCGTGCCCGTCTCGTGATCGATCGCGCCGGCCACCATGAACAGGGCTGCCTTATAGAGCGCGTGCGCGAGGAAGTAGATCACCATGGCGGCGATCGCGGCCTCCGAACCCAGCCCGAGCAGCAGCACCGACAGGCCGAGCGAGGCGATCGTGGTCTGCGCCAGCATCTGCTTCAGGTCGGTCTGGCGCAGGGCGCCCAGCGCGCCCCAGAGCAGGGTCGCGCCGCCGAAGCAGACGAGAATGGTGGTCCAGGTATCGGTGCCGCCGAGCCAGGGCGTGGTACGGGCCAGCAGGTAGACGCCGCCTTGCACCATGGTCGCCGAATGCAGGAATGCCGAAACCGGCGTTGGGGCCTCCATGGCGTTGGGTAGCCAGAAGTGGAACGGCACCTGCGCCGACTTGGTGAAGGCCGCAGCCAGGAACGCCGCCAGAACCAGGCCATAAAGGGCATGATCCTGCAGTCCGGCGAGCGCGCTCATGTCCCAGGATCCGGTGATCTGGTGCACCAGAACGGCGCCGACGAGCAGGCCCATGCCGCCGATATTGGTGATGACCAGCGCCTGGATGGCCCCACGGCGCGAGGCCATGCGGCTGTGGTCAAAGCCGATGAGCAGGAACGAAGTGACCGAGGTGAGCTCCCAGAACAGGAACAGCGCCAGCATGTTATCGGCCAGCACCAGCCCCAGCATGGCGCCCATGAAGGCCAGCAGGAAGCCCAGAAAGCGTCCCAGATGGTGGTGTCCTTTTAGGTAGGACGCCGCATAGAGCACGATGAGCGTGCCAATGCCGGAAATCGTCAGGGCGAACAGCAGGCTCAGGCCATCGATATAGAAAGTCAGGTCGAGGTTGAACGCCGGCACCCAGCCGATTCTCGCCGAGATCGGATTACCGGCAACCACCGGATCAATCAGCGTGACGAGAAATGCAAAGATCGCGGCGGGCACCAGCGCGAGGACCCAGCCGGCAAATGGTTTGGTGAAGCGGTTTACAAGCGGCGCGAGGAACGCGGCAACAAATGGCGCAATCGCCACGAGTGCTATGCTTGCGTCCATGCCCAACTCCACTCGCAGTAACATCGAAAAAACCGACTCTTTGTCGATCTGCGAGAAGAACCCTAGCGGATGTCACCTATCCGACAAGGCTAAACGCCCTCACTGTTCTATTTGTCCAAGGTTTTAGGCCTCAGCACTTTCACCAGGGCAGTGCCACGGGCGTGCCCTCTTCCGTTGTGTGCATGGGGGGCCTATGTGAGTAGTCCAGCCTAATCGGATTGCCCCATGACCAAGACAAACCCGCCCGTCGCTGCTCGCAAGCCGCACTCCGCCACGTTCCACAACATCACCCGCGAAGACCCCTATCACTGGTTGCGCGCCGATAACTGGCAGGAAGTGATGCAGAAGCCCGAGACGCTGGACGGGGAAATCCGCTCCTATCTCGATGCCGAGAACACCTATTTCGAGACAGAGTTCGGCAAGCCCACCGAGGCGCTGCAGGACACCATCTACAAGGAAATCCGCGGCCGCATCAAAGAAGACGACAGCGGCGTGGCCTCGCCCGATGGCCCCTATGCCTACAATTCGCGCATGCTCGAAGGTAAGCAGTATCCGCTGATCGTCCGCACGGCGCGCGAAGGCGGCCCGGAAACCGTGCTGCTCGACTGCAATATCGAAGCGGGCGATGGGTATTTCGGCTTTGCCGGGGCCGAGCATGACCGCTCGCACCGCTATCTGGCCTGGGCGACCGACCGCGCCGGGTCGGAATATTACGACATCATCATCCGCGATCTGGAGACTGGCACCGATAGTGCCGAAGTCATCGCGCAGACGGCCGGCTCCTATGTGTGGAGCAATGACAGCAAGGCCATCTACTACACCGAGTATGATGACAATCACCGGCCCTACCGGGTGCGGCTGCACACGATCGGCACCGACCAAGCCCATGACCCGATCATTTTCGAGGAAGCCGATCCCGGCTTCTTCGTCGGCGTGGGGCGCACGCTTTCGGACAAGTACATCGTCATCGACGCGCACGACCACCAGACGTCGGAGTGCTGGCTGATCGATGCCGAAACCGGCGGCGAGCCACGCGTGGTGTCGCCCCGCCTGACCGATCGCGAATACGATATCGACGAGCGTGATGGCGTGCTGTTCATCCGCACCAATGCCGACGGCGCCGAGGACTTCAAGATCGTCACCGCGCCGGTCGACAATCCGGGCTCGGAAAACTGGACCGACCTGATCGCCCATCAGCAGGGCGTGCTGGTGCTCGACACCATCGTTATCAAAAACCACCTACTGCGGCTCGAGCGCTATGAGGGCCTGCCCCGCATCGTCGTGCGCGACCTGCGCAGCGGCAAGGAAGAGACGGTCAAGTTCGACGAGGAAGCCTATTCGCTGGGCATGTCGGTCGGCTATGAATTCGACACCTCGGTGTTCCGCCTGACCTATTCGTCGCCTACGACGCCCTCGCGCACCTATGACATGAACCTCGAGACCGGCGCCCGTACGTTGCTCAAGGAACAGGAAGTGCCTTCCGGCCACAATCCCGAGGACTATGAAACGCGCCGCCTTTTCGCCAAGGCAAGCGATGGCGAACTGGTTCCGGTGACCCTGCTCTATCGCAAGGGGTTGAAGCTGGACGGCTCGGCGCCTGCGCTGCTCTACGGCTATGGCGCCTATGGCATGTCGATGCCGGCATCCTTCTCGATCTCAGCGCTGTCGCTGGTGGATCGAGGCTTTGTCTATGCAACCGCCCACATTCGCGGCGGCATGGAGAAGGGCTATCGCTGGTATGTGCAGGGGCGCCGCGAGCACAAGACCAATACCTTCACCGATTTCATCGCGGCTGCCGAAATGCTCATCGAGCAGGGCTATTCCAGTTCGGGGCGCATCGTCGCCCAGGGCGGCTCGGCCGGTGGCATGCTGATGGGCGCCATTGCCAATATGCGGCCCGACCTGTGGGGCGGCGTGCTCGCCCAGGTGCCCTTCGTGGACGTGCTCAACACCATGCTGGACGAAACCCTGCCGCTGACGCCGCCGGAATGGCCCGAATGGGGCAATCCCCTGGCCTCAGCCGAGGATTATGCCCGCATTGCCGCCTACGCGCCCTATGAGCAGGTGGCCGCCCAGGACTATCCGCCCATCTTCGCGCTGGCCGGTCTCACCGATCCGCGCGTGACCTATTGGGAGCCCGCCAAGTGGGTTGCCAAGCTACGCGCAACCAAGACGGGGGATGCCCCATTATACCTGCGAACCAATATGGGCGCAGGGCACGGCGGTGCTTCGGGCCGGTTTGATCGGCTCAAGGAAACCGCCATGTGCTACGCCTTTGCGCTCAATGCCGTCGGGTTGGAAGGATCATTCCCCGCCAACTGATTGTTCCGTCGTCACATTCGGCCTATACGAAGGGCCGGATTTCCTCAGCGTCTATCCCAAATCGGAGGCCAATAATGTCGACCAAGTTCACCCTGCCGCCCCTGCCCTACGCCTATGACGCGCTCGGCCCCTACATGTCGGCCGAAACGCTCGAATATCACCACGACAAGCACCACCAGGCTTACGTGACCAATGGCGAAAAGCTGCTGGAAGGCTCGGGTCTCGAGATCCTGCCGCTGGAAGACATCGTGAAGGAGAGCTTCGGCAAGAATGCCGGCCTCTTCAACAATGCCGGCCAGCACTACAACCACGTTCACTTCTGGAACTGGATGAAGCCCAATGGCGGCGGCAACAAGCTGCCGGCCAAGCTGCAGGCGGCGATCGACTCCGACCTCGGCGGGTTTGACAAGTTCCGCGCCGACTTCATCGCGGCCGGTACCACCCAGTTTGGTTCGGGCTGGGCCTGGCTGTCGCTGAAGAACGGCAAGCTCGAAGTCAGCAAGACCGCCAATGGCGAATCTCCGCTGGTCCATGGCGGCAAGCCGATCCTGGGCGTCGACGTGTGGGAGCACTCCTACTACATCGACTACCGCAACGCCCGCCCGAAGTACCTCGAAGCCTGGTTCGACAACCTGGTGAACTGGGAACATGTCGAGCTGCTGTTCGACGAAGCCACCGCCTAAATCGACTTTCGCCAAGGCGCTGCCCGGCGCAATTTGACTGCAAAACCCGCCCGCTTCGCGCTGGCGGGTTTTTTCGTTAACGCCAAGATTTCCCCCATCATTTCTGTGGTTTCGCTTGGCCACACTTCAATGGTATCGTTGGGCGTGGTAACGCTTCGTTTACTTTCCGAGGGTCCCGCGTGTCCGAGCCAACCAAGGTCGTTGCCATTATTGCGGCGAATTCTGCGCTTTCGTCGTTGCTGGCGATGGTTGTGGCGGGCGACTCGCATCTCGAGGTCCGCCAGTTCGACAGCGACCTCGACCTCATTGCCTTCATGCGCGTTACCCCGATCGATATGCTGGTCTGCGATTTCGATCGCGATGGCCGCCCGGCTTTCGAGATGGTCGAGTCCATCCGCCTGAACAATTCGCTGATCAGCCAGGAAGTCCCCGTCATCGCGCTAACGCGGACCATCACGCCACCCATGCGCCATCAGGCCATCAGCGCCGGCATTGACGAAGTCATCATCAAGCCGATGTCGCCGCGCCACCTGTTGCAGCGCATCCAGGCCCGCCTGCGCAAGCGCACGGTCGTGGGCTCGCCGGGTGGCTATCGCGGGCCGGACCGGCGCAACCGCATCGCCATGCCGACGCCAAGCCCGCTCCCCGCCCGCCGGTCGACTGACAACGTGATTCCGTTGTTCCCCGATCGCCGCAAGCCACGCCATCCCGGCCTCGAAGGCTAACACCGCCTGCCATTTGGCCTTGCGCCCCTCCCCTTCTGCGACGACGATGCGCAGCGGCGCGATGTTGCGCTGGGATGAGGCCCCATGGCGAAGCAGGAACCCGAAAAATACTTGATGGAGAACGCCGTCTCCCCCGGTCACACGACGCGGGTGGACAAGGACAAGTTCGACGACATGAAAGCGGCGGTTCTCAAGGTGCTGCCATCCGAAGCGCCCGGCATGACGCCGGCCGAGCTGCGCGAAGCCATCGCTCCGCATATTTCGCAGGCCTTCTGGCCCAATGGCGAAAAGGCGGGATGGTGGATGAAGGGCGTTCAGCTCGACCTGGAAGCCAAGGGCGTGATCGCCCGGGGCAGCACCAAGCCGGTAAAGCTTTACCGGCTCATCTGACGGGCTTCGGTGACCAGCCGGCTCATGCGCGCCCACAGGTCCTCGATGGTGTCGGCAAACTGCACGGCGCGCTCATGGCCCGGCAGCCCCGGCGACAGCACGTCGGCCGCAAAGCCGCGCATCACCTCATAGGCACGATGGCGGTTGAGCATGATGACAGGCACATTTCGGCCGCTCGCCTTGGCCGCGGCCCAGGCACCAAACAGCATCGATGAGGAGGCCAGGGACCCTGGAAGGGCAACATAGGCCTCGGCCAGTTCCGCGATGCGGGCCAGGCGCTCTTCACGCGTGGGCAGCACTTCCGTCGCCACCCCGGCCAGGGCCGGCGGCAGCACGATGGCCGTATCGGCGATCAGCTGCACCCTGCCCCCCGCCGCCCGCGCAGCGGTGATCAGGGGCACCGGGATCACGCCGTCTTCTGCGATGCAGATCATGTTGGCGCCGCGCTTAGCGAAATAGGTGCCGGTCTGGCTCATGATCGAGGCGCGCTCGGCGTCGCCGGGTCCGCGATCCGATGCGAAAACGGCGACGCAAAGAGCCGTGTTGGTCAAATCTGTCACCATCATTTGCCGCGCTTCAGCCCGCCGAGAATGCCGCGCACCAGCGCGTCGCCGAGCCGGTTGGCCACGGTGCGCGCCAGCGAGTTCATCGCGGCTTCAGTCGGAGTCTGGCGGGTCGAGGCACGGGGGCGCGAAGCAGGTGCACGGCCCGTCGACTGCCCATAGTCCTGATAGCTCCGCTCCCGCTTGAGGCGCTCGTCATCGACCTGCTGGCGCTGTTCGGCCAACTGCTTGTCGCGCGTGCGGCGGCCCAGCACTTCGAAGGCGGAGTCGCGGTCAATCGGGTTGTCGTAGAGGCCTGCAACGGGCGAGCTGGCAATGATCGACTCGCGTTCGGCGGGCGTGATCGGCCCCACCTGCGCGGAGGGCGGGCGGATGAGCGTGCGGCCCACCATGGAGGGAATGCCCTTGTCTTCCAGCACCGAGACCAGCGCTTCGCCGATGCCGAGCTGGGTGATCACCTCGGCGGTCGAGAAGGCCGGATTGGGGCGGAACGTATCGGCCGCCACCTTCACTGCCTTCTGCTCGCGCGGCGTATAGGCACGCAGGGCGTGCTGCACGCGGTTGGCCAGTTGGGCCAGCACGGATTCCGGGATATCGACCGGGTTCTGTGTCACGAAATAGACGCCGACACCCTTGGAGCGCACCAGTTTGACCACCTGCTCGACCTTGTCGATCAGGACCTTGGGGGCGCCATCGAACAACAGGTGGGCTTCGTCGAAGAAGAAGACCAGCTTGGGCTTATCGAGATCGCCCACTTCGGGAAGCTCTTCGAACAGTTCCGAGAGCATCCACAGCAGGAACATCGAATAGAGCCGGGGCGAGCGCATTAGCTCGTCGGCGGCCAGGATCGAGATGAAGCCGCGGCCATCGCGGTCGGTACGCATCAGGTCGGCGATTTCGAGCGAGCGTTCGCCGAAGAAATTTTCCGCGCCCTGCTGCTCGAGCACCAGCAGCCCGCGCTGGATCGCGCCGATGGAGGCAGTCGAGACGTTGCCGTAGGAGGCCGAGATTTCCTTGGCGCGTTGCTGCACATCGACCAGCAGGGCACGCAGGTCCTTGAGGTCAAGCAGTAGCAGGCCTTCGTCGTCGGCCACCTTGAAGGCGATGTTGAGCACGCCTTCCTGCGTCGGATTGAGTTCGAGAATGCGGCTGAGCAGCAAGGCGCCCATTTCCGACACCGTAGCGCGGATCGGATGACCCTGGCGGCCGAACAGGTCCCAGAAGATCACCGGGAACACGTCGTCGCGGTAATCGTCGAAGCCGATATCCTTGGCGCGCTGCGTCTGCCAGCCCTGCGCTGCGCCCATCTTGCTGACGCCGCTGAGGTCGCCCTTGATGTCGGCGGCAAAGACCGGAACGCCCGCAGCCGAGAAGCCTTCGGCCAGCACCTGCAGTGTCACCGTCTTGCCCGTGCCCGTTGCGCCAGTCACCAGACCATGGCGATTGCCATATTTCAGAGCCAGGTATTCGGGCTGCGTGCTGGTCCCGAGAAAGATCTTGTCGTCAACGAGCATTCGCGCCGCCCTATCTTGAGGTGCGTTCTTATAGACGCCCGCGTTGCCTTGGGACAACTCGTAACTCTGTTTTCCATTGCCGATGGCGCAAAAGCCCGCCTCGCGGCACTATCCGGATCATGATGCAAAGCAAGCTCCGCCGCCGTCACATCCTCGCTGGCCTCGCCGCAACTGGCGTAGTTGCGCCCATGGCAGCCCGGGCGCAACCTGTGCTCGACGCCACGGCGCTGGGCGTGCTGCCCAATAGCGAAACCGACCAGACGGCTGCGCTGCAGCAGGCCCTCGATCAGGCGGCGAAGGCAGGGCAAGTGCTGCGCCTTCCCGCGGGCGTCATCCATGCCGCCGGGTTGACCTTCCCGGGCAATCTTACCGTCGAAGGCGTGACCGGGGCCACGGTGCTGGCGCAGTGGCAGGCTGGCGTGGTCGGAACCATTGCGGGGCGTAGCGCCATCGTGTTGCGCGATATCGGCTTTCGGGCCGAGGCCGGGGCTGAAGCGCTGCTGACCATTACCTCCAGTGAAGCCGTGACACTCGAGCGCTGCGACTTCGACAGTGCCGCCATCGGTCTCGATATCGCCGATTCGGCCGTCACCATCCGCGACTGCCGGTTCAACGACATGGGCGATGCGGCCATTCATTCCATGAACAGCCGGGGCCTGCTGATTTCGGGCAACCGGATCGAAGGGTGCGGCAATGCCGGTATCCGAATCTGGCGCAGCCAGAGCGGCCCCGATGGCTCCATCGTCACCGCCAATCGCATTGCGAAGATCGACTGGCGCGGCGGCGGCAACGGGCAGAATGGCAATGGGATCAACGTATACCGCGCCGACGAAGTCATCGTCGCCGACAATCACCTCGCCGACTGCGCGTTTTCGGCCATCCGCCTCAACAGCACCAACGATAGCCAGGTCAGCGGCAATACCTGCCTGCGCTCGGGCGAAGTGGCTGTTTTTTCCGAATTCGCCTTTTCAGGCTCGATCATCGCCGGGAACATCGTCGACGGCGCGGCCCAGGGCATTTCGATCACCAACCTGGACAATGGCGGGCAACTGGCCGTGTGTTCAGGCAATATCGTGCGCAACATCGCGCCGATATCGCTGGTAAACCCCGATACCAATCCTGTCGGCATCGCCGCAGAGGCGGAAACCGCCATTACCGGCAATACCGTGCAAGGTGTTCCGGGGATCGCCATCGCGGCCGGGTTCGGGCCCTATCTGCGCAATGTGCTGATCTCGGCCAATGTGGTTTCCAACAGCCTGATCGGCATCGGCGTCAGCGTGGTGGATGGCGCCGGGCCGGTCTATATCGGCCAGAACGCCATCGCCGCCGACACGCACGCGGTTGTGGGCCTTGCCTGGTCCGAGATCGTCGAACCAGACCTGCTGGGCAATGCGGCCCGCTACAGCAACGTAACGGTTGCCTAGCGCGCCGCTGCCCGCAACTCCCCCACTTCGGCTCCGCGCACGCTCTTGATGGGCTGGTGAGCCAGCGTTTCGAGCAGCGCGCGCTGCTCTGCATCGGGATCGGCATGCTGCAGCAGCATCGCGGCCAGCATGGCCTGTGAGGCGGCCATATTGCCGTCGTCGCATTTGAGGGCATAGCCCCAGCCCTTGTCGCGAATGGCGCCGCATTGCACGCCTTCCGCGCCGATCTTCTGCATCAGGCGCCCCTTGAAGGCGGTCATCAGCAGTGTATCGGCATGGCCGGTTCCTGCGACGAGGTGCGGATGGCGCGTGGCGGCGTCGAACAGGCGCCTCGCCGCCGTGGCGAGTTCGGGCGCAAGGCCGGTTCCTGTCGCCATGCGGGCGAAGCCAAAGGCAAAGGCCCGCAGGGGGGCTGCGAAAGTGGGGATCGAGCAGCCGTCGGTGCCGCAGCGGCTTTCGCTCAGGCTTTCACCGATTACGGCCTCAACGGCCGCGCGCACCTGCTTCTGCACCGCATGGTCACGGCCCACATAGCCTTGGGTCGGCACGCCCATGGCCTGCGCCACGCTGAGCATGCCGGAATGCTTGCCGGAGCAGTTGTTGTGTAGCGCGCTCGGCTTGGCCCCCGCTTCGCGCAGCTTTTCGCGCGCCTCGGCATTGGTTGGCTGATGCGCGCCGCATTCGAGATCGGTGACCGAGAGCCCCATGCGCCCCAGCCAGTGGCTTACACCGGAGACATGGGCGTCTTCGCCATGATGGCTGGCGCAGGCCAGAGCCAGTTCTTCATCGGTATGGTGGAAGCGCTCTTCTGCATGCTGGGCGAAAATGGGCAGCGCCTGCATGGATTTGATGGCCGAGCGCGGAAAGATGGGCCGCTCGATATCGCCCGCCGAGGCGATGATGGCGCCCGCGCCATCGACGATCACATAGGCGCCACGGTGGCGGTTTTCGATCCAGTTACCGCGAACGGTTTCGGCAAGAACGGGATTGGCATCCATCAAAAAAACTCCGGTCCAGACTGTCTTGAGAACAGTGCAGGACCGGAAAAGTCAACAGAGCATGGGAAGGAGGCAGGCACGGCGGATTTTAGCGGTCCCAGTCGGAGACCACGGTGAGGTAGCGCGAATTGACCCAGCCGCGGGTGTTGCGGGTGTCAACGAGGCACCAGTCGGCACCCGACTGGGCTTCGATGCAGCGCTCGACCCAGACATGGCTGCCGGGGGCGAAGGCGCCGACCTTCTGCGAATAGGAGGCGGGCCACTTGCGGACATTGAGCTGGTCCCACTTGGCGACGCCGCTGACGCGGGCCAACTGATCGACCGAATAGCCGGCAGCCATGGTGGGCTGGACGGCAAAGGCGCTGGCGGCGACAACGACCAGACCGCAGAGTGCGCCGACGAGAACTTTTTCCTGGTGCTTGTTCATTTGGTATCCCTCCGGACTGATCGTTTGTTGAGACCACATTGCCCCACCCCGTTTGAACTGCGCCTGAGACCGACGTTCAGATAGCGTTCATGTGGCGGGCAGCACGGCTCATTTCATGCTGCGCTGATGGACATAGAGGGTGATGGTGTTGCCGCCGGCGAAGCGCAGGGACACCACGTCGTGCTGGTCGTAGCCTTCGGCATCGAGCGCGCGCATCAGGGTGGCGTTACGGGCGATCGGCAGGCGGAGCGTGTCGACATTGCCGGCCACAAACAGCCAGCCATAATCCTCGAGTTCGCCTGCGACCTTGTCCTCACAAACCGGCACCAGATGAACGGGCTGGCCGTTGATGGCGGCGACCTGGCTGCGGGTCACGCGGGGCATGTAATTGAGCTGGTAGGCGCATTCCGTGTCGTTGACCGAGGGGGAAGACGGCTTCCCGCCCGGGGCAGCGACCTGGGCCATGCTGGGCAAAGTGGCGGCGGACATTGCGAGGCCGGACAGAACGGCGAGTGTGGCAAGCTTGAACATTTCAGGTCTCCTCTACCTGGGGTTGCGCCCCGGATTTGCGGGGCTGTCGATGGCTGTCATCGACCTTGGCAGCGGTTATGACCTCAGGCGTTTGAACCGGCGCTGAGACGCTCGTTCATTTCCGGTTTACCACTCACAAAGCGGCTCCGGCCGATTGGCAGCGGCCGGTTTCGGCCCTAGGCTCGGCATTCGACGCGACGATAATCGCGCGACAGAGGAGGCGCGTTTGACCAAGGTTCTGGTGACGGGTGGCAGTGGCAAACTCGGGCGCGCAGTGCTGCGCGACCTGGTGACCCATGGCTATGACGTGCTCAATGTCGACCAGCATCCCCTGGCCGATCCCGTCTGCCCGAGCGTGCGCGTCGACCTCACCAATTTCGGCGAAGTCGCGGCCGCGATCCTGGGTGGCGTGGATGAGCGCAAGGGGCCATTCGATGCCGTGGTGCACCTGGCGGCCATCCCGGCGCCGGGTCTGGCGGCCAATGCACGCATCTTCGCCAACAATGTCCCGACGACCTATAATGTGTTCGAGGCATGCAGGCTGGCAGGCATCAAGAACGTGGTTTTCGCCTCCAGCGAGACTGTGCTCGGCCTGCCCTTCGACACGCCCCCGCCCTATGCACCGGTGGATGAGCAATATTATCCGCGCCCGGAATCCGCTTATTCCCTGGGCAAGCTGCTCGACGAAACCATGGCGGCGCAGTTCTGCCGCTGGGACCCTGCCCTGCGCATTGTCGGGCTGCGCTTTTCCAACGTGATGAATCCCGAGGATTACCGGGCTTTTCCCAAATTCGACGCCGATCCGACCAGCCGGAAATGGAACCTCTGGGGCTATATTGACGCCCGAGATGGAGCGCAGGCGGTGCGGCGCGCCATCCAGGCTGACTTCACCGGCTTTGAGGCTTTCATCATTGCCAATGCCGATACGGTGATGGGCCGGTCCAGCATGTCTCTGCTGGCGGAGGTGTTTCCCACCGTGCCGATCAAGGGGCACCTGACGGCCAATGGCACCTTGCTATCGATCGAAAAAGCCAAGCGGATGCTGGGCTATTCGCCCCAATATAGCTGGCGGAGCGAGCTGGCCGGCAAGGGCTGAGCCCTCGCCGGAACGCGTCAGCCCACCGGGATGTGCGGGATGTTTTTCGTGGAGATTTCTTCCAGACTTTCTTCATAACCGGCATCGGCGTAGCGCATCACGCCAAGGGCGGTGTCGTTGGTGAGAGCGTGCTCCAGCCGCTCGTCGGCGGCCGGGGTGCCGTCGGCCACCACGGTGACGCCGGCCGAGGTCATGAAGCCCGCATAGCCACCGCCGCCCGAATGCACCACGACCAGATCGGCCATGGACGAGCAGAGCAGCATCGCGTCCAAAAGGGGCCAATCGGCAATGGCATCTGAGCCATCCTTCATGTTTTCGGTCATGATATTGGGGTGCGCCATGGCGCCCGCATCGAGGTGATCGCGGCTGAAGGCAACGGGGCCTTCGAGGGTGCCATCGGCCACCATGGTGTTGACGGCACGCGCCAAAGCGGTGCGTTCGCCGTGTCCGAGCCAGGCGATGCGGGCGGGAAGACCCTCGAATGGCACATGTTCGCGAGCCAGATTGATCCAGTTGGTGACGATCTTGTTGTCAGCAAACATGTGCAGCAATCTGGCATCTATCTTGCGAATATCTTCCGGATTGCCGGAAAGAGCCATCCAGCGGAACGGCCCAATGGCGCGCGCGAAAAGTGGTCGCAGATAGGCCTCGGTGAAAATCGGAATATCGAAGGCGTTTTCGACGCCACCGGCCTTGGCATGGGTGCGGATCAGATTGCCATTGTCGAACACTTCGCTCCCCGCCTGCTGGAAGGCGAGCATGGCGCGGACGTGATCGACGATGGAGGCGCGGCTGGCGGCCATCAGCTGGCCGGGGCCCTCAACGCGGAGACGCCGAACCTCATCAAGCGACATGCCCTTGGGGATATAGCCATAGACCAGATCGTGCGCCGAGGTCTGGTCGGTGACGATATCGGGGACGATGCCGCGGCGGGCGATCTCGGGATAGATCTCGGCGGCATTGCCGACGAGGCCGATGGAGGTGGCGCGCTTTTCGGCGACCGCCTTGTCGATCATGGCGAGGGCGGTATCGAGATCGGGGGCGATCTCCTCAAGGTAGCCGATTTCGCGGCGCTTGGCAGCGCGGTCGGCGTCGATGTCGATGCAGAGGATGGCGGCGCCGGCCATGCGACCGGCCAGCGGCTGCGCGCCGCCCATGCCGCCGAGGCCAGCGGTGAGAATGAAGCGGCCGGCGAGATCGCCGCCGAAGCGGTTTTCGGCGATGCGCATGAAGATTTCATAGGTGCCCTGAATGACGCCCTGACTGCCGATATATTGCCAGGCGCCGGCGGTGAGCCCGCCCCAGCAGATCAGGCCCTTTTTCTCCAGCTCATAAAACACTTCGGCCTTGGCCCATTGGCCGACGATATTGCAATTGGCCATGATGACCAGCGGCGCCTTGGCGTGGGTCTTGAGCAGGCCGATGGGCTTGCCGGACTGGATGACCAGCGTCTGGTCTTCATCCATGCGCAGCAGCGTTTCGACGATGGCCTTGTGGCTGGCCCAATTGCGCGCCGCCTTGCCCAAGGCCGCGTAGACGATGAGGTCATCGGGGTTCTCGCCGACGCTCAGCACGTTCTCGAGCAGGCGCAGCAGGGCCTCCTGCCGCCAGCCCTTGGCGCGCAGCTCGGGACCGCCAGGAATGGGAAAGTTGGGGTGGCGGGGATTGGGTGTGGGCATGGTGCTAACTTTCACTGAGCGAGCAAAAAGCGCGGTGTCATCCCGGCCTTGAGCCGTTGCCCCGGCTCGGGCCCGGGTGACATCGAGTGTGAATTAGGTGCGACGGCCATCCAGCGCGTATTTCGCCAGCTCGATGCCCATGCGCTCTTCAACGAACGGGTAGACGGTGGGGTCGAGGACGCTGGAGCTGAGGGGGATGACCGTTTTGGGGACGTGCAGGACGAAGATCTGCATGCCGACCTGCAACTGGCCGACACTGAGCGGTTCGCCATCGGCCGAGAGGGTGGTCAGCACGTCGGGGAAGGTCGCGATGCGCGTGCCGGACTTGTCGTCGACCGCCAAATATTCGTTCATCACATGCAGCACTTCGCCGGAAGCCAGTGTCACTGTGCCGATATCGAAGGCTTCCTTGGTGTAGACGACCGATTTGTCGGTGATGACACCTTCCACCAGAATGGAGCCGCCCGTGGTTTTGGCGATAGTTTCGATGATGGCGGTACCGCCACGTCCCTCGGCAGCCAAAATCGCTTCACCAAGCTTGAGCGCCAGCGAGATGCCGCCCAATGCGGCGTGCTTCTGCACGTAGCTGGCGCGCAGCGGATTGCGGCAGGAGGCGATGAAGCCGCCCGACTGATCGGCGGCCGTGCGCAGGATGGGCGACACCTTGGCGGTGGCGCCGCGCGTCACCAGTTCGATATAGCGGTGCTCGGAGCGGTTGCCGCCCACCGCCGTCTGGATCATCTGCTCGGGCGAGCCGGCCATGCCGATGGAGCCCATATCGCCGGTGGGGTGGGCGCGGATATCGCCCACCGCATCGACCACCTTGGTGCCGAGCACCGCCGAGGGCAGCCAGCCATTGAGGGTGGAGGACTTGCCGTTTTGCCCGACCATCAGGCCGCTGAGCTTTTCGCCCAGCGCATCCTGCAGGAGCTGGACCGCCTTGATGTAGTCGACGCCCTGCATTTCCCAGGGCGTCGTGGAAGCGGGCGCGCCGATGGCAGCGGCAGTGGCCACCCAATCATCGGCGTCGAGTTCTTCGATGCTGACAAGTTCCGGCTTGCCGACGCTGACGGCGGCCATGCCCAGCATGCGGCCGTGATCGGCCCAGCCGCCGCCGCCTGCCGCATAGACCGAGCCTCCGCGCACGGCGGCTTCGACGTCCTTTTCGGTGAGAATGCGGCCCATCAGTTCGTCCTCTGCAATCGTGTATCGAGCGCCAGCACCGCATCGAGCAGCACGGCGGTTCCCAGTGCGATATCGTCGCTGCTGGCCATTTCGTCGGGCGCGTGGCTGCGGCCATCAACGCAGGGCACGAAAATCATCGCGGCCTTGGTGATGCGCGTCATCCACGCGGTGTCGTGCCCTGCCCCCGACGCCATGCGGCGGTGGCGCGCGCCGGCGCTTTCGCAGGCAGCATCGAGCACGTCGAGCAATTCGGGGTCGCATGGGGTCGGCTGATTGTCCGACACGATGCGCGGGGTGCTGACCGTGACGCCGGTTTTCTCGGCGATGGCGGCGACGCCCTTTTCCAGCTCATCAAGGAAACGATCCATGTCGTCGCGGAGTTCGGCGCGCGCATCGATCAGCATGCGCACCCGGGCGGGCACGACATTGGCGGCGTTAGGCGTCATCTCGAATTCGCCGACCGTGGCGGCGAAATGCTCTTCGCCCACCGAGAGGGCCTTGCCCAATTCCTCGACCCCCAGCGCGATCCAGGCGGCGGTGGTCAGCGCATCCTTGCGGGCGCTCATCGGGGTGGTGCCGGCGTGATCGGCGCGGCCATCGACGATGATCTCAATCCGGGTGATGCCGGCGATGGCGGTGACGACGCCGACATCGAGCCCTTCATTCTGGAGGACCGGGCCTTGCTCGATATGCAGTTCGAGAAAAGCCTTGATGTCGTCGCGCATGGCGATGCTGACGGGATCGCCGCCGACCTGGCGAATGGCCTTTTCCAGCGTCAGGCCATTGCTGTCGCGGGTGAGCCATTCCTCGGGGCGGGTGCCGCTGATGCCCCGGCTGCCAATGCAGGAGACGCCGAAGATCGAGACTTCCTCGGCGAGGAAGTCGACAATTTCCAGCGTGTGATCGAGCACCTTGCCCTGATCGTGAAGGGCGCGGGCCACTTCGAGCGCCGCAATCACCCCGGCAATGCCATCGAACCGGCCGCCATCGGGCACGGTATCGGAATGGGAGCCAAGCATGATGGTGCCCAGTTCGGGGCGGTTGCCCGGAATGGTGCCGATGAGATTGCCGGCCGCATCGATATGGGTGACGGCCCCTGCTTCGCGCATGGCCTTTTCCAGCCAGGCCCGGCCTTCGAGGAACATCGGGCTGAAGGCGCGGCGGGTATAGGGGCGATCGGGCTCGGTGATGGCGGCCAGCGCATCGATATCGGCCTCGATGCGGTCGGCGCGGACGGGGGAATTGGGAATCATGGGCGGGCCTCCGGCCGAACAAATCTCCCGAGTCCGGGGTCGGCGACCGTGGTGCCGTCGAAGACCTGCTGGCCGCGCAGATAGGTCAGGCCAACGGTCCAGGGCAGTTCGATGCCATTATAGGGGGACCAGCCGACGACGTTGTTGCCACTGGCGGCAGCGTCGTAGCGCTGCGGGCGCGGCAGTAGGACGGTGATATCTGCATCCTTGCCGGCGGTCAGCGCGCCCTTCTGGTGATCGAGACGGAAGTGGCGGGCGGGGTTCTCGGCCATGAGTTTTGCGGCCCAGGTGAGTGGGATCTCGCGTTCCAGCGCGCCCTTGACGAAGAGCGGCACCATGACCTCGAGTCCCGGCACGCCGGAGGCGTTGGCGAGCATGTCGGGATTGGTCTTGCGGTTTTCCGACCAGCTTACGTGATCGGTGGAGACCAGCGTGACATTGCCGTTGCGCACATGCTCCCAGAGCTTTTCGACTTCGGCACGGGGGCGGATCGGCGGGTTGATCTTGGCCTTGCCGCCGAGACGGCGGACGTCGTTTTCCTCATCGAGCGTCAGGTAGTGAATGCAGCACTCGATGGTGGCGGCAAAGCCCTGATCGCGATAGCTGCGGGCAATATCGTAGCCGCGGCTGAGCGAGCAGTGGACCACATGGGCGGCGCAGCCGGTGGCGGCGCCGGTTTCGTAGATCTGCAGCGAGGCCAGCAGCTCGGTCAGCGGCGGGCGGCTGAGGCCGTGGGCGCGATAATCGGTGATCCCCAGCGCCTTGGTCTTGGCCATGGCGGCGCGGACCATTTCGTCGTCTTCGTTGTGGACGCCAGCGGTGAGGCCGGTTTCGGCGATGGCGGCAAAGCACTCTTCAAGCAGCGCGGGGGGAATGCGCGGGAAGCGGATGGGATCGGTGCCGAAGGTGGAGAACTTGAAGGCGGCGACACCGGCCTCGGCCTGCTCGGCAATGCGGGCGGCGCCCTCTTCGGGGTTGATGGTGCCATAGAGCGCGAAATCGACCCGGGCCTGCGGGGTCGCATGGGCGACCTTCTTGCGGACGGCCTCGGCGGAGCAGACGAGATTGCCCTCGTCATAGGGCATGTCGACGATGGTGGTGACGCCACCGGCAGCGGCCGAACGGGTGGACCAGATGAAATCTTCCTGGTCCTTCTGGCTCAGTGAGTGGGTCTGCGCATCGATGGCGCCGGGCAGGATCAGCGCATCGCCCAGCACGTGGCGCTCGTGGGCCGAGGGAGCAATGCCCTCCCCCACATGGGCAACCTTGCCACCGCGCACGGCGACGTAGCCGTTCTCGATGACGAGATCGGGGAGGACGACGGTTCCGGACAGGGCGAGATCGAAATCAGACATGGTTCAGTTTCCCACAAGGGGGAGGGAGACGACTGGGAGCCCTGATGGGATCATGCCGCGGCCCTTCCGAGTTGGCCGGTGCGCGCCATGAGGAACCGCTCCAGCGCGGCCAGGGCGTCGTAGATCAGCACGGCGAGGACGCCGACGATGAGGCCGCCCTGTAGCACGAAGGCGGTGTTGCTCGAGAGCAGGCCCGCGATGATCACCTCGCCCAGCGTGCGCGCCGCGACTGTCGAGCCGATGGTGGCGGTGGCCAGCGAGATGACGACCGAGAGGCGCACGCCTGCCAGGATAACCGGCAGGGCCAGCGGCAGTTCCACCTTGAGCAGGCGCTGCCAGCCGGTCATGCCCATGCCCTTGGCGGCATCGGTGACGGTGGGCGGCAGGTTGGTGAGGCCGGTGAGAGTGTTCTCGAAAATCGGCAGCAGGCCATAGAGGAACAGCGCCACCAGCGTGGGCGCGGTGCCGAAGCCGAGCATGGGCACGGCCAGCGCCAGCACGGCCACCGGGGGAAAGGTCTGCCCGATATTGGCGAGGCTGCGCGAGAGCGGCAGGAATTCGGCGCCGAACGGGCGCGTGACGATAATGGCGAGACCCACCGCGATAATGGTGGCCGCGACGGTGGCGGCCAGCACGATGGCGAGGTGGTTCAGGGTGATATCGAGCAGGCTCCCCTGATTGTAGATGGCCGGCTGGGTGCTTTTGGCAAACTGGGCGAAGAAGCCGCTGAACAGGTCAGGGTTGACCAGGAACAGCACCAGGATCACGAAAACGATCAGGCGGATGAGGTTGCCGATGGTCATTGCGGCCTCGCGGCAAGCCGCGTGAGGGCGGCGCTGGTCACCATGCCGACGATCTGGCCATCGCGGCGCACCGGCAGGGCTTCGCGCCCCGACCACAACAGTTCGGCATAGGCATCGCGGAGGGAGGCGGTGGCGTCGATGGGCTCGCCATCGACCTGGCCGGGCTCGACGTGATCAGCGACTTTGGCGAGCGAGAGCAGGCGGAACGGGCGCTCGCTCTTGCCGATGAGCTCGGCAACAAAGGGGGTCGCCGGATTGGCGATGATCTCGGCGGGCCTGGCGCATTGCAGCAGCTTGCCCTTGTCCATCACGGCAATGGTATTGCCGAGGTGGATGGCCTCCTCCATGTCATGCGTCACCAGCACCACGGTGGTGCCGAAACGGCGCTGGATCGCCAGCAGGTCCTCCTGCGCCTTGGCGCGGATGACCGGGTCGAGCGCGCCATAGGGCTCGTCCATCAACAGGATCTTGGGTTCGGCTGCGAGGGCCCGGGCGACGCCGACGCGCTGCTGCTGGCCGCCGGAGAGTTCGTGTGGCAGGCGATCGCGGAATTCGGCGGGATCGAGCTGGAAGAGGCTGAGCAGCTCATCGACACGGGCGTCGATGCGGGCCTTGTCCCAGCCGAGCAGCTTGGGAACCGTCGCGACGTTCTGGCCCACGGTGCGGTGGGGAAACAGGCCATGCCCCTGGATGGCGTAGCCGATGCGGCGGCGCAGCTCGTAGGCGGGGATGCCGGCGATATCTTCGCCATCGATGCGGATGTGACCGGAGCTGGGGGTGACCAGCTTGTTGATCATGCGCATCAGGGTGGTCTTGCCGGACCCGGACGTGCCGACGATGACGCAGATGGTGCGTGGCTCGATGGTCAGCGTCACATGGTCGACGACGACCGTGCCGCTATAGTCCTTGGTGATATTGTCGATTTCGATCATGGCCGGCGCCCCCCGCGCGACGTCATTTCAACCAGCGCGTCCAGCACGACGGCAGCGGCAAAGGCCAGCGCCACGGTGGGAACCGCGCCCAACAGAACCAGGTCCATCGCCGTCTGGCCGATGCCCTGGAAAACGAAGACACCAAAGCCCCCGCCCCCGATCAGCGCCGCGATGGTCGCCAATCCGATATTCTGCACCAGCACAATGCGGATGCCGGTGAGGATCACCGGAAAAGCCAGCGGCAGTTCCACGCCCATCAGGCGCTGCGCGCCGGTCATGCCCATGCCCTTGGCGGCATCGACGGCGGCGGGCGACACGCTTTGCAGGCCCACCACGGTGTTGGAAACGATCGGCAGCAGCGAATAGGCGAACAGGGCCACCATGGCCGGGGCCACGCCGATGCCGGAAATGCCGATCGACGACGCGCCGGGAATATTCGCCGCGACCCAGGCCAGCGGCGCGATCAGCAGGCCGAACAGCGCGATCGAAGGAATGGTCTGGACGATATTGAGGACGTTGAGCACGGCGGCGCGCAGTGGGCGGACCTTGTAGCAGAGGATACCCACGGGCACGCCGACGACCATGGCGATGGCCACTGAACCGAAAGCCAACGCCAGATGGGTGCGCCCTTCGGCCCAGAAGGCGGCGGCGCGGGTGCCGTATTCCTTGAGAATGGAAAGGTCGTTCCAGGCGCCGCTCCACAGCAGCAATGCCGCCGCGACAGCAACCGCCAGCAAGATGCCGATGCGAACCAGCGGCTTGAACCGCAGGCGCGTCAGCGCATCGGTGACCAGAAGGGCGAAGGCAAAGGCCAGGAGCCAGAACCCGGCGCCGGGCGACACGCGGGCAAAGGTATCACCATCGGGCGTGAGATAGCTGCCCGACATGCCGATGAAGACAAAGAGCACTGCCAAGACGGCAAAGCCGACGATCAGCTTGATCCGCGCAGAAAACCGCAGCAGGGCAATGGCGAAGCCAGCCAGCAGAACGGCAAAAAGAATTCCGGTTTCGACGGCAGGTAGCGCGTCGAAGAGGGATTTGGGCTCGCCCTGCACGATGCGATTAGCGCGAAACAGGACGAAGGGCAGCGCGGCACCCGCGCCGGCGATCAGTGCGATGAGGACACCCAGCTTGTCGAGCGCCAGCCAGGCGGGCCGGTCTGTAACGGGGGATGTCTCGGCGATGGTCATGCTGGCTCCCGGCTGGCATTTTGCGGAGGCTCACCCCCACCCTTGATCCCTCCCCACAAGGGGGAGGGAGACGATGGGACGTCACGCCTTGGCATATACGCCGTCTGGCGCTCTGGACTGGCTTCCCTCCCCCTTGTGGGGAGGGAATGAGGGTGGGGGTAGTCCCCACGCCGTAGGAAAGCCCTACTTCAGGAAGCCGTTCTGGGTCAGGTAGTCGGTGGCAACGGCCGCAGCGGCTTCGCCGCCGACCTGAACGCGACCGTTGAGAGTCTGCAGGACTTCGAGGGTCAGGCCTTCAAAGACGGGCTTGAGCAGCTCTTCGATCTGCGGATGCTCGGCCAGCACGGCTTCGCGGATGATCGGCGCGGGCTGGTAGACCGGCTGAACGCCCTTGTCGTCTTCTAGAACCTTGAGGCCCGAGGGGGCGATGCCACCATCGGTGCCGTAGACCATGGCTGCGTTGACGCCGTTGGTCTGCTGGGCAGCAGCGGCGATCGTGGCGGCGGTATCACCACCCGACAGGGTGATCAGCTGGTCCGGCTTGAGGGTGAAGCCATAGACTTCCTGGAACTTGGGCAGTGCGGCAGGCGAGTTCACGAACTCGGCCGATGCAGCAAGCTTGACTTCGCCACCGCCGGCAACCCAGGCGCCGAACTCGCTGAAGGTATTGAGGTTATTGGCTTCTGCCACGTCGTTGCGGATGGCAACGGCCCAGGTGTTGTTGGCCGGGGACGGCGTGAGCCAGACGATCTTGTTGGCGTCGTAATCGAGCTTGGCCGCTTCGGCATAGGCAGAAGCCGCGTTGTTCCACAGCGGGTCATCGGCCTTGTCGAAGAAGAAGGCCGCGTTGCCGGTATATTCAGGATAGATGTCGATTTCGCCGGCGATGATCGCCTCGCGTACGATGGGCGTGCCGCCGAGCTGGATGCGGTCGGTCACGGCGATATCGTTGGCTTCAAGCACCTGCTTGATGATGTTCCCCAGGACCCCACCTTCGGTATCGATCTTGGAAGACACGACCACCTGAGCATTCGCGGCGGTCACTGAGATGGCGAGCGCAGCGACGGCACTCAGGAGTTTTGATGTGAGGCGCATTGGTTTCTCCAGTTTTTATCCGAGTCCCAGACCCGGCTGTCCCTAACGTAGCGTCTTGGCAGAAATGGGCGAGGCTGCTGGTGCTAGTCCACAGGCCCCAGTGCGAAAAACTCGTCCAATTCCATAATCGTTGAGTGGGAAATTAGTTCGTTCATGAAGTCGTCGGAGGTGAGAGCCTGTTCGACAGCTTCAACTTCGGACGATAGCGGGCGGTCTGACCGATATGTGTCAGCATGCCGCCGGACCAGCGAATAGACGATGGCCGGGACGTTGCCCGGACGATCGCCCGAGATATCCATGGCCTGCGCGGCCAGCATGGCTTCAAGCGCCGCAAGACGCTGCAAGGCCAGGATCTGGCGCTCGAAACGCTCGACGACCAGCGGCAGGAAAGCAGCCTCATCCTCGATGCCCCCGGCCACCACCATGGACATGGGCGAAATCGCCTGGGTCATGGTGAGGACGCGGGCAAACAGCTCCCCGGCCAGCTTGATGATGGGCCCAAAGCCGGTAGCGATGGAGCCCGGATAGACGAGATTGACCGGCAGGTCGCGCCGCCCGCCATTGCCCAGCAGTACGCAGCGATTGAACGAATTGCGCGCGATATGGGCGAGGCCCAACTGCGCGGTCTGCAGGAACACCGTGACATCGAGAGGAAGCGAGCCGCCCGAGGTGAGCACCTGCCCGCCCGCAACCACCGGATTGTCGTCGGTGCGGCCGGTGGCGGCCAGCAGGATCTTACCCGCGGCAACCAGCGTCTCGAAGCCGGTGGCGAAGACCTGGCTCATCATGCGCAGGCTCAGCGGGTCTTGAATATGGGTGGCGTCGGGCCAGTCCCAGCCCTTGGCATTGAAGTAGAGCCAGGCTCCGATGCCGGCTTCGCGCTCGGTACCGACATGGGCCACCGCTTTCCACGGATCGCGCGAGGCGCCGAGCGCCCCGGCAGTGGTGAGGCCGGTGGCCAGCATGACGCGCACGGTGGCGGCTGCATCGCGCAGGGCATTGGCTGCCGCCGCAAATCCCACGGCATTGGTGGAAATGGACGCAAGGCTATCGCGGGGTGCGAGGCGGAAAGAGGACAGGCCAGCGGCGGCCAGGGCATCGCCGGCCGGCAGGCGCGCGCCGCCATACATGGCCTCGCCCGAGCCGGTCAACACCGCACCGATCTGGCCCATCAGGCCAATATCGGCGCAGCCAATCGAGCCGGTGCGGCGCACGACCGGCACCACGTCGTTGGACAGGAGCGCGAGGAACGCGTTCACCAGATCGGGGGTGCAGCCGACGCGGCCGGTCAGGGCCATGTTGACGCGAATGGCCATCGCCGTGCGGACGGTTTCGCTGGAAAAGGCGTCGCCGGTGCCGAAGTGATGGGCGCGCACCAGGCCCATGTTGAAATCGTCGAGCTGATCGGCCGACCACTCGATGTCCTTCATGGCGCCGACGCCGGTGGTGGAGCCGTAGACGGGCTGGCCGTGGGCCATGGCCTCTTCGATGATGTGGCGCGCATTGGCGACCCGCTCCATCGCCTCGCCATCGGCGACCAGAGGCGCCTTGCGCCCCCCGATGCGGGCAATATCGGCGAAGCTCAGCGGCTTGCCGCTAAGGGTGATTGGAGCACTACGGAGGTTCATCGCCAGTTCGTTCATGATGGTGACGCTATTGGATAGATCTGGAACATGGGATATCCCATTTATTGAACAGGCTATGTGGTTTTTCCGTGGAGTGAGCAGATGGACACCGCAACGCTGATCGCGGTGGATACGGTGCTGCAATTGCACAGCATTCGGGCGGCGGCGCGAGCGCTCGGCCGGCCCGCCTCGACCATCGCCGTTTCGGTATCGCGGTTCGAGGCCGAGATATCGGTGCGGCTGGTGGAGCGGGCGGGCTCGGGGCTGGTGACGCGGCTCGATGGGGTGCGGCTGGAGGCCGATATTGCAGCGGCCGCAGCGCTGGCGCGGGCCATCTCGCCGGACAAGGCCATCCGGCTCGATGCGCTGCAGCGCTTTGTCGAGATTGTCGGCCAGGGCAGCATCAGGCGGGCGGCGCGCAGCATGGGCATGGGCCAGCCGCAACTGTCGCGGCAGATCGCCCAACTCGAGACTGTGCTGGGCACGTCGCTGCTTGAGCGGGCGATTGGCGGCTCGGCCGCAACTCCGGCCGGGACGCGGCTGATGGAACAGGCGGAACAATTGCTGGCGGTGTGGCAGCGGCTGGCCAGCGCTTCGGGCGAGCGGTTTCGTAAGAGCGTTTCGACCGCGCGGCTCGGCTCAGTCGTGCCGCTGGGCTATGAGAGCGAAATCGCGCGCATGGTGGCCAACCTGGCCGCGCGCTGGCTCGCGGAGCGGCCACGTGCACCGCTGTTTGTGAGTTCCACCACCGCCGACGACCTGCTGGCGGGCCTCAAGAGCGGGGTGTTCGACGCGGCTTTGCTCGATACCGATGTTCTGCCGCCCGATCTCGACGGGCGGATGATGGGGCAGACGGCACTGGCCATTGTCGGGGGCAACGGAGCGGGAGCCAGTATTGCCGATGCACTGCTATCGGGGCCACTGGCAGTGCCGAGCGCCCGCAGTGGCTTGCGCCAGCGCATAAATGCCGCGCTGGAT
Organism: Devosia sp. T2-14; assembly: GCF_055397495.1. NCBI lineage: Bacteria > Pseudomonadati > Pseudomonadota > Alphaproteobacteria > Hyphomicrobiales > Devosiaceae > Devosia > Devosia sp. T2-14. The sequence goes on along the minus strand of NZ_AP027921.1, from coordinate 2,408,884 downwards.
GATCATTTGGGCGATGCCAAGCGCAGCAGCCTGCGGCTGATCGAGGTCGATTCCATTCCGGTGATCGTCAATCTGGTGCTCAATCACGGCTTCATCTCGGTGCTGCCGCTGGCTTCGGTAAAAAGAATCGGTGCGGGATTGCCTTTTCTGCCGCTGCCGGAGCGTTATGACCTGGGGTTCTGGCTGAGCTGGTCGCGCGGGAATCCGGGGGTTGCGCAAGCTATCCTGGCCAGTATCGACCAAAGTTCTGCGCCGTAACGCCACGTTGCCAAAGCGAATTTGACGGCGCCACATCGCATATCTGCCCCGTTTGGGCGGTATCGGAGCACCCTATGGCCGCAGCCCTACTCGTCGATCACCCCTACCGCGCCGCGATCATGGAAGAAGTCCATGCGCGCCCCGTCGAGATCATCGACGATTTCTGCCGGCTACGCCGGCTGGTCGTGGTCATGCCGGCCCAGGCCGGGGCGATGATGAGCGTGTTCAACCGCTTCACCGAATTCTGCAGCCAGCAAGGTGTCGAGGTTCCGGCAGCCACCAGCCGCCAGCACAGCTTCAATACCGCAACCCGGCACGTGACCTGGGAATTCCACACCGAATTCGTCACCGTGACCTGGCGCAGCGCCCCCGACGACAAGGAAAACTGGCCCGGCGATATCGGGCTGGAAACGCTGGGCGATGGCCTGCTGATCGGCGCAATGCGGCTGGACGTGATCGCCGACAGCACCATTCCCGAATATCTGGTGCCCGGCTTCAATCTCGCCAGCCTCTGCCTGGCGGACGTTGAAAACGGCAAGGCGCAGGTGGCCACCGACTTCGTGCCCGATGCCGACCGCTATACAAGGTTCGAACTGGCCGCAGGTGGACTGTCGGTGCTGCGCCGATCGATCATCGTCCGCCGGCTGCTCGAAATCGAGACCTACCGCACCATGGCCCTGCTCGGCTTGCCTCTGGCACGCGCGGCCAATCCCGAACTGCGGACCGTCGAAATCGAGCTGACTGAACTGGTGGAGAGACTTTCGGAAGCGACCACGGCTGAGACCGTGCAGACCGCACTGACTCAGCTGCATGCACTATCGGTGCGGTCGGGGCAGCTATCGGAGCGGCTCGGATATCGCTTTGCGGCGGGGCACGCCTATGGCGACGTGCTGCGCATGCGGCTGGGCGGCATTCGCGAGAATTCGACCACGCGCGGTTCGACGCTCACCCATTATATCAGCAACCGTGTCGATCCCGGGCTGGCGACTTGCGCCGCGATGGAAAAGCGCCTCGCCGTGCTGTCGGACAAGATCGAGCGCGCCATCGGCATGCTCAATGTGCGCATCGGCGTCGACATGCAGGTGCAGAATTCGGCCGTGCTCGACAGCATTGCCCGCACCGGCCGCAGCCAGTTCCTGCTGCAGCGCACGGTGGAAGGGCTCTCGACCATCGCCATCAGCTACTACCTGCTCGGCATCGTCGGCTACGCGCTAGCGGGCCCGCTGGAAGTGGCGCACTGGAACAAGACCATGGCGCTGTCGATTGCCGCGCCATTCGTGCTGTTATTCGTGTGGCTGATGGTGCGGGCGATCCGGAAGTCGCACGAGCCGAAGCACTAGCATTTGCGCGGGGTCATTCCGGCGGCGGCCGGAATGACATCGACTGCGTGGCACTATTTCATCCAGAACATCGGCGCCAGGTCGATGGAGATGGGCTCGTTCTTTTCGTTGGTGGCCATGACGTCGGCCATGTGTGCCCACCAGCGCTGCATGACCGGTGTGCTGGGCAGATCGGCCATGGTGTGGTCGCGCCGACGCCAGAGGACGCCGAAGAGGATGTTGGTCTCTTCGTCGAGGTGGATGGAATAATCCTTCACCCCGGCCTCGTGCAGCAGGTCGACCAGCTCGGGGAAAATCTCGTCGTGGCGCTTCCGGTATTCGGCGGCCATGCCCGGATTGAGCTGCATCTTGAAGGCCTGCTTTTCGTAATCGCCGTCGATGATCATGCGCGCTGCCTCCACATGCGGAACAGGATAGGCAGTGCGATCACCACGATCAGCAATGAGCCGGTGAAGATGGTCATGACGATGCCGGGCACGTTGAGCAGGCCCAGGCCGAAGGTCACAAGGCCGACGATCATCGCGGCCAGCACCACGCCGAGGATCGAACCCGCGCCACCCAGGATCGAGACGCCGCCAAGCACGACCATGGTGATGGCTTCGAGCTCGAAGCCCTGCGCGATAGACGGACGGGTGGAGCCGAGGCGCGCAGTCAGCAGCACCGCCGCGACGCCGCTCATCAGGCCGGTGAGGCAGAACAGAATGAACTTGACCCGTTCGACACGGACCCCGGAGAAGCGCGCCGCGACATCATTGTTGCCGATGGCATAGACCCGGCGGCCGAAATTGGTGCGGTGCAGCAGAACCCAGTAGAGCACGGCGCAGAGGGCGAACAGCGCCAGTTCGAACGAGATCACGCCCCAGACATAGCCCTGCCCGAACCAGGAAAAGCTCTTTGGGTAGCCTTTGAAGCTCTGGTCGCCGAGCACGATGAAGGCGATGCCGCGGAAGAGGCTCATCGTGCCGATGGTGACCACGATCGAGGGGAGCCTGAGCCCGGTGACGAGAAAGCCATTGAACGCGCCGCAGAGCACGCCGACACCGACGCCAACCGCGACAAGGACCGGCGTATCGGCACCATATTGCAGCGCCAGGCCCATCATGGTGGAGGCCAGCGCGATGATCGCGGCCACGGACAGGTCGATCTCGCCAGAAATGATCAACAACGCCATAGCCAGCGCGATCAGCGCCTTCTCGGTGAAGTTGAAGGTGAGATCGGACAGGCTCCACGGATTGAGGAAATAGGGCGAGGCGAAGGAATTGATGATGAAAATCGCCACGGCCACGAGCACGAGCAGCGACTCCCAGCTCAGGACAGCGGATTTGATCGGGTTATCGAGCCGATCGGGGAGCGTGCGGTGGAGGGGGGTGTCGGTCATGGCTGATTGTCGTCCGATCCACCGCGTGGGCTTCCCTCCCCCCTGTGGGGAGGGAGTGAGGGTGGGGGTTGGTTGAGCGCCGTAAGAATGGAGGTCATCACGCCGTCGATGTTGCGCATGACGTCAGAATTGAAGACGCGCAGAATGCGATAGCCTTGGGCTGCAATCAGCACGTCGCGGCGGGCGTCGTAGATGAGCGCCTGATCGGTGGCATGTGTGTCGCCGTCAACTTCAACGACGAGGCGGTGCGCGTGACAGGCAAAGTCGGCGTAGTAAGGGCCCAACTGTACCTGACGACGGAAATGGTATCCGAGAGGACGCAGCTCACGGAGTGCGTTCCAGAGCCTAGCCTCCGGCGCGGGCATGGCCTTGCGGAGTTCTCTTGCGCGTTCAATGCCCAAACCGACCCCCACCCTTGATCCCTCCCCACAAGGGGGAGGGAGACGCTGGCTGCGCCGCCATGGGGTAACTGCACCATGGGGTTTGCCTGAAGACAATAGAGCCACAACACCCATCACGCAGCCTCCGCCTGCTTGAGGATCACGCGGCCCTGGCGGCGTTCGCTGCGGGCGTTGAGGACGACGGCGAGCAGGATGGCGGTGCCGGAAATGGCCATCTGCCAGAAGGGAGAGATGTTAATGACCGGCAGGGCGTTATTGATGACGCCGAGGAACAACGCGCCAAGCAACACGCCGGCCACGCTGCCAATGCCGCCGGCAATGGAGACGCCCCCGATGACGCAGGCGGCGATGATGGTCAGCTCGTAGCCGCCGGCCACCTCGACCGAGGCGATGACGTAGCGAGAAATCCAGAGATAGCCGCACAGGCCCGCCACCGCGCCGGCGATGACGAAGGCATAGAACTTGGTGCGGCCCACATTGATGCCGGTATAGACCGAGGCGGTGGGATTGACCCCGATGGCATAGAGCGCGCGGCCCAATGGCGTGCGGGTCATCAGCAGGTAGAACAGGCCCGCCACGACGATGGCGAACCAGCTGAGCAGCGGCAGGCCAAGGAAGATCGTGCGCTGGAGCTGGATGAAATCGGGGCTCATCTGGGCGGCATTCACCCAGGCGCCACCGGAAATGACGAAGACCGAGCCGCGGAAAATGGTCAGCGTGCCCAGAGTAACGACGATGGGCGGAATGTTGAGCTTCCAGACGAGGATGCCGTTGAAGGCGCCCAGACCGGCCCCGATGACGACGCACATGGCCATCAGCAGCGGGATCGGGACGCCGGGAAACGCGGCATTGGTCATGGCGACGATCATGCCGGTCAGGGCGAGATTGGAGGCCATGGATAGATCGATGGAGCGGGTGAGGATCACCGCCATCTGCCCGAGCGCCAGCATCATCAGGATGGAGGTGTCGTTGAAGATGGTCAGCAGGTTCTGGGGCTGGGCGAAGCGCGGGAAGCGCGCGGTTACCAGCACCAGGACGAGCAGGATGGCGAGGCCCAGCAGGACTTCGCGGTATTTGAGAAGGCGGTTCATGCTGCCCATTCCTCGGCAATGCCGGCGGCCAGCCGCACGAGCGTCTCGGGCTTGAGGCCCTTGTTTTCCAGCGTGTCGATGATCCGGCCTTCGCGCATGACGACGATGCGGTCGCTCATGCCCAGAATTTCGGGGAGTTCGGACGAGACCATGATGACCGAAAGCCCCTGCGCGACCAGCTCGGCCATGAAGCCATGCACGGCCGCCTTGGAGCCGATGTCGATGCCCTTGGTGGGTTCGTCGAGGATGATGACCTTGGGCAGCGTGGCGAGCCACTTGGCGATGACCACCTTCTGCTGATTGCCGCCCGAAAGGGTCGAGACATCCTGGCTGAGCGAGGAGGCGCGCAGATCGAGCCGCTCGGTATAGGTGCGGGCCAGCGCGAATTCCTCGGCGAGGCGCAGGAAGCCATGCTTGCTGGTTTTGTTGAGCGAGGGCAGCGAGACGTTTTTGAAGATGGGTTCGCCTGTGATGACACCCTGCTTGCCGCGCTCCTCGGGAACATAGACGATGCCGGCCTCGACCGCGTCAGCCGCCGACCTTGGCGCAATGGACTTGCCATTCAGCACCATGGTGCCACGCGAGGGCTGCGTCATGCCGAAGACGGCCTGCATCACCTCGGAGCGCCCTGCCCCGACCAGGCCATAAAAGCCCAGGATCTCGCCCTTGCGCACGGCAAACGAGATGTCGTCGAATTCGGTCGGGTGACTCAGTCCCTGCGCTTCGAGCACAACATCGCCGATTGCAGCGGTGCGCTCGGGGAAGATGTGATCAACGGCGCGGCCCACCATCAGGCGGACGATCTCGTTCTGGGAGGTCTCCTTGATGAGGCCCTTACCCACCTGCTCGCCATCGCGGAACACCGTGTAGCGGTCGGCGATGCGGTAGATTTCATCGAATTTGTGGCTGATGAAGAGGATGGCCTTGCCGTCTTCCTTCAGCAGGTCGATGAGCACATAAAGCTCCTCGATTTCCTTCTGGCTGAGGGCGGCGGTTGGCTCATCCATGATGACGACTTGAGCGTCGATGGAGAGCGCCCGTGCCACGGCGACCAGATGCTTCTTGGCGATGCCGAGTTCCTTGAGCTTGATGTCGGCGTCGATGCCGGAGGCCATGGAATCGAGGGTTTCCTGCGCTTCGGAGCGCATGGTCTTCCAATCGATCAGGCCAAGCCGGGTGCGCGGGGCATGGCCCAGATAGATATTCTCGGCAACCGTCAGCTCGTCGAACAGCACGGTTTCCTGGTGGATGGCGGTGATGCCGGCGTCGGATGCCGAATGGGCAGTGGGCAGCTGCACGGCGCGTCCGGCCACGGTGATCTCGCCGGCGTCGGGCTGGTAGATGCCGGTGAGGATTTTGACCAGCGTGGACTTGCCGGCGCCGTTCTCGCCAATCAGGGCGGTCACCTGCCCGGCATAGAGCTCAAGCGACACATTGTGCAGCGCCCGCACGCCGGGGAAGCTCTTGGAGATGCCAGTGAGGGTGAGAATGGGCTCGGTCATGAATACAGTTCTTACCCTGATCATTCAGTCATCTCCCTTGCGGGGGAGGTACAGGCCGGCGGGTTGGCCAGGTATCGAGGCCCGGCGCCGAAGCGCCGGACCCCAGGTGCAAGATCAGTAGATCTTGGCGAACTCGTCGATGTTGGACTTGTCGAAGGTGAAGGGAGCGGCCATGGCGCCCGAATTGGTGTCGTCCAGCGTCAGTTCGCCCATACGGCCCATCGAGAGCTTGGCGCCCGGCTTGGCTTCGCCACCCTTGATCAGGTCATCGGCCAGCATGACGGCCGAGTAGCCCAGGTCGATCGGGTTCCACAGGGCGACTGCCTGAGAAGCGCCATTGTCGATGAACTGCTTGAACTCGGACGGCAGAGCGAGACCGGTGACGTTGATCTTGCCGATCAGGTTCTGGTCGGTCACGACCTGGGCCGCGGCCACGACACCGACGGTGGTGGGGGCAATGATGGCCTTGAGGTTCGGATAGGACGCGATCAGGCCCTTGGCTTCGTCGGTCGACTTCACCGAGTCATCGTCGCCATAGACGACGGCGACCAGATTGATCTTGGGGAACTCGGTCGGCAGGACCGCCTTGGCGGCCTCGATCCAGGCGTTCTGGTTGGTCGCGGTCGATGCGGCCGACAGGATCGCAACGTCGCCGCCATCGGGCAGGTAGTCGGCGGCGAGCTTGATGATGGTCTCGCCGATCAGGCCGATATCGGACGGGTTGAGGTGGAGCTGGCGCCCCTCAGGAGCAACCCCGGAGTCCCAGGAGATCACCTTGATGCCGCGTTCCATGGCCTTCTGCAGGGCCGGGACCAGCGCGTCGGGATCGTTGGCCGAGATGGCGATGGCATCGACCTGCTGAGCGATCAGCGAGTTGATGACTTCGATCTGGGCTTCGGCGGTGGCGGCGGTGGGGCCGGTATAGATCACTTCAACGTCGCCAAGTTCCTTGGCAGCTTCCTGTGCGCCCTTGTTGGCGGCGTCAAAGAAGCCGTTACCCAGCGACTTCACGACCAGCGCGATGCGGGTCTGGGCGTAGGCCGGCGCGGCGAGCAGCACTGCAACGGCAGTGGTGGCAGCCAAGACTTTCAACAGTTTCATGGTGATCCCTCCCTGGGACGTTCTCGTCGTTGATCTACCCTCAGGCGACCGTCGATTGTCGGTCGTTGAGGGCACTGGTCTCCGCCACGATGAGCCGCACGCCTGCCGTCTCCAGCATTTGGCGGTCTTCGTCGCGTATGCCGCTGTCGGTGATGACGGCGGAAATTCTGTCGAGCCCGCACAGGATGAGGCTCGATCGGCCTAGGAACTTCGAGGAGTCGGCCAGAACGATCACCTCGTCGGCCTGCCCGATGAGGGCCAACTCGGACTGCACGACCATCGGGTCGGCCTCCATCAGTCCGTGCGGGCCAATGCCCTGACATCCCAGGAACATGCGCTTGGCGTAGAAATGCGAAGCGACGACCCCGCCGAAAGGCGACAGGATGACATTCTGTTCGCGGTAGACGGTGCCACCGGGGATGACGACCGCGTTGCGCGAATTGTGGATCAGGTATTCGGCAATGCCGAAGCTGTTGGTGAAGACCGACAGGCGGCGGGCGGTGAGGTGGTGCACCATCTGATAGGTGGTAGTGCCGCCGTTGATGATGATCGGCTCGCCATCCTTGCAGAGTTCCACCGCCGCACGCGCGATTGCGCGTTTCTGCGCAATGTTGATCGTTTCATTGACGGAAAATGGCCGACCCATCAGCGAGGCCTGCTCGGGCGGGTTCACCGCCTCGGCGCCGCCGCGAACCCGGCGCAGCTCACCCCGCACATGCAGGGCCGCAATGTCGCGCCGAATGGTCGCCTCGGACGATCCGGTAACCTCACACAGTTCGGCAACGGTCGCCACGGGACGCGTCTGCGTCGCTGCTAGGATGACCCGATGGCGCTCAGTTTCGTGCAATGCTGATATCTCCCTGCTGCATTCATTCACACCAATTCCGATCAGTGTCAATCAACCACCCGTCAATTTCGAGGCAATTGCGCTCGAACCGATCATCGATGATTGTTTTTGATTGACACTTATCGAGCAGCGTGGCCATGGTCCGAGCCATTCCTGATCGAACTACCCTCTGGGAGGAGTCGCATGTCCACCACCGCGCCCAAGCGCCTAGCGAACCTTTGGGATGATGCCAAGGCCGCCGCCATGAGCGAGCCGGAGCGCCTCGTCTACCGCTCCAACCTGCTCGGCTCGGACAAGCGCGTCACCAATTACGGCGGCGGCAACACCTCATCCAAGATCATGCAGAAGGACCCGCTGACCGGCGAGATGGTCGAAGTGCTGTGGGTCAAGGGTTCGGGCGGCGACAGCGCATCGATCAAGCTCGACGGATTTTCGACGCTCTACATGGACAAGCTGCGGGCGCTGAAGGGCCTCTATCGCGGGCTGGAATTCGAAGACGAGATGGTGGGCTACCTGCCCCACGCGACCTTCACCCTGAACCCGCGCGCCGCATCGATCGACACCCCGCTGCATGCCTATGTGGACAGGCCCTTCGTCGACCACATGCATCCCGACGCGATCATCGCCATTGCGGCGTCGGAGAATTCGCGGGAACTGACCCAGCAGATCTTCGGCGACACGATCGGCTGGCTGCCCTGGAAGAAGCCGGGCTTTGAGCTGGGGCTGTGGCTGGGCAAGTTCTGCGAGGAAAACCCCAATGCCAAGGGGCTGATCCTGGAAAGCCATGGCCTGTTCACCTGGGGTGACACTCCTAAGGAATGTTACGAAACCACGATCGGCATCATCAACCAGGCCATCGAGTGGTTTGAGACGCAGACCGCGGGCAAAACCATCTTCGGCGGCGCGGCGGTCGAGGCACTGCCGGCCGAACAGCGCCGGGCCATCGCAGCCAGGCTGATGCCTAGGATCCGCGGGCTGATTTCGGCCGACAGCCACAAGCTGGGCCATTTCGACGACAGCCCGGCTGTGCTGGAATTCGTCAATTCGAAGAATCTGCGGCCGCTGGCGGCATTGGGCACGTCGTGCCCCGACCACTTCCTGCGCACGAAAATCCGTCCGCTGGTGATCGAATTCGACCCGGCCAACCCCGATGTGGATGCGGTGATTGCACGGGTTCCCGACGACATCGCCGCCTATCGCGTCGACTACCAAGCATATTACGACCGCTGCAAGCACGACAATTCGCCTGCGGTTCGCGACCCCAATGCGGTGGTGTATCTGATGCCGGGCGTCGGCATGTTCACCTTCGCCAAGGACAAGGCGACGGCCCGCATTTCGGGCGAGTTCTATGTGAACGCCATCAACGTGATGCGCGGCGCCTCGACCGTTTCGACCTATGTCGGCCTGCCTGAACAGGAAGCCTTCGATATCGAATACTGGCTGCTCGAAGAAGCCAAGCTCGCCCGCATGCCCAAGCCGAAATCGCTGGCTGGGCGAATTGCGCTGGTAACGGGCGGCGCGGGCGGCATTGGCAAGGCCACGGCCGTGCGGCTGCTGCGCGAGGGGGCCTGCGTGGTGCTGGCCGATATCGACCAGGCGGCGCTCGACGCGGCCAGTGACGAACTGGGCAAGGCATTTGGCGCTGACTTCGTGCGCCCGATCGTACTCAATGTGACGCAGGAAGCCGTTGTCATCGCCGGCTTTGCCGAAGCGGTGGTCGAATTCGGCGGACTCGACATTCTGGTGTCCAATGCCGGCATCGCCTCTTCCGCACCGATCGAGGAAACCTCGCTCGAGCTGTGGAACAAGAACATGGACATTCTCTCGACCGGCTACTTCCTCGTCAGCCGCGAGGCGTTCCGCCTGTTCCGCCAGCAGAAGATCGGCGGCAATGTGGTGTTCGTGGCCAGCAAGAACGGCCTTGCCGCCTCGCCAAATGCCTCGGCCTATTGCACGGCCAAGGCAGCCGAAATCCACCTAGCCCGGTGCCTGGCGCTGGAGGGGGCGGCCGAGCAAATCCGCGTCAACGTCGTCAACCCAGACGCCGTGTTGCGTGGCTCCAAGATCTGGGCGGGCGAGTGGCTCGAGCAGCGCGCTTCGACCTACAAGACCGACAAGGAAGGCCTGGAGGACATGTATCGCGAGCGCTCGATGCTGAAGCGCAGCGTGTTTCCCGAGGACATTGCGGAGGCGATCTACTTCTTCGCCTCGGAAGCCTCGGCGAAATCGACCGGCAATATCATCAATGTGGACGCGGGCAACGCCCAGTCGTTTACGCGGTAAGGGGCACCGACCTCGCACGACCACGGTGTCACCCCGGACTTGAGGGGGCCCATCCTGAGATCTCAAGATGGATCCCGGCTCAAGGCCGGGATGACACCGAGCGTGAGGTGGCGGCGGAGGAAAACTATGACCGAACACATCATCGACCCATCCATCGTCGAGGCCGACAATGCCCGGCATGAGGCTGATCTGCGGGCGGATTACGAGAGCCTGGGCGAACGTCTCGACCGGCGCGGAATTGCCATTGATGCGATCAAGGCCAAGGTGGGCGGGTTCAACATCGCCGTGCCATCATGGGGCGTGGGCACCGGGGGCACGCGCTTTGCGCGTTTTCCGGGATTGGGCGAGCCGCGGGATATCTTCGACAAGATCGAGGACTGCGCTGTCATCAGCCAACTGACGCAGGCGACCAATACCGTGTCGCTGCATATTCCGTGGGACAAGGCTGACCCCAATCGCCTCAAGCAGGCAGCGAGCCGGTTTGGCCTGGGGTTCGACGCGATGAACTCCAATACGTTCTCGGACGCCAAGGGGCAGCTGCGGAGCTACAAGTTCGGCTCGCTGTCGGCATCGGATGCGGCGACGCGCCAACAGGCGATCGAACACAACCTGGAATGCATCGAGATCGGCAAAACCATCGGCAGCAAGGCGCTGACGGTGTGGATTGGCGATGGCTCAAACTTCCCCGGGCAGGTGAACTTCACCACGCAGTTCGAGCATTACCTCGACTCCATGAAGTCAGTTTATGCCGCCCTGCCCCATGACTGGCGCATCTATACCGAACACAAGATGTATGAGCCGGCCTTCTATTCGACCGTGGTGCAGGATTGGGGCACCAACTACCTCATCGCCAAGGAACTGGGCGACAAGGCCTATTGCCTGGTCGATCTCGGGCACCATGCGCCCAACGTCAATATCGAGATGATCGTGGCCCGCCTTGCCCAGTTCGGCAAACTCGGCGGCTTCCATTTCAACGACAGCAAATATGGCGACGACGACCTCGATGCTGGCGCCATCGACCCATACCGCCTCTTCCTGGTGTTCAACGAATTGGTGGATGCCGAGGATCGCTATCCCGGCTTCAACCCGGCCCACATGCTCGACCAGTCGCACAACGTGACCGACCCGATCGAGTCGCTGATGCTGTCGGCGTCGGACGTGCAGCGCGCCTATACACAGGCCCTGCTGGTGGACCGCTCTGCGCTCAAGGCAGCGCAGGAGGGCAATGACGCGCTGGCGGCGACGCAGGCGCTGCGGGTGGCCTATCGCACCGATGTCGAGCCGATCTTGGCGATGGCGCGGCTGGAACAGGGTGGCGCGATCGACCTGCTCAGCGCCTATCGCGCCTCGGGATACCGCCAGAAGGTTGCCGATGTTCGCCCGGCTGTCGAAGGCGGTTCCGGCGGCATCGTCTGAGATATCCACGACTCCCCTCGTGGACGAGGCAAAGGCCCATGGAGCGATCCATGGGCCTTTGCTTCTTTTGGGCACGCCTTCGTGGTTCGAGGCGTCAAGGGGCGCACCCCACCATGAGGCTACTAGAGCGGCGTGCCGCCTACTTCATCGTGGGCATCTGAAATTCGGCGCCGTCCTTGATGCCGCTGGGCCAGCGGGCGGTGACAGTTTTGGTGCGGGTCCAGAACTTGATGGCGTCGGTGCCGTGCTGGTTGAGGTCGCCGAAGGCGCTGGCCTTCCAGCCGCCGAAGCTGTGGTAGGCCAGTGGCACCGGGACGGGCACGTTGATGCCGACCATGCCGACATTGACCCGGGCGGCGAAATCGCGCGCCGCATCGCCATCGCGGGTGAAGATGGCGGTGCCGTTGCCATAGGGATTGTCCATGGTCAGCTTGAGGGCTTCCTCATAGGTCCTGGAGCGGACGACGCTCAGCACCGGCCCGAAGATCTCTTCTTTGTAGATATCCATGTCGGCGGTGACGTTGTCGAAGAGGGTCGGGCCGACGAAGTAGCCGTTCTCATAGCCCTGCAGGGTAAAACCGCGGCCATCGACGGCGAGCGTGGCACCCTGCGCGATGCCGGACTCGACCAGGGCCGCGATCCGATCCTTGCTTGCCTTGGTGATGACCGGGCCCATTTCGCTCGACGGATCGGTGGCGGGGCCGACTTTGAGGGCTTCAATGCGCGGCTTGAGGGCGGCGACAATGCGGTCGGCAGTTTCGTTGCCGACGGGGACTGCGACCGAGACGGCCATGCAGCGTTCGCCGGCCGAGCCATAACCGGCGCCCATCAGGGCATCGGCGGCCTTTTCCATGTCGGCATCGGGCATGATGATCATGTGGTTCTTGGCGCCGCCAAAGGCCTGCACGCGCTTGCCCTCGGCCGCGGCCGTTGCATAGACGTAGCGGGCGATCGGGGTGGAGCCGACAAAGCTGACAGCGCCGATTGCATCGTGCGTGAGAATGCCATCGACCACGGCCTTGCCGCCATGGACCACGTTGAGAATGCCCTTGGGCAGGCCAGCTTCGATGGCAAGCTGAGCCAGCTTGACCGGCACGGAAGGATCGCGCTCCGAGGGCTTGAGGATGAAGGCATTGCCTGCTGCGATGGCGGGCGAGAGCATCCAGAGCGGGATCATGGCCGGGAAATTGAACGGGGTGATGCCCGCGCCGATGCCGACCGGCTGGCGCATGGAATACATATCGATGGCGGGCCCTGCCCCGTCGGTGAACTCGCCCTTCAGCAGATGCGGCGCGCCGGCAGCGAATTCGGCGACTTCCAGACCGCGCTGGATATCGCCCTTGGCATCTTCGACGGTCTTGCCATGCTCGGCGCTGAGCAGCTCGGCCAACTGCTGCATATCGCGATTGATCAGCGCCACGAAGTTGAAGAAGACGCGGGCGCGGCGCTGCGGATTGGTCGCAGCCCATTTCGGCTGGGCGGCTGCGGCGGAGGCCACGGCAGCATTGAGATCAGCCTCGGTTGCCAAGGCCACGCGCGCCTGGACTTCGCCGGTCGCCGGATTGAACACGTCCTGGAAGTCGGCGGAATTGCCCGTGGTTTCGACGCCGTCAATGAAGTGGCCGATGGTGCGCATGGTGGTCTCCTTGTTTGGCGGAACCATGAGCGCTACGGTATCTGCATCGCAACGCGATAGATTTCGCATCTGTTGTGCGAAAATTGAAGTCCTGTAAGGGCACCCCAAGGAGAAGCCATGAACTGGGATGACGCCCGCATCTTTCTCGCCGTTGCCCGCAGCGGGCAGATTCTTGGTGCGGCGAAGGCGCTGGGGCTCAACCATGCCACGGTGGCACGGCGGCTGACGGCGCTGGAAACGTCGCTGGGCAGCAAGCTGTTCGTGCGCCGCACCAACGGCTCGGACCTGTCCGGCGAGGGCGAGCGGTTTCTGGTGCATGCCGAGCGGATGGAAAGCGCCATGCTGGCAGCGAGCCAATCGGCGGGAGCGGACAGCGCCATCGAAGGCACGGTGCGCGTTGGGGCGCCGGATGGGTTCGGCGTGGCCTTTCTGGCGCCGCGGCTGGGCCTGCTGGCGGAGCGGCACAAGGATTTGCGGATCGAACTGGTGCCAGTGCCCCGGGCCTTCTCGCTGTCGCGGCGGGAGGCAGATATCGCGGTAACGCTGGAACGGCCGCGTGAGGGGCGGCTGGTGGCGCGCAAGCTGACCGATTATCGGCTCGGGCTCTACGCGGCGCAGAGCTATCTCGATGCGCATGGCACGCCGGAAACGCTAGACGGCCTGGCCCAGCATCGGCTCGTTGGCTATGTCGAGGACCTGCTGTTCACCGCCTCGCTCGACTATACCGCCGAGTTCCTCAAGGGGTGGCGCTCCAGCGTGGCGGTGTCATCGGCGATGGGGCAAACCGAGGCGGTTCGCGCAGGAGCCGGGATCGGCATTTTGCACGGCTTCATGGCGGGCGGAGACGCGGGCCTTGTGCCGGTGCTGCCGGATCACAAGCTGACGCGCAGCTATTGGACCGTGGTGCATGAGGATTTGCGGGCGATCCGCCGGGTGGCGCTGGTCGCCGATTTCCTGACCGAGATCGTCAGCCGGGACCGGGCGATGTTTGGCTAGGCCGCATATGGGCGGTCGCGGGAATGAGCCAGTCGCGGAAGGCGCGGATCTTGGGATTATTCCGGCGTGCCTCGGGATAGACCAGATAATAGGCCCGCCCGTCGGACGCTTCGAACTTGAAGGGCTGGTAGAGACGCCCGGAGGCAATGTCCTCGCCGTAGAAGGCTGGGGTCAGCATGGCGACGCCGCGCCCGGCAATCGCCGCTGCCGCTTCGAGGTTTTGTGACCCGAGCTGACTGATCGGGCGGTTTTCGAACGTGTAATCGGTGACCCCGGCCTGTTCGAACCACATGGCGAACCATGGATCGTCGGCGTCCACCATCGGCAGCTTCAGCAGATCACGCGGCTCGTGGATGCCCCCGACCGACTCGGCCAGCTTCGGACTGAGCATCGGCGAGAAATCGGCGGCCAGCAGGCGGTGCCCGACCAGACCAGGCGCGATTGACACGCCGCCGCGGATGGCGACGTCAAATTCTTCCGCAGCGAAATCGACGACGCGCGGCGAACTTTCCACACGCACCGCCATGCTGGGATGCTCGATCTGGAAGTGCCCTAGGTTTTGCACCAGCCAATGGCTGGCAAAGGTGGGCACCGAACTGATGCTGAGCGTGCCATCCACCTGCCCGCGTGACGCGGCAAAAGCCGAGCGCAGGGTTTCAAACGCCGCAGTAACGTCGGGCGCCAGCCGCGCGCCCATTTCACTCAAGGCGATCTGGCGCGGCTTGCGCAGGAACAGCGGTGCGCCAACGCGCTCCTCCAGCACCCGTATTTGATAGCTCACCGCCGCCTGCGTCATGCCTAGTTCAGTAGCGGCCTTGGTGAAGCTCAAGTGCCGGGCCACGGCTTCGAAAGCCCGTACTGCGGTGAGGGGCGGAAGGGCACTCATGGATCAAATTTCCTTATGCGCACCTGCTGAGCATTAGTTGGAAAACCCGCCTTTTGCTAGCCATTCTAGCAGCATGGAACACCGCACAGGAGCCACCGGCATAAGGGTGGTTACTATTATAAGCACTATTGCCCGGCCGCTTTCGGCCCCTTTCCGCTTTGCCCAGCTTCGCTTGCCGCGCGTGTTTGGCGCGGATCGCCGCCGCCGCCAGGCCACGATCGACCTGATCCACTCCTCCCCGCACTTGTTGCGGGATATCGGGGCGAGCGAAGGCCTGGTGAGGATGCGACGGCCGTAAAGTCGTTGTCGGAAGCACGGAAGGACGCGTGTGTCGGGTGGCTTGCGCCGATGGCGCTGTGCTAGGCTTGAAATACCCGTTGTTTTCTTGATCTATCGTCCATGTCCAAGACCACTCCTGCCACGCTGGCCCTGACCAAGGCCGGCATTGCTTTCACCACTCAGGCCTATGACTACAACCCCGATGCCGACCGCGTCGGGTTGCAGGCGGCGGAGGCCATGGGGGTTTCGCCTTCCATCGTGCTCAAGACGCTGATGGCCGAGGTTGATGGCAAGCCGGTTTGCGTCGTGGTTCCCTCGGACGAAGAGGTGAACATGAAGAAGCTGGCGGCGGCCTTTGGCGGCAAATCGGCCCACATGATGAAGCCGGCCGACGCGGAGCGCCTCACCGGCTACAAGGTGGGCGGGATCAGCCCGTTCGGGCAGAAGAAGCAGGTGCCTACGGCCGTAGAGGAACTGGCGACGCTGGAGGACGAGATTTTCCTCAATGGCGGGCAGCGCGGGCTGCAAATCCGCATGAAGCCGGACGATCTGGTTGCGGCGCTGGGCGGCAATGCCGCCGACCTCATCCGGTAAAAGCAGCGCAAGTCAAACAGAGGTCCAGAAAAGACAAAAGGCGCCCGGTTGGACGCCTTCATCTAAGACTGGCAGTTTAGTGTCGCTTAGCGCGACAGTGCGCCGCGAGCGATATTCTTGATGTCACCCTTGGTGATGCCAAGATCATTGAGCTGGCGTGCGTCGAGAGCGCTGAGTTCGCGCATCGTGCGCTGGTACTGAGCAAACTGTGCGATTTTCTGGCGGATGTTCATTTTGGTTCCCCTTCGTTTTGATGACCAATATCTAGAGCCGACTGGTCGTGATTAGAAGATGGACTCTCTGCACATCCGTTATGCAGCCAGTGCAACCGAAACGAGCAGTTCATTCATCCACGCGTCATGAAGAATATCCAGCTCACAGAGCAATGACGCCCAATGCGCCGCCCAAGTCTTTGTAATATCAAAGCAAAACGGGCGCCGCTTGCGCAACGCCCGTCTTAATCAATTTTTGACCATTTGGAAAAGAGCCATGCGCCTAGCGCTGGATCGGTTTCCGTCCCTCTTCGCGGGCAATTCGGCGGTCTTCGCGCATCTCAAACCACATGGCGTTGAGAATGGCGAAACTGCAGGCTAGCCCAAGCCCGAGGATCCACGAGAAATACCACATGTGCGTCTCCTAGTAGGCGTTGGGGTTCTTTTCGAGCGACTGCGTCGACACCGGCCCACGCATCACGCGGAACACCCAGGCGGTGTAGAGCAGGATGATCGGCAGGAAGAAGCAGGTCACCACGAGCATGATGAACAGGGTCATGTGACTCGACGAGGCATCCCACAGGGTTAGACCCGACTGCGGCGCCGTCGAGGACGGCAGCAGGAATGGGAAGAGCGACAGGCCGGCAGTCGAGACGATGCCGAAGATGGCAACGCTCGAGGCAATCAGCGTCACCACGCCCAAGCGTGCCTGCAGGCCAGCCACCGCGCCGAGCAGGCCGGCAAAGGCCAGAACCGGTGCAGCGATCATCCAGGGATAGAGGCTGTAGTTGTTCATCCAGCCGCCACGCGTCAGCTCGACCGTCTTGGCCAGCGGATTGATCGGCCCGTTCGGATCGACAACGCTGGTGATGGTGTAGCCATCGATGCCCATTGCTACCCAGACGCCAGCCAGTGCGAACAGCACGATAGTGGCCAGCCCGGCAATGGTGCCGTAGCTGCGGGCCCGCTCGGCCAGTGGGCCAGCGGTACGGCCGGCGATCACCGCCGCGCCCTGGGTCACGATCATGCCGAGGCTGACGAGGCCGCAAATCAGGGCAAATGGCGTCAGCAACTGGAAGAAGTTGCCGGTGTAGAAAGCCCGCATCGTATCATCGAGGTGGAAGGGCGCGCCGAGCAGCACGTTGCCCACCGCGACGCCGAAGATCAGCGAGGGAACGGCACCGCCAATGAACAGGGCCCAATCCCATGCCGCACGCCAGCGCGGATCCTTGACCTTGCCGCGGAACTTGAAGCCCACCGGACGCAGGATCAGCGCCAGCAGGATCACGATCATGGCGAGGTAGAAGCCAGAGAAGCTGACGGCATAGAGCGGTGGGAAGGCGGCAAAGATCGCACCGCCACCCAGGATCAGCCACACCTGGTTACCTTCCCAGGTGGGGCCCACGAGGTTGAGCAGCACGCGCCGCTCATCGTCGGTCTTGGCGGCGAAGGGCAGCAGGGCCCCCACGCCAAGGTCGCGCCCGCCCATGATGGCAAACCCGATCAGCAGCACGCCGAGCAGCAGCCACCAGATGAGGCGGAGGGTTTCGTAGTCGAGTGGGATGGTGCTCACGATCCAAGCTCCTTGTTGGCTGGCGTTGCCGGGAGGGCGGCGACCACGAAGTCTTCGTCCTCGCCTTCATGCGAAGCAGTGAACAGCCTGTCCTGCGGACCCGCCTTGATGATCTTGACCATCAGGAAGACCATGATGACGAGCAGCACGGTGTAGAGGGCGACAAAGAAGCTCAGCGAGATCACCAGATCCCAGAAGTGCAGACCCGATGCGGCGTAGAAGGTGGGCAGAACCCCTTCAACCACCCATGGCTGACGCCCGAACTCGGCGATGAACCAGCCTGCCTCGATGGCCAGCCACGGCAGCGGAAGGACAATGAAGCCGATCCACAGCAGGGGACGATTGGTATCGAGCCAGCCGCGCGATGCCCGGTAGAACCAGACCGCGAAGAAGGCGATGAAGAAGAAGCCCAGCCCCATCATGATGCGGAAGGTCCAGAACAGCGGCCAGACGCCCGGCACGGTGCCGGCGGCCGCCTGAGCGACTTCCTCGTCGGTGGCATTGCCCACGTCTTCACGATACTGCTTGAGCAGCAGGCCATAGCCCAGATCAGCCCAATGCTCGTCGAACAGGGCCCGTGCAGCGGCATTGGTGCCGTCGGCGCGGATTTCCTGCAGGGCGTCATAGGCAATCATACCCGAGCGGATACGCGTTTCGGCGTGACCCACCAGTTCATTGATACCAGGCAGTTCTTCGTCGAACGAGCGCGTTGTGATCAGCCCACCAACCCATGGCACGGAGATCGAGAAGATCGGCTCGCCGCCGTCAGGGCCAGGAATGGCAAAGATGGTCCAGGGCGCCGGTGCGGCCTCGGTGTGATACATCGCCTCCATGGCGGCGATCTTCATCTTCTGGTGTTCAGTTGCGACATAGCCGCTTTCGTCACCCAGCACGACGACCGACAGAGCCGAGGCCAGGCCGAAGCTGGCGGCAACGACCATCGAGCGCTTGGCCAGTTCAACGTGGCGGCCCTGCAGCAGGAACAGGCACGAAATGGCGAAAATGAACACCGCGCCGCAGACATAGCCCGCGCTCACGGTGTGCACGAACTTGGCCTGGGCCACGGGATTGAAAATCACGGCGATGAAGTCGGTGACTTCCATGCGCATGGTGTCGGGATTGAACTTCGAGCCGACCGGGTTCTGCATCCAGCCGTTGGCCACCAGGATCCACAACGCCGAGAAGTTGGCGCCAAGGGCGGTGAGCCAAGTGACGGCGAGGTGGCCGACCTTTGAGAGGCGGTCCCAGCCGAAGAAGAACAGCCCGATAAAGGTCGCCTCGAGGAAGAAGGCCATAAGCCCCTCGATGGCCAGCGGCGCGCCGAACACGTCGCCCACATAATGGCTGTAGTAACTCCAGTTCATGCCGAACTGGAATTCCATGACGATGCCCGTGGCAACGCCCATGGCAAAGTTGACGCCAAACAGCGTGCCCCAGAACAGGGTCGCCTTGCGCCAGATGTCGCGCCCGGTCATGACGTAGACGCTTTCCATGATGGCCATCATCACGGAGAGCCCGATCGTCAAAGGCACAAATATGAAGTGATACATGGCGGTGGCTGCGAATTGCCACCGCGAGAGTTCGACAACTGTCATGTCGATCATGGTGCTACTGCCCCTATGGTTGGCAGCGCCCGAGTCGGCGCCGTCACTGCGCACTCTATGCCTATCGACCCTTGCGCATGCCTTGATTCAGATCAAGGCTTATCCGTCCGGTGGCACTAGTGTTGCCTCGGGGTGGACAACGGCAGCGGAGACAGGATGAGCAGTATCAGCCCCGATCAGGACCGCCGCAATGGCAAAACCCTCGGCGCACTGAGGAAATATGGCGGGAAATGGCTGTGGCTGGCCATAGCCGCGCCGCTGGCTGGCGGCGCGCTGCTGGTTTGGCAGGCTTGGACGCTGTCGCAGATTCTGGGTGGGGCCATCGAGTCTGGCACCGCTGTGGAAACACTGACGCCGGGCATCGCGCTGATCCTGCTGCTGCTGCTCTGCCGCGCCGGGCTGGCCGCCATTGGCGACCGGGCGGGCGTTGCTGCTGCCGAAACCATCAAGGCCAATGTGCGGCAGGCGCTTTTCTCGCATCTGCTGGCCCGCTCGCCGCGCGCCAGCGGACAGGCCCAGTCGGGCGCGGCATCGGCTGCCATTGTCGATCAGGTGGACCTGCTCAACGGGTTCTTCGCCCACTATCTGCCGGCAATGATCCAGGCGACGTTCCTGCCTCTGGCATTCGGCGCCATCATTCTACCGCTCGACTGGCTGGCGGGGCTGTTGTTCCTGGTCACCGCGCCGCTCATTCCGCTGTTCATGGCTTTGGCCGGGTGGGGCGCGCAGGCGGCGACCCGCAAGCAGGCACGCGCGCTGTCGCTGCTCACCGGGCGCTTCGCCGACCGGCTGCGTGGAATGACCACGCTGCGGCTGTTCGGCCGGGCTGAGGCCGAAACGGCAGGGATCGTCGCCGCCAGTGACGAATTGCGGCGGCGCACGCTGCGGGTGCTGCGCATCGCGTTCCTGTCGTCGGCCGTGCTGGAGTTTTTCGCCGCGCTGGGTGTTGCGGGCATCGCGCTTTATGTGGGGCTCACCTTCATCGAATTCCTGCAGCTGCGCAGCTCGCCGCTGACGCTCGAACTTGGCCTGTTCCTGTTGCTGATGGCGCCGGAGGTCTACAATCCCCTGCGCCTGCTCGCGTCGCACTATCATGACCGTGCTGCCGCCAAGGCAGCGATCGGGGAGATCGAGGCCCAGCTCGGCGAGTTGCCGCATGCGCCGGCACCACTGGTGAATGCAGAGGTCTCCGCGTCGACGGGTGCGATGGGTATCTCCCTTGCCGGAGTGACGCTGCGCACGCCGGACAGCGCCCGCGTGGTGCTGGCCGACGCGTCGATCTCTATAGCGCCCGGCGAACATGTCGCCATATTGGGGCCTAGCGGCATCGGCAAATCGACGTTGCTCGAAGCCATCGCCCGGCTGCGGCCGCATGAGGGAGAGATCGCGTTGGATGATCGGGACCTCGCAGAATGGTCGGAGGCAGCCTTGCGGGCGCGGGTCGCCTTGCTGGGGCAGAAGCCGCGTATCTTTGCCGGGTCGATGACGCACAATATCGGCCTGGCTCGCCCTGGCGCCTCAGCGGCGGATATCCGGCGTGCCGCCGAACGCGCCCATGTCTCCGGCTTTGCAGACGCACTGCCCGAGGGGCTCGACACGATGCTGGGCGAAGGCGGCCTCGGCCTTTCGGGCGGGCAGGCACAGCGTATTGCACTGGCGCGCATCTTCCTGCGCGACGCCGGACTGATCCTGCTTGACGAGCCCACCGCCCACCTGGATGCGGACCTCGAAATGGCCGTGCTCGATGAACTCAAGCTCTTTGCGCGCGGCCGCACCCTGATCATCGCGACCCACTCACTATCGGTGGCCGCAAGGATGGACAAGGCCTGGCGTATTGCCGGGGAGAACCTGTTGCCCACCCCCCTGCCCGCGCGCAAGAACAGGAGCGTCGCATGAAGTCCCTGCTCGCATTCCGCGCTCTTTTTGCCACCCAGTTCAAGGGGCTCGCGCTGGCACTGCTGCTGTCGCTGGTAACACTGGCGGCCGGTGTGGCCCTGCTGGGCACATCGGGCTGGTTCATCACAGCTGCCGCGCTTACCACGGCGGGGCTGGCGTTCAACCTCTTTGTGCCCTCGTCGATGGTGCGCGGCTTTTCGTTCATCCGCATTCTTGCCCGTTATGGCGAACGGCTGGCCGGACATGACGCGACGCTGCGCCTGCTGGCCGACCTGCGCGGCTGGCTGTTTGCCCGCCTGTTTCCGCGCATGCCGTTGGCCGATCGCAGCCTGCGCCATGGCGATCTGGTCAGCCGCCTCACCGCCGACGTGGATGCGCTGGATACGGCCTTCCTGGTGGCTATCGGCCCCATCGCTGCGGCGGTGGTGATTGGTGGCGGGCTGACGGCGGTGCTGGCCTGGCTGCTTCCTGCGGCGGCGCTGCTTTATGGCCTCTGCTTTGCCGCTGCGGTGTTGCTGGTGCCGCTTGGGCTCGTGCTGGTCAGCCGCCGCGCCGGCAGCGACGTGGTGAACCGTGCCGCCGACGCCCGGGCCGCCGTGTTGGACGGCATCGAGGGGCATGCCGACCTTACCGTGTTTGGTGTGCTGGGGACGGCGCAGGCCGGCTTCGTTGAGACTGCAGCACGGCTCGGCGCAGCGCGCGGACGACTTGCGACGCTGACTGCCACCGCCGGTTTTGGCGTGCAGGCACTGGCGGCGCTGGCGCTGGTCGGCTCGCTATGGTTCGGATTGCAGGCCTTTGATGCGGGAGCCGTCGAAGGCCCGGTGCTGGCCGGATTGCTGCTTGCCATCATGGGGAGTTTTGAGGCGACGGGCGTCATCGTGCGCAGCGTCGGCAAGCTCACGACGGCCATGGCGGCTGCCGAGCGGTTGACGGCGATCACCGACACGCCTCCCGCCGTTGTGGATCCCGAGAGCCCTGCCGCCTGCACGGCAGACTTCACCATCGCGATCGAAAACGTCACCTTCGGCTATGGCGGTGCGCCGGTCCTGAGAGACCTCGATCTGGTTGTCGCGCCCGGAGAGCACGTTGCCATCACCGGGCCGAGCGGCGTGGGCAAATCGAGCCTGCTGACGCTGTTGCTGCGGCTGGCCGATCCGCAGGACGGAAAACTCTCCCTCGGCGGCGCAGCGCTGCCCAGCCTGCGGCAGGCCGATATCCATGCCCGCATGGCGCTGCTCAGCCAAGACAGCCCGCTGTTCAACGACACGATCCGCGCCAACCTGCAGATTGCCCGGCCCGATGCCGATGACGATGCGCTATGGGCAGCGTTGAGCGATGCCGGCATTGCCGACTTCGTGCGCGCCCTGCCACAGGGCCTGAACGCGCTGGTTGGCGAAGGCGGGCGGACGGTTTCGGCCGGCCAGGCGCGCCGGCTCTGCCTTGCGCGCACGCTGCTTTCGCCGGCGCGCATCCTGTTGCTTGACGAGCCGACCACCGGCCTCGACCGCGCAGCCGAGGTGGCGTTCTTTGAAACGCTGCACAGCGCCGCGCGCGATCGCAGCGTGATCGTGGTGACCCATGCGGGGATCCCCGAGGGGACGGTCGATCGGGTGCTGGTGATGAAGGATGGTAAGCTTGGCTAGTTCCGCAGACCCTCGGGCCGAGCCCGGGGGTAACCAGTGGTGGCTGCTAGCCGCAGCGGACGCGCAGGCGCGCAATGTCGGGCACGACGACGTGCCGGTAGTTCTCGATCTCGATGACCCCGTCGGCCTTGAGCTTGCTGATCTGGCGGCTGACCGTTTCGATGGTCAGCCCCAGGAAGTCGCCGATATCGGCGCGGCTCAGAGGCAGGTCGAAGGACGTGACCTCGGCCTGAGTCGGGTCGATATGGCTGGCGATGAGGTAGAGGAAGCTCGCCACCTTTTCGGCAGCGGTCTTGCGGCCGAGGGTCACCATCCAGTCGCGCGCTTCGTCGAGTTCGCGCAGGGTCTGCAGCATGATGCGGTGCTCGAGGGCCGAGCTTTCGCGCACCAGCGCTTCCATCGCGGCTTTGGGCACGAGGCACAGGTCCACGTCGGACGCGGCTTCGGCGGTCACGCGGCTTTCGCGCGCAAACAGGCGCCCCAGCAGGTCGGGCGCAAATTGCAGCCCCACCACCTGCTGGCGGCCATCTTCAAGAACCTTCGACAGCTTCACCACGCCGCGCAGCACATTGGCATAGCCGGTGATGGGCTCGGCATCGGCCACCAGTTCTTCGCCCGCCTCGTGGTGGACGCGCCGCGTGTGGCGGGAAAGGGTCTGCAACTGCGCAGCAGTTAGCGCCCCGCACATGCCTTGGTGACGGGACTCACAGCTTTGGCAGAGAATGGGAAGGTCGGAATTGTGAATGTCGTTGCGGACGGGCTGCATGGAATGTCGCCTCCTGACGGCGTCTATATAATGTAGCCTTTGCAACGCACTAAGCTGCGCAACTGTCGCAGTGCCATCCTGCCGCATCTTTGCCGAAGGCTCAACACGGCATTCCTGTCACAGCACCTATTGACCTTCCCATGATTGGAACCTTTATATGCTGCAGGACGAGGTGAAAAAACATGACAGTACACGTCCATAGCAAACCAGTTTCCATCGATATCGAAGGCATGACCTGCGCATCCTGCGTGCTGCGTGTGGAGAAGGCATTGCTGAAGGTTCCCAGCGTCTCATCGGCATCGGTGAACCTGGCCACCGAGCGCGCCACCGTGCAGCTGGATGACGCCAGCAATGTCGACGCAGTTCTCAAGGCCATCGAGAAGGCCGGCTACAAGGGCAGCAAGACGCCCGAAATGCATGCGCATGGCCACGCAGGCCACCAGCATCACGACGAAGATGCTGCCATTCTGCGCCGCGACGTGATGATCGCGGGCGCCCTGACGCTGCCGATGTTCGTGCTGGAAATGGGCGGGCATCTCTACATGCCTTTCCATATGTGGCTGATGGATGCCGTGCCGATGAACGTGCTGTGGACGGCATATTTCATCGCCACCACAATCGTGCTGTTCGTGCCTGGCTGGCGCTTCTTCAAGGTCGGCATACCCGCCCTATTCCGTGGCGCGCCGGAGATGAATTCACTGGTCGCCCTGGGTTCAGGCGCTGCCTACCTCTATTCAGTGGTCGCGACCTTTGCGCCGCAGCTGCTGCCCGAGGGCACGCGCTACGTCTATTACGAAGCCGCTGCGGTTATCGTGACGCTGATCCTGGTGGGCCGGTGGCTTGAGGCCATGGCCAAAGGCCGCACCGGCGAGGCCATTCAGCGGTTGGTGCGCGAGCAGGCCAAAACCGCCCGCGTTCAGCGCGATGGCAAGCTGGTGGAACTGCCCATCGAGCAGGTGCAGGCCGGCGACAGCATTGTCGTGCGCCCCGGCGAGAAGATCCCGGTGGATGGCGAAATCGTAGAAGGCGCAAGCCATATCGACGAATCCATGATCTCGGGCGAACCCCTGCCCGTCTCGAAGACCGTTGGCGCCAGCGTCATCGGCGGCACGCTCAACACTTCTGGCAGCTTTGTGTTCCGCGCCACCAAGGTGGGTGGGGATACGATGCTGGCGCAGATCATCCGCATGGTCGAAGAGGCCCAGGGCGGCAAGCTGCCGATCCAGGGCGTGGTCGACAAGATCACGATGTGGTTCGTGCCAGCCGTTATCGGGCTGGCCATCCTGACCTTCGGCGTCTGGGCCGTCTGGGGGCCGGAACCCGCCTATACGTTCGGCATGGTCAACGCCGTTGCCGTGCTGATCATCGCCTGCCCGTGTGCCATGGGCCTGGCCGTCCCGACCTCGATCATGGTCGGCACCGGCCGAGCCGCCGAGCTGGGCGTGCTGTTCCGCAAGAGCGAAGCGCTGCAGCAGCTGCGGGACGTGAAGGTGGTGGCATTCGACAAGACCGGCACGCTTACCGAAGGCAAGCCGACGATGACCGACCTCATCGTCGCCGATGGTTTTGACCGCAACGACGTGCTTGCGCTGGTCGCGGCCATTGAGGCCAAGTCGGAGCACCCGACGGGGGCCGCCATAGTCGTGGCTGCTGAGGAACAGGGCCTCGCCCTGCCCCAGGTGACCGATTTCCACTCCACCGCCGGCAATGGTGTCAGCGGTAAGGTCGACGGGCGCAACCTGCTGGTCGGTTCGGCCCGCCACCTGGCAGGTGTCGACATTTCCGGATTTGACGCGGCTGCAGAACGCCTCGCCAATGAAGGCAAGTCGCCAGTGTTCGTCTCGATTGACGGCAAGGCCGCCGCCGCCATCGTGGTTGCCGACAGCATCAAGCCGACCAGCAAGTCGGTGATCGAGGCGCTGCATGGCATGGGCCTGCGGGTCGCGATGATCTCGGGCGACAACGAGCGGACCGCCGAAGCCATTGCCCGCCAGTTGGGCATTGACGAGGTCCGTGCCGAGGTTCTGCCCGCCGACAAGGTGGCAACCCTCAAGGCCCTGCGCCAGTTCGGTCAGGTGGCGTTTGTGGGCGACGGCATCAACGACGCTCCTGCCCTGGCCGAGGCCGATGTCGGCATCGCCGTGGGCACCGGGACGGACGCGGCCATCGAAAGCGCGGATGTCGTGCTGCTCGGTGGTGACCTCAAGGGCGTGCTCAACGCACTGACGGTCAGCCGCGCGACGATGAAGAACATCTGGGAAAACCTGTTCTGGGCGTTCGGCTACAACGTGCTGCTGATCCCGGTTGCTGCCGGTGTGCTCTATCCGGGCTTCGGCATCCTGCTCAATCCGATGATCGGCGCCGGCGCCATGGCCCTGTCCTCGGTGTTTGTTGTCGGCAATGCGCAGCGTCTGCGCGCCGTGAAAGGAGTATCCGCATGAATATTGGCGAAGCCTCCAGCGCTTCGGGCGTTTCGGCCAAGATGATCCGCTACTACGAATCCATCGGCCTGATCCGCGCGCCGCTGCGCACCGACAGCAACTACCGCGTCTATGGCGATGACGAAGTGCATGTGCTGCGCTTCGTGAAACGGGCCCGCACGCTGGGCTTTTCGGTGGATGAGACCGCGACCCTGCTCGGCCTGTGGCGGGACAAGACCCGCGCCAGTGGCGAGGTCAAGGAAATCGCCACCGGCCATATTTCGGCGCTCGAAACCAAGATCGCCGAACTGCAGGGCATGGTGAAGACCCTCAAGCACCTGGCCCATTGCTGCGGCGGTGACAACCGCCCTGACTGCCCCATTCTCGACGACCTCGCCGGCGAGCAACCTGTTTCGAAAGGACACTGACATGACTGAAAAGAACACCTTCACCGTCAACGACATGACCTGCGGCCACTGCGCCGGCACCGTTCGCAAGGCATTGGAAGAAGCCCTGCCGGGCGCCGCCATTTCGGTGGACCTGGGCACGCATAAAGTGGAGTTCACCGGGGACCGCGCCAAGGGCGAAGAGGCCATCCGCGAAGCAGGGTATACGCCCGAAGCAGCGTAACGGCAGCCCCCGCCACACAAACACAAAGGGCGCCCCGAGGGGCGCCCTTTGCTTTCCGTCAGTCGTTGGGGGACTAGAACGGGCTGGAAGCGTCAAGGAATTCCGCGACGTTGTCCTTGGTGATGACCGTGGAGTCGAGGATGTAGCGGCCGGCAACCTGGATGCCGCCGGTGTAGTGCGACGTGGTCAGCTCGATGGCCGTGGCGATCATGGCCGGGCTGTAGCTCACGTCGATCGGGGTCAGCTTGTCGCCGGCCTGAACGCGCTGCAGGATCTGCTGCATGCCGGCGCCACCCACGACGAACATGTCGTTCTCACGGCCGGCCTGCTTGATGGCCTCGATGGCGCCCAGCGAGATGTCGTCGTCCTGGGTCCACACGCCCTTGATGTCGGGGAAGCGGGTCAGGAAGTCCTGCATCACCTTGAAGCCGTCATCGCGGTTCCAGTTGGCGAATTCGTCGTCGAGAACCTTGATGTTGGTGCCTTCGATGCCGGCCATGAAGCCATCGAAGCGCTGCTGATCGATCGGAATCGGCAGACCACGCAGGATGACGATGTTGCCGCCATCAGGCAGCGCAGTCTTGAAGTAGGCAGCGGCGTTAGCGCCCAGGCCCGGATTGTCACCGGCGACGTAGAGGTTTTCGACGCCGCTGATCGAGAGCTGACGATCCACCACGGTGACGAACTTGCCGGCGTCCTTCACCTGCTTGATCGCCGAGGTCATGGCATCGGGATCGCCTGGAAGAATGACGAGGGCGTCGATATTGCGGGTCGAGACCATGTCTTCGATGTCAGCAATCTGCTTGGGCGCGTCGGGGGCCGAAGCAAACACGAACTCGACATTCGGATAGGTGGTCTTGAGGCGGTCGATGGCCTGCTGGGCGAAGTAGTTGACGCCGCCGGTCCAGCCATGGTCAGCGGCCGGCACGGACACGCCGATGGTCACCTTGTCCTGTGCCACGGCCACGCCGCCCAGGCTGCCGGCGATAACCGCCGTCGCCAAGAGGGATTTCACAAGCTTCATTTTAGTCCTCCCGTTGTGCCCTTTGATGGGCGATGTAAACCGTTGCTCGTTCAGCTGGTGCGGCGACCGCGCTGCAGCAGCACTGCGAGAATAATGATGACGCCCTGGAACGCCCCATTGAGGTATGGGCTGATTAGGCTTTGCAGGTTGAGGATGTTGCCGATGAGCCCGAGGATCACCACGCCAACCACGGTGCCCCAGACGCGGCCATATCCACCCTTGAGCGTCGTGCCGCCGATGATCACACCAGCGATGGCTTCGAGTTCCCACAGCACACCGGTGGTGCTCGAGGCCGAGCCGAGGCGCGGCACATAGAGCAGCACGGCCACGCCCACGAGAACGCCCTGCAGGATGTAGGTCAGCAGGCGGACATTCTCGACATTGATCGAGGAGTAGCGGGCCACCTGCTCGTTGGAGCCGATCGCGGCGCAGTAGCGGCCGAACGTGGTGCGGCGCATGACGATTTCGCCGCCGATTGCCACCAGGGCGAAAACGATGATGGGCCAGGGAACGCCCAGAAGACCGTCGTAGTAGACGGGGCGATAAACGTCGGCGACCTCGAAATTCAGCGATAGTGTGCCGCCATTGGCGAGGAAGGTCACCAGCGAGCGAAAGATGCCCATGGTGCCCAACGTCACGATGAACGCTTCGATTCGGCCGCGGGTGATCATGAACCCGTTGAACACGCCAGCCACACCGCCGAGCAGGAGGCCAGCCAGCATGCCGGCGAACACGACGCTCCAACCAATACCCAGCGATGGGATCAGCCAGTTCATCACCATGATCATGATGCCGGCGATGACGGCGGCCATGGAACCAACCGACAGGTCGAGCCCGCCAGCCGTGATGACAAAGGTGGCCCCGATGGCGATGATGCCGATGAAGGACGACCGAGCCAGGACGTTGGTGAGATTGTTATAGCTCAGGAAGTTTTCGTTGAGCGCAATGCCGAGCAGGACCAGCAGAGCCAGGGCCAGCAGCGGGCCGACGGTTTTCAGTTCAAGACGCATGGCGCGCTTGGGTTTGATCGAAATATCAGGCGCTGATGCGCTCATCTTGTCCACTCTGCTTGATGCCGGCGGCGTACCGCATGATTTCTGCCTCGGTGATCTCGGCGCCTTCGAGCAGGCCAGCCAGCCGCCCTTCGCGCATGACCACCACGCGGTGACTGAGGCCAATCACCTCCTGCATCTCCGAGGAGATGACGATGATCGATTTCCCTTCGGCGGCCAGGGCCGCGATGATGTGATAGATCTGCTGTTTGGTGCCGACGTCGATGCCGCGGGTCGGCTCATCCATGATGATGATTTCCGGCTCGCTCTCCATGGTCTTGCCCAGCATCAGCTTCTGCTGGTTGCCGCCCGACAACTGCCCAACGCGCACCGAAGCATCGCGGGCCCGAATATCGAAGCGGCGCACGGCGCGCTCCAGCGCCTTGTCCTCGCTTGATGTATCGATGAAGCCGCCCTTGAGGTGCTTCTTGAGGGTCAGCAAAGTCAGGTTTGGGCGCAGGCCCATATTGAGCAGCAGCCCCTTCCCCTTGCGATCCTTGGTCATATAGGCGAGGCCCGCATCGACCGAATGGGCAACCTGATTGAAATGGACCGGCTTGCCGCCGAGTTCGATCTCGCCGGCGCTGCGATGGGTCAGCCCCACGACTGCCTCGGCCACAGCAGTGCGGCCCGAGCCAATCAGTCCGGCAAAGCCGAGGATCTCGCCCTTGCGCAGGTCAAATGAGATATCCCTAACGCCCGGCGCCACCAGATTGCGCACCGACAGCACCACGGGGGCGTCCACATCGGGCTCGTGCTTGGGCGGGTAGAGGTTGGAGAGTTCGCGACCGACCATCATCTGGGCGATGGAGTCTGGCGTCAGGGCCTCGGTACCGACCGTGGCGATCAGCTGGCCGTCGCGCAGCACCGTGACGCGGGCGGCGAGCTCCATGATTTCGTCGAGCTTGTGGGAAATGAAGATCACCGCCACGCCGCGAGCGGTCAGGCGGCGGATCTGCTCGAACAGGGTTTGCGTCTCCCCTACCGACAATACGGCCGTCGGCTCGTCCATGATGAGAACGCGGGCATCGCGATTGATGGCCTTGGCGATTTCGACCATCTGCTTGTCGGCAACCGAGAGCGTGTTGATGCGCGCATCGGGATCGACATGCACATGCAGCATTTCCATCACCGCATGGGCGCGCTTGCGCATCTCCCTAACGTCGAGAAAACCGTTCCGCTTGAGTTCGCGGCCGAGGAAGATGGAGTCGGCCACCGTCAGGTGCTCGGCCAGGTTCAGTTCCTGGTGGATGAGCACGATGCCCATGGCCTCGGCGGCGCCATTGGGCGGCAGCACGACGTTCTGACCATCATAGGTGATCGAGCCGGACGTGGGCTGCTCGAAGCCGGAGAGAATCTTGATGAGAGTGGATTTGCCGGCCCCATTCTCACCAATGATGGCGTGAACTTCACCCGGGCGGATATCGAAATCGACGCTGAACAGCACCGGGATCTCTCCAAATGACTTGGAAATCCGGTTCGCTGACAGAATTGCCGGCACAACTGCGCCTTCAGCGGTCGCCATACCTCATGCCCCTCCCAATAGAGCGCTGCGGATTGTCCGTCTCTTCGCTCTTGACCAATGATGTAAAGGTTTTCATGAATGATGTAAAGGTTTACACAATGGCAAAACGGTATATGCCTTAGGGATTATCTGGCTAACCCCGTTCGATCTGCTAAAGGCAGCAAAACGCGGGCGCCAGAGAGCGTGCGGGGCACCAATTGCAGCACCAGAAACTGGCCACGATTGAAGACGTTGCGGCGATGGCCGGCGTATCCATCGCCACGGTCAGTCGCGCCATCAACGAACCGACCAAGGTCGCCGACGCCACGCGTCGCCGTGTAACCGAGGCCGTCGCCCGCACCGGCTACACCACCAATGCCATGGCACGGTCGCTGCGCATGCGCCGCAGCAACATGATCCTGATTCTGGCGCCGGACGTGGGCGACCCGAATTTCTCGAACATCCTCGTTGGCCTTGAGACCGAAGCCAGCAAGCGCGGCTATGGCATCCTGATCGGCAATACGCAGAACGATGCCACCCGCGAAACCGACTACCTGCGCTTCATCAGCTCCAACCAGGCCGATGGCCTGATCCTGTTTACCGGCCACCTGCCTTATGGCTTTGGCAGCGAAGGCGGCCCGACCCGCCTGCCGCCGATGGTTGCGGTCAATGAACCGGTCAGCAATAGTGACGTGCCATTCGTGGGCGTCGACAATTTCGAAGGCGCGCGGGTTGCGGCCGAGCACCTGATCTCGCAGGGGCACCGCCGCATCGCCTTTATCGGGCATTCCACCAGCAAGGCCGTCAACATGTTGCGGGAAGCAGGCTATCGCGCCGCGCTGGCGGGAGCCGGCATCACCATCGATCCACGGCTGATCTTGGCCGGTGACGGCACCACCGAGAGCGGGCGGCAGGCAGCCGAGCACATGTTCGTGCGCGACGTGCTGCCCACCGCCTTCCTTTGCGTCAACGACGCGACGGCGTTGGGCGTCATCATCGCGCTGAATACCCGGCACTATGACCTGCCGCGCCAGTTCTCGGTGATGGGCTTCGACGACATTTCGTTTGCTAGCTTCGTCACGCCATCGCTGACCACGATGAAGCAACCCCGCCTCAAGATTGGCGAGGATGCGATGGACCTGCTGCTGGCGCTGCTGGAAGGCAAGCCACCGCGCCAGAAGGAAATCCTGCTGCGCGCGGAGCTGATCGTCCGCAATTCAGTTGGGCGCGCGAGCCGCGATTAACCCGGCCCGCGCTCCGGATTTACTGGCCGTTCTTGGCGAGCCACTCTTCCATCCAGGCGATTTCGCTTTCCTGGGCCGCAATGACCGCTTCGGCGAGAGCGCGCACTTCGGGATCGGTACCGTGCTCAAGCACGACGCGGGCCATGGCGACGGCACCCTTGTGGTGCGGGATCATACCCTTGATGAAATCGACATCGGCATTGCCGGTATAGTCCATCGCCATGTCTTCATGCATCTCGGTCGCGGCGGCCTTGTATGCCGTGGTCGAGGGGCTGTCAGCGGCAGCGGCGGCGCCGTGGCTGGAATGGTCCTGAGCGACGGCGGGGGCGGCCAGAGCAACGAAGGCGGCGAAAGCAAGTAGCAGGGGCTTCATGGTGATCTCCTGGTGCGAATTTTGCCTTGCCGGTTTGCAGGATTGACCCTTGGGAAGGTCAAGGGCACAGGACCGGATTGACATCACCGACGCTTAATTGTTACTTAACTCTATGCTTAACCAAAGCCCTAATCTCGACTTGATGTTTCAGGCGCTGTCCGATCCCACCCGCCGTGCAATGATTGAACGGCTGAGCCGTGGCCCGGCTTCGGTCAGCGAGCTTGCCAAGCCGTTCGACATCTCGCTGCCCGCCGTCGTGCAGCATCTGGCAGCGCTGGAAAACAGCGGCCTCGTGACTTCGCAGAAGGTGGGCCGCGTGCGAACCTGCCAGTTGCAGTCGGACGCGCTGAGCCAGGCCGAGCAATGGATCAATGATCGCCGCACCAGCTGGGTCAAAAGGCTCGACCGGCTGGGCGAGCTGCTGGAAGCCGAAGAGCCGGAGACACGCCTATGACGACCCGCTCGGTGAGCCACGCAACCTTCACTCTCGAACGGCGCTACAAGGCAAGTGCTGCGCGCGTCTACAAGGCGCTGTCCGACCCAGCGACCAAGCAGAAGTGGTTCAGTCCGCCCGAGACCTGGGCCAAGAACAAGTATGAACTGGACTTCCGGATCGGGGGCACTGAAACCAGCATTGGCGGCCCGCCGGGCGGCACCGTCCACGCGTTTCGCGCCATCTATCAGGACATCGTGCCCGAGCAGCGCATCGTCTACACCTATGAGATGACCCTCGATGACGTGCGGATTTCCGTGTCCGTCGCGACGTTCGAGCTGGTGCAGGACGGTGACCATACGGCCCTCAAGATGACCGAGATGGGCGCCTATCTCGACGGGTTCGACGACGGCGGGCGCCTGCGCGAGGAAGGCACCAGCGTCCTGCTGGACAATCTGGGTGCCTACCTTGCGCGCGAGGGCGCGAACTAGCCGCGTTTGAGGCGCTCGAGGATTTCGTCGACCTTCGCCATCGAGGCATTGGCGCCCTGCTCCATGCCGGAATCGATCACGCCCTGGCGTGCCTCGAAGCTGTCGAGCTTGGAGATTGAGCGGTAGTGAACCTTGCCGTCGCGTTCCTCGAAATGGTGCTCTTCGTAGAACCGGTCGTCTTCCTCGAACATACCCTCGACTACGAAGGTGTTGCGGATCATCGACTTGGGCTCAACGGCGAGATAGGTGCCGAAAAAGGCGACTTCTGCCCCATCGCCCATGGATGAGATGATCCGCCACTTGCCGCCCGTGCGCACGTCGTATTCGACGATCTTGTTGTCCTCGCGCGGCCCCCACCAGTAGGCGACGTGTTCGGGCTTGGTCCAAACCGTCCAGACCAGATCGAGCGGAGCGTCGAAAACGCGGCTCATGATGATGAGCGGCTCGTCCTGCGGCAGCTCGGTCTTGAACAGGTTCTGTGTCGTATGGGCACTCATTGCTAGTCTCCTTATCAGTTCTGGCTGTCGGATTTCGGGGTCTGCAGTTTGGTAAGATAGGCGTCGAGTTGATCGAGGTTCTGTTCCCAGAAGGCGCGATAGAATTCGACCAGCGCCGCCACGTCGCGCATCGGGCCGGCCTCAAGTTTGCAAGGCCGCCACTGGGCCTGCCGCCCCCTGCTGATGAGGCCGGCATTTTCCAGCACTTTGATATGCTTGCTGACGGCCGCCAGCGTCATGTCGAAGGGCTCGGCAAGCTCATTCACGCTTGCCTCCCCGGTCGCCAGCCGCGCCAGGATGGCCCGCCTCGTGGGGTCGGCCAAAGCGGCAAGGGTCGTGCTCAATGTGTCCGTCATTTTGCATTCAACCATTTAGTATATTACTAAACAGTTGAATACGCCTCTACCTGCCGCTTGTCAACATCCCTGCCCTGAGGCAAGGAAGGCCCATGAAAACCATTCTCATTGTGGGCATCGGTGCCGGTAATCCCGAACATTTGACGGTGCAGGCAATCAACGCCCTCAACCGCGCCGATCGGCTGTTCGTGCCCGACAAGGGCGAGAGCAAGGCTGACCTGGCCGACCTGCGCCGCGAGATCATCGCCCGCTATGTGACCAATCCGGCAAGCCGCACGCGCGACTATGAGGTGCCTCGCCGAGATGCGGCCAACCCTGACTATGGCGCGGGCGTCGACGACTGGCATTCAGCGCTCGCAGCCATTTTCGCCGATCTCATGAATGACGTGCCCGAAGGTGGCGCAGGAGCGTTTCTGGTGTGGGGCGACCCCGGGCTCTACGACTCCACCATTCGCATCGTCGAGCGTTTGCACACCGAGTACCGCGTCGAGATCGTTCCGGGGATCACCGCCATTCAGACATTGACCGCCGCGCATGGCATTGCGCTCAACCGGATCGGGCAACCCGTACACATCACCACCGGGCGCCAGCTCGGCGCGGTCACCGAAGATACGATCGTGATGCTCGATGGGCAGACGGCCTTCACGCGCGCCGATCCGGAGCTTGAGATCTTCTGGGGCGCCTATCTGGGCACACCCGACCAGATCACCATTGCCGGTCGGCTCGGAGACGTCGCCGAGCAGATCGTCCAGACCCGCAAGCTGGCCCGCGAGCGCCATGGCTGGATCATGGATACCTACCTGCTGCGCAAGCGGGGCTGAGGGCATTCCTGTTCCCCCCGTCGCGCCAATCCGCTAAACCTTTGCCATGTCCCTAGCCCTGCCCATTGCCGCCACTCGCCGTGGCGCTTGCCCGACGCTCGACATGCCCATGCAGACTGGCGATGGGCTGCTCGCCCGCATCCGTCTGGCAGGCGGCCGGATCGACCCGGTACGACTGGAACAGCTCGCCACCATCTGCGGCACCTATGGCAATGGCATCATCGAGATCACCGCGCGGGGCAACCTGCAGGTGCGCGGCCTCACTGCGCCCGCCGTGCCGCACTTTGCGCGCGACGTGCGCCAGGTAATCGACATCGAAACGGGGCTTGTGGTGGAGACCCCGCCGCTGGCCGGCGACGACCCGCTGGAATTTGTCGA
Organism: Devosia sp. T2-14; assembly: GCF_055397495.1. Classification (NCBI taxonomy): domain Bacteria; kingdom Pseudomonadati; phylum Pseudomonadota; class Alphaproteobacteria; order Hyphomicrobiales; family Devosiaceae; genus Devosia; species Devosia sp. T2-14. The sequence goes on along the minus strand of NZ_AP027921.1, from coordinate 2,373,956 downwards.
TCCCCGTCCACTGGCCGCTGGTATCAAGGCATTTTCGATGCCGCTGACGGCCAGGCTGGGCCCGAAAGTGTCGGTGATCGTCGACGGCAATGGACAGATTGGCCTGGGGGCCCTGAAGGCGGACCTGCGGCTGGTTGCCGTCGGGAAGGATCGCTGGCTGCTCAGCATTGGGGCAACCCTGCTCGGCACCACCCATCACCCCCTCGACTGCGCCGAACTGGCACTGACCGCTCTCGCATCGCTCGGGCCGCAGGCGCGGGCAGACGATCTGGATGTGGCCGCTCTCATGGCTTCGCTTGGAAGCCTCGTGGAACACTCTGCGCCGGTGAATCAGCCGAGCAGCTCGCCCATTGGCGACTTCATCCTCAAAGACCACACCGCCACCGGGCTCGGCCTGCCCTTTGGCAGCATTGCCTGGCATGCGATCGGCGCGCTGGCGGACGGCGCTTGGCGCTTTGGCATCACCGAGTTCCGGCTGGCGCCCCATCATGGGCTGCTGGCCATTCATGCCGATCGGTCCCTGCTCGAGGAGGCCCTGGAGGTCGGTTTCATCACCCGACCCAACGACAACCGCACCCGCATCAGCGCCTGCATCGGCAGCGATGGCTGCGCGTCGGGACACATTCCGGCCCGTGCCGTCGCCTCCCGCCTCGCCGCGACGGTGGCGCCCGGCATGAGCCTGCATGTCTCGGGTTGCACCAAGGGGTGCGCCCATCCCCGCCGTGCCGCTTTGACGCTGGTTGGCCGTCCCGACGGTTACGGCCTTGTCATCGACGGGAAGGCGGGCGATACGCCCGTAAGCGTGCTGCGCGCGGACCAGCTTGAGTCCGTTACCGGCACTGCCGCGCAAGGATGACAATGACGCAATACGACTACATCAAGGACGGCGATGCGATCTATCGCCAGTCCTTCGCCATCATCCGTGCCGAGGCCGACCTGTCGGCATTCTCGGACGACGAGGCCGAACTGGCGGTCCGCATGATCCATGCCGCCGGCGCGGTTGAAGCCGCCCAGCATTTCGTTTACGGCCCCGGCTTCGTGCCCGCCGCCCGCGCGGCGCTGGCCGCTGGCGCGCCGATCTTCTGCGATGCCGAAATGGTGGCTCGTGGGGTGACCGCCGCCCGCCTGCCCGCGCAGAACGAGGTGATCTGCACCCTGCGCGATCCGCAGACCCCTGCCCTTGCCGCCGAGCTTGGCAATACCCGTTCCGCGGCCGCTCTGCGCCTCTGGCTGCCGCAGCTTGAAGGATCGGTCGTGGCCATCGGCAATGCGCCCACCGCCCTGTTCTTTCTGCTTGAGATGCTGCGCGACGGCGCGCCCAAGCCCGCCGCAATCATCGGAATGCCGGTGGGGTTTGTCGGCGCAGCGGAATCCAAGGATGCACTGGCCGAGAATTCCTATGGCGTGCCCTATGCCATCGTGCGCGGTCGCCTGGGCGGATCAGCCATGACCGCTGCGGCCCTCAACGCACTGGCGAGATCAGGCATATGAGCAGCAAACTTATTGGCGTCGGCACCGGCCCCGGCGACCCTGAACTCCTCACTCTCAAAGCTGTCCGCGCCATCGAAGGGGCGGATGTGGTGGCCTATTTTGCCAAGCAGGGCAATTCGAGCAATGCTCGCGCCATTGTCGCCGACCTCATCACCAATCAGATCGAGGAACAGCTCGGCTATCCGGTGACCACCGAGATCGACCGCCGCCACAACGACTACAAGAGCGCCACCAACGTTTTCTATGCCGAAGCCGCCGAGCGCGTGGCCGCCCATCTCGACGCAGGCCGCACTGTGGCCGTGCTGAGCGAGGGCGATCCGCTGTTCTATGGCAGCTACATGCACCTGCATGTCCGGCTTGCCCACCGCTATCCCACCGAAGTGGTGCCGGGGATCACCGCCATGTCGGGCTGCTGGTCGCAGGCCGGCCTGCCCCTGGTGCAGGGCGACGACATTCTCTCGGTTCTGCCGGGCACGCTCGATGAAGTCGACCTGCGCGCCCGCCTCGACAATACTGACGGCGCCGTAATCATGAAGGTCGGCCGTAACTTGCCCAAGATTCGCCGGGCCATCGAGGCCGCCGGACGGCTTGAAGATGCAATCTATGTCGAGCGCGGCACCATGGCGAATGGCCTTTCGATGCGCCTCGCCGACAAGACCGACGGAATCGCGCCTTACTTCGCGTTGATCCTGGTTCCGGGTTGGAGAACCCGTCCATGAGCGGAAAACTGATCGTCGTCGGCACAGGCCCCGGCAATCCCAACCAGACCACACCTGAGGCAGTCGCAGCCATTGCCGCGTCCAATGTGTTCTTTGGCTATGGTCCCTATCTCGACCGGTTGGCGCTGCGCGATGACCAGCGACGCGTCGCCTCGGACAACCGGGAAGAACTGGCCCGCGCCAAGGACGCCTTGATGACCGCCGCTTCGGGTGAGCAGGTCTGTGTCGTGTCGGGTGGCGACCCGGGTGTTTTCGCGATGGCTGCAGCGATCTGCGAAGCTATCGAAGAAGGCCCGCCGGCCTGGCGCGCGGTCGACCTCGCCGTCGTGCCGGGCGTTACCGCCATGCTGGCCGTCGCGGCCCGGGCCGGTGCGCCGCTCGGTCACGATTTCTGCGCGATTTCCCTTTCGGACAACCTCAAGCCATGGCCGGTTATCGAGGCGCGCCTGCGCGCCGTGGCGACTGCCGGCCTGGTCATTGCGCTTTACAACCCGATCAGCAAGGCGCGCCCCTGGCAGTTGGGAACCGCCTTTGCGCTGCTCCGCGAAGTACTGCCATGGTCGACCCCGGTCATCTTTGGCCGCGCCGCTGGTCGGCCGGACGAAGCCATCACCATCATGAGCCTTGCCGAGGCCGATCCGGCGCGCGCCGATATGGCCACCTGCGTCATCATCGGCTCGGCGGAAACCCGCCTCATCGAGCGGCCGGACATGGCGCCGCTGGTCTATTCGCCCCGTTCCACGGGTGGGCCAAAATGAGCTGGCTTTCGGTTGTCGGCATTGGCGAGGATGGCCTGGCCGGTCTCGGCGAAGCGGCCAAGTCTGCGATCGCTAGTGCTGAGGTGGTTTTCGGTGGGGCGCGCCACCTGGAACTGGCAGCCTCGCTGATCACCGGCGAAGCCCGCCAGTGGGTGTCGCCGTTTTCCGATTCCGTTGCCGCGGTCACGGCCTTGCGCGGCCGTCGCGTCTGCGTGCTGGCATCGGGCGATCCGTTCCACTACGGCGTCGGCGCCACGCTCGCGCGCCAGATCGATGCCAGCCAGATGGCGGTTTACCCCCATCCCTCCTCGTTCAGCCTCGCCGCCGCCCGTTTGGGCTGGCCGCTGCAGGATGTGGTGACCCTGTCGCTGCACGGCCGATCGATTGACCTGATCCGCCCGCACCTGCATCCGGGCACTCGCATCCTGGCGCTGACCTCGGACGAGCAAGGCCCGGCGCAATTGGCGCAACTGCTAACCGACGCCGGCTTTGGCATTTCCATCGTGACGGTGTTGGAGGCGCTTGGCGGCCCGGCGGAGACGGTACGCACGCAAGTCGCGATGAGCTTTGCTCTCGATGGCATCAACCCGCTCAATATCTGCGCCATCAGCGTCGTCGCCCTGCCCCAGGCGCGCATTCTGCCGCTCACGCCGGGGCTCGACGATGCCCTGTTTGAGCACGATGGCCAGATCACCAAGCGCGACATCCGCGCGCTGACCCTATCCGCACTTGCACCGCGCCGCGGTGAAATCCTCTGGGATATCGGCGCGGGTTCGGGATCGATTGGTATCGAATGGATGCTGGCCGACCCGAGCCTGCGCGCCATCGCCATCGAGGCCAATCCCGAACGGGCCGCCCGCGCCACCCGCAATGCCACCGCCTGTGGCGTGCCGGGCCTGCAGGTCATCGTCGGGACGGCACCCGAGGCGCTGGCAGGGCTTGAACAGCCCCATGCGATTTTCATCGGCGGCGGCGGCTCCGACCCCGGCGTCATCGACGCATCAATCTCGGCGCTTCGGGCCGGCGGACGCCTCGTCGCCAATGCGGTGACGCTCGAATTTGAAGCTGTGCTGCTCGCCCGCCACGCCGAGCTTGGCGGCGCATTGACCCGGATCGCCCTATCGCGCGCCGATGCCGTCGGCAGCATGACCGCCTGGCGCCCCGCCATGCCAATCACGCAGTGGGTGTGGAGCAAGCCATGACCGTTCATTTCATCGGCGCTGGTCCCGGCGCTGCAGACCTCATTACCGTGCGCGGCATGAAGCTTCTGGCGGCCTGCCCGGTCTGCCTCTATGCGGGCTCCATCGTGCCACGCGAGATGCTCGACTGGTGCGGGCCCGATACCCGCCTCATCGATACCGCCCCCTTCTCGCTCGACGAAATCGAAGCGGAATATGTCCGGGCCCATGAGGCCGGCGAAGACGTGGCGCGCCTTCATTCCGGCGACCTCTCCGTGTGGAGTGCGGTGGCCGAGCAGATGCGCCGCCTTGATCGCCTCGGCATCCCCTACACGTTGACGCCGGGTGTGCCAGCCTTCGCCGCCGCCGCCGCCAGCCTTGGCCGCGAACTAACCATCCCTGGCGTTGCGCAGAGCCTGGTGCTGACCCGCGTTTCGGGCCGCGCCTCGCCGATGCCGGCGGACGAAAACCTGGCCGCCTTTGGCGCCACCGGGGCTACCTTGGCCATTCACCTGGCCATACATGCGCTAGATCGCGTCGTGGCGGACCTCACCCCGCTCTACGGCGCGGATTGTCCGGTCGCGGTGGTCTTCCACGCCTCATGGCCGGACGAAAAAATTATCCGCGGCACGCTGGGCGATATCGAAGCCCGCTTTGCCGCCGATCCGGTGGAGCGGACGGCGATCATTTTCGTCGGCAAGGGATTGGGCAGCGAGGGTTTCCGCGAGAGTTCGCTGTACGACCCCGACTATCAGCGCCGGTTCCGGGGCCGAGACGGTCTGCTCTGAAGCAGGCCGATGGCGACGCGCTCAGGCGCGTCGCGCGGTTCTCACTAGGTCGCTCCAGTCGATGGTGCCGGGCCGTCCGAGCAGGAAGCCCTGAGCCTCGTTGCAGCCTTCGGTGCGCAACACTTCCAGCTGCTCCAGCGTTTCCACGCCCTCGGCCAGAACCGGCACATGCAGGCTCCGCCCCAGTGCGAGAATGGCGCGGACGATGGCTTTCGACTGCTCGTTATCCTCGACTTCGGCAATGAACGAGCGGTCGAGCTTGATCTTGTCGAAGGGGAAGCTGCGGAGCGTATCGAGCGAGGAATAGCCCGTCCCGAAGTCATCGATGGCGACCGACACACCCATGGCCTTGATCTGGCGCAGAATGTGCAGCGCACGCTGCTTATCGGCGATGATCGAGGTTTCGGTGACTTCCAGTTCCAGCCGCGAGGGGGACAGGCCCGACTGCAGCAGCGCATCCTGCACCGTCTCGATCAGCTCAAGCTGGCCGAGCTGGACGCCCGAAATATTGACCGCGATCTTGTGCGGCTCCGGCCAGGACGCTGCATCGTGGCAGGCCATTCGAAGCACCCAGCTGCCGATCGGGGTGATGGCGCCGCATTCCTCGGCGATCGGGATAAAGTCGGCGGGGGAAACCAACCCGTAGCCCGGGCGGTCCCAGCGCAACAGCACTTCGTAACCTGTCACCAGGTTGGTCGAGACCGACTTCTGCACCTGATAGACCAGATGGAAGGCATTCTGTTCCAACGCGGTCCAGATGTCCTTGGTCATGGAGCGGCGCTCGCGCGCGTGCTCGTCCATTTCGTGCTCGTAGTAGCAGATGCGCTGGTCGAACTCGGACTTGGCGCGGTACATGGCGAGGTCGGCATTGCTGAGCAGCTTGGAGCGCTCATCACCGTCTTCGGGGTAGATGGCGACGCCGATGCTGCCACCCGTGGCCAGCGTGGCCCCTTCCACGGGAACCTGGGTGTAGAGGGCGGCTTCCAGGCGATTGAGGAAATCGCGCAGGGTTTCCATGGAGGTAAAGCTCTTCAGCGCGGCAAACTCGTCGCCGCCCAGTCGAGCCACGACCTCGCCATCCTTAAGGCACTCGGACAGGCGCTTAGCGAGGGTCTTCAGAACCGTGTCGCCGGCAGCATGGCCGAAGCTGTCATTGACTTCCTTGAACCGGTCGAGGTCCATCGCGACAACGGCCAGATAGCCATCGCCTTCTGCCGCCTCGGCCAGCGCGACATCGAAGCGCTCTTCAAACATCGCGCGGTTCGGCAGGCCGGTCAGTCCGTCATGGCGCGCGAGGTGCGCGATGGCCGCCGCTGAGCGCTGGCGTTCGGAAATATCATCGACCGTGGACACCCACGAACCGTCGCCCACCGGGCTGTGTGCAACGCACAGCGTCCGGTCATTGGGGAAGCTGTGCACGATCTCGCCGCCATTGGCGATAAGCGGCAGGTGATCGGCAACAATCTGGTCGGTTAGCGAGTCGATCTGGTCCGGCACACTGCCGGTGCCGATGATGGTCAGCCGGCAAATGTCGCGGAAGGTCATCCCGGTCAGGTCACGCCCTTCCTCAAGGCCCAGCAGCTGCAATAGCCGCGCATTGTGCAGGCGCAGATAGCCATCGGCATCGTAGAGGCTCAGCCCCTGGGCCATGTGGGTCATCGCCAGCTCGAGCTGGCGGGTGGCGCGGCTAAGCTGCTGCGCATCATGCAGCTGCCGTTCACGCTCGCGCGCGGTGCGGCGGCGATCGGCCTCGTCGAGCACGGCGCAACCCAGAGCAGCACCCAGAATGAGCAGCGAGATGAAGGCCAGCAGGATGGCCATCCAGCCGCCGTTGATTTCACCATCGACAACGACAGGGAAACACTGCGACAGGTCGATCGCGCCCATGGCGGTGAAATGCAGGCCACAGATGGCGAGGGTCAACAGACCCATGCCTCCGAGCATGCGGCGCTTGCCCTGCCCCAGCGCGACAACGAAGGACAGCCCGCCGAGCACAACACCAGCCAGAACCGAGGCGGCAACCATGGTCGAGTTCCAGGACGGCTCACCGCCAATGACCAGGGCAGCGATACCCGTATAGTGCATCGAGGAGATGGCTACGCCGACGACTGCACCGCCCAGGAAATGGTCGCGCTTGCCTTTGCCGTGGATCGCCATGGTGATGCCTGCGCCGCACAGGAGAATGGCGATCGCCAGCGAAGCGGCGGTGTATCCGAAATGATAGCTCAGCGCGAAGCCTGGCTTGTAGGCCAGCATAGCGACAAAGTGCGTGGCCCAGATGCCGAAACCAACCGACAGCGCCGCCACGCCATTCCAGACCATCCACATTCGCCCTTTGGCGCGGCTGGCATGGCGAAGAAGGCCCACGCACGCATAGGAGGAAATCAGGCAGATGCCGGCGGCCAGGGCGACGAGCAGTGGATCGTGGCGCTGCAAGAAGAAATCTATAATAGGCAAGTAAGTGCGCCCCGTAAGACCGAGGCGCTCTTATACGAACTGCCAATTAATCAGCAGTTACGTGAAAGCCATTACTTCTATCCAGCGAGGTAGCCGAACTGGGCCCTGTGCAGCACCGCATAGGCGCCGCCCGCCTCAAGCAGCGCCTCATGCCGTCCCTGCTCAACAATGCCGGTTTCGTCGATCACGACGATACGGTCGGCATGCTGAATGGTTGCAAGGCGATGGGCGATAACCAGGGTGGTCCGCCCTTCGGAAAGCTCGCTCAGCGACCGCTGGATGGCCACTTCGGTCGCCGTATCAAGCGCCGACGTTGCCTCATCAAGGATCAGGATGGGCGGGTTCTTGAGGAAGATGCGAGCAATGGCCACGCGCTGCTTCTGCCCGCCCGATAGCTTGACGCCCCGCTCGCCGACGACGGTGTCCAGCCCATCGGGCAGACGCGCAATCACCTTGTCGAAGCGAGCGCGCCGGGCCGCTTCCATGATGGCTTCGTCGCTCGCACCGAGCTGACCATAGGCGATGTTCTCGCGAATGGTGCCGCCAAACAGGAACACATCCTGCTGCACGATGCCGATCTGGCTGCGCAGGGAAGCCTGGGTCATGTCGCGGATGTCGATGCCATCGATGGAGATCGACCCGGCGCTCAGCTCATAGAACCGCGGCAACAGCGAGCACAGCGTGGTCTTGCCAGCGCCAGAGGGGCCGACAATGGCCACTGTTTCTCCGGCATTGATGGCGAGGCTCACACCATTGAGTACGCTACGGCCATCCTCATAGGAGAAGTGGATATCGTTGAAGACGATATCGCCCTTCAGGTGATCGACCACCTTTGCGCCGGGCCGGTCGGCGATATCGGGCTCGGTGTCGATCAGGTTGGTGAAGCGGCGGAAACCGGCAATGCCCTTGGGATAGCTCTCAAGAACGCCGGTGATCTTGTCGACCGGGCGCATGAAGACGTTGACCAGCAGAAGGAAGCTGACAAAGCCGCCATTGGTCAGTTCGCCCTGCACCACCAGCCAGGCGCCCACCAGCATAACTACCAGCTGCACAAGGCGCGTGCTGAGATAGGTGATGGTGATGCTGGCCGTCATGTAGGCGTAAGCCTGCAGCTTGGTCTTGCGGTAGGCATTGTTATTGCCCGCAAAGAGCTTGGCCTCATGCGGCTCGTTGGCGAAGGCCTTGACCACGCGGATGCCCCCGATCGAATCCTCGATGCGGGTGTTGAAGTCGCCCACCTGGCGGAACAGCGTGCGCCAGTTCTGCGTCATCTTCGCGCCGTAGCGGCTGACCAGCCAGGTCATCACCGGCACGATCAGCGTGGTGATCAGGGCCAGCTGCCAATTGACGGTGAACATCAGCGCAAAGGCGCCGAAGAAGGTCATTATGGCCAGGAACACGTCCTCGGGCCCGTGGTGGGCCACTTCGCCGACATCCTCCAGATCCTTGGTCACGTGGGTGATCAGGTGACCGGTCTTGTTGTTGTCAAAGAAGCTGAAGCTGAGCTTTTGCAGGTGATCGAACACCTGCCGCCGCATGTCGGTCTCGATGCCAATGCCCAGCATGTGGCCGAAGTAATTGACCACGCCCATCAGCACCGCGTTGAACACGTAGATCGCGAGCAGCATGGCCCCGGCGATCAGGATGAAGCCGAATTCCGAACGCGGCAGCAGCTGATCGATGAAATAGGAGACCGCCATCGGGAAGGCGAGTTCGAGAAGGCCGGCAATGATGGCGCAGCCGAAATCGAGCACGAACAGGCCCTTGTAGGGGGCGTAATAGGAGAAAAAACGCTTGATCATGAAAAGGCACTAACAGGGGTTTGAGGCGTGTGGTCAGGCGTGACCGGCAGGCATGATGGAGAGCAGATCGAAAGCGTCGCCGCCATCGTCTCGCGCGGCATGGGCGACAATAGCCTGCTCCAGCGCCAGCACATCAAGCACTTCGTGCGGGCGCCACCCGCATGGGCAACCATCGGGATCGAGATGGGCATCGGCCACTTCACGATAGATCGTGCCCAGCGCCGCGGCCATGACTTCCAGCACCTCCAGCGGAGATGCCTGAGTGGAGGCCAGCGCGCCGGAATAGGACGCCATCAAGGCCGCCCGAATGGCGGCATAGCTCGCATCGCGATTGGTAGCCGGCATGGCGAACCCCTCCAGAACGATGCCGCGACATCGCATATAAAGTGGAGTAGTTCAATCATATTAAGTTGAAAGGGTGGCCATAGCTCCGAAACTCGGGGCTATGGCCGGACTAGATCAGGCATCCACTGCCAGAGCAGCCGCAGCCGCCGGGTCACAGATCACCGTGACGTGGTTGTGCAGCTGCAGGAAGGAGGCCGGGCAATCGACGTCAACCGGACCTTCGAAGGCGCGCTGGAGGGCTTCTGCCTTGGCGGGACCGGTGGCCAGCAGCACGATGCGGCGGGCGCTCAGAATAGTAGCGATGCCCATGGTCACGGCAGCTTCGGGCACTTCCTCGCCAGCCGGGAAATCGGGCGCGTTGGCGACGCGCGTCGACTGATCGAGGGCCACCTTGCGGGTGCGGCTGTTCTGCGGCGAGCCGGGTTCGTTAAAGCCGATATGGCCGTTGCGGCCCACGCCGAGCAGCTGCAGCTCGATGCCGCCTGCGTCAACAATCGCCTGCTCAAAGGCTGCCGCGCTGGCTTCGGTGCCGGCGGAGTCCGGCAGGTGCCAGCTGGTTGGCGCGAAATCGACATGGTCGAACAGATGCGTGCGCATGTAGCTGGCAAAGCTCGCCGGGTGGCTGGCCGGCAGGTCGCAATATTCGTCCAGATTGAAGCTGGTATTGCCAGCGAAGCTCACCTTGCCGGCGCGGAAATCCTTCACCAGCTGGGCATAGACGGCAATCATCGAGCGGCCGGTGGCAAGCCCGAGCGCGGCCTTTGGATGGGCGTTCACCGTGTCGACGACCATCTGCGCGACGCGCAGTTCGGCGGCGTGGGGAGTATCGAGGACGATGAGTTCGAAGTTCTTGGACATAGTCATACCTTGGCAATGCTAGCGGGGTCGGTGGTCAACAGGTTCTGGCGCAGCAGGTCCTGGCTCTGGCTGATGGTGCCGAGCAGGCCTGCGCTGCGACCGAGCGTGCTGACCACGCATTCGGGTGGATTGGGGATGCACAGGGGCATAAAGCGGCTGATCCGTTGCAACAGATCAGCCCGGGCGCCGATGCTGCCGCCCAGCACGATGCGCTGGGGATCAAGCACGGCGGAAACGGCAAGAATGGCGACAGCCAGGGTACGCGCGACTTCATCAAGGGTCGCGGCGGCGATGGCGTCGCCCTGCTCTATCGCGTCGAGGATGTCGCGAACGGTCAGGCCCGCGGCGCCTCCGGCGGCCTGGTAGCGCTGGCGAATGGCGATGCTGCCGACACTGGTTTCAAGCACACCGGCGTGGAAATTGCGGCTGTCATAGGGGTCGGCGCCAATCGGCAGGGTCGAGATCTCACCCGCGGCACCATTGGCGCCCGACAGGATCCGTCCCTCGTTGATGATGCCCATGCCGATGCCGGTGCCGAGGGCGACGAAAACGAAACACGCGATGTCGCGCCCCTCGCCCCGCCACATCTCGCCCTTGGCTGCCATATTGACGTCGTTGTCGACGCGGATCGGGAAGCCGAGGCGCTGTTCCAGCTCGTCGGCAATGGCAAAGCCTTCCATGCCGGCGATATTGGGCACCATGAACATGCGGCGCGTCCGCGGATTGAAGGCCCCGGCAATGCCGACGGCGCCAGCCGCGATCCGGCTCATCGGCTGGTTCACCTGTGCCGCAAGCGTCTGGCAGGCGTCGCACAGCTGCGCCGTCACCGCATCGGGGCCGTCCTGGCTTGTGGGCACCTCAAGTTCGGCGAGGATCTGGCCGTTGATATCGGCTAGTGCGGCATGGATCTTGCTGCCGCCAACGTCGGCGCCAAAAAGCAGCGCCCGCATTGGCCTGAGCTGATACATGGCCGCGCTGCGCCCGACACTGCCCTTGGTGTGCCCGGCAACTTCGAGCCAACCATCGTCCTCAAGCTCGCGGAACACTTCCGACATGGTCTGCTTGGACAGGCCCGACACCCGCGCCAGATCGGCACGCGACACCTGGCCATCGTTCATGGCCGTGCTGATCACGGTCCAGAACGTGTGCTGGCGGGTCGAAAATGGGTGTGGCGCGTCGATTTCAGGCAGCTCACGATTAGTTCTACAGGTTGACCAATCGCCCGTTCAAGCCGTCAGGTCAAGGGCGACAGCCCAAACTGAGACCGGCAATTCCGTAAAATCCGCTGAAATTGGTTCGACGCACTGCCAAATACGATCCTACCCCGCTTTTGGCCCGATCAGGCGGCTGCGGATGGCGTTGGACATGGCGTCGAAGATGAAGATCACGAGCAGGATCAGCAGCACCATGTAGGCGACTTTGTCCCAATCGGAGTTGGTGCCCATGGCTTCGAGCAGTTTAAGGCCGATGCCACCTGCACCCACCGCGCCGATCACCGTGGCCGAGCGCGTGTTGCTCTCCCAGAAGTAGAGCGATTGCGAGACGAAGACCGGCAAAACCTGCGGAACCACGCCGAAGCGATTGACCGCCATTGGGCTCGCGCCGACGGACTTCATACCCTCACGCTGCTTGTCGTCGACATTCTCCAGCGCCTCGGCATAGACCTTGCCGAGGGCGCCCGTGTCGGTGAAGAAGATCGCCGCGATGCCGGGGATCGGGCCGGGGCCAAAGCCGCGGGTGAAAAACAGCGCCCAGATCAGCATGTCGATCGAGCGGATGAAGTCGAAGAACCGCTTCATGACCCAGTTGGCGGGACGGTTGAGCGTGATGTTGCGCGCCGCGATGAAGGCCAGTGGGAACGCGACGAGAGTTGCGAACAGCGTACCGACGAAAGCCATGACAAGGGTCTGCATCAGCTTGGCGAGGATATCGCCGTGCTGCCAGGCGCGGTTGCCCAGCCATTCATCAAGCACCAGCTGCGCATTGGACTTGTCGGGGTTCACCCGGTCGCCGCTGAAAACCAGGCCGATGGTCGAGAACAGGTCGTTCCCCCACAGCGGCGAGCGCGGATCGTAGAGGAAATTGGCCCAGCCTAGGAACCGGCGCTGCACGTAGACCTGGTTGCTGCGGATCTCGGCCTGACCGGCAAAGCCGAAGTCCACCAGAACCTTCTGACGGTCCTGCACGATGGCGCTTGGCACGCCTTCGGGGGCCAAGGCCGCGTCGGGGGTGATGGCGACCACATAGGTCCGTCCGTCAACCTGAACCGCCACTTCGGTGGTCGAAATCTCAAGGCGATCGTCGGCGCCAAAGGTTGCGGTCATGCTACCGTCGGCATTCGGCGTCAGCCAATCAATCGTGGCGCCCTCGGGATATTGCCCGCGGCTGGACCACTGCGCGGTGACCACGCCATCGTCGCCGAAGCGCAGGCGCGGCTGCGCGCGCCAGGAGAACCAGTCCTGCAGGTAGATCGCGGCGCGATCCCATTTACCATTCTGCAGAGCCGGCCCGACATTGAAGAAGAACCAGGCAAAAACCAGGTAGAGCACGGTGACGGCAAGGCCGGCCACCAGACCCCAGCGCTTGAAGAAGCTTTGGTGAAACACTTCGGGGTATTTGGTTTCCAGACGTTTGCGCTCGGCAATGGAAATGCTCATCACGCCGCTCCCCGGCCCAGTTCGAAGGATTGATTGCCCACCAGGCGGCGGCGAAGCCAGCCGGAGAACTGGTCGATGGCGATAATGGTCACCAACAGCAGAATGATGATCGCATAGGTCTTGGCGGCATGGTCGCGGCCGATGGACAGGCGAAACACTTCGCCAATGCCACCGCCGCCCACCGCGCCGATAATGGTCGAGGCGCGCACGTTGATCTCAAGCCGCAACAGGGCGTAGCTGACGAAGTTGGGCATCACTTGCGGCACGATGGCGAAGCGCACGCGCTCGAGCCAGGTCGCCCCCACCGAGCGCAGCCCTTCCTCGGGCTTCATGTCGGCATTCTCGACCACTTCGAAGAACAGTTTGCCCAAGGCGCCGATCGTATGCAGCGACACGGCCGCAATGGCGGCGATCGGGCCGATGGAGAGCACCGCCGTCAGAAGACCTGCGATGACGATTTCGGGGAAGGCGCGCATCACTTCCATGACGCGGCGCACAAACCAGCGCACGGCGCCCGCGCCGACCAGATTGGTGGCTGCGAAGAAGCACAGCACGAAAGCCAGAGAGCCACCGATGATCGTGGAGACGATGGCGATATTGACCGTAATTACAAGCTGATAGACGAAATGCGGAATATAGAAGCTGCCGCCGATATAGTGCCGGTCAGAGGTGTAATCGAACTTCTGCGAGCCATCGTAATAGGGTGACTCCAGATCGAACATCGCGCGGAAGATCTCCAGCGGATCGTTCGGAACGAAGTTCTTGAGGAAGTCGAACATGTAGGGGAGGCGTTCAAAGAACTTCCCCGAATTGGCGGCATTGGCATAGTTCATGGCCAGCACCAGCGCGACCAGCACGCCCAGAACGATCAGGATGCTATAGACCCGCCGGATCAACACCTGACTGCGATAGTGCTGCAGCAGTGTCGCCGAAGCGGGCGACAAGTCTGGCGTGTGGGAGATGTCGGCCATGGGCAACGTCTTTCCGAACTCTCGGTATCACCCCTGCCGTGAGCCGGGATGACACCGGGGGAAGTTGCGGTGGTTCGTGGCCACCGCAACCGCTGGGTTGATTAACCGCCGATCACCGACTTACGGGCGTCGATGATGGTCTGGTAGAAGGCCTGGTTGGCCGGGACGAAATCGACATAGCCACCAGCGGTGAAGCTGTCGAAGCACTCGAAATCAGCGGCTGGCAGGCCGACGAAGAAGTCGGTGACCTTCTGTTTCATTTCGGCGCTGAGCTTGTTGGAGACCATCAGCGGGCCGTTCGGGATCAGCGGCGACTGCCAGACCTCGACCAGGTCGTCCATGTCGAGCAGGCCCTTGTCGACCATGATGCGCAGGTTGCCCGAGGTGTAGCCCTCGGAGAATTCGCCAGCGCCCGAACCGAAGGTGGTGCCAACATCCCAGGTGCCATCAAGCACGCCCAGGACGAGGTTCTCGTGGCCGCCGCCAAAGCCGGTTTCGCCGTAGAATTCAGCGATCGGCGCGCCGATATCGGTCGGCAGCGAAACGTTGGGAACGAGGTAGCCCGAGGTGGAGTCCGGATCAGCAAAACCCAGCTTCTTGCCCTTGGTGCTGGCCAGATCGGTGATGCCGCTATCAGCGCGCGCGACCATGATCGAGTGGTAGCCGGTCGAGCCGTCCTGCTGCTTGGTGGTCAGAACCGGGTCAACGGCTTCCGGGTCGGCAAGGTAGATCGAGGCATAGGACGAAGCGCCCATGATGGCGATGTCGATGGTGCCGCCCAGCAGGCCCTGGATGACGCCGTTATAGTCCGGCGAGGGGAAGAACTGGACTTCGGACACGCCGGTCGCGGCCTTCAGCGGCTCGGCGACGCATTCGGAGCGGCGGATCTGGTCGGATTCATTCTCGCCACCATCCAGGCCGATGCGCAGAACGGTGACGTCCTGGGCGAAGGCAACGGTCGACATCGAAAGGGCCACGGAGGCCAGCAGGAGCTTACGGATCGCGAACATGGAGAACTTCCTTTTGAGACGCGGGTTGTGTCGGCATGCCGGGCGTGGCCGGCAGCGCAACGCGGTTATTGCGCCGGGGTAGCGGCTGCAGATTTGAGGGTGAGCGGGGCGATCGAGGTCGAGGTCATTGCCTCGGAGAAGGCTTCCTTGAGCCCGTCGGCGCCGTAGATGGTGCGGGCCACATCGGTGGTCAGCTCGTCGGGAGTGCCGTCGAACACCACCTTGCCGGCAGCCATGCCGACGATGCGGGTGCAATAAGCGCGCGCCGTATCGAGCGTGTGCAGATTGGTGATGACGGTGATGCCCTCGGCATTGATGTCGCGCAGGCTGTCCATGACGATCTGCGCATTGCGCGGATCAAGGCTGGCGATCGGCTCGTCGGCGAGGATGACTTTGGGGCCCTGCATCAGGGCACGGGCGATGGCCACGCGCTGCTGCTGGCCGCCCGAAAGGGTCTGCGCCCACTGCAGGGCGGTCGGGGCGATATCGAGGCGCTCAAGGGCCTTGAGCGCCTCCAACTGCTCGGTGGGCGAGAATACCTGTATCAGGTTGAGCACCGGATTGCGGCCATTGAGACGGCCGAGCATCACGTTGGTGATCACATCGAGCCGGGGCACCAGGTTGAACTGCTGGAAGATCATCGCGCAGTCGCGCTGCCAGTTGCGCAGGGCGGCGCCGCGCAGCTCGGAGGTGCGGACACCCTCGTATTCGATATAGCCGGACGAGACGTCGGCCAACCGGTTGATCATGCGCAGCAGGGTCGACTTGCCGGCGCCCGAGCGCCCGATGATCCCGACCATCTGGCCTTGCGGGATTTCCAGATTGACGTCGCTGACAGCGAGCTTGTCGCCGAAGCGTCGCGAAACATTGGAGATCTTCAGCATCCGGCGCCCTCGCCTATTGAACTGGGCGCAGACCTAGGGGGACGACATAACGCCCGCGTGTAGGTTCAATGACGATTGCATGACGATGCACAGAGGGGGATGCGGGCCGAGCGCCTAAAAACAAAAAGCCCCCGGATCAGGTCCGGGGGCTCCAGGGGCCACAGTGGCACACCTCATGGTTCGAGGCTCGCGAAAGGCTCGCACCACGAGGGCGTGGCAGGGCCTAGCCGTCATACTTCTCCAGAAACGCCTCGATCCCCAAGGTCCGGAAATCCGGCAGGGCCTGGTGCAACCGGTCGTGGCTCCAGTCCCACCATTTCATCGCATCCAGCCGCCCGGCGACATCGTCGGAAAACCGCTGCTTAATCGTCCGCGCCGGGACGCCCACCGCAATGGCGAAATCCGCCACGTCCTTGGTCACCACCGCATTGGAGCCGATGATGGCGCCGCTGCCGATGGTCACGCCCGGCATCACCACCGCCCCATGCCCGATCCAGGTATCGTGGCCGATTTTGATCCCCTGCCCGGCGCGCCAGTCAAAGAACTCCTGGTCGTCCTCTTCGCCGTCGAAATACCAGGCCGAGCGATAGGTGAAGTGATGGAGCGAGGCGCGCTCCATCGGGTGCATGCTGGCATAGATGCGCACATGGCTGGCGATATTGGCGAATTTGCCGATGTCGGCATAGGCGATCTGGGTGTTCTCGACGCAGTAGGAATAGTCCCCAAGCGTCGAGCGCGACACCGTGCTGCCCGCGCCCACCTCGGTAAACCGGCCCAGGGTGGAGCCGGTCACGTTGGCCGTGGGGTGGATATATGGCTTCTCGCCAAGCCGGGTCATGCCGCCACCCGGGGGGCAAAACTGGTCACGTCGACGATCCGATCGGCCACGGCGTTGCGCACGTCCTCGTCGTGGAAAATGCCCAGCAACGCTACGCCGGCCGCCTTCTTCTCGCCGATCATCGCCACCACCACCGCGCGGTTGGTCGCGTCGAGCGAGGCCGTCGGCTCATCGAGCAGCAGCACGGGGTGATCGGTGATGAAGCCGCGCGCAATGTTGACGCGCTGCTGCTCGCCGCCCGAGAACGTCGCCGGCGGCAGGCTCCACAGGCGTTCCGGCAGGTTAAGCCGTGCCAGCAGATCGCGCGCCCGCTGCTGGGCTTCGGTCTTGTCAACGCCACGGATCACCAGCGGTTCGGCGACCACATCGAGTGCCGAAACGCGCGGAACGGTGCGCAGGAACTGGCTGACATAGCCGATCGTGTCGCGGCGCAGCGTCAGCACAGTGCGCGGCGCGGCCGTGGCCAAGTCGGTCGCCACCCCGTGGTGGTTGAGCACGATAGCCCCGGCATCGACGCCGTAATTACCGTAGACCATCTTGAGGATCGAGCTCTTGCCCGCCCCCGATGGCCCGCCCAGCACGACACATTCGCCGGGCTGGACGTCGAAATTCACATTCTCCACCACCGGCAACACCACGCCGTCGCGCAGATGCATGGTGAAGGTCTTGGCGAGGTTTTGGACTGATAGGGCGGTCATGATTGGACTCCATGCGAGCGAAAGAGACCCCCACCCTTGATCCCTCCCCACAAGGGGGAGGGAGACGATGGGGCAACGTTCCGTGGCACAATCTCGTCATCGCGCCGAATAGGCTTCCCTCCCCCCTGTGGAGAGGGAGTGAGGGTGGGGGCATGGGTGAACACCGGCTTCACACCTGCAAAATCGAGCTGACCAGCAGCTGCGTATAAGGCTCGCGGGGATCGTCGAGCACGCGGTCGGTGAGGCCGGCTTCGATCACCCGCCCATCCTTCATCACCATCATGCGATGGCTAAGGAGCCGGGCCACGGCGAGGTCGTGGGTCACGACGATCGCCGCCAGGCCCAGTTCGCCGACCAGTCCGCGCAGCAGATCGAGCAGGCGCGCCTGCACCGATACGTCGAGGCCGCCGGTCGGCTCGTCCATGAACACCAGCCGTGGGCCGGTGACGAGATTGCGGGCAATCTGCAGGCGCTGGCGCATGCCGCCGGAGAATGAGCGCGGCTGGTCGTCGATGCGGTCGGAAGCGATTTCCACGCGCCCGAGCCAGTCGAGAGCGGTTTCACGGATGTGCCCGTAATTGCGGTCGCCCACCGCCATCAGCCGCTCGCCCACATTGGCGCCGGCCGATACCGTCATGCGCAGGCCATCGGCCGGGTTCTGGTGCACGAAGCCCCAGTCGGTACGGACCAGAAAGCGCCGTTCCGCCTCGCTCAGCTCATAGATATTGCGCCACTGCTCATCGCGCATCCGGTACATCGTCCGGCCCGCACTCGGCTCCAAAGTGGCCGATAGGGAGTTCAGCAAGGTGGTCTTGCCCGAGCCGGATTCCCCCACAATGGCAAGCACTTCGCCGGGATAGAGCTCGAAGCTGACATCGGCGCAACCCAGCCGGCTGCCGTAATACTTGGTCAGGTTCTCGACCTTGAGGAGTGGTTCGCTCATTTGCTCACTCGTGAATTATGGGAATGGCTCAGCGGCAGAAACGGACCGCTCATTCTGCAGCCTCCATCACGTCGCCGCCCAGCACGCCCCGGTGCCCGGCCAGCCTGCGCTCCTCGCAATTGTCAGTGTCCGAGCAGACGAACATGTGCCCGCCGCGATCGTCGAGGATCACCTCGTCGAGATAGACCTGCTCGCCACCACACAGTGCGCAGGGCTCGTCGAAATGCTGGATCTCGAACGGGTGGTCTTCGAAGTCGAGGCTCACCACTTCGGTATGGGGCGGCACGGCATAGATGCGGTGCTCGCGCCCTGCCCCGAACAGCTGCAACGCCTCGCTCATGTGGAGCTTGGGGTTGTCGAATTTGGGGATCGGCGACGGGTCCATCACATAGCGGCCCTCGACCTTGACCGGATAGGCGTAGGTCGTTGCGATATGGCCGTGCCGGGCGATGTCCTCATAGAGCTTGACGTGCATCAGGCCGTATTCCTCGAGCGCATGCATCTTGCGCGTCTCGCTTTCGCGCGGCTCAAGGAAGCGCATGGGCTCGGGGATCGGCACCTGATAGACTAGGATCTGCCCCTTGGAGAGCTTGCGCTCGGGGATGCGGTGGCGGGTCTGAATGATGCTAGCATCGGCGGTGTGGGTGGTGGTCGCCACCTGCGCCACCTTGGCGAAAAATGCCCGGATCGACACGGCATTGGTGGTGTCGTCGGCCCCCTGGTCGATCACCTTGAGCACGTCTTCCGGGCCGATGATCGATGCGGTGACCTGCACCCCGCCGGTGCCCCAGCCATAGGGCATGGGCATTTCGCGGGACGAGAACGGCACCTGGTAACCCGGCACCGCGATGGCCTTGAGAATGGCCCGGCGGATCATCCGCTTGGTCTGCTCGTCGAGATAGGCAAAGTTGTACTGAGCGGGGGTGGTCATTCTGCGGCTTCCTGCATTTCGGCGGCGTCGTGCTCGGCGCGCATGCGGCGGATCAGGTCCAGTTCGGCCTGAAAGTCCACGTAATGGGGGAGTTTGAGGTGTTCGACGAAACCGGTCGCCTGCACGTTGTCAGAGTGGGCGATGACGAATTCCTCGTCCTGCGCGGGGGCAACGATGTCCTCGCCGAATTCGCTGGCGCGCAGCGCGCGGTCGCAGAGCGACATGGCCATGGCCTTGCGTTCGGCCTGCCCGAAGACCAGCCCGTAGCCGCGGGTGAACTGCGGCGGAACCTTGGCTGAGCCCTTGAATTGATTGACCATTTGACATTCGGTCACCCGGATGCGGCCGAGATCGACGGCAAAGCTCAGCTCGGGCACGTCGAACTCGACGCTGACTTCGCCGATGCGGATTTCGCCGACAAAGGGGTGGGTGCGGCCATAACCGCGCTGGGTGGAATAGCCCAGTGCCAGCAGGAACCCTTCATCGCCGCGCGCCAGGGCCTGCAGGCGCAGGTCGCGTCCGAGCGGGAAATCGAGGGGTTCGCGGGTCAGGTCGCCGACCTCGTGATCGGGATCGGTTTCCCCATCGGGCTCCATCAGCCCCTGCCGGCCCAAAAGGTCGGTGACGCGGGGCGCCTGTTCCGCCTCGCTGTCGCGCTTTTGCGGCGCCGGCACGGCATCCTCGACCACCGAAGGATCGAGCAGACGGTGGGTGTAATCGAAGGTCGGCCCCAGCAGCTGCCCACCGGGCAGATCCTTGAAGGTCGCCGAAACACGCCGTTCTATCAGCATGTTACCGGTTTCGATCGGCCGGGAATAACCGAAGCGCGGCAGCGTGGTGCGATAGGCGCGGACCAGGAAGATCGCTTCGATCAGGTCGCCGCGCGCCTGCACCAGAGCGAGGGCGGCCAGTTCCTTGTCGTAGAGCGAGCCCTCGCCCATGGTGCGGTCGACGGCGAGGCCCAGCTGTTCGACGATCTGGTCGAGGCGCAGCGCGGGCACCGAGCGGTCGCCACGGCGACGGTCGGCCAACAGCGCATGGGCATTGGCAATGGCGGCTTCCCCGCCTTTGACGGCTACATACATGTCTAGTGTCCTTCCGAAATACGGGTCGAGCGCGGCAGGCCCATCACCTGGCCATCGGCCACCAGCAGCAGGTCGATTCCGCGCGGGTAGAGCTGGCGGTTTTCGGCCCACTGAGTGAGGAAATTATCGGGCAACCCCAACGGGTTGATGTGGCCGTGCCCCTTGATTCCCGGACCTTCGAGGGTCAGCGCCGGGCCACCATCTAGCGACGGCACGGCCAGAACGATGGTGGTCGAGCGGTCGGGATATTCCTGGCTACCCAGATTGAACTGATCGAGCAGCGGTAAAGCACTGACAGCACTCGCGAAAGCGAACACGGCCCGGCCCGGCTCGCGGACGATCGGGGCGCCGGTGTGGAAGCCGATAAAGGGAGCGACGCCAGCGTCGTTTCGCAGGGCCTCATCCAGCCAGATTGCGGTATCCTGATCGGCTAAGGTCAGGAGAACACTCGCCAATTCGCCGGTCAGCGGACCATGGGAAGCCGCTGGCCGGGACAGACTTTGCGGGGTGCCGGGGTTGGCGAGGGCATCCATGATCGCCCGGAAGCAGCTTTGGGACTGCAGGACGGGTGCGGTGAAACCGCCATCGAGAACAGCGTCCATCTCAATTGTCTCCGCGAACCATGGTGAAGAAATCGACCCGCGTGGCCGCCGTCTCATCGCGGCTCTGCTGATCGGCTTCGGACGCAAGTGCCTGAAGCGGCGTGATAATCTCGCGCTCGACGGCTGCGCCATCGCGCTGCCACAGGGCATCGATGACGGCGATGACCTCGGCCTTGGCGAGATCGCGCCCCAGGCAATAGCCGTGTCCGACCTCGCCACTGGCGATGCGGACGCTGGCGCGGCTGACGGTTGCCTCACCCAGATTGAACGGTGCGCCACCGCCGCCGGCCCGGCCGCGGACCATCACCATGCCCACTTCGGGCTGGCGGACGATGGTGTGTTCGGGCTTGTTTTCCCAGCTGTCCCAGAGGTTTGCGAGGGCGCGGCTGGGGGCGGCGGCGAGGGTATCGAGTACCGCCTTGCGGGGATTGGGACTGTCTGTCTGCATGCTTGCCTCGATTTGTCTATTATAGTAGACAACTGATGTCGTTATTCCGGTCCTACGCCGCCTGTGTGAAAGTGCAATGACAATCTCAAAAGATGCGTCCGGCGGGGTCGCCTTATGGCGGCAGATAGCCGATGCGATCCGGCTCGATATCGTTGGCGGCAAGCTGGCACCGGGCGATCGCCTGCCTACCGAAGCTGTTCTGGCTGAACGATTTTCTGCCAATCGCCATACCGTGCGGCGGGCCCTTGCCGTGCTCGCCGACGATGGTGTCGTGGGGGCAGAACAGGGCCGCGGAACCTTTGTGCGCAACACCAGGCGACTGAGCTATCCCATCGGCCGGCGCACCCGGTTTTCGGAGGGTTTGGCGGGCCAGGCGCAGAGCACGACCAGCCGCCTGATCGGGCATAGAATCGAGTCTGCCAACGCGGCGACGGCCCAGGCGCTGGGGCTCAAGCCGGGGGCCAGAGTTACAAGCATGGAGACCATTTCGCTTGCAGATGGCAGGGGTTTGTCTCGCGCCACAACGCGGCTGAATTATAGGGATTTTCCGGATTTTGCAGAGCGGTTCATGACGCTCAACTCGTTCACGGCAGTGTTCGCCAGCTATGGCATTGCCGACTATGCGCGTGCCTCGACACGCATTTCAGCGCGCCATGCCGACGTGGAAGAAACCAAGCTTTTGGGGCTGGTGCCAGGAGCGATCTTGCTGGTGTCGGAAGCGATCGACGAGGATTCCAATGGAAATCCAATATCTTATGCGCTGAGCCGGTTTCCGGCGGATCGGATGGAACTGGTGGTGTAGCGTCGCACTATCCACACCTTCGGCACCGACCACGGACTTGATCCGTGGGGCATTATCTACTCGGCGAGCGTGACGGGAGGCCCGCGGATCAAGTCCGCGGGCAGCGGCGGTGTGTGGGAGAGATTTTGGGCGTTAGGGGTGCTCGACCAAACCAGCGCAGTCTTGCAGCATGCTGACGAATTTCTTGCCCGCTTGCTGCAATTCGCCCGAATTATCGATGCGTACCGTGTTGGCCGGCAGGTGATCGTCGACCTTGCGGGCCAATCGGGCCTGGATGGACTCGATGGTCTCGCGACCGCGATTAGCGAGACGCGTGGCGATGACGTCGCGCGTGGCAGTGACGAGCACCACGACCGCATCGGGATAGCGCTCGACCAGTGCCGGGATCATCCGGCGCGACAGGTTGGCGATGACCACCTTGCCGGCACGCAGATCGTCCTCGATGGCAATCGGCAGACCGTAACGCAGGCCATGGGCATCCCAGCTGAGGGCGAAGTGACCGCGCGCCTCGGCAGCGGCGAATTCGACTGGGGTCAGGGTATCGTGATCTTCGGTATTGCCGTCGGCGGGACGGGTGACGACGCGGCGCACGAAATGGAACTTGCCGCCATCCCCCAGGCGCTCGCGCGCATAGAGGATGAGGCTATCCTTGCCAACACCGCTTGGTCCGACGACCGCTACAAACCGCCCGCTCATATCACCCGCTGACCTTGGCGCCACACGGTGCGCACAATGGGAATCCCGTCTTCGACCCGAACATGGACCAGATCGGCGCGCATGCCGATAGCAATCTCGCCGCGGTCGGTGAATCCGGCCGCATCGGCGGGGCGCTTGGTGACCATCTGAATGGCCTTGGAGAGGCTGACGCTTTCGACCACATCGGCCAGGGCAAAGGCAGATTGCAGCATGCTGAAGGGGATATAGTCGGAGGAGATGATATCGAGCAGGTCGGCCTCGGCGAGGGCCCGGGCCGAGACATTGCCCGAATGCGAGCCGCCGCGCACGATATTGGGACCACCCATGAGGATGGCCATGCCGGCCTGGCGCGATGCCTTGGCGGCTTCCATCGTGGTGGGGAATTCGGCGATGTCGATGCCGAGGCCAACGGCCTCATCGACGTGATCGCGCGTTGCATCGTCGTGGCTGGCAATGACGATGCCCCGGGCCTGGCACAGCTCGGCGATCGCGCGGCGATGCTTGCCGGAGAATTCCTGCGATTCCGCATTGCGGCGGCGGGTGAAGGCATCGAGCTCGGCATCGCTCATCTTGAGCTTGCCCTGGTAGTAGGTCTTGTAAGCGTCCATGGACGAAAACTGACGCTGGCCGGGGGCGTGATCCATCAGCGAGGCGAGACGGACCTGCGGATCATCCTGGATGAGGCTGAAGCTTTCGAGGCAATCGGGGGCCGAGACTTCGCAGCGCAGGTGAATGTGATGCTCGGCCCGCAGGCGACCGGCATCGCTGCCAGCGCGAATGGCATCGGCGAGAATGCGCATTTCGGCGGCGCCCATATCGGCGTGTTCGTCGAGGCCCACGCGGATGGCATCGAGCACCGTGGTGATGCCCGAAGCGGCGATCTGGGCATCATGGGCCTGAACGGCCGCCACGGGGTTCCAGCGCACCTTGGGGCGCGGAGCATAGTGGGTTTCCAGATGATCGGTGTGGAGTTCGACGAGGCCGGGGATCAGGTAATCCCCGTCGAGATCGAGGCCGGTGCGCGAGGGGGAACCGATATCGGTGATGACCCCGCCATCGATGCGCACGGAGCCCTGCCGAACTTCGTCGGCCAGCACCACGCGCGCGTTGCCAAGAACCAGATCTCCGGTGGCGATGGAATTCATGAACAGACCAATCCTTGCGCTCAAGTCAGCAAGCGCGGGCACTAGCACGCATGTGTGACTGTTCCGCGACGGCGGGGGTGATGGGGGCGTGGCGGTTGTGGAAGGACAGATACCCCCACCCTTCATCCCTCCCCACAAGGGGGAGGGAGACGACTGGGAGTTCGGGGCAAGGTAGGGCGGCATGCGCTGGGTGGGCTTCCCTCCCCCTTGTGGGGAGGGAGTGAGGGTGGGGGTGGTGGCCCCAGCAAAGGGCCCACTTCCCCTCCCCGATCCGCTTAGCGGAAGTGGGTGGCGACGGATTTGAAGAGTTCGAGGTCGGCCAGGGAATCCTGCAGGGTGGTTTTGGGGCGGGTGCCGGTGGTGATGCTGTGGTGGAAGGCGTTGAGCTCGATGCGGAAGGGGTCTTCGTAGAAGGGGCCGACGATTTCGGTGCCGGTATCGGTCATGGTCGAACTGGTGATTTCGAGGCGCGTCGGCAGGTTGCGGATATAGGGCGTGTCGTAGTTCATGCGGAAATGCTGGGTCTGGGTCAGCACTTCGATGCCCGCATCGAAGCGGGAGACATCGTCGATGACGGCTTCATAGAGCGCGGTGAAATGGCCGTAGTCGAACAGGGCCACCACCGTCTCGCCGCCATGCTGCAGCGCGTAGGAAACGCCCTTGGGCGTGCCGAGCAGGTCGCGCATGGCCGAGAAGCTGTGCGAGCTGAGGCCGGTGAGCACCTGATAGGCGCGCAGGGCGTCAGGCGGGCAATCCTCGCCCATGACCGACTTCAGGATGGCCTGGGTGGCGGCGCGGCCTTCGGCGATCAGCGCGGCGGGAACGTCAGAGGGTTTGAAGATATTGCGCGTCTGGGCGACGAAGAACGGGGCTTCGCGGATGATGTCGCGCACGCGGACGTGGCGAATGGTCTCGAGCGCCGGGAGACGGTTTTTGAGTTCGAGGAAGGCGCGCGAGAAGCGGCGCATGTAGCCGACGAAGACGATCTTGTCGTTGGTGGCATCGAGCTCGAGGATCGGCCGGAGCTGATCGGCGGACAGGCAGGCCGGCTTTTCGATGAAGACGTGCTTGCCGGCGCGGATGGCCTGCTCCAGCAGCGGTGCGTGGAGGAAGTCGGGCGTGAGGATGAAGACCGCGTCGAGATTGGGATCGGCAATCAGGGCCGCCGCATCGGGGTGGCGGGTGGGGACGCCATAGCGGGTGGCGACATAATCGACGAGGCTTGGCGACACGTCGGTGACGGCGGCGATGGCAAAGCGGGCATCGTCGGCCAGGAGCGGCAGATGCATGAGTTGGGCGACTTCGCCCAGGCCAATGAGGCCGACCTTGATGGGGGTGGTCATGCCGAAATTCCATTCATATAGGCGAGATTGCGGGCGGCGAGCTGGAGCGGGGTTTCGAACGTGTTCTCGGCCACGTCCTGCTCGACCACGATGGGGCCGGTGAAGTTGCGATCGGCGAGGAGACGCATCACTGCCTGGATATCGACCGCGCCATTGGGCAGCGGGCACATGACCCCTGCCCCATAGGACTGGGCGACGCTCAGGGAGCCATCGAGCACCTTGGCGCGCACGGCGGGATCGACATTCTTGAGGTGCATATAGGCGATGCGGGGGAAAACCCGCTCCATATAGGCGATGGGGTCCTGGTCCCAGAAGGCGTGGTGGCCGGTATCGAAGCACAGGTCGATATCGGTTTCGGCCAGGAGGCGATCGATCTGGGCTTCGCGTTCGACGGCTGTGCCGACATGGGGGTGGAAGCTGAGCTTGAGGCCGTATTCGCCCTCGACCAGCGCCTGCGCATCGCGGACCATGCCCGTCAGCACCTGCCAGCCGGCTTCATCGAGCACGCCCTCCTGCCCCTTGGGATAGAAATTGCTCTCGTCCATGATGACGAGGTGGCGGGCATCGAGCGAAACCAGCAGGGCCGACAATTCGCGCAACGTGGCCATGAAGGCCGGCGCCGAGGCGGCATCGCCGAAGGTGTGGACGTGGGTAGCGCCGATCAGGGTCAGACCGCGGCGTGCCATTTCCTGCTTCAGAACGGCGGCATCCTTGGGGAGGAAACCGAAGGGCCCGAGTTCGGTGCCGCGATAGCCGGCGGCGGCCACCTCATCAAGATATTGCTGCCAGGTGAAGGCATTGCCGGTGGGATAGGTGATGCCCCAGGAACAGGGGGCGTTGCCGATCAGCATGGTGGGTACTCGGGGTAGGTTGGGCGGAAGAGTGGATTCCCCGCCTGCGCGGGAATGACGTTGTGGGTGTGCGGGTTGGCCGGGGGCTGTCAGGCCCCCACCCGGCCTCCCCCTGGCAGGGGGAGGAGCAGGACGGGATCAGCCATCCAGGTAGATCGGGTTGCTCAGGGCGCGGCGGATGGGTTGGTGGGCGAGGTCGGTGCCCTGGAGCTGCCAGGGCAGTTCGCGGCCATCGAGGGCAGCGGTGAATTCGGCGACGAGGCTGTCGCGGCTGGCCTTGGCGACGATCTCGGCGCGGATGAAGCCGGCGGCGGTGTGCGGCAGGGCAAAATCGTGCTGCCAGTTGTCGCCCGCGATGGTGACTTCGCCGATGGGGCCGGACTTGTCGATCCAGACCAGCAGGTCGCCTTTGGCACCCTTGACCAGCGCCTGCACGGCGCGGGCGCCGGGGACGGTGGAGCCCATGGGCTGGCCTTCGGCTGTTATTTCAAGATGCGGGCCGGTGGGGCTTTCGGTGATGTAGCCGTGCCCCGACTTCATCGCGGCCAGCACCGCATCCTCGCTGAGCTCGGGCAGGAAGAGCACGGTGGTGGGGCGCGCGAGCACCAGCGGGCCCTCGGGCATCAGGCGATCGGGCTGGTGGAAATCGGAGCCGCCAATGGCGGAAAGCTTCATCCCCGCGGCGAGGCGCTGCTGATAGCGATCGAGCGAGACCCAGTTCCAGGCCAGCCAGGTGGATTGCCAGACTTCCTGGCAGTCAGCGGCAGGGAAATCGTAGTCCCACGGGATGGTGGGCTTGTCGTGGTTGATCGAGAGCAGGCCGCCGTGCTCGTGCACCAGACCGGCCAGGATGTGGGCGTCGGACGGCTGGGTCATGCGGAAATCGATCCAGGCGTCGACGCCATAGACGTTGGCATGGCCGACGGCGGTTGTGACTTCCATGGCGCGCACGAAAACCAGATCGGGGCTGGATTGCGGGTGGAAATAGCGGCGCTGGGTGATGGTGTTGTGGTCGGCGATGGCGAGGAAATCGAGCCCGGCCTGCTTGGCGGCGGCGTGCAGCAGCTCTGGGGCGCCGCGGGCATCGGAATGGTAGGTGTGGCAATGCAGGTCGCCGCGATACCAGCCGGCCTCGGCGCGCACCGGGAAGGTGCGGGCGGGCTGGGGCGCGAGGGTGCGCGGGGCGCTGTCGAGAGCGATGGTGACGCTGACTTCGGCACCGGCCTCGGGAACCTTGTAGAGGCCGAGGATGACGTTCCAGGTTCCAGACGGGATCTCGCCGTGGACATAGCCTGGGGTGGCGTCGTCTGTGGCGATGAAGAAGCTATCGCGCGCGCCGCCGCTCCAGCCGCGGAAACCTTCATTGGTGGGATAGCCAGTGTCGCGGGGATCGAAGGCGCCGAGGTCGATGACGCAATCCTCGGCCTTGGGATAGGCGAGGGTTACGTCGATGCGGGTGGTTCCGGCGGGGACCTCGAAAGGGATGTAGAAATAGGGATGGGCGGCCTGATCGGCTCGGGTGACGGTGACGGTGGTGGTGGTCATGGCGCGAGACCCAAAATTGAACCAGGCAGCCCCCGACTCTTGATCCCTCCCCACGAGGGGGAGGGAGACGACTGATAGGCCGGGTAAGACGACAGAGATGTCACAGAGGAGCCTCGTTGTCGGCGGGGATGCGCAGGCCGGCGCTGTCGAAGAGGTGGACGTGCTCGGCGAGGAAGCCCAGGGTGACGGCCTTGCCGAGCTGGAGGTGATCGTCGGTGAAGATGCGGGCGGTGACGCGGGCGGCGTCGGCACGCTCGACGGTGACGAGGCTTTCGGGGCCCATATTCTCGTTGGCGAAGAGCTCACCCGCGAGCGTATTGCCGCTGCCTGATGAGGCGATGGTCAGGTGCTCGGGGCGGATACCCAGGGTGAGCGACTTGCTGGCCTTGAGGGCATTGGCGATGCCGTTGGACATGGGCAGGCCGGCAATATGCAGGCCATCGGCCACGAGCTGGAGCTGGCCGTCGCCGGCCATGGCTTCGACGGGCACCAGGTTCATCGGCGGATTGCCGACGAAGTTGGCAACGAAGGTCGTCTTGGGGCGGCGATAGATCTCGATGGGCGAGGCGTATTGCACGATCTTGCCCTGATCCATCACCGCGATGCGGGTGGCCAGCGCCATGGCTTCGGCCTGGTCGTGGGTGACGTAGACGGCCGTCATGCCCATGTCGCGCTGCAGATGATTGAGGAAACCGCGGGCCTCGAGGCGCAGCTTGGCGTCGAGGTTGGAGAGCGGTTCGTCGAACAGGTAGACGCGGCTGGGATAGACCAGGGCGCGGGCGAGCGAGGTGCGCTGCTGCTGGCCGCCGGAAATCTGGCTGGGGAGCCGGTCCATCAGGTGGCCGATCTTGAGCACGTCGGCCACTTCCTTGGCGCGGCCATGGCGCTTGGCGACGTTCTCGCCGCGGACCTTGAGCGGATAGGCGATGTTGTCGGCCAGGTTCATGTGCGGATAGAGCGCATAATCCTGGAACACCATCGAGATCTGGCGGTCCTTGGGGTGGAGGTAGGTGACATCGTCGCCACCGATCAGCACCTGGCCCGAGGTGGGGGTTTCCAGGCCCGCAATCATGCGCAGGCTCGTGGTCTTGCCGCAGCCCGAGGGGCCGAGCAGGCACACGAATTCGCCATCGCCGATCGACAGGCTGATATCGGAAACGGCGTTGAACTCGCCGAAGGTCTTGGAGACGTTTTTGAACTCGACTGAAGCCATGAATGAGGCGCCTTAGGCTTTGATGCCGCCGAAGAACCGGAAACCGAATTTCCAGCTCACGAACAGGTAAAGGACAATGACAGGGAGCGAATAGATCAGCGCGTAGGCGGCCAGCAGGGTCACCGTGGGCGTGCCTGCTTCCGAATAGAAGGAGTAGATGGCCACCGATGCAGGCATGTTGGAGTCGCTGCGCAACAGGATGAAGGGGATGAGGAAGCTGCCCCAGATGTTGACGAAGGCCCAGACCACGACCACCACGATGCCGGGGCGGATAACCGGCAGGGCGACGTCGAAGAAGGCCTGCACAGGGGAGGCGCCGGCCACCATCGCACTCTCCTCATAGGATTTGGGGATGGAGTCGATGAAGTCGCGCAGGATGAACATGGCGGTGGGCAAGAGGCCCCCTGCGAAGACCAGAATGACCGCCAGGTGGGTATCGATCAGTCCTGCCGCCGAGACGATGAGGAAGATCGGCACCATGGCGGCCGAGCCCGACACCACCGAGGAAAACAGCAGCAGGATATAGGTGACAGCGCCCTTGCCGGGGATGGAGGAGCGGCTGAGCGCATAGGCGGCCAGCGTTGCCGCTGCGCCCACCAGAATGACGCCGCCAACCGACTGGATCAGGCTGTTCCACAAGGCGCGCACGGCGAAATTGTTCTGGAACACCGTGACGAAGTTGGAAAGCGTCCACGGATCGGGAATGGCGAGGCCCAACTCGGCCTTCGCATTGAAGGGGGCGAACAGGAACCAGATCAGTGGCAGGGCGAAGACGACACCGATCAGCGCGGCGAGTGCCGAGAATGCGATGCGTCCGAGATAGGCGGGAAGCGTGAGTTTCATTGGTCTAGCTCCGCTTCTTCTTGCGGCCAAGGCTGAGATAGATCAGCGCGAAGGCGAGGTTGATCAGCATGATGATGACGCCCACCGCTGCACCCTTGCCGAACTCGAAGTCGCGGAAAGCCACGCGGTAGTTGTAGATCGAGATCAATTCGGTGCGGTACGACGGCCCGCCATTGGTCAGCAGGAACGGCGTGAAGGTGTTGAAGGTCCACATGGTGATCAGGATGAGATCGGTGACGATGTGGCCCCGGATCAGCGGCAGGGCGATATCCTTGAACTTCTGCCAGGATGATGCGCCCGCCACGTCTGCCGCCTGGAAATAGCTCGGCGGGATGGAGGAGAAGGCGGAATTGAACAGCATCATCGAGAAGGCGGCACCGCGCCAGGTATTGAAGACGACGATGACCCAGAATGGCTGATCGAGCAGGAAATCGCCGCGCGGCAGGCCGACGCTGGTCAGCAGCATATTGAGCGTGCCCTGATCGCGATCGAGGAAGGCGAACCAGGCAAAGCCGATCACCACTTCGGGCAGTATCCAGGCGGCGATGACGAAGGTCTCGGTGATCCGCTTGACCCACGGCGGCACCGTCTGGATCAGCCAGGCGAGCAACAGACCCAGCAGCGCCTGCCCCACCAGTGCGGACAGAAGCACGAACTGGGTGGTGAGGATCAGCGAGAAGCCAAACTGGCCGCGCTGGAAGAAGTTCGAGAAATCGAACAGCGTCATGTAGTTGGCGAGGCCAACAAATTCCGGATTGAGCGCAGACCGGCCCAGCAGCGTGCGATTGGTGAAGGAAACGAAGATCACCCAGAAGAAGGGCGCGATGACGAAGATCGCCACCAGCAGGCCCGCTGGGGTGAGAAAGGCAGCGCCGGCCCGGGTGGACAGCAGCGCGAAGCTTTTGGCAGCCTTGGGCTGGGGGGAGGCCGCGAGCGGCTCGGTGGTGGTCTCGGTGGTCATGCCGTTTCCCTGATATCGTCCAATGCGCGGTGTCGGTCCGGCACTGGCCGGAATCCGGATTTGTGGGCCATCCAGTCACTGGATGACGCGGGTCGCCTTCAGCATGGATTCCGGCCTGCGCCGGAATGACACTGTGGGTTAGGTCTCGATCCCGTTAGGGAGCGGTGCTGCGGGGAGCGTGACACCCCCACCCTGCTCGATTCACGGACTTAGTTGGCGCTAAGCCCGATCTCGCGTCCCTCCCCACAAGGGGGAGGGAAAGAAAGAGGCAGTGGGGTGTCCGACGCCCAAGGGCGCCGGACGGTCCGTGGAGGACGGCTGGATCAGAGCAGGTCGACGGTGTTGTCGGCGCCCACGATGCGGATGACGCTGGCCTTGTACTGGGCCAGGGCTTCTTCCGGCGACAGTTCGCCAGAGACGACGCTTTCGGTCATGCGCTGGATTTCGGCCGAAACCGCATTGTAGCTCGGATCGTTGGGGCGAGCGGTGGTGATCGGCAGCAGGGCCTGGCTGGTTTCCGTGAGGAAGGGGCTATTGGGAATAGCTACGTCCGTGCGGGCCGTGATGCGGGGCTGGATCTTCTGGAACGCGGCAAGCTGCTCGGGCTCGTTCATGAACGAGAGCAGAGCCCAGGCTTCCCTGGGGGAGTCGGTTGCGGGATTGAGCACAAAGCCCGTGCCGCCGGAAATGGTCACGAAATCTTGGCCACGAATGCCCTTGCCGGGCGTCTGAGCCGGAACCTTGACCCAACCTTCGACCTGATCGCGGTTCGGCACGGCGAATTCGGAACCTTCAGCGGTGACCGAGCGATAGAAATAGTCACCCTCGAACAGCAGCGCGGTGACACCATCGCGGAAGTTGGCAAAGCTGCGGTTGCGGCCATCGGCCAGCAGCTGAACGCGGGCATCGCCGAGCTTTTCGTCGACATAGATGGTCTTGTAGAGGTTGAGGGTATCGAGGATGCCCTGGCTACCAACGATCCACTTGCCGCTCGCGTCCTTGACCCCTTCGCCGGTGCCCAGCAGCGCCAGCCAATAGCCCTGCATGGTGGTGGCTTCGCCCATGGCAACGCCAGCATTGAGCTGGATCGGGAAGCTGTCGGGGTTCTTGGCCTTGATGGCGCGACCGGCTTCGAGCACGTCTTCCCACGAGGCGGGCTGCCAATCGGCAGCGATTCCGGCATCGGCAAGGATATCCTTGCGGGTGTGGATCATGCGCACGTCGGTGCCAAGCGGAATGCCGTAGAACTTGTCCTGGTAGAGCATGAGGGCGCGCGAACCCTCGGACAGCTTGTCCCAGCCGGACCAGTCATTGACTTCGGCGCCGGCGACTTCATCGAGGGACTTCAGCAGGCCACCCTCGACAAAGCTCGGGATGAGGAAGCCGTCAAACGCCGACACGTCGGGGCCAGCGCCGGTGGAGAAATCGAGCGCGAGCTGCTGGGTCAGCTGGGCATCTTCGCCGCCGAACTGGTTGAGCTTGACGGTAACGCCGGGATTGGCAGCGACGAAGGCGGGGATGACGCCCTCTTCGATCCACTGCGCGGTGGCGGAATTGACGCCGCCAATGACGCAGCGGCAGGTGATTTCGAGATCGACGGCAAATGCCGGGCCAACCATTGCGGTGGCGCCGACCAGGCTGAATGCCAGGGCACGAACACGATTGTTCATCGCGAATTCTCCTCCATGTGGCGGCTCCGAATTTTCCGGTAGCCAAGATTGGCCCATCACCCCGCGGATAGCGGAGAGCGACGAACCCGCAATTGATGAACACGTTTTCACTTTGAGTCAACAGGCGACCAAAATCCGGAACAACGTGCGCAGGGAGCCTGCCAAGCTTGTGCAACGAATGTGTGACTATCCGGCGCTTTCCGGGCATTGAGGGGCGTGCATCAGCCTTGACAGTGAGGGGGCAAGGGCTCACTAGAATTGCACACGCTTTCATAATTTGAGTTCGGAGTGACCAAGGCTTGAGCGAGCGAAGCACAGCAGCGCGAGAGCGCGCGACAGCGGAAATGGTGGCCAAGGCCGCCAATGTTTCGCGAGTCGCGGTGTCGCGCGCCTTCAATCCGCACACCTCGCTGAAGCCGGAAAAGCGCGAACTGATCCTGAAGGTGGCGCGGGAGCTGAACTACACGCCGGACCGCGCGGCGCGGGCGCTGGTGAGCGGGCGATCGCACCTGGTCGGCATCATCGTACCTGACGTGTGCAGCCACTGGGAAAGCCAGGAAATCGACGCGCTGACCACCGCGCTGCAGAACGAGGGTTTTGCCACCCTGCTGTTCAAGACCCGCACCGACTACAGCATGGACGAGACGCTGCTGGCCTATATGCGCGGCTTCAACCCCGACTCCGTCATCGCCTTCGTGGAGAACGTCAAACCGACGACGCTGGCGCGCGTGCTGGACCGCGCCGTGCCGATCTATGTGCATTATCCGCATGCCCAGAACGCCGACGAGACCGTGCCGACCGAGGGGCCGCTGTATGACCGGATCAACGTGCTGCAGCATACCGGCATCGAGCAGGCTGTGGCCATGCTGCAGGCCTATGGGGCCAAGCGCATCGCCTATGTCTCGGGCGCCAGCCAATCGCGGGCCAATGTCTCGCGCGAGTGGATGTTGCGCAGCGTGCTGGCCGAGCGCGGCCTACCGCCGCCGATCGTTGCCAAGAGCGACTTCAGCTATGACACGGCCTATGCCGCAACCATCGACCTGTTCCGCGTGGGCGGGGGCGCCGACGCGATCTTCGCCGCCAATGACGTAGGCGCATTCGGGGTGCTCGATGCGCTGCGGCACGACCTGGGGCTGCGCGTGCCCGAGGACGTGAAGGTGGTCGGGTTCGACGACATCGCCCAGTCTCACTGGAAAAGCTACAACCTCACCACGGTCAAATTCGAGCTCGACGAGCGCGTGCGCGCGCTGGTCCGGCTGATCCTGCGGCGGCTCAACGAACCCAATGCCCCTGCCCTGGTGGAAACATTGCAGACCCGGCTTGTCGTGCGCGGCACGGTCGGCTGACCGGAACACGACATGACCACACGACGCATCCACCTTGTCTTCAAGACCCATCTCGACATTGGCTTTACCGACCACGCCGAGAAGGTGCGGCGGCAGTATCACGCCCAATTCATTCCGCAGGCGATCAGCACGGGCGAGCATTTCTATGCCGAGAACCTGACAAGCCCTGCCTTCATTTGGACGACCGGCGCCTGGCTGATCTGGGACCACCTCAACAGCCAGGATGCAGCCAGGGTCGCCCGGCTGGAACGGGCCATCGAGCGCGGGCTGATTGCCTGGCACGCCCTGCCCTTCACCACCCATACCGAACTGATGAGCCCGGACCTGTTCCGCGCCGGCTTGAGCTATGGCCAGGAGCTCGACAAGCGGTTTGGCCGCAAGACGATCGCTGCAAAGATGACCGACGTGCCCGGCCACACGCTGGGCATGGTGCCGCTGCTGGCCGAGGCGGGCGTGAAATTCCTGCATCTGGGTGTGAACACGGCGAGCCCGGTGCCGGACGTGCCGCCGATCTTCCGCTGGCGGCCCCCCGATGGCAGCGAAATCGTGGTGATGTATCAGGCTTCCTATGGGGAAACCGACTTCCCGGCCGGTGACGACCTGGGGCTGAGCTTTGCCCATACCAGCGACAATATCGGCCCGCAAAGCGTGGGGCAGACTGTTGAAGCGCTGCGCAATATGGGGCACGCCCAGCCGGGTGCGGAGATCGTCGCCTCGACGCTCGATGCGTTCGGAGCGGAGATGTGGGCGCGGCGCGAGCAGTTCCCGGTGGTGACGACGGAGATCGGCGACAGCTGGATCCACGGCGCGGGCACCGACCCGCACAAGCTGGCGCGCTTCCGGGCGCTGCAGCGGCTCTATGATGGCTTTGATGGCGCGCTGACGCCACAGCGGCAGGCCTTTGGGCGCGGACTGACCATGGTGGCCGAACACACCTGGGGCGTCGACATCAAGACCTACCTGCGCGACGACAAGGCCTGGGACCGGACGGATTTCGAGGCCGCGCGGGCCAGCGACTATCGCTTTGCCTATGCCGAACAATCCTGGGACGAGCAGCGCGGATATCTGACGCGGGCGACCGATGCGCTGGAAGCCGCTGATCGCGCGGCGGCAGATGCAGCGCTCGCCGAACTGGCCTGCCCGGCGGAACCGCAGGGGCTGGCACAGGGAAACGCCCTCACCGTCGACGGCTGGACCGTGACGCTAGACCCGGCGACGGGCGACATCACCGGGCTGACCCGTCCGGATGGGGCCAGCCTTGAAGGCGCCCATGGGCCATTGCTGGCCTATCGGCACGAAAGCTATGACAGCGCTGCCTTGCAGGAGCATCTCGACAGCTATCTGCAGCACCGTCAGGAATGGGCCATTCTGGACCATGACAAGCCGGGGCTGGCACTGGCGAAAACCGCGCGGACTGCCGAGTTTGCGCCGCAGCTGCGGGGCCTTGCCGGGGCGGTTGCCGTGGGCGCGATGCCGGCGGATGGCCATGACGACCTCGGCGCACCGCGGCAGGTGGAATGGTGGTTCCGGCCCATCGACGGCACCCGGATCGAGATCAAGCTGGTGCTGCGCGGCAAGCCCGCCAACCGCATGCCCGAAGCCGGTTTCGTGCACCTGACGCCGGCCGGCGGGACGCAGTGGGACTATCGCAAGATGGGCCTGTGGCAGCCGGTCGACCGGATTGCACGGCGCGGCGGCGGGCAGTTGCAGGCCGTCGAGGCGGTGCGGACCGAAGCCGGCTCGCGGCGCGTGACGCTGACGCCGCTCGATACGGCACTGGTGGCCCCGGCGGGGTCGGCCTTTCTGCCGTTTGCCAGCGAGACCCCGGACCTTTCGGCGGGCGTGCGCTTCAACCTCTACAACAACAAATGGGGCACCAATTTCCCGATGTGGTGGGAAGGCGACTTCGCAACGCGTCTGGTGCTGGCAATCGACTGAAGCCTCGCCCCGTCAAATTGACAGGTTCGCCGGGATTAACTAGCGAACTTGTCCAACGGGGGCGACATGAGCTCAACACCAGACAGGAACCCAGTGGTATCGCCGCGCCTGCGGGCCGAAGCGGTGACGCTGGAATATGGCGAACGCAGGGTTTCCCAAGACCTGACACTCGACATTCCCGACGGGCAATTCACCTGCATCGTGGGGCCCAATGCCTGTGGCAAGTCCACCCTGCTGCGGGCCCTGTCGCGGCTGCTGGTGCCCAGCAGCGGACAGGTGCTGCTCGACGGGCAGCTGATCCACAAGCTTCCGGCCAAGGAGGTGGCGCGACGGCTGGGGCTGCTACCGCAGACCTCGCTCGCGCCCGACGGCATCACTGTGGCCGATCTCGTGGCGCGCGGCCGCTACCCGCACCAGACTTTGCTGCAGCGCTGGTCGGTGAAAGACGAGGCGGCGGTAACGGCGGCCATGGAGGCGACCGGGGTCACCGGGTTGGCGGAACGGCTGGTCGACGAGCTATCGGGCGGGCAGAGGCAGCGGGTGTGGATTGCGATGGTGCTGGCGCAGGAAACACCCATCCTGCTGCTGGACGAGCCGACGACGTTTCTCGACATCGCCCACCAGATCGAGCTGCTGAACCTGCTGCGCCAGCTCAATCGCAGCAATGGACAGACCATTGTGGCGGTGCTGCATGATCTCAACCACGCCAGCCGCTATGGCCACCACATCGTGGCGATGAAGGATGGGGCCATCGCGGCGCAGGGCGCGCCGCGCGACGTGATCACGGCCGCGATGGTGGAAGGCGTGTTCGGCCTGCCCTGCGTCGTGATCGACGACCCGGTGTCTCACACGCCCCTGGTGGTTCCGGCGGAAGACCTCTCGCACAAGACGACGGACCGCTAGTGCCCGACACCGAGGAGCCGGTCGACGGTTTCCGGCTGGGCTTCGAGGTCGGCTGACGTGCCGGACCAAGCGACACGGCCACGCTCCAGGATCACGACATTCTCGGCGAAATCGAGTGCCGCCTTGATGCGCTGCTCGACCAGCAGGATGGTCATGGCCTTGCTCGATGCCAGCTGGGTAAAGGCGGCCATCAGCTCTTCGCAGATAACCGGCGCCAGGCCTTCCAGCGGCTCATCGAGCAGCAGGACGCTGGGCTGGCCGAGGATGGAGCGCGCGGTGGAGAGCATCTGCTGCTCGCCGCCGGAGAGTTGCGAGCCGAGATTGGCCCGCCGCTCCTTGAGGCGCGGGAACATGGCATAGGCTTCTTCGATCGCCGATTTGGGGCGGCTCTTGAGGCCGACGAAGAGGTTTTCTTCCACCGTCAGCGACTTGAAGATCGAGCGGCTCTGCGGCACGTAGCCGAGGCCACCGAGCCCGCGAGCGGGGCCATCCTGCCCGGTGATTTCGGCGCCACCGAGCGTGACGGTGCCGCCATAGTGTTTGGTCTGGCCGGCAATGGTGGCGAACAGCGTCGTCTTGCCCATACCGTTGCGGCCGAGCACGGCCAAGCGCCCGCCTGCGGGAACGGAGAAGCTCACCTCTTCGAGGATGCGCGTGGGACCATAACCCGCGCTCAGCCCCCTGACGTCAAGCGACGCTGCGGTCATCGGCATAGCTCCCCAGATAGGCGGCGCGCACACGCGCATCGTTGGAGACTTCGGTCGGAGTCCCGTCGAAGATGATGGCCCCTGCCGCCAGCACGACGACGCGCTGGGCAAAGCGGAACACGAAATCCATGTCATGCTCGATCATCAGCACCGCCAGATCGGGCGGGAGCTGGGCCAGAGCGCGTTCGATGAGCACGGTATCGGAGCTGGGCACACCGGCGGCGGGCTCATCGAGCAGAAGCACCTTGGGGCGCAGGGCCATGGCGAGCGCGATCTCAAGCAGGCGCTGCTGGCCATAGGCGATCTGGGCGACGGGGACGCGGGCGATCTCGCGCAGGTTAAGCAGGCCGAGAATGTCGGCGATCTCGGCCATCACCTCGGGCATGCCGTGATAATCGGCGAAGATGCGACCGCTCTTGCCCTGCCGCTGCAGAATGCCGAGGGCGACGTGTTCTTCCGGCGTCATTTCGGAGAAGAGGCGCGTGACCTGGAAGCTGCGCACCAGACCCTGCTTGACGCGGGCCGACGGGGACGTGGCGGTGACGTCGTGTCCGTCAAGGTGAACCGAGCCGGCATCGGGCTTGAGCAGGCCGGTCACCAGATTGACGAAGGTGGTCTTGCCGGCGCCGTTGGGACCGATCAGGGCGATGCGGTCGCCCTTTTGCAGGGACAGGGACACATCATTGGTCACGGCGAGGCCGCCGAAGTTCTTCTTGAGGTTCCGGACTTCAAAGACGCTCATGACTTTGCTCCGCGCAGGCGGTTCCAGATCGACTCGGCGGCGCCGGTCAGGCCCTTGGGGGCGAACAGCACGACAGCGACGAGCAGGACGCCGACAATGGTCAGCCAGTGGAAGGGATTGATGGCGGAGACGCGATCTTCGAACCAGACGAAAACCAGTGTGCCGAGCATGGCGCCGAACAGCTTGCCGGTGCCGCCGAGCACCAGCATGACCAGCGCCTCGGCCGAGAGAGTGAAGGACAGGCTATCGAGGCCCACGACCTTGGTGGCGACGGCCGAGAGTGCGCCACCCAGCCCGGCGACGGCACCGGCGATGGCGTACA
This sequence comes from Devosia sp. T2-14, assembly GCF_055397495.1. Lineage (NCBI taxonomy): Bacteria > Pseudomonadati > Pseudomonadota > Alphaproteobacteria > Hyphomicrobiales > Devosiaceae > Devosia > Devosia sp. T2-14. The sequence goes on along the minus strand of NZ_AP027921.1, from coordinate 2,335,466 downwards.
TCTTGACCAGGGTGAAATAGACCGGCGCGCCCATGGCCCGGATACGGACCGGGTCCTGCTTGATGCCGCGGCACAGCATGCCGAAGGGCGAGCGGACGATGATGCGCAGGACGACGAAGACAACCAGCAACAGGACGACGGCCATGATGAAGGCGGTGCGGCCGAAGAGATCGAAGCGGAACATGCCCAGGAGCGGCGACGGGGCGATGCCGGAGAGGCCGTCGCTGCCGCCGGTCCAGGCGGAGAGCTTGTTGGCGGCTTCATGGGCGAGCGACACCACGGCGATAGAAAGGACGAGCTGGCTGAGGCCGTGTCCGCGCAAGATGACGAGGCTGGTGACGGCACCGGCAAGGGCACCGGCGACCGCGCCGATGGCCAGCATCAGCAGCGGATCGGTGACGCCGAACTTGGCGGCGAAAATGCCAGCCGCATAAGCGCCCGCGCCGAACAGGGTGGCATGGCCAAGTGTGGCGACGCCGGAATAGCCGGTGACCAGATCAAGCGAGAGCACCAGCAGCATCACCGCGACGATGCGAGTGAGCAGGGCCAGATTGGTAGGAAACAGAAAAAACAGCACCACAGCCACGGCGGCCACGATCAGCACCGCAATCATGTCCTTGAGGGCGGTGCGGCGCCAGGTATTTGCAGGATCGACAAGGGTGTTCATGCTGGTGTCGCTCATCGGGAACGCCCCATCAGGCCATTGGGGAAAACGCAGACGATCGCGATCACCGCCAGATAAAAGAAGAACTCGCCATATTCGGGCACGAGGTAGCGGCCGGTGGTCTGCACGGCGCCGAGCAGCAGCGCGGCAACCAGCGCGCCGGTGATGGACCCTGCCCCGCCGACCGAGACGACGACGAGGAACGTCACCATGTAATGCAGCGCGTAATAGGGCTCGATGGGCAGCAGTTGCGCACCGACGACACCGCCGAGCGCGGCCAGACCAATCGCGAGGGCGAAGCTGACCGCGTAGACGACGCTGGTCTTGACGCCCAGGGCGCCGGCCATGGCGGCGTCATCGACCGAAGCGCGCAGGCGCACGCCGAAGGCGGTGCGCTCGACGATGAACCAGAGCGCTGCCGCGACGATGGCACCGACGGCAACGGCAAAGAGCTTGTGGGCGGCGATGGTGCGGAAGCCCAGATCAACGGGCCCCTGCAGCGCGGATGGCAGGGCGATGGTCTTGAGGGTGGGGCCGAAAGCGAAATTGGCGATGCCAATGATGGCAAAGGTGATGCCGATGGTCATCAGCACCTGCGTCAGTTCGGGCGCGCCATAGATGCGGCGATAGAGAAAGCGCTCGAGCGGGATGGCGATCAGCACGGTGACGACGACGGCCGCGATCACCGCGACGCCGAAGGGCAGGCCCATCTGCTGGGTAGCGTAGGAGGCGACATAACCGCCGATCATGGCGAAGGCGCCATGGGCAAGGTTCACCACCTTCATCAGGCCCATGGTGACGCTCAGGCCGATAGAGATGACGAACAGCACCATGCCATAGGCGAGGGCATCTGCGGCGATTGAGAGAATGGTTTGCATTCGGGCTTCTACCTCAGGGGCAGGATACCCCCACCTAGCCTCCCCCTGACAGGGGGGAGGGACAGATTGAGCCGAGCCAGGCCTCCCCCTCAGGGGGAGGTTAGGTGCGGGCGCGGGCTAGCAGGATTTACGGAGCCTTCCAGCCGGGATCGCCCTGGTTTTCGAAGGTCTGGATTTCCTTGTTGATGTACTGGCCATCCTGCTGGGCGACTTCGCGCAGGTAGATGTTCTGCGTGAGGTGACGGTTTTCCGGATTGATGGAAACCGGACCGCGCGGGCTGGTCCAGGAGAGGCCCTTGACCGCTTCGACGGCCTTGGCTGCGTCCTGTGTGCCGCCGGTGGCTTCGATCATCTTGGAGATCACATACATGCCGTCAAAGGCGCCGACGGCGGGGAAGCTCAGGTCGGAGGCACTGCCAATGGCCTTGGAGGCCGCTTCGACGAAGGCAGCGTTCTCGGGCGAGTCGTGGCTGACCGCGTAGTGGAAGGTAGTGAGCAGGCCCAGGGCGTTGTCGCCCAGCGCGGCGAGATCGGGTTCCTGGGTCAAATCGCCCGGTGCGAGCAGGGTGACGCCGGCATCCTTGAGGCCGTTTTCGACATAGGCCTGCACGAAGCCCAGGGTCGCCGGGCCGGCGGGCAGGAAGGCGAAGACGGCTTCGGCGCCCGAGTCCTTGATGCGCTGCATCATGGGGCTGAAGTCGTTGGTGTTCATCGGCATGCGCACCGACTCGACGATCTCGCCGCCGGCACCGGTGAAGCCGGCAACGAAAGCCGCTTCGGAGTCGACGCCCGGACCGTAGTCGGACACCACGGTGATGACCTTGTTGATGCCGCGCTCACGCGCCACTGATGCCATCGGGGTCGAGGTCTGCCAGGTGGTGAACGAGGTGCGGACCACGAAGGGGCTCGCATTGACGATGGCCGAGGTTGCCGCATTGAAGACAACCATGGGCACGTTGCCCTCTTCCAGGATCGGCGCGGCGGCCATGGCATCGGGGGTGTAGTAGTAACCGCCCAGATATTGCACGCCTTCGCTGACGATCAGCTCCTGGGTCAGCGCGGCCGACTGCGCGGGATCGGCAGCGGGCAGATCGCGGTAGACGATCTCGATGGTGTCATCACCAACGGTATTGCCGTTGAGGGCAAACCAGGCATCGATGCCAGCCTGGAAATTCTTGCCCTGAAGGGCTGCCGGGCCCGAAAACGGGCCGACAATGCCGACCTTGATCGTATCAGCAAAAGCTACGCTGCTGGTCAGGGCCAGCGCGAGGGTCGCAAGTACCAACTTGGACATATTCACTATCCTCCCTTTGTGGATTGACGCCCACGGTTGCCGGTCTCCACGTCCGACGTGGCGGCATAATGCTTGCTGGGACCGTCAGATGGAAATGAATTCAATTCGCGCTGGCATAACCCATAGGTAATGGGTGCGGGAACCCCAAACAGGCCATCAACGGCGCCCTACCCCGGCTTTTCCAAGGGCTGCGGACGCGGGCGCGCGGCGGACGGAAAAGCGACTTCGGGCCTGACGTGGGCTCCCGGAGAAGTCAGCGGAGGTTCCGCCAGCGACGGACGACAGTTTAAGCTGCGGACAGCACAGGAAAATCCTGCCGGACACCAATTAGCTGAAAGAACAATCAGATATCCCGATTAACACACTTGAGTTAAGTTAATAGGCCTCCCATAGTCCGTGACAGGACTGTCACATCATTTGCCGCAAGGCACAGCAGACGGCCTTAAGGAGAGGAAAAGATATCCATGACTCGATTGACCCGGAGAACCTTCATCGCATCGGTGCCGCCTCTGCTGGCTGCAACGCAGATTCCGGCCTGGGCGGCTCCTGCTTCCCACCTGGAACTGATCGCGGCTCAGAAGGGTGAACCCGCAATCGTCAAGCTGTATCGCCAGCTTGAACGCCTGACCTCGACGGTCACCCTGATGACCACGGGCGCACACCCGGACGACGAGCCCAGCGGCATGCTGGCAGCTTTGCGCCACGTCTACGGCATCCGCCCGGTGCTGTATTGCATCACCCGCGGTGAAGGTGGCCAGAACGCCATCGGTCCGGAACGCGGTTCGGTTCTCGGCGTGCTGCGCACCCGCGAAATGACCGAAGCCTCGCGCTCGCTCGACGCCTCGCTCGCCTTCGGCGGCCAGGGCCACAACGACAGCGTGCATGACTTCGGCTTCTCCAAGGACCCGAACCAGACCATCGACCGCTGGGGCCGTGACCGCGTCATCGAGCGCATGACCTGGGCGTTCCGCTACTACCGTCCTGACGTGATCATGAACTGCTTCCTCGACGTGGGCGGCCAGCATGGTCACCACCGTGCAGCCAACGTCGCGACCTTCGTCGTTGCGGAACTGTCGGGCAATCCGGACGAGTTCTCCAACCAGATCGCAGCCGGCCTCAAGCCGTGGACCGTTCCCAAGATCTACCAGCCGGCCTATGGCGGCGGCGGTGGCGTCTATGACGACGAAACCCCTCCCCCGCCCCAGACCCTGATCGTTCGTGCTCCCGAGCGCGACCCGATCTCGGGCGCAACCTTCCCGCAGATGGGCGAATGGTCGCGTTCGTGCCACCTCACCCAGGGCATGGGCCGCTGGCAGCCTGAGCCGAAGACCGAGTGGGAACTCAACCTGTCGTGGGCTGCCAATGGCGAAGCCGGCAAGAAGGAAGAGGACATCCGCGAAGGCCTGATCGCCACCGTTGGCCACATTGCCGAACTCGACGGCATGCCCGCATCGGCTGCCGACGCTCTGCGCAACGCACAGGGCCTCATCGAAGAAGCCATCGCTGACTACGGCGACCCGGTTTCGGTGCTCGGCAAGCTTGCCGAAATCGGCAAGGCCATGGCCGAAGCCCGCGCCACCCTGCCTGTCGAACTGGAAGACAATGTCGCTCACCGCCTCGATCGCAAGATCAAGGAAGTCGACCTTGCCCTCGCAACCGCTGCCGGCATGAACATCCGTGCCTACACCGATGGCGGCGACCTGCGCCCCGGCCAGGACATCATCGTCAAGACCATCGTCGATGCGCCCGAGACCATCGCAGTCGAAAGCATTGCCGTTGTTGCCCGCGAAGGCATCAGCAGCGAAGCCGCTGAAGACGGCGTGAAGGTGTCGATTGCAGCCGATGCCGACCTGACCAACCCGCTGGCCGAGCAGTTCGACCCGCTGGGCGGCAATGGCGACGCCTTCGTTCGCCTGACGGCAAACATCGGTGGCCACAAGGCGGTGCTGGACATCGACCTGGAAGACGCACTGCGCGTGCTGCCGCAGGCATCGCTCGAGCTCAAGCCAGACGCCGTGGTGTTCAACACCGAGAAGGCAATCGCACCCGTCGCCATGACTGCGGTTGTTGCTGGCGCCACCACGTCCGACCTCGACTTCAACCTGCCCGAAGGCTGGTCGATGACGGCAACCGGTGAAACCGGCGAAGCAGCAGGCTCGTTCGAACTGGCCCCGCCGGCTGATCTGGGCACGACCCGCATCACCATCGCGCCCAAGCTGCTCGACAAGCCCGCCTATGCCATCAACACCTTCTCCTACCCCCATATCGGCAAGTCGGTCGTTCCGACCGAAGTCGCCGTGCCGGTGCAGTCGGTTGGTGCGGTCATTCCGGAAGGCAAGGTCGGCTATATCGGCGGTGGCAACGACAACGTCGCCATCTGGCTCAAGCGCCTCGGTGTGGACCTGAAGGAACTGACCCCCGCGGACATGGAAGCAGGCGCTTATCGCGACCTCGACACCCTGGTCGTCGGCATCTTCTCGTTCGGCCGCCGCAAGGATCTGGTGGCTGCGCTGGAAGGCGTGCATGAGTGGGTCCGCAATGGCGGTCACCTGGTTACGCTCTACCACCGTCCGTCGGACGGCTGGGATCCGGAGAAGACCCCGCTGGCTTTCCTCGAAATCGGTACGCCGTCGATCCGCTACCGTGTGACCGATGCCAAGGCACCGGTGACCGTGCTGGAAGGCGACCACCCGCTGCTCAACTACCCCAACACGATCGGTCAGGAAGACTGGGACAACTGGGACAAGGAGCGTGGGCTCTACTTCGCATCGAAGTGGGACGAGGCCTACAAGCCGCTGCTCGCCATCAATGACGCTGGCGAAGAGCCGCTGGCCGGTTCGCTGCTGTCGGCAGAGATCGGCGAAGGCCGCCACACCCACACCAGCCTCGTGCTGCACCACCAGCTGGACAAGCTGACCCCAGGCGCATTCCGCCTGCTGGCCAACCTGATCCAGCCGGCCAAGCACTAAGCAAGCCATCCGGCCCGCGCCTTCCTCCCTGGCGCGGGCCGTCTCTGGCCGCGGACCAACCAGCGGCAAAAACCCTCGGCCATTTCCATGGCCGAGGGTTACTTTTTTGGCGGACAGAAAGTTGGTCTAGAGCAGGCGCGCCAGGTGGAAGGCGCTGAGATCGATGGCCGGGCGGCCGTCGAGCACCCATTGCGCCGCGCTCTCGCCGATGGCTGCGGAATGCTTGAAGCCGTGCCCCGAGCAGGGTGACACCACCAGCAGATTGGCGTGATCGGGATGCCGATCAATCAGGAAGGCGCTGTCGGCAGTGGCGGTATAGATGCAGGTCGCAGTTTGCACGGGGCGGGCGGTGACGTCGGCAAGCCGTCCGCGCAGGTGGGCGTCGAACATGCGCTGGCTGTCACTGACCGGGACGTGGCGATCGAGATGGTCGGGATCGCTGGCGGCGCCATAGAATTCGTCGGCCGTCTTGACCGACGTGCCGTCGAGCGAGGGGAAGCCGTAGAAGAAGCCATCTTCGCTATCGCCATGCGGCCACATGAAGACCGGCGAGCGCTGCCAGGCGGGCGTTGCATCCTGCTCCAGTGCGAACCAGTGCATGACCTGGCGGGTCGGCTTGAGGATGCGGTCGAAGGGCGCGCCCAGCAGGCCCGGCGCCCACGGCCCGGCCGAGACGATGGCCTCGGCGGCGACGATCTGGCTGCCATCGGCCAGGTGAATGGTGACATCAGACGGACCGGGCTCGATGCGCGTCACCTTCTGGCCGAGCTGCAGGCTGGCACCGAGCTGTCGGGCGCGTTCGAGCTGGGCTTCGACGCAGAGTTCCGGCACAAGGTAGCCGCCGCCGGGCTCGAAATAGCCGATCTCGCTGTCGGTGGGCGTGAGATTTGGGAAGCGATGGCGGATTTCATCGGCGTCGAGGATTTCGTGCGGCACGCCGTAGCGCTCGGCCGCCGCAATCGAGCGACGGATGAAGCCGGTGCGGCCGGGGCGCTCGACGTTGTCGTCGCGCTCGGAGACGATGATGCTGCCCACTTCGTGGAACAGATCCCTGCCCGTTTCGCTTTCCAGTTGGCGCCAGATTTCGTGCGAGCGCGCGGCCAGCGGCACATAGGCCTCGCCCTCGCCGATACCGCGTCTAGTAATACGGGTCTGGCCGTGGGTGGAGCCCAAGGCATGAGGCGGAGCAAAGCGGTCAATCCCCACCACGCGCGCGCCGCGCTGTGCCAGCTGGTAGAGCGCAGCGCTTCCCATGGCGCCGAGGCCGATGACGGCAATATCAAACGTCGCGGACATCTGCAGACGTATCCTTCCGTGGTCGCGGGCGATCCAGCCGCGAGGTGAGCAACAGGGCGAAGATGACGATGGTGATACCCACGACCGTGGTCCAGGAGGGCACTTCGCCAAAGGCGAGATAACCGGCAAGGCTGGCCAGTACGATGGAGAGATAGCCCAGTGGCGCCAGCACATTGGCGGGCGTCGACTGGTAAGCGCGCAGGAAGCAATATTGGCCGACCTGCGCCAGAATGCCGATGGCGAGCAGCAGCGGCCAATCGGTGACGGCCACGGCCTGCCAGCTGAACGCGGCGGGGACCGAGGTGAATAGGGTCAGCCCCACGGTGTAGAACACCATGAGCACGGTGGTGTTCTCATTCTTGAGAGCGCGGGTCTGCACCGTCGCCAACGATCCGAAAAGGACCGACGCGAGGGCGGCGACAATGCCGAAATTCCAGGCGACCTCGCCCGGCGCGACCATGACCAGCACCCCGGCAAAGCCGATGGCAGCGCCGACCCAGCGCCAGGGGCCCGAGCGCTCGCCCAGCAGCCAGGTTGCCAGGGCCAGCACGACGAGCGGGCGCATGAAGCCGATGGCATTGGCGAGCGCCAGCGGCAAAGCGGTCAGCGCGGCGAAATTACCGGTGAGCGCGGCAGTATTGCAGAAGACGCGGAAGGTGTGGCGGCCCCATTGCTTGGTCTGGCGCAGGGCGGCGCGGTGCCGCCACGCCAATGGCAGTACGCTCACCAGCCCGATCAGCGAGCGGATGAACACAATCTGCACGGCCGGATAGCTGGCGCCGCCAAGCTTGACCAGAACGGTCATGACGGTCACCAGCAGCATATCCGCCATCAGCCAATAGAGGCCGGCGCGGGACGTCATATCAGGCGGGCTGCAGCAGGTTTGCAAATAGCCGGAACGCGCCGGGCACCAGTCGATCGAGCTGGTGATGCAGCACGAGGCTGGTATGGGTGTGGCGCCCCTTCCCGATGCGAGCCGAGATGAGAGAGCCGGTAAGGGGAGCTTCACCCGCGTCGCTCATCGACAGCAGCGGCTGATAGACATCATCCCATGACGAGGCGAAGTAGAGGCCGCGCTCCTTGTCCCAGCCATCGAAATCGGCTGCGGTGATCTGGTTCGGCCCGGTGAACAGCGGATGGTCGGGAGCCAGAATCTTCACGGCGGCGGCCGGATTGGTGACGCGCCAGCGCAACGACGGGCTGCCGATGGTGATCGGGCGCGGCGGCGTCTGCTGCGAACGCCAGCCATCGGTGGGGCGATGATAAAGCGTCACCAGATTACCGCCCTGCTCCACCCAGTGGTGCAGGCGCCGATTGGCGACCTGCAGGTCAGGGCGCGTGCCATAGGCGAAGATGCCAACGACGATCGTATCGAAGCCCGAGAGGTCGCCGCCAAGCGCTTCGGCATCGAGCATGACGGGATTGGTGCCCAGCCGTTCGAGCCAGAGGCCGACATTGTCGCTGCCCCCGCCGATATAGCCGATGCGGGCAGACGGGAGCTTCAGATCGAGTGCCAGTACATCGAGCGCGAGCGGGCGCACGAAGCGGGTGCGGCCAATATGAGGATAGGCAATCGGGGTGACCGAATGGGCCTGCTTGCCATCGACACGCACGGGCAGCGTGTAGCGGCCGGGTGGCAGCATGACGTCGGGTGTTACGACCGCACGGGTGTCGTCCACGGTGATATTGAGGCCCAGCACCGAATCGACGCTCACGCCGGACAGCGGGGCATCGGACTTGATCGCGACCGCGCGGCTGTCGCTGGCCGGAAGTGGCAGCACCAGAGCCTCGGAGGCGATGGACAGGGCGTGAGCCGGAGCGACCTCGACACGTTCTTCGGTATCGACGAGGAAGGTCAGCGTTTCGCCTGAAACCGTGGCCTCGACCTGCACGAAGAGGCCGGTATTGCCGCCCATGGAAAGCCAGTTGGGGGCAAAGGCATTGGTGACGGGCGCATCAGGGCGGGCCTTCAGCTCGATGGTGGTGCGGGGGCCGGTGACGCGCTGCGGGGCAGCGGGAGCAAAGGCGGCGCCGGCGATTGCCGTGACGGTGACAGCATCGGCAGTGCCTTTCTCGACTTCGAGCAGCAGTTCGATTGTGTCGCCGGGGGCGATATCGGCAGCGGATACGCTGGCGAGCACTCCGATGCCGGCGGCGAGGGCCATGGCGGCGTCGATTTCGCTCAGCTTGCGGGTGAGGCGGTGGCCGTGGGCAGCCTGCTCGTCGGCAGTAAGAGCAGCGGCCTTGATGGACCGGCGGGCGTCGGCAAGGGCGCCGAAAACCTGCTCGCGATCGGGGAAGGCCGCAATGGCGCGGGCGATTGCGGCATCGGCTGCTGCCAGGTCAGGGCTGGTGCCGAGGTCGGCGAGGCTGGTTGGAAGCGAGGCCGCGATAGTCGGCTCGGCGCCGCCGCCGACCAGATGCAGGGGCCATTGGGTGATGGGCGGATTGCGCCAGTGCCCCATATTCTGGGTGGCATGGTAGGCGCGCGAAATTTCGCCGAGCCGGTCGAAGGAGAGGCCGGTGACACTGTCATTGGCTTCGGCAACCACCGTGGTCGTGGCGGGCGGCGGCGGCACTTCGTCGTCGTAATAGCCGTTTTCGCCGCCCGTCCATGCGGGCAGATAGTACTTGCTGACGCGCCAGGGCAGCAGCCCCTCGGCGGCGTGCTCCGGATAGGCAGCGGGATCGGCAGCCAGCGCCAGGGCGCGTTCGGCGGCCTCGGTCATGGCGCGGTGGTGACCGTGCTGACCGGGTACGTCGAGGAAGGTCGGAATGACGATATCGGGCCGGAACTCGCGATAGGCGCGGACCAGCCGCTCGATGGTGCGATCATCGCCCCAGCGCGCCAGGGTGTCGGGGCCGGATTTGGAGAAACCGAAATCGTGCACCGGATCATCGGGGCCGTGGCCGAGCCAGGCGATATCGGCATCGATCACCCGCGCCGATTCTTCCATTTCACGTGACCGCAGGACACCGAGTACGCCACCGCGCTCAGGCCCAAGCGTGTTCTGTCCGCCTTCGCCGCGCGTCGAGCAGGCGACGATGACGCGCATGCCCATCTGGTGGCGCATGGTGGCCAGCATGCCGTTCTGCTCGTCATCGGGGTGCGCCCCGGTATTCATGACGGTGATGGTGGAGCGCAGGCGCCCCAGCGCACGATGGAACGAGACGAGGTGGGAGGAGGCGGCCTGACGGTGCAGGCGTTCGCGGTCAGTGAGCATCGGACAATCCCGAATCAGGAGGGTAACGCGTCAGTTGGTTGGGTCACCGACGCTGAGATGGGGTGAAACCGTATCGAGCAGCGGCAGCGCCGCTGCACCAAGGGCCGCCGTCAGCAGGCCGGTCTGGCCGCGCAGGACACGCGGCAGCGAGCGCTGCTGGCGAGTCGCGACAGAAACGGGCAGCGGATCGAGCGCCGAAATGACGGCCTCAAGCACCGAATCGGGGAGGCCACCACCAAAGATCACCGTCTCAGGATCGAAAATGTTCTCGAGCATGGCGACGGTGGGCGCCAGATAATCGGCGGCCATGGAGATCCAGGCCAGCAGCGTCGGATCGTTATCGTCGTGCAGCTGCTGGATATCTTCGACCGTCGCCACATAGGTGCCGGCCATGGCCAGCCGCTCGCGCAGTGCAAAGACAGAAACGAAGCGCTCCAAAGCGCCGGCCGCACCGTAGCTGCCGCGGCCCTTGCGCGGTACCAACCCGATATGGCCGATTTCGCCGGCATTGCCGAAGGCGCCACGCAGCGGGCGGCCGTCCTGAATGACGCCAAGGCCGAGACCGACGCCGAAATAGAGATAGCAGAAGGTGCCGAGCTGGCGCCCTGCCCCATAGAGACGCTCGCCAACGACAGCGGCGGTGGCGTCATTTTCGACCACGACATGCTGCCCGGTGGCCTTGGAAAAGAGTTGGACCGGATCGGAGCCCGCCCAGCCGGGCAGCGTCGCGGGACCAACCGAGCTCATGCCCTCGACTTCAAACGGGCCGGGCATCACCACACCGACGCCGAGCAGCTTGCTGGCATCGACGCCAAGCGCGGCCTGCAGCCGGGAAACTTCGGCCGCGACCCTGCCTGGCACCTTGTCGGGACCGGTTTCTTCAAGCGGCACAATGGACTGGCCGCGAATACCACCCGAGAGATCAAGCAGCACGGTCACCATGTGATCGGCGGCGATTTCGACACCGGCGGTCAGGGGGCCATTGGGATTGACGGCAAACTGGATCGGGGGCTGGCCACGGCCGGAGCGCAGGCGGCCGAGCTGGATCAGCAGGCCCTCTTCCAGCAGCTCTTCGACAATATTGGCAACGGCCTGGGGGGTGAGCTGGGCGCGGCGGGCGATCTCGGTGCGGCCGAGATGTTCGTGCAGCCGAATGACTTCAAGGACGACGCGACGATTGTGTGCACGATTGCGCTCGGGATTGGACCCAATGGCAACGCGCTGGCGCAGATTTTCCTTGCTCCGGCTGTTCACTATCGCCTGCCTCCCTCTGGGCGCAGCTAACACGCCTTCATCAATGCAGACTAGACGGGGAACATAATAACTCAAGTAGATTATTTTATTGACAAGCTGCTGTCACATAATGGACGCTAGCTCTGGATTGGCGGTCATGCGCCTTTCTCGAGTTAGAGATGGCTGTCGATGGATCGACGGTCAAACGGAGGATATTAATGTTCACCAAGGCAAAAATGGCCGGGCTTGCAGCCGGTATCAGCTTCCTCGCACTGGGTTCGGCCCAGGCTGTGGAAATTGAGTACTGGCAGTACGTCTTCGACAGCCGCGTCCAGGCAATGGACAAGCTGATCGCAAACTTCGAAGCCGCCAACCCTGACATCACCGTCAAGCAGACGACCTTCCCCTATGCTGACTACCAGACCCGCGTCGTTGCGGCCAAGGTTGCCGGCCAGGGTCCGGACGTCGTGCAGCTGTTCTACGGCTGGCTCGACAACTTCGCCTCCGGCGGCCTGATTCAGCCGCTTGATCCGGCTGTGTTCCCGCATGCCGAGATCGAATCCGAGTTCTTCCCAATCGTGTCGGCAATGAAGCGCGGCGACGACTACTACGGTCTGCCGACCGCAGTGCGTTCGCTTGCCCTGTTCTACAACAAGGCCCTGTTTGCCGAAGCTGGCATCGAAGCGCCGAGCACTCTCGACGAGCTCGTTGCTGCTGCACAGGCAACCACCAAGCGCGACGGCGCTGGCAACATCACCACCGCTGGCATCACCATGGATATGGCTGGCCAGGACCACCACTGGTGGCGTGAAGCCCTCATCCGCCAGAACGGTGGCGTTCCCTACGATGCTGAAGGCAATGTGGCTTACAACGACGCAGCCGGTGCTGCCGCTGTGAAGTTCTACACCGACCTGCAGACCGAGCATAAGGTCGGCCTCGTCGGCTTCATGGACGAAGGTCAGGCAGCGTTCCGCGCTGGCATGGCCGCAATGACCATCGACGGCACGTTCCGCCTTGGCGCATTTGCGTCCAACCCGTTCGAATGGGGCGTCGTCGAACTGCCAGCCAATGCTGACGGCCTGCGTTCGAACTACTCGAGCTACTTCGCAAACGCCATCGGCGCGACCGCAGAAGGCGAAGAGAAGATCGCTGCTGAAAAGTTCCTGGCTTACATCTCCTCGCCCGAAGCGATGGAAATCTGGCTTGAGACCGTTGGCGAGCTCCCCGCCCGCCGCAGCGTTGCACTGACCGAAGCCAACCTGGCTGACCCGATCCGTGCACCGTTCCTCAAGGGCCTGGAATACGCATACACCACCAAGTTTGTGGACGAGGCAGCACAGCGCCAGACCTCCATCGATATGGTGAACCGCGTTCTGCTCGAAGGCCAGTCCATCGAAGATTCGCTGAAGCAGGCCGCTGAGGCCGAGCAGGCAATCCTCGACGCAGCCAAGTAATCGTCATTTCCCTCGAAGCGGCTGGCGACGGAACTCCCGTTGCCAGCCGTTCTCAATCGCAGGAGCGAACATGGCGTCGGCGAACGCACAACCGCACAATGGCTCGGCTCGCTTCTGGGACCGGCTCAATATCAGCACAAAACGGGTGATCTGGGCCTGGGCGTTCCTCGCCATCCCCATCCTCTTCTATGCAGCAATCCGCTTCTATCCCACGGCGCAGGCCTTCTGGCTGTCGCTGACCAACTGGGATCTGCTGCGCCCCGCAAAATTCATCGGTTTCGCGAACTATACCAAGATGTTCGCCGACCCCGCTTTCTGGAAAGTGTTCCAGAACACCACACTTTACCTCGTCGTCGGCACACCAATCAGCCTGCTGATCTCGTTCGTGATCGCCTATTACCTGGACCGCGTGCGCTTCATGCACGGGTTCATCCGCGCCCTGTATTTCCTGCCGTTCCTCACGACCGCAGCGGCCATGGGCTGGGTGTGGCGCTGGTTCTATCAGCCCGTCCCGATCGGCATCATCAACGGCATCCTGAGCTCTGTCGGCCTCGAGCAGCAGCCCTTCCTGCGCTCTACCGCACAGGCGCTGCCCTCCATTCTCGTGCCAGCAATCTGGGCTGGTCTGGGCTTCCAGATCATCATCTTCATGGCCGGCCTTCGCGCCATTCCGGGCACCTTCTATGAAGCCGCACGTATTGACGGTCTTGGTGACTGGGCGATCCTGCGTAAGATCACCGTGCCCCTGCTGAAGCCGACCACGGTCTTCCTCGTGGTGTTCTCGTCCATCGGCTTCCTGCGTATTTTCGACCAGGTCTACAACATGACGAGCAATGACCCCGGTGGTCCGCTCAACTCGACCAAGCCGATCGTGCTCATGATCTACCAGACTGCCTTCTCGTCCTATCAGATGGGCTATGCGGCGGCGCAGACAGTGGTGCTGTTCACCATCCTGCTCATCGTATCCCTGCTCCAGCTCTATGTGCTGAGGGAAAAGAAATGACCGCCACCAACGCTTCGACCACCGAGCTGGCGGCCAACCGCCGCGACATCCGCCCCGGCCGCATCATCGCCTGGACCCTGCTGCTGATCGGCGGGCTCATCATGGTGACGCCCCTGCTCTACATGTTCTCGACCTCGCTCAAAACGGCAGGTCAGGTCTATGATCTCAAGCTGATCCCTTCGGCGCCGACCTTTGAAAACTACATCAAGGTGCTCGGCGACGGGCGCTTCATGCAGTGGTTCCTGAACTCGACCTTCATCGCCGTGACGGTGACGATTTCGAACGTCTTCTTTGACAGCATGGTCGGCTATACGCTGGCCAAGTTCGAGTTCCGTGGCCGCCAGTTCATCTTCCTGGCCATCCTGTCGACCCTGATGATCCCCACCGAAATGCTGGTGATCCCGTGGTACCTGATGTCCAGCCAGCTGGGTTGGCTCAACTCGTACTGGGGCATCATGTTCCCCGGCATGATGACGGCCTTCGGCACCTTCCTGATGAAGCAGTTCTTCGAAGGCGTTCCGAACGACTTCCTGGAAGCTGCACGCGTGGATGGGCTCAACGAGTTCACCATCTGGTGGAAGATCGCGATGCCAATGGTGGTACCCGCTATCTCGGCCCTGGCAATCTTCACCTTCCTGGGCAACTGGACCGCGTTCTTCTGGCCGCTGATCGTCACCACCTCCAAGGAACTCTACACCCTGCCCGTCGGCATCTCGAGCTTCTCGGCCGAGGCGTCGATCCAGTGGGAGCTGATCATGACGGGCGCCGCCATCGGCACCATCCCGACGCTCCTCGTGTTCCTCGTCCTGCAGCGCTACATCGTCCGCGGTGTGATGCTTGCCGGTCTCAAGGGGTAATCCATGACCGATCCACGCCTATCCGATACGTCGGTCTTCCCCGATCCCGTCTACAAGGAGACGGTGCTCCGTCCCCTGTTTGACGGGGCCAAGGATCACCATGTCGCGGGCTTCCGCGCCATTGATCGCGCGCATCTGGTGATGTTGACCGAAACCGGCATTCTCGCCGCCGACCAGGCGCGTGACATTGCCAAGGCGCTCGACAGCATCGATGCCGAGATCAACCCGGCCGAGCTCGTCTATACCGGTGAGGTGGAAGATTTCTTCTTCCTCATCGAAAAGGAACTCAAGAAGCGCGTCGGCCCCGATCTCGGGGGCCGGCTGCACACCTCGCGTTCGCGCAACGACATCGACCACACCCTGTTCAAGCTGGGCCTGAGGGAGCGCCTCAACGTTCTAATCGCCAAGGCGCTCAACCTGCACAAGGCGCTGATCGAGGCGGCGGAGCGGGAAAAGGCAACGCTGATCGTGGCCTATACCCACGGCCAGCCGGCGCAGCCGTCGACCTTCGGGCACTACCTGTCGGGCATGGTTGAATTCGTCGGCCGCGATATCGAGCGCCTGTTCGAGGCCTATCGCATCGTCGACCTCTCCCCCATGGGTGCGGCCGCGATCACGACGTCGGGCTTCCCGATCGACCGGGCTCGCGTAGCGGACCTGCTGGGTTTTGCGGCGCCGCTGCAGAACTCCTATTCCTGCATCGCCGGCGTCGACTACATCACCTCGACCTATAGCGCGATCGAGCTGATGTTCCTGCACCTTGGCCGTCCGATCCAGGACTTCCAGGTCTGGACCAGCTTTGAAGTCGGCCAGATGTATGTGCCCAACGCCCTGGTGCAGATCTCCTCGATCATGCCGCAGAAGCGTAATCCGGTACCGATCGAGCATCTGCGCCACCTCGCCAGCCAGACTTACGGCCGGGCGCAGGCCATGCTGACGGTGATGCACAACACCCCGTTCACCGACATGAACGACAGCGAAGGCGAAACGCAGGCCATGGGTTACCAGGCCTTCGAAAGCGCCTACCGGGTTCTCGACCTGCTTGCGGCCCTCGTGGCGCAGGTGCGGATCGATCCGGCGCGGGTTGCCAACAACATCCGCCGTTCCTGCATCACCATTACCGAGCTGGCCGATAGCCTGGTTCGGCGCGAAGGCCTGTCGTTCCGCGAAGGGCACGAGATTGCTGCGGCCGTGGCCAAGGCAGTGGTCGCCATTGGCGGAGACCTGGTCAGCGATGGCTATGCCCCGTTCACCGAGGCGTTCGAAAAGGCCACTGGCCGCAAGTCCAACCTGGATGAAGCGGTCTTCGCCGAGCTGGTTTCGCCGGAATACTTCGTGTCGGTTCGCACCCGGTTTGGCGGCCCTGCCCCCGAGCCACTGGCGGCGGCATTTGCCGGTTACCGCCAGCAGGCAGCTGACTTTTCTGCACAACATCAAAACTTGCTGCGCCGCCAGGCCGATGCCGCGCGCATGCTCAAAGAGCGTTTCGACGCATTGAAGGGAACCGCCTGATGGCTAAGATCGAACTGCAAGGGCTGATCAAGGAATACGGCTCCAGCCGCGCCGTCCATGGCATTGACCTGACGATCAATGACGGCGAATTCGTCGTGTTCGTCGGCCCCTCGGGCTGCGGCAAGTCGACGACGCTGCGCATGATCGCCGGCCTCGAAGACATTTCGGGCGGCAAGCTGCTGATCGGCGACGAAGTGGTGAACCAGCGCGAGCCCAAGCAGCGCAACATCGCCATGGTGTTCCAGAACTACGCCATCTACCCGCACATGACTGTTGGGCAGAATATCGGCTTTGGTCTCTACACCTCCAAGCTGAGCAAGGCCGAAAAGGCCGCGCGCATTCTGGAAACCGGCAAGATCCTCGGCCTCGAGAAGCTGCTCGACCGTCGTCCGGCGGCCCTGTCGGGGGGCCAGCGCCAGCGCGTGGCCATCGGCCGCGCGATGGTGCGCGACCCCGTGGCGTTCCTGTTCGACGAACCTCTGTCCAACCTCGACGCGCAGCTGCGTTCGCAGATGCGCATGGAGATCAAGAGCCTGCACCGTCGCCTGGGCACCACCATCGTCTACGTGACGCACGACCAGGTGGAAGCCATGACCATGGCCGACAAGATCGTCGTGATGCGCGACGGCAATATCCTCCAGGTGGGTTCGCCGACCGATCTCTACGAGAACCCGGTCGACATCTTCACCGCACGCTTCATCGGCAGCCCGTCGATGAACATGCTTGAAGGCACGCTCACCTCGGGCGCCCTGACCATTGCTGGCGTGGCGGCATCCGGCTTCACCCTGCCCGCGCATGAAGGCAAGGTCAGCGTCGGCATCCGTCCGCATGACCTGGTCGTCGGCGAGGCAACCGGCGCGGGCTTCAGCGCATCGGGCACCGTGGAAGCCGTGGAGCCGCTCGGTTCGGAAACGCTGGTTCACGTGCAGATCGGCAATGCCATCGTTATCGCCACTGCCCCCGGGCGCGTGGTTCCCGCTATTGGCAGCTCCATCTCGGTGCATGCCGGCGTCGGCTCGCTCTACCTGTTCGACTCTGCCAGCGAGAAAGCTCTGGGCCGCGCATGACTTCCACTTCAAAGAACGCCAAGGCTGTCCTCAGCCTTGGCCGCATCTATTGCGACATGGTCTTCCGTGGCCTTGACGGCATGCCGCAGCTCGGCCGCGAACTTTTCGCGGATGACTTCGCCTTGACTCCCGGTGGCGGCGCACTGATCACGGCCGCCCATATTTCTGCCCTTGGCCGCCCCTCGGCCCTGCTCGCCCGCTTCGGCACTGATCCGCTTTCGGTGACGCTCAACGGCGAGATCGAAGAGCTTGGCCTGGACCTGCAGTTTCTTGATCGTCACGACGACGCTGGTCCCCAGCTCACCGTAGTGATGGTTCACGACGGCGACCGCGCTTTCCTGTCGCGCCGCGCCGGGCATGCCCGTCCGCGCACGTTTGAGACGGCGCTGGCCTGGTCGGATGCGGCGCATCTTCACATCGCTGAATATGCCACGCTGCACGAGATGGCCGATGCCATAACGCTCGCCAAGAGCCATGGCCTCACCGTCTCGCTGGACCCCAGCTGGGATGACGAGCTTATCCGCGACCCGATGTTCTTCTCGCGCGCTGCCGGCGCCGATGTCTTCCTGCCGAACCTGGAAGAAGCACGCGAACTGACGGGCCGCGATGACCCTGCCGAAGCCCTTGAGATTCTCGGGCGTCACTTCCCGGTCGTTGCCCTCAAATGCGGTGGCGACGGCGGTCTTCTCAGCATGAATGGCACTGTCGTGCGTTTGCCCAGCGCCAAGGTCGAGGTCGTTGATACGACCGGTGCCGGCGACGCCTTCAATGCAGGCTTCCTGCATGCCTGGCTCGACGGCGCTGACGCCAATAACTGCCTCGCGGCGGCCATCACGTCTGGCACGCTTTCCGTCCAGGCCTCGGGCGGTACGGGCAGCCTGCGCGCCATCGCCTGACAACCCGACATTGCGGCGCCTAGCGCCTGCGAATGCATCTCACATAAAGGCGGTGGGCTCACTCTGTGTGCCCACCGCCTTTGCTTTGGGGAAGCTGCTAGTCTTCCTTGGCCATCGATTTCTTGAATTGCGGCAGGTGCTTGGCCTGCGCGGCCAGCATCTTCTCGCGGTACTGGCCATAGATGATGTCGGTATCGTGCAGGGTCACACCCGCAATGGTCGGCGAGGCGAAAACCGGAAGTTCGATGTTGCGGTCGGCCAGCTTCTGGGCGGTGCGGGCCAGCAATTCGTGCATGTTGATCATTGCCAGGACAGTCGAGGCGCCAGCCACCGGGCGGCTCCAGCCCTTGATATCGACGATGGCGTCTTCGATCGGCGCGCAGGTGTCGATGACGATATCGGCAGCGTCAGCAAGGCGCTTGCCCGAAGAGTGGGTCGCGGGCTTGTCGAGGTTGGCCTTGGCGGTGATAGCGATCACGGTCAGGCCGCGCTTCTTGGCATAGAGCGCCGTATCGATGCCCGAGGCGTTACGGCCGGAATGGCCGAAGATCACGATGGTGTCGCCGGCATTGAGCGGCTGGTGATCGAGGAATTTCTCGGCGTAGTTCTCGGTGCGCTCCAGCCAAAGCAGCTCGCGCACGCCGCCGGCACCCAGAATGTTGTGCCACATGACACGCGGGTCGGTCAGCGGATTGAAGCCGAGATAGGAGCCATAGCGCGGATAGGTTTCCTGCACGGGCAGCACCGAATGGCCCGAGCCATAGAGGTGCACGAGCCCGTCATTGGCCAGGCTCTCGGACATGGCGCTCGCGGCCTTTTCGTACGCCGCCTCGTTCTCCGCCCCTGCCTGTTCGGCGAGCTTGACGAGTTTGCTGATGTAGAGCGTGGACATGGTAGTCTGCCTTTCTGAAACTAGACGAAGAGTGTGGAGCGGATTTCGTAGCGGTCCGCCCTCATGACGGAGAGGGCGAATTCGAAGGGGCCGGTGCGATCGAAGGTGATGCGCTCAACCTCGAATGCGGGCGTATTGGCGGGCAACTCGATCAGCTCGGCGTCGCTCGCGGGGACGGCGCCCACGCGATAGACCTCCTTGGCCTTGACCGGATCGATGCCGCAATTGTCTTTGAGCCAGCGATAGAGCGAGCTGATCCCGGGCGCGGCCTCATAGAGCCCCGGCACCCGTTCGCGCGGCAGGTGGGTGGTCTGGATGCCGATTGGCATGCCATTGCCCAGCCATAGCCGCCGCAACTGGACGATTGGCGTGCCCACGGGGACTTCGAGCGCCTCGGCGATGACAACGGTGGCCGACATGAGCTGGGCGCCCAGCAGGCGCGTGCCCGGCTCGAGCGCCAGCGTGCGCATTTCATCGGTGAAGCTGGTGAGGCCCCGCACGCCGGCGACCATGGTGGCCGAGCGCACAAAAGTGCCCCGCCCATGCTCGCGGCGCAGCATGCCCGCCTCTTCGAGATTGCGCAGCGCGTGGCGCAGGGTGATGCGCGAAATGCCAAGCATATCGCCCAGCCGGTCCTCATTGGGGATCTGCGATCCGGCCGGCCATTCGCCACTTTCGATCAATCCCCGCAATGCCGTCTCGGCTTGATGCCAGAGCGGTTCGGGGCGGCTGCGGTCGGGCTTTTGCAGGCCATGTGGCTCATCCATGTCCGCTTCTCCATGCTTGCCCCATTGCGCCGGCATACGCGGCCCCGATGAGGCCGGCGCCAGATCCATTGCGGGCTGCCAAAAGTTCCACCTGCCGCAGATGCGGCGGCAAATGGCGGATCAGCCCGGATTCGATCAAAGGCGCAAGCACATCAAAGGCATCCACCACGCCACCAGCGAAAATGACCGCCTTGGGTGCGAGTAGCGCCACCGCGCCGGAAAGGGCCAAGCCCAATATGTGCATCGGGTATTGCAGCGCTTCAGTTGCAGCCCGGTCGCCGCTCCGCGCGGCCGCAATCAATGCCGCGCCATCTGCCAGCCCGAGGTTGCGCGCCAAGTCGTCCAGCGCCCTGCCCGAGGCCTGTCGTTCGAGCCAGCCGCTGACGTCCTCGCCCGGGGCATCGACATCTGCCGCGGCCCAGCCGAAGGAACAGGCTGCGCCCATGTTGCCGCTGACGATCCGGCCATCGGACAGGACCGCAGAACCAATGCCGGTGCCGATGGCGAGCAGGATTGCGTCGCTGAGCCCCTTAGCGGCACCACTTTCGCGCTCGGCCAGCAGGCTCAGTTGCGCATCATTGCCCAGACCGATCGATAGGCCCGGAAATTCCGCGGCGAGATCGAGTCCATCGAGATAGGGCAGATTGGGGACCCAGCGGCAGGTGATGGCCTCGGCGAGGCCCGGAATACCGAGACCCAGTGCCCTGGCGTCCTGCTGCTCAAGATGGGATTGCAGCAGGGCGAGGAATTCGGGCTGGGAGGTGGGCGCGGGCACATTGGCGACCGTCTGCACGGCGGCGGGATTGGACGAGGACGCCACGCCGATGCGGCAGCGCGTTCCACCCAGATCGATGGCGAGGATCGCGCTCATCCCTTGACCCCGCTTGAGACGATGGAGTCGACGAAGAAGCGCTGCAGGAACACAAAGAGCAGCACGGGCGGTAGAACCGCCAACGTCGCCCCGGCCATAACGAGGCCAGTATTCATGGCGCCGCGATTGTAGCTCAGCAGCCGCGAGAGCGAGATGACGATGGGGTACTGGTCGGTCTTGCCCTGCAGCACGGTCAGCGGCCACAGGTAGCTGTTCCAGTGGTAGACGAAGGCGAAGAGGGTCAGCGCGGCGATAGCCGGCATGACGGCGGGCGCCACGATCTTGAACAGGATGCGCATCTCGCTGGCGCCATCGACCCGAGCGGCGTCGATCAGCTCGTCAGGCACCCCCTTAATATATTGGCGCATCAGGAAGATGCCGAAGGCATTGGCCAGGTTGGGGACGATGACGCCGAGCAGGCTCGCATTGAGGCCGAGATAGCCGGTGATGCGGTAGAGCGGGATCAGCGTCACGATCGGTGGCAGGAACATGGCCGCGATCAAAAGCGCAAACAGCCAGTCGCGGCCCTTGAACTGGTACTTGGCGAAGGCATAGCCAGCCATGAGGCTGGTGATGATGATGGCAATCGTGGTGGTGAGTGCGATTATTGCCGAATTGGCAAAGGACTGACCTAGGCTGACCACGTCGGCCACCTGGACATAGGCGTCGAGGCTTGGATTGGCAGGAAACCAGACCGGCGGGGTCTGCATGCTTTCCTGCGGGGTCTTGAGGCTCGACAGCACCATCCAGGCCATCGGGAAGGCCGCGACCACTGCCACAAACACGATCAGCAGGGTGAGAAGGCCCTCTTGCGGGGAGACAAAAATGCGGGCGCGCTTCTTGCTCATGTCCGCTCCTCCCGGCTGCGCGCGATGGCAAAGAGCGCGGTGATGGAGACGATCAGGGCCAGCATCAAGGTGACGGCCATGGCCGAACCGAGACCGCCCTGCGCCCGCTCAATGCCCACGCGGCGGATGTGGTAGGTCAGGACGTTGGTGGAATTGACCGGCCCGCCCTGCGTGATCAGCGCGACGGGCTCGAAGACCTGCACCGCATTGATGACGGCGATGACGGTCGAGAACAGCAACGTATTGCTCAGCAGCGGCAGCGTGATGGCGTAGAAACGGCGCCAGGCGGATGCACCGTCGACGCGGGCGGCCTCATAAAGCGAGCCAGGAATCTGGGTCAGCCCGGCCACGGCCAGCACGGTGAAGTAGCCCACCTGCTGCCAGACATTGAGCACGACCAGCGACACCAGCGCGGTCTGTGGCGAGGAGAGCCAGGGCTGCGGGCCGATGCCCACCCAGCCGAGCATCTGGTTGATCGGCCCTTCCGTTGGCGAATAGAGCTTGGACCACACCAGGGCCACCGCGATCATCGGCACCATATAAGTGGAAAACAGCACGGTGCGCAGCATGATGCCGCCCGGCGCCAGGTGTTGATGCACCAAGAGGCCCAGCGCCACCGAGAGCGGCACGATGATGACGACAGATAGCCCGGTATAGATGGCCGTGTTGAGCAGCGCCGTCTTGAAGTCGCGGCCCACCGAGGTCGGCCCGAAAATGGCGAAAAAATTGTCCAGCCCAACAAAGCGCGCTGTTTCAAAGCCGGTCTGGGTCGACCAGTCGTGAAACGCCAGCCAGATGCTCAGCAGCATCGGCAGCAGCACGAAGACGCCGATCAGGCTGGTGGCAGGCGCCAGCATGGCGATAGCCGATCTGTTGTGATTGCGGGGCATGGCCTATCCGGGAGAGAGGGGCATGGGCAGCGAACCGCCCATGCCCGGCCGATTACTTCGCGTTGCGCTCGAGGATTTCGACCGCATCGGCCTGCGCATTGGCCTGCGCTTCCGCAGCGGTGACCTGGCCAAACTGCAGCGCTTCCAGCGTCTGCTGCAGGGATTCAGAGAATTCCTGCCCGCCCAGCACCACCGGGAACGGCTTGGCATCGGGCAGCGGGCCGGTATAGCCAGCGAGGAAGGCATCGCTGCTTAGCCGGTCGGCAAAGGCGGTAACGTCCGAGGTGCGCGAGGGCAGAATACCCATCGACATCAGGATCTCGCCCATCGCCGAGGCACCCGCGGCGCCTGAGTCAGGCCCATTGAGCCAGGTGAGGAACTTCCAGGCGGCAGCCTGTTCCTCGGCAGTCGCCTGCGCATTGACCACCGTCATCCAGGAATAGGAAATCGAGTGGGCCTTGTCGCCGGATGGACCGACCGGAATGGGGGCTGTCGCGATATTGGAAAAGGCGTCGCCCATGCCTGCCTTGAGAGCGGATTCCCACCAATTGGCCATGATGATCATGCCCGTCTTGCCCGAGACGAAATTGTCGAGGAACGGACCGGTGGTATTGGCATCGGCCGTGGCCATGGCCGGGACAGAGTAGCCGGATTTGATCAGCTTTTCGTAGAGCTCGAAGGTTTCCTTGGCCTGTGGCGTATCAAGCGTCGGCTTGCCGTCGACCACCAGTTCACCGCCATTGGAAACCAGAAGCGAGGCGAACGGATGCAGGACGCCTGCGGCCCAGGAGTTGATCATCCCGAAGCCCTGCTGGCCCTTGGAAGCGTCGGTCAGCTTCTCGGCGGCAGCCAGGAATTCGTCCCAGGTCTTGGGCGGCTCGGCAATGCCGGCAGCCTCGAATAGCGCCTTGTTGTAGTTGAGCGCATAGACGTCGATTTCATTGGGAACGCCATAGAGCGAACCCTTGGCAGTCGCAGCGCCAACCACGCCAGCGGGCCAGTTGGCCGTCACATCGCTCGCGACATCCGCCGGGGCGGCAGCCACAAGGCTATCCTTGGCAAGATCGGGCAGCCAGGCGTCGTAGATGCCGGCGATCGTCGCGCCACCGGCTCCCCCGCCGGACGTACGCAGGGTGGTCAGCAGATCGCCGAACGGCACGGCCCGCACGGTGATCGTATCGTCTTTGTTGGTCTCACCATATTTGGTGATCGCGGTTTCCAGCAGCGCCACGGTCTCGGGCGGCCAGTGTGTCAGAAACGAAATCTCGGCAGCGTGCGTCAGCGCAGTGCCGGACACCAGGACAGTCGCCACGCCAGCTAGACGGCGGATGGCCCTAACGTATTGCATGAATGTTCTCCCGTCTCGTTCCGGCCAGCCTGACGCCGACCGACAGAGACGTACGTTATGTCGTTATAACGACATAATCAAAGAGAATCTTCGGGGCCTCAACTTGACAAGCTGCGTGCTCGCAGCCGCCCCTATTCGCGGCCGAAATGTGGCCCGCCCGACTAATCCATAAGTCGCATACAGGGGCGATTTGGAGCGACAAATTGCCCCTGTCAGACCCGCCCTCACAAATTCGATTACCGGTGTTGTCGCTCTGTTAACGGGTGTCCGGCAGTTTCCGCCACGGGAATAGGGTCACCGGGTAAACCCCGGCCGCTGTTGAAGGAATGCCACTGGCACTCCGGTGCGGGCAGAGCCACGCCCATCCAGCGCAGTCCTGGGCCGATGGCTCACTACACAATCTAGAGTTCAATATGTTCAAGGTCATAACCGGCAGCATTGCGCGCCGTATGTCGTTCCTCCTCATCATGTTCGTGGTCGGCTTTGTCGGGCTGGTGAGCTTCCAGTCGTACAATACGCACAACAATCTGATCGAGATGAAGAAGGTCGAGATCAAGAGCGTCATCGAAACGGCGGTGAGCCTGCTTGAGAGCTACGACGCGCGAGTGCAGTCGGGTGAACTCACCCTTGAAGTTGCCCAGGACGCTGCCAAGAAGGCGCTCACAGCCATCAACTATTCCGAAGACGACTACGTTTTCGCTGTTACGCACGACTACATCATGGTCGTGAACGCCAATCCCGCCGTCGTGGACACCAACATGCGCGACCGCACGGATTCCTCCGGCAAGCGCTTCATCGAGGAATACACGGACGGCGCCCGCACCCAGGGCTCGATCTTCACGACCTTCCTGTTCACCAATGCCGGTGTAGAGGATGAAATCGAGAAGCTGACCTATGTGCAGAATTTCGCTCCCTGGTCCTGGGCAATCGGCACCGGCGTGCTCCAGACCGACATTGACCAGCTCTACTGGAGCAGCATCTCGACGAGCGGCGGCACTGCCCTCGTGATCATTGCCGGCCTGATGATTGTCGGCTGGTTCATCGCCCGCAGCCTCACCAAGCCAATCAACCTGCTCAACCAGCAGATGGTCAAGATCTCAGAAGGCCAGTTCGACACCGTCGTTTCGGGTACGGACCGTGCTGACGAGCTGGGCACCATGGCGCGCGCCGTGGAAGTGTTCCGCGACAACGGCATGAAGGTCGCCCAGATGACCGAGGCGGAAGCCGCACGCATCATTCGCGACCAGAAGGCGCGCGCCCAGATGATGGGCGAACTGCAGACCGCCTTTGGCGAAGTGGTTGATGCCGCGATTGCCGGCGACTTCTCCAAGCGCGTCCATGCCGAATTCCCCGATGACGAGCTCAATGCGCTGGCCAGCTCGGTCAACAACCTAGTGCAGACCGTCGACAATGGCCTGGGCGAAACCAGCCTCGTGCTCGACGCCCTGGCCAATACCGACCTGACCCGCCGCATGGAAGGCCAGTATCAGGGTGCCTTCGCGACCCTGCAGTCCGACATCAACGCCGTTGCCGACAATCTGACCGAAATCGTCGGCCAGCTGCGCGGCACCTCGGGCACGCTCAAGACCGCCACCAACGAGATCCTCTCGGGCGCCAATGATCTGAGCGAACGCACCACCAAGCAGGCTGCGACCATCGAAGAGACGTCGGCTGCAATGGAACAGCTCGCCGTCACGGTCGTCGACAACGCGCACAAGGCTGAAGACGCCTCCAAGATGGCCAATTCGGTGTCCCGTTCGGCCGAAGAAGGCGGTCAGGTCATGGCGCAGGCCAATGACGCGATGGAACGCATCACCACCTCCTCTGCCAAGATCTCCAACATCATCGGCATGATCGACGACATTGCCTTCCAGACCAACCTGCTGGCGCTGAACGCGTCGGTGGAAGCGGCGCGTGCTGGCGAGGCCGGCAAGGGCTTTGCAGTAGTGGCCGTGGAAGTCCGTCGCCTGGCCCAGTCGTCGGCGGAAGCGTCGAGCGAAGTGAAGGCGCTGATCGACCAGAGCGCCATCGAGGTCAAGGCCGGCAGCAAGCTGGTGGCCGAGGCATCGGGCAAGCTGGCCAGCATGCTGGAATCGGTCCGTGCCACCAACACCCTGATGGATGGCATCGCCCGGGACAGCCGCCTGCAGGCTTCGGCGATCGAAGAGGTCAACGTGGCCGTCCGCCAGATGGACGAGATGACCCAGCACAACGCGGCGCTGGTCGAGGAAATCAATGCCTCGATCGAGCAGACCGAAACCCAGGCCTCCGAGCTGGATCGGGTCGTGGACGTGTTCCACCTCGACAATAGCCGTCAGCGCAAGGCCGCTCGCGTCGAGGCTCCCGTTGAGCAGAAGACTGCCGGGATCAGGGGCATGCAGCAGAAGGTCAAGGCCGCCGCCGCTTCCTATCTCTCCCAGGGCAATGCTGCCGTAAAGGGTGACTGGTCCGAGTTCTAGGATCGTCCGATCAAACACACGAAAGGCGCCGCAAGGCGCCTTTTTTGTTGCCGGTAGGCAGGGCAATGCGGCCAGCAAAAAGGCCGCCGCCAAGTTGGCGACGGCCGGTCTTGTCCGAGTATCTGGGGGCCCTGCCCCGGTCTACTTACTTCGGGTTGGTCTCGGCAGAGAGATAGGCATAGCCCTCGCAGGTGGAGGTGATGCCATCGGGCTGCGGACGATCGTTCTCGATGAAGTAATATTCCACACCAGCTTCGTCGCGCAGATCAAAGATCTCCTGGAAGTTGATGAAGCCCTGGCCGACGGTGGCGAAGGTCGTGACTTCCTTGCCATCCTCGGTCACCTTCTGGGCGTCCTTGACGTGGAACAGCGGGAAGCGGCCCGGATTTTCCTTGATCAGTTCCAGCGGGTTGGCGGCGCCATTGGTCGCCCAGTAGAGGTCGAGTTCGAACGCGGCTGCGGCCGGATCGACTTCGGCGAGCAGGATGTCATAGCCCGACTTGCCGTCGGCGATTTCGACGAATTCGGCGTCGTGGTTGTGGTAGGCGAGCGTGATGCCTGCTTCCTTGAGTGGCGCGCCGGCCTTGTTGAGAACTTCGGCGAGACGGGTGTAATAAGCCGTCGGCTCTTCGCCTTCGACCTTGGCCACGCCGCTGATGCGGACATAGGTCGCGCCCAGTTCCTTGGCCGACGAGATCACGACGTCGAGACGATCGGTGAGGTCGTCGCCGTTAACGCCCAGCGATGGCACCTTGAAGCCGAACTCTTCGGCAAAGGCCTTGATCGCAGGGACTTCGACGCCCTGGAAGCTCGGAACGGGGTCGGCCAGCTTGGGGCCCGAGAATTCGATATTCTGGATGCCGCATGCGGCGATCTTTTCCAGCGTACCGCGGGCATCTTCGGCGAGTTCTGTGCGGACGGTGAAGCCGACGACGCCGATCTTGTCGACGGGGATACCCAGGTGCGACGTTCCGCTCTGCGCCATGGCCGGAACGGCCGACAGCATGATTGCAGAAGCAACCCCAGCCATTGCAATCGCATCAAATGCGCGACGTGAAAACTTCATAAGCACCTCCCAATGATTGAATGCTAGAATACTAGCGTACCAATTTCTATTGGCAAGAGGGTTTGGCTACGTCGTTGGTCGGAGGTATGCAGGCGGAGGAAATGCCCGAATTTCCGGGCCGCTCAGTGTTCAAACCGGCAGAATGGTGACGTTCTTGACCTCGCGCAGCGCGAAGCTTGAATTGACGAAGGCGACGCTGGGCAGGTGCAGGAGCGAGCGCTTCACGAACTCCTCGTAGTGCTTCACGTCGCGCGACACGACGCGGAGCATGTAGTCGTGTTCGCCGGACATCGAGTAGCATTGCACGACGAAGGGCAGCCGCATCACCTCGGCCTCGAAGGCATTCAGCGCTGCTTCGTCGTGATGGTTGAGCTTGACGAAGCAGATCACCGAGACGTCGAGTTCCACCTGCGCCGGATCGAGCAGCAGCGCCCTGCCCCGGATAACGCCCTGCGCCTCCATCTGCTTGATGCGCCGCCAGCATGGGGTGTGGCTGAGGCCGACTCGCTCGCCCAGCTCGGTCATGGGGATGTCCGGCTCCTGCTGCAGCACCCGCAGGATCTTGAGATCAATCGCGTCGACCATTCCGCCCCCTAGAGTTTGGCCGTCAGCTCCGGCACCAGGGTGAAGATATCACCCACCAGCCCATAATCGGCCAGCACGAATATCGGCGCGCCGGGGTCCGAATTGATGGCGACGATCACCTTGGCTGCCTTGATGCCCGCAACATGTTGAATTGCCCCTGAAATTCCGCAGGCTATGTAGAGATCGGGAGCGACGACCTTGCCGGTCTGGCCCACCTGGAGATCGTTGGCGGCGTAGCCCGCATCGACCGCGGCGCGGGATGCGCCGAGCGCCGCGTTGAGTTTTTCCGCGAGCGGGCCCAGCAGGGCATCGAATTGCGCCTTGCTGCCAAGGGCGCGGCCGCCTGAGACGACCACGCGGGCTGCCCCAAGTTCGGGGCGGTCGCTGATGGTCTTTTGGGTTTCGATGTGTCTGGTCCGGCCGGTCCATTCAGGGACGGAGATGGTCTCGATCGCGGCACTCCCCCCCTCTGGGGCGGGGTCGAAGAGGGGCGTTCGGATGGTCAAAACCACTTTTCCATCAGGCACTTCCACGGTCTGAATGGCGTTGCCGGCATAGATCGGCCGCTTGAAAATCAGAGGTGCTTCGATGGCGATGACGTCGGATACCTGCATCACATCGAGCAGCGCCGCCACGCGGGGCATGGTGCTTTTGCCGGTGCTGGAAGCGGCGGCGGCGATGATGTCGTATTGATCCGCCAGCGAGCGGATGAGCGCTGCCAGTGGCTCGGCCAGTTGATGCTCAAGCGAGGGGGCATCGGCGTGGAGGACTTTGCTCACGCCCGCGATATTTGCGGCTCCATTGGCGATGGAACCGGCATTATGGCCAGCCACAAGAAGATGAATTTCACCGAGCGAGTTCAAGGCGTTAACAGCGCGCGTCGTGTCCGGTGAAAGCGCGCTCCCGTCATGTTCGGCCAGCAGCAGAATGGTCATTGGCGGCTCCCTTTCTACAGGATGGCCTGGGCCCGCAGGCGGTCGATCAGCTCGTCGACCGAGGCGAGGATGACGCCGGGTTTGCGGGCTGGCGGGTCTTCGGTGCGCAGGACCTTGAGGCGCGGGGTGAGGTCGATTCCGATTGTGGCGGGATCGATCTGGGTCAGCGGTTTGCTGCGTGCTTTCAAGATGTTAGGCAGGCTGACGAAGCGCGGCTGGTTGAGACGCAGGTCGGCGCTGACCACGGCGGGCAGTGTCAGCTCCAGCGTCTGTGTGCCGCCATCGACTTCGCGGGTGACACGGACTTTGTCAGCGGAAACAGTGACTTCCGAGGCAAAGGTGGCCTGCGGCCAATCGAGCAGAGCAGCCAGCATCTGGCCGGTTTGGTTGCAATCGTCGTCGATGGCCTGCTTGCCGAGCAGCACCAGATCGGCGGCCTGATTGCGGGCGATTTTTGCCAGAACCTTGGCGACTGTCAGGGGCTCCGGAGCAATTTCTGTAGCAACCAGAAGGGCTTGCGTTGCGCCCATGGCGAGGGCGGTGCGCAGGATATCCTGGGCGATTGCGGGGCCGATGGTGACGGCGATGACTTCGGTGGCGGTACCGGCTTCGAGCAGGCGAACGGCCTCTTCGAGGGCGATTTCATCGAAGGGGTTCATCGCCATTTTGACATTGGCGAGGTCGACGCCGGAGCCATCGGGCTTGACCCGGATGCGGACGTTGAAATCGACTACGCGCTTGATAGGAACCAAGATTTTCATGGCGTTACCCAGCTCGGTTTGCGCTTTTCGAAGAAGGCAGAGATGCCCTCGCGGGCCTCTTCGGTCTCCCAGGCGTCGGCCAGAGCGGTGACGCTGGCCTCGATGACGGCGGCATCGATGCGGGGGCCGAGGCGGTGTGCGAGCGCCTTGGCGCGGGCCACGGCGCCGGGGGCAGTCGCAAGAAACGGCAAGATTTCTGCTTCTATTTCTTGATCCAGCTTTTCAGCAGGAACGGCCCGCGCGACCACGCCGAGCGTCACCGCCTCGACCGCGCCGAACACCCGCGCAGACATGAAAATGCGGCGGGCCATGGCCTCGCCGAGGCGGGCAAAAACATAGGGGCCGATGGTCGCCGGGATCAGCCCCAGCCGCGTTTCGGTGAGGCCGAAGCGGGCGGTGTCGACCGCAATAGAGACATCGCAAGTGCACAAAAGGCCCACGCCGCCGCCGTATGCGGGCCCCTGCGCCTTGCCGATCAACGGCTTGGACAGGGTGTTGAGGGTGCTGAGCATCTCGGCGAGACGGCGCGCCTGGGCGATGCGCTCATCGCGGCTGGCAGCCATTTGCTGGCGCATCCAGTCGAGGTCCCCACCCGCACAAAAGCTGGCTCCGGCCCCGGTCAGCACGACCACGCGTGTTGCAGCATCGGCTTGCAGCATGCTGACGGTGTTCTGCAGGTCTGCGATCATTTTTCCGTCGAGCGCATTGTGCCGCTCGGGCCGGTTGAGAGTGACCGTGGCAACGCCGCGTTTGTCCGTGTCCAATTGCAGGGTGGTGACGCTCATTTTTGCACCTCGCGCAGGCTGCGGGCCAAGGTCGCCGCCGCAATCAGTTTGGTCATGTCGAGGCCGGTGGCGAAGCCGCGACCGGACAGCATTTCGACCACGGCCTCGGTGGCGACATTGCCGCTGGCACCGGGAGCGAAGGGGCAGCCGCCAAGACCCCCGGCGGAGGAATCGAAAACACTGAGGCCGCGATCGAGGCAGACGGCGATGTTGTTGAGGGCGCGACCGCGGGTGTCGTGGAAGTGGCCGGCGAATTTGGCGGCTGGGGCGACGGCGAGGACGGCGTCGAGCATGGCGGATGTGGTGCCCGGCACGGCGGCGCCGATGGTGTCGCCGAGGGAGACTTCACGGCAGCCCATGGCGAGCAGCGCGTCGGCGACTCGGGCGACGCTGGCGGGTGGGGTCGGGCCATCATAGGGGCAGTCGGTGACGCAGGAGACGTAGCCGCGCAGCGGAATGCCATCGGCCAAAGCGGCGGCGGCGACGGGGCGGAAGCGCTCGAGGCTTTCGGCAATCGAGGCGTTGATATTGGCGCGGGAGAAGCCCTCGGAGGCCGAGGCGAAGATGGCGACTTCGTTGGCCTTGGCGGCGCGGGCGGCTTCGTAGCCGCGCATATTGGGCGTGAGGGCGGCGTAGACCGCACCGGGGCGGCGGGTGATGCCGGCCATGACTTCGGCGCCATCGGCCATCTGGGGGACCAGCTTTGGCGAGACGAAGCTGGCCACCTCGATATGGGTCAGGCCGCAATCGGAGAGAAGGTCGATCAGGGCGATCTTGTCGGCCGTGGCGATCAGCCGGGTCTGGCTCTGGAGACCATCGCGGGGGCCGACTTCGTAGATGGTGACGCTGTCGGGCATGGCTCAGGCCTCCGGCTCGAGATTGAGCAGGAGGGCGCCCTGATCGACCTGATCGCCGACGCTGACCAGCACCGAAGCGACCTGACCCAGGCGGGGCGCGCGCAGGGTGTATTCCATCTTCATGGCTTCGAGCACGACGAGGGGTTCACCTGACTTCACCGCCTGCCCCGGCGCGGTGAGCACGGCGCGGACGGCGCCGGGCATGGGCGAGAGGACATGATCGGCCGCGTCTTCGGCCTCGGCCTCGCCATCGAGGGGATCGTGGAGGGTGAAGGCGAAGCTGGCGCCCGCGGTGAAGACGGTGATGGTGTGGCCGAGGCGGACGGCCTTGGCAGAGGTGGTTGCGCCGTCGACGGTCAGGCGGCCGGGGGATGGAAGCGTTGCGGTGAAACGGCGACCGCGGGCTTCGATTTCGTAGGCAGCGGGGAGCAGCGTGACCGAAACGGGAATGGCGGTTTCGGCATGGAGCGTGACGCGGTGCGTGGCGCTGCCCCAGGCGCGCCAGCCGGTGCGGGCGGCCCATGGATCGGGGTTCTGCGGGCCGGGCAGATCGAGCACGGTGAGAGCGGCCAGGGCGATGGCGGCATCGGGGAGGTCGGGAGCGGTGGTGAGCGCGGCCTGTTTGCGGGCGATGAGGCCGGTATCTACATTGCCGCTGGCCAGATCGGGATCGGCAGTGAGGGCGGCGAGGAACGGCAGATTGGTGACTGTGCCGGCCACCTGACACTGGGCCAGGGCGCTGCGCAGGCGGGCGAGTGCCGTTGGGCGATCGGGGCCGTGGGCGATGAGCTTGGCGATCATCGGATCGTAGAAGGGGGAGATGGCGTCGCCCTGCCCCACCCCGCTATCGGTGCGGATGGGGCCTGACGTTTCGGGCAGGCGCAGGTGGCCGAGCGTGCCGGTGGCCGGGAGGAAGCCCTTGACCGGGTCTTCCGCATAGAGGCGAGCCTCGAAGGCCCAGCCATTGATGGCGAGGTCGGCCTGCTGGAACGGCAGGGGTTCGCCTGCGGCGACGCGCAGTTGCAGTTCCACGAGGTCGAGGCCGGTGATGAACTCGGTAACGGGGTGCTCGACCTGGAGGCGGGTGTTCATTTCCATGAAGTAGAAGCGGTCGGGGCGGAGGCCATCGCTGGCATCGACGATGAATTCCACCGTACCGGCCCCGGCATAGTTGATGGCCTTGGCGGCGCGGACGGCGGCCTCGCCCATGGCGGCGCGCATTTCGGCGGACATGTCCGGCGCGGGGGCTTCCTCAATGACTTTCTGGTGGCGGCGCTGCAGGGAGCAATCGCGCTCGAACAGGTGGACGGCGTTGCCGTGGTTGTCCCCGAACACCTGAACCTCGATGTGGCGTGGGCGGGCGACGTAAGACTCGATGAGGCAATGGCCATCGCCGAAGCTGGCCAGGCCTTCACGCTGGGCGCCCGCCAGTGCCTCGGGGAAATCGCGGGGATCATCGACGCGGCGCATGCCTTTGCCGCCGCCGCCGGCACGGGCCTTGATCAGCACAGGGTAGCCGATGCGGTCGGCCTCGGCTGCCAGAATTACGGGGTCCTGGCTGGCACCATGATAGCCGGGGACCACCGGCACGCCGGACTGCTGCATGAGGGCCTTGGCCGCATCCTTGAGGCCCATGGCGCGGATGGCGGACGGCGACGGGCCGATGAAGACCAGACCTGCAGCGGCGACGGCTTCGGCAAAGGCGGCGTTTTCGGAGAGGAAGCCATAGCCCGGGTGGATCGCCTCGGCGCCGCTGGCGAGGGCGGCGGCGATGATGGCTTCGCCGCGCAGGTAGCTTTCACTGGCTGGTGGCGGGCCGATGCGGTGGGCCTCGTCGGCCAGGGTAACGTGAAGGGCATTGGCGTCGGCATCGGAATAGACCGCGACGGTTCTGATGCCGAGGCGGCGGGCGGTGCGGATGACCCGGCAGGCGATTTCTCCGCGATTGGCGATCAGGATGGTTTGGAACATCATCACATCCTGAACAGGCCAAAGCGGGTTTCGGGAATGGGCGCATTGAGCGTCGCCGAGAGGCTGAGGCCCAGAATGGTGCGGGTCTGGCGCGGGTCGATAATGCCATCGTCCCAGAGGCGGGCCGAGGCGTAGAGCGGGTGGCTCTGGGTTTCGAACTGGGCGATGACCGGGCCTTTGAAGGCGGCTTCCTCTTCGCTGCTCCAGCTTTGACCGGCGCGCTCCAGCCCATCGCGCTTGACCATGGCCAGCACGCCCGCCGCCTGCTCGCCGCCCATCACCGAAATGCGGGAATTGGGCCAGGTCCAGAGGAAGCGCGGGCTATAGGCGCGGCCGGCCATGCCGTAATTGCCGGCGCCGAACGAGCCGCCGACCAGCATGGTGATCTTGGGGACCTGGGTGGTCGCCACCGCCGTCACCAGCTTGGCGCCGTCCTTGGCGATGCCGCCCGCCTCGTAGCGTTTGCCGACCATGAAGCCGGTGATGTTCTGCAGGAAGACCAGCGGAATCCGGCGCTGCGAGCAGAGTTCGACGAAGTGGGCGCCCTTGAGGGCGCTTTCGGAGAACAGCACGCCATTATTGGCGATGATGCCGACCGGCATGCCCAGAATATGGGCGAAGCCGCAGACCAGCGTGGTGCCGTAGCGCGCCTTGAACTCGTCGAAGCGGGAGCCGTCGACGACGCGGGCGATGACTTCGCGGATATCGTAGGGGGTACGGGGATCGGCGGGGACGATGCCGGGGATTTCGTCGGGATCGTAGAGCGGATCTTCCGGCGTTGCGAGCTGCATTGGCGTGCGCTGGCGACCATTGAGATTGGCGACCGCGCGCCGGGCCAGCGCGAGGGCATGGGCATCGTCGCGGGCCAGGTGATCGGCCACGCCCGAGAGGCGGGTGTGGACATCACCACCGCCCAGCTCTTCAGCGGTCACGACCTCCCCGGTCGCGGCGCGCACCAGGGGCGGGCCGGCGAGGAAGATGGTGCCCTGATCCCTTACGATGATCGCCTCATCAGACATGGCGGGCACATAGGCGCCGCCGGCTGTGCAGGAACCCATGACCACCGCGATCTGGGCGATGCCGCGCGCCGACATATTGGCCTGATTGTAAAAGATGCGGCCGAAATGCTCCTTGTCGGGGAAGACCTCGTCCTGGCTGGGGAGGTTCGCGCCGCCGGAATCGACCAGGTAGATGCAGGGGAGATTGTTTTCGGCGGCGATTTCCTGCGCGCGCAGGTGTTTCTTGACGGTCAGCGGATAATAGGTGCCGCCTTTCACGGTGGCGTCGTTGCAGACCACCATGACTTCGCGGCCTTCGACCCGGCCGATGCCCGCAATGGCGCCGGCGGCGGGCGAGGCGCCGTCATACATGTTGTGGGCGGCGAAGAGCCCGACTTCGAGGAAGGGCGAGCCGGGATCGAGCAGGGTATCGATGCGCTGGCGGGGGAGCAGCTTGCCGCGGGCGACGTGACGGTCCCTTGCGGCCTGTCCGCCACCGGCCATGGCGGCATCGGCAGCGGCGGAAACCGGGGCGAGCGCGGCCGTCATGGCAGCCAGATTGGCATCGAAGCCCCCGCTGCGCCGGGTGATCGACGACTTGATGACCGCCATATCAGCGTGCCTCTGCGAACAGTTCCCGTCCGATCAGCATACGCCGGATTTCCGACGTGCCAGCCCCAATTTCGTAGAGCTTGGCATCGCGCAGCAGGCGGCCCGCCGGGTATTCGTGGATGTAGCCATTGCCGCCCAGGGTCTGGATGGCTTCCAGTGCGAGCTGGGTGGCTTTTTCGGCGGAATAGAGGATGCAGCCGGCGGCATCCTTGCGGGTGGTTTCGCCCCGGTCGCAGGCGGCGGCCACGGCATAGACATAGGCGCGGCAGGCGGAAAAGGTGGTGTACATGTCGGCCAGCTTGCCCTGCATGAGCTGGAACTCGCCGATGGCCTGGCCGAACTGCTTGCGCTCGTGGACATAGGGGATGACCAGATCCATCACCGCCGCCATGATGCCGAGCGGGCCGCCCGAGAGCACGACGCGTTCGTAATCGAGGCCGCTCATCAGCACCTTGGCGCCGCTACCGACCGTGCCGAGAACGTTTGCGGCGGGGACTTCGCAATCCTTGAACACCAGTTCGCAGGTGTTGGAGCCGCGCATGCCCAGCTTGTCGAGCTTTTGCGCGGTGCTGAAGCCGGGCTGGCCCTTCTCGATGATGAAGGCGGTGATGCCCCTGGGGCCCGCCTCGGGGTCGGTCCTGGCGTAGACCACCAGCGTTTCGGCATCGGGGCCGTTGGTGATCCACATCTTGGTGCCGTTGAGGATGAAGGCGTCGCCCTTTGGCGTGGCGGAGAGGCGCATGGCGATGACGTCGGACCCGGCGCCGGACTCGGACATGGCCAGCGCGCCGACATGCTCGCCCGAGCAGAGCGGGGGCAGGTATTTACGCTTTTGGGCCTCAGTGCCGTGGCGGTTGATCTGGTTGACCGCGAGGTTGGAGTGGGCCCCGTAGCTGAGGCCGATGGAGGCGGAGGCGCGGGAGATTTCCTCCATGGCCACGACATGGGCGAGGTAGCCCATGCCCGAGCCGCCAAAGTCGGGATCGGCGGTGAGGCCCAGCAGACCCATCTCGCCGAGTTCGGGCCAGAGATCCCTGGCGAAGGTGTTGGTGGCGTCGATCTCGGCGGCGCGCGGGGCGAGGCGCTGCTGCGCCCAGCGGCCAACTGTCGAGCGGATCGCCTCGATCTCCTCGCCCAGCCCAAAACTCATTCCCGTCGTGAACATGAATTCCCCCCTATTCCGCAGCCATGGCCGGAACCGGCGACGGCGATTGATATGCGGCCAGCAGTTCGGCGGCGCGGGCGCGGGCTTTCGTTGCCGCCTCGGCCTTGACCGGGCCATAGCCGCGCACCTGGTCGTAAAGGCCGAGCAACTGGCTGGCCTGGCTGGCATTGCGGGTGTTGAACCCGGCCAGCACCGTTTCGAGCAATGCCTCGTAGTCGCTGATCAACTGGCGTTCGAGCCGACGATCAGCACTGAACCCGAAGAGGTCGAGCCGGGTTCCGCGCAGGCGGCGCATATTGGCGAGGAGGCGGAAGACCGGCAGCATCCAGGGCCCGAATTTGCGCTTGCGTGGGCGGCCATCGGCTGCTTTTCCGGGCAGGAAGGGCGGGGCAAGATTGAATTCGAGGCGGTAGTTTCCATCGAATTGCGCGGTGAGCCCTACGAGAAAGTCGGGGCGGGAATAGAGGCGGGCGACCTCGTATTCGTCCTTGTAGGCGAGCAGCCGGGCATAGGTCTGCGCCACGGCGCGGGCGGCCCCCTCCCCGGCAATAGCGAGCGTGCGGGCGACGGCGGCGCGGTATTTCTGCGCGAGAGCCTCATCCTGATAGTCGGTGAGGTGGCGGGCGCGGTGTTCGACCAACTGATCGAGGGACATCGCGGCGAGCACCGGGGGCGCGGCCGGCGCGGCGATGGCGGCTTCGACCGCGGCGCGGTCGGCGGCAATGCGGCGGCCCCAGTCGAAGGCCAGAAGATTGGTGGATACGGCGACCTTGTTGAGCCGTATGGCCTCGGCGAGGCTCTCAAGGCTCAGCGGCACCAGACCTTGCTGCCAGGCATAGCCCAGCATCATCACATTGGTGGCGACGGCATCGCCGGTCACGGCTTCGGCTATGGCGGTGAAGTTGATGAAATGCTCGGAGGAGCGGAGCTGGTTGCGCAGGGTGGTTTCGACTTCCACCGTCTTGAAATCGAGGTCGCGCTTGCGCACGAAATCGGCAATGGGCGCCAGGTGGGTATTGACCACGCCATGGGTGCGGGCGGGATCGCAGAGCTGCGCGCCCTCCTTGGAGACGGCGACCACATCGTCGGCGGCCAGCAGCAAGTCGGTGCCGCCGGTGACGATGCGGGGAGAGCTGACATCCTGCGGCGTTGCGCCGAGGCGGATGTGGCTGAGAACCGCCCCGCCCTTTTGCGCGAGCCCAGCCATATCAAGCACCATGGCGCCCTTGCCATCGATATGGGCGGCCATGCCGAGCAGCGCGCCGATGGTCAGCACGCCGGTGCCGCCAACGCCGGTGATGGCGATGTTCCACGGCTTGGCGGTGAGCGGCGGGACAACGGGCTGCGGCAGCTGGCTGGCGTCGAAGGCGGCGAGCGGGGCGCGCTTGCGCAGGGCGCCGCCATGCACGGTGACGAAGGAGGGGCAAAAGCCCTTGAGGCAGGAATAGTCCTTGTTGCAACTCGACTGGTTGATGACCCGCTTGCGGCCGAGCGGGGTTTCGAGCGGCTCGATGGAAATGCAGTTGGACTGCACCGAGCAATCCCCGCACCCTTCGCAGACCGAGGGTTCGATATAGACGCGCTTGTCGGGCTCGACCGCGATGCCGCGCTTGCGGCGGCGGCGCAGTTCGGCGGCGCAGGTCTGTTCGAAGACGATGGCCGAGCAGCCAGGCATTTCGCGGATCTCTTCCATCACCGCATCCATGTAGTCGCGGTGCCTGAGGATGACGCCGGGCGCCAGTTCGGCGGGGTCGTAGAAGTCCGGCTTGTCGGTGAGGAAGTAGATGGGTTTGACACCCTCCTGATGCAGCTGGTGGGTGACCTGCTGCGGGGTGAGGTTGCCATCGACATGCTGGCCGCCCGTCATGGCCACGGCGTCGTTGTAGAGCAGCTTGTAGGTGACGTTGGCGCCCGAGGAGACAGCCTGGCGGATGGCCAGAATGCCGGAATGGAAATAGGTGCCGTCGCCCAGATTGACGAACATGTGCTTCTCGTCGGTGAAATGCGACATGCCGGTCCAGGGCACGCCCTCGGCACCCATATGGGAGAAGGTCTCGGTGCGCCGGTCCATCCATTGCACCATGTAGTGGCAGCCAATACCGGCAGCGGCGCGGCTGCCTTCGGGCACTTTGGTTGAGGTATTGTGGGGGCAGCCGGAGCAATAGAAGGGCGTGCGGATGAGCGGGGCGACGTGATGCTGGGTCGCAGCGTGGCGCTTTTCGAGATAGTCGAGCTCGGTCGCGATCTTGGCCTTAAGACTGGCATCGAAGCCGAATTGCAAGAGGCGCCCGGCAATGGCGCGCGCCACGGTGCCGACGGTGAGCGACTCCGATAGCGGCAGGACGTGATGGTCCTTGTCGTCGAACTTGCCGATGATGCGCGGACGCACATCGGCGCGCCAGTTGAACAGCTGCTGCTTGATCTGGTTTTCGATGATCTCGCGCCGCTCCTCAACGATCAGGACTTCTTCGAGGCCTTCGGAGAAGTGGCGGATGCCCTCGGGTTCGAGCGGCCAGGGCATACGCACCTTGTAGAGGCGCATGCCAATGGCCCTGGCCTCTTCCGGACCGATTTCGAGCTCCTTGAGAGCCTGCAGCACATCCTCATAGGCCTTGCCGGAGGCGACGATGCCGAAGCGGGAATTGGGCGTATCGAGCACGACCTGATCGACCTTGTTGGCCCGGGCGAAGGCGATGGCCGCATAGCCCTTGTAGTTCTGCAGGCGATCATCCTGCACCATGGGCGGATCGGGCCAGCGCAGGTTGAGCCCGCCCGGCGGCATCTCGAAATCGGTGGGCAGCACGAACTGGCGATGCTCGCCGGAAAGATCGACCGAGGCGGTGGTTTCGACCGTATCGGAGATGAACTTCATGCCCACCCAGCAGCCCGAATAGCGCGACATGGCTACGCCAAGCAGGCCCATTTCGAGGAATTCGTGGATGGAGGACGGATAGAGTACCGGCATCAGCGCCGACATGAAAGCGTGATCGGACTGGTGCGGCATGGACGAGGATTTCGCCGCGTGGTCGTCGCCGGCAAAGCACAGCACGCCGCCATGTTCGGAACTTCCGGCCGCATTGCCATGCTTGAGCACGTCGCCAGACCGGTCGACGCCGGGGCCCTTGCCGTACCAGAAGCCGACAACGCCCTGCTTGCGCGCGCCCGGCGAGAGATGGAGCTGCTGGGTGCCCCAGATGGCGGCGGCGGCGAGGTCTTCGTTGATGCCGGCCTGAAAATGAATATCGAGTGGTTCGAGATACTTTTTCGCGGCCATGACCTGCTGGTCGTAGCCGCCGAGCGGTGACCCCCGGTAGCCCGAGATCAGCGCGCCGGTGTCGAGTCCGGCAGCGCGGTCGCGCCGCATCTGGGCCATGGGCAGGCGGACCAGGGCCTGCAGGCCAGACATGAACACCCGGCCATCCGTGGCCGAGTAGCGGTCATCCAGTGAAATCACCTTTGACGTCATGCCAACCTCCCGAAGGTAGATTGGCACGATGTGCATAGGAGCGTTTCACTATCCGCAGGGCTGGACCGGCCCGATTTAGGATGCCGTCCGCCTAGCTGGCGTCAGGATAGGATCGGCATCCCGGCTACGGCAAAGGTCGCGTTACCGCAGCGCCCTGCCCGCCTGATCGAACAGGTGCACGCCCTCCTGCGGCAGGCCGATATGGATGGTCTGATGCAGCTGGAGATCGGGTGCACCATCGAGCTTGATGGTGATGAGCTCGCCGGTCGGCAGCTCGACATAAGCCAAGGCATATTCGCCGAACTGTTCGATGACCGAAAGCGTGCCGCTGAAGTGGGCGGTTTCGGGGGAGGCCAGTTCGAGGTGCTCGGGACGGACGCCCAGCGTGCGGGCATTGACCAGATGCGGGTGGCTAATGGTCAGCAGCTTATTGCCCGGCAGCACGAGGCCATCGCCCATTGGCGACACGGTGATGAAGTTCATCCGCTGGCTTGCGATGAAGCCCGCAACGAAGGTGTTGACCGGATCGCGATAGAGCTCCAGCGGGGAGCCGACTTGCTCGATCCTGCCGGCATTGAGCACGACGATCCGGTCTGCCAGCGTCATGGCTTCGACCTGGTCGTGGGTAACGTAGATCATGGTGGCGGTGAGCGTGTCGTGCAGCTTGGCGATCTCGATGCGGGTCTGGGCGCGCAGGGAGGCATCGAGGTTGGACAGCGGCTCATCGAACAGGAACACTTTTGGATTGCGCACGATTGCGCGCCCGATGGCGACGCGCTGGCGCTGACCGCCGGACAGGGCCTTGGGCATGCGTTCGAGATAGTCCTCGATCTGCAGGATCCGCGCGGCTTCCCGCACCCGCTGGTCCACCTCGGCTTTCGGCGTCTTGGCGAGCTTGAGGCCGAAAGCCATGTTTTCGTAGACGCTCATATGCGGATAGAGCGCGTAGGACTGGAACACCATGGCGATGCCGCGCTGGGGAGAGGGAATGTCGTTGACGACCTTGCCGCCAATGGAGATTTCGCCGCCCGATATCGGCTCCAGCCCGGCAATCATGCGCAGCAGGGTGGACTTGCCGCAGCCTGACGGGCCGACGAAGACGACGAACTCGCCGGACTTGATGTCGAGATCGACACCGTGGACGACTTCAAGCGATCCGTAGGACTTGCGGATGCCGCGCAGCGTAACATCGGCCATCAGAGCCTCCTCACGTTTCGATCATCAGCGTTGCGATCTCGAAGGGCCGCAGCGAGAGGGTGACGC
Organism: Devosia sp. T2-14; assembly: GCF_055397495.1. Classification (NCBI taxonomy): domain Bacteria; kingdom Pseudomonadati; phylum Pseudomonadota; class Alphaproteobacteria; order Hyphomicrobiales; family Devosiaceae; genus Devosia; species Devosia sp. T2-14. The sequence goes on along the minus strand of NZ_AP027921.1, from coordinate 2,294,580 downwards.
CATTGTCCCTAATCTTCAGGGGTTTGCTGGCGCCCTCCTCCATCAGGTTGACGGTGCGGACGGACTTGACCGGGATGCCGAAGGTGATGGTCGCGTCGGCCCGGATATTGGCGTGCTCGAAGATGCGCAGCACCAGGGCGTCGGACTTTTCAGCCTTCTTGACGGTCTCCAGCGTGACGTTTTCGGCATCGACCCGGGCGAAGCTGAAGGCGCCCAGTTCGGCCACGGCGCTGGCGGCGGGCTTCAGTGACCCGATGACGGCAACCGGATTGTTGAAGCGCTCGGCGGCCCGATGCACGCCGGCCAGGTCGGCAATGCCGTCATGGATCATGAGGGCATAGCGCAGGCGATGCTCGCCGATGTCGGCCCGCGGATCGGGGAAGGTCGAGCCACGTACCAGGGTCAGCCGCACGGATTGCTCGAGGCAGTCGTAGGCGTATTTGCAGTCGTTGAGCAGGGCGACGCCGAAGTCACTCTCGCTGATATCCACCCAGCGGTGCATGGAGGCTTCGAAGCGGGCCTTGTCCCAGCTGGTATTGCGATGGGTAGCGCGCTTGACGTGGCCGAACTGGATTTCCGAGCGGATCTCGGAGGTGTTGAGATCGAACGGGAACTGGGCCTTGAGCACCGTCTGGCGCTCATTCCAGTCAATGAACGTGTCGAACTCGATCTGCCGGGCGCCCGAGGCCAGCGAGATGACCTGCACGACGCGCGAGTGCTGGTAGCTGCGCTCGACGCGGATGGCGGCGCGATGGGGGCCCGTTTCGACCACCGACACCGAAGTCTTGCCATCGGCCAGCGGCCAGAACTGCTCCTCGAAGTAGCGGTCGATATCCCAGGCATCCCACTCCATCGACTTGTCTTCGTAGGCGATGAGGCGGTTGGCCTTTTCGCCCTTGGGCAGGACTTCGCGATAACGGCTCTTGTCGAGGATCGAGGTGATCTCGCCGGCCTTGTCGAAGGTGACCTTGAGCAGGTCGTTTTCGAGCTGGGTGGTGGAGACGCTGAGTGCCGAGCTGGCCTTGGCGGCGCCATTGACGAGTTGCGCGCCGGTCCAGCCCAGGGGAGCGATGTCGCTCACAGGGGCGGCGAATTCGGTGCTGCCATCGGCCCGGGTCAGTTGCTGCACGGGCGCGCTCGCCCCGCCGGAAACCAACGACAGGCCGTTTAGCGCGGCGTCGGTGCCCAGCGACACGAGGCCCGAGCGGGACTGGCCGGTGAAGTTGAACAGGCGAAGCTGCTCGGTGCCGGGCTTGGCGAAGGCCTGCGCGGCGCCGTGCCACGGACCGTTCTGCGAGCCGAGGGTCGAGAAAATCTGGCCGTACTCGTTGTCGCTGTCGACATAGACTTCGGGGATCGAAGTGCCGGGCAGGATGTCGTGGAACTGGTTGATCAGAACCAGCTCCCAGAACTCGGCCAGCGTGGCAGCCGGGTAAGGTGCGCCTGTCTGCACCAGCGCCATGGCGCCGAGGAATTCGAGCTCGCGCAGCAGGCGTTCGGCCCGCCGGTTATTGGCCTTGTTCTTAGCCACCGAGGTCAGCGTGCCGCGGTGATATTGCAGGTAAAGCTCGCCATTCCAGGTGGGGAACCTGTTGCCCGGCTTGTCCATCGCCTTGCCGAGGCGGTCGAGGAAGGGAACGATGCCTTCGAGCTTGACGCGGGGCGCGCCGGGAATGCCGCGCTCCATGCGGATGCCGCGCTCGATCATGCCGCGGGTGGGGCCGCCGCCGCCATCGCCATAGCCATAGGACATGACGACTTCGTTGTGCACGGCCTTGGGCTCGTAGCGCTTCCAGGCGCCCATGGTTTCGCTGACCGAGAGATCGCCATTGTAGGTCGTGAAGATCTGCTCGCTGTCGTATTTCTGCGCGGTGATCAGCTGGGCCTTGGTGACGGTGCCGTCGATGCCCTTCCAGTGGAAGCTGTCATAGGGGAAGCGGTCAGTGTCGTTCCAGCTCAGCTTGGAGGTGACGAAGTATTTGAGGCCCGACTTGTCCATGACCTGCGGCAGGTTGGCGGAATAGCCGAAGGTATCGGGCAGCCAGACGGTCTTGGGATCGACGCCGAAATGCTCGAGGTGGAAGCGGCGGCCGCGCATGATCTGGCGGACGAGACTCTCGCCGGAAACGATGTTGACGTCGGGCTCCACCCACATGGCGCCTTCGATCTCGAACTGGCCGGATTTGACCCGCTTGAGCAGGCGTTCCCAGAGCTCGGGATAGTCCTTCTTGAGGAAGTCGAAGAGCACCGACTGATTATACATAAAGATGAATTCGGGATATTCCTCCATCAAATTCAACACGGTAGCGAAGGACCGCCCGGTCTTGTCGCGGGTGTGCATGACGCGCCAGAGCCAGCCCACGTCGAGATGGGTGGAGCCCACCGCCGTGATCTGGGGCTGCACCTCGGTATCGACGAGCTTGTAGATTTCGGCCGCGATCTTCTCCGCGGCGCCCATCGAGGCTTCGAATTCGGGAGTGAAGCCATCGCGGCGATCCAGCGCGCGCAGGGCTCGGTCGATGATGTTGAGGATGGCCTGGCGGCGCGGGTCGTTCTGGTAGAGGCGGACTGCCACGTCGAGCGGGGTCTGCAGGTCCCAGTAGAGCTTCTCGGCGCGTTCGCTGCGCGTGTAGAAATCGACGGTGAAACCGACCAGCGGACGATCGAAGAAGGTGAAGGCGTTGACCAGCAGGACATGCTTGTTGCCCGGCTTGGCATTGCGCTCGATCACTAGTTCGGTGTGGTTGCCATCAAGCGCCTGGGCGATGTGGCCGTCGAGATAGGCCAGACACTGCGGATCGGTCGAGCCGGGGCGGTCCTGCCACTGGCTGGTGAACTTGAGCACGAAGGTCTTGCCCTTGGCCGCCTCGGGCACCACGACTTCGGCGGCAAACCAGGTGTGGCCCTGCTTTTTGGCCCAGACCGAATGCGGACCGAATTGCTCCCACTTGCGCCAGTCGGCCTTGAGCGCCTGCTCGGCCGTCACGTCGGCGCGCTGCACGTGCCATTGCCAGCTCACGCCATCGACATGCGTCAGGATCTTGTGTTCGAGATCCTTGCAGAGGCGGATGAGCTTGCCCTCCATCTTGAGATCGTCATCCAGCAAGCCGAGCTTGGACGATTGGGGATTGGAATAGGTCATCCTTTGACTCCGACACCGGCGAACCCTGTGTTCATGTTTCGCCGCAACAAGAAATAAACGCCGACCGCCGGCGCTGCGTAGATGATGGAAAAGGCCGTGAGGAACCCATAGTTGATGGCGCCCTGCTGCCCGAAAGCTGCGTAGAGGCCCACCGACATCGGGAAGGCGTCCTGCACACGGGCAAAGATCAGCGGCAGCAGGAACTCGTTCCAGGCGCCGGTGAAGCTGTAGAACCACACCACGGCGATGCCGGCCCGCGACATGGGCAGCACGATCCGTGTGATGATCTGCAGCAGCGAAGCGCCCTCGACATAAGCAGCTTCCTCCAGCTCGATCGGCACCGTGTCGAAGAAGTTCTTCAGCAGCAGCAGCGTGAACGGCAGGTTGAGAATGGTCAGCGCGATGATGACGCCGAACTGGTTGAGCAGGCCGCCGCGCTGAGCCGCGAAATAGAGCGGCACCAGGACGCCCGCCGAGGGCAACATGCGCAGCAGCACCAGCGTCCACAGGAAGGCATTGCGCCCCGGAATGCGCAGCCGGGACAGCGGATAGGCCGCCGAAATGCCAACCACGACGCTGAGCGTCGCCGTGCCGGCGGCGATCAGCATGGAATTGAGGAACTGCTTGCCGGCATTACCGCTGACGGCGAGCGCGAAATTATCGAGCCCCACCGTGCGGGGAAGTTCCAACTGCCCGGTCGAGAGGGGATTGAAGGCGTTGAGAAACAGCCAGGTGAACGGGCTGACCCAGATGACAGCCATGAAAGCCAGCGCAATCGCGGTGATGCGCGAGGTGGTCTCGTTGGATTCCATCTATTTGGGCTCCCGCAGCATGCGCAGATAGACCAGTGAGAGCGCGCCGACGATGACCAGCATGGCCACCGAAATGGCGCTGCCGAAGCCCAGATTGCCGCGCGAAAAACTCTGATTGTAGAGGAACACCGCTAGGGTCTGCGTCTGGGCGCCCGGACCGCCGCCGGTCATGGCGTAGATCAGCGGGAAGTAGGTGAAGGTCCAGATGGTGATGAACAGCATGTTGGTGGCGATGTGGGGCCGGATGATCGGCAGCTGCACCATCCAGATGCGCTGGAACGGGGTGGCGCCATCGACCTTGGCCGCCTCGACCACTTCGCGCGAGACCGAATCCAGCGCTGCCGAAAACAGCAGATAGGACCAGGCCGTGCCCTTCCAGACATTGGCGATGGTGACGACGGGCAGTGCATAGTCGTTGATGAAATTGATCGGCTTGAAGCCGAGCGGCACCACGATGAGCTGGTTGATGAGGCCCGTCTGGCTGGTGGTGGCCGACCAAAGGAAGGCCGCGACGATATCGGGCAGCAGCCAGCCGAGCATGATGCAGACTTCGACGACGCTGCGAATGGTGGACTGGCTGCCCCGCAGGAGCGCCGCTAGCAGGAAGCCGAGCACCGACTGGCCGACGATGGCGGAGAAGAACACGAAGACCACCGTGGTCCACAGCGATTCCAGAAAGCCGCGGCGCGTGAACAGGCGCTCGAAATTCTGCAGGCCAACCCAGCTCCACTCGACCGACTTGCGCCCGACCAGCGCCAGATCGGTGAAGCTGAAGGCAAAGGCCCAGGCGGTGAAATAGAGCAGCGCCAGGATCAGCAATGCCGCCGGCAGCATGGCCAGCCCGAGAACGAAGAGATTGCTGGTGAGCCAGGGGTTGGCCTGGTTTTTCATGGGTGTTTTCTCACTCGCGCACCGACGGGCAAAGACTCGACGTCATCCCGGCCTCGAGCCGGGATCCATCCTGAGATGCCAGTTGGGGCCACCTGGCGGCGGCGCTGCGATCTCGAGATGGGCCCCGGCTCAAGGCCGGGGTGACATCGCGGGTGCTGGAAAATCCAACTTCCCGTCACGGCGGCACCTGGAGGACTAGTCTGGGCGCCGCCGCGTCGGGAGGTGACTTATTCGTAAGTGATGACCTTCTCGGCACCGAACTCGTCGACCAGCGCGTCGTGATAGCTCTGGATGACTTCGTCGACGCTGGCGCCATCGAGCAGGTCGGACGTCGCCTGCTGGATCAGGGCCGAGACGGTCTGGTAGCCGGGGATGGTGTCGCGGCCCGTGGTGTCTGCGGCCAGGGCGGTTGCCTTGGCGAGGAATGGGTCGGCGGTATATTCCGGCGATTCCGAGATATCGGTACGCACGGCCATGCGGTGGTTGGCCAGTGTCCAGGCCTTGAAGTTGGCTTCATCGAAGATGGCCGTCACCAGCTTGAAGGCCATGTCCTTGTCGGACGCCTTGGAGTTGATACCAAGGGTCCAGCCGCCCGAAATATTGGTGGTGGTCTTGGTGCCGGGCTCGCCCGAACCGGGCCATGGGGTCCATGCCACCTCGGCATCGCGGTCTTCGCGGCTTGGAGGATTGTTGCAATCCCACAGGCACGCATCTTCCCAGGAACCAGAGGCGAGAATGCCCAGCTTGTCGTCGGCCAAAGCCTGGCGGACGGCGGCGCCGATATCGGCCGCGTAGTTCAGGTCGGCCGGATTGAGCTGCCGCTCGACGAAGACCTGATGGTAGAGATCGAAGGTGCGGCGCAGAGCCGGGCTGTCGCCGATCCACTGGTTGGTATCGCGCTTAAGCAGGCGGTTGCGGTCGCCCTCGGGCACGTCGGCGCCGAGCAGCGCCATGTAGACGCCCTGCATGGTGGTGGCTTCGCCCTGCTTGATGCCGGCCGGCAGCTGGAACGGATACTGCACGCCGGCATCCTTGAGCTTCTGGGCGGCGTCGAGGATGTCGTTCCAGTTCTTCGGCTCCCATGGCATGGCAATGCCAGCCTTCTCGAAGTTGGACTTGTCGTACCACAGCATGCGCACGTCGGTGTCGGTGGGCAGGGCATAGACCTCGCCCTGATAGGACGCCACTTCAAGCAGGCCCTTGAGGTAATACTGATACTGGTCCCAGGCGGCGGCGCGCTCGTTGAGCGGCTCGAGATAGCCGGCAGCGGCCAGCTCGGACACCATGAAGCTATCGACCAGGTTGACGTCGGCTGCCGTGCCGGCGCTGAGGTCGAGCGCGATGCGCTGGTCATAGCCCTGGCCGGGCAGCTTGATGGCGTTGACCTTCTCGCCGGTCTCGGCCTCAAACGCCTTTATGCCCGACTCGATCAGGGCCCCGAAGCTTTCCATATACATGATCGACACTTCGGCCCTTGCGGGCAATGCGGCGGCAGCCATCAACGACAATGCTGCCACAGTGGTCAGAAAACCCTTCTTGAGCATCAACTCCTCCTCAGAAGCTCTCGCCATCTCGTTGGACGGCCCCGCGTCTGGAACCCTCATCCCAACGCCAAGCGAGGTAACCACATCATATGCAACGTTGCAATTGTGAATCGCATTTGGTCAGGCATGATGACCTTCATGATTTTTTATTGTTTTACACCAACATGTTGCGTATTGCGCAATCGTTTCAGATCGAATGCCGATGTTGTGCATCGTTGCAAAATTTGCAGTGTTTGGTTTCGTGGGCGAGCAGTGTAAAAACGGGGCGGGGAACGACACGCCAATGACCAGCAAGACCACATCGAACGGCAACGGACGCAGCGCGGGAAACCAGCGCGTGACCTTGCGCACCATTGCCGACATGACGGGCCTGAGCCTGTCGACGGTATCGCTGTCGCTACGCGGCGGTACCACGCTGAAGCAGGAAACGCGCGACAAGGTTGCCGAGGCCGCCAAGGCCCTGGGCTATGTGCCCGACCGCGCCGGGGTGCGTCTGCGCACGGGCAAGACCAATGTTATCGCGCTGGTGCTGGACGGCGCCGAGGACTCGATCGACTTCGCGCGCCACATGATCCAGGGCATCGGCCAGGCCATCAAGGGGACGCGCTATCACCTGACGGTCATCCCGGAATTCGAACGTTACAATTCGGCCGAGACCATCCGCTACATCCTCGACAATCGCACAGCCGACGGGGTGGTGATCACCCATACCGGACCGCGCGACAAGCGTGTGCAGATGATGATCGATGCCGACTTTCCGTTTGTCAGCCACGGCCGCACCGAATTCTATACCCCGCACGCCTATCACGATTTCCACTCCGAGGATTTTGCCGCCATGGCGGTGGAGCGGCTGGCGAGCAAGGGCTGCCAGCGCGTGATGCTGGTGATCGGCGACGACCGCACCACCAACCACCACAACATCGTCACGGCCTTTCACAAGGCGACGGCGCGGGCCGGGATCGAGGCTCACATCCTCGAGGATACGCAGGGGCGTAGCCCGGAAGAAATCCGCGCCATCGGGCTGGCGCTTGCCAACAAGCCCGACCGGCCCGACGGCATTATCTGCGACAGCGAAATTCGCACCATCGCGCTGGTGGGGGGCCTGCAGGAGGGCGGGCTCACGCTGGGGCGGGATGTGCACATCATCTACAAGCAGACCTCGGGCATCCTGCCGACCCTGTTCCCCGCCATGGACAGCATCCGCGAGGATGTGTTCGCCGCCGGGGGCGAACTGACGCGCCTGCTGCTCAAGCGCATCGACGGCGAGGATGTCGAGACCCTGCAGACTTTGGCCGAGCCCCAGCCACACTGGAGAAGCTGACGGCCGAGACGGGCGGCAACCGAAAAATCGGGCCGCCTCCAGAGGAGGATGGATTCCATGCGACTGCTCATTCTGGGCACAGGCGGCATGGCCAATAGCCATGCGACCAATTTCGCCGCCATCGATGGCGTGAGCATCGTGGGCGGCGTCGACGTCGACCCGGACCGGTTGAGGGCCTTCTGCGACGAGCATCATATCGGCCGGCAGTTCGCCTCGCTGGAGGAGGCGCTGGCCTGGGGCGAATTCGACGCTGTGGCCAATGTCACCCCCGATCGCATCCACCACCCCACCACCATGCAGGCGATCGCCGCGGGCAAACATATATTCTGCGAGAAGCCGCTGGCAACGGACGCCACCAAGGCCATGGAAATGACCGAGGCGATGGAGCGCTCGGGCAAGGTGGGCATGGTCAACTTCACCTATCGCAATTCACCGGCGCTACAGAAGGGGCGCGAAATGGTGCTGTCGGGCGCCATCGGCGCGGTGCGGCACCTGGAGGCGTCGCACCTGCAGAGCTGGCTGGTGGGCAATCACTGGGGCGATTGGCACACAGAGACCAAGTTCCTGTGGCGCCTAAGCACGGCGCATGGCTCCAATGGCGCGCTGGGCGATATCGGCATCCACATCGTGGACTTCGCCTCCTATGGCAGCGGGCTGGACGTGGCGCATGTGTTCGGGCGGCTTAGGACTTTCGACAAGGCGCCGGGGAACCGGATTGGCGAATATGTGCTCGACGCCAATGACAGCTTCACAATGAATGTCGACTTCACCACCGGCGCCATCGGCACGATCCAGGCGACCCGCACCGCAGCGGGGCAGATGGACCAGCTGCGGCTGCGCATCTATGGGGAAACCGGCTCGGTCGAGATCATCTACGACACCGGCACCTCAACCCTGCGGGCGTGCTTGGGCGAGGACGTGCACACCGCCACCTGGCGCGATGTGCCGTTCGATCCGGTCGAAACCAACTACCAGCGCTTTGTCAGCGCAGTGCGAGCCAGCAAGACACAGGAACCTTCGTTCCGCCGCGCCGCGACGATCCAGAAAGTGCTCGATGCGGCCATGGCATCCAATGCCAGCGGGCGGGAGGAGACGGTCTAGCCCCCCTGCCCTCTCCCACTACTCGGTTCGCCCGGCCACCACTCGGATCTGACGGCGGCAGGTATTGGCGATCTTGTCGTCATGGGTCGAGATCAGGAAGCTGGTCTTTTCCTCGCGGTTGATATCGCCGATCAGCTCCATCACCTGCTCGGCGGATTCCCGGTCGAGATTGCCGGTCGGCTCGTCGGCGAGAACCAGCTCTGGCTTGTTCATCAGGGCCCGGGCGATGGCGACGCGCTGCTTCTGACCGCCCGAGAGCTTGGTGGCGAGATAATCCGTGCGGCTTTCGAGCCCGACGCGGGCCAGCAGTTCGCGGCCGCGATCTCGCGCTTCGGCAGTTTCTCGACCAGCGCGCACGGCGGCGGGGAAGATGACATTCTCGAGGGCGGTGAAATCGGGCAGCAGGTGGTGGAACTGGAAGACGAAGCCGATATGGCGGTTGCGGAATTCGGTTAGCGCGCGGTCATCGGCGCGCGTCAGATCCTCGCCCAGCATGATGTGCTGGCCCGAGGTCGGCTTCATCAGTGTGCCGAGAATGGTCAGCAAGGTGCTCTTGCCGGAGCCGGAGGGGCCAAGCAGAGCGGTGAGTTCGCCGGTTTGCAGCGACAGATTGAGCCCCTTGAGCACACGGGTTTCGGCTTCGCCTTCGCCATAGGTTTTGACGAGGTCGCGGACCTCCAGAAGCGCACTCATTGGCCGATCACCGAAACCGGGTCCACCCTCGCGGCGGCGCGGGCCGGCAGGATGGAGGCCAGGATGGCGCCGATCGCCGTCAGCGCGATGGCCAGCCCATAGGCACCCTGCCGGACATCGACCGGCAGGCCGCCCGGCGGGGCGAGTTCGGGCACCGGGAAAGGCGAGAGCACCGCATAGCCAAGCCCCGCTCCGATCAGCCCGCCAAGGATGCCGATCAGCGCGCCCTGGGTGACGAAGACGAAGATGACGAAGAGCCGGCTGGCGCCCATTGCGCGCATGATGCCGATCTCGGGCCGCCGCCGATAGGTGGAGAGCAGCAGTGCGCTGGCCACCCCAATGACGATGGTGATCAGCGCGAAGGCCTTGATCAGGTCGCCGGAACTGCCCTGCGCCCGCAGGCCATCGAGCAGCTGGGCATTGCCCGCAGTCCAGGGCGTCGCCTTGAGGCCGGTATCAGCCGCAATGCGCCGGGCAAAGGCGTCGGCCTGGTTGAGGTCTTCCAGCTTGAGTTCGATGCGCGAAATGCCCTGCGGCATATCGAACAGAATTCTCGCCGTGCCAAGGCTGACAAAGGCGGTGCGGCTATCCAAGGCGTCGAGGCCCAGCTCGAAAATGCCGCCAACCACGAGCGGCCGCTCATTGCCGCGGTCGGACTGCATCCGCACCACCTGGCCGATGCCGACGCCCAGCGTATCGGCAAGCTTGCTGCCGATGATCACCGTGGAGTTGGTGAGGTCGGTATTTCCGGCGATGAGGCGCTTCCCGATATTGGCGATGGCGGAAACCTTGCCCGGCTCGACCCCGGTTACGCCCACGGGCGCATTGGACTGGCCGCGCACCAGAAAGCCATTGCCCACGATCTGCTGCGAGGTGGCCGCAACGCCCGGCGTTGCGGCGATGATGGGCATGAAGGCATCGGCGGTGCGCAGGAGCTCGCGCTGGTTGGCGGCGCGCTGTTCGACCAGCAATACACCGGCATCATCGGGCAGCAGCGAGCCCGGATCGCGGGCGGGCGCCTCGATGGTCACATGCGCGATGTCGCCGACGGTGCGCTGTACGAGGAACACCGCGAGGCCCCCGATCAGCGCGCTCATGAAGATGAAGACGAAAACACCCACCGCCACGCCGGCGATCAGCAGGCCGGTCTGGGCCTTGCTGGCGGTGAGGTAGCGCATGGCGATCTTGAAGCCGTATTGCATGACGCTATTCCGCCACTGCGGGCCGACCGACGCTGACCGCAGCGGGATCGAGGATGACCGCGTCGCCCACGGTGAGGCCACTGGTGACGATCACCCGCTCAGCCGGCCAATCGGAAAATGCGATGGCGCGTTGCTGGACCGTGCCGTTTTCGAGCACCAGCAGATGGCTATCGGGGCCTTCGGTGACGATGGCGCTGCGCGGCACCGACAGGGCGGCGTCAGTTTGCGACACGATGATATTGGCATTGACGGTGAGACCGACCGGCAGATCGACCGCATTGTCGAACGCGATCTTGACGGCGCGACCGCCGGTGGAGGGATCCACGGTCGGTGCAGCGAAGATGACGGTGCCGTTTTGCGGGACGGAGTCGCCAGCCGGGCGAAGCAGCGCAACGAGGCCATCGTGTATGCGCGAGGAGTAGATTTCGTCGACATCGGTTTCGACCAGCAACTCGCTGAGATCGGCGACGGTGAACAAATCCGACTGGGTATCCACCATTTGACCCTTGTCGACTGACCTGTCGAGCACCACGCCGCTGAGGGGCGCGGTGATGGTGTATTGCGCCAGCTGGCTCTGCGCCTGCTCAACGGCGGCGCTCAGACGGTTGACCTCGTTGCTGGCGGCGGTCAGCGACAGCTCGGCGTCTTCGCGGGCCGAGCGCGTGGCATTGTCGCCCAAAGCGCGGGCCCGGTCGGCAATCGCCTGCGCCTGCTGCTGACGGACCAACCCGGCATCAAGCGCGGCGGTGGACTGGAGCAATTGGGCCTTGGCTTGAGAAGCATCGAGCTGCAACAGCACGTCGCCGGCCGCTACACTGGCCCCCTCCTCGGCACCAACAGCAATCGCCTGCCCGAGTACGGCCGAGCGGACCTTGACGGCATGGCGGGCGGCGACGCGGCCATTGACGGCCAGTGCCTGGGTTATCGGGCCTTCAGCGACGATTTCGACCGCAACTGCGGCAGGCCCGGACTGCCAGGGCCGCTGCACGAAGGCGTAGGCGCCAGCGATGAGCAGGACCCCGCCAATGGCCATCCACACCCAGCGAGATCGCCCCTTGCGGGCGGATTTGGGTGCGGTTTGGGGAGACGCCATGTTTGACTACCTATGAGCTTAGATAGCCAACACTACGCTCGCATTTCCCTATTGGATCAATGGTCTGATCAGCGCAGAAAGAACTGCGTGATGAAAAAGCCTGAAACCGCCGCAACGCCAGTGAGGGCGGTGCCCCAGGCGAGATCGATCAGGGTCACGGACCAGGGCCAGCCGCGCAGGGTGGAGAGATTGGTGAGGTCATAGGTGCCGTAGGCGACGAAGCCCAACACCAGCCCGGCCACCAGCGCCTTGCTCCAGCCGCCATCGGCCAGCGCCGGGGCCACCGCGAAGTAGACGATGCCCCCGACATAAAACAGGTAGAACAGTCCGGCGATGAGCAAGTTCGGCTGATCGAGCAGCAGCTCGCCCAGACGGGGGCGATAAATGCCCGTCGACAGTTTCGTCAGCCACACAAAATCCACCGCAAAGAACACGAAGGCGGTCGAGAGGTAGGCGACCAGATGGTTGACCATGGACCTTGTTTCCTTGGCTAGATCTTGAGGATGGGCTGGATCAGCCGCACCAGCCAGCTGCTGAAGCGCAGTGGCGCGTCGGTTACCGCCAGGCAGATGCAGTCGGCCTCCGGCGTGGCCGTCGGCGTATGCAGGATGGAGCCGTCGGCATCCTCGATGTCGCCGGGGCCGAACACCATTTCACCATCGCGGAAGCTGCCGGACAGGACCAGGGTCAGCTCACGCCCGCCATGGCTGTGCTCGGGCACCGGCTTGCCGGCGGGAATGCGCAGCAACCGCACCTGCGTCGTCGGATCAGCGGTGGGCAGCATCATCTGCGCCGCACCCCGCCCCAGTGCGCGCCAGTGAATGGTATCAATATCGCCGCCGACATAGGCGCGCAGGGGCATGGGCAGGACGGGCTTGCCCGAAGCCATGGCCTTGGCCGGCTTTGTCTTTGCTAGCGGAGTTTCAGTATCGAGACGGGCGCGCATGGCGGCCCAAGCGTCATCGGCCAATGGCTCGGGCGCGATGGTATCGAGCATCGTGCCGCCGAGCATGTCGGCCTGCGCCGACTGCGCGCGGCATTGCGGGCACAGGGCGAGATGGGAGGCGACGGCAATGGTCCAGCCTTCCGACAGGGTGCCAGCGGCATAAGCGAGCAACAGGTCTTCGCTGAGGTGGTGCTGCGGGATCATGGCTGTTTGCTCCCGCCTTCGAGAACCGCGCGGAGCTTGGCAAAACCCAGCCGCATGCGCGATTTGACGGTACCGAGAGGCAAAGCGAGCCGCGTGGCGATCTCACTCTGGGACTGTTCCTGGTAGAAAGACAATTCGAGCACCTGCAATTGCTCGGAAGGCAGGCTGGCCATGGCCTCGCGCATCAGCCGGGCATTCTGGCTGATATCGAGTGCCTGATCGGCAGCCATCGGCGTCTCCGGCACCAGCGCCGGGTCATCGGGATCGATCTCGGCGCGGCGGTCGCGCCGGAGGGCGTCGATACGATGGTTTCGGGCGATGGTGAATATCCAGCTGGCAGCAACGCCCCGCGTGGCATCGAACAGGCTGGCCTTGCGCCAGACCGACATCATGGTTTCCTGCATCAACTCTTCGGCCCGATTGCGGTCGACCTTGGCCATGTAGGACTTGATGCGCGGACCGAAATGGCGGAACAGCGCCTCAAATGCCTCCACGTCCTGGGCACGCCCGACCTGCAGCAAGAGCAGCGTCATCTGGTCGTCAACGTTGTCGCTATCCTCACCAGGCATGGGTCTCGTTCGTTGTTCGCGGCGGCGCACGCGCACCGCACCAGTCAATCCCGCAACAAGTAGAGCAGCGGGAGTGCTGGTCAAACCAAAATTGGATGCAAGCGAACTTTGTCTCATGGCGGGGAGTACGGCGGCCCCGGCGGATTGGATCACGCGCCAGTTTTATTTTCCGGCGAGTCATCCAGCTGGCGGGGTTGGTCGTAGTGATCGTACCAAGCATGAGGTTACGATCGTGAAGCGCGCCCAGTCCCATTCGCCGTCACGCAGGATCGCCGTTGTGGGGTCCGGCATTGCCGGGCTCTCGGCAGCCTGGTTGCTGAGTGGCACCAATGACGTGGTGATCTATGAGGCGGAAGACCGGCTTGGAGGTCATGCCCATACGGTCGACGTGCCCACCGGAGCGACGTCGACGGCCGTCGATACCGGCTTCATCGTCTATAACGAGGGCAATTATCCCAACCTCGTCGCGCTGTTCGAGCATCTGGGTGTTGCGACGCAGGACTCGGAAATGTCGTTCTCGGCATCGCTCGATGGCGGCCGGCTCGAATACTCCAGCTCGGCCATGATGGCCCAGCCCAGCAATATCCTGCGCGCCCGGTTCTGGCGCATGCTGCGGGACCTCACGCGCTTCTATCGCGACGCGCCGGGCCTGCTGGGTCGCAGCGAGCTGCAGGAAATGACGCTCGGTGAGTTTCTCGATGACGGCCACTATGCGCAGTCGTTCATCGATGACCATCTGTTGCCCATCGGCGCGGCGATCTGGTCGGCATCGGCCGGTCAGATGCGCGACTATCCGCTTTTTGCGTTCATCCGGTTCTTTGAGAGCCACGGCCTGCTCAAGCTGGCCGGGCGGCCGACCTGGCGGACGGTCACCGGCGGCAGCCGCAGCTATGTGGACCGTATCGCCGCCCTGACATCGGCCAATGTGCGGCTTGGATGCGCGGCGAAAGCCGTGGCGCGCGTCTTCGATGGCGTGATGGTAACCGACATCCACGGCCACACCGACCGGTTCGACGAGATCGTCATTGCCACCCACGCCGATCAGGCGCTCACATTGCTGGCCGATCCCGACGCGGTGGAGAGCGAATTGCTGGGCGCGTTTCGCTACACGCCGAACCTGGCCGTATTGCACACGGACCGCAGCCTGATGCCGCGCCGCCGGCGGGCCTGGTCGAGCTGGAACTATGTGGCAGGGGCAACCGGGCCCGAGGATGCGCTGTGCGTGACCTATTGGATGAACCGGCTGCAGAATCTCGATCGGCGCCACCCGCTTTTCGTCACGCTCAACCCGAACCAGGCGATTGCGCCTGACCAGGTGCTGCGCAGTTTCAACTACGACCACCCGCTGTTCGACAAAGCGGCGCTCAAGGCGCAGCAGCAGCTGTGGCGGCTCAATGCCAACCGCAATACGTGGTTCTGCGGCAGCTATTTCGGCTACGGCTTCCATGAGGATGCGCTACAATCGGGGCTCGCCGTCGCCGAGGCTCTGAGCGGGGTGGCGCGGCCGTGGCAGGTCGCCCCGCACGCTGAACGCATCGCGCGCCGCCCGGTGTTGGAACCGGTGCCCTGATGGCAAGATCGGGGCTCTATCGCGGGCATGTCGTTCATAGCCGGCTGCGCCCAAAGCGGCACAGCCTGCGCTATAGCGTCTTCACTCTGCTGCTCGATCTGGATGAAGCGCCTGACCTCAGCCAGCGCAGCCGGCTGTTCGGGTTCAATCGCCGCGCGCCGCTCAGCGTATGGGAAAAGGATCTCGGGGACAGGCGCAGGAGCGGTCTGCGCGACTGGGTCGAAGATGTGCTGGATCAGGCGGGGCTCGACATTACCCATCCACGCGTCGAAATCCTCTGCTATCCGCGGCTGTTTGGCTTCGTCTTTAATCCGCTGACCGTCTACTATTGCGGCGATGCAGGGGGCGTTGTCCGGGCGCTGATCTACGAGGTTTCCAACACGTTCGGGGAACGCTGGATCTACGTGTTGCGGACCAGCGAAGAAAAGGGACCATACCGGCATAGCTGCGCCAAGCAGTTCTATGTCTCGCCCTTCATACCGATGGATTGCCGCTACAATTTCCACGTCGTGGCGCCGGGAGAGCACGTCCTGGTGCGTATTGACGAGACCGACAGCGAAGGCCTGCTGCTGCGCGCGGCTTTTGGCGGCGAGCGGCGCGAGTTCACGGACCGGGAGCTGGCGGGCGCCCTGTTCCGCTATCCCCTGATGACGCTCAAAGTGGTGGGCGGCATCTATTGGGAAGCCCTGCGCCTACTGCTCAAGCGCGTGCCGGTTTTCCGCCACAGCCCGACGGCAGATCGCGTGCCGGTGTCGATCGTGCCAAGTCAGGCGGTCGGCGGCAGCACGGCGGCCCGGCCGAGCTCGGTGAGCCCCGTAAATCCCCCGGCTCTCCCGCACAAACCAGCCATAGACATTGCTGCGCAGAATGGTCGGCGCCCGACCGACCAGCGCCTTGAGCTGCTTGGGGCTTTGCGGGCCGCTCAACAGTGCGGTGGCGCAAACCAGGCAATCCTGCCGATAGGCGGTCATGATCGGCTTGCCGCGCCCACCGCCCTTTTGCGGATCGCCGACCCGGCGTTTATGTTCGTCGAGCAGGCGGGACCGCTTCTTGGGATCGCGGCGCGGCAATGCGGCAAAGGGCGCGACGATGACGTCCACGACACCGGTCGAGGACACGGCAATGAGCCCGAAGCCAAGCCTGCGGCACAGGTTGCGGAACCGGGCATCGTGCTCGCGGCCCCTCGATGTCTTTGAGGCGCTGGCAGCCAGCCAGACTTCGTCGCAGAAGGTCGCACGGTTGACGCCCTGCATCACCAGTTCGAGGTTGAAGGCCAGCTTCATCTCGCAGACGATGAGAACCGTTGGGTCTCCGTCCCTGACGCCGACCAGATCGCAGCCGTTGACCTCGCCTTTGACGGAATAGCCGGCGCTTTCCATGAAGGCCTTCAGCGGCAGGTAAAGGTCTGTCTCAGCCATCATGGGAGATTTTGGTCCAGATGCACATCAGCCTGACTTAGCTGAGTCTTGGGAGCCTTGCAGCGATTACCCGACCCGGCCGGGCGCTGCCCGAAAGTCAGCGCTAGAAGTTCATTCCATTTGCGGTTGGCGGCCTAGTGGTCCTTTCCCGCAATCGCCCGGACTTTGGGGGCCCATACTTCGATAACTCGATCAGTTCCATCTAGAATTCAGGCATTGATTGTCAGGAGTTTTCCGCAATGCGTCTCGCATCGTTTGTCGCCGCTGCCGCAATGGTCGTCGCAGTCCCCGTTTTTGCTGCCGCGCAGGATGTTACGCCGCTGGTGACGGCCGAGTGGCTCAAGGCGCATGCCGGTGATGAAAACCTGAAGATCATCGACATCCGCGATGACGTGGCCGGTGTCGACCTGGGCGCCCTGCCCTATATCGCCAACGCGGCCGTGGCTCCCTATGGCTCGGCTGGATGGCGCGTTGAGGTCGACGGCGTTCCCGCGCAGATCCCGCCCCCGGAGCAGATCGCCAAGCTGATTGGCGGGCTCGGCATTGATGGCGACGATCACGTGGTGATCGTGCCGTGGGGCACCGATTCATCGGAATTCGGTGGCGCGACCCGCGTCTACTGGACCTTCAAATACCTCGGCCATGACGCCGTTTCGATCCTCGACGGCGGCTGGCGCCAGTATGATGCCCAGGGCGGCGAGCGCGTTGCCGAACCGGCGACCCCGGTTGCGGCGGAATTCCCGATTCAGCTGCGCCCCGAACTGCGCGCCACGACTCCTGATGTCGAAGCCGCGCTGGCAGCCGGGACCAAGCTGATCGATGGCCGCCCCGAAGCGCAGTATCTCGGCCAGTCCAAGAGCCCGGTCGTGCGTATCGAAGGCACCATTCCGGGCGCGCTGAACCTGCCCCACTCCAAGCTCTATAGCGGCGAATATGCCAGCTTTGCCCAGCCGGAAACCGTAGCCGCGCTGTCGCAGGCGCTGGGTCTCGGCGCCCACGAGAAGAATATCGTCTTCTGCAATACCGGCCACTGGGCTTCGATCGCCTGGTTTGCGCTGCATGAAGTTGGCGGCAACGAGAACACCGCCATGTATGACGGCTCGATGGCCGAATGGGCTGCCGATCCCGCACGGCCGATCCAATAATCGTCCGCCTAGCTATTGAACGCACTCCGGGCACCGCGCTTACTGGCGTGGCCCGGAGTTTTCTCCATTCAGCGTCGACGGTTTCATGACTGATATTTCCATTTCCGCGCCAAAATACCTGCCGCCCGCCGTTGCGGACCGGGCACCGCTTTTGGTCACTGCGGCCTTTCTCATTCTCGGCTTTTTCATCATCACCTATCTGGTGGACCTGCGTCAGGGCGGGCTGTTCCTGATTGGCGGCGCGCTGGGCGCGACGCTCTATCACGGCTCGTTCGGCTTTACCGGCGGGTGGAAGCGCATGGTGGTCGAAAAACGCGGCCGCGGCATGCGGGCGCAAATGCTGACCATCGGCGTCGCCGCGCTGGCGATGATCCCGCTGGTGGCCGCCGGCAATATCGGCGGACAGGCCATGGTTGCTGCTGCTGGCCCCGTCGGGGTCTCGGTGCTGCTGGGCGCAGCCATATTTGGGCTGGGCATGCAGCTGGGCGGCGGCTGCGGCTCGGGCACCCTGTTTACGGTCGGGGGCGGTTCGGCGCGCATGCTGGTGACGCTGGCCTTCTTCATCGTCGGGGCGCTGATCGGCACCGCTCATCTGCCGTTCTGGCTGCAGCAGCCCAATCTTGGCGTGATCAGTATCGGCGCTGAACTCGGCACCGGCTTTGCCATCGCGGTGACCATTGCCGGACTGGCGCTGGTCGCGCTGGTGACGGCCCTGATCGAGAAGCGCGCCCACGGCAATATCGAGGCCGAGCCCGCACCGGCACGGCCCGGCTGGAGCTGGATCCTGCGTGGGCCGTGGCCGCTGGTCGGGGCTGGCCTGCTGCTGGCCATTCTCAACGTTGCGACGCTGCTGCTGGCCGGACATCCCTGGTCGATCACCTATGGGTTCGGACTTTGGGGCGCCAAGATCGCGCAGGCCGTTGGGGTCGACGTGGCGAGCTGGGAGTTCTGGACCTGGCCTGCCCAGGCACAGGCGCTCAACTCGAGCGTGCTGGCCGATACGGTTTCGGTGATGGATTTCGGCCTGGTGCTGGGGGCTGCGCTGGCGGCATCCATCGCGGGCAAGTTCGCACCCAAGGCCAAGCTGCCGATCGGCTCGCTGCTGGCCGCCGTGGTTGGCGGGCTGCTGATGGGCTATGGCGCGCGGCTGTCATTTGGCTGCAATATCGGCGCGCTGTTTTCCGGCATCGCCACGGGGAGCCTGCATGGCTGGCTATGGTTCGCGGCAGCATTTGTGGGCTCGTTCGGCGGTATCCTGCTGCGCCCGGTGTTTGGTCTTGATGGGTTTGCCAAGAAATGAGCGCACGCAATACGATCCTGTTCGGCGCCGTTCTGGCTGCGACCACTGCCGCCATCGCCTATGACACCATCGCCAATCCGGTGCCGCCGCGGCCGCAGGCCCAGGCCCAGACCGCTGTTGCGGGCGGATCGCCCTGCGCTGCGGGCGCGCCGGTGGTATCCACTGCGCCCTGCGCGGCTGGGGCCCCGCAATTGGCCGCGCCACCTCCGCCTCCGGCGACCCCGCCAGCGGCAAGCGGCCTGCGCGCGCCCCCGCCCCCGCCGGCTACGCCTCCTACCGCGCCAACCCTGAAGGCGGCGCCACCTCCGCCCGCCAGCAAGCCTGCTGGTGCTGAGGCTCCTGACCTGGCCGTGAGCGGCTGATGGCTGACGGAGCGCGGGAACGGGCCCTGAGTGAGATGGCCTTTTGCGAGGCGATTCTCGCCAAGGGCGGGCTCACCGTATTGAGCGAAACGCTTCGGGGCGTCGATAGTATCGGCGCCTTCGAGCATTATCCCGCGGGCGACGTGTTCGACCCCGCGAGCAGCAGCCAGTGGTACTATCACTGCCATCCCGCCGAGGAGGGCAGCGCCGAGCACGGGCACTTCCACTGCTTCGTGCGACCGCTGGGGCCGAGCGGGCCGATCCACCATCTGGCGGCGCTGGCCGTAAACCCGGATGGGCGGCTGGTACGCATCTTCACCGTCAATCAATGGGTGGTGGGCGACGACTGGGCCGATGCCGAGGCGACCATTGCCTTGCTG
Organism: Devosia sp. T2-14; assembly: GCF_055397495.1. Taxonomy (NCBI): domain Bacteria; kingdom Pseudomonadati; phylum Pseudomonadota; class Alphaproteobacteria; order Hyphomicrobiales; family Devosiaceae; genus Devosia; species Devosia sp. T2-14. Next base: position 2,274,887 of record NZ_AP027921.1, on the reverse strand, counting down.
GGCCAGTTCGATATGCAGATGCCGCGGCCGTCCTACCTGGTCAATCGGTGGCTTACGACAGTCCTGACTGCCTACGAGACCGAGATTGCCCAGTTGATCCGCCAGCGCGACCGGGTTCTGGCGGCGCACCACCCCCTGGACGGTGGGGAAATCAGAGAGGATCGCGGGCTGGAAGTAACGTCAGAACTGCGGCTCTGACGCTCGCAAAAGACAATCTGCTGTTCTTCGATACTGGTTTGCCGGAATCGCTTCGCGAGTGATACGGAACATGCGTTTTATTATGTGCTAGCGATTTAATGACCAATACCTTTGCAGTCGGCTCTGTTGATGTTGCCGCAGAAGAATTTGATGGCGAGTTCGTGGTGCTCGACATCGCGCGCGGGCACTATTTCAGCCTCGCCAGCGGCAGTGCGCTGATCTGGCGAGGACTGACCGAGGGACATTCGACCGAGGCCCTGTGCGGCGAACTGGAAACGCCAGTTCGCGAGCAGGTTGAGAGCGTCGTGTCCTCGCTTGTCGAGTATGGCTTGCTGAAGGCTGCACCGCGTGAGCCGGGCACCGACATTGCCCCGATTGCCCAAGCCCTTGCCGTGGGCGAGCTGACGTTCGAGGTCGAGGTGTTCAACGACCTTGCGGACCTGCTCGTCGCTGATCCTATTCACGATGTGGACGAGGAGGCCGGCTGGCCACATCGGCCTGCGGGCTGACGGCGTCATGGCCTCGATTGGCATTAGCGACGCGACGGTCGTCGACTACGCGCACGGTCTGCTGGACCACGGTTCCGTCGCTGCGGAGCAAGTCGAACGCTTCAGCCTACCCGGTCTCGACCTGACGGCGACCCTTGCCAGCGAAGGATATGCCGCGCTGTGCCGGCAGGCGCTGGTCGATAGTCCCACCTATCGCGATGGCGGGCAAAGTCAGGTTGCGGTTGCCGTCATCGACCATTTGGCGCGGCCGGACATGCCGCAGGCGCATTGGAGCAGCCCGACCTTTGGCATTGGGGAATTCGTTCAGGGCCTAGAAGCCAGCGGTCTGGACGGGCTGTTCGATGCCACGCACACGATCTGGCAGTTCTTCTCGGCGAGCCGGGGCCAGGGCATCCAGACCTTGCAGGCCAGTGGCGCCTTTCCGCCCTGGGAGGCGAGCTTTCCGCTGAGGAACTTCCTCCATTGGAGCTATCAGGCGCAGGGCATGCGGCTGGTGCATGCGGCGACGCTGGGCCGAAATGGCCGCGGCGTGTTGCTGGCTGGTGCCGGTGGCGCTGGCAAATCCGGCACGACGCTGGCTGGAATATTGCACGGGCTGACCAGTGCCGGCGACGACTATGTGGCGATCGGGCTCGAGGGGCAGCAGGCGACGGCCTATCCCGTGATCAAGCTGATGAAGCAGGATCGCGCTGGCCTTGCGCGGTTGGGTATCGATCCGGTGGAGCGTGCGCTGGGCGAGCCAAACTGGCAGGGCAAGTATACGTTTGACTTCGAGGATCTCGTCAAAGGAGCGCGGGCGCGATCGCTGGCGCTATCAGGCATTCTGATCCCGCGCATTTCTGGTGTCAGCAAGTGCCGGATCTCACCGGCGCCGATGCGCGACGCGCTCTATGGCCTGCTACCCAACAATCTCCAGCAGCTGCCGGGCGGCCTGCGGCAGGGGCTGAGCTTTGTTGCGGCGCTCACCAGGGCATTGCCCGCCTACTATCTTGACCTGAGTTCGGAGCCCGAGGACATCGCCCAGACGATCTCGCAGTTTCTGGAGGAGTCCCGGCCATGAAGCTGGCAGTGATGATGGCAGCCTTCAACGCGGCCCCCTATATCGGCAATGCGCTGGCCTCGATCCTGACGCAGGAGCACGACGCCGAACTCGACATCATCGTCATCAACGATGGCTCGACCGACAAAACCGGCCAATTGGTTGCCGACATTGCGAAAGAGGCGCCGCAGATCCGGTTGATCGAGACGGCCAATCAGGGAGTCACGAGGGCCCGAAACGAGGCCCTCGCGGCGCTGGCGCCCGACACCGATTTCGTCACGTTTCTCGATGCGGATGATCTGGTGCCGGCTGGCCGATATGCCAGGGATCTGGCCCTATTCGCGACCAATCCAGACCTTCAGCTGATCTACGGAACGACGCAATTGTTCAGGGTGGCCGGGCCGGACCGCCTGTCGCCGGCGGCCGGCACGCCGACCGCCAGTGTGCGCGGGGTTCAGTTGGCTGCCGGGATGTATCGCCATGACCTCATCAAGAGAACCGGGGCCTTCGATACCCAGTTCAAGCAGGCCGAGGACATGGACTTCCTACTGCGCATGTTTGAAAGCGGCCCGCGCTATCAGGTGCGCGAGGACACCTGCCTCTTCTACCGGCGGCACGAGACCAATATGACCCATGACGCCGCGCAACTGCGGCGGGACTTCTCGCGGGCGCTGCTGCTTTCCATCCAGCGCCGCCGGAAGGGAAATCTGCCGCCGTTCCCGGCGGGACTGTTCGACACCAGGGACGTGGCAGGGAAAAGCGAATGGTAGTGCCCTATTCGGTGGTCATTCCGGTCTACAATGGCGCAGATACGATTGGCGCGGCCATTGCCTCCATTCTGGGGCAGAGCCTGCCGCCGAGTGCCATAGTGGTGGTGGATGATGGCTCGACTGACGAAACCGCGCGTGTTGTGCGGTCTCTGGCCGGACCGATCACCCTGCTGCAGCAGGACAATGCGGGCCCCGGCCCTGCCACGACGCTGGGCATTCAGCATGTCGAGACACCGCTGCTGGCGACGCTCGATGCGGACGATCTGTGGCTAGCGCACAAGATCGAGCGGCAAATGGCGGTGCTGGAAAGCACGCCAGACTGTGCCGCTGTGTTCGGCAAGCTGGCCAGTTTCCGCGATGACCCGGCCAGCGCCGACTTTGCTGGCGCCCGCGACGGCTGGTCCCGCTCCACCATGCTGGTGCGCTGTGATGCGGCCGTGCAGACGGGCGCGATTGCCGACCTGCCGGGGCGCGCGGGTGAAATGATCGACTGGTGGGCGCGCATGCGCGAGCGGGGGCATATCCTGACGATGCTGCCGGAAGTCCTGGCGCTGCGCCGCATTCGCCCGGGGAGCCTGACCCACGGCAATTCCGGTCTCGGCGGCGCCTATCTGCAGGTGGCACGCGCCGCGCTGGAACGGCGGCGGCAAAGCGCGAAAGGCGGCGCCTGATGGAGCGCGCGCCTGCGGCCCGCTTTCCAGCCTATGCCTGGGCCTGGCCGAAAGGCGGCCGCGACCTGCTGCTGCGGGCAGCAATTCTTCATGACTTGCACAGTGCCGGCCTGGCATTCGGCGCGTGGCTGGAGAGGCATGATCTCAACGATGTCACCTTTGCCGAGCAGCGCTTGCTGGTGGCGATCTCGGCGAGGCTGCCCGCCTCGGCAATGCCGGAAGCGGTGCGAACCCGCCTCAAGGGCGTCGAGAGGATGCTCTGGACCCATTCGACGCTGGTCCTGCAAGCCGCGGGCCCGGCGCTGCAGGTTCTGAGCGCGGCGCGCATTCCCGTCATGGTGCTCAAAGGCGCGGCGCGGGCGGTGATCGATCCGCGCGACGTGCGTGGGCGGTTTGCCAGCGATGTCGACCTGCTGGTGCCGCGCCGGCATTTTGAGGCGGCCTATGCCAGCTTGCGGTCGGCAGACTGGCAGCACAACCAGAAACGCGAGCCCGACCTGTCGCGGATAACCGGCATCAACCTCTATCGTGGTGCCCACGGCGATCTCGATCTGCACAAGTTTCCGCTGCACCAGCTCGCCCCTGGCGACGAGGATCAGTCGCCACTGTGGAACCGCGCGACGCAAGGCATGTTCCGCGGCCTGCCGGTGAGTGTGCCATCGCCAACGGACCGACTGCTGATGGCGATCGCCCATGGCGGCATTGACGGGCACCAGCATAGTGACTGGCTGGTCGATTGCGCCGCACTGATGAGCGGCGGCAGTGTGGACTGGGACCTGTTCGAGCGCCTCTGCGCCGAGCGGCAACTCGAGGCGCATGCAGGCCTCGCGCTGTCTTATCTCGTGGAGGCGCTGGGGATGGAGATGCCGCCCGACGCGCTGGCCCGTCTGCGGAGCACGGGGAGCAGGTCCACCTTTGAGCTTTGGTCAGCCCTTCTACAGGCCCACCCCAAGCGGGAGCACACCAGACTCGGCGCGCTGGGCCGGGGCGTCGCCCGCGGTCACCACCAGATCAGCAAGGCCTGGACCTTGGCTCGACTGGAGAGGCGCAACCGTGGGCGAGCAGTTCGCTAGAGGCTATTGCCGCGCGACCATGATAGCCAGCTTGGCCGGAATCGCGATGACGTCGCGGATCATCTGCACGCGCTCCGGCGTGAAGTGACCTTCCACGTTCAGCATGTTCACAACGGCGATCAGCGTGTCCCCGATGATGATCGGCATGTTGACGATCGACTGGCAGCCGAGCTCGTTGATGAGTTCGTGGTCGAACAGAACCTTGGCGATATCTTCGATCGTGTTGGCGATGAAGAACGCGCGCTGCTTGTGCACGATATCAAACCAGGGGCCGTAATTGAGCGGCTTGGTGCCCGATGTCGGGTAGCTGACGGGGTCACTGGTGTAAGCGCGGCGGGAGAGTTCATTCTCCATGTCGACGATCATCACCGTGAACAGCTTGGCGCCGACGGTCGCCTGCACGAAGGCCTGGAGAGCCTCGTAGGCCTCGGGGCCCTTGGCCGTGGCGATCGCTGCATCGAACCTGGCGATGGCGTCTGAATGGTCGGTCATTGGTCGATCCTTGTCGGAATATTCAGGTCGGCAGCGGCTAGGCCCAGTACTTCCGCAGCGTGGTGGGTGTGTGCATGTTGCCGTAGAGATAGGCCCAGAATTCGGCCCGACGCTCGGTCGGCACCGTCTTCCAGACGTCGTGGACTGCCATGTCGCCACCGTAATAGGCATAGACGAACGGTGCCCGCAGATTGTGACTGAGGAAGGCGAGGCGCGAACGGGCGGTTACCGGGTCCTGCAGGGCCTTGTCGGCCATGACGGGGACGATCTCATCGAGGGTCATGCCCTGCGCGTGCATCATCCAGGCGGCATTGCAGCGCATGGCGCTGCGCAGACGCTGCAGGGCGACGCCCAGCTCGTCCTCGGGGCCGTTGACCCAATCGAGGAAGAACATGCCGTTGTCGGCAATGCCCTCGAACAGCGCACTGCTCGCCGAACTCGTCACCACCTGGGCGCCATCAAGCGGCATCTTGCCCTCGGCGACATAGCGTTCGCGCAGGTTCATATGCACCAGGTGCCCCGGGAACACTTCATGGGTTGCCAGGTGCTTCAGGGAGAAGCGCGTGTAGGGGAAATCGAGATTCAGCAGAACCTTGCGCGTCGGGTAATCGCAATAGGCCGAGAACGGCACTGCCGTGACGCCCTCGGGCTCCATCCACTCGTGCGACATGGGATACATGGTCGCCGTGACCCGCTCGCGGCCCTCAAGAATCAGGCCCTTGAGTTCGGCGAGAACGGCTTCCTTGGGGATGCGCGCCTGGACTTCCCAGCGGTTGAAGTCTTCCGCGAGGCTCCCGCCGGCATAGCCAAGCTCATCGAGCTTTTCGCGAATGGTCTGGCGGTAGCCTTCCAACTCGCTGTCCGGCACGAGCTGGGTCGTCACCCGGATCTGCCGGGCAACCCGGTCGACAAAGCTGATCGGCTTTTCCTCGAACGTGGTCACCAGCGCCAGCAGCGAGTCGATCATTTCGGCGACATAGTCGCGACGCAACGGGCTTTCCGCCTCGGCGGCATTGCGCACCGCCAGGGATTCGAGCCGCGCACGGGCTTCGGCATAGTCGCGCAGTTTGATCGGTTCGACCTCGGCCATGGCGACCGGAATCAGGCCTTCCTTGTCCAGAAAGCCGTCGCTGCGGGGCGTATTGCGGTAGAGCGCGTCGATACCGGCCGTCAGGCCTGCGAGTTCATTGCCAATCAGCATGGCCAAAGCTCCTAGAGGTGACCGGCAACCGGCTTGGGATGGTAGGGGGCTTCCATCAGCGCCACGTCTTCGTCGCTGAGTTTGACCTCGAGCGCTGCGATGGCATCATCGAACTGATGCAGCTTGGAAATACCGACGATCGGCGCGGTGATGCCCGGACGGCTGGCGACCCAGGCATAGGCGATCTGCGCCGGCGGACGGCCATGGCGTTCGGCCACGGTGCGCACGGCGGCGACCACGGCATCGTCTTGCTCCTTGGAGCGGTCATAGAGCGCGCTGGCGGTCTTGTCGGTCTGCGAACGGGTGGTGGCGCTGGCGGCTTCATCGCCACGTCCGGCGAGACGGCCACGCGCGAGTGGGCTCCACGGAATGACGCCAATGCCCTCTTCGCGGCAGAGCGGCAGCATTTCGCGCTCTTCCTCGCGATAGATCAGGTTGTAGTGCGGCTGCATCGACACGAACGGCGCCCAGCCATTGGCGCGCTGCATGCCGAGCGCCTTCATGAACTGCCAGGCGTGCATCGAGGAGGCGCCGAGATAGCGCACCTTGCCGGCGCGAACGACGTCGTTGAGGGCGTCGAGAGTCTCTTCCAGCGGGGTTTCGTAGTCGAAGCGATGCAACTGGTAGAGGTCGATATAGTCGGTTCCCAGGCGCTTCAGGCTGCCATCGACTGCCTCAAAAATGTGCTTGCGCGACAGGCCCCGGTCGTTGGGATCAGCGCTCATGGGATTATAGAGCTTGGTAGCGAGCACAAGCTTGTGCCGCGCGATCGGCGACAGAACGCGCCCGACGACTTCCTCGCTGGCGCCGCCCGAATACATGTCAGCCAGATCAAAGAAGTTTATCCCCAGATCGACCGCCTTTTCGATGATCGGGCGCGACGCTTCCTCATCGAGCACCCAGGGCGCCCACTTGGACGAGCCGAAGGTCATGCAGCCCAGAGCCAGGCGCGAGATTTTGAGGCCAGTGCGACCTAGGTTGCTATATTCCATTAGAACACCTTCTGGGATTTCGATCGGGAGAAGTCGTCGATCTGATTGGCGGGCCTAGGCTTTTTGCTGCCATATGAGCCTGATTTTTATGCATTTCTGCATAGATTTTCAGCGAATGCAAACGCTGTACAAAAAAACCTCAACCCCTATTGCGCTCTGAGAACCAGCTGTTACGGTTGAGGTGTACTGACATGGTAGAACACATACATGTTCCCGATTGACGCTTCCAGTATTGATAAGTCGCTGCCCGTCCCCGTGGGTACTCAGCTGCATGGTCTGCTGAGCTACACGCTGGCCTTTGGCGATCTGCCATACGGCACGAAGCTGCAATCTGTGCGTCAGCTGGCCGCCGAGCTGGGCATCGCCCCCATGACGGTCAGCCAGGTCTACCAGCAGCTCCGCGATGAGGGGCTGATCGAGATGCGTCAGGGGCTCGGTGCGTTCATTGCCCGCGAACGCGTGGGCACCACCGACCAGGACCAGCCGATCAATGCTCTGCGCGGCGATATCGAAAAGATCATCAGCAAGGCCGAGACGCTGGGTGTGTCACCCATGGCGCTGGTCTCGATGATCAATGCCCAGGCCCATCTGCGCCGCCCGAGCGTCGGGCTGAACCTGGTCTTCGTCTGCATTTTCGAGGGACCGGGCCGCGACTATGTCGAGCAGATCCGCCCCACGCTCAGCGTCAATGACAATATCCGACTGGTAACCCTGGATGCCATCAAGGCGCCCGGCCCCCAGCGCGATGCCTGCCTCGCCGCCGATCTGGTGCTGACCTTCCTGCATCGCGAGGGCGAGGTGCGCACCATTACCGGCCTCAACAACGTGCTGGGCCTGCGGTTCATCCCGTCCCAACGCACGCGGCAGAGCCTGGCCGGGCTCGATCCGCGCATGCGGGTGGCGGCCGTCACCCACTTCCAGGAATACATCGCGATCATGCGCCCCGGCGTGCGCGAATTTGCCCCTCACATCACTGACGTGCGCGTCACCTGGTCATCGTCGCCCGACCTGCAGGACGTTCTGGGTGCCTGCGACGTGGTGATCTACGCCACCGGCGCCGACCACATCGCCGACCTCGTTCGGGCCAATGTGCAGTGTTTCGAATATCGCCACGCGCCCGATCCGGGTGCGCTGGAAACGACCTTGGCGCCACACCTGACCGCATTGCGGCAACGACGCATCGCACAGGAGAGCGGCGTCGACGGGTCTGTCACCAATGCAACGGCAGGGCTGGCAAACCAGCCTGCCGACAAAACAATCTAAGCAAGGGAATGGGAATGAAGAATTTTCTTTTGACGACCAGCGCCATCGTGGCGTTGAGCTTTATGCCGGCTGTTGCCATTGCGCAGGACACCCCTACCCTTGTCATCGGCGCTGACGTCGATGCCGGTACGCTCGACCCGCGCCTGACCCGCGACAGCACCGCCTCGCGCACGGCCGACCTGATCTATTCGGGCCTGGTTCACATCACCCCCTCGCTGGAAGCCGTGCCTGACCTGGCCGAAAGCTGGGAGAATCCCGATCCGACCACGTTCATTTTCAAGCTGCGCGAAGGCCTCACCTTCTCGGATGGCTCGCCGCTGACCGCCGATGACGTGGTGTATACCTTCACCACCATCACCAACCCCGATTTCAACGCTCCGCAGCGCGCGCTCTATTCGCCGATCTCGGCCGTTGAAGCCGTCGATGCCCAGACCGTCAAGTTCACGCTGAGCGCTCCCTATGCGCCGCTGCTGAGCTATCTCGATATCGGCATCGTGCCCAAGGCACTGGTCGAAGGCGGCACCGATATCGCGCTGAACCCGGTCGGCGCCGGCCCGATGAAGATGGTGTCGTGGAACCGCGGCAGCGAAATCGTGCTCGAGGCCAATGATAGCTACTGGCGCGGCGCTCCCGAAGTCGAGAAGGTGGTCTTCAAGGTCATCGGTGACAACTCGGCTCGCGCCCAGGCGTTCGAGTCGGGCGATCTGGATGTCATCCAGTCGCCGCTGTCGCCCCAGGATATCGAGCGCCTCAAGAATGATGACCGCTTCGGCAACGTCATCATGGCTGGCCTGGGTGTGAACTACCTGAACTTCAACACCAAGGATCCGATGCTGGCCGATCCAAAGATGCGCCAGGCTTTCGCGATGCTGGTTGATCAGGACACCATCGTTGGCGACATCTACCAGGGCGTTGACCAGGTCACCCACTCGCTGCTGCTGCCCTCTTCCTGGGCCTATACCGACACCATCTCGCAGCCGACCTTCGACGTAGATGGCGCGGTCGCCCTGTTCAACGAACTGGGCTGGTCCGACAGCAATGGCGACGGCATCCTCGACAAGGATGGCGCAGACCTGGCCATCACCATCGCCACCCACAGCGAAGACCCGAACCGCGTGCAGACCGTTGAGTTCATGCAGGCGATCTTCGAAATGGCTGGCGTCAAGGCAACCGCCCAGATCACCGACTGGCCGTCGTTCTCGACCAACTACGTGCAGGCCGGCAAGCACCAGATCGCCGTGCTCGGCTGGCTCAACATCGTTGACCCGGACCGCCTGATGTTCGCTCAGTTCACCACTGGTGGCCCGAGCAACTGGAGCGGCTATTCCAACCCAGAGGTTGATGCGCTGCTGCAGGAAGGCCGTTCCACGCTGAATCAGGCCGATCGCGTCACCGCCTACCAGAAGGCTGCGACGATCCTGGCCGAAGAGCTGCCCTACTACGTCACCTCGGCTCAGGGCTACCAGATGTTCTACGCCAAGGATCTCCCGGTTGAGCAGGTCCAGGCGACCCCGCGCGGCAACCTGCGCGGCCTGATCGGGTTCACCGACTAATCACTCGATCTCCGGCCGGCGCACACTGCGCCGGCCGGTACTTCCGCCTGTTTCAAGGACATCGTCATGACTTTTTCGCAGCGCCTCAGCGCCGATTATTATGCTTCGGTCCATCGCGACATTCGCGCCCGCATGGCCGAGAGCGGCGTGGATGTGCTGCTGCTCGATTCCAATGACGACGTCATCTACACGACCGGTTTTTCGCACTACACCACCGAGCGCCCGGTGGTCTTCGCGCTGACCCAGACCGATGCCTATCTGCTGGTGCCCGAGCTGGAGCGCCACCATGCGCTCGTGCAGAATATGGCGGCCGAGTTAGTGGTCTATTTCGAGTTTCCCGGCCGCGACCGGCCGTTTTCCGTGCTGGCGCGCACCCTGGGCGACATCAAGGGCGTCGTCGCCCATTCCCCCGGCATCTCGTTTGGCCGCGTCCCCCAGATCGCAGCCGCCTTCCCCAATGCGACGGTGCAGGCTTCCGGCATTGTTGGGCAGATGCGCCTGACCAAGCGCCCCGAGGAGCTGGTACTGCAGCGCGAAGCCGCGCGCATCTCCGATTCCATGGTGGCCGCCGGCGTCGCGCTGATCAGCGAATCCCTGCGCACCGGCAGCCTGATGCCGACCGAGATCGAAATCGAATCCCACATCATCCGCCATGCGCTGGACACCATGTATCGCGAGCATGAGGACGTCATGCTGGTGCAGGGCACCGCTGGCGGTCTCGTCTATTCCGGCCAGCGCTCGGCCTTCCCGCACGGCATGCCCACCGGCCATCGCCCGCAGCGCGGCGAGAGCATGATCCTGTCGCTCGGTTGCCGCGTCGGCGGCCGCGCCGCCGAAAGCGAGCGCACCTTCATTCTGGGCGAACCCAGCGCCGAACAGGAAAAGTTCTATAACGTCGCGCAAGAGGCCCAGGCCATGGGCACCGCTGGCCTCGTCGCCGGCGCCACCTGCGCCTCGGTCGATGATCGCGCCCTCGCCTTCATCCGCGAGTCCGGCATGGGCGAATATTGCCTGCATCGCGTCGGCCACGGCATGGGCGTGATGTTCCACGAAGCCCCCTGGGTCGAAGGCGGTGATGACACCGTGCTGGTGCCCGGCATGGTCTGCTCGTCCGAACCGGCTCTCTATGTGCCCGGGCTCGGCGGTTTCCGCCTCGCCGATACGGTGCTGGTCACCGAGAACGGCCCCGAGAGCCTGACCCAATTCCCGCGCAAGCTCGATGAGATCGTGATTGCCTGACCCGATGAACCCTCACACCGATAGAAAGGAGTCGACGCAATGGTAGCCTATGTCCTCCGCCGACTTCTGCTGCTTATTCCCATGGCCATCGGCATGGTGGTCGTCACGTTCGGCCTTCTGCTGCTGATCCCGGGCGATCCGGCCGCCGTGCTGCTTGGCCAGGACGCCACGCCCGAGGCCATTCTCAACCTTCGCAATGCGCTGGGGCTCAATGACCCCTGGTACATTCGCCTCTGGGACTATTTCGCCGGGCTGCTGCAGGGCGATATGGGCCGGTCGATCTTCCAGAACCAGCCGGTCTCCGAAATCATCATGGGCCGTCTTGGCGCCACGATCGAGCTTGCCGTGATTGCATTGCTGCTGGCCACCATTATCGGCGTGACTTTGGGCGTTGTCGCCGCGGTGCGCCAAGGGTCGTGGATCGATACGCTCACCATGCTGTTCGCGCAGCTCGGCGTTTCCATGCCCGTTTATTGGCTCGGCCTGCTGCTGATGCTGCTGTTTGCGGTGCAGCTGGGCTGGCTCCCGGCCATCGGTCGCGGCGTGCCATTGCATGAAGCGCTGCTGGCTGCCGTCACCGGCCGCCCCCAGGTGCTCTGGGACTCGCTGACCCATCTGGCCCTGCCCGCACTGGCGCTGGCTGCCAATTCGGCCGCCATCATCTCGCGCCTGGTGCGCGCCTCCATGCTCGAAGTGCTGCGCGAGGACTTCGTCCGCACTGCCTATGCCAAGGGCCTGCGCCGTGGCCGCGTGGTCGTCCGCCATGCCCTGCGCAATGCCCTACTGCCCGTACTCAGCATCATCGGCCTGCGCTTCGGCGCCCTCCTGGGCGGCGCGGTGATCACCGAGTCGATCTTTGCCTGGCCGGGCCTTGGCCAATTGACCATCGCCGCCATCTCGCAGCGCGACCTGCCGCTCATCCAGGGCATCGTGCTGACCTTTGCCATCGTCTTCGCGCTGGTCAACCTGGTGGTCGATCTTCTCTATGCAGCGGTTGATCCGCGCATCCGGCTCGGGTGATCTCCATGCGTCTGCCAAAAGCTCTCCAGAACACCTCCCTCGTTGTCGGGCTGGTGATCTCCCTCACCATCATACTGCTCGCCGTCTTCGCCCCCTATGTGGCGACCCATGGCGTCGAGCAGATGGATATGCGCAACCGCTTTGCCGGCCCCACGATGGAGCATTGGCTGGGCACCGACAATTTCGGCCGCGATCTCTGGTCCCGTCTGGTGTTCGGCGCCCGCATCTCGCTGACCATCGCCATCATCTCGGTGGTTTGCTCGGCTGTCATCGGCACTGTTGTGGGGCTGGTCGCCGGCTTCTTTGGCGGCTGGGTCGACCAGATCCTGATGCGCATCACCGACGTGTTCCTCGGCTTCCCGGCCATCGTGCTGGCCCTGGCCATCGTCGCCGTGCTCGGACCTGGCGTGCTCAACGTCTCCTTCGCCATCATCGTGGTGGCCTGGACGGAATATGCCCGTGTCGTGCGCTCCACGACCCTGGTGCTGCGCGAACAGAATTACGTGCAGGCGGCGCGCGCCCTCGGCGCCAGCCCCATCCGCATCATTTTCAAGGAAGTGCTGCCCAACGCGCTCGGCCCGATCATCGTGCTGGCCTCGCTGGGCTTGGGCACCGCGATCATCTCGGAATCGGCGCTGAGCTTCCTCGGCTTCGGCCTGCCGCCACCGACCCCAACTTGGGGCTGGACGCTCGCCTACGGCACCAAGTTCATGCGCGACGCGCCGTGGCTCTCCATCATTTCGGGCGCGACCATCATGGTCACCGTGCTCGGCTTCAATCTCCTGGGCGACGGCCTGAGGGACGTTCTCGATCCACGCCAGCTGTCACGCGGCGGGGCCAAGGCCAAATAAACTAAGGAACTTCGCTATGGTAAAATCCATCAACCAGCTTCGCCCCAAGTTCACCACCAATGCCGATGGCAGCGATGGCGTGCTGTATATCCACGAGCTGGTCGGCGAACAGGACGGCCCCACGATCGGCATTTCCGCCTCGATCCACGGCAATGAGAACACGGGCTCGCAGGCAATTCTCGAGCTGTTCCACATCCTCAAGGACATGCCGCTGAAGGGCCGCATCCTGCTGCTGCCGGTGGCCAACCCGCAGGCCTTTGCCGTCAACGAGCGCTTCAACACGATCGACAAGGTCGACCTCAACCGCCAGTTCCCTGGCAGCCCGACCGGCACCTATAGCCAGCAGCTGGCCCATGCGCTGACCGAGCAGTATTTCAACGTCATCGACGTTCATATCGACCTGCACAGCGGCACCGATCGCCCGACCGTGGACTATGTCTACATCTGGAACGACGAAGAGCTGTCGCGCTCGTTCGGCTCCAAGCTGCTCTACCGCCCGGTCGAGAACAAGCAGGGCACCGTGTTCGGCGGCACCACCAAGTCGGTGACCATCGACAAGCGCAACATCCCCGTTGCGGTGATCGAACTGGGTGGCGGCATCGTCGACCAGACCCCCTATATCAAGCGCACCGTTGACGGCGTGCTCAACATGCTGCGCCAGAAGGGCGTGATCCCCGGCGAAATGCTGCCGCATCCCAAGCAGATCGTCGTCACCGAGCTGGCCGGCGTGCGTCCGAGCCAGGGCGGCTGGATCGAGACCCTGGCTCCGGCCAATGGTGAAGTCATCACCGGCGATCAGCTGCTGGGCCGCGTTGTCAGCCCGTACAATTTCGAAGTCCTCGAAGAGATCAAGACCCCGTTCGCCAACGGCGTGATGATCATGCAGCACCTGACGCGCAACGTCGTTCAGAGCGGCGACTATGCCTACATGGTCGGCAATCTCGAAGGCGCAACCGACTAAATTAGCGAGTCCAGTCGGGCTCCCCCAAGAGGCCCGGCTTTTCGGAGACGATGGTAATGAGTGAAACAATGAACGGTACCCAAGCACCGGTTCTGCAAGTCTCGGATCTCGGAATCGAGATCAAAGGGGCTAACGGCTCATTCGCCGTCGTCTCCGACATCAGCTTGTCCGTGCATGCGGGCGAGACCCTGTGCATTGTCGGCGAAAGCGGCTGCGGCAAGTCGATGACGGCGCTGGCACTGCTGCGCCTGCTGCCTGAGGCGGCCAATGTCACATCCGGCAAGATCATGATCGATGGCGTCGATTTCCTCGGCATGAGTCAGCGTCAGGTCGAGGACTTCCGCGGCGAGAAGATCGCCATGATCTTCCAGGAGCCCCTGACCGCGCTCAATCCGGTGATCAAGATCGGCGAGCAGATCGCCGAAGCCGTCCGCCAGCATCGCAAATGCTCGCGCAAGCAGGCCGACGAACGCGCCATCGAGGCGCTGCAGCTGGTTCAGATGCCCGACCCTGCCCGTCGGGCGGGGCAATATCCGCACGAACTTTCGGGCGGCATGCGTCAGCGCGCCATGATTGCCCTGGCCCTGGCCTGCGATCCCAAGATCATCATTGCCGACGAGCCGACCACCGCTCTGGACGTGACCATCCAGGCGCAGATCCTGGGCCTGATCTCGGATCTGCAAAAGCGCCTCGGCACCGCGCAGATCCTCATCACCCACGATCTCGGCGTCGTCTCGGAAGTCGCTGACCGCGTCATCGTGATGTATGCCGGCCGCAAGGTCGAGGAAGCCAGCATCTTCGATCTCTTCGATCGCCCCCTTCACCCCTATACGGTTGGGCTGATGGGCGCCGTGCCGCGTCCGGGTGCGTCAAGCGAGGCCGGTGACCGGCTGGCCGACATTTCCGGCACGGTCCCTCCCCTCTGGAACCTGCCCAAGGGCTGCGCCTTTGCCCCGCGCTGCCCCAATGCCTCGGCACGCTGCCTTGAGGAACGTCCACCCTTTGAAGAAAAACGGCCGGGCCATTGGGCCGCCTGCTGGGAGCACAATGATGCAGCCTGATAGCGCACCGCTCTTGAGCGTCGACAATCTGGAAGTTCACTTCCCCATCCGCGCCGGCGTGTTCCAGCGTCAGGTGGGGGCGGTCAAGGCCGTCGATGGCGTCAGCTTCACGCTCGGGCGTGGCGAAACCCTCAGCCTTGTCGGTGAAAGCGGTTGCGGCAAGTCGACCACCGGACTGGCCCTGATGGGCCTGGTCAAGCCGACCGGCGGCAATGTCAATTTCGACGGCCAGGCTATCCGCGGCTTCGATCGTGCTGCGCTCAAGAGCTATCGCCGCCGCATGCAGATCGTGTTCCAGGACCCGTTCTCCTCGCTCAATCCGCGCCAACGGGTCCGCGACATCATCCGCGCCCCGCTCGACATCCATAAGGTGGGCACCCCCGCCGAGCGCCGCGACCGCGTCGCCGAACTGATGGAGCGCGTGGGCCTGCGTCCCGATCAGGCCGACAACTTTCCGCACCAGTTTTCCGGTGGCCAGCGCCAGCGCATCGGCATTGCCAGGGCCCTCGCTCTCAAGCCCGACGTCATCGTCTGCGACGAGCCCGTCTCGGCGCTCGACGTGTCGGTGCAGGCGCAGATCCTCAACCTGCTGAGCGACCTGCAGCGCGATCTGGGTGTCTCTTACCTGGCCGTTTCGCACGACCTGGGCGTGGTCGAATACATCTCGCATCGCGTCGCGGTCATGTATCTCGGCCGCATTGTCGAGATCGCGCCCAAGGCCAAGATCTTCGCCATGCCGACCCACCCCTATACCGAACTGCTGATGCGCTCGGCGCCGTCACTCGACCCGCGCAACCGCCACCAGTTCAGCGCCAACAACGACGATATCCCCAGTGCGACCAAGAAGCCCTCGGGCTGCGCCTTCCACACACGTTGCCCGCTGGCGACTGACGTTTGCAAGAGCGTCGACCCCGAGCTGACCGAGCGCGCCGATGGCCGGCTTGTCGCCTGCCACAACAAGTAACTTCGAGATTTCAGGACCGACTATGACTTCGAGCTATCTCTTCACCGGCGGCCGCATTCTCGATGCCGAGGCAGGCGCACTGCGCGATGGCCTCGACGTGCTGGTGACGGGCGACCGCATCGTCGCGGTCGGCAATTCGGTCGACGCCCCCTCCGACACGATCGAAGTCGCCCTCGGCGGCCGCACCCTGATGCCCGGCCTGATCGATTGCCATGTGCACGTCGTCGCCGAAACGCTCGATCTATGGGGCAACATGATCGCCCCCTCCTCGCTGGCTGCCCTCCGTTCGGCGCGGGTGATGAACGAAGCGCTGCTGCGCGGCTTCACCACTCTGCGCGATCTCGGCGGTGCCGATCACGGTCTCGTCCGCGGCGTCGAGGAAGGTCTGATTACCGGTCCGCGCCTCGTCATCTGCGGCAAGGGCCTGACCACCACTGGCGGTCATGCCGACCTGCGCAAGCGCACCGATGACCGCCCAGGCCTGTTCTCGGATCGCACCGGCTCGATGGGCCTGATCGTCGATGGAGTGGACAATGTCCGCGCCGCCTGCCGCACCCTGATCAAGGAAGGTGCCCATTTCATCAAGGTGATGGCCAATGGCGGCGTCTCATCGCCCAATGACCCGATCCACTCGATCCAGTATTCGCGCGACGAAATCCTCGCCATGGTCGAGGAAGCCGACAATGCTGGCCTCTATGTCTCGGCGCACGTCTATACCGACAAGGCCATCGGCCGCTGCGTCGAGCTGGGCGTGCATTCGCTTGAGCACTGCAACCTGATCGAGCCCGAGACCGCCCGCGCCGCCGCTGCCAAGGGCTGCATCGCCGTGCCGACCCTTGTCGCCTATGACGCGCTAGCCATCGAGGGCGAAGCGCTGGGCCTTGGTGCTGCCGAATTCGCCAAGATCGAAACCGTCCGCAGTGGCGGCCTGCGCTCGCTCGAAGTGATGCGCGACGCCGGACTGCCCATGGCGTTCGGCTCTGACCTGCTGGGCGAGCTGCGCAAGTATCACTGCATGGAATTCGAGATCCTGGCCCGCGTGCTCACCAATGCGGAGATCATCCGCTCCGCGACCACTATCGGTGCCCGCCTGTGCCGTCTGGAAGGCGAAGCCGGGGTAATTGCCGCCGGTGCCTCGGCCGACATTCTGGTCGTCGATGGCGATCCGCTCGCCGATATCACCCTGCTGCAGGGCGATGGTGCCCACCTCTCGGCGATCATGGCACGTGGCCAATTCGCCAAGCACCGGTTGAACTGATCCGCCTCGACCCGCAAAACTAGACCAACGCATTCCCTTTGTGAGTCGCGATGCTTTTCGGACTGTTCGTCCTGCTGGCCTGCCAGCTCGCCGGTGAGGTGATCGCCCGCGGGCTGGCCCTGCCCGTCCCCGGCCCGGTTATCGGCATTGTGCTGCTTTTCATCCTGCTGGTCATTCACGGGCGACTGAAGCAGCCCGAGCGCGCCGAGCAGGGCGACGTCGCCAAGGCGGCCGATGGACTGCTGGCCAATCTGGGCCTGGTGTTCATTCCGGCCGGCGTTGGCATCTCGCAGCACTACCAGCTCATCTTCGACAACGGCATCGCCCTGATCGCGGCGCTGGTCGTCTCCACCGTGCTGACGCTAATCGTCACCGTAGGGGTATTCCGCGGCGTCAGCCGTCTCGTTAGCCGGAGCGGGAGCCAGTCATGACCGAAGCCGCACCATTCAATCTCTGGGTCTATCTCGCCGCCACTCCCCTGCTGTGGCTGACCCTGACCATTGGCGTCTTTCTCGCGGCTCAGCGGCTTGCCCGGCTGAGCGGCTATCATACGCTGGTCAATCCGGTGCTGATCACCATCGTGCTTGTCGTCATCGTGCTGCAGCTGACCGGCACGAGCTACGACACCTATTTCGATGGTGCGCAGTTCATCCATTTCATCCTGGGCCCAGCCACCGTAGCACTGGCCGTGCCGCTCTATCGCAGCCGAAAGCTGGTGCGCGCCTCGGCGCTGCCCATCCTCGCCGCGCTGGCAATCGGTGCGCCCTTTGCCATGCTCTCGGCCACCGGCATTGC
The DNA here is from genome assembly GCF_055397495.1 of Devosia sp. T2-14. Lineage (NCBI taxonomy): Bacteria > Pseudomonadati > Pseudomonadota > Alphaproteobacteria > Hyphomicrobiales > Devosiaceae > Devosia > Devosia sp. T2-14. Next base: position 2,256,977 of record NZ_AP027921.1, on the reverse strand, counting down.
TGCTCTGCTGGGCGCCGCTCAACCGATCGTGCTGGCGCTCGTGCCCAAATCGGTCACTGCCGGCATCGCTGTTGGCATCGCCGGCGAGATTGGCGGCGAACCCGCGCTCACCGCCGTTCTGGTTATCGCCACCGGCATTCTGGGCGCTGTTATCGTTACCCCGCTGATGAACGCCCTCAAGATTACCGACTATGCTGCACGCGGCTTTGCGGCGGGCCTGACCTCGCACGGCATCGGCACGGCAAGGGCATTCCAGGTCGATCAGGTTGCCGGAACTTTCGCCGGGCTCGCCATGGCGCTCAATGGCCTGGTGACTGCCTTCGTGGCCGCATTGATGGTCAAGTATCTCGGGCTCTGACGCTGCCGCGCGCGAGCGCGCCATGCTGGCGTCGGCATGCAACTTCGGAGGACTGCGGGATGCGTCGGCTCATGCTTCTGCGCCATGCGAAATCGGACCACCCCGCGGGCGTTGCAGACCACGACCGGCAACTCACCGCGCGCGGCCGCCGCGATAGTTCGGCCATGGGCAGATATATGGCCGAGGAAGGTCTCGTGCCCGATCTGGCGATCGTCTCGACTGCCCGCCGGACACAGGAAACCTGGGAGCTCGTTGACGCGGCCCTAGGCAGAGATGTGCTCCGGCACGACGAACGGCGCATTTACGAAGCGTCGACCAGTTCCCTACTGGCCGTCATCAACGAGGCCGATCCCCAGGTCGCCTCATTGCTTCTTGTCGGGCACAATCCGGGCATCCATGCCCTCGCACTCAGGTTGACTGGGCCGGGCGGACACCCCGACCAGAACCAACTCCAGCAGTTCCCCACCGCCGGGCTTGTCGTCATCGACTTCGACACCGAGAGCTGGAGCGACGTCACCACATCCTTCGGCAAGCTCGAGCGATTTGTGCAACCGAAGCCCGACCTCGACTAAGGCGCAGCGGCGGCGCTTCGGGCATCCTTTTTTCGACCAGCCAGAAGCGCAGCCGCGCCGCTAGCCTACGATTTCAAGTGTCGTTCGAAAAAGCTCGCGAGCTTGCCATAGGCGAAGCGGGTCAGGGTGCGGTCTTGCTTGGCCCAGGCGTGGCCCGTTCCGGGCAAGGAGACCAGCTCGAATGTCTTGCCCTGACTGATGAGCTTTTCGACGAGCGCCATAGTGTCGGCATAGAGCACGACTTCGTCCTTGGTGCCGTGCAGGATGGTCAAGGCGTCCTTGAGGCCCGCGCTGTGGAACAGGGCCGATTGGGCGCGGTAGCGCTCGATATAGTCCTCGCCTTCGGTGAGACCCATGATCCAGCCCTGCTCGGGATAGGCGTGCCAGACGTTGGTTGCCGGAGCGCCCGCGAAGCCCGCCGCGTAGAAACCGGGCTTCTTGAAGAGCGACATCAGCGTCATGAGGCCGCCATAGCTGGAACCCCAGAGACCCACGCGCTCGGGATCGGCATAGCCGAGACCGGTCAGCGTGGTGACGCAATCGGCGATGTCTTCGATGTCCTGCGTGCCATAGCTGTTCAGCATGGCCCGGTTCCACTCGCGACCGCGGCCGAAACTGCCCCGGATTTCAGGGCTAACGACGACGAAACCGCGCGAGGCGAGATATTGGTCAATCCCCCAGCTCGGATGCGCCGCCCGGCCGCCCCACTGGTTCAGCAGGCCATCGGAATAGACCGAGCCAACCACCATCGGGTGGGTACCATCGGGCTTGAAGCCATGCGGTAGCATGACGCGCGCCATGAGCTCGGCGTCATCCACATGGCTCTTGAACGGGACGTAGCGCACGTCCGCCCAGCGCCTTTCGGCAAAGGCAGGCAACGGCGAATGCGTCACCTTCACCGGCTCGCCCGCGCCCCCCGTGGACTGCACGAAGAGTTCGGGCGGCGTCATGTCGTCGCTGAACAGATCAGCGAACGTGCTGAAATCCGGCGCATAGGTGGGGACGTGGATGCCGGCAGGTCCAGTCAGGCGCGTCACGGCGCCGCCAGTCAGGGCGACGGAATAGACGTGGCGCTCTGCCGGATGCGCTTCATTGGAAATGAAATAGATCTTGCCGCCGGACGCATCGATGGCGAATTCGGCAATTTCCCACGCGCCAGAGGTGATCGGCTCCAGCGTTGCCCCCTGCGCCGACAGAAGGTGCAGGTGATTGTAGCCATCGCGATCGGTGAGGACGATCAGGCCGCGGCCATCGGGGGCAAATGCCACCTGCCAATCGGGGCGAATCTTGACCGGATCGTGCGCCGCGTAAAACACGCTTCGGGCACCGCTACGCGTGTCGAACATGAAGATGGTGTAGTTCTTGATCGACAGGTCGCTGCTGCTGATGAACAGCGAATTGCCGTCCTGCGAGAGGCCGTAGCCCCAGATGGCGTCTTCGGCGTCGGGCCGTTCGAACCATGACACCGCGCCGCCCTCGGCCTTGACGAGGCCGACGCGACGGCGCGTGAGCAGGTCACCGGGGAAGGAGCGCACGAAGCGGTCCTTGCGCGCCTCGCCGTGAGAATCGTAGGAGATCTCGATCTTGCGGGTATTGGTGTCGTCGGCCTCGACGAAAACGAGGTTTCCATTGGCGGTCCACTGGAAGGACTCGACGCCAACGAACTTCGATCCGGCCAACAGGGTCTTGGGCTGCGCCGCGACGTCTGCAGCGACGGTCACAAGCGAACTCCCGGACAGGAAGGCCAGCGCGGCGCCATCAGAAGATGCGGCAATGGCGCTGACACCCTGCGTGCCGATGGCCAATGGGGCGACGGCGCCGTCTGCCGTTGCGAGATAGAGCTGCCCCTGCAGAACGAAGGCCAGGCGGCCTTCGCTCAACCAGGCCAGTTCGGAGATGCCGGCTGGCTCGCCGCTGGTGCGGCCGGCGCCGAGATTGGTGAGGCGGCGCCGGGTCTTTGAACCCTTCTCCCAGATCCAGATATCGCGAAATGTGTGTCCGCCCTCATTCCAGAGGAAAGCGAGGCTACTGCCGTCCGCCGACCAGCAAGCGGCGATCGGCAGGGTGCCGATGATGCTGGGCTCGCTGTAGAGCGTATCGAAGGTCAAGGGGGCGGTAGTAGGCTCGACGGACATGGGCATCTCTCGAAGAATGAACGGTGTGACGGATTTAGGCCGACTTGGGGCTGAGATCGGTCTTGTAGATTTCGCCATCCTTCATGATCAGGCGCAGGTTCTTTTCGGGCTCGGTCAGCACCGAGATGTCCTTGAGCGGGTTGCCGTCGACGATGAGAATGTCGGCGATGGCACCGGGCGCGATGACACCCAGGTCACCCGAACGCTGGACGATTTCCGCATTGATGGAGGTTGCCGACTTCAGCACGTCCACCGGGCGCTGCACGCGGGCGCGAATGGTCAGTTCCTGGAGCTGGGCGAACTCCATGTCACCCATGAGATCGGTGCCGAAGCCAAGCTTCACGCCGGCATCTTCGCAGAGACCCAACATGACGATGCCGGCATCGTTGACCATGTTGAGCTTCTGCATGACGTAGGGCGACAGGCCCAGGCGCTCGCCGTGCTGGGCGGTGACTTCGTAGGCGACCAGGGTGGGCACAACGAAAGCATCTGCCGCGGCGACCATGGCGGCGGTCTCGGCATTGATCAAATTGCCATGCTCGATGGTGCGCACGCCGGCCCGGATCGAGTGGGCGATAGCGGCGCTTTCATAGGCGTGGGCGCAGACATATTTGCCGCGCACAGCGGCTTCCCGCACGACCGTGCGGAGTTCCTCTTCGCTGTATTGCGGGACTTCGATGGCGTCATTCGGTGAACCGACGCCGCCCGATGCGAGCACCTTGATGTGGTCGGCACCCTTGCGCAGTTCGTTGCGCACGACGCTGCGAAGATTGTCGGTGCCTTCGACGATGCGGCAGGTGAAGTAGAAGGCGCTCGAATTGAGGTCGATATCGAGGCTCTCATCGGTCGAACTACGATGGTCGCCGTGTCCGCCGATCTGGCTCAGGGCCGGACCACCGACAAACAGCCGCGGGCCCGGAATGAAACCCTGGGCAATGGCGTTGCGGATGCCGACATCGCCGCCGGCCACGTCGCGAACGCTGGTGAAGCCCCGATCGAGCATCTTGCGAATGCGGGGCACGGCGCGCGCGGTCATCTCGGTCAGAGGAATATTGCGGTCGTGTTCGGCGACCAGGTTGATCGCGAACACGTGGGCGTGGGCGTCGATCATGCCGGGCATCAAGGTGCGGCCGCCAACGTCGTACTCGGTGACGCCCTTGCCGGTAATCGACTGGTCGGTGACGGCCTCGATGCGGCCATCCACGACGAGAACGTTCATGCCCGGAATGGCCTCGTCGCTGCGCCCGTCAAAGAGCGTGGCGTTGGTGAAAGCGATGGCTGCCATGTATTTTTCCTCCGGCCGAACACGTGCCTACCGGCTGCGATCAGCCAGTTTTCGGCGCTAATGTGTCGGCATCACATGCGGCTGTAAAGTCGTTTGATCAAAAAATCACAAACTTGCCGTTCTGAGCATTTCCGGGAACCTCCAGCCGGTTTTGCACAGCCAGGGTCGTTGACAGCGCGCCAAACCGCCTTCTAGTATCTTAGCGTTTGATCAAATGCTCAGACGCCGATTTTCGGGCTTTAGGGGAAGCAAGCCACGGAATCGCCGAGGTTGAAGGGAACTGCCGGATTGGCAGAAAGGGATAAAATGACACATCGGACATCTGCCAGGATTGCCCTGGCCGGGCTGACGCTTGCCTTGATGAGTTCTGCGGGAAGCTTCGCGCAGGAAGCCCGCACCGGCGGGACTCTGCGCGTGTTGGGCACGGCCGAAGTCGACCGGTTCGACACCGTGCCGCCGGCAACTGCCGACACCGGCAGCTTCTTCCGCGCAACGACGCGGCAGCTGATCAACTTCGCGGCCTCAACCGATGCCGATGAGCAGATCGCGCCGCAGGCCGACCTTGCCGACAGCGTGCCCGTGCCGACCGACGAGGGCCTGACCTATACGTTCAAGCTGCGTCAGGGTGCCAATTGGGACGCGGCGGACGGTCCCCGCCAGGTCGTCGCGGGCGACGTGGAGCGCGGCTTCATGCGCCTCTGCAACCCCTTCATTCCTGCTCCAGCAGTTTCCTATTTCGAGGACCTGATCGTCGGCTTCACTGACTTCTGTGCCGGCTTTGCCGGTGTGGAACCCACCGCAGAAGCAATGAAGGCCTATATCGAGGCGGGCGACGTTGTCGGCATCGAGACGCCTTCTGACGACACCGTCATTTTCCGCCTCAAGTATGCGGCAAACGACTTCATCTATCTGCTCACCCTGCCGGTCACCACGCCCGCTCCGGTGGAAGTGCTCGATTACCTGCCCGATAGCCCCGAATATCGTGAAAACTATGTTTCGAACGGCCCCTACACGATCGAATCCTATGTGCCGGACACGCAGGTCACGCTGACCCGCAACCCCGCCTGGCAGGCCGAAAGCGATCCGCTGCGCAAGGCCTATGTCGACAAGATCGAGGTCATTGCCGGTGTGCAGCCGGACGCCGCGATGCAGCAGTTGCAGTCCGGTGACGGCGACATGCTCTATGACATCAACGTTCCGCCGGTCACGGTGCAGATGCTGACCATGCAGGGTGACGACAAGATCTCGACCCTGGCCGAGGGTTCCTCGCGCATGATCTGGATCAACACCGTTTCAAAGAACAACGATGGTGCACTGGCCAACCCGCTCGTGCGCCAGGCGCTGAACTATGCCGTCAACAAGGCCGCCATCGTGCAGCAGCTCGGCGGTCCTGAATTCGCAACGCCGCTCAATGGCATCTTCCCGCTCGGCATTTTGGGCCACCACGACTTCGCGCCCTATCCGACTGCCGATAGCCAGGGCGATCCCGCAAAGGCCCGCGAACTGCTGGCCGAAGCCGGTTATCCCGATGGGCTGTCGCTGAAGATGCCGTTCCGCAATGCCGGCAACGGCGCCGCGGAAGCTCAGGTGCTGCAGGCCAGCCTCGAAGCTGCAGGCTTCAAGATCGAACTGGTGCCGACCCCGGCGTCCGACTTCTATCCGCGCCTGATCACCAATTTCGAGAATGCGCAGAACGGCGTTTGGGACCTCGTGCCTTCGGGCTGGTCGCCGGATTGGCCGGGTGGGGCTGCTCGCTCGATCTTCCAGCCGCAGTATACCTATGACGGCACCCACGGGACGTTCAACTTCTCGGACTACAACAACGAAGCAGCCAACGAAGTGGCGGCTAGGGCCCTTGCAACGTCCGACCTCGCAGAAGCTGCCAAGCTCTGGAATGAAGTCGACGAAATCGTCATGGCCAATCCCCCGACCGTGCCGCTGATCTCGCAGACCACCGTTCTCTACCACGGTGCCGGCGTCCAGAACTTCCTGCCCTATGCCGCAGGCGGCAACGGCGACTGGACCAATGTCTGGCTGAACCGCTAGTCCCAGCACAAACTCCGACGGAGGCCGGCTCGTGCCAACCGGCCGGCCTCCCGACTTTGGCCCCCTTGGCGAACCATCCGCTTATGACCGTTCTTTCCGTTCGAAACCTGAACATCGACATCCCAACCGGGGATGGTCATGTCCACGCCGCCCGCGACGTTTCGTTCGACGTGGAAGCCGGGGAACTCTTCGGCATTGCCGGTGAATCCGGTTCAGGCAAAAGCGTCCTGTCCCAGGCCATCATGGGCCTCCTGCCCGGTGCCATCATCACGGGCGAAATCATCTTCGAAGGCCGCAACCTGTTGACGCTGTCCCCTAAGGACATGCAGCGACTGCGCGGCAATCGCATCGCCATGATCTCGCAGGACCCGCTCTCGAGCCTGCATCCGTTCTATACGATCGGCGCACAGATCACCGAAGCCATCCGCACGCACCGCAAGATCAGCCAGGCAGAGGCGCTGCAGGAAGCCATCGACATTCTCGGACGCGTCGGCATCCACGATCCCGAAAAGCGCGTCCACGACTATCCTCACCAATTCTCGGGCGGCATGCGCCAGCGCGTGATGATCGCCATGGCCATCGTGCTTCGCCCGGCCCTGTTGATCGCCGACGAGCCCACCACCGCGCTCGATGTGACCGTGCAGGCACAGATCATCAGCCTGCTCAACGAGATGCGGCTTGAACTGGGCACGGCCATCATCATGGTCACGCACGATCTCGAACTGCTTTCCTCCATCGCAGATCACGCCATGGTCATGTATGCCGGCAATCGCATGGAAATGGGACCCGGCGAGGCCGTGCTCACGGCACCGGCCCATCCCTATACGCTTGGCCTCCTGCGCTCATCGCCGAGCAACGAGAGCCGCGGCGCCCTGCCCTCCATTCCCGGCCAGCCGCCGAGCCTTCTCCTAGACCAAAAGGCTTGTGCATTCGCGCCACGCTGCGCGGCCGCCATGAACATCTGCCGGCAGGAACGCCCGCCGCTGCGCGACTTTTCTGATGGCACCCGCTCGCTCTGCTGGCTCGAGGACAAGGCAGCCAAAACGGCTGCAGCCCTCCCCGCCGCGCCGGAGGAACCGAAGGCCATCGAGCAGGATTCCGACATTGTCGTCAGCGTCTCCGACGTGCGCCTGACCTATGGCGGACGCTCGCTCTTCGGCAAGAACATCAACCTCGAAGTCCTCAAGGGCGTCAGCCTGGAACTGCCCCGCGGCAAGACGCTTGGCATTGTGGGGGAGAGCGGCTGCGGCAAGTCCACCCTGGCGCGCATCATTGCTGGCCTGCTGCCCCCTACATCTGGAGATGTCACCATCGAAGGCCAGAGCGTCATCGGCCTTGACCGCCGCGAGTGGGTCGAGATGCGCAAGCGCGTGCAGATGGTGTTCCAGGACCCCTTCGGTTCGCTCAATCCGCGCCGGCGGGTCGGATCGATCATCGGCGATCCCTTCCGCATCCAGAATGTGGCCCATGGCACGGCGCGCAAGAACAAGGTCCGTGATCTCATGGAGATCGTGGGGCTCAATCCCGAGCACTATAACCGTTTCCCGTCCGAGTTTTCCGGCGGCCAGCGGCAGCGTATCGGCATCGCCCGTGCCCTGGCGCTCAACCCCTCGATCATCATTTTCGATGAGCCGGTTTCCGCGCTCGATGTGTCCATCCAGGCGCAGATCCTCAATCTGATCGGCCGCCTGCAGCGCGAACTCGGGCTGTCCTATCTCTTTATTTCCCACGACCTCGCCGTCGTCCGGCACGTCAGTTCCGAGATCATCGTGATGAAGGCTGGCCAAGTGGTCGAGCGGGGCGACACCGAAACGCTTTATCACCAGCCGCAGCATCCCTATACGCGCGAACTGCTGGCGGCGGCCGATCCGGATTATCGCAAGAGCGGCGGCGGTTTCGCCGATCCCCTCTCTCAGGGGGTGACGCCATGAGCACCGAAATCAAGCAGCGCGGTTCCCTGGAACTGACCATGCGCCGGCTCATCTCGGACCGGGCCGGCATGGTGTCGATGCTGTTCATCATCGCACTGGTGGCCGTGGCCGTTGGCGCTGACGCCATCGCAGCCCTGACCGGGCATTCCGCGACTGCCCAATTCCTCAACACGGGCCTCACCCCCACGGGCCTGCCTGTGCCGCCCAACGGCGAATTCCTGTTCGGCACTGACCAATTAGGGCGCGACGTTCTGGTGCGCCTTGCCCATGGCGCCCGCATCTCGCTGGCTATCGGCGTCGTAGCTTCGCTGCTGGCCGCCGTCATCGGGGTGACCGTCGGGCTCGTGGCCGGCTACTTCGGCGGCTGGATCGACGTGGTGCTTGGGCGGCTGATGGATCTCGTCATGAGCATCCCGGTGCTGCTGTGCATGCTTTCGCTGGTGGCCGTGTTCGGCCCGAGCGTGTCCCTTAGCCTCACGGTGATCGTGTTCTTCTCCTGGACGACGATGGGCCGCGTCATTCGCGGGCAGGTCCTGTCGCTTAGGGAACGCGAGTTCGTGGTCGCGTCGCGCTCGATGGGCGCGGGACACCTGTCGATCATGTTTACCGACATCCTGCCCAATCTCGGCGCGCCGATCATCATCTACACCACCATGATGGTACCCACCTCGATCATCTTCGAGGCGACCCTCTCCTTCCTCGGCCTCGGCATCGTTCCGCCGGCGCCGAGTTGGGGCGGCATGCTGGCCGAAGCGGCCAACAATTCGATCTACATGTTCGCGTGGTGGCTGGTGCTCTTTCCGGGCCTGGCGCTGCTCTTCACCACCCTCTCGTTCAACATCCTGGGCGACGCCCTGCGCGACGCGCTCGACCCCGCCAGCATGCGGCACAGGGCTCCCAAGAAGAAAAAGAAGTCAGTGAGGGCAGCGTCATGATCTCCTTCGTCGCCAGCCGGATCGGCTTTGCCGCGCTCGTCCTCGTCATGCTCAGCGGCTTCGTGTTCACCCTGTTCTTCGTTGCACCGGGCGATCCGGCGCGCATCGTCGCCGGTGAGCGCGCCACTGAGGCGCAGGTTGCCATGGTGCGAGAAAATCTCGGCCTCGATCGCCCGATCGTCGAACAGTATTTCAGCTTTGTCGGCCGCAGCCTCAGCGGCGACCTGGGCTATTCCTATCGCAACCAGCAGCCTGTGCTGGACCTGATCAAGAACCGCATGCCGGCCACCATTTCGCTCTGCGTCGGTGCCGTTGTGCTCTGGCTGATGATGGGCGTCCCCATCGGCATCATGTCGGCGCGGCGGCCGGGAGGCCTTGCTGATCGCATCGGGCAGGGCTTCGTGCTCATTGGCGTGAGCTTCCCATCCTTCGTGCTGGGCATGGCCGCGCTCTATTTCCTCTATTTCGTGCCGCGCCAGGCTGGTTTCACCCTGTTCCCGCCCGGTGGCTATCGCCCGTTCCTCGACAATCCCGGCCTGTGGGCCTGGCACCTGATGCTGCCCTGGTTCACGCTCGCCTTCACCTCGGCCGCCATCTATGCGCGACTGACGCGCGGGCAACTGCTCGAGGTGCTGGGTGAAGACTATATCCGTACCGCGCGGGCGAAAGGCCTGTCGGAACGCAAGGTCGTCTACAAGCACGGCGTGCGCTCGATCTTCGCGCCACTCACCACCCAGTTGGGAGCGGATATTGCCGCGCTGCTCGGCGGGGCGCTGGTTACCGAACAGGTCTTTGGTCTTCAGGGCATCGGCTCACTGGCCGTGCAATCGGTGCAGACGCTGGACCGGCCTGTGATCATCGGCGTCGTCCTGCTGGCTGGCTTCTTCATCGTCATCGCCAACCTGATCGTGGATTTCCTCTACATCCTGCTCGATCCGCGTATTCGGACCTGACCATGACCAGCCCTACCCAAGACACTCTCTGGACACGTACGGCGCGGCTGCCGGCGGAATCCGACGCGACGCTGCCGCAGGCGGTTGATGTCGCCATCATTGGTGGCGGTTTCACCGGCATGACGGCCGCGCGTGAACTCCTCCTCGCCGGCCGCTCGGTGGCCGTATTGGAGGCAGGCCAGATCGGTACCGGCGCCAGCGGCATGAATGCCGGCTTCGTGGTGCCGAACTTCGCCAAGGCGGATCCGAACGCGGTTCGCTCCAAACTTGGAACAGAACGCGGCAACGCGTTGCTGCGCTTGGTCGGCGACGGCGCCAATGCGGTGTTCCGTACGATCGAGGAAGACGGCATCGCCTGCGATGCCCAGCAAACCGGCTGGCTCAACCCCGCCTATGGCGCGGCGGGTGCGGACATGCTCAAGGCCCGCGCCGCCCTGTGGCGCGACCTCGGGCGGCCAGTTTCGTTTCTCGATGCCGACCAGACCCGCGAGCAGACCGGCATGAGCATTTACGCCGGCGCACTGCTCGATGACGAGGGCGGCACAATCCACCCGCTCGACTACCTGCGCGGTCTTGCGAAGGGTGTCCGGCGCCGGGGTGGCACGGTGCATGAGAGGCAATGCGTCGACAAGGTCTCGCGGGACGGCGCCGCCTGGCGCCTGACCATGCGCTCGGGCGCCACGCTTAAGGCCAACAAGGTGCTCCAGTGCACCAATGCCTTTACCGCTGGCGTTGCCTCGCGCATGGGACGCTCATCCGTGCCCCTGCGGGTCTATCAGATTGCCACGACCCCGGCCGATGCGGACACTGTCCGGCGCATCGCACCCGATGGCCGGCCCGTGGGCGATACGCGGCAAAACCTCTTCACCTACCGGCTCGATCGCGACAATCGTCTGATCAGCGGCGGAATGGCGGCCATCCCGTTTGGCGCCTTCGATAGGCTTGGCCGCGCCGTCGCCGAGCGCCTCAGCGAAGAACTCGCTTTGCCCCAGGCAGTGGCTCCCGAAGTGGTCTGGACGGGCGTAGCCGCCATGACGCCGGACTTCCTGCCCCGCCTCTACCGGATGGGCGAGGGATGGTTTGGCGGCATCGGCTGCAACGGACGCGGCATCGCCATGACGGCGCAACTCGGACGCGTCCTGGCGCGCGCTGCATTGGGCGACAACGTTCAGGATCTGCCGATCCCACTGCGGCCGCTCCGCCCCCTTCCCTTCCACCAATTCACGCCAATGGTCGCTTCGGCTGCGCTTATCCAGGCCCGCCTCAAGGACATGCTGACCAAATGATCGACCAGTACAGCGGCCATCAGCGCCGCCAGGACATATAGTTATGAAGCAACTCGCCCGCCGCATTACCGGCACGTCCAAGAAATCCTTCGGCATGTATGCGCGCGCCGCAGCCAGTGGCCGCGACGACCTAATCCATATGGAACTGGGCAAGCCTTTTGCCGATACGCCCCAGCACATCAAGGACGCGACCATCGCCGCTATCCAGGATGGTAAAGTCCACTATTCGGACCTGCCCGGCATTCTCCCCCTTCGCGAGGCCGTCGCAGCAAAGCTGGCGCGCCAGAATGGCATGGACGTTACGCCGGACCAGGTCGTGGTCACCAATGGCCTGACCCACGGCTCCTACGCAGCCTTCATGGCCTTCATCGATGACGGCGATGAGGTCATCCTGCTCGAGCCCTACTACCCCCAGCATGTCGGCAAGATCGAACTGGCTGGCGGCACCGCGGTTCCCGTGCCGCTCGACGCTGCGAACGGCTATGCGATCGACGCCGCGCGGATCGAGGCCAGCATCACTGACCGCACCAAGATGATCGTGCTGATCAATCCGTGCAATCCAACCGGCCGCGTCTATACGCGGGAGGAACTGACCGCGCTGGCCGACGTCGCCATTCGCCATGACCTCATCGTGGTATCCGACGAGGTCTACGAAGAGATCGTCTATGACGAGGCAAAGCACATATCCATTGCCTCGCTCCCCGGCATGGCCGAGCGCACGGTAACGCTCTTTGCCTTCACCAAGAGCTACGCCATGGACGGCTGGCGCATCGGCTATCTGGCCGCACCCAAGGCAGCTGTCGGGGCAATCCTCAAGATCACCGCCAATGACGTCACCCATGTGAACACCTTCATCCAGGAAGGCGCCCTCGCCGCACTCAACGGCGATCCTGCCGTGCTGGCCGAACTGATCGCGGATGACCGTCAGAAGCGGGATCGCGTGGTGACCCGGCTCAACCAGATTTCGGGTGTAACCTGCCCCTGGCCGCAGGGCACCATCTACGCCTTCCCCGACGTGTCCAAGTTTGGCCTCCCGGGACAAACTTTCGCCGAACGCCTGATGGACGAAACCGGCGTCGTGGTCGAAGCCGGCAGCTTCTACGGGCCGGCAGGCGAAGGCCATCTGCGTTTCTGCTTCGGCTCGCTGTCGCTGGAGGACATCGATCTGGCGCTGGATCGTGTCACGAGTTTCGTCCGGCAGCTCGGCTGAGTGGGCATTTGCGTGTTGCGGACTATGTCCTTTGATCATACTAGCAAACAACAAAAGGTCGTCAGCGCATGGGAAAGGGTATTCGATTGCTCGAAAGCAAATTCTCGACCGGCGAGCTGAAACCAGTTTCTTCGCGCAAGACTGTGCATGACCTTGTTTACGAGCAGTTGCGCGATGCCTTGATGTCGGGTGCTTTCGAAGCACGAAAGGCATTCACGATCGCGTCGTTGTCCGAGCGCTTTCAGACTTCGCATATGCCCGTGCGCGAAGCACTTCGGCGCCTGGCGTCAGAAAATGCCCTGAGCATTTCGGCGTCTGGCACAGCTTACGTCCCCGCCATCACGGCCCCTGAACTGCGCGACATCACCCGCGCCCGCATGATCGTCGAAGGCGCAACTGCGCGCATTGCCGGGCCCCTGCTCACACCAGAAGACATCGCCACGCTCGAGCAGATCCTGAGCCGCCATCGGGCCAGCGCGAGTGCCGGAAACAATACCGAGATGACGGCCGCGAACCGGGCGTTTCACTTCCATATCTACCAGGCATCCGGCAGTCCCGTGCTCCTGAGCCAGATCGAAAATCTCTGGCTTCGCTCCGGACCCTATGTGCGCTTCCTGTCCGACAGGATGAGCGAACTGCTCAAGACAGAGCACAAGGCCGGTTTTACGGACCAGCACGAAGCCATGATCGATGCGATCAAGGGTGGCGACTGGGAGGCGCTGGGAGTTGCCTGTGAAGCCGATATCCGGGCCTCGCAGGATCTGCTGCTCGACATCCTCGCCACCGAGGACGGCGCGACGGACACGCCCTAGAGCGCTCCAGTTCGGCGCTGCCCACCAACACACGAAAGTAGAACACCATGTCGACAGACCGCTGGGCGATTTCCTCTGGATCGAAGTTTGAAAAGCTGGCCGGCTATTCCCGCGCACTCGTCGACGGCGAATGGGTTTTCGTCTCCGGCACGGCCGGCCACGCGCCCGACGGCTCGATCTCGCCCGATCCGGAAGAACAGACCCGCCAGTCGCTCCGCACCATCGCCAAGGCGCTGGAACAGGCCAGTGCCAGTCTGGCTGATATCGTGCGTCTCAACGTCTACGTTGCGGATCGCCAGGACGTGATGACGGTATCGAAGGTCCTGGGCGAGACATTCTCCGACCCCCGCCCCACGAACACCACCATCATTTGCGGCTTCCCGGTCGAAGAGATCAAAGTCGAAATCGAGGTCACTGCTCGAAAGCGCGGCAACTGAAAGAGTTGCCGTAGGCAGGCTCTGTTCGGCCACGCTGGGCGAATCGCGCACCGAATCTCATCAGAACCTTGTCACTCACACGGCCGTCCCAAGGACGGTCGTGCGCACGGGCTGTCGCGACCTACCTGCGTAGTGCCACGGGGCAGCGCCTCGTCGGCCCGCCGATTCAAATGCTAGCTATTTCAGGGATTTGAGCGGTAGTTGGCTGGGGCGCCAGGATTCGAACCTGGGAATGTCGGTACCAAAAACCGATGCCTTACCACTTGGCGACGCCCCAACTGGCGCGGTTCCTACACGGTTTGCCGGTGCTGTGCAACACAGCCTGAGCACTTCATAAAAAGCCTGTGGGAGACGCTTGAACGAGACGGAAAGCGCAGCTATAACCCGGCCCATCGCGACTGGCAGAGACCGCCCAAAAGGCTGATTTGCCACAAATCCCGTGTCGCATTGTGACGGAGTATAGCGCAGCCTGGTAGCGCACCTGCTTCGGGAGCAGGGGGTCGCGTGTTCGAATCACGCTACTCCGACCAATCAAGCCGGGCGTCTCCGAGAAATCGGCGGCGCCCGGTTTTTTCTTACCGACAGGGTTACCGACAGGGTTCGGGCAAAAGAAGAAGCCCCGGCGTTGGCACCGGGGCTTTGGGCATTGTCACAAGGCTCAAGCAGTAGGTTGCATCTGCTCCGCAACCATTGCCAAGATGACCGCCAGTGGCTCTGCAGCAGCACCCCACTGAGTGGCGTACTGAATCAGCAGCAGAATGCGCCGCTCCTCATGCTTAGGAATGCCCGCAGGAATACGAGGTCTTGCATAGGTGTTCTTCGCGGCCATGCGCTGCGCGTCCATCCTGGCTTTGCCGGGAACCGATCCAGTCTTTTCAACGTTTTTCGGAACGTCCGACATCCTTAGAGCCTTCTGATGTTGGCTCTAATCGTGTCCAAACTGTCCCGGCTCGCGGGCCGGGACCTTTTCGGTACCGGTGAGGAGCCCCACGGGAGATAGGTCCTCCGGCCGCCGAAAAATCGAAACGTACGATCGGTGAAGTACATCATCGTTGGATTTTGAACGGCATTATTGGAGGAACCAATGCTGAACGAAAGCAAGGTTGATACCGTCGCCATCGAAAGAGAGGGGCAGGTCTATTCGGCGGTCTATTTCGTTGAGCACGGGGTACTATATGCGTGCGTTGCAGGGCAGGCAGTCGCGACCGCGTGTACCACCAATCCATATGATCAGACCCGCGCTTTGTTGGAGGCGCGCATTCTGGAAATGGAGGGAAGACGCGACGATAGCCCGATATTCACACGCTGGAACCGCTGACGCGAAATCAACGTTAGGGACGCCGTGGCGCCTGCTGGACAGCGCTACGGGCGGGGCGCTGCGACCAAACCCCTAGCGGTGCCCCGCTCTCTGGCGGCCACCACTTGGCGCTTTGTCTCCGGCCGACCCTGCGGCGGCCCGAAGCACTCATGAGCATCCCGATGGACCCGTCTCCTGCCAGGTTGGCGTCAAGCTGCGACTTAGTGCTTCGCAACATGGTCGGGTTTGCCTTTGCGTTTCGTCGACGCCATTCTTTCCAGTTCTTCTTCGCTCATCGACATCATCGATTTGGACGCCCCCTTGAGATCTCGTTTGGGCGTATCGCCGCGCTTTGCTGATAATGCAGCGCCGGCGGCTTTTTGTTGTGCAGCGGATTTCGCGGGCATAGCGCATCTCCCAATCTTCATTTCACTTGCGAGAACAACGCGGATAAAAGCGGAAAGGTTCGAGCCCTACCAGATGCACCGCGACGTGGGCACGCCGAAGCGGCCGGAAGGAACCTCTGCCGTTGACCGGTCGAGACGCGCTAGGCGCCAGTTGGATGCTCGGGGGCCCCGTGCACAAGCTGGACTTCCGGCGACTTCACAAGGGCCAGATAGCGCTCGAATTGCACGAGTACATCGGCGATGATCTGGTCGCGTCCCATTCCCATCACATCATAGCCCCGGCTACCGCTCGAAAAATACGTTCGAGCCTCGTATCGCATTTCCGGCTTACCGGCTCCCATGGGCGAAAGCACCGCTAACGGATGGCTGGCCAGGGACACGCCATAAACGAAATCCCGCACACCTTCAGCGGGGGACCGCAGGGACACTGCACCATCCTCTGACTGCTCAATGCTCGTCGGCCGCCCGCGGCTATTGAGTTCATCAGCCACCTGCTTCAACGCAGACTGCACCTGGGTATCGATGAAGATTTGGACCTCAGACGGGCGTGGCGCCCGTAGCATGAGGGCAAGCCGTCGCTGCCAGGTTACACCGGCCGCGGGTTGCGCTGGCGCGGACGTCGTAGCCGTTTGTTGTTGAGCGACGTCTGCCCGCATCCCGGTCAAAAGAGACCACAGGAGGGCCAAGATGACGATTATGAAGGGTAGCGCACTGGCGATGGTAACCGACTGCAACGCCCCCACTCCACCCGAGAGTAGCAGGACTGCCGCAACCACACCGGTGAAAGCGCACCAAAATACCCGCTGAAGCGTTGTAGTTTCGGTGTCGCCGCCCGCCGCAATGGCGTCAATCACCAGCGATCCAGAGTCTGCCGAGGTAACGAAAAAAATCCCGACCAAAATGACGGCGAGCGTCGAGGTGACAGTCGGAAACGGCAGATAGGTGAAGAATACGAAGAGCCCAACGGATAGATCATTCGCGATAGCTGTTCCCAGCGCGCCTCCGGCAACACCCGCATCAAGAGCAATGGCGGTGTTTCCGAATACGGTCATCCAGATAAAGGTAAAACCAGCCGGAATAAACAACACCGCAATGATGAACTCCCGAACGGTACGGCCCCGCGAGATACGGGCTATGAACATTCCCACAAAGGGTGACCACGATATCCACCAGGCCCAGTAGAACAGGGTCCAAGCATCGATCCACGGCGTTGGTTCATACGCATAGATGTTGAACGTCCGCAGCACGAGGCTGTCCAGGTAGAGACCGAGGTTCTGGACGAGATCGCGAAACAATGCCGCGGTTGGACCAGCCATCAACACGAACAGCATCAGGCAGATTGCGACCAGCAGGTTGATTTCCGAGAGTATTCGCACGCCCGTGTTGAGTCCGCTCACAACCGAGATCGTCGCAAGCCCTGTGACAACCCCGATTATTAGCAGTTGAACAAATGGCGTTACCGGTACGCCAATCAGGAAGTTCAGACCCGCGTTAATCTGGCTGACACCCACGCCCATGGAGGTCGCCAGACCAAAGATCGTGCCGACAATTGCGAAGACATCAACCGCATGTCCGATGGGACCATTGATGCGGCCTTTCAGCAAGGGATAGAGCCCGGAGCGGGTGGTGAGCGGCAGGTTGTAGCGATAGCCGAAATAGGCAAGCGAAAGACCGACGACCGCATAGATCGCCCAGGCATGAATGCCCCAGTGGAGGAACGTGACAGACATCGCCTCGCGTACTGCAGCCACTGAGCGGGGCTCGGCAGTAGGTGGCAACATGTAGTGCGTCATGGGTTCGCCGACACCATAGAACATCAAGCCGATCCCCATGCCGGCTGCGAATAGCATCGCAATCCACGACAAGAAACTAAAGTCGGGCGATGAGTCGTCGGGCCCCAACTTGAGATTGCCGAAGCGACTGAAACAGATCAGCAGCATGGCGATCAAGACGATGCCGACGGCAAGCAGGTACAGCCAGCCAAAGTTGGTCAGAATGCCGGACTGCAGCCCGCCAAAAATCTCTTCAGCCTGCGACGGAAAAACGATTCCGATTGCTAGAAAAACGGCGATAATTGCTAGCGAACCAAAGAACACCGGTCGGTTGATGACGAATGGTTTGAACAAGATAGTCCCCAACTCGCAACCTGCCGGTTGGACACTATGCCCGAGCCTGCGTCACGAAAACTCGCCACGATCAACAAGGTTCCAGAACGTTGGGTCCCCAGCAGCGACAGCCGGTTAAGGCGGTCTATGCTGGCGTTCCCCAAAGGAGCAGTGGTTATAACGCAATTGGGGAATACTCATTGCCCGGTTTGCTAGACCCAATGGACCCCAGGCTTGGAGCTCGTCCATGCACCTGGGCCTAGGGAGGGCCAGCGACCTCCATCAATTGCGCTCCCGCTCCCCGCCTTCAACCGCGCGAGGTTATACTGTGTCTGGTGATTTTGAGCTGCGAGCAATTAAGCAAAGGCTCAGTCTCGAAGAGCAGCATGCAGCCATTATGTCCCGAGTGGCGTCGTTAGAGGCCAGTCTGGCAGAGGCCAAGAACATGCTGGCCCATATCGATGAGCTACTGCTTTCAGTGGCGCAGATCATGGGCGATGAGCCAGAAGGCGGCGCAGTACCGTATGAGCCTGTCAGGCGCGCGACGGGAAATCCCAAAAAAGAAGTGATAGCGCAGGAAGTCAGGGATTACCTGAAGGCTGGCGGCAGACCCATGTCTCGCCGGGAGCTGTTTCAGCGCCTCTGCAACGACGGAATTACGCTCAGAGGAACAAATCCCGAGGTGGTTCTAAGCACAATGCTCTGGAGAGCGGGCAATATGTTCGGGATCGAGCGCCTGAATTCCGGAGGCTACGCGCTTAAATCTTGGCGACGAAAACGCCAGGCGCACGAACCATCCGAAACCAATGCTGCAGCTCTTCACAGAGAGGGCCCAGATCGTTAGATCTGAGCCCATAATTGCGTTAGGCGCGGTCGTCTATATACACGATAACCGACCCGTCGGCATTGCTCTTCACGGCGACCACATCGTCCGCGCTATGGCCATCGGCCTCCAGCTTCGCCTTGATGGCTGCATTGGCAGCGATATTGGTATGCAGCTTAGTCACTGCTTCCGCGTTAGCTGTCAGCGCCTCGGCCACGGTGGACAGATCCACGTCTGCAGAGCCTGCGACAGACGATACCACCGAGCCATAAGTCTGGTCGGCCACGCCGCCGGCATTGGCATTAGCCTTTACGTCGGCGCCAACCTTGGCACCCACAGCGGGGGTCTCAACAGTGACACCAGCGCCGGCACCCGCACCTGCATCCTGAGCAAAGGCAGGAACCATGACCGAGGTCAGAAAAGCTGCAGCGGCCGTAATCACGAGGGCGTTCTTCATGTTTCTTCTCCGTTTGTAAAAGCGGTTGAGGAACGGGTTCACGTGTTGATGGTTGCGAATTGTGATCGGCATCATCAACAGCAACCATGAGCTTTGCCGCGCATTGAGCTCGACGCACTGTCTTGTTCATGGAGGATACGATGTCGCGAGATGGTTTGCCGACAGGCGAAGGCACTTCGTCCGAGAATGACGTCTTCGATCCGCATCCTGCCACTGAGGAAGACTATGACAAGATTCCGAGCCCTGGTGGGGTCAAGCCACGCAAGGGGCCGGACATAGGGCCCAATACTTACCTGAACGACGGAAATAAGGTGGTGCGCTCGCCGAAAAAGCCACGCTGATCGGCCTACTTGGACCGCGCTAGCGGAACGCGTCCCTTCCCGATGAATGCCTGGAGCACCTGCACTGGTTCGCCCTAACCGGCGAGCTTTTTGCTGGGAACCAGAATTCCCGATCAGCGTTTATCGACTATCCAAAGTCAGTGGGCCGTCGGCCCTTCGGCCCATGTTTAACTCTTGCCCCGGCTCGTCACCGGGGCTTTTTGTCGCACGCCTATGATGGCGGCGCTCACGACCTCGTATTAGCCCCCTTCCCCCGCAGCCGGTCCCACAGGGCCAGCGGATCCTTGCTGACCAAACTGACCCAGATCACAAGGTTGCGGCCAGAAATGCCAAGGACGCCGGCAATGGCATGGGACCAGTCTCCGGGCAAACTGAGGTTCGACACGATGGCATCGGTGGCCAGCACCGCCACGGCCATACCGCTGATCACCGCCAGCACGCCAGTGAGTAAGCTGTGGCGCTTGATGTCGAGCAGCACCGCCAGCACTGCCATGATAAAGGAGGCAAGCAGGGTCGAGACCTTGATGCCGAAGAGGGTCTGAATGGGATCGGTCATGGGAAGGACTTCCGTTGAGAAGGAGGCGGCCGGAGCCGCCCGGAGTTAGCGGCGGAACATCTCGGCCAAGCGCTCGGCAACGCTGCGCGGTTTGGGCGCCAGCTTGGCGATGGCCTCGGCCTCCTTGGAGCCTACCGGGGTCAGCGGCAGCTTCCTGCCCTCGGTGGTGACCACCTGCGGCCGAACGGTGGCGCGGAAGGACTGCCACTGTGACCACAGATACATCGCGAGACCGGCATAGGCCGAAATGGAATAGCCACCGCCCTGGCCCTGCAGAACGGCCACGATAAGCGCCTGGTGCTCCGGTGGCAGCGAGAGAAACAGCGGCGCAAGGCCGGCGGTCCATGCCACCAGCTCCTGCAGCCGGCGCCAGAGCCAGCCGAGCAGCACGTTCTGCGCGACGGCAACAAAGATCGAAGTCAGCATGATGTGGTCCTCCTAGAACCGGACAAAGAAAAGGGCCGCCGCAGCGACCCCGAGAGCGATTGTGATGATGATCGGCCACGGCGGGCCGGACTTGCCCTTGACGGGCGGCGGAGCCTGCGGCGCTGGACGGGTAGGAGCTGCTGCGCGATAGCCACCGGCCTTCAGGGCCTTTTCGAAAGCCAGGGCGTGCTCGGCGATCACTTCGGCTTTGTCGGTGCCGTTGACCGTGCGCCGGGCAGACCTGAACTCGGCCAACTCGGCATTGTCGGTGTCATCCACATCGTCGATGTAGTCCGACAGCCCCTTGCCAGTGAACCAGCCCTTGAGCGTGCCCACGACAAGGATGCGCGCGGCCAGCTCGAGGCCGAGGGCCAAGTCTGGATTGCCCAGCAAGTCGATGCCGAACTCGCGCCCTACGCGCGCATAGTTCGCCCGGCCGGTGATCTGCACCAGCCCCCGGCCTCGGTATCGGTAGCCGTCACCGCGGAGCGTGTTGCCCAGCCGCTTGCCGATCTTGGTGCCGGGCTCGTATTTGTCGAAATACGACTTCGAACCCTGCTCGTAGATGGCCTCGTAACGCCCGCCTGTCTCGACGATGGGCGTGGCCAGAACATAGGCCAGCCGCTGGAGATTGCCGTCGCCATAGCGGGCCCAGGCGTCGAGGATGGCGTTGATGCCTGTCACCTGAGCCTGAGCCAGCTTGCCGCCGAACAGCGACGAGCGCACGGCGTTGAAGAACGCAGCGTTCATGTTGAACCTCTTGTTATGGGTGGTCGTGACCCCCGGCGAAGCGGGAGGGGGCAATGGAAAATCCGCCGAGGCAGGTGCAGCTAGCCGGTCGACTCTCGCCAGGCGTCGCGCTAAAATCGCTCTATTGAACCAGCTGTCCCTGCGGGAACGCCCATCTTGCTGCATTCCGGCGTGTATTCGTCGGCGTCCCGTAGGAAGCGATCGATCGCATGGAGTTATGCATGTTTACCGAGAATGTGGTCCTTGAAGTTGCCGTCACGCATGAGGGCGAAGAGCACAAGGCAACCTACTTCATCGAAAACGGCGTCATCCACGCCAACATCAACGGCAAGAACCTGCGCCTGCCGCATGGGCGCGCTCCGGTCGAGCAGACGGTGAAAGCCGTGCTGATCGGGATGCTCGAAAGGCAAGGCCGGTTGGCAGATAGCCTGAGCGGCTATCGGACCTCTCAGGAACAAAAAACCGCAAAACGCGTTCGTTTGCCGTAGCGCCTGCTGGGGCGCTATGACCTTCGACGTCAGTCACTCTGCCCCGCATTCGTGCGGGGCTTTTTCTTCGCTACCGTCGATGGGGCGAACCAAGTGACAGGTGCGGGCCGTGGCGCTGCGCAGTTTCTCGATGCTCGGGAACTCAAAGCATGCAGCGACGTTCGGTGTGCGTGGTAACCTTTCCCAGGCACCGCACCTTCGACATCGGTCACTTCGCCCCGCATTCGTGTGGGGCTTTTTTTGTCCACGCAGGAGGGACAAATGCCGGGAAAGAAAATCGAAGCGCGCGACGATGACACCCTGATCATCAGGGCCAAGGTTACGCGCGTATCACCGGATGGGGATCAGGTGACTATCGACGTCTGGGGCCAGAAGATCACCGGGCACACCCAATACGTGCCGTTTGAGAAGCACGATAAGGGCCACAACTGGCCGGGCTAGGCCGCCGCGTAGCGCCAGAGGTCGTCCAGTTCTGTCTCGCTCATGCCGAGGGCCACGCGGGCCGCGTCGACCAGCGGGTGATCGCGCTCGAAGAACTTGGCGAAGTCCAGTTTGGCCGAGGCTGCCGCCCACATCAGGGGATCATAGGTCGGGTTCGGCCCTTCCACTGTGCCCGGATCGTTCATCGCAGCCACCCAGGCGCGCAGCTCCGCTTCATGGCCTGCCGCCCGCACCACGAACCAGAACTGATCGGGCTCAAGATTGGGAAAAGGATTTGGTGGCGGCGGCTCGTAAGGCGGGATGGTTCTGACGCGCACTCGGTCCTCGTCAGGCGTGCCCGGTTCGGCTGGGGCCATTTCCCATTGGTCCCAGACTGCGAACCGGTCAGCGTTCCCCATGTCTTCCGGGACAGTAAACTCAAGGCCATCAATGGCGGCGATGATTGACCCGAACTCGGTACGGCGCACGCCCTCGATCACTCTTTTTCGCGTATAGGCAGCTGGCGGCAGAGTGGGCCCGTAGGTTTCCGTTGTCATATTAGATCCGAGCTCGCTGTCCATGTGTAGCCATTGGGTGCGTTGACCGTCGTATAAAACCTGAAGCTGACCTTGGTGGGGGAGTCTAGGAAAGTGGTGGCAGCTCCGTTGTGAGCTAGCGTTGGAATGCTACGCTTGGCCGTCCTGAAATGGACGGTGAAACCCCGCACGCCTGTAGCGCTGACACCGCCATCGCTGTACTCGGTGGCGGTCTCATAGAACCGCTCGCAGATCAGTTCCTCTAGGCTAGGATGAATAGGCGACGACGGGTCACCCTCATTGGATGCGTCACCCTCGACCAGCGATACGTTGGCCAGATACATCGTATGCGCATTGGCTGCGCCGCTAATGAAAATCAGCTCTAGCCGGTCATCGCCGTTGGTGCCGAAAATTTTCCCAGCGATGCTCGGCACCGTGAAGACGATTTGCGTCATGCCTCCGAAAGTGGATGACACAGCAAAGGTCTGGATCGGGGTGTAAACGGTTGCCGAAGGGGAGCCGCCAGTACCAAAACTCTGCTGAACGGCCAGGGTAAAGTTCTGTGGCACGGTATCCGAAATAACAAACGATGCGGTGACCAGCTTCCCCGCTAGCGTATCCACGCCCTCGATATTCTGCCTGACATTCGAGCCTGCAATGCCCGTGCCAGTGAATGAAAACCCCGCGTAATGCCGGCCGTATGCCGCACCGGCAGGGGAATTCAGCTTGTTCGCGGTGCAGGAAATTCCGGACTGCAAGTTCACATACCAGCGGTCAGCAGTATGGCCACCCAACCCAGCGCCAACGAGAACAGCCACACCACGCTGCCAGATATTGAACCGGCCATTGTCGATCTTGTTGCGCCGGCCTGCGACCAACCCCACGCCCAAATCCGCGCGCGCCAAAGACTGGCGCACCGCGGACAAACCAGTGGTGTCATGAATAAGTTTGCCAGTGTTGTCATCCATGATGACAAGCCTGCCGGCCGTCGCCGACGCTGGGCCGTTAACATTGCCGGTTCCCGTACCGTTTTGCCCTGGCGGCCCGCGCATTTCCGCTGCCTCGGCAATGTCGGTGGTCCAAGTGCCATCGGCATTTAGGTAGTCGCCGACATTGGCCGTTGGCGCAGAGCCTTCGCCGCCGACATATCCACCAAGGCGAGCGACGCGTCGGGCGCCGTCGGCCACATAGACGATCTGTGGGGACCAGCCCTTCTGTCCCTTTGGTCCGGAATACGGCGCCGGGGCGGTCCAATCGTCATAGGTACCCGACGCCTTGGAATAGATCGCCGCCGTACCATCCCCGATATTGGAAACGAGGACGCGATAGCCGGCGCGAAGCGGGTGGCCCACGGTCTCCAGCGCTAGCCTGGCTGGAGTGTCGTCAACCTGCACATCGAAGAAGGCACTGACCTCACCCATGCGCTCCAGCGCCATGCGGTTGGCCCGGGTCGAGCGCTCGATAATGCCGACATAGCGGATGATGTAGGGCTCGGTCGCAACATTGGTGCCGGGCCACGGCCACAGTAGTTCTAGCTCACCATTGGCTGTGACGGCGGCGATCGGGACGGCAGGAACCAGCGGCTGAGACGGCACGCAAAACAGGTCGCCGACCATGATGTTGTCGTCGGTCCCGCCCGAGCCCCAAAGCGAGCCAGTGCCGGACACAGTCGTGCCGCCGCCCTCCACCGACACGAGGCCGCTGGAGTACCAGGTTGGGAGGTTCATGGATGGTTTCCTAGTGTGAGCGGTTAGGCCCCGGCCTTGTATCGGCCAGGGTGGATTTCGAACTCGCAGGCATAGATTGAGGTGTAGTCGGGCGGCACGATCGAGCAGGCGCCAGTGGAGTTGAAGGCCCACGGCGCGCGCCGATTGACGTTGATATTGTCGCTTTGCCGATCAATCAGCACCGCCGGAGTGCCGAAGCGGGTGAACGCTCCGGCATAAGAGACCCCGTAAGCCTCGGCGATGGTGGTGAACCAGCCATAGGTGTTCTGGGGGCCACTTCCCCAGGTCATGCTGACCCCGTTGTTCCGTACCGACTGAAAGCGCCGAAGGTAGAGCGAGGTTCCACGCAGCACGATGTCGAAGTGGCGGGCCAGCGGGACGAAATACTCGCACGGGCAGGAGCCGCCCGGCAGGCCGATCCAGTCGCCTTCCTTGAACATCACCAATGGCGGGTGCTGCTCCATGAACGAGCGCGGGGCCTGCGTTCGGGTCATTCGGGCGCGGACATCGATGTAGTCAGTTCCCGTGGGAACGGTGCCAATGAGTTCTTCAGGCAGGTTGCGGGTCGCGACCTGGACAACGCCGAGGTTGTCTGTGGGACTGAAATTGACTTCGTCCGGTCCCCACTCCTGCGGGAACAGGGCCGACCAGCTCTCGCAGTAGGGCGTGGAGCCATAGGTCCGCTGCAGGTAGGCGGGGCCACTCAGCAGGGTCGGAAAGGTCACCGTGCGGGAGATCGACAGCTTGGCACTATCCGGCAGCAATTGGATACTCGGCCGGCTGCTGTCGAAAGAAATGTCATCGGCGTTGATGACCTGAATGCGGTTGTTGTCCGCATAGAACGCGTCGACCATCAAACACCTGCCGTCACGTTGATGAAGGTGGGCGCCGGCAGCGTGCCGGTGAACGGACCGAGATCCACTGGCGCACCATTGGGCGGATAGGCCCGGAACGCCCCATTGCGAGCGCCAGCGGTGCGGGTCTTGGCCTGAGCGAATACGGTGTCGCCCTGCCCCGTCGCGCGCAGGTGCGGATTGTTCGCTCGGTACTTGCCCTGCCCGAAGACAACATCTCCCGGCTCAATCTTAAGCAGGTGGAGTGCCGGGTCGACGGCATTATTCCGAAACGCCAGCACCTGATAGGAGCGCACGGCGGCGGGCAAGTCGGCAGCAGATGACGAGGCGAACTCGCGCAGCCGTATCTGGGTGGTGGTGGCATAGGCGCATACCAGGCGCACCGCAGCGCCACTGGTCTGCACGGGCATGCCATGCGGGATCATCTTGCCGTCATAGGCCACAAAGAAACGCGGGACATAGCCCAGATTGTGCTGCAACAGCAGGTGATCGAACACCTGGGACTGGCCGTAGTAGAGCTGCGACAGGTAGGCGTCAGAGCCAACCGTCACCGTCCTGCCGGCGACCGCAGGATGGCTCACGGCCGTGGTGCCGCTCGCCACCACGCCGTAATACCCCAGATCTGAATGGAACAGGATGTTGTCGAGCCAGGCCAAGGGATTGAGAACCAGGCGGTTGGAAAGCGAGTTTGGGTCGAGCGGGTCACCCCCGCCCGGCGCTTCCTCAAAGATCGCGCAGCGGAACTCGTCGGCATACAGGCGGACACTCATGACGATATCGCAATCCGCTTGAGGTTAGGACTGATCAGGAACTTGCCGTCGTCGGACTGAATGGAGCCGCGCTTCATGGTCATGTCGCCGCTGTTCATATCGAGCGCCCACGCCCCGCTCCCGGCGCTCATCACGCCGTTTTCGTTGATCACGGCGATGGGCACGCCCGCCGATGACAGGAAGGCCGTTTGCCCGGCCATCAGGCCGATGCGGGTGGGCTGTAGCGGGTCCATCGGCACGTCGAGGAACAGCGTTGCGGCCCGAAACGTCCCATCATTAACCGCCGCCTGCAGCACGTAGCGGGCACGATAGCCCTCGGGTGCTGCTATAGCTTCCCAACGAATGTTCACCTCGGCGGTATTGCCGCCCATCGCCGCATAGAGGCTTTCCAACGCGGTCGCGATCGCGCCGCCCGGCCCCAGCGCCACCTCGATCACTTCGGTGAAACTGGCTTCCAGCCCCTCCAGCTCGACGCTGATCTCGCGGAACAGCGTTTCCCGCTTGGTGTAGTTCTCGCGGTCGACTTCCTCGAGCAGTGTGCCGAGCTGCTTGAATTGCTCGATCAGCGCGCGCGGCTTGAAGCCCATCTTGTCCATCACGTCCTTGGCGACGTTGGACAGGTCAATCATGCCGCTCGGCAGCTTCACATCCGCAATGGTCACCGGCATCCAGGTGCTGGCCACGGTTGGGCGGCCGGATTGCGGGAGATATTCCAGCTGCACCTCGATCGCCTGCCCGCTAAGCTCGATCGAGACCGGAATGCGCGCGGCTCCGGTGAGCAGGTCAGGCTTGGGCACGAGCACCGTATACGGCAGGCTGCCGTCGGGACGCTGGTGCGACACCCGGACGAACTGCACGTCCACCGCGACCGAGGGGGCCGACCAGAACACGTCATAGGCCAGCGTTCCGGGCACAGGAGCAGCCGAAGGGCCAGAGACTTCCTGCGGCGCCGGGCGATTGGTCACCACGGGCGCGAAGCTCAGCGGCCGCTCATCGGTGCCCGGCGTCCAGGCATGGTCGGCCGGGTCGATTTCCTGCAGGCCGAACACGACCCAGCCCCAGGGCGAGATCGTGCGAGCCGTGATCAGGAAGCGCTTGCCCGCATAGTCGAAGCGCTCGCCGGTCCATGCCAGCACCTGCAGGGGGCGGAACTGAGCGAACTCCGGCGGCATCGCCACCACATGCGTGATGAACCGCCGCCCCTCTTCGATCACCGCCTTGATGACGCGCTGCGCCTGCGTGCCCGAGAACGTTGTACCGAGGTCGAGCCCGCGCACTTGGCGGCGGCCGTCGTCTTCCGCCTCGAGATCGCTGCGGTAGTAGGGCGCGGTTTCCTTGTCTTCCCAGGCCTGTGCCGGTTCGCGGTAGGTCGCCGTCGCCCCGTTGATGATCTGGTCGAGGTTGGGGAACGGGATCGAGCCCAACGGCTCGCTGCCCAGCACGTCGGCGTCGGTGAAGGCGCCATCGATCGTGTCGGGCACGCCCACCAGCGGCCAGACCGTGCCGTCGCTGGCATGGCTGATCCGGCCATTGCTGCCAATCAGCAGCTCGGTGATGACATCGGCGGGCCGCTCGTTGAGGTTGATGCGGCGGCCGGCGCGGAAGCGCTTTTCGCTGCCGCCCGCCTCCAGCGCCACGGCTTCATCGCAGGCGTCCATGGCGGCCGCCCATGCGGCATAGGGCATTTCCGCAGCGGTCTTCTTGCCGCCCCAGATATGCTGGCCGTTGTAATAGATGCCGCGCTCGATGTTGTAGATGATGACGAAATTGTTGTCGGAGAATGCCCAGGTCGCGGGGTTATCCCAGCGCTGCGCACCGCTGCCGCCAGCAGTGCTGTCCTTGCGCGGATCATAGAGCTTGACGCCCTGAAACTCGCCCACGAAGCTGGGGAAGCCGGTCCACAGGGTTTCTGACCACAGCGCCGTGCTGATGAGATAGGGCACGCCGCGCCCCACCATATCCTCTGCCCAGGTGCGGTCGGCATCGCCACCGAACTTGCTGACCAGATAGCTGTCGGCAGCCGTTTGGGTGCCGTCGAAGAACTTCCACCACAGGTGCCCGGCATATTCCGGCACAGGGAAACCCTGCGCGACCGCGCCGGATCCTGTCAGGGTGACACGCACGCCGTTGACGAACAGCCCAGCGAGGCCAGTCACCGGCAGGTCGCCAAACGAAAGCACGCTGGTGAGGTAGGCATTTGGCACGCCAGCGGCATCGCCCCAGGCGTTCTGGTATTCGAGCTTGCCCGCCTCGCCGACGGTGCCGACCAGAAAATACTGCGGAACCTTGCCCCCGATCTGGGCAGATCCGCGCGTGCCGGTACGCTTGTCTTCGGGCTTGCTGAACGCTTGCTTGAGCAGGGTCGAGGCGATCGAGAGAACGACGCCAACGATCAGCTGGATAATGAAGTTCATGACTTGGCCTGCCCCCACCACGTCTCGATTTTGCCAGCCGTATCGCCGTGGCGGCGAAACCTGTCGCCGTCGCGCAGCCGCTGCTGTTCATCCGACTGCATCGCAGGACTGGTCTTGGTCAAATCAATGGCGCTACTCACGGCATCGAGCGACAAGCCGCCCTCCCCGTCCGCTGCCGCGTCGTCCACCGCAGCGCCATCGACGCGGCCGGCTAACAGCAGTTGTGGGATCGAGACGAGGTTCCAGGTTGCCGGGTCGAACAGGCCACGATGCAGCTCCACGCGGGCCACACGCACGTTGTGCCCGAACACCATGTCCATCGGAGAGCCGGCGGCGCTGCTGATGTGATCCAGGCCAAAAGTGACGCCACGCGCCTCCACCCCGATCGTGTCCACAATGGCGGGCACGTTCAGGAGGGTCGCTCCACCCATCGCGTTGCGGCTGACTGGAACGGACGCGCCCGCTGGAACGACATTGATGGCCACATTGTCTTCGCCGGTCCAATAGACGAACTGCGCAGGCGCACCGCCCTTGGTTTTGCCGTCGACCGTCAGAATATCGCGCACGACAATGGCCCCGCTCGCGAGAGCGGAGCCGGTATCGACATCGTACATGGATAGCTCCTACGCGCCGTAGGTCTGTTCGGCGGCGAATTTGATGGTGGAGTGCATCCCGTCCACCTTCGACGGAAAGGCGCTGTTCGGGGTGATCCTGAACTTTGCGCACGGCTTTGCCATCACCACGTCGGCACCGGTGCTGATCGACGCCGGCAATGGCGGCCAGATCTCGACGCTGGCAACCGCACCAGTGATGGGATTGGCGGTGCGCGGCTCAGCGAATTGCCCCAGGTAATACCGCCCCCCGAACACGATCCCGAAATAGGTGCCAATCGGGATCTCGTACCCGGTCGGGAAGTCGCTGAACGAGGCATGCAGGCGGTCAGTGATCACGTGGAGCTTGGGTGCCGCAGAACCGATCAGCACCCCATCCGGATCACTGGCGGGGTACGGCAACCGATAATTGTGGAGCAGGACGGTCTTGAGCCCCCCTGCCCGCGAATTGAGTAGCGCCATGATGCCTTCCGCCTCCGCGTTCAGCAACGGGATCGTGGTCAACTCGGCCTTCCATAGCGAGGGCGCGCGATCGGCATAGCGGGTTTCGCCGCCGCCCGTGGACGAACGCTGTTGCTGGAAGCCCTGCACGAACTGCACGTCCTGCACGCGGAGCAGATCAGCAAAGTCTTGCCGCGGAAGCGGATTGGCAAGTGCCATGGAATCCTCGTTTGTTCAGGGTGACAGCCATCAACCCATGAGCTTGGATGAACAGGCAATGGGGAGGCACAAATGAGCGCAGAAGAAAGTCTACGTCGGCTGCTAGACACAATAGCGGAAATAACAGACGCGGTAGCTCGACTGGCCCGGGAAGTCCGGTCCGAAAAGAAGATGGTCGAAACACTGTTTGCGGCCAGCTACGGCATGAAATGGCCCACGGGCGACATGCTGCACACTCTGAAGGCGGCTTACCTTTCAGTGCGGGAAAATGCGCCCGACATAGAAAAGCCAATCATAGACCAGCACATTTCTCGGATTGAGGAGCTTTTGAAGGTCGACCAGACGGGCACGAAGCCGACGATCCACTAGTCCCCATTGCCGCGCGGAGGGCTTCGATGGCTGCATCTAGCCGCGCCCATGCGGCTGCTGTGTTGCTGGTCATCCAACCCTCCGCAAATCGTTTCGCTGCACCGTCTTGATCGCATCGGGCAGCTGCCGGCGCAGTTCCTTGGTGACCTCGCGGGCAATGGCAGGGGCCACGTCTGCCGACGTCCCTGGCGGAACATTGATCTGGTTGTGGATGATGATGTCGCCACCACCGTTTCCGTTCGCGGCCATCGCCATAGACCGGCCATTCGGAATGACCTGTGACCCGCGCGGCAGGTTGACCAGCTCGGGTCCGCGCTCGCCCACCCACGCCATACCGCCGGGAGCGTAGTTTGTGCCCTCGGCAAAGCCCGGAATGCCGAAAATGCCTGGACGGCCGAAGCCACCAGCAACACCCCACCCGCCGCCGAGGCTGTTGCCCATGCCGCCAACCCTGCCCATCAGCGAGCCGAAGATCATGTCGAACAGCCCATTGGCCGCCATGCTCAGCGCACGGTCGGCGATGCTGTCGAGTGCCTTCCCTGCAGCATTGCCGAAGCTCTCCCACAGGCTCGTGCCGCTCATCAGGTCGCGGCGGAAATCCGACATGAACGCGCCGAACGTGCTCTTTCCGAAGTTGTAAGTTTCGATCAGCTGTGCCTGCGCCGCCTGCTGCCGCTGCAGCTCAATGGTTGCGGCCGCGTACTGCGCTGACATGAGGTTGATCTGATCTGTCACCTGTGACGTGATCGGGATGCCTGCCTGTTTCGCCTGGTTCAGCAGGTCAAACGCCGACTTCTGGCGCTCAATCTCATAGGTG
Source organism: Devosia sp. T2-14 (assembly GCF_055397495.1). Lineage (NCBI taxonomy): Bacteria > Pseudomonadati > Pseudomonadota > Alphaproteobacteria > Hyphomicrobiales > Devosiaceae > Devosia > Devosia sp. T2-14. The sequence goes on along the minus strand of NZ_AP027921.1, from coordinate 2,226,189 downwards.
GACTGGCCCAAGAGTTCGAGTTCAAGCCGTTGCGAGGCAATGCGCTGCTGGAACTGATCGACGTTGCCGTTCCACTGGTCGAATGGCTTCTGCGCAGCTTTCGCGCCTTTGGCATTGGCCTTAGCATTGGCTTCCGCTTCTGCCGCGTTGATGCTGGACAGGACGCGCTCATATTCCTTCGCTGCGCCGGTAATCTGCCCGTAGCTCTGAGCGGTCGCCATGGCCTGGTCAGCCCGATTTTTCAGATCTTCACGCGCAATATCGAAGCGCGACCGCGGATCGACATAGAGGTCCTGCATGCCGCCCAGCGCACTGCTGAATTCACGAGACATTGCGATGCTGATCTGGATGCTTCGAGGAATTCGGTTGAGCGCGGCCGAGGCACTGTCAGCCTGCGCCTGAATTGCCATTAGCTGCTTTGCAAGCTCGTCGGCCTGCAGCGCCATCTCCCTCAGCGCGGGGTCCTCTGACGTGTTGTAAAGCTCGCGGGCCGCCGTAGCCGCCGCATCGAGCTCTGCACGTGTTGAACTCGTATCAATCGCTAGCTGGCGCATCAGTTCGATTTGCCGAATTCCGGCATCTAGGCCTGATGGGTCACCACCCCCATTCCTACCAATGTCCTGAACCTGCCGCAGAAATTCGGCAGTCTCCGCCAACGCGTTGCGGTTGCCCTCAATGCGGCGCTGAACATCTGCGAGGGCCTTTTCCTGCTCACGCAGCGTAGCCCGCAAATCGGACGCGACCACGCCCTGAGGGAGCTTTATCGCCGCATCAAACGCGGTTTGGGCAGCATCCCGAACGGCATGATAGCCCTCAAGCAGTTCGTCCAGGCTCGCATTGTGGGCTTTGAGGGCGTCCGTGGCGTCGTCGGCCTTGTTGAGGGTGCTCATAAACCACTGCACACCTGCCGCCCCCAGACCAATGACAGCAATAGTTGCCAAGTTCAGCGGATTGAGCAGCCCGACAATGGCGCTTCCCAGCCCCTGCGCGATGGCCTTACCACTACCCATCTGGTGGAAAATACCGCCGACCTGCATGCCCTGCTGCATGGCCAGCATCATCGGCGCCTGCCCCATAGCCGTCATCATGGCAATGTCCTGCGCCTGAAACAGCAGGTTGGTGGTGTGCGCCTGATTGGCACCGCCGGCAGATTGCCTCCGAGCTGCGTTGGCACGTATCGAGGCAGCAGCAGCCGCATCCGCTGCGGCGGCGCTCGACCGATACGAAGCAGCCAGGTTGTCATTCGCCGCGGCGGCCTGCCCCAGCTGGGCCGCGTGTCGCTGCTCCAGCGCCATCAGGGTGCTGAGCGCCTGCTCCTGGCTGATGTAGCCCATGTTGACTGCGTTGGCTGCGGCGGCAGAAGCGCGCTCGGCCTCGCGCTCTAACCGGATGCGTAGGCCATAGGACTTGTCCACCGAGGCGGCCAGGTTATCGAAAGCACGCTGTTCGGCCGAGCGACGCGCTACCGATTCCGTCGCGATGCGGTTTCCGGCCTCCATGGCGGCGCGGGCCTTAGCCATACGCGCCTCAAAGCTGGCAACCGAACCGGTTGATCGGTCGGTTGCCTTGCCGGCGTCCACCATCTTCTTTTCGAATTGGTCGAGCACGGCCATCGAGCCGTCGGCGCGAATGACAAGGCGGGTCACAACCTCGGTCATTGATTGCCTACCTTTTGCGACATGGGGTAGCGTCTCCAAAAATTGGAGGGCTCAGAGTTGAAGAGAGTAACGGCGGCGTTGGGCGTTGCATTCTTGGGAATGCTCTTGTTGGCATCACAAGCAATCGCTGAAGATCAGAACGACCCAGTTCTCTTCTGTGGGTCGATGGGCGAGCTGGCTGAGGCTGTAATGACAGTTCGACAATCAGGTGTTGCTATGTCAAAGGCGATGGGGATTGCGGCCAACAACGAAACACTGAGGGATGTGGCTACCAAACTCATCATTGCGGCCTACGACACTCCCCAATTCAGCGTGGACGAAAACCGGCAGGACGCGGCAACTCGATTCCGCAACGAATTTGAAGTCGAGTGCTTCAAAGACTTGATAGAATAGGCGTCCATCACTTCCGGTCGTCGGCCTCTTCCCGGTATGACGAGAGGAGTGCATCATCCAGCCGTTCGATGATCTCGATTTCCCAAGGCAACAGGCGCATCCCCGAGAGCCGGGAATACGCGTCGAGATCGGCCCAGGTGATAGGCGTGGCACCGAAACCGTTGCCAGCATTTCGGCGCCGGATGCGGGTGAACGCCGCCCATAGATACCGCAGGGCATCGGGGAACGGTGGCAAGGTGAGTTCAGCTTCGAGCTCGGCGCGCCGCTCTGGCGTCCGTGCCCGGTCTAGCTGGCCCTGCAGGTGTTCACGGTAGGAGTGGCCCTCTTCGTCGCCGGCCGACAGGGTGAATTCGCGCTCCGCGTAGTCCAGCAGCTCTAGGCGGAGCGCGGCGTAAAAGCCCGTTCGCTCGCCAGGAACTCCATGGCCTGCGTGAGGGTACCGACCCGTTTGGGATGCGACAGGAACTCGGTGGCGTTCTCGGCGCTGAACGGGAAGTCCTTGCCGTCGATAATCACCGGCGACCAGCCGACCAGGCGCTGTACCAGATCCGCGATGTTCTTGGCGCGCACCTGGGCAGGTTCGTCCTGCTCGGCCTTCCACTTCCGGCCATTGAACTGCGCCTGCTCGACCTGGGCGGCCTTTTGCAGTCGCTCGCGGGCGAAACGGTTGTTCAGTGCCTCGGTCTGAGGATGGCCGGGGCCAGCGAACTCCCAGAGCCAGCCGGTCGGGTTGCCGGCGGCGTCGAGCACCTCCATCTTGCCGGTGTCGGCAGCCTCGAATGCGTCGAGGCTGAAGGATGGCACGGCCTGTTTGTTGGTCATGTGTTTTGTCCTTTGTCGGAAGGGCGCAGGCAGCACCGACATGCTGCCCGCTGGTCGCCGGAGCGACGTTCGAGGGCTGTCGGGCCCTTACGCGGCGGAGGTCTGGAAGCCGATCATGGTGGCCGGATGCGCGCCGCCCCGTTCATCGACGCCGACGAGGCAGGTAAAGGTGACGGTACGGCCGTTGTCCTGCCCGAGCTCGCTCTTGGTCGCGCTCGCCAGGGTGATGTTCGGCAGGTAGAAGGCGCAGAAGTCGGCGGCGCCGGGCTCGTTTTCTTCGAACACCAGATGCAGGCTCAGTTCGTCCTCGTCGAGGTACTGCTGCACCCGGGCGATATCCTTCTTGAGCGCGGTCACCGACAGGGAGATCTGCGCCGAGTTGGTGAACACTTCCGGGGTCAGCACCGAGCCCACCACCGGCACCCCGGAGGCGTTGAGCTGCAGCGTCAGATCGATGCTGGACACGTCCAGCACGTCGACGCCGCCCAGCATGATCTTGGCCTCAACCGCCGTCAGGCCGATCGTGGTGGTCTTGCTCGGCGCGGTGAAATACGGCGCGCTGGCCCCGTCGAGGGCGTCCATGTCCTGGCCGACCACGCCGAAATTGACCGTCGCCATGCCGTTGGGCTGCAACTGCAGCTGCATCGAGCCGATGCGGCACCCGGTGAAGATTTCCGTACCGTCGATATCGGCCTCGTATTCCTCGAAGGTGAAGCTGCGCGGCGTCACGCCCTGGATCAGGGTCTTCGGCCGGCTGATGGTGACGTCGGTATCGGCGACGGCATTGACCGTCAGCGTTTCGGCCACCGTGATGGTGGTGGCGTCGAGGTCGGTGATCCGAATATTGCGGTCGTTGTTCCCGGCCGACGCATGGTCGCTGAGGCGGATGATCTCGCCAATCTTGAGCCCAAGCGCGATCGGTGAACCCGCCGCAAAGACGATGCCACTGGCCGTGGTGGTGATCGAGGTGAAATCGGCGGCAGTCAGCACCAGCGGCGCCGAGAACGTGCCGCGGAACACCGCCTCGATCAGATCGTCGAAGGTGCCGACCGACAGGTCACCGACATAGCTGCCGGTCACCGAGCGGGAACCATGGCGGCCACGCGTGGTCATGCCGTCGGCGCGGATCTCGCCCGAGTTGATCGGCTCCTTGGCCAGATTGAACCCGCCGGAGTTGATGCGGAAAATATCGGCACCGGTGGCGCCCGGCAGTACGCCGAATGCCGTCTCCAGCTTGTAGGCAATACGAAGATTCCGCCCTGACTGATAAGCCATGACCTGTTCCTTTTCGATGATGGCCCTTATTGGCCGGGTGTGGGGCTCAGCCCTGGTGGAAGTACTGGAACGGCACCGACATGGTGACGCGGAACCAGTTGCCCGCGTTCACGCCGGCTATCTCGTCGTCGTCACTGCCCTGCCCGCCTTCGTCGACGCGCGGCACCCAGGTGCGGAGGTAGCAGCCATCGGCCTCATAGAGCTTCTTGCTGCGGAACAGCTCACCTATGGCCTCGGCATACTGCGTCGCCGTCGCCTCGCCGGTTCCATCCGGCACAAACACATGTGCGTAGATGAAGCCATTGGTCTGGCTGAGCTGGTCGCCGGGCACGCCCACGCCCCGGATGGTCTGTCCGGGCATGGTGGTCATTTCGAAATAGACCCACGGCTGCAGCCGCGGAAAGCTGGAGCCAGGCACGACTGCCTTGGGCGGCCAGGGATCGGCCGGCGTTTCGTTCGGATAGGCGATGCGCGTCGTCGCCAAGTTGGCCTCCAGATAGGCCCTGACGTCCGCCTTGGCGGCGCTGTAGCTGCCCATGGTCAGCGCTCCGAGATAACGAGTGCGGGATAGCGGTATTGGGCCTTATTGCCGCCGGAGCGGGCACTGAGAACGGAGCCTCCCATCAGACCGCGGAAAGTGAATTCGATGTGCGCCTGGTTGCCGAAGCGCTGACGCAAGCCGAACGCGGCCTGCTCATAGACGTGGTCGGAGCCGGGAACGCGCATGCGCATCTTGCCCAGCTCGATCTTGCGGGCATACGGCACGTAGTTGGAGATGACGATCTCCCCGGTGCCATCCCAGCCCGCCAGACTGGCGGCCTCAACGCCATCGACGAACAGCGCATGTGCCATGCGGTATTCGCCGGACAGAACCGGCGACAATTCGAACAGCAGCTCCATCGCGGCGCGCACCACCTCCTCGAGGCGGGGATAGCGATAGACGATCACGCCGTCGGCTCGCACTTGCTCCTCGCGCGCACCGGCAACGCCATCGACCTGCCGTATCACGCGCGACGGGCGCGGCGGGGTCTGCATCACGCGCTGGTTCTCGCGCTTGGCGAGATTGATCAGCACCTGGCGCGTCTCCTCGGCCGTGCCTTGGGCGGCGACCCGGAACAACTGCTGATTGCTGGCCATCAGGTAAGCCGCACCCGTAGGTTCCAGCGCACCAGAACCCCAGCCATATGGATCGGTTCGGCGGCCGTGACCTTGCCCATAACGCCCATGCTGATGAACTCGTCATTGATCCGCGGCAGGTAGGCGCCGAGCGAGGATGGCGACACGACCACTTCGCGGTCAGCCTGGGTGATGAGCCCGATGAGTTGCTCGACCTTGTAGCCGCGCACGAAGCCGCGCGCCTGCTGCTCGGTGGAGCCGCGCTGGAAGGCGATGTCCTGCCCATGGGAGGCAATTTGCCGATCGAGCGCCACAATGGCGTTGGCCGGCGTCACAGCGCGTAGACTCGGAGCGGCTGCAACAGCATTTCGGTCGCGGCCTTGATCACCTCAGTGGCCCCCTCGCCTACGGTGTAGGTGAAGCTGCCGACGCCCTCGACTTCCTCGGAGCGCAGGAACAGGCTCTGCTCGCTCATCGAGCGCAGGTGTTGCACGCCGATGATCACGGCCTGCTTCGCGCTGGCCGGCACCTTGTCGGCAGCGTAACCGGCCTTATAAGTGATCGTCACCGCGTCGGGCGCGCATTCCGTGGGCGGGAACGCGTAACCGAAGACGAACGCAACGCCATCCCCGAAGCTGCGGTATTTCGCAGGATCGACTGTCTGCTCGGTGCCAGCCGGATCGCGATATTTGACGCTCTCGATGCTCACCACCGGCCGATACGGCAGGCGGATGGAACGCATGAAGCCCGCCCGCGTCAGCTCAAGGGTTTGCTCCCCGAGAGCCCGACCCAGCCAGCCGGTGGGACCGTCGATGCCAGCCTGCACCGCAGCAATAAGCGCAGTGATCGTGGTATCGGTGTCCGCATGCCCTCCCGGCACTTCTGCCGGGGTGACAATCGGGGCTGGGCCGGTAATAACGCGGACGGTCATGGTCAGGCCCTACGCTACGGGAGCGTCATTGGGGTGGCCGCGCAGGATCACGGCGCCGGCAGCAATCGAGGTGCCAGACTGCTTGGTGATGACGGCGCGGATATAGCGCTTAATGCCCTTGTAGCCCTGCTTATAGACAGAGCTCGCAGCCAGAGCCGCCGGAAGCGTACCGATCAGGTCGCCAGCTGCAACATCGGTGAAGTCGCCATCGGTCGTGGTGTCCGATTCCTGGAGCCTGATGTCGTAGAGGCCGTCGCCAGCAATCGCGCCGGTGTTGACGATCAGCGTGGCCGAGTTGAAGCCCTGGAGGTCTGCATGAGTGCCCTTGGCCGTGGCCGCAACCACAGCGGGAACCAGCGAGGCCAAAAGGCCAATGCCAGAAATGAAGTCCTTCATGGGACGTTCCTTTCAAAGTGGAATGGGTGGGATGCGGGGCGACCGAAGCCGCCCGCAATGGATCAGGAAGCGGCGATCTTCAGCAGCTTGATGGCTTCGAAGTTGACCACACCGCCACCGACCCGCTTCGTGGTGTAGAAGTGGACGAAGGGCTTGTTGGTGTACGGATCGCGCAGAACGCGGACGCCGAAGCGGTCAACGATCAGGTAGCCGCGATTGAAATCCCCGAACGCGATCGGGAAATTGCCAGCGCCAACAGCCGGCATATTGTCGTCGTTGGCGACCGGCTTGCCCAGGATGGTGGCGACACCAGCAGCGGCAGTCGGCGGGGCCCAGAGGAAGTTGCCATCGGCATCCTTGAACTTCCGAACGGTGCCCATCACGGCATCGCTCATCAGCCACGATGCGTTGTTCCGGTAGCCGGACTTGAGCGCATAGTAGAGGTCGACAAGCGCATCGGCCTTGCTGACGGTGGTCGAGGTGTCGGCGAAGTCGGCCGCCTTACCCGACGCGACGTAGCCCAGCTTGCCCCACGCATAGGAGGCATTTGCCACCGCCTCGTAGGAGAGAACGCCACGCGGCTTGTTCACGCCGTTGCCGCCGATGAAGGCGGCGCCTTCCTGCTCGGCGAACTCGATCGACACTTCGTCCGCCAGCCAGGCGGCGATATCAATGCGGGAATCATCCAGCGCCGTCTGCGTGATAGCGGGGTTGGCGTAGAGCTCGGCCGCGTTGATCGAGATTTCGCGCAGCGTCGGGGTGTCCGTCTCGGGGCGGCCCTGTTCCTCGCCGACCCAGCCGGCGCCGGCGCCGCCCATGTTCACCAGCTTCTTGTAGGTGCTGGTGCCGATCGAGATGACGCGAGCCAACGAGCGCATGGTCGACACGGTGCCGAGAACGCGGTCGATGCCGGCCTCGGTCTCTTCCGGGACCAGGTAGCCACCGTCTGGGTCGGACTGCGTGGTCATCTTCGCATTGACCTCAAGCTCGCGCATGTCGGCGTCAATCGCCCGGTCGCCCTTGCGGAACCAGGTATTGAACGCAGTCGCGTGAGCGGCCACGGCCGGGTCCGCCACATCGCCGGCACCGCCGACTTTGATGGCCGCAATCGCGGCATTCACGCTGTCCAGCTCCTTGGTCAGCTTGCCGAGATCGGCATTAATGCGGTCAACCTTCTCGGTCTGCACCACATCGGCCATGCCAGCCTTGATGTCGTCCAGTTCCTTGGTGCGTTCGGCTTTGAAAGCTTCGAAGGTCGTCTTGAGTTCATTGAGAACCTTGGTCTGTTCGGACGCGTCGGCGCGAACAGACACCAGCCCGCGGGCGCGCGGGTTCAGCAGATCGTGCTGCATGGTCTTTCCTTTCGGGGTTATGACCGGATGGTGTTGATCAGCTCCCGGATGGAAGCTGCAGAGACGCCTGCATCACGCGCGGCGGAGGCCCGGCTTGCATCACGCAGGGCCGGATCAAGATGTCCAAGCTCGGCAAGGATTTCCTGCCGGGCGGATCGGGTGTGACCGGCCTTGCCCAGCGCCGCTTCAGTCTGGCGGCGGGCAATAAGGCTGCGGTCGGAATTTTTGGCTTCGGGCAGATCGGCGCCCAGGTCATTGTCGAGGCGGTCAGCAAAGCCGTTCTTGATGGCTTCGCTTGGTCCCATGAATGTTTCGGCATCCATCAGAGCTTCGATGGCCCCCCGCTTCCGTTCGGTGCGGGCCTCGTAGATATCAATCAGCGCATTGTCGAAGGTCTCGAACAGTCCGGCCGCCTCGGCCAGCTCATGCCGATTCCCGACCACAACGCCCCATGCGTTGTGCACCATGATGAAGGTGCCCAAGCCCATGACAATCTCGTCGCCGGCCATGGCGATGATTGAGGCGGCAGAGGCTGCGATACCCATCACCTCAACAGTGACTTTGGCGGGATGCGCCCGCAGCAGGTTGTAGATGGCCAGACCTTCGAACACGTCGCCGCCCGGCGAATTGATCTGGACGCGAACATCGACATTGCCGATCTTGCGCAAGGCCCCTGCGCAGCGCTTGGCGGTAAAGCCCTCGCCGGTCCACCAGTCTTCCCCGATGATGTCAAAGATCGAAATGACGTTTTCGGCAGTTTCGCCAGCAGCCTTCGGCTGGGCGGCCCACGCATCAAACGCCTCGCCTGGAGCATCAGCCTGGAAGTTCTTGGGCTTCTGCAGGGCTTTGATTTCAGGCAGCTTGCGGAGGCTCATCGCCATCATCCTTTTCGGGTTTGTCGCCGCCGGCTGTGTTCGGCGGATCGTAGAACTGCCCGCCCTTGCCATCAGCGCGTGGGTTGCGGTCTTCCAGCTCCAGAACATCGTCCGGGGAGAACACGCCCCACTGGAGGGCTTTGACGTAGGCTTCCCAGCGAGCCTTGATGTCGCCCTTGACCAAAGCGGATCGGTTGAATTTCGCCCGCGTATCTTCGTCATCGAGCAGGTCGACGGTGATGGCCTCTTCCCACATGGTCAGGTGGTCTTCGAGCGTCCAGGTAACGAAGCCGATGGACTGCTGCTCGATGCCGGTGCCCCAGCTGGTGCTCTTTTCGGTGTCGCCGATCATGTGAGGCGGGACGCCGAAGAACATGGCGATATCGGTGCGGGAGAACTTGCGGCTTTCGATCCACTGCGCATCCTGCGCATTCATCGCCAGCGGCGAAGCGTCCATCCCTTCTTCGAGGATGAGTGCCTTGCCCTCCTTTTCCCCGCCAGCACGGAAATCTTCGAGGCTTGCGCGGAGGTTTTCAGTGCCTTCCGGCCCAAGTTTTCCAGGATGCTTCAGCACCGTGCTAACACGCGCGCCGTTGCGGAATGTCGAGGCGCCGTGATCCTCCATCGTGAGGGACAGGCCGATGGTTTCACGGGCATAGGTGATGGCAGAAACGCCATGCACGCCGTCCAATGTCAGCCCGACAAGGTGAAAAACCTCATTCTGAGCCAGCTTGATCTTGCGACCGTCCTTGCGGGTGTAAGTGTATTCGAGCGTCAGATCGTCGTTCTGCTTGCACTCGACGCGATCAGGGTGCAGCGGGATCAGCGACTGCACCTCGCCCCTCGACCGCACGACCAGGGCGTAGGCATTGCCGCGCAGCAGCAGATGCGCCTGCATCATGCGCCGAAACACGGCAGGCTTTTGCCATCCATTCGGCTTGCGGCTGAATATTTTGGCGACGGTGCTGCCAGAGACAGATTCCCGCGTTCGCTCATCAACCTTGCGGATGATATCGATCGGCAATGTAGCAACGGCGCCAGCAATGATGCTGACGCACCGATAGACCGCCGCCACGCGCATTGACTTGTCGGGCGTCACCGACGCCCCGGAAGCGGTCAGAGTGCCGGTACGAAGCGCCTCTTCCAACTGCTGCGGGGTGTTGATGACAACTCCACCTCCCGAATCCTGGAAAGACGCACGCGGCGATACTGCCGGAGACGAAGCGTCCCCGAACCAGCGGTCCCAAAATGCCATTGCGTTCTCCTAGAGGACCAGCGCACCGCGCGCGCGATAAACGGAGGGGGCCTGAACGCCCATTTCATTCGTCGCGGCGCCGACGGCCATTGCGATTGTCACCATGCCGTCGATCCTTCCGCGCGAACGTTCCTTGTCGAAGGCCCGGTTTTCCTGTCCGTCGCTGACAAGTTGAGCATTAGCCGCGCAGGAGTAGGTCACCGGCGAAGCGTCGATCGTTATCGTCTTTTCCAGAATGCGGTCTTCCAGCCGCTCAATGGAGCGCGGCATGGTCAGTTGCTTTTCTTCGAACCGGACCAGTTTACCCTGGGCGTGGCTGACGAGCTTGAGACCACTACCCTCTGGCTCGTCCGGCCCTTTGTAGCGCCAGACCGGCAACCCGATCTGTTCGCAGGCCGCGATAAAGTCGGCCATGCCGGCCGGGTCGAAGGCCAGAAACTCGACCTCGTGCGCAGCGCACAGCTCCTGCACCTTGGCCGCTACGAATGTCTTGTCGATCACTGCGCCCGGAACTGCCGTCAGACATGACGCCGGATCCAGCGCCCATTTGTCATAGGGCGCCATGTCAGCGCGGGCTCGGTCCTCGATGCCGACCTTGGTCGTCCAGTAGAACGTCTTGACCCACAGGTGGCCGGTGTCGTCGACCCAGCACACCGACAGCGCGGTCAGGTCGTTTTTCTTCGACAGGTCCAGCGACAACCAGCACCGGAAGCCCTTCATCTTGGCTTCATCAACGGCGCCCTGCACCGCCGCCCAGGCTTCCTCGGCAATCCAGAATTCGGTGGAGCCCACCGGGATGCCGAAATACAACCGCTTCACCGACAAGGCCGTCGATAGCAGCTGCTTGGCCGTGTTGACGCGTCCCTGAATGTTCTCCAGCGGAAACGTCACGCCCAGCGCCGGCAGTGCCTTGGTCCAGACCTCGGGCGTATCGAACACCGTTTCACGGTCGGCCTTGTCGACCCGTGCCACGAACGAAAATGCCTCGTCGTCGTCAAACTCGCCCTTCGCGACCCGCTGGTAAAACTCGCTGTACTCGGTGCCGACGATCTGGTTGGACGCCGGCGTGTTGGTGCCCAACAGCATCAGCGCATCGCCGGGCATCTTGGCGATGGCTTCCTTCCAGAGCTCGATCGACGTGTTGGTCTTGAACTCATGGATTTCGTCCGCCGCCACCAGCGTTGGCTTCGGCCCCGACACCGCCTCCCCATTCGCCAACGCCTGAAACAGCGCCTCATGTTCGGGGAACTCGATCTTCCAGGCGTTGTCGCCCTCGCCACGGATCAGCACATCACCGCGCGAGGCCATACTGTCGCCGTCGTCATGGCCCGGTGTCGTTGCCCGGCACATGGCCACCGCGTCCTTGAACAGCACGTTCGCGGTATTCTTGTCCTGGCCGATGGCGAATGCCTTGGCCCTTGGGATGCCGTAGAATCCCGTCATGTACAGACCGATCGCCGCCATCAACGGCGACTTGGCCTGCCCCTTGCCGGTTTCCAACCATGCCGAGCGGAACCGCATACGGCCCGACGCCTTGCGCCAGCCGAATATCGACCCCGTCGTAAAGACGTGCCACGGCAGTGGGTGGAACGGCTGGCCGACGAACGTGCCCTCGGTGATCGAGAGCATGGCCGGTAGAAACCGCAGCGGCCGGTTAGCATGTTCCAGTGACCAGTGCAGTCCTCGAGACGGTCCGTCGCGCAAGTCGCGCATGTGGCGCTCTGCAGCGGCCGCTACGAGCTCGCCGACCACAATCTTGCCTGCCAGCGCGTCCTGGGCCCAGGCCGTGACCGGATCAGCCGGCGGCCTTTTTGTTCGTGAACTCATCGGATGCGCGAACCACCGTTTTCTTGCGCTCCGCCTTCGTCGCTCCAGACCGGCGGCGCGGCGAGAGGCCAAATTCTGCTTCAAGGGTCGCCGCGTCGGACGCCATCTCGCGCATGGCCGCGAAGTGCGGACTTGTCCGAGCGATCGCCCGTGCGTTGCCGCGCTTGGGTTTGGTCACCGCGCCGTGCTCAGCCACTTCCCGCAGCGAGCGGTCGTAGAGGACATAGGCAACCACGAGGCGTTGCATCGCGTGGGCGTTGCCTGGCGCCATCAGGGCCCGGTCGCGCAGCTCGGTGGTGATCCGGCGCCAGTGCTCGGTGGCCGCCTCAACCTCCAGTACATCGCTGAACAGGCTTTCCCAGTCGGGCTCGGGAACAATGCTGCCGGTGTTCTCAACAAGGTTCATGGCGCACACGACTCCGAATGGAATATTGTTTATGGGCAACGATTCGGAGGTGACCTGGGAAATGGGAAGCAGTGGGAAGCACTATATTTCGGGGGAATACATTTACGGCCCTACCGACAGCGGAAAGTTCTACATCAGCGGCGGCTACATCTACGGGCCGCGAAATTCCGGGAAGTTTTACATCGATGGAGATTACATCTACGGCCCTTGGCAATCAGGCCGCTGGTTCATAAGCGGAGGCTATTTTTACGGGCCTCCTAACGAGGAACTCCCATGGCTGCGCGCCTAGATACACATCACCCCCTTCGGGGGTGGCCCCAACTTTTGTTTCTGAATTTCATCTCGGTGCGAACGCTCCCCCCAGCCGGTCAGGCCCCCAAAGGGCTGTAGAGATTAGGCCCTCCCCCCCTATTGGGCCGGCGTCCGTCGATAGCGTCTTGGCAACCACGATCCCAAAGCCTTGGGAACACAATCGGTTCTCGGTCGTTCGCCCCATGTGCCCTGGAGTTGAGACATGCTGACTATTCGGGAAAAGCGCAGACGGATCAAAGCAGGGAAGCTGGCCCTACTGGTAGTAGCCGCGGTCATCGTTCTGACCCCGAAGGACTTCAACCCTCTCCCGAACATGGCATTCCCTGGCATCGGACAAGCCGTAGCAGCTGAGTAGAACTAGCCGCGGTTCCATGGGTGATCGGCATAGGTCGGGAGACCACTGATGTCGTTCCCCTGCTCTTCCCGCCCGTGCTCTTCGCGCTGCTTGGTGATGTCGTGGTCATCCGCGCATAGCGGCTGCCAGTTGTCTCTATCCCAGAACAGACGCTGATCCCCTTTATGGGGGATGATGTGATCAACGCGCAGTCCAATGCGGCGCGGGTTGGCCTCGGGCGTCCCATCCATACGCATGGTGCCGGGGTTGAGCAGGCCACGCGCTTGGCACCTCACACAGAACTGGTTGCCGGGCTCGGAGAGGAATGCCTTGCGGGCACGTTGCCATTTGCTGCCGTAGCCACGCTCGGCGGTCTTGGTTCGTTGGGCACCAGAATTTGTCGCCAATCACAATTCCTCCCCGCGAGGCCCAGGCTATTGGCAGGTCGTCACATTCCCGCTTTAAGTCTCTGCCTGTTTGGTTTGGAGGAGAAATGACAGCTTACAAGGACATTTCGCAGGACTACGCGAAAACCGGGATCAAAGCAGTAACGCTGCTCAACGGAGGCGCAATAGTCGCGCTGCTAACCCAACTCACGGCGCTATCTGGGATCGCAGCGTCTGTCCTACTGGCCGGCGTTTTTTGGACCATTGGAGTTTCGCTGGCCGCTTCTGCTTGGTTCTTCGGTCACATGGCCGCCCAACACGTTCTGATATTCGAGCGTGACGATGCCGACGCAATGCTGGACCGTGCCTACCGGTGGATGCACGCAGCCATAGCCAGCGTCATCGCAGCGCTCATTTCCTTCGTGGCCGGGTCGCTGTGGCTATTCATCGGCTACTACACAGCCAATTCTGCCTAGACCGATACAAAAGCAAATCCTTTCTACGCGCAACGATTGATTGAGCATGTCATTGCGGCAATTATAAATTAGTTAGCCGACATGAGGTGCGAGATGATGCATCCAGTGGCCCGTCTTAAACGAACCATCGGTGATTTGTTGCGAGACAAGTCATTGCTCGAGAAATGCAGGTTTTTGTCGCCCGTCGATATTGCCGCGCAGATCACTGACGTCATGACTGCGCATGAAGTCCCGATTCGGAATATTGTGGTGACGCCGCTGTCGCCAGATCAGGACTGCAGATACTGTGTTTCGTATGAGTTGGACGAGAGCGGCGAGACACAAGCTCAGCGGTTCTTTCGCCGGACTGCCTGATCCTGGACAACGGGCTAGGAATTCCATTCCTGCCAGCCAGCGGAGGCTTGGCACTTGGCGGTATGTTTGTTCTAGTCGGCAGACAAACGGAGGGCTCAGCCATGTCGGCATCAAAGGCTATCGAAAACGCGCAGAGCGCCAAATACGGCAAGGATGTCGATGAGAAGATCGCCTACCTTGCAAGCGCCATCGAAGAGTTGGCTAAAGCCATCAAGGACATCGAGTACGAGATGTACCGCAGCAAGAAGTAGTCCCCTGGCTGTTATGCCAAGGGCTGGGGAATGGGGTTAGGCCGGCTGTGGCGTGATGTGGTCTATGCCGTAGCAACGAGAGGTCACGAGGGTGACGCCCTCGCGCTGCTCAAGCTCTGCGCGCCAGCCTGGAATGAAGTCGTCCAGTTCGTCTACGCTAAAGCCACCCCGGCAGCCCCGTCCCTCAAGATCAATCATCGCAGGCTGAGCGCCCCAACGTTTGCTGTAGGCGTCATAGGCACGCAGGTGCATATCCCAAGGGATGCCACCAGTGAGGCGCTGCACTGGCGCACGCTTGTCGGCCATGCTGTCTCTCCAATGCAAAAGCCCCTCTGGCAAGAGAGGGGCCGAATTACAGACCGCTACAGACGGCTATTGAAGCGCCATCGGCCGAGGTGCTTAGTCACGACACAAGGGACGCAATTCCTCGACTAACCTTTCCAAACCACGCTTGAGTTCTGCAACTGCCTTGATAGACGCCTGCGTGCGCTGATCCGTCTTGTTAGAGGAACGCAACGCTGACAGATCAGCATCGATCAAATCCAGGCTGCACTCCATTTCAGCCAGGGTGAGGCTATCGCCGATGCCTGAGGACTTTGCGTCCTCCACTTCGCGGCGGAACCGGGCCATGTCCGGCTTCCAAGTCTCGGTCACGTAGATCAGGGATGGGGGTAAAAGTTCTTGTGTTTCCATTTGCAATTTCCACCAAATCTCAGCGCGCCGCAGCGCAACGGGTTCAGTGTCGATCACATCGACAGAAATGACATAGGAGCGACAACGGCGACGTCAAGGGGCCCAAGTCGAGGTTCTAGGCCCTCGATTTGTCGACGCCAGGAGCGCGCAATTGTCGGCATTGGTTTCAGCGTTCGGTAACTCGATCACCGCTACCTGTTCGGTATGCAAACACCGACCGAACGACGTCACGAAGATCGCGAGGCGCCAACACTACGGGGCCCAGCCATCGCGGATTTGGGGCAAGCACGTGTTTCTGTGTCCGTGCTCAATGTATCGCACGCGGGGCTCATGATGGAGCTGACCGAAGAGGCTACACTGCCGACGTCCTTCACCTTGCTGTTCGCCGACGCCAAGCAGCCATGCGAACTGGTATGGAGAAAAGGCGCGATTGCTGGTGTGCGCTTCGCGGTGGACCCGAAATAGCCGGTTGTCGGCCATCACGGGCACCGCATACCAGCTGAGCGCACAGGGCTCTGCCAATTAACGCCACAGCGGAATATATTCGCCACAATATGTGCTTCGTGCGCCCTTGCCTTGGCCGACAGCGATCGGAACCAGAGGGCCAACCAGATAGTGTAGGAACTATGTGTCAAACCAAGACGGCGCCAATAGCGAACGGAATGCAGCCAGGTTGACGATTATTGATTACGAAATCAGCAAGGCACGTAAGTTTGGAAGCGTCGGGCCTTGGTGGCTCCCAAATCCATGGTTGGATGAACTCTTGCGCGAACGACAGCAGCTTTGCCCGGGCTTGCAGGCGGCTCGCCAGCGCAAATAAAAAGGCCCGCCGAAGCGAGCCTTGATCTGACGCACTGCGCCAACATATGCAAACTATGGAGTGAGTTGCCCCGCCCGTCAAGCGCGCCGACCAATGACTGCTGACGACCCCACAGCGGCCATTCACCGAAATCTGCCTAAAGTCGAAAAGCCGACTTCCAGCCGCCATCAGCAAGAACCTTGGGCTTCTGTTGGGAGACGAAAAAAATTGAACAGCGCTAGAAAGGAAGGCCCGACAATGTCGGGACCTCGCGTGATTTCAGGGCTGCCAGCTCAGAACCGAAAGTTCAGGCCAGCCTTTACGGTTTGTAGTTTCAGACTTTCCGCTGCTGGTGCGGTCGGGACAGCAGGGTCTGTCGCGTTCGCAGTGCCGAGGTCCGCGTAGGCGTATTCCGCCTGCACTGAAATATTTTCGGTGATGGCATATTCGAGGCCAGCGCCCATGGTCCAGCCAATGCGATTGGAGGCCTTCAAGTCTGGGACCGGAAAGAGGCTTCCGCTGAGCACGGGATTGAAGCGGCCGTGAGCGAGGCCGCCGTGAACGTAGATCAGTAGGCTATCGGTCGGCAGGACGCCGGCACGACCGCGAATGGTGCCGAGGTAACCAAGCTTGGAGCTGTAATCCAAGCCAAGACCAGGGTCGACCATGCCGGTTTCGAAGCCCGAAAGTGCGATATCAGCGACCGCGCCAAGCAAGAACGAATCCACCTGGTAGTCGTAACCAAGTTGGACGCCAGCTAAGCCGGTGACCTTGTCGTCGATGGCGACAAACATCGCAAGCAAGGGAATATTGAAGCTAGACGTGGATTGGCTCCGCGCGGCCCCTGCAAAAACGCCGGCATAGAAGCCTGTCCAGTCATATACCGGCTCAGTGACAACGGGCGTCGGTACGGAAATCACGCCGAGGTCCTCGGCAAATGCACCGGTAGTCAACAAAGCAGCACAGGCTGCAACAATGGCAATTCTCTTCATAATGCCCCCGAAAGTGACTCGAGTTAGTTGCTAACTATACGAATCGTCAAGAACAAGTGGGGACGTCCGGTTGAGCCCTCCCCATTCCAATAGCCGTCATTCCGCTCCCCACCCCATTCAAGCCGCCTCAAGGTCGCCGCGGCGCCGCCGTAAACTTGAAATGCACAGCAAGGTCATCAAGCGCATCGAGGAGGTCGCGCGTGCCACGAGCGCGTGCCCGCGAGCTCTTACCGGCAACCATGGTGATGGATTGATCATAAACAACGACGCGCTCTACCAAGCTTGAGCGGACCATGCCCAGGTGGCGCACGGCATCCTTGTACTGCCGCCTGGCGTCCTCGCCGATTTCTGCCGTCGCGCCATACGCCTGCCCGGAGGTGTCGACCTTTACCGCCGCATAGTCGATAGCCCGCGCCCCGCCGATTTGGGCACGATCATGCAATAGCCTGTATTTGGCGGCCGCCGCCTCCTGCGGTTCGGTAACGCCCTTAATGCGGGCCAGTCCACCGATCAGCTCGAGCATATTCATCGCAACGCCAACCTTGCCGACGTGTGGCCCGGTCTTGGTACGGCGTTGATGGAAATACTCTGCGTCCGTCATCGCGGGGTCGGGCACTAGGCGGACCTGGACGAACTCGTGCTTGGACATGAAACGACCTCTCGGGTGGGAGAGGTCGGGCAGGCTGATGTGACTTCGTTAGCATGCCAGCCGCTTGAGACAGTAGCAAGCTTTTATTAGCCCCAACGAACTAAGAAGATGCAGACCGGCCATTTAGCTGCGCAGTAGAGGAACTACCGTTGTCGGATCCCAAAAAGATACTTTCGAGCAAATATCTGCCCCAAAATCGGTTTCAAAATTTTGGTCAAGCAATAGTATCGGCCAAAATACGGGGGTTTCGGGGAATTTCTACCGATATCGATTTTGAGTATCCTGTAACGGCACTCTCAGGATTTAATGGTTCAGGGAAGAGCACGATTGGGCAGCTTATGCTGTGCGGGTACAAGTATCTTCAGAACCAACCTGCGCAGAAGCGCTTCTACGTGGCCAATTTCTTCCCTGTATCGGCCGCTGACCCTGAGCCTTTTACCGCTGACGCAGCGGTAACATTTCGTTACCAAACGGAAAGGGCCGACGTTCTCCAGGAACTAACAGTAGCCCGGAGCGTGAAGGAGTGGTCTGGCTACAAACGACAGCCATCAAAGAATACCGAATACATTGGTTTTACCGTCTACATCCCGAAAGTCGAGCGTCGGGACATGTCAATTTACAGTGCCAAGAACCTGCTACTTACAGAGCGGTCTGCCTCAAGCAACGCGAAAACCTACGTTAGCCGTATTTTGGGATCGGAATACCAGGATGTTTACTTTCAGGGAGTAAGCGCTCGGTCCAAACAAAGCGAGCTAGGCATGGCGAAGCGCTTTGGACACATATACTCAGAAAATAACATGGGATTTGGCGAAGGCCGTGTCGTGTATACCGTTCGCCTTCTGGAATCATGCCCTGAAAAGAGCCTAATTGTCTTGGAAGAACCGGAGACTTCGCTTCACGAGAACGCTCAATACGAGTTGGCGAAGTATCTAATCGATGTATCTTCGCGTCGCGGGCATCAGATTATTTTCTCGACCCACTCCAGTCACATGATGAACGCACTTCCCGCGGAGGGGCGAAAGCTGCTCGTCCGGTCCGGCACCGGGGTCCAGGTCTTTGACAGAGTATCCTCATCGAGAATTAAGACAGCGCTTTCGGCCGGTGCGAACGGTCATACAATAGTCTGCGTAGAAGACAATTTCGCTCAATCCAAGCTCAGGGAAATCCTCCGGCAACATAGCCTGCCTTTGCTTTCTTCCGTGTCAATAGTACCCTTCGGCGATGCCAAGGCAGTCCTTTCGGCACAAAGTGCTTTGGTACAATCTGGCTTCAGAGCCATAGCCGTCCGCGATGCAGACATGCCTGAAAACAGAGCCCAGAATCAGTTCCGCTTGCCCGGACGTCTCCCGCCGGAGAAAGAGGTGTTTCACACTCCTGCAGTGACTCAGATGCTTCTTAATAACTACGGCATCGACTTTGGCGCACTGATGGCGGCCAATCCAGACTTGGATCACCACAAATACGCTGAGGTGTGCTGCGAAAAAGCCCAAGTATCGAGAGAGGTTTTGGAATCTGACTGCATACGGGTCTTTTTGAATCATCAAGAACCGGACTGGTCGAGGGAACTTTGCCAGTTAATTTCAGCGGCAGCCTAAAACTTGCTTCGTTCCAGAAATACGTCGTTCCAGTCGGTTCCGACATTGGGCGGTATCTCGACCTGTGTGAAGACCTTTCGAAGCTCCAGGCGGTTCGCCAGCGTGTAGGCCGCCTTCTGGCCGTCCTTGTTGGCGTCATTGTCCCCGAAGATCAGAATGTCTTTGAAACCCTCGGGCGGCTCCCAGACGGCCAAGCGGCCGCTGTTCAGCGCGGCCCAGACCGGCACACGAAACATTGCTGACGCCGCCAGTGCGGTTTCCACGCCCTCGGCAATCCCGAGGACCGGGTGTTTCGGCTCAAGCCGCATCAATCGCACCGCGCCGCCGTCCGGCAGCTTCCCGATGGTCAACCGCGGGTTCCGCATCGGGGATTTGTTGCCGTCATCGGTCAGGAAAGTGCGTTGGAGACCTGACAACCCGCCACTCCGATCCACATAGGCCGAGAGCATGCCGGCGCGGGTCGCCTCGCCGTAGGGTATAGCGGGATGGAAGCGAAGGGCGCGGCTTTCCACCACGACCCCCAGCCGACGCCGCAGGTATTGCCCGGCGGGGTTGTCGGCGGCGATGGGCTTGCCGCCACGCCAAAGGGCGACCACCTGCGCATGATCCTCCGCGGGGTTCGGCTCATTATGCGGGGCGCTTACGGCTACAGGACTGCTTTCCGTGCCGATGATGGTTTCCACGAGCCGCGCAGCCTCGGGGAAATCACAGCGCTTCATGTCCATGATCAACGCGAAACCGTTCCCGGCGCTGCCGTTGGCGTTTTCGCTTTCGCTGCTGTGAGACTGGTTGCAGAACCACGTCCCCTTGCCGTCCTTGTCGTCGAACCTGAAGCGGTCCTTGCCACCGCAGACTGGGCAGGCCGTGCCTCGGTTGGTCAGCAGCTGGGCATCGGCCCCTAGCGCCGGAAGGATTTCGCGCCAGCGGTTCTGTGCCCGTTGCATGATGGGGGTTCTATGCTGGTGCATTCTCGCCTCCCTGCGCCTTGCGCGCCTTGTCCATTGATTTCGCGTACCTGATGTTTCCCGAGCGAACCCAATTGTGGACCTCCGGCCCCGGCTGCTTGACCACGGCGCGCAGGCCCCGGGGCCAGACGCCAAATCGGTCTCGGTAGCGATGCGACGCCCAGCCCTCGCTCTTGCCCCGGTTTTCCACGAACCAGAGCAAGCCAGACCAGAAGCGCTGCTTGGCCTCGCGGTCATCCGCGAGCTTTGCCCCAGCCACCTGGAACAACTCGCCATCAGCGGTGTCGATGGCCTCACGGCGTACTGGCGCAAATCCACATTCTGGGCAGGCGTGGACACCGGCTGGCTTCAGGGCGTGGCACGAGCTGCACTCTTTTGGAACCTTGAGTTCTCGAAGCTTGGCTTTCGCCTTGCTGGCTTCCTTGCGCTTCCCGTCGTCCAGGCGCTCGTGCTGGATATCGGTCACGAACCCCAAATTCAGGGTGGTGTCGGAATGATCGAGGATCAGGCAATCGGCCTTTCCGTCCGCCGTCCGAAGCCCGCGCCCGATAATCTGGACGTAGAGAATTTCGCTCTTCGTCGGCCGGGCGAGAATGATGCAGCGCACATCCCAATCCACGCCGGTGGTCAAAACCCCCACGTTGACCACGACCTTGACCCGCCCGCTGGCGAAGGCCCTTGCGACTTCCTTCCGCTCGTCTCGCTCGGTGAAGCCATCGACGTAGGCTGTCGTGACCCCTGCGCGTTCGAACTCGTCGACCAGGGAACGCGCGTGCGCCCGATTAACCGCAAAGCAGAGGGTTGGGCGGTTCTCGCCCTTAGACAGCCAGGTCGAAACGATGTCGGCCGTGAGCTGCGGTTTGTCCATCGCCGCTGCCGAGCCAGCTTCATCATAGTCGCCGGCAACGGTTCCCACGCCAGACAAGTCGGGGTGTGACGGAGCATAGGCACGAAATGGCGTCAGCCGTCTGCGTTCAATGAGCTGGGCCAGAGACACCGGACGGATCAGGTCGGTGTAGTGCTTGCCTAGCCCCTTCGACCATGGCGTCGCACTGAGCCCGATGAATGGCAGTGTCGTCCGCTCTGCCATCCACGTCGTGATGATCTTGAATAGTTGATGGGCCTCGTCGACGATCACGAGGTCTGTTTCTGGCAGGCGACGGCGCGCCAACGTTTGCACGCTGGCCACCTGCACCGGCTGCGTGCGGTCGGTGCCCGGGTGGTCGGCCTGGATGACGCCAACACTGGTCACCCCGTATTTGGCCAGACGCTCCACGGTTTGGTCGATCAACTCGATGGCCGGGACCACGAACACCACGCGCTTCGACTTTGCCAAGGCGCGCTGAATGATCTTCACGGCGGTTTCGGTCTTGCCGGCGCCAGTCGGCATCTGCAGCATTGGCCGACGACGGCCAGCGCCGACGGCCAGGTATGTCTCGTCGATGCCCTGCTGCTGATAGTCGAACAACTGGAGGTCGGAGGCCATCATGCCCGTTCCCCCTCAGTGCTGACTGATGGTTTAGTGCCTCTCTGGCTAAGTCCTTGCTTCCCCCTACCTCCTACATCCTCCCCTCCATCCTCCATCTGCGGAGCCATTTCGGAACCAGTTCCGAACTGGTGGGGAACTGGATCCGAACTCACATCGCCTAAGCCGACATAAGTTCGGAATTGCTCGGGCATGGGGTGAACGTCGTTCGGCTTCTTCGGTCGTTGAAACTTGCGGAAGTTCCGAATTGCACCGTATTTGCGGCCGTCGATTTCGTAACCGGCCACCGCGTCAATCGACACCAGTTCGGTAAGCAGGGTATCGACATCGACGTGATCGGCAGGAAACAGCCTCATCTTGATCGTGGTCAGCTTCCACTCAAAGATGCCCTTGTCATCTGCTTCGACGCCAAGGCCGAGGAATAGCAACCGTGCGTCCCGGCTCACCTGCACCAAATCCTCGTCGGTAAAAAACCCGGGGTGGATTGATCGGATGCGGCTCATACCCGGTCCATCCCGAGCAGATCAGCGAGACTGTTCCATGCGGCGACCAGCGCCACCGCATGCTTGAGGTTCGGATCGCTGGCATTGGCCCGGAACGCAACGCGATAGCTGTCAAACGCAGCGCGTTCGGGATCGCCGCGCATGTCGACAACGTTCAGACCCAGCGTCCGCAGGTAATCAACATCGGCAGCAGGCGATGAGCGGAGCAAGTAGGTTACGTCGTTGCCCTCGACTTGGGACATGGCTTCGCCATCCACGATCTCGTCGTGTTTCATTTCCAGATCCTTGGATTGGTGGCCGGGGGCGATTGTCACATCAGCCTGCCCGACCGAGATTAGGGGATATCGAGCCTATGCTCGAGCGTGGCTGATCGGCGGACCCTCGCGCGCATGTGGCGTCGGGCTCATGCAGCTTCTCCCGGCACCTCAAAGAACAGGCTATCGCTCCAAGTGTGGCCTTCCGACATTGCGGCCTGACGGATCTTAGCCATTGCCTTAGCCGTAGGCTGGGCGCCAAACTCCCAGCGAGAGACGCTGCCTTGACCGACGCCCACCAGAGCCGCGAATTCAGCGACGTTCAGGCGGAACACGGTCTCGCGAATGTGCCGAAGCGGGGTCATCCCCGTTTTTGGGCGGCGAACTGCCCGCGTCGCTATTGCGCCGATACCGGGACTTTGGGGGGCAGGATTTGTTTCCATGCGCCGCAACCTATGCGCAAACGGAATTATCCGCAATTAGATTTTTTCGATGTTAACCAAAATCCGTGTATGGGTGTGGAGAGACCATCTGTTTTCGGATATAAATCCGCGTATGGACATTTTTGACAAGCTCGACAGAATCCTTGAACAGCCCGGCTGGACGCAGGTTCGCGTGTCAGAGCAGCTCGGCGTTGCGCAATCATCCGTCAATCGCTGGCGCCAGCGTCAGTCCGAGCCTCGCGGTCATTATCGCGATGCTGTTGCAGACATCTATCAGTCGATGTTTGGTGACCCTCTACGCGCAGCAGACGGTGTTCAGCAGGTCCCTCTTCTGTCCTGGATCAGTGCCGGCGCCCTATCCACGGACGAAGTGGCGCAGGAAGCAATTGGCACCGTTCTTGTAGCTGATTTGCCCCCAGGAGACTGGCTTGCCCTTGAGGTTCAAGGGACCAGCATGGACCGCATTTCACCGCCTGGCAGCCGAATCTTCGTGAACCGGAAGGATAAGACGCTGGTCACGAATGCCTGCTACGTCATCGACGACGGCGAGGGCCACGCGACATACAAGCGGTTCCGGCCTAATCCCACCCGGTTCGAGCCCGTATCAACCGATCCGACGCATGAAACGCTGTTCCCCGATAACGAGCCCACCATCGTGGGGCGTGTCGGGCTCTCTCAAATCCGGATGTAGACATCCAAGGATAATCGCCCGCGTGAAACTTCCGCATTCGGAAGTCAACCCCGCACTAGCTATCTGATTGCGGATTTTCTGTTTGCGGATATTCCGCATTTAGATAAATTGCCTTCAACGAACCGTTGGAGGCACACATGCCGTCACCCACCCTCACCCGCCGTGCCCTACTTGCTGGAACTGGCGCAACCATCGCAAGCACTGCGCTTGCTGTCCCCTTTGCTCAGGCTGCCTGTGCGCTGCAGGACGATATCCGTTCTATTGACCCGGTCATCATCGAAGCGATCGCAGACTGGAACCACCGCCAGGATGCCGCTGCACTCGCATGGGCAGCTTGGGACGAACGGGAGGTCCGGGCCGTATATCACGGCACCGACGCACGCTACCTGAACTGGGTCGGCCGCCGGGAAGAGGCTGAAGAAGCCCTGGCAAAACTGCTCAAACTGCTGCGGTCCACCGATCTGGACTTGGGCCATATCTACCGTCGCGCCTGACCCGAAAACAAATCGGCTCGGGTAAGCGGTGCAACGCTCCCCGAGCCTCCATCAATACCTTTGGAGGTTCAATTAATGGGCAAACCATCCAGTACCACACGCCGCGCCGCCATTGTAGGGGCCGTCGCTACGGTTACCGCCATATCTCCCGCCCTTGGCGCCGCGTATCGCTCCGGAGCGAAGACCACCGATCAAATGCTGGTCGAACTAGCCGACCAATTCAAACGCGACGCCATGGCAATCGACCCAACGATCACGAGCGTGTGGCTCAGCCGGGACATGCGGATGGAGAGCAACCACGCCGGAGCTCCAAACGCCATCATCTTCGAGCGCAAGGGGGAGCCGCTGCGCGCCAGTGACGAGAAGGCAGGTGCAGCGTGAAGCTCAGTCCGTTCACGTATCCAGAAGACGTGGCGGTGACCCTCCGCAACGAACTCTTCATCGTCGCCTCTCTGTTGTCGACCGCCTCGGATGCCGCCGACTGGAAGTTTCAAGGGCGCGATGTTGAGGCGGCCGCGGTGATCTACGCCGCCCGCAGCAAGGTGGACGAGATCATCGCGGCCATCGCCGATGCTCTGGCCAATGATGACGAAGTGACAAACGGAAACGGTGCGTGATGGCTATGACCAAATCCCCACGCGATCAGCTGATCATCAAGCAGATCGTGGCTGGAATACTGGACGAGAGGATCGGCTGATGCACGAGAAACCTATTGGTTGGCGGATGATCCGTCCGGAGGACAGGAGATGCTCAGGTCAAGGTACCCTGCCGCTTGTCTTCGAGATCCTTTACCTCGATCATAAGCCGATGATACGCGACCAGGAGCTTTCCAAGCTTCTTGGCCCGGTCTGGATGTTTAACCCCCAAAGCAATCAGCTCTTTGGCCTCCGCTCGGAGCTGAAGAAGCAGGTCCTGAAGGTCCGTGGAAATGGTTTGCATCCATCGCCATTCACGCAAGCGGCGGGCAGACGTTCGGATGCGTGCATCAATGTCTTCGGCGCACATCAATTCTCTCCGACTGACCATCGCACGCTACCGCAAGCTCTGGCTCGTTCGATCCATCATGGTCGTAAAGGTGAAAATACGGATAATCGCGGTCGTCAAAGGCGCCCGGACAGAAAGCGTTCCCGACCATCGGCTTGGTTTGAGCTGCGACAGCCGAACACGTTCGCAAGGACCGTCATCAGGACAGCACTGGGGGCAACGCGATGAGCGAGACGATGTGCGAAGCCTTGGACCTTGTATGGGGCGCTGCGGCCATCGCCAAAGTAATCGGACAGACTACCCGCGCAACTTATCACATGCTCGAGGCTGGAGAGCTACCTGCCCGGCAGGTTGGGCGGCGGTGGGTGGCTAGTCGCAGCAACCTCGAAACCTTCTTTGCCGAAACCACGACAGCATTCCAGACGAAGAGGGCTTCGCGGGATGAGTGATGTCGCCGACGACGACGAACCGATGACCCTTAACGACGCTTGCAAGGTCATCTTCAAAAGCGCCATCAGCCCCGCTACGCTACGAGCCGAAGCCCAGCGCGGGCGCCTTGTGATTGAGCGGATCGGCCGGCGCGATTTCGTGACGCGCGCCGCCATCCGGGAAATGAGGAAGAAATGCGAAGTGGACCAGTCAGCAAAGGGCCCCGGCTCTGGCTCCAGCCAGAACGCACAAATGCCAACGGCAGCGTCGAAGCAGGGGTCTGGGTCATTCGCGACGGATCCCGTAAGCGTAGCACGGGCTGCCGCGCTAATGACCTTGGAGGAGCTGAGCAAGCCCTCGAAGCCTACCTCGCGAAAAAGCACAAGCCGCCCAAGCGCAACGGTGATCCCACTGAAGTCCTGATCTCGGACGTGATGAACCTATTCGCCAAGGACATCGTGCCGGAGAGGAGTAGGCCCAAAGAAACCATCTCCCGCATTCGACGCATACTGAGCTGGTGGGGCGACCCCTTGGCATCGTCACGGTTCATGGAACAGGTCGGCGTCTATGAAGAGATGACAGGACATGTCAGCGACGTCAGAACGGCCACCTGCAAGGCATATGTGCAGTTCGTGGATGCGCAGAGATCTGCCTCCATGGATTTGGAACTGCTGCGCGCAGCCATCAATCACGCTCACCGCGAGCAGGTAATAGACCGGCCTGTGCCCGTAGCGTTGCCGCCAAAATCATTGCCGCGTGAGCGCTGGCTGACTCGCGAGGAAGTAGCATTGCTGGTGAGGCTGGCGTGGCGGAGCCGTCGGTCACAAGACGGGCAGCAGGATGCGTGGGCGACGCGGCAGCACCTGGCACGATGGATGCTCATGGCCCACTATACCGGCACCAGAAAGGCGGCGATCCTCAACGCGTCGTTTGTGCGGGAGATCGGCCGGGGCTTCATCGACCTGGATGCCGGGCTCTGGTATCGGCGGGGCGAAGGCGTCAGGGCCACCAAGAAGCGCCAGCCACCTGTGCCGCTGCCGCGCCCACTCCTGGCCCACCTGCGCCGCTGGCACAAAGCCGGGCAGCGATATGTCATCGAGTATCAGGGCAAGCCTATCGACCGAATCGACAAGGCGTTTCGCCAGTTGGTTGTATACAGCCAGCTTGAAGGCGAAATCGTTCCACACACCTTTCGGCATACCGCCATTACCTGGGGGATGCAGCGCGGCATGGACCCGTGGGATGCGGCCGGCTATTTCGGACTGAACCTGCAAACTTTGCTGGACGTATACGGGCACCATCACCCCAATCATCTGCGGGAGGCCGCCGACAAGATGGCGCGGCCCAAGCTCCACCGACAGAGTTCCGACAGAGTTAGCGGAACAAAGCAAGATTTTGGATGACGATCTCGGGTTAAAAGCCCCAGAACACCGGCCTCCCTGCTTTGGGGATGTACTTCGGGAGCAGGGGGTCGCGTGTTCGAATCACGCTACTCCGACCAATCAAGCCCGGCTTCTTCTGAAGCCGGGCTTTTTCGTTCCCAGACCATCCGGCTAGAGCTGATCGTTATATTTTTCCTTGAGCTTGCCGACCATGCGGGCAAGGTCGGAAAACGTGGCCCCTTCATCATTGGCGGCCATGGAATTGGCCATGTGGAGATAGCGCAGCGGGAACAGCACGGCGTCGCGCTGCTGGGGCTCCATATCCTCGGTGAAGCGATCATCGCCCGACAGGGCCTGCTCGGCGCCGCTGAGCGCCTTGGCGATGTCGTCGGTGGTCGCAGCGCCCTTGTCGACGAGCATCTGGTTGATCGCCGCCAAGGCGCAGAGCAGTCCCTGCATCTGTAGGCTTGCTACGTTCATGGCACCCTCCTCCTGCTGGGTTTAACCGTTCGTCCGGGCATTCGTTCCGGCATGCCGGGGTCGCCGCGGGCCGAATTCATGCAGCAAACTTGCGTGATCGCGCGCCCCGCCACAAGCCCGCCATGAACTGGGTTCTTACCAGAATGACCCGACATTTTTGCCGCGATCAGCCGCCGGGGAAACACCCGATTAACGGTTGCTTATTGCAGTCTGCAAAAAACGGTTTTGGCAACGTCTTCGGGGTCGTTGCGGCGACGCGAAGCGTTTGTATGAATGACTCGGCATTGGAATGACCCGAGCAAGACCCCGGCGCAGTCCCGCGTCGGGCCCGACATGGCGCCGGAGTTGGCTTTGCAGTCACTTTCTACATCTGCGCTTGCAGAGCTGCTGGAATTGACCGCCCGCATGCTGCATTCGCGTGGCTACGCGGCGGAGATGTTCCCGGCCCAGTGGACGGCGCTCCGCTACTTTTCGCGGGCTCCCCTTGCCCAGTGCACCGCCAGCGAACTGGCGCGCTTCCAGGGGCTTGCCAATGGCCCTGTCAGCCGCACCGTGCGAACGCTCATCCAGAAGGGTCTGCTGGCCAAGGCGGCCGAGCAGCCAAAGGGGCGTGCCGAGCTGCTTGAGGTGACCGTGGCCGGCCAGGCCATGCTGGCCATCGATCCGACGCTTGAACTTGAAGCCGTACTGTCCGAGCTCCTGCCGGAACAGCAGGAATGCCTTGCCCGCTCACTGGAGGCCGTGGTGCGCGCGCTGTCGACCCAGAAGTGATAAATTGCTCACTGATCATATTATGGGCAAGAAAAAGGCCGGCAGAACCGGCCTTCATCCAGAATGGTCTAGCGGCTTAGCGCTTGACGAAGAGGCTGTATGCGCCCGTGACGGTCAGCGCGGCCAGAGCCATCTTGAGCACGTCCCAGATCACGAAAGGCTGCACGGCGCCGGCAAAGGCCGAAGCGACGACGTTGCTCTGGTCGATCCAGCCAGCCTGGCCGGACAGCAGCAGCAGCCAGGCAAAGCCCAGGGCCAGCAGCACGGCATCAGCCACCACCATCGCGGCGAACAGCGTCAGGGGCTTGCTGGAAGCGCCGCGATCGGCCGCGAAGCCAATGATTGCAGCCATGGCGAGGAAGCCGAGCAGGAAGCCGCCGGTCGGGCCGACGAGATAGGCAAGGCCGCCGCCGGTGGCAAAAACGGGCAGGCCCATCGCGCCTTCGAGCAGGTAGAGCGCCACGGTGGCAACGCCGACGCGCATGCCGAAGGCAGCGGTCAGCGCGGCAATGGCGAAGCCCTGCAACGTCACCGGAACCGGCCACACCGGAACGTTGATCTTGGCGCACAGCGTGATGAGCAGGGTGCCCAGCACCACCGTCGCCAGGTTCGACACCAGCCGGGTGGATTCACTCTTGGGCTGGAATGCTCCAAGGAGCGTGTTGGGCGTGGTCAAAGTCACAGCCATTTCATACCTTCCATGCTGTCTGAACCGGCAACCCTTTCCCGGGCCGCTCGTGTCGTTCAATTTCATGTCCTGTTTAGTCTCTCGGGAAAGTGAGTGCAATGGCGTCTCCCGCTGCCACGCTGTCATTTGACACCAGCTTCGAGCCGCATACCGGCGAGCCGGTGCCGGTTGCGCCGGGTCTGGTGCGCGTCACCGCGTCCAATGCCAGCCCCTACACCTATACCGGCACGAACAGCTTCCTGCTCGGGCATGAGCGGCTGGCGCTGGTTGATCCGGGCCCCGATGAACAGGACCATATCCACGCCCTGATGCGCGCCATTTCCGGGCGCCCGGTCGCCGCAATCCTTTTGACCCACACCCACAGCGATCACAGCGCCTCGGCGGCCAAGCTCGCCCGCAAGCTGGGTGCCCCCCTCTGGTTTGGCGGGCCGCACCGGCTGTCGCGCCCGCTGCGGCGATTCGAGAGCAATCCCTTCCGTCGCTCCTGCGACTGGACACTGATGCCCGATCGCACGCTTACCGACGGAGAACGAATCACGGCCGGCGATATCGAGCTGCGTGTCCACACGACGCCTGGCCACTGCGCCAATCACCTGGCCTTCGGCTTCGGCGACATCCTGCTCACGGGCGACCACATCATGGGGTGGAATTCGACGCTGGTCGCCGTGCCCGACGGGTCAATGACCGACTACCTGGCCTCGCTCGACAAGGTTATCGCCCTGCCCTACCGGCGCTATGTGCCGGCCCATGGCGGTCCCATCGCCGATGGCCCTACCTATGCCCGGGCACTCAGGGCGCATCGCGAAATGCGCAACGAACAGGTGCTGGCCGCCGTAGCCAAGCGAGCCCAGTCGATCACCGCCATCGTCGCGACCATCTACCCCACCCAACCACTGATGGTGCGCCGCGCGGCCAGCCTCACCATCGCGGCCCATGTGGAATATCTGCAGTCCAAGGGATTGCTGGTCGTGTCGCGCGGGCCATTCGGTACCCGCATTCGCCTCAGCTCGTAGGAACCCTGGGCGTCGGCTCGATGTCGGCGTCAGCCTCGACCGGGTCGTTGGCATTGGGATTGTCGCGCAACAGCGTCGTCACCGCGTCGTCGAGCGCACCGAGAAAGGCCTCGATCCGCTTCCCGTTCGAACCAAAATCATGCAGCGCATTGAGCGAAGCCGAGCGCATGTCGACCACCGACGTGCTCAGCGTGCCGGTGACGCGGATCACGGCTTCTTCGCGCCAGCCGGGTAGCGTCACGATCTGCGCGTTGATCTGCCCGGGTTCGAGATCGGCCGTCGGCGCCCGCAGCAGGCGGATATCCCAGCCGTTTTCCTCAACCAGCCGCCTAACCAGCTCGAAGGTCGGCTCCAGGCCCAGCGGATAATTGCGCGTTTCGATATTGGGGAACACCTGCGCCATCTGCGCGCGGGACAGCATGCGCGGCGTCGGCATTGCCGCCATGCCGGGCTCGAACAGCAGCGGCAGGCCATCGCGGTCGGTGGTGGCGATGTCGGTCACCGCCGGATAGCGCAGCATCAGGTTGCCGTACCAGGTGAAGGGCACGAGGCACAGCGCGCCAAACAGCAGCCCGAGCAGCGCCCGGCCCCAGCCCTGATCGCCGGTGAACCAGAGCCGTCCCAGCGCAAAGACGCCGGTGAGCACGGCCAGCGCTGCGGCCACGCCGGCCATCAAAATAAGCACGAGGAACACATCGCTCGGAATCACCCGCAGGTGATGCAGCGCCACCGGAATGACCAGCAACGGCACCGCGACGCTGCCGAGACGGCGCGCCCAGATGGCCCATTTCGATGTTCGGATCAGAATGCGCACGGCCGCCCTTTCACATGGGAGGCAAGCTTAGCGGCAAGGTCTTGCGCGAATTTGAAGATTTGGCGCCACGCACTCATTTGCTCTTGGTTTGCGCCGGCAGGGTTGCCGCCAGATTGCCGCACATGGTGCGGATCGCGAGCCACTCGGCGTTGCTGAAGGGCGGTTCCAGCCCGCTTGGCCGCTCCTGCCCCATGATTTCGAGCGCCGCCTTGCGGTCGGCCGTCAGCGGATGGGTGCTGAGCAAGGCCAGCGAGCGGGCAAAGCCGTCCTCCTCGCCCACGCGATTGATCAGGTCGGCAAGCCCAGCAGGATGAAAGTCCATGCGCTGCGCCACCTGTGCCGCGAAAGCATCGGCCTGCCGCTCCGCATCGCGAGAGAAGCGCGAATCGATGATCGTCGAGCCAAGGCCCGCCGCCACCGAGACCCCCGTCAGGTCGCCCAGGATCAGCCCGATCAACGCGCCGGTTCCGGCGGTTGACACCAGCTGCTCCATGCCGTGCCGATAGGCGACGTGGCCGATTTCATGTGCCAGCACCCCGGCGAACTCGTCCTGCGTTTCGGCGAGGTCGAGCAGCGCCGAAAAAAAGAAGACCTGCCCGCCCGGCAAGGCGAAGGCATTGGGGATGTCGGATTTGACGACCCGGATATCGAGGTCGAACGGCGAGCCCGTTCCCGCCAGCGCCTCCGCGCCGAAGCGGGCAATGGCGCGGTTGGCGAGGCTCTCAGGATCCGGGTCGCAGATCTGCAGTCCGCCGGTTTCGCCCAGGCTCACCTGCATCTGCTCGGCCACGGTTTCGCCCAGGCTCTGCTCCCAGCTGGGCGGCACGATCGCCACGATGCGGCTCGCCAGCAGCGGCACACCATAGAGATAGGCGCCGATCACTGAGGCCAGCGCCAGGGTTGCCATCACCGCGATGCGGGTCTGCCGCCCGGCCTCCTTGCGGCGACGTTCGGTTAGGGACGGTACCGTGGCCAGCACCCGCGCGACCTCGGTCTTGCCGACGATGACCACCCGCGCCCCAGCAGGCAGGCCATTGGCTCCCAGCCGCAGCTCGTTCCGACGGCTGTGCACGGAATAGAGTTCGCGCGCCGGCCAGCGCGCCAGCACCGCCATGTCCTCAGCCCGCCGGATCACCAGCGTTTCGGCCGCATATTCCAGTTCGACCGGCTGAACATCGGCAACGAGGCCATCATGATAGCGTGCGGCGATACCCATCAATACGACCCGACATTGAGTGCGTCAGCCAGTCCCTCGCCTGCCAGCGAAGTGTCCTCGCCCCGCGCCCGGACATTGCGCAGGCTATCGAGCCCGCTGACCCTGGCGCCCGTGGCGATCAACTTCCAGAAGCCCAGGCCAATGAACAATTCGGCCATCATGGTGAAAGCGGCCAGCAGCAGTAGATAGCCAAAAACAATCGCCGCGAGCGTCACGAAGCTGCCCTGCATATGCGTCAGCAGCACTTCAAGGTCGAAGCCGCCGACCGTGATCGCGCCGCTGGCGACAATGCCCAGCACCACGAACCCGCCGATGGCCAGCGCGATATAGCTGCCGACCAGCCCCAGCCCGAACAGCCCATATTGCGCAAACAGTCCGCGCGCCCGCACCGTGACGGTCAGCGTCGCCTGCCCCAGCCGGACCGATGAGAACATCCGCGTCAATTCCCGCGCCTGATAGCGCAGGACCAGCAGTCCGATCACCCCGGCGGCAATCAGCACCGGCACCAGTGCTCCCGGCTCGGGCAGCGTGCCATCCGTTGGGAATGCCCCCTGCGCCGCACTCATGCCCACCCCGACCGCGCCGATCACCACGGCCACGGCATAGGTCAGGTAATAGGGCCCGGCGAGCAGTTTCCAGGTGCCGGTAAAGCCGAACTGGCGATCGCCATACCAGCTGTTGCGATAGCGATAGGCCCACAGGTTGGCGGCCATGAAGGGATAGACCAGCCCGGCCGTGACGATCATCAGCAGTGACCAGCCAAACCGCCGGAACGCATATCCCCAGGCGCTGCCGCCCTGATCGCAGCGGATGCCGCGCCACAACGTGCGCGACAGGCGGAAATCGCGCGCCCGGTAGATCGCGTAGCCCATCAGGAACCACACCAGCACGGCGACGCCCGAATAGCCGATCACCGCTGCAGTCGACGACTGTGTGGAAAGGTAGAAAAACACGCCATAGATCGGCAGGAACACGGCCAGCGCCATCAGGAAGCCGAGCAGCAGCTGGGTCGCATTGCCGGTATATTCCAGCGCATCGCCGCCGATCTCTGTGTTGGACCAATAGAATCGCCGCTTCCAGGTGGTCAGCCAGAAGCGATAGAGCCCGATGGTGGGGATCAGCATCAGATAGCCGCGCAGCAGGATGCTACCCAATGCGCGCCGCGTTCCGGTGAACGTCACCGGCTGCCCCTCGTCCATCACCAATTCCCCCACTTCAGATCGGTTTTAGGCGAGCGGTGGGGTGTTGGGAAGCTGCCTGCGTTACGGATACAGCCGCGCACTCACCCAGCCATCGCCATCGCGCGTAAAGCGCACGCGGTCATGCAGGCGGAACTCGCCGTCCTGCCAGAATTCGATGCTGGTCGGCATGATGCGGAAGCCGGACCAGTGCTGCGGGCGCACCACCGGACCATCACCCACTTGCGCCGTCAGATCGGCAACACGGGTCAGCAGGCTCTGCTTGCTGTCGAGCGGGCGAGACTGCTGGGATGCCGAAGAGGCAATCTGGCTGCCCACCGGGCGGCTGGCGAAATAGGCATCGGCCTCAGCGGGCGAAACGACCTCGACCGGACCGCGCATCCGCACCTGCCGGCGCAGCGATTTCCAGTGCATCACCATCGCGGCCTTGGGCTGGGCCAGCAGTTGGCGGCCCTTTTCGCTCTCGAAGTTGGTGAAGAAGCAGAAGCCCCTGTTGTCATGCGCATTGAGCAGCACCATGCGCACGTCGGGCATGCCCTCGGCATCGACGCTGGCCAGCGCCATTGCATGGGGATCGTTGGGTTCAACCTCTTTTGCGCGGGCGAACCACTCCTCGAAAACCGCATAGGGATCAAGGCCGGAGCGATCGGCATCACCGAACAGGCGCTGGGTCAGGGATTGCTGCATTTGGGATTATCCCTTCGTCGCGGGAACTGGACAAGCCGGGGGGTGGTCGCCATATAGGACAGGAAACTTGGGCGAAGCAACGCCCCCCTCGACATTGAATGGACCAAATGCGCGATCCTTATACCGTGCTTGGGGTGCAAAGATCGGCGAGCGAGAAGGACCTCAAGTCCGCCTACCGCAAGCTGGCCAAGAAGTATCACCCTGACCAGAACCCCGACGATCCCACGGCACACGCAAAGTTTGCCGAGGCGAACAATGCCTATGAACTGCTGACCAATTCCGAGAAGCGTGGCCAATATGACCGCGGCGAGATCGATGCGGACGGCAACCCGAAATTCGCCGGCTTCAACCCCGGCGCCGGTGGCGCACGAGGCCGCGGTCAGGCGGGCGGGTTTTCGGCCGAGGACATTCTCAAGGAATTCATGAGCGGCTTCGGCGGTCAGCAGCGTGGTGGCCCCGGCGGCGGTCGCGCTCAGGCCGGTGGCGCACAGTGGGACCCCTTTGGCGGTCCCGACGCTGGCGGCGCGGGCCGCACCATGCGTGGCGAAGACATTGTGGTCAACGCCACGATTTCGCTCGAGGATGCCCACAAGGCCGCATCCATCCCGGTGCGCATGCCCACGGGCAAGGTGCTGTCGGTCAAGCTCCCTGAAAAGGTCGAGGAAGGCCAGCAGATCCGCCTCAAGGGTCAGGGCTCACCCGGCATGGGCGAACCAGGCGACGCGCTGGTGACGGTACGCTTCGAGAAATCCAAGCAGTTCCGCCGCGATGGCGCAGACCTGCGCACCGATGTGCCGATCACGCTTTACGAGGCGGTACTCGGCGCCAAGGTGCGCGTTCCCACACTCGATGGCTCGGTTGAACTCAACCTGCCGCCCGGCATCGACACCGCCAAGGCGCTGCGCCTCAAGGGCAAGGGCCTCTATGGCGATGGCGACCTGTACGTCAACATCAAGGTCGTGCTGCCCCCGGGCGGCGATCCCGACCTCGAAGCCCTCGCTCGCTTCATGCGTGACCAGAAGCCCTACAAGGTCCGCGACTAGTCTCAGCCACGCAATCTGAGGTGGACCACCGCGACCTCAGTCGTCTCCCTCCCCCTTGTGGGGAGGGACCAATGGTTGGGGTTCTGCGGCCTCAATAAACTCGGTGCTGCCACTCAGTCCCGCGGCGCCGCAGCCCTTTGCAGCCGGTCGTTAATCGCCTCGCCCAGCCCCCGGTCGGGGATCGGCGCCACTGCGATCCGGCTAATGCCCGACGCATCCAGCTCATGCAGCATGGCGAAGAGGTTCCGCGCCGCCTCGCGCAGGTCGCCGCTGGGCGAGAGGTTGCGCATCACCCCGTCAAACGCGCCCGTCGGTCCGAATGCCAAAAATGCCTCGCCCGCTTCTGGCTGGGCATTGAGCCGCATCAGCGCATTGGGCGCATAGTGGCTCAGCAGCATGCCGGGCGCCGAGATCGCCGAACCCTCTTCGGCCAGTTCCACCACCACGCCGAGCGCTGCTTCGATGTCCTCGCGCGCCACCGCTCCGGCACGCAGCTGCACCAGCCGGTCGCCGTCGACCCGGATAATCGTTGATTCCACACCCGCCTTGCACGGCCCGCCATCGAGCACCGGCACGCGACCGCCAAAGCCCTTGCGCACCTGCTCGGCCGTGGTCGGCGACAGCCGCCCCGATGGATTGGCCGAGGGCGCCGCCAGCGGGCGTCCGACCGCCGCGATCAGCTCCAGCGCCAGCTTGTGGTCGGGAATGCGGATCGCCACCGTATCGAGCCCGGCCGTCGCCACGTCAGCCAGCCCGTTGCCCGGCTTGGCCGGCAGCACCAGCGACAGCGAGCCCGGCCACAGGCCTGCCGCCCGGCGCGCCAGCGGAGAAAACTCCACCAGCGTTTCGGCCATGGCCACATCAGCGCAGTGAATGATCAGCGGATTGAAGCGCGGCCGGCCCTTGGTTTCATAGATCGAGAGCACCGCATCGGCATTGGTGGCATCGGCCCCCAGCCCATAGACGGTCTCGGTGGGAAAGGCGCACAGCTTGCCTGCCCGCAACAGGATAGCGGCCTCCTCCACGGATTTCGGTGTATCGGCCGCCAACACTGCATTTTTGCTCATGGCGGTTGTTTGACAACGCCGCTCCGGCGCGTCAAGACGAAGTAACGTTACGACTGGAGACGTTACCCGCGTGACCACGCTGCTAGTCAGCCAACCCAACTTTGCCGATCACGTCACGCCGCAGGGGCATCCCGAGCGCGCCGAGCGCATCCGCGCCGTCGATGAAGCGCTGAGCCATCCCCGCTTCGATGGCCTGATCCGCCGCAATGCGGTCTCGGGCGACCTGATGCTGGCAGAACTGGTGCACGACGCCAGCTACATGGCGCGCCTGCGCGATGCGCGTCCGGCAGAGGGCATCGGCCAGCTCGATGCCGATACCTTCATTTCCTCGTCCTCCATGGCCGCGGCGGCAGCCGGGCTCGGCGGCGCGCTCGATGCGCTTGGCGCGGTGCTGCTCGGAGAGGTCGACAACGCCTTCTGCGCCATCCGCCCGCCCGGCCACCACGCCGAAATCGCCCGGCCGATGGGATTTTGCCTCATCAACACCGCGGCCATCGTGGCCCGCGAAGCCCAGCGCAAATATGGCGCCGAGCGCATCGCCATTGTCGATTTCGACGTGCATCACGGCAATGGCACGCAGGACATCTTCAAGGATGACCCGACGGTCTTTTACGCATCGAGCCACCAGATGCCGCTGTTTCCCGGCACCGGCAGGGCCAGCGAGACCGGCATCGGCAATATCGTCAACACGCCGCTGTCACCTGACACCGATGGCCAGACCATGCGCGAGGCCTATCTCTCCCACATCATTCCGGGGCTGATCGACTTTGGGCCCGACCTGCTGCTGATTTCGGCGGGATTTGATGCCCATCACCGCGATCCCCTGGCCCAGCTCAACTGGACCTCGGAAGATTACGGCTGGCTCACGGGAAAGTTGATGGATGCAGCCGCCCGCGCCTGCGGCAACCGCATTGTGTCGCTGCTCGAAGGTGGCTATGACCTCAAGGGACTGGCGGGCGGTGTTTCGCACCATGTTGCCATGCTGATGGACGGCGCCACCGGGCGCCTGGACGACTAGGATAGAGATCGCCATGACCGATAACGACGACGTCAAGACCCTGAGCTTCGAAGCGGCCCTGGCCCAGCTCGAAGACATCGTCGGCAAGCTCGAATCGGGCCGTGCGCCGCTGGCCGAGTCGATTGCCATCTATGAGCGTGGCGAGGCCCTCAAGGCGCATTGCGAGACCCTGCTGCGCACCGCCGAAGCCCGTATCGAGAAGATCACGCTGTCCCGCGACGGTCGCGCAAACGGCACCGAGCCGCTGGACGCATAAGCCATGCCTTCGTGGTTCGACAGGCTCGCCACGAGGTCCACAGAAACGACGATGCCTGAACAGACCTCATCCTGAGCTTGTTGAAGGACGAGGTCGTGGCAGGAAGCTGCAATGACTCCGAAATCTCTTCGTAATTTCCGCATCGTGCTGTGGGCGCTGGTTGCCGTTGTGGCCATCGGCGCGACCGCGCTGTTCATGTTCCGCCCCCCGGCCCGCCCGCTTGGCGTCACCGGCCAGGAATTTGCACTCAATTCCACCAAGGGTGGCGCCTTCACGCAGGACGACCTGGTGGGCACCCCAAGCCTGGTATTCTTCGGCTTTACCCATTGCCCCGACGTCTGCCCCACCACCCTGGCGGAAACCACCGCCTATCGTGCACAGCTGGGCCTGACGCCGGAAGACCTCCGCATCATCTTCGTGTCGGTCGATCCCGAGCGCGACACGCTGGAAATGATGACCAATTATGTCGAGGGCTTCGATCCCTCGATCATCGGGCTGGTCAGCCACAACCTCGAGCAGACCGAGAACGTCAAGAAGGCGTTCGGCGTGTTCTCCGAAAAGACCGGCGAGCCGGGTGACCCCTATTATTTGGTCAACCACACCGCCCTCACCTTCCTCATCGACAAGAACGGCCAGTTCCAAAGCACCCTGTCCTACGAGGAAGACAGCAAGACCGCACTCGGCAAGATTGCCCGGCTGGTGGGCGGTTGAGCGAACGTATCCGCCTCGATCTGGCGCTTGAGCAGCGGGGCCTGGTGCCCAGCCGCGCCCGTGCGCGCGACGCCATCCTGCGCAACACCGTCACCATCAATGGTGTCACCGCGGTCAAGCCAAACCAGATGGTAGGCCGCGACGACAAGCTCGCGCTAAGCGATCCCGCTGCCAACTACGTTTCGCGCGCGGCCCTCAAGCTGATCGCTGGCCTCGACGTGGGCAAGATCGACCCCAATGGCAAGATCTGCATCGACGTGGGCGCCTCGACCGGCGGCTTCACGCAGGTGCTGATGGAACGCGGCGCCCGCCGCATCTATGCCGTCGATGTCGGCCACGATCAGTTCCACGAGCGCCTCAAGGGCAGCGACCGCATTGTCAGCATGGAGGGCGTCAACGCCCGCGACCTCACTGCCGAGACCATCCCGGAGCTGATCGACCTGCTGGTCTCGGACGTCAGCTTCGTCTCGGTCACCAAGGTGCTCGATGCGCCCCTGGCCCTTTGCGCCCCCACGGCCGATGCGGTGATCCTGTTCAAGCCACAGTTTGAAGTCGGCCGCCAGAATGTCGGCAAGGGCGGCATCGTCACCAGCGAAGCGGCCATCGCCACCGCGCTGGCCGACGTCATCGCCTTCGTAGAAGCCCAGGGTTTCACCCACCGCCTCTCCACGCCCTCCCCCATCAGCGGCGGCGACGGCAACCAGGAAATCGTGCTGGTCTTCGGGCGCGGCTAGACCACCGCCCTTAACCACACGCCAGGCTGCCCGCGGACTTGATCCGCGGGTCACTCTCAGTATCGCATGCGCGACGAAAGGCCCGCGGATCAAGTCCGTGGGCAGCGCAGGTGATTGGGAGACTGTCGTTGTGAACGCGGCCTGCGAGAGCAAGAACCCTCAGCCCCGATCGAACCCCACCGCACCTTCGCGCCCGGTCTGGCCGCGATGGCGCAGGGCGTGGTCGGCCAGCACCAGCGCCATCATGGCTTCGCCCACCGGCACGGCGCGAATGCCCACGCAGGGGTCGTGGCGGCCCTTGGTGATGATGTCGGTGTCTTCGTTGGCCGTGGTCACCGTCTGGCGCGGCTGCAGGATGGACGAGGTCGGCTTCACCGCAAAGCGGCACACTACCGGATCGCCGTTGGAAATGCCGCCCAGGATGCCACCGGCATGGTTGGAGAGGAAATAGGGCTTGTCCGCCCCTGCCCGCATCTGGTCGGCATTGTCGACGCCAGTGAGGCTCGCCGCCTCAAATCCAGCACCGATTTCCACGGCCTTGACCGCGTTGATGCTCATCATGGCCGAGGCCAGGTCGGCGCTCAGCTTGCCATAGATCGGCGCGCCCCAGCCCGCCGGTACGCCCTCGGCCACCACCTCGATCACCGCACCCACCGAATTGCCGGACTTGCGGATGCCGTCGAGATAGTCGGCCCAAACGCCTGCCGCCACCGCGTCGGCGCAGAAGAACGGGTTCTGGTCGACCTGGTCCCAGTCGAAATTATTGTAGTCGATCTTGTGCGGCCCCACCTGCACCAGGCTCGCCCGGATGGTTACGCCAGCCAGCACCTGCCGCGCAACCGCGCCCGCCGCCACGCGCGCAGCAGTCTCGCGTGCCGAGGTGCGCCCGCCACCGCGATAGTCGCGAATGCCGTATTTCTGGTCATAGGTGAAATCGGCATGGCCCGGACGGTACTTGTCGCGGATATCGGCATAGTCCTTGGAGCGCTGGTCGGTATTCTCGATCAGCAGCGAGATCGGCGTGCCGGTGGTGCGCGGACCATCGGTGCGCTCGTCCTCGAACACGCCCGAGAGAATCTTCACCTCATCGGCTTCGCGGCGCTGGGTGGTATATTTCGACTGGCCGGGCTTGCGGCGGTCGAGATCGCGCTGGATCATTTCAGGCGTCAGCACTAGGCCCGGAGGGCAGCCATCGACCACCACGCCAAGCGCGGGTCCATGGCTTTCACCCCAGGTGGTGAAACGGAAGAGATGTCCGAAAGTATTGAACGACATAGCGCAGCCCCATGGTTGCGCACGTTCTAGGAGCCACGGTGGCTTAGGTCAATTGGACTGACGGCTTGGGTGGGTGCCCCGTGCGGTCGCCGCCATCGCACCACACCCGCCACACTCACCGCCGCTGCCCGCGGACTTGATCCGCGGGCCTCTCGAGGGGACCGATTCCCGGCGGTCTACCCGCGCAGCAGCTCCATCCGGCCGGGCGTGAAGTGCATGATGGCGTCCTGCGGGGGCGCCCAGTTGATCACTTCGACGATGGGCGCATGCTCGATCAGTACGCGCAGCGTGCGGGCGATGCCGCCATGCGCCACCACTACCGATGGGCCCTTGAGCACATGGGCGAATTCGGCGAGACGCGCTTCCACGTCACGGTAGTTCTCGCCGTTTTCCGGGCGGTAGTCCCAATAGTCCTCGGTGCGTTCGCCCGGCGCGATAGCCATATTGGCCGGCAGCTGCTCGAACAGTTCGCCTTCCAGCACGCCGAACGAGATTTCCATCAGCCGCACGTCATACTGAACGTCGGGCAGGTGCGTGGAAAATCCGGCGCGCACCCGGTCCATGGTCTCGCGGGTCCGGCCCAGGGGCGAAGCGTGCCACTCGAACGCATTGGGGTCGAGCTCGCGCGCTGCGAACAGCGCGGCGAGCGTGTGCCCATTCTGGTTGGCTTGCCCGCGTCCCTTTTCGTTGAGCGGAATGTCCTTGCGCCCCTGATAGCGGCGTTCGGCATTCCAGGGCGTTTCACCATGCCGGACGAAGTAAATCTCCGGCCAAACCAGGGCTGTCATGGCAAGTTCCCGCGTCGCTAGCCGACGCGTCCTACAAGGCTAGAGTGGAGGGCGAGCGACTATTCGCTCGCCTCTGGCGCGTCATCGAGCAGCTTCATGCCGACGACGTTGAAACCAGCATCAACGTAGTGGATTTCACCAGTAACGCCAGATGCCAGATCGCTCAGCAGATAGGTCGCCGCGCCACCGACGTCGTCGATGGAGACATTCTTGCGCAGGGCCGAATTGGCTTCCTGCCAGTGCAGCATGTCGCGCAGGCCCGAAATGCCCGAGGCGGCGAGCGTCTTGATCGCGCCGGCCGAGATGGCGTTGACGCGGATGCCGGCCTTGCCCAGGTCAACGGCAAGGTAGCGCACGGAGGCTTCCAGAGCCGCCTTGGCAACGCCCATCACGTTATAGTTCGGCACATACTTCACCGCGCCATAATAGGTCAGCGTCAGCAGCGAGCCGCCCGGATTCATCAGCGCTTCGGCGCGCTTGGCGACGGCGGTAAACGAATAGACCGAGATATCCATGGTCAGCGCGAAGTTGTCGCGGCTGGTGTCGAGGTAGCGGCCTTCGAGCTCATCCTTGTTGGAGAAGCCGATGGCGTGCACGACGAAATCGAGCGAGCCCCACTTTTCCTTGATCTGGCGGAAGGTCTCGTCCATCGCCGCTTCGTCAGAAACGTCGCACTCAACGAGGAAGTCCGAGCCCACTTCGGCGGCCAGCGGCTCGACGCGGCGCTTCAGCGCTTCGCCCTGATAGGAGAATGCCAGTTCAGCGCCCTGCTCGTGCAGCTGCTTGGCAATGCCCCAGGCGATCGAGCGGTTGTTGGCGAGACCCATGATCAAGCCGCGCTTGCCTGCCATCAATCCTGTGGCCATTCTCTGTATTCCCTTCTTGGAGTCGTTGCGCCGGTTGTGGCACATGGGGCCCCACCGGGGCAAGTTCGCCGCCCTGCTATCCGCCAACATTGGTTTAGCCATGCCGCTTTCTTCCGCCCAGGTTGTCTCCCAGCTTACCGCGCTTGTGGGCGCCAATGCCGTGGTGGGCGACAGCGACCGCATGGCGGGCTTCCTCAAGGAGCCCCGCAAGCGCTTCCACCAGCCTGCCGCCGCCGTCACCCTGCCCCAGTCGGTCGAGCAGGTGCAGGCCATCGTGCGCTGGGCTGGCGAGCATCGGGTCGGCCTCATTCCGCAGGGCGGCAATACGGGGCTGGTGGGTGCACAGGTACCCCTGCGCGGCGACGAGGTCATTGTCAGCCTGAGCAAACTCGACCGCATCCGTTCCATTGATGTCGCTGCCGGAGCCATGACGGCCGAAGCGGGCGTCATTCTCGAAAACGCGCACAAAGCCGCCGAAGCCGAAGGCAGCATCTTCCCGCTCTGGCTCGCCTCGGAAGGATCCGCCCGCATTGGCGGGTTGCTCTCGTCCAACGCTGGCGGCGTCAACGTTTTGGCCTATGGCAACGCCCGCGAACTGACCATGGGCGTCGAGGCCGTGATGGCCGATGGACGTCTCTATCGCGGCCTCAATGCCCTCAAGAAGGACAATACCGGCTACGATCTCAAGGATCTCCTCGTCGGCGCCGAGGGCACGCTGGGCATCATCACGGCCGCCACGCTCAAGATCTTCCCGAAGCCCGAAGATTTCGAAACGGTCCTGGTAAGCATTTCCGGCCCCGAAGCCGCGCTGACCCTGTTCCTGTCATTGCGCGAGCGCATCGGCAGCCGCCTTAATGCCTTCGAGATCATCCCGGTGCTGGGCCTCGACATGCAGCTGCGCCACGGCATGCTCGACCGCGACCCCACCGCCGGTCCCTCCCCCTGGTATGCGCTGATCGAAGTCTCGCGCATGAAGGGCGGCGCGCCGGGCGCGCTGATGTCGGCCATCGAGGCCGCCTTTGCCGACAGCCTCATCGACAACGCCGTCTTTGCCGAATCCCTCTCCGACCGCACCCGCATGTGGGCCTTCCGCGAGCAGATGAGCGAGGTCCAGTCCAAGGAAGGCGCCTCGATCAAGCACGACGTTTCCGTGCCGATTGCTGCGGTGCCGCAGCTCATCGCTGAGGGCAGCGCCGCCGCGCGGCGCCTCGTGCCCGGTATTCGTCCGGTGCCGTTCGGGCATATGGGCGATGGCAATATTCACTTCAATTTCAGCCAGCCGGTGGGCGCCGATCCCAAGGCCTTCATGGCCGCCTCAGACGAGCTGGTGCACGAGGCAATCTACGAGATCGTGCTGCGCCTTGGCGGTTCGGTATCGGCCGAGCATGGCATCGGCCAGCTCAAGGTCGACCTGCTCAAACAGGTGAAGGACCCAGTGGCACTCGACCTGATGCGCACCATCAAATCAGCCCTCGACCCGCTCGGCATACTCAACCCCGGCAAGATGCTGGGCTAGACGCGCACCTCCGTGTGCCTACTTGATCGCCTGGCCGGTTGGCCCCATCTCGGGGTCAATCATTCATTCCGGCACCAGGTTTGCTCATGCTGCTCGATATCGGCTTTCTCGACGACGAAACCCGTCCGCCCGTCATCAAGCTCGAGGGACTGACCGAAGCGCAGCGCGCGCCCGGCCAGCACCTCAGGGACATCCACGACAATCTGCGCCGCAACATGAAGACGCTGGCCGCGCTCATCGAGCGCGCCAATGCCGGCACCATGACTCCCGAACAGGTCGCCGCCGAAACCGGGGACCTGGCAATGATCGCCAATTACCGGCGCTTCGGGAACCTGTGCGGGCAGTATTGCCAGGTGGTCAACACGCACCATTCCATCGAGGACTACCATCTCTTCCCGGCACTGGCCCAGCAGGGCGAAGGCTTCCGTAAGATCGCCGAGCGCCTGCAGGCAGAGCATGTCGTGGTGCATGAACTACTGGTCCGGCTGGTCGACGCGCTCAACGCCCTCGCCCGCGATCCCGGCCCCGACAACTTCACCACCGCCCGCACCATCTACGAAGCCCTCGAACGCGTCCTGCTTTCCCACCTCGGATACGAAGAAGACGCTATCGGCGACGCCCTGGGCTATTTCGAGATCATGTAGGGGCAGACCCTTGTGGTTCGAGGCGCGAGCCGTATGCACCTCGAACCACAAGGCCGTGGCACCTAAAACAGATCCATCTGCCCCCCGGCGACCTTCTTCCGGCGCGGTTCCGGCTTCTCAACCGCGGCCGGCTCGATCAAGCCGGGATCATCGTCCCGCGCCGAGTTCACCCGCGTCGACACCGGATGAAACTTCAATTCCCCGTCGGCCAGCGGCAGGGCCAGCTGCAGCGCCTCGGCTGCCCGCACCTCGCGCACGTTCAGCCAGTCGTCGATGGCTTTCTCATCAAGGATGGCGGGCATGCGGTGATGGATCGGCGCCAGCTGGTCATTGGTCGGCACCGTGATCGTCGCCACGCTGTCGATTTCCTCGCCATTGGGGCCCATCCACGTCGCATAGAGCCCCGCCAGTGCCAGCGGCCGATCGTCCTGGCGGGTGATGTAATAGGGCTGCTTGGATTTGTCAGGATTGGTGTGCCACTCGTAATAGCCGCTGGCCGGCACGATGCAGCGCCCATGCTTGAGCGCATCGCGGAAGGCCGGCTTCTCGGCCATGGTTTCGACCCGAGCATTGACCAGAAGCGGGAACTCGCGCGGATCCTTGACCCAGCCCGGCACCAGGCCCCAGCGCGCGAAATGCCCTTCGCGGCGGCCATGGGCTTCCCAGATGGCGGCAATCGGCTGGGTGGGCGCAATATTGTAGCGCGGCACCACCTCGATGGAGTTGAGCAGCTTGAACAGCTCCACCATCATTTCGGGCGGGAGCGTCGAAGCGTAGCGTCCACACATGTTCCTGCCTCCTGAATCAGCCGCGTTAGAGGTAGTCTCTGCGGGTACGAATCGCAAATGAGCCCACCGTGACTGTTGAAACTCCCAATGCTGCCAGCGTCGCCATTGTCCGCGAGGGTAAGGTCCTCCTGATCAAGCGCGCCTATGCGCCCTATCAGCATTTGTGGACGCTGCCCGGCGGGCGCATCGAGCCCGGCGAGACCATCGAGCAATGCGCCATACGCGAGATTTCGGAGGAGGTTGGCCTCACCATCCGCAATCCGCGCCCGGTCATGGTGCAATCGCTCGGC
Organism: Devosia sp. T2-14; assembly: GCF_055397495.1. Lineage (NCBI taxonomy): Bacteria > Pseudomonadati > Pseudomonadota > Alphaproteobacteria > Hyphomicrobiales > Devosiaceae > Devosia > Devosia sp. T2-14. The sequence goes on along the minus strand of NZ_AP027921.1, from coordinate 2,181,547 downwards.
CGCGACAGCACGTTCCAGCTCGCCATATTCGTCACCCGCGATTTCAGCGGCATCCTGCGCGCCTCCGATGAGGTCGCCGATCACAAATGGATGGCCCCATCCGCCCTCATCGCCCTGCGCACCACCAGCCGCCTCGATGACGTGCTTGCGAGGGCCTTCGCAGTTCTCGCGCAAAGCTGATAGACAACAGGGCAATCGCTGCGGACCGCCAATTTGAAACAGCTTCGACTCGCCGCCATCGCCGTCTCGCTGGCCCTCGTGACAGGGCCCGCCTTCGCCATCGACCCGCCCTATCAGCGCCAGATGGAGCGGCTCGCCGAGGTCATGGGAAGCCTCTATTTCCTGCAGCCGCTCTGCGATGCCGGGGTGGAAGACTGGCGCGAGCAGATGAGCGAGCTGATCACGCTCGATGAACCCGACGAGGATCGCCGACAGCGCCTGGCTGGGGCGTTCAATGTCGGTTACGAGGCCTATGCGCGCCTGCACCGCGCCTGCACGCCTGCCGCGCGCGAAGCGCTGATGCGGCTGCTGGTCGAGGGCGAGAGCATAACAAGGGAAATACATACGCGCTTTGCCGAGTAGCCGCTGGGCGGCCGCTGACTTAGTACAATCGCGCACGCCTCGTTAACCTTCGGGTTACTTCCTGCGCGCCTGCCTCCCCGTTCCCGTGCTAACTCCAGCGACATGACTTCGAGCAAAATCACCTTTGCGTCCACCGCCGGGCATAGCGTCCTTGACCGCGATCAGGGCGAGCGCCAGCTTGCGCTTGAATACCTGGCCGAGGCCTGGAACGTGGCCGAGGAAGACGGCGTGCACAATGCCGCCCTGGCGCATGCCTCGCTGTTTGCCGCGCTCGCCACCTTCGTCAAGATGCATGGCGACGAGGCCACCGCCGATCTGGTCGCGCTGCTGCCCGACCGCATCCGCTCGGGCGAATACAATCTCGATCGCGTGCTGCAGTAGGGCTCAGCCCTGCTCGTCGCTGGTCTTGCTTGACCACAAAAATCCGATGATCGCCCCCTTGGTCGGCCGCATCAGCGCCAGTGGCAGGATGATCGCCGCCGGCACCAGCACCATCAGATAAGTGCCTGGGCTCGCCCCGCCATTCAGCTCGATATCGAGCATGATGAAGGCCAGGATGTGGATGGCGATGGTGATGACGATGAGCGGCAGGAACAGCCCGACATTATAGCGGGCCATGGGCTCACCGCAGGTGTCGCAGGCATCCACCTGCGTCAGGAAACCGTGGAACAGCTTGCCTTTGCCGCAGCGCGGACATCGCCCCATTACACCCCGTCCAATAGCGCCCCAGACAGACGGTTCTTGCAGCGGCTCAGTCGACATGGCGAGAGCTCCAACGGTGACGACCACCACTATATGGTGCGCCGCACTCCTTGTCGTCAGACCGCCCGATCGGCGGATTGTCGCGGGCTCCGCCAGCGCCTGCCCTATCCTCCGCCTTCCCCACTGAAACCGATCGGGCCCTGCCCCGTTAACAGGGCACTGCTCGGCAATCGGCCGCGCGGAATTCAGGAAGGAACCGTCATGTCCGAATTTGTCGTAGTCGCCTTTGACCAGCGCGGAAAAGCCGATGAGGCCCTCGCCCGTCTGCGAAAACTGCAGCGCGAATACCTGGTCGACCTGGAAGATGCCGTCATCGCCACGCGGGAAGCCGATGGCAAGGTCGATATCAAGCAGAGCGTCAACATGGTGGGGATCGGGGCCGCGTCATCTGGCCTGTCGGGCGCCCTGTTCGGCGGGCTGATTGGCCTGTTGTTCCTCAATCCGCTGGCCGGTTTTGCGCTGGGCGGTGCCATCGGCGCCGGCACGGGCGCCCTGGCCGGCAAGCTCTCGGACTACGGCATCGACGATAACATGATCAAGGAGATCGCGGCGTCGATTCAGCCCAATACCTCGGCGCTGTTCCTGCTGGTGCGCAAGGCGCAGCCAGAAAAGGTCATCGCCGAGCTAGAGGGCATTGGCGGCGGCCGCATCATCCGCTCGTCGCTCTCCCCCAGTGACGAGGAAAAGCTGCAAGCCGAAATCGCCAAGCTGGGCAACGCCAACGCGGCCGCCTGATCGCGATCAGTGTGGCAGGGCTTCCAGGAACCGCATGGGCTGCCCGACAGAAGACGTCACCAGTTCGCCCTGCCACATCACCGTATTCCCGCGCACGATCGTGCCGACCGGCCAGCCGGTCACCGTAACACCGTCATAGGGCGTCCAGCCGGCGCGCGACTTCACCCAGTCATTGGTGATCGTTTCGCGACGCTTCATGTCGACGATGGTCAGGTCGGCGTCATAGCCGACCGCGATGCGGCCCTTGTTGGCAATGCCAAACAGGCGGTTGGGGCCGTGGCTGGTCATGTCGACAAAGCGCTGCAAGCTCAGCTTACCGGCATTCACATGGTCCAGCATGGTCGGCACCAACGTCTGCACGCCCGTCATGCCCGAATGGCTCGCGGGATAGGGATGATCCTTTTCCTCACGCGTATGCGGCGCGTGATCGGACCCCAGGATATCGGCGACGCCATTGGCGACACCCTTCCAGATGCCTTCGCGATGCGCCTTGTCGCGCACCGGCGGGTTCATCTGCGCATAGGTGCCCAGCTTGGTGTAAGCGGTCTCATCGAGCGTCAGGTGGTGCGGCGTCACTTCCACCGAAGCCACGTCCTTGTGGTCGGCGAGGTAGACGATCTCTTCCTTGGTCGAGATATGCAGCACATGGATACGCTTGCCGGTCTTGCGGGCAATGTTCACCAGCCGCGTCGTGCAGCTCATGGCGACTTCCGGCGAGCGCCAGACCGGGTGGCTGCTGGGGTCGCCCGGCACCCGCAGGTGCTTGCGCTCCTCAAGCATGTATTCGTCTTCCGAGTGGAAGGCGGCGCGGCGTGAAATGGCGCGCAGAATGGCTTCCACCCCGGCGTCGTCCTGCACCAGCAGCGAGCCGGTGGATGAGCCCATGAACACCTTGATCCCGGCGCAGCCCGGCAGCTTTTCCAGTTCCGCCAGCTGCCCGACATTCTCATGCGTGCCGCCGATGTAGAAGGCGAAGTCGCAGTGCATGCGGTTGGTGCCGGCGGCAATCTTGGCCTCGAAGGTCTCGCGGCTGGTGGTCAGCGGGTTGGTGTTGGGCATTTCGAACACCCCGGTCACCCCGCCCATCACCGCCGACAGCGAGCCCGATTCAAGGTCTTCCTTGTGCGTCAGGCCCGGCTCGCGGAAATGCACCTGCGTGTCGATCACGCCGGGCAGGATATGCAGCCCGGTGCAGTCCACCACATTGTCGGCCGATCCATCGATCTGGCCCAGCGCCACGATTCGCCCATTGCGGACGGCGATGTCGGCGAGCCCTTCGCCATCATGGTTCACCACTGTCGCGTTCTTGAAAATCGTGTCGTACTGCGCCATGTCTGGTCCCGCCTGTCCGTGCCGTCTTCCGTTTCTCGGGCCGGTTTAGCGGACGCCCTGTCCGGGAAGCAAGAGATCATGACCATTCACCTGCGCGCTGACCGTGTCGTCTTCCGTTTCTCGGGCCATGACGCGCATAAACTGCTCAATGACGTCCTGACCGGCCACATTCCTTCCGGCCCCGCCGAAACCACTGCCTGGTGGGCGCTTTTGTCGCCGCAGGGCAAGATTCTGGCCGAGGGCACAGCCGGCTGGGCCGAAGATGCACTCTGGGTCGACGCGCATCAGTCTGTCGCCGACGATTTCTTCAAGCGCATGAAAATGTACCGCCTGCGCGCACAGGTGGTGATCGATGACCTGCGCGAAACCCATCGCGTCGGCTACAGCACCGCGCCCGTCTCCGGGGCCATCAGCCACCCCGACCAGCGCGGCAGCGTGAGCCTGGGCCACCGCATCATTGCGCCGGTCGAGGCCACGTCCGGCTGGTCAACTGACGCCACCCCATTCCTGGCCGCCCGCATTGCTGCTGGCATTCTGGAACAGGGCGCCGACTTCCCCGCCAACGACACCTTTGCGCATGATATCGGCCTCGACATTCTCGATGGCATCGACTTCGTCAAAGGCTGCTATGTCGGCCAGGAAGTGGTCAGCCGCATGAAGCACCGCGGCACGGCCCGCCGCCGCCCGGTCATCGTCTCCGACATCGCCGCCGCCCCTGGCACCCCCGTCGTCTCGGGCACGCGCGACGCTGGCAGCATCGGCCAGGTGGCCGATGGCAAGGCCGTCGCCATCCTGCGCCTCGACCGCATCACCGACCTCTCCGCCATCACCATCGATGGCCACCCCGCCACCCTCACCCTCCCCAGCTGGGCCACCTATCAGTTCGGCGAAACCAGCCCCGAAGACTGAGCTACCACCGGGTCATTCCGGCGAAGGCCGGAATCCATGCGGTGAACCACCCCAAAGCTGGATGTGGCGGCAGCCCACGGACATGGATCCCGGCCTTCGCCGGGATGACACCGCGCGTGGGGCCCATCGCCGCCCCCCACGCCGTTCAACCAGTAGACCTCATGGTGAGGCGCGAGCCCTTCGCGAGCCTCGAACCACGAGGGCTTGGTACAAGTCCTCGGCCCGCCTACCCGAAAGCCTCAACCCCCTGGCATCGGCGCTGTCGAATCGTGGCTTGATTGGTTAAAGTTAACCATAACAGTCCGCTAGCACTCTGGAACCAAATGGCACGCACCAGTGCACGCGCCTGGCAACGCATGTTGTCCGGCCGCCGCCTCGATATTCTCGATCCCTCGCCGATGGACGTGGAGCTTTCCGATATCGCCCATGGCCTGGCGCGCGTGGCGCGCTGGAATGGCCAGACCGAGGGTGATTATCCGTTTTCGGTTGCCCAGCATTCGGTGCTGGTGCTCGAGCTTTATCGCGCCTCCAACCCTGACTGCGATGGCAAGTCGCAGGCGCAGGCCCTGCTCCATGACGCGCCCGAATATGTGATGGGCGACATTATCTCGCCCTTCAAGGCGGCGATGGGCGGGAATTACAAGGACGTCGAAAATCGTCTGCTGTCAGCGATTTACCTGCGCTTTTCGCTCCCCGCGAACATGACCGCCGCCCTGGCCAAGCAGGTCAAGAAGGCCGATCGCGAAGCGGCGTTCTTCGAGGCCATCCACCTGGCCGGGTTTGAAGATGCCGAGGCCCGCAAGCTCTTCGGCGAACCCAGCCTGCCCGCCTTTGACGTCGATGCCTTCGACCGTCTCATCCGGCCCTGGCCGACACGGGAAGCGCATGACCGTTTCGTCGAGGCTTTCGAGGCGATTCTCGTCTAGGCCGTTCGGGTGATTAACCCTAACAAAAGATGAACTTTGCGCCCGATTGCGCAGTATGGTTTCTGAACCGTTAAGAAGTTGCGGCAGCCGCTTCATTTCGGGACAGAATGCCATGTACTTGCTAAATCGCCATCTGGTTACGGGTGTGACGCTGGGCGCGCTTGGCCTGTCGGCCTTCGCCGCCTTCGCCTTTGCCGACGAGATGGGACGCCCCGACGGCGTCGATCCGTCGAGTCTGGTGCGCTATGAGGGCCGCGATTATGACGTGGCTTACGAGGATTGGATCGACACCGATCCGCAGGCCATCTCGATCGTCAAGAAGATCGAGGGCGGCAGGGTCAGCTACGTGACCATCACCACCACGGCCTCGGGCACCTATTCGACCGATGCCATGTTCTCAAAGACCGTGCGTTACCCCGGCATCACCGTGGGCGAGCAGCGCCGCGATGACCGTTTCTCCTATTGGAGCAACGGCCACTGGACGGCCTTCAGCACGCGCATCGGCGACTCGTTCACCTACTACAGCGCCAGCAAGCGCTGATCTGCGTTAGCTTAAGAGCCCGGCTTTTCGGCATCAGCCGAAAAGCCACCCGCGCTTGAACTTGTAGAAGACATGCAGGCCGATCTGGGTGACCTTGGTCATGCGGGGGGCCCAGGGCGGGCTCACATAGGTCGCGTGGTAGTGGGTCGCGTCGCCCACTTCGGTCAGGTAGAGCTCGCCGCTGGCATAGCGCTTGGCGATATCCTCGGCCTGTGCCCAGGATTCCTTGTCATTGATGACTTCGGGAATGCCGTCGCAGGCAAACGAGAACTGGCAGGCATTGCGCCGGCTCTGGTTCTGGAACACCACGCCGCACATCGTGTCGGGATAGCGATGATCCTTGACGCGGTTGCCGACGACCTGCGCCACGGCCACCTGCCCGCGATAGCTTTCGCCGCGCGCTTCGAAATAGATGGCCGTCGCCAGGCACCAGAGTTCCTTTTCCGATGCTGCGATCACTTCACCGGACGCATAGCCGCCGGTGACGGGGGCGGTTGCGCGGGCATAGGCCAGCTGCGTCGAGGCAATGGCGGGCATCGGCAGCGCCGCCGGTGCAGAGGATGGGGCAATGCCGGCAATGGCGTCGAGCGCCGCGGCGGCTGCCGGGCTGACCGAAGCCACGGCGGTGCCGGGCTCCACATCGCCGCTTGCCGTGCTGGCAAACTGGATGGCTACGGGCTTGTTGGCCTCGGCGCGCAGCGACGCAATACGGGTGCGCACTTCATCGAAGGTCTGCGAAACGGCAACCACGTCGACCTTCGGGCGCAGGCGATCGGTCTTCTGCGCGCGGTTGGGGCCGGTAAAGCTGGCCGTATTGAACAGGTGATCGACCGAGCCGGTCAGCACGGGATCAACACCGGAATAGGAGATGCTGGCAGTAACGAGGTTGGCGTCGGACGAGGCAATGCCGTCCAGCCCATCGGCCGGACCGAAGGCGCCGCTGGTGAGCCCGCCATAGGACAGGCCACAAAAAATCCCGACGACCAGCAACCTGGTGAAGGGATGGCGACGGCGGACCGCTCGTGCCGGGCGCGGGGGCGCCGGCCGGGGGAAAGAAGCCATTACTCGTTACTCAACGCTACGCAACAAAACTACTGATCGGCGAACGTGACGCTAAAATGCCGACAGAACTAATGATGTCTGATTAGGGTTAGCAGCGCGTAAACAAGCTTTGGGGCGACGCAATGGATTAACCATGGCGTCGATTCGGCCAAACTATGACTGGCGGATTTGCCGCAGGCGAAAGCGGACTAAACCCCGCAGGCCGCCCGCACTGGCGCGACCTGGTCGGCGATGTCGCTCACCCGGTAGCGCACCGAGAGGGAGCGCGAGGTCACTGGCGTCACCCGCACGGTGAGGTTGGTGGTTCCCGCCAGCCCATCGAGAAACGCAACGGCGTCGCGGGTATTGGAAATCATCACCGCCGTATTGTCGGGATTGACGAGCAGCGTCCGGCTGCGTGCCGCTTGCAGGTCCGACTGTGTCGTGAGCCCCACATCGCGTCCCAGCGCCGATATCAGGTTCCCGGCAAAGCCGAAGGCAATGCTGAGCACTCCATTGTCGCAGGCCACGGTGATGGTCGCCGGCTGGCGCCCCGTTGGGCGCGCGGGGATGAGCTGTTCCGACTGCAGCACGACCTGCGCCGTTCCCTCGGGAACCGCTGGCGCGGCAAAGGCCGCATCAAAGCACGCCAGGCGCTCCGCATCGGCGGCGATGGTGGTGCATTGGGACCCGATGGTCTGGGCCATGGCCGGAGCGGCGGAAAACGTCAGCAGCGGCAGCAGCGCCAGAACCGGCAATAATTTCACGTCGGTAACGTCCCATCCCTTGCGTCGGTAATCCCGACATCGCCCCTGATATAGGGATCATTTCCGGCTATTTAAGCAGATGCCTGCGCCAGCGTCAGCCGGGCGACGGGCACACGATAGGGTGAGCAGCTGACATAGTCGATGCCAAGGCCCGAAAAGAAGCGCAGCGACGCCGGATCGCCGGCATGCTCACCGCAGACGCCAATCTTGAGCTTGGGATTGGCTGCCCTGCCCCGCTGAATGGCAATGGCGATCAGCTCGCCCACGCCCTTTTCGTCGATGGTCACGAAGGGGTCGCGCTCATAGATGCCCTTGCGCTGATAGGCGGCAAGGAAGGTGGGCGCATCGTCGCGCGAAATGCCGAATGTGGTCTGGGTCAGGTCGTTGGTGCCGAACGAGATGAAATCCACCATCTGGGCGATATCGCCCGCCCGCAGGCAGGCGCGCGGCAGCTCGAGCATGGTGCCGAACGAGAACTTCACCCGGTTAGTGGCCAGCAGCCCTGAATTGTTGGCCACCGAATAGACGCGCTCCCGCACGAAGGCCACTTCGCTGGCCGTGGAAACGAAGGGCACCATGACTTCGATGGATACCGGCTCGCTCTGCTTCTCGCTGGCCACCCGCGCTCCGGCCATCAGGGCCTGAACCTGCATCTGCAGCAGTTCGGGATAGGTGATGGCCAGCCGCACGCCCCGATGGCCCAGCATGGGATTGATCTCGGCAACCCGGTCGAGATGCAGGCGCAGCGCCCGCACCGCCAGCCCCAGCGAGGCAGCCGTTTCCTCGATCTCTTCATCGGTGCGCGGCAGGAATTCATGCAACGGCGGATCGAACAGCCGCACCGTCACCGGCATGCCGTTCATCGCCGAGAACAGCGCCGAATAGTCGCCGGTCTGGTAGTCCACCAGCCCGTTGACGGCGCGATTGCGGTCTTCCTCGTCCTCGCTGAGGATGACGCGGCGCAGCGCCACCATGCGCTCGGGCGAAAAGAACATGTGCTCGGAGCGCGCCAGCCCGATGCCCTCGGCACCAAAGCTCAGCGCCGTCGAGGCGGATTCGGTGGTTTCGGCATTGGCGCGCACGGCAATGGTGCGGCTGGCATCGGACCAGCCGAGCAGCTTGCCGATAGCGCCACCGATATGGGGCTGGCTCAGCGGCAGGTTGCCGGCATAGACCTGCCCGTCGCTGCCATCGATGGTCAGCCGGTCACCGGCACGGAATTCGCGCCCGCCGATGCGGCAGGTCATTTCCCCGGCATCGACCGACAGCGTGCGTACCCCGGCCACGCAGGGCTTGCCGGTGATGCGGGCGATCACCCCGGCATGGCTCGACATGCCGCCGCGCGCCGTCAGGATGCCGGTGGCCGCGCGCATGCCCTCGATATCGGCCGGGCCGGTTTCGTTGACCACGAGGATGCAGTGGCGGCCGCGCGCCCGCAGCCGCGCCGCGTCGTCGGCATTGAAGACGATGACGCCGCTGGCCGCACCGGGCGAAACGCCCAGGCCCGTGGCGATGGGGGCAGCGCCATCCACCGATTTGAGGCGTGGATGCAGCAATTGCGTCAGCCGGGTCGGATCGACGCGGCTCACCGCATTCTGTGTGGTCCATACCTTGCGGTTCACGCGATCGACCGCCGCTTCCAGCTCGGCGCCCGCGGTCACCTGCACTGGCCGGGCCGAGAGGAACTGCACCTGCCCGCGCTTGATGGCGACGAGACAATTCATGTGCCGGCCCGCCTTGGCGTCCAGCAGGTTGACCAGCGCATCGATGGATTCCGACATGCGCGGCAGGGGCGACCCATTTACCGGTGCCGGCCCCAGCGCCCCGGTCACCGCATTGCGGGTCAGGAACTGTTCGATCTCGCCATCGGCAGCGGCCTGCACCAGCACAATCTGGCGGCCGCGGTCATCGTCGGCGCGGCCGGTCCAGCCCTGGCCAAAGCCATAGCTGTCGAAGGCCGATTTGATCGCCTTGGCGAGGGGGCGCGTGGGATCGACGGAGTCTTCGGGATTGGCCGGGGCCGCAATGCCCACCTTGGCTGGCATCAATCCGCCATTGTGCATCGCCGCGGAAGTGCGCACCACCAGCACCGGGGGCTTGCCATCCTTGCCCACCAGCTTGAACAGGCAAGCCACCCAATGGGTGCGCAGCCGCGTGTCGCGCTGGCCGCGCTCGCTCTGCAGCGCTTCCCAAGCCGCCCGCGTCAGCGCGATGGTCGGAATGGTGGGGAACCCGGTTTCGCCGACGCGGAAAATCCAGCGTGCCTTGCCGCTCAGCAGCTTGAGCTGGCTGGCTGACAGGTTCGCTTTCCCCAGCGCCGGGGCAATCGCGAACATTTCCTGGGCCAAACTCACTGCTTAGTCCTTGCCGTCCTGCCGGAACAATTGACTCCGGTCCCTCTCCGCCTGCGTCTAGGCACAGGAAAACCCTGCTACTTTTCCCCGGCCCACGCTACGCGGCATAATGCCTGCGCGGCTGGGTCGCTGCAACAAGACTTGACTTGCGGCACCAGCGAAAGCATCTGATCTGATATGGAAAAGCGGCCACATCTAGACATTTTGCTCTGCGCCCCGCGCGGTTTCTGTGCCGGCGTCGACCGGGCGATCCAGATTGTCGAGCTTGCGCTCGAAAAATACGGGGCGCCGGTCTATGTGCGCCACGCCATCGTGCACAACAAATACGTGGTCGATGGCCTGCGCGATAAGGGTGCAATCTTCGTCGAGGAACTCAGCGAGATCCCCGAAACCGACGCGCCCGTCGTCTTCTCCGCCCATGGCGTTCCCAAGTCGGTTCCAGCCGATGCCAAAAGCCGCAACATGTTCTTCCTCGATGCCACCTGCCCGCTGGTCAGCAAGGTGCATGTCGAAGCGCAGCGCCATTTCGCCGAGGGCCACGAAATCGTGCTGATCGGCCATGCCGGCCATCCCGAGGTCGTGGGGACGATGGGCCAGCTGCCCGCCGGCGCCATTTCGCTGGTCGAATCCGTCGCCGATGCCATGACGTTCACCCCCAAGGACCCGCAGACGCTGGCCTTCGTCACCCAGACGACCCTCTCGGTCGATGACACCCGCGAAATCGTCGATGCTCTCAAGCAGCGCTTCCCTGCCATCAATGGCCCGCACAAGGAAGATATCTGCTACGCCACCACCAACCGCCAGGAAGCGGTCAAGGCCGTGGCGCCCGAGGTCGATGCCATGATCGTGGTCGGCTCGCCCAATTCGTCGAACTCGTTGCGGCTCGTCGAAGTTGCCGAGCGCGCCGGCTGCAAGGTCGCCGTGCTGGTGGATCGTGCCAGCGAGATCGACTGGTCGATGTTCGAGGGCATTCGCTCGCTTGGCGTCTCGGCTGGTGCCTCGGCGCCCGAAAAGCTGGTCGATGAAGTGATCGAGGCCTTTGCCCAGCGCTACGACATCAAGGTCGAAGCGCGCGTGACGACCAAGGAAAACATCGCCTTCAACATTCCCCGCGAACTGCGCGCCATCGAAGCATCCGTCGCCCGATAGCGAGTTATCCCCGCGCCTTTGCCGGTCCGCTATCGTGCGGACGGCATCCCTATCCCCGAAAGCACCCATGAGCGACATCGTCATCATCCATACCGACGGCGCCTGCTCGGGCAATCCCGGCCCGGGCGGCTGGGGCGCCATCCTGCAATATGGCGACAAGACCAAGGAACTTTCCGGCGGCGAAGAGCTGACCACCAACAACAAGATGGAGCTGACCGCTGCCATCGAGGCGCTCAACGCGCTCAAGCGCCCCTGCACCGTCGAGCTCCACACCGACAGCCAGTATGTCAAAAACGGCGTCCAGAGCTGGATGCACGGTTGGAAGCGCAACGGCTGGAAGACCGCCGACAAGAAGCCGGTGAAGAACCTCGAACTCTGGCAGGCCCTCGACGAAGCCACCAAGCGCCACCAGATCGAATGGAAATGGGTCAAGGGCCACGCCGGCCACGAACTCAACGAACGCGCCGACCAACTCGCCAACGAGGGCATGGCCCCGTACAAGACCAAGCGCTAGGGCTCGCCAGCCGGCCCTCAGCCGCAATATGGACGACGACGGGTTGCGAGGGATGCCCTTTTCCCCCACCCACCGTGGCTGCCCGCGGACTTGATCCGGGGGACGAAGTCCCGCGAACCTACGCCTTCCGGAACACCATCCCCTTCACCCCTTTCCAGGCCGGAACAATGGCATGCTCCACCAGCGGGATCAGGGCCGTTCCCAGAGCGATGCCGAAGACGAAGTCCTGCACCGCCGTCGCCAGCCAGTGAACGATGCCCGTCACCGATGCCGGAACCGCGCCCGCCACCAGGGCCGCATTGTGGTCGATGAAGTGCTCCACATGGCCCAGCCCGAAGCTGGCCAGGCCGTGGATCACGATTGAGCCGCCGACCCAGATCATCGCCGCCGTCCCCACCACGCTCAGCCCGCGCATGAAGCCGGGCATGGCCCGCACAAGGAACCGCCCGAAAGCGCGGCCGGTATGGGTGATGCCCTTGCGCGCCAGCGCCAGCCCCACATCGTCGGCTTTGACGATCAGCGCCACGCCGCCATAGACAGCCACCGTGATGCCGACCCCGACCAGCGCCAGCACCAGGGCCGTCATCCAGATGCTGTCCGTCGATACCGCGCCCAGCGCGATGGTCATGATCTCGGCCGAGAGAATGAAGTCGGTCTTGATCGCCCCGCTCACCCGCTCGACTTCCAGCGACGCGGCATCCTGCGGCACCGGGTCGACCGCCTGCTCGACGCCATGCGCCTGATGGGGAAACAGCGCCCCGAACACCTTCTCGGCGCCCTCGAAACACAGATAGGCCCCGCCGAACATCAGCAGAGGCGAAATCGCGCCCGGCGCGAAACTGCTCAGCAGCAGCGCAATCGGCAGCAGGATGACAAGCTTGTTGCGGATCGAGCCGAGGGCGATCTTGCCGACAATCGGCAATTCGCGGTCGGCGGAAAAGCCGGTGACATACTTTGGGGTGACCGCCGCATCATCGATCACGGCACCGGCCGCTTTGGCGCCGGCTTTCACCGCCTGCGCGGCGACGTCGTCCAGCGAGGCGGCGGCGACCTTGGCGATCGCGGCCACGTCGTCCAGCAATGCGAGTAGTCCGACCGACATAAAAGTCCCCCATCACGCCTCAGCGGCGTGATGGATAGTGCACGAAATCCCGATTGGTTTCAGCCAGTCAGAAAATTGGCAGAAATCTACAAGAAATCTGCAAGAAAACTGTCAGCATGCTGGCAGAAATCAGCCAGCAACCTTCGAGAAATCTGCCACCAGATGCATGGTGTCGCGCAGGCGAGCGAGCAGGTTCAGACGGTTCTCGCGAACAGCCGGATCAGCATCGTTCACCAGAACAGCCGTAAAGAACGCATCGACCGGGGCGCGCAGAGTCGCCAGTTCGGTCATCGCGCCCTTGTAGTCGTCCTTGCTCACATGATTGCTCACGGCGGCATGCACGGCGTCCACGGCGAAGGCCAGGGCAGTTTCTTCCGGCAGCTTGAGGGCCGCCTGTTCGACAGCGCCGGCATAGGCCTTGCCGTCTTTTTTTTCTTCTGCTGCCAGGATGTTAGCGGCGCGCTTGTAGCCAGCCAGCAGGTTCTGCCCATCGGCCGAAGACAGGAGGGCCGACAGCGCATCGGCGCGCTGGGTCACCTGCAGCATGTCATTGCTATCGCTGGAAATAACGGCATCCACCAGGTCGTGGCGGGCACCGGCATCGCGAAGCGATACCTTGAGCCTGTCATGGAAAAACGCCAGCAGATCGGGCTCGACATTGAGCGGGAACTTCAGGCCATTCTCGGTGATGATGCGGATCACACCCAGCGCCGCGCGGCGCAGGGCGAAGGGGTCGCGCGAGCCGGTCGGCTTCTCGTTGATGGCCCAGAAACCGGTCAGCAGGTCGAGCTTGTCGGCCAGCGCCACGGCAATGGAAGTCGGCTCGGTCGGCACCTTGTCGGTGGGGCCCAGCGGCTTGTAGTGGATCTCGACAGCCGTCGAAATATCGGCTGGCTCACCCTGCGCCGCGGCGTAGTAGCGGCCCATAAGCCCTTGAAGTTCCGGGAATTCTCCGACCATGCCGGTGGTCAGGTCGGCCTTGGCCAGCATGGCGGCGCGCTTGGCGCGCTCGGGATCGGCACCGACCAGCGGCGCGATTTCACCGGCCAGTTTGACCAGACGCTCGACGCGGGCAAACTGGGTGCCCAGCTTGGCGTGGAACACGGTTTCCTCGAGCTTGGGCAGGCCATGCTCGAGCGGCAGCGCCAGGTCGCCTTCATAGAAGAACACGGCATCGCTGAGGCGGGCGCGGATAACGCGCTCATTGCCGGCAGTGATCACGGCACCGCCATCGGTGGCTACCGTATTGGAAGTAATGATGAAATTGGGCGCCAGCTTGCCGCTCGCATCGCGCAGACAGAAGCACTTCTGGTTTGCGCGGATGGTGGCGATGATGACTTCCTCGGGCAGCTTGAGGAAATCGGGATCGAACGAGCCCATCATCACGACGGGCCACTCAACCAGCCCGGCGACCTCTTCGAGCAGGCCCTCATCGGCGATGACGGTCAGGCCCTGTGCAAAGGCCAGCTGGTCGGCATCGGCACGGATAATGTCCTTGCGGCGGTCGATATCGAGCACGACCTTGGCGCGCTCCAGCGCTGCCACGTAGTCGTCGAAACGGCGTACGCGAATGGCTTCGGGCGCCAGAAAACGATGACCATAGGTGGTCTGCCCTGCTGCCAACTCATTGGACGCAAAGGGAATAACCACCGGCTCTTCGTTTTCCGCGCCAAAGGTCGCAGTGATAGCGCGCAGGGGGCGCACCCAGTTGAAGCTGCCCGACCCCCAACGCATCGACTTGGCCCAGGGGAAATCGGTCAGGATCTTGGGCAGGATGCCGCTCAGCAGCTCGACTGCCTCGGCGCCCGGCTTGTTGATATGGGCCACATAGAAATCGCCCTTCTTGGGGTCGCTTTCGACCTTAGCCTCATCGAGCGAAGCCAGCCCTGCCGAACGCAGGAACCCGTCGATTGCCGGCTGCGGCGCGCCGACCTTGGGGCCCTTCTTTTCTTCGCGGGTATCGGGCGAACGGGCAGGCAGGCCGGTGACAGTCAGCGCCAGGCGGCGCGGCGTCACGAATGCCTTGGCTCCCTCGTAGACCAGACCGGCATCGACCAGTGCGTTGGTTACGGCTTTCTTGAGGTCTTCAGCCGCACGGCGCTGGAAGCGGGCGGGAATTTCCTCGGAAAAGAGTTCAAGCAGGAGTTCGGGCATGGTGGATACCGGAGTTGGAAGGCGTGGTCTGCCTAGCAATGGAAGCGCACAAAGTCCATGGGCGGGCGCGGCATGACTTGGCGAAACCCGCGCGCCGCGTGATGATGGTCACAAGGAGTTGCCATGGCCGCGCAAGATAGCATCACCATCGCAGTGGCCGTCGACCGGCTCGAACACATGTTCCGCGAACCGGAGGCCGACCCGCTGGCCGGGCGATTTGAAACCACCTCGGGCATTGACGAGGTGCTGCAGCAGCTGATGTCGATGCCCCGTCGCAACCGGCGCAACTGCCACATCGACGTCAGCGTGGCCGATCCCCGCGAGACGCGGGATGCCGCCGTGCTGAAGACGGCCATTGCTGGCTATTGCGACGAGCGCGTCGCCGATATCGAGCTCTCACTCGCCCAATCCCTTCACGCCGGCCGGCAGGCACTGTGGCTCGGCCTGGGCTTCCTCGGCGTGTGCCTGATCCTCTCGGGCACGTTCCGCAACCTCGATGGCATGCCGGATTTCTTTCGGCAGCTGTTTGGCGAGGGCTTCAATATCGCCGGCTGGGTGGGGCTATGGCGTCCGATCGAACTGCTGCTGTACGATTCCTGGCCGTTCCGGCGCGATCTGCGGTTGCTGCGATTGCTACCGAACCTGCCGGTGACACTGACGCGGCTACCAGCCACCCCCGCCACCGCCGCCGCCGCCACCGCCCGAGGAGCCACCACCGCCGCTTGAGCTGAAGCCGGAGGAACTGGCCTGCACGGGCTGGGCCGCGACCATGGCAGCGGCCATGCCGGTGGTGGCCGAGGCAATGGAGTTGGACAGGCGGCTGCTATCGAACGAGGACGAGCCGGAATACCAGCCGGGACGATAGGTCGAGCCATCAACATCGGCGATGGTGTGACGTGCCAGTTCGCCCTCAAAGTGCTGGGACCACGGCTTTTCCACGCCCAGCGCAATGGCATAGGGCAGGATACGCTCGAAGCGCGACACGGTCATAGGCGGCGCGGCATCCATATTGAGGCGGTTCTTTTCGGCGGTCTCGAGATAGAGCTTGAAGCCATCGATCTCGTCCATGACCTTGCGGCCCTGCACTGTTGGTGCGCGCATCAGCACGGCAAAGACAAGCGTGACCAGCACGATCGAGCCCGCCGCAACAGCGGCAGTATTGATCGATAGCCCGGTGGAAAAATCGACGAAACTGGCCGCGATATTGAAGCCCACGATGGCAATCCAGGCCAGCGGGATCAGCCGCATGATCGAGTTGCCGCGCAGCAGTCCGCGAATAGCCGAGACGGCGACGCTGACGACGATGCCCGCGATGACGGCGGCGACCAGCCATTCGATTTCGAGCACATCGAGCACCACCATGGCCGCCAGGATGCAGACGGCCAGGAACCCGCCGAACAGCACGAAGCCGGTATTGTGGTTGAACCAGACCGTGCGGTTTTCATTTTCGACCGACGAGACGAAATCGGCGCGGCGCTTGGCGAGGTCGGGGCCGGCCGACTGGTCGATCGTCACCCGGCCTTCCTTGGAAAAGTAGTCGAACAGCACCTGCTCGCCGCCAATCAGGGGCGCATCCGGCTGCTTGCCCGTCACCGCGACGGAGAGCTTTTTGCTGGAATTGTCGATGGCCACGAGACCCTTGACGCCCAGATTGAAAATGCTCGCCGTGATGGCTGCCCAGCCACCCTTGTCGAAGCCCCAGTTGTGAACGTAGTGCACCAGCGCCGGTGAAAAGTCCTTGGGCGGATGGAAGAGCGGGATGATCGTGCCCTTGGCCGGATCGCGGCCGACGGCCCGCCACGCCGAGAAATTGTAAGCCAGGACGACAATGACGCCCAGGATCGGCAGGATGGATTCGCGCAGGTCCGACAGCCACTGCATCAGCGCATCAAACCCCTGCGGCGCCTGCAGAATGCCCTTCTGGAAGCTCACGGCAAAGCTCATCCCCTCGCCCGCCGCCAGCACCCGCGAGGTACGGAACACCGCTTCGATGTCGGAGGTGCGGGTGATGGTCACCGCCTTTTCGGTGGAGCCGGGATAGCCGGTAAAGCCAACCAGATCCTGGATCACCGCGCCCTGAGGCAGGGTGACCCGGGCGACGGATTTGAGGATCGGAAAGTTCCAGTAGTTACCGGTAGCATTCCAATAGAGTTCGTCGTGGTCGGCAAAGCTGCGACCCATACGCGTCATCGTATAGGTGATGACATAGCGATGGACGCCACGGGCGAGCACCAGGTCGGGATCGCCGATCCAGATGCGCTGGAAATTGCCCATGCGCTCGACACGGAACTCTTCGGGCTGGCCATCGCGGGTCACCGATTCCGCTTCGAAGCCGGAGCGCAGCTTGCGGCCCTCGCTATCGAGCATCACCGTGGGGATATCGCGATAGATGCCACGCCGGATATCGATGCCTTCGGCATTGATATCGACCGTTTCCACGACTCGCACCGAGCCATCGACGTGCAACGTGACATCGGCTGCAAAAGCCCGAATTTCCTCGCGCGCCAGGGTTGGCAGAACGAGCAGAAGCCCGATGGCAATCGCCACCACCGACCGAAAAACCATTCTCACCGCCGCCACTCCCATACCCACATGCGGGTGAGAAGGTTCAGTTGAACTTGACCGACGGAACCGCCCGGTCGGCTTCGTTCTCCAGCTCGAAATACTGGGCCTTCTGGAAGCCAAAGCCGTTGGCGACGAAGTTGGACGGGAAAGACTCGACTATGATGTTCATGTTGCGGGTGGCGCCATTGTAGTAGCGGCGCGCCATCTGGATCTCGTCTTCCACGGTGCGCAGGGCGTCCTGGAACTCAAGGAAGGTGGTGTTGGCCTTGAGGTCCGGATAGGCCTCGGCCGTAGCGATGAGGCGGCCGAGGGCCGAGGACAGCTGCCCTTCGGCCTTGGCGCGCTCTTCAGGCGTGCCCGCAGCGGCGCTGGTGGCCGCGGCGCGGGCATTGGTCACCGCTTCGAGCGTCTCGCGCTCGTGGCCCATATAGCCCTTCACGGTTTCCATCAGATTGGGGATCAGATCGGTGCGGCGTTTGAGCTGCACGTCGATGCCAGACCAGCCTTCCTCGACCATCTGACGATTCTTGACCAGCCCATTGTAGATGGTGACCGCATAGATCGCAGCGACAACGACCAGCCCAAGAATGATCCATCCGATCATGTGCGTAACTCCCTCGCGCACCAGCAATTGGGGCGGACATTGGCACTCCGCCACTAGCCGCGCAATGGGCGATGACTTGACTTGTCGGCTTCAATCACTAACTTCATGTCCATGAGTATGATCGCTGCACATTGGCTGGAAAACCCCCTCGCGGGATATCAACCCTAAGCATGCCTGCAGCGCCGGCGCCTGCTTAGGGTAGGTACGCCGCGTCATACGCGCGATTGGCGCTATTCATTCCAACTTTCAAATTCCCTGCCGACCGGCGCGCGACTGCGCGACATCGGCCCCATGAGACATTCAAAATGACGAACACTGACCACAACGACCTCACCCCCGACATCGTGCTGGGCTCGGCGGACCACCACCAGCTCAACCAGCTGGCCATGGCCGGCCTGGAGCGCACGCCCGACCTGTCGGACGACCTGCTCAACGAACTCGAGCGCGCGAACATCGTCGATGACGCTGCCGTGCCTGCCGATATCGTGCGCATGGGTTCGACGGCCACCTATCGCAAGGATACCGGCCAGGAGCAGGAAGTGACGCTGGTTTACCCGGTCGACGCTGATATCGCCGCCGGCCGCATCTCGATCATGACGCCCATCGGCACGGCCCTGATCGGCCTGCGCGTCGGCCAGTCGATCACCTGGCGCGACCGCGCGAACAAGCGCCACATGCTGACGGTTCTGGCCGTCACCGCACCGACCGCCTAAACGTATCGACCAAAAGAAAGGCCCCGCAATGAGCATAGAGCTCCGGGGCCTCACCGCTACAAATCGCTCCGGCTGGAGCGATTTGCGCCAATCTTGTTGATAGGTCAGGCGGCGCCGCCGCCTTCGGTCTGCAGCCAGGCTTCGCCACAGGCCTTGGCCAGTTCGCGGATGCGCAGGATGTAGCTCTGGCGCTCGGTGACCGAGATGACGCCGCGTGCGTCGAGCATGTTGAAGTTGTGGCTGGCCTTGATGACCTGCTCATAGGCGGGAATGGCCATGCTGTGGCGATTGGCTTCGCCACCCTTTTCCAGGATTGCGCGGCATTCCTCTTCCGCGTCGGCAAAGTGGCGGAACAGGATTTCGGTGTCGGCCACCTCGAAATTGTACTTGGACGATTCCTGCTCGTTCTGCAGAAACACATCGCCATAGGTGACTTTGTCGTCGCCGGTGCCGCCATTGAAATTGAGGTCGTAGACGTTCTCGACGCCCTGCACATACATGGCGAGGCGCTCAAGGCCGTAGGTGATTTCGCCCGGAACGGGCGAGCATTCAAAGCCCGCAACCTGCTGGAAATAGGTGAACTGGCTGACTTCCATGCCGTCGCACCAGCATTCCCAGCCCAGACCCCAGGCGCCCAGGGTCGGGCTTTCCCAGTCGTCTTCCACGAAGCGAATATCGTGCAGCTTGGCATCGAGACCGATCTCGGCCAGCGACTGCAGATACAGCTCCTGGATATTGGGCGGGGACGGCTTCAGGATCACCTGGAACTGATAATAGTGCTGCAGGCGATTGGGGTTTTCGCCATAGCGGCCGTCCTTGGGACGGCGGCTGGGCTGCACATAGGCAGCCTTCCATGGCTTGGGGCCCAGCGCGCGCAGCGTGGTGGCCGTGTGGAACGTGCCGGCACCCATCTGCATGTCATAGGGCTGCAGGACGACACAACCCTGCGCCGCCCAGAAATTCTGCAGCGTCAGGATCAGACCCTGAAACGAGTTCTTGGGGTCCAGGTGGGGCGGGCGGTTGGTCATTTTTGAATCCGGCGGGAGAACGGGCGCGAACCTAGTTTCTGCGCCCCTTGCGGTCAACCTCAGTCCTTCTTGTCGCCGGGACGGAACGTGCCGTCTTCCCCACGCTTGAGGTCGATAATGCCCGGCTGCTGGCGTTCGGCCAGGTCACGCTCGCGGCGCAGGCGGCGCTGTTCGTCGTCATCGGCCTTGAACTTGCTGGTCCAGTCACGCCAGATCTTGCGGAATCCCAGCCAGATGGCGATGCCGACAAAAGCGAAAACGAGAATGCGTAGCAGCGCGGCGCTCATAGTCCGAACCTCCCCCAGAGTGCGCGATCTTCGACCGTCGCTGCGATATCACCGGTCAGGCCGCTGGCAAAGCCAAAGCGGGGGATGCCCAGCCACGGCCGCTTGGCTTCGATGACCTTGAGGACCAGATCGGGGCCGTAGCGGGTGTGGAGCACTTCGTGCAGATCGCCGATCGTGTCGGCCAGACCCAATTCGACGGCCCGCAGCCCGGTCCACCATTCCCCGGTGAACAGGGTTTCGTCAGTGCCCCGCAGGCGGCTGCCGCGCCGCTGCTTCACCACGTCGATGAACACGTTGTGGATGTCGGTTTCGAACTGCTTGATGCGTTCAACATCGCTTGGCTTTTCGGGCATGAACGGATCGAGCGTCGATTTGTTGTTGCCCGCCGTATGCACGCGCCGCTCGATGCCGAGCTTTTCCAGCGCGCCGACAAAGCCGAAGCCCGCCATGATGACGCCGATGGAGCCGACGATGGAGCTGGGATCGACGATGATTTCGTCCCCGGCCACCGCGATGAAATAGCCGCCGGACGCCGCTGCATCCTCGACGAAGACCAGCACCGGCTTGTAGTATTTGTGGGCGAGGTCGCGGATGCGCTTGGAAATCAGCCGGCTCTGCACGGGCGAACCGCCCGGCGAGTTGATGATGATCGCCACGACCGGGGCCGATTTGATGGCAAAGGCCCGCTGCAGCAGTGGCGCGACGCCGGCAATATTGAGCCGTCCCGGGCGCTGTTCGGCCGCAATGACGCCATGCAGGCGAACGACGGGGATAATGGTCTTGCCGCGCCCGGTCAGGCGCTGCAGCCAGTTTCGCTTCGGTGTGGTCAGTTCGGCCATACCAGATCCTTGTTGCGCTTCGCGGCCAGATTTAGGGCGCGCCGGCATGGATTACCAGACAAGCCGGGCCGATCCGCGAAAGATAGCATCGAATTCCGGCCGGAAGGCCCGCCCCTCGGCCCCGTGCAGTGCGCGGCTGGCCAGCAGGGTCAGCGGCGCACGCGACCCCTTGATGGCCCGCACAAGCACCCGGCTGGCCGGCTCGCCCTCGCGCGGGCTCAGCGGCAGCACGGTGACGGCGCCAAAGCGCTGCGTGAAGCCGTTGAGCAGCGGCGCAAGGCTGGTCGACGGATAGACGAAGATCACTTCGCCGCCCGGCGCAGCGCAGCCTGCGGCGGTCTTGATCCACAGATCGAGCGTTGCCGCATCCATATGGCGGGCCCCTGCCCGCCCCGCATCGCTGGCCAAGGTGCCTTCTGAAAAGAACGGCGGATTGGCGATGACGCTGTCATAGGCGTTCTGCACCAGCCCTGCCGCCGCCCGCTCGGCGCCTTTTGCAGTGATATCGACCGTCAGCACCTGCGCGCGATCGGCCAGGCCGTTATCGGTAGCGTTGGCACGTGCCAGCACAACGGTTTCCGCATTCTGTTCGGCAAGGGTAGCGTGCATCGCGGCGTGATGGATCATCGCCACGAAGGCAGCCGTGCCCACACCGCTCCCCAGATCAAGCAAATTTGCGCGATCATCGCCCACGGCGGCGCCCAGCAGAACACTGTCCAAACCGGCGCGAAACCCCTGGCTGGGCTGGGTCAGGGTGAGCCGGCCGCCCAAAAAGGCATCGCGCGTTACAGAATGGTGTTTTACAAAGGTATGAGGCTGGTCTAGGGACATCGCACCCTTTAGGGCCTGTTTTATCGCGACCATATATGGGCCGGTACAGCACGCTCAACCAGATTTGCCGATTTCGCGTGAACGGGGACGGAATAACGGTGTCAGTTCTGACGCAGATGAGAGAAGCGCCAGTCGTCAACCCGGTCGAGCGGTTGCTCGAAGTGACCGGTCCCGACATGGCCAAGGTCAATGCGCTGATTCTCAGCCGCGCGCATTCCCACGTCGATATGGTGCCCGAGCTGGCCCGCTATCTCATCGAGAGTGGCGGCAAGCGCTTGCGCCCCATGCTGACCGTGGCCTCGGCCCAGCTCTTCGACAAAGGCACGGGCAGCGCGATCAATTTCGCCGCCGCCGTTGAATTCATGCACAACGCCACCCTGCTGCACGACGATGTCGTCGATGAAAGCGACATGCGGCGCGGCAAGCCCGCGGCCCGCATGGTGTGGGGCAACAAGGCCTCGATTCTGGTTGGGGATTTCCTGCTCGGCCAAGCCTTCATGATGATGGTGGAAACCGGCGACATTGCGGCGCTCGGCGTGCTGTCGGCGGCATCGGCAGTGATGGCCGAGGGCGAAGTGTTCCAGCTCGCCAAGACGGGCGACCTGACCACGACGCCGGAAGACTATGCCGAAGTGATCCGCGCCAAGACTGCCGTGCTGTTCGAGGCCGCCTGCGAAGTAGGCGCCATGTCGGGTGGCGCGGACGACGTCGGCCGCAAGGCGCTGGCGCGCTATGGGCTCGAGTTGGGCAATGCCTTTCAGCTGGTTGACGACGTGCTCGACTATGGCGGGCAGGCCGGAACGCTGGGCAAGAATACCGGCGATGACCTGCGCGAAGGCAAGATGACCCTGCCGGTCATTCTAGCGCTGGCCGAAGGCACCGAGGCCGAGCGCCTCGCGATCACCTCGGCACTGGGCGACATGTCGGCAACCGACGATCAGGTGGCGGCTGTGGTTGTGGTGATGGAACGCCACAAGACCCTGGCCCGCACGCTCGATCAGGCCCACGGCCACGCCCGTGCCGCGCAGGAAGCGCTTTCGGCCCTGCCGGAATCGCCGATGCGCAATCTTCTGGGCGAGCTGGTCGAATTCACGGTGGCGCGGGCTTACTAAGCGTCGTGCCACGCCCTCGTAGTTCGAGACCCGCGACGGCGTGCCCTTAGGGCCGAATCAGCGGGGCGGCGGCGACCCAGTGGTCGGGATTGGCGGCGCGCATCACCTGCGCTGCCAGATGGGCCTGCCCGGCTGAGCCGAACAGGCCAAAGCATGTGGCCCCCGAACCGGACATGCGCGCCAGGATGCAGCCCTGCACCGCTGCCAGCTCATCGACGATTTCGCCGATAACCGGCACCAGCTTCACCGCCGGTGGTTGCAGGTCATTCCGGGTTTCGGCCAGCCAGATGCCCAGCTGCGCGGGACGCGTCAGCGGCGAGGGCAATCCAGGCAGCGGGTAATTGTCATGGGCGTTTAGGCGCCGGAACACGTCAGCCGTGGGCAGCGCCACCATCGGATTGACCAGCACGATATGGCAATCGGGGAATTCGGGCAGCGGCGCGAGCACCTCGCCCACGCCCCGCGCCACCAGCGGGCTTGATATCAGGCAGGCCGGCACGTCGGCACCGAGCCGCAAGGCCATTTCGGCCAGTTCGGTGCGCGGAATGGGATGGGTCGAAAGGCCAGACATCAACCGGAGCGCCGCCGCGGCGTCGGCCGAACCGCCGCCAATGCCGGCGGCAACCGGCAGGTTCTTGGTGAGGCGCAGGCGCAGGCCCGACTCGACAGCATCGGGCCAGCGGGTGCGAAACGCCGCCACGGCGCGCGCCACCAGATTGCTCTCGCCGGTCCCCAGGCCTTTGCCAAACGGACCGTCGATGGTCAGGCTGTCGCTGTTGGCCGGCTCGGCCGCCAACTCGTCCGCCACATCCGCAAAGACCACAAGGCTTTCAAGGTCGTGATAGCCGTCCTCGCGGCGCCGCAACACGTGCAGCGCCAGGTTGACCTTGGCCGGTGCCAGCTGGACGGGGATATCGGCCATCGCCTTAGTCGGTCGCGTTTTCTTCGGTCAGCCCGTCTGCCAGCTTGGGCGCGACCCGTTCCTTGACGTTGCCAACCGTATCGACCGAAGCCGCCACCCGCCACTGGAAGCGCGCTTCAAGCTTGCGGCCAGCGCGCCAATAGGCGTCGCCCAGGTGGTCGTTGATTTCGGCATCGTTGGGGCGCAGCAGCACGGCCTGCTCCAGCGTGGTCACGGCCTCGTCGATGCGGCCCAGCTTGTAGAAGGCCCAGCCGAGCGAATCGACGATGTAGCCGTCCTGCGGCTGGGCTTCGACGGCCTTCTCGATCATTTCGAGCGCCGGCTCGAGGTTCATGTCCTGATCGATCCAGCTGTAGCCGAGATAGTTGAGCACGGCCGGCTGGTCGGGATTGAGCTTGAGGGCCTTGAGGAAGTCGGCCTCGGCCTTGGGCCATTCCTTGGCGCGCTCATAGGCAATGCCGCGCACATAGTAGAAGCGCCAATCCGCCGGGCTTTCGCCGCCGGTCAGCGCCAGCGCCTTGGTATAGGCTTCGGCGGCAGGGATATACTGCTCGTCATAGCGCAGGAGATCGCCGAGCACCGACACGGCATCAAGATCATCGGGGCGGCTCTTGACCACGTTGTTGAGGCGGCGGAGCGCCTCGGCCCGGTCGCCGGTGACGTCGAGGTTTTGCGCCACGCGCACCACGGCGGTGGGCTTCATCGGCGAATTGATCGGCACGGCGTCGTAGATGGTATTGGCGGCCTGATGCTGGCCTGCCGTATCGAGCAGCTGGCCGAGCGCCAGTGCAATCACGTCGGCCGACGGATCGAGGTAGAGCCCCATGCGCAGGAAGACCAGCGACAGATCGAGGCTGCCATCGCGCGACAGGGCCACGCCGATGCCATGGAACATTTCGGCCGCGCCGACCTGCACATTGGCGGCAAACACGCCGGGGCGCTGCTTGGCTTCGACCTGCGCCTTGACGATGCTGACCACCGGATGGGTCAGGCCGCGCGCTTCGAATTCGCCGATGACATCGCTGGCTTCGTCAAACCGGCCGGCATTGGCCAGCATGCGGGCATAGACTTCCACGATGCGCGCCACATAGGGCTCGGCTTCGTAGGCGCGGCCCGCCAGTTCGATCGCGCCTGCGGTGTCACCCGCAGCTTCGGCCATCAGGGCGCGGTGGAAAACCAGGAAATCTTCGAGGCCCGACTGCCCCAGCGCGTCGAGCACCTTGTCGGCATCGGCCTTGCGATTGTCGCCGACCAGCGCCCAGGCGCGCAGGATGCCGCCAGTAATGCCGGTGAAGCTGTCCTGCCCGATCGAAGAGAGCAGCTGCTCGGCCGCGCCATAGCGGCGCTCCTTGAGCGCTTCAGTGGCAATGATCAGTTCGGCAAGTTCATTATTGGGGTCGAGCTGCAGCAGGTGCTTGGCGGTGGATGCCGCCTGCCCGATCTGCCCATCGGCCGCAAAGGCGATGAAGGAGCGTTCGACCAGGACCGGATTGTTCCAGTCGCCGCGGGCTGCCTCGGCGAAATAACGCGATGCCTCATCGGTGCGCAGATCCTGCAGCGCCTGCTGGCCGGCCATATAGGCGCCGGTGACGCTGCTACGGAACATCGGCAGCAGGCCGAGCGGGGCCAGGGGATCAGACTGGGCGGTCTTGACGGGCTGGGCATAAGCGACGGGAACAGCGGCTGACGCTGAAAGCAGCACGGCGACAAGCGCGGGGCGCGCAAGACGATTGAAAAGCGATGTCACGAGGCTGGTCTCTCCTTGGCCGGACGGCCCTTTCTGGCGGCGAAGATTGTCCGTTTTGGGACTGCGCCGCAAGGGCGCGCCCGATAGCGTGATCCACTACCAGTTACATTCCGCTATAGTTGGGTCCACTACCACCTTCGGGCGGTACCCAGGTAATATTCTGGGCGGGATCCTTGATGTCGCATGTCTTGCAATGAACGCAGTTGGCCGCATGGATGCGGAACACCGGTGCACCGCCCTCCTCCGCCATTTCATAGACCCCCGCCGGGCAATACAGCGGCGCAGGCTCGCCGAATTTGGGCAGGTTGTCGCGCACCGGCACGGCTGGATCGGCGAGGCGCAGATGCACCGGCTGATCCTCGTCATGCGAGAGATTGGCCAGATAAACCGACGAGGCGCGGTCGAAGGTCAGTTTGCCATCGGGGCGCGCATAGGTCCGGCGCGGGCCGCCCAATGGACGCAGAGCGGCGAAATCGGGCTTGCGATGATGCAGGGTGCCCAGCGGCG
Organism: Devosia sp. T2-14; assembly: GCF_055397495.1. NCBI lineage: Bacteria > Pseudomonadati > Pseudomonadota > Alphaproteobacteria > Hyphomicrobiales > Devosiaceae > Devosia > Devosia sp. T2-14. The sequence continues at coordinate 2,155,524 of NZ_AP027921.1, read as the reverse complement.
ACGCCTTGAACAGCGCCTTGCACCACATATCCATGCCCGCCGCCATCACGCCGGCCACGGTCCCCAGACGCGACCACAGCGGCTTGACGTTTTCCACCGCACGCAGCTCGTCCTTGATGCCGGTCTGGAAGATGCGCGTGGCAAAGTCCTTGATCAGGTCGTGCTGGCGGCCCTTTTCAATCGCGGCGCCCACCGCATCAGCCGCGCCGATCCCGGAGAGTATGGCATTGTGGATAGCCTTTAGGCGTGGCGCGTTCATGAAGCCGGCGGCGCAGCCGATCAGGCCGCCACCGGGGAAAGCCAGCGTCGGCACCGATTGCCAGCCGCCCGAAGCCAGTGCCCGCGCGCCATAGCTCAGCCGCGTCGCGCCCTCGAGCAGCGGGGCAATGCTGGGATGGGTCTTGAAGCGCTGGAATTCGTCGAAGGGCGACAGGCTGGGGTCGGCATAATCGAGATGCACGACCAGCCCCAGATAGAGTTTGCTGGCCTGTGCATGGTAGGCGAAGCCACCGCCTGACGTCGCGTTGTCGAGCGGGAAGCCCATATAGTGGTCGACCTTGCCGGGGTGGTGGCGGTCTTCCTGGATCTCCCAGACTTCCTTGATGCCAAGGCCGTATTTCTGCGGCTCGCGCTCGGTTGAGAAGGCCAGGTTGAGCTGCTTGGCCAGTGAGCCGCGCGCGCCCTCGGCGATCAGCGTATATTTGGCCTCGAGCGCAATGCCCTCGGCATGGCCGGGCTTGGGCTTGCCTTCATGGTCCAGGCCAAGGTCGCCGGTGATGATGCCGCGCACCGGGCCATTGCCGCTGCGCAGCACATCGACAGCAGCGGTCATCGGAAAAATATCGACGCCCAGCTCCGCGGCCTGCTCGCCAAGCCAGCGCACCAGATCGCCGAGGCTCACGATGATCCCATTGGGCGTGTGCATCTGCGGCGGCAGGGCAAAGCCGGGGAAAGCGAAATCGCGCCTGGCGGTGAGGAAATGATAGGTGTCTGTGGTGACATCGGGTCCCACCGGGGCGCCCTTGAGACGCCAGTCGGGGATCAGCGCATCGAGCCCGATCGGGTCCATGACGGCACCTGAGAGGATATGGCCACCGACTTCGGCCGCCTTTTCCACCACTGTGACGGCGATCTGCGGATGGCGCTGCTTGATACGGATCGCGGCCGCAAGGCCCGATGGACCGGCACCGACGATCAATACATCGGTGGAAAGGGTTTCGCGCGTACCGGCCTCTGCCATATAGAATGCCTCAACGTTCCGTTACGGTGTGGTCGCGCTGTCGACCGGAAAACCGGTCCACTTTTCCCGGCAGCGAACCATGCGCGGCTGGCCGCGCCAAACGGGCTGTGACATAACAGAGAACATGGCTGAAGATCGACCGCTAAATCACGACGAAATGCTCGCCGTGCTCGATTGGTATCGGGCTGCGGGGGTTGATGTCGCCGTGGGCGAGGAGCCGGTCGACCGCTTCGCCCAGCGCCCGCCCGCGCGGGTAACGCCGCCTGCCCCTGCCACGCCAGCTGGCATGCCGCCCGCTGCCGAACAGCGGCCGCTGGCCCCCGCCGCTCCGTTGGGCGGCGACCCCAGTGAGGCACGCGACCTGGCCGCGTCGGCGCAAACACTCGAAGAACTCGAACAGCGGCTCGCCAGCTATGATGGCTGCGGGCTGAAACTGCGCGCCACCCAGCTGGTGTTTGCCGATGGCAATCCGAAGGCGCAGATCATGCTGATCGGGGAAGCGCCCGGCGCCGAAGAGGACCGGCAGGGCAAGCCTTTCGTCGGCAAGTCCGGCCAGTTGCTCGACCGCATGCTTGCTGCCATCGGGCTCGACCGCACCAAGGTCTATATCGCCAATACCGTGCCGTGGCGTCCGCCGGGCAACCGCACCCCGACGCCCGAGGAAATGGCGCTGTGCCTACCTTTCCTGCATCGACAGGTGGAGCTGGTCGCGCCGCGGCTGGTGATGACGCTTGGTGGCCAGGCCATGCAGACGGTGTTCGACACCACCAACGGCATTGTCAAATCGCGCGGCAAGTGGGCCAACCTGACCATTGGCAACCATACGGTTGACGCCATCCCCACGCTCCACCCGGCCTACCTGCTGCGCAACCCCGCCGCCAAGGAACAAGCCTGGCAGGACCTGCTGAGCCTCAAGCTCAAAATGAAAGAACTGGGGATCGGCTAAGCATCCAGGTTATGGGGCGGACGCGTGTTGTCCCACCACCGACGCTGCCCACGGACTTGATCCGTGGGCCTCTGGTCGCTCACCCGTGCTGCAACTGGCCCGCGGATCAAGTCCGCGGGCAGCGCTGGTGAGTTTTTTTGCATCGCGGTTCCCGGCGGTTTTCGGTCGCGTCCCGCTCCTCCGCGCAGGCCGCGACACAAATCCGCCCTTACCCCCTGCCATTTGCCGGATGTCGCGTTATGGTCACCTTTGAGTGATTTGCAACGTTCTTCCGATATAGTTCAGCCGAAAGCGTCATGGCCTCTGTAATCAAGATTTATGCCCTGTTTCTGGGCTCCGCGCTGTTGATGTTCGGCGGAGGCATGCAGGGGCTGCTGCTCTCTGTGCGTGGTGCCGAAGAAGGTTTCTCCCTGTTCTCGCTGGGTTTGATCGGCACCGGCTGGTCGGTCGGCTTTGTCGCCGGGTCGATCGGCGTACCGATGATCGTGCGCAAGGTGGGCCATATCCGCGCCTATTCGGTGATGGCCGCCATCGGCACCGTCACCATCCTGCTCAACCTGCTGCTGATCAACGACATCAGCTGGATTCTGCTGCGCGCGCTGTCCGGCTTCTGCTTTGCCGGCGCGGCGATGATCGTGGAAAGCTGGCTCAACGAGGTCGCCGAGAACAAAAGCCGCGGCACGATCTTCTCGATCTACACCACCATCAACATGGCTGCCTCAACCATGGGCCAGATCGCCATGTCGATCACCGGTACGGCCGGCTACGTGCCCTTCGTGCTCGGCGCCATCAGCTTCATTCTGGCTGTGCTGCCGACCGCACTCACCTCGAGCCCGCAGCCACGCCCGCTCTCATCGGCAAGGATCGATATCGGTCTGCTCTATCGCACCTCGCCCGTCGCTGCCGTGGCGGCTTTCTCGGTGGGCATGGCCAACGGCGCCTTTGGCACGCTGGCACCAGTTTATGGCTACGAGCGGGGACTGGACCCGAGCGGAATCGCGCTGCTGTTCGCCATCGCCGCGATCCTGGGCGCGGTGGCTCAGGTTCCGTTCGGCCGCCTGTCGGACCGCGTCGACCGCCGGCTTGTGCTGATTGGCCTCTCCGGCTTTGCCGCCTTTGTCGGCGCCCTGACGGTGCTCATCAATCCCGATGCGGGGTGGATGATGTATGTGCTGTTCGCCGCCTATGGCTTTGCCGCCAACCCGATCTATGCGGTCGCCGTCGCCCACGCCAATGACTTCGCCAAGGATGGCGGTTTCGCCAAGATCGCCGGCGGCATGCTGCTGATCATGGGCGTCGGCCTCGCCATCGGCCCGGCCGCAGCCTCACTGCTCATGGGCGCGTGGTCGCCGGTGGGCCTGTTTGTGATCACCGCATCGTTCCATGCCCTGCTCGCGCTTTTCGCCTTCTTCCGCATGCGTATCCGCCGGAGCAAGGACGCTGCACAACGCACACCGTTCCAGCCCATGCCCGAGCAGCAGACCACGCCGGAAGCCATTGTGCTTGATCCGCGGACTGATAGTGATGGCATCGATGTGATGCGAAGCGAAGAGCCCGTGCCGGACGAATTGCGGACGGCTTAGGAGAAGCACGATGTTCAAGACGGCACAATTTGAAGACCGGGCTTTCAAACCCCTGTCCATCGCTGTTATCGCCGTATCCGACACACGGACACTGGAGACCGATACCGGCGGCGCGCTACTGAAGTCGCTGCTCGAAGCCGATGGCCACACCTGCGCGACGCGCGTGGTCATCCGCGACGATATTCAGCTTATCCGTCAGGCGGTGCAGGGATTTGTCGCCGACCCGACGATCGACGTGGTGCTGACCACCGGCGGCACCGGCTTTTCCGGCCGCGACGTGACACCCGAAGCGATCGAACCGCTGTTCGACAAGCGGATGGAAGGCTTTTCGGTGTTGTTCCATCAGTATTCGGCAACCACAGTGGGCACCAGTTCGCTGCAATCGCGCGCCACGGCCGGCCTGATTGGCACCACCTTTGTCTTCTGCCTGCCCGGCTCACGCGGCGCCTGCCGCGATGCCTGGGAAGGTATTCTCACCCACCAGCTCGACTACCGGCACAAGCCCTGCAACTTCGTCGAACTGATGCCGCGGCTGAGCGAGCGCTGAGGCATTCGACCCATCCAATCAAAAACGGCGCCCCTTGCGGAGCGCCGTATTTTCCATTCACGTAAGCCTTAGTGCCCGTGCGCCATGTCGCCACCATCCCCTTCGGGGCGGCGGATCATGAAGGCAGCCACCACTGCAAACAGCGAGATGATAGCGCCAACGAGGAAGGCAGCGCGGATGCCGCCAGCCAGAGCCTCGACCGGGTCAAGACCTTCAGTGGCCAGCGCGGCGGTGCGGATCGTCATCAGGGCGATGAAGAGCGCAATGCCAGCCGCACCCGCCAGCTGCTGGGCCGAACCCAGGACAGCCGAAGCGTGGGAGTAGAGATCCTTGCGCACCGAGCCCATCGACGAGGTGAAGACCGGCGTAAAGACTAGCGCCAGACCGATGCTCAGCACGATATGGCCAGCCATCAGCGCCCAGACCGAGGTATCCTGACCGACAGTGGTCAGGGCCCACAGCACGATGGAGACCAAGACAGTGCCCGGCACGGCCAGAACGGTCGGACCAACGCGATCGAGCAGGCGACCCACAAACGGACCCATCAGGCCCATGATCAGGCCACCCGGCAGCAGCAGCAGGCCGGTCTGCAGCGTATCAAGGCCCACCACCTTCTGCGTATAGATCGGCAGCAGGATAACGGTACCGAACAGGGCCATCATGGCGATCAGCATCAGGCTGACCGACACGGTGTAGTTGCGGGACTGGAACACACGCAAGTCGAGCAGCGCCTTGTCGTCGCGCTGCAGGCCGATCTGACGCCAGACGAAGGCGATCATGGCGACGACGCCGACGACAATCGGAGCCCAGACGGGAATGGCACTCGGCTCGCCCACATGGGCAAAGCTTTCGCCAAAGCTGGACAGGCCATAGATCAGGCCACCAAAGGCCAGGGCCGAAAGGATCACCGAGAGCACGTCAAGCGGCGCATAACGGGGCGTCGAAACGTTCTGGATCTTGCGCCAGCCCAGCACCAGCGCACCGATGGCAATCGGCAGCACGAGCAGGAACATCCAGCGCCAGTCGAGATGGGCCAGAATGAAGCCACCGATGGTCGGGCCAATGGCTGGAGCCACTGACATGACGATGGAGATATTGCCCATGGTCTTGCCGCGCGCCTGCGGCGGCACAAGCGTCATCACGGTGGTCATCAGCAGCGGCATCATGATGGCGGTGCCGACGGCCTGCACGACGCGGCCGACGATCAGCAGCTCAATGCCCGGCGCCACGGCGCAGAGCAGCGTGCCGGCGGTGAAGATCGACATCGCCAGCAGGAAGATCGGCCGCGTGTTGAGACGCTGCAGCAGGAAGCCGGTGATCGGGATGACCACGGCCATGGTCAGCAGGAATGCGGTGGTCAACCACTGCGCCACGCTGGCGGCAACGTTGAGGTCGGTCATCAGATGGGGGATGGCGACGCTCATGATGGTTTCGTTGAGAAACACCACGAAAGTGGACACCAGCAGCAGCGCGATCACGAGCTTGTTGCGGGCGGCGTCAGTCTGGCTGATCGGCGGAGGGCCGGCCAGATCGGTGTCGAAGGTCGTCGTTTCGGTACTCATGGTAAGGCCTCGAACCCTGAATTGCTTTGTCACTGGGACGACGGGCGGCGTCGCTTGGTTTCGACGTCACCCTTGAAAAGATTTGCGCGACAACCTGTGTCAGCAGCGATTGGTTAAGCTCAACCTTAAGTTATTAACCCGACGCGGCGCGGTCAATACTAAATAATAGACTTAAGCATTAGGCGTGCGTAATGCGCGCGCCAAAGGTCGGCTGGTTTAGGCCCGGAACAGAACCGCGTCCACCCACACAATCGCAATTCTGACCTGCAAATTCGCTTCGCGGCCCCTTCCCGCGCGCCGCCTGCCGCCCCATATATGGCACAGGCAAATATTAACGTTCTTGTTTCGTTCTCATTTCGCTGCTACATCTTCCTATGCCTTTCCCGTCACGATTCGACGGCAGGCCGTCCGGCAGGAGATGTATCATGGCCCTCTATCAGGCCCCCTCTTTCGAAGCCCTGGAAAAGCTGAGCCGCAGCCGCGACGCCGATCTCGCGCGGCGCGAACTGCTTGAGCCCAACCGTATCCGCGGCCGCGGCGCGCAGTCCAATCACACCGGGCGGTTCGAAAAGCAGGTGCGCGAGGGCTTCGACGATGGCTGGTCGACGGTCGAGCCGATGCCGATCTTCGAAACGATCGAGCATGTCGAACGCGCCAAGACCATCATCACCAGCAATGACAGCCCCGATATCGGTTTCGAGCGCTCGATCAACGCCTATCGCGGCTGCGAGCACGGCTGCTCCTACTGCTTTGCCCGGCCCACCCATGCCTTTCTCGGCCATTCGGCAGGGATCGAGTTCGAGCGCGACATCTATGTGAAGGTCAATGCGGTGGAAGCGCTGCGGGCGGAACTCGCGGCCAAGAGCTATCGCGTAAAACCCATCGCCATGGGAACCAATACCGACCCCTACCAGCCGGCCGAGCGCAAGCACAAGCTGACGCGCGGCATACTCGAAGTGATGCTGGAGACCCGTCATCCGGTGATGATCACCACCAAATCGGCACTGATCCTGCGCGATCTCGATCTGCTGGGCGAGCTGGCCAAGCTGGGCCTGGTCAAGGTTGCGATTTCGATGACCTCGATGGACCACAAGCTGAGCCGCCGCATGGAGCCGCGCGCCTCGTCCCCTGCCCGCCGCCTTGAAGCCATCCGGGCGCTGAGCGAAGCAGGCGTGCCGGTGGCGGTGTTTGCCTCCCCGATGATTCCCGCGATCAACGACATGGAGCTCGAGCGCATTCTCGATGCGGCCAAGGCCCAGGGCGCAATAAGCGCCTCGATGATCCTGCTGCGCCTGCCCGGCGAAGTGCGCGACGTATTCCGTGAGTGGCTGCTGCGCCATTTCCCCGACCGGGTGCGCCATGTGCTCTCGCTGGTGCGCGATACGCGCGGCGGGAAAGATTATGACTCGCGCTGGGGCGTCCGCATGACGGGCGAAGGCCCTTATGCGACCCTGCTGCGCCAGCGTTTCGACAAGGCCCGCGAGCGCTACGGGCTCGAGGTCAAGCTACCGGGCCTGCGCAATGACCTGTTCGTCGCGCCCAAGCTCGAAACCAAGCAGATGAGTTTGTTCTAGCCGGGCGGCCCGTCTCTAGTATTGAGCCACCTTGCGGGCATAGGCGGCCATGAAGTCGATCGAGGCGCTGACGCCGCGCATCGAAAGCCAGACTGGCCTGGTCTCTCCGCCGGTTACCGGAACGGTGATCATGGCCCCATTGCGCTTCATCATCTTGTCGAGCAGGGCTTGCTTGCGCGCGGGATCGACGACGAAGAAGCGGTTGGCCGTTTCGTAGCGGATTTCGAGATCGGCGGTGAAGTCAAACTGCTCCGCAGCCTCTCCGCCAAAGGCGATGATCATGGGCCGGCTGGTATCGATCGCGATGCCGTCAGCCGCCACCGTCACTGCCACGTCACGCTCGCCGTTTAGGCGGTTGTGAAAAATCGTGATCTTGTAGGCCGGCAGGCCCGCACGATTGAGAAGCTGGCTGCCGGTGCTGGCGAAGCAGGAGAAGCCATAATAATCGGTCGCATCGTCGTCGATCGCATCGGGGCATGCTGCCAGCCAGTCGCGATTGTATTCCCGCCACTCCCCGTTCGCATGATGAAAGGGCTCAGCGGCGAGCGGCAGCGCACTTCCAAGAAGTGCAAATAGCGCGAAGCCGTTCCTGGCAATCATTGGACTTTCTCATTGCTGGCGCGCCCCGACAAACTATAGCAAAATGATTGGCCCGATACAGATTGAATAACGGAGACATCGCCATGAATATTTCGGAACACAACGGGCTGATTATCTACGAGCTGGACGCCAAGGGCGGGCTGCTGGGCAGCGACATCACCGCCCCCGACATTATCGGGGAAGCCTATCAAGCAAATCCCGACATCATCGCCGTACCGCTGTCCCGGCTCGCCCCTGGCTTTCTCGAATTGCGCACCGGCATTGCGGGCGAGGTGTTCCAGAAGATGGAGCAGTATGGCCAGCGCATCGCCATCCTCGGCAATATTGCCGCCCAGGCGGCAGCCAGCAAGGCGCTGCACGATTTCGTCTACGAGACCAACCGGCGCGGTCACCACCTGTTCGTTCCCGACCGGGCAGCGTTGCTGGCGCGGCTGTGAACGCGGATAGCGTTGACTTGGCTCGCCCGAAGCCGATGCTGGCGGCATGCTGTTCGATTCGACGCTCCAGACCGATCCCGACTATTCCCATGAGCTCGCGCTAAAGGCGCGTGGCGCGCGCGTCGTCGCCGGCGTCGATGAGGCCGGGCGCGGACCGCTTGCCGGTCCAGTGGTGGTTTCGGCTGTGGTGCTGGATCCGCTGGCCATTCCCGAAGGGCTCAACGACTCCAAGAAACTGAGCGAAGAGCAACGCGAAGCCCTGTTCGAGCAGGTCGTCGCTTCGGCGCTGGCCGTCTCCGTCGTCGTGGCCCCACCATCGATCATATTGGCCCGGAACATTCGCGGGGCTACCCTTTGGGGCATGGCGCAGGCCGCGTCGAGCCTCGCCCTGCGGCCCGACCGCGTGCTGATCGATGGCCGCGACGTGCCGATGGGCCTGCCCTGCGAGGGCCTGGCCCTGATCGGCGGCGACGGGCGCAGCGTTTCTATCGCTGCAGCCTCCATCGTGGCCAAGGTCACGCGCGACCGCATGTGCCGCATCATGGATGGCGACGCGCCCCATTTCGGCTTTGCCGGTCACAAGGGCTATTCCACCGCCCGGCACATGCAGGCCCTGATCGATCACGGCCCCTGCCGACACCACCGCGAGGAATTTGCCCCGGTCGCAGCAGCCCGCCAGAAACTCGCCATCGCCTAGGCTGCTTCCCTTTTGTTTCCGGCCATTCTACCAAAGTGAGAATGCCCCGGGACAAGGCTGGGAATGCTGCCATGGTTCGTCGCGTACCGCTCTTCCTGTTGCTGTTGTCGCTCGCCACGCCTGCCGTTGCGGCCGACCTGACGCCCAATAGCGGGCCGATGCAGTTTTCCGCCCAATTGCTGGATGGGGGTATCCAGATTGGCCAGTTCAGTGCCGATGCCGTCCTGGCGGAGGGCAACTTCACGGGCATCATGTCGGCAACAGTCGGCGGCGTCACGCTCCAGGGCGAGTTGATCTCCAGCCGTAGCTATCTCGAAAACGGCACCTGCCTGCTCTATGCCGAATCCGGCCGCAACCGGCTGCTGCTGCGCGGCCCATGCGACGACAGCCAGTTCGGTGGACAGCAAGGAAGCTTTGAAGGGTTCTTCGAAGGCGTTGGCTCCGTGCGCGGCGGCATGGTTGGGACAATCGCCGCAGAGGGGGCGCCAGCCTCCGTTCAGCTTGTCGAGGCGATAGGCGTGCCGGCCGGCACGCTCACCTGCTTCTGGTACGAGCACCACCGCGCCACCAGCAATCACGAGATCAACGAATACCTGACGGCCATCAGCATGATGATCGTGCTCAGGCTGCACGAGGATGGGCGATATGAAACGGGGGCGAGCGCGGGCACCTACCGGTTGATCGGCGACAAGGTATTGCTCGATGGAGGAATGTTTTCAGGCGCCATGGGCACCCTGCGGCCCGACCGTTCGGGCGCTGCTGCAGTGGTGTTTCTGCGCGAGGAAAACCGCGACCGAACAGGCGCGGGTCTCATTGATCCCGACACCACCCACTGCACCCAGCAGGACTAGGCCGCGCTCTTAACCTCCCGCTAACCCCTTACAAACGCTCCATTAACCCTGTCGCGCTATAACCGTCTCGTTAGTACTGCGTTAGGGTTAAGTAGATGTTGCGTACCGCGCGTACGGCCGTCATGGCCGATGTGGTAGAGGCCCAGCGCCTCCCGATCGATACCATTCTTGAGGGCGATTGCATCGACCACATGAATGCCTTGCCGGCCGGCTCGGTCGATCTCGTTTTTGCGGACCCGCCGTATAACCTGCAGCTTGAACAGAGCCTCACCCGCCCTGACCAGAGCAGGGTCGACGCGGTCACCGACGAATGGGACAAGTTCGAGAGCTTTGCTCATTACGACACGTTCACCCGTGCCTGGCTGAAAGCCGCGCGGCGTGTGCTCAAGCCCGATGGGGCCCTCTGGGTCATCGGCAGCTATCACAATATATTCCGCGTCGGCACGGCCCTGCAGGACCTCGACTACTGGATGCTCAACGACATCGTTTGGCGCAAGGCCAACCCGATGCCGAATTTCCGTGGCACGCGCTTCACCAATGCGCATGAAACGTTGATCTGGGCCGCCAAGAGCCAGAAAAGCCGCGTGACCTTCAACTATGAAGCCATGAAGCTGGCCAATGACGATACGCAGATGCGTAGCGATTGGCTGTTCCCCATCTGCACCGGTGCCGAACGCCTCAAGGACGAGGACGACGGCAAGGTTCATCCGACCCAGAAGCCCGAAGCACTGCTGTTCCGCATTCTCAATGCGACGACCAAGCCAGGCGATATCGTGCTCGACCCCTTCTTCGGCACCGGCACGACGGGCGCCGTCGCGCGCAAGCTCGGCCGCCACTTCATCGGCATCGAGCGCGAGCAGCCCTATATCGAGGCGGCCCGCCAGCGCATCGCAAGCATTCGCCCCGGCGTATTCGAGGCGCTGCAGTCGGTGACGCCCAAGCGCAAGGAAACCCGCATTCCGTTCGGATCGCTGGTCGAACAGGGACTTATTGAGCCAGGCACGCAACTCTTTGACCCGGCACGACGTTATTCCGCCATGGTTCGTGCAGACGGCTCGCTCGTCTCAGGCACTCACCAGGGCTCCATCCACAAGGTGGGCGCCTTGGTTCAGGGCGCCGAGTCATGCAACGGGTGGACCTTCTGGCACCACGAGCAGAACGGTCGGGTTGCGCCGATTGATGATCTCCGCGCCGACGTTCGACAAAAACTTGATTTGCTTTCTGCCTGATCCTGACCTCCAATCTCGTCTCAGGCTCTACTCACTGGCCGCCGGTTTGCCCCGGCGGCCTTTTTGTTTGCAGGCCATTTGTGCAAAATGGCCTCGACCAATCTCTGAAGGAGCCCGCATGGCTGAGGCCCAGACGCTGAGTTGCACCTGCGGACAGGTGCAGCTGACCACTAGGAAGTCCCCGATCATCGTCACCGAATGCCACTGCGACTCCTGCCGTTCGGCCGGGGCGGTTCTGCAAACGCTGCCGGGCGCCACCTCGGTGCTGGACGCCAACGGTGGCACGCCCTTCGTGCTCTATCGCAAGGATCGCATCGGCTTCCCCAAGGGCCGTGACCTGCTCGCTGAATACCGGCTTTCCCCCGATGCCCCGACACGGCGCGTGGTCGCCAGTTGCTGCAACACCGCCCTGTTCCTCGAATTCGAGCATGGCCACTGGCTCAGTATTTATGGGCACCTCTGGCCCCAGGGCACAATGCCGGAAATCGAAGTCCGCACCATGACCGGCGACCGCACCGGCGGCCCGGCCCTGGGCTCCGAAATTCTCAGCGGCAAGCTCGCCACGGCCGGCTTTTATGCCCGCCTGCTCGGCGCCTGGATCGCCATGGGCTTCAAGCAGCCCAAGATCAGTGTCAGCGGCACGGTAACGCCCTAGCGTTCGCCAGCACCGGGAGGTTTCGCATGGCAATCAAGCGGATGGACAATGTGGGCATTGTCGTCGAGGACCTCGGCGCGGCCATCGCATTCTTTGGCGAACTCGGCCTGGAGCTGGAAGGGCGGGCGACAATCGAGGGGGAATGGGCCGGACGCGTTACCGGCCTTGGCGACCAGCATGTCGAGATCGCCATAATGCGCACGCCGGATGGTCATAGCCGGCTCGAACTTTCCCGTTTCCTGACGCCCCGTGTCGTCGCCGACCACAGGAACGCTCCGGTCAACGCGCTGGGCTATCTGCGCGTCATGTTCACCGTCGACGATATCGATGAAACGCTGGCCAGGCTTCTTGCTCGCGGCGCGCAGCTGGTCGGCGAAGTCGTGCAATACGAAGACAGCTACCGCCTCTGCTACATCCGCGGGCCGGACGGGCTTCTCATCGGCCTCGCGCAGGAACTTCGATAAGCACAAATCTTGGTGGCCGCCCCGGCCTGTTCTATACTCGCTGCGATGGCCCGACGATCCGGGACTGATTTCGGTCGCGAGGCCAGTCAGGGAGGTCGTGAGATGGTTCGTATTTCACTTGTAATCGCCGCCCTCGCCCTGTCCGCCGGTTGTGCCCTTGCTCAGGGCGACGCCGCTTTGGGCGAACAAGTCTTCGAGCGATGCGCCAGCTGCCATACTGTGGGCGGAGGCGCCAGCAACGGGCCCCCGCTCGATAATCTGATCGGCCGTCCCGCTGCCTCGATCGAGGGGTTCAAATATTCCGACGCCATGATTGAGGCGGGGCAGAAGGGCGTGGTCTGGGACGTCGAGACCCTGACCAAGTTCATCACCAAGCCGCGCAGTGTGGTCAATGGGTCCACCATGTCCTTCACGGGCTTCCGCAACCCAGAGGACGTGGCCAACGTCATCGCCTACCTCGCGACCTTCTCCCCGCCACAAGCAAAGTAGGCGGCTAGGCTGGCACGGGACTCCGTCGGCGCAGCCGCATAGCGGGCACTTCGATGTAGCGGGCCGACACATAGGCGAATGCCCCGGCCAGCAACAGCGACAGCAGGACATGCAGCACGAGGCTGCTGCGCATCGGCTCGAACTGCAGCAGATACTGCTGAATCGGCCAGCCATAGAGATAGAGTCCGAAGGAAATATCGAGCCGATTGGCCAGATCGGTCAGATATTTGACATGCAGGCTCCCCAGCACCAGCGCCGCATAGCCGGCGGCGAACACCCAGGCGACAATGGCGAGCGGCGTGGGGCCCGGGGCCAGCACCACGACCAGCCCAGCGACGGCAGCGAGGCCGTTTAGTGGCAGCTTCCTCCGGTAATGGTAGGCGCATGTGCCAAGCGCGAAGCAAAACGAGAAGCGCAGCACGCTGAACAAAGGGCCCAGCTGATGTTCCCTGGTCTGAAGCGCCAGCAGCGCCACGCCCAGGGCCACCGTCAGCGCCGCAAGAAACCGTCTGGACCGCCCCAGGCCGAGCATGACCGCGACGAGAAACAGCGCATAGATGGTCAGCTCATATTTGATCGTCCACAGTGGCCTGTTGATCTCGCCCGGATTGGGGCTATCGACGAACACCGCTGGCAATTGCGCGCCCTCGAACTGCGTCGCTGCATAAAGCGGATATAGCAGGGCATCTGAACTGAAGAAAAACGCGGTCAGCGGCAGCGTCGTGGCCAGCAATCCAGCAAGCACCGCGACGACAACGCCCGACCATAGCAGCGCGGGCATAATGCGCAGTATTCGTGCCAGCGCGAACGCGCGCCAATTGGGATGCCGCTCGATGCTGCGCGCCAGCAGGATGCCGGAGAGCAGGAAGAACACGTTCACCGCATTGGCGCCAAGGTTGTAAGGGCCCCAGGATAGAGGCTGCGCGCTGGGATCGTGATAAACCAGCATGAACGAGTGGGAGAGAATGACGGCGGTTGCGGCGACCACCCTCACCATGTTGAGATTATTGCCAGGCCGCTCCAGCACCTCGTCAAGGGTCGCGGTCATGTGCGCCCCCAATAGTTGGCGCGATAAACCTGAATTGACCTGATACGCATTCTGTCAGCAGGCAGGCTCTCGGGCCCGCCGCCTCTATTGGATGACTGGTGCATTGTTGTTCCGTAATTCGACACATTGATCTTGGGTGATGGCGAACTACGGATTGGCCGGGGGCCGGTCCGGACGGAACAGCGCCCCCGCGCAACGACTTTCGGGTCTACCCCGTGCCAGGCGACCGGCGGAATGCCGCTCGAAAAGGCCCATTGTGCGACCATGCCGGGCACGTCATGGACGTGGTCGATTGAATTATGCGCTTCATCAATGGCGTTCTGGTCATGGTGATTGTGGGCTTGCAGCGGCAGGTGGACGTCGTGGTGCATTCTCTCCACGCCCGTCGCAGCCGCAGCGGCATGAGCGGCAGCAGCCGAGACTGGCGCCACCAATAGGGGCAGCGACAACACGACCAACAGCAATAGACGCAATATCAGGCGACGACGGACCATCCGTCACCGTCACCTCAGCCGTGTTAAGGAGTTGATAATTTGCATCAATCGCAAAGCGATCAACTGTCCGGTGATTTTGGCTGTTCGGCCGGTGCGAGGCTCACTTACTCCAAACCCGCCGCAGCCAGCACCTTGCGAAACAGGGTCGGCAAGGCTTCACCCTTGAGCGCCTTTGGCTCGGCCCACCAGCCGTTGTCGAGGTCATCCCCCGGCACCTGCGCCGCCCACACTTGGAGCTCCAGCCGGAAATGGGTGAAGACGTGGACAACCTGTCCACGGTGCCGCCAGTCGGCAGCGATCGGATAGGCGGGCTCGGGTAGTTCGGCGCCCCAGTCCGAGCCGGGCACTTCGGTCATGCCGCCGAGCAGTCCTTTTTCTGGCCGGCTTTGCAGATAGACGTCGCCCGCCGCGTCGAGCATCACATAGGCATGCCCCTTGCGCACCGGCCGTTCGGCCTTGGTCGGCTTGACTGGATAGATGGTCGGGTCACCAGACCGGGTGGCGATGCAACCGGGCTGTATGGGGCAAAGCATGCAGGCTGCGGCGCGCGGCGCGCAGATGGTGGCGCCAAGATCCATCATTGCCTGGGCGAAGTCCCCTGCCCGCTCAGGCACCGAAGCCTGCAAAGCCGCCCGCAATTCGTCCTTGGCCTCGCGCACCGGCACCGCCAGCGCATAGTAGCGCGCCAGCACCCGATCGAGATTGCCATCAAGCACCGCCACGCGCTCGTCAAAGCAGATCGCCGCAATCGCCGCGCTGGTATAGGCGCCAATCCCCGGCAGGGTTTGCAGCGCATCCGAGCTGGCCGGAAACACACCGCCATGCTCGCTCACCACCGCTTGAGCACAGGCATGCAGGTTCCGCGCCCTGGCATAATAGCCCAGCCCCGCCCACTCCTTGAGCACGCTATCGAGCGGCGCGGCCGCCAGATCGAACACCGTAGGCCAGAGCGTGGTGAAGCGGATGAAATAGTTCTTCACTGCCGCGACCGTGGTTTGCTGCAGCATCACCTCGCTCAGCCAGACCCGATAGGGATCAGGCCGCACGCCCCCGGCCCTGTCGGCCGGCGCCACCCGCCAGGGCAGATCGCGCGCATGCCGGTCATACCAGGCGAGCACGGCCGCAGCGTCGATGGGGGCAGGATTGGGAAGGTGCATGCCCCCGGATAGCGCTAGCAACGGCTTCTTCACAAGGGGAAATGGCGCGTGGCAGCTCCCCCTTGTGGAATGCCCTGCCCTGGGGATACTTCAGGCCATGGCCAAAGACGACCTTCCCGAACCCAAGCGCCGCAACAAGACCCTAAGGCTGGCCGACGTGCTGACAGGCGCACTCGATCCGGTGCTGAAGAAGCGCGGCTTTGCCAGCCGGGATATCATTGCCCATTGGGCGGCCATGGCGCCAAAGCCCTATGATCAGGTCGCCATTCCCGACAAGCTGAGCTGGCCACGCGGCGAGCGCAGCGCGGAGGGGGCGACGCTGGTGCTGCGCTGCGTGCCCGGCCATGCACTGGCGATTTCCCATGAGGGGCCCAAGATCGCCGCGGCAGTGAACCGCTATTTCGGTTTCGTGCTGGTGGGGGCGGTGCGCCTGTCGGCCGAGCCATTCACCCCCGGTTCAGGCAAGGCCGCCGATAAACCGTTTCAACCGACACAGAGCGTCATGGAAAAGGTCGGGGCCCAGGTGGCCGACGTCGAGGACGACGCATTGCGCGAGGCGCTGCGCACGCTTGGCCACGCGCTTTCCAGCCGATCGGCACGCAAAGGGGACTGAATGGGCGCGCACCGTTCACTGTAGGTTGATGAACTTGCCTACTTGCCCACACATTTGCCCCGTGTAGTGTCACGCACAACAAAACAGGAGCCTGAATCGTGAACTTTACCCGCCGCGAAACCCTTGTTCTGGCCGCCGCCGCAACGGCCCTGAGCCTGTGCGGGGTTGGTGCTGCCAACGCTGCCGACGGTGACATGATCGACATCGCCAAGCTGATGGCCCCGGCCGGCGGCATGGTGGACCATGTTCAGGGCAATCCTGATGCTCCGGTGACCTTCATCGAATATGCGTCGCCGACCTGCCCGCACTGCGCCACCTTCGCCACCACCGTGCTGCCGACCCTGATCGAGCAGTATGTCGATACCGGCAAGGTGAAGCTGATCGTGCGCCCCTTCGTGCGCAACGTGCTCGACGCCGCAGTGTTCATGCTGGCCGAGGCCGCTGGCCCGACCAACCATCACAATGTGCTGCAGACCTTCTTCAAGACGCAGAACACCTGGGCTGCCTCGCCCGCTCCGCGCGACGCGATCCTCGAAATCGCCAAGCAGCTCGGCTTTACCCAGGAAAGTTTTGACGCTGCATTGACGAATCAGGAGCTGTTCACCGGGATGGAAGCGATGCGCGAGCAGGCGCTGAACGAATTCGGCCTGACAGGTACCCCGACATTCTATGTCAATGGCAAGACGCTCACCGGTGATAAGACGCTCGAGCAGATCTCTGCTGAAATCGATCCGCTTATCCCTGCCGATTTCGTCGCCCCAGCTGCCGCCGCTGCTGCTCCTGCAACGGACGCAATGGCTCCTGCTGCCCCGGCTACCGATGCAATGGCGCCTGCCGCTCCTGCAACCGATGGCATGGCTCCGGCGGCTCCCGCTGCACAGTAAGCTGCTTTCCGGCAGCGCCACCCCGGTGGCGCTGCCATGAAGTTTTCGCGCCTCAAGCTCCACGGCTTCAAATCGTTCTGTGACGAGATGACTCTCGTCATGGAACCGGGCCTGACCGGCATTGTCGGCCCCAATGGCTGCGGCAAGTCCAATCTCGTGGAAGCCATGCGCTGGGTGATGGGCGAAAGCTCATACAAGGCTATGCGCGCCTCGGGCATGGATGACGTGATCTTCTCGGGTTCGGGCAACCGGCCCGGCCGCAACTCGGCCGAAGTCACTCTCGTCCTCGACAATTCCGACCGCACCGCCCCCGCGGCACTCAACACATCCGATGTTCTCGAAGTCACCCGCCGCATCGAGCGCGAGGCCGGGTCGGTCTATCGCGTCAACGGCAAGGAAGTGCGCGCCCGCGACGTGCAATTGCTGTTTGCCGATGCGTCCACAGGCGCCCACTCGCCTGCCATGGTGCGCCAGGGCCAGATCGGCGAACTGATTGCCGCCAAGCCAACCGCGCGCCGCGCCCTGCTCGAAGAAGCCGCCGGCATTTCGGGCCTGCATTCGCGCCGCCACGAAGCCGAATTGCGCCTGCGTGCCGCCGAGGCCAATCTCGAACGCGTCGACGATATCATCGCGCAGGTCGGCACCCAGCTTGAGACCCTCAAGCGCCAGGCGCGCCTTGCCACCCGCTATCGCTCGCTGTCGGGCGATATCCGCCGCGCTGAAGCCACGCTTTATCATATCCGCTGGGTCGCTGCCCGTTTCGCCGAGAAGGAAAACGAGGCCCAGCAGGCCGTGCTGGTGCGCCAGCTGGCCGAGGTTACCCATCTCGAATTCGAAGCCAAGAAGACCTTCGAAAACGCCGATGCCGCCCTGCAGCCGCTGCGCGAGCGCGAGGCCGTTACCGCCGCCGTCCTGCAGCGCTACACCATCCTTGCCGAGCAGCTGACCGAGGAAGCGCGCCGGGCCGGGCAGCGCCAGGCCGAATTGCAGGACCGCCTGAAGCAACTCGACGCCGACGGCGTGCGCGAACGCGAGCTGGTGGCCGAAAGCGAGACAACGCTCGCCACCTATGAAGAAGAGCAGGAAATCCTGCTTGGCGAAGCCGAAGCCGCGCAGGACGAGTTCGACCGTGCCCGCACCGCCGCCGACGAGGCCCGCGCTGCCGTAGCCCAGGCGGAAGCCGAAGCCCGTGCCGCCGCTGACGCCTTTGCCCAGGTCCGCGCCCGCCGCGCCCAGGCCATGCGCAGCGCCGAAGAAGCCGCCACCCGCATTCAGCGCCTCACCCAGGAACTGGCCAGCGTCGAGCGCGACGCGGCAACCGTGTCGGCAGCGCTCGATTCCGACGAGACGCTCGCGGAAAAGCGCGCCGCGCTGACCGAGGCGCAGGAAGCCGCCGCCGAAGCCGAGGAACTGGCTGTCATCGCCGAAGAGACTACGGCCGAAACCCAGGCGCGCCTCGACGAGTCCCGGCCCCGCCTCGCCGAAATCGAAGCCAACCTCACCCGCCTCGAAGCGGAAGCGTCCACCCTGGGCAAAATGCTCAATGTCGGCGCGAGCCTCTGGCCGGCGATCGTCGACGAGCTGCGCGTTGAGGCCGGTTACGAAACCGCACTCGGCGCCGCGCTGGGCGATGATCTGGAAGCCAGCTCGGATGCCGGTGCGCCCATGCACTGGTCGGTGCCGGTGGACCACACCGACGACCCCGCCCTGCCGCAGGCGGCCGAACCGCTCAGCCGCTATGTTACCGGCAGCGCATTGCTCAAGCGCCGCCTCGACCAGATCGGTCTGATCGATGCGGTCGATGGCCCCGGCCTGATGCATGCGCTCAAGCCCGGCCAGCGCCTGGTCACCCTCGATGGCGCGCTCTGGCGCTGGGATGGCTTTGTCGCCGCCGCCGATGCGCCCTCCCCCGCCGCGCAGCGCCTCGCACAGCGCAACCGTCTCGCCGAGCTTGATGAGGAAATCACCCGCGCCAAGGGTGAGCGCAATGCCTTCCGGCGCGACGTCGAAAACCTCACCGCCGCGCACGACATGGCGCGACAGGACGAGCGCGGCAAACGCGAATCCTGGCGCGTGGCCCATCATGCCATCAGCACGGCCCAGATCGAGGTCGACAAGGCCCAGCGCGCCATGGGCGACCTTGCCGCCCGCCAGTCCGCACTCGAAGAAGCGCGCGCCCGCCTCACCGATAGCCTCGAAGAAGCCGAGGCCATCCGCGCCGGTGCCGAGGATGCGCTCGAACAGGCCGGCACCGAAGACGACGCGTCCCTCCTCGCCGAGGACAAGCAGATCGCCCTCGACAAGACACGCGAGCGGGCAGATCAGGCGCGCCTTAAGCTGGGCAGCTTTGAAAGCTCCGCCCGCATGCGCGAGAGCCGCCTCTCGCAGCTCGAACGCGACAAGCAAAGCTGGGTGCGCCGCAGCGAAGGTGCGCTCGCCCAGCTGGCGACGCTCGACCAGCGCCGCGCCGAAGTCGAAAAGCAGCTGCGGGCCGTGGCCGAGACGCCCGACGAGTTCGAAACGCGCCGTGCCGAACTGGAAGACAAGATCGAGCAGGCCAAGATCGATCACCAGGCGGCCGGCGACAGTTTCAACGTCGCCCAGACCCGGTTCCGCGAAGCTGACAAGGCCCTCAAGGCTACCAGCGACGTGCTCGCCAATGCCCGTATCGAGCTGACCCGCATCGAAGAGCGCGTGAAGGGCTTTATCGCCCAGCGCCAGCAGATCGAGCGGCAGATCGAGGAAACCCTCGACATCCCCGCCAGCAAGACGCTCGAAGCTTCGGGCATCAAGCCGGAAGAGCCGCTGCCTGCCGAAGGCGCCACCGAGCAGAAGGTTGATCGCCTGAAGGCCGAGCGCGAGCGGCTGGGCGGGGTCAACCTGTCAGCGGAAAAGGAATCCATTGAGGTCCAGGAAAAGCTCGACCTGATGGTTCGGGACAAAGAGGATCTGATCGAGGCGATCGCCAAGCTGCGCACCGGCATCCAGTCGCTCAACAAGGAAGGCCGCGCCCGGCTCAACGAGGCCTTCGTCAAGGTCAACGCGCATTTCCAGGAGCTGTTCACCAGCCTCTTCGGCGGTGGCACGGCCGAGCTGACCTTTGTCGAAAGCGATGACCCGCTCGAAGCTGGCCTTGAAATCATCGCCCGCCCGCCCGGCAAGAAGCCGCAGACCATGACCCTGCTCTCGGGCGGCGAGCAGGCGCTCACCGCCATGAGCCTGATCTTTGCGGTATTCCTCACCAATCCTGCGCCGATCTGCGTGCTCGACGAAGTCGACGCCCCGCTCGATGACGCCAATGTGGAACGGTTCTGCAACCTGCTCGAATCCATGCGCCAGCGCACCAACACGCGCTTCATGGTCATCACGCACAATCCGATCACCATGAGCCGCGTCGACCGCCTGTTCGGCGTCACCATGGCCGAACGCGGCGTCAGCCAGCTGGTATCGGTCGACCTCCAAACCGCAGAGACGTTCCTGGAAGCGGTGTAGCGCGATCACGCCCCCCAAAGCCACACCCGCAAAACCACGTCCGGCAGCCCCTCCGGGCCTTGAGAATCTCCCCGAACTGCCGCGACTTTGCCACGATCGCGTGTGGACAGCATGACGCACCCCCGCCCCGACCTAATTTAACATTTACAATCAATGCGTTACGGCCGCCGCGCGCTTCTTGACACTCCAAGACCCCACCACTATGTTGCGCGCGACTTAAAAGGGTGTCCCGAAATCTCGGGAATTAGCCGACCGAGGGGAGCAAGCGGATGTCAAAACCGCAAGATACCAAAGGTCAGCCGGACAGCGCCCAAGAGGTAACCCGCGATCTCGCATCACGGATTGCCTCGGCCAAGAGGGAACGGGATATCGAGGACAACAGAGCCTCGAGAGACGCCTCCCCGGAGATGAGCGGTATGGCGCGCGGAATGCGCATCGGCACCGAGTTCATCGCCGCAATTCTGGTGGGGGCAGTTTTTGGCTACCTCATCGATCTTGGCCTGGGGACCAGCCCCTGGGGCTTGCTCATCATGTTGTTGGTGGGCTTCGCCGCTGGAATACTGAACGTCACCCGCGTGGTGGCACAGATGAATGCCGCATCGCCTCCCCCGCCGGGCTCCGATCTGGGCCCCGACGAGGAAGACGAAAATGATAAATGATGACGCTTAGAGGGCTCTATCTTGGCCGGTACTGATCCGATCCACCAATTCGTCATCCAGGACATGTTCCCGCTGTTCACCCTTGGGGGTGACGGCACCGAGGGTTCCGGTGTCCATTTTGCTTTCACCAACTCGTCGCTGTTCATGGTCGCCACCGTTGCGATCATCTCGCTCTACCTGGTCCTGTCGACCGGCTCGAAGAGCGTGATCCCGAGCCGCGCGCAGCTGGTCAGCGAGCTTCTATATGAGTTCGTGGCCAATATGGTCAGAAGTGCCGCCGGCACCGCGGGCATGAAGTTCTTCCCGCTGGTGTTCAGCCTTTTCACCTTCATCTTCGTGGCAAACATGCTCGGCATGGTGCCCTACTTCTTCACCGTCACCAGCCACATCATCATCACCTTCGCGCTGTCGATGCTCGTGTTCCTGACTGTGGTGATCTACGGTTTTGCCAAGAACGGTCCGAAGTTCCTCAAGCTGTTCGTTCCGTCGGGCGTTCCCGGTTACATCCTTCCCATCGTGGCGCCGATCGAGTTCATCTCGTTCATGAGCCGCCCGATCAGCCTGTCTGTGCGTCTGTTTGGCAACGTGCTGGCTGGCCACATTACTCTCAAAGTCTTCACCGGTTTCATCGTGACCATGAGCAGCCTCGGTTTCCTTGGCATTCTTGGTTCGGCGCTGCCGTTGATTATGGGCGTCGCCATCACCGGACTGGAATTCCTGGTTGGTGCTGTTCAGGCCTACGTCTTTGCGGTTCTGACCTGCATGTACCTCAACGACGCTATCCACCCCTCTCACTAATCTACCTGACACGGCGGGCTGTTCCGCCAGAACCCCGCTTAAGAGTCGCTTGAAAGGACTAAAAAATGGAAGCTGAAGCCGCAAAGTTCATCGGTGCCGGTATTGCTTGTTTCGGTATGGCTGGCGCCGCTATTGGCGTGGCAAACATCTTCGGCAACTTCCTGTCGGGCGCCCTGCGCAACCCGTCGGCAGCTCCGAGCCAGTTCTCGAACCTGATCTTCGGCTTCGCCGTGACCGAAGCTCTGGGCATTTTCTCGTTCCTGGTTGCCCTGATCCTGCTGTTCGTCGCCTAATAACGGCACGACAACGATCTTTCGCAGCCGGACTGGTTCCGGCTGCGCATACATTTCCGGCCTCGGCCGGCTGACCGGATTTAACGGGACCTCACCTGATGGTAACGCAAGCCTACGCCCAAGAGGCGGCTCCACCGGCCGAAGTACACGTTGAAGGCGCTCCTGGCGCAGTCGACGCTACCCATGCCGATCCGACCGCCAACACCCATGCGACCACCGCTGCAGACGCTGGCGCGCACGATTCAGGCGTATTCCCGCCGTTCGACCCCTCGACCTTCCCCAGCCAGCTGCTGTGGCTCGCCATCACCTTCGGCGCGCTCTACCTGCTGATGAGCAAAGTCGCCCTGCCCCGCATCGGCGGCATCCTTGCCAACCGCAAGGCGCTTATCGATGCCGATCTCGCGGCGGCAGACGCCTCCCGCCAGAAGACCGACGCTGCCATCGCCGCTTACGAAGCTGCACTGGCTGCCGCCAAGTCCAAGGCTCAGGGCATTGCCAACGAAACCCGCGAAACGATCCAGGCCGACCTCGCTGCCAAGCGCAACGCTGTCGAAGCCGACCTCACCTCCAAGGTGAGCGCCGCTGAAGCCCGCATCACCGCAACCAAGTCTGAAGCGCTGACCCATGTCGACGAGATCGCCACGGATGCTGCCCAGACCGTTGTGACCCAGCTGGTTGGCGACGTTTCGACTGATAGCGTCCGCGCTGCAGTCGCCAAGGCGAACAAGGAGTAAGCGGCAATGGAATGGCTCGATAACTCATTCTACGCGACCGTCGCACTCGTCATCTTCGTTGCGGGCGCCGTCTATTTCGGCATCCCCAAGATCGTCGGCAAGATGCTCGACGGCCAGATCCAGAAGATCGCCGACGACCTCGCCGCTGCCAAGCAGCTGCGCGAAGAAGCCGCTGCCCTGCTCGTTGAATATGAGCAGAAGCGCGTTGCTGCCGAGAGCGAAGCTGAAGGCATCATCGCTGCCGCCAAGGAAGAGGCTACCCGCCTCACCGCCGAGGCCCAGGCATCGCTGGCCGAAATGGTGACCCGTCGCACCAAGGCCGTCGAAGACAAGATCGCCCAGGCTGAAGCCCAGGCTGTCGCCGAAGTGCGCGCCCGTTCAGCCGACGTCGCCATCGAAGCCGCTCGTCTGGTCCTGACCGACGAGATGGGCAAGAAGGGCGGCCAGGTCGTCGACAAAGCCATCGCCGATGTCGGCAACCGCCTGAACTAGGCTTCCGGCACTATCCAGTTTCAAGGGCGGGCATTTATGCCCGCCCTTTTCGTTTGTGGCTGCGCGTCCAGCCCCAACACAAAATCCTGCACCGCTCTTCGAGCGCGATTGACGCCAAAAAGAATCTCCACCATGGTGCAGCCACTGCGGGAGAGACTGGATTTCTCCGGCGCCGAAGGAGCAACCGCCCCGGAAACTCTCAGGCAAAAGGACCGCAGTAAAACCAACACTCTGGAAAGCGGACCGGCGATATCGCCAGGTCCCACCGAAGGAGCAACCGGCGCTCAGCCGGGAAATCTCTCAGGTGATGAGGACAGAGGGGGCACGAAATTCGCCACAGGGCGGAGCTTTCGTGTCACCGTGTCCAAATCCAGGAAGTGTTGATGGCTGACAGCCCCACTGAGACCCTCAAGACCACCCCGCTTTTTGAGCGCCACGTTGCCGCTGGCGGCCGAATGGTGCCCTTCGGGGGCTACAATCTGCCGGTGCAGTATGCCGGCGGCATCATGACAGAACACAAATGGACCCGCGAGCAGGCCGGCCTGTTCGATGTCAGCCATATGGGCCCGAGCTTCCTCCAGCTGAACAATCCCACCGGCGATGCCGAGGCCGATCACGCTGCCATCTCAGCCATCATCGAACCGCTGGTCTGCGGTGACATTGCTGGCCTCAAGCCCGGCCAGATCCGCTACACCCTGCTGCTCAACGAGAACGGTGGCGTCATCGACGACCTGATGATCGCCCGCTCGCCGAAATTTCCCGGCTCGCTCTACATCGTGGTCAATGCCGGCACCAAGGAAGGCGACTTCGCCCTCATCGCATCCGCGGCTGGCGACAAAGCCAAGCTGACCCGCGCCGATGACGGCGCACTGCTTGCCCTGCAGGGCCCCGAAGCGGTTGGAGTGCTGGCCAGCCTCATTCCCGGTGTCGTGGAACTGGGCTTCATGCAATACGCGCCCTACGAGCTCCAGGGCCAGACACTGATCATTTCCCGCTGCGGCTACACGGGCGAAGATGGGTTTGAGCTGCTTTGCCCCGCCGCCTTCGCAAACACCCTCTGGGACACGCTCCTTGCCGATCCACGGGTCAAGCCAATCGGCCTCGGCGCCCGCGATAGCCTGCGCCTTGAAGCTGGGCTGCCGCTTTACGGACATGACCTCAACGAGACCATCTCCCCCATCGAGGCGGATCTGGGCTTTGCCGTCTCCAAGCGCCGCCGCGAGGCCGCCGATTTCCCCGGCGCAAGCCGCATCCTCGCCGAGCGGGACAATGGCCCCCAGCGCGTTCGCGCAGGCCTGTTGGTCGAAGGCGCTCCGGCCCGTGAAGGCGCCGAGATTCTCGATGCGTCAGGGGCCAGCATCGGCGTCGTCACCAGCGGCGGCTTTGCCCCCACGCTCGGCAAGGCCATCGCCATGGGCTTTGTGCCGCCCGCCCATGCCACGATCGGCAGCAAGCTCCAGGTTTCGGTGCGCGGCCGCGCCCAGCCGGCCGAGGTCGTCGCTACCCCCTTCGTGCCACACCGCTATTTCCGCAAAACAAAAGCCAGTTGAGAGATCGACCATGACCACCAAGTTCACCCCTGACCACGAGTATATCCGCGTAGACGGCTCGACCGGCATTATCGGCATCACCCCCTATGCACAGGAAGCCCTGGGCGACATCGTGTTCGTCGAGCTGCCCGCCGTCGGCAAGGTGCTCAAGAAGGGCGACGAAGCCGCCGTCGTCGAGAGCGTCAAGGCCGCCTCGGAGATCTATGCCCCGGTTGCCGGCACGGTGATCGAAGTCAACGAAGCCCTGTCGGGCGAACCCGGTCTCATCAACTCCGATCCGGAAGCAGCCGGCTGGATCTACAAGATCGCCATCGCGGATGCCGGGGAGATCGACGCCCTGCTCGACGCCGCGGCCTATGCTGATTTGACGAAGTAAGCAGGCCCCCCACCCTGCCCATCAAGGGTGGGGGCACGCACACACTGGAAGCCTGAGAAACCCCATGCGCTACCTTCCACATTCCGAAGCCGAACGCGCCGAAATGCTCGGCGTCATCGGTGCGGCCTCCGTCGATGATCTGTTCAGCGCCGTTCCGGCGCGGGCCCTCAAGACCTTCGACCTCGGTCTGCCCGCCCATAGTCCCGAATTTCTCGTCGAGGCCCATATGCGGGCCCTCGCCGGAAAGAACCAGGCCGGTGCCGATGGCCCGTTCTTCGTTGGCGCGGGCGCCTATCGCCATCACGTCCCGGCGACGGTTGATCACCTGATCCAGCGTTCGGAATGGCTCACCGCCTACACGCCCTACCAGCCCGAAATCTCGCAGGGCACCCTGCAGATGCTGTTCGAATTCCAGACCCAGGTGGCCAAGCTCACCGGCATGGATGTGGCCAATGCCTCGCTCTATGACGGCTCGACCGGCACCGCCGAGGCCGTACTGATGGCGCGCCGCCTCACCCGCCGCACCAAGATCGTGCTGTCGGGCGGCCTCCACCCGCACTACCGCGATGTGGTGAAGGCCTATCTCAAGGACGACAGCGATCTCGAATGCCTCTCGGCTTCTCCTGAAGGCCAGGGCGACATTCTCGATCATATCGACGAGCAGACGGCTGCCATCGTGGTGCAGACGCCTGATTTCTACGGCCACCTGCGCAACATCAAGACCGCCGCCGACGCCGCACACGCCAAGGGTGCGCTGCTGATCGTGGTGATCACCGAGGTCGTTTCGCTCGGCCTGCTCGAGGCCCCCGGTGCGCTGGGCGCCGATATCGTCGTGGCCGAAGGCCAGTCGATCGGCAATGCGCTCAATTTCGGCGGCCCTTATTTGGGTCTGTTGGCCACGCGCAAGGAATTCATCCGCCAGATGCCCGGCCGCATCTGCGGTGAAACCGTCGACGCGGAAGGCCAGCGCGGCTTCGTGCTGACCCTTTCCACCCGCGAGCAGCACATCCGCCGCGAGAAGGCGACCAGCAACATCTGCACCAATTCAGGTCTGTGCGCACTGGCCTTCTCGATCCACATGGCGCTGCTGGGAGAAGCCGGGTTTACCCGCCTTGCCCGCCTCAACCACGCCAATGCCGGGAAGCTGGCCGATGCGCTTGAAGCCGTGCCGGGCGTCGAGGTTCTCAACAAGACCTTCTTCAACGAAATGACCATCCGCACCAACCAGCCCGCAGCCGGGCTGATCGAGCGGCTGGCTGCACGCGGCATTCTGGGCGGGGTGCCGGTCAGCCGGCTCGAACCCACCAATCCCGCGGTTGAAAACCTCATCGTGCTGGCAGCAACCGAACTCACCACGGATGCCGATATCGCCGCACTGTGTGCCGCCCTTGCGGAGGAACTGGCATGAGCATGAACAATCAAGGTCGCCCCACCGGCACCGGCACCTCGGGCTATGCCTCCACCTCCGGCTCGGCGCTTCTCCCCAACGAACCCTTGCTGTTCGAGATCGGCGACACCGAGCATTCCGGCGTCGACCTGCCTGAGGTCACCATCTCCACCGACCGCCTCGGCGGTTTCGAACGCAAGATGCCGCTTGATCTGGCAGGCCTGACCGAGCCCGAGGCCATGCGCCACTATGTGCGCCTCAGCCGCCTCAACCACTCGATCGACAGCGGCATGTATCCGCTGGGGTCGTGCACGATGAAGCACAATCCGCGCCTCAACGAGAAGATGGCGCGCCTGCCCGGCTTCTCGGACATTCACCCCCTGCAGCCGGTTTCCACCGTGCAGGGCGCACTTGAGCTGATGAACCAGCTCAGCCACTGGCTGATGACCCTCACCAACACCGCGGCCGTGGCGCTGACGCCCAAGGCCGGCGCGCATGGTGAACTGCTTGGCATGATGGCCATCAAGGCCGCGCAGGACGCCGCCGGCCAGAGCCACCGCACCATCGTTCTGGTGCCCGAAAGCGCCCACGGCACCAATCCGGCGACTGCCGCCTTCCTTGGCTACACCGTCAAGCCGATCCCGGCGCGCGACGATGGCACAGTCGACGTTCAGGCGGTCAAGGATGCGCTGTCGCCCGAGGTGGCCGCGATCATGCTGACCAATCCCAATACCTGCGGCCTGTTCGAACCCCAGGTGATCGAGATCGCGGAGGCCGTCCATGCGGCCGGGGCGTTCTTCTACTGCGATGGCGCCAATTTCAACGCCATCATGGGTGTGGTCCGCCCGGGCGACCTCGGCATCGACGCCATGCATATCAACCTGCACAAGACCTTCTCGACGCCCCATGGCGGCGGCGGTCCCGGTGCCGGTCCGGTCGTGCTCTCGGCCGCGCTGGCGCCGTTTGCGCCGGTGCCGTTCGTTCGCAAGGCCGGAGAAGGTTTGGAGCTCGTCGAACACGCCGAAGGCGACGCCCTGGGGCGCATCACCGCCTTCCAGGGCCAGATGGGCATGTACGTCCGCGCGCTGACCTACATGCTCAGCCATGGCGGCGACGGACTGGCACAGGCCGCGCAGGATGCGGTGCTCAACGCCAACTACATCAAGGCGCGCCTGCAGCATGCCTTCTCGGTGCCGTTCGGCGACTATCCGACCATGCACGAAGCGCTGTTCGACGACAGCTTCCTGGCGGGCACCGGGGTAACCACGCTGGACTTCGCCAAGGCGCTGATCGACGAGGGCTTCCACCCGATGACCATGTACTTCCCGCTGGTGGTGCATGGCGCAATGCTGATCGAGCCGACCGAAAGCGAAAGCAAGCAGACGCTCGACCAGTTCTGCGCAGTGATGGAAGAGCTCGCTGCCGACGCCAAGGCTGGCAATACCGAGCGCTTCACCGCTGCGCCGCTCAAGGCGCCGCGCCGTCGCCTGGACGAAACCCGCGCCGCGCGCTCGCCGATCCTCAAGTGGGAACGGACAGAACTGCCGAAGGCTGCCGAGTAAGAGCACCCCCCACCTAACCTCCCCCTGAAGGGAGGGGGAGGATAGGCGGGGGTAACTGGCCCAGTGCGGGTCCGAATGCTGCCCTTATCGCCAAAAAAAGAACCCCGCGGACTGATCCACGGGGCTCCCAAACTCAATAGTCTCAGCTGATTTCAGCCTCTGGTGTCGAAGCCGACCCAGATGGTGATGTCCTCGCCGCCCAGATAGGGGATGGCGACATTTTCCAGCACCTTGACGAATTCTGCGGAGCGTTCGGTCGGCGAAACGGCGACGGGCAGCGTGTACTTTTCCGAGAACACGGCCTGGCCATCACGCTCCACGGCAAAGCGGATCGGGGCGTTGACCGAAGTCTGCTTGCCAGCGGGGCCGAGCAGCACGCGGCCGACCACACCCATATTGACGGTGATCAGGCCGTTGGACACCACGCAGTTGCGCGAGCTTTCGTCGATCACGCCCTGATACTGCAGCGCCTTGGGGTCGCCGGTGCGGCCATTGCCGTAATAGAACATCGCTTCGCCACCGGGCCGCACGCGGATCTGCGGGCATTCGGTTGCGATGGCGGGCAGCGCATTGGTCTGCGCCTGCGCAACGGCCGCCGGCGTCGGCGTAGCGTTCTGAAGCTGCTGGTTTTGCGCGCTGTTGCCGCCGCCAAACATGCTGCCCATCGAGCAGGCAGCAAGCAGGGTGGCCGTGGCGCAGGCAGCGGTCAGGCGCAGCAAAGTGGAAATAGGCTTGGTCATAGGCTGTCTCCTGACGGGAACACTAGCTTCTGGCAGCTTCGAGCGCCATCAGAATGGCAGGGGCGCCGCTTGCCGTCACGCCGGGAGCGTCTTCGACAAACACGGCATCGACCACGCCATCGCGGATCAGCATGGCCGAGCGCGCAAAACGCTTGCCCATGCCTGCTGCGGAAAAATCCTTGTCCATCCCAAGGGCCTCGGCCAGCTCGGCATTGCCGTCGGCGATGAACTCAACCTTGTCGAGCGCACCGGACGCTTCAGCCCAGGCCTTCATGACGTGGTGGTCGTTGACAGAGGCACAGACGATGCGATCGACGCCCGCGGCCTTCAGCTTCGGCTCATTGGCCACAAAGCCGGGAAGATGGTTGACGTGGCAGGTGGGCGTGAAGGCGCCGGGCACTGCGAAAAACACCACCAGGCCACTGCCGAGAACGGCGTCGCTGGTCGTATCCGTCGGGCCATCGCTACCCACAAGCTTCACCCGCACGGACGGAACCGGACTGCCGCGATCGATCATGTGTGGATATGTCCTATGCCTCAGGCCACCGGGCGGTGGCGTTTCCCTCGTCAAGTGCTTTTGGGATAAGCGGCTTTAGCATCGCCGACAAGGGGCTAATACCCCGTTACCCCCGCACCGTTCATTCCGGAGACGCCGCCGAAACGGCGCGCGTGACCTCGAAAGCCCCCTCGCCGGTGAGGAAAGTGAGCTCGATATCCTGGCTGTCGAGACTTGCAGCGCCCCCTCGATCCAGGATGGGGATGAGCACTAGGTTTGGTTCCGGGCTTTTTTGCGGCGTACCGAACAGGGGCAGGCCGCTGGCCGTTGCGGCAATCAGCGAGGCCGGATCAAGATCAGGGTCGCTCACCTCGACCGCCAGCATGCTGGGGTCAGACGACAGCGCCACGGCGCCGATCGGCTGGGGATCGCTCCCCCATTCCATCGGGGTCATGGCAACCGCCTGGCGCAGCCGCAGCCCGTTGGCGCGGTCAGGAGCGCTGTCATCGAGGGGCAGCGAGAAATGCGCCTGTGCGGGGACGCAGATATCCGAACAGATGCCCAAGACGGCGCTCAACTCCAGCTTGGTCGTGCCGGGCTCAAGGCTCAGCTCAACCGGCAGCACGGTCGGGCCGAAATAGGCGTAGTCGAGGTAGTTTTCCGTCTCGTGCCGGGTCGGATAGGGCCAGAGAATTTCGTGGTCGCGCACGCCACCAGCTGCGAAAGTCAATTCGGTCGGCAGGCCGGTATCACCCGGTACGCGCCAATAGGTCTTGTTGGTTTCGGGCATGTCGATTTCGAGCCCGACCAGCGTCGAGCCGTCGGGCTTGATCTGCCCGGTGCTGATCAAGCGCAGCTTCACGCCCGGGGCAACATCCTGCCAGGGCGTCTCCCCGGCAACCACGGGGACGGTCAGCAATGCGAGGGCTAATACGGTCGAGGCTGGATACATGGCAAAAGGCATTAGCCCATGATCGGGTTTAGAAAAAGCTCACGAGGCATCATGCCTTCGTGAACTTGCTGTTGTCGTCATCGTAACTTGGCTTTGGCGGCCCAGGTGCCTACAATTAGCCCATGAAATCGCTCGAAGGACAATTCCTCGTGGCCATGCCCGACATGGCAGACGAACGCTTCGCGGAGAGCGTCATCCTGCTGGTGCATCATGGCAGCGAAGGCGCAATGGGACTTGTGGTCAATCACGAGCTCGCCAACCTGCACTTTGCCGACATTCTCGATGAACTCGACCTGGGTGACCCCGACGCGGTAATCCGCCTGCCCGCCTCGATCCGCCAGCGCGCCGTGATGCGCGGCGGCCCTGTCGAAAAGGGGCGTGGCTTCGTTCTCCACTCCTCCGACTACAAGAGCGGCAACACCTATCAGGTGGCCGAAGGCGTATCGTTGACGGGCACGCTCGACATTCTCAAGGCGATGGCCTTTGGCCCCGCGCCGCAGTCGGCGCTGCTGGCCCTGGGCTGTTGCGGCTGGGATGCCGGCCAGCTCGAAGATGAAATCGCCGATAATGGTTGGCTCCACGTGCCGGCGAGCCGGGAGCTGATCTTCGACACGCCCATTGCCGACCGCTACAAGGCCGCCCTGGCGAGCCTCAACATCACGATGGCCTCGCTTAGCCCCGACGCCGGGCACGCATAGTTGCGCCCCTCGGGCCACGCCCGAGGGCTGTGGCGGCGTTACCGCCCCATCTGCGCGGCGATCTTCTTGCCCAGTTCAGCGCCGGTCATCGCAGCACCGAAGGCAAAGCCCTGCGCATAGCGGCAGTTGAGCTGGCGCAGGCGCTCGATCTCGTCGACCGACTCGACGCCCTCGGCAATCACCATCAGGTCGAGGTCCGACGCCAGATTGACGACGGCGCGAATGATCGGGCCCTGCGTATGCGCGATGCCGTTGACGTCGCTCATCTTCACGAAGGGCGCGGCAATCTTGATCGTGTCGAACGGGAAGCGATGCAGGTAGCTCAGTGACGAGTGACCGGTGCCGAAATCGTCAAGCGCCAGCCCAAGGCCGAGATTGCGCAGCGCCTGCAGCATGTAAGCGGAGTGCTCGGGATTGGTCATCACCTGGCTCTCGGTAATCTCGAGCTTGAGGTGACGCGCCAGTTCCTTATCCTGGCTCACAAGGAGACGCATGTCGTTGAGCAAGGTCTCGGTTGCCAGCTGGGTCGGCGAGAGATTGACCGAGATGAAAAAGTCCTCGGGCAGGCCCATCGTGGTCATCCAGTCCTTGGCCTGAGCCGCAGCCTGTTCGAAGGCCAGCCGCCCGAGCTTTTCGATCTGGCCCGACCGTTCGGCCAGCGGCACGAACTCATCGGGGGTCACGGCGCCGCGCGTGGGGTGCATCCAGCGCATCAGAGCTTCGGCGCCGACCATCTGGCCGGTCTGGATGTCCATCACCGGCTGGAACTGCACATGCAGCTCGCCCTGCTTCATGCCGCGCTCAAGGTCTTCCTCGCTGGCCCGGTTATAGGCGGCGATGGAGCGGGCCGAGGCGCGATAGGCTTCGATCCGGTCACCGCCAAGGCGCTTGGCGTAATACATGGCCAGTTCGGCATCGCGCAGCACATCGGTGGCCGAGGCCGGATTGCTGTCATAGATCGTCACGCCGATCGAAGCGGTCAGCGTCAGGTCCCGGTCGCCAAAGTTGAACGGGGCCTTGAGCGCCTTGCGGATCTGCTCGGCCGTTTCGGCAATCTTGCCGGCGGCCTGCTCGGAGGCGAGAATTACCGCGAACTGATCGCCCGTCACCCGCGCCACCGTATCGAGCGGACGCATTATGCGCGAAATGCGGCGGGAGATGGCGAGCAGCACCGAATCGGCGGCGGAATGGCCGATGCGCTCTTCGAGCTCCATGAAACGGTCGATATCGATAAGGAACACCGCCGGCTTGGTGCCGCCGGGCGTGCGGGCCCGAACCAGGGCACGCTCCAACCGATCAAGGAACAGCTGGCGGTTGGGCAGTCCGGTGAGGCTATCGTGTACAGCGTCGTGCAGCAGGCGTTCGCGAGCGGCCCGGTCTTCGGTCACGTCCTGCAGGGTGCCGACGATGCGGTTCACCTGCCCGTCGCCCCCCAGCACCGGCTTCACGCGCATGCGGAAGGTGCGATAACTGCCGTCATGTCCGGCAACACGCATATCGGCCGATACCTTGCCGCGCCGCAGTTCAACCAGCGTATCGAAGGCCGTGCGGAAGCGGTCGCGGTCGTCGGGATGCACCCGGTCGAGCCAGCGCTTGATGGCACCGCGCAATGCGCCGCGCTTTTCGCCCAGACGCGTAGCCAGTTCGTCGCTCACCGCCACGCGGTCGCGCTCGATGTTCCAGTCGAAGACGAAGTCACCCGAACCGGTCAGTGCCAGTGCACGGCGCTCGACTTCGGACAGCGTGCCGATCGACACCTGCCCCTCGGAAAAGGCGTGCTGCACCGCGGTGAAGCCCAGCAGCATGACGATGAGCACCAGGCCGCCGCCAACGGCCGGTTGCGCCACGTCGTTGGACACCTGCCCGGTCACCACCAGCCAGGAATAGAACAGCCAGGCGATCAGGATGATCCAGGTCGGCACCAGCAGCACGGCGCGGTCGTAGCCGCGCAGGGCCAGCAGCAGTATCAGGAAGAAGCCAGAGATACCCAGCAGGGCGAGCACCAGCCGGGCGATGGTCGCGGCAATGGCGGGCTGCAGGAAGGCGAAGCCGAACAGCGCCAGGAACAGCGCAGCCAGACCGAGCGCCAAATGGATGAAGCGCAGGTGCCATCGATGCAGGTTGAGATAGATGAACAGGAACCCGGCCAGCGTGGTGGCTATGCCAGCCTCGGCCGCGGCGCGCAGTGGTTGTACGCCACCGGCCGGCAGGCCAAGCAAGCGACCCAGCACGCCAAAATCAATCAGCAGGTAGATCAATACCGCCCAGGCAAAGGCTGCCGTCGCGGGGAATACGCCACGCCCCTTCACCACGAACATGATGGTGAGGAACACGGCCGCCAGCGAGGCAACGCCCAGCACCACGCCGCGGAACAGGGTGAAGGAGTTCACATAGTCGCGGTAGGCGTTGGGCTGCCACAGGTAGAGCTCTGGCAGTTCGTCGCTGATCAGCTCGGCCACGAAGGTCACGGTCGCACCCGGATCGAGCGTCACCTCGAACACGTCGGCTTCGCTGTCCGTCAGGCGGACCGGACGGATACCGGCGCTTGGTGTCAGCGCCTTGATGCGGTCATTGCCCAGATCGGGCTGGAAAATACCGGAGCCCGGCAGGCGGAAAAACGGCGCCACGAGCAGGCGTTCGATCTGCTGGTCGCTCTCGTTGCGCAGCGCAAACAGCGCAAAATTGGGATTGGTCCCCTGCTCGGTCGCCCGCACTTCGATACGCCGGATGATGCCATCTTCACCGGGCGCAGTGGACAGTTGCACGCGCCCCTCAGTGCCAGGCAGGATTTCGACAACGTCCGACAGATTGAGGGCGTTGACGTCTTCGGGGACCGAAATGACTTCGAAAGCTGCGGCTGGCGCAAGAGCGGCCAGCGCGAGCACAAGACACATCGCGAGTGCAATAAGGTGACGCATCAAAGGCGAGTATATCCTGCGGTAGGCTTCAATGTGGCAGCGTCTCACGCAGTTTGCACGCGCAAACTCGCGTTGAAACGGCATCCTCTTGGCGGGAGCGCCCCTTTGGTAGCGGGGATTGCTCCCCCCGACAAGGTTACCGAACTGTTGCCAAATCGCAACAAGGTTGAGGTACTACCGCTTAGCGATGGTGCCCAAACCGCCGCATTTCGTAGCGTTCCTTGTGCAATCCGAACAGAACATGGTCTTCCCAGCGTCCGTTGATCTGCAGGTAATTCTGGGCAAAACCCTCTTCGACGAAGCCGTTCTTTTCCAGCACGCGGCGCGAGGCCATGTTGCCGGGCAGGAATGCCGCGTGGATGCGGTGCAGCTCCAGAGTGTCGAAAACGAACGGCAGACTGACCGACACGGCCTCGCTCATCAGACCGCGACCGGCATAGGCCTGCCCCATCCAGTAGCCCAGCGTCACGAACTGGGCCGCACGCCGCCGGATGTTGGACAGGGTAATGCCCCCAACCAGGGTTTCCTGCCGTCCATTGGTCTGGAAGATGAAGAACGAATAGTCGGTTCCCTCCTCCGCCTCTTCGCGCGCCCGCTTCACGCGAGTCGCAAAGATGCGGCGGCCGAGATCGGCCTCCGTCCAGCGGGGTTCAAACGGCCGGAGGAAATCGCGGCTGGACCGGCGCAGCGCATACCAGGCCTGATAGTCGCCCATCTGCGGCAGGCGCAGCAGAACATGCGGCCCGCGCAGGGTGATCAGGGGCATGGGCGACGACCAGGGCCACTGCATGGCGGTGCCCGTGGCCTAGCGCTTCAGATGTTCGCCGATGGCGCCGACATCGGCGAGATTGCCGATGGGGCCAATGCCGGCCAGGGTGGGCATGCCCTGCGTGAAGATCTGCTCGGCCACATCCTGCACGCGCTTGGCGGTGATGGCGCTGATCCGATCCACCGTTTCCTGCATCGGAATCGGGCGGCCCCACAAAATCTGCTGACGCGCCAACTGCCCGGCGCGGGCCGATGGGCTTTCCAGCGACATCAGCAGGCCGGCGCGAATCTGGTTGCGGACGCGCGTCACTTCCTCGTCCGTGATGCTCTCGGTGGCGCGCTTGAGTTCGTCGAGCACGACCGGCACCAGATCGGCGACTTCGTTCTCGCCCGTCGCCGCGGCAACACCGAACACGCCGCTATCGGCAAAGGCCCAGTGAAACGAGTAGACCGAGTAGCAAAGGCCACGCTTTTCGCGCACTTCCTGGAACAGGCGCGAGCTCATGCCGCCGCCCAGGATCGATGCCAGCACCTGCGCCGCATAAAACCCATCGGCATTATAGGCCCGGCCCTCGAAGCCGATGACGATATGGGCCTGCTCATGGTCCGATAGCAGCCGTTCCTGGCCGCCCTGATACTCGGCGCGCTGCGGCGCCGGCGCGCCATTTGGCTTGAGATCGGCAAAGCGCTCGCGCGCCACCTGCACCAGCCCGTCGTGATCGACATTGCCGGCGGCGGCCATCACCATGTGGTCGCCCACATAGTTCCGGTTCATGTATTTGCGGATCATGTCCGGATTGAATTCACGGACGGAATCGACGGTGCCGAGAATCGTGCGGCCGATCGGTTGGGAGGGAAATGCCGCATCCTGGAACAGGTCGAACACGTGATCGTCGGGATTATCGCGGGCCGCGCCGATTTCCTGGACGATCACCTGCTTTTCGCGGCTCAGCTCGTCATCCTCGAACTTGGAGTTCTGCAGGATGTCGCTCAGGATATCAGCGGCCAGAACCACGTCTTCCTTGAGCACGCGCGCGAAATAGCCGGTATGCTCGATCGAGGTCGCGGCATTGAGGTCACCGCCGACATTCTCGATGGCCTCGGCAATCTCCAGCGCATTGCGCGAGGTTGTGCCCTTGAACGCCATGTGCTCGAGCAGATGGGAGATGCCGTGCTCTGCCTTGCGCTCGCTGCGCGCCCCGGCCTTGACCCAGACACCGAGGGACGCGCTTTCGAGGTGTGGCATGTCGTCGGTGAGGACCACCATGCCATTATCCAGAGTTGTTGATCGTAGGCTCACGCGAGGCTCCTCCACGAGGCCAGGCGGTAGAGACCGCATGGCCTCCGATCCGTCAGGCAGCGCGCGTACGCGCTGAAATGAAGTCTTCGACCGCCATAGGGTCGTTGGCAAGGACACTGACGCGCTCCTCGCGCGAGTGCAGGTCCGCCAGCCATGCTGGCAGCGGCGCCTCGACGCCCGAGGCCTCCAACACGGCGGCCGGGAACTTGGCCGGATGCGCCGTGCCCAGGGTAATCATCGGGGTCGCGCCGAGATGGGACCGGGCGACATGCGCGCCGACCGCCGTATGCGGATCGAGCAGGTAGCCCGACTCGCGCAGCGTGGTCGCGATGGTTGCCCGCGTTTCGTCTTCGCCGGTGGTGCCGGCGGCAAAGCTCTTCCGAATCACGGCCAGCGCATTCTCCGGCAGCGAGAAGCCGCCCGACTGCTTGAGGCCATCCATCATACGCAGCACGGCGCTCGCGTCACGATCCACGCCCTCGAACAGCAGACGCTCGAAGTTGGACGAGATCTGGATATCCATGGACGGGCTGATGGTGGGCGCCACCCCATCCATCTCGTAACGGCCGGTGTCGATGGTCCGGCGCAGGATGTCGTTGGCGTTGGTGGCGATGATCAGCTTGTCGATCGGCAGGCCCATGGCCTTGGCGCAGTAGCCGGCGAAGATATCACCGAAATTGCCGGTCGGCACGGTAAAGCTCACCTTGCGGTGGGGGCTACCGAGCGAAACCGCGGACGTGAAATAATAGACGATCTGCGCGACGATGCGGCCCCAGTTGATCGAATTGACGCCGCTGAGGCGCACCCGGTCACGGAAGCTGTGATGGTTGAACATCGCCTTGACGATGTCCTGGCAGTCATCGAACGTGCCTTCAATCGCGATGTTGTGGACGTTGGCGTCCAGCACCGTGGTCATCTGCAGGCGCTGCACGGCAGAAGTGCGGCCAAGCGGATGCATGATGAAGATGTCGGTGGTGTCACGGCCGCGGAAGGCCTCAATGGCCGCCGAACCGGTGTCGCCCGAGGTCGCGCCGACGATCGTCGCCTTGAGGCCGCGCTCGGCCAGGATGTGATCCATCACGCGGCTCAGGAACTGCATGGCGACGTCCTTGAACGCCAGCGTCGGGCCATGGAACAGCTCGAGCACAAAATGGTTGGGTTCGATTTCGACCAGCGGCGTCACCGAGGGATGCCGGAACACGGCATAGGCGTCGTCGATGATGGCCTTCAGTTTGGCCGGAGCAATCTCGTCGCCTGTGAAGCGGCTGATGATGTCGAAGGCGACATCGGCGTAGCGCTTGCCTGCAAAGGAGGCGATTTCGGAGGGGCTGATCTGGGGCCAGCTCTGGGGAACGTAGAGGCCACCATCGGAAGCCAGGCCCGCAAGTACCGCGTCAGAAAAGCCGAGCACGGGAGCCTGTCCGCGCGTTGAAACAAACTGCATTCGGGGAAAGAGCCCTTTTAGAATTGCTGCAACCTATTCAAACCGCGCCGCGTCCGCAAGTTTGCCGGTTCACGCTTTGTTAGCGGCGCGCTGACGCCAGAGCCAGAACCCCAGCATGACGACTGCCACGATAGCAAAGCCGAACCAGGTATAGGCATAGCCCAGATGGTTGTTCGGGAATTCAATCACCGTCTCGCCGCCCTGTGGCAATTCTCCCGCCGGTCCGGCTGGCATATCGACATAGAAGGGCGCGATCGGTGCCAGGGCTGGGTCGACCATGGCCGCGAGTCGGGCGGGGTCTCGCACCCATTCGATGCGGTCGGACGTATTGGCGGCTGGAGTCATGAAACCGGCAGGCTCACCGGGCCGCAGCAGGCCAGTGATGGTCACCTGACCGCCATCGCCCTCGGCATCGGTCACCGCGGCTTCCTGGAAGCTCTGCGGAATGAAGCCGCGATTGATGAAGACCGTGCCCCCATCAGCGAGCACGAAGGGCGTCATCACCCAATAGCCTGGCCCCTGCGCCTGACCGCGCGGGTTGACGAGGCTGGTGAAGACCGTAACGGTCTGGTTGTAGCGGAAAGACCCAGTGAGCGTGACCGGCTGGAAGATCAGTTGGTCAACATCAAGGCCTGCCCAGCTCGTTGCCGGGGGCACCGGGATGGGGTCAGCGCCCAGCCGCGCGTCGACGGCCGCGATCAGGGCTTCCTTTTCGGACAGCCGATCGAGCTGCCAGGTACCTAGCCAGGCGCAAGTAACAGCCAAAGCCAGCATCAGGACCACGAAGGTCCAGGTCATTGCACGACCAAGCGCGCGGTTCTCGGTCATTGGTGCCCCTCATGAGCGTCGTGACGGTATTGCTGCGCCACCAGCACGCCCTTGAAGGGCGGCAGCAAGGCCAGCGACAGGATGATCGTGGTGGGGATCCACAGGATCAGGTGCATGTAGGGCGGCGGGTTGAACAGCGCGCCCACAATGAGGGCCAGCAGGATCACCACCGGAGCCACCAGGAAGATCACGAAGATCGCCGGGCCATCGCCGCTATCGGCAAATTTCAGGTCGAGGCCGCACACGGCGCAGCTGGGCGCGACCTTGAGGTAACCGCGAAAGAGCTTTCCTTCACCGCAGCGCGGGCAGCGACACAATAGACCGGTGACGATTGGCGAAGGATTGGACAAGGCAGCTCCAAAGAGATCGGGGCGCAGCTTGCAAGCTGCGCCCCGTCGTAATTGCTTAGTAGCGCACTAGTGGTTCAGGGCGACGCCCCAGCTGCCCCAGACGTAAATCGAGGCGAACAGGAACAGCCAGACCACGTCCACGAAGTGCCAGTACCAGGCGGCGAATTCGAAGCCCAGGTGACGCTCGGGGGTGAAATCACCACGCTGCGCGCGATAGAGGCAAACGGCCAGGAAGATGGTGCCGATGATCACGTGGAAGCCGTGGAAACCGGTCGCCATGAAGAAGCTGGCGCCATAGAAATTGCCCGAGAACGAGAAGCCGGCCTGGGTGTATTCGATGAACTGAACAACCGAGAACAGCATGCCGAGCGCGATGGTCAGGGCCAGGCCCCACTTCAGGCCCTTGCGGTCGTTGTTCAGGAGTGCGTGGTGCGCCCAGGTCACGGTGGTGCCCGAGGTCAGCAGGATCAGCGTGTTGAACAGCGGCAGGTGGAACGGGTCGAACAGTTCGATGCCCGTTGCCGGCCAGGTGCCGCCGGTTGCTTCGACGCGGGCATACTGCTCGATGTCGTCGTTGCGGAAGAAGCCGTCGAAATAGGCCCAGAACCAGGCCACGAAGAAGAAGATTTCGGACGTGATGAACAGCAGCATGCCGTAACGGTGGTGCATCTGCACCACTGGCGTATGGTCGACGCCGTTATTGGCTTCTTTGATCACGTCGCTGAACCACGCGTAGAACGCGTAGATCACGCCGGCCAGGCCGACGAAGAAGATCCATGGCGTCCAGTGATGCATCCAGCTGACCGCGCCGATCATCATCACGAACACCGCGACCGACATAACAATCGGCCACGGGCTGGGTTCGACCATGTGGTAGTCGTGGTTCTTGGCTATTGCCGACATGGTCAGCTTCCCCCGTTTTCTGCAGCGTAGAAGGTATAAGAGAGTGTGATCTCTTTGATGGTATCGAGCTCACGGTTATCCGCGAGATCGGGATCGATGAAGAACACGATGGGCATTTCCACAGTTTCACCGGGCTGCAAAGTCTGCTCGGTGAAGCAGAAACACTCCATCTTGTTAAAATACACGCCCGCCCGTTCCGGCGAAACGTTAAACGTTGCCATGCCCGTTACCGGTTTGTCGGACAGATTGGTAGCCACGTAATTGACGGTATCCACCGTGCCGATCTTGTCGGTGACGATGGCGGCCGGCTTGACCACCCACGGAAGATGGTGGTCGACATTGCTGTCGAAGCGCACGGCCATCTCGCGATTGATCACGCCCTTGGGGTTACCGTCGGATTTGCTGGGTGTACCACCAAAGCCGGTGACCTGGCAGAACAGCTGGTAGAGCGGCACGGAGGCATAGGCCAGGCCGACCATGCTAGCGACGATCACCAGGCCAAATACGGCAGTGCGCTTGTTGCGCTGGGCCGTAGTGGCGGCGGACGGCATCTGAGTCACATCGGCCATTACAGTGCCCGATCGAAGAGCGCCGGCCCCATCTTGACGATGGTCAGCATGTAGAAAGTCACGGCGAACAGCAGAAGCGCCACACCGAGGGCAATCGAACGGCGGCGGCGAATCTTCGCGCGCGCAGCAGCAGCCTCGGGGCTTTCGGGCACAACAGCCCGTAGATCGTCAGGGGCACTCATCAGAAA
Organism: Devosia sp. T2-14; assembly: GCF_055397495.1. Taxonomy (NCBI): domain Bacteria; kingdom Pseudomonadati; phylum Pseudomonadota; class Alphaproteobacteria; order Hyphomicrobiales; family Devosiaceae; genus Devosia; species Devosia sp. T2-14. The sequence goes on along the minus strand of NZ_AP027921.1, from coordinate 2,114,957 downwards.
CCACTCCAAAAGCGCAGCATCAGGTTATCCGCCAGGTAGGCGAGAAACACGACGAACAGATAGCTGAGGGAATAGGTAAAGAGCGAGCGGGCGCTTCGACGCATGGCGACACTTTCGTCGGTGCGCAGGAGCTTCCAGGCGTAGTAGACGAAGGTCAGGCCGGTCGCGGCAGCAACCACGGTATAGACCCAGCCCGAATAGCCCAGCACCGACGGCAGCATGGCAGCGATTGCCAGCAGGACCGTGTAGGCAAAGATCTGGCGGCGGGTGGAGAGTTCACCGGCAACATTGGGCATCATCGGCACGCCGGCGGCGCCATAGTCGCCCTGCTTGTAAAGTGCGAGCGCCCAGAAATGCGGCGGCGTCCAGAGGAAGATGATGAGGAAGAGAATCACGCTCTCGATCGAGACCGTTCCGGTGACCGCAGCCCAGCCAACCATGGGCGGGAAGGAACCGGCCGCGCCACCGATGACGATGTTCTGCGGCGTCGAGCGCTTGAGCCACATCGTATAGATGACAGCATAGAAGAAGATGGTGAAGGCCAGCAGGCCAGCGGCAACCCAGTTGGTCGCGAGGCCGAGCAACAGCACCGAGAATACGGAGAGCACGACACCGAACACCAGCGCTTCGCCGGCTGTAACCCGGCCTGCCGGGATCGGGCGATTGATGGTGCGGCTCATGATGGCGTCGATATCGGCATCGTACCACATGTTGAGCGCACCCGAGGCCCCTGCCCCGATGGCGATACACACGATGGCGATGAAGCCGATGATCGGATTGATCCCGCCAGGCGCGACCAGCAGCCCGACAATGGCTGTGAACACAACCAGTTGCATGACGTTCGGCTTCAGCAGAGCGAGGTAATCCCCCACCCGTGCCTCGCCGGCCATGCCGGTTACATTCCTGCTGTCGTCGATAAGAGCCACTGACCTTGCCTTCTTGGAGTTGTTCGGGCCGCGAGATGACGCGGCCCGGTTTGATTGCTTAGTGCGCGTTGGTCGAGTCGATGCGCGGCAGCGTGGTGAACTGGTGGAACGGCGGTGGGCTGGACAGGGTCCATTCCAGGGTCGTTGCACCGACACCCCAAGGGTTGTCGCCTGCAGGACGCTTCTTACGGCTAGCTTCCCACATCGCGTAGAAGAACACGAGCATTGCGGCGAAGGTGATGTAGTAGCCGATCGAAGACACGCGGTTCCACATGCTGAAGGCATCCGGATAGTCGATGTAACGACGCGGCATGCCAGCCAGGCCAAGGAAGTGCTGCGGGAAGAAGATCAGGTTCACGCCGACGAACATGGTCCAGAAGTGCAGCTTGCCCAGGAACTCGGAGTACATGTAGCCGAACATCTTGGGGTACCAGTAGTACCAGCCAGCGAAGATCGAGAACACGGCACCGAGCGACAGCACGTAGTGGAAGTGAGCAACCACATAGTAGGTGTCGTGCAGGGCACGGTCAGCACCGGCGTTGGCGAGCACCACACCCGTCACACCACCAACGGTGAACAGGAAGATGAAACCGATAGCCCAGAGCATTGGCGTACGGAAGGTGATCGAGCCGCCCCACATGGTGGCGATCCAGCTGAAGATCTTCACGCCGGTCGGCACCGCGATGACCATGGTGGCCGCAACGAAGTAGCGCTGCACGTCGAGGCTGAGGCCGGTGGTGTACATGTGGTGAGCCCACACGACGAAGCCAACGAAGCCGATGGCGACCATGGCGTAAGCCATTGCCATGTAGCCGAAGATGGGCTTGCGCGAGAAGGTCGACACGATGTGGCTGATGATGCCGAAGCCCGGCAGGATCATGATGTACACTTCGGGGTGACCGAAGAACCAGAACAGGTGCTGGTACAGGACCGGGTCGCCGCCACCCGAAGGAGCGAAGAACGCGGTACCGAAGTTACGATCGGTCAGCAGCATGGTGATCGCACCGGCAAACACCGGCAGGGCCAGCAGCAGCAGGAACGCAGTCACGAGGACGGACCAGGCAAACAGCGGCATCTTGTGCAGCGTCATGCCAGGAGCACGCATGTTGAAGATCGTGGTGATCAGGTTGATCGCGCCAAGGATCGAGCTCACGCCAGCGATGTGGAGCGAGAAGATCGCGAAGTCGAGTGCCGGGCCAGGATGGCCAGCGGTCGACAGCGGCGGGTAAACGGTCCAGCCGCCACCAAAGCCAAGCATGCCAGGACCCGCGCCTTCAAAGAAGAGCGAGATCATCAGCAGCAGGAAGGCGAAGGGCAGGAGCCAGAACGCGATGTTGTTGATGCGCGGGAACGCCGTATCAGGCGCACCGACCATCAGCGGAGCGAAGTAGTTGGCAAAGCCACCCATGGTGGCCGGCATGACCACGAAGAACACCATGATCAGCGCGTGCGCAGTGGTGAACACGTTGTACATGTGCTTGCCGGCGTCGAGAGCGGCGCCGCCAGCAGGATCCATGCCGTATGCCATGGCTGCGAGGCCATGGAAGATCTGAATGCCGGGCTCCTGCAGCTCCAGGCGCATGACGCCGGAAAGCAGGCCACCGATGATCCCCGTCACAATGGCGAAGATCAAATACATCACACCGATGTCTTTGTGGTTGGTCGAGTAGACCCAACGACGCCAGCCGGTAGGCGTATGCGCGTCATGCTCGCTGTGAGCATGCCCTGTAGCGTGGGCTTCGAGGTTAGCTGTATCGGCCATAGATTGTCCCCTGACCCCTAATTATTGTACTGCAGCCAGCGTCGAGTTGGCGGTTTCGTAATCGCCATCTTCCTCGAACGCCTTCATGAACACTGCAAACTCATCCTTGGTGACGACGCGCACGGCGATCGGCATGAAAGCATGATCCTTGCCGCACAGCTCCGAGCACTGGCCGTAATAGATGCCGGTCTCGCGAGCGTTGAACCAGGTCTCATTGAGACGACCAGGAACCGCGTCGATCTTGATGCCAAACGAAGGCACGGCGAAAGCGTGGATCACGCCCGTGGGGTCTGCAGTGATCTGCATACGCACGGTGGTGTCGACCGGAACAACCAGCTCATTGTCAACAGCGAGCAGGCGCGGCTGATTTGGCTTGAGCGAGGTGCGGTCTTCTTCATTGAGCATGATCTGCGACAGATCCACGCCCTGATCGACATATTCATAGTCCCAGTACCACTGCTGGCCGATGGCCTTGATGGTCAGCTCGGGAGCAGGAACCTCGACTTCGCCGAACGAGAAGATGTTCGAACCGAGATACTTGCGCTCGCCGTCTGGCGTCGTGAGCTGGTCGCTCAGCACGCCGAACGAGGGAATTGCAATGATGATCAGCGCAACGATCGGCAACACGGTCCAGATGATTTCGACCATCGTGTTGTGCGTGAACGCTGCCGGAACCGGGTTCCGCTTGGCGTTGTAGCGGACCATGATCCACACCAGCAGACCCAGAACGAGGATAACGATAAACGAAATCGACCACATCAGGACGCCGTCGTGGAAGGCCACGATCGAGTCCATGATTGGCGTCACTGACGGCTGCAAATGGTACTGACCTGGAACCGGATGGCCAGCGGCACCCTCCTGCGCCGTGGCCAGAGCAGGGGCCAGCGCCATTGCGGCTGCCGAAACTGCCCCCATCTTTCTCAAGAATTGCCCGGTCACTCAAACCCCCTATCGGCTTCAATTGGTGTATCACACCCAGATTGAGAGACGAAAAAGCGGCATAGCAAACGCCGCCCCGACTCAACCTCGGAGCGAAAAACTCGTCAGTGACCTAAATCACATCGGATTGAACGAGTCCATTGTGGCGAAGGGGGGAGGCAGTGCGTCATAATGTGCCCAACCAGACTCTACACCGCCTCACCGTCGCCGCAGTTTGGCCGCCATATCCCAGCGATTCCGGGCTTTGGTTGACTTGATTGGCCGGCTGTCGGAAACAGGAAAACCCGCGTGCCCGCGCGCGATTCGTTCAGGAGAAGTGATAGAGTGATGCGGATTGTGAAGCGTAGTCTCGCCGGTCTGGGCCTTGCCGTGCTGGTCGCGGCGACAGCAACAGGCACCAGCTTTGGTCAGGGCGTGGTTCGCGCCCAGTATGGCGACTGGCAGATGAGCTGCGACACTCCGCCCGGCGCGAGCAGCGAGCAATGCGCCATTATCCAGAACGTGATGGCCGAAGATCAGCCCAATGTGGGCCTCTCTGTCATTGTGCTGCGCACCGCCGATCGCGAAGCGCGCCTGCTGCGCGTGCTGGCTCCGCTCGGCGTGCTGCTCCCCAACGGGCTTGGCCTCAATGTCGATGGCCAGGATATGGGCCGCGTCGCCTTCGTGCGCTGCCTGCCCAATGGCTGCGTGGCCGAAGTCGTGCTGGATGACAGCCTGATCGAGACCCTGTCGAACGGCAAGGACGCCATCTTCGTGGTCTTCAAGACACCGGAAGAAGGCATCGGCATTCCGGTGTCGCTCAATGGCTTCAAGGACGGGTTCGCCCAGCTCCCGTGATCGCGTCTGAGAGTATATATGACTGAAGAAAGACGCGCCGCCCCGCGTCAGCGCACGCTGAAGGGCGGCCGGATCGTCATCAACAATGGCTCGTCGACCTTCGACTGCACCATTCGCAACCTGTCCGAGATCGGTGCGCGCCTGAGGGTCACCAGCATCATCGGGATTCCCGATGCGTTTCACCTGGCGATGGATGACGGCCGCAAGTTCGACTGCGCGGTAGCCTGGCGCACTGAAACGGAACTGGGCGTCAAGTTTATCTGAGCCCCCCCAGACAAAAAAGCCGGACAAGCGCCACGGCGCCAGTCCGGCAAGTCGTCAGGAAACGGGACCAGAGGCAAACCTGGCCCGGGAATTGGCGGAGGGACCGAAACGGACCCTACGCCAGGCAAGAGCGCCGGCTGGAGGTTGGCCAGCGCAATCTCGATGAATCAGACACCGCGCCAGGAGCTGCGGGCCCGCGCGGCAGTCAGCGTCTGGCCGGCCCGGGCGGGCTCTGCCAGGGCCACAGCCACGTCTTCGCGCGAAATCCCCATATCGCTGAGCTGAGCATGATCGAGCTCAAGCAGGGCCGACAGCGCCACACGCCGGGTGCGTGCCACTTGTGCCTTGGCGATCCAGCGCGCGAACGCGACAAACGGATTGGCAGGCGTGGCGGCCGCAATTGACCGCTCGCCCGAAAGCGAGTGAGCCATAATAGTCTCCAGACATGTGGTTTTGCCGAAGGGAACGGCGGGGCCGGCGCAAAGCTCTACTGCGCCGATAGTGTTAAATTAGCCCGCTAGACTTCCATTCGTCTAACAAATAGATTTCATCCGCTCTATCAATTCGCGTGATGGGAATTGCAGATGACGGCCCCTCTCGACCTCGACCAGCTCCAGAGTTTTTGCGCGATCGCCGATTGCGGCAGCTTCACCGAGGCGGCCCGGCGCGTGAACAAGACCCAGTCCGCCGTTTCCATGCAGATCAAGCGCCTCGAGGAACGGCTAGGGCAGACCCTGCTCACCCGCGACGGGCGCAGCGTGACGCTGACCCTGCATGGCGAAGCGCTCTATGCGCGGGCCCGCAAGATGCTGCGCACCAATGCCGAAATACTTGATCACTTCTCCGATGGCGACCTGGCCGGCTCGATCCGCTTCGGCGTGCCCGACGACTATGCCGTGCGCCTGCTGCCGGTGATCCTGTCGAGCTTCCAGCGCACTCATCCCAAGATCGCCGTGGACGTTGCCTGCATGGCCTCCGAACACCTGCTCGAAGGCATGCGGTCGGGGCGTTACGATCTCATCGTCTTCACCCAGGGCACCGAGCAGAATTACGGCGAGCTGTTCCGGACCGAAAAGATGTTTTGGGTGGCCAGCCATGGCGGCCGCGCCCTGGCCAGCGAACCGCTCGCGCTCGCCTGCGGTCCGCAATACTGCATCTGGCGCAAGGACGCGATGGAAGCGCTCGACCGCAAGGGCAAGGATTTCCGCGTCGCCTACACGTCGTCCAACGCCACGGCCATTTCCAGCGCCGTGCTGTCAGACCTCGCCGTCGGCTTCCTGCCGGAGAGTGCCCTGCAGCCGGGCATGCGGGTGGTCAATGACGAAGTCGGCCTGCCCCGCCTCGCCGATGCGCAGATCGCCCTCAAGCGTGCCAGCCACGCCTATGGCGGCATTTATGACGCGCTGGCCAACCACATCGTGCAATCGATGGGCAACCTCGACACGCCCCGCGCGGCGGAAGCGGCCGAGTGATCGCTTTCGCGGGGATGACTCCGGCGACCGCCACGCCCGGCCCTTGACCTCCATCGGCCGATGTCGCACCAGAGGTTATGGCCGAAGCCCTGACCAATGCCGCCGAATTTACCGTTAGTGAGATCGCCCAGGCGGTCAAACGCACCGTCGAGGACGAGTTCGGTCACGTCCGCGTTCGCGGTGAGATTTCCGGCTATCGCGGCCAGCATTCCTCCGGCCACGCCTATTTCACCCTCAAGGACGAAAACGCCTCCATCGACGCCGTCGTGTGGAAAGGCAATTTCGCCCGGCTGACTTTCAAGCCCGAAGAGGGCCTGGAAGTGATCGCCACCGGTCGGCTGACGACATTCCCGCGTTCGTCCAAATACCAGATCGTCATCGACAATATCGAACCGGCCGGTGCCGGCGCGCTGATGGCGCTGCTCGAGGAGCGCCGCAAGAAGCTCTTGGCCGAAGGCCTGTTCGCGCGCGAACGCAAACGCGCCCTGCCCTACCTGCCCCGCGTCATCGGCGTCATCACCTCGCCCACAGGCGCGGTGATCCGCGATATCCTGCATCGCCTCAACGACCGCTTCCCCAGCCACGTCCTGGTCTGGCCGGTGCGTGTGCAGGGCGACACCTGCGCCCCCGAAGTGGTCAACGCCATCGAGGGCTTCAACGCCCTCCTGCCCGATGGCCCCATACCGCGCCCCGATCTGCTGATCGTTGCCCGCGGCGGCGGCTCGATTGAGGACCTCTGGGGCTTCAACGAAGAGGCCGTGGTGCGCGCCGTCGCCAATAGCGGCATCCCGGTCATTTCGGCTGTCGGCCACGAAACCGATACGACCCTGATCGACTACGCCTCCGACATGCGCGCGCCGACCCCGACTGCGGCGGCCGAAGCTGCTGTGCCGGTGCGCGCCGAATTGATCGGCTATGTGGATGATCTCGGCGGGCGGCAACGCCAGGCGGCCCGCCGGCTCGCCAGCACTGCTCGGATCGCCTGCGCGCAGCCAGCGCCGGGCTGCCACGCCCCGCCGATCTCGTCGCCACGCAGCGCCAGCGGCTCGACCATGCCGCCAGCAACCTGTTCACCGGCCTGCGCCATTCCGTGCAGGACCACCGCGTCCGCTTTTCGCGCGTCGAGCCCAAGCTCAGCCCGCGCGTGCTGCAGGCCCAGCGCCAGGAAGCCGGCGAGCGCCTCCGCAACCTGAGCCTGCGCGCCGAAGCAGGCCTGCGCAAAGTGGTGGACCGGGCCCGCCTCACCCATGATCCGCGCGCCGAGCGACTGGGCTCTGCTGCCGAACGACTGGTTGAGCGCAAACGCGCCCAGTTCGATGCGATTGCGCCCAAGCTCTCGCCCAATGCCCTGCGCGCCGAGATGCGCCATGCCCAGGGTCAGTTGGCGCCGCTCACCGCCCGGCTCATGGCCAGCATTACCCAGAGCCTCGGCGACCGCCGCACTGCCCTTTCGCAGTCGGGCAAACTCTTGGTGTCGCTGAGCTATCGAAGTGTTCTGGCGCGCGGTTATGCCGTGATCAAGGATGGCGACGGCAATCTGATCCACCAGCGCGCCAATCTGGCGCCGGGCGACGCCGTGGCAATTGAGTTTGCCGATGGCGCCGTTGGGGCTACCATCGTCGGCAACCCGGTCATCAAAAAGAAACCGCGCCCCCAATCAGACGGTGGTGGCCAGGAAAGCCTCTTTTGAACGCCCGTATTGCTCGCTATATCGGGGCGAGGGTTGAAGGAAGGTCCGCATGAACATCTTCGACAAGGGCTTCGCGCCTACCGAAGCCGTGATCCGCTATGAGGATGGTGACTACACCGTGCTCAAGCCCGGCAGCTTTGTCCGCTGCGCCATTACGGGCAAACCCATCCCGCTCGATGAGCTCTTCTATTGGAGCGTCGATCGCCAGGAACCCTACGCGGATGCGACGGTAGCCCACACCGCATTCGAGCGTTTCGGCCGCGGAGCCTGATGGTGGAGGCCGAAGCGTCGGGCCACCGCCGATATCTGGTCGTTTCCAACGGTCATGGCGAAGACGCCATCGCCGCGGCGGTTGTTGCCCGTCTGCCCAAAAATATCGCCGTTGAAGCCTATCCCATGATCGGCTCGGGCAATGCCTACGCCGGCGTCTGCCCGGTCGTGGGGCCCCGCGCAACTCTCGCCTCCGAAGGCTGGCGCAATGTCAAAGGCTCTCTGCGGCGCGATATAGCGACCGGCGGCCTGGGTACGGTGCCACCTGCTCTTTCCTTCCTGCGCAAGGTCGTGGGCAAATATGATCGCGTGGTCGTGGTCGGCGACATGGTTGGCGTCATCGCCGGTTTCCTCACCGGCCATCGCGGTTTCTATTATCTCGACGTCTACAAGACCGGCTCTGCCCGCCTCTATTCCGGGCCTGAGCGCTGGGTCATCAAGCAGGCCTGCAAGACCGTGTTCTGCCGTGCGGACAATCTGGCCAACTCGCTTGGCGAAATGGGCGTCGATGCCCGCTCTGCCGGCAATGTGATGATGGACGCCATTCCCTATGGCGACTACGACGCCAAGTCCCGCCGTTCGCGGCCGCTTGCCGTCACCCTGTTGCCGGGCAGCCGCGCCCTCACCGCCGAGAGCTTTGCGCTGCAGGTCAACGCCTTGCGCGCCCTGCCTGCCGAACTGCGCCCTGACATGTTCCTGGCGGTCGCCGGCAGCATCAATGTCGATGACATGGCCAAGAAAGCCGGGCTCAAGCGCACGTCCATCCTCAGCACCGAGCCGTCCGATCTCGGCGAATTGTCCGATGGCGAGCTGACCATTCACATGGCGCGGGGCGGCGCCATGGGCAATCTGCTAACCGAATCCGATCTGGTGCTGTCGCAGGCCGGCACGGCCACGGTCCAGGCGCTGGGACTGGGCAAGCCCGTCATCACCTTCATCAATCCGCGCGATCGGCGCTCGCGTTTCACTGATGAGCAGGCACTGTTCGGTGAGGCGCGCACCGTCGTCGACGCTGAAACGCCTGCCATCACGGCAGCCCTGCGACGCCTTTTGTCCGACGATGAGGAGCGGCGGCGCCTCGCCAATATCGGCCGCCAGCGCATCGGCGGCCCCGGCGCCATGGCCGCCATCATAGACGCGCTGACCGAAGCCTAATCGGCGGTCAGCGCCCGCCGATAGGCCACCAGATAGCCCAGCCACAAGGCAAACAGCACGGTCTGCGGCAGCAGGCCGAACATGGCATTGGTCGTTCCGAGCACACCGTACCCCACAACCAGCATCACCGAACCCAGCACGAGGGGCCGGCTATCGGCGCCCTTCACGCCCCACAGCAAGGCCAGGGGCGACAGGACGATCAGCGCGTAAGCGAGAAGTCCCAGAAGCCCCGACATGGCAGCGAAGTTGCCGATATCGCTGTGGAGGTTCTCCAGCGTATGCAGTTCGACGGCATCCGGGTTCAGTTCGCGGAACAGTGGCATGATCTGCCCATACCCAATCCCGACGATGGGCGACGACTTGAACGCCTCCCACGCTGTCTGCAGCAACGCCACACGGGCGCTATCCTGCTGTTGAAGAGCCTGCAGGACGGGAGCTTCTGCAACGAGTTCAGTCGGTGCGCCTTCCGCGGATGGCACCACCGGGTCAATCGGAGCCGTTGAGCTGAGCGTAGCCGACGTCGCCGCACCCAGAAGTGTCACCGCTCGGTTCTGGGGAGAGAGGGCCACGACTGAGATCGCCGCAACAACCGCCAGAGCCAGCGCGACCAGCATCAGTCGGTCCCGCCGATGCCACCAAGCAATAAAGGGAAGCACGATCGCACCAAGGGCGACCCAAGCCAGCAGCGGGCCGCGCGAACCCGAGAGCAGCACCGCAATCAGCGCGGCCACCGGCCCAAGCAGGAAAATCAGCCGGAGCGGCGAGCGGTCGGCGACCACGCCAATCAGCGCACCAAATCCCAGCATGGTGGCAATGCCGCCATAGTGGATGGGGTTGTTTCCGGCCCCGGCGCGCGCGCCTTCCACAGCTGCGAATTCGGCGAGACCCACAAGGCAGGCCGCGATGGCCCCGACCAGGCAAGCCATGGCAAACGTTTTGGCCGAAAGCCATTCGGCGTTGCGTGCGAGGATCGCCGCGATACCGGGCGCCAACAGCAGCGGGGAGAATGCGGCCAGCGGCAACATATCCGCTTCGCCGCGATAGACGAAGGGAACGGTTACCCCCACCAGCACCAGCGCAAGCAGGATCATCCGGATCGGCCAAGTCTTGAAAACGGCGTCGCGCGTGACGAGCGCCAGCAAAAGGCCAACCAGTCCCACGACCAGCACAATATAATCAGCCACGAATGGAGCGGTGCCCATGAAAACGAGCCCCGACACCATCATGATGCTGGAAAGGGAATTCAGCACGCCGCCATCCTCATTCGTCTAAAGCGCAGGAAGATCTGGTGGTCAGCCCTTGTAGGTTTCCGGCTCGAGCAGGCGGTGCAGGTGCACGATGAAGTAGCGCGTCTGGGCGCTGTCGACGGTCATCTGGGCCTTCTGCTTCCAAACGGCATAGGCCGCGGCGTAGTTCGGATAGAGCCCGACGATGTCGACCTTGTCGAGGTCGGCGAAGGTCACGCCTTCAAGGCTCGACAATTCGCCGCCAATCACCAGATGCAGCAGCTGCTTGTTGGGATCTTCGTTAGCCATCGGTCAGGTCCGTCTGTGAGGAAAGGGAGGTTCCGGGTTCGGCATGGTCTTCCGCAGGGCAGCCATAAACCTTGATCAGCGCCGCGTGGACGAGCGGTTTTAGGCTCATGTCGCTGAGGGCTGCAAGCGCCCCGTGGCGCACATCCCGGCGGTTGAAGCGCGGAAAGCCCGTGCACACGTCGGCAAAGTGGATACCGGCCTCATCGAGGATCAGTGCAGCGGCGGCAATATCCCAGTCCTGGCTCCCGCGCCGCGCCACGGCGGCATCGAGTTCGCCCGTCGCCACCTGCACCAGCCGGTAGGCCAGCGATGGATAGGCGGGACCCCTTGTATAGTGCAGGCCCGCGGCCTGCATTTCCTGATGCACGGCGCCCGGCGCGGGGATCAGCGGAGGCGCACCGGCACGGCGGCTGCGGCGGATCGTGGCACCGTTCAGCGTCGCCCCCTCGCCCTTGGCCGCGCAATACATCTGGTCACGCACCGGCGCATAGACCACACCGGCCACTGGCACGCCGTTCTCCACCACCGCCAGCGATACGGTCCAGCTGTCTTCGCCACGCAGGAACCCTCGCGTGCCGTCGATGGGATCGACAATGAACACGCGCTCGCAGTCGAGACGGCTCGGATTGTCCGAAGTCTCTTCGCTGAGCCAGCCATAATCGGGGCGCGCATGCAGCAGCGAGGATGCCAGGTAACGATCAACGAGAATATCGGCCTCACTGACGGGCGAGGCATTCTCCTTGTTCCAGCTCTTTACATCGCGGCGAAAGAAGCCGCTGGCAATGATACCGGCTGCCACCGCGGAGGAGCGGAGCAGTTCAAGATCATCGCTATATGTCGTGGCAGGTGCTGGCATTGCCGCGCCTTTTAGGCTTGGCGCCGGTCTTGGGCAAGACCCGAGCCCGTCAGGACCCCGGCATCGACAGATGTGGCACAGTTAACAGCCCTCAAAACAGCTCGGTTAACCGGCTCCTACTCGGTGCAACGTCCCGCTAACCCTCTCGAAAAACAAGATAAACTTAACCGAACCGATTAAGGGGCCGGGTAAGGGGACGCGCTATGGTGAGCCCATAAAGAGAGCACCAAAAACCAGCTCTCGAGGTTGACAGGAAGGCGAATTTAAATGGTTCATGGTGTCGCGATGGAAGGGACTTCGGTCGTTCTCGCATTCGGCAAGCCAATGCTGGCGGAACGCCGTTTTGTGGCTGCCAACGACAATGGCCCCAAGGACCCGATCAAGACCGTGACCGTGCGGCGCGTGCTCGAACAGAGCGGCGTGGCCATCAAGATCAAGGTGCCGGTCACCGAATTCATCGGCGTTGCCGTCGCAACGCGGATTTCCGAAGAAGGCGTGCTGACCAGCTCGATCGAACTGGTGCATTCCGACTACGAACTGAACTACCGGGTGTTCGAAGAAGAAGGCAATCACAACGTTGTTGCCGAATGGCAGAACTGGGGCAAGAAGCTCCGCCTGCCGCTGTTCATCAAGGCCGGTGACGGCGCCTACATGCCCTATAGCCAGCAGGTCGATGGCGTGATGGTCGGCAACAGCGCGGCGCGCCGCAAGCTGGTCGCCGATGCCAACCGCCGCCCGCGCTTCCTCAATCGCCGCCAGCCGGGCCAGCCCGACGCGTCGTAAAGTTCCTGCACCTCCAAGCACGCTTGAAAAGGGTTGACCGGTGGTGCGGTCAACCCTTTTGGCGTTTTGGTGGTATAATCCCTGTCCGGACCGCCATTCCGGTCCGCCAGCAGGGAGGACGATATGAGCGACGCAGGCTTCGTAGGCAGTATTCCCCAGCATTACGACGCGGGCCTTGGCCCGATCATTTTTGCCGATCCGGCCGCCGACATGGCCCGCCGGGTCGGGGCTCTCAAACCGAAGCGGGTGCTCGAGACCGCAGCCGGCACCGGGATCGCCACCCGCGCGATCCGTGACGCACTGCCCCCGGACAGCCAGCTGGTCGTGACCGACCTCAACATGCCCATGCTTGATATCGCCCGGCTCCGCTTCCGCACCGAAGAGAAAATCCGCTTCGAGGCCACCGACGCCACCGCCCTCCCCTTCCAGGATGGCGCGTTCGACCTGGTCAGCTGCCAGTTCGGCGTGATGTTTTATCCCGACAAGGATCTGGGCTACCGCGAGATCAAGCGGCTGCTGCAGCCGGGCGGGCATTATCTGTTCAGCGTGTGGGACAGCCACAAATACAACGCCAATGGCCGCCTTGCCTACGAAGTGGTCGGGCGCTTTTTCGATGCCGACCCGCCGCAATTCCTGAAGGTGCCGTTTTCCTACCCGTTCGACGCCATCAAGGATTCGCTGCTCGCCGCAGGGTTCGGCGATATCTCGGTCGATGTCTGCCGGCACATCAAGCCGGTGCCGGACCCGGCCAAGCTGGCCCGCGGCATCATTTTCGGCACGCCGGTCTTCGATCAGATCCAGTCGCGTGGTGGGGTCGACCCCGAAGCCATCGTGAAGGCCCTGACCGACGCCTATGCCGCCGAATTCAAGGACGGCACCATGCTGCTGCAGTGGCTGGTGATCTCGGCGCGCGCCTGACGCCTACCAGACCCAGTCCGCCAGCAGGGCCAGGGTCATCGCGATGCCAACATAATGGTTGGCCTTGAACCGGGCGAGCGCATTGCCCGGCACTTCACGGTCGACCGTCAGGATCTGCCAGGCCAGCAGGCCCGCCGCCACCAGCGACAGCACCGCAAAGACGATTCCTGCGCCGGCAATGGTGGCCGCGGCAAGCCACAGCACATAGGCCGCCGCATAGAAGCTGCCGCAGATGAGCTTGACCTGGTCGCCGAACAGGCGCGCCGTGGACTTCACGCCGATCAGCATGTCGTCCTCGATATCCTGCAGCGCATAGATGGTGTCATAGGCGATCACCCACAGAATGGTGCCGGCATAAAGCAGCAGCGCCGGCAGCGCGAAACCGCCGGTTTGCGAGCTCCAGCCCACCAGCGCGCCGTAGGAGAAGGCGAGGCCCAAAAAGGCCTGCGGCCACCAGGTGACCCGCTTCATGAAGGGATAGATCGCCACCAGCACGAGCGAGGCAATGCCGGCCCACAGGGTAAACCGGTTGAACTGGAACAGGATGACCGAGCCCAGTAGCGCCTGCGCCACCAAAAACGCCAGTGCGTCGCGCGCCGTCACCGCGCCCGACGGAATCGGGCGCAGCCGCGTGCGCGCCACCTTCATGTCGATGTCGCGGTCGACAATGTCGTTAAAGGTGCAACCCGCGCCACGCATCAGAATGGCCCCGGCCAGCATCAGCACGCACCCCCACCAGTCAAAACCCATCGCCGGCTGCGCGACCGCCGCCAGCGCCAGGCCCCAGGCGCAGGGCCAGAACAGCAGCCAGAAGCCAATCGGCCGATCCCACCGCGCCAGTCGCGCATAAGGCTTCAGCCAGTCGGGGGCAAAACTGTCGACCCAGTTGCCCGAATGGGCGTCGGCGACGGTGTCGGGTTTAGGCTGGTTCATGCTGGCGCCTTGTCTATGCCGCGCCCTCGTGGTTCGAGGGTCGCTACGCTCCCGCCTCACCATGAGGGCCACCTTGGAAGCGGCTTCCCCGTGGCCCTCATGGTGAGGTGCGAGCCCTGATGCAGGCCTCGAACCACGCGAGTGTGGCACAAGGCATATATGTCCGGCTTGCCCCGGACGGCAGTTCAGTCCTAACTGCGGCTTTATCCTACCGCAAGACGCCCATGCCTCGCACCCATTCCGCCCTGCCCCGCCTGTTCATCGAACCCGACCTCGCCGGGGGCATGCAGCTGACCCTGGGCAAGGATCAGTCGCTTTATCTCGCCGCCGTGCTGCGCAAGACGGTGGGCGATGAGGTCGTGGTGTTCAATGGCCGCGACGGCGCCTGGCTGGCGCGGCTGGCTGCTGATTCCAAGAAATCGGTGGTGCTCGATCTGATCGAGCAGATCGCCGCCCAGACGCCGAGGTCCGACCTCTGGTACGGTTTTGCACCGCTCAAGACCGAGCGGCTGGATTATGTGATCCAGAAGGCAACCGAGATGGGCGCGGGGGTGATTCAGCCCGTCATCACCCGCTACACCCAGGTTAACCGCCTCAAGCATGATCGATTGGTGGCCAATGCGATCGAAGCGGCCGAACAATGCGAAGTGCTGAGCGTGCCGGTAGTGGAGCCCGAGATCACCCTCGACCGCCTGCTCGATTCCTGGCCCGCCGAACGCCGGCTCATCCTTGCCGATGAGGGTGCCGCCTCGGCATCGCCAGTCGAAATTCTGAATGGGCTCAAAGGGATGCCGGTCGGCGTCCTGATCGGGCCGGAGGGCGGATTTTCCGACGAGGAGCGCACGAAGCTCCGTTCCCTGCCCTATGTCGTGCCCATCAGCCTTGGTCCGCGCATCCTGCGCGCCGATACTGCGGCGGTTGCGGCGCTCGCAGTAATTCAGGCAATCATCGGTGATTGGCGATAAAACGCGATTGCTTTCGGCTTGAGCGGCGTTATGTTCCGCCAACACGAAACCCTCCTATCCCGAGGACTACCTATGGCTGGCGCCGACCCCCACTCGCCCCTGATTGAATCGCGGGCTGACCTGATCGAGGCGATGTCGCGCGGCAATAAGCCAGCCAGCCAGTGGCGCATCGGCACCGAGCACGAAAAGCACGTATTCCATACCAATCCCCTGCGGCCCGTGGCCTATGAGGGCGAGAACGGCATCCGCGCGCTGCTCGAAGGCATGGCGCGAGAAACGGGCTGGGAACCCTTCTATGACGAAGGCAATCCGATCGGGCTGCGCAACAATGCGGTAGCCGGCGGCATTTCGCTGGAGCCCGGCGGGCAATTCGAACTCTCCGGCGCGCCGCAGGATGACCTGCATGGCACCGCCGCCGAACTGGCCGAGCATATCCGCGTCGCCAAAAAGGTTGCCGCACCCCTCGATATTCATTTCCTCGGCCTCGGCGTCACGCCGATCTGGGCGGTCAAGGAAATCTGCAGCATGCCGAAGTCGCGCTACGGCATCATGACCCCCTATATGGACAAGGTCGGAACGCTGGGCACGTCGATGATGTACCGCTCGGCGACCGTGCAGGCCAATCTGGACTTTTCCAGCGAAGCCGACATGGTCAAGAAGCTGCGCGTCGCCCTGGCCCTGCAGCCCGTCGCGACGGCGCTGTTCGCCAATTCGCCTTTCTCGGAAGGCCGCGATTCCGGCTATCTCAGCTATCGCAGCCACATCTGGCTCAATACCGACGACGACCGCACCGGCATGCTGCCCTTCGCCTTCGATGAAGGCTTCGGCTTCGAACAGTATGCCGACTACGCCCTTGATGTGCCGATGTATTTCGTCATCCGCAACAATCAGTACGTCAACACGTCGGGTGAGAGCTTCCGCGCCTTCCTGCGTGGCGAACTGCCCCAGCTGCCGGGCGAAAAGCCGACCATCAAGGATTGGGAAGACCACCTCTCGACCATTTTCCCCGAAGTGCGACTCAAGCAGTTCCTCGAAATGCGCGGCGCCGATATGGGCGACGCGGCCTCCGTCGTGGCGCTCTCCGCCTTCTGGACGGGCCTGCTCTATGACGACGTCTCGCTCGAAGCGGCCTATGAGCTGATTGAACCCTGGACCAATGAGGAACGCGAAGAGATTCGCCGCGAAGTGCCGCGCCTCGGTCTGATGACCCCGCACGACCGCTCCAACCTCTATGACGTTGCCGCGCAGGCCGTCGGTATTGCCGAAGCGGGTCTGGTCCGCCGCGACCGCCGCAACGCCCAGGGCAAGGACGAAACCATCCACCTCGCCCCGCTCGAAGAAACCATCCGCCTCGCCAAGTCTCCAGCCGAACGCTGGCTCGACAAATACCGCGGCGAATGGAACGGCGACCTGACCCACATCTTCAAAGAAGCCGAGATGTAGGCGCCCACCAGCTCATCTTGAGAACTGGAGGATTGACGCCTCGTTTCGGGATGAACACATTGTTGCCAGGGACAACACCGTTGCGCCGGTGACGCCTGTCTCCCGCGAAGCGAACGCGGGGGACGGCATGACAGATTTGGCCACCATCAAAGGTATCGACGGGTACGTCTTAGAGTGCCCGGAGCAGGGCCTGCCGCGGCAGGTTTTGACCCAAGACGAGCTGCTAAAGTGGTTTGAAGCGGAAAGAACATTCTGGCTGCAGTTTGGCCAATCAAGTGGTGAGCTCGAACTTACGTACGCGGGCCAGTCGGTAGACCTAGCTCGCCTCAACCACGACCACCTCCTCAGCATCGCCCCACTCGGAAGTGCGGTTACCCGCAGAAAACTGATAGAATTTATGGTTGAGGCCCGATCATACCGGGTACTAATCGGCCAAAGCCCCTTGGGCAGCGCAATCGGGCAACTGGCAAGAAGTGATTTTGCCTCGGCTCACTACGTTGCGAGCGCTCTGTCCAAAGCGCTCGTTCGCTTCGACGACAAAAACGTACAGATGCAGATGAACCGGTATCGCGCGCTCCTGCTGACGGCCCCAGCATGGCTGACTGCCGCAGGATTGAGCGACTTACAGAGCTCAAGAGAAACGCTTGAGGAGGTCAAGCAAGAGTCGCTGGACCGGATGCAGGCGCTTGAGGAGCAGTCAGTGGCGCGGCTTGATGAGCTGAGAGGATTCCAGAACGACATGGAGGCCCGCCTTAAGTCCCTCCATGATCTCTACCACAAACAGATTCAAACCGAGGCCGCTGCAAAATACTGGGAAGACAAGAGCAATCGCTCTGCCTTCATCGGCTGGTTTTCTTTTCTGGCCTTTGGCGCGCTTGTTGCCCTTCCACTATATCTCGGGTGGAGCCATTTCAGCGACATCGAGAGCTGGCTCGTGAAACTTACAGCGGCGACCGCCGATAAATTCTCGCTTACCCCGATAGTGGCAATCTCCATTCCCTTCCTCGCCTATGGCTGGATCTTGCGGCACCTGAGCCGGGTCTTCATACAAAATCTAGCCTTGGCAGATGACGCTAGCTATCGCCGTCTCATGACTATGACGTTTCTTGGTCTCAACAAGGACCCAAACAGCGGTGTCACCGAGGCTGAACGCGCCATCATTCTGAATGCCCTGTTTCGCCCAGCTCCGCCAAATAGCACCGACGATGGACCGCCCAATGGCCTGCTGGATCTGATTAAGAGCAAGTCCTGACTTGCTTGCCTATCCCCCTCCCCCCTTGCCTCCGCCGCCCCAGTCGTGCATCACGCCACCAACAGTGACGGAGGCATTTCATGCGGGTTCTGGTGATCGGTTCGGGTGGGCGTGAACATGCCCTGGCGTGGAAAATCGCACAGTCGCCGCTGCTGACCAAGCTGTTCATTGCCCCGGGCAATGGCGGCACCGGCGCCGTGGCCGAAAACCTCGATCTCGACATCACCGACCATGCCGCCGTGATCGCCGCCTGCCAGACCCATGCGATCGACTTCGTCGTCGTGGGCCCCGATGCGCAGGTTGTGGCCGGGCTGGGCGACGATGTTCGCGCCGCTGGTTTTGATTGCTTCTGCCCCAGCAAGGCCGCCGGCCAGCTCGAAGGCTCCAAGGGCTTCACCAAGGCCCTCTGCGACGAGATGGGCATTCCCACCGCCGCCTATGGGCGCTTCGACAACGAGGCGGCGGCCCTCGCCTATCTCTATGTGCGCGGCGCGCCGATCGTCATCAAGGCCGATGGCCTGGCGGCCGGCAAGGGCGTTACCGTGGCGATGAGCGTCGAGGAGGCGGAGGCCGCCATCATCGATTGCTTTGCCGGCGCCTTTGGCGAATCGGGGGCCGAAGTGGTCATCGAGGAGTTCATGGAAGGCGAGGAGGTCAGCCTTTTCGTGCTTTGCGATGGCACCAACATCCTCCCGCTCACCACCGCGCAGGACCACAAGCGCGCCTTTGATGGCGATACCGGCCCCAATACCGGCGGAATGGGCGCCTATTCGCCCGCGCCGGTCATGACCCGCGAAATCTACGAGGAAACCCTCGAACGCGTCATCTGGCCGACGGTGCGGGGCCTGGCCGCGCGCGGCACGCCCTATCAGGGCGTGCTCTATGCCGGGCTGATGCTGACCGACGAGGGCCCCAAGCTCGTCGAATACAATGCCCGCTTCGGCGACCCCGAAACGCAGGTGCTGATGATGCGCATGGAAAGCGACCTGCTGCCGGTGCTGCATGCCACCGCCAAGGGAGCGCTGGCCGGTCATGACGTGACCTGGAAGGATCAGTTCGCGCTCACCGTCATCATGGCCACCAAGGGCTATCCGGGCGCCTACGGCAAGGGCAGCGAGATCCGCGGCGCCGAGGGCATCGACGACGATACGATTGTTGTGTTCCACGCGGGAACGCGCCGCGATGGTGAACGTTTAGTTGCTGCCGGTGGACGGGTTCTCAATGTCACCGCGCTTGGCACTGACCTTTCCGAGGCGCAGAAGCGTGCTTACGCAGGCGTGGACAAGATTGATTGGCCCGAGGGCTTCTGCCGCCGTGACATCGGCTGGCGAGAACTTGCCCGCACGCAGGCCTGAACCCTTCCTAAACCTGCCCGGCCTATTCTTCCGCAAGACCGTCTTTGACAAGACGCCGCCGAAACGTCCGCTGACCCCGCTGCAATTGCGCGGCAAGGCCACGGCCGCAAGGCTGCGTGGCCAGGGCAGGGAGCGGGGTGAGATGGGCACTTTGTCTGGACCACGGATTGGTGTTGCGCTGGGCGGCGGCTCGGCCCGCGGCCTCACGCATATTCCCTATATCGAGGCGATGGACGAGCTGGGCCTGCGCCCCTCGGTGATTTCGGGCACCTCCATCGGCGCGCTGATCGGCGCCGGCTGGGCGGCCGGCATGAGCGGCAAGGAATTGCGCGAGCATTCCTATCAGGTGCTGGGCACCATGCGCATCATCGCCACCAAGCTTTGGTCGACCCAGATCCGCGGCATTGGCGGCATCCTCAAGAACGGCATTTCGATGCAGCTGGACGCCACCAGCATTGTCGATGCCTTCACGCCGCAGAATTTCCCGATCGAATTCAAGGACCTCAAGGTGCCGCTCTATGTGGTGGCGACCGATTTCCAGTCCTGGCACCAGGTGGTGTTCAATGCTGGCCTGCTGCGCCCGGCCATTGCCGGATCGATCGCCATTCCGAGCCTGTTCAAGCCGGTGCATTACGCCAGCCACATCCTGGTGGATGGCGGCGTGGTCAATCCGCTGCCGCTCGATCAGGCCGATATCGACACCGATTTCCTGATCGGCATCGACGTCAATGGCGACCCCTCCGAGGGCATAACCAAGACCGATCACAAGGCGCTCGATATCTGGTTCGGCTCGGCCCAGATCATGATGCACTCGCTCACCGCCCACATGATGGCCGCCTACCCGCCCGATATCTATATCCGCCCCCATGTGGCGGCGATCGGGGCGCTGGAATTCTGGCGGGTGCGTGAGATCGTGGCGCATGCCGAGCAAGAGAAGGAACGCTTCAAACGCATCCTGGACCAGAAAATCGAAGACTATATCCAGGGCAAGGTGCCGGTTTTCGGCAGTGAATAGCTAGCCAAGGCGCTACGGCAATGGCAGACAACCCCATCTATTGGGGACACTGCCGACATGCGCGATCCGAAAATTGCCGACCTGCTCGACGCCATTGGCAGCGCCAACCCCACCAATCATGCCGTGGTGCTGACCCTGCGCGCGCTGGTCGCCGCCACCGCGCCCGATGCGGATGAGGTGGTCAAATATGGCGGCCTGCTTTATTCGACCACGCGGCCCTTTTGCGGGATTTTCGCCGCCGCCAATCACGTCACGCTGGAATTCAGTCGCGGGGCCGAGCTGACCGATGCGGCGGGCCTCTTGCTGGGCAAGGGTCAGTTTCGGCGCCATATGCACTTCACGACGCCCGAAGCGGTCGATGCGGCCGTGGTGGGCCCCTATGTCGCCGAGGCGCTGGCGCGGGCCTAGTCCCGCAACGCCTTGAAGAAGTCGCGCAGCATGGCTTCCGAGCGCGAGGCGCCGACACCCCCGATCACCTCGGGCGCATGGTGGCAGGTGGGCTGGTCGAACAGCCGCACGCCGTTTTCCACCGCCCCGGCCTTGATGTCCTCGGCCGCGAAATACACCCGGCGCAGCCGCGTATGGGCAATCGCCCCGGCGCACATGGCGCAGGGCTCCAGCGTTACATAGAGATCGCAGCCATCGAGCCGCCCGGTGCCGCGCTTTGCCAGCGCGGCGCGAATGGCCAGCATTTCGGCATGCGCCGTGGGGTCGCCCAGCGCCTTCATGCGATTGCGCTCAGCCGCCAGCACCACGTCCCCCTCCATCACCACGGCGCCCACCGGCGCCTCCCCAAGGCGAGCGGCTTCCTCGGCGAGCGACAGGGCGAGTTCCATGGGGGATTGGGTCATGGGCGAGATGTAGCTGGTTCGGTCCCCGCCACTCAAGCCCCCCAAGTCCGAACACCATCAGTCGTCTCCCTCCCCCTTTGTGGGGTCTGCTTTTTCGCCGCGGGCGAAAAAGCTTGGGATCAAGGGTGGGGGTCGGAGAGCCCCAATATGGCGGCTCCCAGCCCCCACCTAGCCTCCCCCTGAAGAAGGGGGAGGGACAGATCACGCAATAGGGCACCTTCGCGCCCCACCCACCAGCCAGATTTCTCCCCCTTCAGGGGGAGGCTAGGTGGGGGTCCTTCCACCCCACGCAAAAGCTTAGGTGGGGGTACTCCCACCCCCGCACAAATCCGGTTCGGAAACTCCTCCGCCCTGCCCTATATTAGCTGCCTAGGAGAATCGCCCTTGCCCATCCGTCAGCTGCCCGAAGACCTGATCAACCGCATCGCCGCCGGCGAGGTGGTCGAGCGCCCTGCCAGTGTGGTCAAGGAGCTGGTGGAAAACTCCATCGATGCCGGCGCCAGCCGCATCGTCGTCACCACCGCTGCCGGTGGAAAAAGCCTGATCCGCATCGAGGATGACGGGCACGGCATGGACCACGCCGATCTGGTGCTATCGGTCGAACGGCACGCCACCTCCAAGCTCAGCGAAGATCATCTCGACGATATCCGCTCGCTGGGCTTCCGCGGTGAAGCCCTGGCCTCGATCGGCTCGGTGGCCGAGCTCAGCGTCTCCTCGCGCCCGGCCGCAGCCGAAAGCGGGCTGCGGGTCGAGGTGAAGGCCGGCGTCAAATCGGGGCCCATGCCGCTGGCGATGAACCGGGGCACGGTCATCGAGGTGAAGAACCTCTTCGCCAATGTCCCTGCCCGCCTCAAATTCCTCAAGACCGATCGGGCCGAAACCGGCGCCATCACCGACGTGATCAAGCGCCTCGCCATGGCCAATCCGTCGATCCACTTCGTGCTCAATGGCAGCGACCGCACCCCGTCCAACTGGCCTGCCGTCACCGGCACCGGCGCGCTCGAAGCCCGGCTGGGCCAGGTGATCGGCGACGACTTCACCCAGAATGCGGTGCGCCTGGCCCATACCCGCCACGGCGTCGTCGTCGCGGGCCTCGCGGGCCTGCCGACCTATACGCGCGCCAATTCGCTGAGCCAGTTCTATTTCGTCAACGGCCGCTCGGTGAAGGACAAGGTGCTGGTGGGCGCCGTCCGCGCCGCCTATGCCGACTATACGTTCCGCGACCGCTTCCCGGTGGTGGCGCTCTATATCGCCATCGACCCGGCAGAAGTGGACGTCAACGTACATCCGGCCAAAGCCGAATTACGCTTCCGCGATGCGGGCGCGGTGCGCAGCGCGGTGATCCGCGCCATCGGCGAAGCGCTGGCCGCAGCCGGATTCAAGGCTTCGACCAGCGTTGCCGACGACATTCTGGGCGCCTTCCAGGCACCCGAGCATCGCGCGACACCAGTCGGGGAAGCCCCCAGCGCCAGCTATGGCACCAGCTACGGCTATGCCCGCTCCATGCCGCCGGTGAGTGGCTATGAGCGCGTCTCGGGCTATGGCGCCAGCAATCCCTATTCGTCCAGCTATGCCCCGCCCGCCTCGCAGCAGGGCATCGATGGCCTCAACGAACCCAGTGGCCGCGTCGAGGCCGAAGTCGCCCCTCCCCTCATGGAATTTCCCCTGGGCACGGCGCGCGCCCAGATGTTCGACAATTACATCATCGCCCAGAATGGCGAGGGACTGCTGCTGGTCGATCAGCACGCGGCCCATGAGCGGCTGGTCTATGAGCGTTTCAAGGCGCAGCTGGCCTCCGGTCCCGTTGCCAGCCAGGCCCAGCTCATCCCCATGGTCATCGAAATGCCCGAGGAAGACTGCGCCCGTCTCGAAGACGTCGCTGGCGACCTCGAACAGTTCGGGCTCTATCTCGAACGCTTCGGCCCCCGCGCCATTGCGGTGCGCGAAACCCCGGCTTTGCTGGGCACCTCCGATATCGAGGGGCTTGTCCGCGACGTGGCCGATGGCCTTGCCGAATGGGACAGTTCCACCGCCGTTGCCGACCGCATGGATGAGATCATCGCCCGCATGGCCTGCCACGGCTCGGTGCGGTCGGGCCGGCGCTTGCGCGTCGACGAAATGAACGCGCTGCTGCGCGACATGGAGGCCACGCCCCATTCGGGCCAGTGCATCCACGGACGGCCGACCTATGTCGAGCTGAAGAAAAAAGACATCGAGCGGCTGTTCGGCCGCAGCCGGTAAGGAGAGACTATGACCAGCGGCATTCACCACATCACGGCCATTACCGGCAATGTTCAGGCCAATGTGGACTTCTATGTCGGCTTCCTCGGCCTGCGGCTGGTCAAGCGCACCGGGGGCTACGAGGACCCCAAGCAATTGCATCTGTTCTATGGCGATCAGGTGGGCTCACCCGGCTCGCTGCTGACCTTTCTCGTCTGGGAAGGCGGCTCGCAAGGGCGGGTCGGCGAAGGCATGGTCAGCGAGATCGGCCTCGCCATTTCGCCCACCAGCATCGGCTACTGGCTGGAGCGCGCGCTGCGCCATCAGGTCAAGGTCGAGGGCACGGCCCAGGAATTCGGCGAGACGGTGCTCAAACTGCGCGATCCCGATGGCGTCCTGCTCAAACTCACCGGCGTCGCCCTGCCGCCGCTGGAGCCAGTTACCGGCAGCGACGTGCCGCAAGAGCACGCCATCAGCCGCATTCGCGGGGCGACCCTGCTCACCACCCAGCCCGAGCAGACCAGCGCCTTCGTGCAGCGCTATTTCGGCTATTCCCCTTCGGGTCGCGAAGGCACGATCGAGCGGCTGGTATCGGGGTCAGGCGATATCGTCGACGTGCGCGACGCCACCGGCTTCTGGAGCAGCGCGCCGGGCGTGGGGATGATGGATCACCTGTCGTTCCGCGCGCGCGATGGCGAAGAAGTGCGCGCCGTCGAGGCCGAGCTCGCCAAGCGCAATTCCAGCCTCACCAATATCCACGACCGCAGTTACTTCACCTCGCTCTATGTGCGCGAGCCCGGCGGCATTCTGATCGAAATGGCCAGCGACGGCCCCGGCTTCACCCTCGACGAGCCAGTGGAAACGCTGGGCACCGCCCTCTTCGTGCCGCCCGATGCCGCCCTTGACGCCGAGGACATCAAGGCGCTGCTGCCCCAGTACGGCCTACCGGGCGAAGAGCGCGTCATGTATCGAGACCTTCATTTCACCCACCGCTTCCAGACGCCTGAGCAGCCGGACGGCACGACCCTGGTGCTGATGCATGGCACGGGCGGCAACGAGACCGACCTGATGCCGCTCGGCCGCCGCGCCGCCCCAAATGCAACCCTGCTCGGCCTACGCGGCCGTGCCACCGAGGATGGCGTGCAGCGCTGGTTCCGCGGCATCGCCCCGATGCTGTTCGATCAAAAGGATATCCGCTTCGAAGCGGGCGCGTTGGAGGCGTTTCTCGAAGAAGCCCAAACCGCCTATCGCCTCGCTCCCGAAAAGATGGTGGGCCTGGGCTATTCCAACGGCGCCAACCTGCTGGCCGCCATGCTGATGCTCCACCCCGCCGTGCTGCGCAAGGCGGTGCTGCTGCGCCCCGTCATGGTGCTCGACAGCCTCCCCGAGACCGATCTCACCGGCATGTCCGTGCTCATCGTCGTCGGCGAAACCGACACCTATCGCCCCAAGGGCGAAGCCCTGGCCGAAACCCTGCGCGGGCTCGGGGCCGAGGTGGCGGTCGAGGTCTCCCCCACCGGCCATACCCTGGGCGATCAGGACCCGGTCATCATCGGCCAGTGGCTCGCGGCGCAGTAACCCTGCGCCCTGGTGGCATAAGCCGTCCCCCGCCACCGGCCCCTCCCTCCCCCTTTGTGGGGAGGGAGGGGCCGATAAGTCAGCCCTACTGGAACACACTCGCACCGCGGTCCGCGACGCCCACCAGGCTGCGGAACCCGGCGAACAGTTCGCGGCCCATGCCATAGTGCTGGCTGCGCAGGTCTTCGGTCGCTGGCGTGCGCGAGAAGAATTCCTTTTCGTCGCCGAGGAAGGTCAGCGTGCCTTCATTGGCGTCGAGACGGATCATGTCCCCGTCGCGGATCTTGGAGATCGGGCCGCCGTCGATGGCCTCCGGCGTCATGTGGATGGCGGCGGGCACCTTGCCCGATGCGCCGGACATGCGGCCGTCGGTCAGCAGCGCCACCTTGAAGCCGCGATCCTGCAAAATCCCCAGCGAGGGGGTCAGCTTGTGCAGCTCTGGCATGCCCAGCGCCTTGGGGCCCGAGAAGCGCACCACGGCAATCATGTCGCCAGTCAGCTCGCCCGCCTTGAACGCGGCCTGCAGGCCTTCCTGGCCATGGAACACCCGTGCCGGGGCCTCGATGACGCGGTGCTCGGGCTTGACGGCCGAGACCTTGATCACCGAGCGTCCGAGATTGCCGCTGAGCAGCTTGAGGCCGCCGGTCGGCTGGAACGGCGCCTTGGTCGAGGTCAGCACCTTGGGCAGCGCCGATTCAGCGGGCGCGGCCTCGAAGGCCAGCTTGTCGTCGATCAGCTTGGCTTCCACGGTATAGCCCGAGAGGCCATCGCCCCAGACGGTCTTGACGTCCTCGTGCAGGTGGCCGCTTTCGAGCAGTTCCTTGATCAGGAAGCCCATGCCGCCGGCGGCGTGGAAGTGGTTCACGTCGGCCACGCCATTGGGATAGACGCGGGCCAGCAGCGGGGTCGCGTCGCTGAGGTCGCTCATGTCGTCCCAGGTCACCTGCAGGCCGGCGGCGGCCGCGATGGCGATCAGGTGCATGGTGTGGTTGGTCGAGCCGCCCGTGGCGTGCAGGCCAACCAGCCCGTTGACGATGGCCTTTTCATCGATGATGTGGCCGACCGGGGTGTAGTTGTTGCCCAGCGCCGTCAGCGAGAGCGCGCGGACCGTGGCTTCGCGGGTCAGCGCATCGCGCAGCGGCGTGCCAGGATTGACGAAGCTCGCGCCCGGCAGGTGCAGGCCCATGATCTCCATCAGCATCTGGTTGGAGTTGGCCGTGCCGTAGAAGGTGCAGGTGCCCGCCGAATGGTAGGACTTGCTCTCGGCTTCCAGCAGCTCGGCGCGGCCGACCTTGCCCTCCATATAGAGCTGGCGAACCTTGCTCTTCTCGTCATTGGGCAGGCCCGATGGCATGGGGCCCGCCGGCACGAACACCGCTGGCAGGTGGCCAAAGGTCAGCGCGCCGATCAGCAGGCCGGGCACGATCTTGTCGCAGATGCCCAGATAGACGGCGGCATCGAACATGTTGTGGCTGAGCGCGATGGCGGTCGACATGGCGATCACGTCGCGGCTGAACAGGCTCAGGTCCATGCCGGGCTGGCCCTGGGTCACGCCATCGCACATGGCCGGAACGCCGCCCGCCACCTGTGCCGTGGCGCCGATCTCGCGGGCCGCCTGCTTGATGATATCGGGATAGAATTGATAGGGCTGATGGGCGCTCAGCATGTCGTTGTAGCTGGTGACGATGCCCAGGTTCAGCGACTTACTGCCAGCCAACTGCGCCTTTTCGGCCGGCGAGCAGGCAGCAAAGGCGTGGGCAAGGTTGCCACAGGACAGCACGGCACGATTGACGCCGGCCTCGCGGGCGGCATCAACGCGGCTCAGGTACTCACGGCGACTGTCGCGGCTACGCGCGGCGATACGATCAGTGACATCCTGGATGGCCTGACGAACAGACATTTCGAGCTCCTTAGTAGCGGAGCCCTTCGTGGCCTAAGCGGTCAATTTGGGATCGCGAAGGGGACTATGGGCACCAGTAAACGTTGACGGCATGGCCAGAGCGCAAGACAGCGCGAACCGGCATGTCCTCGACGGGACCGTCAGCAAGCGCGATGTCTAGAACGATAGCCTTTTCCTCGCCTTCGATATGAAGGTACAGCCCATCCGTGTTGAGGAGACGCGGAAGGGTAAAGGTGATGCGCGGCTCGCCCGCACCGGGCGCCCGGATCGAAACAGTCGGGCCGGCCGCGGTCAGCGCCTCGTCGAGCGTGTCGCCGCCCGGGAAAAACGAGGCCGTGTGGCCGTCATTGCCCATGCCAAGGATTACGGCTGCAAAGCGCTCAGGCAGTTGGGCCAGCATTGCATTAGTGCGCGCCACGCCTTCGGCATCGGGTTCGGCGCCGCCCGAGTAGAGCGGAAAGAAGCGTGCCGTGGCCGCCGGGCCCTGCAGCATGCGTTCGTTGACCAGCAGCGCATTGGAGCGGTCGCTGGTTTCGTCGACCCAGCGTTCGTCAACCAGCGTCACGATGACCTTGGACCAGTCGATGTCCTTGGTCTTGCCCAGCGCCTGGAAGAACCGGCCTGGCGTCGAGCCGCCGCTGACCGCGATGGCCGCCGTGCCGGTTTCGGCGATCGCCGCGCGAATGCGATCGGCAACGGCCTCAGCCAATTCCTTGGCCAGGGTCGGCTTGTCAGCAAAAGTGCGGCGTTCGATCGTCATGCTTCTGGTCACTTTCCTACGTCAGGCACGGTATCCGGCCTCTGTCGCCCCTCGCCCCAAAGGCTGAGGGACGGTGCGAGGGGTGAGCTGCCGAACCTGCAGCATGGCACCCCTTTCTCGTCCTGTCGCCGCCCATCTCCACAAAGGGGGAGAGGTAAACTGCCGCGCCCCCTGCAGGGCGCGACGGTTCGGCTAGATGTCGTCTTCGTGCCAGGTGCGGCCGTCGCGCTCGATCAGCGCAATGGCGCCGCTCGGGCCCCAGGTGCCGGCCACATAGGCCTGCGGCGGCTCGCTCGAACGGTCCCAGGCCTGGCGGATCGGGTCGATCCACTTCCAGGCTGCTTCCAGTTCGTCGCGGCGCATGAACAGCGTCTGACTGCCCCGCACCACGTCCATCAGCAGGCGCTCATAGGCTTCGGGCGTCCGTTCGCTAAACGTCTGGGCGAACGAGAGGTTCAGCGGCACTTCGCGCAGGCGCATGCCGCCCGGGCCCGGATCCTTGATCATCATCATCAGCTTAACGCCTTCGTCGGGCTGCAGGCGGATGATCAGCTTGTTGGCCTTGGGCGCGCCTTCGGCATGGTCGAAGATCGAGTGCGGAATCGGCTTGAACTGGATGCAGATTTCCGAAGCCCGCTGCGCCATGCGCTTGCCTGTGCGGAAATAGAAGGGCACGCCGGCCCAGCGCCAGTTTTCGACCTCGGCCTTGAGCGCCACGAAGGTCTCGGTGCGGCTGCCCTTCTTGTCGTCGGGCAGTTCGTCCTGATAGCCGGCCACCGAGGTGGTTTCGGACTTCACGCCCTTGTACTGGCCGCGCACGGTGTTGCGCGAGACTTCGCCATTGGTGATCGGCTTGAGGGCGCGCAGCACCTTGAGCTTTTCGTCGCGCAGGGCGTCGGCATCGTCGCTGGCGGGCGGCTCCATCGCCACAAGGCAGAGCAGCTGCAGCATGTGGTTCTGGATCATGTCGCGCAGGGCGCCGGATTCGTCGTAATAGCCGCGCGTGCCCGCACCCACCGATTCAGCAACGGTCAGCTGCACGTGGTCGATATGGGCCGAGTTCCAGATGGGCTCGAACAGCGTATTGGCAAAGCGCAGCGCCAGCAGATTCTGCACCGTCTCTTTGCCGAGATAGTGGTCGATGCGGTAGACCTGATCTTCCTTGAAGATCTTGGCCACGCCGTCATTGATCTCCATCGAAGAGGCCAGGTCATGCCCGAGCGGCTTCTCGATGACCACGCGCGCGTCGCGGCGATAGAGCTTGTTCTTTTCCAGATATTCGGCAATCGGCTCGAACAGGTCGGGCGCCACCGCCAGGTAGAAGGCGCGCACGATCTTGGGGTCTTCGCGCAGCGCCTTGCCGAGGTCGCCGGTGTTTTCCGGATTGCTGACGTCGACGGGCACGTAGGAGAAGATCCCGACGAAGCGGTCGATGACCGCCGCGTCCTGATATTCCTTTTCCACGAAAGCGGTGATCGCCTCGCGGGCCGCCTTCTGGAAATCGGCGTCGCTCAGCTTGGAGCGCGAAGCGCCGATGATGCGGCTGCTCTCGTCGAACTGGCCGTCCTTGAACCGATGGTACAGGGCCGGGATCAGCTTACGCTTGGTCAGGTCGCCCGTGGCGCCGAACACCACATAGTCGAAAGGCTGGACGGGAATGATACGGCTGGACACGGGGGCAAGTCCCTATTTGAAGCGAGGTCAGACGGTTTGGTTCTGTTTGGCGAGAATGACCGCGCCATGCAACGGCTCATACGCTGGCAAGGTAACAAAATTACCATAGCGCTGCTGCAGGATCGGAAACAGCCGCTGGCCGAAGCCACCGACAATGGCCATCACCTTGGCATCATGCGCCTTGAACCAGCGGACATAGGTGTCGATCGAGTCCATCTGGATGTCGATCATTTTCTGGGCGACGGGATCGCCCTTCTCGAAATATTCGAACAGCAGCGGCATCATCTTGCCGTATTCGGCGGGCGCGCGGCCGATCAGGGCATCGTCGCACCCTTCCGAGCCATCGTTGCTGATGATCTTGACGTCGAGTTCGACGGCAAAGGACCAGGTCATCACCGCCTGGTTGCTGCCACCAAGCGCGGCCGTCACCGCATCGGTCAGGGGCGAACCCTCGACAAGCCCATCTTCGGCTTCCACGGCGTAGCGCACCAGTTCGCGTCCCAGAATGGCGCCCGACATCTGGTCGCCGATCGGGAAGCCCCAGCCGCCCGCCTGATAGCGCTTGCCGTCGACGATCGACATGGCCGCCGAGCCGGTGCCCACGATGATCACGCCGCCTTCCTGGCCATCCAGCGCCCCGGCATGGGCAATGTCGATGTCGTCATAGACGGTGACGCTGGCAAAGGGCCATTTGCGCGCGGCGAAATCGGCGCGGGCCGTGTCCATGCGGCCGCCGGCCATGCCGAAGCAGGCATGCGTATTGGCGGTTTCGGCATAGTCGATGCCAGCTGCCTTGAACACGTCGCGCGTGCCGTCCAGGATCGCCTTGTAGGCGGGGTCGCCGCCGTCAATCTGCAGATTGGAGCGACCGTTCTTGACCTCGGCGAGCGTCTTCAGGTTCTCGTCGGCCAAGCGGACGCGGCAATTGGTGCCGCCGCCATCAACGCCAAGAAAGTACTTGGGCACGCGGTTCATCTCCGTAGATTGGACGGATTCCAGGGTGTTTCGGCGCGGACCATAAAGCCAAAGATGTTTATACGAAAGTAGGATAAGCCACAAAAATCACGGCCCGCTGCAACCGCTAGAATGGCATGCAATTGCAGGCGGCGGAACTGGTTCGGAGCGCGCCTCATTTGGCGCTATAGTCGCGAACCCCTACACGGAGCAATACAATGGCAAGACACGCGCTGGTTCTGGGCGGAGCACGCTCGGGCAAGACGGCTTTTTCCGAGCGGCTGGCCATTCGCGGCGGCACGAGTCCGGCCTATCTGGCCACCGCCGAGGCGCTGGATGGCGAAATGCGCGATCGCGTCGCCAGCCACCAGGCCATGCGCGGCACCCGTTTCACCACCGTCGAGGAGCCGCTGAATGTGCCCAAGGCGCTGCTCACCATCGCGGTCAACCACGACGTCATCCTCGTCGACTGCCTGACCCTTTGGATCACCAACCTGCTGATGAACAATGACGACGTCTCGAGCGCGGTCAGCGAGCTTTCGGCCACCCTGGTCGGGCTGCGGGATACCAAGGTGGTTCTCGTCAGTAATGAGGTGGGCCAGGGCATCGTGCCGGACAATGCCATGGCCCGCACCTTCCGCGACCTCGCCGGTTCGGCCCACCAGCGCCTCGCCGAGGTCTGCGACGACGTCTACTTCATCGTCGCCGGCCTGCCGATCACCCTGAAGGGCGAAGCCCCCGCCTTGCCCTAGCCTAAGCCAGGAACGACAGCACCGCGAGCACGGCACTCACGCCCAGCAGCACATTGAGCGTCGAGCGGTACAGCACCAGCGCCCGCAGGATATCGCTGCCCACCAGGTCCTTCTTGCCCTCGCCGAAGGTCGGCAGATCAACCACTTCGCCATCATAGCTGCGCGGGCCGCCCAGCGCGAAGCCGAGCGCCCCGGCAAAGGCCGCTTCCGGCCAGCCCGAATTGGGCGAGGCATGCTTTTTCGCATCGCGCCGCGCCATGGCCCAGGCCTTGCTCGGGCTGGCATGCGCCGTGATGAAGCAGGCCATGGTGACCAGCACCGCCGTCAGGCGCGCCGGGATCCAGTTGACCACGTCATCGAGCTTGGCCGCCGCCCAGCCATAGTCGCGATACCGCTCGTTCATGTGCCCGATCATGGAATCGGCGGTGTTGATGGCCTTGTAGAGCGCGATGCCCGGCAGGCCGAGCAGCACCAGCCAGAACCACGGCGCCACCACGCCATCGGACGTGCTTTCGGCCAGCGTTTCGATGGCCGCGCGTGACACCCCAGCCTCGTCCAGCGCCTGCGGATCGCGCCCGACGATATGGCTGACCGCTTCGCGCCCGTCGGCCAGTGAAATGCGCAGCGCATCGGCCACCGCCTGCACGGCGCGGCCCAGTTCCCTCTGCGCGAGGAAGGGCGTCGCGACCAGGATTTCGAGCACAAAGCCAAACGGCATGCCGCGCAGCACGAACTGCACCAGCCCCGCCGCCAAAGCTGTCACCAGCAACAGCAGCCCCAGCGTTACCATGCCCGCCTCGCGGCGCTGGCGCGGCGTGCGCTCGCGCTTGTCGACGCGCGTTTCAAGCCAGGCGATCGCTCGCCCGAACCAGATCACCGGATGCCCGATGGTTTCGGTCAGCCGCTGCGGATAGCCGATCCACCGTTCAAGCAGCAGGGCCAGCGGGGCAACGAAAGGGGTCATGGCGAATTCCTGTTTCGGCTGGCACCACTACGTCATTCCCGCGCAGGCGGGAATCCCCCGGCCGATTGAAAACGCGCAACCCTAACCTGCTAGCGCCAGCAGCGCGTCAATATCCAGATGCCGCTCCAGATGCGCCGCCAGCGCGTCCAGCGTTGCCTCAATCCCCGCCTCGTAATCGAGATCGGCGCTCGCCGCCTGCCCGAGATAGGCCCGCCGAAACCCATCGGCGGCAAACAGCCCGTGCAGGTACGTGCCCTCCACACGCCCATTGGCGCTCACTGCGCCCTCAGGCTCGGCCCCCACCTGCGCAAAGGCCCGCCCCCGGTCGGGCCCTGAGGTCTCGCCCATATGCATGTGATAGCCCGAAATCGCCTGCCCCGATCCGGCATGCGTCGCCGCCTCGACGCGCAATTGCTTGACCGGCGTCAGCACCGTCTCCACGTCGAGCAGCCCCAGCCCCTCGCTCGTCCCAGGCGCCCCTTCGATGCCATCGGGGTCGGCAATGCTGCGCCCCAGCATCTGGTAGCCGCCGCAAATGCCCATCACCCGCCCTCCGGCCCGGTGATGGGCGGCAATATCCACGTCCCAGCCATTGGCCCGCAAAGCCGCCAAATCCCCCCGCGTGGCCTTCGAGCCCGGCAGGATGATGAGATCGGCATCGCGCGGCAGCGCCTGCCCCGGCTCGACCAGCACCACGCTGACGCCGGGCTCGGCCCGTAAGGGATCAAGATCGTCGAAATTGGCGATGCGCGGCAGGCGCGGCACCGCAATGGTGAAGGCCCCACCCGGCCGCGCCGCAAAATCCTCCAGCGCCAACACGTCCTCGGCGGGCAGCCGCGCCGCACCGGCAAACCACGGCACCGGGCCGAGGCACGGCACCCCGGTGCGCTGGCTGATAAAGCTGACACCCTCGGCAAACAGCGCCGGGTCGCCCTGGAATTTGTTGATCAGGCTCGCCCCGATCAGCGCCGCATCTTCGGGGGCGATCACGGCAAAGGTCCCCACGATCGAGGCGATAACGCCGCCGCGATTGATATCGCCCACCAGCACCACCGGCACGCCGGCCGCCTGGGCAAAGCCGAAATTGGCGAGGTCATTGGCCCGCAGATTGACCTCCGAGGCGCTCCCTGCCCCTTCGACCAGCACGATATCGGCATCGGCAGCCAGCTCGTGAAAAGCCGCCAGCACTTCGGGCATCAGCTTGCCGCGTTCTGTCCAATATTGCCGCGCCGACATCGACGCCCGCCGTTCTCCGCGCACCACCACCTGCGAACCCGTTTCCTGCTCGGGCTTGAGCAGCACCGGGTTCATGGCGGTGATGGGATCGCGCCGCGCCGCCCGCGCCTGCAGCGCCTGCGCCCGGCCGATCTCGCCACCATCAGCGGTCACCGCGGCATTGTTGCTCATATTCTGAGGCTTGAACGGAGCCACCCTGAGCCCCCGATTGGCCAGCGCGCGGCACAGCCCCGCCACCAGCAGGGACTTGCCGACATCAGACCCGGTGCCCATGAACATCAAGGATTTAGCTGGCATATTCAGGCCTCATCGTCCGCGTCCACCCACCGGGCACCCTCTATGCCGCATCCACCACATGCGCGTAAGACCCCATCACCCGCCCGATCACCGCGCCCATCGGCGGCAGGGCATCACCGCGCGCATCAGTCGCCGCGAATAGCGGGGTCAGCCGCGATTGCTTGGCCGACGAATAGTGGAATTCATGGCCCTTGAGATGCCCCGGCCAGGGCAGGTCGCCCGATTGCACCAGCTTGCGATAGCCCAGGGTCCGCTTGGGCCGGTCGATACGCGTCGTCACGGGCAGCAGGCCCGCCATGGCGTGGCCTTGCCCCGCCTTGTCGACCAGCGTCTCCCCCAGCACCATGAAGCCGCCGCACTCGCCATAAAGCAGCGCTCCGCGATCCCGCGCCTCGGCCAGCCCCGCCTTGAAGCGGGCGGCATCGGCCAGTGTCGCGCCATGCAATTCAGGATAGCCCCCGGGCAGGAAAACTGCGTCGCTTGCCGTATCCGGCGCCTCATTGGCCAGCGGCGAGAAAAAGCTCAGCTCCGCCCCCATGGCCCGCCAGCCATCGAGCAGATGCGGATAGACAAAGGCAAAGGCCGAATCGCGTGCAATGGCGATGCGCTGCCCCAAAGGCGCCAGCGGCGCGGGCGACGACGGCGCATCGGGCAATGTCCCGGCCAGCGCCTGCAGCCGCGCGAGGTCGACATAATTGCCCACCGCCTCTGCCGCCAGATCGAGAAAACCCTCAAAGGCACTGACTTCATCGGGCAGCACCAGTCCCAGATGCCGCTCGGGCAGCCCCAGCGCAGCATCGCGCGGAATGGCCCCGAGACAGGGAATGCCCGTCGCCGCCAAGGCCTCGACCAGCATGGTCTCGTGCTTCATCGACGCCACCCGATTGAGGATGACAC
Organism: Devosia sp. T2-14; assembly: GCF_055397495.1. Taxonomy (NCBI): domain Bacteria; kingdom Pseudomonadati; phylum Pseudomonadota; class Alphaproteobacteria; order Hyphomicrobiales; family Devosiaceae; genus Devosia; species Devosia sp. T2-14. Next base: position 2,080,504 of record NZ_AP027921.1, on the reverse strand, counting down.
CCGCCACGCGCACGCCGGGCCGCCAGTTGGCAAAGCCCGCCACCAGCGGCGCCACCGACTGGCTTTGCCGCTCGGCATCGACCACCAGCACCACCGGCAATTCCAGCAGTTCAGCGAGGTCGCCGGTGGAACCCATATTGTCGGCCGCACCGTCAAACAGCCCCATCACGCCTTCGATCAGCAGCAGATCGGCCCCGGTTGCCTGCGTCTCCGCCAGCGCCTTGAGCCGCGCCGGGCTCATCGACCAGGGGTCGAGATTGACCGCGTCGCGCAAAGCCGCCCGGCCGAGAAAGGCCGGGTCGATATAATCCGGCCCGGTCTTGGCCGGTGCCACCACCACGCCTCGCCGCCGCAAAGCCGCCAGCAGCCCCAGCGTGATCACCGTCTTGCCCGACCCCGACCGCGGGGCGGCAATCACCAGCCCCTTAGCCAAAGACGTGCCTCCGGGCCTCGCCCACATACCAGTCCAGCGTTTCCCGATAAGCGCTGACCGGTCCCAGCACCACGATGGCCGGCGTCGGAATATCGGTCAGCGTCGGGGCCACTTCGAGCGTGGTTTCAAGCACCGACTGCAGCGGCGTTGCGGCATGGGAAACAATCGCCACCCGGTCCGTCCCCGCTCGCCCCGCCGCCATCAGCCGCGCCGAGATCGAGCCCAGATGCTTGACCGCCATGAACATCACGATAACAGGCGCGGCATTGGCCACCGCCTGCCAGTCGACGCCCTGCGGCACCGCCCCGCTTTCATCATGCCCGGTGAGGAAGATCACCGCCTGGTTGGTGTCACGATGAGTGATCGGCACCCCCGCATAGGCCAGCCCGCCCAGCCCGGACGAAATGCCCGGCACGATGCGGAAAGAAATCCCCGCTGCCGCGAGAGCCCCCGCTTCCTCGCCGCCCCGTCCGAACATGAAGGGATCGCCCCCCTTGAGGCGCAGCACGCGCTTGCCCTGCTGCGCCAGCTCGATCAGCTGCAGCGAAATATCGGCCTGCTTGGGCGATGGTTTGCCGCCGCGCTTGCCGGCAAACAGTTTCGTCGCCCGGCGCGGCGCCAAGGCCAGCAGCTCCGGCGACACCAGCGCATCGTGCACGATCACATCGGCCTGCCCCAGCCCGTGATAGGCCAGCAGCGACACCAGTCCCGGCCCCCCCGGCCCAGCACCGACCAGCCAGACCGTGCCGGGTTCCAGCACGGGGAAATCGGCACTATCAAGCGCGGCGAAATGGCCCTTGCGACGCGGGCGGCGGATCCAGTCAAACATCAGTATGGCCATCCCTCTCGCAGTGCGGGAGAATGGGCGCTTCGGCGGCCGGGCACAGAGGACATGTCATGAAAATTCTCATTCTGGGCGGCACTGGCGAGGCGCGGGAGCTGGCCAATCGATTGGTGGCGCTGGGCCATGATGTCACGACCTCGCTGGCCGGTCGCACCGCCGATCCCAAATTGCCGGCAGGCGCGCTGCGCATGGGCAAGTTCGGCGGCATTCCGGGGCTGGCGGCCTATCTGCGTGCCGCAGGCATCGAGCGGCTGGTCGACGCGACCCATCCCTATGCCGGGCAGATTTCGGTCAATGCGGTTGCCGCCAGCCAGCAGACCGGCATTCCGCTGGTGCGCTACATGCGCCCCGCCTGGGAGCAGGCGGTTGGCGATGACTGGCTGACGGTCGAAAACACCACCGAAGCCGCCGCCGTGTTGCCGGCCAGCGCCAGGGTAATGCTGACCACCGGCCATAGCGGGCTCGATCACTTCCTGCAGCGCGACGACTGCCACTTCATCGTGCGCACCATCGAGGCGCCGGACAAGCCCTTGCCGCCGCATGCAACGCCGCTGCAGACGCGCCCCCCCTATTGGCTGGGGAGCGAGCTGGAGCTGCTGGAGCGCGAGAAGATCACTCATCTCGTCACCAAGAATTCGGGTGGCGCGCAGACGAGCGCCAAGCTGGAAGCGGCCCGCAAGCTCGGGGTGAAGGTCATCATGATTGCGCGCCCGGCCTATGGACCGGCCCGTGAGGTCGATACGCTCGATGCCGCCATCGAGGCGCTGGGGCTGGGCGGCTGACCATAGTCGGCCAGCACGAAATCGCTCCCGCATTGCGCGAGGGCACAGGTCGCGGTCGCTGATTTCTGCTTGGGCAGCACGATCACGCCCGCCACCGCCGCCACGCCCTCGCTGACGCCGCGCGCCAGCTCAAACTCGTCATCGGCAAAGAACCGCAATGGCACGCCATAATGGGCCGCTGCCGCCGCCAGTTCGGCGCTGGCGCGCTTGCGCGCATGGGTGCCGATGGCCACCAGCTCGGTTGGATCAATCCGGGAATGGGCGAGGCACGAATCGATCAGCGCGACGATGTCGCCCTGCGTCGCCCCGGTAGTGCAGCCCACGCCGGCAACAAAGGCCCCTTGGGGGCGAACATCCGGATCAAAAATCGTCATCAATGCCTCTTCGTGCAGAGGCAGGTTCGTAAGTGACCGGTGCAGCTTCGGACTTGGTCCCCGATTTGGGTCGACCGCACCGAATTCTGTTTCAGTTCCGTCACGGGAACTCTGCGCAAAACTGGTTCTAGGCGGGCAGAACCGCGTGGTCAATCAATGGGTTGCCGCAGACTCCGCCCACATCGGAATGCTTCTGAAAATGATTTGCAAATTCAATGACTTGCGCGATCCGCGTCCGACGGTTAAGCCAAGGTCCGATCCCTGTTTCCCGGAATATTGTCTTGAGCGACACCGCTAAGAGAACGTTGGCTATTGCCGCGACCAGTCTTGTCATCGGGCTTGTGGTGCTGGGGCTGAAATTCCTCGCCTGGACCATTACCGGCTCGATCGCGCTCTATTCCGATGCGCTCGAATCGATCGTCAACGTGGTCACTGCCATCGTGGCGTTGATCGCGGTGCGGCTGGCGCAGAAACCCGCCGATGCCGCCCTGCCCTATGGCTATCACAAGGCCGAATACTTCTCGGCCGTCGTGGTCGGCGTGATGATCATCGTCGCCGCCATCCTGATCCTGCGCGAAGCCTTTCTTGGCTTCATGTCGCCTGCTTTGCCCGAAGCGCCGGTACAGGGCCTCGCCATCAGCATCGCCGCCACCGCGATCAATGCCGTCTGGGCCTTCGTTCTGGTGCGCCACGGCCGCAAGGTGCGCTCCCCCGCGCTCGAAGCCGATGGCAAGCACCTGATGACCGACGTCGTCTCGACCATCGGCGTGCTGGGCGGCCTGGCCCTGGTCTATGTCACCGGCTGGGCCCAGCTCGATGCGATTTTGGCCGCGCTGGTGGCACTCAATATCCTGTGGTCCGGCTGGGGCGTCATCCGCTCCAGCGTCGGCGGCCTGATGGACGTGGCCGTGCCGGTCGATACCCAGAAGGCCATCCGCGAGGTCATCGCCAACAATGCTGACGGCGCCATCGAGGCCCACGACATCCGCACACGGCAGGCCGGCAAGATGACCTTCATCGATTTCCACCTGGTCGTGCCCGGCCTGATGACCGTCGAAGCCTCGCATGAAATCTGCGACGCCATCGAGGCCAAGCTGCGCGAAACCGTGCGGGATGTGCAGATCACCATCCACGTCGAACCCGAAGCCAAGGCCAAGCACGCCGGCATCGTGGTGCTGTAAGGGGCCACCACCGGCCCGTCGGCGGTGTCGGGTCCCAAGTCATGCCGCAAGCGCGGAACAGGCCTCCCTCCCCCTTGTGGGGAGGGAATGAGGGTGGGGGTGAGCGCCCCGATCTCTCCTCCGGCCACCCTTGCACAAACCCCGCGACGCAGGCAGATTCGCACCCATGCGCATCCTTCTCGTCCTGCTCCTCACGCTCTTCGCCGCCCCAGCCTTTGCCCAGGGCTGGGAGACCTACGGCAATGCCCGCTATGGCTATAGCGTCGATATCCCGCCCGATTTCCGCGGGCTGGGCGAGAGCGACAATGGCGATGGGCAGGGCTTTGCCATCAAGGGCAAGCCGATCGATCTGCTGGTCTGGGGCGGCAACCTCAGCGGCACGTTCGAGGCCGAAACCGCTCAGCGCATGGCCTGGGACACCGATGACGCCTGGAACCAGACCTATCAGGCCGCCACGCCCCGATGGGCCAGCTGGTCCGCCATCAAGGGGTCCCGCATTCTCTATCAGCGCCTCGTGCAGCTGTGCGACGGCACCAGCTACGCCGCCTTCCGCGCCGAATATTCCGTTAGCGACAGCGCCCTGATGGACCCCATCATCGACCGCATGGTCCGCTCCCTGCGCGGCGACGGCTGCTAGGCATCGGGGCGCTCCCCCCACCCTCATTCCCTCCCCACAAGGGGGAGGGAAGTCCGCTCCACTGTTGCGGCACGACTGAGAAAAACCCGATCTCAAAGTCGTCTCCCTCCCCCTTTTGGGGAGGGATCAAGGGTGGGGGTCTACCGAGCCACCCCACCCACCGTGTCATTCCGGGCTCGACCCGGGGCCCATCCCGAGAACTCAAGATGGATCCCGGCTCAAGGCCGGGATGACCCCGCGCGTGTCCAAAAACGCGCCCCCCTAAAACTCAATCCCCGCCTGCGCCTTAACTCCGGCGCGGAAGTGGTGCTTGATCTCGGTCATTTCCGTCACAAGGTCCGCAATCTCGATCAGCTCGTCCTTGGCGTTGCGGCCGGTCACGATCACATGCGTATCCACTGGCTTCTGCGCCAGAAACTCCACCACTTCCTCGATCGGCAGGTAGTCGTAGCGCAGCACGATGTTGAGCTCATCGAGCAGCACCAGCTTGTTGGACGGGTCCATGATCAGCGCCTTGGCCTGTTCCCACGCCTTGCGCGCGGCGGCGAGATCGCGCTGGCGGTCGGCCACGTCCCAAGTAAAGCCCTCGCCCATGGCGTTGATGGTCACCAGCTCGGGGAATTTCATCAGCACGTCTCGCTCGCCGGTTTCCCAGACGCCCTTGACGAACTGCACCACGCCCACCTTGTAGCCATGCCCCAGCGCGCGGAACACCATGCCGAAGGCAGCGGTCGATTTGCCCTTGCCCTTGCCAGTATGAACGATCAGCAGGCCCTTTTCCTGGGTCTTGGTGGCCAGGATCTTGTTCCGCGCCTCGCGCTTCTTCTTCATCTTTTCGGCATGATAGGCGTCGCGTTCCGCCTCGCTCATCAGGTCGGTCTTCTTCAGCGGCTTTTCGGGCTTATCGGTCATTTGGCGTGTCCTCGAGCAGGGCATAAGCGGAATTGGAGCGCGGCGTCCACAGGCCGCGCTGGCGGGCGTCGTTGAAGCGGGCGATCAGTTCATCATATCCATGGCGGTTGGCTGCCTGCAGCCACACGCGCACGGCATCGTCTTCGACAAATGCTTCGAAGGCGAGGTCGAAGTGATGCGTCTTGACCGCGCCGGTCGTCGCAGCGAAGGCAAACATGAAATCCACTGTGGCGATGATTTCAAACGCCCCGCGATAGCCATGGCGCTGCATGCCGGCGATCCATTTCGGATTGACGACACGCGAGCGCATCACATGGGAAATCTCTTCCCCAAGCGTGCGGATCAGCGGCCGTTCGGGGCGGGAATGATCGTTGTGATAGGCGGCGGGTTTGACCCCGCTCAACGTTTCGGCGGCCGCCGAAAGCCCGCCCTCGAACTGGTAGTAATTGTCGCTGTCGAGCAGGTCGTGCTCGCGGTTGTCCTGGTTATGGATCACCGCATCGATGTCCCCCAGCCGCGCGGCGAACCGTGCCCGCTCGGGCGTGCCCGAGGCCTGCGCCCCATAGGCATATTGCCCCCAGTCGAGCGCGCGGCCGGCAAGGTCGGCCTTGCTGGTCCAGGTCCCGGAATCGATCATCGCGCCGAGCCCGGTGCCATAGGTACCCGGCTTGGAGCCAAAAATCCGGTGCCCGGCAGCCAGCCCCGCGTCGCGTTCCGATTGCCCCTCCGCCATCAGACCAAGGGCATCGGTGCGCATACGTGCCGCGATCGGGTTTTCCTCTGTCGGCTCGTCAAGTGCGCCGATGGCGCGGATGGCCCGATCGAACAGGCTGATCTGCGCCGGAAACGCATCGCGGAAAAAACCCGAAATGCGCAGCGTCACGTCGACACGCGGCCGTCCCAGCTTGGCCAGAGGGATGATTTCATAGCCCGAAACGCGCAGCGAGCCGGGGTCCCAGGTCGGCCGCGCCCCGATCAGTGCCAGCGCCTGGGCAATGTCGTCGCCACCGGTGCGCATATTGGCCGTGCCCCACACCGAAAGAGCCACCGAGCGCAGATGGTGCCCATGGTCCTGCAAGTGGCGCAACACCAGGTTCTCGGCCGATTTGCGCCCCAGTTCCCACGCCGTTGGCGTCGGCACCGCCCGCGCATCCACCGAATAAAAATTGCGTCCCGTCGGCAGCACATCCAGCCGCCCGCGCGATGGCGCGCCCGATGGCCCCGGCGCAATAAACTTGCCATCCAGCCCATCGATCAGCGCCGCCATTTCGGCCGGACCCGATTTGTTGAGGCGCGGCCGAATGATGCTCTCCACCGTTTCGAGAACCGCGCGCGTGGCAGCCCATTCGCTTGGTGCCGTGCGCGTGCCATCCACCAGCTCAGCCGCCAGCTGCTCCAGCCGCTCCACCACGTCACCGAGCGTGCGAATACCCCCACCCTCATTCCCTCCCCACAAGGGGGAGGGATGCGCAGGAGCCGCTTGCGCCGTGGTTTGCTCAGAAGCCGCAACAAAATGCGGAGCAGGCTTCCCTCCCCCCTGTGGGGAGGGAGTGAGGGTGGGGGTATCGGAGCCAAGGTTCGGCACAGGCCCCACCCACGCCGTCCCCAGCTTCACCGTCAGCGGATCAAAACCCAGCTTCAAATCATCTGCCAGCGCCCGGATCAGCGAGGCCTCGCCCGGCCCCTCGCCGCGCGGAACGCGGGCCAGCGCCACGATCAGATCGCGCTCAAGCGCGCCCTGCGGCGACTGCCCGAACACATGCAACCCGTCGCGGATCTGCGCTTCCTTGAGGTCGCACAGGAAATTATCGATCTTGATCAGCGCTTCGGTTTCATCCTCGGGCAGCCCGATATCGCGATCCAGCCGCGCATCGCGGGTGAAATCGAGAATACGCCGTTTGAGATCGGCCAGCCGTCGCCGGTCCATACCCGATGCCGCATAATATTCATCGAGCAGCGCCTCGAGATCTTTCAGCGGCCCATAGGTTTCCGCCCGCGTCAGCGGCGGCACCAGATGATCGATGATCACAGCGCCGGTCCGGCGCTTGGCCTGCGTACCCTCGCCGGGATCATTGACGATGAACGGGTAGAGGTGCGGCAACTGCCCCCACAGCGCATCGGGATAGCTCGCCGCATCCAGCGCCGTCGCCTTGCCCGGCAGCCATTCGAGCGTGCCGTGCTTGCCGTTATGGATCAACGCATGCGCCCCAAACTCATGCCGCAGCCACAGGTAGGCCGCGATATAGGCATGCGGCGGCACGAGCAGCGGATCGTGATAGCTCAGCGTTTCATCGAGCTGATATCCGCGCCCCGGCTGCAACAGCACCGCCACATTGCCAAACATCAGCGCCGGCAGGTGGAACACATCCCCCCGCACAAACGGATCGGCCTCCGGCGCGCCCCAACGGGCCGTCACCGCCTCGCGGATCGCCTCCGGCAGTCCCGCCAGCAGCTCCGCATACCGCTCCGCCGACAACACCGCCGCCGACACGCCCCGCTTGGGGTCCGCATTTGTCGGCCCGGATTGCAGGAGGGCGATGAGGGTCTCGGGGGTAAGTGCCTCCGGAGTTCCGGTGGCATAACCTGCCCCATCCAGCGCCCGCAGCATCTCCAACGTCGAGGCCGGGGCATCATATCCAACCCCATTCGCCAGCCGGCCGTCGCGCAGGGGATAGTTGGCGAGGACCAGGGCAATCTTGCGCTCACCACGCGGCGTGGCGCGCAGGCGGGCCCAGTTGGCGGCGAGGGTTACGGCCCGGTCGATGCCGGAATGATCGGGGGCATAGGCGCTCAGCGGCACCTGGCAGCGTTCGTGCCAGACGGCGTCGGCCTTGTGACCGACCAGCAGCCCGCCGAGGCGGCCATCCACTTCGGGCATGACGAGATACATCGCCATATCCTTGGACGAGAGCCCCTGGCTATCGGCCAGCCACTGCGCCTCCGAGCGGCCTGACTGGACCAGCTGGATCACCGGCGCATCGGAACCCGAGAACGGGTTGGCGCTGGGCGCCAGACCATCGATACCGAGCGCGAAAGCGGTGAGGTTGAAAATCGCCGCCGGCGGAAAGGCGGCCAGCGCATTCTGCACGAAGCGGACGCAGGCCGCTTCCTTGAGCGAGGAGACCAGCAGCGGCACCGGCGCGAGGCCACGCGCCTCGATCGCGGCGATCAACGCTTCGATGGTCGCAGTCCCCGCCCCTTCGAGCGCGGCGCGATAAAACAGGATCGGAACATGGGCTCGACCGTCGCCGTGCAGGGCGCGCAGGCCGGCTTCGTCGGTCATGCCAGTCGCGGGATGCCACACGCCGAAGCGGGCGAAGGGCTGAGGTGCAGTTTCAGCAAGAAATCCGCCAGAAATCTGCAAGCTTGCTGCACGACCATGCGTGCTGGCGGCGAGCGTGTTGAAGGCCCGCAAAATCGTATCGGCATTGTCGGGGCCACCGGCAATGAACAGGGAATGCAGGCGTGTCCAGTCATCGGGATGGACGCTGGAGCGCTCTTGCAGGATGGGATCGGGGTTGGCATCGCCAGGCAGCAGAACCAGCGGAATTCGACGATTTCTGCACAAAGCCGTCAGCTCATCGACGCCATATTGGAAATAGGCGGCGCCGCCGATAAGGCGCAACACGACCAGCCGGGCATGGGCCACGGTCTGCTCAAGCCACAGGTCGACCGACAGATTATTGGTCAGCCGCAATGTGTTGGCGAGGCGGAGTTCGTCCTCGCCCGCCCGGTCGGCGGCGCCGGCCAGCATGGCCAGCTCGCTATCGGCGGAAGAGGCGAAGACCAGCGCCCCGGGGCGCTGGTTGAGGTCGATGGCTTCGCCTTCCTGTTGGATAGCGCCGGCCTGTGCAGAGAGTAAGTGCATACAGTGTCAGGCTTTTTTCAAAAACTCGGTGCGCAGCACGAGACCCTTGACCTTCTCGGCATTGCACTCGATTTCGGCGGTATCGTCGGTCAGGCGGATATTCTTGACCAGGGTGCCGCGCTTGAGCGTCACCGAGGTGCCCTTGACCTTGAGGTCCTTGATCAGGGTCACGGCATCGCCATCGTTGAGCTGGGTGCCGTTACTGTCCTTGGTGATTTCGCTCATTGCTCGCTCCTAAGCTGCTGCCTGTTCTAGGCTTTTGGTGATGGCGCCGTGGTCGAGCGGCGTCTCGCCGATCACCACAAGCGCCGTATCGCGCACTTCGCCATCCTTCCAGGGACGGTCGAAATAGGCGGTGACACGGGGACCGACGGCCTGGATGGCCAGCCGCGCTGCAGCGCCGGGAACCGCAGCGAAACCCTTGAGGCGCAACACATCGTGGTCCCGGATGGTCTGCTCGATCACCGCCAGCAGCTGATCCTTGCCAGCGATTTCGGGCAGGCGGATCGAGAAGCTGTCGAAGTCGTCATGCTCATGGGTTTCCCCGCCATGCTCGAGCTCGTGATGGCTGGGCCGGTTGGCGATATCGTCCTCGCTGCCCATGCCCATGCCGAGCAGTGCCGCGATATCGACATGGCCGTTGCGGGCGCGGATCAGGCCGACGCCGGGGCGCATTTCGGCGCGCAGGTTGGCCTCGACCTTGTCGAGCATTTCCGGCTCGACAAGGTCGGATTTGTTCACGATCACAAGGTCGGCCACCGAGAGCTGGTCCTCGAACAGCTCGCCCAGCGGGGTTTCGTGGTCGAGCATTTCGTCCTGGCGGCGCAGGGCGTCGACGGCGGCTTCGTCGGCGGCAAAGCGGCCTTCGGCGAGCGCTGCCGCGTCGGCGACGGTGACGATGCCGTCGATGGTGACCTGGGCCTTGATCTCGGGCCAGTTGAAGGCGCGGATCAGCGGCTGGGGCAACGCCAGGCCGGAGGTTTCGATGACGATGTGATCGAACTTTTCGGGGCGGGCGAGCAGCGCCTGCATGGTGGGAATGAACTCGTCGGCCACGGTGCAGCAGATGCAGCCGTTGGACAGTTCGACCATGTCCTCTTCGCGGCAGGTCTCGTCGCCACAGCCGGCAAGGATGTCCTTGTCGACGCCGAGGTCACCAAACTCGTTGATGATCAGGGCGATACGCTTGCCCTTGGGGGCGTGCGCGAGCAGGTGCCGCACGAGAGTGGTCTTGCCGGCACCGAGGAAGCCGGTGATGACGGTGGTGGGGATCTTGGTGGTCATGCGAGGGCTCCCGCGGGGTTGGCGCTGCGGGCAGCGAGAAGGTCATTGAGCTTGCCGAAGACGGTGCCCAGGATCAGCCAGAACACCAAAGCGGTGCCCAGGGTGGCGGCGGCAAATTCAGCGGCGAGATGGGCCGGAACGGCGCTTGGTTCATCGGGCGCAGCAGGGGCGCCGATGATGTGCGGGATAACCACGAGGGCGATGGCGATCGCAAAGGCCCAGCCGGCGCGGGTCTTGGCGAGCAGCAGCATGGCGCCGCCGGTGGCCAGGGCCGTGCCCGCCCACCAGATCTGGCGCGGCAGCACTTCGGCCGCCGGCATGCCCGGCAGTTCGGGCGGCAGGCCATAGGCCGGGGCCAGCGAGAAGGCCGCAAAGCCGGCAATGCCCCACAGGAACCCATTGGCGAAAGTGATCGGAATGCCGGCAAACAGCGAGACGGCGCCGATGACCAGCGCGAAGCCGGCCGCGGCGAGCAGGGTCGCCAACGTCGTATAGGCGGTGCGCTCGAAGCCATCCTGCGGCGCCCACTCCTCGGGCTCGGCGGCCGTCGTGGCAGCGGCGTCATGGGTGTGCTCGGCCTCACCCGGACCGTGGCTATGCCCGCCTTCGCCCTCGAAGGTCTCGGCATGCAGGATCAGCGGCGTGATGCGGAACTGCTGGATGGCGGCATTGACCAGGCCAGCACAAAGGGCTGCGACAAGCGCAGCAAAAAACAGATTGCGAAACATGATGGTTCTCTCTGTTCTGCCTTAGTGGCAGGGGAAGCCCATGGCATGACGGGTGTCGTGCGCGCCGTTGTGCAGGCGATAGTCGCCCGCAAAGCCGGTGCCGACCAGCAGGGTCAGGCCAAGCATCAGGGCCAGCGAGCCTGCGATCAGGCGCTGGGAGAGAGAAAGCGACTGGATACCAGTCGAAACGTTGGTCGCGGTCGTCATAGCAGCACCCTCCGTGCGTAATGGTTCTGGGCGTTGAGCCCGGCTAAGGTGCTGGCAGGTCTCCTGGCTCACGGTGATTGCCGCTCCCCTCGCCTTCCCGATCGCTCGCGATCAGTGGCCTTTTGAGAGGAGCGCACCGCTTACAGTTGCGGGGGCAGCCACGGTTTTGCGCCCTGATGGGTACGTCGCACCGTGTTCCCTTTCCTTCCTGCCGGATACGGCGGGAAGGGTATCCCCTTGCCACTACGGACGCGGGGAACCAACACAAGACCAGAGTTACGCCGCCCGAGGGGTGCGGGTCAATCAATGGATTCAGGCTGGGGATAGTCGGGGGGCGCCGATGATCGGAAACGGCTCCGAATGGCAAGGGCAAAGCGAGTGGCACAGTGTCGCCGAACCCGCCCCGCCCGCCACCGGCGACTCACGATATGAGTGAGGCAAAGGAGACCCCTATGAAACCGATCAAGTTCAGCCGCGAAGAAACCAAGGCCATCGTGGGCGAGATCCAGGACTATTTCCGCGACGAGCTGGACCAGGATATCGGCGCCATCCCAGCAGAAATGCTGATGATGTTCTTCGTCGACAAGATGGGCGCGTATTTCTACAACCGCGGCGTCTATGACGCCCAGGCGCTGATCCGCGAGCGCATGGACAGCCTGACCGATGATATCTTCGGACTGGAGCAGCCAACCAAGAATCTGCGCTGAAATCCGCTTTCGCGGCGCGCCGGCCATGGCTAGATAGCCGGGCCGGAGTTGCCGGTGATTTCAGGAGGAAGCCTTGGGCTTCAACGTCGCTGTGCTGGCCCCGATCGGGCTGCTGATCGCCTCAAACGTCTTCATGACCTTTGCCTGGTATGGGCACCTCAAATTCCCCGCAGCCTCGCTGTGGGTCGTGGTCATGGTGAGCTGGGGCATCGCGTTCTTCGAATACTGGCTCGCCGTTCCGGCCAATCGCATCGGCTACGGCGTCTATTCCGGCGCCGAACTCAAGACCATCCAGGAAGTTATCTCACTATCGGTCTTCGTGCTGTTCAGCGCGTTCTACCTCGGCGAGAAGCTGACATGGAACCACGGCATCGGCTTTGGGCTGATCGCCCTTGGCGCTTTCTTCATTTTCCGCGGCCCATTGAAATAAGGGCGAGGGGCCCCCCTCGCCCCATCAAACTAGTTCAGGCAATCAACGAGGCTGGTGGCCAGCCCGCGCAGCAGCTCGGGATAAAGGTTGGGCCCTTCGGTCAGCGCACCACCTTCGGGATCGAGCACACCGGCCTTGGCGCCGGTATTTTCAGTAATGGCACCGATGATGGCCGGCTCGAAATTGGGTTCGGCAAAGACACAGGTGGCGCCCAGCTCGGCGACCCGCGCCTTGAGCTCATCGATACGGGCGGCGCCCGGCATCACGTCCGGCGTGACGGTGACCGACCCCGCCAGGTTGAGGCCGAAGCGCGCCTCAAAATACTGATAGGCATCGTGAAAGACCACGAAGGGCTTGTCGGCAACCGGAGCCAGAGTGGCGGCGATTTCGGTCTCCAGGACCGCCAGCGCCGAGATTTCTGCGGCGGCGTTGGCCTCGTAAGCAGCGTCATTTTCGGGGTCCGCTGCGGCAAGGGTCGACGCGATCTGCGTCACCATCAGCGCGGCATTTTGTGGATCGAGCCAGAAGTGCATGTCAGCCTCAGCATGATCGTCGTGGTCGTGATCGTGGTCATGCGCTTCGCCCTCTCCATGCTCATGGTCGTGGTCATGAGCGGCGAAGGCGCCGCCCTCGCGCATGGGCAGCATGGTGATTTCAGGGTTATCGGCCAGCTCAACCACCTGCGCCTTGACCGCCAGTGTATCGAGCGCCTTGGCAAGGAACAGCTCGAGCCCGTCGCCGGTCCAGAACACGATATCGGCGGCTTCCAGCGCCCCGGCATCGGAGGGCTTGAGCGCATAGGTGTGCGGCGAGGCCGAGCCCCGCACGATGAGGGTGGGCTCGCCGACACCGGCCATGACCGCGCTGACCAGTGAATGCACCGGCTTTATGGATGCCACCACATTGGGCGCGGCCATGGCGCTGGTGGTGAGCAAAGCTGCTGATAACAGCGTGAGCGGGGTGAGCAGATGCATCGGCGGACCTCGTTTGACGGCGTGATATGTTATGTTATTACGCTTGCAGCGGTGTTATGCTATAACGTATTGAAGAGCGTCAAGGGGTAATTTGGGGCGGCGATCCATGATCCGGCCACGACGCGCTCCCGCTGAAACGGATGATCTTATGGATGCCTCGGCAACGAAAGAAACGCTAATCACGCTCAGCAATGCGAGCGTTACCCGGGGTGGGCGCACGCTGGTCAGCGGCGTGGACCTGACGATTTCGCGCGGCGAAATCGTCACGCTGATCGGCCCGAACGGCTCGGGCAAATCGACCACGGCCAAGCTGGCAACGGGCGTGCTGAAGCCCACCACGGGCACGGTGACGCGCCAGGCGGGCCTGCGCATCGGCTATGTGCCGCAAAAGCTGGCCATCGACTGGACGCTACCCCTCACGGTCGATCGGCTGATGACCCTGACCGGGCGCTACAGCAATAGCGAAATCGAAGCGGCACTGACGGCCGTCGGCGCGGAAAAACTGAGCAAGGCGGCGGTGCAGGAGCTTTCGGGCGGCGAGTTTCAGCGCGTGCTGTTTGCCCGCGCGATGATCCGCCAGCCTGATCTGCTGGTGCTCGACGAACCAGTGCAGGGCGTCGACTTCTCCGGCGAGGTGGCGCTCTATGACCTGGTGCGCAAAATCCGCGACACCACGCGCAGCGGCATCCTGATGATCAGCCATGACCTGCATGTGGTGATGGCCGAAACCGATACGGTGATTTGCCTCAATGGCCATGTCTGCTGCCGTGGCACGCCAGCGGCAGTGAAGCGGAGCCCGGAATATCTGCGGCTGTTCGGCGAACGCGCGGCGGGATCGCTGGCGATCTATCAGCACCATCATGACCATGAACATGACCCGGACGGGCATGTGCATCCCCATGATGAGCATGCGGTTCACAGCCACGCACACGACGGAGCACGCTAATGTTCGGTGACTACTTCTCTCGCGCCCTAATTGCCGGCGTCGGGTTGGCGCTGGTGGCGGGGCCGCTGGGCTGTTTCGTCGTGTGGCGGCGCATGGCCTATTTTGGCGACACCATGGCCCATTCGGCGCTGCTAGGTGTGGCGCTGTCCATCATTCTCTCAATGAACATGACGCTGGGCGTCTTCGCCGTGGCAGCCCTGGTGGCAGGGGCGCTGATCGTGCTGGAAAAGCAGGCGACGCTGTCGACGGACGCGCTGCTCGGCATTCTCAGCCATTCGACGCTGGCGGTTGGCCTCGTGCTGGTGGGGTTCCTGACCACGGTGCGCATCGACCTGATGGGGTTCCTGTTCGGCGATATCCTGGCCGTGTCGGTTGAGGATATTGCCATCATCTATGGCGGCGGGATTGCTATCCTGGCCATCTTGATCCTCGGGTGGCGGCCACTGCTGGCGTCGACCGTCAGCCCCGATCTGGCCGAGGCCGAGGGCTTGCGACCTGAAGCCAGCCGACTGGTGCTGATGATCCTGATGGCATCGGTCATCGCCATTGCCATGAAGCTGGTGGGTGTGCTGCTGATCACCTCGCTGCTGATCATCCCGGCAGCAACGGCGCGCCGTTTGAGCTCCACGCCCGAGATGATGGCGGTGACGTCAGCCGTTCTGGGCGCGCTGGCCGTGGTGGGTGGCCTGTTTGGCTCGCGCACCTGGGACACCGCCTCTGGCCCTTCCATCGTGGTCATGGCTCTATTCGTATTTCTGGTATCGCTGGCGATTCCCGTTTCGCGACTGTTTGGCAGGAGAGTGACTCATGGCGCATAGCCACGACGTTCCGGTTGATCTGACCCGCAATCAGGGGCTGGTGCTCGGCACGCTGAGCCAGTCAGTCGGCCCTCTCAGCGCCTATGACATTCTCGACCGGCTGCGTGCCGATGGGCTGCGGGCCCCGTTGCAGGTCTACCGCGCGCTCGACAAGCTGGTGGAACGTGGCCTCGCGCATCGGCTGGAATCGATCAATGCCTTCGTCGCCTGCGCAGACGAAGATTGCCATCGCGCCGGGCTGATCGCCTTCGCCATCTGCGGCAGCTGTGGCAAGGTGGATGAATTCACCGACGCGGTAATCGAGGAGCGGCTTGGCGACTGGGCCGGCGCCAAGGGCTTCAAGGTGGAGCGCACGACTATGGAAATCCGCGGCAAATGCGCGGAGTGCCTGAAGGCGGCTTAGGCGGAGAGCCCCCCACCTAACCTCCCCCTGGTAGGGGGAGGGACCACCCGGTGAATGGGGCGAAATCTCGCACAGGCTCGATCTGTTCCTCCCCCTACCAGGGGGAGGTTAGGTGGGAGCCTGCGCTAAGCCCCAAACCGCAGGAAATGTACGGCGGCGGCGCCGTATTCGCGGCGGTCATCCAGCGTGAAGCCGGGCGGAATTTCCACCGTGGCGTCGACGCTTTCCTCGAACACGATGGTCGCATCGGGAGCGAGCCAGCCATTGGCGGCGATGCCGGCCAATGCCTTCTCGCCCAGGCCCTGGCCATAGGGCGGATCAAGGAACACCAGATTGAACTGGCCGAACGTGCCCGGCGTGCCCAGATCGGTGGCATCGCGGCGCAGGAGCTTGGTGACGCCCCCTGCCCCGAAGGCCTCGATATGGTCGCGGATCAGTCCCCGGCCCTCGGCCCCAACCTCGACAAAGGTGACGTGGCTGGCGCCGCGCGACAGGGCTTCCAGCCCCAGCGCGCCGGTACCGGCAAACAGATCGAGCACGCGCACACCCTCAAAGACCGGGCCGATGCGGCTGGCGAGGATGTTGAACATCGATTCGCGCACGCGGTCGCCCGTCGGACGAATGGAATCGTCCGACGGCGAGCTGAGGGCTTTACCCCGGAATTTACCGGCAACAATGCGCATCGGTTAGGCCTTGGGGCGACGCGGTGCGGAGGGCCGGCCGGCGCCGCCGGACGGACGACCACCACCGGATGGGCGACCTGCGCCACCCGGACGACCTGCACCGCCCGAAGGACGGCCAGCGCCACCTCCAGGCCTGCCGCCAAAGCCACCCGACTTGCCGAAACCGCCGGGACGCGGGCCACGGGCGGGAGCAGCGCCATCGCGCTTGGGCATTGGCTTGCCATCGGGACGCATGCGCGGCTTGCCATAGGTCTTGGCCTCGGAACCGAACTCGTCACGACCCGGACGCTGAGGGCGGTCGGAGCGCTGCGGGCGATCCGAATGCTGAGGACGCTCGGAGCGCTGCGGACGGTCGCCATCGGGCCGGAAACGCTGTGGCTTGTCGCTGAAGTTACGGCCGGGACGCTTCACCTCGCCCTTGAAGGCGGCGCCTTCACCGCGCTCGCTCTCTGGACGCAGACGCGGCGTGTATTCGCGTGCCGGCGGACGCTCGGCCCCGGCGTCGCCACGACGCGGACCGCGCGGCGTGCCTGTGAACTCCCGACCCTGCGGGGGACGCGAACCGCCCTCGGGGCGACCTGCACCGCCGGGTCGACGATCATCTTCGCGGCGCGGGCCGCGCGGCTTGTCTCCAAATGGCTTCTTATCGCCAAACGGCTTTTTGTCACCAAACGGCTTTTTATCGCCGAAGGGCTTCTTTTCAAATGGCTTCTTGCCGCCCGCAGGGCGCGGAGCGGCCTTGCCGAAGGTCCGCGCCGACTGATCGTCGCGGTCCGGGCGCTGCACGACGCGGGTATTACGCTTGGCAACAAACTCTTCGGGAGCGCGCCCGTCTTCGTCGAAATGGATGCGGCGGGGTGGCGGCGCGTATTCGTCGTCACGCACTTCTTCGCGCTTGGGCATCGGCTTGCGGCTGTCCGCGCGTCCGGGACGATCCTGGCGAGGCCGTTCGGCGCGCCATTCTTCCTCGGTCTTCTCAGCACCATCAGTGAAGCGGAAGCGCTGGCGGGCGATTTCGACCGTGTTGGTGCCGCGTCCGGTGAGACGATCACGCGTGGGCTTGCCTTCGAGCGCATTGGCTTCGGGCATTTCGCTGTCGAAGTCGACGTCGGCGGCATCCGCGAGCTTCTTGCCAAGCTGGTCGCGCAGCATTTTGGCCTTGATGGTTTCAACGCCACCGACGGGAATATCGCCGAGCTGGAACGGGCCATAGCTGACGCGGATCAGGCGGTTCACCTCGAGGCCAAGCGCACCGAGGACGTTCTTGACCTCGCGGTTCTTGCCTTCGCGAAGAGACAAAACGAGCCAGACGTTAGAGCCCTGCTCGCGCTCAAGCGTCGCATCGATCGAGCCATACTTGATGCCGTCGATCTCGATACCGTCCTTGAGCTTGTCGAGTGCGGCCTGGGTGACGGTGCCATGGGCGCGCACGCGGTAGCGGCGCAGCCAGCCGGTGGCGGGCAGTTCGAGAACGCGCTTGAGGCCGCCATCATTGGTCAGCAGCAGCAGGCCTTCGGTATTGATGTCGAGACGGCCAACCGAAACGACGCGCGGCAGGCCGTGCGTTTCCAGGTGCTCGAAAATGGTCTCGCGCCCTTCCGGATCCTTCTCGGTGACCACGAGCCCGGCGGGCTTGTGGTAGAGCCAGACGCGGGTGCCCTGACGGGCGGCCAGCGGGGCGCCGTCGACCATGATCTTGTCGCGGTCGGTAACGTTGAAGGCGGGGGTCAGAACCTTCTTGCCGTTGACCACGACGCGGCCTTCGGTGATCCACACCTCAGCATCGCGGCGGGAGCAGAGGCCAGAACGGGCGATGACCTTGGCAAGGCGGTCGCTGGATCCGGGAGTGGAGGGAGTTTCGCTCATAGGCGGCAGCTTTCTATCATGCGGGACCCATTTGCCTGTCGCATCTGCGATTCAGGCGGGCGGCGCGGAAAAGACGAAGCGGCCGGATGGTCCGGCCGCTTGCAGATTCAGAACTGACAGCTAGGTCAGTTGGTAATTTCTTTCTGGGTCAGACCAACGCCGGGACCAGAGCTGGTGGACGGACTGGTTGACGTATAGGTCGCCCGAATCGCCTTGCGCACCGCTTCGGGGCACTTGGGGTCGTTGATCGAGACCAGTTCGCCAGCCGGCGTCGAGCAAACCAGCTCGGCGCTGCCGACGCGGGTGAAATACTCTTCAGGCGGCAGGTAGAGCGGGCGCTTGGTATTGGTGCGAACCGCCATATTGGCGGCCTGCATGCGGGCGGTCAGCGTGCGGGCTTCCTGCTCCGTCAATGGGCGGCCAGCAACCGAGCGCAGGTCAACGACCTTGGCGTTGCGCAGGCGCTGCATGTCGGCTTCGGTCAGATTGGTCGTGTCGATACGCACCGTGTTGCTATCGACCGGCAGCTGGGCCACGGCCTTTTCCGGCGACGGCGCAGGTAGGGCCTGGCCGGAAGCCGGCAGCACGAGGGGCGCGCGGGCCGAGGTCAAGTCTTCCTTGGCTGTTTCGCCTGGGATGAGGCCGACGCCGCGGGCGGTGCTGGTCATCACCTCGCGCTCGAAGGTGCCGAAATCGGTCAAGGCGTTGGTGCCTTCAACGGTGGTGCAGGCAGCCAGTGCGAGGGCGAGCACGAGACCCAGCGATGCCAAACCAGCCCGCTTTGCCGCGCCAAGAGCAGCTTGCTGCCCGGTCAATCCAATACGCATGAAACGTCCTTCGAGATGTCGGCCGCGCTTATAGCGCATTCTGCCGCCTAAGACCAGATTCTGGCAGTAACGTGTTCGGCCACTGCATCAGGCTTTACTACGAGTCCGCCCAAAGCCAAGCAGATCGGCAATCAGAACGATGACACCGGCGGTGATGGCGACATCGGCAAGGTTGAAAATATAGAAGGACCAGGTTCCCCAATGGAGGTGGAAAAAGTCCGCGACTGCCCCGTAAATCAGGCGATCGATCGCATTGGACAGGGCGCCGCCGATGCACAGCGCCAGGCCCAGCCGGATCAGCCGCGTCTCGGCGCGCACCCACCAGATCGACAGCGCAACAATGGCCACAAGCATGACAATGCCGAGCGCCCAGGGCGGCAGATGGTCGAGCATGCCGTAGGAAATGCCGGTGTTCCAGACGAGCACATAATCAAAGAAATCGGTGACGCGAACGAATTCACCACCGCGCCAACCCGTCATCGAAAAGGGAACGAAGCTGGAAAAGACTTCAACGCAGGTGGATTGGCCGATGGCGATGCAGTCGTTCGATACCTGAAACGCCTTGTGCGCACGATCAATGCCGAAGGCGAGGATGGCGGCGGTCAGCGAGGCATAGACCGAAGGGTTAGCGATGGACTTCAGATTCAACGGGACACCCCTCTGGCCTCCACCCGGCGGGGGGAGCAATCCACGCAATCAGGCACACAATGACCATGCTTGGCCAGCCCCTCCCCTGTTTGGGGAGGGACTTGCACATTGATTATTAGAGCCCTGCCGCGGCGCGTTCGCGCAGCGCCTGGGCGTCACGCGGGGACACATCCGGATAGTCCGGATCGGCGCCAACTTCCGGCAGCACCTTCCACGAGCGCGCACAGCGCTTGCCCTGTGCCGGAGCGAAGACCACGGCAACGCCGGGCACGTCATCGAGCGTGAAGGCGTCAGACGGGCCGGCATTCTGGATGATCTCGACACCAGAGGTGATGGCGATCTCGGCCAGGTCCTGCTCGTGCAGCGCCACAAAGAAGCGGGCGTCGTTGATGTAGACCTTGGGCGCAGCTTCGAGCGACGAACCGATGCGCTTCTCGCGGCGCTCAATTTCGAGCGCACCGGTGACGACGCGGCGGACGGCGCGGATGAGCTGCCACTTGGCGGCCAGCTCGTCGTTGAGCCACTCGGACGGCACCTGCGGAAACTGGCGCAGGTGGACCGACGATCCCGCCTCGGGGTGCCGCTCCAGCCAAACTTCTTCCATGGTGAAGACCAGCATGGGCGCGAGCCAGGCGGTGAGGCAATCGAACAGGTGGTTGAGCACCGTGAGCGAAGCCTTGCGCTTTACCGACGAGATCGGGTCGCAATAGAGCGTGTCCTTGCGGATATCGAAGTAGAACGCGCTCAGCTCGATATTCATGAAGTTGGAGAGCAGCGTGATGACCTTGCGGAAATCATACTCGTCCAGCGCGCCGCGCACCTGGCCATCCAACTGGGCAAGGCGGTGCAGGATGAGCTGCTCGAGCTCGGGCATGTCGCGGAAGTCCACGGCGTCGCTCGGCTGGTAATGGGCAAGGTTGCCCAGCAGCCAGCGCAGCGTATTGCGCAGCTTGCGATAGCTATCGACGGTGGTCTGGATGATTTCCTTGCCGAGGCGCAGGTCTTCCGAATAGTCGGCCGACGCCACCCAGAGGCGCAGGATATCCGCACCGAACTGCTTAATGATGTCCTGCGGAGCAACGGTGTTGCCCAGCGACTTGCTCATCTTGCGGCCCTCGCCATCCATGGTGAAACCATGCGTCAGCACGGTCTCATAAGGCGCGTGGCCGTTGGTGGCGCAGCTTTCGAGCAAGGACGAGTGGAACCAGCCGCGGTGCTGGTCCGAGCCTTCGAGATACATCGAGGCCGGGAACTTGAGATGCGGCCACTTCTGCTTGTTGCGCAGCACCCAGGAATGGGTCGTGCCACTATCGAACCAGACGTCGAGAACGTCGGTGACCATCTCGTAGTCTTCGACGCTGTAGCCGTCGCCGAGGTAGCGGGCGGCAGCGCCGTCCTTGTACCAGGCATCCGCGCCTTCTTCCTCGAAGGACTGGGCGATGCGATGATTGACGGTCTCATCCTTGAGGATCTCGCCAGTCGTCTTGTTGACGAAGACGGTGATTGGCACACCCCAGGCGCGCTGGCGCGACAGCACCCAATCGGGGCGGTCGGCGATCATGGCGCGCAGGCGGTTCTGGCCGCTTTCGGGATAGAACTTGGTGACGTCGATGGCGTTGAGTGCACGGTGACGCAGGGTATCGCCTTCGCCGGCAATGTTGCGGTCCATGTAGACGAACCACTGCGGCGTGTTGCGATAGATCACCGGCTTCTTGGAGCGCCAGGAATGGGGATACTGGTGCTTGACGCGGCCACGGGCGACCATGGCATGGCGCTCGGCCAGGGCGGCGATGACGCGGTTGTTGGCGTCGCCCTTCTTGCCGTTGTCGTCGATGACGCGCGCGCCGTCGAAGCCAGGGGCATCCTTGGTGTAGAAGCCGTCATCGCCCACGACATAGGGGATGGCGCTATCGATGCCCTTTTCGCCCAGCAGGCGCGTGGAGTTCATCCACATTTCAAAGTCATCGAGGCCGTGGCCCGGCGCGGTGTGCACGAAGCCGGTGCCCGCATCGTCGGTGACGTGGTCACCATCGAGCAGGGGAACGTCAAACATGTAGCCGCCATCGAGGCCGCGCAGCGGATGCTCGGCAATCGTGCCGGCAAGCAAGTCCGGCTTGACCGCGAAGACCCGCTCATAGGCATCGACCTTGGCCTTCTGCATGACATCGGCCACGAGCTCATCGGCGATGATGTACTGGTCGCCCACGGCAGCCCAGTTGCCTTCCGGCGCCGAGGTGACGCGATAAAGGCTATAGGCGATCTTGCTCGAAAACGAGATCGCCCTGTTGGCCGGGATGGTCCATGGGGTCGTCGTCCAGATCACCACATAGGGGCGGACAGCCGCGCTGCCAGCTGCGGGATCGACACCGCCGAGCTTGCTGACCGGGAACTTCACCCAGATGGTGTCGCTCTCGTAGTCGGCATATTCGATTTCAGCTTCGGCCAGCGCGGTGCGCTCGACCACGGACCACATCACCGGCTTGGAGCCGCGATAGAGCTGGCCGGTCATCGAGACCTTCATCAACTCGCGAGCGATCTGGGCTTCGGCGTCAAAGCTCATGGTGAGGTAGGGATTGTCCCACTCACCCACGATTCCAAGGCGCTTGAATTCGTCGCGCTGGATATCGACCCACTGCTCGGCAAAGGTGCGGCATTCCTGGCGGAATTCCACCACCGGAACGTCATTTTTGTCCTTGCCCTTGGCGCGGTACTGCTCTTCGATCTTCCATTCGATGGGCAGGCCGTGACAATCCCAACCCGGCACATAGGCCGCGTTGAAGCCAAGCATCTGCTTGGACCGGCTGATCATGTCCTTGAGCGTCTTGTTCAGGGCATGGCCGATATGGATGTTGCCATTGGCATAGGGAGGGCCGTCATGCAGCGTGAACAGCGGCCGTTCCTTGGCCTGCTCGCGCTGAAGGCCATAAATATCCATGTCTTCCCAACGCTTGAGCCAATCAGGCTCGCGGGCGGGAAGGCCTGCGCGCATCGGAAAATTGGTTTCCGGCAGGAAAAGCGTCGAGGAATAGTCGGTCTCGGACGCGCTGGCGGCTTGGTCGGTCATGGAACGGCAATCAGTTTGGGAAGGTCGGGCCGCCTTTTAGCAAGGGGAGACGCCAGGGGCAAAGGTTGATTTGCACTCAGGCCAGCAAGGGCACCAGCCGATCGCGCAAAATGGCATCGAGCGGACCGGCCAGATCCGGCGCCAGGGAGGCCGAAAGCTGCCTAGCCGTTTCACCCATGGAGGGGCTTTCATAGACCTCGAGAATGGCCGCGCGGATGGTCGCTGGATCGCGTTCGGCCCGCGACAATACCCGCGCACTGCCCAGGTCAGCCGCTCGCCGCGCGTGATAGAGATGCTCGAGGTGCCGCGGAATGGCCAGTTGCGGCAGGCCCATGCCGAGCGCCGCACAGAGCGAGCCGTGCTGGCCGGCATTGACCGTCATGCGACTGCGGCGGGCAATATCCTCGAACGGCATGGGCGCGCGCTCGACCTTCACACCGGTCGCCGTCATCCGCTCTGCAAGGCCATCGGGAATGTTGGACATGAAGAGTCGCACCTTTGCCCCGAGGCTTTCGATGGCGGTGAGCAGGGGGAGATCATCGCGCTCGTCGGTGGAGAAATAGATGAAAATCTCATCCCCTCCACCGAGCGAGCGCGGCATGGAGCGATCTATCGGAGGCAGATAGGGCTCCGTGCGGTTGGCAACAAACGGGTCCATCGCGGCAATAGTTTGGATAACCGGCAAGTTGCAGCAATAAATATCTGAAAAGCGGGAAAGCGGTGCAGTGCCGAAGGCCGCCAGGGCCGTGTTGAGCGCATCGAGCAACAGCAGTTCATCGTGGTGACGCTCGGCATATTCGGGCAGGAAGACCGGAAATTCATCCAGCCCGGCCGGCGGAGCGAGATAGCCGGTACCGGTGACAATCGTCGTCAGGCCCGCCACATGGGCCGCCAGGGTGGCGCAGGGCGCGAAATCGGCGACAACAGCGGTGGAGGCGCGCGCCTGGAACACGGCGAGCCACCAGCGGATCTGGCGGATGAGCAGGTCGGGATCAGAAAAGCCGATATCGCCCAGATGGTCAGCCCAGGTGGCGGCCGACGTGCGGGCGGGACCCGAGCGACGTTCGAGGCTGGTGATATAGCCCGCCCCCTGAAACACGAGCTCGCAATGCGGCTCAAGAACGCTGGCGTGTTCGAGCCGGCACATGGCGGCATCGAAGGTGCAGTGTTCGCCCAAGGCTTGGGCGATACGGGCAAGGGACACGGCATGGCCGCGCCCCGCCCCGCCTTCCCAAGCCAGCATCACGCGGGGGCGCATGCTCAAACGGCTTCCGGCGGGCATCCTTCAATGCCCGGATAGCAGTTTTCGCCGATGACCGGCGGTGGCGGCGGCACGACAACAACGACGGGCGGGGGCGGCGGAGCAACGTAGTCGCTGCCCGACGAGGTGCCTTCCATCGGCACGGTATTGTTGTTGGGCAGGCACTGGGCGGTGTGGGCTGCCTTGTCGGAGAAGAACAGGTGCAGACAATCGGCGGTGTGCTGGAAATAGGCGCGCTGGATTTCGGAACCCTGCGACGGCAGCGCCGACAGGGTGATTGCAGTCGCGGCGACGGCGAGGCGTCCGCCGGCAGGCCAGGCTGGTAGCTTTGCCATTCGGGTTCCTTTCAACGGGAATGGCATGAGGCTAGGGACGAGCTGGCACGCGCGCATCAAACACATGTTCGATGCCAGCCGGACAATCGGCTGGCAAACAGCTTGTGCAGCAGCGGAACTCGGTGTTCACTGAGCTGGTACAAGTCACCAGGTGCCCTGTGGACGCTATCTTCAAGTTGATCGAGAAGATCTACGAAGCTGGTACCGATCCCGGACAATGGCAAAACGCACTTGTAGGTCTCGCCGACGCTACCGGAACAATAGATGCCACCCTTGGCGGCCAAACCGGCGCTCGCCTGCCGCTGTTGATCACGGCGCGGGCAGACCCGAGCTATGTCCACGCCTACGAAAACCATTATCACCAGCGCAACCAGATGCAGCTGGCCATGCGCGGCGCACCCGTCGGGCGGGCAGTGCTTGATGCCATGGTGATCGACCGCGCGCAGTTCAGCGCTAGCGAATTCTACAATGAATGGTGCGTGCCGCAGGGCTTCCTTTATGGCGGGGCGGTCAATCTCGCCACCGCCCAGGGCTGGCGCGCCTCACTGATGGTCTCGGGTGATCGCGAGCTTGGCGAAGCGGCTCTCAGAGTCCTCCAAATTGCGACGCCGCACATCATCCGGGCCTTCCAGCTCAATCAGCTGCTGCAGGAAAGCCAGGCGCTGAGCCTGGGCGCCTTTGCGGCGCTGGAGCATCTCGACCGGGGCGCCCTGCTGGTCAGCGCCCAAGGCACCGCACGAACGGCCAACGGCATCGCCGATCGTATCCTGGCAGAGGGCGACGGGCTGCGGCTTAAGGACGGGCGGCTGACCTGCCTCCGGCCCGCTGACACAGCGGCGCTGGAAAAGATGATCGGCAAGGCGGCCCGCGGCGATACCTTGCCCGACGAGGGCACGATGCGGGTGGCGCGCGCCGGGCGCAGCCCGCTCGTCGTGCAATTGCTGCCCTTTCCCTCCAGCAACTGGTGGAGCGGGTCGGGTCAGCAGGTCGCCATGATCTTCGTCACCGATCCCGAAGCGCGGATGGAGCAGGTGATGCAGCGCCTGCGCCAGCGCTATGGGCTGACCCCGGCGGAGGCAACGCTGGCCTGGGAAATCGTGCGCAGTGGCGGGCGCAAGGATGCAGCCTTGCAGCGCGGCATTTCCGTCGCGACCGCACGCAGCCAGCTCACCGCGATCTTCGACAAGACCGGGGTGCGCCGGCAGGCCGAGCTGGTGCGGCTATTGCTCGACGATCAGGCGGAGCCGCCGATAAAGCCGAGGTGAGCGTCGAGATCGCTGAGCGGGCGGGCGATTGCGAGGGCAGCGCGCGCCTTGCCGCAGTCGCGGTCCATGGCGGCGATCAACTCATCGAGCCCCGAAAACACTTCCTGCCCGCGGATATGGGCAATCAGCGCCACGGTGATGGTCTGGCCGTAGATGTCTTCGTCGAAGTCGAACAGATGCGTTTCGAATGGCGGCAGCTGGTTGTTGAACATCGGCTTGCCGTAGGCGGCAACGCCATCGAACACCCGGTCGCCGAGCCGTGCCCGCACGGCATAGACGCCCTGTGCGAGCTGGAAATTGGCGTGGGTCAACGTATTGGCCGTGGGATAGCCCAGCTCGCGGCCGCGCTGATCGCCCTTCACCACGCAGCCATCAAAGAACCAGTGATAACCCAGCAGCCGATTGGCGGCGGTGACGGCACCCTCGGACAGGGCGGCGCGGATGCGCGAGGAGGAGATGACCTCATCGCCTTCATCCATCAGGTCGAGCGTTTCGACCGCAAAGCCCTGAGCAGCCCCGGATGCCTTGAGGAAGGTCGGCGTGCCGCGACGCTGGCGGCCGAAATGGAAGTCTGACCCGACGATCACGCCAGTGACAGCCAGTGCGTCCACCAGGAAGCGCGAGACGAACTCTTCCGCTTCGATCTGCGAGAAGGCGCGATCGAAATTGAGAATGGCAATTGCGTCGAGCCCGAAGGCCTCGGCAAGGCGGGCCTTGGCGTCGCCATCGGTCAGCCGGAACATGAAGGGCGCCGGGGCAAAAACGTCGCGCGGATGCGGCTCGAAAGTCAGCACCATGGCCGGAACGCCGGCCTCGGCCGCCCGGGCTTTCAGCGTAGCGATCACCGACTGGTGGCCACGATGGAAGCCATCGAAATTGCCGATGGCAACATAGGCCCCGCGCAGGGAGGCGGGGACGCTGTCGAGCGAATCGAGCCGGATAAAGTCGCTCACGGGATCACCAGACCAGACGAGGCATGAAACCGGCAAGATGGGCCCGGCTGGGCGCCACCAGGTCGGCAATGGCCTGCGGATCGGGCTTACCGAACGCGTCGAGTTCGGCGGCGTGAATGGAACCGGTGACGAACAGCAGGTCGATGCCGAACTGGGCCGCGCCGGTCGCGTCGGTGCGCACGCTGTCGCCGATGGCAAGCACGCGCGATTTGTCGAGCTTGCGCCCGGCGGCCTCCTCGGCGAGGCGGAACGCCTCTTCATAGATCGGCTGATAGGGCTTGCCGGCCATCAGCACCATGCCCCCCATGGCGGCATAGAGATCGCCCAGCGCGCCGCCGCAATAAATGATCTTGTCGCCATGCTCGACCACGCGGTCGGGATTGGCGCAGATCATCGGCAGCTTGCGCTCCAGCCAAAGCTTGGCGCGCTGGCGATACATTTCTGGCAGGTCATCGTCGCTATCGAGATCGGTTACGACAACGACTTCGGCTTCCTCGGCGCTGGTGCGGCGGACGTCGAGCCCTTCATAGAGCGAATCGTCCTCCGTCGCTGGCCCCACATGGTGGATGGCCCGCCCGCGATACTTGGCGATCATCGAGCGCGTGGCATCGCCCGAGGAAACGATGGCGTCATAGGCCTCGCGATGCACACCCAGCCGGTCGAGCATCTCGATGATCGGCGGCGACGGGCGCGGAGCATTGGTGATGAACACCGCCTTGCCGCCGGCCTTGCGGAACTGGGTCAGTGCATCGACGGCAGTCGGGAAAGCGGCGACGCCATTGTGCACCACGCCCCACACATCGCTCAGCACCGCATCATAGCGGCTGGCGAGATCGGAGAGGCCAGAAATGGACGGGAGGGAGCTGGTCATCGCACAATTCCGATGCAAACAGGATTGGGGGTTCTATGTGGCAGCTTGTGGGTCGGGATCAAGCGGAAACGCGTATCGGCCTCGGTATATAGCGCGAGCGGGCCCTGCCCGCCGGACCTGAAACAGCACACCAGCCTTGTTGGCGAGGGCTATTCGACGCGGCGAAGACGCGCGGCGGTCGGGCGCATCGGCTCGATCATCAGATCGGGGCGCACCGGGCCGGGCGCGGAAATGTAGGGCCCCTGCACGAGCGAGAAGCCATCTTCGAGCAGTTCGACGATCTGGCGCTCGCTGATGATACCAGTAGCCAGCAGCTTGATGTCGAAGCGGGCGATGTAATTGGCAATGTCCGAGGCGTGGAAGTCGGTAAAGGCTTCGGGCTCGTCGATGAAACGGGCCGCATCGATGCGGAGCGATCGCACGCCCTGCCCCGCCAGCTCGGCAATGTCGATGCGCAGCGACTTGACGCCGGTGATGGAAAAACCGGCGCCCTTCTTGACCATGGAATCGGCGATGGCGCGCTCGACCGTGGTCAGCCCCTGCCAGTCGGCCTCGCTGATGTTGAAGATCAGGCCCGAAGCGATCGCGCGATTGGCTTCGATCGAGGCAATCAGCTGCTCGGCTCCCGCCGGGTCCCCGAGGGTGGCGCGGGAAAGCGGAATATAGAGCGTAACGGGCTGGCCGCCGGTGCGCGCGCGGCGCGAAATGGTGACAGCTTCCAGCAGGCCCAGCCCTTCGAGCTGCAGCAGCACATCTTCGCCACCACGACGCGGCATGAAGTCGGCGCGATCTGCGAGGTCCCCATTGTCGAGCATCAGCCGCGGCACGAGGTCATAGCCCTGCGGGCGGCGCTGCGGCAGCGTAACGACCGGCTGGATGTGGTAGATCAGCCGGTTCTCGGCCACGGCCTGGCGCAGCTTTTCGAGCGGAATGATCGGCTCGGGCTCACGTGGCGCTGGCATCGGCATTGCGGGGGTCGCGCGAGCGGGCGACGCGGCCTGTGCAGCACGCACTTCGATCTCGGCGACGGCTTCGGCGACCTGGCGGATGACGGTTCCGAGCACAGAAATATCGGCTTCAACGCCTTCAAGGCGCGGCCCTGCATTGATGTCGGCCATGGCATTGATGCGCTGGCCCAGCACCGCACCGGCCTGGGCATCGGTCGCCAGCAGGCGCGAAAGATCCTGGATGCCCTTTTCCAGCCGGTTTTCGGCGCGCTGGCGCAGGGTGCGTTCGAGCATCACCACGCAGACGCAACCAAAAACCACAGCAGCGAGAATGGCTTCGGCCGGGGTAAAGGTCAGCCCAAAATAGGCCGCGGCGCCAAAGGCGGCGGCCGCAAGGGCAATGAACGTGTAGACCAATGCCTGCACGGGCGGACCTCGGAACCCTTCACTCGCCGGGATTCGGCATATCCCTCATAGCATCGCGCAAGGGGCTGCAAAAGCGCACTGCCCGCGCTGTCCATGGCTATTTGTGGCAATCAGGCGGCAAACAGGCTCCATCCACGGGAAAAATACCGCTGGAAGATAACAAGCTGGGCCGCCCCCGACGCCGCAACGGAGCCACCGCCCCGCCCGATCGACACTGCAACCGGAATCGGCTCGTGCGCGCCCAGGTCATCGAGGTGCCGGTTGACGTGTTCGAGCAGCACCTGAACTCTATCGCGCGGCATGACGGCATCGATGACAGACAGGTCCTGCTCGATCACCGCCCTTGTGCTCATGATGGATAAGGCAAGAGCCTGCCCGGCCGCCTCAATCCAGCCATGGGCGACGGGGCCCAGGCTGTCCCAGTCCCATTTCATGGGATCCCCGGACGGCAGGGCGACACCTGCGGCCTGCAAGCGCTGTTCCAACCCGGTGAACGATGCAATCTCGTGCACCCGAGCGGGCTTGCCCCTGGCATCAGCGACCATGATATCACCGAGCTTGGCATCCTTTCCGGTATGATCGTCACGCAGGTTTCCCTCGACAACCACTCCGGCAGCCACACGACGGCCCAGCTGAAAATAGGCAACGTTGACCAGTTGCGAGGGGAGCTGGGCAACATATTCGGCCCAGCAGGCTGACGTGCCGTCGTTGAACCATTGCGCCTCGAGCCCGGTGACCTCCGCAATTTCGGCGGCCACATCGGCGGACTGGCGGCATGCGCCGGGTCCAGTGCCCGACGGGGTCGCGACTCCGATACCCAGAAGCCGCTCGGCCTGCTGTGGGTTCATGCCGGCGCGAATGGCGGCAATTTCCGCGCAGACCTCGGCGACAATGGTCGCTCTGTCGATATGGTCGTGGCTGTGCCGCGACCCGGCCAGAATCGTCCCTGCCATATCGATCAGCACAACCTCGACATGCCGCCAGCCAATTTCGACGCCAAGGACGTAGACCCCTTCGGGGTTGATGAAGTAGGGCGTGGCCGGCTGGCCGCGGCGGCCCCGCAGCACGCTGCCGCGTGTCACCAGATTTTGCGCTTCCAGTTCGGCAACAATGCGCGACGTCGTCTGCGGCCCAAGGCCCGACAACCGCGCGAGATCGGCTTTGGAGACACCGGCATTGAGGGCGATCAACGTGAGCACGGACCGTTCGTTGGCCACGCGCACGCTTGACTGAGCGACACCCCGAGCGATGAGATCGAGACCATCGACAGCAAAAATCTTCCGCATAGGCACAGAGTTACCCGGGTTCCGGCGACATGTTCAAGTGCCAAGTCTGGCGGCAAATACGCAAAATGCAAATGCGCGGAACGGATTATTTACCCTGTTGGGGAAGTATTGCGTAAACACCGGGACAACCGCGGCGGCGGCGAACAACCGGCATAGTGAGCAATTGAGCGCGAGGGCCGGGCCGTATGGCGATGCACAACCGAAGCGATGGCGACCCACATGGCCGACTGCTGCTGATCGATAGCGATCATGCTGGCGCGCAATTGGTGGTCGAAACGCTGACCCAGAGCCTGGGCAGCACCGTTCGCATCACCGTGGCCTCGGGCGGCCGTCCGGCCGCCGAACTGCTCCGCGATACCGGTTTCGACATCATTCTCGCCGACCTTTCGAGCCTGCACGACCTCAGCGCGCGCAGCGATGACGCCGTAGGGCGGCTTGTCCGGCTGGCCGATGGCGCGCTGATGATCGCTCTTTCGGACGGCGCGTCCATTTCCGCGGCGGTCGGTGCGATGCGCGCCGGCGCCCACGACTATGTGGTCAAACCCGTCAACGGTCCGGCCATGGCCGCCCGCATTGGCGAACTGGCGCAGCGGCACGGCAAGGGCCGTACCCTCGCCATCGATCCGCGCGCCGAGGGGCTCTCGGACTATGCCGGCTTCATCGGTGCATCGAGCGCGATGCAATTCGTCTATGAGCAGATCGGCCGCATCGCCACCTCATCCGCGCCGGTCTTCATCACCGGCGAAAGCGGCACTGGCAAGGACGTTTGCGCCGAGGCCCTGCACGGCAAGGGCCCGCGCCTGGGCAAGCGGCTTGTGGCCATCAACTGCGCCGCGATTCCGCGTGACCTGATGGAAAGCGAACTGTTCGGCGTGGCGCGCGGCGCCTTTACCGGCGCCCATGACGACCGCAAGGGCGCGGCCGAGTTGGCCGACGGCGGCACGCTGTTCCTCGACGAAATCGGCGAGATGGACCTGTCGCTACAGAGCAAGCTACTGCGCTTTCTGCAGACCGGCACGCTGAGCCGGGTTGGGGAATCGGGCGTGCGCCATGTCGACGTGCGGGTAATCTGCGCGACCAACCGCAATCCGATGCAGCTCATCGCCGAAAAGAAGTTCCGCGAGGACCTGTTCTACCGTCTTCACGTACTGCCCATCCACCTGCCCCCACTGCGGCAGCGGCCGACCGACATCATGGTGCTGGCCCGCCATTTCCTCGCGCGCTATTCTGCAGAAGAACACAAGAATTTCTCCGGCTTTTCGCCAGAAGTTTGCAGTTTGCTGACATCTGCTGAATGGCCCGGCAACGTGCGCCAGCTGCAGAACCTGGTGCGGCGCCTCGTGGTGATGTGCGACGGCGGCGAGATCACCATGCCGATGGTGGCCGCGGCCGATATCGAATCCCGCGGTGTTGTGGTGGTGGCCCAGTCGGCCCCGCGCGCCGACAGAAAGCCTGCCATCCTGCCCATGTGGCAGCAGGAACAGCGCATTATCGAAGATGCCATCGCAGCGTTTGGCGGCAATGTGTCCCTTGCTGCGGCGGCGCTCGAGATCAGCCCATCGACCATCTATCGCAAGCGTCAGGGCTGGGCCGACATGCAGGCGGCAAGCTAAGGCGTATTGGCCTCGCGCGCCTTGGCGCGGTCGAGGCCGAGGTAATGCTCGCGGAAAATCACGACGAGACCCGAGCCCACGATGATGACCGCGCCCACGACCATGGGCACGGTGGGCACTTCGCTGAAGATCAATAGCCCAATGATGATGGTCAGCAGCAGCGACACATATTCGAACGGCGCAATGACCGACATGTCGGCATAGCGGTAGCAGGAGGTGAGCAGGAGCTGCCCGATGCCTCCGGCGATCCCTGCACCTACCAGCAGAGCGGCCTGTTCCGGCGTAGGCCAGACCCAGCCAAAGGGAAGCGTCAACAGCGACAACACGCTCGCGCAGACGAAGAAATAGACCACGATGGCCTCGGTGCGCTCGGTCTGCACCAGCTTGCGCACCTGCATCATGGCGAAGGCGCTGAGGACCGCACCGCCAAAGGCCGCCATGGCACCAATCGCTTCACGATCGCCGATCGGCTGGCCGCTGGTGAACAGTGTCAGTCGTGGCCACAGGATGATCAGGACGCCGAACAGGCCGATGATAACGGCCGACCAGCGGAACAGGTGCACTCGCTCCTTGAGCAGGAGCGCCGAGAAAACCACGATGAGTAGAGGAGCGGCATAACCGATGGCGGTCGACTCGGGCAACGGCAGCCGCGTCAGGGCGAAAAAGCCGAGCGCCATGGACGACGTGCCGATCAAGGCGCGCAGCACGTGGCCCCAGGGATTTTTGGTATGAAGCGCGGTGCGCAGCTGCCGCCGCCAGAGCAGATAGAGCAGCACCGGCAGGATGGCGAAAAAGCAGCGGAAGAACACCAGCTCACCCGTTGGGATGGAGCCGGTGGCCTTGAGCATGGTCGCCATGACCACGAAAAAACAAACGGAAAGGACTTTGAGCGTAATGCCCCGGAAGGGCCCGCCAATGTGCTGGCCCGGATTGGCGGCACCAACAGTGCTAGGAGCGCTCACAGCAGTCTCTTGATGCTGCAGCCGGATTTAGCGGCTGACTATTGCTCCAGCTTTTCCTTGGCGATGCGCGCAGTGGCGAACGCCTTGTGCTCGGGGCCGACAGCACTGCCGGTCTTGAGCACCTTGCCGGTAGCGTCGTGGATTTCCCAATGCCAGTTAGCATTCGGGCCGCTGCCGCCCTTGAGGCGCAGCTTGATCTGAAGAGAATTATCCTGGGTCATGACTGCCTTATGGCGCAGGTTGCACAAAGGGGAAAGGGGGGCCCGCAAGAAATGCGCCCGCCCTCCCCTTAAACTTCTGAAAAGCGATACTCGATGCGAGGCCCGGAAAAAGCAAGATGGTCGCGGATGGCATGCACGAGCGGGCACGGATCGGGATAGTACCAGGCCTGATCGGGCCCATCGGCGGTCAACGTCTTGATGGTGTAGAAATGGGCCTCGCCCTTATAGGGAGAGAGGTCGCGCGTATCGGACGCCTCCAGAATGTCGGCGCGCACATCATCGCGCGGCAGATAGATCTGCATGGTCTCGCCCGGCTCGTGCACCTCGAGGGCATTGAGGGAACTGCCGATCTCGGCATCGTCAAACACCACATGCACCCGGCCCTTGGCGGGGACGATCCTGATATCCTTGTCCAGACATTGGCTTGTCATGTTGTCCTTCTAACGCGTGGTTTGAGCCGTCCCCGGATCAACGCGCGAAAGGAAAGTCGGTTCACGTTACCTTGACTTGGATGGGCGCCAATCTTATATCCCCTGCACTCTGTTAGCACTCTATCATCGCGAGTGCTAACAGTGACAATATTGCTTACCAAACGCCGCCATAGGAGCAAAACATGGGCTTTCGTCCTCTGCACGACCGCGTGGTCGTCCGTCGCCTCGACAGCGAAGAAAAGACCAAGGGCGGGATCATCATCCCCGACACCGCCAAGGAAAAGCCCTCCGAGGGCGTGATTGTCTCCGTGGGCCCTGGCGCTCGCGACGACGCCGGCAAGGTTGTGGCGCTCGACGTCAAGGCCGGTGACCGCGTGCTGTTCGGCAAGTGGAGCGGTACCGAGGTCAAGGTCGACGGCGAAGACCTGCTGATCATGAAGGAATCCGACATCATGGGCATCGTCGAAGCTTAATTGCTTCTAGTCCCCATTCGTCATTAATCCTATTTCAAGGAGCGCCTCACATGGCAGCCAAAGAAGTAAAGTTCTCGACCGACGCTCGCGACAAGATGCTGCGCGGCGTCAACATCCTCGCCAACGCGGTGAAGGTAACCCTCGGCCCCAAGGGTCGTAACGTTGTTATCGAAAAGTCCTTCGGCGCTCCGCGCATCACCAAGGACGGCGTTTCGGTCGCCAAGGAAATCGAACTGGAAGACAAGTTCGAAAACCTCGGCGCACAGCTGCTGCGCTCGGTTGCTTCCAAGACCAACGATGTTGCTGGCGACGGCACCACCACCGCGACCGTTCTGGGTCAGGCAATCGTTGTTGAAGGCGTGAAGGCAGTTGCCGCCGGCTTCAACCCGATGGACCTCAAGCGCGGTATCGACCTGGCTGTTGACGAAGTCGTGGCTTCGCTCAAGGCTTCGGCCAAGAAGATCACCTCGTCGGCTGAAGTTGCCCAGGTTGGCACCATCTCGGCCAACGGCGAGTCCTCGATCGGCGACATGATCGCTGAAGCCATGCAGAAGGTCGGCAACGAGGGTGTCATCACCGTCGAAGAAGCCAAGACCGCTGAGACCGAACTCGACGTCGTCGAAGGCATGCAGTTCGACCGCGGCTACCTGTCGCCCTACTTCGTGACCAACGCCGAAAAGATGACCGCGGTCCTCGAAGACCCCGTCATCCTGCTGCACGAAAAGAAGCTCAGCAACCTGCAGGCGATCCTGCCGATCCTGGAATCGGTTGTGCAGTCGCAGCGTCCGCTGCTGATTATCGCTGAAGATATCGAAGGCGAAGCCCTCGCAACCCTGGTTGTGAACCGTCTCCGCGCTGGCCTCAAGGTCGCTGCCGTCAAGGCTCCTGGCTTCGGCGATCGCCGCAAGGCCATGCTGGAAGACATCGCTATCCTGACCGGTGGCCAGGTGATCTCCGAAGATCTCGGCATCAAGCTCGAGAACGTGACCATCGACATGCTCGGCACTGCCAAGCGCGTTGAAATCACCAAGGAAAACACCACGATCGTCGACGGCGCCGGTGCGCAGGAAGACATCCAGGGCCGCGTTGGCCAGATCAAGGCGCAGATCGAAGAAACCACTTCGGACTACGACAAGGAAAAGCTGCAGGAACGTCTGGCGAAGCTCGCCGGCGGTGTTGCCGTGATCCGCGTTGGTGGTTCGACCGAGGTGGAAGTCAAGGAGCGCAAGGATCGCGTCGACGACGCTCTGAACGCAACCCGCGCTGCCGTTGAAGAAGGCATCGTCCCCGGCGGTGGTGTGGCCCTGCTGCGCGCTGCCAATGCCATCAAGGCAAAGGGCATCAACGCCGACCAGGACGCAGGTATCGCCATCGTTCGTCGCGCTCTGCAGGAGCCCGTGCGCACCATCTCCAACAATGCCGGCGCTGAAGGCTCGGTCGTTGTTGGCAAGATCCTCGAGAACTCCTCGCCGACCTTCGGCTACAACGCCGCTACCGGCGAATATGGCGATCTGGTGCAGCTCGGCGTTATCGACCCGGTCAAGGTCGTCCGTCACGCTCTGCAGGACGCAGCTTCGGTTGCTTCGCTGCTGATCACCACGGAAGCCACCATTGTGGAAGCCCCCAAGGAAGCAGCACCGGCAATGCCGGGCGGCGGCATGGGCGGCATGGGCGGCATGGACTTCTAAGAAGCCCAACCGTCTGAGACTTCGAAGTCCGTTTCTTCCCAGTCACGAACTTCCAGAGAAAGCGCGGTGGCAACACCGCGCTTTTTTATTGTCGCCGGCCAGCGCGCAGCGCTAGGGTGCGCCAAATTCCGACACGGAGAGAAGTTGATGCGCACACCAAGACGCGGCAGCGCCCTGGAGCAGGCGGAGGCGGCGTTCAAGGCGGCGACCAGCAAGCCAGTGGAGGCAGCACCCAAAGTGGTCGCGCCGCCATCAGGCAAGGAAATGGTCACCATCCGTCTCGACCGGGCGGTGCTGGAGCATTTTCAGGAAGACGGCCCAGGCTGGCAGGACAGGATCAATGCGGCGCTTCGTGCAGCCGCCGGCCTTGCAGCCGAATAGGCCTCAGCCGAAGATCAGCAGGCGCAGCGCCAGAGCAATCGAGACAACGACTACCAG
This sequence comes from Devosia sp. T2-14, assembly GCF_055397495.1. Classification (NCBI taxonomy): domain Bacteria; kingdom Pseudomonadati; phylum Pseudomonadota; class Alphaproteobacteria; order Hyphomicrobiales; family Devosiaceae; genus Devosia; species Devosia sp. T2-14. The sequence continues at coordinate 2,044,718 of NZ_AP027921.1, read as the reverse complement.
CGGCCGAATGAGCTTGGCGCCGTAGCGAATACCTGTGCGCGCACCAACATAACCGCCGATCAACTGTCCAACCGCCATCGCGATGGCCGCGGGCCAGACCACATCGCCCGCCGGGATGAAGATGGTCAGCGCCGCCAGGTTCGAAACTAGGTTGAGGATCTTGGTATTGCCCGACGCCCGCGTCAGGCCAAAACCGAACAGCATGACAAAGCCGATGGTGAGGAACGAGCCGGTGCCCGGCCCGAAAATGCCATCGTAAAAGCCGATGGCGGCGCCCATCAGCGGGACGAACAGGCCGAATGGCAGGCGGGCCGCCTTGTCGGCATCGGACAAGTTCGGCGCGAAGAGGAAATAGACCGCAATGCCGATCAGCGCTACGGGCACGGCGACATCGAGCAGCGACACATCGATCTGGCGCACGATCAACGCACCGACGAGGCTGCCGGCATAGGTCAACGCGATGGCTGGCACCAAAGCCTTGAGCGAGACGAAGCCACGCCACCAATAGGTCAGCGCCGCCATGCCCGTCCCCACCACAGACTGCATCTTGTTGGTGGCCAGCGCCGCAACGGGCGGAATGCCTGCCGACAACAATGCCGGCAGCGAGAGCATGCCCCCTCCCCCGGCGATTGCATCGATGAAGCCGGCCAGCATGCCGACGCAGCCAAGCGCAAGGAGAACTAGGGGATCGAGCATTTTCGTCTGACTGGTTTCAGGAAGCGGGCGGTTCGTCGCGCGTCGCATCGACGATGCGGCGTTCGTAGATGGGAATGTTGATCATGGAGGACATGAAGCCGCTCATCATCAACTGGAAACCCGACACCAGAGCCGTCATGGCCAGGATGATCGGGCGCATGGTGCGCGAGGTGTTGAGCGGGCCGAAGTCGCGCCGCGCCCATTCGCCCACACCCCACAGCAGGGCCGCCGAACCGATGAGCATCAGCACAACGGCCACCAGCAGGATACGCTCCAGCGTCAGGGCTTCAAGCAGGCGGTCATAGCTGCCCGAGCGCGGGATGAACCCATAGCGCGAGGCAAAGCGCCGCCCGATGACGGCAAATGAGATCGACTGCAATCCGACGATGATGCAGAGCGCGGCGACGAGGAATGTATGCACGTCGAAATTGACGCTGCCGATATGCACCGGGCCGGGCAGAAGAATGGCCCCCACCACTAGGCCAACCGCCAGCAATGCGATGCCCGGGTAGAGAAACAGCCAGCGCGGGGAAAACAGCAGCAAGAAGCGCAAGTGGCGCCAGCCGTCGCGGAACGAGCGCAGGTGGGGCGGACGCGAGCGGCCGTCCTTGGCAAGGGTGGTGGGCACTTCTCGCATGTCGAGCTGCGCCAGCGTGGCCTTGACCACCATTTCGGAGGCGAATTCCATGCCGGTGGTGCGCAGGTTGAGACCCAGCACGGCGGCGCGCGAGAACCCACGCAGCCCGCAATGGAAGTCGCCGATCGGGGTACGGAAGAACAGCCGCCCTACGAAGCTCAGCACGGGGTTGCCCAAATAGCGGTGATGCCAGGGCATGGCGCCCGGTGCAATGCCGCCAGCGAAGCGATTGCCCATGACCAGGTCAGCGCCGTCGCGCAGCTGATCAACAAACGCGTCGAGCCGGGAGAAGTCATAGCTGTCGTCGGCATCGCCCATGATGATGTAGCGGCCGCGCGCCGCCTGAATGCCACCGGCCAGCGCGGCGCCATAGCCACGCTCGGGCACCGGAACGACCCGCGCACCAAGGCTTTCGGCGATCTGCTGGGATCCGTCGGTCGAGCCGTTATCGGCAATGACGACTTCGCCTGCGATGCCGGTGCGATCGAGAAAGCCGCGCGCCTTGCCAATGCAGGCCGCCAGTGTTTCGGCCTCGTTGAGGCACGGCATCAGAATAGTCAGTTCAAGGTCGTCGGCCACGTCGTCCCCCCGGCGCACCTGCTGCTTGTGCCGTGAATCGGGGCGTGGGGCAATCGGCGGCCGGGATCAGAAACCGGCCGTCGTTCCCAGTCGTGCCAGCAGGGCATCCAACTGCGCCTTGCGGTCCGCCGACCAGTCAGCGGTGCGGGAGGCAAACAGGCACGCTTCGCTCTGCAGCATCACGCCATCGTCAAGCACGCGCAGGCCATTTGCCGCCAGCGTCGAGCCCGTGCTGGTGATGTCGACCACGATATCGGCAACGCCGGAAGCCGGGGCGGCTTCGGTGGCGCCCAGGCTTTCCACCGTGCGGTATTCGGCAATGCCGGCGCGCGCGAAATGCTGGCGGGTGATGGTGATGTATTTGGTGGCGATGCGCATCCAGCGGCCATGGCGACTGCGGAAGTCAGACGCCACATCGGCCAGATCGTGCATGTGGGTCACGTCGATCCAGGCATCGGGAACGGCAACCACGACATCGGCGCCGCCAAAGCCAAGCGACTTGATGTTGGAAACCGCAGCGAGGCCGGTCTCGCTGGTTTCGTGGATCAGATCGAGCCCGGTCACGCCCAGGTCGATATTGCCGCGGATAAGTTCGCGCGCAATCTCGGAAGCGGGATAGAAGCGCACCGTCACGTCGGGCATGCCTTCGATGGCGCCGAGATAGGAGCGCGCGCCGCCGGGGCGGGTGATAGTCATGCCATTGGCGGCGAACCACTCGCGCGTCAGTTCTTCAAGACGGCCCTTGGAGGGCACGGCAAGCGTAATTCCGGTCATCAGCGAACCTCCGCCTCCATGCGATCAACCCAGACGGCGCAGCCAGATGCCGGGATGGGTGCCCGGGCGCCGAGGCGCTCGAGCAGGCGGTCATATTGGCCGCCCGAAGCCAGCACTTCGCCACTTGGGCCGGTCATTTCGAAGACGATGCCGGTGTAGTAATCGAGGCGCGGCGAGAAGCCGGCGTCGAAGGTGACGCGCGCTTCACCGAGCCCATTGAGATGACGGCGGATGGCGCGGATGGGCGCACCGAGCATGAGTTTGTGCTGGCTGGCCAGCGCTTCAATCTGGGTCAGAGCCTGCAGCACCGGGCCGGAAATCGCCAGGTAGTCGCGCAGCAGCTTTAGCGTTTCAGGCGGGACCTGCGCGGCATCAAGCGCCTGCTGTTCGAGATAGCGGTCGGCAATCTCTTCGGGCGTGCGGCCATCGGAGAGACTAAGGCCTGCGGAGACCATCTGCTCGGTGACGTTTTCGATCAGCGCGCCGCGGCTGGGCTGCTGTTCGCGGGCTGCATTCGGCGCGGCCTCAAGCCGGGTCAGCAGGCGATCAAGCGCCTCGGTGTGCCCGAACCGGTTGCGGATGCGCGGACGCCAGGCGTCCGGCATATCAGCCTGCACCAGCAGGGCCTCGAACATGCCGACACCACCGAGACGAATGTCCGGGGCGACGCCAAAGATCGACAGCGCCGCGCGGGCAAAGGTCAGCACCTGGTCGAGCGCCACATCGCCGTCGGGCTGGCACAGCAACTCGATGCCGGCCTGGTCGAATTCGGCCGGGCCGGTCGAGCGCTGGCGGAAAATCGGGCCCATATAGGAGAAGGCCGCGGGCTTGCCGACGCCATCTTCGATATAGGCCCGCACGATGGGCAGCGTGAAATCGGGCCGCAGGCAATATTCGTCGCCGGTATTGGCCGTGGTCAGCAGCAGGCGGCGGCCGAACTCTTCACCAGCCAGATCGAAATAGGGATCGGCGGGCAGCAGCAGCGGCGGCGTGGCACGTGTCGCGCCCTGCGCTTCGACCAGCGATTCAAGCTGCGTGCGGCGGAAGGCACCGTTGGTCATGATCGCGTTCCACGAAAGGGACAGGGCATTATTGCTCGCTCAGCAGCTTCTGCACGGCAGCGACCAGCTCTTCGCGCTTGATCTCAAACTGGCCGGGACGGGCCGCTTTCCACTCGGCGTTGTCGGTGATGGCCGCCGCAGCCTGCTTGCCAGCGATCAGGTCCTTGATCTGCAGAATGCCCTGCTCGCGCTCCTGGCTGCCCTCGATGATGACGATGGGCGAGTTGCGCTTGTCAGCATAGGAAACCTGCTTGCCGAAATTCTTGGTGTTGCCCAAGAACATTTCGGCGCGGATGCCGGCATTGCGCAGTTCGGCGACCATGGCCTGGTAGCCGGCCATCTGTTCTTTATCCATGACCAGCACGACGACCGGACCAACCGGCTCGGTGGCACCAAGGTTGCCGGTGAGCTTGAGCGCGTTGGCCAGGCGCGACACGCCGATGGAGAAACCGGTTGCCGGAACGGGCTCGCGACGGAAGCGGGAGACGAGGCCGTCGTAGCGGCCACCGCCACCGACCGAGCCGAACACCACGTCCTGGCCCTTTTCGTTCTGCACCTTGAAGGTCAGCTCAATCTCGAACACCGGGCCGGTGTAATATTCGAGGCCGCGCACCACGGAAGGGTCGATCTTGATCTTGTCGGCGCCATAGCCGGCGGCGTCGAACAGCGCCTGCATGGCCTTGAGTTCACTGGTGCCGGCATTGTCGACTTCGGCGCCCTCAACATAGCCGATGACCACCGCCGACTGCGCGTCGGTGAGCCCTGCGCCCTTGGTAAAGTCGCCGCTTTCGTCCTTGCGGCCAGCGCCGAGGAGGAGCTTCACGCCTTCAGGGCCGAACTTGTCGAGCTTGTCGATAGCGCGCAGCACGGTGAGCTTCTGCTCGTCGGTGGTGACACCAGCGGCCTCAAGCACGCCATCGAGCACCTTGCGATTGTTGACGCGGACGACGTATTTGCCCTCGAGGCCGAGCGCATCCATGACGTCAGCCATCATCATGCACATTTCGGCATCGGCTTCCGGTCCGCCTGCGCCGACGGTATCGGCGTCGAACTGCATGAACTGGCGGAAACGGCCCGGGCCGGGCTTTTCGTTGCGGAACACATAGCCCTGCCGATAGGAGCGGTAGGGCTTGGGCAGGGTTTCGAAATTCTCTGCGAAGTAGCGGGCAAGCGGCGCCGTCAGGTCGTAGCGCAGGCTCATCCACTGCTCATCGTCGTCCTGCAGCGAGAATACGCCGGCATTGGGCCGGTCGGTATCGGGCAGGAACTTGCCGAGCGCTTCGGTATATTCAAACAGCGGGGTTTCGACCGGGTCGAACCCATATCGCTCGTAAACCTTGCGGATCTTGTCGATCATCGCGCCAACGGCGGCGATCTCACCCGGCGTACGGTCCTCAAAGCCGCGCGGAAGACGCGGGGTGATCAACTTGGTCTTTTCGGTCATTTGGCAGTCCTGCAAGGTCGCGCCGTTCGTAGCGGATCGATGGATGGGAGACAACAGGGCAAGCCATCCGGCGCCCTTACAACGGCACCGAATGCTGCTTTTTGCTGAGTGGCGACAGGGAGGCCGGCCCAATGCCGGCCTCCCCAATCGCTACATACCGGGCCTCCAGAGAGGCGTGCGGGCGGGATTGACCGGGATGTTGATCCAATGGCTCTCGGTTTCTACCGGGGGCAGGCCGATATCGGCACGCAGATAGGCAGGCAGGTCGCTCGGAATGCGCGGACGATTCCACCAGGCGAGCAGCGCCGCGCCGATAACGGCCAGCAGCCCGCGCTGATGCACGGCGTCAGCGATCGAGTATTCCAGGCGCAGCACGACGCTGCCCTGATCAAGGGTTGAGTACGACATGTGATTTCCGGGCGCGTCAAAACGCGAACCGGCCTCTATTGAGATGGTGGGATGGCAGAAATTCGGGAGTCGAAACGACCCGAATTCGACGCATCAGTGTTGGGTTGGGATGTCCGTGGCCGCGAAGGCCTGATCGATCAGGAAACGAGGCTTAGCCTCGTGGGAAGGCCTGATGGTTGGGACCACGACGGTGAGAAAACATGACAGTCATTTTATGCTCCCCCTCGGGCTGGTGTTTGGACGCACGTTTCCTAGCTCGCGATTCCGTGATGCGCAAGTAATGATGTGGCGGGTTGTCGCAGGCAGGCATTTGCTGTGGCGATTTCGCCACAGGGACGGGATCAGCGCGGGCGCGTCAGTGCCTGGCGCTCGGCCTCGACCTCATCGCGGCAGAAGCACCCATCCATGTGGTCGTTGACCAGACCCATGGCCTGCATGAAGGCGTAGCAGGTGGTCGGCCCGACGAACTTGAAGCCGCGCTTGCGCAGGTCCTTGGAGAGGGCCACCGACGCATCGGTCTGGGCGATCTTGCGCAGGCTATCCCAGCTCAGGTCTTCGGGGCGGTGTTCCGGCTTGGTTTCGAACCGCCAGAAATAGGCAGCGAGCGAGCCGAACTCGCGCTGCAGTTCGAGTGCCCGGTTGGCATTGTTGATGGTCGCGGTGATCTTGCCGCGATGGCGGATGATGCCGGTATCCTGCAGCAGGCGCTCGATGTCCGCTTCGGTCATCGCCGCGACCTTGGCAATGTCGAAGCCATGGAACACTTCGCGGAAACGCTCGCGCTTGCGCAGAATGGTGATCCAGGACAGGCCCGACTGGAAGCCCTCAAGGCAAACCTTCTCGAACAGGCGCGTGTCATTGGTGACGGGGCGCCCCCATTCGCGGTCGTGATAGTGACGATACAGAGCGTCATCACCGGCCCAGGGGCAGCGTGGCAAGCCGTCGACTATCGACTCAATTGACATGGGAGCACCGCCTTCACTATCGAGAACGAGGGAATGCTTAGACCGCCGCACGTTCCTTGGGAATCGCGGCACACACTATTCGACACAAGACTTTGAGACGACTAACCGCCGTGGATAATCCACGGGGGATCTTTCGAGGATCTGCGCGTGATCATTCCGGGACGCCTACGAGCGCTGGTTGTGGACGACAACGCTTATGCGCGCGCCATTTCGGCGGCGGGCCTCAAGAAGCTCGGCGTAGGCGACGTGGTGGAGGCCCAGGGCGGCGCCGAGGCGATCCTGCACCTGATGAGCACCCCGTTCGACCTGATGCTGATGGACTGGTACATGCCCGATGTGAGCGGCGCCGGGGTGATGAGCGTGCTGCGCGATCCCCGTTTCGGCGCGCCGGCCAATACGCCGGTTATCCTGATGACGGCCTATGCCAGCCGGGACAATGTGATCCGCGCCCGCGAACTGGGTGTCAATGAAGTGCTGGTCAAACCCTTCACGGTCGACCAGCTTGGCACCGCGCTGGGGCGCGTGCTGGGGCAATCGCGGCAGGCAGCTTCCGACGGGTCGGTATTTCTCTAGTAGCTTGCCGCTAACCATGCGGCCCACCAATGGCTTAACCATGCCGGTTCACGCCATTTTTGGCCATTTCGCGGCATTGTGGCGCCAAGCTGGCACCGGCCAGCATGGATGTGAGTGCTGCCATGGTCGGACTGAGGACTGCCAGCAAGGGCCTGCTGGCGCTGATGATATCCCTATCGGCCCTGCTGCCGTCGTCGGCGGCCGGATTGCAACCGGGATGGCGCTTTGCGCCGCCCCCGGGCGTGATCATCACCCAGGGCAAGCCGCAGCACGCGCTGATGCTGCAGGGCAATCCCCATGTGAACCCGATCTTTCTGCGCCAGGTGGTGCCCTATTCCACCAGCGAGCGCAGCGGCACGATCGTCATCGATACGCGGGCCCATTTTCTTTATTTCGTACTCGGGGATGGGCGGGCGCTGCGCTATGGCATCGGCGTCGCCAAATCGGGCTTTGAATGGAGCGGCACCCACAAGGTGACGCGCAAGGCCGAGTGGCCAAGCTGGACCCCGCCGGCTGAAATGCTGCGCCGCCGCCCCGACCTGCCGCGCTTCATGGAAGGCGGGCAGAACAACCCGCTGGGCGCCCGCGCGCTCTATCTGGGTTCGACGCTCTACCGCATCCACGGCACCAACGAGCCCTGGAGCATCGGCCAGAACGTGTCGTCGGGCTGTATCCGGATGACGAATGCCGACGTGATCGACCTCTACGAACGCGTCAAACTTTATACGAGAGTGGTGGTCCTTTAATAAGGGTTTTCCACGAGACTTCCCTTCGCGCGCTGGCGCGACCGAGAAGCTGGGGTTCTACCAAATGCAGCGTCTGATCTCACTGGTTTCGCGTTTTGGCCGCGACGAACGCGGCGCATTCGCCGTGATCTTCGGGCTGATGGCCATCGTCCTCGTCGCCCTGGGCGGCGCGGTGGTGGATTATGTGCGCCTCGAACAGACCCGCAACCGAGCCCAGGTGGCGCTGGATGCTGCCGCACTGGCACTGCACTCGGAAATCAACATCGCCGGCATAACCGATGAGCAGATCCGCGCGCGAGCGGAAGCCCTGGTGATGGAGCGCGTCGGCACGGAACTGCCCGTCACAGTGAAGGTTGACCAGATCCTGATCGACAGAAAGGCGGGGTCCATCACCTTGGCCGGCAGCTTCACGATGCCGACCCTGTTCGTTGAGCTGGTCGGTGTTCCGGAGGTGGGGGCCGCCTTCACCTCCCAGGCCGTGCGCGGCGCGCTGGACATGGAGATTTCGGTGGCCCTGGACGTCACTGGCTCGATGTCGGGCACACGCATCACAACGCTCAGGGACTCGATGACCGCCTTCATCAACGAGGTGGTGCAGGATGACCAGACGCTGAACTATACGAAAGTGGCGCTGATCCCCTATTCGCAGGCCGTCAATGCCGGCAGCTACGCCACTGCCTTGCGCGGACCCATCCGCGGCCCAGTGAGTATCAAGGACATTGGCTGGTCCACTGGATCGGCCAAGGCCATTACCGGCGCGACGAACAAAAACCCAGTCGTCGTGACCGCCAAATCGCATGGTTTTTCCAACGGCGATTGGGTCTTTATCTGGGGTGTCAGTGGCATGACGGATATCAATAACGGCGCCTTCCAGGTCGCCAACAAGACCAACGATGAATTCCAGCTGAAGGGCGAGAACGGCGAAAAGTTCAAGAAGTATTCCAAGAACGGCAGCGTGATAAAATGCCTCTATGAAAGGTGCATGTCGCTGGTAACAACCAGCACGCCGCATGGCTACAACAACGGCGAGTACCTTCACGTGACGGACGTGAAGGGGCTAACCGGCATGAACAACGTCAGCTATCAGGTGTCCAGCGCGACCTTGACCACGCTATATCTTAACGGAGCGCCGACCTCCGGGGCAGGCACTTACACGGCCAATACCGGACAGTTGCACTGCACCTGGCAGACGCCCGCGGAAGGATGCAGCTACTATCGCTTCCAGAGCCCCGACGGCAATTGGAACACCTTCGCTGCAACCACCTGCGTCACCGAGCGCGCAGTCAACGGAATGACCGACCTTCCGCCGACAGCCTCGTTTGTGGGCCGCAATTACCCACCGGCAGGTAATCCCTGCCTGACCAGCCCCATCGTGCCGCTGACGTCGAACAAACCGGCCCTGCGAGCGGCGGTCGCAGCGCTGAAGGACGGCGGCTCGACCTCAGGTTCGCTTGGCGCCCTTTGGTCCTGGTACATGTTGGCGCCCAACTTTGGCTATGTCTGGCCCTTTGAGAGCCAACCTGCGCCCTATCGCAAGGAAAACCTGCTGAAGACCGCTATCTTCATGACCGACGGTGAGTTCAACACTGTTCACTGCAACGGCGTTGTAGCCCGCAATTCCACATCGGGCAGCGGCGGCACCAGTGACCACATTTCCTGTGTCGCTCCAAATGGAGATCCCTATGTGCAGGCACGGGCATATTGCGATGCGATGAAGGACAGCAGCCGCTCGATAACGATCTATACCGTTGCGTTCGATATCGCCGCGGGCTCACCCGCCGACCAGCTCATGAAATACTGCGCCAGCGGCCCTGACTACGCCCTGTCGGCAGCCAACGACGCAGACCTGCGGAACGCGTTCGAACAGATTGCCCGTCGTCTCTCCGCGCTCCGCATCGCCCACTAGCCCCGCCTACGGCACACCGGCATTGGTCAGCTGCCCCGTGGCGAAAGCCATGGTGGCGGCGGCGCTGAGGGAGTCACTGCGGGCCTGGGCGCGGGCATATTGGGCCTTGAGCAGGCCGGTCTGGGCGATGCTGATATCGGCCAGGGTGCCCAGCCCATTCTTGTAGTAGTTGAGCGCCGCGTCGTAGTTGGTCTGGGCGGCGTTCACCAGGGCCGTGGCCGCTGCATGGCCCGACAGGCTGGTGCGCAACACGTCATAGGCAACCACGATTTCGCGCGCTGCCAGGTTTTGCAGCTGGGCAAATTCCTGCTCGGAGGCCGCCGCCTGGGCAATGGCCGCATCCATGCGGGCGTCGCGCAGGCCGCCGTCGAAGATGGGAATGCTGACGCCCATCAACAGCGCCGCATTGGGCTGGTTGACGTCGAGGCTGCCGACGGTGCCAAAGCGGCTGTCATTGACCGAATAGTGGCCAATGGTCTGGTTGACGGTGCCAGTCACGGCCACCTTGGGCATGAACTCGGCGCGGGCGGCGGCAATGCCTTCCTTGTTGGCTTTGACGCGCGCGAAGGCCGCCTGCACATCGGGCCGCCGCTGCAGCGATGCCACGATCAGGTTGTCGAGATCGACCGGTACGGCGCGCGGCAGGGGGCGCCCCGAAATGTCCTGCACCTTGATAGTCGTGGTGGGCGAGATGCCCATGGATTCGAGCAGATAGTGATAGGTATTGCGCTCGCGTCCCACGGCCTGGGTCAGGTCGAACTCAGCTTGCGCGACAACCTGCTTGGCCTGCGCCACTTCCATTGTGGTCGCGACGCCCTGCCCCAGTCGCGCTTCCGATGCGGTCAACACCACCTTGGCATTGTCGAGCGCTTCACGGTTGATACGCGTCTGCGACCGCGCAGCGCTGTACTGGTAGAAGCCGTTGCTGACGTCGAAGATGAGTTTCTGATGCGCTGCGTTGAAGTTCACATTGGCGGCAAATGACAGTTGCTGCGCGCTGGCCAGCGCCGCATCGCGCCCACCAAAATCAAACAGCAGCCATTTGACCGCCAGGGCCGGAGATGCCTGCACGCCCTTGGTGGTGACCGTGCCCGACGGCACGCTGATCAGGCTCGTATCGATCCCGGGCGCCGTCGCCGAAGTAACGGCATAGCCCGCCAGCACATCGGCGGTCAGGATGGGCAAGTAGCTGGCTTCCACCGCTCCCGCGGCCGCAGCTGCCTCGCGGGCGCGCTGCCAGGCGGCGCGCGTCACCGGATTGGACAATTGTGCGATATTGATCAGCTCGGGCAGGCTGTAATTGTGGCTGGCATCCAGCTTGGGCGCGGCAATGGCGATTGGCATGCCACCGTCCGGCGTAACGGCGTAGTCGGCAATGCCGGGATTGACCGCCTCTTGGCCAGCAGCACCGCGATAGGGCGTCGAGGCGCTGGCCGGAGCCAGCTTGAGGGCGCTCGATGAACAGGCCGAAAGCGCGACGGCGATCAGACCCGCAGCGGCTAGGCCAAGCAGCCGGCGCGCCCTCACGACAATTGTCCAATGGCGGCGGACAGTTCGGTCTGCAATTCGCGATACAGCGTCATGGTCCGCTCCAGATCCCGTTTCCACCAAGAGCGTGCCGTGCCCTGTCGCGCGGCAACGATCTCCAGCCGCTCCAGCGCCGCATCGCCCCGCGCGAGACTGGCCGTAAGGTCGGCACGCGTCTGCGGTCTTGGTGTCACAATAGCTGAACCCGCACGATCGAGGAACTCGGCCGCCGTCGCTTCATAGGCAAGCGTTGCTGCTTTCACACAGCGCGGCGCGCCGAACAGGTAGCGAGGCATGCTTCGAGTGACTTCCAGCCGCGCCATGGTCTGGGCGGCGCTCTCCACCGCATCGGCTATGGTACGGCCATGTGGCAGCACCGGCGATTTAATGCGCAGCCGGTTAGCCTCAAACATAGAAAGCCCGCCCAGCCGCCTGGCTTCCGCCAGCAAGGGCCAGACGCTTGCCAGCCGCACGGGCTCGCGTTTCAGCGCGCGGCCCAGCGGCTCGACCGCTCTCTGCAGGGCCTTGGCAAAGCCGCTCGAAACACTCACGGGCCAGATGCCGAGGAAGATCAGCGCCACCACGACATTGCCGATCAGGATGCCGATGATGCGGTTGCTCGCCACCGCAAGATCAAACGTCGGTCCGTAGCCGTGCAGAACGCAGAGGAAGAAGGCCAGGGCCATCTGCCAGCCCATATACTGGATGCGCCCGCTGCCATTGGACACCCAGGCGGCGATGAAGCTTCCCACGCCCACCAGCAGCAGCAAATGCCCGATATCGGTCATATGCGGCATGAACAGGATGATCGAGCCGACGCCCATGGCCGCGCCCACGACGCACCCGGCGATGCGCAGGGCCGATTTGTGCAGGGTTTCCCCGGCGCTGCCGAGCGCCACGTAGAAACAGGTGATCATGGCAGTGTGGACTTCGAACCAGTCCCAGGCCGTATAGATCATGTAGGTGATGACCACCGCCAGCAGCGCCTTGAGGGCAAACTGGGTATATACCGGGTTGGTGAAGGCGTCGGGCGCCAGCATGGACGATTTTGGCTCGGCCGGGCCATCGTCAACAATCGCGCCGCTCCACAGCCCGGCGAGGCGTTCCCCAAGTTCGGGTAAGGCGCCCGGAACGTTCGAATGCGATGCCTGCCCGAGTGGTTCCCCGGCTTCCACCAGGTCAGCCAGTTGAACGAGCATGGCGCGCGTTTTGGCGTCACCTTCCCCCGGTTGCGCGAAGGCCAGGGTGAGCAAGTGCTGGCTGGCGGGCGCCATGGCGACCAGCCGGCCGCCTTCCTGCTTGGAAAAGTAGCCGAACAGCCCGCCCATGCGCGCCAGGGTACCGATCTCCTCGGTCCCCTCGGCCAGCAGCTCTTCTGCCTTCTCTCTCACGGCCGTTTCGCCGGCCAGCAATTGTGCGGCGACGCGAAGCCGGTCGGCGATGGCGCGGCGGGCAAGCCTGGCGGGATTGGGGCCGAACAGCACGTTGACGAGGATCAGCGTGGCCATGGGGAAAAACACCACGACCCACATCCAGCTCAGCCCGCGCGACAACAGCTCTGGAATGGGCACGATGTCATAGAGCGTCATGACGAAGGCCAGCACGAATCCCACTGTCGCCGCGATGGCCCCTGCCCGGCTGGCTTGCGAAAAGAACATGCCACCGAAGGTGAACAGCACCAGGAAGCCCAGCCGCAACATAGGCTCGTCGGCGGCGATCTGCAGGAATAGCAGACCAATCAGGATGCCCACGGAAGCGGCGACGATCAGGGCAATGGCGATGAGGATGCCGGAACCTGCATTGTTCCGCGCCGCAAAGAAGATCAGGTAGCAGGAGAGCGCCGCCTCGGGCACCTGCTGGCTCATCGACACCAGCACCACGATCATGCAGGCCAGCGCCATGCGCAGCGAACGGCCCAGCCGCCCGTCATAGGGCTTGAGTTCCTGCTTAAGGAATTCGAGCAAGCTGGCCCTAGTGGTTGGCGCTGCCATCGCCGGTCTCTGATTGGGTATCGGAAATGACGACGACTGCCGACGCTCCCACCCGCATCAGCCCATCCGGCGGCTCGTGCAGATGCACATAGACCGGAAAGCGCTTGGCGACCTTGACCCAATTGAGGGAATTCGAGACCAGCGGCAGCCCAAGGATGGTCGCCGATTCCTCCGACCTCACGCCCCAGCCGATTGCCGAAACCGTGCCCCGGATCGGGTTGCGTGAGTCGGCCATGACAAAGACCTGCGCCTCGCTGCCGATGACAATGGAAGGCAATTCGGTTTCGCGGAAGAAGGCCACCGCTTCCCAGCCCGAAGTATCGATCAGCGAGAACACCGTTTGCCCGGTGATGACATATTCGCCCGGCGGCATGATCAGCCCGACGACGCGGCCGTCGAAGGGCGCGCGCACGATGGTGTTGTCGAGATCGCGCTGGGTCAGCGCCACGGTGGCGCGGGCCGTGTCGACCTGCGCCTGGCGCGTATCGAGCGTGCCGATGATCTGGGAGGCGCCCTGTGACTGCTGCAATGCCTGATCCAGGCTGACCAGTGAATCATTGTACGCCGTGCGGGCCTGATCGACCTGCTGGGCGGTGACGAATCCCTGCTCCAGCAGCGGCTCCAGACGCTCCAGCGTCTGCCGGGCCAGGTCGGCATTGAACTGAGCACGCTCGATCTGCTTCTGGGCGACGTCGGCATTGCTCTGTTCGGTCGCGATATTGCGCTGGCCCTGCGCCAGTTCCGACTCGGCGGCGCGCAATTCGGCCTGCGCCTGATCGTGCCGCAATTGGAACGGCTCCGAATCGATGCGGAACAGCACGTCGCCCTTGCTCACCGCGGCGTTGTTTTCAACTTCGATCGCAATGATGCGCCCCGGCACCGTCGACGAGATATGCACGATGGGCGCTTCGATCTCGGCGACATCGGAGCGGGGATTGGTGACGTTAGTGGCCCAGGCCACATAGATCAGCACCAGCGTGGCGACGATGATGCCGTAGCCGATGATCTTTCCCAGAATCGCGCGCATCAGCCAATGACTCCCGACCAGATCAGCCACGCCAGAATGCCGCCCGAAATGGCCAGGCACAGATAGACCAGTGGCGGGGCGGGCAGATGCTCATCGATCTTGAGCCGGATCAGCAGCGCCCGGACGATTAGCGCCAGAATGACGCCCCCGACCGCACAGATGATCCAGGCCGGGAAGAACGATCCGAAGATCGGAACGGCTGGGGCCCCGGCTGTGCCGGAGCCGGAGCATCCGGCGAGGCCGACTGCCAGCAGCACCGCGAAAATCAGTCTCAACATGGGGGATTTCACCAGTGGCACCGCTCGTCAAACGAACATAGCGGTTTTGGCGCGGGCGTAAACCTCTGGCACCGCCCGCAGACGTGGCTTTGCCACACACTGTTCGACAGTTGCCCCGCGCCAACTGCTATAGGGGAGGCATGAGCACGCATCATACCCTGGCAGCCACCGCGACGGCCCGGCAGGAGATCAAGAAAAGCCGCTTTATGGCCATCGCCGCCCCCGTCGACGACGAAGAGGCTGCCAAGGCCTTTGTGGCATCGCATACCGATCCCGCCGCCAATCACAATTGCTGGGCCTGGCGGATCGGACAGGGTTACCGGTTCAACGACGATGGCGAGCCCAGTGGAACTGCCGGCAAGCCAATCCTTCAGGCCATCGATGGGCAGGGACTGGATCGCGTCATCGTTGTTGTGACCCGCTGGTTTGGTGGCGTCCTGCTCGGCAGTGGCGGTCTCGTCAGGGCCTATGGCGGCACCGCTGCCCTGTCCCTGCGAAGTGCCGACAAAATCCCAATCGTCGACACCGTGATGGCCGTGGTGACATGCCCGTTTGGAGACCTGGCCCTGTTGCAGGCGCGGCTGAACGCATTGTCGGACATGCAGATGAACCGCCCAACCTTCAACGACAGTGGTGCCGAATGGACAGTCGCCGTCCCGCGTGGCCAGGCCGACGAAGTGGCTCGCCTGGTGCCCAATCTCACGGGCGGGCGGGCTGCGCTGCGCTTTGAGGAATAGGCGCGTTGCGCCTATGGTCGGGCACGGCCAACTAGGTTTTGAAGGGAAACGCCATGATTACTGACCTGGATCGCAAGCATCTGCAGCGCTGTGTCGACCTGGCTGCCCAGGCCCTGACAACGGGCGACGAGCCCTTTGGTTCGGTGCTGGTTTCGTCCGATGGCCGGGTCCTGTTCGAGGACCACAATCACGTGGCCGGCGGCGACCATACCCAGCATCCCGAATTCGCCATAGCGCGCTGGGCCGCCAACAACATGACGCCAGCAGAGCGAACCGTTGCAACAGTATACACGTCAGGCGAACACTGCCCGATGTGCTCTGCCGCGCATGGATGGGTCGGACTCGGCCGCATCGTCTATGCCAGCTCCTCAAAGCAGCTGGGCGAATGGATGACCGCGCTCAATGCGCCGGAATCACCGCTGCACGCGCTGTCGATCGAAGACGTCATCCGGAACGCCCAAGTCGAAGGCCCGGTCGAGGAATTTGCCGAGCAGGTGCATCAGTTGCACGTCTCGTTCCACACAAAGGCCAAAAACGAGCCTGCTGGCTAGCGCGGTGAGGGCGACGCCAATGATTCGACAGGATCGGCGCGCGACGCCCGCCCAGGGACCTGACGCTTCACGATAGCAATAGGGAGAATGGTACCGCCTCCCCGGATTGAACGGGGGACCTCTAGATCCACAATCTAGCGCTCTAACCAACTGAGCTAAGGCGGCAAATGCTCTGCGAGGGAGGGCGTTGAGCACGTCCCGAAAGCGGGCGGAACATAGGTCGAGAATTTCAGGAAGACAAGCACCGAATTTGGCTGTGGATGACCTTCGTGCCAGACGGCTGATTTAACCATCCCTTTCGAAGGTCGGGGTCAGTGTTCGCGCCGCACTGGACCCTGCCGTTGGCGCCCTATATTGAAGAAACCTTGAGGTTCCGGGGGCAATATGTGTCGGAATGGCACATACACGAACCGGGAACGGAGAAATTTGTCGCATATGAATGCCGACTGGATCACATCGCCGAGCGCCCGCCGTGTGCTGCAGCACGCCGAGGATTCGCGGCCGGCCTGGCTGTGGTCGCAGGATGGTCAGGACCTGCTGTGGCAAAATGCAGCGGCCGAGCTGTTTCTGGCCAAGCTGAAAAAGTACGGCCTGAAGCTGGCGCCCGTTGCCGTGCCGATCAAAGGCCAGGTTGCGCGCAATATCCGTCTGGGCTCGATTGGCCGGAGCAGCCTGGCGCGCATCCAGTTCATCGCCGGTGAAAAGCCGACCTCGAGCACCTGCGCGACGACGCCTCTGATTTGGCAGGATGGCCAGACGGTGCTGCTGATCGTGGGCGTTGATCCCATCGACCCCGAAATTCTTGCCGCCGCCCAAGATGAAGCCGACGAGGCCATCGATGCGGTTGTGCCCGAAATCCCTCAGCCCGAATCGGCGCTGGTAGACGAGTCCGCGTCCGATTCGACATCCCTCGATGCCGACGCGGACATGGCTGCCGCACGCGAAGCGCTCGACGAGCCGACCCTGCATGAGCCCCCGCCGGATTCAGCGCCCCCGCCTCCCCAGCCCGACGAAAGCGTGGTTTACGCGCAGGAGCTCGAAAACTGGCGCGCCGTCGAGCAGGAAGCCAAGCTTGAGCTTGTGCGGCCCAGTGAGCCCGAGCCGGTCGTTGAAGACGAGGCCGAACCCGTCGTCGCCGAGAGCGAATCTGAACCCGAGCAGCCGGCCGAACCGGTCGACGAGGCAATGGATCTGCCTACGTCCAACCGCCTGAGCCGGTTGTTCGACCAGCTGGCCGCCGACGCAGAACTCTATACGGCGCTGACCGACGACGATGACCTGCCTCCGCAAATGCCGGAGCCCGAAGAGCCGGAAACCAAGCAGCTCTACAAGGTCACCGGACGCAATTTTATTGCTGAATTCGCCGAGACGGACGAGCCCGAGCTGACCGAGGCGGAAGCCGATCTCGACCAGTTGGCCGCGCTCGATGCCGCGGTCGAAGCGCCCGTGGAAACGGCCCCAGAGGAAGCGCCTTCGGAGGAGACGCCCGAGACCGTAGCGAGCGCCCCGGAGGCGCCCATTGTTTCGGCACCGCCCGATGCCGAGGCAGTCGAACGCGTCTCGCGCTATAATTTCGACGAGCTCTCCCGCATCCTCACCGATCGCGTGGGCGACGCCACGCCGCGTGCGACCGAACCCGTCGCCACGACGGAACCCGTCGCCACGCCCGAACCGCCCCGCACCGGTGCACTGATCAACCTGGGCGGCGAGACTCTGGTGCTCAACCGCCTGCCGCTAGGCATTCTGGTGTTCCGTGACCAGCAGATCCTGTTCGCCAACCGCGCCATCACCGAAATGGTCGGCTATGGCTCGGTCGAGGAACTGCGCAATGCCGGCCTGGCCGCCGTGTTCCCCGCAGCGGGCCCAGACGGGCACAATGCCGGCCCGGTGAACCATCTGGTGCAGCGCGACGGCACGCTGGTGCCTGTTACGGCGCGGCTGCAGTCCATGTCCTGGCAGGGGCGCCCTGCCCTCATGCTCTCGGCCAGCACCACCGAAGTGCGCACCGGCCACGAGGCTGCGGTCAATGCCTTCGCCCAGACCTTTGCCGAAGTGCGCGGCGATGGCTTCCTTGAAGCGTCGCGCGCTGGCGTCGTCAGCTCCATCACGCCCAAAGCCGCCCGCCTGCTCAACCAGCAAGGCTCGGTCGAAGGGCGGCCGCTTTCGACGCTGATTTCAGTCGGCGACATGGCCAATCTGCGCGAGTTCCTCGAACGTCCCGCCCGCTTTGCCGAAACCGCGCGCCCCTGCGTCACGCTGCGTTCGGCCTCGGGCACCGCCGAGATCATCCTGTTCGCGCAGGGACAGGCGGGGGTCGTCACCGGTCATTTCGGCTTTGTGCGTCCGCGCGAGGCCGCGCAACTGCGCATTGCCGGCACCACGGAATCCGATCCGGCCCTGCTGGCGCGGATCAGCCGCGGCGTGCGGCGGCCTCTCAACACGATTATCGGCTTTTCCGACCTCATCCGCACCGAGGCCTTCGGCGCGCTGCACAATGAGCGCTACGAAAGCTACGCCCAGGACATCACCACCGCCGGACTCGAAATCGCGGCGCTGGTCGATGAACTCGACGACTATGCCCGGCTGCGCGACGGCCGCTACATGCCGCAGCGCGCCAGCATTGATCTCACGGCGTTGCTTGAAAGCTGCGTGCTGCGTATCCGCCAGCAGGCCAGCGGCGCGCGCGTCATCGTGCGCAACGCCATTTCGGAAAACCTGCCCCGCATCACCGCCGATCGCGCGTCGCTGGCGCAGGCGGTGCTCAACCTGCTGGCCAGCGCCATCGACCAGACCCCAACCGGCGGCGCCGTGGTGATCTCGGCGCGTCGGGAAGATGATGGCGGAATCGCCGTGCATGTGCGGGACAGCTCAACCAATGCCGTGGACATGTCCGAGCGGTTTGTCGTGTTCCGCGATGGCATCGGGCAGAACGGCCAGATGATGGCACCGGTCCGCTCCAGCGTCGGCCTGGCGCTGACCCGCTCGCTGCTGGCGGTCAATGCCTTCTCGCTTTCCGTTGATCCGGCGGGCGCGCAGGGCATGCTGTTTACGCTGGTCATCCCCTCCGATCTGGTCGAACGCCCGGCTTTGCCGCCAGCCTCCGAGTAATTGGGCGCATTTTTCGGCAATTTCTCCGGCCGACTAAGAAGTTGAATCAGCACGGTTATTGCTCCGAAAAATTGAACCGTTCTAATCTGTAAGGCTTTGTTTTTGTTGAGCTTATTGACTTGCGCGGGCAAGTTGTGGTCAACGGAGCCATCCGGGCGAGACCTTGACCTCGCCTTAAGGGAGATCTTCAGATGACGAATACCCTTCGCCTTGCTGCGCTGCTCGCTTCCGTTGCCATGATCGGCGCTTCTGCCCCCGCTTTCGCCCAGAGCGGCGAAGTCAACATCTACAGCTATCGCGAACAGACCCTGCTGCAGCCGCTGCTGGATCGGTTCAGCGCAGAAACCGGCATCAAGGCAAACGTGCTTTATGCCGGCGACGGCCTGCTCGATCGCGTCGCTGCCGAAGGCGAACTCTCCCCCGCAGACGTGGTTTTGACGGTTGACATCGGCAATCTGGTTGGCGCCGAGGAAAAGGGCCTGACCCAGCCGATCACCACGCCCGTTCTCGATGAGCGCGTGCCGGCCGCTTTCCGTGACGACAATGACAACTGGACCGCACTATCGCTGCGCGCCCGCGTGTTCTACGTCTCCAAGGAGCGCGTCGACGCGACCGCCCTGACCTATGACGATATCGCCGGCCCCGAGTGGAAGGGCCGCCTCTGCACTCGTGCAGGCGACCATCCCTACAATATCGGCCTGATTGCCCAGCGCATTGCCGCCCATGGCCTTGATGCCACCCGCACCTGGCTCACCGCCGTGCGCGACAACCTGGCCTATGCCCCCACTGGCGGCGACCGCGAAGGCGTCAAGAACATCCTCGCCGGCACCTGCGATCTCAGCATCAGCAACACCTATTACATGGGCGTCATGCTGAACAACGACGCCGAGCCCGAGCAGAAGGAATGGGCCGCATCCGCGCGCATCATCTACCCCGACGCTGAAGGCGAAGGCACCCAGGTGAACGTGGCGGGCGGCTTTATCGCCAAGTACGCGCCCAACGTCGAAAACGCCAATGCGCTGATCGCTTTCCTCCTGTCGGACGAAGCCCAGGGCATCTATGCCGACACCAACTATGAGTTCCCCGTGGTTCCGTCGGTCTCGCCGTCCGAACTGACCCTGAGCTGGGGTACCCTCAAGCCAGTCAACACCCCGCTGGTCGAAGTCGCCGCGCATCGCGCCGAGGCCGCTGCGCTGGTTGACGAGCTGAAGTTCAACGAAGGCGCGCAGAACTAAGCTGTTCCGCGCGACGTCTTCCAGCGAAAGGGGACGACCATCGCTGCAGATGTGATGCAGGTGAAAACCACAGAGACCGGCGGGGCGCGAGCCTTGCCGGTCATTGCCTTTTTGATGGCTGCGCTGATGGGCCTGCCCATCCTGTGGCTAGGCTGGTCGGCGCTTGCTGCCGTGGGCGGCAGCAACGGGCTGGCCGCCACAATGCTGCCGACCTCGCTTCGCGATACGGGCCTGCTGATGATCTCGGTCGGGATCATCACCGGCTGCACCGGGCTGGTCGCGGCATGGCTGGTTACCCATTACGAGTTCCCGCTGCGGCGGCTGTTCGATTGGGCGCTGGTTCTGCCGCTGGCCGTGCCGACCTATCTGGCCGCCTATAGCTATGTGGAATTCCTGGGCTTTCCCGGGCCGATCCAGACCATCGTGCGCAGCATCAATGGCGCGACGACCCTCAAGGAATACTGGTTTCCCGAAATCCGCAGCCAGTGGGGCGCGACCATCGTGCTCTCGAGCGTGCTCTACCCCTATATCTACGTCGCCTGCCGCGCCTTTTTCCTGATGCAGTCGGCCAGCCTCAACATTGCCGCGCGCACCATGGGCGCTGGCGGCATGCGCACTTTCTTTTCGGTTACGCTGCCGCTGTCGCGCCCGGCCCTGGTCGTGGGAGTCACGCTGGCCATGATGGAGGTCGTCAACGACCTTGGCGCCGTGCAGTATTTCGGCATCAATGCCATCACCGCCATCATCTACTCCACCTGGATCAACCGCTCCGACTTTGGCGGCGCCGCCCAATTGGCCGTGACCGTGGTGCTGGTGATTGCGTTGCTGATTGCCGCGGAGCAGCGGGCCCGACGCGACCGAGTCTATATGGGCCACCGCGATAGCCGCGTGCCCCCGGCCCGCGAGCCGCTGCAGGGCGGGCGCCGCTGGCTGGCCTTCAGCTTTTGCCTCGTCCTGCTGGCCCTCGGCTTTGGCATCCCGGTGGGACAGCTGACCTACCTGGCTTTCCGGGTCGTCATGCCCGAGACCATCAGCATGACCATCGCGGCACTGGTGCCCACCCTTACGCTGGCCAGCATCGGCGCCGTCATCACGGTGATGGCGGGCCTGCTTGCGGCCAAGCTGGCGCATCGTTCGGGCCCATCGGGACGCGGAGCCATACGTCTCGCAACTCTGGGCTATGCCATTCCCGGCACCGTGCTGGCCCTCGGCTTGCTGCAGCCGCTCGGCCAGGCCGATCTCTGGTTCAATCGCCTGACCATGGCCCTGATGGACTGGCGGCCGGGCCTGATCCTCTCCGGGTCGATGGCCGCCCTGCTCTATGTCTATACGATCCGCTTTCTCGCGGTGAGCCACTCGACCATCGACGCCGCCATGAAGAAGCGCGGGGATTCGATCCTCGATGCCGGACGAGTGCTCGGCGCGCGGCGGCTGAGCCTATTGTTCAAGGTCGACCTGCCGACGCTGGCGCCAGCCCTGTTGAGTGCGGCCACGCTGGTTTTCGTCGAAATCATCAAGGAACTGCCCGCGACCCTGCTGCTGCGGCCCCTGGGAATCGATACGCTGGCCACGCTGGTCTACATGCGGGCCAATGTCGGACTTTTTGCTCAGGCGGCGCTGCCTGCACTGTTTATTGTGCTGGCAGGACTGATACCGGTCATTCTTGCTACGCGACTGGGCGATCGTAGGAAAGTATAACAGGGCGGCATGCTGCCATGTTAGTGACGATCCCCTATACATTTTCGCCATTGGCCGGGAAACTGCGGTTTCGCCGCGCCAAGCCAGACTGGATGCAGGTTGGCGCCTGGTAGCATCCATATGGCGCACCGACTGGCGGCATGGCCGCCGCAACTGGGAGTTGCTGCATGAACAAGACGTTGAAGGCATTCGGTCTCGCGCTGGCGTTGACCACCGCTATGGCAGGCATCGCGATGGCTCAGCCGACCGAGTTGCGCGTCGCCGTGGCCCTTGAGCCACCGACGCTCGATCCGACCGCCGGGGCGGCGGAAGCCATCGACATCGTTGTCTATCAGAACGTGTTCGAAGGCCTGACCCGCATCGACGAGAATGGCGCGGTGCAGCCAGGCCTGGCCAGCGAATGGACCATTTCGGAAGACGGCCTCACCTACACGTTCAAGCTGCACGACGGCGTGACCTTCCACGACGGCACCTCCTTTGATGCCGAAGACGTCAAGTTCACCTTCGACCGCATCCTGGCGCCCGACAGCGTCAATGCGCATCGCGAATTCTACGAGCCCATCCAGTCGGTGACGGTGATTGATCCGCTGACCGTGGAGCTCAAGCTCGACCGGCAGATCGGCCGGTTCCTGTTCGATATCGGCCGCGGCGACGCCGTGATCGTGGCGCCGGAAAGCGCCGATAACAACGCCACCCAGCCGATCGGCACCGGCCCGTTTGCCTTCGTGCAGTGGGACAAGGGCAGCCGCGTTATCCTTGAGGCCTACGCCCCCTATTGGGGCGAGCCCGTTCACCTGACCAAGGCGACCTACCTCTTCATCGGGGACACGGCGACCCTCACCAATGCGCTGCTCGCCGGCGACGTCGACGGCACCAACAATATGGGCAGCGACGCGCTTGCCGTGTTCCAGAACGATCCGCGCTTCCATATCCTGGTCGGCAGCACAGAAGGAGAAACCCTGCTTTCGACCAACAACAAGAAGGCGCCCTTCAACAACCTCAAGGTACGCCAGGCCATGGCCCACGCGCTCAACCGCGAGGCCATTATCGAAGGCGCGACCAATGGCTATGGCGTGCCGATCGGCAGCCACTTTGCCCCGCACAATCCCTATTACGTCGATCTGACCGGCACCTACCCCTACGACCCGGCAGCGGCCAAGGCGCTGCTGGCGGAAGCCGGCTATCCTGATGGGTTCAGCGCCACGCTGAAGATGCCGCCCGTAGCCTATGCGCGTCTCTCGGGTCAGATCATCGCCAGCGAATTCGCGGCGGTCGGCATCAAGCTCGAGCTGATCAACGTCGAGTGGGCCCAGTGGCTTGAGGACGTTTATGCCAACAAGGATTTCGACCTCACGATCGTCAGCCATGTTGAGCCGTTCGACATTGGCAACTACGCCAACCCAGATTACTACTTCGGCTACGATAATCCGACCTTCCAGGCGCTGATCGAGACTCTGAATGGCACCACCGATGAAGCCAAGCGCAAGGAACTTGCCATCACCGCGCAGACCATTCTCGCCGATGATGCCGTCAACGGCTATCTCTTCGAGCTGCCCCAGACCGGCGTTTGGAACGCTAAACTCACCGGCATGTGGCAGAATTCGCCCATCGAAGGCCTTGTCCTGCGCGACATCCGCTGGACCGAATAGTTCGCTGGAGGCCCCTGCCCTCAACCCCTCCCTGTTAACGGGAGGCCATGAGGGCGGGGGGCTCCGGTCCCGGATTTCCGTATGATCCTCTTCGCCCTCCGCCGCTTTCTTGGCTTCGCGGCAACCCTGCTGGTTGCCGCCCTCGTCATTTTCTACCTGCTCAACCTGCTGCCGGGCGACCCGGCGCAGTTTATCCTCGGCATCAATGCCACCCCAGACTCGGTCGCGCGGCTGCGCGCGCAGATGGGGCTGGACGCACCGGCCCATGAGCGCTTCATCAGCTGGGTCTTGGGCATGCTGCGCGGCGATTTCGGCATGTCTTACACGCAGCGGGCACCGGTCGCAGACCTGATCTGGGCGCGTCTGGGCGTAACTCTGCCTCTCTCCATCTTTGCCATGATCATCTCGATCGTCGTCGGCCTGCCCCTCGGCATTCTGGCGGCGCGCCAGCGCGGCAAGCCGCTCGACACCATCCTCATGGTCGCCGCACAGACCGGGGTGGCCATCCCCAATTTCTGGTTCGGCATGCTGCTGACCCTGCTGTTTGCCGTGACCCTGCGCTGGCTGCCCACTGGCGGCTTCATCCCCTGGAACGAGGATGGCGGCGCGGCCCTGCGCGGGCTGATCCTGCCTAGCCTGGCGCTGGCCCTGCCGCAGGCATCCATCCTCGCCCGCGTGATGCGCACCGCTCTGGTCGATGTGACCAGCCAGGACTATATCCGCACAGCCCGCGCCAAGGGTCTGACCATGGGCGAAGCAGTTTGGCGGCATGGTGTGCGCAATGCGCTGCTGCCGGTGCTGACCATCCTCGGCCTGCAATTCGCCTATCTGGTTGCCGGCACCATCATCGTGGAAAACGTCTTTTACCTGCCGGGGCTCGGCAAGCTGATCTTCACTGCCATTTCCGAGCGCGACCTGATCCTGGTCAGCGGCGCCACCATCATTCTTATCGTGACGGTCACCGCCACCATGCTGCTCACCGACATCGCCTATGCCCTGGTCGACCCGCGCCTGCGGGAAAGGGGCACGTCATGAGGCGACTGCTCAATCATCCCAGCCTGGTCATCGGGCTGATCGCCACGCTGATCTTTGCGGCCATCGGGCTGATTTCGCTGGTGTGGACGCCCTATCCCATCGAGCTGATCAATGTGCCCATACGTTACCAGGGTCCAAGTCCCGAGCATTGGCTGGGCACCGATAATCTCGGCCGCGACATGGCTTCGCTGGTGATGGCCGGCACCTGGACCAGCTTTCTGGTCGCGGCGATTGCCGTCGCCATCGGCGCGGGCATCGGTGTGCCCCTGGGCCTTGCCGCTGCCGCCTGGGGCGGGCCGATCGAATGGCTGGTGCTGCGCTTCGCCGATTTCATCTTCGCTTTTCCGGCCATTATCGTGGCCATCCTCATCACCACGCTGGTGGGTCCCGGCGCAGTCAATGCCATTGTGGCCATCGGCATCTTCAACATTCCGGTCTTCGCGCGGGTGGCGCGCGGCGGGGCACTGAGCATTGCCACGCTGGATTTCGTGGCGGCCGGTCGGCTGGCCGGCCTGGGCAATGCGATGATTGCCTATCGGCACCTGCTGCCCAACATAATGAGTCTCATCATCGTGCAGGGCACGATCCAGCTTTCACTCGGCATACTAGCCGAGGCGGGGCTGAGCTATGTCGGGCTGGGCACCCAGCCGCCCGCAACGAGCCTGGGACTGATGCTGCGCGACGCCCAGAGCGTGTTCCTGCTCCACCCCTGGCTGACGCTGGTGCCTGGGGTCTGCATCGTGCTGATCGTCATTGCACTCAACATTGCCGGAGATGGCCTGCGCGACGCCATCGACCCGCGTCTCCGGCAGGGTAATAACAATGTCATTGCTTGAAGTTTCTGGGCTTTCCGTCCGTTTCGGTGCGACCGAGGCGGTCAGCGATGTCACCTTTTCGCTGGAGCCGGGTGAACGCTTCGGCATTATCGGCGAAAGCGGATCGGGCAAGACGCTGACGGCGCTGGCGGTCACGGGCCTGCTGCCCGAAGGGGCAGCATCCACCGGCACCATTACCCTTGATGGCCAACCCCTGCCCCAATCCGAGCGCGAGATGGCGCGGCTGCGCGGCAAGCGTGTCGGCATGGTGTTTCAGGAGCCGATGACCGCGCTTAATCCGCTGATGCGGGTGCGCGAACAGATCGAGGAATCCCTGCGTCTCAATGCCTATCACGGCGCGGCGCAGTTCGAATTGCCGCATCTGCTTGAAGAAGTGGGTCTCGAACTGCGGCACGGCGAGCGCTTTCCCCATCAGCTCTCGGGCGGGCAGCGCCAGCGCGTGATGATCGCCATGGCCCTCGCAAGCCGGCCTGACATACTCATTGCAGACGAGCCGACATCGGCGCTCGATCTCATCACCCAGCGCAAGGTGCTCGACCTGATCGCCGAGATCTGCGCCCGGCGGCAGATGGCGCTACTGTTCATCAGCCACGACCTCAAAGCCGTTGGTGCCCTCTGCACTCGCGTCGCCGTGATGCATAAGGGCAAGCTGGTCGAAACCGGCCGGGCCACCACCCTGTTTGCCGCGCCACGTGAAGACTACACGCAGCGCCTGGTTGCGGCATCGCGCTTTGACGTCCGGACGCAGTCCCGTCCAGCGCTGGGTCCGACCCTGCTCGAAGTCGATGGCATTACCCGCGACTATCGCCAGGGCGGCACGCTGTTCTGGGCCGACAAGCCCTTACGGGCCGTCGACAAGGCGACCTTCTCCGTCGCCAGCGCAGAATGCCTGGCACTGGTAGGGCCATCGGGGTGTGGCAAGACCACGCTGGCCAAGATCATCGTCGGTCTCGACAAGGCTACCGCCGGCACAATCCGGCTCGACGGCGTGTCCTATCACGGCGGCAACCTGCCCCGCGCCCTGCGGCGCGACATCAGC
This sequence comes from Devosia sp. T2-14, assembly GCF_055397495.1. Taxonomy (NCBI): domain Bacteria; kingdom Pseudomonadati; phylum Pseudomonadota; class Alphaproteobacteria; order Hyphomicrobiales; family Devosiaceae; genus Devosia; species Devosia sp. T2-14. The sequence goes on along the minus strand of NZ_AP027921.1, from coordinate 2,018,218 downwards.
CTCGTGTTCCAGGACCCGTTCGGCAGCTTCAATCCGCGCCTGACGGTCGCCGATTCCGTGGGCGAACCGCTGCGGCTCGAAACCGGGCTGGAGCGCGATGCCGCGCGCGGCCGGATCGAGCAGGCTGTCACCGCCGTTGGCCTCAGCACCGCCATGCTCGAACGCTATCCGCACGAATTCTCCGGTGGCCAGCGCCAGCGCCTCGCCATCGCCCGGGCCCTCGTGACACGGCCCAAGCTGGTCGTGCTGGACGAGCCCGTTTCCGCACTCGATGTCTCGGTGCGCGGCGAGGTGCTGGACCTGCTGGCCGGGCTCCAGGCCGATTTCGGCCTGACCTATCTCATCATCAGCCACGACCTCGACATGGTGCGCGCCATGGCCGATCGGGTGCTGGTCATGGAAGCAGGCAGGATCGTCGAAGAAGGCGCTCCCGAACAGATCTTCGCCCGTCCCCAGCACCGCCTGACCCGCGACCTGGTAGCTGCGCGCCTCCCCGAGATCGCGTAGAAGGTGGATGACGCAGTAGCCCTCATGGTGAGGTGCGCTTCTTCAGCGCCTCAAACCACGAGGGCGTGAGGCTGGCTCACACCACCCCCACATAGCTCCCAAACGGCGCCAGCGCGATGCGGCCATCGACTGGCGTTGCCGTCACGCCCGGGCAGCCGGCATCGCGCGCCACCATGCCGGCCGGCAGCACAAAGTCCGCCGCCTGCTCGCTCATGTTGAAGACGCAGACCAGCCGCTCGTTGCCGTCCGAGCGGACGAAGGCCAGCACATCGCCAGTGCCCTCGATCAGTTCGATCTTGCCCTTGGCCAGCGCCGGGTGGGCCCGGCGGAAAATCAGCAAGGCGCGGTAGAATTCGAGCACCGAGCCGTCGACCTTGTCCTGGGTGTCCACCGCATGCAGCAGGTGCTCGGCCGGTACGGGCAGCCAGGTGCGGTTGGCCGTCGAAAACGCGCCATTGGCCGCATGGGCCTGCCACACCATCGGCGTGCGGCATCCGTCGCGTCCCTTGAACTGCGGCCAGAACTCGATGCCATAGGGGTCCACCAGATCCTCGAAGGCCAGTTCGGCCTCCTTGAGGCCCAGTTCCTCGCCCTGATAGAGGCAGACCGAACCGCGCATGGTGAGGATCAGCGTCGCGGCCAGCCGGGTGAAGGCCGCTTCCTGCCCATGCACCGCCCAGCGGCTGACATGGCGCACCACGTCATGGTTGGAAAACGCCACGCAGATCCAGCCATCGGGCGCCGAGGCTTCCGTAGCCGCGATCGACTTGCGGAAATGCTCGGCTGAGAACTCGCCGCCCAGATAGTCGAATGTGTAGGCCATGTGCAGGCGATGGTCGCCCGACGTATATTGCGCCATCACCTCAAGCTGATGCTGGCTGTCGCCGATTTCACCGACCGTAGTCTTGCCGGGATATTCGTCCATCAGCGCGCGCAGGCGCTCGAGAAAGACCAGGTTTTCCGGCCGCGACTTGTCGAACAGGTGTTCCTGGAAATTGTAGGGGTTCACTGCCGGGGCGGTCGAGGCGTTGAAATCCTCGGGCTTGACCACCGGGTTGGATTCCAGCCCCGTCGAGTGGAAATAGAAGTTCACCGTATCAAGCCGGAACCCGTCGACACCCCGTTCCAGCCAGAAGCGCATGTCGCTCAGCAGCGCATCCTGCACGTCGGGATTGTGGAAGTTGAGGTCGGGCTGGGAGACCAGGAAATTGTGCATGTAATACTGCATACGCCTGGAGTCCCACTGCCAGGCCGAACCGCCGAAGATCGACAGCCAGTTATTGGGCGGGGTGCCGTCGGGCTTGGGATCGGCCCACACATACCAGTCGGCCCGCGGATTGGTGCGCGACTGTCGCGATTCCGCGAACCAGGCATGCTTGTCCGACGAGTGCGAAATCACCTGGTCAATGATCACCTTGAGGCCCAGCGAATGGGCCTTCTGCACCAGCCGGTCGAAGTCTTCCAGCGTGCCGAAGCTGGGGTCGATCCCGCGATAGTCCGAGACGTCGTAGCCGAAATCCTTCATCGGCGACGTGAAGACCGGAGAAAGCCAGATGGCGTCGACGCCCAGATCGGCGACATAGTCGAGCCGACTGGTGATACCAACCAGATCGCCGACGCCGTCCCCGTTCTGATCCTGGAAGGATCGAGGATAGATCTGGTAGATGACCGCCCCCCGCCACCAGTCCTTGTCGATGGCTTGCTCGTCCGTCGTCTTGGTCTCGGTCATCATCGTGTTGGCAGTCATCTGGATCTCCGAGGAGGGTTGATGCGGCTCGTCAGTTGGCGCCGTGGCAGCGCTTGTATTTCAGGCCCGACCCGCAAGGGCATGGATCGTTCCGTCCGACCGCATCGCTGCGGATCGGGGTCTGTTTCGGCGTCAGGCGATGGGCACGATAGAGGGTTGCCGCAATTTCGGGAATGATGCGCGGCGCATCCTCGACGAAGGCGAGGAATTCGGGATCGCTCTGGGCAGCAGCATCCTGTTCGGGATCAACGGCGCCGAGCAGCGACATGACAGCAAAGGCGGCTTCCTGCGCCTGCGACTCCTGATGGCTCTTGAGCAGCTTTTCCCACGCGGGCAGGCGCAGGCTCATCGCCGTTTCAAAGCCCATGATCCAGATTTCCCAGAGCACGTCCTCGGGATTGTCGTCATCGACCTCGTAGAGCGGCTCGTAGCGCGCTTCGCTCAGCTCGGCAGTGATTTCCTCGTAGCGCGCCATGATCAGGGCGGTCAGCTCGGCCTCGTTGACCGACGGCGCTTCACCGGCCTCGCCGCTCCAGACCAGCGGCAGCCATTCTTCCTGCGCGATGGGTTCGGGCGCTGCGGCAACGCCGCACAGATAGCCGTCGAGCTGGCTCAGGGTCATGCCGTCATCGCCAAGAGCGATCAGCATGGTGTCGAGGCGGAGCTGGCTTTCAGACAGTTCGGCAAGTTCGTCCAAGGGGAAATCCGTTCAGTGGTAAGGGCAGACCATCCATGATCTGCCCTCACCGCCGCGCAAAAGCAACGGACTATCGGGTATTGTGCAGCATGCCCTGAAAGGCGCGGTAGCTCGATTTGGGTGTGCGTTGCTGCGTATCGTAGTCGACATGCACGATGCCGAAGCGCTTGTTGTAGCCCTCTGCCCATTCGTAATTGTCCAGCAGCGACCAGGCGAAATAGCCGCGCACATCGGCGCCCTGCTCGCGCGCGTTCACCACCGCCTTGAGGTGATCGTCGTAGTAGCGCACGCGGCGCGGGTCATCGTCGCCCTCGACCTCGGCCATGCCGTTCTCGGTCACGTAGAGCGGGATCTTGGTATATTCGTTGGAGACGCGCACCAGTAGGTCCGTCAGGCCCTGCGGATAAATTTCCCAGCCCATCTCGGTCTTTTCGAGCTGGCCCTTGACCTGCTCCATCGGCTGGCCCGGCTTGTCGGACGCCTTGTAGATGCCGCGCGTGTAATAGTTGATCCCCAACCAGTCGAGCGGACGGGACACCACTTCCATGTCGCGCTCAAAATCTTTCGGCAGGTAGGGCGCCAGCCACTGGGTGATCTCCTCGGGATACTTGCCTTTCAGCACCCCGCCCAGATACCAGCGGTTGAACATGGCGTCGCCCAGATTGGCCGCCTGCAGGTCCTCGGGGCTTTGCGAGGCCGCTTCCGACTTTTCGAGGTTGAGCACGATGCCGAGGTTCTTGGCTCCGTTGGCGCGCAGCGCATCAATCCCGGTGCCATGGGCAAACAGCACATGGTGCATGGCCCGCGCCGCCGCGCGCATGTCTCGATAACCCGGCGCGTGTATGCCGAGGAAATGGCTGAGAAACGCGACGCACCAGGGCTCGTTGATGGTCGCCGTGGCGTGCAGGCGATCGCCGAACTTCTGCGCCACCAGCGCGGCATAGTCGCCAAACCAGCCGGCAATGTCGCGGTTCATCCAGCCGCCCTTGTCCTGCAGCGGCGACGGCAGGTCCCAGTGATAGAGCGTGGCATAGGGTTTGAGATTGCGCTCAAGCATGCCGTCGATCAGCCGGTCATAGAAATCGAGCCCAGCCTGATTAACCGCGCCAGTGCCTTCCGGGATCAGCCGGGGCCAGGCAAACGAAAACCGGTAGCCATCAAAGCCCCCATCTCGGATCAGGTCGAGGTCGCCGGGCCAGAGCTCATAGTGATTGCACGCATTGAGACCGGTATCCCCGTTCGCGACGTTTCCGGGCGTTGCTGAGAATGTGTCCCAGATCGAGCTACCGCGCCCGTCGCGCTGGCCGCCCTCGATCTGATAGGCCGCCGTGGCGACGCCAAACGTGAAACCCGGACCAAAGTCCTTGCGATCAACTGAGAACATTAGCGCTCCTCTGGCCGGCATTTTCGCCGTTACCCAAGCCAGATAACGCAGGTTTGCGGCTCATGCAATCGATTGCATTAACGAAAGAACAGACTATCAGGCCAGCTTGTTCAACTTACTCATGGATGCAGACTTGGCTTTGGCCGCCGCCTGAGCATTGCTGCGCAGCTGCATTTCAGTGGTCACCACCTGCGCAGCCGCCGTTCTATTGATATTGGCCGTCATGGAATCGCGCATCGCCTGCGAGCGCAGCATGCCCTCATCGATGATGGCGCGGCGCTTGGCGCGCGACTGCATCATCATGCCATATCTGGATGTATCAGCGACCTTGGCCATGCCCAAGGGTGGCGGCTCGCCCTTAACAAATGATGAACGGCGCGCCCGCAACAGGCGCACCGATTGGCCCCTACCCCTTCAAGCCCGGTCCCGCCTTGAGGACCGCCTGCGCGATCGCCCGATAGGCATTGGCCTCCGCACCCTCGGGGCTCGCCACCATTGGCGGACGGCCCGCATCGGACCCCTCGCGGATCGACATGACCAGCGGGATTGCGCCCAGGAAGTTCATCTGCAATTCGGCGGCTGCGCGTTCGGCGCCGCCGGTGCCGAAAATGTCATAGCGCGTGCCGGTATCGGGCGCGATGAAGTAGCTCATGTTCTCGACCAGCCCGAGCAGCGGCACGTCGAGCCTGCGCAGCATGTCGATGGCCTTCTTGGCGTCGATCAGCGCCAGGTCTTGTGGAGTGGAAACGATGACCACACCATCGACTACGGCCTGCTGGAACAGCGAAATATGGATATCGCCGGTCCCCGGCGGCAGGTCTATGACCAGCACGTCGAGTTCACCCCAGTCGGTTTCGCGCAGCAGCTGGCGCATGGCCGAGGTCGCCATCGGGCCGCGCCATACCACGGCCTGATCCTTGGTCAGCATGGAGCCGATCGACATGGCCTTGATGCCATAGGCTTCGTGCGGGGAGAAAATGCCGTCCTCGCGCACCGCTGGCTGGCCCTCGAGAGCCATCAGCTTGGGAATGGACGGTCCATAGAGATCGGCGTCGAGAATGCCGACCTGCAGCCCGCCGGCGCTCAGCGCCAATGCCAGGTTGACCGCAGTCGTCGATTTGCCCACGCCGCCCTTGCCCGAGCCGACGGCGATGATGCGCTTGATCCCGGGCACACGTGTTTTGCCGGGCGGCACAGGCTTGCCATGCGAAAAGGTCGGGCCGGATTTCGGCGGCGGCTTGCCGCCGGTCAGCGACACCATAACCTTGCGAGTACCGGCAATCTTCTGCGCCACTGCGGCGGCCTCGTCGCGGGCGGGGCCAAAGGCGGCCTCCATGCCGGGCGCCACCGCGATGGCGAAAGCCACCGCGCCGGATGTCACGATAATATCGGAGAGGCCGCCATACCCCGCCAGATCACCGCCGCCGGGAATTTCCACGGCGGCCAGAGCTGACTTGATGGCGGCGGCGAGTTCGATATCGGCCATGGCTTTTACCTACGGACCCTATCGAAGTCCGCTTGAACATAAAGAAAAAGGTCTCGCCGCGACAGCAGGCGAGACCCCGGATTGTCGCGGCGAAGTCGTGTCCCTAGAGGATCGACTGGCCGGTTGCCTTCCAGTCCTTCAGGAAGCCGTCGATACCTGCGTTGGTCAGCGGGTGATCGGCCAGCTTGCGAATGACTGCCGGCGGGATGGTGGCGACATCGGCACCGGCCAGCGCGACCTGGGTCACGTGGTTGGGCGAACGGATCGAAGCAGCCAGGATCTCGGTGTCGAAGGCGTAGTTGTCATAGATGATACGGATATTCTCGATCAGCTCGACGCCATCGAGGTTGATATCATCCAGACGGCCAAGGAACGGCGAGATATAGGTCGCGCCGCACTTGGCTGCCAGCAGGGCCTGGTTGGCCGAGAAGCAGAGCGTGACGTTGGTCTTGATGCCGCGTTCCTTGAAGGTCTTGGTGGCCTTGAGGCCAGCAAGGGTCAGCGGAAGCTTCACCACGACGTTGTCCGCCAGGGCAGCCAGCACTTCGCCTTCGGCGATCATGCCGTCATATTCGAGCGACGCCACTTCGGCCGAAACCGGACCGGGGACGATAGCGCAGATCTCCTTGACCACTTCCTTGAAGTCACGGCCGGACTTGGCGATGAGCGAGGGATTGGTGGTCACACCATCAAGCAGACCGGTCTCGTAGAGCTCCTTGATGTCCTTGATTTCTGCAGTGTCGACAAAGAACTTCATGGTTCCCTCCTGTGTCAGTACGTGCCCGCTACTTACAAAGATGTAGCACGGCAAACCCTGGCTGCAAGGTCACTTGCCAGCCTTATTTGATGGCGGCGAGCATCGCGTCAGCGAGGTCGTCGATACGGTCTTCGGGGATCCCTGCGACGTTGATACGGCTGTCACCAATCATATAGACGCCGTTCTCTGCCTTAAGGTGCTCGACAACCGAATTTTCCAGACCGAGCAGCGAGAACATGCCGCGGTGAGCGGCGATGAAGTCGAAATCTTCGGAGTTGGACTTCTGGCGGATGGCCGCGCTCAGCTTTTCGCGCAGGCGGATCATGCGGCCGCGCATCTGGTTGAGTTCGGTTTCCCACTCGGCGCGCAGCTCGGCATCCTCGAGGATGGTGCGGATAATTTCGGCACCGTGATCGGGTGGCTGGCTATAGGCGCCGCGGATGATGTTGAGCAGCTGCGACTGGGCGATATCGGCCTGGGCAGCGTCCCGTGCGATCAGGATGGCAGCGCCGACGCGTTCGCGATAGAGACCGAAATTCTTCGAGCCCGAGAACGCGATCAGCGCTTCGGGCACCGAGGCGATCACCTTGCGGGTGCCATAGGCGTCTTCGAGCAGGCCATCGCCGAAGCCGAGATAGGCCAGGTCGATGAAGGGCAGCGCACCGGTGCGGGCGAGACTCGCCGCGACCTGGTCCCACTGTTCGTTGGTCAGGTTTGCGCCAGTCGGGTTGTGGCAGCAGCCGTGCAGCAGCACGACGTCGTCCTTGCCCAGCTTGTCGAGCGCCGCCAGCATGTCGGCGAACTTCACGCCGCGCGTTTCGGTGTCGAAATAGGGATAGGTCTGGACCTTGAGGCCCGAATTGATGGCGATCGGGTTGTGGTTCGGCCAGGTCGGGTCGGACACCCAGACGGTCGCGCCTGGACGGGCGCGGTTGACCAGCTGCATCAGCACCCAGAGCGAGCCGGTGCCGCCGGGCGCCTGCGCGATGCGCACGCGGCTGCGGTCAACGCTGTCGGCCAGCGCCAGGTCGAGCACGGCAGCGCCATAGCCCTTGTTGCCGGCAATGCCGAGATAGGTCTTGGTCTTTTCGTTGGCCAGGATCCGCTCTTCCGCCTTGCGGACGGCGGTCATCACGGCGGTAACGCCCTTTTCGTCTTTGTAGACGCCGACGCCAAGGTCGATCTTGGTGGGACGCGGGTCGGCCGCGTATTCGCCCATGAGCGCCAGGATCTTGTCGCCGGGGGCCTTGGTAAGGGTCTCAAACATGTCGGGATCGTTCCGGTGGAAAGCGCCGTCTTTATAGGCGGCGGGTGAGAATTTGCAATCAGATCAGCGCTTGAGACCGGCCTTATCCAGCTCGGCAATCAATTGCGGTACAATTTCAAACAGATCGCCGATCAGAGCCGCATTGGCCAGTTTGACCAGCGGTGCCTCGGGGTCGGTATTGATGGCCACGATCTTCTTGGCGCCCTGGATTCCGGCCAGATGCTGCAGTGCACCGGAAATGCCAATGGCAACATAGAGATCGGGGGCGATGATCTTGCCGGTCTGGCCGACCTGCCAGTCATTGGGGGCGTAGCCGGCATCCACCGCCGCCCGCGTCGCGCCAATTGCCGCACCCAGCTTTTTCGCCAGCGTTTCGATCAGCTTGAAGTTCTCGGCCGAGCCCAGCGCCACCCCGCCGCCCACGACGATCTGTGCCGTGGCGAGGTCAGGCGTATCGCTTTCGGTGCGGTGGCTGGCGATGAGCTTTGCCGCCGAAACAACCGGGCTGTCGATCGCCTCGATGGGCGCCGCATTGCCCGCCCCCGCCGCCCGGAACGCCGAAGCGCGCAGCGTGAGGATATGCTTATTCTGGCTGTCGGTGACGGTCTGCACAGCGTTGCCGGCATAGATCGGCCGCACGAAGCGGTTGGGCCCCAGGATCTCGACAACGTCGGTCACCGGCATCAGGTCAAGCCTTGCGGCCAGCCGCGGCATCACGTCCTTGCCCACGCTGGCGGCGCTGGCGACCACATAGTCATAGCCTCCAGCCAGGTTGTGCAGCAGGGTTTCGAGCCCATCTGCCAGCTGGTCGCCGCGGGCGGTCAGCACCTTCGCCACACCTTCCAGCGCAGCTGCGGCCTGCGCCACCGCGGCGTTATCAGCCACCACCAGCACATCGACCGCGCCCAGTTCGCGCACCCCGTGCACGACGCGCGCAGTGGCTGGCGACAGAATGCCAAGATCATGATCGGCGAGAACGAGAACGGTCATCACAGGGCCTCCATCTCGGCGACATCGGCGGCAATGAATGCGGCCAGTTCGGCAACCGAGCCCACCGTCCTGCCAGCCGCGCGTTCGGCGGGCGGAGATACCTTCTCGATGGTGAGGCGCGGTGTCAGGTCCACCCCGAATTCAGCCGCCGGGCGCGCCGCCAGCGGCTTGGAACGCGCCTTCATCACCATCGGCAGCGCCGCATTGCGCGGCGTATTGAGGCGTAGGTCCGCCGTCACGATGGCGGGCAGCGCCACGGCAACGGTCTCGCGGCCGCTATCGACCTCGCGGGTCACTTCCAGCCCTTCGGCCGTTACCTTGATCTCGGAGGCAAACGTCGCCTGCGGGCGGTTGGTCAGCGCCGCCAGCATCTGGCCGACATGATTGCTGTCGTCATCGACGGCTTGCTTGCCCAGCAGCACGATATCGGGATTTTCCTCGGCCACCACCTTGGCGAGCAGCTTGGCAATGGCCAGCGTCTCGAGCGCCGCATCGGTCTCAATCAGGATGCCGCGATGGGCGCCCATGGCGAGCGCGGTCAGCACCACGTCATTGGCGGTCTTGGGGCCGATGGTGACGACGACGATTTCATCGCCATGCCCCGCCTCGCCGAGTTGCACGGCAGCTTCCACCGCATGCTTGCAGAACGGGTTCATCGAGAGGCGCACGCCCTCGGTCTCGACCCCGCTGCCATCGGGCCGAACGCGGATGCGCACGTTGTGATCGACGACGCGCTTGATGGCGACCAGGATTTTCATGGGCATCTCCGGCAAGTTGCCGGTGTCATTACAAAATAGCCGCGCCCGGGCAAGCCGCGCCCGGAGAAATTTGGGCCACTGCGAAGGCGATTGTTGGAAAAGGGTGCCGGGGCCTTACGACGGTTCGCCAATACACCCCTCGCCCCATTCAATCCGATGCAGTAAGGTTGACGCCGCTGATTGGGCCAGCGACACTGACCCAAATCCCAAAATCCCGGACCACCCATGCCCGTCATTAATCGCATTGCCGAATTCCACGACGAAATCACCGAGTGGCGGCAGGATTTTCACGCGCATCCGGAAATCCTCTACGAGGTCGTGCGCACGGCAGGCATCGTCGAGAGCAAGCTGAGGGCCTTCGGCTGCGACGAGGTGATATCAGGCATCGGGCGCACCGGCGTCGTCGGCATCATCAATGGCCGCTCCAACACATCGGGCCGCACCATCGGCCTCCGCGCCGACATGGATGCGTTGCCGGTGACCGAAAAGACCGACCGCGCCTATGCGAGCACCATCACCGGCAAGATGCATGCCTGCGGCCATGACGGACACACCGCCATGCTACTGGGCGCGGCCAAGTATCTGGCCGAGACGCGCAATTTCGACGGCCGCATCGCCCTCATCTTCCAGCCGGCTGAAGAAGGCGGCGCCGGCGGCAAGGCCATGCTCGATGACGGGCTGGTCGATCGCTTTGGCATCAGCGAATTCTACGGCATGCACAACTGGCCCGGCATGCCTGCCGGCCATTTCGGCATCCGCCCCGGCGGCATCATGGCCGCCACCGACCGCTTCTACATCGACATCGTCGGTCGCGGCGGCCATGCCGCCCGCCCCCAGACCACGATCGACCCCATCATCGTCGCCGCCAACATGATCGTGGCGATGCAGTCGATCGTATCGCGGAATGTCGATCCCCTGCACAATGCGGTGCTGTCGGTGACCATGGTCGAGGCCGGAGAGGCCGACAACGTGATCTCGCAGAGCGCCAAGATCACCGGCACCGTGCGCACGCTCGATGGTGCCGTGCAGGACCAGATCGAACAGCGCCTGGTAGATTTCGTGCCCCAGTTCGCCAAGAGCTTCGGCGCCGAGGCAACCGTGCGCTATGCGCGCGGCTATCCCGTAACCGTCAATTCGCCCGAGCAGACCGCTTTTGCCGCCGAAGTGGCCCGCGAGGTGGTGGGCAAGGACCGCGTCGATGCCGATACGCCCCCTTCGATGGGCGGGGAGGATTTCTCCTTCATGCTCAATGAGCGCCCCGGCGCCTATATTTTCGTGGGCAATGGCGACAGCTCCGAACTGCACACCGATACCTACGACTTCAACGACGCCGTCATTCCGGTCGGCGCCACCTATTGGGTGAAGCTGGCCGAAAAGGCGCTGCCCGTCGGCTAATCGCTCCCGCTCCCAGATGAAAAGCTTGCCGTGCCCGCTTCGTCCCTCTCGGCCAGGATTGTGCCGGTCCTCTTCGCGCTAGCGCTCTCCGCGGCCGGTGGCGGAATCGCCACCTTTGGAGGCATGCCCGGCGGCTGGCTGATGGGTGGCGCCGTGGCCGTTACCCTGGCCGCCATGGCGGGCCTGGCCGTGGAGTTTCCCAATTGGCTGCGCGACGTGGCCTTCGTCCTGATCGGCATGTCGATGGGGGCAAGCGTTGATCCCAACAGCCTGCAATTGCTGGCCAGCTGGCCGGTGAGCATTGCTGCCCTGCTGATCGAAACCGCCGTTATCATCTGGCTGACCGGCTGGATGCTGGTGAAGCTATTCAAGCTCGATGCCGGCACGGCCTATCTCAGCTCCTTTCCCGGCCACCTGTCGCTGATCCTGGGCATTGCGGCTTCGGGTGTGGGCAATGCCAGGCAGATCCTCGTCATCCAGGTGTTCCGGGTGCTGGTGCTGATCATCTGCGTGCCCATCGGCGCGCTGCTGCTGCCCGGCGAACACCTGCCGGCGCCCGCCTCCCGCGACTGGCTCACGGTCTGGGAATTGCTGGCCATTGCGGCGGGCTGCGTCGCGGTGGGGCTGGTGTTCCGCAAGCTCAAGGTTCCGGCCAGCTTCGTGCTCGGCTCCATGGCGGCGGCTACCGCGGCAAAACTCGCCGGTCTCTACACCGCCGACATGCCCGGTCCCCTGATGACCATCACCTTCATCCTGACCGGCGCGCTGATCGGCTCGCGCTTTGTCGGGGTCACGCGCTCCGAACTGTTTGGCGCCGTCCGGGGAGGATTGGTCGCCACCGGGCTCATGGTCTGCATTGTCACGGCCACCTCCTACGCCGTCAGCGAACTCGTCGACCTGCCATTCGGCCAGGTCTGGCTCGGTCTGGCGCCTGGCGCGCTTGAGGGCATGGGCGCATTGGGCATCGCCCTGGGCTACGACACCGCGTTCATTGCCGGGCATCACGTCATCCGGCTCCTGGCGCTGGCCTTTGCCATTCCTGCGGCGGTAGTGTGGATCCGACGGCGTGAGGCCGCCATAATCACGCAATAAGACCGGGCCGAAGGAGACATTACGATGCGCAAAACCCTGATTCTGCTCATGCTTCTTGCCGGTGTGGCCCCAGCGGCGGCCGTGCCCGTCTGCAGCGGCGTCAACAGCGAGGGCATTCACCTCAGCTTTGGCTTTTCGGTGGGCGGCCCGTTCAGCGAGGCCGAGATCAACGAATTCGACAAACAGACCCTCAATGGCAAGGGCATCAGGGCAACGCGCGTCGAGCGCTGGAGCGGCTGCATCCGCGCCTGGGTGCTGCAGCCCGATGGCCGCGAAGTTATGGAATTCTATGATCCGGAAACCTTCCGCCGCGTCGAATAAGGTCCCACGGACCTTGCCGGCGCATTACCGGAACCTGTTCGCCAGATTACCGCCGATTTCCGATAATTCATATTGTTTGCAGTAGTTTAACTGGCAGTCACGCTGCGGCAGCGCGATAGTTTGGGGGTTCAAACAAGATCTCCAAACCACGGAGCACTGCCATGTTCAAGACCATCATCGCCGCCGCCATCGCCGCAAGCAGCCTTGGCGTCGTAGCCCTTCCAGCCCAGGCCGCCACGTCGCATGCTGGCGTCACCTGCGACAGGGGCGCTTCAATTGCCGGCAACAAGGATTTGATTACGCAGGAACTGCGCGCCAAGGGCTTTAATGTCGAGAGCGTTGAATCGTGGAACAACTGCGTCCGCGCCTTCATCGTCCAGCCCAACGGATCGCTGAGCATGGCTTTCTTCGAGCCCGGCTCGCTGAAGCAGATCCCGACGTCATAAGCCATCGTGCCCCCGGGGCTTCGGCCCCGGGGCAGGCCGCGTCTACTGGCCCAGGCTCACGCGCCGCCCGCTGGGCAGCGCGATGAACGCATAGCCGTTGGCGCCCAGTTGCAGCGCCTGCTCACCCAGCACCGCATTCTGCGAAATGGGCTCCACCTGCACATCCCCCGCCAGCCCTGTGATCGTCACCTGCTGCGGCTCGGCCGACAGGTTGAACACGCAGAGCAGCCCCTGCTCGCCCTCGTTGCGGCGGAAGGCCAGTACCGGCTCGGCGGTGCGGTAGAAGGCGATATCACCCAGCCGCAGCGCCGGATGGGTTTTGCGCCACGCCAGAATGGCGCGATAGAAAGCCAGCGTTGAGTTGGCATCGGCATTCTGCGACGCCACGTTGAGTGCCGCCTGCGGCGGCTTGATCGGCAGCCAGGGCGTGCCTGATGTAAAGCCATTGGGCGGCGCCCCCTCATCCCATGGCATGGGCGTGCGGCAGCCATCGCGGCCCTTGTCTTCCGGCCAGAAGCGGATGCCGCGCGGGTCGGTCAGTTCCTCAAACAGCAGGTCTGTTTCGGGCAGGCCCAGTTCCTCGCCCTGATAGAGGCAAACCGAGCCCTTGAGAGACAGCACCAGCGCCGCCGTCTGGCGCGCCAGCTCCCCCTGCGACTGGCTATGCGGCGCCCACCGCGTCATGTGGCGCGGCACGTCGTGGTTGGAAAAGCTCCAGCACGGCCAGCCATCGGGGCCGGCCTTGAAGAAGGTCTCGATGCGGCTGCGGAAATGGGCGGCGGTGAATTGCGGCCCCAGGAAGTCGAAGCCGTAGCACATGTGCAGCGTGTCGCCGCCCGATGTGTATTCGGCCATCAGCTGCACCGACTTGTGGCTGTCGCCGACCTCGCCGACCGACGTCGCCCCCGGATATTCGTCGAGCAGCTTGCGCACCCGGCGCAGGAAATCGACATTCTCCGGCTGGCTCTTGGAGTATTTGTGCTCCTGCATGTCATAGGGATTGACCGCATAGGGCAGGTGCTCGTCGCGCTTGTTGGGCGGGTTGGAGCGCAACTTGCTGTCATGGAAATAGTAGTTGACGGTATCGAGCCTGAATCCGTCGATGCCGCGCTCCAGCCAGAAGCGCATCACATCGAGCACCGCCTGCTGCACCTCCAGATTGTGGAAGTTCAGGTCCGGCTGGCTGGCGAGGAAATTGTGCAGGTAATACTGCCCCCTGCTGGGATTCCATTCCCAGGCCCGGCCGCCGAACACTGCCGGCCAGTTGTTGGGCGGGGAACCATCGGCCAGCGGATCGGCCCATACATACCAATCGGCCTTGGCATTGGTGCGGTTGAGGCGGCTTTCCTCGAACCAGGGATGCTGGTCCGAAGTGTGACTCACCACCTGGTCCATGATCACCTTGAGCCCGCGCGCATGGGCCTGCTGCAGCAAGCTGTCGAAATCATGCAGCGAGCCGAACAGGCGATCGACCTCGCGATAGTCGGAGACGTCATAGCCCATATCGGCCTGCGGTGACTGGGTGATGGGCGACAGCCAGATGCAGTCGACGCCGAGCCCGGCAATATGATCGAGCCGCCGGATGATGCCGGGCAGATCGCCCACACCGTCGCCATTGCTGTCCTGAAACGAGCGGGGATAGACCTGATAGATCACTCCGCCGCGCCACCATTCAGTCATTGCTGTCTCCCTTGATCGCGCCCGCAGGCTAACCCGGCTCAACGTGCTTGGAAACGATCGCGTTGCGCAGGGCAGCGATGTCGTCGAAAATGGCCGAGGTGGCTCGTCATAGGCATGAAGGCAGACGGAGGATCCGACCATGCATGTGTTGAGGGCAGCAGACCGCGCACCGAGCCAGAGCCGCACAGTGCGCTTCGAGGGGACCGAATACGGCACCCCCATTTCGTTCTTTTCAGTCGACAACGAGCCCGGCCAGGGGCCGGTGCTGCATGTCCATCCCTATCCCGAAACCTGGATCGTGCGCTCGGGCCGCGCCCGCATCGTCGCCGGGGACCAGACCATCGAGGTCGGCCCCAGCGACATCGTCGTCGTGCCCGCGGGCGTCCCGCACAAGTTCACCAATATCGGCCCCGAGCGGCTGGGCATCGTCTGCATCCATGCCGCCGGCACCATGGTGCAGGACGACCTGGAATAACCCTAGACCACCGCGCTGATCAGCGGCTCGCCGGAAAAATGCGCGTCGAGGTTGGCGACCAGCAGCGCCCCCATGGCGTCGCGGGTCTGCACCGTGGCGCTGCCCTGGTGGGGGCTGAGCACCACATTGTCGAGCGCGAGGAACCCTGCGGGCACAAGCGGCTCGTTCTCGAACACGTCGAGCGCCGCGCCACCGAGGCCGCCATTCTGCAGCAGCTCCAGCATGGCCGGTTCATCGACCAGCGTACCGCGCGCCACATTGACCAGCATGCCCTTGGGCCCCAGAGCTTCCAGCACCTGCCGGGAAACGATGCGCTCGGTACCCTTTCCGCCCGGCGCGATGATGACCAGCCAGTCGCTGTCGCGCGCCATCTCGACAAGGCTGTCGTAGAACACGAAGGGCTCGTTGGGCTGGCGCTTGCGACCATGATAGACCACGCGCATCTTCATCGCCTGGGCGCGGCTGGCAATTTCCTTGCCGATACGACCAAGGCCCAGAATTCCCACGGTCTTGCCGGTGAGTTCGGAGAACAGCCCCATCCCGGCGCCCGGCCACTTGCCCTGCCGCACGAACTGATCGGCCTGCGGAATGCGCCGCGCCAACGCGATCATCATCCCGATGGTCAGCTCGGCCACCGCGTCATTGAGCACGTTGGGCGTATTAGTGACGCGGATATTGCGCGCCTTGGCGGTTGCGGTGTCGATATTGTCATAGCCGACGCCAAACCCGGCGATGATTTCGAGCTTGGGCAGCGCATCCATTAGGTCCGCCTGCACGCCCGAACCGGCATGCGCCCGGATGCGCCCGCCATTGGCCGCCAGCCAGGCCTTTGGATCGGCCTGTTCGTGCAGCTTGTGCACGGTGAAGCGCTCGGCCAAAGCGGCTTCGCAACTGGCCAGCAGCTTGCCGGTCTGGAGAATTTCGATGGTCATGGACGGGCCTTGTCGTTGGATTTGGTCGTGGCGGGCTTGGCGGGAGGAATGCGCGTCACCAGCAGCTGGTTGAGCCGCATCTTGTCGGCATCGACGACCTCGAAGCGGTAGCCCTCGGCCTCCACCTTGTCGCCTTTGCGCGCGGCGCGGCGCAGCCGGTGCACCACGAAGCCGCCGATGGTTTCGAACGAGCCTTCCGAGCCGATATAACTGATATTGAGCGCCTGCATCACATCGACCAGCGGGGTCACGCCGTCGACCAGCCAGCTCTGGTCGTCACGCTGCAGGATCTGCCGCTCCTCGAACGGATTGACCAGCCCATGCACCAGCGCGGCCATCAGGTCCTTGAAGGTCACGACGCCGACCACGTTGGCATATTCGCTGGTCACCAGCGCGAAGCCGGTATCCTGGGACTGGAACTCGGCGAGCACCTCCCAGACGTTGAGCGAGTCCGGCACCGAAACAATATCGCGCCGCATCTTGGTGAATTCGACGGCCCCGGCATTTTCGAACGCCGCCGACAGCACATCCTCTGCGCGTACGCTGCCGATGACATTATCGAGCCCGCCATCACATAGCGGATAGCGCGAAAAGGGGTGGTGCTGAACCTTGTCGCGCTGCACTTCGAGCGGGTCATTGATATCGAGGAACACGATCTCGTCGCGGACCGTCATCACCGATGTGACGCTGCGCAATTCGAGCGACAGCACGTTCTCGATGAGCTGGTGTTCCTTCTTCATCAGCGCGCCCGACGCCTCGCCACCGGCCAGGATCATGCGAAAATCCTCGGTGGTCACCTCGTCGCGCTGCTCCGGCTCGATGCGGAAAAGACCGATCAACCAGTCGGACACGCCGCTGAAAAACCAGACCAGCGGCCGCAGCAGCCGGATCTGGGCTTCGAGAAACCAGCAGACATTCAGCGCGATCCTCTCGGGCATCATCATGGCGATGCGGCGCGGCACGAGGTCGGCAAACAGGATGAAGGCGGTGGTCACAATGACAAAAGCCAGCACGTCGCCGGTGGTCTGGGCGACATCAAGCGGCAGGAACATCTCCAGCCCGCTCGAAATCAGCGGCCCGATCGAGCCCGAGCCGATCGCGCCGGCCAGGATCGACACGGCATTGGTCGAAATCTGCAGCGCCGTGATGACGACGCCGGCTCGTCCGCGCAGCTTCATGAAGCGTCGCGCGCGCGGGTCGCCTGCTTCGGCGAGGGCACGGATGCGGATTTCGCGGGCGGCCGCAAAGGCAATCTCGGCCAGTGCGATGAAAACACTGATGCCGATGAGCACGACGATCAGGAGCAGTCCAAGAAACGATGACATGACCGAACTCTAGGCGGTTTTCTCCGACTTGTCGCGCGGGGCGCGGCTAAAGACTGAGCAAATAGAGCCACATGGATATGGTCGCGGCCGATGCGACGGTTGCAATCAGGATAGTGTTGGCGGCCACGCTGGCGCCGCGATTGTAGTAGGTGGCGAAGATATAGACGTTCACGCCGGCCGGCATGGCCGAGAGCAGGATACCATAGCGGGCGATCTCCATGGGCACGTGCAGCACCCAGATCATCAGCACATAGGCAATGGCCGGGTGCACGATCAACTTGATGATCGAGGCCACCAGCGCCTGCCGCCAGTTTTCCGAAAGCTTGAACTCGTTGAGCGCCCCCCCAATGCCGAACAGCGCCGCCGGAACCACGGCCGAGCTCATCATCACGAAGAATGCCTCGGCCGGCTCGATCAGCTTGAGCCCCGAGAAATAACCGAGCAGCCCAGCCGCAATGCCCCAGATCAGCGGATTGGAGGCAACGCGTCTCAGCGCGACCAGTAGCGTCGTGCCCAGCGACTGGCCGTCGCGGCGCATCAGTTCCATCGTCACCATGCCCGTGGTCAGCAGGATCGCCCCATGCACACCGATGATCGACAGCACCACCGGCAGTGCATCGGCGCCATAGGCGCGCTGGATGATCGGCAGGCCGATCAGCACTGTATTGGTGAACATGCCCGAAAATCCGGCCGCCACCGCCTCGCCCGGCGTGTTGCGGAACACTTTGAGCGCAATCACGATGCCCAGCACGAAGCAGGCCAGCGCCCCCACATAATAGGGGCCGATAATGCCGATATTGAAAGCCGAACTGAAGTCGCTGGTCACCAGCGAATGGAACAGCAGGCAGGGTGTCGCGAAATTGTTGACGAAAGCGATCAGGCTCTTGATGCCCTCCACCGGAAACAGCCGCAGGCGGACCGCGCCGAAACCAAGCCCCATCAGCGCAAAGATGGGCGCAATGACTGTGAGGATGGCGAGCATGGAGGATATTCCGGGCGGGAGACACCAAGGCCTAGCCTTCCCCGCCCAGCGGGTCAATGACAGACTTGTATGGTAGATCGCCTCCGCCAAAACGAAACTAAACGCTTCCAAAACGAAACCGATACGCATACAAACGAAGCCAGCTAGAGGATGGATCAATGGCTGCCAGCGAGAGTGTCGACGTCTTTGTCATCGGGGGCGGGATCAATGGCGCCAGCATTGCCCGTGACGCGGTTGGCCGCGGCTACACCGTCGCCTTGGCCGAGATGAACGACCTGGCGTCGGGCACCTCATCGGCAGCGACCAAGCTGGTGCATGGCGGGCTGCGCTACCTTGAGCATTACGAATTCCGCCTGGTGCATGAATCGCTGGCCGAGCGCGAAGTGCTCTGGGCCGAGGCGCCGCATATCATCAAGGCCCTGCGGTTCGTCCTGCCCCACCACAAGGGCCTGCGCCCGGCCATGGTGCTGCGCGCCGGGCTGGCCATGTATGACTATATGGGCGGGCGGCGCCTGCTCCCGCCCACCAAGACGCTCGACCTAACCCGCCACGAAACCGGCAAGCCGCTCAGGCCCGGCTACCGACTGGGCTTTGAATATTCCGACTGCTGGGTCGATGACGCCCGCTTCGTCGTGCTCAACGCCCGCGATGCCGCCGACAAGGGCGCCGCCATCCATGTGCGCACCAAGGTCACCGGAGTCCGCCGCGATCATGGCGGTTGGCTAGTCGAGCTCGATGGCGAAGCCGGGCGCCAGACCATCCGCGCGCGTCTCGTGGTCAATGCCAGCGGGCCCTGGGTCGATCAGGTCATCTCGGGAGCGATGGGCAAGGCCGGCGCGCACAATGTCCGACTGGTCAAGGGCAGCCATATCGTCGTGCGCAAGCTCTACGACCACGACCGCTGCTACATCTTCCAGAATGCCGACGGCCGCATCATTTTCGCCATTCCCTATGAAGACGACTTCACCCTGATCGGCACCACCGACCAGGATTATGCGGGCGATCCCAAGGACGTGAAAATCTCCGAGCAGGAGACCGATTACCTGCTCTCCGCCGCCAGCGAGTATTTCGCCAAGCCTGTGACGCGCGATTCCGTCCACTGGTCCTATTCGGGTGTCCGCCCACTGTATGACGATGGCGCCAGCGCCGCGCAGGAAGCCACCCGCGACTATGTGCTCAAGCTCGACGGCGATGCCACAACCGGCGCCGCCATCAACGTCTTTGGCGGCAAGCTCACCACCTCGCGCCGCCTCGCTGAATCCGTGCTCGAAAAGATCGAGCAGGTGCTGGGCAAGAAGGGCGCGCCCTGGACGAAGACCTCCACCCTGCCCGGCGGCGACTTCGAGCCCCTCGCCTTCGAGGCCGAACTGCGCCGCCTCGCCATGAACTATTCCGGCCTGCCCCCCGCAATGCTGCGCCGCCTGATGCGCCTCTACGGTACCAAGGCTCGCGTGCTGCTCGGCAGCGCTCAGGATTTGAGCGCCCTGGGCCGGCACTTCGGCTGCGATCTCTACGCCGCCGAAGTCGACTATCTCATTGCCAATGAATGGGCCCGCACGGCACAAGATATCCTATGGCGCCGCACCAAGCTCGGCCTGCGGTTCTCTGCCGAGGAAGTTAAGGCGCTGGAAGAGTATTTGGCATCCAAAGACGTGCTCCAGGCACGCGGAGCCATACCCTCCCCTTGATGGGAGGGATCAAGGGTTGGGGGGAAGCATGACCAAGTACATTCTGGCGATTGACCAGGGCACCACGTCGAGCCGGGCGATCGTCTTCGCCGGAGATCGCACCGTGGCGGGGCTGGGCCAGAAGGAATTCACCCAGATCTTTCCGCAAGACGGCTGGGTTGAGCATGATCCCGAGGAAATCTGGGAGAGCGTCGTCTGGTCGGTCCGGAAGGCCCTGAGCGAGGCGAAACTCGAGGCCAAGGATATTGCCGCCATCGGCATCACCAACCAGCGCGAAACGACGCTGATCTGGGACCGCACCACCGGCAAACCCATTCACAATGCCATCGTCTGGCAAGACCGCCGCACCACCGCCTTTTGCGCCAAGCTCAAGAAATCAGGTCACGAAAAAACCGTCACCAAGAAAACCGGGCTGCTGCTCGACCCGTACTTCTCGGGCACCAAGGTCAAATGGCTCCTCGACAATGTCAAAGGCGCCCGCAAGCGCGCCGAGAAGGGCGAACTGGCTTTCGGCACCATCGACAGCTTCCTGATCTGGCGGCTGACTGGTGGGCGGGTTCACGCCACCGACGCCACCAATGCCAGCCGGACACTGCTGTTCGACATTGCTGGAAATCAGTGGGACGCGAACCTGCTCTCCCTGTTCGACGTCCCCCAATCGGTGCTGCCCGAGGTTAGGGATTGCGCTGACGATTTTGGCGTCACCGACCCGACCTTGTTCGGTGCAGAAATTCCCATCCTGGGGGTAGCAGGAGACCAGCATTCTGCAAGCATAGGGCAAGCATGCTTCAAGCCGGGGCTTGTTAAGTCGACCTATGGAACCGGGTGTTTTGCACTTTTGAACACCGGCACCGACATGGTGCGATCCAAAAATCGCCTGCTCACCACCATCGCCTATCGCCTCGACGGCAAGACCACTTACGCGCTCGAAGGCTCGATTTTCATCGCGGGCGCGGCGGTTCAATGGATCCGAGACGGCCTGAAACTGGTCAAAAATGCCAGCGAGACGGGTCCGCTGGCGCAAAGCGCCGATCCCAGCCAGAACGTCTACATGGTCCCGGCCTTTGTCGGGCTGGGCGCACCGTGGTGGGATGCCGAGGCGCGCGGCGCCATTTATGGCCTCACCCGGAACTCGGGTCCCGCCGAAATTGCAAAGTCAGCACTTGAGGCAGTTTGCTACCAAACGCGTGACCTGCTCGAAGCCATGCGCAAGGACTGGAAAGGCAGCGGCGACACCGTATTGCGCGTCGATGGCGGCATGGTCGCGTCCGACTGGACCATGCAGTTTCTCGCCGACATCCTCGACGCACCGGTCGATCGTCCGGCGATCCTGGAGACCACGGCGCTGGGTGCGGCGTGGCTCGCCGGATCGCGGGCCGGTGTGTGGCCGGGCATGGCTGAATTCGCCGAAACCTGGGCCCGCGACAAGCGTTTCGAGCCCCGCATGGACGCGGCCGAGCGCAAGCGCAAGATCAAGGGCTGGGACGTAGCCGTGCGAAAAACGCTTACGGCATAACGCCTTAGCTCAACCAAGCCTGGAAGCTGCCGCCGGCGATCATCGCCCAATAGAGCTTGCCGCCGGGACCGCGCGCCGAAGCCAGCCCGAACTCGACAAAGCGGTGGCTGAGCAGGGTCGAGCGGTGCCCGGACGAGTTCATCCACCCCTCGATGGCGCCGGGCAGGCTGGTATAGCCCTTGGCGACATTCTCGCCCACGGCACCGAGATATCCGGCTGCCGTCACCCGCTCGCGCAAGGTGGTGCCGAGGTCGTGGCTTAGCGTATTTTTCTGCGCCATCAGCCGCGCCTGCGAGCGCGCTGCCTCTTCGAGGCGCTTGTTATAGGTCCATGCCGGCGCGCCATTGGCCTTGCGTACGGCATTGATTGCCATAAGGATTTCGTCCGTCGTCAGCGTCTCCGGCGTGGCGGAGGCGGCCTTGGGCAGAGCCGGAATCGTGGTGGAGCAGGCAGCAAGGGCAGAGGCCGACGCGAGCACCAGAAAGCCGCGGCGCGTGAATTTCGTCATAGATAGATTCCGGTAGCCGATGGGTTATGGCAGGGTGGAGCGGGTCGAATCCCACCCGATATTGCGCAGGGAGCGCCGATTAGCAAATGAAGATCGTGTGGGAAAGCTGGCAGTTCTGGGCGCTGCTATCAGCGGGATTTGCGGCCCTGACCGCCATCTTTGCCAAGGTCGGCATCGAGAATATCAACTCCGACTTTGCGACACTCATCCGCACGGTCGTCATCCTTTTTGTATTGGCCGGCATCGTGGCAGCGACGGGGCAGTTCCAGCCGCTCGACAGCATTTCGAGCAAGACCTACCTGTTTCTCATCCTCTCGGGCCTCGCCACCGGGGCATCCTGGATCGCCTATTTCCGGGCGCTCAAGATCGGACAGGCCGCGCAAGTCGCGCCGGTCGACAAGCTCAGCGTGGTGCTGGTTGCCATCTTCGGCGTGATCTTTCTCGGCGAAAAGCTGAGCTTCCCCAACTGGTTGGGCGTCGCGCTGATCATGGCCGGCGCAGTGCTCGTCGCCTGGCGCTAGGCCTGATCGTAGGCGCTGAGCAGGTGCGGCAGCACTGCCAGGTCGGTCGTGATGGGGTTGCCCTCGGCCAGATCCCAGCAGGCGCTGAGGGCCGAATGCGCGGCGGCATAGCCGAACACCCGTTTGCGCGGGAAGCCCAGGCGCTGTTCAAACGCATCGGCCAGGGCCGCGATCCGCTTGGGGCTGGCCGCCAGCTGTGTCGCGCCATGGGGATTGCGGAAGACGTTGGCGACCTCATAGAGCGGATCGCCGATCAGCCCCTTGGGATCGATCGCCAGCCAGCCCCGGTCCGATGACATGATATTGTCGTGGTGCAAGTCGCCATGCAGCGGCAGTTGGGCGCTGGGCCGGTCGAACAGCTTAAGCGCGATGCCGGTCGCCCGCGCATAGAGGTCGCGCGCGGTATGCGGCCAGGCCCGCACATCGGTATCGAACAGCGCCTGAAAGCGCTCTCGCAGGGGCTGCAGATCCTCGGGAACATCGGGACGCGGACGATGCAGGTTGGAGACGATGGTGCAGATGGCAATGGTGCCCTGGTCGTCGTGGCCAGCGCGAACCGCGTCGCCCAGTGTGCCGCCGTCGAGCCATTCCATGTAGATGGTATCGCCATGGGTATCGAAGACGGTGGCCGTGCCCTCCCCGCCATACCACTGCAGCAGGCGCGCGCCTCGCCCCTCTTCTTCAGCCGCCAGCGGCTTGAGAATTTTGAGGCAACCCAAGTTACGGCCATTCTGCTCGACCCGGAAAACCCAGCTGCGAGGGGACTCCGCCACAGGCGTCGACTTGGTCAGGGACCAGCGGATCATGGCGCGACTAAGCGCAGTTTCGACAGGAGACTGATTCATCATCGCGTCCATTAGAGCAGAAGCCGGGGTTAGTTTCGACTGGCCCCACGCTGATTGCCGCAAAACTTGATCGCATCAAGGCGGTAACACACGAGTAAGGCTATCGATTGGGCGAATGGCAACCCTAAAGGCACGGGGCATGGCAACGGCAAGGCTTCGTTAGCCTTGGCGGCGCACAGTTGGACCAGCGAAATCAGGTCCAGAGGGGGATCGTGACATGACGCATCAACCTATCGACGACCGGCATGAACCAATTGGTCTCACCGATATCGTCGCTGCCGACGAGCTGCATCCCACTATCGGTCGGCAACTGGCTAATGGCCTGGGCGGGCTGGTTGTGCTGTTGGTGACAGGCGTGATCGTCGTGCTGCTGGTGCTGTGGAAGGCACCGTAGTCGAAGGATCGCCGGAGCAAGCCCCGACAATCCGTTGGCAATTTCACCGCTTACTTGATGCGGTAGGCATCCTTGGCGGCCTGGTAGCTCAGGTGCGTGGCGATGTCGCGTGCCGTCGACTTGGTGATGCGATTTTCGCCGACCCAGCGGCCGAGGAAGCCGCAGACTTCGCGGCGCCACACATCGTGGCGGGCCGGGATGGACAGCAGTGCGCGGGTATCGTCATTGAAGCCGGCGAGATTGTAGAAGCCAGCGCTTTCGACAACCTGATCGAGATAACGGCGAATGCCCTGCGGGCTGTCATGGAACCACCACGGCGGACCAATCATCATCGAGGGCCAGTAGCCAGCCATGGGCGCCAGCTCGCGCGCATAGGTGGTTTCGTCGAGCACGAAAGCGATGATGCGCAGGTTTGGCTCGTTACCGCAGCGCGACAGCAGCGCGCGCAGACCGTTCACATAATCGGTGCTGCCCGGAATGTCGGCGCCCATGTCGGGACCGCGTTCGGCCATGACTAGTGGGTCGGTGTTGCGGCGCGAACCGGCATGGATCTGCATGACCATGCCATCTTCCACCGAAAGCAGCGCCATTTCGGTCAGCATCTGCGCGCGGAACAGCTCGGCATCGGCCGCGTCGTGCTTGCCGGCGAGGATCTTGTCGAGCAGGGCCTGCTTTTCCACCAGCGGCAGATCGGCAGTGTTGGCGGTGGGCACGCCATGATCGGTGGCAACAGCGCCGAAGCGGCGGAAATACTCGCGCCGATTGCGGTGTGCATTGATCAGCCCTGACCAGGTGCTGATGTTTTCGCTCGCCATTTCGCCGAACTTCTGCAGGTTTTCTGCGATGTTGGCGCGGCTGGGATCGGTCACGTCGTCCGGCCGGTAGGTGGTGCGCACGCGGCCGATATGGCCGTTGGCTTCCATCTTCTGGTGATGCACCAGCGGGTCGAGCGCGAATTCGGTGGTGGCGATGACTTCGACGCGCGCACGGTCGAGCAGCGCGTGGGGCAGCAGGTCCGGCGTCGCCAGCGCAGCATCGATGATGTCGTAGATGCGGTCGGCGGTTTCGGGTGAGAGCTCTTCGGTGATACCGAAAGCCCAGTTCAGCGAGTGGTCTATCCAGGTCTTGGATGGGGTACCGGCGAACAGATAGTAGTTGGCGGCGAACAGGCGCCAGGCATCGCGACCGGCAGCGACGGGCTTGCCGTCCTTACGCGGCACGCCAAGATCGTCATAGCTGAGGCCGCGGCTACGCAGCATGCGCAACACGTAGTGGTCCGGCGTGAGGAAGAGCGCCGCCGGATCGGAGAAGCGGTTGTTGTTGGCGAACCAGGACGGATCCGTATGCCCATGCGGGCTGATCAGCGGGAGGTTGGCCACTTCGGGGTAGAGCTCGCGCGCGATGGATTGGGCGGGCTCGGAAGCGGGGAACAGGCGGTCGGGATGGAGATGGGTCATGGCGAGTTTTTGCCATGATCCGCGACGCAGTTCAATATCTTCCATACAAGATTTGCGCCAGTGGCATTTTATGTAAATTAACCGCATTGGCAGGTTCGCATTCGCCGGCAATGAGCTCGGGATTAACCTTCCAGCGGGTGAGAAACAGCGCAAACGCGGCAACCCGGAGGTTAGAACTCAGGGGTGATATGATGGCTCATATCGAGAGCAGTGACAGCGATGACGGCCTCGTCCAGGCGCGACACAATGCGCGGCAGGCGGGGTATCTGCAGAATGCCCAGATCATGCTGGTGGCGGCCGGATTGGCGGCCTTTGGCATCGTCGCCGTTGCGGCAACGATGATCACTACGCTGCTCTAACCAAAAACCGTTCCCAGTTGGGGCCTGTGTGCTCTAGGGTGTCGCCGGGGGGACTACCGGCAACACATGCGCATATTGCTCGTTGAAGACAATGAAGACCTTGGCGAAGCCATCGAAAAGCGCCTGCGCAATGCGGGCCACTCGGTGGAATGGGTCCGCGACGGGAATGACGTCGTACCAGCCGCCGAAAGTGATGATTTTGACGCGGTGACGCTTGACCTGATGCTGCCCAATCGCGACGGCATCGGGCTGATCGCAGAATTACGGCGCCGCAAGTTCAATGCGCCAATCCTGGTGATCACCGCGCGCTCCGAAATCGACGACAAGGTGAGCCTGCTCGACCTGGGTGCGGATGACTATCTGGTCAAGCCGTTTGACCTGCGCGAGCTGGAAGCTCGGCTGCGTGCGCTGATCCGGCGCACCGGCGGGCAGACCACCAGCACGCTGGGGGTGGGCAATCTCGAACTGGACCTGGCCGGGCTCAATGCCAGTGTCGGCGGGATCTCGCTGGAGCTGGGGCGGCGCGAATTCCGGCTGCTCGAAATCCTCGTGACCAATGCCGGCAAGGTGGTGCCCAAGGAACGGCTGATGAACCAGCTGTTCAATTTCGACGAATCCGTTTCGGTCAACGCGCTGGAACTGCACATCTCTCGCCTGCGCAAGAAGCTCGAGGCGGCCAATATCGAAATCGGCACGGTGCGCGGCGTTGGCTATGTGGTTCGGGCACCCCATGGGTAACAGCCGGTGAGCGCGCCCAGATCCTTTTCCATCCGCAACCGCATCGTGGCGCTGGCGCTGGCGCTGCTGCTGGCGGCGGCAGTGGTGCTGATCGTCTTCATCCGGGACTATGCCGAGCGCGCAGCCGACCAGGCGTTTGACCGGCTGCTCGCTGCATCGGCGCTGACCATTGCCGGGGCGGTGCAGGTGGAAGACGACACGGTGATCGTGGAACTGCCATTCGCCTCGTTCGGCATGTTTTCCGGGCGGGACCGGGTGTTCTATGCTGTGGAGGACCGCAACGGGCGGGCGGTGACGGGCTATGATGACCTGTCGCGCAATCTGGGGGAAATGACCGCCGCCGGGCCAACCTTTGCCGACACCATGTATCGCGGCGAACTGGTGCGGGTGGCGAGCGTTGGGCGGCTGACATCGTCGGGCAGCGACACCGATTGGGTGACGATCCACGTTGCAGAGACCCAGACGGAGCGCAACGCGCTGGCCGCCGAAATTCTCGGCAATGCCATCGTGCCGGTTATCGCGCTGACCCTGCTGGCGGTGGGGCTGGTGTGGTTTGGCATCGGGCGCATGTTTGCCCCGCTCTATCAGCTCGAGCAGGAATTGCGCGGGCGCGCGCCGGATGACCTGAGCCCGGTTGACGTACCGGTGCCGGTGGAGGTGAGCCATCTGGTGAGCGGGCTCAACGCATTCATGGCGCGGCTGGGCAGCGCCATGGAGCGCGTGACGGGGCTGGTGGCGGAGGCGGCGCATGAGGTGCGCACGCCCCTCGCCTCTTTACGCGCGCAGGCCGAAGTGGCCATGGACGAGCAGGACCCCGAAGCCCTGCGGCGGCGGGTGGGCCGCATCCACCAGGGCGCGATCCAGGCGAGCCAGCTGGTCAGCCAGCTGCTGATGGAAGCGACGATTTCGCACCGGCTGGAAAACCAGGAAACCGACACCACCGCCTTTGGCTTGGTGGTGGACGAGGTGCGGCAGCGGCTTGACCCCGATCTGGCACGGCGGCTGGTGGTGAACCTTCCCGAAGCTGTGGCCAGCGCGCCTATCCTCGGCGATCGCGTGGCGTTGCGCGAGATGGTGCGCAACGTGGTGGACAATGCGCTGGTCTATTCGGATGGCCCGGTGGAAATTGGCGGCCGCATCAACGAGGGCATGTTGACCATGGCGGTGCGCGACCATGGGCCGGGAATTGTCGAGGCGGAAAAACCCATGGTGCTGGAGCGGTTCAAGCGAGGGGCAACAAGCAGCAACAAGGCCGGGTCGGGGCTGGGCCTGTCGATCGTCAAGCGGGTGGCCGAGGCGCATCGGGGCGCCCTCCGCCTGCTCGATGGCGCGGGCGGAGGGCTAGTTGTGGAGATTGACCTGCCGGTGGCGGGCCGCGCGCCCAAGCCAGATCACAAGCGCCGGGCGCTGGGTGGCGTTGCCGGGCTGGCGCTCTGCCTGCTGTTGGCCGACCCCAGAAGTGCGCAGGCGGCCAGCGCGGTCTATCCGGCGGTCGATGGAAGCACCGACACCGTGCTCAGCATTGTCGGCACCACCGACACGCCGCTCTTCCTGCATTTCATCACCGGCTTCCAGGCGCAGCGGCCGGATGTGACCATCCACTATTCCGAGCAGGATTCCCTGCCGATCTATCAGCAGTTCCTGTCCGGCGAGATGGAAGTACCCGACCTGATGATCAGCTCGGCCTCGGACCTGCAGATGAAACTGGCCAATGATGGCTATGCCCTGCCCTATGACAGCCCCTGGCTCAACAGCCTGCCGGACTGGGCACATTGGCGAAACGAGCTGTTCGGGTTCACCTTCGAGCCGGCTGTGATCATCTACAATCCCAACCGGATCAGCGCCGCCGAAGTGCCGCGGACGCACCTCACTCTGGCCGAAATGCTCGAGACCCAGACCGACCGGTTCCGCGGGGCGATCGCCACCTATGACATCGCGCAATCGGGCGTTGGATACCTGCTGGCGTCGCAGGATC
This sequence comes from Devosia sp. T2-14, assembly GCF_055397495.1. NCBI lineage: Bacteria > Pseudomonadati > Pseudomonadota > Alphaproteobacteria > Hyphomicrobiales > Devosiaceae > Devosia > Devosia sp. T2-14. The sequence goes on along the minus strand of NZ_AP027921.1, from coordinate 1,989,976 downwards.
AGGTAATCTCGTCGAACTTCTGGCGGCTCGCTGCCGCCTTCGGGCGCGTGGGAGCAGTGTTCTCGGGATCCAGCCCGGCCATTCTCAACGGTGTGGCGGATGGTTCGCTGGCGCTGGGTTACAACGTGCTGGGTTCATACGCTTTCGCGCGCAAGGCCGCGGGCGCCAATATAGAAATCGTCGTGCCGGATGACTATGTTCTGGTTCTGACCCGCGCCATGCTGATCCCGCGCGACGCGCCCAACCCCGAACTGGGCAAGGCCTTCGTAGACTATGCCCTCTCGCCCGATGGGCAGGGCGTGGCCGCGGGGCAGACGGCGCTGGGCTCGGTGGCGCTCGGCGGCAGTGGTGAGTGGACCAGCGACGCCATTTCGGCGCGCGGGCGCGGCGTCATCCAGCCCATCCCCCTCGGGCCAGCGCTGCTGGTGTCGCTCGACCAGCAGCGGCGCAAGCGGTTCCTCGATAGCTGGGGCGAGATCGTCTCTCCCAAGCCGTAGCTTTGCGCCATACCAAGCATGCACAGAACGCATGCCCAAGACCTTAGTTGTAGGGATTTGGGGCATTTTTGGCCAAAATCACGGCCAGCATCCCATTGGGTGCATATGTTGCATAGCTGGCCTGCCCTTTGTGGCCTAGCAGAAACAGCTCAGTGGGCCCATCTGTCTAGTCATGAAAGCGGCCCGGCAATTCGGCTGGGTCAGATGAGGAACTGGATAAATGAGCAAGCCCCGCAAGTCGTTCTTTTCGACCCTTGGTACTATCGTTGATGTGTTCGGCAGCGCGACTGCCGTCTCGCGTGCGATCGAGGCCGGGCGCACTCCCGAAGCCCGGCACCTCCAGACCCTGGGTGTTGATCCCGCCGCGTTCCGTTCGATCGGCAAGTACTAAGTCTCCCTGACGCGGGGCGCTTTCACCGGCGACCCGCGACCTGCCGATAGACGAGAAAAAGCCCGGATGCTCCGCAAGGTGCATTCGGGCTTTTTGCTTTCGTCGACTGATCAGTCTTCGTCGCTGGCCAGCTGCCCCAGCACCTGCCCGCGGCCGCGCAGGCGGAACCACAGGGGCACCAGTACCGCCGCCGCAGCCAGCACATAGAGCGTGATAGCAATCGGAGAGTGGAACAGCACGATCGGATCGCCCTGGCTGATGGCCAGCGCGCGGCGTAGTTGCTGCTCGGCCATCGGGCCAAGGATCAGGCCGACCACAACCGGGGCAATCGGATAGCCGAAGCGGCGCAGCAAATATCCCAGGATGCCGAAAGCCAGCAGCAGCAGCAGTTCGAACGAGAAGCGGATGCCGAACACGTTGCCCGACATGGCGCCATTGGCACCCAGCGTGCCGAGGGTGGCGAACACCAGAATGCCGCCATAGAGCCAGGGCTTGGGAATGGTCAGCAGCTTCACCCAAAGCCCGATCAGGGGCAGGTTGAGCACGATCAGCATGAAGTTGGCGACGAGCAGGCTCGCGATCAGCGCCCAGACCAGGCTCGCATTGTTGGTGAAGAGCAATGGACCGGGCTGGAGGCCGAACTGCTGGAAACCGGCCAGCATGATGGCGGCCGTTGCCGTGGTCGGGAGGCCGAGCGTCAGCAGCGGCACCAGCGTACCGGCGGCCGAAGCATTGTTGGCGGCTTCGGGCCCAGCAACACCTTCGATGGCACCATGACCAAATTCCTCGGGGCGCTTGGCGAAGGTCTTTTCGGCGCTGTAGGACAGGAAGCTCGACACGTCGGCACCACCCGCCGGCATGGCGCCGATGGGGAAGCCGATAGCCGTGCCGCGCAGCCACGGAACCCAGCTGCGCTTCCAGTCATCCTTGGTCATCCAGATAGAGCCCTTGACTGCAAGGACCTCTTCTTTGACCGCGCCGCGATCGGCCGCGATCTTGAGGGTTTCGCCAATGGCGAACAGTGCCACGGCCAGCGTTGTCACTTCGATGCCGTCGAGCAGGTCGGGAATACCAAACGACATGCGGGCCTGGCCGGTCTGCAGATCGATGCCGATAATCCCCAGGCCCAGGCCAATAAACAGGGCCGTCAGCCCGCGCAGGGCAGAGTCCCCGAAGGCCGCAGAGACGGTGATGAAGGCCAGCACCATCAGGGCAAAATATTCAGCGGGGCCAAAGGCCAGCGCGAATTTCACCACCCAGGGCGCAACGAAGGCCAGGGCCAGCGTGGCGATGAGCCCGGCGACGAAGGAACCGATGGCGGCTGTGGCGAGAGCGGGACCGCCCCTGCCCTTGCGGGCCATCTTGTTGCCCTCGAGCGCGGTGACGATCGAGGCGCTTTCACCCGGCGTATTGAGCAGGATGGAGGTAGTGGAACCACCATACATCCCGCCATAGTAGATGCCGGCAAACATGATGAGCGAGCCGGCGGGGTCGAGCTTGTAGGTCACAGGCAGCAGCAGTGCCACGGTGAGCGCGGGGCCGATGCCGGGCAGCACGCCAACGGCAGTGCCCAGGGTAACACCGATCAACGCATAGATCAGGTTCTGCCACTGCAGTGCGTCGAGAAGGCCCTGAGCGAGAAGTCCGAAAGTATCCATGTCAACGACGTCCGATCAGGGAATAAGCCGTTCAAGGGGACCGGCTGGCAGCGACAGCTGCAGACCCTTGGCGAAAATGAACCAGACGATGAAGGCAAAGACCGCCCCGATGGGAATGGTCTTCCACAATGGTCCGCGCCCGAAACCCTTGGCGGTGAATGCGAACAGCACGCCGGTCGCGATGGAGAACCCGGCCCAGGAGAGTAGCAGCATCTGGCCAACCAGACCGCCGACGATCCACATGATCGGGCCGTAATTGTCGTCAGACCGCTCGGGGAAGCCCCGGCGCATGGCCGAAACCAGCGTACCCAGCGAGAGCAGCAGCAAGCCACCGGCGATGATGTAGGGGAATACCGTGGGGCCAACGCGCTGCTGGACCGGGGCCACGCGCATCAGGCCAGTCTGCCAGATGATTACCCCGGCGATGACGGCAAGGATGGCGGCGATGACAAGCGCCGCCCCATCGGGGCGGCGCGAGAGGTTTGGTTGACCCTGCGTCATTCGACCAGGCCAATGTCTTTCAGGATGGCTGCCGTTGCATCGGTGTCAGCTGCGAGCTGAGCGGTGAAGGCATCGCCGGCGAGGTAGGTGTTGACCCAACCCTTGGTCTCAAGCGTGGCCTTCCAGGATGCCGAGTTCACCATCTTTTCGATGTCGGCGGTGATGGCGGCCTTCTGCTCGTCGGAAATGCCGGGAGCAGCAGCAACCATGCGCCAGTTTTGCAGCGCCATGTCGACGCCAGCTTCCTTGAGGGTCGGTGCATCGACGCCCGGGATGCGGGTGTCGCTGGACACGGCCAGCAGGCGCAGTTCACCGGCAGCGATCTGCGCGGCGAATTCGGAGTAACCCGAAATGCCCACGGTCACCTGGCCACCGAGCAGAGCGGCAAGCGCTTCGCCACCGCCCGAGTAAGCGATGTAGTTGACGGTGGTAGGATCAACACCAACGGTCTTGGCGATGAGGCCGGCCGTGATGTGGTCGGCGCCGCCGGCCGAACCGCCAGCCCAGGCCACTGCACCGGCATTTTCCTTCAGCTTGGCAACCAGGTCAGCCATGGTCTGCAGCTCGGAAGCAGCAGGAACAACCACCACGACGGCTTCACCGGTGAGGCGAGCGATCGGGGTCACCATGTCGAGCGTCACGGGCGATGCGTTGGTGAGGATTGCACCCACCATCACGTAGCCACCGACGATCAGCGCGTCCGGATTGCCGGTCGACTGATTCACGAACTGGGCGAGACCGATGGTGCCGCCGGCGCCAGGAACGTTGGTGACCTGCACATTGCCGGAGATGCCTTCGGCCTGCAGGGATTCCTGCATCGAGCGGGCGGTCTGATCCCAACCACCGCCAGGAGCAGCCGGAGCCATGATGGTGTAGTCTGCCGCGTAGGCGGGCAGCGCGAGCGCGCCAGTCATCAGCGCAGCCAGAAACAGCTTGTTCATTAGAGTCCTCCCATGTCGTATCCAGAACGTCGTTACGTTCGTGACGGGAGAATAAGCACGCGTCCCTGTCACCGTCCTGTCAGCAGAAGTGACACCCTGCGGACGCGGCCGTCGGATAGTTTCGATGAGATTGCGCCAGCACACCGGCAATTGCAACGCCGGTTGATGTCAGGCTTCCGCGGGGTAGTGGAGCAGGAAATCCATATGATTGCCCAATGGCTCGGCCTCCTGACTGAAGGCCAGGGCAATGGAGTTCAACACGGGCGACGGCGATTTGCCTGAGCCCGGAAAGTAGGCGCCCAAGGCATAGGAGACGTCCGACGCCAGGGGACGCACCGCGAACTTGCTCCGGCTGAAATAGGCTGCCCCGACGAGCGGATCGGCAATGGCGATGCCGACGCCTGCCGCTACCAGTTGAAACGCGGTTTCCACCGTGGCTGTCGTGACCTTGATCCGCAGGTCCTGCTCCACGGGCTGGAGGAACGGTCGCAGCGCGTCGCGCAATGGTGGTTCCCAATCGATGCCGATGAAGGGATGGCCAAGAAAATCGGCGGGCTCCAGAGCGGCCTTTTCGGCGAGGGCGTGGCCGGCGGGCAGCCAGGCCACAAAGCGCACATTGGCCAGCGGTGTGGCCGTGAGGTCGGGACGATGGGAAGGAAGCGGTGCGATGGCCACGTCGAACTCGCGGCCACTTTCAAGGCGCCCATTGGGGCCGCGCGTCAGCGGCACGAGTTCAAAACTCAGGTCGGGGTAGCTGGCCAGGATGCTGGCAACGATGCGCGGCAGGAACGACTGATTGAAATAGGCGGGAGCTGCAATCCGCACGGCCCCATCGCCATTGCGGCGCACGGTTTCGGCGATACGCTTCAGGGCCTCGGCTTCGTCGAGCAACTGGCGCACATGCATGTGAAAGATCTGACCGCGCCGGGTTGGCACCAGGCCACGCCCCAGCCGCTGGAACAGCTCGAAACCGAGCTCTTCCTCCAGCGTCTTCAGGATCCGGCTCACCTGAGGCTGGGTTCGGTGCAACTGCGTCGCCGCCTCGGTGACGCTGCCCGTAGCCATAACGGCATCCAGAACCTTCAGAGGCCTGATATCCAGGTTCATGCGCGCTCCTCCCCTACGCCCTTTTAGTATACTAGAATACTTTTAGGGTCGCGCCATGTAGACTTTGTACGTGCAGATGCGCTGGCGGGGAGGTGAGACCCCGCCAGCAAGGCCAACAACGGACTAGTTGAAGGCCTTTTTCGCGGTGACCTTGAGTTGATAGCCGAGAGGCTGTGCGGCGATCCGGTTCACCCGCCCTTCAACGTCGGCAACGAAGCCGCCGCCTGGCGCCCAGGACAGCAGCCCCAGGGCATAGAGCGTGCCATCGGTCTTCTCGCTTTCGGCGATGTAACCAGCACCCAGTTCCACCGAGAGCCCCTCGCCCAGTGCCGACTTGATGGCGGCAACGGAATCGATCGCGACGTCTCCATTGCTTTCGCGGAACATGCGCGAGCCGATGTTGAGCGTGATGCCATCGGTGAGCTTGGAGGTGAAAGAGGCCCCCGCGCCATATTCCTCGGCGGAGGTTGCTTCACCAGCGACGGCCAGAGTGAAGCCATCAAAGCTGTAGGAGGCGGAGACCAGGGCATTCCACCAGCCCAGATCGTTGAAGGCGATGGCGCCGCGCAGGCGGGCCTTGTCGATGACGGCGGTCGCACCGGCATGCACACCCCAATTGCCAATCGTGCCGGTGAGAATGTCGGACGCGACGACAGTGGCGTGGGCGGTCAGAGTCTTGCTGGCATAGTTGACGACGCCCACCGCAGTGCCCGTGGTGTCGAGCTTTTCCGCCGCTGCACCGACCGACCAGCCATCGCCTAGATTGTGGACCACCTGGATCACGTGGCCGCCATCCTTGATGTCGACCTTCGGGGTGGCGCTGTTGTAGGAGACGCCGGAAACAGCATCCTGATTGAACAGCTTCTGATAGGTGAAGGCGGTGTCATCGTCCTTATTGGTAATGGAGCCCTTGAGGCCCGCCGAAAGCACGGTGGTGTCGCCAGCGGTAATGTAAGCGTGCTCAAGCTTGAGGAAGGTGTCGGTCTTTTCGAAGACCAGATCCTTGACCGAGGGGCGCTCGCGACCATCGATGCGGATCACGCCCTGCACCCGGCCGAAATCGGAATCGGCAGTGCCGACGAACCGAAGCTGGGTATCAACCGAGGACCGCCAATCGAGCAGGCCATTACCGGCGATGATGCCGTCGTGACCGGCCTTGGAGGCCAGGGTCGCGACGGGGCGATACCAATCGCGATAGTCGCCGATGATGAATTCGTACTTCACTTCGCCCGAGACCTGCAGACAGTTCGTCTGGGACGAAATGGTTAGGCCGGTCAGCCCGAGTGCACTGCAAACATCGAGTTGCGTCAGCACACCCAGATCGCTGGACTGAGCCGGCAAGGCGGTCAGCCCGCCAAACACCGCGCTGACGCAGAGCAATTTCAGAAAGCGAGACATCGCCACCTCCTCATGAGGGGGAGCACGCTGCCCGGATGTCCCTTCACCCCTAGATCAAGTGCGCCTTATGGAAGCGCTTCCTTGAAATAACCCCGTGGCGAACATTGCGAATCCAGTCCGCATCGTAAAATGCGTATGTTGGATGCAATCATACGCCGACGGCATATCGAATATTCTTCGATATTTATTTATCATATTTATAGAATAATTTGCCACAACTCGAGTCCGACGCACCACAAATCTTAGCTCTATTTCGATATGCGAAGCAACATTGCGCTTTTTAGTAAATAACCGCCTGTAAGGATGCACGCGCATGGACTCGTCTACTGGTATACTAGCATATTTGATAGCAAGCTCGGCAGAAAACTATTGGCGCGAAACCCTGCGCCACCGACGCTGCGCCGAAGACGGCAACTTCCGCGGCACGGTCTGGCTGGGAAAGGGCTTCAACGCGACAAGGGACAGAATCGCGGTGCCCAAACGAATAAGGGCGGGCCATTCGCCCGCCCTCAGGTGATCCAGGGGTACCCAGACTATTCGATGATGACGTTGCCCAATCCGGGCACGATCTCGACCTTGGGTTCGCGGCCGCCGCGCAGGATGGAATTGCCCTCATGCAGCTTGGTCTGGTCGACCTTGACCCCATTGATCCAGTCACTTTCATGCATCTGCCCGCTCTGGCCGTAGGCGGTCAGCGCGTTCTGGTAGGTTGCCTTGCGGATTGCCTCTTCGGACACGCCGCGCTCGCGGGCCAGCGCTGCGGTCTTGGGCACGGCCAGCGGATCGGAAATGCCCCAATCGGTCGCCGAGTCGAGGATGATCTGGTCGCCACCATACTTCTTGAGCAACTCGACCATGCGAACATTGCCCATCTTGGTGGATGGATAGATCGAGAACGCCGCCCAGAAACCGCGATCGAGGACCTCATCGATGGTTTCCTCATTGTTGTGGTCGATGACCACCATTTTGGGGTCGATGCCATGCTCGATGACCACATCCATCGAGCGAGAGGTGCCCTTCTTCTTGTCGCGATGCGGGGTATGCACCATCACCGGCAGGCCCAGTTCCTTGGACAGCTCGAGCTGGGCCCGGAAGTAGCGGTCTTCCAACGCGGTCTGCTCGTCATAGCCAATCTCGCCGATGGCCACGACGCCCTCCTTGAGCGCGAACTGGGGCAGGATTTCCATCACGCCTTCGGCGAGGGCCTCGTTATTGGCTTCCTTGGAATTGAGGCCAATGGTGCAATAGTGCTTGATGCCGAACTGGGAGGCGCGGAACCGCTCGAACCCCACGATCTGGGAGAGGTAGTCGATATAGGACCCCACAAAGGTTCGCGGCTGTCCGATCCAGAACGAGGGCTCGATCAGCGCGACGACACCGGCGGCGGCCATGGCCTCGTAGTCGTCGGTGGTGCGGGAAATCATGTGGGCGTGGCTATCGATGAACATCGGTATTCCTTGAATAAAGCGAGTGGCGGCGGCGCTAGGCGGCGAGCTTGTTCCAGGTCAGTGCGCCGGAACGCGCCTGGGCGATTTCCGCAGCAAGTTCGGTCTGCATCTGCGCCGCACGCGGATGAGGGCTTTCGAGCAGGCAGAGGGCAGCAGCGCGGCGCTCGGCCGGCTCATCGCTGCCAATCAACCGCTGCAGGTCGTCGAGCGAGCCATCTCCTGCGAATGGCGCCAGGCACCGCCAAACCTGGAGGTCGACCTGACGGCCGGCGGCCCAGCGTTCGTGCACATGGTCGCTGAGGGTCGCGGCCAGCTTGGCATTGCGCCGGGTATCAAGCCCCATAACGGGCTCCAGCGTTGAACCGATAAACAGCACCTTGAGCACCATGTGGTTCCAGCGGTGCTCATCAAAATGCTCGGCGGGCAGCGGACTATTGTGGGCGATGGCCTCGAATACGGCCTGGATCGAGGTGCGGAGCCCCTCCCCGATCTGCCAATTGATTTTGGCATCGAGCGGATAAAGCGGCAGGCCACGATAGAAGCTGACGAGTTCCGAAAGATCGGCCTGCTGGCAGAGCCGCTGGAACGTTTCGCCAAAATCGGCATTGCCCTGCGCATAGACCAGAAGGCCAAGCACCCGCCCGGCATCCTCGCGCGACCATGCTGCGGGGTTCCACCCGGTGCGAGCGACATCCGCCGCAGCCAGGTCCGCAGCATCGAGATCCAAGGCCCCCTTGCCCAGCTTGCGGGCAATGAGAGCCAGTGAGAACTGGAGCTGCCTGAAATCCTTGCCCGGCAAATCCGCCAGAGCCTGATCAAGCCAGGATCGAAGCTCGTCGGAAACACGCTGCCGCAGCCAGCTGGTCAGGAGATCGGTGGGGGTCGGGGCCATACGAAATGTTCGCTCTATGGGACGAAGAGGTAGCTATTCGCATAGATGGTATACTAGTATTGCATGCGGGCAAGGCCCTGACCTTCGTTCCCCAAATTTTGAACCAGTTGGCGATAGACCATGAAACAAACCCTCGTGCTGCTCGTCGTCGGGCTGACGCCGTCGCTCGTCGGCCAGCACACGCCCAATATCGAAAAGCTCGCGCGGCGCGGCGGCCAACGTCCGCTCAAAACCGTCATTCCCGCGGTGACGTGCACCGTCCAGGCGACGCTGATGACCGGCCTTGAGCCGGGCGAGCACGGCGCCGTGGCCAATGGCTGGTTCTTCCGCGAGACGTCCGACGTGGCGCTGTGGAAGCAGTCCAACAAGCTGATCAAGGGCGAGAAAATCTGGGATGCGGGCAAGAAGCTCAATCCCGACTTCACCTGCGCCAAGATGTTCTGGTGGTACAATATGTACTCGACGGCCGACTGGAGCGCGACGCCGCGCCCCATGTATCCGGCCGATGGGCGCAAGGTGCCCGACCACTATACCTACCCGACAGACCTGCGGGACGAGCTGAACGAAAAACTCGGCACCTTCCCGCTGTTCAAATACTGGGGCCCAGCCGCCGACATCACCTCATCGGAGTGGATCGCCGGAGCGACCAAGCATGTGATGCAGACGCGCAAGCCGACCCTGTCGATGGCCTATCTGCCCCACCTCGATTACGATCTGCAGAAATATGGCCCCGACCTTTCCCACCCCAAGGTGCAGGAGGCGCTGCGCGAGGTTGACCGCGTGGTCGGCGACCTCATTGCCGAGGCCGAAAAGCTCGGGCACGAGATCATCATCGTGTCCGAATACGGCATCACCCCGGTGAGCGACGCCATCCACATCAACCGCGCGCTGCGCCAGGCCGGCATGATTGCCTGGCGCAATGAGATGGGACGCGAAGTGATCGATCCCGGCGCATCGCGCGCCTTTGCGGTGGTCGACCATCAACTGGCACACATCTATGTGCGCGACCCCGCCGACATGGCCGAGGTCAAGGCGCTGATCGAAGGGCTGGATGGCGTCGAAAGCGTGCTCGACGCCGCTGGCAAGGACGCCAACGGCCTCACCAATGACCGGTCCGGCGAGCTTGTCGCCATCTCCAAAGCCGATCGATGGTTCAGCTATTACTATTGGCTCGACGACACCAAGGCGCCGGACTATGCGCCGACCGTCGATATCCACCGCAAGCCGGGCTACGATCCGGTGGAGCTGTTTATCGACCCCGCGCTGAAATTCCCCAAGCTGCAGACGATCTGGAAGATCGCCAAGCGCAAGCTCGGATTCCGAGCCCTGCTCGACCTGACTTCCATCAAGGATACGCAACTGGTCAAGGGATCGCACGGCCGGTTGACGGATTCCGAGAATGACGGCCCGCTGGTCATCAGCAGCCGCCCGGACTTGCTGCCCGCAGGCGCCGTGGCCGCGACCGAGTTCAAGCAACTGGTTCTGGACCACGTCTTCAAATAGCCAAATCAAAAGGGGCTGCGGATCACTCCGCAACCCCTTTTGAGTTCAGGTGCCACGCACCCAGCGTTGCAATTGCAGGGTCAGCGGAAAGCCCAGCGCCACGATGACGGCCAGCACGGTTTCGCCCTGCATGGCGACAAACATCGCGTCGAGCAGGGAAATCGCGGCGATCAGCAGGGGGATGGCGCGGCCGATATCGCCCGGCCCCTTGCGCAGGCACAGGCGCACCGCGACCGCATCGGCCACGGCCAGCGCTGCTACGAAGGGCAGCACTATCGGATTTGCGATGCCAGCATAGAGGCCATAGGCCAGCGGCAAAGCAAGGCAGATGAATGGCCAAACCTGCCCCACCGCACCGGCGCCCTCGCGCTTGGCGACGTAGGTCAGCCCCATCACATGCGCCATCAGCAGGGCCGCGCCGATCCACAGCGGCTGCGGCAGGGCCCCCGCCAAGGCCACACCCGCCGCGATATAGACCAGCACGCGGCACATCCCCATCAGCGCCGGGCCAAACGGATTTTCCTTGTGGCGCCAATTGTATCCGACGATCACCAGGGCCAGTGCCAGTCCGACCAGCCCCGACCACCAGCCATGGCCGGTCCACAGACCTGCCGCAGCGAGCAGGACCACGCTGGCGCCGAGCATCGCAAAGCCCCAGCCGAACACGGCTTTCTGGGTCACTTCCCCCGCCGGGATTGGGCGGAACCGCTGGTTCCTGGCGTCCATTTCGGCATCAAAGGCGTCGTTGAGGAACATGCCGGCGGTATAGGCCAGACCCACCGCGATCACGAGCAGGCCCAGTGGCCCCGCAGCGATCGCGCCGCCGGCCAGCGCCACGCCGGCGATAGAATTGGTGAGCACCGTCGGCAAATTGGAAACGCGCCCGAGGCGCAAGGCGGTTTTTAGTTTCACGATGTCAGCTCGGTCACGACCCAGTTGAGTTCGCGTGCAATGGCGGTGCTCACCGGCACGCCGCGATACTGCTCGGGCAACACGTCCCAGGTGTAGGTTTCGACTTCGAGGTGCTCCGAGATCGGCGTCTCCCAGTGCAGCGCCAGGATTTCGCGCAGGAAGGCCTGCGTCGTCCCGAAATTCTCCATCTCGGCGAGAAAGAGCGGAACATGGAAATGCACCCGCCATTCGCTGCCGATCGCGACCTCGATGTCGGCCAAGGCCGGACCAAGGTCATCCCACTTGTCGAGCTTGTCGCCACGCCGCCCCACCACCTGGTGGAGATAGGTCGGCTCGTTGAACGGGCTCAGCAGCGCCGGCGTGTTGGCATCGACCGAAGCGATGCGCAGGGCCGAGCTCAACTGGAGCTTGTAGACCGGCACATTGTTTTCACGGAGCAGGGCAATACTGCCGCGCGGATCTTCATACTCGATGGCCGCGTGGCAAACGTCGTAGCAAAGGCCCAGATGCTCGCGCAGGGCCCTTGCCGCTTCGGCGGCATCAAGCCCGCTAAGCGCCGCCAACTGCTGGACAGCGCTGTCGCCATAGAGGTGGTTGGTGAAGAAATCGACGGCTTCTTCGATAGTTTCGAGGAAGCAGCGCGGCTCGGGCTCGAGCGCCAGGCGGATCATGCGGCCAGTGCGCTGGCGCAGTGCGATCAGATAGGCCGTGTGCGCCACAAGATTGCCAACGATCTCCGGCACGCGCCCTTCCGCCCAAGCGGCGAAGGTGCCCGGCACGGTGCTAATGCTGCCATCCATGCCTTCGGGAAGCAGCGCGGCCAGAATATCAGCCAGCGTGTCGCTATAGGCCAGGCGCGCCGGATCGGCCCAATCGGGGCTATAGACCTGCTCTTTGACCCGCACGCCGTGGAATTCGCCAAACGGGAAGCCGTTTATCGTGAAAACATAGGCGTTTTGCGCCGCCAGAAAATCCTGCAGTTCTGCCAGTGCTGACAGCGATTTCAGGTCTTCGGCCGCCGCTGCCGAGAGGCGTAACCCGATGCCGAGGGGCGCGTCACCCACCGTGGCCGCGCGAATGGCCGGTATGTTCTGGCGCAGCGCAGCAAACACTTCGGGCCAGGTCTCGCCCTTGTGAATATTGGTGCAATAGGTCAGCTGCCCAAGATGGGGGTGAGACGGGATGATCACTTTGCGCCCCGCTCCTTGAGGTGGCTAAGCGCCTTGAGCATCAGCGCCTCGTCGATTTCATGCACTTCGAGACCAATGCCGACGCCATTGAGCAGCGTCACAGTCAGCTCGCCGCCCAGATGCTCGCGGAAGTCGCGCAGGCCGCGCATCAGCGCATAGCCGTCGGCTTCAAGCGTCTCCAAAGCCGGGTGCCACAGTTCGAAGCCGAGCCCGCTCAACACGCGTTGCACGCGCGCGCCGTCCTCAGCGTCGAGCAGGCCCGCCAGCACCGAATACTCGGTGTCCAGTGCGATGCCGATGGCGACGGCCTCGCCGTGACGCACGGCAAACTTGGTCAGCAGTTCCAGGCGATGTGCGGCCCAGTGGCCAAAATCGAGCGGGCGGGCCGTGCCGGATTCAAAAGGGTCACCGCCCTGCCCGATCTGGCGCATATGCAGTTCGGCACAGCGGCGGATCATGTAGGCCATGGCATCGCGCTCGAACGCCGCCAGCGCAGCGACATTCTGCTCCAGCCAGGCAAAGAACCGGCTGTCGCGGATCAGGGCCACCTTGACCGCCTCTGCGATGCCGGAGCGCTTGTCGCGCACGGGCAATGCCTCGACGAAATCGAGGTCATTCAGCACGGCAAAGGGCGGCGCGAAGGTGCCGTAGAAATTTTTGGAATCGAACAGGTTCACCCCGTTCTTGACGCCAACGCCGGAGTCATTCTGCGACAGCACCGTGGTGGGAACGCGGATATGCCGGATGCCCCGATGGGCCGTGGCCGCGGCGAGGCCGACCGTGTCGAGCACCGCGCCGCCGCCGATGGCGATCACATAGGAGTGGCGGTCAATATGATGCTCCACCATGGCCTGCTGCATCGCGATGACATGCTCAAGGCCCTGCTTGATCTGCTCGCCCCCGGGAATGACGATCGGCGCGGCAACCAGCTCGATGTGCTCGCCGTGGTGGCTTGCATACGCGCCGATCGCGTCCGCAAGACCCGGCCGTGCCGCCAGCACGCCCGCGTCGACGAACACGATGATCTTGTGGCGCTTGTTGGTTTCAAGCCGTTGCAGCGTGTCGCGCAGCACGGGATTGTCGAGGGCAAACAGATCGGCCGTGAAGCAGACCGGAAATTCGTAGGCGACGGAGAACCGCTGCACCTGGATGTGCTCCCGGTCAGTTGCGAGGTGATCGCTGGCGGCCTGTGAGGGTGAAATGCCCATGTGATTCATATGCGTGACTTTCCGCTACCGCAGTTGTGCGCGCCGGGCGCAGATGATCAGGAGGGCGGCGTTGAGTGCGCAGGCGGCGAGCCACCCGGCCAGCGAAAATGGCGCCGGGCGAACGATCAGGCCCGTGACAGACAGGAGCAGCCCCGCACCCGCAACCACTGTGGCGGCGCGTGCCATATCGCGCAGGTTGGCTGGGGTCGGCGCCAAAACCTGGGCGCCTTCATCGCTGCCGGACCAATTCATTCGTGAGACCTCCCATCCCAGTCAATACTAGTATCCTAGAGTTTCTAGCATTGGCAAGATCGGGAGATGGGGCCGCGCGGGGTTGGTGCACAGGCATTGGAAAAGAGGCGGGAGCGCGCGAACGCGCTCCCGTTGGCTTCATTCCTGCAGGGTTCGGAAGGTCGCCACGCGCTGCGCCTCAAGGGCGAGCCGCGATACGGTAAAGGCATGTTCGACCGACATGGCCGTTTCGGTGCGGTCCAGCACGTCGGCAGCCAGGTTCCGGAAATAGGTCAGCGGAACCTTGGAGCAGTCGATGTAGCGGGATGCCTTGTTATCGACGTGGAACAGGTGGTCGGTGCCCGGCCGCCCCTCGACGTCGACATATTTGCGCAACTCGATATAGCCCTCGGTGCCCAGCACCGTCAGCCGTCCATCGCCCCAGTTGGAGAGAGCATCGGGCGTATACCAATCCAGACGCGCATAGCCCTGCGCCTGGTCGCTGCGCAGCAGCAGCTCGCCGAAATCCTCAAAGAGCGGATCGCCGGGATTGGCAAAGTTGCCGGTCGTGGCCGCCACGATCTGCGCGTCAGTCGATCCGGTGAAGGCCAGGAACTGGTCAATCTGGTGCGTGCCGATATCGCCCAGGATGCCGCCATAGAGGGTCTTGTCGAAAAACCAGTCCGGACGGGTCGCACGGTTGAGGCGATGCGGGCCCATCGACAGGGTCTGGATGACACGACCAACCGCGCCATCGCGCACCATTTCCAGCGCCTTGATCGCTGCGGGCACTTCGAACCGCTCAGAGAAATCCACCGACCAGATGCGCTTGGTCTTTTCGACTGCGGCGCGGATTTGGTCGAGTTGCTCGAACGAGATGCAGCCGGGCTTGTCCAGCATGACATCCTTGCCCGCTTCCATCGCCTCGATGGCGAGGGCAGCGCGCTGGTGGGGTGGCGCGGCAATCAGCACCAGGTTGATCTCGGGGTCGTCGAGCAGCGCCTGCCGCTCTTCGATCCGGGACATGTCGGGGAAGCGCTTGAGGAAACCGGCCAGGGGCGCTGGTTCACCCTCGGTCCACCAGCCCTTGGCCCGCGCGCCGGCGGACAGCATGCCCTCGAGCATGCCGTAGATATGGCGGTGATCGATCCCGATCACCCCGACCACAACGTCTGACTTGTTCATCTGCGGCTTACGCGTCCATCTTTACGGTGCGTTCTTCGCGCGACGACAGCGTCATCGCGTCGATGAGGCGGTGCACCTTCAGAGCCTCATCGCCATTGACAGCCGGTTGGCGGCCAGCATGCAAGGCCTCGAAGAAATCACGCAGGGCCGAGGCGTGCCAATCATGGGGGAAGGCCATCGGATCTGCGCCGCCACCAGTGCCGGCGGCCTCGCCGAAGGTCTCGGTGCGGCCATCGTGATGGGTGATCACCAGCACGCCCGATTCGAGATGGGCCGAAGCCTGGTCGAATTCGAGGGTGATCGACTCAGCGCCGCCTGGGAAGGCGGCAGTGGTCGCAGTGATTGCCCCCATGGCACCGGACGCGAATTTGACGCCGGAAACCACGAAGTCTTCAGCTTCCATGCGATGCAGGCGCGTCGTGCCCATCATGGCGGTGACGCTGGTGATCGGGCCGGTGAAGGACAGCAGCAGGTCGAGCGTATGGATCGCCTGGTTGATCAGCACGCCGCCGCCATCACGCGCATAGGTGCCGCGGCCCGGTTCATCATAATAGGCCTGGGGGCGCCACCACGGCACATTGGCCTTGGCGCTGGCGAGCTCGCCAAACATGTTGTCCTTGATCAGTTGGGTGAGCTTGATCGAGGCGTCGCGGAAACGGTGCTGGAACACCACGCCCAGCGTGACGCCGGCTGCGCGGGCGATCTCGGCCAGTTCCTCGGCGCCCGCCGTGTTGCGTTCCATCGGCTTTTCCAGCAGCACATGCTTGCCTGCGGCGGCGGCCTGGGCCACCAGATCGCGGCGCACGTTGGGCGGGGTCAGGATAATGACCGCCTGCACGTCCGGATTGACCAGAAGGCTTTCGAGACTGTCTGCGGGCGGCAGATCGCGCATGCTGCAGAATTCGTTCAGGCGCTTGGTATCGCGGTCATAAACCGCCACAACCCGAGCGATATCCTGAATGTCGCGCAGCGCGCGGGAATGGATGTCTGCCACCATCCCCACGCCAATAACTCCAACACCGATCATATTTCCTCCGCCAGCTGTGAATTGGTTGTGCCGTCCGCGCTTGCCAACTTGCCCGCGCTTCACTACGTATTCTAGTATCCTAGTTCGAATAGGGTCGCAAGAAGGCCGTAGCAGGGTCTGCTGAGACGCTCTCAAAGGTGCATTTAGGAGGAGAGAAGATGACTATGCTTATGCGGCAGACCTGGCGCTGGTTTGGGCCTGAAGACAAGGTCAGCGCGCTGGATAGCCGGCAGGCCGGAGCAGAGGGGCTGGTGTGCTCGCTCTATCATCTACCACCCGGACAGGTATGGTCACTCGACGAAATCCAGCGGCGGCAGGCCGAGGCACGCATGTTGCCGGATGGCCGTCCGACCGGGATGGAATGGGAAGTCATCGAGAGCCTTCCAGTCTCCGAAGATATCAAGACGCAGTCCGGTGCGTGGCGAGACCACCTGGCCAACTGGAACCAGAGCCTCGAGAATATCGCCCGCTCGGGCCTTGAAGTCGTGTGCTACAATTTCATGCCCATCCTGGATTGGACGCGCACCGACCACCGCTTCGTGCTGCCCCATGGCGGCACGGCGATGACCTTCGATCTCGCCAACTTCGCGGTGTTCGATATTCACCTGCTCGGCCGCGCCGGAGCCCGCGACGGCTTCCCGGCAGACATCGTTGCCGAAGCCGATCGCCGGATCGTTGGCATGTGCGAAGAACAGCGCGAGGCGCTGTCGGATGCCATCATTGCCGGGCTTGCCGGCGCCGTGGAAAGCTGGACCATCCAGACCCTGCGCGACGCCCTCGCCCGCTACAGCGACATCGACACCGAGCGCCTGCGGCGCAATCACTTCGACTTCCTGGAGGCCGTGGTTCCCACCGCCGAAAAGCTCGACCTGCGGCTGTGCTGCCACCCCGATGATCCCCCGTTCTCGCTGCTTGGCCTGCCCAAGGTCATGTCGACTGAAGACGATTACCGCCGCATGGTGGAAGCCGTCGACAGCCCGGCCAATGGCATCACGCTATGCGCCGGTTCGCTCGGCTCGCGTGAAGACAATGACATTGCCGGCATGGTTGAGCGGCTGGGGTCAAAGATCCACTTCGCCCACCTGCGCAACGTCACCCGCTATCACAGCGGCGTGCCGACCGGGTTCCTTGAAGACGATCACCTTGGTGGCGACGTCAACATGGTCGCCGTGGTCAAGGCCCTGATGGCCGAACAGCAGCGCCGCAAGGCGGAAGGCCGGAAAGACTGGCAGATTCCGATGCGCCCCGATCACGGGCACGACCTGCTCGATGACGCGCAGCGCGGCGCCCGCGCGGGCTATCCCGCCATTGGCCGCCTCAAGGGCCTGGCCGAGTTGCGGGGGGTGATGCACGCCCTGGCGTGACATCGGGAGGAACAGACACATGGCCACACTCAGCCAATCCAGCCTGACGCAGGCGAGCGGTGCCGTCGCCCTGCCCGCTTATGATCGCAGCGCGGTCACCCCGGGCATTGTCCATATCGGCATCGGCGCCTTCCACCGCGCCCACATGGCGAGCTATGTCGATGCCGTTCTTGGGACCGATCCCAGCTGGGGCATTATCGGGGCGAATCTGCGCCGCCCCGATACCAAGCAGGCGCTCGAACCGCAGGACTATCTCTATACCGTGGCGGTGCGTGATGCCTCCGGCACCAGGACCCGCATCGTCGGTTCGATCCTTGGCATTATCGACGCCTCGCAAAGCGCCGATGCCCTGATCGCCCAGATGGCAGCGCCCGAAATCCGCATTGTCTCACTTACGGTGACCGAGAAGGGTTATTGCCACGACGGAGCCAGCGGCGCCTTGCGGCTGGACCATCCCGGCATCGTGCGCGACCTGGCCAATCCGACGTCGCCGCGCAGTGCGCCGGGCGTGATCGTCGCGGCCCTGCAGCGCCGGCGCGACGCCGGGCTGAAGGGCTTCACCGTACTCAGCTGCGATAACCTGCCCAGCAATGGCCGGGTCGCCGAGCGCGTGATGATCGAATACGCCAACGAACTTGATCCCAAACTGGCGGCCTGGATCGCGGCGAACGTGACGTTCCCTTCCACGATGGTCGACCGCATCGTGCCGGCTACGACCGATCCGGACCGGACCGACATCGCTGCCCTCACCGGGCTGGATGACGCATGGCCGGTGGTGACCGAGCCGTTCAGCCAATGGGTGGTGGAAGACAGGTTCGTTGCCGGCCGGCCCGCCTGGGAAGCCCATGGCGTGCAGATGGCCGATGACGTCGAGCCCTTTGAGCACATGAAGCTGCGCATGCTCAACGGCTCGCACTCCACCATCGCCTATCTGGGACTGCTGGCCGGCTACGAGCTGGTTTCGGAAGCCGTCGGCGACGCCAATATCCGTGCACTGCTGCACCGGCTGATGACCGACGAGGTCATCCCGACCCTGCATCTGCCTGGTGTCGACCTCCACGCCTGCCGCGACAGCCTGCTCGAACGTTTCGCCAATCCCGCGCTGAACCATCGCCTGCGCCAGATCGCCATGGATGGCAGCCAGAAGCTGCCGCAACGCATTCTGGCCCCGATGCGTGACCGGCTTGCTGGCGGCCTGCCGGTCAACTGCCTCACCCTCACCGTCGCCGCTTGGATCGCCCAGCTGCATGACCAGCTTGGGCAGGGGCGCGAGCCGATCCTTGATCCGCTCAACACCGACCTGTCGGTGGCGCTGCTCGGCGGCGGCGACACGGCAGACGGGCTGCTCGGGAGTTTCCTGGCGCTCGCTGCCGTGTTCGGCGACCCCGCACAATATCCTCAGTCGGCCAAAGACCAGATCAGGGAGCACCTCGCTGCCCTGCTCAGCCAGACACCGGCCGTGGCCATCCAACGAGCCAACGCCGCCTGACGATAACTTTTCCTCCAGCTCTCCCTGACTTGCCCCGCCCGGCTCCTCCCGTGGCGGGGATTTTTTTGACTGGCGTTTCCGTCGGCACCCCAGCGTGGCAGCCAACAAAAAGGGGAGAGGCCGAAGCCCCTCCCCCACTTGATCCGGGATCGTCGTGTCTTACTCAGCCTTGCCCGGCCACTTGATCAGAGCCGTCACGGCCGTGATACGCGGAGCCAGTGCAGCGTCCTCGCCGAGGGCGATGAAGGCGGCAGGCTCGGCACCCAGCGTCACAGTCGGGATACCGTCCACTTCAGCGAGGGCCGATTCAGGCCGTGCCGGAGCGTTGGCGGCCCGCTGGGCGGCCAGGGTAGCTGCGGCTTCGCGGTCGGCAGCGCTCGACTGTGCGTTGAAGTCCGGGAATGCGCGGTCACCGAAGGTGCCAACGTTCCAGGAACCACCAAAGCCGCGCGGCAGGGCTGCCGGCTTGCCAGGATCGGCAGCACCGGCCAGCTGGACTTCCATGCCGAGCAGGACGGCATCGACCTGCCAGGCTTCCAGATCAGCACCGGCGACGGCGTCGAGCATATGCGCGACGTCTTCGGCCGTGCCGACACGGGTGATGCCGGTAGCGACTGTCGTCAGGGCGTTGGCGATACCGGTATAGCGGCTCTTCTGCGCCAGCAGACGATCGAACAGGGCCACCACCTCATCGTCATGCACACCGCTCAGCGCGGCGTCGAGAGCGATATAGTCACGGCCATAGGTGTCGATGATCGAGACCAAGGCATCGAGACGATTGGCATCGTCCAGTTCACCGGCGGAAGCGGCCAACTGGTAGATAACCTGCCAGTCATTGCCGGTATTGCCGATGGTGCCGAGGAAGGCCTTGATCACGTCGGCATTGCCGGCGGTCAGGAAGGGCTCGGCAACGCGCAGTGCAGCAGCGCGCACTTCACGGTCAGCGTCGTTCAGTGCCTCGATCACGAGGTCTGCCTCAACAGCCTTGAGGCCATCGAGGGTCCACAAGGCATGCAGGCGGGCAATGGCGTTCTTGTCCGAACGGACCAGCTCGACCAGGGCCGGGACGGCTTCGATCTTCTGCTGCACCACCATCAGGCGCTGGGCATGGTCACGGTACCAGCCGTTCTCGTTTTCCAGCAGGGCAACGAGTTCCGCAGGCGACGCTTCGGTCAGCTTGATCTGCTCGGTGGTCTTCCCGCTTTCATGGGTGATGCGGTAGATACGGCCATTGGCGCCATGGGTGTTGCCGAGGTCGTGCTCTTCAACCCAGTCGTGCAGGTACTTGGTGATGAACACCGCGTCCTGAACGATGCCGTGATAGAGATCCAGGACGTAGAAAGCGCCATCCGGACCGGTCGCAGTGTGCACCGGACGGAAGCGTTCTTCGGTCGAGGTCAGGAAGTCGGCATTTTCGTACGACTTGCGCAGGTTGATCCCGGATCCGGAATCGTTCAGCGAGCTCATGGTGACGAGGTTGCCTGCGGGCTCCGGCACGAACACATTGCCATAGTCAGCGGGTGCAAGGCCGGTGCCACGGTTGACGGCGGCGCCGCCGGCCGAGGTCAGCTCGGTGAGCGCACCGCGCTCGTCCAGCGTGCCTTCAGCATAGCCGCGGTTGACGCCGGGGGTCGGACGGGCGGTCCAGACGCGGTTGGCATCGCGGGTCGGGCCACCGATCCACTCGTGGTTGCCGCGGTTGCGCGTAAACACGGTGCTGCGGCCATAGTAGTAGTCCGGCACATAGCTCATCGAGGGAGCGGCCGAGTTGCCCTGGCGCAGAATGCGACCTTCGTCGTCAGCAGTCACGCCCCACTGGGAGATCGAGATGCCGCGCGAAACGTCGAATTCCTTGCCGTTCCACTGGTACACTTCATCCAGGTAGGCGTTGTAGATGCGATTATCGATGTTCCAGAACATGCCGTTCGGGTTGTGCTCGATCGAGCCGCCCACGCCACCGTAGTTGTTTTCGGTCAGCGCAGTCTTGCTGTCGGCGACGTCGTCGCCGTCGGTGTCTTCGAGCAGCCAGATATTGGGCGCCTCACCAACGATGACCTTACCCGGCTCGAGGATCAGCAGTGCGCGCGGCAGCACCAGGTTCTCTGCGAACACCTTGCGGCTATCCATGACGCCATCGCCATCGGTGTCCTCAAGGATCACGATGGAGCTGCCCGGCTTGGCAGAGGTCAGCTCTTCCATGTTGAGCATGAAGGTGGTTTCGACCACCCACAGGCGGCCGTCATAGTCCCACTGCATCACGATACCGTCGCCAAGCAGAGGCTCGGAGGCGACCAGATCGATCTTGTAGCCCGGAGGCAGCGTGAATGTGCCGAGCGAATCCGTCGGCTCCATATAGCCGAAATTCTCCGGCAGCGGCTTGTAAGCCGGCGGCCAGGGCTGGCTCGCCGTCTGCGCGATGGCCGTGCTCGCCATCAGCGAGCCCGCCAGCAGCGACAGGGCGAAGACAGTCCGATACTGCTTCTTTTGGTTCAGCATAAAAAGGGGTCCTCCATAAAATGCGGCCGGGGCCGCAACCCACCGTGGCGTTCGGCCTTACTGACCGAACGCAATTCCTTCGAGCTCTGCTGGATCGGCGGCGATCGCCACGCTGCCGGGTGCCATGCCGTTTGCCTGTGCGATGTAGGCAATGATGGTGGAGACCTGGGCATCCGACAGGGATCCGGGTGCGTCGGCTGGCATCAGTTCCTTGATGTAGCCGTGCAGGTCAGCAACCGGCAGGCCCAGCCAGGAGAAGGTGTCGCTGGCGAGGGCGGGAGCGGACATGCCTTCAAGCTCGGCGCCATGGCACAAGGCGCAGGCGCGCTGATAATTTGCCGACCCGCCAACAGCCTGGGCCGCGGTGAACTGCAGCGGCGCCAGATCCTGTGCCAATGCGCCCGCGCCGCCCAGCGACAACGTCAGGGCAATGGCGCCGAGTGCCTTAGCGGCGTGCAGCCGAATGGGGAATGCAGAGTTGATCTTCATCATCTATTCCTTTGAAGAATGGGAGTTTCCGCCAGCCGCCGCAGGCGCGACGCCTTCGTCCGCGTTGTTCGAGCCGGTGTAGTGCTTGATGAATGCTCGGACGCGGGTGCCTACGGCGGGAATGGTCATCAGCACGGTGATCACCAGCACCGCGCAGAGCACTGCGCTGACCGGGCGGGTGAAGAAGGGCGTGAAGTCGCCACCGGTCAGGCCCAATCCGCGGCGCAGGTTGAGGTCGAGCAGGTCGCCGAGCACGATGCCGAGCACCAGCGGGGCCATCGGGTACTTCATCTCGCGGAGGAAGAAGCCGACGAGGCCAAAGCCGAGCATGACATAGACGTCGAACATGCGCTGAGTGACAGCGAAGGACCCGACCACGCAGAGCACTGCGATCACGGCCATCAGGCGTTCGCGCGGCACGCTCAGGATCTTGATGAACAGCTTGGTCAGCGACAGGCCGAACACCAGGTTGGCCAGCGTTGCCAGCAGCAGCATGGCGATAACCTGGTAGAGGAACTCCGGGTTCTCCACCATCAGCATCGGGCCGGGGCGAATGCCATGGATATACATGGCGGCGATCAGCACGGCGGCAGCTGCCGAACCCGGCAGAGCCAGCGTCAGGGTCGGGATCATGGCGGCCGAAACTACGGCATTGTCGCCGGTTTCTGCTGCAATCAGGCCTTCCTGACTACCCTTGCCGAACTCCTCGGGGTTCTTGGAGAGCTTCTTGGCGGCGGCATAGGAGGTCCACGCGCCGACGTCTTCGCCGACACCGGGGATGATGCCCACGATGGTGCCGATGACGCCCGAACGGATGATGGTCTTCCAGTAGCGGAAGATTTCGCCGAGGCGGGGAACGACGCGGTCATTGACCGAGATCACCTTGGCGTCGTTGCGGCGCTTGATGGTGCTGAGGATTTCAGCGACGCCAAACGCACCAACCATCGCGGGAATGATGTCGATGCCGGCACCCAATTGGGGAATGCCGAAGGTGAAGCGCTGGTAGGCGTGCAGGCTTTCCATGCCCACCATGGCGACGAGCAGGCCGATAATGCCGGCGATATAGCCCTTGAGGGGCGTATCGCTGCCGCTCATCTGGCCAGAGATCACGACGCCGAACAGCGCCAGCCAGAAGAACTCGTAGGACCCGGACTTCATCGCCACGTCTGAAAGCAACGGCGAGATCAGTGCGAGGAAAAAGATGCCGACGAGCGTCCCCAGGGTGGACGAGGTGGTCGCAAGGCCCATGGCCAGACCCGCCTTGCCCTGCTGGGCCAGCGGGAAACCATCCAGCGTCGCCGCAGCGTTTGCGGGGGTGCCAGGAATATTGAGCAGGATAGCCGTGCGGCTACCGCCATAGATGGCGCCGAGATAGACGCACATCAGGGTCAGGATGGCCTGTTCGGGGGCCATCTTGTAGGTCATGGTCACCAGCAGGGCGACGCCCATGGTGGCCGTCAGGCCTGGGAGCAGGCCGATCGCCAGGCCCAGCAGAGTGGCCCAGACGACGTTGAAAAGAGCGGCAGGCGTAAGGAAGAACCCAATACCCTGCCCAAGCATTAGCAGACCGTCTAGCATGACTGCTCCTTATGGCAGGCGAACAAGGAAGACTGTGGCGAACAGGTAGTAGATGGCGCCGCCACCAAGGACCGCGGTGATCGCCGCCCAGATCAGCGAGCGCAGGACCGGCTCGGGCTGGTTGGTCAGGATCAGGTCGAGGGTCACGATGAACGCGAAGATGAAGAGCATCGACGCCGCCCAGAACGGCAGCCATCCCACGAGGACCAGCGCATAGACGCCGATCAAGAACATGCAGGCCATGACGCGAGCTACAGACATGGTCTTGAACAGGTCTACCAGTCCGCTCCAGCCGCCGGCCGAAGGGATCTTGTAGGAACGCAGGCCGAGCAGCACACCACACAAGGCGAGCGCAGCGCCCAGGATCATCGGCACCAGGCCTGGAATGGTCGAAGGGTGAACGCCACGCGCTTCCAGGCGGGGCATTTCGTATGAAGTGTAGAAAATCCAGATACCCAACACGACCAGAAGTATGGACGTGACAAGGTCAGCGCGGGCCCTGACGGCCTGCTCCCTAGAATCGTCTTGCATTTTTGGCTTGTCCTTTGGGCAGCAAGCAAAGGGGCGAAGGCTTGTGCCTCCGCCCCCTCGAAATTACTGCGCGATCGTCTCGGTACGGGTGGCGCAATCGACGCCGATGGTCGACGGGTCATTGACCGCTGCGCCACGCTCAACCGCAGCACAGGCCTGTGCGACAACGGTTGGGGAAACCAGGGTGCGGGCTTCAGCGCCGGAAGCTGGCGTGAACAGGGCACCAAAGCCTTCGGCATAGGCCTTCAACTCAGGCGAGGTCGCCACCTTCTCGGTCCAGATGCCATTGAGGGTGTTGACGATCTCGTCAGGAGTACCCTTGGGAACCAGCACGCCGAAGTAGTTGTAGGCGAGCGGCAAGTTGGGGAGCCATTCGGTGATCGGGGGAACCGGATCGACACCCTTGATGGTCAGCGGCTCGCTCGACAGCACAGCCAGCGGACGCAGGCGACCGCCACGGATCAGTTCTGACTGCTCGCCAGCGAGCTGGGTGGTGACCATGGCTTCGCCCGAAGCGGCAGCGATGGTGGCCGGGCCGCCACCTTCATAGGCGACGAGGTTGTAGTCGAAGCCACCTTCTTCTGCGAGACCGGCGATTGCGGTGCCGCCAGCCGAGCTGATGCCAGCCGTTGCCACGGTGATGCTTGCGCCACCGGACTTGAAGGCTTCGAGCAGTTCACCAAAATTCTTGTAGGGGCTGTCGGCAGGGACGCTGACCACGGGAACGTTGGCGACGCTGAGATAGAGATTCCAGTCGTCGATCTTGGTGCCTTCGAGCAGGCCGGTCACCGAATAGGTGGCGGCGTCGGCAATGCCGGTGGCCAGAAGGGTATAGCCGTCGCGTGCCGAGTTCAGCACTTCCTGGGTGCCGACAGCGCCGGATGCGCCGGGCTGGTTGACCACAACGACGTCGACGCCGAGCGCTTCGGCCAGGATCGGCGCGGTAACGCGGGTAACCTGGTCGGTCGCGCCGCCAGCACCCCACGGCACAATGATATTGATGGGGCGATCAGGAGCCCAGGTCTGGGCTGACACGCCTGCAGTCGCAGATAGAAACGCCAAGGCACTCATTGCCAACGCGCCGTTACGGATGTGCATTATCGATTTCCTCCCGATATGTGCAAATGAGCCTTGTGCTAGCCCACTAGGATACTAGCATACTCAGAAGGTGGCGCAAGTGGCCTGAATCGCCAAAGGCCGATGGACGCGATTTCCAAATCGGGTTGCGTCCGTAAATCGTGAGTTGGGAACTCTACTATACAAGTGCACAATTGCCCCATGGCATCGATTTCGATATAATGATTCCGGGAGGAAAGGATGGCGCGAAGCAGGCATAGTCCTGGAACGAGCTCATCTGAAATATTCACAGGCAGTTGCGCAGCACGCAGCGCCACCGCTCAAGATAGCACATCTTGAGTTTTACTTGTCCCAAGCTTCCTGGATTAGCGAACGCCGTCAGGAGAATCGGGACAAATATCGCCAATTTGGACTACGATCATGCAAGAAAAACAAAACACAGAAAACGCAGATCAATTCGATAGCAGCTACCCGATGATACGGGCCAATATTGACTACGGGGCGGCGATGTCGCCGCAGATCTACGAAATTCTGCGCCGCGCCATCATCGAAAATCGCATCGCGCCGGGCACGCCGATCTACGAAGCCAAGCTTTCGGAGGTTTTGGGAGTGAGTCGCACGCCGTTGCGGAGCGCCCTCCAGCAGCTGGCCAAGGAAAATCTCGTCGAAACGCGGCCGCAGGTCGGCTCGATCGTTGCGCCGGTGGACGAGCGGAAGATTTTCTCCGCGGTTTTCTGCCGCAGCGCACTTGAGACCGCCGTCATCCGCCGCCTCGCGACCATGGAAAACCCGGACCTCAATCGCCTCTCGCGCGTCCTGGCGCTGCAGGCCGAGTGCACCGCGCGCGACGATTACATCGCCTTCTTCGAGTTCGATGAAGAGTTCCACGCCCTGCTCGCCGAACTGGCCGGTGTGCCCGAGGCTTGGCGGTTGGTGCTGGCCAACAAGTCCCAGGTCGATCGTGCCCGTCTGCGCCTGCAAAGCACCATTCCCGGCCGCGCCGCCTCTGCCTATCAAGAGCACCTCAAGATCATCGAGGCCGTTCGCACCGGCAATGCCGAACTGGCCGCGACGCTGCTCGACAAGCACATCACCTCGGCGCTCGATGAGGCCCGGCCCCAGCAATAGAACAAAAACACAAAGGGCAGGACCGCGCTTGACGATCCTGCCCTTTCAAAGAGATGGGCGCCCCTTGTGGGGCGCCCTTTTTTCTTAGCCCTGAACGGCGTTGCGCATGTAGTCGAGCTGCTGGCGCACGTCTTCGAAAGCGGTCATGCGGCGCGCAGTATATTCGCGCTCGAGGAAAGCCGGGATGTCCCAGCCATTGTCGCGGATCATCTGCATGGTCTCGATGATCGGCGTGTCGCCGGCGCCGAGCGGCACGTTCGGGCCTTCCTTGACCATGCGATCCTTGACGTGCAGGTGCGTGATCCGGTCGTGATACTTGGCGAGGAAGGCGATGGAATCCTTGCCTTCTTCATTGCCATTGGCCGCCGTGAAGTGGCCGATATCGAGGCAGAGGTCGAAGCCCTCGCCGAATTCCATGACGCGTTCCATGCTTTCCCAGGAACCGATTTCCTTCGGGTCGGGATTGCCATGGGGGTGGCCGGCAAAGGTGATGCCGTATTCTGGACGAAGGGCACCAGGCGCGGCACGGTTTCCATCTTGGTCGAACCGCTGTGGAACACCTTGATGTCGGAAGCTTCCATGGCCTTGAACATCGCGTCGATTTCTTCGTCGCTCACGTCGACCGAGAAGGCGTTGGACATGGAGAAGACGCGAATCTTAGCGTCGTCATACTTCTTGCGGATGGCAACCTGCTGGTCCTGCAGAGCGCCAGACAGGCGGAAGTCACGCAGGGTGGCGCGCTTTTCTTCGTCGGTGGCGCCGTCCTTGTAGGTCGGCCGGAACGTGCCGACGCTGAGTTCGACAAGGCCAAGGCCAAGCGCCTGCAGTTGCGGGATCAGGGTGTCGGTCGCCTCTTCGGGCGTGCTGGTCTGCGGGGTGGTGTAGGTTCCGCGCAGCGAGTTCGTCACCGAACCGATTTCAACGCCGCTGAACACGAGATCTGCAAAGGCACTGCGGACAGGCAGCACCGAAAGCGCAACGCCGGACAGCGCCAGCGTGCCAAAAGCACGACGCGTAAGATTCATAAGAGTCCTCCCAGAAGATGATTTACACTAGGATACTAGTGTTCATCTGCGAGCAACTCAAGCCATTCCTTATGCGTAGATGCCGTTATGATGAACGATCGGGCGCGGCCCATGCCCGACGAAAAACGGCCGCCGTCCCTGCGGGAACGGCAGCTTGCCACCGAAAAACACGGGAATGCCGGTTAGAGCGACTGACCGTGCCGGAACAGATTGGCAGGGTCATACTTTGCCTTGACCTGCATCAGGCGCTCCAGATTGGCGCCATAGTAGCGCTCACGCCAATCCACCAGCGACGCGTCGGGGAAGTTCTGGAAGGCCCCGGTGCCGCCGTTGCGGGTCAATTCCGCATAGAACGCGTCCTGCCAGTCGAAGGCCGGCGGCAGCACGCCGGGGCGACTCGCATCGTCGTCGCTCCAGCTGATGCCGACCACCGACAACCAGCGGCTGTTGCGATGGGCAAAGGCCGTGGCATCGGCTGCGACCTCGTTGATGCGTCCGCCGGTCTGGAAGAAGAAAAGGTCGCCATGCGCGCCGGTGCCCGGCCAGCGCTGCAACTGCTCGAAGGCCTCCTCAAGGAACGCCGCATCCGGCGCAGCCGGCAGGAAGGTGGAGCGCTCGCGGAACAGCGCGGGAGCGCCGGGCTCGGCCAGAAAGTTCTGCCCCTGCCAATAGGGCAGCTCCTGGATGTCGCTGAATTCCGGCGCGGCGACGGCCATGACCGGCGCAAGCAGCGTCATCAGTTCATCCCGGCTGCCGGCATATTGGCCCAGCAATGTCACCGGAACCTGACGTCCACGCGCACCCAGGTCGGGCGTCACGCCGCCAAGCGAAATGCGCGAGCCCAGCGCGACAGGCGCGGCGTCAGCCGCGGCGAACAGAGCTTCGGCAACCGCCAGCGTCTTGTCGCGCCAGACCATGCGGAACACCGTCAGCTGGGGGTCCGCCGGAACGGTCTCAAGCGTGAAGGCGGTACTGACACCAAAATTGCCGCCCGCTCCGCCGCGCACCGCCCAGAACAGATCGGCGTTTTCTTCGTCGGAAAGCGTCCGCAGGGCGCCATCGGCAGTCACGAGCTGCGCGCCACGAACGCTGTCGCAGGCCATGCCCAGACGCCGCATGTTGAAGCCAATGCCGCCGCCCAACAGGAACCCCGCCGCGCCAACGCTCGGGCAGCGGCCATGCGTCAGCATGCGCCCGGCTTTGTTGAGCGCGGAGTAGATCTGGCCGTTGAGCGCCCCTGCCCCCACCGACACCCGCCCGCTTTCGGCGTCATAGGCGATGGTCCGCATTTCGCGCATGTCGATCACGAGATCGCGGCTCGACGAAAATCCGGAATAGGAATGCCCGCCGCCACGGATGGCGAAAGGCACGTCATAGTCGCGGCACCAGTTCAGCACATCGGCGACCATTTCGGGCGAGGTGCAATAAGCCACGCCCTGCGGCCGCACGTCACGGAAGCGCAGATTGTTGGGCAGCGCCGACTTTTCGTAACCGCTATCGCCCGGCCGCACGAGGTGATCGGCCGTGATGCGGCGCAGCATTTCCCAGCGGTCGATCCCCTCAGCGGCCGCTTCAGGCGCAGCCGCAGCCTGCTCGGCCCAGGCTGGCCCCATGGCCGCCAGCCCTATCGCGGTTGCTCCGCCTGCGAGGAAGGTGCGGCGGGAAAACTGCGTGCGTGCGGCCATGATCAACTCATCAAAACTGAAGCGAAATGAGTGGCATGGCGAGTGTTAAGGCGCGGTGTGCGTGGGCCTCGGGCGCTCCCGGCTAGCTCGTAGGAGTGATTGTCATTGCAGGGTGTCGCCGCCATCGTCTGCGTCAGGCGCCGGGCCTGCGGATAGCGGACCTCGCCAGTTTGTGCAGGAGTCATTGCAGGTGATCGAGACGCATACGGACCGGGCACTCCGCCTTGCGGAGCCGCCGCAAGTGGGCCGCTGAATGCGTACCGCCGGAGGAGCGACCTCCGAACTGCGGCGGCCGCCTCCTGTCGCGCAGGCACGCCGCCGGCAACCAGTTGCCCGCATCGAGACGGCCGGTGAGGCCGTCCACGCCGAGGGCCTGCACTGGATGGTCATGCTGTTTCTGGTCGGGCTGGTCATCCCGTGGATCATCTATGTGGGACCACTCCGGTTTTCGGTCTACCGGCTGATCCTGCTCGGCGCCCTGGTGCCGTGCCTCGTCATCTGGGCGCGTGGCGGCGCCGGGCGCATTCGCCTCGCAGATCTCGCCGTGCTGGCCTTCTGCGGCTGGGGCGCGGTGTGTCTTCTAGTCAATCATGGGGTGAGCGCGGGCCTGCAGCCAAGCGGCATTCTCTTCATCGAGACCGCCGGCCCCTATTTCCTGGCGCGCTGCTTCATCCGGACAGAGCAGCAGTTCGAAGCCATGATCCGAGTGCTGTTCTGGATCATGGTATTCCTGCTGCCCTTTGGCCTGATCGAGCTGTTCACCGGATACAAGCCGCTGCTGCGCCTGTTCGGGCTGGTCATGCCAACCATCGACGAAACGCTGATGGATGTGCGCTGGGGGCTGCGGCGCGTACAGGGACCGTTCGAGCATCCGATCCTGTTCGGCGTGTTCTGCGGCGGCATCCTCGCGATGACCTTTCTGGTTCTCGGCTATCAGCAACCTGCCTGGAAGCGATGGGGGCGGACGATGATTGTCGGCGCCACCTCCATGTTGGCTTTGTCCTCGGGCCCTATCAGCGCGTTGTTTGTGCAAGCGTTTCTATTAGGCTGGAACTGGATCCTGCAGGGGGTCAAATCGCGTTGGAAGATCCTGTGGGCCTTGGTGGTGGGCTCATACGTCTTCATCACCGTCTATACTGGCAAGTCAGTCGCCTCCTTCTACATCAGCCACGCGCCGCTTTTTGACTCATGGTCTGCCTATTACCGGCTGTTGATCTGGGAATATGGCTCGGGGACGGTGGCGCGCCATCCGGTGTTTGGCATCGGGCTCTACGAATATGAGCGCCCCTACTGGATGCCGCCCAGCGTCGACATGTTCTGGCTCAACAACGCCATCATGTTCGGGATACCCGGCGCGACCCTGCTCGCCCTGATCGTCGCCGCGAGCGCCGCTAGCACCGGCCTCCGGCGCAATCTCAGCGAGAAACTCTACACCTATCGAGCGGCCTACCTGATCGCATTGGGGGGGTTCTTCATCGCCGGCTGGGGTGTTCATTTCTGGAACGGGACCTATTCCTATTTCCTGTTTCTCGTCGGCAGCGGGCTTTGGATCGCCGACCGGGAACCGGAGAGGGCCGAGGCGCCCCTGAAAGCTACGCAGCGGGCCGGCAGTCGCCCGCCACTGCGCCAGGCCAGACCAGCGGCGCAGAGCCGGAGCCACCGAGAGGGAGTTTCAGATGGACGCTAAACTATCGGGCACCACCACCGCCACCAGCCTGGGCCGGCGGCAGGCCGGGGCCGACGCGATGTCGCCCGCGGCGGCGGTTGCCCAGGTGCAGGATCTGATCGTGGCGCAATTCCGCGGCAAACAGGTGCGCGTCTATGAGGCCGGGGGCGGATCGGTGTCAGTGCTGCCGCTCGACCGGTTCGACAGCTACAGGGTCACGGTTGTCGATATCGACGAGGTGCAGCTAGATAACAACCAGTATGCTGACGAGAAAATACTAGGAAACATCGAGACTTACCGGTTTCCGCCGGATAGCTTCGACCTCGTGGTCTGCCACAATGTGCTCGAGCATCTCGAAGCGGCCGACGAAGCGGTGATGCGCTTTTACGAGTCGCTGTCGCCGGGCGGGCTGGTGTTCATCTCGGCGCCCAATCCCGGCTCGTTTTTCGGCATGGTCACCAAGTATACCCCGCACTGGTTCCACGTCTGGGTCTACCGCACGCTGCTCCGGGACAAGAATGCCGGCAAGCCCGGAATGCACCCGTTTCCCACGGTATACCACCCCATCGTCACTCCGCATGTGCTTGTAAAATTTGCGGAATCCAACGGATACGAGGTGCTGCACTGCAACCCGTTCACCAGCAAGCACCTGTCCGAATTGCGTCAGTCCCGGCCTTTGATTGCGCGGATGATCGAGCTGGGGATCGGGGGGCTGGATCTGGTGACGTTGCGCCGCCTGCCGCTGATGCTGGGCGACTACCACGTGGTGCTGCGCAAACCGGAGTGAGCACCACAATTCATTGATTTATTTGAAGAAAAGTGGTGCCCGGGACCGGAATCGAACCAGTGACACGCGGATTTTCAATCCGCTGCTCTACCAACTGAGCTACCCGGGCAACGGGGCGGATCAACCGCCCGGCTTCAAGCCAAGGGCCTTATAGGGGATGGGTTTTTTGCGCGCAAGCGGGAAAAGCGCCTGTGGAAAAGGAGTTTGCTGCGACACACGCAGAAGCCCCAGAAAATGGGCCGCAATCGTGCAGAAACCGGCAGATTTCTTGCAGCATGCTGGCGGTTATCTTGCAGATTTCTTGCAGATTTCTCGCACCAGGCGTGCGCGAGTGCCGATTTAGAACTCGTCGTCGTCCGAGTAGGGCACGGAATCATCGGTCTCGCCGGCGGGTTCGTCATCGCTGGCAGGAATCACATAGGCGCCAGTAAGCCACCGATTGAGATCGACGTCGGCGCAGCGCTTGGAGCAAAATGGCTTATAGGCCTCGACCGCGGGCTTGCCGCAGATCGGACACTTCTTGGCGGGCGTGGTCATATCACACGCCCGACAGGGTGGACTGGTTGAGCCAGTTGAAATGGACCGGGTACCCCTCGCCTGCAAGCAGCTGCGCGGTTTCGGTCAGCGGCAGGCCGACAACGCCGGTATAGGATCCCGACAGCTTGACGACGAAGGCCCCGGCAATGCCCTGGATGGCGTAGCCGCCTGCCTTGCCGCGCCATTCGGCGCTGGCGAGGTAGGCTTCCATCTCGCGGGTGGAGAGGCGCTTGAAGCGGATGCGCGTTTCGACCAGCCGCTGGCGCTTGGCGCCCGATGGCGTCAGCACGGTCAGCGCGGTATAGACGCGGTGAGCACGGCCCGAAAGCAGGCGCAGGCACTCGCTGGCCTCTTCCATGGTCTCGGCCTTGGGCAGGACCCGGCGCCCGACGGCCACGACCGTATCAGCACCCAGGACCAGCGCGCCCTGACCGAAGCCGGCCGAGCGCGCCTTATGCTGGGCGGTCAGGGCCTTGAGATCGGCGAGGCGAATGGCAAGCTTGCGCGGCAGTTCGCCCTTTTCGGGCGTCTCGTCGACATGGGCCGGAACCAGATGCTCAGGCTCGATGCCGATCTGGTTGAGCAGTGCAAGCCGACGCGGCGAGGCGGAGGCCAGGATCAGATCCGGACGGCTGGCCATGGCGTAGCCTTACTTGAAGCGATAGGTGATACGGCCCTTGGTCAGGTCGTATGGAGTCATTTCACACAGGACCTTGTCGCCTGCGAGCACGCGGATGCGGTTCTTGCGCATACGGCCTGCCGTGTGGGCAATGATCTCGTGTTCGTTTTCCAACTTGACGCGGAACGTCGCGTTGGGAAGCAATTCTGTAACCACGCCCGGAAATTCGAGCACTTCTTCCTTCGCCATACTGTCTCCTGAAAGGACCCATGGGGCATTGATTTGCCGGCCGGGGGTCGGAAATTGGCCGGAACCTACTTCAATTCAACGGATTTGTGAACCACCGGAAACCAGTGGATCGAGTCGCTCCCGAACACGCTTGCGCAAGTTGTCGCGCAACTCGCGGTAAGCGGCGAGAACAACGTCCCGATTACCCTCTACCAGAGAGGGGTCGGCCACCGTCCAGGACTCGACTGCACCAGCCTCAAGACCCTTGCGGGCCACGGCTTCCAGCGCGTCTTCGGACAGGGTGATGACCAGGTCGAAATGATTGGCAACCAGCTCGTCAAGGATATGGGGCGTATGCACGCTCATATCAATGCCGATCTCTTCCATCACCTCATGCACGAACTGGTCGGCCTTGCCGCCATGCACGCCCACCGAGCGGGCGATGATTCTGCCGGGGAAGGCCTGGCGGGCCAGCGCCGCTGCGATGGGCGAGCGCACCGAATTCATCGAGCAGACGAAAAGCACGGTGGGCAGCTCGCTTTTGCTCTCGTCGATGCGGCTGGCATAGGGCTGCACAGCGCAGATCAGCGTGAACAGGCGCCGCGCCGTATTGAGATCGATGATCAGCTTGTTATCGAGCCGCGTGCGCAGCAGCTCGGCCGCCTCGTTGTGCATGCCGCGCCGCGCCATATCGACGGTTTCGATCTGGAACGGCTGGGCCGAGCGGATCGCCTCGTAATAGGCGTCGCGGATTCGGAAATAGTCGCGGATCAGCCGGCGGAACGGCGTGAGCGAGAGATAATGCGCCGCGATGGGCTGGAAAGTTTCGGGGTGGCGCACGTCGAGCACGATGAAATTGCCGACGATGGACATGTGGAGGGCAAAAGGCCCGGTGGCGGTGACGCGCGCCGGGCGGAAGGAATTGTCTTCCAGCAGGTCATAAATGGCGATGCGCCATTCATGCACCTCGTCGGGATTGATCGAGGTGATGGTATTGGGATCGAGCGTGACGGTGACCAGGCGATCGGTAGAGGTTTGCCGCGCCTGGGTTTCCATCGAGATGCTCAATGGTTGAGCCGGATCGAAATGGAGCGCCCGTGCCCATCCAGCGCCTCAACCTCGGCCAGCGTCACCGCCGCCCTGCTGAGCGCGGCGAGCGAGCCGGGGTCGCAGCCCAGAATCGTCGTGCGCTTCATAAAGTCGATGACGCCCAGCCCCGAGGCAAAGCGCGCCGACCGGGCGGTAGGCAACACGTGGTTGGAACCGCCGACATAATCGCCAATGGCTTCGGGCGTGTGGTGACCGAGGAAAATCGCGCCGGCATGGCGGATCGCGTTCAGCATGGTGTCGGGATCGGCAATGGCCAGCTCGACATGCTCGGACGCAATGCGGTTGGCCAGCTCGGCGGCTTCATCGAGCGACGCCACGGTGATGATGGCGCCGAACTCGTTCCAGCCGTCGCGGGCGATCTCCTGCTTGGGCAGCAGCGAAAGCTGGCGATCGACCTCGGCCTCAACCGCGTCGGCCAGGCCCTTTTCGGTGGTGACCAGGATGGACTGGGCCCCTGCCCCGTGCTCGGCCTGCGCGATGAGATCGGCAGCGACCCAGGCGGGGTTGGCTGAGCCATCGGCGATGACAAGCACTTCGGAGGGCCCGGCAATCATGTCGATGCCGACCTGGCCGAAAACCTGGCGCTTGGCCGTGGCGACATAGGCATTGCCGGGGCCAGTGACCTTGTCGACCTTTGCGATGGTGGCGGTGCCATAGGCGAGCGCGGCAACGGCCTGCGCCCCACCGACGCGGTAAATCTCGGTGACGCCGGCTATCTTGGCGGCGGCGAGGATGGCGGCGTTGATCTGCCCGCCCGGGGTCGGCACCACCATGGCGATGCGGGCGACACCGGCCACCTTGGCGGGCACGGCATTCATCAGCACCGACGAGGGATAGGAGGCGAGGCCACCCGGGACATAGATGCCGACAGCATCAACGGGTGTCCAGCGGGTGCCCAGGGTGACGCCGAGGGCATCGGTATAGATGTGGTCTTCGGGCTTGCCCTTGGCGTGGTGCGCCCAGATGCGGTCATGCGCGGTCTGCAGCGCCGCGCGCACCTCATCGGACACGGTTGCCGCGGCGGCGTCGATCTCCTCGGGGGAGATGCGCAGATCGGCCACGGCGAAATCGGTGCGGTCGAACTTGTTGGTCAGCTCGACAACGGCTGCGTCGCCACGGGCGCGCACATCGGCGATGATGGCCGCGACGGAATCGTTGACGTCCTGGCTGGACTCGCGCTTGCCGTCGAGCAGGGCCTGGAAGCGCAACTCAAAGCCGGGTTCGGCGGTGTCGAGACGGATGGGCATTGGACGTCCTTTAGTCGATCTGGTGGGCGGGCTTGGCCGAAGCGGCCCAAGCGGCGCCGAGGTCTGACAGGCGCGCTTCGAGGCATTCAACGCCCAAACGCACCGTGCCGCCACCGGCAAAGCTCAGCTCGACAATGCCGGCCGGGCCATCGATGGGCATGAAGGTGATGGCGAGCAGTTCGAGCACGCCTTCGGGGGAAGCCGGATCAAACCCATTGGTGACCACGGACTGCACGGCATCGAAATGCAGGGCCGCCCGCTTGCGGATGCCCTTGTCGCGCCGGCCCTTGGCCGATTCCCAATCAAACCGGTTCATGATCAGGGCAAACCGACGGTCGCCGCGCGCATAGCCCATATCGGGGACGCGCACGACAGCGTCCTGCACATGAGCGGAGATGACTTCGAGGTCTTCGCTATCGAGCGCGAGCAATTTGAGGTCGGTCATGGCTGGTCGGCCCTGTTTGCGTGGAGACGAGCCTATCTGGTCATCTCCCGTCCGATCTACAAGCTTGCGCCGTTTGGGGAAAGGGGGGCGGGGAAAAAGGGTGGGGCGGTGGTGGTGGGCTTCTCCTGCCCGCGGCGCTGCCCACGGACTTGATCCGTGGGCCTCTATCAGGTCCTGCCGTGTTGCAAGGGGCCCGCGGATCAAGTCCGCGGGCAGCGCCGGTGGGTGGGGAGAGGATGGGGCACGCCATCGTGGTTCGAGGCGCTGAAGAAGCGCACTTCACCATGAGGGCTACTGGGGGCGCGGTGCCAAAGTAGACCTCATGGTGAGGCGGGAGCCTTTGCGACCCTCGAACCATAGGGGCGTGGCGAAATCTCGGGATGGGCCCCGGGTCGAGCCGGGGTGACCCGGTGGGTGGGGTGGGGTGGCGCCAATGGGAAACTGCCCTGCCCTCCCCACCGCGCTGCCCACGGACTTGATCCGTGGGCCGTTATGCGCGCTTGCCGCGTGACGATGGCCCGCGGATCAAGTCCGCGGGCAGCGGCGGTGGGTGTGAGAGCATTGGATCGAAATACCTCCCAAAAGCAAAAACGCCCGCGGGGTGGGCCGCGGGCGTGATGATTGACTGGTGCGCGGCTGGACTAGCCGGCCAAGCGCTCGATCTGGGCGCCGCAGCGGCTGAGTTTTTCTTCGAGGCGTTCGAAGCCGCGATCGAGGTGGTAGATGCGGTTGACCACGGTTTCGCCCTTGGCGGCGAGGCCGGCAATGACCAGCGACACCGAAGCGCGCAGATCGGTTGCCATAACCTGGGCGCCCTTGAGCTGGGCCTTGCCGTGCACGGTGGCCAGCTGGCCATCGACGGTGATGTCGGCGCCGAAGCGGGCCAATTCTGCCACGTGCATGTAGCGATTCTCGAAAATGGTCTCGCGAATCTGGCTGGTGCCGGAGGACATGGTCATCAGGGCCATGAACTGGGCCTGCAAATCGGTCGGGAAGCCGGGGAAGGGATCGGTTTCCACATCGACCGGCTGGATGCCGTTGCCATTGCGGTGCACGCGCAGGCCCTCGGGCTCGTCGGTGAGCACGACGCCGGTCTGGGCCAGAATATCCAGCGCCGCCTGCAGGTGCTCGGTGCGGGCGCCCTTGAGCAGCACATTGCCGCCCGTCATGGCCGCAGCCATCGCGAAGGTGCCGGTTTCGATGCGGTCGGGAATCACGTCGACCGTAGCGCCATGCAGGCGCTCGACGCCCTCGATGGTCAGCGTGCGGGTGCCGATGCCGGTGATCTTGGCGCCCATGGCGACCAGGCACTCGGCAACGTTGGTGATTTCGGGTTCCTGGGCGGCATTCTCGATCACCGTGACGCCACGGGCCAGGGTTGCTGCCATCAGGATGGTGTGAGTCGCGCCGACCGACACCTTGGGGAAATGGATATGCGCGCCGATCAGGCCACCCTTGGGGGCCTTGGCCACCACATAGCCTTCATCGATGTCGATCTCGGCGCCGAGCGCCTTGAGGCCGAACAGGAACAGATCGACCGGGCGCGTGCCGATGGCGCAGCCGCCGGGCAGCGAAACGCGGGCCTCGTGGCAGCGGGCCAGCAGCGGCCCGATGACCCAGAAGCTGGCGCGCATCTTGGAGACCAGCTCATAGGGCGCAGTGGTGTCGACGATATCGGCGGCATGGAAGGTCATGCGCTGGCCAACGCCACCATCTTCGCCGCGACGGCGGCCATGCACGGCGATATCGACGCCGTGATTCTCGAGGATGCGCTCGAGCTGCTTGACGTCGGCCAGGCGCGGCACGTTCTGCAACACCAGCGGCTCATCGGTGAGGAGCGCGGCAATCATCAGCGGCAAAGCGGCGTTCTTGGCGCCGGAAATCGGGATTTCCCCGTTCAGCTCATTGCCACCGATCAAACGAATACGATCCATAGTCTGTTCCTATATGGCGGGCGCAAAGGCCCATCTACCTGGGAGGGAGGTAGGCCAAGTCCTAGTTGCCACGTAAGCCAGACTCGCCGCACTCAGCGTCTGGAGTGGGTACATTCCCGTGAGGGCGGCCTGCAAGCCCCCGGCTTTCGCCGCGCCCTGACGTGAATCTCCTCACCCCAGTAGTTCATTGATAGTCACCGAAACTGGTTTACGGTTTATTGACCGTAACATTTTCGGGGGCCGTTGCAGGGTCCGGCGCCTGCCGCTCCGAATCGGCGCGTGCCTTTGCCTGCCCCTTGCGGCGCTTGAGGTTCTCGCGGAGCTTTGCGGCCAATCTTTGCTCACGCTGGGCAGCTTGTTCGGTTTTCGACATGGCTCCGGGGAATCTGTTTTGTGCCTAAGGCGGTTGATAGGCGTTTTTTGGTCTTGCGTCGAGATTTGGCCTATGGCACTAGAGCCCCCGTCGCGGCGAGGAACTCCTTCCCACCCCGCAGATGCTGCCGTAGCTCAGTGGTAGAGCACTCCCTTGGTAAGGGAGAGGCCGACAGTTCAATCCTGTCCGGCAGCACCAGTTTTCTCCCAGATATATTGATGTTTGCGCTGCCGGGCGGATGCCTTGCGGCGGTTTGTTGTTGGGCGCGGTCGCGGCGAATCGCGTGGGGGCGCGAAAACAAAAACGGCGCGGGGTTAGCGCGCCGTTTGAGGGATTGAGAGGCCGTTGGGGCGCCTAGATGTTGTGGCGGACGAAGTGGCCCGGGGAGACTTCCACGGCGGGTTGCAGGTCGCGGCGGGCGGCCTCGCGGATGGCGTCGGCGCGGGCGGCAAAGCCGGTGCCGCTGGTCTCGTTGAGGCGGACGGCCGGGTCGGGCACCGCATCGAGCAGCAACTGGGTATAGGGGTGCTGCGGATTGCGGATAACGTCGGCGGGCGCGCCCCATTCCACCACACGCCCCGCAAACATGATCGCCACGTCGTTGGCCAGATACTGAGCCGTGGCAATGTCGTGGGTGATGTAGAGGAACGAGATCGAACGCTCGGTCTTCATGCGCCGCATCAGATCGAGCACCGAGCGGCGAATCGAGACGTCGAGCATCGAGGTCGGCTCGTCGGCCACCACGAGTTCGGCCCCCACCGCCACGGCACGCGCCAGATTGACGCGCTGGCGCTGCCCGCCCGAGAGTTCGTGCGGGTATTTGTCGATATTGACGTCGACATCGAGCTCGACGTCGGCGAGCGCGTCACGCACTGCCTGGTCGAGCGCCTTGCCCGTCAGCCCGCGATGCAGCTGCAGCGGGCGCTGCAGGTGGTGGCGCACGGTGTGGGCGGGATTGAGCGCGGCAAAGGGGTCCTGGAACACCATCTGCACGCTGCGCATATAGCCGAGCTTTTCCTCGCGGCTTTGCAGCCTGGCGATATCCTGCCCCTTGAAGCGCACGGCGCCCCCCGAGAGATCGAACAGGCGGGTAACAGCGCGGCCGAGCGTGGATTTGCCCGAACCGCTTTCGCCCACGATGGCGAGCGCCCTGCCCGCCTTGAGCGTGAGGGTCACGTCGCGCAGGGCCACCACTTCGCGGGTGGCGCCGAACATCGGCTTGAGGGTGAAGAGCTTGGTGACGCCCTCGAGCTCAAGCAGCTCGGGACTGGTTTGCATTGCATTTGTCATCACGCGATCGAGCTCCTCGATAGAACCGGCATGGAGGACCACAGACGCCGCGTATAGTCGTGCCGCGGGGCGGTGACGATTTCGGACGCCGGAGCGACCTCCACCAGCTCGCCCTCGAGCATGACCGCGATGCGGTCGGCAAACTGGCCCATCAGGGCCAGGTCATGGGTGATGAACAGGATCGAGAAACCGAAGCGCTGCTTGAGCGCCATGATTTCCTGCAGGATCTCACGCTGCACCACCACGTCGAGCGCGGTCGTGGGCTCGTCCATGATGATCAGCTTGGGATCGAGCGCCAGCGACATAGCGAGCACGATACGCTGGCGCATGCCGCCCGAGAGCTGGTGCGGGTAATCGTCGAGCCGGTTGGGCGCAATGCCCACCAGCTCGAGCAGTTCTTCGGCCCGGGCGCGGGCCTGTGCCGTGGTGCCGCCGGTGTGGCGGACAATGACGTCGCGGAACTGCTCGAACACGGTCAGGACCGGATTGAGCGAGTTCATGGCGCTCTGGAACACCATGGAAACCTTGGACCAGCGCCACTTGGACAGCTTGTCGAGCGGCATGGCGAGAACATCCTCGCCATCGATGATGATCGAGCCCTTGGAAATCAGCGCCGGGGGTCGGTGCAGGCGCATCAGCGAGAAGGCGATAGTGCTCTTGCCCGAGCCGGATTCCCCAGCCAGAC
Source organism: Devosia sp. T2-14 (assembly GCF_055397495.1). Classification (NCBI taxonomy): domain Bacteria; kingdom Pseudomonadati; phylum Pseudomonadota; class Alphaproteobacteria; order Hyphomicrobiales; family Devosiaceae; genus Devosia; species Devosia sp. T2-14. The sequence goes on along the minus strand of NZ_AP027921.1, from coordinate 1,950,104 downwards.
CGAGCACTTCGCCATGCCCGATGTTGAAATCGACGCTCTTTACGGCGGTGAACAGGCCCTTGGCGGTCAGGAAATCGACCTGCAAGCCGCGAACTTCTACGAGATTGCCGGTCATGTCGTTGCTTCCTGGCGCTTGAGAAGGCGCTGCTTGTCGAGTTTCTCCTGGGCGCGAACGGCCGCGGCGATGGTGCCGAGGGTGCGCAGGCGCGGGTTGGAAATTTCGTCGACGCCAAAGTTGAGCAGGGACAGGCCCACCCCGATGCCGGCGACGGCAACAGCGGGGACCAGCACTTCCCACCAGGCCCCGACGGTGATCGCTGAGGCATTCTGGGCGTGGTACATCATGGTGCCCCAGGAGATGGACATCGGATTGCCCAGCCCGAGGAACTCGATCGTGGCCTGCGTGATGATCGTGTAGGTCACCGAGCCGATGAAGTTGAAGCCGATGATCGAGAGCAGGTTGGGCAGAAGCTCAACCAGGATCATGCGGTGGGCCGGTTCGCCGATCAGCTCGGAGGCCAGGATATATTCCCGGTTTCGCAAGCTCATCGTCTGCGCGCGGGTAATGCGCGCCCCCCAGGCCCATGAGGTAACGCCAATGATCAGCGCGATCACGATGGGGCTGGATTCCCCGAGGAAAGCAGCGATCACCAGCAGCAGCGGCAGCTGGGGAATGACCAGCACGACGTTGGTCAGGAAGTTGATGGTTTCGTCGATCTTGCCGCCGAAATAGCCGGCGGCAATGCCCAGCAGGGTGCCGATGGCCACCACGACGAAGCCGGCGAAGAAGCCCACGGCCAGCGAGGTGCGGGTGCCGTAGATCACCTGGGTGAAGACGTCGCGCCCCATTCGAGTGGTGCCCAGCCATTCATCGGGATTGGGCGCCTCATGCGGGCGGCCGACGCGCTGCATCGGATCGGCCTGCAGGATCAGCGGCCCCAGAATGGCGATGGCGACATAGATCAACACGATGGCCAGACCGATGGCGGCCTTCTTGTTGCGCAGGAAGACTTTCAGTGTCTCGAACATGGCTCAAACCTTCCGCAGGCGAGGATCGAGGAAGACGTAGACGAGATCGACCACCAGATTGGCGGCGAGGGTCGCCAGCGTCATGATCAGCAACTGGCCCTGGATCAGCGGGTAGTCACGGGTGACGATGCCGATGAACAGCGTCTGGCCCAGGCCGGGATAGTTGAACACCACCTCGGTCACGAGCGAGCCGCCAAGGATGGCGCCGATGGTCAGGCCGAGCGAGGTCACCGAGGGCAGCATGGCGTTGCGGGCGGCGTAGTTGAAGCGGACGCGCGCCTCGGACAGACCCTTGGCCGTTCCCATGACCACGTGATCTTCGCCGAGCTGGCCGATCATGTTGTTGCGCATGGTGACGAGGTAACCGCCGACAAAGACGACCATCAGCGTCGTGACCGGCATCAGGCTGTGATAGAGCACGCTGCTGAAATACTGCCACGTCCAGGCCGGATCGAGGCTGGGATTATAGGCGTAGCTGGTGGGCAGCCAGCGCAGCGCCACGCCGAAGGTAAACAGCGCAACCAGCGCAATCACCACCGCGGGAATGGCCTGCAGGGCCAGCGACAGCGGGGTGACGATGGTGTCGAAGGCGCCGCCGCGACGCCAGGCCGCGAAAACACCCAGAACAGAACCGACCGCGAAGGCGAGCAGGGTCGCCGTTCCGGCGAGGAACACCGTCCAGGGCAAAGCATAGGCGAGCACCTGATTGACGGTCTGGGGATAGAAGCGGATCGAATAGCCGAGGTCGCCGGTAAAGACCGACTTGAGATAGGCGAAATACTGCTCGTGCAGCGGGCCGGAGGCGAAGCCGAAGGTCTCGATCAAGGCCGCGCGCGCTTCGGGCGGCAGGGTGGTGTTCTGCTGGGAGAACAGCACGTCGATCGGGTTGCCGGGCATCAGGCGGGGCAGGAGGAAATTGACAGAGGCGGCAAGAAAAAAGGCAGCGAGGTAGAAGCCCAGCCGACGCAGGACGAAGGACATTTTGATGTCTCCGGGTTGCACGGAACGCCATCACGGCGTTGCGAAAAGACTACCCCCCGGGCCGTTGGGAACCCGGGGGGCGCTCAGATCGCGAGACTACTTGGCTGCGACGGGGCGCAGGGCCAGCAGGTGCAGCAGACGCTCAGGAACGCCAGCATAGGCGACCGGACGAGCGACCGGATTGTCGGCGTTGAACCAGCCTTCGAAGCGCTTGGTGTTGTATTCGTACCAGAGCGGGTTGTTGAAGACGTTGATCAGCGGCATGTCCTGGGCAATCAGAACCTGGATCTGGTTCATGATTTCAGCCTGCTTGGCAGCATCGGCCGTGCCGTTGAAGGCGTCGAGAGCAGCATCGAGCTCAGGATTGACGTAGCGAGCCGAAGCGAAGCGGTTCGCACCGATGTGGCGCGAATGCAGCGACAGATCGAGGAAGTAGTGCGGGGAAACGCCAGTGGTCACCGAGTTGATGGCGGCCTGGTAGTTGCCCTGGATCAGCTGATCGGTCCATGCCGGGCTTTCCGGAGTGGCCAGGCTCGCCTGGATACCGACTTCGTTGAGGCCTTCGACGGCCAGCTGCACGGTGTTCACCCAGTCGGTCCAGCCGTTGGGAACGATGATCTCAAGGGTCAGCGGAGCGCCCTTGGGAGTCTCGACGAAACCGTCGCCATTAGTGTCGGCATAGCCGGCTTCAGTCAGCAGGGCCTTGGCGCCATCGATATCGAAGGCGGTGAACTTGCCGAACTCGGTCTGCACTTCCGGATTGTTCCAGGAGTGGTAAGCGCGGCCCAGACCCGACGGATAGTCGTTGACGGTCGGATAGCCGTAGCCGGCGATGTCGACCATGGCCTGGCGGTCCATTGCCATCGAGAAGGCGCGACGGAAGTTGACGTCGTTGAACGCCTCGTTGCGGCCCGGATCGGCATCTTCCATGTTGAGCGAGAAGAACACCGGCGAACCAGCCGGGAACCAGTAGCCGTGGTTTTCCGGGTCCTTGCCGACATAGGTCTGCTCGATATCGGGCAGGAACGAACCGAACCAGTCGAGTTCGCCATTGGCGGCCATCGCCAGAACCTGGTCGTTGTTGGAAACCTGCGGCAGACGCATGCAGTCAACCTGCAGGGTGGCGGCATCCCAGTAGTTCGGATTGCGGCACTGGATATATTCCTGCGGCGTGAAGCGGCGGATTTCGGTCAGCGGGCCCGAACCAACCGGTGCAGGGTTGGTGAAGGTGACGGGGTCGGCAACCTTGCTCCAGATGTGCTCGGGAACGGTGTAGACCTGTGCCAGCTGGTAGATCAGGCCGGCATCGACCTTCTTGTAGACGATGGTGACGGAGTTATCGTCATTGGCGGTCGCGGACTCGATCTGGGCCCAGACAGCGCGCACGTCGAGCGCCGGGAAGTCCTTGATCAGCTGGTAGGTGAAGGCCACGTCCTTGGCGGTCAGCGGCTCGCCGTCCGACCACTTCAGGCCATCGCGCATCTTGAAGGTGACCGACTTGAGGTCGTCAGCATAGGTGAACGACTCGGCCAGGCGGAAATTGGGCTTGCCACCGTCGATCGCGTTGAAGACCACCAGGCCTTCATACATGAAGTCTTCCATGGTGGGCAGCACGGTGGTGCGGTTGAAGACGTTGTAGTTTTCAACCCAGGCAGTCAGCTGCTGGGGAACGGCGGTGAGGATGGCCTCGCCTTCCGTCTGCGCCATCGCAGCCGGGGCCAGCATGGCTCCGGTCAGCAGGGTGGCGGTCAATAGCCGGTACTTCATGTTCAATAATCTCCCTTGGCTCCCGATCGCCGTCCGTCAGCTCTGAATGGCCTGGTGGACGGCGCCCGCATCAACAAGCCCATTTCAGGTCATGGCAGCGAGTGGCCATAACAGTCGTTTGGCGGGCGTTATTGTCACCCCGGCAAAATCGGCGTTATCGCAGGCAATATCGGCAATTTCGACAAAACCGGCGCGAACGCTTTAGCTTCGGGGGTATTTGGGGCACATTGCCGCCCGCCGGCGCGCAAGACGCCGGAGGCACGCGGCGCCCGCTGGGAGGCAGGACGCGCGGGCCGGTGAGGAGGATGCAGTTCCATGAAACGCCTGTCGCTGGCGCCGTCCAGCTTTCGCGGTCGGCTGTTTGCCATTTTCCTGGCCATTGCCACGATTCCCCTGGTGCTGACCGCCTACGCGTTCGTGTCGATCCTTGCTGCCAATATCGAAGAAGAGACCATCGAGAAACTGACCTTCGTGCGCGACGCCAAGCGCGCCGAGGTCAACCAGTATGTGACCTTCGCCATGCGGCAGGCCGAGTCGCTGACCAAATCCAATGCGGTGCGCTATTCGATCGGCGACTTCTATGGCTTCTCCTATGCCTTCCGCATGATCGACCCGTCCCCCGAACGCGCGCAGGCGGTGCTGCACCGGCTGTTTCCGGTGGGCAATACCGATCCGCAGCTACTGCCGGCCGACAATGACGAGCTGATCCGCACGGCGCTGGAATACTCCAATGCGCACCAGCAGTTCCACGAGGAATTCGCCAGCTTCGTGCGCACCTCGGAATTCGACAACGTCTATCTGGTCAATACCGACCGGCGCGTCGTCTATTCGGTCGAGAAGGACCGCTATCTGGGCGCCGACATGCGCGTCGCCATGGCGAGCACGCCGATGGGCGAACTGGTGCGCTCGGTGCTGGACGCGCCGCCCAATGTCAAACTGATGGTCAGCGACTTCGCCTATGACAGCGTCAGCGGGGAATTTGCGGCCTATGTGGCGATCCGCGTCGAGTTCTATCAGCGCGTGCGGGGCGTCGCGGTGTTCCGGCTCAATGCCAATGGTCTCGACCGGGTGGTGCAGGCCCAGCATCGCGATACCGGCAGCCTCTATCTGCTGAGCGCCTCGGGCCAGTTCGTGTCGGTGCCGGCCGATCGCCCGCTGTCCATCGGCAGCATGGCCGTGGTCGACCACCTGCGCGACCGGACCTCGGGTGCGGGCATTATCGGGCGCGGCTTCAACAGTGAAGCGGCGCTGGCGGCGTGGTCGCCGGTGCGCTTCGGCGAGGTCAACTGGCACCTGACCGCCGAAGTGCCCACCAGCGTCGCCTTTGCCGATACCGAGGCGCTGACCCAGTTCGTGCTGATCCTGGCGGCGATCTGCCTGCCGGTGATCTTCTGGCTGTCGCTGGTGCTGTCGCGCACGATTGCCGCCCCGCTCAACAAGCTGACCGACGCCGCCGAATCCATAGCGGCGGGCGATCTCGAGCGGGAAATGCCCCATATCAAGAAGCCCAACGAACTGGCCCGGCTGGCCGCGAGCTTCCGGCGCATGCGCATTGCTGTGCGCGAGCAGCTGACGCTGATCAGCCAGAAAAATGCCGAGCTGGAACAGCATGTGCGGGTGATCGAGGAAAAGAACGCCGCGCTGGAAGAAGCCGACCGGCAGAAGGATACGTTCGTGGCCAATACCAGCCACGAATTGCGCACACCACTCAACGGCATTATCGGCATTTCGACCACCCTTTCGGCGGGTGCGGTGGGTGAACTGACCCCGGTGCAGCGCTCGCAGATGGAGCTGATCACCTTCTCGGCGCGGCGCCTGTCGCGGCTGGTGGATGACCTGCTCGATCTCTATCGCATCCGGCTGGGGCGGATGCGGCTCGATATCCACCCGGTGCATGTGCCGACCTCAATCCGCAATGTGCTGCAGGTATCCGAGGGGATCCTGCGCGGGCAGCCGGTGAGCGTGGAGCTCAACATTCCGGACTCCCTGCCCTTCGTGCTGGCCGACCCGGTGCGGTTCGAACAGATCCTCTACAACCTGGTCGGTAACGCCATCAAATATACCAAGCGCGGCACCATCACGATCACCGCCGAGCAGCAGGACAAATCGGTGCTGCTGCGGGTATCCGACACGGGGATCGGCATTGCGCGGGATAATCTGGAACGCATCTTCCAGCCGCTGGAGCGCGCCACGGACGACCAGGCGGGCGGCGCGGGGCTGGGCCTGACCATTGCCCGCCAGCTGACCCATGCGCTGCATGGCAAGCTGTCAGCGGAAAGCACGCTGGGCAAGGGGTCGGTGTTCACGCTGGCGCTGCCCATGGCGGAATCGGTATCGGCCGAGACCACGATGGCGGCGGCAGCGCACAGCATCGGTCTGCGTTCCGATGCGCTCAACGGCCTCATCATGGACGGGTGCGAGACGGAGGGGCCGATCCTCGAAGGCGTGCCGCTGATCCTCGTCGTCGACGACGAGCCGATCAACGTGCAGGTGCTGCGCAACGTGCTGCAGCCGCATGGCTATGCCGTGCGCGCCGCCGAAAACGGGCTGAAGGCGCTCGAATTCATCGACCGGCAGAAGCCCGACCTCGTGGTGCTCGACGTGATGATGCCGGTGATGGGCGGGCTCGAAGTGGCGCGGGCGCTGCGCGAACGCTATTCGCTGCTGGAGCTGCCAATCATCATGGTGACGGCACGCAGCCGCACCCGCGACGTGATCGCCGGGTTCGAACATGGCGCAAACGATTATGTGGTGAAGCCCTTCGTCAAAGATGAGCTGCTGGCCCGCGTCGCGACACTATTGGCGGCGAGCCGCGCGCAGTCGCAGGCGCGCGAGAATATCGAGCTCAAGACCGAAATCGACCGCCGCGTGCAGGTGGAAGACGCCCTGCGCCTGTCGCAGCAGCGCATGACGCGGCTACTCGATACGCTCGATGCCGGCATTATCTGCGTCAGCGATGCGGGGCGGATCACCTATGCCAACCGCTTGGCGTCGCGCCTGTCGAGCAGCAAGCTGACGCCGGGCACCACACTGGTGACGGACATCCTGACGCCGAGCCTGTTCGACGCCATCAAGCGCAGCATCGAACAGGATGGGCAGGCAAGCCTCGACGATGTGCCATTCGGCACGCTGGAGCAGACCGTGCTGATCAGCGGCTTCGATGTGGAACCAGCCGCAGGCGGCGGCGTGGCCCTGGTCATCGCGCTGGACTCAACGGAATCGCGGCTGGCCGCCGAGGGGCTGGCGCGCTCGGTGCGCGGGCTGATCGACACAGTGGGCAACCAGATGCCCAATGCCACCCCTGCCCCGATGGCCGCCGAGGCGCCGCAGCCCGGCGTCGACACGCTCGACCGGCATCGCTACCGCCTGACCATCGTCAAGGTGATCACCGAAAGCCTGCGCGTATGGCGCGAAGCGACGGGGAAATCCAAGTTCGACCTGGCAGAAGCGAGCGGGGTGTGGCGTGTGAGCCTTGATCGCTCGTCGCTGCAGGCGCGCACGCTCGACAAGTATCTGCTAATCGAGACGCTGCCCGAGCAGCCGCGCTGGCGCGATGTGATCCTGACGGCCGAATATGTGCTGGGTGCGGTGGCGGGTAATGACATTGCCAGCAAGGATATCGAGCCGCTGCAGACTGCTCTGGCCCTGCTGCGGACGCAGGTTCGCACCCAGCTGGCGGGCACCAGCCGCGACACCGCCCCCGAACAGACGCCCGTGACCTGACTCGAAAATGCCGGCACCCCGAAGGGTGCCGGCGCGAGTATCATTTGGTGCTGAAATACCTGATGTGGCTAGATCCAGTACGGAGCCACACCATAATAGTCGTAGACCCGACGACCGTTTTCAGCAGTCCAGTAATCGTCGTCATTGTCGTATTTGGGCGCGCCTTCGAGCTGGTCCTTGGTGACATCGACCCGGTAGCCGCCCAGGCTTTCGTCATAGTTCAGCTTGGACCAGGGCAGCGGATAGTGTTCGTGGCCCATGCCCAGGAAACCGCCGAAGCTGAGCACCGCGTAGGAAACCTTGCCGCTGCGCTTTTCGACGAGAATGCGTTCGATCGAGCCAATGTGCTCGCCATGGGGATCGTAGACCTTGGTGCCTTCGACCTTGTCGGAGGCGATGAGGTCATGAGTTTCCTTGACGCTGGCATCGCGGGTGCGCATGTCATCGTAAGCCATTGTCGAACTCCTAGTTGGTTGCGTGTGACAGGGAAACGCCTCGATCCGGCGAGGGTTTCGAAATTTCTGGAATTGTGATCGGGCGGAATGACGCAACCGCGCCGACGGCGTGGCGGAACCCGCGGGCAGGCGGCGCATTTGATCTGCTGAGGGTTCCATACGGCCCCTGAAGGAGAGAGCGCTAATGGCCGAGATTAGACATCTCAAGGAACCGACCGTAGCGGAGGTCGATGCCCTGATCGACGAAAACGGCTCGCGGATCGAACTGCCCGAGGACAGCGAACTCAAGGTCGCGGGCGAGCATGACCTGACGGTCGGCGCCACCGGGCCGACTAATTGGTGGCTTTACGGGCTGGGCGCGCTGGGCATCATCATCCTGGTGCTGCTGGTGATGCAATTGATGACCGGCGCGCCCGGAACGGACGTGCAGCCCGGTTCACCCACCGCCGGGCCGGTGATCGAAGCCCCCGTCGTGCCCGCGCAATAAAAAAGGCGCGACCCGAAGGCCGCGCCTTTCATTCTGGAGACCGCAGAGATCAGCCGTTGATCGGCGCGATCTGGATTTCCACGCGACGGTTCTGGGCACGGCCCTGCTCGGTGGCGTTGGACGCGATCGGGCTGCTTGAGCCCTTTCCCTCGATATAGAAGCGGCGCTGATCGATGCCCTGGTTGGCCAGGATGGTCGCGACGGAAACCGCGCGGCGCTGGCTGAGCGAGAGGTTGTGCGACGCCGAACCGGTCGAGTCGGTGTGGCCATAAACGTCGACAATCGACTTGTCGTACTTCTTGAGCACGAGCGCGACCGACACCAGGGTCGAATTGAACGCCGGGTTCACGGTCGACTGGTCGGTGGCGAAGGTGATGTTGGACGGCATGTTCAGAATGATGTTCTGGCCAACGCGGGTGACCGACACACCGGTGCCCTGCAGCTGCGCGCGCAGCTCGGCTTCCTGCTGGTCCATATAGTTGCCGATCGCGGCGCCGGTCAGGCCGCCGACGCCAGCGCCGATCAGCGCGCCGACGCGCGGATCACCACCCACCACTGCGCCAACCAGCGCGCCAGCAACGGCGCCGCCGCCGGTGCCGATCAGCGCGCCACCAGCGGTATTGGAAAGCTGGGACTGGCCGGTATAGGGATTGGTGGTGGTGCAGGCGGTGAGCGCCAGGGTCGCAGCGACAGCGACCAGAATCTTCGACTTCATAGAATATCCCCCTGAAGGATGGTGAGTGGCAACTTGGTGACCTCTCATTACGGCAGGAAGGTGGTGAAGCAAAGAGCCTGAACGGCAGATGAACCGCCGACTTTGCCTAAGTGTGCGCCCACCCGCCATCAACAAGAAACTGCTGACCCGAAATCATGGCACTGTCCTGCGCTGCAAGGAATAGTGCCATGCGGGCGCAATCATCGGGCATGACATGGCCGGGCACAGCCTGCGCGGCGCTGATTTCCTTGAGGCCCGCCTCATCGAGCCACAGATCAAGCTGGCGCTGAGTGATCACCGCGCCGGGCACCAGCGAGTTGACCCGCACGCCCGAGCGGCCCAATTCGCGCGCCATGGAGCGGGTCAGCCCATGAATGGCGGCCTTGGCGGTTTCGTAGAGCGGAATCTGGGGCGTCATGATCATCCAGCTGATCGAGCCGGTATTGATGATGGAGCCGCGCCCGGCCGCGATCATGCCCGGGGCGACCGCCTGAATGGCGAAGAAGGCGTGCTTGAGATTCACCGCCATGCGCTCATCCCAATAGGCCGGGGTGACCTTGCTCCAGTCGTGGCGCTCATCGTGGGCGGCATTATTGACCAGCACCAGCGCATCGCCATGGACCGTGGCAAAGCCGGCAATGGCGGCTTGATACGCCTCGGTATCGGTGATGTCGCAGCGGGTGAAGCGCACGGTGTGGCCGGCGGCGGTGAGTTCTGCGGCGAGGGCTTCCCCGGCTTCAGCGGCAATATCGACAAAGCCGACCTTGGCGCCCTGCGCAGCAAAATTGCGCACGAGGCTCTCCCCGATGCCTGAAGCCCCGCCGGAAATGACGACGGGGGTATTGGTCAGGCTGGGATAGCGGGCGAACTGGGTCATGGGGCCTCCGTGCCAAGGTGGTAGCGCGGGGAGGGAAACACGGCAAGGTGGCACGCCCTCGTGGTTCGAGGCTCGCGGAGGGCTCGCACCTCACCCTGAGATCTACTGGCAGGCTAGCGCGGGGCCACGTCGCGGCGTTCCATCTCTTCGAGCAGGGCGGTGACCTTGTCGACATTGGCCAGGTGCCGCTGTTCCATGGAGAAGTTGAGCGTCACATATTCCCGGCCGGGACAGAAGGTGACGATATTGGTGGCCGAATGCCAGGCGCCGCAATAGATCGGCTCGATCATGCCGTGGGTCATGGGGCCATAGGTGCGGTGCGGCGGCACCAGGGTCAGCACCACATGAATGCCGCCATTGAAGCGCCAGAAACGCCGCCCCGGCAGGAAGGGCAGCACCCGGTTGATGCTGCGCAGCGAACGGAACATGGCGTTCATCATCACCTGGAACCTGGTGATATCCTTCTGCTCGATGGCGGCCACGGTATCGTCGACGGCGCGCACATAGTCGACGAAATCCTCGATGACCGCGAACTTGGCTTCGAGCGCCCGGACGCGGAAGAAGTCGTCGTCGGCGTCGTTCCGCTTGGTGTCGAGCATGGTATAGGCCGCGCCGATCACCTTTTTGCTCATCGCCTTGTCCTCGCCCTCGCCATTGAGGGCATGGGTGACCAGCGCAAACATCAGCGAGCGCTGGCGGACGTCCAGCTTGTGGGCCAGCGCGCGCAGGCGCTGCCGCTTGAGCGCCAAAGTGCGGAAGCCCCAGGGTTTTTCCGCTGGGGCCAGGATATTGGCGATGGCGATATAGATGAGCGCGGTGGCGCCGCCCTGCAGCGCCCCCTTGAAGCGGGCCACCCAGCCGAGCTTGTTGGCCTTGTCGGACATGGTGCCATGGCCAGCCGATTGGGAACGGGTGAGCAGCGCCGAGTCTGACCCTTCGAGGAGGGCGTGGCTGGAGCGCACCTGAATCACCGAGGCGCGCCCTTCGGCATCGGGACCGCCCCGCCGCACTGCCGCCATGACGCGGAACAGCGGCAGGTCAGGCGTGGTAAAAATGTCGGTCGACTTGCCGATCCATGCGTCGGGAAAGTCATCGAGCTCATCGACGACCTCGACCGAAGTAATCGCGTCGAGGATATGCTTGGGAAAGGGGTGGCCTGGCCGGGCGCCAATGAAGCCATGGCTGAGCTGGGGCGCCAGCGCCACCATTTCGGCGACCAGGTTACCCAGGCCTTCGCGATCAAAGCTGAGGGTGGAGAAGGCGGTGAAAAACACCGTGTCCTGCCCCTGATAGAGGAACCACTGGAAATCGGTAAACAGCGCCTGCGGGTGGCGGCTGACCGCCACCTGCGCCAGATCGAGCGCCTCTGCATGCTGGCCGGCAAAACTGGAAGACGAAAAGCTCTTCATAGACCTGTTCCCCCAAACGACCCCTTCCCACTTGCCCGAAGCGTATTCCGCGGGAATTTCGTCAGCAACAATATGTCGCACCTCCAGTTAATACTTGCGTATGATTTTGAGCGCTGTGAACGGTTTGTTGCGGCAAAAGAGGTCGTTTCCGGCATTGGCAGCGGCGGCCGCAAACTTTAGAATGAGTCTGATGTTTGCCGCGCCGTCCCTTGCGCCAGAACGGGTTATGAGGGCCCGAACGCGTCGAATTGACCTATTTCCACAAGACCGGGGCGGGCCTAACTATCCCCCGCCAATGCACGGCACAGAAGGACATTTCGATGGACTATCGCGGCATATTCGAAGATGCAGTGGACTCGCTGCGGTCGGAAAAGCGTTATCGCGTGTTCGCCGATATCGAGCGCGTAGCCGGGAAGTTCCCGCGCGCGATTTATCGCGACGACGCCGACAACCAGCGCGAAATTACCATCTGGTGTTCCAACGACTATCTGGGCATGGGCCAGCACCCCAAGGTGATCGGCGCCATGCAGGATGCAGCCGGGCGCCTCGGCGTCGGCTCGGGCGGCACCCGCAACATTTCGGGCACCAACCGCCCCCTGGTCGAGCTTGAGCGTTCGCTCGCCGACCTGCACCGCAAGGAAGGCGCACTGGTCTTCACCTCGGGCTTTGTCTCCAACGAAGCCTCGATCGCCACCATTGCGCGCCTGCTGCCCGAATGCGTGATCTTCTCGGACCAGCTCAACCACGCCTCGATGATCCAGGGCGTGCGCCAGTCGGGCATGGAAAAGAAGATTTTCCGCCACAACGACGTGGCGCATCTGCGTGACCTGCTGGCTGCGACCGACAAGAAGCGCCCCAAGCTGATCGTGTTTGAATCGGTCTATTCGATGGATGGCGACATCGCCCCCATCAAGGAAATCTGCGACCTGGCCGAAGAATTCGGCGCGCTGACCTATATCGATGAAGTGCATGCCGTGGGCATGTATGGCCCGCGCGGCGGCGGCATTGCCGAGCGCGACGGGTTGATGGACCGCATCGACGTCATCGAGGGCACGCTGGCCAAGGGCTTTGGCACGATGGGCGGCTATATCGCCGCCAACCGGGCCATCATCGATGCCGTGCGCTCCTATGCGCCCGAATTCATCTTCACCACCTCGCTGCCCCCGGCGCTCTGCGCGGCGGCCCGTGCCTCGATCGAGCACCTCAAGGGCAATGGCCTTGAGCGCGAGCAGCACCAGCGCCAGGCGCGCCTGACCAAGGCAATCCTGGCCGATGCAGGCCTGCCGGTGATGGAAACCGAAACCCATATCGTGCCGCTGATCGTCGGCGATGCGCGGCTGGTGAAGGCCGCCAGCGACATGCTGATGGAAAAGCACGGCATCTATATCCAGCCCATCAACTACCCGACGGTTCCCAAGGGCACCGAGCGCCTGCGCATCACCCCGACCCCGCTGCACACTGACGAGATGATCTTCGAGCTGCGTCACGCGCTGGTCAGCGTGTGGGCGAGCCTGGAAATCCCGCGCGCTTCGGCCGACGCTGCCCTCACCGCCAGCAAACTAACCTCCGGCGATTTGACGCTGCCGACCAACGGGGGCTAATTCTCGGGCAGGAGGGACCGCAATGTCCGGACTGCCTGCGAAGCTTGCCCGCGCCAGCCCAGACGATGCAGACGCGATCCGCGACCTCGTTCGCGCCGCCTATGCCAAATGGGTCCCTGTCATCGGGCGTGAGCCGCGCCCGATGATCGCCGACTATGCCGAAAAGCTCGGGACATTCCGCTTCGACCTGGTGCGTTTGGGCGGAGCGCTCGTCGGCCTGATCGAAACCCAATCTCGAAACGATCACTACTGGATCGAGAACGTCGCCGTGCACCCCGGCCGGCAAGGCGAAGGACACGGCATCCGGCTGATGGCTCATGCCGAAGCGCTGGCCGCTGCGGCCCCGGGCAAAGCGAAGTCCGCCTCCTCACCAACGCTGCCTTCACGACCAATATCGCCCTCTACGAACGCCTCGGCTACCGCACCACCCACACCGAGCCCTTCGGCAATGGGATGACGGTGTACATGAGCAAGGCGCTCTGACGGTCGAGAGGGGGCCGAAGGGCGCTTCAAGATTGGACCTGACCTGTCAATGTCGGCGGACGCGCCTCAAGCAGGCCTCGTGGTTCGAGGCCGGACCCTCACCGTGAGGCTACCGCTCGCTTCGGAAACATGACGGTGAGCCACAGAACGTCCATGGCGGCCGCCTTGCGGAGGTCTATCCGTCAGTCCGGCTCAAAGCCGTCCGTAAAGTTCCTCGGGGGCATCGATTGGCCGCAGCCATTTGAGTGACTGAATCGTCCAGGCGGGGTCGTCGGCCTGCAACATGGCTAGCAGACCATGCAGGTGGTCGGCACCGTACGTAATGTAGATTTTCTGGTGACTGTCGCGCTCGATGCGGTCTGCCAGAGACCGGTTTCGGAAATCCACGACGACCTTGTCCATTTCTTCCGGCGCTGACTTCTTGCTGAATGCCATGGACAGGTAGCCGCGGCACACTGTCCCCGCAAGCCTGCGCAAGTCGGGAGAAGCCTGCTGCAGCCAACTTACGATGCCCGCTACACTGTCGGTCATTGAGGCAGACGCAGCACCGTCTGTAGTATCGGCGGTCTGCGAAGCGGCAAAGACCGGGTCCGCCTGCATCAGGCGGTCGTATTCGTGCATCATGTCGGCCGTGCTTACGTCCGCCTGCACATGGCGGTCAGGGTGCTCAGCCATGTCGGACTGCAACAAGCCGAAGTAATTGAGCTGGAAGTTGAGGCCGCAAATGTCGCTCAGCAGCTGGTAGTTGGTGTTCAGATCGCCCCCGCCAGCCAGGTGCTTGCTGAACCACGCCTCGCCATCCGGCGAACTCTGGACGCCTTCGTAATAGAGCACATAGCCCTCGGACAACGCCTTCTCCAGATCGTAGACGACGCCCTTGTAAAAACTTTCGGACCCGACATGCGCCATGCCCTGGAAGACCACGGTCTTGCTGCCGTTCGACAGGGTTGCCTGCGGCACCGTCATCGGCTCGAGGTCGGTGTAGAGCGCGAAATAGTAGATTGGCGCGGCCAGAATTATGGAAAGCGTGAACAGCAGCGCGAAGAATGCCTTGGCGACGCTTGAGAAAAACGACTGGATCCGCTGGCCCGCGAACAGCTTTCGCACCAGCCAGGCGCCGGGCAATGCCAGGATGAGGGCCAGAACGGATAAGCCAAGCACGACGAGCCAGGACACATCGATCAGCACCGGCAGGGCCAGTAGGAACCCCGCGGCCAGCACGAACCAAATGATGGCAGAGAGCCGCAGCTTGAAACGCTCGCCCCAATTGCGCGACGAAGAGTTGGCCAGTCCATCGGTCATGCTTGCCCCCATCAACTCACTACACGGCATGATGAATACGGCCGCGCTCGCTGTTTCAAAGAGTTATCTGCGCCATGGTTTTTCGTCTAGTTCACCGACAGCAAGTTTCCATCCAGCTGCAAAAATAACAGCAAGAGAGGGAATACGGCGCGGTCAACGTTCGCCGATACCTTCGATAACGATGCGGATGAGGCGTCTGATTTCGTCCTTGGCGAAGGGGCGCCCGGCGAGGACTGAGAGCATGGCTTGCCCGTAGACTCCCAAGAGAACGAGGGCCATGAAATTGGGGTCATCGTCCCTGCGGATGGCCCCCTGCCCCTGGCCGAGGCGCTGGAGGGATGGTGAGCGGAATGTCGGCTTTCGATAGCATTGCATTCCAGACATCCATTGGCCAAAATGCACTCTATGGAAGCCTTCATCGCACTTGCTAGATGACAACCTTCGCTACTGAGCGAAGCCCTGATGGGAGGCTGACGCTGATCGCAGATGAGTGTGTCAATCCAGATGGCACCTTGGGTGTCGCAATCGGCTTTAATGATGCACCTTGGCATATCCACCCGCCCGAACACATTGATGGAACTGCGCTTGCCCAGAAATGGGCACGGGACTTAGTCGCGGATGTCATCAACGATCGTATGCTTATAGTGACTTCCCGCAACGAAGAGTTTGAGGAAGTCAGGTTAGCCGGTTCTTTAGAATTCGAAGTCGATTTCAAAGACCGTAATGAATCTTTGGAATTCAGGTTCTGGAGCGGTCAAGTCGTAAGTCTCGAAGACCTTATCGATGAGAAAGTGAGCTACCTGCCGTTGTCGTGAAGCTGCTGTACGCTTTCAGAGCGGTTTGTGTGGTCAGACAGATGGGATCGCCCGATCCGTGACCTGGCGCATGCGCCAGATCAGCGGCACGAGGATGATGGCCACGGCCGGCAGGACGAACCAGTTCAAGGTCGACCAGCCCGACGAGGTCAGCAGAGCGCCGGATGAGAACGAGGCGATGGCCACAGTGCCGAAGACGATGAAATCGTTCGCGCCTTGCACCTTGGTGCGCTCGGCCGGCGTGTGACAATCGGTGACCATGCTGGTGGCGCCCAGGAAGCCAAAGTTCCAGCCCAGACCGAGCAGGATCAGCGACACCCAGAAATGGCCGACATCGACACCCAGCAGAGCAACGATCGCCGAGCCGGCGATAATGGCGAGGCCGATGGCGGTGATCTTCTCCTTGCCGAATTTGGCCATCAGAGGGCCGGTGAAAAAGCTCGGACCGAACATGGCCAGCACATGCCACTGAATGCCGAGGGCCGCATGATCGATGGAATGCCCCATGCCCACCATGGCCACCGGGGCCGCGGTCATGATGAAGGTCATCAAGCCATACGAAACGACACCTGCGGCGACGGCAAGCAGATAGCGTGGGGTTTTGAGAATTTCGGAGAGCGGCCGCCCTTGATCCTGGTTGTCGACAGCGCTGATCGACGTGTCGCGCTTTCTGAGCAGCAACAGAACCGGGATGGCAAACAGTGCCAGGGCTGCCTGGCTGATGAAGCTGCCGGCGAATGGCAGCGACGGGATGCTCTCACGCGTCCAGATGACCAATTGCGGACCGATAATCGCTGCAGCCAGGCCTCCGACCATGACCGCCGAGATGGCGATATTCTTGAGCGGTCCAGTAATGCCATCCGCCGCTGCGAAGCGGTAGCTTTGAACATATGAAGCGTAGAAGCCGGCCAGGAAGGTGCCTAGGCAAAACACCAGGAAGGAGGCCCAGACGATACCGATTGTGGCGATCAAGCCGCCAACTGCACCGACGCTGGCGCCGATCAAATATCCGCTCCGCCGCCCAAAGCGCTTCATTATGAACGCCGCCGGCAGCGTCCCAAGAGCAAGACCGAGATTGTACAGACTCACCGGCAGGGTGACCAAAGCCGGATCGCTCGACAGGCGCTGGCCGACGAGGCCACCGAGCGAAATGATGATAGGCCCGTTTGAACCACCAAATGTCTGAGCCAGCGCCAGAACGGCGATATTGCGGCGCTGCGCCTTGTCTTCACTCATAGTGGTATCCGGGACTTTCCACGCATCGCAGCGCGGGTGACTTCGAGACATGTCCGCGTGAGGCACCCGTAGTGCCGGCAGACTCTTGACGCGGACGCTACCCGAAAAGCATCATGACCGAAAATGATCTTACTTCATCTAACCATGCATTCTGCTCATGATAGACCGCCAGCATCTTTCGATTATCCGTGAGCTTAGCCGCACGGGTAGCATCACGGCGGCAGCTGAAAAGCTCAATGTCAGTCAATCGGCCCTCAGCCACGCCATTGCCAAGCTTGAAGCCCGGCATGGTGCCAAGATTTGGGACAGACAAGGCCGACATCTTCGGCTGACAAGGGCCGGTGAACATCTTCTGGAACTCGCCGAGCGCTTTCTACACGAGCTTGAGCATGCTGAAGCCATGCTGTCGGAACTGGCCCGGGGTCGACGGGGTATCCTGAGGATCGGCGGCGAATGTCATCCTTGCGAGCGCTGGTTGATGGCTGTGACCGGCCCGTATCTAACCAGATGGCCTGATGTCGACATTGATGTGCGCACGACCTTCCGGTTCGACGGCGTCGACGCACTTCGCGCTCATGAGATCGATCTGCTGGCCACGCCGGATCCGATCCATGCTCCAGATTTGCGGTTTGTGCCGACGTTTGACTACGAACTGCGCTTAATCGTCCCCGAGGCCCACCCGCTGGCACAGCGGGATCATGTTGTAGCTGAAGATTTCGTTGCCGAGACGTTGTTCACTTTGCCTGTGGGAGTCGAACGCCTGGACATTTATTCACGTGTGTTGGTTCCGGCAGATTGCCGCCCCTCTCGCCGTGTCGAAATCGGCACGCCTGAACTCATGCTGCAACTGGTATCGGCCAACCGAGGCATAACGGTGATGCCGGATTGGCTTGTCGCCGAAAGCGGGAGTGGCCTTCCTGTGCGATCCATCAGAATTGGCGAGAAAGGACTGCAGAAGTCTATCAATCTTGGTTTCCGGGAGAAGGACAACCAAACTGACTTCATCGTGGCCTTTGTTGAGATGGCCAAGCGGACGCCTGCTCCGATCTCGTTATCCAACTTCATGAGACCGGTTTGAGGGCGTCCAGGGACGAAGTCATGGCTTCTGCCTCGGCGGCCCTTTGTCAAAGGCGCGTTCGCCGATACCTTCGATAACGATGCGGATGAGGCGTCTGATTTCGTCCTTGGCGAAGGGGCGCCCGGCGAGGACTGAGAGCATGGCTTGCCCGTAGACTCCCAGGAGAACGAGGGCCATGAAATTGGGGTCATCGTCCCTGCGGATGGCCCCCTGCCCCTGGCCGAGCACCAGAATATCCCTGACAAGGCCCTGGAAGGATGGCCGATCGGGTGGTGGCTCGAGGGACGGTCTTTCGGAGGGTGCGAGAGCCAGCTTTGCCAGCGCGGGATTGGCCAGACACCACGACGCGCTATCAAGCAGGACCGCTTCGAGCAAAACCGGGACGTCTTCGCCCGCCGCCATGCGCTCGCGGTAGAGCCCGTCGTTCGCCTCAACGCGGGCGATGAGTTGCAGGCCGATGTCCTCTTTCGAGGCGAACAGGTTGTAGACCGTCTTGCGGGTCAGGCCAGCGCGGGTTGCGATTTCCCCGACAGAGGTCGCCGCAAAGCCCAGTTCCCGAAACGCTGCGTTGGCGGCATCAAGGATGAGGAGGCGGGATCGCTCAGTTCGCTTCGGGATTGCCATAATTACACAGTCGTATAAATTTATACTCTTGTAAACACATGGGAGGCCGTCGTGTTGCGGGAGTTTGGTCCGAATATCTGGATCGCGGAGGGGCCGGCGGTCACGGCGGCGGCCGGATTTCACTATCCCACGCGGATGGCCATCATGCGGTTGAGCAATGGCGAGCTGGTGCTTTGGTCACCAACCGCTCTGTCAGACGAGCTTCGCGCCGCAATCGAGGCATTGGGGACGGTGCGGTTTCTGGTCCCGCCCAATTCGCTTCACCACACGTCCCTGGGCGACTGGCAACGCGCCTATCCCGACGCCACGGTCTATGCGCCGCCGGGCCTGCGCGAGCGGCGCGGGGATATCAGGTTCGACGCTGACTTTGGTGATGAGCCGATTGCGGCCTGGGCCGGGCAGATCGACCACGCAATCATGCGGGGCAACCGGATCACAACGGAGGTTGTGTTCTTTCACCGCGAGAGCCGAACCGCTGTTTTCACCGATCTGATCCAGCAGTTTCCACGCGGATGGTTCAGCGGCTGGCGGGCGCTCGTGGCGCGGCTGGACCTGATGGCGGCGGAGGAACCGGCGGTGCCACGCAAATTCCGGATCGCCTTCGCGGACCGCCGCGCCGCGCGCCAATCCCTCCAGCACATTCTGGCGTGGCCCACCGATAAGGTGATCATGGCCCATGGCCCGCTGATCACCCATGACGGCCAGGCGTTTCTGCGCCGGGCGTTTCGCTGGCTGCTGGGCCGCCAGGGGGCGGCCTAGCTGGTCAGGACGATGCGCATCAGGTCAGCGGTGTTGCGCGCGCCGAGTTTTTCCATGACGCGGGCGCGATGGACTTCGATGGTGCGGGGGGAAATGCCCAGTTCGCGGCCGGCTTCCTTGTTGGATTGGCCATTGGTGATGAGCTGGAGCACTTCGCGTTCGCGCGGGGTGAGCTGGGAGAAGCCGCGCACTTCCACCGGGCGGCGGCCGCCCTGCATGGCGCCCAGGTGAACGTCGCGGCGCAGGGCGTCGCGGATGACGGTCAGCAGATGTTCGGTATCGACGGGTTTTGAGACCACATCGGACGCGCCCAGCTTCATGGCGGTGACGGCCGCATCGAGTTGGGGTACATCCGCAAGCATGAATACGGGCGTACCGGTGCGCATGGCCTTGACGCGGCGCAGCAGGCTGAGCCCGCTTTCTTCGCCCATGCGCAGGTTCAGCACCACGATATCCGGGCGGCGGCGCTCAAGGCTGACAATGAAATGGGAGGCTTCCAGCGAAAATGTGGTCTGGAACCCCTCCAGCCGGAACAGGACGCTCAACGCCTCGCAGGTCGTCGGGTCGGGATCGACGATGTGGATCAGGCGGTCGCGGTTCAGAAAGGCGTGGTAGTAGATGTCTTCGCTCATTTTGCCTTTGCCCCCTGGCAAGTTTCGCAATGCGTTCAATCCACCCGGCTTTGCTCCGAATTCATGGTGCCATCACCTCCACTGCCGGATCGGTGAGTCGCCACTGTAGTTTGCGCTAAGTGTTCGCGCTGTCATGCTTACTAGTCCGTAGGAGTCACTACCTACATTGCTAGGTATATATTCTTATTATCATCACGTCAACGGACATTTCTCCTAGCATCCGAACAGCAAAAAGGCCGGTGTCGCCACCGGCCTTTTTGCGATTAGCGCGGATTGGCGCGCAATGCGTCGCGGATTTCGGTGAGCAGGACTTCTTCCTTGCTCGGCGCTGGGGTGCTTTCCACCGGCTCGGCAGCAGCCTGACGCTTCATGCGGTTGATGCCCTTGACCACCATGAACAGCACAAAGGCGATGATGGTGAACTTCACCACGGCATTGATGAACAGGCCGATATTGAGCGTGGCAACACCGGCAGCCTGCGCGGCGGCCAGCGATGGCACCGGCACGTTGTTGGGGTTGGACAGCACGACGAACAGATTTGAAAAGTCGATGCCACCGATGATCAGGCCGATAAGCGGCATGAAAATGTCATCGACGATCGAGGAAACGATGGCGCCGAATGCCGCGCCAATGATCACGCCGATGGCGAGATCGATCATATTGCCCTTGATCGCGAAGTCCCGGAATTCCTTGAACATCGAACACCCTTTTTGTTGATTTGCGTCCCACAAGCGGCCGCCCCCGCGACCCGCGGGCAATAAGGATTCATTAACCCGTCGACAAAAGCAATGGGTCGAGAGTTTGTCTTGCGCAGCTTTGTTGCGGGGACGATAGTCCGCACGCCCCCAAAACCCACAGGACCCCCATGGCTCCCCACAAAAGCGAGGCCGTCGACAGCCTGCTGCAGGCCATGAACCACATCCCCCTCGGGATCGCGGTGTTTGATGCCGGCCTGCGCCTGATCACGGCCAATGGCCGCTACAGCACCATGCTGGTGCTGCCACCGGACCTGACCAAGCCGGGGACGCCGCTGTTCGATATCGCGCTGTTTCTGGCGGATCGGGGTGACTTCGGGCCCGGCGACGCCGCACGGCTGGCCATCGAGCGCATCAATGTGCTGACCGCTTCGCCCACCACGGTGACGCAGCGGCTGGGCTATCTGGGTCAATCGTTGGAGTTTCATTCGAGCCGCCTGCCCGATGGCGGGCTGACCATCAGCTTCTCCGACGTGACCGCGCGGGTGCGGGCCGAGCGCGAACTGGCGCGGGTCAACCAATCGCTGGAAGAGCGGGTGGAGGAACGCACGGCGGCGCTGACCCATGTCAATGCCGAACTCGAAAGCGCGCGCGCCAAGGCCGACGCCGCCAACCACGACAAGACGCGGTTTCTAGCAGCGGCCAGCCACGACCTGCTGCAGCCGCTCAATGCGGCGCGGCTCTATACCTCGACGCTGATCGAGCGCTCCAAATCGACGGGGCTGGCCGACCTCGCCAATTCCATCGAGGCCTCGCTGACCGCCGTGGAAGACATCATGAGCGCCCTGCTCGATATCTCTCGTATCGATAGCGGCGCCGTGCGACCGACCCCGACGGTTGTGGCGGGGCGAGATATTCTCAAGAAGATCGAGGTGGAGTTCGGCCCGATGGCGCGCGAACGCAATATCGCGTTGCGCATCGTGACCACCGAGGCCTCTGTGATGGTGGACCGGGCGCTGGTTGGCCGCATTGTGCAGAACCTCGTCTCGAACGCCATCAAGTATACGCCGCCCGGGGGCAAGGTTTTGGTGGGATTCCGCCGCCGCGGCAGCCGAATGCGGCTGGACGTGATCGACACCGGCATCGGCTTCAACCGGGATCAGCACAAGCTGGTCTTTGCCGAGTTCTCGCGGCTCGAACGCGGTGCGCGCATGGCGCAGGGGCTGGGGCTGGGCCTATCCATCGTGCAGCGTCTTGTCACCGCGCTGGGGCTGACGCAGGAGCTGGACAGCAATGAAGGGCGCGGCTCGCGCTTCTCTATTTTCCTGCCCGCCACCCGAACGGTTCGTGTGGCGCCGGAAGCGGCCATGCCACCCACCGAGGTCGGTTTCGGCACTCAGGGGGTCAAGATCCTCTGCGTCGACAATGAGCGCGCCATCATCGAGGCGATGGAGGGGCTATTGCGGCACTGGGGCTGCGACGTGCGCAGCGCGCTCTCGCTCAAGCAGATCGACCGTGAGCACCTGCTGGAGGGCTGGTATCCCGATATGGTGCTGATGGACTATCACCTCGACCAGACTTCGGGCCTCGATGCGATCGAATGGCTCCGGCACAATCTGGGCGGGCATCTGCCGGCGGCACTGGTAACGGCCGATCGCAGCCCGGCGGTGCGCACCCTGGCCGAGGAGCGCGGTATTGCCGTGGTCACCAAGCCGGTCAAGCCGGCGGCGCTGCGCGCAGCGATCAGCGGGCTCGCCAATCAGAGCCGGAGCCCGACCAAACGCGTGGGATAGGTTGGGTGTCGGTTCTCCTGCGCCCTATACGTCTAAGCAGTAGGATCACCGGAGGATGCCATGCGCTATCTGTGCCTTGTTTGTTTCGACACCAGCCTGATCGACAAGATGCCGCCCGAGGAATGGGCGCAGATCACCCGCGATTCAGCCGAATATGATCGCGAGCTGATGCGGCTTGGCCATTTCGTTGCCGCCGAGGCGCTGCATGGGACAGAAGCGGCCACCACCGTGCGCATGCGCAATGGCGAGATGAGCGCCACGCCCGGCCCGTTTGCCGAGCTGAAGGAGCAGGTCTCGGGCTTCATCCTGATCGAGGCCGCCGATCACGACGAGGCCCTGCGGATCGGCGCCAATATTCCCCTGGCGCGTATCGGCAGTGTCGAAGTGCGGCCGGTCATGGTGTTCTGACCGGCCGGGAGAAGCGTCAAGCAGCGGCCGTGAACAGCCCCGCCTTGCGGCGTTCCAGCGCCCACCAATAGATGGCGCCGCGGGCGACGAACCAGCAGTGCAGCGCCGCCCAGAGGCCCCAATTGCCGATCAGCGGCTCCAGCGCCAGCGCGGCGACGAGGAACACGACGAGCGAAATCACCATGCCGTTGCGCATCACGGTGTTGAGCGTGGTGCCGACCAGAATGCCGTCATAGAGGAAGGCGGGCATGAAGGTGACGGTGCAGAGCGCCGCAATAGGCAGATAGGTCAGCGCATAGGCCTGCACCTCGGCATTGGTGGTCATGAGGCCAATGATCCAGGGGCCGCTGAGATACCAGCCGAGGCCGAGGGTCAGCGTGAGGATCAGGCCCCACAGCATGCTGAGGCCATAAGCCTGATCGAATGCCGGCCGCCAATTGGCGCCGACGGCCTTGCCGGTCAGCTGTTCGGCGGCCTGCGCGATGCCATCAAGGAAATAGGCAATGACCATCAGGAGGTTGAGCAGCACGGCATTGGCCGAAAGCGCGACTTCACCCATGCGCGAGCCCTGCGCGGCGAACCAGGCATAGGCGCCCATGAGGGCCGCGGAGCGGATCATCAGGTCACGGCTCAAGCCAAACATGCGCTTGAGCGCCACTGTATCGGCAAGTTCGCCGGGCGCGATCTTGTCCAGCACGGAGCGCAGGCCGCCATAGTGGCGCAGCAGCAGATAGAGCCCGACGCCGCAGGCCACGACCTGCCCCAGCACGGTGCCAGCCGCAGCGCCCGCGACGCCCCAGCCGAGCAGATAAACAAAGGCGATGCTCGTGACGATATTGATCCCGTGCAGCAGCAATTGCAGCAGCATGCCGGTCTTGGCCGAGGCCCGGCCATAGAACCAGCCGAGCAGCGCGTAATTGACCAGCGAGAACGGCGCGGAGACGATGCGTACGTGGAAATAATCGGCCAACGCGGCCGATGCACCGGCTTCGGGCGCCAGAAGCGAGGTTGCGAGCAGGAGAATGGGCGCGGCAAAGGCGATCATCAGCACGCCGATGCCGACACCGAGCAGGATGGCGCGAACCACATGCAGCAGCCCGTCGCGCGGGTCGCGAGCGCCCACCGCCTGCGCGGTCAGCCCGGCCGTGCCGATGCGCAGGAAATAGGCCAGCGAAAAGATGATGTCGAACAGCAGCGCGCCAAGCACCAGGCCGCCGAGCAGGCCCGCATCACCGAGCCGGCCGATCACCGCGATATCAACGATGCCCACCAGGGGCTCGGTGATGAAGGCGACGGAGGCAGGCAGGGCAATCTTCCACACATCGGCGTGACGCACGTCGAAGGGGTGTTGCGGGCGGGGCTGGGACATTGGGGCGACTCTTATGCAGACCCCGGCGTCCTAGCACATGGCGCGCATGGCCTGCCACGGCGTCATTCCCGCGCAGGGCTGTCGGCCACCGCGCTACCGCGCCACGTCCATAGTGATCACCACGTCGGCGCGGTCCTGGGAGAGGCACACGAGGTCGTAATTGGGCAGGTCGTTGCGCTCGATATGGGCGCGGTTGCGCTCCTCGGAGAAGAGGCCCTCTTCGCCATGGCGCTTGAGCAGCCTTGCCTTCACCAGATCGCGGGAGACATCGACGAATATCGCATAGTCGAGCAGCGGCTTGACACCGGCCCAGGGCGGATCGGTCAGCAGCAGGTAATTGCCTTCGACGATCAGGATCCGCACCTCGGGCGCGACGGTGAAGGCATCATCGACCACATCCTCGATCTTGCGGGAATAGCCGGGGCCGCTGACGGCCTCGCGCGCGGTCTTGAGGTGGTGAAGGAAATTGACGAAGGCAGCACCTTCAAAGGTGTGCGGCGCGCCCTTGTAATCGGCCTGCCCCATGGCCTCGAGCTTGGCGTGGCGCATATGAAAGCCGTCCATGGGCACGAGCGCCGCGCTGCCGGGGTGAACGGCATCGAGCATGACGACCAGTTCGGCGGCGAGGGTCGACTTGCCGGCGCCGGGGCCACCGGCGAGGCCAATCGCGATGCGGCCAGTGCTCTGGCTCGACAGATCAAGAATGTGGGGCACGAGCCGCGCCAAGGCTTCCTGCGGCGTGAGGCGCAGGCGCTCGACCACGATCAGCGCGCCTTGGACAGGCGGATGATCAACCAGATCGGCACCACCAGCGCCGCGCCGGTGACGATATAGCCGCCGATGCCGCGGAACATGCCGAAACCGTCGCGCAGCGCTTCGCGGAACAGTTCGATGGCGCCGCGCACCACGCCCTGCACGTTGACGCCGAACACGCTCATGGCAAAGCCCACCACCAGCGAGATCAGCGCCAGCTTGAGCATGACATTGATCGGGTGGCCGCCAAGGAAGCGCTGCAACGCCGATGGGCGCGTCTCGGACGGATATTGATCGGTCATTGGCAAAACTCCGGCGCCCTGTTGTGGTGCTGGTGGATAATATAGGGTCATTTGTGTTTTTCAGAAGGTGTCACTTGCGCGCTTTTTCCCTCGTGGATGACCCTGGCCTACCTCTCCCTGAGTGGGAGGCTCCATGACCGCCCTGCCCCCGATCATCGCCGAGTGGTTTGCCCGCAAGGGCTGGGCGCCGCGCCAGCATCAGCTTGACGTGCTCGAAAGCTGGCAGGCAGGGGCGTCGGCGCTGCTGATTGCGCCGACCGGCGCTGGCAAGACGCTGGCCGGCTTCCTGCCGACGCTGGTGGATCTGGCCGATGGCGGGTTCGAGGGGTTGCACACGCTCTACATTTCCCCGCTCAAGGCGCTGGCAGTCGACGTGCAGCGCAATCTCAACGCGCCTATCCTCGAGATGGGTCTCAAGATCACAGCCGAGACGCGCACGGGGGACACGCCCGCCAGCAAGCGCGCCCGGCAGCGCAGCAAGCCGCCGCATATCCTGCTGACGACGCCCGAGCAGCTGTGCCTGCTGATCAGCCATCCCCATGCCGACCTGTTCTTTGGGTCGCTGCGCCGCATCGTGCTCGACGAATTGCACGCGCTGGTGACATCCAAGCGCGGGGAATTGCTGTCGCTGGCGCTGGCGCGGATCGCCAAGCTGGCGCCAAACCTGGCCATCACCGCGCTCAGCGCCACGGTGGCAAAACCACATCTGCTGCGCGACTGGATCGCCCAGCCCTTACCCCAGCGGGAAACGCGTCTGCTGGCCACCTCGGGCGGCGCGCCTCCGGTGCTGGAAATCCTCAAGACCGAGCAGCGGCTCCCCTGGGCCGGGCACTCCGCCAACTATGCGCATGGCGATCTCTACGAGGTCATCAAGCAGCACAAGACGACGCTGCTCTTCGTCAACACGCGCTCGCAGGCCGAACTGCTGTTCCAGGGGCTATGGGCGATAAACGAGGATCTGCTGCCGATCGCGCTGCATCATGGCTCGCTGTCGGTCGAGCAGCGGCGCAAGGTCGAGAGCGCCATGGTATCGGGCGCGTTGAAGGCCGTGGTCTGCACCTCGACGCTCGACCTGGGCATTGACTGGGGCGATGTGGACCTCGTGGTGCAGGTGGGCGCGCCAAAGGGCAGTTCGCGCATGCTGCAGCGCATCGGTCGCGCCAATCACCGGCTCGATGAGCCTTCCAAGGCGGTGCTGGTACCCTCCAACCGCTTCGAAGTGCTGGAATGCGAGGCGGCGGTGGAAGCCGTGGCGGAGAACCATCAGGATAGCGAAGACCCGGTTTCAGGCGGTTATGACGTGCTGGCCCAGCACATTCTGGGCATGGCCTGCGCCGCGCCGTTTGCCGCCGGTGCGCTCTATGATGAAATCCGCATGGCGTGGCCCTATCGCGACCTGCCGCGTGGACAGTTCGACCGGGTGCTCGATTTCGTCGCTACCGGTGGCTATGCGCTGCGCGCCTATGAGCGCTATGCGCGGCTCAAGCTGACTCCGGACGGGCTGTGGCGGGTGGCCAATGCCCAGGTTGTGCAGCAATACCGGCTCAATATCGGCACCATTATCGAGGAGCCGATGGTGCGCGTGCGGCTGGTACGCAGCCGGGCGCTGAAGACGGGGCAATCGCAAAGTCCGATCGGCGCGGGCGGGCGTGTGCTGGGAGAAATGGAGGAGTATTTCTTCGGCACACTGCTGGTGGGCGACACTTTCATGTTCGGCGGCGAGATCGTGGCCTTTGAGGGCATGCGCGACAACGAGGCCTATGTATCGAGGGCGCAGGCGAGCAATCCCAAGATTCCCAGCTATATGGGCGGCAAGTTTCCGCTCTCGACCTATCTGGCCGAGCGCGTGCGCGCCATGCTCGACAGTCCCAAAAGCTGGCAGGCCTTGCCCCCGCAGGTCAGCGGCTGGCTGGCGCTGCAGCAGCGCGTGTCGGTGCTGCCAAAGCGCGACAGCCTGCTGGTCGAGACCTTCCCGCGGGGCTCGCAGAATTTCATGGTCTGCTATCCGTTCGAGGGGCGGCTGGCACACCAGACGCTGGGCATGCTGTTGACGCGCCGGCTGGAACGCGCCCGGGCCCGGCCGCTGGGCTTCGTAGCCTCGGAATACGCGCTGGCCATTTGGGGGCTCGGCGATCTCTCGGCACTGATCAAATCGGCGCGGCTGTCGCTGGATGACCTCTTTTCCGAGGACATGCTGGGCGATGACCTGGAAGCCTGGCTCGATGAATCGGCGCTGATGAAGCGGACCTTCCGCAACTGCGCCATCATTTCGGGGCTGATCGAGCGGCGGCATCCCGGCAAGGAAAAGAGCGGCCGCCAGATCACCATGAGCTCAGACCTGATCTATGACGTGCTGTATCAGCACGAGCCCGACCACATCCTGATCCAGGCCACCCGTCGCGACGCGGCGCGGGGACTGCTCGACATTGAGCGGCTCGGCGACATGCTGGCCCGCATCCGCAGCCACATCGTCCACCGGCCGCTGGCGCAGATTTCGCCGCTTGCCGTGCCGGTCATGCTCGATATCGGCAAGGAGCCGATCTTTGGGGAAGGTCGGGAATCCGCGATGGCCGATGCAGCCGACGAACTGATGAAGGAGGCGCTGGGCGAAGGGCGGTGACCGCGCTAGAAGCGCCCCCTTAGCGAATCTGCTAAGATCGGACTCGCGTCATCCGCGAAAGACCCTGGGCCATACGTGAACTACTCCCTATCTACAGCCGAGATCACGGAGACACCGCTCCTGCGTTTCGCCGGTCAGAATTTTGAGCCCCTGCCCTCTGGCGCGCTGTATTGGCACGCCCAGCAGACGCTGCTGGTTGCCGACCTGCATTTCGAAAAGATGAGCAGCTTTGCCCAGCGCGGGCAGATGCTGCCGCCCTATGATACCGGCATGACGCTGACCCGCCTGGAGGCCGATACGCGCCGGATGGGTGCGCGGCGGCTGATCTCGCTCGGCGACAGCTTTCATCGTGCCAATTCGAGCAGCCTGCTGAACCCGGCCGACCGGGCGCGGATCGAGCGGCTGACGGAGACGGTGGATTGCATCTGGCTTTCGGGCAACCACGATCCGCTGCCGCACGAAATCGGGGGGACTTGCCTCGAAGAGCTTGAACTGGCGGGCCTGACGCTGACCCACGAGCCGCGGCGCGGAACGACCGGACTGATTGCCGGGCACCTGCATCCGGCAGCCCATATCCTGATGGCGGGGCGGGCGACGCGGCGACCCTGCTTCGTGCATGACAACCGGCTGCTGATCCTGCCGGCCTATGGCTCTTCGACCGGATCGATCAACATCCTATCTCCCGCTTTTGCCGGGCTGTTCAACTGGCCGTCGCTGGAAGTGACCATGCTGGGCCGGGACCGCACATATCCGGTGAGCCCGCGGCGGCTGATCGGCGGCTAGCGCCGGAACACCACGCCACCGAGCCAGCCGGTGAACAGCGCGAGGATGACGCAGACCACGCCATAGAGCAGCGGCTGCTGCACAGCCGACAGCGCCAGGAACCGCTCGAAACCCATCTTGCGCACGGCAAAGCCCTCGGAGCGGCGCGCGACGATCTCGCCATTCTTGAACACATAGGTCAGCGCCACATAGGGGCCCGGCGGAGCATTGCTGGGCAGGGTCAGGCGGGCGGAATAGAAGTTGTCGGCCATGAAGTTCACGGCATTTTCCTGCACGCCGAACAGACCTTCCTCAGTCATCAGGCGCACCAGTTCGCGGCCGAAGATCGCCGATTTCCACCAGTCGCCGCTGCTGGTCACCAGGGTATGTGCCTCGGGCAGGATATAGTTGGTGGTCAGGGTGGTGATGTCGGTAATGTCAGCCAGGCGCGCGCTCGACAGCACGTGGAAGTAGCTCGGGAAGCCGTTGAACTGCACCTGATCGGCATTCATCCAGATGCCAAAGAAATTGGCCTTCTTGCGCGCCACCCGGTTCTGTGTGGGACCCAGAACGACCACGACAACCTGGAACGGCCCTTCGACATATTTCTGGGTCGCGCCGGCGTCGGGCGCGATGGTGCCGAAGAAGGTCATGCGCTCGCCATCAAAGCTCGAGGTGATTTCCACCGAGTCATTGGACAGTTGCGAAATCAGCCGCTCGGCCTGGGCGGGCATGACCAGCGCGAAAATGATCAGGACTGCGGCAAGCAACCGGGTCATCGGGCGCCCCCCACGACGGCCATGCTGAACACGTCAGACGGGGCAATGACCAGCGACAGGCCAAAGCGGATCGCCACGGCAAGCACCAGCAGGGCGAGCAGGCCGCGCAGCTGTTCGCCGCGCAGATACTTGCCGGCGGAAGCGCCAAACTGCGCCCCGACCGTGCCGCCAACCATCAGGCAGAAGGCGAGCAGGATATCGACGCTCTGGCTCTGCACGGCATGCATGATCGTCGTTGCGGCCATCAGTGCCACGACCTGGGCCAGCGAGGTGCCGATGACGACATTGCCCGGGACGCGCAGCAGATAGACCAGCGCAGGCACCATGACAAAGCCGCCGCCAATGCCCAAAAGCGAACCGACAAAACCGATGAACAGGCCAATGACCAGCACGGGCAGCACGCTGATATAGAGCCGCGACTTCTTGAACCGGACACGCATGGGCAGGCCATGGATCCAGTTGTGCTGATTGGGCAGGCGCTCGCGCACCACAATGCCCTGACGCTGCTTGAGAATGGCGCGGGTGGACTCGACGAGCATCAGCACGCCCACCGACCCAAGCAGGATGAGAAAGCCGAGCGAAATGAACAGGTCGAGCTGACCGGCATCGCGCAGCAGCGCGAAGGTTGCGACGCCACCGAAGGCGCCGAGGATGCCGGACAACACCAGGTAGAGCGCCAGATGGAGATCGATCGCGCCGCGCCGGTAATGCGCGAGGGCGCCCGAAGTCGAGGCAGCCACGACCTGGCCGGTGACCGAAGCCACGGCCACGGGAGCGGGCACACCCGAGAAAATCAGGAGGGGAGTCAGCAGGAATCCGCCGCCGACCCCAAAGAGGCCAGACAGGAAACCGACCGCCCCTCCGATCCCCACGAGAAAGAAGAGGTTCACGGACAGTTCGGCGATCGGCAGATAGACCTGCAAGACCCGGATCCGTTCGAAAAACACTACGCCGCACGAGTTTACAGGATCGTACGTGAACAATAGGTCAAGGCCGCCAACTTATCGGCGGCGACTTTCGCGATCCGGCTTAGGACCCTGCCGAGGCTGTGTCAAACCACAGTTTCGCTCAGACGGGCTGGCTTCCCAGCACGGCCAGCAGGCGCGGATTGATGGCGCCGACTTCACTCATGCCCGTGCCCCGCTCGAAGGCCTTGATGGCTTCGGCGGTCTTGGGGCCAGGCAGGCCATCGGCCGTGCCGATATCGAAGCCGAGCCGGCCCAGCGCGAGCTGCACCTTGGAGACGACATCCTTGGCCGCGATGGGCTGACCGGGATCGAAGGTCGGTGACCACGTGCCCAGCGGCGCGAAATTGGCCGCCAATTCGATCGGTTCGGCCCGCCAGGTCTGCAATTCCTCGGTGACGCGGCTGACCGCTTCGGCGCTCAGCGACTTGACGATGTCGTCGCGCGCCTTGCCGGCATCGGCGTCGCCATTGCGGGCGGCAAGCGAGAACCACTTGAACGACTGCTGGAAATCCTGCGGGACGCCCAGGCCGCGGGCATAGAGCATGCCCAGGTTGAACTGGCTGTCGGTCATGCCACGCGATGCGGCGCGCGCGAACCACTCGGCGGCCAGTTCGAATTCCTGCTCGCCCAGCTGACCGCCCGCGTAAAGCGCGGCCAGGTTGTGCATGGCCATGCGGTTACCAGCCTCGGCACCGCGCTGGTACCAGAGCTTGGCGACCTCAAGCTGCTTTTCGACGCCTTGGCCGACCTCGTAGAGATTGCCGAGGCGATACTGGGCCGGCACGAAGCCTTGCGCAGCGGAACGCTCGTACCACTTGGCGGCTTCGGCATAATCCTGCGGGACCGCACGACCTTCGGTGAAAATGGCGGCGATCTCAAACTGGGCACGGGCGTCGCCATCGGCAGCGGCCTGGCGCAGCTCCAGCGGTCCAATCGCCTCGGGGGGCAGCTCGAAACTCTCGACGGCAGCGGTCGTGTCGGCATCGGCGGCGGCGGGGGCGGCATCGACAGGGGCAACTGCAGCAGGCTCGACCTTGGTCGCCGTCAGCTTGGCGGGCATGGGCGTTGCCACATCCGTCTTGCTGAAGCGCATGGCCTCGTCGGGATTGATCGAGGCGGTCGTGGTGCTGTCGATCATGTCGATGACGCGTGCCTCGGGGCGAACCAGCGAGACATCATCGGTCGCGGCGGGCTCGGACGATGGCAGGTTGATCTGGCTTTCGACGGCCACTGCCGGCGCGGGCGCCTTGGCCGGCGTCATGCGCTGAATGACGAGATTGAGTGCCAGCATGGACACCGCGACCAGCGTTGCCGCCAGCAGCAGCGGACGGCGGTGACGGGTGAGGAAGCTTGCCTGAACGAGCGGCACATCGCCTTCAGCCTGCGGACCGAAAGCGGGCGCGACCGGCTCTGCCGCAACCTTGCGGGTGAGCTTTTCGCGGATGGGCTTGGCGGGCTTTTCCGGTTTGGCCGCCGGGATCTCGGCTGGCTTGTCGCTGGCCGTTACGGCCTGTGGCGGCCGCACGCGCGACAGAGCACGGCTGATCAGCGAACCAGCGGCCGATGCCGGGGTCGCGACGGTTTCCTGCCGCGCGCGCTGGGCACGGCGGGCAGCGGCGACAAAGGTGCTGGTGCCGGTGAGGCCTGCTGGCGCATCAACCTGCGGCACGGCGCCCGGAGAGGGCGCGGCAAAGGGCTCGGGTTCGGTGGCGGCAAAGCTCGATTGCGGCCGCTGCGGGCGTTCGACCTTGGCCGGATCGAAGGCCGGACGGGCCGGGTGAGCCGCCTTTGCAGCGGGACGCGCCGCATCCTTGGCATCAAGGGCTGCACGCACCGGACCGGTGGACTTGAAGCCGGGATCGATCAGCGGGGCATCGTCGATCGGATTGGCCGGCATGAGATCGCTCTTGGCGGCCGAATTCGGGCCCGCCAGCGCGGACAGCATGGCATCAAGGCGCGTGCGGTCTTCCGCCGGGTTTTCAACCGTGGCGGCGGCCGACTTGGCAGCGGGCGTGGCGGGCCGTTCCGGAGCGACGGGATTCTGGCGCTCGCTGAGAGCGGCTTCCAGTCGCGCCAGGCGCTCGGCCGTGTCCTTGCCGGCTGTGTTGAGCAGCGCTTCCATGCGGTGCTCAAGCGCCGACATGGAGTCGTCGGTGATTGCAGCCGCCTGCGCGGGAGCAGCGGCATTGGCGGCGGACTTGGCGACGGCTTCCGAGGTGCGCTCGGCCACCATATTGGCCAGCGTTTCATAATCGGGGGTCTTGCCCGCCGACTTGATCAGCCCGGTGATGCGGTCTTCGATGCTCTTGAGGCTGTCGGGGCCGAACATGGCGACCGGGGCCGGCGCCTTACGGGTCACCGCATCGCTGGTGCGCTCGGCTACCAGCGTGGCAATGGCCTCGATATCGGCGGCATCGGAATGCTGCGCGTAGAGTTCGGCCAGACCATTGAGCTGGGCGCCGGTTTCATCCATGCGCTGCATCAGCAGCTTGAGCTGGCTTTCGACCTGCGTCGTATCGACGGCCGGGGCCATGCGATCGGACAGGGCCTCGATCTGGCTTTCGATGCGCAGGAAGCGGGGCTCCATGCCGGCCATCACCGCGTCGCGCAAGGAAGCGATATCCTGCTTGAGACCGGCCAGATCGCCATTGGAGGAGTCAAATTCGCCAATGCGCGAGGCCAGTGCCTCGACGCGATCCACCAGCTTGGCGGGCGCGGCGGAGCCAGTCTGCATGGCCTGGGTGAAGGCCGCCATTTCACCGGTCAGCCGTTCGAAATCGCCCGACGAGAGCGCGACGTTGCGCTCGATCGCGTCGATCCGGTCATAGACGTTGCGCACGCTGTCTTCGATGGCGCTCATCGAGGGACCAATGGCGCCGATGACCTCGGCAACGGGTTCGCGGGCGTCGCTGGCGAGTTCGCGCTCGACCTGCTGGGCCTGCAGCTCAGCCAGCTTGCCGACCACGGAGGACACATCGTCGAGACGCTTGTTGATGGCCGACAGGTCGACCTTGGGCCCCTCTTCGATGAGGGCGGCCAGCGCGCCGATCTGGGCTTCGAGACGCTTGACCTGACCGGTTTCACCGATGGCACCGGCCAGCAGTTCGACGACATGTGTAAGCTGTTCGACCTGAGCGGCCACCTCGCGCACGCTGCCATTGCTGGCGCGCTGCGACTTGAGTTCGCCTTCGAGACGTTCGAGGCGGCCCGACAGGCCACCCACCAGGGCGGTCATCTCGCGGAATTCGGGCATATCGACAGGGCGGCGCCCAAGCGCTGCGGCCGGCGCAGACATCTGCCGCCCGCGAATTTCGGCGATGGCGCTAGTCAGGTCATCCTGTTCATCGGCGAGCTCTTCGCGTTCGCTGAACCGGTCAACCGCTCGCTTGACCGTGCGCAGCGCCTCGCGGCGGCGTACGGCGGGCTCGGGACCGATCACCTGATCGCGCAGGTTGCGCACCCGGCGGGTGAGGCCGGTCAGGGCGGGCTGGCCCAGGTCCTCATCACCATAACGGCCCTCAACCTGATCCAGCAGCGCGACGAGTTCGCCGCGCAGCGCCTGCCACTCGCCCGGCTGGGGCTCGTGTACGAGGTCGGAATAGTCCGGGATTGAGTAAGCGCGGGCCATGGATAGTCCCTGTCATGAAAAGGCGGACCCCTCGCGATTCAACACGAAGGTATGACGCTCACTCTTGGGAAAACATGGTAAACATCCCGTTAAGTATTGCCGCAATATGCAAGAGCCCCGGGCCTTCTGAGCTGTTTTTGTGGCTACACAATCCGGTCGATTCGGTGTTCTACGCACCTGCAACCGCATGAGGAGCATTCATCGCATGAGCCGTCGCCGTATTATCATTGTCGATGACCACCCCCTGTTTCGCGCTGCCCTGCGGCAGACCCTGTCGGGAGGCGATGCGACGGTGAGCGTCGAGGAGGCCGGCGATCTCAACGGGCTGAGCGCTGCGCTTGATGCCGATCGCGACTGCGACCTGGTGCTGCTCGACCTCAACATGCCTGGCGTGCGCGGTTTCTCGGGCCTGCTGCTGCTGCGGGCGCAGTATCCCGACATTCCGGTGATGATCATTTCCGCCGTGGAAGACAGCACCGTGGTTCGCCGCGCCTTTGAACTTGGCGCCGCGGGCTATCTCCACAAATCGGTGGGGCCGACCGAAATCCGCCGCGCCATCGAGACCGTGCTGTCGGGAGACGTGTTCGTTCCCGCAGGGACCACGCTGGGTGAAGACGACGCCCACACCGCACTGATGCGGCGCCTGTCGACCCTGACGCCCCAGCAGGTGCGCGTGCTGATGATGCTCAGCGACGGGCTGATGAACAAGCAGATCGCCTATGAGCTGACGATTTCGGAAGCCACCGTGAAGGCCCACGTTTCGGCCATCCTGCAGAAGCTCGACGTCGACAGCCGCACCCAGGCTGTTATCGCCGCCTCCCGCATTGAAGACGGCCAGTTCGAGGCTCTGTTCTCGATCGGCTCGGAAAACCCCTAGTCGAGCGTTACCCGGCCGGCGGCCCAGTCGTCGGTTCGGGTGCCGACCAGTTCGGAAATATTGGCTTTGCCCTGCGCACGGATGGCAGCAACCAAGCCGCGCTTGAGACGGTCGAGCATGTCGAGGCCGCCGAAAACCAGCGCCGAATAGAGCTGGATAGCATTGGCGCCCGCCTCGATCTTGGCCAGGGCCGATTGCGGCGAGTGGATGCCGCCAACCCCAATGATCGGCAAAGCCCCAACCCGCTGGCGCATCTGCGCCAGGCGCTGGGTCGACAGGGTGAACAGCGGCTTGCCCGAGAGACCACCGGTTTCGGTGGCATTCTCCATACCCGCCACGGCATCGCGGGTGATGGTCGTGTTGGAGACGATCAGGCCATCAAGATCGGTCGCCAGCACGACCCCAGCAATCGCGTCGAGCGCCGCTTCATCCAGATCGGGCGCAATCTTGAGGAAGACCGGTACACGCGTTTTCGCCTTGGCGCGGGCAGCAAGCACTTCGCCGAGCAGGCGGCGCAGCGCCTCGTCGGCCTGCAGGTTGCGCAGGCCTGGCGTATTGGGCGACGACACATTGACGGTAAGGTAGTCGGCCAGATCGGCAAAGCGCTGCACGCCAGCCACGTAGTCGGCGACGAAATCTTCGCTGTCCTTGTTGGCGCCGATATTGACGCCCAGGGCCGCCGGGACACGCAGACCCTTCAGCCGCTCGAACGCAGCCTCATTGCCCTGATTGTTGAAGCCCATCCGGTTGATGACGCCTTCGGCGGGACCAACACGGAACAGACGCGGCTTGGGATTGCCGGCCTGCGGACGCGGCGTCACTGTGCCGATTTCGACCATGCCGAAACCCATCAGGGCCAGCGGGCGGGCGACTTCGGCATTCTTGTCGAAGCCGGCGGCCATGCCGATCGGGTTGGTCAGTTCAAGCCCACACAGAGTGGTGCGAAGTTCGACCCCGTCGGGATGGGTGCTTTCCGGCGCGAGGCCAAGGCGCAGCGCCGTGATGGTCGCGCCATGCGCGGTCTCGGCATCCATCTTGAGCAGCGCTTCGCGCGTGAGACCGGCGAGCGCCGGAATGCGCAGCAGCGGGGAGAGACCGGAGAAGATCATCGAACAGCCTCGGGCAAGCTAGAGGAACCATCGGCGGCAACGCTCAGCGGAGCTTCCCAGGCGATGGCGGACGTTGAAAGGGGACCACCATAAAGGTGAGGGAAGAGCGCGCCGCCGCGCGAGGGCTCCCAGAGCAGATCCGCGCCCAGATCGGCCGTGCGGACGGCGAGCAGCACCAGCCCATCCTGCCCCTTGAAGTGCAGGCGCAGGGTTTCGCTCAATTGCCCGGCGGTCGAAAAATGGATGTAGCCATCGGCGGCGTCGATCGGCATGCCGGCAAAGGACGCGGTGCCGCGGGCAGGCGCGTAGGCCGCCTCGGTCGCGATCTTGTAGACGAATTCTGGGGTGCTCATGCGCGCGAACCTAATTGCGGGCGGGCCATGCCGCAAGCGGGGTGGAGGCGCTCTTTACAAGTCTGTGGCGGATTGGTAGGTATAGGACTTAATTCCAAAGCTAAGATATATTTCCTCTAGCAGGACCCTTGTCATGCTGTCACACCGAGCCATCTGGGACGGGATCGACGCTCTGGCGCGCCGTCACGGACACTCTGTGTCTGCGCTGGCAAAGCTGGCCGGGCTCGATGCCACCGCATTCAACGTTTCCAAGCGCGTCAGCAAGGACGGCCGGGAGCGCTGGCCATCAACCGAGAGCATTTCCAAGATCCTTGAAGCCACGGGGGATAGCTTCGAGACGTTTCTCACTGGCACCGGTGCATTCATGCAGGTGAATGAAAGTGCCGCGAACCGCACGGTTCCCCTGCTTGGCCTCGCACAGGCCGGCTCGGGTGGTTTTTTCGACAGCGCGGGCTTTCCGGCGGGGCAAGGCTGGGACGAGATCGCCCTGCCCTCGCCGGGCGAAGGCAGCATCTATGCGCTCGAAGTACAGGGTGACTCGATGGAGCCGCTCTATCGCGAGGGTGACCGCATCGTCGTCTCGCCCACCGAGCAGGTGCGGCGCGGCGACCGGGTGGTGGTCAAGACCCAGGACGGGGAAGTGATGGCCAAGATCCTCTTCCGCCAGACCGCCAAGCAGATCGAGCTGCACTCGCTCAATCCGGCCTACCAGCCGCGCATTCTCGATTTGAGCGATATCGAATGGATGGCCCGTATCATCTGGGCAAGCCAGTGAGCGTCACCGTCAGCACGGCAACGGCCTCTGACGTCGCCGTATGGTCAGCCCTACGGCACCAACTCTGGCCGGACGCCAGCACTGACGAGCACGCCGACGAAATCGCAGCCATTCTTGCCGAGCCGGGCGCCAGCGTCACATTGCTCGCACGTGCCGCCGACGGCATCGTGGTCGGCTTTGCCGAAGCCACCATCCGCCACGACTACGTCAATGGCTGCGACACCTCTCCGGTCGGGTTCCTAGAAGGGATCTACGTGGTGCCCGAACAGCGCCGGCAGGGTGTTGCAGCGGCACTGGTCGGCGGGGTCACCGATTGGGTGCGGAACCAGGGGTGCACCGAGCTGGCCTCCGATGCGCCGGTCGACAATGCCGACAGCCACCAAATGCACAACGGGCTGGGCTTCGAGGAAACCCAGCGCGTCGTCTATTTTCGCAAACGTCTTACCTAAGCGCGCCCGCCAGGACGGGCGCATTACAGGTCAGGCGAGCATCTTTCCGGCAAGCGCGTCGGCGATCAGCTTGCGCGTTTCGGCCACGCCAAACAGGGCGATGAACGAGCCGAAGCGCGGGCCCTGATCGTCGCCGAGCAGCACCTGATAGATCGCCTTGAACCAGTCGCGCAGCGGCTCGAACTTGTGCGCGTTGCCGATTGCGTAGACGAGATCCTGTAGGGCCGTGCCGTCGGTCGAGCCTTCATAGCCGGCGAGCTGGTCGTAAAGATCCTGCAAGGCTGCACGCTCCTGGTCGGTGGGGGCGCGGTAGGTCTTGAAGGGTTTGACCTTGTCGTTGAAGTAACGAACGGCATAACCAGCGAGGCGGTCGATCTCGGGATGGGTCGCGGCGCTCGCACCATGCAGGTAGCGCGAGATGAAGCCCCACATGACCTTGGTGTCCTCGGCATTGGCCGT
The DNA here is from genome assembly GCF_055397495.1 of Devosia sp. T2-14. NCBI lineage: Bacteria > Pseudomonadati > Pseudomonadota > Alphaproteobacteria > Hyphomicrobiales > Devosiaceae > Devosia > Devosia sp. T2-14. The sequence goes on along the minus strand of NZ_AP027921.1, from coordinate 1,912,032 downwards.
GGCAACCAGGTTGAGCAGCAGCGCGAAGCTGAGCGGCACGTCCGGGTTCGGCACGTCACCATAATGCACGTGGAAGGCCGGGTTCTCGAGGCGCGCAGCAACGTCCTGCCCCTGATAGGCGGCGACGTGGCTGTAATAGTCGTCGACCGTGCGCGGGATGACGTCGAAATGCAGGCGCTTGGCCACGCGCGGCTTCTGGAACATGTAGAGGCCCAGGCTTTCCGTCGAGGCGTAGGTCAGCCATTCGTCAATGGTCAGGCCATTGCCCTTGGACTTGGAGATCTTCTGGCCCTCGGCATCGAGGAAGAGCTCGTAGACATAGTGCTCGGGCGCCTGGCCACCGAGAATTTCGCAGATCTTGTCGTAGATCGGCGCATTGGTCTGGTGGTCCTTGCCGAACATCTCGAAATCGACGCCCAGCGCTGCCCAGCGCATGCCAAAGTCCGGCTTCCACTGCAGCTTCACATGGCCGCCGGTGACCGGAACCGTAGTGTCACGGCCATCTTCGTCGGTGAAAGTGATCGTGCCGTTCTTGGCATCGACTTCCTTCATCGGCACGTAGAGCACGCGGCCCGAAACCGGCGAGATCGGCAGGAAGGGCGAATAGGTGGCCTGGCGCTCGGCACCGAGCGTGGGCAGCATCACCTTCATGATGTCGTCGTAACGCTCGAGCGCGCGCAGCAGCACCGTGTCGAACTTGCCGGACTTGTAATATTCGGTGGCGCTGGCGAATTCGTAGTCGAACCCGAAGGTATCGAGGAAGCGCCGCAGCATGGCGTTGTTGTGGTCGCCGAAGCTGGGATATTCGTTGGTCCAGGGATCGGGCACCGAGGTCAGCGGCTTCTGCAGATGCGGCTCCATGGCCTCCTTGGAGGGCACGGTTTCCGGAATCTTGCGCATGCCGTCCATATCATCGGAGAAGCACAGCAGGCGGGTCGGAATCTGGTCGCGCGTCAGCAGGCGGAAGGCCGTCCGCACCATGGTGGTGCGGGCCACTTCGCCAAAGGTGCCAATGTGGGGCAGGCCCGAAGGACCATAGCCGGTCTCGAACAGGGCTTCCTGCTTGCCCGATTTCTCGAGCCGTTTGACCAGCTTGCGAGCCTCTTCAAACGGCCAGGCCTTGGCAGTTTGGGCAGCGTCAAAGAATGCAGGGTCGAGAACGGGCAGGAGAGCGGGCGTCAAGGTTGAGGCCTTTCAGATAAGGGGTGTCGGTGTGTTGCATTATGGCAGGCATTGCGTCAACGTTTTCACCGCGCTGCTTGCCAAGGCTGCGCGACGTGCATAGCGTTCTCAACGACTTAGAAATCCGAGAAGTCCCATGCCCACCACCGCTCATGACGCCCTCGTACACTTGATGATCGTCGCCGCCTCGGCCGATAGTGCCATGACGGAAAAAGAACTGGTCCGCATTCAGGCGCTGATCGGGCGCCTGCCCGTCTTTGAGGGATTCGATAGGGATCGGCTGACGGCGGTTGCCAATGACTGTGCCGACAAGCTCAACGGCCCGGGCGGGCTCGACCAGGTTCTCGACGATGCCATCGCCGCCCTGCCCAAGAAGTTGCAGGACACCGCCTATGCCGTCGCCGTGGAAGTCGCCTCGGTCGACCTTCATCTCGAGCAGGAAGAGCTGCGCTTCCTCGAATTGCTGCGCGACAAGCTGGACCTCGACCGGCTCACCACCGCTGCCATCGAGGTGGCGGCGCGGGCACGCCATCGCCGCATGCCTTCCTAGTAAAACCCCACCGGGAACCAGCGCAGGTAGAGTTCGTCCAGCGCGCCCTTGTCCTCAAGCTTGACCAGCGCCCAATCGATAGCGTGACGCACCGCGTCATGCCCGGCGGGCACGGCAATCGCCATGCCCTCGCCAAACAGGTGCGGACGGAAATAGGGCCCGCCGGCAAAACCGCAGCAGTTCAGGTTTTCATTGAGCCAGAAGGATGCGCGCATCCCGTCGCCGAAGAAGACATCGGCAGCATTGTCGCGCAGTGCATCGAGCGCTGAAATCTCGCTATCGAAGGGTTTGATGACAGCCTTGGGCAGATAGCGGGTCAGGAAGGTTTCGTGGGCGCTGCCGCGGCGCACGGCGATGGTCTTGCCAGCCAGCGCATTGGCCTCGAAGGTGCCGATATCGGATGCACGAGTCACGAAGCGCCCGGGCAGCGCCAGATAGATCGCCGAAAAGTCGAAGCGCTTGCCGTTCTCTTCGCTCAGGTCGATCCCGGCGATCAGGGCGTCGCCCTGGTTGTCGGCCAGAGCATCGGCGGCCTGCTCCCAGGGCCAGGCCTGGATGGTGCAGGCCACATTGACCTCGGCACAGATGCGCTTGGCCAGATCGACATTGAAGCCGACCAGTTCGCCGCCCGCGTCACGGAAATTGAACGGGGGGAAATCCGCCGTCGTCAGGAAGCGGATGGCCGGCACGGGGGTGAGGCTGGGCAGGATTTCGCGCGCCGAAGGGTCGGAATGGTGCGGCAGGGTCTGGGCCATGGCGGGCATGGTGAGCAGCGCCATTGCCGCCCAGACCAATACCCGCCCAAACCCCGTCCGCTTTGCCATCCGGTCAGACCTGATCGAGGCCATAGAGAAGGTCGGCGATGAGATCGTCGCTGGCCTCAAGGCCGACCGACAGGCGGAGCAGGCCCGGCGTCACGCCGGTTTCCAGCCGCACATCCTCGGTGAGGCGCGCGTGGGTCGTGGTGCGCGGATGGGTAATTAGCGACTTGGCATCGCCCAGGTTGTTGGAAATCAGGATCACCGCAAGACTGTCCGACAGCGTGAAAGCCGCATCCTGCCCGCCCTTGACGTCGATGGCCAGCAGCGTCGAGCCGCGCTGCATTTGCCGCTTGGCCAGCTCATATTGCGGATGGCTGGGATGGTGCGGATAGATGACGCGATTGACCTTGGGATGGCCAGCGAGCGCTTCGGCAACCTTTTCGGCGCTGTCCGTCATCTGGCGGATGCGCAATTCATAGGTTTCCAGGCCCTTGAGCAGCACCCAGGCATTGAAGGCGCTGAGGGTCGCGCCGGTCTGGCGCAGGAACATATGCACGTCACCCTCGATCAGCGCCTTGGAGCCCAGAACGATACCGCCCAGCACTCTGCCCTGTCCGTCGATATGCTTGGTGGCCGAATAGGTAACGAGATCGGCGCCGAGTTCCAGCGGCTTCTGGTACAGCGCCGTCGAAAATACATTGTCGACGATCAGCTTGGCACCATGGGCGTGGGCGATCTCGGCCACCGCCTTGATGTCGACCAGCTCAAGCGTCGGGTTGGTCGGCGTCTCGATGAAGACGACCTTGGTATTGGGCCGCATGGCGCGCGCGAAATTCTCGGGATCGCGGCCATCGACCAGCGTCGATTGCACACCGAAGCGCGGCGCATAGTCTTCCACCACGTAGCGACAGCCGCCGAACAGCGCCTGCGCGGCCACGATATGGTCGCCGGCGCGCACCTGGCTCATCACCGCATTGGTGACGGCAGCCATGCCCGAGGCAAAGGCGCGACCGGCCTCGGCGCCCTCGATCAGCGCCATGCGCTCCTGAAACATGTCGACGGTGGGATTGGCGAAGCGGGAATAGTTGTGACCGCCGGGGATCTTGTTCTGAAACAACAGTTCGGCATGCTCGGAACTCGGATAGGAATAGCCCGAGTTCAGGAAGATCGCTTCGCTGGTTTCGTTGAAGGGCGAACGCATGCCGCCGCCATGGACCATCTGGGTCGCTGCAGCGCGCCGTTTCGGATCATTGAGGGGGTTGTTCGCCTTGGACATCTTCACGCCTTCAAACAAAAAAAACCGGCACGCAAGGGCGGCCGGTTCCCAAACGGTCTTTAGCAATTTCTTTTAAGTGGCTGCAAGCGACCGGCCAAATCACCACTGGGTTGTGATGTAAAGCCAATTGCCTGTTGGCGTCAATTGGAAGGGTTGGTAGGGAAGTCCATGGCTAAAGCAGGAAACCCATGAGCATGGACAAGCAACAGGTCTGGCCGCAGGGCGTCTTCCCGGCGCGGCTGATTGAGCAGCTCACCCGCCAGGGTTCGATCATGGTGGCGCGCCCGTTCGATGACGATCAGGTGCAACCGGCCAGCCTCGACCTGCGCCTGGGCGACGTGGCCTATCGCGTGCGCTCCAGCTTCCTGCCTGGCCCCGACCATTCCGTGGCCGAGCGCATCGAAGCACTCAAGCTGCACGAGATCGACCTGACCAAGGGCGCCGTGCTGGAGCGCGGCTGCGTTTACCTCGTCCCCCTGCAGGAAAGCCTTGACCTGCCCGATACGGTCAGCGCCTCGGCCAACCCGAAAAGCTCCACCGGCCGTCTCGACGTATTTACCCGCGTCATCGGCGATCGCGCCCGCGGGTTTGACCAGATGCCCAATGGCTATGTCGGCCCGCTCTATCTCGAAGTCAGCCCGCGCACCTTCCCGGTTCTGGTGCGCACCGGCTCGCGCCTCAGCCAGATGCGCTTCCGCTGCGGCGACAATCGCCTCACCATTGCCGAGCATCAGGCGCTGCATGCCAGCGACACGCTGGTGTTCGAGAACAACGTGCCGGTCGGCGAGGGCGTGGCCCTGTCGATCGACCTCAAAGGCGCCGACCGCAACGGGCTTATCGGCTTCCGCTCCAAGCGCCACACTGCCGTGATCGACGTGGACAAGAAGGGCGCGCTCGACGTGCTCGACTTCTGGGACCCGCTGGTCAATCGCGGCCGCGAAGAGCTGATCCTCGATCCCGACGAGTTCTACATTCTGGTCAGCGACGAAGCGGTGCATGTGCCGCCGACGCATGCCGCCGAAATGGTGCCGTTCGATCCGCTGGTCGGTGAGTTCCGCGTGCACTATGCCGGTTTCTTCGATCCCGGCTTTGGCCACTCCTCGGCCGGCGGCACGGGCAGCCGCGCCGTGCTCGAAGTGCGCAGCCGCGAGGTTCCCTTCCTGCTCGGCCATGGCCAGACCATCGGCCGGCTCATCTACGAGCGCCTCGCCGAAGCCCCGGACCGCCTCTATGGCTCGGCGCTGGGCTCGAACTACCAGGCCCAGACCCTCAAGCTCTCCAAACACTTCAAGCCCTATTCGGGCTAGGTGGGGCAGCGGCCGCGTTCGCAATGCGGCCGTTGAACGATGCATTTGGCTGCACCGAGCGCCTTGACGCCCAGCGCGATTTCACGCATCTAGAACCCCGTTGCGGGTGTAGCTCAATGGTAGAGCTTTTGCTTCCCAAGCAAGTGACGAGGGTTCGATTCCCTTCACCCGCTCCATTCCCCCCAATTGCTGGATTGTCGCCCTGAACGGGCTGCGCATTCCTGTGTGCCTTCAGTTCCGGAAGGTCAGCGGGATGGTGAAGTCCCAGGAATTGCGGCCTGCATCGCCGGGGATGGCGGGAAAGGGCGCGGCACGGCGCACGGTATCGAGCGCCGCCTGATCAATGATCGGATTGCCCGACGAGCGCGCCACATTCAGACTGACCACCTGTCCACCGCTATCGACCACGAAATAGACTAGCGCCTCGCCGCTATCACCGCGGGCATCGCGCGGATAGCGCAGCGCCCGGCGCAGCTTGTTCTGCACCTGGCCTGGATAGCGCGCCACATCGGCACTCCCGCCTGATCCGGCACCGGCCTGACCTGCGGACGCGGATGCCGCAGCGGTATCGGCATTGCTGTTGCCGCCCGATCCGGCCTGTTGCGGCTTGGGAGCGGCCGTCTGACGGGGCGCCGCCTGCGGGCGCGGCGTGGGCGTCGTTGGCCGGGTGAATGACAGCACATGCGGCACTGGCGCGGGGGTCAGATCGGATGTCTCAACCGGCTCCAGCGGCGCCTCCTGCGGAACAGGCGCTGCAAACTCCTCGGGGGCGATCGCCTCCAGCGACGCCACCAACAGCGGGATTTCCGCCGGCGGGCTTTCATTGGCAACAGCTTCGGCCGGCGTGGGTTCGACCGCAGTCTCGCTCTGCGGCTCCAGCATTTCCGGAACCACGGCCTCGACCGGAACGGCCTGTTCCGCGCCAGCAGAAACCTGATCCACGGCGGCGTCGCTTTCTATGACGTCGCTCGCATTGGCCGAGACCGACGCCATGGCGATCAACTCGACCTCCATCGCGCCCATGCTGGGTGCATCATCGGGCTGCGGCAGGCCGACCCAGAGCAGCGCGGTGCCGAAAGCAGCCGCATGCACCAGCGCCGATCCGAGCAATTCCATGCGCATCTAGCGGCCCGGCTCCTGCTCGGTGATCAGCCCGATGCGCGAATAACCGGCCGCCGACAGGGCGCCCATCACCTTCATGACGGCGCCATAGGCCGCCGTCGCGTCGCCGCGCACATAGAGACGTTCTTCGGTGCCCTCCTCGGCGAGGCTGGCGATCAGCGGCACCAGCCCCTCCAGATCAATCACGTCGCGCTCCACCGAAATGGTGCCATCGGGCTCGACGGTGACCGTGATCGGCTTACGCTCCAGCACCATGGTTGACGCGGCCGTCTTGGGCAGGTCGATCGGTACGCCGACCGTCATCAGGGGCGCGGCGACCATGAAGACGATCAGCAGCACCAGCATCACATCGACCATCGGGGTGATGTTGATCTCGCTGATCGGCCCCCCACGGCCACGCTGGCGCCCCCTGCCCCGGCCCTTGCCGGCCCCAATCGACATGCCCATCAGAGCGGCTTTCCGGCGTCGAGCTGGCGCGACAGCAGGGCCACCAGCCGGTCGGCAAAGCCCTCCAGCTTGGCGATCAGGTGGCCGGCATCGGCGCTCAGCTTGTTATAGGCAATCACCGCGGGAATGGCCGCCAGCAAGCCCAGTGCGGTCGCGAGCAGGGCCTCGGCAATGCCCGGTGCAACCACGGCGAGGCTGGTGTTTTCGGCGGCAGCGATGGCGGTAAAGGCATTCATGATGCCCCAGACCGTGCCGAACAGGCCGACAAAGGGACCGGCGCTGCCGATCGTGGCCAGAAAGCCCAGGCGTTTTTCGAGCGCTGTGCTTTGCTCGCTCACGGCCAGATCGAGCGCGATTTCGAGGCGGCTTTGCAGGCCGGGCGCGTTGGACGCCTGTTGCTGGTGGCTTTTGTCCCACTCGTCCATGGCGGCCATGAAGACGGCGGCGAGCCCGCTGGGCGCGGCATGCTGCATGTCCTGCTGCAGCTGGGAGAGCGGCCTGCCCGAGGCGAAGGCCCGCTCGAACGCCCGCATGTCCCGCCGGGCGCGGCCATAAGTAAGCACCCGGTTGGCGATGATCGCCCAGCACCAGACCGACGCGATCAGCAGGCCGACCATCACGGACTTGACCACCCAGTCGGCCTGCATGAACAGCCCGAACATCGAAAAATCGTGCAGCTCGGCCGCGTTCACAATGTCCATCTCAAACCCCGAATGCGATGTCTGGACGGGCGCTGGTGACCAGCGCCGGAAGGCAGGCATCGGCGGCGAAGGCCGCGCCCTCGCAGGCGGTGATGTCGTTGATCAGAACCCGCCCCAGCGCCGCGCAATCGAGCCCGGTCAGCTGGAACTGCAGCACCTTGGTCTTGCCTTCTGCTAGTCCCTTGAAATCGAGCGTCACGATCCGCTCGATGGCGCCGTCAGTCTTGAACAGCGCCATTTCCACGGCGGCGCGGTCAAGCGGGGAGCCCAGCCCGTTGGTGGCAAGGAAGGTGACGCGGCACCCACCCTCCACCGGCTGCACGGCATTGAGCTCGATAGCCAGTGCTGGCTGCGGGGCTGCGTCTTCGGCTAGCGCCGAACCGGCGCCGGCGAGCATGGCGAGGGCAGCAAGGCCCGAGGTCAGCTTGCTCATGCGGCTAGGCCGTCCGGGCCTGATTGAGCACCGGCAGGCCCTCGGCCAGCGCACGCCATTCCGGGCGTTCGGGATGCTTGCGCTCGCGGGTGCCGACGAGGTGAATGATCACTTCGCCATCGGCCCCGAACACTTCCACCGAAGTCAGATTGCCGTCCTCGGTGGGCTTGCGCACGGCCCAGACGTTAGCGATCTGATCGAGCCGCAGGTGCATGTGGAAGGTCTTGTCCATCACGTTGAGCCATGGGCCCATCGGCTTGATGGTCTTGATCTCGCCGGAATGGATCTGCGTGCAGCCGGCATTGCCGACAAAGGCCATAATCGGCACCCCGGTCTCAGCCGCCGAGTTGAAGAGCTGTTCGACCGCGCTGTGATCGAGCTCCCAGGCCAGGTCCGAACCGATGAGCTCCAACGCATCGAGGCGGCTGAGCTTGAGTTCGCGCAGCAGGCCGAACACCTGATGGGTGTCGGTCATCGCCTGCCAGCGGGTGCGGAGGTCAGCAACGTCGACCGCGCCGCTGTTCTTCGACTCGGACACAGGGGCAGCATCAACCGCCAGCACATCACTCTGTTCGGCCAGCGTCAGCGCATCGACGAGGGCGTTCCACGCCGTGAGATCGGTCGTTTCGCGGGTATGGACCTTGTGGACGGCATTGCCTTGCGCGTCAAAAAACTGCAGCGAACGGAACACTTTACCGTCGTCATTGGCACGCTCGATGGCGAAGCCGTGGCGCCAGTGCTTGGGGAAAATTCGCAGGTCGATATTCTCGCCAACCACCATTGCGGCATGCGGGCTGACATGCACCTTTTCCACCGGGCCGATCTTCTCGCTGACGCAGCTTTCGTTGCGCGTCAGCGCCATGATCTCGCCGACGCCGGCGAGGCCGTTCAGCAGCTTTTCAACATCGGCCTGGATCGCCGTCGTGGTGCCCTGCCCGACAAAGGCGGCAACCAGTTCGCCTTCGGAAATCTGATGGATGCGCGCAAAATCGCGCGCCCGCATTTCGGGGTGCCTGGCGCGAATATCACGGATTTCAGCGGGGGATTTTCTCTGCATCGCCATCTCTTGTGTCTCCGTCACTTGGTCAGGATAAGTTTGTTTTGTCTTGTCAGGCGCAGCACATAGCGCGTGCCCTCATGCATGATGACCAGAGCGTTACTACCGCCGAGCAGATCCGTACTTGTCGTCGATTTCTCAGAATCGAGAGACGGTACGTTTTTAGTTTGATCAGGGTCTGTTTTGGGCTCGCCGCTCATGAAAATCTTTGCATGTCAGTTGTTTATCGCCCTGCCGATGGACCACCGGACGCCGGTCGATTTCCGCGACCTCTAGCGCCGGGATTGACGCGTTGCAATAGCTGATTTTTCGAGTCATATTTGTTGAGCGGGGCTGGCGAGGCGGAATGGCATTAGCGGAACGCCTAAGCAGACCCGCGTTTATTCCTGTCTTTTCAATAACATAAATCTCGAAAGCTGCCTTTGCCATCGGCAGACAAAAGCCCGATGTACCGCAGCGAAGAGCGCAAAACTATTATTGACTCTTTTTGTCATGTTAAATATGAAGCGACCGACGATGGCGGGAGCTTCTCCCTGCCCTCACCCAGCCAGCAAGCCGATCGCCAAGATCTCGCCAGCGAGCCAACAGTATAATTCAAATATGCCTTGGGGACTCGCATGAGCAATCATGAGCGGAGGGCGCACGCTGCTGCGCCAAATTCTACACACCTGCGCCTGGCGCTGATCGGCGGAACGGCCCTGGCGTCCAGCCTGCTGATGGCAGGCGCCGTGCAGGCGCAAGCCAGCCTGACCGCCACGCAGGCCACGCAATTGCAGCGGCTGACCGTTACCGCCACCCGCAATGCGAGCAAGGTGCTGGATGTGCCGATGACCGTTTCGGTCATCACCGCAGAGGACCTCGACAAGCGCGTCGTTCGCGATATCCAGGATCTGGCCCGCTATGAGCCCGGTGTCGGCGTCGCGCGCCAGACCTCCATTGCCAATCCCTTTGGCCAGCTCACTGGCTTCACCATTCGCGGCATGGGCGGCAACCGCGTGCAGATGCTGGTCGATGGCGCGCGTGTCCAGGAACAGGTCATCGATGGCAGCCGTGACTTCGTCGACCCCTTCAACCTGAAGGCCGTCGAGATCGTCCGCGGTCCCAATTCAGTACTGTGGGGAGCCGATGCGCTTGGCGGCGTCGTCGCCTTCCAGACCAAGGACCCCTCCGACATCCTGAAGGGCCAGGACAAGCCCTGGGGCGTGGAGATCAAGTCCGCCTTTGACAGCTTCGACAATAGCTGGCGCAAGCAGATCACCGCCGCCTACGACTTTGGCGACGTCGAGGTCCTTGGCAGCTTCGGCAATCTGACCAGCACCGAGCCCAAGGCGATCAAGGCCGATCCCGAAGGCGGCATCTGGGGCTGCCCCATTCGCCCGGCCTATTTCCGCTGCAACCAGCTCTACCCTGCCGATACCAATGCCTATAACGGCCTGGTCAAGGTCGTCTGGACGCCCAATGCCGATCACGAAATCAAGCTGACCGGCGAGTTCTTTGACCGCAACACCGTCGTCCAGCAGATCTGGGACTCGGGCGCGGCGGCCACCGGCATCCCGACCACCCTGGCCTATGTCTCCAACGCCTATCCGCGCACCCTCGACATGGAGCGCTATCGCCTGGCCATCTCGCATGACTGGCAGGTCGGTGCCAGTTGGCTCGACTCGGTCAAGTGGAACGTCTCCTACTCGCCCCAGGCGCGCCGCATGGACAGCACGTCCTACCGCACCTATTCCAATCGCCAGACGCGCGTGCAGTCGATCCGCGACTATGCTGAGAACTTCTGGGAAGCCGACCTGCAGCTGCAGTCCTCGTTCGAGCTGGGCGAGACCGATCACACGCTGACTTATGGCTTCGACGGCGATTTCATGCGCGGCGACTATACCAGCAGCACCGCCACCTGGGACTCGCGCACGGGCCTCACCACCACCGTGGTGGGCAATACGGGCTTCAGCTTCCCGCGCACCGAGACCATCCGCGCCGACTTCTTCGTGCAGGACGAGATCAAGCTGCTCGATGACCGCCTGACCATCACCCCGGGCGCGCGCCTGGCCACCTACCATATCGATCCGACCGTCGACCCCACCTATGCAGGCCTTCCCGGCTATGCACCGGCGCCGATCAGCAGCGTCGAGCTGCTCAAGAAGCTGTCAGTGACCTATGAACTCGATGACAATTACTCGGTCTACGCAGCCTATGGCGAAGGCTTCAAGATGCCGAACGCCCAGCAGCTGTTCCAGTCGAGCTCCAATCCCTTCACGTCGCCGCCTTCGACCATCGTTCCCAATCCCGATCTGAAGCCGGAAGCGGTCAAGAATTATGAAATCGGCCTGCGCGGCGAGTTCGAGGATGGCTGGTTCAGCGCCAGCACGTTCTACTCCAACTACGACAACTTCATCCGCAGCCTGCAGGAAGTCCCCGGCAAGCCGAACCACTACTGGTCGAACAATGTCGAGGAAGTCCATCTCTGGGGCATCGAGCTTGGCGGAGAATATGAGTTCTACGAGAACATCTTCGCCACCGCCAACGTGTCCTGGCAGCGGGGCGTGCAGCGCATTTCCGCTGGTGCGGCGGAGACCGGCTTCGATGGCGCGGTGCCGCTGACGGCGGTCCTGGGCCTGCGCTACGAAATCCCCGAGCACGGCTTGGAGTTCGAGGTCATGGGGACCTTTGCCTCCGGCCAGGGCGAGCGGGCGCTGCCGACGACGTTCAAGACCGATGGCTATGCGGTGTTCGACGCGTTCGGCACCTGGAAGCCGAGCGAGAATGTCGAGATCAATTTCGGCGTTCAGAACATCTTCGACACCGCCTACTTCCCCAACACCCTCTCCGGTTACACGACGGTCCCGGCCTTTGCCGATATCGCGGCCCAGAACCCGCTGGAGCTGCAGCGGGGCCCCGGCCGCACCTTCAAGATCGGTACCACCGTCCGGTTCTAAACGACGTCACACCTGATCTGCCGGGAGGGTGCCCCGCGCCCTCCCGGCCGCTTTTAGGGGCAAACAGATGGTTCGCGTGCTTTCCCAATTCTGGCGGCTGATCGCCCTGTGCTTGCGCGGAGACTACCGCAAGCTGGGCCTTGTCATGTTCGCCATTGTCGTCGGGCTCGACCTGCTCGGCATCTATGCCACCATCCGCCTCATCGAATGGACCGGGGCCTTTTATGGGGCGCTCGAGCAGTTCGACGCGGCCGAGGCGGTGCGGCAGGTCGGCATCTTCGGCATTATCGTCGCGCTGAATTCCACCCGCCACCTGGTGGGTCTCTATCTGCGCAAGCGCCTCGAAATGCGCTGGCGCCGGACCCTCACCAGCAATGTCCTCGACATCTGGCTGGCCAACAAGGCCTATTGGCACATGTCCGTGGCTGGCGGCGCCGAAGGCGTCGACAATCCCGACCAGCGCATTGCCGAAGACGTCGTCATCTTTCTGCAGAAGCTGCTCACCGAAGCGCTCGACCTGATCTCGCGCGTCGTGGGCCTCTTCTCCTATCTCGTCGTGCTGTGGAGCCTGGCGCAGTTTCCGCTGTCGCTGGCGCCGATCGGCATTCCCTTCGAAATTCCGCACTACATGATCTGGGCCGCCTTCATCTATGTGGCGCTCTGCACCGGCCTCACCCACCTGCTGGGCAAGCCGCTGAAGCCGGTTCTGGTGCAGCAGCAGAAGCGCGAGGCCGATTTTCGCTTTGCCCTCGTGCGTCTTCGCTCCAATACCGAGGCCGTGGCGCTGGGCAATGGCGAGGCCGCCGAACGGCGTCTGCTCGGCAACCGCTTCGAGGCCATCGCCGCCAATTGGGGCCACCTGATCCGGCGCGAATTGATCCTGGGCGGCTTCACTTACCCCTTCAACAGCTCGGTGCTGCGCATTCCGCTCTTCGTCGCCCTGCCCGGCTATCTCGCCGGCCACGTCGCCTTTGGCGGGCTGATGCAGCTCAGCAGCGCCTTTTCCAGCGTCGTGACCACACTCTCCTGGTTCATCTTCTCCTACCGCGACCTCGCCGACCTGGTTGCCGCGTCCTCGCGCCTCGACAATTTCATCGCCGCCGCCCGGCGCGCCGGTGAGACCCGGGGCGGCGTCGCGGCCGACCCGGCGCTGACCGACAGCATCGAAATAGAAAATGTCGCCGTCGCCACCCCGACCGGCCGTCCCCTGCTGTGCCTCGGGCGCTTCAACATCGCGCCGGGCGAAACTATCTGGGTGCGCGGCGCGTCGGGGCTGGGCAAGTCCACCTTGCTCAAGGCGCTGGCCGGGCTCTGGCCCTATGCCTCGGGGTGCCTGCGTTGCGCCGTCGGCAACCAGATCTTCCTACCGCAACGCCCCTACTTCCCCAGCGCCTCGATCTATTCGGCCCTGACCTATCCCGAGGACCCGTCGAAATACGAGCAGACCTATCTCGATGATGTGCTGACCCGCGTGGGGCTGGCCAACCGCATCGACAGCGCCCCCGGCCAGGATCCGGCGCAAGGCCTGTCGGGCGGCGAAGAGCAGCGGCTGGCGCTGGGGCGTCTGCTGGTGCTCAAGCCCGACTGCGTCTGGCTGGATGAACCGACTTCGGCGCTCGATATCGCGGCAGAGGCGCAACTGTTTGCCCTGCTGCGGAGCGAGTTGCCCGACGCGACGATGGTGATCGTCGCCCACCGCCAACCCAAGGGCCTCGGTCCGGTGCGGATGATGGAGCTCGACGATGAGCCCGCATCTGAACCCAACCTGCCCATTCCCGTTCTAGCCTGAGAATAAGAGGACTATCCATGTCGACCACTCCCCATCAACGCGAGCGCCTTTCCGCCGATCCGGCAGCCGTGATCAAGGCGCTGCCCGGCATGGGCCGCCTGATGATCAACACCCGCCAGGGCGGCGCGACCCACGAACGCATGGGCGTGGTCGAGACCGTGACCGAGGACAATGGCTGGCTGGTCTGCTCGGGCGCCGAGCATGCCTCCCGCATCCAGGCCGGTGCCATCACCGCGATGATTGTCGACCGCACCAGCATCATGGGCGGCCAGTGCTATCCGCGCATCGATTTCATGCGCGATGCCGATACGGTTCTGTGCAGCGTCATCGGCTTTGCCGGTATCGAGCCGTTCGACGCCGTGGTCACCCAATTTGGACCCGGCGAAACCCTCGAAATCGCCGAACGTACCCCGCCGGGCGGAAATGCTGCTGCCGAGACCGTCCCCAATGATCCGGGCACCGTCCCCTTCCAGGCGGCACTGGCCAGCGCAGAGACCGTGACCGTGCGCATCACCCGCCCGGGCTTTACACAGGACTGGATGGGCGTGGTCGAAAAGGTCAGCCCATCGCGCGGCTTCATCAATGTCATGCGCACCGATTTCCATCTGCATTTGCGCGCCGGTGCCGTAGCCTCCTGGCGGCAGGACCAAGACGGCAAGGGCGCGATCATGGTGGCTCTCGACGCCGATGGCGAACCGACCGGGCTCACCGTGCATGGCCCGATTGCTGCATTTGCCGCCCCCATGGCCGAGGCTGTCTGACTCATGAGCGAAACCATCTCCCATCCCGCCGGCACCTGGCTCGATCCCGCAGCGCGCAAGATTGTCAGCCATGCCGAAATCCTGTCGCGCATGAGCCTGCAGCAGGTCGTGCTGCTGGGCGAAACGCATAATCGCTACGACATTCATCGCTGGCAGTTACATGTCGCGGCGGGGCTGCTCGCCCTCGGCAAACCCATTTCCATGGGCTTTGAAATGTTCCCGCGCCGCGTCCAGCCAGCGCTTGATGCCTATGTCTCGGGGAGCATCGATGACGATGCCTTCCTCGAACAATCGGAATGGCAGACCGTCTGGGGCTTCCCCCCGGCGCTCTACCTGCCGTTGTTCCAGTTCTGCCGCCAGTTCAAGGTGCCGATGCTGGCGCTGAACTGCCATCGCCCGCTGGTCACCCGTGTCGGCAAGGAAGGCTGGGACGCCATTCCGGTTGAGGAGCGCGATGGCCTGACCCCAGCCAAGCCCGCAACGCCTGAAGCGCGTGAGTACCTCTTCAACCTGACCGGTGGCCGCCGCGAAGGACGCGATGCGCAGACCCCGATGGACCCGGCCTTCGACCGCTTCATCCGCGCCCAGCAGACCTGGGACCGCGCCTTTGCCTGCAATATTGCGACGGCCCATGCCGCAAACCCCAACGCCATCGTCATCGGCATTATCGGCCGCGGGCACATGGAATATGGCCACGGCACACCGTTCCAGTTGGCCGACCTGGGCATCGACAAGGTGGCCGTGTTGCTGCCCGAAGATGGCGACTACCAGCCGCAATACGACACGCCGATCGCCGCCGGGCTCTTCCGCCTCGATACCAATGACGTCGCCCCGCTGGAATCGCGGGCCCAACGGCCAGTGGAACAGAAATGATGTCAGTCCTTCGCACCGCACTCGTCATCGCCGCCGGCCTCGCCTTGTCGGGAATGGCCCATGGCCAGGAGGCTGCGCTCTCGACCCTGCCGGGCGGGGCCAGCCTCGTCACCGAAACCCATGGCGATTGGACCGTCACCTGCACCACGCCCAGCAGCGGCAAGCAATGCGCCTTCTCGCAGGCGCTAGCCGATTCACAAACCGGTCAGCGCGTGCTGATGCTGGAATTGAGCCCGCCACAGGATGGTGCCGTCACTGGCATGCTTGTCGGCCCGTTCGGCCTGAACTTCGCCAAGGGGCTGGCTCTGAGCGTCGATGGCGAGACGCTGGGCGCTCCCCTGCCCTTCCTCACCTGCATTCCCACGGGATGCCTGGTGCCGGTCAGTTTCGACATGACCCAGATCACCCGCATCAAGGCCGGCGCGACACTCACGGCAACCGGCACGGGTGCCGATACCCAGCAGCCAGTGCCAATCTCGGTCTCACTGGCCGGCTTCACACGGGCGCTCGAGCGCTCGGCCGAGCTGGCGCAGTAGGTCCCTAGACCGCTTCGAGCTTGCGCGCGTGCAAGGTCCCGCGCGCAAGCTTTTGCAGCTCCGCCAGTTGCTCGGCGATGATGGCCCGGGTTGGCGCATCAGCCAGCAGTCCATCATTACCCAGCTTGCCGGCCACGTCGGTGATGATGATTTCGGGCTTGTTCAGCACATCGGCATCCAGAAACACCATGATCTGGCGCAGGTGATACTGCGCCCGCACCCCGCCCATACGGCCCGGCGATGCGGTCTGGATCGCCACGGGCTTGCGCGTGAACGGGCCGGGCTGAATGCGCGACAGCCAGTCGAGGGCATTCTTGAGCACGCCCGGCACCGAGAAATTGTATTCCGGGGTCACGATGACGACTGCGGCGGCCTCGGCAATGGCCTCGGCCCATTCCTGCACCCGCTCGGGATAGGCGCCCGTCTGCAGATCAGCGTTGAAATGAGGGATATCGCCAAGTCCATCAAGGAAAACGAATTCCATGTCGGCGGGCGCAATGTCGGGCAGCGTCCGCGCGACGGCACCGTTGTAGGACTGCTGGCGCAAGCTGCCACAAATGACGGCGACCTTGGTGACTGGGTTCATCCTGTTCATTCCTTCCGTTCTCAGCGCAGCACGAACAGCATCGCGAGGACCGCGAAGCCGAGCAGGCAAAGAGTTGCAAAAATAGCCGGCATCACCTTCTGGCCGCCAAGGCGCAGCATGGTCTTGAGCGAGGTCTTGACCCCCAGCGCCCCGATGGCCGTCACCAGCAGGATCTGCGAGGTGGCCTGCAGCCCGCCAGACAGCCATTCCGGCAGCGCCACGAGGCTGTTGAGACAGGCCAACGCCAGGAACACCACGAGGAACCATGGCAGGCCCGGCACCTTGTCCTCGCCCGACCGGCGGCCGGTAAAGGCAATGATCAGCATCAGCACGACCGGCAGCAGGGTGATCCGCATCAGCTTGGTGATGGTCGCCGCGTCGCCCGCTTCCTGCGAGACCGAGAAGCCGGCGCCGACCACCTGGGCGACGTCATGAATGCTGGCCCCCAGCAGATACCCGATCTGCGCGTCGGCCAGGCCCAGCAGGCCGAATAGCGGCGGATAGGCCACCATGGCGATGGTCGAGAGCATGGTGACGACGATCACCGTCATCAGCGTATCGCTATTCTCGGCGTCGCCGCGCGAAATGACGGCGGAAATCGCCAGCGCCGCCGAAGCGCCACAGATGGCAACCGCGCCGCCCGAGAGCAGACCGAACCGCCATGACTGGCCCAGCACCCGCGCCGCCAGCATGCCCGCGCCGATGGTCAGCGCAACCAGCGCCACCACGGTCGCAATGCTGCTCCAGCCGAAGGCAAGGAAATCGCTGACTGAAACCCGGATGCCGAGCAGGGCAATGCCGAGCCGCAGCACGAAGCGGGCGCTGAGATCGATGCCCGGCGCGCAGGCGCTTTCCCCGGCCAGCAGGAAGTTGAACGCCATCCCCATCAGCAGGGCGACCAGCATCACCGGCACGGCATATTGCAGCGAAATGAAGCTGGCCGCCGCGGCAATGGTAAAGGCCAGCAGCACACCCGGCCAGAAGCGGAACGCGGCGCTGTTGAGCGATTGAGGGCTAGCAAGAGACAGCATCGGCTACTTTCGGCGGAATGCGGGGCGAGTTTGGAGAGCCACCTCGTTTCCGAGGCGGTTTCAGCAGGGCGGAGAGGTCGGATGGAATGCGGTGGGGCCTAGCGCCCCACCGCTCCAGACTATTCCTGCAGCGCTTCTTCGCGCGTCTTGCGGATGGCGGGCAGGATCATGATCACCAGCAGCACCGCCGCGACGGCCAGCAGCGTGGCACTGATCGGATGGGTGACGAAGGTGGACATGTTACCGCGCGAGAGCAGCAGCGCCCGGCGCAGATATTCTTCCAGCATCGGCCCCAGCACCATGCCCAGCACCAGCGGAGTGACCGAGCAGTCGAGCTTGCGGAACACGAAGCCCAGCAGGCCGAACAGCACCAGCATCAGCACGTCGAATTCGAGGCCCCGCAGCGTGTAGACGCCGATGGCGCAGAACACCATGATGGCCGGGAACAGGTACTTGTAGGGAATGGTCAGCAGCTTGGCCCACATCCCCACCAGCGGCAGGTTCAGCACCAGCAGCATCAGATTGCCGACCCACATCGAAACCACGAGCCCCCAGAACAGCTCTGGCTGGCTCTCGATGATCATCGGACCCGGCTGGATGCCGTGCAGGATGAGCGCACCGGCCATCAGGGCCATCACTGCGTTGGGAGGAATGCCCAGCGTCAGCAGCGGGATGAACGAGGTCTGTGCCGCCGCATTGTTGGCCGCTTCCGGACCGGCGACGCCTTCGATGGCGCCCTGGCCGAAGCGGGAGGGATCGGCTGCGGTCTTCTTCTCGACGACATAGGCCGCGAACGAGGCCAGCATGGCGCCCCCGCCCGGCAACATGCCCAGGATCGTCCCGATGCCCGAACCACGCAGGGCCGGCTTGACCATGCGCTTCATCTCGGCGCGGGTCGGATAGATCCGGCCCAGCTTGGCGGCAACGGCAGCCTTGCTTGAAGCCGAACGCGAGAGGTTGTCGATGACTTCGGCGAGGCCGAACACACCCATGGCGACCGGGATCAGGTTGATGCCCTCGGCCAGCTCGGGAATGCCGAAGCCGAAGCGGAAGGCGCCCGAATTGACGTCGATGCCGACCGTGCCGATCAGCAGGCCAATCAGGATCATGCAGAGCGACTTGAGCAGCGAACCCTGCGCAATCACCACCGAGGCGATGAGCCCGAGCACCATCAGCGAGAAATAATCCGCCGGGCCGAATTGCAGCGCCACCGCCGCCAGTGCCGGCGCCAGCAGGGCAATCACCAGCGTTGCGATGGTCCCGGCCAGGAACGAGCTGAGCGCAGCCGTGCTCAGGGCCAGTGCCGCCTCGCCCTTGCGGGCCATGGCATGGCCATCAAGCGCGGTGACGATCGAGCCGACATCGCCCGGCAGGTTGACCAGAACCGCGGTGATCGAGCCGCCATACTGGGCACCGTAATAGATGCCGGCGAGCATGATCAGCGAGGTCGTGGGCTCCATCGAAAAGGTCAATGGCAGCAGCATGGCGATAACGGCGGGCACGCCCAGGCCCGGCAGCACGCCGACCATGGTGCCCAGCAGAACGCCGAGGAAACAGTAAAGCAGGTTGGCCGGATTGAACGAGGTCTGCAGGCCAATGAACAGGTTGAACAGAAGATCCATACTAACCACCAAACCAGGTACCGAGCACCGGGGTGGGACGACCCAGGGCGTAGACAAACAGGGCGACACAGCCGGCAGCCAGGCCAACGGCCAGCAGCAGAGCCGGAACCGGGCGCGACTTGGGCAGGGCGAGCCCGCCAACCAGCACGATCGTGACGACGGCGATGAACAGGCCCGCGCGTTCGATCAGCAGGGGGAACAGCAGGCTGCTTCCGAGCACGGCCAGGAACGGGCGCAGCTCGGCCCGGTTGAATTCGATGACATCCTTGAAGATGGCACTGCGCAGGATGACCTTGGCCACGATCGGGATCGACAGCGCAGTCAGGCCACAGCCCAGGATGAAGGGGAACAGGCCGGCGCCCAGATTGCTCATGGAGCCGAAATTGTACTGGCTCGAAAGGGCCATCGCGCCCAAACCGATGAACAGAAACAGGAGCCCGGCGACTAGATCTTTGGAGATCGACATTTCGATGCCTTTCAGGACCGTCGCCCGGCGAGGCGCGTCGGGCTGACGCGCTTCACCGGGCAGGTTGGCTTACTGCTTTTCGAGACCGAGCTTTTCGATCATCGGCATCCAGAACGTGGTCTGCTCTTCGCGGTAGGCGGCGATCTCGGCGGGCGTCATGGTGACGACGCTCATGCCGACATTAGCCATCTTCTGCTGCACGGCTTCGTCCTGCAGGGCATCCGAGAGCGCCTGGCTGAGCTTGTCGAGCACGGGCGCGGGGCTGCCGGCGGGAACGCCGAGCGACTGCCAGCTATGCACGACGAAGCCCGGCAGCGCGGTTTCGGACAGCGTGGGCACGTCGGGCATGGCTTCGAGGCGCTCGGCATCGGTCACGGCCAGAACCTTGACCTTCTGCGTCGCGACGAGGTCGGCCACGCCACCGGGCGGCACGAACAGCAGCTGGATCTGCCCACCGAGCAGGTCCTGCAGCGCCGGAGCGCCACCCTGGTAGGGCACGTGCACGGCCGACACGCCAAGCTGCTCAAGCGCGGACTGCAGCGCGATATGCTGCGAACTGCCGATGCCGGGCGAACCGAAGTTCAAGGAGTCGGGGTTGGCCTTGCCGAACTCGATCAGCTCTTCCAGCGTGTTGAAGGGCGTGTTGTAGTTGGTGATCATCAGGAACGGATGGCGGCCGAGCAGGCCGACATAGTCGAAGTCCTTGTTCGGATCGTAGGGCAGGCTGGCGAAGGTGCCCAGGTTCAGCACGAGCGTACCGGCATCGAGCGAACCGACGGTGTAGCCATCAGCGGCGGCGCGGGCGATGGCCTGCGTGCCGATAATGGTGCTGCCACCGGGCTTGTTGTCGATCAGCACGGTCTGGCCGAGCTTTTCCTGCATGCCTTCGGCGACGATGCGCGCCACGCTGTCGCTCAGGCCGCCCGGTGCATAGGACACGACCCAGGTGATCGGCTTGGTCGGATAGTCCTGCGCGATCGCAGGAGCGGCAGACACTGCAAAAAGACCGGCAAGCAGCGTGATGGTTTTAACAAACTTGGGCATGATTCCTCCCTTACCCTTGTTGATAGTTTGCTTGTGGCGTGCCCCTCCCGCGCGACCTTGTGGCCTGGTGCGGGACTGGGCTTGGCGTCAGAGACCCGGGCGCATTACGCGCCGGTGACCTGGCTCCAGACGGCGACCGAATCCTCTGGTTCGCTGTCGCCGCGCCAGCACACGTGCCCATCGGGCCGTACGAGGACGAGGCGAGTTTCGTAGAGCGCTGCAACCGCGGCATCGTCGAGATCGACGACGCGGAGCGGGATGCCGCGCTGAAGGGCAATGGCGCGCATGGCAGCAACATCGACCGGACCCTTGCCGAGCCGGATCAGCACGAAACCGGCGCCGAACAGGTCAAGGGTCGAAAGGCCATTGGGCGAGTTGCCGGCCAGCCAATGGTGCGGCGCACGATGGCCGGGGCGCGTCGTCGGCTGATACCAGCGGCTGTCATCGGCCGGAGCATCGGTGCCGTCGGCAACGACGACGGGCGAGCCCTCATAGCGATAGCCGAGATGGATGCCCAGGGTTTCCCATTCGGTTTCGGTGGCCGAGCGAATCTGATCGCCGACGGCCTTGCGAACGGCCTCGCCCTCGGGACTGTCCTCGTCGATCCCGGCGCAGTTGGCGACGGACTTGAGCTGCTTGTAATTGTGCGTCGAGGCGGCCGAATTGCGCACGGCAATCGGATGGCGCTCATTGGTATAGGAGTCGAGCAGCGCCTGCCCGCCCCAGCCCTGCAGCACCGCCGCCAGCTTCCACGACAGGTTATCGACGTCACCGAGCCCGGTGTTCATGCCGAAGCCTCCGGTGGGCGACATGGTGTGGGCGGAGTCGCCCGCCAGGATGATGCGACCGCTCTGGAACGTCTCGGCGATCAGCTCGCTCCGGCGCCACGGCAGTGCCGAGATCAGTTCGAACGGAATAGTGTCCGAACCCAGCGCCCGCACGATCCAGGACTTGCCCGCGGCGATGACGGCCTGCGCCTCTTCCTCGGACTTGGTCACCACGGTCAGGCGCCAAAGCTCCTTGCCGTCCATGGCGCTGACATTGCCCCACCAGCCATTCTCATCCATGACGAAATAGCGTTCGGCGTCGCCCATCTGGTGGCTGGACGAGAGCTCTGCCGAGCGGAAGAAGATGGCGACCGAATAGTCCAGCTTGCGCTGGCCATGCATCTCGATGCCGAGCTGGCGACGCACATTGCTGCCTGCGCCATCGCAGCCGACCATGTAGGGTGCGGTATAGATGCGCTTCTCGCCGGTGACTTCATCGGTGGTGTGAACCACCACTTCCTCACCCATGTCTTCAAAGCTGTCGACCCGGGTCAGCAGGCGGTAGTCGATCAGGGTGCAGGCCTTGACCCGCGCTTCGAGCATGGGGTTGAGGAACAGCTGGCTGCAGCGCCACTTGGTCTCGGGGCTCTCGGCAACGTCACCCTGGTCCTGCAGCGAGGGATAGGGGATCTTGCCCAGGAAGTGTCCGGACAGCGTCGTCGTATAGACCATGGACAGGCCGTAATCGCGCTTGAACTCGGTCTGGCGCACATAGGACGACAGCCCGATGCGGCGGAAGATTTCCATGGAGCGGATGCCGACCAGGCCCAGCTTCGGGGTCTGGATGCTGCCGTCGGTCTTTTCCAGAATGGTCGAGCGAACACCGCGCGCCGCAAGATCCAGCGCCAGCGCCATGCCGATCGGACCGGCGCCGACGATGATGACGTCGGGATGCTCCGCGGCTGGCGCGGGTGCCCGGTCGGTGCGTTTCTGGGGAGACACGTGTGAGTTCATGGCTGGTTCTGACCTAATCTGACGATGCTATGCGCGGCACTTTCGGCAAACTTGTTCACAGGCAACGACCCGTGACAGGGCTTGGGGGTGTTGTGGTCACCCTGGTTTCGTGGAGAATTCCCGAGGTCACCCCGCCTCGCCTCTAAAGTGCCAAATGATCAATAATCGAACGTTATCGTTCTATAACCGGAATATTTGCTAGTGGGAAGCAGTTTTCTGGTCGGTTGCGGGGGTAATTTTCTCTGGAAATGCCTTGCGCGCCGGGCGTTTGGGGCAGGCATGGCGAGCCGATCCCGAACCCGGGATGCGAGTCCCACTCGGGACCCGTTTCTGGCTTTTCCCGCAGTCTGGCCGGCGATCAGATACCGCCGATGCAGACGTATTTGAGCTCGGTGAAATCATCGAGCCCGTAGCGCGACCCTTCCCGGCCCAGTCCGGACTGCTTGATTCCTCCGAACGGGGCTTCGGGGGTGGAAATCAGCCCGGTATTGACCCCCACCATGCCGTATTCCAGCGCCTCGGCGACGCGGAACACCCGCGCCATATCCGAAGCGTAGAAATAGGAGGCGAGGCCAAAATCGGTGTTGTTCGCCTGCCGGATGACATCGCTCTCATCGGTAAAGCGGAATAGCGGCGCCAGCGGCCCGAAAGTTTCCTCGTGCGCCACAGCCATCTCGCCGGTGACCCCGCTCAGCACGGTGGTTTCAAAGAATGAACCGCCCAGCGCATGCCGGTTGCCGCCAAGCAGAACGCGCGCGCCCTTTTCAGTGGCGTCAGCGATATGGGCCTCGACCTTTTCGACCGCAGCCGCATCGATCATCGGCCCGAGCACGACGCCCTCTTCGAGCCCGTTACCGATCTTGAGCTTGGCAACGGCCGCCACCAGCTTCTCGGCAAACGCCTCATAGACGCCGTCCTGCACATAGATGCGGTTGGCGCAGACGCAGGTCTGCCCGTTATTGCGGAACTTGGCGATGACAGCGCCTTCGACCGCCGCATCGATATCGGCATCGTCGAACACGATGAAGGGGCCATTGCCGCCCAGTTCGAGCCCGAGCTTTTTGATCGTGGGAGCCGACTGCGCGTAGAGCTTGGCGCCCACTTCCGTCGAGCCGGTGAAGGTGATCTTGCGCACCACCGGATTGGAGGTGAATTCGTCGCCGATCATCCGCGAGGCGCCGGTGACGACGCTGAACAGGCCCGCCGGGAGCCCTGCCCGCTCGGCCAACACGGCCAGCGCGATCGCCGAGAACGGCGTCTGCGAAGCCGGCTTGAGGATGATGGCGCAACCTGCTGCCAGCGCTGGCGCAACCTTGCGCGTCACCATGGCATTGGGGAAATTCCAGGGAGTGATGGCGCCGACCACACCGATCGGCTGCTTCATCACCAGAATGCGCTTGTCGGGCTGGTGGCCGGGGATCAAGTCGCCATAGACCCGGCGCGCCTCCTCGGCGAACCACTCGATGAACGAGGCGCCATAGGCGATCTCGCCCTTGGCTTCGGCCAGCGGCTTGCCCTGCTCGCGGGTCAGGATCATCCCGAGGTCATCCTGGTTTTCCATCACCAGGTTGAACCAGCGGCGCAGGATGTCGGCGCGCTGCTTGGCGGTGCGCGCCGCCCATTCGGCCTGTGCCGATTGCGCGGCATTGATGGCGCGGCGCACGTGGTCGATCGTCAGCGCCGGAACGCGGCCGATTTCGGCACCGGTCGCGGGATCGCGGACCAGATGGCCGCTCTCATCCGCCTCGATCCACTCCCCCGCCACAAAAGCAGCCTGTCGCAGCAGTCGATTGTCCTTCAAGTCCATTTCCAGCCTCGCTCCCTGCGACACGTGAATGAAGGCGGCCGACGCCTGAGCCGGCCGCCTGGGATTCTATTCGTCCTTGATGACCTTGTTGGTCAGGCTGCCGATCCCTTCAAGCTGAACTTCGACAACGTCACCTGCCTTGAGGAAAATCGGCGGGTTGCGCTTGAAGCCCACACCGGCCGGCGTGCCCATGGCAATCACATCACCGGCTTCGAGGTCGATGAACTCGGACAGGTGATTGATGATGTAGGGAATGTCGAAGTGCATGGTCGAGGTATTGGCATTCTGCATCTCGACGCCATTCACCGTGGTGACGATCTGCACATTGTGCGGCTCAGTCATCTCGTCGGCGGTGACGATCACCGGGCCGAGCGGGCCCGAGGTGCGGAAGTTCTTGCCGGCAATATACTGGGTGGTGCGGAACTGGTAGTTGCGCACGGTCACGTCATTGAACGCGGTATAGCCGAACACATAGTCCATGGCCTCGCCGATGGCGATCTGGCCCTTATGCGAGCGGCCGACGACCACCGCCAGTTCGCCTTCCCAATCCAGCTGCTCGGAGACCTTGGGCGCCAGGATATTGGCGCCGTCACCGATCAGGGTGTTGTTGAAGCGGTTGAACATGATCGGGATCGGGCTCATCTCGAAGCCAGCTTCCTTGGCATGCTCGGCATAATTGCGGCCGATGCAGAAGAACTTCGGCGGATTGAAAATCGGCGGCAGCATCTCGACGTTCGACGCGTCACGAACTGCGGCGCCATACTGGCCGTTGGCGGCGTTCATCACGGACCGGATCTCGGCGAGACCGGTCTCGCCGCGCTGCACGAGTTCGAGAACATCCTTGGGGGCGCCCACGCGACCGAGTTCAGCGTAAAGCGCAGGCAAATCGACAAGAAAACCGTCAGCATGCTGCACGCCATAGCTGGCAAGGCCCTGAGATTTGTAGCTTGTAAGTTTCATCAAAACCCCATTATGTTCGATATTCGGTATACAGTGTTCGATAGTAGGTCAGTATCTGCGCTTGAGCAAGTAGGCCGCCCCGATAGCCAAGGAGCATAAAAGTGACAGACCAGCCCCAGCGCAGTGACCGTTTCGAGCAGGGCCTCGAGACCCGCAAAGCCGTTCTCGGCGAGGCCTATGTGCAGCGATCCCTCGACAATGCCGGCGACTTCGGCTGGCCGCTGCAGCAACTCACCACCGAGTATTGCTGGAACGAAGTCTGGAACCGGCCTGGCCTCGACCGCCGTTCGCGCTCGCTGCTGAACCTTGGCATGCTGGCAGCGCTCAACCGCCCGCACGAATTCAAGACCCATGTGAACGGCGCGCTGAACAACGGCCTGACAAAAGAAGAAATCCGCGAGGTTATCTTGCAGATTGCTATCTATTGCGGCGTGCCGGCGAGCCTGGATTCCAACCGCCTGGCCACCGAAGTGTTCAAGGAACGCGGCCTGCTCTAGCGCGCTGCCCGGGGACAGGAACCCTGTCCTCGGGCATCATCGCGAAGGGATTAGCGGGCGTCCGCCATGGCGCGTTCACGGGCCGCTTCGCGCTCACGCTCGAAGGCCACGAAGTCAAAGGTGGTGAGGTCGATTTCCTGGATGGGCGGATATTCGCGTGGCACGCCGTTCCAGCCGATTTCGTCGATGCCCCAGTAGAATTCGAGCAGGTTGCCGTCCATGTCATTGGCATAGAAGCGTGGCTGATTGCCGGGACCGCCGATGCGGCAGTTGACGATCTTTATGCCCTGGTCGCGCAGTTGAACATACTTGCTGACCAAATCTTCGGACGAGGAAAATTCGAATGCCAAGTGATGCAGGCCCAGGCGAAGCTTGTCGGATTTCGACAGATCGGGATCGGCAAGTTGAAAGATAGAAATGCAGTGATGCGTTGCATCGCAGCGGACAAATGCGCCCGCGCTGACGGCGACGCCATGGCCAATCTTTTCTTTCGGATAAGTGAAGCGTTCTGTAAGACGAAGGCCAAGGTGGTTGGTATAAAAATCAACGGCTGCATCGAGGTCTGCAACGGAAATGCCAACATGGCCAAGCTTTGAGGGTCTGGATTTCATGCCTTCGCTACCACTTAGTTCGATATAAGAACATTTTTGTTCGATAAATTGATAGCCAACGAAATTACCCGTGTCAACCGACTGGCCTCGGCCAGCGCTGGCATCTACAAACCCTCAGCCCACTCGGCTTGGAACTAGCCTAAGGAATTCAGCATGGCGGAAATCTCATCGACCGGCGATCAGATGCTCCAGCTCCTAGAACTGGTGGCCCTTGAAGGGCAGATGACGACGGCCGAACTGGCTGTCGCTTCCGACATGAACCGCACCGTGGCCCATCGCCTGCTCACCACGCTGCACAATCGCGGCTATGTCATCCGGCGCGGCAAGACCTTTGCCATCGGCCCCAAGATCACCCAGCTGGCCTCGACCGGCACGATGCTCGACATTCTCCAGATCGCGCATCCGATCATGCGCGAACTGTCCGACGCGATCGGCGAGACCGTCGTGCTGCACAAAATCGACGCCGACCATGCGCTGGTGCTGGAGCAGGCCGTCAACGAGGACCACCTGATCCGCGTGCAGCATCGCGAGGGTTCGCGCCATCCGCTGCATACCGGTGCCAGCGGCCGCGCCATCCTGGCCTTCCAGCCGGCCCAGTCGATCAAGCGCCTGATTGCCGCCACCGCCAATCCCGAGCACCTCAACGACACGCTGGCCAAGGTGCGCAGCGAAGGTGTTTCCTACTCGGAGAACGAATTGCAGCAGGGTGTGCATGGCGCTGCCGTGCCCCTGCGCGAAGCCGGCGACATTGTCCGCTACAGCCTGGGCATTCTTCTGCCGGTGCAGCGTGCGGCCAACCTCAAGGCCGCCATCCCGCTGCTGATCAAGGCACGAGATGCCATCGAGGCGGCGCTGGCCGGCTAACCAGCGTTATTTTCGACGCGAAAGCATGGCTCCTGTGACGCAGGAAACCTTGCGCGCATCGGCGAGCAGTGCTTTACCGGCGCTTTCGCCGCGGCACCGTCCTGCCCGGCATAGCGCGCAGGGTCCGCATGATACGTCTTGAGAGCATCGGCAAACAGAACGGCAAACAGATCGTCTTCATCGACGCTTCTGCAGTGTTGCAGAAGGGCGAGAAGATCGGCCTGGTAGGCCCCAATGGCGCCGGCAAGACCACCCTGTTCCGCATGATCACCGGCCAGGAACAGCCTGACGAAGGCCAGGTCTCGGTCGATCGCGGCATTTCCATCGGCTATTTCAGCCAGGACGTGGGCGAAATGGAAGGCCGCAGCGTCGTGGCCGAAGTGATGGATGGCGCTGGCCCGGTCAGTGCGCTGATCACCGAAATGCGCGAGCTGGAAGCCGCCATGGGCGACCCCGACCGCGCCGATGAAATGGACGACATCATCGCCCGCTACGGCGATGTGCAGCACGAATTCGAAGAGCTGGACGGCTATTCGCTGGATGGCCGCGCCCGCGAAGTGCTCGATGGCCTGGGCTTCAGCCAGTCCATGATGGATGGCGATGTTGGTGCGCTGTCGGGCGGCTGGAAGATGCGCGTGGCCTTGGCCCGCATTCTGCTCAAGCGCCCTGATGCGCTGCTGCTCGACGAACCGAGCAACCACCTTGATATCGAGAGCCTGATCTGGCTCGAGGATTTCCTGCAGAACTATGGCGGCGCGCTGTTCATGACCAGCCACGACCGCGAATTCATGAACCGCATCTGCACCAAGATCGTCGAGATCGACGCCGGTTCGCTCACCACCTATTCGGGCAATTACGAGTTCTATCAGCAGCAGCGCGCCATCGCGGAAAAGAACCAGCAGGCCCAGTTCGAGCGCCAGCAGGCCATGCTCGCCAAGGAGCTCGACTTCATCGCCCGCTTCAAGGCCCGCGCCAGCCACGCTGCGCAGGTGCAGAGCCGGGTGAAAAAGCTCGACAAGATCGACCGCGTCGAGCCGCCCAAGCGTCACCAGAAGGTCAGCTTCGAATTCCGCCCCGCCCCCCGTTCGGGCGAAGACGTCGCCTCGCTCAAGGGCGTCAGCAAGAGCTATGGCAGCCGCAGCATTTATGACGGCCTGGATTTCCAGGTCCGCCGCCGCGAGCGCTGGTGCATCATGGGCGTCAATGGCGCCGGCAAATCCACCCTGCTCAAGCTGATCACCGGCACGGCCGATCCCGATTCCGGCACCGTTACGCGCGGTCCCAGCGTCAAGATGGGCTACTTTGCCCAGCACGCCATGGATATTCTCGATGGCGAGCGCACGATTTTCCAGACGCTGGAAGACAATTTCCCGGCCGCCGGCCAGGCGCCGCTGCGCGCCCTTGCGGGTTGCTTCGGCTTTCCCGGCGACGAAATCGAAAAGAAGTGCCGCGTTCTCTCCGGGGGCGAGAAGGCGCGCCTCGTAATGGCCATCATGCTGTTCGATCCGCCGAACTTCCTGGTGCTCGACGAGCCGACCAACCACCTGGATATCGCCACCAAGGAAATGCTGATCGAGGCACTGTCGCAGTATGAAGGCACCATGCTGTTCGTCAGCCACGACCGCCACTTCCTGGCAGCGCTCTCCAACCGCGTGCTGGAGCTGACGCCCGAGGGCGTGCACACCTATGGCGGCGGCTACACCGAATATGTGCAGAGCACCGGGCAGGAAGCCCCCGGCCTGCGCAGCTAGGCCTTTCGGGCCTCGCGCAGCAGCAGCCAGATGAAATAGACCCCACCCAGACTGACGGTGACGATCCCCACCGGCAGCTGGGCCGGGGCAAAGGCGCGCTGCGCTACGAAGTCCGCCGACACCAGCAGCAAGGCGCCCATTGCCGCCGATGGCAGCATGGAGACGCCTGCCGTCCCCGCCACGCGCCGCGCCAGCTGCGGGGCCGAGAGCGCTACAAACCCGATCGGACCAGCGGCTGCCGTCACGGTTGCGGTCAGCGCCACGCCCAGCACCAGCAGGCCCAGCCGCGTGCGTTCGGCACTAACGCCCATGGCCTGTGCCGCATCGTCACCCAGTTCGAGCTGCGCCATGGGGCGCCCCATCAGCAGCGCCAGCGGGATCAGCACGGCCAGTACCATAGCCGCGGGCACCAGCCGGTCGAGCCCCAGCCCGTTCAGCGTGCCCACGCCCCACACCGCCGCGGCCATGGCCACATCCAGCTTGGCGCGCAGCAGCATCCAGGTGTTGAGCGAAGCCAGCATGGCCGCGACGCCGATGCCGACGATAATCAGCCGGAACCCCTGCACGCCCCGCCGGTAGGCCAGCGCATAGACCAGCAGCGCCGTCAGCAACCCGCCGGCCAGCGCCCCGCCGGCAATCGCATAAAACCCGCCGCCCAGTAGGATGATCACGATCAGCGCCCCGGTATAGGCGCCCGCATCAAAGCCAATGATATCGGGGCTACCAAGCGGATTGCGGGTCAGCGACTGGAAGATCGCCCCGCTCATCCCGAGCGCCGCGCCCAACAGCAGGGCCAGCGCGGTCCGCGGCAAACGCCACTCGACCACCACCATATGCACGCGCCCATCGGCCCCGCCCAGCAGGGCCTGCAGCACGTCGGGCACCGCAATCGGGTATTCCCCACCCAGCAGCGTCAGCAGCGCGACGGCCAGCGCAATGCCGAACAGCGCCAGCGTTACCGCGACGGCCTGGAGATCGAATAGGGCCGAGACCCGCCCGCCAAACCAGCGTATTGCGCGCGCACTCATAGCCCGCTCACCCTGCGGCGCCGCGCCAGCGCGATCAGCACCGGAGCGCCCACGAATGCGGTCACGATGCCCACCTGCAATTCACCCGGCCGCATCAGCAGGCGCCCGGCAATATCCGCCGTCAGCAACAGCACGGGCGAGAGCACGAGGGTGAACAGGAAAATCCAGCGCTGGTCGGGCCCGACGATCCAGCGCGCGACATGGGGTACCATCAAACCGACAAAGCCGACCGGCCCCGCCGCCGCTGTTGCCGCCCCGGCCAGCAGGGTCGTCGCCACCACGACTAGGGTTCGCGTCCACTTGATATTGGCCCCGAGCGAGGCGGCCATGTCATCGCCCAGCGCAATGGCGTTGAGCGACCGCGCCACGACAAACGCGAGCCCCAGCCCCACTGCGATAAAGGGGAACACCGCGCCCAGCGCATCATAGCCGGGCGCGGCCAGCGACCCGGCGAGCCAGAGCCGCATATGGTCAAACACCGCCGGATTGAGCAGCGTGATGCCCGAGGAAACCCCGGTCAGCACGGCCCC
Organism: Devosia sp. T2-14; assembly: GCF_055397495.1. Classification (NCBI taxonomy): domain Bacteria; kingdom Pseudomonadati; phylum Pseudomonadota; class Alphaproteobacteria; order Hyphomicrobiales; family Devosiaceae; genus Devosia; species Devosia sp. T2-14. Next base: position 1,881,723 of record NZ_AP027921.1, on the reverse strand, counting down.
CACCGCGACACCCGCAAGCGTCAGCCGCACCGGCGTCGCCCCGGCCCGTCCGGCGGTGCCAACGGCATAGACCATCACCGTCGCTACCAGCGCGCCGCCAAAGGCCAGCCAGATCTGCCCATGGATGGAACCGACGCCGAAAAACGCCATTCCCAGCACGATGGCAAAGGCCGCGCCAGCATTGACGCCCAGAATGCCCGGATCGGCCAGCGGGTTGCGGGTCAGCGCCTGGATCAGCGCGCCGGCCACTCCGAGAGAAGCGCCGACGCAGAGCCCGGTCAAGGTGCGCGGCAGGCGCAGCGCGCGGATGATGGCGTGCTCGTCACTGTCGTCATAGGCGAAAATCGCATCGAGCACCGTGCGCAGCCCGATGTCGCGCGAGCCGATTGCGATACTGGCGGCGACGACACCCACGAGCACGGCGAGCGCCACCAGCAGCCAGGCTAGCCGGACGGCATTGGTCTGCGCCACGCCGGGCCGCTTGTCGTCGCGTCTCGCGAGATCATGGCTGGTGGTGACGGCAGGGTTCATGAGTCTCCGGCGCGTTGCGCGGCTCTGCGCGTAGCTATGTATACCCAATTCAGGAGTCAATTTATTCGGCAGCAGCGGGGGCGGCCGTCGCCGCCTCGGCTGGCGCAACGGGTTCGCTGGTCATCGGTGCGTGGGGCGATTTGAACCAGTAATAGGGTTTCACCACCAGTTCGTGCACTGCCCTTATGGTCGCCGCCCCCATCAGCAACCAATAGACCGGCAGCAACACCTGCTGCACCAGCAGATGCTGTTTGTTGAGCCGCGCCAGCCCCGTCGCGCTCAGCGCAAGGGCGCTACCATAGCCCAGCACCATAACGCCCAGATAGAAATAGCCCCATGGGCCCTGAAGGCCGCCATGGCCGGTCAGCCATTTGACCGCCAGCGTCACGGCAAAGCAGCAGTGCAGCACCGGCGAGAGGATCATGCCCAGCACGAGGCTTTGGAACATCAGGAAAGCGGGCAGCCCCATCTGCGCGCACAACCGCCCCGGATCGCGATTATGCACGATGAAGGTCTGCATCCAGCCCTTCATCCAACGCGAGCGCTGTCCCAGCCATGGCCGCAGCCGCACCGGGGCGGTCTCCACAGTGTGGGAAGCCAGCATTTCCACTCGCAACCGGCGGCGCGCCAGCCGCATGCCGAGATCAGCATCCTCGGTCACGTTATAGGCGTCCCACCCGCCCAGCTCGCGCAAGGCGGCAATCCGGAAGTGGTTCGAGGTGCCGCCAAGCGGCATCGGCATGCGCCAACGCGCCAAAGCGGGCAGCAGCACCGTGAACAGCCCCGCATATTCGGCGGTAAACAGCGCTGTCAGCCAGTTCTTGCGGCCGTTCTCGATCACCAGCCGCGCCTGCAGGCATACAATGTCCGGCTCGTCGCGGAACCGCAGCGCCGCCTTCCACAACTGATCGGGGGCTGGAATATCCTCGGCATCGAACACCACCACATGCTCGCCCCGGCACAGCGGCAGCGCGAAATCGAGCGCCTTGGGCTTGGTGCGCGGCGCGGCGTCGGGCACTTCGACCAGGCTGAAACGCGGATCGCCCAGCCGCTGGCGCACGGCCTGCACGGTGCGGGGCGAGCGCGCTTCGACCACGAACTTGATATCGAGCCGTTCGGGCGGATAGTCGAGCGCGCCCAGTGCCGCGAACAGTTGCGGTACCATGGCCGCTTCATTGCGCAGCGGCACCAGCACCGAATAAACCGGCAGTTCCGCATTCTCGGGGCGGATCGGTTCCGTAGCCGGAGCGACCGGCTCCACCACCGCCGCCAGCCGGATGAGCGCGGGAACCACCAGCAGGCCGATCACCAGCGGCAGGATCCACGCCTGCGCGAAATAGGGCGCCAGCAACACCAGGCCCAGCAGCAGTATGAGCGCCATGGCGAAGCCGTAGCGTGCCGGTTTGGTCAGCTCCAGATGTGCGCTGGCATAGGGCCAGCGCCGCGACAGATTCTGGCGGGCATCATCGACAAGTGCCGTCGCCGCCATGTTCGTGAGATACGCGCGCAGGGCCGGCTCGGGCACCAGCGCAACGAGGTCAACGAGCGCCGGATTGTCGGCGATCTGCCGCTTGAGACGGAGGAGGTCGAGAAAGCCCGGCGCGACATAGGCAATATCGCGCCCTTCCACCCGCACCCGGAACATGCGGACATCGGCGAGCGCTTCCAGCCGGGTCGGTGCAAAATCCCGTGCCTCGCCCAACGGTATGCGGTCGATGAATTGGTATCCTGCCCAATTGGCCGCGCGCGCCATGACCGCGCTGTAGCCCATGCCCAGCGTTGCCGCGCAGTATTGGAGAACGTCGACTTCCTGCACCAGTGCGGCTTCGAGCACATCGCGCGCCACACTGTCGTCGGCACCCGGTCCACCCAATATCGCCTTGGTCAGCTCCAGCGCATAGGACATGGCGCGGCGCCGCTCACAACACGCAGCGCAAATCGCGCGTGGTTGCCCACGATGGAATGATGCTCACGCTGCCCCCTGCCCGGTCGCGTACGGGGCAATACTGATCCCAATTCAACCAGCAGGCAAGACAGAAGAGCGCAAACAAAAATCGCCCCTCCATTTCAGTGGAGGGGCGATATATCGTCTAATGTTTGGTGCTGAACTGGTTCGGATTGAAGTGGTAGGCGGTCGAACAGAATTCGCAGACCACTTCTATCTCGCCATCCACCGCCATTTCCTGGTGATCGGCGGGAGTAAAGCTCGTTGCGAGCATTTCCTCGATCCGATCGGCCGAGCAGGAGCAGCGGTCAGCCATCGGCATGGGCGTAAATACTCGCACGCCGGTCTCGTGATAGAGTCGGAACAGCAGGCGTTCCGAGCTGATATCGGGATCGGCCAGTTCGAGATCATCGACCGTCGCCAGCATGGAGCGGGCTTCGTTCCAGCCGTCGCCGTCTTCGCGCGGCTCATCCTCAAACACGCCGTCGCCCGGCAGATCCGCCCGCTTGGACATGCCATGCTCGGGCAGGTGCTGGATCAGCACGCCACCGGCACGCCAATGGGGACGATGGTCGCCCTTCTTGGTGAACTCAGCCACGGCCAGACGCACCTGGGTCGGGATTTGTTCGGACTGCATGAAATAGTCATGCGCGACTTCTTCCAGCGAATGGCCATCGAGCGCCACGATGCCCTGATAGCGCTCGGTATTGGCGCCCTGGTCGATCGTCATGGCCAGATGCCCCTTGCCCAGCAGTTCGCCGGGGCGGGTGCGGCCCTCTTCGGCAGCCTTGAGCAGGGCATCGTGATCGAAGCGCGCATAACCGCGCAGCCCGTCGGGCGCGTCGAAATCGACGACGATCAGGTTCACCGGCCCGTCGGTCTGGGTCTGCAGGATGAAGCGGCCCTCGAATTTGAGCGACGAGCCGATCAGCGCCGACAGCACCACGGCTTCGCCCAGCAGGCGCGCCACCGGGGCGGGGTAATTGTGTCGCGACAGGATGCCGTCGAGCGCTTCGCCGAGGCGAACGCTGCGGCCGCGCGTATCGAGCTTGTCGAGCGTGAACGGCACGACGGAATCGTCGCCGCTTTCCGGCCGGTCGAGCCCGAAGGCACTCATCAGGTTCTCGGTCATCGTCGTATCCGTAGTCATTCGTTTTGGCTTTCTTGAGGCTAAACCCTCAAGGCGCGACGCACCACCCGCTCGCGCAACAACCCGTCATACAGCACGCAGGCAACGGGAAACCCGCTGCGGCAACGGAAACTCCGTTGCGTGCCTCCCAAAAGGGAGATCCCCGCTTGCGCGGGGATGACACGTTGGTTGATGGCAACCGATGCTAGCGGCAGACCGCTAGTTTACGTCGACCCCAAAGGCCCAGCACAGAATGGCTTTCTGAGCGTGCAGGCGGTTTTCGGCCTCGTCAAACACCACCGACTGGGGACCATCGATCACTTCGTCGGTCACCTCGTCGCCGCGATGGGCGGGCAGGCAGTGCATGAACAGGGCGTCCTTGTTCGCCAAGCTCATCAAATTGGTATTCACCTGGTAGGGTTTCAAGACCCGGCGGCGCTCGGCGGCATCGGTGTCACCCATCGAGACCCAGGTGTCCGTCACGATCAGGTCGGCATTCTCGACCGCCTCGCGCGGATCCTCGATCAGCTTGACCCACTTGCCGGCCTTTTCAATGTCCAGCATCAGGTCCTTTTCCGGGCGATATTCGTCCGGCACGGCAATGGTCAGTTCGCATTCGAACAGCTCGGCCGCATTCACCCAGGAATGCAGCACGTTATTGCTGTCGCCGACCCAGGCCACCTTGGCGCCCTTGATGTTGCCGCGATGCTCTTCGAACGTCATCAGGTCGGCCATCACCTGGCAGGGATGGGCGCGACGGGTGAGGCCGTTGATCACCGGCACCGACGACCCCTCGGCCAGCTCCACCAGGTCGGCGTGGCTGAGGATGCGGATCATGATGGCGTCGACATAGCGGCTCATCACGCGGCCGGTATCGGTCAGCGTCTCTTCGCGGCTCAGCTGCATTTCCTGGCCGGACAGCATGATGGTCTCGCCGCCCAGCTGGCGCATGCCGACGTCGAAGCTGACGCGGGTACGGGTCGACTGGCGCTCGAAAATCATGGCCAGGACCTTGTCCTGCAGCAGCCGTGGCCGGTCGCCCTGCTTGAGGCGGGTCTTCAGCGAACCGGCGGCATTGAGCATGCCGCGCAGTTCGGAATAGTCGAAATCGTCAATATTGAGAAAATGTCTTGGAGTGCCGGTCGTCGTCATGGGCCGGGTGCTTTCTTGGCTGAATTGGGTATATGCGCAGACTATCGTCTTCCGCCAGCAGGCGGAGGGAACAAGCCGCGTCGTCGGCGGCCATAGTAGCAAACACCCAGTGTCATCTTAGCCAACAGCCGGAACCGAGGCCGTTTCGGCCTCAATGGCGTCGAATGCCGCGCCCAGCTTTTCCATCGCCTCGACGATCTCGGCTTCGGTGACGATCAGCGGCGGGATCAGCCGCAGCACATTGTCGCCCGCCCCGATGCTCAGCATCTGGTGATCGTCGCGCAGGCGCGCCACGAAATCACGCACGGGCGGCGTAATTTTGATACCGGCCAGCAGACCCTTGCCGCGCAGTTCCAGCACGTAGTCGGGATATTTCTGCGCCAGCTGCTGGAGATGCCAGGTCAGCTTCTGGCCCATCTGGTTGACGTGATCGATGAAGCCTGGCGCCAGGATCCGGTCGAGCACGGCGTTGCCGACGGCCGTCGCCAGCGGATTGCCGCCATAGGTCGAGCCATGCGTGCCCGGAACCATGGATGCGGCCACGTCGCCCTTGGCGAGGCACGCCCCGAGCGGGAAGCCACCGCCAATGGCCTTGGCCACCGCCACGATATCGGGGGTGATGCCCGACCATTCATGGGCGAAGAAGCGTCCGGTACGGCCATAGCCGCACTGCACTTCATCCAGGATCAACAGCAGGCCGTGCTCGTCGCACAGCGCGCGCAGGCCCTGCATGAATTCATTGGTCATGGCGGTCACGCCGCCTTCGCCCTGCACGGGCTCGATCAGGATGGCGCAGGTCTGCGGCGTGATCAGCGCCTTGACGGCGTCGAGATTGCCGGGGGCAGTGTGCTTGAAGCCGCCCACCACCGGGCCGAAGCCTTCGATATAGCTCGGATTGCCGCCAGCGGCGATCGTCGCCATGGTGCGGCCATGGAACGAGCCGGTGAAGGCGATGATCTCGTAGCGGTCGACTTCACCCTTGGCCCAGAAATAGTGCCGCGCGGTCTTGATCGCGCATTCCAGCGCCTCGGCGCCCGAATTGGTGAAGAACACCGAGTCCGCGAAGGTGTTGTCCACCAGCCGCTGGCCCAGCCGTTCCTGCTCGGGGATCGTGAAGACGTTGGAGGTGTGCCACACCTTGTCCGCAGCCGACTTGAGGGCGCTGATCAGGTGCGGGTCACCATGACCGAGTGCATTGACGGCAATGCCGGAATGGAAATCGAGATAGTCTCGGCCATGCTGGTCATACAGTCGCATACCCTCGCCCCGCTCGAAAGCGAGTTCGGACCGGGCATACGTGCCGTATAGCGCAGACATGGAAGCAATCCTTTTTTCGATGACAATGCAGGTTGTCGAGGGAACGTGGCAATAGCGCCACAAAAACCAAAAACGCGCCCGTTGCGCAGCGCGTTTCCACGCCAGAGTTAGGCCATTTTCGCCAGATAAGTCAATGATCACGCCCCAAGTGCCTGATTTGACTCAGGGATTGTTAGGACAATTTTAACCAGTGGATTTTCGGGGAAAGTCGCCCCCAAGTCTTGATCCCGATTCCACCCATGGCGTATCCTGTTGCTCATTGGGAACACGATATCTCGTGTAGCGGACCCACCCAACATACGACGCCTAGCGTTTGATGGCTGCCAGATTCATTTCGGCAGCGCAATGAAGGATTCTGTTTTGACGATGGTTTCAGGAGCACAATCGGCGGGCTGGACTGACGAGCGCGTCGAGACCTTGAAGAAGCTATGGATGGAAGGCCTCAGCGCCAGCCAGATCGCCGGCGAATTGGGTGAAGGCGTGACGCGCAATGCCGTGATCGGCAAGGTGCATCGTCTGAAACTCTCCGCCCGTGCCAAGCCCACCAACGCGGCGCCTCGCGCCCGCCCTGCGCCGCGCCCCGCGCCGCGCCGGGTTGCCAGCCCAGCGGCCACCCTGTCGGCCGGTATTTCCAGCATGAGCGCCGCCGCCAAGGTGCGCCCGGTCATGGCGCGTCCGCAGTCGATCGGCGCGACCGCCCTGGCGCAGAGCCCGGAAATGGATGCCGAGCTCTATGTGGCGCCCGTCGCCGCCGAGCTCTTCATCCCCGAGGACAAGCGCCTCAACCTGCTGCAGCTCACCGAGAGCACCTGCAAGTGGCCGATCGGCGACCCGCTGAACAAGAAGGATTTCTACTTCTGCGGTCAGCACAGCCTGGAAACCGGCCCGTACTGCGAATTCCATTCGCGTCGCGCCTACCACCAGCTGGACAAGAAGCGTCGCTGATCGTCTGCTGACACCGACCCCAAGGGCCCGCCATTGTGCGGGCCCTTTGTTTTTCGGCGCCTGTCTGGCCATGCAACGCTTTCCCCACCCTGACGTTTAGTGGCGGTTGAGGATTGTCCATGCAGCCAGATCAATCGCCCCCGCGGGCCTCGGGGAATCCAGTCCTCGAAACCATCGCGGTCCTGCTCGTCGTCGTCGCCGGGCTTTATCTTGGTGCCGGCATTCTCGTACCGCTGGTCCTGGCCATCCTGCTGGCCTTTGCGCTGGCGCCGGTCGTCAACCTGCTCGAGCGGCTCCACATTCCCGATGTTCTGGCGGTGCTGCTGGCCGTGCTGATGGCGGCGGCGATGATCGGCGCCTTCGCCTATGTCGCCAGCACCCAGGTGGTCGGGCTCGCGGCGAACCTGCCAGGCTACCAATCCACCGTCAGCGAGAAGCTGCAGGGGTTGCAACAGTCCTTTGGCTGGGGCGGCGAATTCATCCAGCGCGCGCTCGATGCTGCGGCAGCCCTCGGCAGCCAGTTTTCCGGCACCGGCGGGGGCCTGCAGGATAGCGGCATGACTCGGCCGGTCCCCGTCATCATCGCCAATGACACGTCGGACTCGCTGGGCCTGATCTCTACCATTCTGGGCTCGGCCCTTGGACCGCTGGCCACGGTGGCCATCGTCACCATATTCCTGATCTTTCTGCTGCTGGGGCGCGACGACCTACGTGATCGCTTCATTCGCCTCGTCAGCCGCGGCAATTTCAGCACCACGACGCTCGTGATCAATGATGCCGCCGCCCGCGTCGGCCGTTACCTGCTGGTGCAGTTCGGCGTCAATTTCACCTATGGCATCATTTTCGGCACCGGCCTGATGCTGATCGGGGTGCCCAATGCGATCCTGTGGGGCCTGATGGCGACGCTGTTCCGCTACATCCCCTTTGTCGGCACCATCATCGTGGCCTCCATTCCCTTCGCGCTGGCCTTTGCCGTCGATCCCGGCTGGAACATGCTGATCCTGTCCGTCGCGCTGTTTGCCGGGCTGGAGCTGATCACCACCAATGCGATCGAACCGCGCCTCTACGGCACCAGCACCGGCCTTTCGCCGCTGGCAGTGCTGCTGGCCGCCATGTTCTGGGCGACGATCTGGGGTCCGATCGGTCTGATCCTCTCCACCCCGATGACCGTTTGCCTTGTCGTGCTGGGGCGCTATGTCCCGCAACTGGCCTTCCTCGAAACCCTGCTGGGCAGCGAGCCGGTGCTCACCCCGCAGGAACGGCTCTATCAACGCCTGTTGGCGGGCGACACCGAGGAGGCCATCGACATTGCCGAAGAGGCCATCGAGGAGCGAGGCGCGCGCGCCTTCCACGAAAATGTTCTGCTGCCTGCGCTGCGCCAGGCCAATCAAGATCTCAAGAACAGCCCCGAAACCGCAATGTTGCGTCGGCGCATGGCCAACAGCCTGCACGAGCTGATCGAGGACATTACCGAAACGCCAGCCGATGCGCCCCGACAAGTCCTGTTGATCGGCGGCAAGACCGAACTGGACGAAGGCGCGGCTGTCATCGTTGGGCAGATCCTTGCCGAGGATGGCATCGCCGCCGACGTGCTGCCGCCCATGGCCGTGCGGCAGGAGAGCATCGGCCAGCTCGACCTCGAGGACTACAAGATCATATGCCTCTGCTATCTGGGCGAGGAAATCCGCGCCAATGTGCGTTATGCGGCCCGGCGCCTGCGCCGCCTCAAGCCCGACCTGTCCATCATCGTCTGCCACCTGGCCGAGGATGGCGCGGTCGAGACCGCCGAAACGCTGCGGGCCGACGCGATCGCCGCCTCGCTCGAACAGGCGCGGACCATCATCGCCAGCCTTCTCAAGTCGCCCGACGCCCCCATCGAGGATGTCGCGCCGCTGCCCATAGAGCGGGCCGCCCATGGCAATCCGGAACTGACCAAGGCCCTCGCCGAGATCGCCGAGATGCTCGACATGCCGCTGGCCACCATCCACCTGCTCAGTGACGAGCGTCTGCAGGAGGAAGAAGGCGCTTATGCCCTAACCCTGGAAGCCACCGCCGATCCCAAGTCGATCATCATTCACACCAGCGACGACAAGAACCCGCTGAGCAGCAACAGCTATCTCATCGAAAACGGCGTTGAACTCTATGCGGCCGTGCCGCTCGTGCTGCCCGACGAGCGCATCATCGGCACGCTGGCCGTGCTGGCCTATGAGGAAAAGCCGTTCACCGAGGCCGAGATCGCGGCCCTCGAGCGCCAGGCAGCGATGCTCATCAGCCGCTTCGGCACGCGCGAAACCCGCAAGCCGCCTGCCCGTCGCCGGCCGGCTCGCACCCGATCGGCTACACCAGGTTGAGTTGCCAGGTCACCCCGAACTTGTCGCCCACCCAGCCGAAGCGCTGCAAGGGGCCATAATTGTCGATCGGCATATACACCTGCCCGCCTTCGGCCAGCGCGTTGAACGTGGCGTCGAGTTCTTCCGCCGAGGTGCAGGTGACAAAAACCGAGACGGCGGGCGTGAAGTCCCAGTCATGTTTGACCGGGCTGTCGGACGCCAGAAAGCTGCGCCCATTCAGGCTGAACTCGGCCATCACCACCGTTCCCTCGGGGCCCGGCATGCCAGCGGCATAGCGGTTGACGCGCTTGATCTCGCTATTGGGAAACACCGAGCAATAAAAAGTCATGGCGGCTTCGGCCTTGCCGCCCTGAAACGTGAGGAATGGCGTGAAAGTCTGGGTCATCACTCGCTCCTGTCTGACGGGCGCGACCTTAACACTCAGGGCAGGAACACATCCACCCGCATGCCTTCGCCGGGCTTGCTGCGGATCGTCATCTGGCCGCGATGGCGGCTGACGATATGCTTGACGATGGCGAGCCCCAGGCCCGTGCCCTTCTTCTTGCGGCTGGTATCGGCGTCGATGCGATAGAACCGCTCGGTGAGGCGCGGCACATGCTCGGGCCCCACGCCCGGACCGTGGTCGATCACCGTCACCTGATGGTGCAGCCCCTGCCGGTCGGTGGGGGCGAGCGTCACCTCGATATATTTGCCGGTCGCGCCATACTTGATGGCATTGTCCATCAGGTTCTCGAACACCTCATAGAGCTGTCCGCGATCGCCCGTCGTCATGGCCGTGCCGTCGCACAGCGTCATGCGGATTTCCACGTCGGCCGCACTGGCCTGCATCATCAGCCCGTCGCGCACTTCGCGCAAAAGGCCCGCCAGGTCGATGCTATCCTTGGGGCGCACATGCTGGTGCATTTCGATGCGCGAGAGGCTGAGCATGTCGTCGATCAGCTTGCTCATGCGCTCGGCCTGCCCGCGCATGATGCCGAGGAACTTTTCGCGCGCCACCGAGTCCTTGGCAGCGGGTCCGAGCAGCGTGTCGATAAAGCCCAGCAGCGAGGCCAGCGGGGTGCGCAATTCATGGCTGGCATTGGCGATGAAATCGCTGCGCAGCGCATCGACGCGCTTGAGTTCAGTGAGGCTCTGCAGCGTCACCACCAACTGGCGGTCCTCGTCCTCGAGCCAATCGCGGCCCGCGCGGCGCAGCGGCGACACCAGAACCTTGTCCCAGGTTTCGGACGGCAAGGTTTCGTGCAGCTCCACTGTGCGCACTTCCCCGGTGCGATTGACGTGATCGATCGCCTGCACAAGCTGCGGATTGCGCAGCGACAGCGTCACCGGCCGGCCTAGTTCCAGCGCAGGAAACTGCAGCAGAGCCGCCGCATTGGCATGCAGCATGGCGCCTCGCCGGTCGAGGATCAGGCAGGGGTCGGCCAGCGCGTCGGCAAAGGCCAGCACGGCCCCGTCATCGGACACCGGCTGCGCGGGCGCCTGTGTGCGGCCCGCTTCGACAGGAGCTGCCGGCGCGAGCAGCACCACGCCCGCCGCCACCACGACAAAGCTCACCGCGGCCGTCAGCGGGTCGAGTTTGCCCAGCAGCATCAGAACCAGAAACACACCCAATATGCCGGCCAGCAATCCGGCATGCACAGTGATGCGAGCCAGCGCTACCGGCAGCGCGCTCGGAGTTTGACGGGAATGCGGTTCGTCCATGTCCTGCTTCTAAAAATCGGCTGTGTGACTCGCCTCTTGCGCGTCAACATACCTTCATAGCACGGTGTATATGACAATGGAGACACACCCGTGCCCGATCCCCTTGACGGTTTTGACCTCGACAATCCTGAGCTGCCCAAGTCCATCAAGAAGCAGGCCCTGACTTCGGGCGGGTTCCCCTACGACAGCAAGCTCGACACGATCGAATATGAGACGCAGATGTATGGGCTGCAAAAGCAGCTCGTGCTGCTGCAGGCCCATCTCGCCAAGACCGGCGAGCGCGTGATGATCGTGTTCGAGGGGCGCGACGCCGCCGGCAAGGGCGGCACCATCAAGACCTATCTCGAAAATCTCAATCCCCGCTACAACCTGATCGCGGCGCTGCCCAAGCCCAACGACCGCGAGCATACGCAGTGGTATTTCCAGCGCTATGTCGACTGGTTCCCGGCGGCCGGGGAAACCGTGCTGTTCGACCGCTCCTGGTATAACCGCGCCGGCGTTGAGCCGGTGATGGGTTTCTGCACCCCCGAGCAGACCGAGCACTTCCTCGAAGAGGCACCCAAATTCGAAGAGCGCATCACGCGCGACGGCATCCACCTGTTCAAGTTCTGGCTCTCGATCGGCCAGCAGATGCAGCTCAAGCGCTTCCACGACCGGCGGCACGATCCGCTCAAGGTGTGGAAGCTGTCGCCGGTCGATATCAAGGCGCTGCACAAATGGGACGCCTATTCCGAGGCCGCCGACCGGATGCTCAGCCGCACCGACAGCGACCACGCCCCCTGGACCGTCATCCGCGCCAATGACAAGCGGCGCGCCCGCCTCAACGTCATCCGCAGCGTGCTCGACAGGCTCGACTATACCGGCCGCGACCGGTCACTGGTCGGCGAGATCGACAACAAAATCGTCCTCGACGCCAAAACCTTCCTGCGGCACGACGGCGAAGAGTAGCGGGAGCGAGGGCACCGTCTCGCCCCCGCACCAACAGCCCTACTTCTCGATACTTCCCATGCGCTTGCTGGCCGTGGCCCAGCTCAGTTCCGTGGTCCGCGCGATCACCGCTTCGACCAGCGTGAACAGCGCCCCGTTGGCGTCCCAGGTGCGGCCCATATCGGTGCGGCAGGGCAGCACCATTTTGGCGAAGCGGCTGACCGGGCTCATCCACTCGTCGGTCACCAAAATCACCTGCGCCCGGCGCGCGGCAAAGCCCGCCGCCACTTCGACCAGGCTCGGATCGTAGCGCCGTACGTCAAAGATGATCGCCACGTCCCCCGCCCGCACGTCGATCATCTGATCGTCCCGCGTGGCCGGGCGGCCATCGAGCCGCCGCACGCCCTGCCGGATCAGGCGCAGATGGGCCTCCAGATACCCCGCCAGCAGATCAGTAAAGCGCCCGCCCGCCAGGTAGACCGTGCCCTTGCTGTCCGCCAGCCGGGCGCAGACCGCCTCGAATTCCGACGCCGGTATCCGCGCCGCCGCGCCGCGCAGGTTGTCCACCGCCTGACTGACGAAGCGATCGAGGAAATTCTCCTCATGTCCCACCTCCGCCGTGGCGGCGAGGCTGCGTTGCAGCGGAGATTTGGCGCGCTCTTCCAGCTCCTCGCGCAGCGCCCGCTGAAAGTCGGGATAGGACTTGTAGCCCAGCGCCGAAACAAAACGCAGCACGGTGGCCGAGCTGGCGCCAGACTGCTGGGCGAATTCGGCGACCGGGGCCAGCCCCAGCGTCGGATAGGCCCCGAGCAGGCCGCGCGCCGCCCGCTTTTCGGCGGCCGTCAGACGATGGATCGCTTCGTGGATACGGCCGGCAACGGGCTTACCTTCCATGCGATCCCCTGAACTCTTGATTTCAGTATTGACAGTTTTGCCCAGTATGGAACTACTGTTACAAAAGTAAAGCTATGCTGCGTGGGGCCACATGGACGACGGTGGGCGGAAAGCGGTGCGGGTGACCAACGAGCGCGGATCGTCGCCCTTCGTCCTCGTCTGCGACCACGCCAGCAACCGCATCCCCGAAAAATACGGCGACCTTGGCCTGACGCCGACCCAGCGGCTCAGCCATATCGCGTGGGACCCCGGCGCACTGGCGGTCAGCCTGCATCTGTCGGACCTGCTCGATGCGCCGCTAGTCCATTCCACCGTCTCGCGCATCGTCATCGACTGCAATCGCGACCTCACCGCGCCCGACCTGATCTGGACGCTGTCGGAAAGCACGCGGATCGAGGCCAACGAAAACCTCGACGCCGCCGAGCGGCAATACCGCATCGATCACTTCCACCGCCCCTATCACGACGCCATCGAAACGCTGCTTGATGCACGCCGCGCGGCCGGGCAGGAAACCATCCTGGTCTGCATGCACTCGTTCACGCCGGTCTATCACGGCGTTGCGCGCCCCTGGCCGATCGGGCTGATCCACGGCATCGACACCACCTATACCAAAGCGCTTTTCGACGCGCTCAAGGCCGACGAGCCCGAGCTCAACGTCGGCTGGAACCTGCCCTATGCCGCCCTCAACGGGGTCACGCTGACCCTCGAAAAGCACGGCGACGGGCGCGGGCTCGATGCCACAATGATCGAAATCCGCAATGACGAAATCGTCGCGCCGGACCGGGTGATCGATTGGGCCATGCGGCTCGAACGGTGTCTGGTCGCCGCCCGCGAAACTCTGCGAACCACCCGGCAGGAATAGCAAAGGGACCCCAATGACCCAAAGACAGGACGCTGCATTGTGCCAAAGCCGATAGTCTTCTTCGTCACTTGGGTCGATCGCATCAATCGCTGGGTCGGGCGGTTTGCCATGGCGATTTTCTTCGTCATGGCGGCGATCATGCTGTGGTCGACCGTTTCGCGCGCCGTGTTCGGCGTCCCGGTCAACTGGGCGCTCGAAACAACACAGTTCCTGCTCTCGGCCTATTATCTGCTGGGCGGTGCCTATGCCATGCAACAGGGCGCCCACGTCCGCATGGACCTGTTCTACACCCGCCTGCCCGAGCGGGGACGAGCGCTGCTCGACGCCGTGACCCTGCTGGCGGTGATCTTCTTCCTTGTGGTCCTGCTCTGGGGCGGCGTGTCGAGCACGCAATATGCCATCCAGTATGGCCAGAAGAACTACTCCGCCTGGTCGCCGATGCTCTGGCCCGTCAAGGTTGCCATGACCACCGGCATCTTCCTCATGCTCTTGCAGGTCATTGCGCAGCTGTTCCGCGACATTGGCCAGGCCGCGGGTAGGCCCATCCCATGACACCTGAACTCATTACCCTCTTCATGTTCGCCACCATGATGGTGCTGCTGTTTACCGGGCAGCGCGTGTTTGGCGTGATCGGCTTTGTCGGCTCGGCGGCTGCCCTGTGGCTATGGGGGCGCGGCGCCATCGAAATGCCGTTCAACCAGGCCTTTCAGGTACTCAACTGGTATCCGCTGATCACCGTGCCCTTCTTCGTCTTCATGGGCTACATGATGAGCGAGAGTGGCATCGCCTCCAATCTCTATCGCATGTTCCACGTCTGGTTCGGCCCGGTGCGCGGCGGGCTGGCTTTGGGCACGATGGGGCTGATGGTGCTGATTTCCTGCATCAACGGGCTGTCGGTGGCCGGCATGGCCATCGGGGCCACCATCGCCCTGCCCGAGCTGCTGCGGCGCGGCTATGACAAGATCATGGTCACCGGCGTCATCCAGGGCGGCTCGACCCTGGGCATCCTGATCCCGCCCAGCGTGGTGCTGGTGCTTTTCGCCATGATCGCGCGGGCCCCGATTACCGAATTGTGGCTGGCTGGCATCATGCCCGGCCTGCTGATGGCCACCATTTTCGGCGTCTATGTCTATGTGCGCTGCCTGATCCAGCCCGAACTGGGGCCGCCGATTGCCCCCGAGGAACTGGAGAAGATCACGCTGGGCGAGAAGATTGCGCTGCTGCGCGAAGGCATCATGCCGGTGGCGGTCTTCGCCATCATGATGACGCTGTTCCTCACCGGTATAACCAGCCTCACCGAAAGCTCGGCCGTGGGCGCTCTGCTGGCGACGCTGGCGGCCGCCCTCTCGGGCAAGCTCAATTGGCAGGTTCTGGAATCGACCACGCGGAACACGCTGCTGATCAGCTGCATGTTCCTCTGGATCATCCTGGGCGCGCTCTGCTTCTCGTCAGTCTATGACGGCCTGGGCGCGGTGCGGGCCATCGAGGGTCTGCTGCTGAACACGTTCGGCCTCGATCCCTGGGGCATCCTGATCCTGATGCTGCTCAGCTTCATCGTCATGGGCATGTTCCTCGACGATACGGCCATGCTGGTCATCGTCGCACCGCTCTATATTCCGCTGGTGCGCATCCTCGGCTTCGACCTGATCTGGTTCGGCATTCTCTACACGATCACCTGCCAGATCGCCTACATCACCCCGCCCTTTGGCTACAACCTGTTCCTCATGCGCGCCATGGCACCGCCCGAAATCACGCTGGGCGATATCTATCGCTCCATTCTGCCCTTCGTGCTGCTCATGGTCCTGACGGTGATCCTGCTGATGATCTTTCCGCAGATCGCGCTGTGGCTGCCAGGTCTCTATTCCGGCCGCTAGGGAGAAAATCGGCATGACAACACGAGAAGGAGGCCGCTGACCGAGCTTAGTCCAACGTCGAGTCCAATCACGTGGTCCGGCAGACCCGCCGGAGCTTCAACATCGTAGGGGATGAAACTGTCATGACTGATCTACTCAACAAGCGTAACTTTCTGAAGCGAGCGGGTCTGGCCACCGCTGGCGCCGTGGGCGCCACCACACTGGCCATGCCGCATGTGCGGGCCCAGGCCCCGATCCGCTGGCGCCTGCAGACCTATGCCGGCCCTGCCCTTGCCGAGCATGTGGTGGGCAATGCCGTGGAATGGTTCAACACCGCCGCCAATGGCGAGATGGAAATCGAACTCTATACCGCCGACCAGCTGGTGCCGCATGGCGAGCTGTTCCGCGCCGTCCAGACCGGCACGATCGACGCCGCCCAGAGCGACGACGACTCCGCCGCCGCCCCGGTCGACATCAAGGTGTTCGGGGCCTATTTCCCCCTCGCCTCGCGCTACTCGCTCGACGTTCCTGCCCTCTGGCACTGGCGCGGCCTCAAGGAAATCTGGGAAGAGGCCTATGCCGAAATCCCCGATGTGACCTGGCTTTCCACCGGCGCCTGGGACCCGTGCAACTTCGGCACGACCAAGCCGGTCCGGAGCCTCGCCGATCTCAACGGCCTGCGCGTCTATACCTTCCCCACCGCCGGCCAGTTCCTCGCCAAATACGGCGTCGTGCCGGTCTCGCTGCCCTATGAAGACGTCGAGCCGGCGCTGCAGACCGGCGAGCTCGACGGCATCTGCTGGTGCGGCACCACCGAGCTGCACACGGTGGGCTGGGCAAATGCGCTCAAATACTACCTGACCAATCCGCTCTCGGGCGCCTGGGCCGGGTCCTATTTCGTCAACACCGCCCGCTGGAACGAGCTGCCGCCGCATCTGCAGCAACTCTACCGCCTGATGATCGACAGCTCGCATTATTACCGCCAGCACTGGTACTGGGCCGGCGAAGCCAATTACCGCATCAACGGCAATCTCGAGCTGACCACCATCCCCGCCGCCGAATGGGCGAGCGTGGAAGCCGATGCCCGCACCTTCTGGGAACAGATCGCCGGCCAGAGCGAGCGCAGCGGCCGCGTCGTCAAGATCATCAACCAATACAATGCCGACATGGAAAAGGCCGGCGCACCCTATCGTTACACCTGACCATTCAGCCCGGCCGCATGCGTGCGGCCGGGCTTTTTCATGCGTTTTCCGGGGGAGTTATTGATGTCTGTCTACACACTGGAAGCACTGCGCAATGACGTGGTCGCCGGCACGATCGATACCGTGCTCGTGGCGTTTCCCGACATGCAGGGCCGGCTGATCGGCAAGCGCCTCCAGGCCGAGTATTTCCTCGACACCGCCCATGACGAAACCCATGGCTGCGATTACCTGCTGGCCGATGACATCGACATGGAGCCGGTGCCGGGCTATGCCGCCGCCAATTGGGGCAAGGGCTATGGCGATTTCGTCATCAAGCCGGACCTCACGACGCTGATGCGCGCCAGCTGGCTCGATGGCACCGCCCTGGTGCTGTGCGACGTGACCGATCATCACCATGACCCCGTCGCCCACAGCCCGCGCGCCATTCTCAAGCGCCAGCTCGAGCGCCTCGCCGCCATGGGCTACACCGCCAATGCGGCCACCGAGCTCGAATT
Source organism: Devosia sp. T2-14 (assembly GCF_055397495.1). Taxonomy (NCBI): domain Bacteria; kingdom Pseudomonadati; phylum Pseudomonadota; class Alphaproteobacteria; order Hyphomicrobiales; family Devosiaceae; genus Devosia; species Devosia sp. T2-14. Next base: position 1,864,420 of record NZ_AP027921.1, on the reverse strand, counting down.
CTATCTGTTCGATGACGACTACCGCACGGTCCTGCAGAAGGGCCACCGCAACCTGCAGACCTCGGGCGACTACATTCAGGATTACCACATCTTCCAGACCACCAAGGAAGAAGGCGTGATGCGCGCCTTGCGCAAGCACCTGCAGGCCTCGGGCATTCCGGTGGAATCCTCCAAGGGCGAATGGGGCCCGGGGCAGGAAGAAATCAATGTCCGCTATGCCGACGCCCTCACCATGGCCGACCGCCATGTGGTGCTCAAGAACGCCACCAAGGAAATCGCCTATGCCCAGGGCAAGTCGGTAACCTTCATGGCCAAGTGGCAATATGGCCTGGCCGGCTCATCGAGCCACATCCACATGTCGCTGGCTGACAAATCCGGCAAGCCGATGTTCGTCGATGGCAAGGACGAGCGCGGCATGAGCCCGCTGATGAAGCAGTTCATGGCCGGCCAGCTCGCCCATGCGCGCGACATCACATATTTCCTTGCGCCCTATATCAATAGCTACAAGCGCTTCCAGGCTGGCACCTTCGCGCCCACCAAGGCGATCTGGAGCCCCGACAACCGCACCGCCGGCTTCCGCCTCTGCGGCGAGCACACCAAGGGCGTGCGCGTCGAGTGCCGCATGGGCGGGGCCGATCTCAATCCCTACCTGGCGCTGGCCGCGCTCATCGCCGCCGGGATCAAGGGGATCGAGGACAAGCTGGAGCTCGAACCGGCCTTTGTCGGCGACGCCTATTCCACCCGGCGCCTGCGCGAAATTCCCAAAACCCTGCGCGAAGCCACCGAGACCATGCGGAAATCGGCCATGCTCAAGGCCGCCTTCGGCCAGCCGGTGATCGACCACTATGTGCACACCGCCGAGTGGGAACAGTTCGAATACGACCGCCGCGTCACCGACTGGGAACTCCAGCGCGGCTTCGAGCGGAGCTGACCCCCAATGCTGCCGCAATGAACGACCCTAGTAAGCCTGCCTACCCCCACGGCGTCATTCCCGCGCAGGCGGGAATCCATCTTTCCCAAGGCCAATACCATGACCGAACCGGTTGAGATCATCTCCCCCATCGACGGCAGCGTCTATGCCACGCGCCAGCAGGCCAGCGCCGCCGAGATCGAGGGCGCCGTCATCCGCGCCAGGGCCGCCCGCACCAGCTGGCACGAAGTGACCGTCGCCGAGCGCCAGAAAATCCTCACGCATTTCGTCGACTCGCTGCTGCTGATGAATGACGAGATCGTGCCCGAACTCGCCTGGCAGATGGGCCGCCCCGTCCGCTTCGGCGGCGAGAGAAAGGGCGTCGAGGAACGCGCCCGCCACATGATCGAAATCGCCCCCGAGGCCCTCGCCCCCAGCGAGCGCCCGGCCAAGGATGGCTTCACCCGCTATATCACCCACGAGGCGCTGGGCACCGTCATGGTCATCGCGCCGTGGAACTATCCGTTCCTCACCGCGGTCAATTCCATCATTCCGGCCCTGATGGCGGGCAATGCGGTGATCCTCAAGCATGCCAGCCAGACGCTGCTGGCCGGTGAGCGCTTCGCCGCCGCCGCCGAGCAGGCCGGCCTGCCGCTCGGCCTGTTCCAGAACCTGGTGCTCGGCCACGCAGATACCGAAAAGCTCATCGCTTCGGGCGCCATCGATCACATTAACTTTACCGGCTCGGTCGAAGGCGGCCGCCGCATCGAGAAGGCCGCCGCCGGCACCTTTGCCACGCTCGGCCTGGAGCTGGGCGGCAAGGATCCCGCCTATGTCCGCGCCGACGCCGACCTCGATTACGCCGCCGAAAACCTCGCCGATGGCGCCTTCTTCAATTCGGGGCAATCGTGCTGCGGCGTCGAGCGCATCTATGTGCACGAGGCCGCCTATGATGGCTTCGTCGAGCGCTTCATCGCCCAGGCAAAGAACTGGCCCCTGGGCGACCCGCTCGATCCCGCCACCATTGTCGGCCCCATGGCGCGCGGCAATTTCGCCGACCATGTGCGCCAACAGACGGCCGAAGCGCTGCGCTCAGGCGCCACCCGCCATCTCGATGCCCGCCATGATCGCGATAAGCCCGGCTCGCCCTATCTCGCGCCCGAAGTGCTGACCGGTGTCAATCACCAGATGTCGGTGATGCGCGAGGAGAGCTTTGGCCCGGTCGTCGGCATCATGAAGGTTGCCGACGATGCGGAGGCCGTCACGCTGATGAATGACAGTCCCTACGGCCTCACCGCCTCATTATGGACCGCCGATCTCGACGCCGCCGCAAAGCTGGGCAGCAGTATCGAAACCGGCACGGTCTTCGCCAACCGCTGCGACTATCTTGATCCCGCCCTGGTCTGGACCGGCGTCAAGGACACCGGCAAGGGCGGGGCTCTCAGCGAAATCGGCTACGCCAACCTGACGCAGCCCAAGAGCTATCATTTGAAGCGGGTGTAGAGGCAACCAGCCCTCCCCACCCCCGATGTCACCCCGGCCTTGAGCCGGGGCCCATCCTGAGATTTCTCCGCCTCCGCAAGGTGGCTCGAACGACCGATCTGGCGGCATGACACCCATCTCAAGATGGATCCCGGCTCAAGGCCGGGATGACACCGAGTGTGGGGTGAGACTAAGAACAACGAGGGCACACAAATGACCAAAGCCAACTGGAACTACCCCACCGCCATCAAGTTCGGCCCCGGCCGCATTGCCGAACTGCCCGAGGCGCTGAAGACGGCGGGGATCACCCGGCCCCTGCTCGTCACCGATGCGGGTCTGGTCAATCTGCCCGTCACGCAGAACACCATCGCCCTGCTCAAGGCCGCCGGCATTCCCGTCGGGGTCTTTGCCGATGTGAAGCCCAATCCGGTCTCGGCCAATGTCGAAGTCGGCATCAAGGTGCTGCGCGAAGGCGGCCATGATGGTGTCATCGCCTTTGGCGGCGGCTCCGGGCTCGATGTGGGCAAGGTCATCGCCTTCATGGCCGGGCAGACCCGCCCGATGTGGGATTTCGAAGATATCGGCGATTGGTGGACCCGCGCCGATCCCAAGGGCATCTTCCCCATCGTCGCCGTGCCCACCACGGCAGGCACCGGCTCGGAAGTGGGCCGCGCGGGGGTCATTACCGATGAAACCACCCACACCAAAAAGGTCATCTTCCACCCCCTGATGATGCCCAAGGTGGTTATCGCCGATCCCGAACTGACTGTGGGCATGCCGCGCTTCATCACCGTGGGCACCGGCATGGATGCGCTGGCCCATTGCCTCGAAGCCTATTGCGCGCCCGGCTATCACCCGCTGGCCGATGGCATTGCCGTCGAAGGCATTCGCCTCGCCATGGAAAACCTGCCCAAAGTCGTAGCCGATCCCAATGACATCGAAGCGCGCGGCCACATGATGAGCGCCGCCGCCATGGGCGCCACCGCATTCCAGAAGGGGCTCGGCGCCATCCACGCGCTCAGCCATCCGGTGGGCGCGCTCTATGACACTCATCACGGCATGACCAATGCGGTGTTCATGCCCTATGTGCTGGCGGTCAACAAAGCGGCCATCGAAAGCCGCATCGCGCGGCTCGCCGCCTATCTGGGCCTCGCCCCCAGCTTCGAGGCCTTCCAGCACGCTATCATCGGCCTGCGCCTGCGGCTCGACGTGCCGCACACCCTCGCCGACTTCAAGGTCGACACCGCCAAGCGCGACCTCATCGCCGACATGGCCATCGTCGACCCAACGGCGGGTGGCAACCCCATCGAACTCACCCGCGTGCGGGCGCTGGAGATTTTTGATAGGGCGATGGAAGGGCGGATCTAGCTGGTACGCCCTGTTCCCTCAGTCGTCTCCCTCCCCCTGGCGGGGAGGGATCAAGGGTGGGGGGCGGTTGGCCCGAATATCCGGGCTCTCGCCACCCCCCTCCTAACCTCCCCCTGAAGGGGGAGGAACCGGCCAGTGTGTTACCCACGATCTCGCCCCTGAGTGGAGCGCGTCCCTCCCCCTACCAGGGGGAGGCTAGGTGGGGGTGCGATCTCACCTCCCCACCAGCGCTGCTTCACCGCACAAAAAAGCCCGCGGAACCAGTCCGCGGGCAGCGCTTGTGGGTGTGATGTCGGTGCGGCCTACGCCCCCACCACCTCAGCCACCGTCTCGGCCACGCCCACCTCGAACAGACTGTCGAGATGCGTCGCCACGGTCTCCCCGAACGTCTGGTTCTCCGCCAGATCCGTCCCGAACACTTCGGACAGCCCGACCAGACCCACATAGAGTTCCTCGGCGTCATCGCCGGCAGCGGCCGAAATGGCCATCATGCGCATGGCCAGCGGATCGCGGACGTCGATATTCTCGCCCTTTTCGTCGATGCCAGTGACGTAACGCATCCAGGCCGCCACGCCGAGCCCGAGGCGTTCGAAGCTCTCGCCCGCCGCTATGCGGTCGCGGATGGTGCCGAGCAGGCGCTGCGGCAGCTTCTGGCTGCCATCCATGGCGATCTGCCAGGTGCGGTGCTTGAGCGCCGGATTGCGGAAGCGTTCCAGCAGCTGGTCGCGATAGGCGCCGAGGTCCACGCCGGACATGTCCAGGGTCGGCATGGCTTCCTCGGTCATCAGCCCGTGGATCAGCTTGACCAGGTTTTCGTCGCCCATCACGTCGGAAATGTACTCGTAGCCCGACAGATAGCCGAGATAGGCCATGGTCGAGTGGCTGCCATTGAGCATGCGCAGCTTCATGTGCTCGAAGGCTTCGACATCGCTCACCAACTGCGCACCGGCCTTTTCGAAGGGCGGACGGCCCTGCGGGAAGTGGTCTTCGATCACCCACTGGGTGAAGGGTTCGGTCATGATCGGCCAGGCGTCTTCCGCGCCGATCAGCGCCGCGATTTCGGCCCGGTCGGCATCGGTAGTGGAGGGCACGATGCGGTCGACCATGGTGCCGGGGAAGGCCACGGCATCAACCCATTCACCCAGCCCAGCATCGCGCAGCGCGGCCAGTTTGGTGACGATGCGCTTCACGGTCGCCCCGTTGGACGGCAGGTTATCGCAGCTCATCACCGCGAAGGGGGCGATCCCGGCGGCCTTGCGGCGCGCCAGCGCTTCCACCAGTATGCCGGGCGCCGATTTCGGCGCCTGCGGATTGGCCAGGTCATGCACGATATCGGGGTGGCGCTGGTCGAGTTCCCCCGTTGCCGGATCGTGGCAATAGCCCTTTTCCGTCACCGTCAGCGAGACGATGCGGATGGCCGGGCTTGCCATCAGCGCCAGCAGTTCCTCGCGCTCGGTATTGGCATCCAGCACCTTGAGGATCGAGCCGATAACGCGCGGATGGGTGCCCGAAGCGTCGCGCACGGCCACGGTATAGAGCCCGTCCTGCGGTTCCAGCGCTTCCTTGGTGTCGGGGCGGCGCAGGCTCGCGCCGATGATCGCCCAGTCGGGGTTTTCGGCCAGCAGGTCGTCGACATAGACAGCCATATGCGCGCGATGGAACGCGCCGATCCCCAAATGCACGATGCCGGCAGTGACGCTGCTGCGGTCATAGGCGGGCATGATGACGCCCTGCGGCGGGGATTTGAGGGTGGCGGCGGTCAAGCGCATGGTCACAGATTCTCCGGCGAAAGTTGGCGCACCATAATGCGTTCTTATCTTGTATGGAAGAACATCGCACAGTAAGACGGCAGAGGGCATTGGTGGGCTTGCGAGGCCACGGCCTTTACCGGCATAAGGCTCCACCACGCAAGGGAGGATCGGGTATTGGCACAGCAGCGCTTCGTCAGCATCGGTGAATGCATGATCGAGATGAGCGGCGGCGAGGACCGTCAGTATCGCCTCGGCTATGCCGGCGATACGCTCAACACCGCCTGGTATATGCGGGCCCTGCTCGGCAAGGATTGGTCGGTCGATTATTTCACGGGCCTCGGCGAAGACCGCTATTCCGGCGATATCCGCGCCTTTCTCGAAACCAACAATATCGGCACCAGACATATCCGCACCGTGCCCGGCCGCCGCCCCGGCCTCTACATGATCCATCAGGACAAGGGCGACCGGCACTTCACCTATTGGCGCGATACGTCCGCCGCCAAGCTGCTCGCCGATGACAAGGATGCCCTCTGGGCCGCCGTCGATGGCGCGAAAATGGTCTATTTCTCCGGCATCACGCTGGCCATCCTGGCGCCACGCGCCCGCGGGCGCCTGCTCGGCGCCATCGTCAAGGCGCGCGAGGCGGGCGCCAAGGTGGTCTTCGATACCAATCTGCGCCCGGCCCTGTGGACCAGCCCGCGCGTCATGGCCTCGGTGCTCACCGCCGCCGCCACGCTCTGCGATATCGTGCTGCCCACCCATACCGACGAGGCCCCGCTCTTCGGCGACAAGTCCGTCGAGGAAACCGCCGAGCGCTATCTCGAGCTGGGTGTCGAGGAAGTGGTGGTCAAGGACGGGGCCGGTGAAGCCCTCATCGCCACCGCCAGCGAGCGCGTGCGCATCGCACCCAAGCCCGCCAAGTCGGTGGTCGACGCCACCGGGGCCGGCGACAGCTTCAACGGCGCCTATCTCTCCGCGCGCCTCGCTGGAAAGTCCCTGCGCGAAGCCGCCGAAGAAGGCCACCGCGTCGCCGGCGTCGTCATCGGCCAGAAGGGCGCCCTGGTCGATCCCAAGCTGCTGGCCAACTAACGCCCCGCCACCGGCCAGTCCCTCCCCCTACTAGGGGGAGGTTAGGTGGGGGCAGCGTCCCCCCCCCCCCTCAAAACATGCTGTCGCCCTGCGCGACCATATAGGCCACCTCGTCCGGCGTACTCTCCCGGCCGAGCGCCTTGTTGCGGAACGGGAACCGGCCGAAGCGGGCGATGCAGTCACGGTGTCCGACCATGAATTTCAGCATGTCGGGCCCGAACTGGGCGAAATGCCGGCAGCCCTCTTCCTGGATCACCAGCGATTCCGCATGCATGTAGGGCATGAAGACGAACATGCGCCGGTCCATCGGAATCTCGAGATCGAGCCCGGCCGCCACCATTTCCTGGGCCAGCACCAGCGCCATCTTGTCCTGCGCGAAGGCCTCGGGCGAACCGCGATGCAATTGCCGCGAAAACTGGTCGAGAACGATCAGTTCGGCCAGCCGCCCGTCCGGGGTTTCGCGCCACTGCCAGGCCTCGCCCCGCGCCACCTGCCGGTGGGTTTCGGCAAACTGGGCCGCCAGCACCGCATCGAATTCGGCCTTACCGCCGAACCAGTCGTCCCGGCCGTGCTCCTCGAACCAGAAGCGGTTCACATCCTGTGCAGTGCGCATATGAAAAGACCTTCCGTTGAGAAACGGAAGGTCTAGTTCTATTCGCTGCAAAGGTCGAGGCTAGGCGCGGAGCACCTGGATGCGGTTGCCCGACGGGTCGGCGGTTTCAAAGCCACCGGCAATGTCGCTGACCGGCGCCTTGGCCGCTTCCAGCCGGGCCTTGAGTCCATCAAAGCTCGCCGCATCTGGCAGCTGGATGGTAAACCAGCGCAGGCCGGCCGAACCAGCCGGTGCCTGGGTCGCGGCGGGGCCGGACCAGATGTTGAAGGCGATTGTATGGGGCATATAGTCGAGCCCGACATCGCCCATGCCGAAGGAATCGATCAGCAGGAAGCCGGCAAAACCGACGACGTCGCGATAGAAATTCATCGCTTCACGCAGGTCGCGGACATGCACGTGGACGTGCCCGATGCGGGTGCCCTCCAGCATGCGGTCGACCAGCACGGCCGGTTCGCCCAGCTCGGCCAGCAGGCCATCGAGATCGATCGGGTCACGCCCCGAATGCGGCTTGCCGTCGACCGTGGTGGCATAGGTGCCGGTTTCCGGATCGCTCAGCGTGCCGCGCCATGGCGTCTCGAAAGTGATTTCGATGCCGTTATTGTCGAAGTCCCACAGATAGATGGCTTCCGACACCAGATGGTCGGTGGGGGAAATCCGCACGTTGCGCTGCAGGGCGCGCACCGCCATCTGGGCCAGCGCCCGACGGGTCGGCACGTGGATGGCGACGTGATAGAGCCCGAGCGAATTGCGCACCGATGGGCGAATGGCCCCGGTTTCGAGCACGATGAGAACCTTGCCGCCGATGCCCATGCTCAGGGCATTGCCGGTTTCGGAAATCAGGTCGAGCCCCACCACGTCCTGCCAGATGGCAAGCGCCTTGGCCCGGTCGGTAACGGCAATATGCACGGCGCCCAGCGTGGTGGTCAGCGGGAGCACGGGAAGCGACTTCACGTTGGTCTGTACGGATGCGTCGATCATCTCGACCTCCTTGGGTGTGTGTTTGTTGACCGAAATATAGTCCCGCCCGGCCGGGCACACAAAGACGACAGTGTCGAAGGCATTGTTCGGTGCAGGTGAGGCAATCCCCGCCAACACCGACACCAAAACCAAAACCAAAACCAAAACGCCGGGGCTTCTACCCCGGCGTTTCAACTACGCGATCTTCAGCCCCTTGGTCAGCTCCAGCGCCTGCTTTTCGAACAGGCGGCGGTAAATCCCGCCGTTGAGCCCGATCAGCTGGGCGTGGTCGCCCTCTTCGACAATCCGGCCCTTGTCGAACACCAGCAGGCGGTCGAGCGAGCGGACGGTGGACAGCCGGTGCGCGATGACCAGCGTGGTGCGGCCCACCATCAGACGTTCCATCGCTTCCTGGATCTGCACTTCGCTCTCGCTGTCGAGGCTGGACGTCGCCTCGTCGAGGATCAGCACCCGCGCATCGGCCAGGAACGCCCGGGCGATGGCGACGCGCTGCCGCTCGCCACCCGATAGTTTCACGCCACGCTCGCCCACCAGCGTCTCATAGCCCTTGGGCAGGTTGACGATGAAGTCATGCGCATTGGCCTGCATCGCCGCCTGCTCGATCTCGGCGCGAGTGGCGCCGGGCCGGGAATAGGCGATGTTTTCGGCCAGCGTGCGGTGAAACAGGATGGGTTCCTGCTGCACGATGGCAATCTGACCGCGCAGGCTCGCCTGCTGCACGTCGGCAATGTTCTGGCCGTCGATGACGATGCGGCCCGAATTGACGTCGTAGAGCCGCTGGATCAGCTTGACGAATGTCGTCTTGCCCGAGCCGGAATGGCCGACGAGGCCGACGCGCTCGCCCGGCTTCACCGAGACCGAGAAGTCCTTGTAGAGCGGGGTGGCATGCGAGCCATACTGGAAGGTCACGTTCTCGAACGCGATCGCGCCATCCTTGAGCGCCAGCGGACGGGCGCCCGGCTGGTCCTCAATGCCGAGCGGCTGGTCATAGAGCGAGACCAGCTCTTCCATGTCGTTGACCGAGCGCTGCAGGTTGCGCACATGCTGGCCCACGTCGCGCAGGTAGCCCTGCAGCACGAAGAACATGGTGAGCACGAAGGCGATATCGCCCGGCGAGGCCGCGCCCTGCTGCCACAGCAGCAGCGAGGTGCCCATGATGGCGGTCTGCATCATGGCCATCATGATGCCCTGCAGGCCCCCATTGAGCGTGCCGCGCGTCCACACCCGCCGCGTGCGGTTGCGCCACTTGGCGACCACCCGGCTCATGGTGTGCTGCTCACGCTTTTCGGCGCCAAACGCCTTCACCACGCTGTTGCAGCTGACGGCATCAGCCAGCGAGCCGCCCATGCGGGTGTCCCACACATTGGCGAGGGCGCCGGCGGGGGCGACGATGCGCATCGAGACCCAGACAGTGACCCCGACATAGATCAGCGAACCCAAGCCCACCACGAGGCCCATCACCGGCCAGGCCAGGCCCAGGATGACGGTCGAGGCAACCAGCATCAGCAGCGACGGCCACAGCGCCACCAGGAGGGTGTCGTTGAGCAGGTCGAGCGCCCCGCTGCCGCGGGTGATCTTGCGCACGGTCGAGCCGGCAAAGGTATTGGCATGCCAGTCGGTCGAGAAGTGCTGCACGCGGCGGAAGGCGTCGCCGATCACGTCGGTCATGATCGCTAGGGTGAAGCCGATCATGGTGAACCACACCGACTGGCGCAGCAGCACCGCGCCCAGGTAAAGCCCAGACATGGTGAGGAACGCCACCAGCGCGGCATTCCAGTCGGCAGCGGAGGGCGTGCCGGCGCCGCCGGCGACGGCATCCACCAGCCGCCCGGCAAAAATCGGGCTGAGCGCTTCGGCAAGAGTTGCCGCCAGCACGAGTACGGCAATGCCGGCGGCCTTGAGCGGCTGGCGGCGCCAATGATTGAGAGTGAAGCCGAGAACCTTCTGGAATGCCTCGGCCCTGAATGGGTCTTTCGAAGTCATGGAGACAATCCGGCCCCGCTTTCCGGCAGCCGGCCCTGTAAAAAGGGGAAATGGGGCACAGCCAGTGCGGGGCAAGAATCCGCGTCAGATCAGAGAGGCTGTGGGGGAGAAAACTGCAGTCGAAGGGCCAGTAGGGCGGCCCGCGGATGGCAAGGACCTAACGGTGCGGCGTGCCAAAGGGCGCGGCGTAAATCATGACTGTCATCGATAACGCCTCCCTGTTCGATTGTTGCAGCGATGGACGATTTGTAGACAAACCGTCCTGTCTTGCCAACAGGCTTTTTGGGGATAGTAGACGATAATATCGTCCAAATAGAAACGCGGCCGGGAGGGAAAGCCACCCGGCCGCGCATCTGACGCTAGTCGCGGGGCGAGGCAGCGCCCGGTGCGACGATTGAGCGTGTCGCCATCTGGGCATATGCCAGACTGATGACGAATACGCTGAACAGCGCCAGAGTGGCGATGATCAGGAGGTGAATATTTTCAGCCATTTACCTGCTCCTGTGGTGTTGCCCGATGATTGCCACGCAGGACTTTGCCCCGCTTGATTTAGGTCAAGGGATTTTACGATTTCCGCGACTGGCAATCGCCGCGCGAGGGGACTAGGGTTTGCCCAACCACATCAAGAAGAGGCGTTTGCCCACAATGACTATTGATCCCGTCAAGCTCGACAAGCTGGCCCAGGTAGCCATCAAGGTCGGCCTGCAACTGGCCGAAGGCCAGGACCTCGTGATGACTGCCCCGATGTCTGCCGCGCCCCTGGTTCGTCGCATCACCGAGCATGCCTACAAGGCAGGTGCCGGGCTCGTGACCACCATTTATTCTGACGAAGAGGCGACCCTGGCCCGCTACAAGCACGGCCATCCCGCCAGCTTCGACAAGGCCGCCGGCTGGCTCTATTCGGGCATGGCCGAAGCCTTCAAGAACAACGCCGCGCGTCTCGCCATTGCCGGCGACAACCCGATGATGCTTGCCGGCCAGGACCCCGACAAGGTCACCCGCGCGATGCGCGCCAACTCGGCGGCCTACAAGCCTGCCCTGCAGCTGATCACCGGCTTTGACATCAACTGGAACATCGTTTCCTACCCCACCCCCGCCTGGGCCAGGCTGGTCTTCCCCAATGACAGCGAAGAGGTTGCGGTCGGCAAGCTGGCCGACGCCATCTTCAAGGCGAGCCGCGTCGATCAGGACGATCCGATCGCCGCCTGGGCCGAGCACAATGCCAACCTCAAGACGCGCTGGACGTGGCTGAACGGCAAGGCCTTCTCGGCGCTGAAATATACCGGTCCGGGCACCGATCTGACCGTCGGCTTGGCCGATGGTCACCGCTGGAAGGGCGGCGCGTCGGAAGCCAAGAACGGCATTACCTGCAATCCCAATATCCCGACCGAAGAAGTCTTCACCACGCCGCACCGCCTGCGCGTCGAAGGTCACGTCTCTGGCACCAAGCCGCTCAGCCACAATGGCGCGCTGGTCGAAGATATGTGGGCCCGCTTCGAAGGCGGCCGCATCGTCGAGTTCAAGGCCAGCAAGAACCAGGACCTGTTCAACAAGGTGCTCGACACCGACGAAGGCGGCCGTCGCCTCGGCGAAGTGGCGCTGGTGCCCCACTCCTCACCGATCTCGGCTTCAGGCATCCTGTTCTTCAACACGCTCTATGACGAAAACGCCTCCTGCCACATCGCGCAGGGCCAGTGCTATTCGGACTGCTTCGTTGATGGCAAGAACCTCACCCCCGAGCAGATCGCCGAACAAGGTGGCAACACGTCCAACATTCACATCGACTGGATGATCGGTTCGGACAAGATCGATATCGACGGCGTCCATGCCGATGGCAGCACCGAACCGGTGATGCGCGGCGGCGAGTGGGCCAACTAGAAACCAACAAGAAAACTGTCAGCATGCTGCAAGAAAACTACCGGCATGCTGACAGAAATCTGGCTGCTTCTTGCAGATTACCAGACCCGACGGCGCTGCCCGCGGACTTGATCCGCGGGCCTCTGTCGACCGGGAAAATCAGTCCCGGAACGTATTCTCGCGGATGCTCTCCGGCTTCATCTCGATCGAGAACCCCGGCCGCACCGGCGGCATATAGGCCGCGTTGCGGATGTCGCACGGCTCGATGAAATGCTCGTGCAGGTGATCAACATACTCGATCACGCGCCCTTCCTTAGTCCCTGATACGACAAGATAATCGATCATGCTGAGGTGCTGCACATATTCGCAGAGCCCCACGCCGCCCGCATGCGGCCAGACCGGCAGGCCGTATTTGGCGGCCATGACCAGCACCGACAGAACCTCGTTCAACCCGCCGATACGGCAGGCGTCGATCTGCACGATATCGATCGCGCCGTCCTTGATGAACTGCTTGAAAAGAATACGGTTTTGGCACATTTCGCCGGTCGCAACCTTGACCGGTGCAATCGCCTGGCGGATCGCCTTGTGGCCCGAAACGTCGTCCGGGCTGGTCGGCTCCTCGATGAAAAACGGATTGAACCGCGACAGGGCCTTGACCCAGTCGATGGCCTGGTTGACCTCCCAGACCTGGTTGGCGTCGATCATCAGAAAGCGGTCGGGCCCCATGATTTCCCGCACGATTTCGAGGCGGCGGATATCGTCGTCGAGGTCGCGGCCGACCTTCATCTTGATGTGCTGGAAGCCCTCGGCCACCGCCTCTTTGGCCAGCCGCGTCAGCTTCTCGTTCGAATAACCCAGCCACCCTGCCGAGGTTGTATAGCACTGGTAGCCCTCGGCCTTGAGAATGGCCATGCGCTCGGCCTTGCCGGCTTCGGCTTTCCGGAAAATCTCCAATGCTTCCAAAGGCGTAATGGCGTCGGTGAGGTAGCGGAAGTCGATGATGTCGACGAGCTGCTCGGGCGTCATGTCGGCCACCAGCTGCCAGACCGGCTTGCCCGCTTCCTTGGCCAGCAGGTCCCAGACGGCATTGACCACTGCCCCGGTCGCCAGGTGCATCGCGCCCTTGTCGGGGCCGATCCAACGCAGCTGGCTGTCGCCGGTAATGTGCCGCCAGAACCGGCCGGGATTTTCGGCGATCCAGCCCAGATCGAGCCCGATTACCCGGCTTTCCAGCGCCCTGATCGCCGCCACCACCACCTCGTTGCCGCGCCCGATGGTGAAGGTCAGCCCGTGGCCGGTATGAGCGCCGTCAGTCGCCAGCGTCACATAGGCGGCCGAGTAGTCGGGATCAGGATTCATCGCGTCGGACCCGTCGAGCGAGGCCGAAGTGGGGAAGCGCAGGTCGTGGGTGGCCAGGGCGGTGATGGTGGTCATGACAATCTCGAATGATGGGCGGTTGCACCGCGAAGTGGTGCGTTAAGCATGCCGATTAACGGGACAGAACGTGTGGCGTGGCAATGTGTTGGGACAGAAGCGGCCAGGCAGGACCGCGAGGAGGCGCAGTGAAGACCAGTGTGTTCGGACGCAGCTATGGCCGGTTCTATGCGTGGTTGCTGAACCTGGGCATACCGCGCGCTTTGGTGCTGATGACGACCATTGCCACCACGACCTCGCTGGGCCTGACCATGCTGCTGATGGAGCTGGTGAACGCCCCTGACGATCTGTTCTGGTACGCGATGCTGGTGGGGGCCCTGTCGCCGCTGCTGACCGCGCCGCTGCTGAGCCTTGCGGCCGTGTTCATGGTTTTTCAGCTGAACGCCGCCAAGACCGCGCTGACGATGGCCGCCGACACCGATGCGCTGACAGGCGTTGCCAATCGGCGCTCGTTCATGGTGCGGGCGGAGCTGGCCTTTGCCAATGCCCGCGCCACCGGCGCCCCCTTCTCGGTGGTCATGCTTGATATCGACCACTTCAAGGCGATCAACGATGCCCACGGGCACAGCGCTGGCGACGATGTGCTGCGCGAAGTGGCCCGCGCCTGCCGCGACAGCCTGCGGGCCAGCGATTGCTTTGCCCGCTTTGGCGGCGAGGAATTCATCTGCCTGCTGGAGGTCACCAATACCGACGGCGCCGCCGCGGTCGCCGAGATTTTGCGCAAGACCGTTGCCAGCCTGAGCTTTGAAGACCGCACGCCGCCGAGCGTCACGGTCAGCCTTGGAGTGGCAGGGTATCTGGCGCGCAGCGAAAGCCTGCATGACATCCTCAATGAAGCCGACCGGCAGCTCTACGCCGCAAAGGCAGCCGGTCGAAATCGCGTGATGGTTGCGGACGGTGTTGCCCGCATCGCATCCTGATCTCAGGCGGTCCAACCGCCGTCGATGATGTGGATATGGCCGGTCGTATAGGTTGCCCCGGCCAGGTAGACCGCCAGGTCAGCCACTTCGGCGGGCTGCCCGATACGGCCGATCGGCTGGCGCGCGATGAAGGCCTTCTTGGCCCCTTCGAAGTCACCCGTCGCTTCCCAGCGCTGATGCAGGCTGGGCGATTCCACGGTGCCCGGGCAGATGGCGTTGACGCGAATGCCCTGCGTTACATAATCCGCCGCAACCGACTTGGTCAGCCCGATCACCGCCGCCTTGGAAATGGAATAGGCCGCCCGGTTGGGCACGGCTTTGATCGAGGATGCCACTGTCGCCATGTTGATGATCGAACCATCCTGGCGCGCCAGCATCTGCGGCAGTACAGCCTGAATGGTGCGGATCTGCGCCTTGACGTTGAGGTCGAGCGCGAATTCGATATCGGCGTCAGTCATCTCGAGAACGGTGCCGTTGTGGACGACGCCGGCGCAGTTGAAGAGCACGTCGATATGGCCGATTTCAGCGACCGCCTGCTTGACTGCATCGGTGGACAGCACGTCGAGCACGCGCGTGGTGATGCCGGCAATGCCGTCGAGATCCTTAAGCCGCTCGGCATTGATGTCGGTCGCGATCACCTTGGCCCCGGCTTTCACAAAGGCCTCTGCCGACGCGCGGCCAATGCCCTGTGCAGCAGCGGTGATGAGTACGATCTTACCGTTTAGGTCGGCCATTTTTCATTCCTGAAGAAGTTGGGCCGGGCGGCCCCGGTGGGTGCTTGCGCGCGGCAAGTCCAACGGGGTGCCCGGCCCGATTGGTTTAGTCGTAGAGGACGGCCGCGATCTCGGGGTCGGCCATGTTGGTCTTGTCATAATAGTAGAAGCCGGTGTCAATCACGGGCGGCAGGGTTTCGCCCTTGAGCGCCTTGACAGCAGCGGCAACGGTTTCATAGCCGATGCCGACCGGGTTCTGGGTGATCGCGCCAGCCATCAGGCCGCTCTCGATCATGCCCTTCTGGGCGGCGCCGGAGTCAAAGCCGATGACCACGACATTGCTGTTCAATTCCTGCTTGCCGTTGGCAACGCCAATGGCCGAGCCTTCATTGGCGCCGAAAATGCCCTTGATGTCGGGATTGGCCAGCAGGATCGACTTGGTGATTTCAGTCGACTGCAGCTGGTCGCCGCCGCCGTATTGAACGGTCACCACTTCGATCTTGGGATAGGCTTCCTTGATGCGGTTGACGAAGCCGTCAACGCGGTCGATGCCGGTGCGGCTGGTCTGGTCGTGCGCGACGACGGCAACCTTGCCCTCGCCACCGATCAGTTCGGCCATTTTGTCAGCGGCAAGCGCGGCAGCTGCCACGTTGTCGGTGGTTGCAGTGGTCAGCGGGATGTCGCTGGCAACGCCGGAGTCAAAGGCGATGACCGGGATACCGGCGGCCTTGGCCTGTTCCAGCAGCGGGGTTGCCGCCTGGCTGTCGAGCGCAGCAAAGCCGATGGCATCTGGATTGCGCGACAGAGCCGCGGCCAGCATATCCATCTGACGGTCGACCTGGCTTTCGCTCTCGGGACCTTCGAAGGTCACGTTGACGCCAAGCTCGGCCCCGGCCTTGTCGGCGCCCGCCTTCACGGCCTGCCAGAACTGGTGCTGGAAGCCCTTGGAGATCAGGGCGATATCGTATTTTTCCTGAGCCAAGGCGATGCCACCGGCGCTCAGGAGTGCGAAGGCGCTGATCGCGCCAAGCAGGGTACGTCTAAGCATTATAGTCCTCCCATAAAGATAGAATTCTGCATGTTCGTTACGGAGCGTAGCCGCTCTCTTATTGGCGCCCTTGAACGCAACCCCTCCGGATCGCGCGCTGCGGGCGCAGAAAAAACCGGCGCCTACAAAGTGCGGCGCCGCAGGATATCGGCATAGACAGCCAGGATGATGATCGAGCCGGTCACGACCGTCTGCCACTCCTGAGCCACCGAAAGGATACGCAGGCCATTGGCCAGCACGGATATGATGAGGGCGCCGATCAGCGTGCCAAGCACCGTGCCGCGGCCGCCCGACAGCGAAGTGCCGCCGATGACCACCGCCGCGATGGCATCGAGCTCATAGCCCTGGCCAAGCGCCGGCTGCGCCGAATTGAGGCGGCTGGAAATCAAGAGGCCCGCGACGCCGCAGATGGCGCCGGCAACGGCGTAGACGGCGATCTTCCAGCGATCGACATTAACGCCCGACAGGCGCACGGCCTCTTCATTGCTGCCCAGAGCGAAGGTGTAGCGGCCCAGCGCGGTCTTGCTCAGCACGAAGGCCGCCAACAGCGCCACGCCGAACAGGATCATCACGCCATTGGGAATGGGCAAAGCCGGGATCAGCGAGCCGACGATGGAGCCCTGCGCGATCTGGGTGAAGCCGGGCGTGTCGTTGAAATAGATCGGGCGCGTGCCCGAGATGACCAGCGACAGGCCCTTGAGGATCAGCATCATGCCCAGCGTGGCGATGAAGGGCGGCACCTTGAGCTTGGCGATGATCGTGCCCGACAGCAGTCCGCTGGCGGTGCCGGCCAGGATCGAGCCGACGATGCCCAGCGGCAGCGGCATGCCCAGATAGGTCAGGATAACGCCGGTGATCACCGCACAGAACGTCATCAGCGTGCCCACCGACAGGTCGATGCCGCCGGTGATGATGACCAGCGTGGCGGCGATGGCGAGCACGCCATTGACCGAGGTGGCCTGCAGGATGGCCAGCACGTTCTGGGTCTGCATGAAATTGGGCGAGGCCAGCGAGAATACCACGACCAGCGCGATGAGCCCGGAAAAGGCCAATAGGCGATGGAAGGCGCCGGAGATGCGCACACCGGGTTTGCCGGGAGTGGCTGCGGTATCAGTCATGATTGTTCTCCAGCGCACGAATTGGCCACGCCCAGCCCCATTGCCTCACCCCGCATGCTGCACCTCCGGCGCCATCACGGTTTCGCGCTGCGTGGCGAGCCGCATGATCTCTTCCTGGCTGGCGCCGCCCGGCAGGGTGCCGGTGAGCCGGCCCTCGCACATCACCGCGATCCGGTGGCTGAGGCGCAGGACTTCGGGAAGTTCGGACGAGATGACGATGATCGCCCTGCCCTGTTCGGCCAGAGCATTAAGCAACTTGTAGATTTCGGCCTTGGCGCCAACGTCGATGCCGCGCGTGGGCTCGTCGAAAATCAGGATATCGCAGTCGCGCAGCAACCATTTGGCGATGACCACCTTCTGCTGGTTGCCGCCCGAGAGCAGGCGCGCCTCCTGCGTGTCGCTGGGGGTCTTGATGGCCAGCTGGGTGATGTAGCGCAGGGCGGTTTCGCGCATTGCCGCGTCGTCGAGCACGCCGAGCGGCCCGGTGAAGCGTTTGAGGCTGGCCAGGGCAATGTTGTTGCGCACATCGAGCCCCGTCGCGAGGCCGAAATGCTTGCGGTCCTCGGAGAGATAGCCAATTCCCGCGCGCACTGCGTCACTGGGCGAGGAGATGCCGACGCGCTGGCCATTGACCCAGATCTCACCGCCATCGCGCCGGTCCGCCCCGAAGATGGCGCGGGCGACCTCGGTGCGGCCGGCGCCCATCAGGCCCGCAAAGCCCAGGATCTCGCCCTTGCGCACCGAGAAGCTGACATTGCGGATTTCACGGCCGCGATTGAGGTTACGCACTTCGAGCGCCACCGGCGCATTGGTGGTGTTGGGAATGACCAGCGCCTCATTGCTGAGGGTGCGGCCCACCATCATCGAAATGATGGTTTCCATCGGGGTATCGGCGGCCGGGACCGTGCCGACATATTCGCCGTCACGCATCACCGTAACACGGTCGGAGATGCGTTTGATCTCGTCCATCTTGTGGCTGATATAGACGATGCCGACGCCCTCGGCCTTGAGCCGGTTGATGATGGCGAAGAGCTCGGCGATCTCGGTGTCGTTGAGCGCGGCGGTCGGCTCGTCCATGATCAGCACACGGCTACGATAGCTCAGCGCCTTGGCGATCTCGACCATCTGCTGGCGGGCAATGGTAAGGGTTTCGACCTTTACCGTGGGGTCGAGCCGCAGGTTCATGCTGTCAAAGATCGCCTGCGCGTCGCGATTGAGCGCCGCTTCGTCGAGCATGAAGCCGCGGCGTGGTTCGCGGCCAATGAAGATGTTCTGCGCCGCCGTCAGGTCGCGCATCAGCGCCAGTTCCTGATGGATGATGCCGATGCCCATATCCTGGGCCTGGCGGGGCGAGGCGGGCGACACGGGCTGCCCATCGAGGCGGATTTCACCGGCGTCGCGGGTATAGACCCCGGCCAGGATTTTCATGAGCGTGGACTTGCCGGCGCCGTTCTCTCCCATGAGGGCGTGAACTTCGCCTGCCCGCAAATCGAACCGGGCGCGTGACAGGGCACGAACGCCAGGGAACGACTTGTCGACGTCGATCATCTCGATCAGCGGCGCCATTACGAATGCGCCTGCCACGTATGAACGGGGTCCCGCTGCATTGCCGGAAATGTCCTCCCGCGCATTCTTGCGATGCGCATACAAACAATCTATTCATAAATGAACGCACGTGGCAACTGCTAACATGTCAGTCGGGCACTTCGCTCGCTTGACCCCCGCAGCAGACACCCACAGTCCGTTGACACTAAGGCGGTGCCGGAGGGACCAATGAGCGAAGACGGCAATGATCGGTATCGGGCTCCGGCGCTCGATAAAGGTCTGGATATTCTCGAACTTCTGGCCGCAACGGCAGATGGGCTGAGCCAGGCCGAGATCGCCAAGTCGCTCGATCGCTCGCCCAATGAAATTTATCGCATGCTCGACCGGCTGGTGCGGCGCGACTATGTCCGCCGTACGCCCGAAGACCGTTACGAGATCACCCTCAAGCTGTTCGAGCTGGCTCATGCGCGCCCGCCGCTGCACCGCATGGTCAGCCAGGCCATGCCGGTGTTGCGCAGCTTCGCCCTGCGGGCCGAGCAGGCCGTTCATATGGTGGTGCAGGACCGCAATATCCTGGTCGTCATCGCGCAAGTGGACGGGCCCGGCTACTGGAACGTCTCGATCCGCGTCGGCAGCCGGATCGGCCTGGTCAATACCGGCTCGGGCCATGTGTTCCTGGCCTTTGCGACGCCCGAAGAGCGCCTGCTGATGCTGGAGGAACAGGACCCGGGCAATCCCGAAAGGATGACCAAGGCGCTGGAAGAGCGGCTCGAAACCGTCCGCAGTCAGGGTTACGAGGTCATGCCGAGCGCGCAGGTTTCGGGGGTATCCAACCTCACCGTGCCGATCGTGGGCCCGCTGGGTACGGTGATCGCGGTGCTGACCTGCCCCTATACCCAGCGCCTCGACAAGCAGGACGCGCCCGATGCCCAAGCGGTGCTCGCCCTGCTACAACAGACGGGCCTGGAAGTAACAAGACGCTCGGCCGGTCCCTAGAGGCGAGCGGGAGGACGTCCCCTGATGCGCATTCTCGATACCCATCTGCACCTGATCTATCCCGACCGCTTCAGCTATCCCTGGCTGGACGGGGCGCCGGCCATCAACAAGCCGTGGAGCCTTGAGGACTACTTCGCCGAAGCGCTGCCGCTCGGCATTGAATCGGCGCTGCATATGGAAGTCGATGTCGCCGAAAGCGACATCATGGGCGAGACCGAATTTGTGCTGGGCCTGCCCCGCATTGCCGGGGCCATTGCCGCGTGCCGCCCCGAAAGCATGACCTTTGTCGACCAGATCGAGCAATTGGCCGACCATGCCCATGTGAAGGGCGTGCGGCGTATCCTCCATGAAACCCCGGATGAGCTGAGCCAGTCGGACCTTTTCATCGAGAATATCCGCCACCTGCCCGACTACGACCTGAGCTTTGACCTGTGCCTGCGGGCCGACCAGCTGCATCTGGGCACGGAGCTGGTACAGCGGGCGCCTGACGTGACCTTCATCCTCGACCATTGCGGCAATCCCGACATCGCCGGACAGGGTCTGGACCCATGGCGCGCTGGCATCACCGAGATCGCGCACAACCCCAATGTCGTCGGCAAGGTTTCGGGTCTCGCCAATCACTGCGCGCGCGGCTGGACCGCCGAAACATTGCGCCCCTATTTCGAGCACATGATCGAGAGTTTCGGCTGGGACCGGGTGGTGTGGGGCTCCGATCATCCCGTGGTCACAGTAACGGGCGGCACACTGACCGATTGGGTCGAGGCAAGCCGGGAAATCGTCAGCGGGGCAAGCCAGGACGAGCAGGCCGCGCTGTTCCACCGCAATGCCGAACGCATCTACAAGGTCTGACCACAGGCAAAATAGCGGTTGAAACGATGCCAAGGCCGTGGAAGGCTTCCACAAAACAGGAGGCCCGCCATGGCTCAGATCAGTGCCGACCGCATCGCCGTTTCCACCTGGTCACTGCACCGCTTTCTGGGCGTCACCTATCCCCATGACCTGACCACCACCGAGATCGGCCCGGCGAAGGAAACCTATGGTGAGGGTGAGGAGTCGCTGCTCGGCCTGCCATCCGCGCTGGCCAATCACGGCTATCACCGGCTGGAAATCGTCTCCTTCCACCTGCGCAGCCGCGATCCGGTCTACCTCGAAGAGCTGCGCGACCAACTGCGGGTGTCCAAGGTACGCCTGCAGACCTTGTTGATCGATGCCGGCGATATCACCCATCCTGAGGATGGCGCCCGCGACACCGCCTGGATTGCCAGCTGGATCGAGATCGCCAATGCTCTGGGCGCCGACAATGCCCGCATCATCGCCGGCAAGCAGAAGCCGAGCCGGGAAACGCTGGACCGGTCGGTCAAAGCGCTGAAATCGCTCGCCGATGGCAATGCCGGGTCGCCTGTGCGCCTGGTGACCGAAAACTGGTTCGACCTGCTCTCCGAGCCCGAGCATGTGCACTACCTGCTCGATCAGCTGGACGGGCGCGTCGGCCTGCTCGGCGATTTCGGCAATTGGGGCGGCGACAATAAATATGAGGACCTAGCCTCGATCTTCGGGCGCGCGGAGCTATGCCACGCCAAGGCCACCTTCATCGACGGCGACCTCGACGAAGCCGATTACGGGGCCTGCGTGACGCTGGCCGAAGAGGCTGGCTACAAAGGGCCCTATACGCTGATTTTCGACAACGAAATCCCCGGCGAATGGCATGGGCTGGCCGCCGAACGCGACTTCATCCTTTCCCGCGATATCTAGGCCCGGTCGGACTTGAGCGGCTTGAGGGGCTTGAGACCGGCAAGCAGGGTCGGCAGGAGTTCGGTGACGGTCGGGTGGATGTGCATCGTGTGCATCATGGTGGTGTAGGGCGTACCCGCCGCCATGAGCTGCAGCAGCGACTGCACCACTTCATCGCCGCCGATGCCCAGGATCGACGCGCCCAGGATGAGCTTGCTGTCGGCGTCCACCAGCACCTTCATCAGGCCCTGCGTTTCACCGCGTTCGCGCGCCCGCGCCACCCGGCTCATCGGCATGGTTGACATCAGCACTTTGCGCCCGGACTTGCGGGCCTCGGTCTCGGTCATACCGATGCGCCCAAGGGGGGGATCGATATAGAGCGCGTGGACGGGGACGCGGTCCGCGATCGAACGCTTGCCGCCATCGATCACGTTGTCGGCGACGATCTCGAAGTCATTGTAGGAGGTGTGGGTGAAGGCGCCGCGGCCGTTGACGTCGCCCATGGCCCAAATGCCTTTGACGCTGGTGCGCAGGTGCTCGTCGACCGGGATGAAGCCGCGCTGATCTGTTTCAATGCCGGCAGCACCGAGATTGAGCTCGGCCGTATTGGGCGTGCGGCCCAGCGCCACCAGAAGGTGACTGCCCTCGACCGACGCCCGACGCTTGCCGGATTTGAGTGACAGCAGCACCCCGCGCCCGGCCCGCGCCACCGCTTCGACCTCGGTTTCGAACAGGAAGGACACGCCTTCCGCCTCGAGGATGGTGCGGATGGCTTCCGAGATATCGGCATCCTCGCGCGAGGCCGGCCGGGGGCCGCGCTCGATCACGGTGACCTTGGATCCGAAGCGGGCATACATGTGGGCGAATTCGAGCCCGATATAGCTGGCGCCGACGATGAGCAGATGCCCGGGCAAGGTATCGAGATTCATCATCGTCGTATTGGTGAGATAGCTCAGCCCGCTCAGCCCTTCCCAGTCGGGTACGCTGGCCGTGGCGCCGGTATTGATGAAAATCTGCGGTGCGGTGAGCGTGCGGCGGCCGACGGCGACCTCGGTCGGCGAGACGAAGCTCCCGGTGCCGCGGACATATTCGAGCTTCTTGAAGCTGGCGACCCAATCGTTGAGGCCGCGCACCGAGGCTGAAACCACCGCATCCTTGCGCGCCTTGACGGCCTTCATGTCGACCGAGATCGAGCCCTTGATGGTGACGCCGAAGGCCCCGGCCTGCCGGGCAGCCCAGGCGGCCCGGGCGCTGGCCACCAGGGTCTTGGTGGGTGTGCAGCCATCGTTGATGCAGGTGCCCCCAATGTGCTCCCGCTCGATGAGAGCGACCTTGCGGCCTGCGCCGGCCAGACGCGCCGCCAGGAACGGGCCTGCCTGCCCCCCACCGATTACGATGGCGTCAAATTTCTCCGGCATGGGCCCAACCCTCCACGGCGGAACAATATTGTGCGCCGAAGGCAGGCGCTAGTGCGTTGAATAGCCTCAGCCAAACATTATGCGCGTGCGATTTCGGCCAGGCGGGCAATTGACACGCTCACTCGCACCGCTATGTTCCGCCTCCCCCTTCGAAGGAAATCCTGCAATGTCCTACGCCGATCTCGCCAAGACCATTGATGACGCCTTCGAGGCTCGGGCCGACATAAATTCAGGCACGCAGGGCGTGGTGCGCGAAGCGGTCAACGAAGCACTGAACCTGCTCGATAGCGGTGCCGCCCGCGTGGCCGAAAAGATCGACGGCACCTGGCAGGTCAATCAGTGGCTCAAGAAGGCCGTCCTGCTGTCGTTCCGCCTCAATGAAAACCGCCTGATCGAAGGCGCGCCCGGCGGCGCCAGCTATTGGGACAAGGTGCCAACCAAGTTTGAAGGCTGGGACGAAAGCAATTTCCGCGCGGCCGGTTTCCGCGCCGTGCCGGGCGCCGTGGTGCGCCACTCCGCCCATATCGCCAAGGGCGTCATCCTGATGCCGAGCTTCGTGAACCTTGGCGCGAGAGTCGATGAAGGTTCCATGGTCGACACCTGGGTGACCGTCGGCTCCTGCGCGCAGATCGGCAAGCATGTGCACCTGTCGGGCGGCGTGGGCATTGGCGGGGTTCTCGAACCCCTGCAGGCTGGCCCGGTGATCATCGAAGACAATTGCTTTATTGGCGCGCGCTCCGAGATCGTCGAAGGCGTGGTGGTCGGCGAGGGCTCGGTCATTTCGATGGGCGTGTTCATCACCTCCTCGACCAAGATCGTCGACCGCAATACCGGCGAAGTCCACATCGGCAAGGTGCCGCCCTATTCGGTCGTCGTGTCGGGTTCGCTCCCCGGCAAGCCGCTGCCCAACGGCAATCCCGGCCCCAATCTTTACTGCGCCGTCATCGTCAAGACGGTCGACGCGCAGACCCGCAGCAAGACCGGCATTAACGAGCTGCTGCGCGACTGAGCTGACTCTGGCGGGCCAAGGCCGATTCACCTAGGATATGCGCGCGCCGGATGGGTCCCGGCGCGTTCGATTTCCGAGGGGGAAAATCATGGACGCACTCAAAGTACTCTATACGACGACTGACGGACGACGTATCTCACGCAAGCAATGGTGGCTCGGCGTGGTCGGGGTCATCATCGCCAGCATCGTGCTGACGATGATCCTGGGCCTGGTCGGCCTGGGCGGTACATCGGGCTGGGGCCAGTTGATCGCCTACGTCATCCTGTTCTATCCGAACTGGTGCCTCGGCATCAAACGCCGCCAGGATCGCGACAAATATGCAATGGACTTCAAGATCCTGATGGGGGTTTCCGGCCTGCTGACGCTTGTGCAGGCGCTGGGTATCGGCATGACCATGACCGATATCGGCAACGGCGTGATGATGCCGGTGCCCGACATGTGGCTGTCGGTGCTGTATGGCCTGCTGGGGCTGTTCGGTATCTACATGTTGGTACAGCTCGGCTTCCTGAAGGGTACACCGGGTGCCAATAGCTATGGCCCCGACCCGCTCGGCTATGCCGCAGCCTGATTAAGACAAGGACGGGATTGCTCGTGACTGCTGTTCTGACGGACGATCCCGTCCAACTGCTCAAGGACCTCATCGCCTGCCCCTCGGTGACGCCCCATGAAATGGGCGTGCTGGATGTTGTCGAGGAAACGTTGACCCGGATCGGTTTCACCGTGACGCGGCTGCGGTTTGAGGGGGACGGGTCCTACCCGGTCGATAACCTGTTTGCGGTGCGCGGCAATGGTGGCCGGCGCCTGCTGTTTGCCGGGCATACCGATGTGGTGCCGCCGGGCGACGCTGCCTTGTGGACCTCAGACCCGTTTATCGCCCGCGAAGCGGACGGAAAGCTCTATGGCCGGGGCGCCGCGGACATGAAGTCCGGACTTGCAGCATTCCTGGCATCTGCTGGCGGATTTCTGGAGAATTCTGGCACTTTTCTTGTTGCCATCACCAATGACGAGGAAGCCGACGCGATCAACGGCACCGCCAAGCTGATGGAATGGGCCAAGAGCCAGGGACACGACTTCGATTTCGCCATTGTGGGTGAACCAAGCTCGGCCAGCCTGCTCGGCGACAGCATCAAGATCGGCCGGCGCGGATCGCTGTCGGGCGTGATCACTGTGACCGGCTCGCAGGGCCATGTCGCCTATCCCGAAAAGGCCAACAACCCGCTGCCGACCCTGGCGCGGATCGTGACGGCGCTCGATGTCGAAATCGACGGCGGCACCGAGCACTTTCCGGCCAGCAATCTCGAAGTCACCTCGATCGATGTCGGCAATGCGATTTCCAACGTCATCCCGGCGGCCGGGGTGATCCGCTTCAATATCCGCTACAACGACCTGTGGACGCCGCAGACCCTTGCGGACTGGGTGCGCGAACGGATCGCGGGGGTTGAGCATGGCGGGGCGAGCGTGGCCTTTGAGGTTGCCGGAACGCCGTCGCGCTCGTTCCTGTCGCCGCTCAGCGCCGATGTCGAGACGCTGGGCGACGCCATCGAGGCGGTGACCGGGCGTCGACCGGCGCTGTCGACCGGCGGCGGTACGTCGGATGCGCGTTTCATCGCGCAATATGGGCCGGTGGTGGAATGCGGGCTGGTGGGCCCCAGCATGCACAAAGCCGACGAGCATATCGCCGTCGCCGACCTCATCGGGTTGACCGAAATCTACCGCCAATTCATGGTCCGCTTCTTTGGAGCATCGGCATGAAGATCTGGGGCGCCCTGAGCAATGCGGTCCGCGGCTGGGTAATGATCCTGCGCGGGGAAGCCGGGTGGCGCGATCATTTCACGCTGACACTGCCGGGGCTGGTGACGGCGCTGGTCGTGCTGGCCTTCGTGGCGTTTCTGGCCGTGATGGTGACCTCAATCGGAATTGGCATGCCGGCCGCCTCGGGCGTTATCGCGGCCATCGTGGTGCTGGCGCTGCCGGTGATCTCGCTGCTGGTGACCTTTCTCGCCACGCGGCTCGCCATGGCCAGCACGGTATCGAGCTATGAGGTGATGGTGCCCGGCACCTATGCGCTGACCGCCTTCGTCGTGCTGGAAGGGATTCTGGCCCTGACCGGCGGGCCGCTGGTGATGCTGAGCTGGCTGGTGATGGCGTTCCTCATCTACCGGCTGGCGCGGGTCGCCACGGGCTGGAACATGGGCGTTTCGGCCGGATTTGCAGTTTTGACAGTGGTTCTGCTTGTCGCGGTGCGTCTGGCGCTCTACATGCTGAGCACCCCCACCGTCTCCCCCATCTGACCATCGAGACCGATCCTTGGCCAATTCGACCACCTCCTTCCTCGATGAACTCAAGGCCGCAACCCGCGGCTGCGTGGCGCTGCTCGTTGGCAATCGCCAGGCAGCGAGCCATTTTGACTTCAGCCAGCGGGGCCTTGTCAGCAGCCTGATCGCCGCAGTGATTGCCGTTGGCCTGGCGGGGTTCGGCCCCTTGCTGATCGGCGTGCCGATGCCATCGGGCGCGGCAACCGAGTCGGTTATCGTCAACGGCCTGCTGTTCGTGGTGCAGGCGCTGACCGCCTATATCGCGCTGCGCCAGATGGGCCGCCAGGATGGGTTCATCCCCTACCTCGTGGCATCCAACTGGATCACGCTGGCTTCGGCGGTGCTGCTGCTGCTCTCGACGCTGCTTGGACCGATCGGCATTGCCGTGCTGGTGCTGGTGGTGATCCTGGCGCTGACCAGCTTCATCAATATTGGCCGCTTCATCGTCACGCTGACGCCGATGCAGATTGGCCTGCTTTTCCTGTCGCAGGCGGTTGGCGTCTTCGTGGCGCTGGGCTTTATCGCCGTGCTGATCGGACCGCCCGTAGCCTAATAGTCCGCCCGCGTCAGAAAGAGACCCGATGAGGGCGCCATTGCGCCGCAGCGGCTGCGATCCCGTGCGTCGAGCGCGGCCCGGAAATCGGCCGGCGACCACTTGCCCTCGCCCACCAGCTTGAGTGAGCCGACCATCGAGCGCACCTGATGATGCAGGAAACTGCGGGCGCTGGCGGTGATGACGATGTGCTCCATCTCGCGGCGCACATCAAACACGTCGAGCGTGCGCAAAGGCGACTTGGCCTGACATTCCGACGAGCGGAAGGTGGTGAAATCGTGGAGGCCCAGGATGAGGCTCGCCGCGTAATCCATCGCGTCGGCATCGAGCTGCATGGGCACATGCCAGACGTGGTTGCGCTCCAGCACCGCCGGGGCGCGGCGGTTGAGAATGCGATATTCGTAATGCCGCGCCTTGGCCGAAAACCGCGCCTCGAAGCTGTCCTCGACCGCTTCGGCGGCAATGATGGCGACCGCATGCGGACGCAGGTGATAGTTCAGCGCCTCGCGAATGCGGAACGGGTCCCATGTCTTACCGAGATCGAAATGGGCCACCTGCCCCAGAGCATGCACGCCCGCATCGGTGCGCCCGGCCGCCTGGGTAGTGATGGTTTCGCCCGACATGGCGAGGATGGCTTCTTCGAGCGCCTGCTGCACGCTGGGGCGATCCGGCTGACGCTGCCAGCCGGAGAACGGAGTGCCGTCATATTCGATGGTGAGCTTATAGCGGGGCATCAGCCCACCATTGCCGGAAGGGTCGCTGCGCCGCGCAGGAACGTGGCGGCGTCCATGGCGCCCTTGCCTTCGCGCTGCACCTGGGTGAGGCGCACGGCGCCGGTGCCGCATGCAATGGTGAGATTGTCGAGCAGGGTGCCCGGCGCGCCCGAGCCCAAGCCGATGGTCGATCGCAGCGCCTTGATGCGCACCGGCTTGCCAGCGAGCTCAAGCTCGAACCAGGCGCCGGGAAATGGCGAGAGGCCGCGAATGTGGTTGTGAACCTCATCGGCGGGGCGCGACCAATCGATACGCGCTTCGGCCTTTTCGATCTTCTTGGCGTAGATAGCGCCCTCTTCGGGCTGCGGCGTAAAATCGAGGCTGCCGCGCTCGAGCGCCGCCAGGGCCCGGCCCATCAAGTCGGCGCCGACGCGCATCATGTCGTCATGCAACTCGCCCGCGGTCATGTCCGCCCCGATGGGAATGATCTCGCCGACGGCGACGGCGCCGGTATCGAGGCCCTCATCCATCTGCATGACCATGACACCGGTCTGGCGGTCGCCGGCCATGATGGCGCGCTGGATCGGCGCGGCGCCCCGCCAGCGTGGCAGGAGCGAACCATGCAGGTTAAGGCAGCCAAACTCTGGCGCGTCGAGCACCGGCTTGGGCAGCAGCAGGCCATAGGCCACGACCACGGCGACATCTGCCTCGTGACTGGCAAAAACGATCTGCTCGGCCTCGCCCTTGAGCGACTTGGGCGTGAAGACCGGAATGCCAAAGCCTTCAGCGGCCAGATGCACCGGCGACTTGCGCTCTTCCTGGCCACGCCCCGCGGGCTTGGGCGCACGGGTATAGACGGCAACCACCTCGTGGCCGGACGAAACGATCTCGGTCAGCGTGGGGACGGAAAAGTCCGGCGTGCCCATGAAGATGACGCGCATGTAGCAAACTCCTGGGCACGCCCTCGTGGTTCGACAGGCTCACCATGAGGGCTACTGATGGTCTACAGCGTCATCCCCACGAGGGCGGGAATGACGCTGTGTGTTGGACGTCGCGAAGGGAGGGACTAGCCGGCGGCGCGCTTGGCGGCCTTGTCGAACTTCTTGATGACCCGATCGCGCTTCAAGCGGCTGAGATAGTCGATATAGAGCACGCCATCGAGGTGATCGAGTTCATGCTGGATGCAGACGGCCAGCTTGCCCTCAGCTTCGCGCACGACTTCGTTGCCCTCGAGATCGGTGTATTTCACCGTGACGTCATTAGGGCGTTCGACCTCGTAATAAAGCTCGGGGATGGAGAGGCACCCT
This sequence comes from Devosia sp. T2-14, assembly GCF_055397495.1. Lineage (NCBI taxonomy): Bacteria > Pseudomonadati > Pseudomonadota > Alphaproteobacteria > Hyphomicrobiales > Devosiaceae > Devosia > Devosia sp. T2-14. Next base: position 1,835,569 of record NZ_AP027921.1, on the reverse strand, counting down.
TCCTCGGTGACCTGCATCTGCTCGCCGAAATGGATGATCTCAGGATTGATGAGGACCATCGGGTCGGCGGGACCTTCCTCGGGTGCCACATCGATAACGACGATGCGCTTCATCACGCCTATCTGCGGCGCGGCCAAGCCGATACCCGGCGCATCATACATGGTTTCGAGCATGTCATTGGCCAGGGTCTTGATCTCGTCATCGATCTCGATGATCGGATCGGCAACGGCACGCAGGCGCGCATCTGGAATAACAAGAATGGGGCGAACGGCCATGGCAAAGTTCCGGCGGAAAGGGATTTGCCTCTCGATATGGTATTTCCGCGCGTGCGGTCAACTCTTGCCGCCCAACTCACGGAACATTTCACGAACACCCGAATCGGCGTAAGAACCAGGGATGGACACTCTTCTCTTCACGCTCGGCGATTGGCCGGTCACCCAGCAGCAGGCCCTAGTCGGCGGCGCCATCGTGGCGGCCCTGGTGGTGGTTGGACTGCTGATCGGGGCAATGCGGGCCAGCGCCGGACGCGCCGAAGCCGCCGCCCAGCAGGCGGCCGAGCAGCTGCGCAGCAATTTCGAGAGCCAGATCAGCGAGCGGGACAACCGCATCCGCGATCTCGAGGGGCAGGTTCGCCAGGTGCGTGAGCGCGGCGATGATCTGCTCGAAAGCGAGCGCGGCAAGAGCAGCGACCTTTATGCGGAACTCTCGGCGCTGCGGGCGCGCATGTCCGAACAGACCCGGCAGTCCGAAGCCAACCTGGCGCGGTTTCTCGAAGCGCGCCAGCAGATGACCGACGAGTTCAAATCCATCGCCGGGGATGTGCTGAAGAACCAGAGCGAGACCTTTACCCGGCAGAACCGTGAGCAGGTCGACGTGCTGCTCAAGCCGCTGCAGGACAAGATCGGCGAGTTCCATACCGGCCTGATCAAGGATCGGGCGACGATGGGCGAACAGATCCGCGCGCTGCTGGAAAGCAATGTGCAGATCACCACCGAGGCCAATAACCTGACGCGCGCTCTCAAGGGCAATTCGCAGACGCAGGGCGCCTGGGGCGAAATGATCCTCTCGACCATTCTCGAGAATTCAGGCCTGCGCGAGGGCGAGCAATATGTGACCCAGCAGAGCCATTCGGGCGAGAATGGCGCGCGGCTGCGCACGGACGTCGAAGTGCTGATGCCCAATGACGACCGGCTGGTCATCGACTCCAAGGTCTCGCTGACGGCCTTCGAGGCCTATACCAATTGCGAGGACGAGACGCGCGAGCAGCATCTGGCCGCCCACCTGGTCTCTGTGCGCAGCCATATCCGTACGCTGGGCGAGAAGAGCTATCAGCGCCACGCCCGCAGCAGCCTCGACTATGTGATGATGTTTGTGCCCATTGAGTCAGCATTGGCCACCGCCATACAGGCCGATGCCAAGCTGGTGGAATATGGCATGAGCCAGGGCGTGATGCTGACCACCCCAACCACGCTGATGACCGTGCTGCGCACCGTGCGCAATGTGTGGGACATCGAGAAGCGCCATCGCAATGCCGATGAAATCGCCGAACGTGCCGGCGCGCTCTACGAGAAGGTCGCGGGGTTCCTCTCGACCATGGACAAACTGGACGGGCATCTCGACAAGGCCCGGCAGAGCTTCGAGGACGCCAAGGGGCAGCTCTCGACCGGCCGCGGCAACGTGGTGCGGCAGGTGGAAATGCTGCGGGAACTGGGCGCCAAGACCAACAAGGCCCTGCCCTCGGGCTGGGATGGTGGCGTCGAGGACGGCCCGACCCTGCGCATTGTCGGCAAGGATGAGCCGGGCGACCTGGCCTAACGCGCGCACCGCCGATCACGATTGGGAAAGTGGCGAACCAGAGCGCGGCTGATGCGTTCTGTCTTCGTCATTGAGCCAGCGTGGGAGACGAAAATGGCGCAGCATCACGACAACCACGATTCCATGGTGCCGCAGAACACCAATTTCGATAATGCCGACCAGCCGGGCATTGCCCAGCCCTATAGCCAGAGCGAGATCGAGGATCTGCTCTATGGCGACGACCGCCCGGCCTCCGAGCGGCTGGCGCGGCTGCGGGCGATGCGCGAGGAAAGCGCAATCCGCGAAAGCGGCGACTGGGGCGGGCAGGACCCTGCCTCCATGCTGGAAGAGCTGGACCGCGCGATTGACGAACTCAGCGCGACCATCGCCAATGCCGAGGAAGAGAAGGATTTTTCGGGCCTCGCCACCACCTTCGACAACGATCCCGATGACCGCCTCGACACAATGGCGCCCGATGACGAAGATGCGCGCCACGCCATTACCGGGGAAGACGAAATTCTGGACGAAGAGGAAGAGGCGGCGCTGCTGGAAGAGCCCGAATGGGACGGCGGCGACGAATTCCGCACCGACCGGAACCTGAACTAGATGGTGGTGCGTGCCTTGAGGGCCTGGCTCAGCGTGCCCTCATCGAGATAATCGAGTTCGCCACCCACCGGTACGCCATGGGCGAGACGGGTCACCTTGGCGCCTGAACCGGCGAGGCGATCGGTGATGTAATGGGCCGTCGTCTGGCCCTCGACCGTGGCATTGACCGCCAGCACGATTTCCTTGAAGTCGGCAGCGCGGGCCAGCAGCGCATCGATGGAAATATCGTCGGGCCCCACGCCATCGAGCGGAGACAACACGCCGCCGAGCACATGATAGCGCACCGCACCAACCCCGGCCCGCTCCAGGGCCCAGAGATCCGCCACATCCTCGACCACGATCAGCATGCCGCTATCGCGGCGCGGATCGGCGCAGATCGAGCAGGGGCTGGCAGTATCGATATTGCCGCAGACCTCGCAAGTGCGTACGGCCACAACGGCACGATCCAGCGCCGCCGAGAGCGGGATCATCAGCTGTTCTTTTTTCTTGATCAGCTGCAGGACCGCCCGGCGGGCCGAGCGCGGCCCAAACCCCGGCAGACGCGCCAGAAGCTGGATCAATTGCTCGATTTCAGGTCCGCCGGAGGCCATTTGAACCATCTCGTTGAGAAGAAGACCCTAGCACCGCGTCATTCCCGCGAAAGCGGGAATCTCCTGTTGAGGAGCGTGTGCAGAGGGGATTCCCGCTTTCGCGGGAATGACATTGCGGGAAACAGCAGGCGTCGTGGCGGAGAGAACTAGAAAGGCAGCTTCATGCCGGGAGGCAGGGGCAGGCCGGCGGTGACTTCGGCCATGCGGCGCTGGGTTTCAGCGTCGGCCTTGGTGCGCGCATCGCGATGGGCGGCAACGATCAGGTCTTCCAGAACCTCTGCGTCATGATCCTTGAGCAGGGAGGGATCGATCTTGAGACCCTTCATCTCGCCCTTGCCAGTGAGCACGACCGACACCAGACCACCGCCGGACCGACCCTCGACTTCGAGATTGGCAAGCTCGGTCTGCATGACCTCCATCTTGTCCTTCATCTCGCTGGCGGCCTTCATCATGCCCATGATGTCTTTCATTCGTCGTCCTCTTCGGGGGGTGGCGGCGGTGCATCGTCGGTGGCGGCGGACGCGTCGTCGCGCACGCTCACGTTCACGATTTTCGCACCGGGAAATGTCTCAAGTATGGCTTTGACCAGCGGGTCATCATGCGCCGCCTGCTGGGCCTGCTGCTTGCGCTGCTCGACCTCCTGGCGGATCGTCATTCCCTCGGGGGGCTTGGTCGAAACCATGACCAGCCAGCGCTGGCCGGTCCATAGCTGCAGCCTCGCTGACAGGGTTGCGATCATGCCGGGATCGGCACCTTCGGTGAGCGCAACCTCGATCTTGCCCTGTTCGAACGAGACCGGGCGCATCTGGCCTTCCAGCGCCAGCTTGAGCAGCACGTCGCGCTTGGCCTGGGCGAGCGCGATCAGCTCCTTGTAACTGGCGATGGTGGAGAGCGCCGGCTTGATTTCGGCCGTCGGCTGGGGGGCAACCGCAGAGACCGGCATCGCCCGCGGGGCCTCGACCACGCGCATGGCGGACGCAGCGCCACCGCCGCCGGGGCGGCCGGGAGGGACCGGAGCAAAGGTCTGCATGGCCGGCGCCGGGGCGGGCTGATTGGCCAGCCGCGCGATCAGGTCGTCGGGGCTGGGCAGATCGGCGGCATAGGCCAGCCGGATCAGCGCCATTTCAGCGGCCTGCAGGCCATTGCTGGCGCGGGCCACTTCGTCATAGCCCTTGAAGAGGATCTGCCAGGCGCGGGTCAGCGCCCGCATCGGCAGCTTGCCGGCCAGTTCGGCCCCGCGATTGCGCTCGTCGGGCGTGAGCGAGACATCGTCGGAGGCGGCCGGGACAACCTTGATGCGCGTCACCAGATGGGTGAAATCGGCAAGGTCTGCGACCAGGGTCTGCGGATCGGCGCCCATGTCATAGAGCGCGCGGAACGTCTCGATGGCGTCGCCGATACGGCCGCCCATCAGTTCCTCGAAGAGGTCGATGATGCGAGCGCGATCGCCCAGGCCGAGCATGGCCTTGACCGTGGCGGCGGTGACCGTGCCGTTGCCGTGGGCAATGGCCTGATCGAGCAGGGAGAGGTTATCGCGCGCCGAACCTTCACCGGCACGGACGATCATCGCCAGCGCCTCGGGCTCGAAGGCGATGCCTTCCTGGCCCAGGATCGATTCGAGATAGGCCGTCATGATCTCGGGCGTGATGCGGCGCAGGTCGAAGCGCATGCAGCGGCTGAGGATCGTCACCGGAACCTTGCGGATTTCGGTGGTGGCGAAGATGAACTTCACATACGGGGGCGGCTCTTCGAGCGTCTTGAGCAGGCCGTTGAAGGCCGCCGTCGAGAGCATGTGCACTTCGTCGATGACGTAAACTTTGTAGGGCGCCGACGAGGGCGCGTATTTCACCGAGTCGATGATCTCGCGGATGTCGTTGATGCCGGTATTGGAGGCGGCGTCCATCTCGATGACGTCGACATGGCGGCCCTCGATAATGGCGCGGCAATGCTCGCCTTCGACGCTCAGGTCGAGCGTGGGATGGGGGCCGCTGGCATCTTCATAGTTGAAGGCGCGCGCCAGGATACGGGCGGTCGTGGTCTTGCCGACGCCGCGCACCCCGGTGAGGATGAAAGCATGGTGGATGCGGTTCTGCGCGAAGGCATTGCCCAGCGTCTGCACCATGGCATCCTGGCCGACCAGGGTGGTAAAATCACGCGGACGGTATTTGCGGGCGAGTACGAGATAGGGCGAGGTCGTAGCGTCAGCCATCAAGCCCTTCCAATCGTGCCTTGCGTGGGAATCTGCCTAGAGCCATGGCTCATCATAAGCTGAAGTAGGAGGCTGGCAACGACCCGTGAAGGTCTCGTTGGGGCTGCTTCCTTCCGGACCTGACCCGGTTGGCGAGGAACACGTCCGCGCCAACCTCCCGTGCGCTATATGCGAATAAATCGAGGCAAAGGCAAGACCCGGTTACTGCGCACTATACCGCGTAGGCCACCCAGCCCCGGAAGCTGAGGGCGTGATAGAACTGCGCGACCCCATCGAAGCCGGCTTCGCGCAACAGAGCTTCCTCTTCCTCGGGGGCGAGAATTGCCAGTTTTGTGCCGATCGCCTGCCGGGAAGTTGCCAGCTGATCATGCGGCGTACCATCGGCCGCCCCATAGGCAACGTGCCGGGCAATCCATGTCGAGCGCTCGGGCTCGGTCTGTGGAAAGCTGATATGGGCGAGAACGAAAGGCGCGCCGGGCCGGAGGCGGCGATGGATCTGCCGCAGCGTTTCGAAGCGCTGCTCGCGCGGCACGAAGTGGAAGGTGAGCAGGCTGGTCGCGCCATCGAAGGGGCCTTCGGGGGCGGCGTCGATATAGCCCTCATGCAGCTGCACGCGATCCACCAGGGCCCCGAGGGTTTGCCGGGCCAGCTCCAGCATCGCGGCCGAGGGATCAATGCCATCAAAGGTCCAGGCGGGACGGGCCTCGGCAAAGGCCTTCAGCTCCAGCCCGCCGCCGGCGCCCAGCACCAGCACGCGGCCTGCCGGGGGCATGCGCTCGGACAGCAGCTGCGTCGTCATGCGGTGCAGGTCGAAATAGCCCGGCACCTGCAGCGGAGCCCGATCGGTGTAGGAGGCCGAGGCCGATCCAGCAAAATGCGATGCCATGCGCGGGGCTCCCCATCAACTCACGTAACCTATATTGTTACATATGTCGCAAGGTCAAGCTGCGGGGTCAGCGTTGTCATAGGGTTTGGGTGGATGGACCAGCGTCACCAGCACCACCGAAATCAGCATCAGCAGATACCACGAGCCCAGCTTGCTCCAACTGACCATGGCCCAGCCATCGGCCTGGTTGGGGTAGATCCAGGCGCGCGACCAGGTGCCGATATTCTCGGCGATCCAGATGAACAGCGCGACCAGCAGGAAGGCCAGCAGCATGGGCATGCGATGGCGGAAGCGGAACACGCGATAATGCATGGAGCTGCGCCAATAGAGCACGATCACCGCTGCAAACAGCAGCCAGCGGAAATCGTAGATGAAATGGTGGCTGAAGAAATTGACGTAGATGGCCAAGGCCAGCAGCGCCGTGGCCCAGACCGGCGGATAGTGCGCGAAACGGATATCGAAAATGCGCTGGATGCGCGCCATGTAGGAGCCGACGCAGGCATACATGAAGCCGGAAAACAGCGGCACGCCGCCAATGCGGAACAGCGCCTCTTCGGGGTAGATCCATGACCCTGCCGCCGTCTTGAACAGCTCCATACCGGTGCCGACAATGTGGAAGATGAGGATCACCTTGGCTTCGCTCAGCGTTTCGAGCTTGAAAGCCAGCATGCCGATCTGGATGAAAAGGGCGGCGAGGAACCAGAAGTCGTAGCGGGCAAGCCCGATTTCGGGCCACCACAGCCGGGTGACGAGGATCATGGCCAGCATCAGCCCGCCGAACAGGCACGCCCAGGCTTGCTTGAGGCCAAAGACCAGAAACTCGACGAGACCATCGGCAAAGCGCCCGCGCGGCAGACGCGCCAGCACCGCATGGGCCGCAGCATCGATGCGCGCTTCCAAACTCGTGAACTGGTTCAAGCGCCCTGCCCTTGCTCGGCTGCCCCGTGGTGGATATGCCCTATGGAGGGTTTCGGAATCAAGGCAATGCGCCGGTCCGACTTGAAGGAGAAGCCGGCATGGCCAGACGTCGTCCCACTTCACTGCGCACTTCGGTTGAGGACGTCGCCGCGTCCAAACGGGCGCCCCAGACTCCGCAGACCCAGTCGGCGGCCTTCCGCCTGGCCTTTGCCGACGACGAGTTCATGACGTCGGAAGATACGCGCGGCGTCCGCTTTCAGCTCGAATACCTCAAGCCCGAATTCCGGCTGCGCGAGCGCGGCATCAACTCGACGGTCGTGCTGTTTGGCGGCGCGCGCATTCCCGCGCCGGGCCAGCCGGCCTGGGCGGCCAAGAACGAAACCCAGAAGCGCAATCTCGAGCGCGCCTCGGTCTATTACGAGGAAGCTCGGCGCTTTGCCCAGCTGGCCTCGTTCACCTCCAAGACCCTCGACTACAAGGATTTCGTGGTGGTGACGGGCGGCGGCCCCGGCGTGATGGAAGCGGGCAATCGCGGCGCCGCCGATGTCGGTGCGCCCTCGATCGGGCTCAACATCGTGCTGCCGCACGAGCAGGCGCCCAACCTGTATGTGACGCCTGAGCTCAGCTTCAACTTCCACTATTTCGCGACGCGCAAGATCCACTTCCTGATGCGCGCCAAGGCCGTGGCGATTTTCCCCGGCGGCTTCGGCACGATGGACGAGTTCTTCGAGGCGCTGACGCTGATCCAGACCGGGCGCATGGAAAAGGTGCCGCTGCTGCTGTTCGGCGCGGACTTCTGGGGCAAGGTCATCAATTTCGAAGCGCTGGCCGAAGCGGGCACCATCGCGCCCGAGGACACCAAGCTGTTCAACGTGGTCGACAGCGCCGAAGCGGGCTGGGACATCGTGCGCAAGTTCTATGACCTGCCCGAGATCGATGAGGTTTTGCGGGGGGATTGAGCCTCCCCCAACACGCAGGCTCTGCCCGCGGACCATTTTCAATGCAGCACAATCTACGAGGGGCCCACGGATCTAGTCCGTGGGCAGCGGCGGTGGTGAGGCAGGCGTCCTGCCAGAGGCCTAGTTCGCCTCGGAGGCCGGGTAGACGCCCAGGATGCGGAAGTGGTCGGTGAAGAAGCCGAGTTCTTCGAAAGCCAGTTTCACGCTGGTGTCGGAGGGATGGCCCTCGATATCGGCGTAGAACTGGGTGGCGGTGAAGGCGCCGCCGACCATGTAGCTTTCCAGCTTGGTCATGTTGACGCCATTGGTGGCAAAGCCGCCCATGGCCTTGTAGAGCGCGGCGGGCACGTTGCGCACGCGGAAGACAAAGGTGGTCTTGACCTTGCCATTACCGGCAGCGGCTTCCTGCTTGTCGCGCGACAGCACGAGGAACCGGGTCGTATTGTGGTCGGCATCCTCGATATTGGAGGCCAGCACGTTGAGGCCGTAGATCTCGGCGGCAAAGCGCGACGCAATGGCGGCAACCGACTTGTCGCCCTTTTGCGCGATTTCGCGGGCCGAGCCGGCGGTATCGACGGCATTGATGGTGCGGAAGCCGTTATCCGTGATGAATTTGCGGCACTGGCCGAGGGCCACCGAGAGCGACTGCACGGCCTTGACGTCTTCCAGCGTCGCGCCGGGCACGCCCAGCAGGTTCATTTCGACGCGCAGGAAGGTCTCGCCGATGATGAAGAGACCGCTTTCGGGCAGCAGGTGGTGAATATCGGTGATGCGGCCATAGAGCGAATTTTCGACCGGAACGACGGCAAAATCGGCGCGGCCGGACTGCACGGCCGCAATGGTCTCCTCAAAGGTGACGCAGCCAATCGCTTCCTCGCCGGGAAATACATTGGTGGCGGCGGCATGGCTGAAGGCGCCGGGCTCGCCCTGGAAAGCGATCTTTCTGGTCATTTGTGAGGTCCGTTCATGGTGGGCGCATGGCTTTTGAACCCGGGCGCAGCCGGAGTCAATTCGAGCGCGACAAGCGTTCAGGGCGCGCAAGTGGTGGGGAAATGTCGCAGGTCGGCTTTGGATGGTTGCACCAGTCAAGCCTAGGTACTATCTTCCGCGCGCGTCGAGCCCCCCGCCCAACGTGATTTTCCGCTTGGGATATCGCAAGTTGCGACGGGTTCGGCTAACGTCCTCAGGGGATGGACCGGCAGAGAGACCAAATGAATTCGTTCGAGCTAAACAAGATCATGGGCGCCGTGCTGGGCACGTTGTTGTTCATCATGGGCGTAGGCTTAGTTGCCGAGGCCGTTTATCACCCCGTCGAGGGCAAGGGGCCGGGCTACGATCTGCCCGAACCTGCTCCGGCAACCGGCGCCACCACCGAAGTCGCTGCTGCTGAGCCGGCCGTGTCGATCGGCGTTCTGCTGGCCGCCGCCAACCCGGAGCGCGGCGCTGCTGCCGTCAAGAAGTGCCAGGCCTGCCACAATTTCGGCGAGGGCGAGCCCAACAAGTCGGGTCCGCATCTTTATGACGTCGTTGGCCGTGCTGAAGGTTCGGTTTCCGATTTCAGCTACTCGGACGCGATGAAGGCCCATAATGCCGCTGGCGACACCTGGACCTACGAAAACCTCGATCACTTCCTGACCAAGCCGAGCGACTATGCTCCGGGCACGAAGATGGCCTTCGCGGGTATCAAGACCGCCGAGGAACGCGCTGACATCCTGGCTTACCTGCAGACGCTGTCTGCTTCGCCGGTACCGTTCCCCGCAGCCGAATAATCGCGCCAGACGCGAAAATGAACATAAGCCGCGCCCGGCAAAGGCGCGGCTTTTTTCTTGAGGAGAATTCCGTTGCTGCTGCTGCATCTGACCGACATGAACGAAAACAGCTGGGCCCAGAAGCTGCGCGCGGCGCTGGCGCCCTATCCCGTCGTGCAGCGCGGCGACGATTATGACCCCGCCGATATCCGCTATGTCTATGTGTGGAAGCCCAAGGCGAACGCGTTCGACGGGCTGACCGGGCTCAAGGCGGTGCTGTCGCTGGGCGCGGGCGTCGATGCCCTGATGAAGCATCCGCACCTGCCCGACGTGCCGATCGTGCGCTATGTCGACGAAGATCTCAGCCAGCGCATGAGCGACTATGTGGTTGCCCATGTGTCGATGCATCACCGGCTCTATACGCGCTTCCGCGCCGACCAGAAGGCCAAGCGCTGGAGCCAGTTCTATCCGCCCTCAGCCGGAGAAACCTCGGTGGGCATCATGGGCATGGGCGTGCTCGGGCAGGACGCGGCGCGGCGCCTGCTGCCGCTGGGCTTTACCCTGCGCAGCTGGAGCCGCAGCCCGAAATCCATCGAGGGGGTGGAGAGCTTTGTCGGCAACGAAACGCTCGACGCTTTCCTCGCCGGCACCGATATCCTGGTCAACCTGCTGCCGCTGACGGCCGAAACCGCCGGCATTCTCAACTATGAGACCTTCGGCAAGCTGCGCCGCGGCAAGCTCAATGGCGGGCCGGTGATCGTCAACGCGGCGCGGGGCGGGCATCAGCGCGAGGCCGATATCGTGCGGGCGCTGGCCGATGGCACGCTGGGGGCGGCGAGCCTCGACGTATTCGAAGTCGAGCCCCTGCCCCAGACCAGCCCGCTCTGGGATATCGAGAACTGCTATATCACGCCCCATGTAGCGGCGATCTCCAATGAAACGTCCGGCGTGCGGTACTTTTCCGAGATCATCCGGTCATATGAAGCGGGTAAGCCACTGATCAACGTTGTAGATCGCAACCGGGGATACTGACGCGATCGTTATTCCGGGGCGAGCCAGACTATGTAATGTGTTAACCGTGACGCCATTTGATGGTGTCACGGAACACAAGAAGCGCCCGGGGCCGCATGACCGACAGCACAGCTAACACCGCCAAGCCGAAATTTTATGACCGGCTGAAGCAGGCGACCCAGCACAGGCTGGCTGAACCCATATTGGCTCTGCTGTGCTTCCTTGAAGCGATGATCCTGCCGATCTTTCCCGAGATCATGCTGGCCCCGATGATCGTGGCGGATCGCCGCCGCGCCTGGCGGCTGGCCGCGATCTGCACGGTATCCTCGGTGGTTGGCGGGCTGGCCGGCTATGCGATCGGCTATTACCTGTTCGACACCATCGGGCGCGCCATCATCGACTTCTACGGCGCAGGCGACGGCTTTGCCTCGCTGACCCAGAGCTTCAACGAGAACGGCCCGCTGATGATCATCATCGGCGCCATCTCGCCCATCCCCTACAAGGTGATCACCATCACCAGCGGCGTGGCGGGGCTGGACCTGTTCACCTTCATCTTCTACGGCCTGATCGGGCGCGGACTGCGCTATTTCGTGCCGTGCGGCCTGTTCTATTTCTTCGGCCCGGCGGCAAGCGCCTTCATCGAGAAGCACAAAGCCCTGGCGGGCTGGGCCATGCTGGCGCTGGTGGTGGTCGGATTTGCCATGGCGCCGCTGCTGTTCCCCAAGAACGGCGCCGAAGTGCAGGAAGTGGTCAGCGTGGTCGAGCAGGTCGTGCCCGAGGAATTCATTCCGCAATAGGCGCGGCGGCTACAGCTCCAAGGCCCAGTACTGACCATTGAGATCGGCGCCAAAGGAGTGGTGCCGCTCTTCGCGCACCAGCTGGAATCCCGCGGCCTGATAGATGCGGCGCGCGGAGGTCAGGCAATCCTGCGTCCACAGGATGATGCGGCGATAGCCGGCGTCACGCGAGAAGCGGACGGCCTCATCGACGAGGCGCTTGCCCAGCCCCTGCCCCCGGAATGCCGGCTCGACATAGAGCATGCGCAATTGCGCCGTGCCCTGCTCCTCCCCGACGGCGGGCAGGATGAAGACCGATCCGGCAACCTCCCCGCCCTGCTCGGCAACCCATAACGCCTTGCCCGGGCTGGCCGGCGCGGCCTCGAACTCGGCATAGATGGTGGTGATCAGGGTTTCGAACTCGCCGTTCCAGCCCTGTTCGAGATTGTAGAGCAGGGCCTGGCGATGGATGAGCCAGCCGATCTCGCCGATCCGGCTTGGCCTCAGAACCAGCGGATCGTCGCCGGGCTCACCGAGCAGCGACAGGATGCGGCGCATGGCGCCAACCAGATCGCGCCGCCCGAACTCGTCCAGCGGCTCGAGCAGGCTGTCGGCGGCGGCCGCGTCACTCGCGGCGTTGAAGCGGCGATAGACTTCGTCGCCCTGAGGCGTGAGCGCCAGCGGAGACGAGCGCTTGTCACCGGCCTGCGGCAGCACGGCCACCACGCCCTGATCGACCAGCCGCAGCACCAGTCGGCTCATCTGGCCGCGGTCCATATCGAGGCCCCCGGCAATGACCGACGCGCTGGCGCTGCCGCGCTTGCCCAGTTCGTAGATGACGCGGGCCTCGGCCAGGCTATGCGGGCTCTGGTGCATGCCCTCTTCGAGCAGTCCGATTATCTTGGTGTAGAAGCGATTGAAGGCACGAATCTGGGCAATGTCGTTGGCGCGCAAGGACATGGCAGGCTCCAGTGGTTGATTGTTGACACAATCAACCACTTAGTTGTCAAAGTCAACTATTCGTAACGCTGCTTCAGGACGCCATAGACGGCGCGAATGCCCTGATCGGTGCCGCCCTGCGAGCGGCCGGCGCGTGCCTCGGGGGCCCAGCCATAGATATCGAGATGCACCCAGGCGGCAGCATTGCTGACGAAGCGGCGCAGGAACAGGGCGGCGGTAACCGAACCCGCAAAGGCGCTGCTGCTGGCATTGTTTACGTCGGCGACCTTGGAATTCATCATCGCGTCATAGGGCGACCAGAGCGGCATCTGCCACAGCGGATCGTCGCTGGCGGCGCCTGCCTGCATCAGGGCGCGCGCCAGGGCATCGTCGGTGCTGTAGAGCGGCGGCAGCTCAGGGCCGAGCGCCGTGCGGGCCGCCCCAGTGAGGGTTGCCATGTCGATGAGGATTTCCGGGCTTTCCTCATCGGCCAGCGCCAGGGCATCAGCAAGGATCAGCCGCCCCTCGGCATCGGTATTGCCGATTTCGACCGTCAGGCCCTTGCGGGATTTGAGGATATCGCTGGGGCGGAAGGCGCTGCCGGAAATAGCATTCTCGACAATCGGCACGAGCACGCGCAGGCGCACCCGCAGCTTGGCGGCGACGATGGCATGAGCCAGGCCCAGTACGTTGGCCGCGCCGCCCATATCCTTTTTCATCAGCAGCATGCCGCTGGCCGGCTTGATATCGAGGCCGCCGGTATCGAAGGTGACGCCCTTGCCCACCAGCGTCACCTTGGGATCGGCCGGATTGCCCCAACTCAGATCGACCAGGCGAGGCGCTTCGGCGCTGCCGCGACCGACGGCGTGGATCATCGGGAAATTGGCCGCGAGGTCATCGCCCGTGGTGACCGTGATGGCCATGTTGCGCGCCGCGGCAAAGGCGCGGATTTCGGCTTCAAGCGCATCGGGGCCCAGATCATTGGGCGGGGTATTGATAAGGTCGCGGGCCAGGGTTGCCGCCTCGACCTGCCGCTCGACTTCACCGGCATCGGCCTCTGTCGGCATGACCAGCTGCGGTGCAGGCTTGCCATCGCGGTAGCGGTCGAAGCGATAGGCGCCAAGGCGGAAACCGATGGCCGCCATTGTGGCATCGCCGAAGGCGCCCTGCAGCGCATAAGTGCCAGCGCCGAGCGCCGCACCGGCGAGACCGATGACGAGGGCCGGACGATCCCCTTTGGCGCCCATGCCGAAGAGGTAACCCATGACTGCGCCATCGGCACCTGGCAGCGGCAGCAGGCGCCCGCGCTGGCCGGCAAAGCCATTGGCGCTGGCCCAGGCCAGATGCGTGGCGCTCAGCGAAGCGGCATCAAGACCGCCTTCTTCAACGCAGATCAGGGGAATGCTGCCAGCCTCGGCCATGGGAAACTCCGCTCGATATTTGCCTTGGTTGTAGCGAGGCGCGGGCCCGGCGGCAACGACCGGAAATGGCGCCTTAACGGGCTGTTAGGGTTAATGATTTATTGAAGGGGCACGGTACCGACTGGACCGAGGAGTTCACCCGTGACGTCGCTGGACAGCCTTTATAGACCCCTGCGCACATTGTTGCTTGCCGGTGTGGCTGTGGTGGCGATCAGTGCCTGCGCATCGAACCGGGGAAGCATCGGGGCAAGCACCGATTATTCGGGCATGCCGGCGGGCCAGAGCCAGCAGACGCTGGGCGATCTGACCGCCCGCTACAAGTCCAACCCCAAGGATAAGGCCGTCGCCATCCACTATGCCGCGGCCCTGCGCGCCGTGGGGCAGAGCAAGCAGGCGATTGCGGTCCTCGAAATCAGCATGAGCCAATATCCGGGCGACGTGGACATTTCCGTCGCCTATGCCAAGGCGCTGACCGCCGATGGCCGGTTCGAGCAGTCGCTGCAGGTGCTGGACAATGTGATCCGCCCCGAAGCGCCGGACTGGAATGCACTGCTGGTCAAGGGCGCCACGCTCGATCAGATCGGCCGCAACCAGGAAGCGCGCGTGCTCTATACCCAGGCCGAAGTCTATGCGCCGGGCGAAGCCTCGATCGCGGCCAATCTGGGCCTGTCCTATGCAATGACCAACGAATTGCCGGCCGCCGAGCAGCATTTGCGCCGTGCGGTGCAGATGCGCGGCGCCAACAGCCGGATCCGCCAGAACCTGGCGCTGATCGTGGGCCTGCAGGGGCGGTTCGAGGAAAGCCGGGCCATCTACGCCGCCGAACTGCCCCCCGAACAGGTCGAAAGCAACATGGCTTACGTGCGGGCCCTGCTGACCCAGCAGAACCGCTGGGACGTCATCGCCAAGAGCTAGGCGACTTCCTTTTCGCAAAAGTAGGGGATGCCCGCCTGCGCGGTGACGCGCGGGTGTGCGCTAGCCGCCGGCTACGGGCCCGCTGAAGACCTTGATCATGGCGGGGGCCATGATGACGATGAACAGCACCGGCAGGAAGAACAGGATCAACGGCACGGTGAGCTTGGGCGGCAGCGAGGCGGCCTTTTTCTCGGCGTCCATCATCCGCATTTCACGGCCTTCTTCCGCCATCACGCGCAGCGCCTGACCCACCGAGGTGCCGTAGCGGTCGGCCTGGATCAGGGCGGTCATCACCGACTTGACGCCATCGAGCCCGGTGCGGCGGCCGAGGTTTTCGTAGGCGCGGCCGCGATCTTCGAGAAAGGCCAGTTCGGCCGTGGTCAGCGTCAGTTCCTCGGCGAGCTCGACGCTCTGGGCGCCGATTTCGCGCGCGACGCGCTTGAAGGCGTGTTCCATGGACATGCCGGCTTCAACGCAGAGCAGCAGCAGGTCGAGGCAGTCGGGCCAGGCTTTCTTGATCGAAGCCTGCCGCTTGGTCGTGGTGTTCTTGAGCAGAACGTTGGGCAGATAGACACCCACTATGGCCGCGCCGATGGCATAAACGAAATTGAGGTAGAGGGGCCGGTCGCCGGGCGCCAGGATGATCGTGTACATCCCCACCACCGCGAAGACGATGAACGGCGTGACGAAGCGCATGAACAGGAAGGTGGTCAGGTGCCCCTGCCCGCGATAGCCGGCCATGGCCAGCTTGTCGACGGTGGCATCGTCCTGAAACGCCTTCTTGAGGTCGAAGCGCTCCACCACATTCTTCATGTAGGTCTTGGTTTCGCCATTGCGCCGGATGCCGCGCGCCACCGTCGAGTTGCCGACGCCGCGCAGGCGAGCCATTTCTTCGGCGCGCATCTTCTCGCGTTCGAGGGCGACGCGCCGGATACGGTCCTTCATCTCCGAGCGGACGATGAAGCTGGAGCCGAAGGTGAACACCACGGCAGCTGCGGAAATGGCGGCGAGAACCGAAATCAGGAATTCCCGCTGGGTCAACATTTCGATGATGTTCATGCCGACGCTCCCCTGTCCCCGCTCAGTATTCGAACTGGATCATGCGGTTCATGACGAAAATGCCCGCCGACAGCATGATAAAGCCGACGCCGAGCCAGATATTGCCGATCAGGGTGGTGAAAAGCGGCGCCAGATAGGCTGGCGAGACCAGGCTGACCAGCGTGCCGACCACAAAGGGGAGCGAGCCGATGATACCCGCCGAAGCCTTGGCTTCGGACGACATGGCCTTGATCTTCTGCTTCATCTTCTTGCGGTTGCGCAGCACCTTGGCGAGGTTCCCCAGCGCCTCGCTGAGATTGCCGCCGGCCTGCTGCTGCACGGTGATGACGACGACGAAAAAATTGACCTCGGGCAACGGCACGCGATCAAGCAGCACGGTGACGGCCTCGGTCATCGACATGCCGAAGGACTGCTGGTCGAGCACCCGGCCGAATTCGGATTTCACGGGCTCCTTGGCGTCCTTGGCGACGACCCGCATGGAATCGTTGAGCGGCAGACCGGTCTTGACGCCGCGCACAATGGCTTCCACCGCGTTGGGCAGTTCGTCGAGAAACAGGCTCTGGTACTTCTTGCGCTTGTTGTTGACGTACATGCGCGGCAGCAGATAGGCGGCCGCCACTGCAAAAACCGGCGCGAGGTAGATCGGCACCTGCACCAACACAAGCAGCACGAACACGCCGATTCCGAAAATGATGCTGTTGCGGATGAACTGGGGCGCCTTGATCGTCATGCCCGCCTGGAACAGCAATTGCGACAGGCGAATGCGCTTTTTGGCGTTGAGCGCGTCCGTTTGCGACTTCAGCGCCTGCTGCACTGTCTTGCGGCGATCATCGCGCGTGCGCGCGGCATTGGTTTCCAGGCGGTTGGAGCGGATGTCACCCTGCAGGGCCTTGCGGCGCTTGTCGGCCCGGCCACTGCCCAACGCGTTGGGCACCAGCGCCAAGCCGGCGGCGCCGACGGCAAACATGGTCAGGATGACAAGCAGGATGGTGTTCATCACGAATCCAACAGATCGCGCTGTTCAGTATTGGACTTTTCGAGCGCCTCGACGAGGTTGGCTTCCTCATTGAAATAGCGGGCGCGCTCGGAAAACTGCGGCTTGGTTATGCCGGTGGAGCGATGGCGTCCGATGAGCATGCCACCCGCGTCTTCCCCGAGAATGTCGTAGAGGAAGATGTCCTGGGTGACGATGACATCGCCTTCCATGCCCAGGATTTCGGTGATGTGGGTGATGCGTCGCGAGCCGTCGCGCAGACGAGCGGCCTGCACGATGACGTCGATCGACGAGGTGATCATCTCGCGGATGGTGCGGCTGGGCAGGCTATAGCCGCCCATGGTGATCATGGATTCAAGGCGGCTGAGCGCTTCGCGAGGGCTGTTGGCGTGCAGCGTGCCCATCGAGCCGTCGTGACCGGTATTCATGGCCTGGAGCAGGTCGAAGCTCTCGGGGCCACGCACTTCGCCGACGATGATGCGTTCGGGGCGCATACGCAGGCAGTTCTTGATGAGATCACGCATGGTGATCTCGCCCTCGCCTTCGAGGTTCGGCGGACGGGTTTCAAGGCGCACCACGTGCGGCTGCTGCAGCTGCAATTCGGCCGAGTCTTCGCAGGTGATGACGCGCTCGTCCTTCTCGATGAACGCGGTGAGGCAATTGAGCAGGGTGGTCTTGCCCGAACCGGTACCCCCCGAGATCAGCACGTTGGCGCGCACACGGCCCAGAATGCGCAGCACTTCGGCGCCTTCGGGCGAAATGGAATTGTATTTGACCAGCTGCTGAAGGGTCAGCTTGTCCTTCTTGAACTTACGAATGGTCAGCGCGGCGCCGTCGATGGCCAGCGGCGGGGCAATGACGTTCACGCGCGAACCATCAGGCAGGCGCGCGTCGCAGATGGGGCTGGATTCGTCGACCCGGCGGCCGACCTGGCTCACGATGCGCTGGCAGACGTTCATCAGATGCGCATCGTCACGGAAGCGCACATTGGTCAGGCGCACCTTGCCGGCGACTTCGATGTAGCAACGCTGGGAGCCGTTGACCATGATGTCAGCGATGTCGTCGCGCGCCAGCAGCGGCTCGAGCGGACCGTAGCCCAGCACGTCGTTGCAGATGTCCTCAAGCAGGTCTTCCTGCTCGGAAATGGACATGATGATGGACTTGAGCGCGATGATCTCGGCGACGATGTCGCGAATTTCCTCGCGCGCCGCGTCCTGGTCCATGGTCGCAAGCTGGCTGAGATCGATCGAGTCGATCAGCGCGTTGAAGATGGCCGACTTGGTGTGGAAATACTCCTTGTCGCGCGCCGCATCGATGGGCGCGCGCACATCAACCACGTCCTCGTTGCGCACGCGGGCGGACGTTGCCTCGCTATCGCTGGGGCGGCGCGGTGGGGACACTTCGGCACGCGGCGCGGCGCTGGGAATCGGACGCGCGACTTCGCCGACGCCCGGTGTATTGCCGCCAAAACTTGTACGCTTGCCAAACATTGTCGTCCTACCGTTCTAGTGAGCCGTGGCCCTCACGCCCGCTTCTTGAGGAACGAGGGCAGGCGCATGAGGCTCGATGACTTGCCCCCGGCATGCGTCGCCTGCCGCCCCATCACATGCATGCCGATGGCGTTGTAGACGTCGTTGATTTTGTTGTTGGCCGCGATCTCCGCGATCATCTGGCCATTGTTGGCCGCCGTGCCGAACAGAGCTGCGTCAAATGGAATATGGCCCACCAGCGGGCAATCGACCGAACTTGCGAACTCGCTGGAGCTGATCTCGGGGCGGCGCGGCATGCCCACCTTGTTGAGTACCAGGCACGGCGCCTTTTCGGTCGGGCGCAGTGCCCGGATCGTGTCGGCGAGGTTCTTGGCATTGCGCAGGCTGGCCAGATCGGGCTCGGCCACGATGACCACCTCGTCCACGGTTGCCAGCGTGTGGCGTATCCAGGCGTTCCAGGCATGCGGAATGTCGAGCACCACGACAGGCATGGTGTTCTGGCACAGCTCGAGGATCTGCTCGAATTCGCGCTCTTCGAAATCGAAGGTGCGATCGAGCGTGACCGGCGCGGTCAGCAGGCTGATGTGGTTGGCGGCCTTGCTCATCAGGCGATCCAGCATGGTCTGGTCGACCTTCTGGTTGGCGCTCAGGGCATCGGCCAGGCCATGCGGCGGATCCTGATTGAAATTGAGCCCGGCGGTGCCAAAGGCCAGGTCCATATCGAGGATCAGGCTATCCTGGCGCAGGCTCGTGGCGATGGCCCAGGAGACGTTGTGCGCGACGGTCGACCCGCCGGCGCCACCTTTGGCCGAAACGAACCCCACCGTCCGGCCGATGGGCGCGGCGTTTTCGGCGGCGAACAGGTCGGTAATGGCGGTGACGATCTGCTGGGCCGTGGCCGGCAGCACGATATATTCGGAAATGCCCGAGCGGATCAGCTCGCGATAGAGCAGCACGTCGTTGACATGGCCGAGCACGACGACCCGTGTGGAGGCGTCGCACACTTCCGCCAGGCGGCCAAGCGCGTGGGAAATTTCCTCGGGCGGGAGCGTCGTCTCGACGATGATGAGGTTGGGCGTCGGGTTCGCCTTGTAGGTCTCGACTGCGCCGTCGATCCCGCCATTGTGGGTGGTCAGGGCAACCTTGGACATGCGCCGGTCGTGGATCGCGCTTTCCACCAGCTGGGCCGTCTGGGAATGCTCGCAGAAGGCCTGGATGGTGATGCGCGGAATAAGGCGCGCGCCCGGGGCGATCTCGGCGGCCGGCTCTTCGGCCCGCTTGGGTTCAGATGACAGGAAACTCATAACCATTCTCCTTGACGCCCGGCCTCAATCGAGGACGAAGCCGACCGACCCGCTGAAACCACCGCGCATTTCGCCGCTGCGACCAACACCGTAGAGGTTCTCCATGCGGCCGAGGAAAATCGACTCCGCATCGCTGGCGATGGTGGAGCGATCGGTGGGAACCGGGATCGAATTGGCGGGGCTGGGCCCAACCAGGTAGGGGGTGACCAGGATGACCAGTTCGGTCTGCTCGGTCTGGAACTCACGCGAGCGGAACAGGGCGCCCAGGATCGGGATGTCACCCAACCAGGGGAACTGGTTGATCTGCTGCTTGGACTTCTCTTCGAGCAGCCCACCAATGGCCAAAGTGGTGCCGCTGGGCAGTTCGACCGAGGTATTGGCTTCGCGCTTGGTGATCGAGAAGTCTGCCTGCGGTTCGGAAACCGACGTTTCGACCTTGAGCGCGATGTTGCCGTTGGACTTGACCACCGGGGTGAAGCCGAGTTCGACACCATAGGGCTTGAACAGAACGGTGCGGGTACGGGTCCCGTTATCGTTCTCATCATAGGTGTAGTAGGGCAATTCGCCGCCCGCCAGGAACTTGGCAGACTCGCCGGAAATGGCGGTCAGCGTTGGCTGCGCGAGGACCCGCAATGCGCCCCTGCCCTCAAGGGCCCGAATGGCGGCGCTCACGCTATTGCCGCCGCCGCTGAAGCCAACGTCGAGACCCGTCAGCGGGAAGGCGTCCGTGAGCAGGCCGTTGGCGAACTTCAGCAGGTTGGTGGTGCCGACATTGAAGACCGCGCCGAGATTGATGCCCAGCTGCTTGGCCACGTCACGCTTCACCTCGGACACGGTGACCTGCAGCATGACCTGCTGGGCGCCGGCCACATCGATGATGTTGGCGACGTTTTCCGGCGAACCGGCGAACTGCACTGCCACGGCCGTGGCGCGATCACGGTCGTCGCTGGACAGGACGCTGCCGGTGAGCACGACACGGTTGGTGTCACCCAGGATGACGGACTCAACCTGAATGCGGGAGCCCGGAATGACGCGCGCCAGGGCGCTCTGCAGCGCATTGCCGACCTGGGAAGGCTGCTCGATCACTTTGACGTCGAGCACAGCGATGGTGCGGCCCTGATCGTCGAGGAAGAAGATATTGGTATTGCCGCCCGAGATGCCCTGCACGATCGCCCGCGTGCGGGTCCGCATGATGGCTGCGGCAACACCGGGCTGGGACACGATCACTTCGGCTGCGCCCGCTGGCAGATCGATCAGCGTGGTCTTGTTGAGCTCGACCTCGACCTTGCGCGTCGCGCCATAGGCGGCTGCACTGATTGTGACGTGGCTTTCCTGAGCGACAAGCGCCGGACCAGGCACTGCGGCCAGCAACCCGATGGCAATGACCGGGCTGGCGAACAGGCCTGCGGCGCGGCGGCGGAGCGTGGTGAGCAGTGCGATCATGATCATCTCCACCCTATTGGGGCGCCAGCTGAGGTTCGAAAGGCGCAGCGTTCTCGCTGGACGTCTCGGGGTAATAGGCGGGATCGACGAGGCCGGCCTGTCCCACGATCGCGGGGTTACCGGCGATGACCGACTGCTCGCGGCCGAAACGGATCAGCCGGACAGTCTGGTTCGAGTTCGGCGAGTCCGAGGCCACGCCCTTCTTGAAATCAACCACCGAGCGCAGCGTCAGCGAGAGCTGGCCGCGCGTCGAGGCGTTGATGAGCAGTTCCGCCTGCGACGGCGTGAGCTCGAGCGTGGCAATTGTTGAGCTATCAAAGGTCACCGGCGTCGTCGTGGGCGAAGACGGGTTTTCCTGGCCGCCGCTAGCGCCCATTTCGCCGAGCCGCTTGCCGATGGCGAGCACCCGGACATTGGTAAGAATAGCCTCGGAATTCTGGCCCGCCGGGGTCTGAGTGGTCAGCACCACATCGACATGGTCGTTGGGGATGACAAAGCCGCCGGCGCTGGACACCGCGGTCACGCCAACCGAAACTCCGCGCATGCCCTCGCCGAGCACGGCCGACAGGTAGCCCTGATCGGCCCGCACCAGCTTGGCCTCGCGGATCGGCTCGCCGGGGAAGAACTCAAAGCGCGCCACAGCGCCGGTCAATTCGGCGGGGGCGTCAGGCATGGCGGAAATGGTCACATATTCGGAGCGAACCGCACCTTCAGGCCAGTCCTGCCACTCCAGATTCTCAGCGCTCAGCCGTTCGCCGATCCCTACGGGGGCCCTGACCACCAGGATCTGGGTCTTGGCTTCCTGGACGACTTCCGTCGTCACCACCTGCTGGGGAGCGGGCGCGCCTCGGGTCACCAGGAAAGCGGCAAGACCACCAGCGACAAGCGCCGCAGCCAACAAGATGATACGCGCCGGCTTCATGACTCACTCCGGTTGTACGCGGGCCGCATTGGACCCAATTCCACCGGGAGGAGTGTGAACCCAAAGGGTCAAAGTTTGGTTAACCGGAGCTTTTCGAAGTCGGTTAACAATGCGTAAACTTGGAAATCAGTACAGCAGCCCAACAGCCATCAAGACCAGATTGACACCAATACTGGCAATACGCCTCGCTCTACTTGCCACTATCGATCAGGCGACAAGACGCTCGTAGATTACCGAGTTGGAATAGGTCAGCAAGCCAGCAATGGCCAGGGCGATCCCATAGGGCACGCCCGACTTCTTGTCATGCAGGCGCTCGAGCCAGCGATAGCGGGCGAGGAACGGGGTCAAGGGGAGATTGCGCAGAGCCAGGATGGCCAGCGTCAGCACACCGCCGAGCAAGGCCGCATAGGCCAAGTAGGGCAAGGTAAGCCCGAAGCCCAGCCAGAGGGTTGTCGCGGCAGCAAGCTTGGCGTCACCACCGCCGATCCAGCGCAGTGCGAACATGGCAAAGGCCACCGCCAGCACGACAAGCGCGCAGGTTACGTGCATGGCGAATTGCTGGAGGGGAAGGTTGGTGGCCAACGCGACGACAAAGAAGCCGACGGTCAGTGCCAGCACCAGCTTGTTGGAAATCCGCATCGTCAACAGGTCGGACGACGCCGCCAGAGCCATGGCAAACGGAAAGAACAGCAGGGCGATGGTGGACATGATCTAGCTCCAGGCGAGTGCAGGCTTAGTCTGCAGCAAGGGCCTTAAAGGAGTGCGAAGATCGGATGCAAGGAAATCAGGCGTCGCCCGCGCCGGTCAGGGCCGCGGTGATTTTGGTGTAAATGTCATCAAACATGCGATGCATGCCACCGTTGACACCCAAAACGGCGGTCAATATGGCGACGGATATCAGTGAGGCGATCATCGCATATTCAATGGCGGTCGCACCACTCTCGTCGCGGCAGAGCGCGATGAACGCTTGGCAAATTCTCAACTCGCCCTCCGCATCGGCGCAGCCGATGAAAAAAGAAGAGGCCCAAGGGCCCCTTCCAATTCGTTCAAGCTAATTAGCCGCCAGCAGCGGGCTTCGGCTTCAGAGCATTGGTGATACCGTTGAAGGTGTCGCCGAGCTGGCCGCCGAGCAGGGTAACTGCGCCGATGATGGCGACGGAGATCAGAGCGGCGATCAGGCCGTATTCAATTGCGGTCGCGCCGGACTCGTCCTGCGCGAAGCGTGCGAAAATGTTCATTCCCAGGCTCCATTTTTACGTCATTGCATGACGTTCATCGTTCGACACGTCACACGTCGAACAAGCTCGAAAGCTAGAGAGGACATCTTGAAATTGCGTTAATCGGGCGCCGCACCTGAAGTAACAGGCGAGCGCTTTTCCTCATGATAATCAGGACGTTAATACGCTCGATGGCATTTTACGAACCCCATCATCCGCGCGGTATATTTCCCAATACGATCCAGTTACTTCGCTCAATAACACATGCCCCCCCCGATCTTCACTACAATACTGGGCAAACAAGGGAATACCCCCATCTTTGACAGTCAAAGCAGCATCCACGGGCGTTTGCCAAATATAAACCATTCCAGCGGAAAATGTGGCTTCGAGTACCAGTACCGCCGGAACATGTTCATGCGCCCCATGCTTGCCGCTGTCTTTGCCATCAGTCTGTCGCTGGCGTCGAGCCTTACCCCGGCTCCGGCCCTTGCCAATGATGGCGCGCCGATCAACGTCAACGTCAACATGGCGCGCGTGCTGCGCATCAATGCGGCGGCAGCCACGGTGATCATCGGCAATCCTGGCATTGCTGACGTCACCATCCAGGATCCCCAGACGCTGATCCTCACCGGCAAGAGCTTCGGACAGACCAACCTGATCGTGCTCGATGCTGCGGGCAATCCGATTGCCGACACCATGATCGAAGTGGTGCAGATGCAGGCCGGCGTGGTGACGGTGTTCCAGGGCCAGGCCCGGACCAGCCTTGCCTGTGCGCCCGTATGCCAATCGGTCGTCATGATGGGCGACGATACCAACTATTCGTCGCAAGCCATCGCCTCGTCCCAGTTGGTCCAGCAACTCGCCAACTGAGCATTCACCGCTCGTTAACCGTCATCACAGCGAGGCGGTCGCAAGGGCCTCATCCTAACTATCGGTTAGCCGTGCCCGGGACATTCTCGGGCGCGATAATCGAGCGCGGATCATGGCCGGACGCATTGCCTTGCTGATGAGACATCTGCTGCTGCCCAGGAGGCGGCGGGATTTCGTGCGCGACGAGCGCGGCGTGACCGCCGTGGAATTCGGGCTGCTGGCACTGCCCTTCTTTTCGATCCTGGGTGCAATTCTCGAGACCTCGCTGGTCTTCCTGTCCGGCCACGTGCTGGAAAGCGCGGTCAATGACGCGAGCCGCCAAATTCGCACCGGTCAGGTGCAGCAGTCGAGTGTCACCGCCGCTGGCTTCAAGACGATGGTCTGCGACCGTCTCTATGGGCTCTTCCCCGACTGCAACGGCCTGCATGTCGAGGTTCGGGAAATCGGCAATTTCACCTCTCTGTCCTATGAGCCGCCGATCGACCCGGCATGCAAGAAAGACTGCAAGTGGACCCGCCCGGAAGTGTTCGTGCCGGGCAAGGGCTCCAGCACGATCAGCGTTCAGGTTCACTACAAATGGCCCGTAGTGCTGAACTTCGCCATCTTCTCGCTTGCCACCCTGCCTGACGGCAACCGCCTGCTGGGGGCCGCAGCCGTGTTCCGCAACGAGCCCTTCTCATGAGGGCGCTCTGGCAAAGGCTGCGCGGCAAGATCGCGCGGTTCGGCCTCCGCGAAGACGGTATCGCAGCGGTCGAGTTCGCGCTGATTTTGCCGGTCATGCTGTTCGTCTATATCGGATCGGTGGAGGCGAGTGCCCTGATCTCGATGGACCGGCGGGTGCAGTCGATCGCCGGCACGCTGGGCGACCTGGTCTCGCGCGCCGACGCATCCGTTACGTCTGGGGACCTGCTGGACTATTTCCGCGCGGCTGGCGGGATCATGACCCCCTACCCCACCGACAAGCTGCGACAGACGGTGACGCAAGTCTCGGTCTCTGCCGATGGCAAGACGGCGACCGTGGTGTGGTCCTACGAGTTTGATTACACCAAGGCCAGCTACGCCGTTGGCACCAAGCACCGCAAGGACTCTACCTTTCCCCTGCCCCCGCAGATGGCCACCATCGCCAAGGGCAAGACCGTCATCGTGTCGGAGGCCAGCTCGTCCTACCTGCCGCTCTACGGCTTCGTTTATGCCAAGCCGATCGATCTGAAGCGCGAGAACTTCTTCATGCCCCGGTTCGGCAAGCCCATCGTGGTGAAGTAGGCGCGCGGCTTGCGCCCTGCGGTGCCCCATGGCACAAGCCGGGCATCTATATTCTGGCCCGGCGGTACCCCTGATGGACGATACTCTAGTTCCCGTTTTTGACCTTGGCGGCGTATTCGTCGACTGGAACCCGATGTACCTGTTTCGCAAGCTCTTCGAGACCGAGGAGGACGCGCAGTGGTTCCACGACAATATCTGCACGCTCGACTGGAACCTCGAATTTGACGCCGGCGAGATCTACTCGGAAGGCGTCGCCAAGCTGATCACGCGTTTCCCCAAATACTGGCGCGAAATCCAGGCCTTCGACCTGCGCTGGAAGGAAACCCTGGGCCCCTTCATCCAGGGCACGATCGACATCCACAACGAGCTGATCGAGCAGGACATCCCGACCTTCGCGATCACCAACTTCTCGTGGGAGAAGTGGGTCAGCTGCCTGCCCGAATGGCCGTTCCTCGAAAAGTTCGACGGCGTGATCGTGTCGGGCCTCGAAGGCCTGGTGAAGCCCGATCCGCGCCTCTATCGCGTGTTCTGCGAGCGCTACGGCCTGGCGCCGGAAAGCTGCGTGTTCATCGACGACAGCGAGTCCAATATCGTATCGGCCCGCAAGTTCGGCATGCACGGCATCCACTTCAAGGATCCGGTGATGCTGCGCCAGGAGCTGATCGGCCTGGGCCTACCGCTCAAGGCGAAGTAGGAAAAAGTAAACCCCGGAGCGATCCGGGGTTTTTGCTTTTGGGGCCTAGCGGAAGCGGCCGCCCTTCTGGATGACTTCGATCTTGTAGCCATCGGGATCGGTGGCAAAGAAGAAGCGCGCCACCTGCACGTCGCCATTCTTGAAATCCACCAACTTGCCGACGGTCAGGCCCGCCGCGCCGAAGCGCGCATATTCGGCGTCGATATCGTCCACAACGACAGCCAGGTGACCGTAGCCGTCGCCGATATTGTAGGGCTCGGTGCGGCTGGCATTGATGGTCAGTTCCAGTTCGAACCCGCCTTCGGCCTCGGCCATATAGACGAGGGTGAAATCGGGGAATGCGATGCGGTCGACCACCTCGAGCCCGAAGGCGGTGCGGTAGTAGTCGACAGAGCGGGCTTCATCGATGACGCGGATCATCGAGTGGACAGGCTTGGCCATGGACGTGTCTCTTACTTGGTGCCGTACATGCGGTCGCCGGCATCGCCGAGACCGGGGATGATGTAGCCCTTCTCGTTGAGATGGCTGTCGATGGCGGCGGTGTAGATCGGCACGTCGGGCTGGGCTTCGCTGAAGTGCTTGATGCCTTCGGGCGCGGCCAGCAGGCACAGGAAGCGGATGTCGTTAGCGCCGCGCTCCTTGAGCTTTTCAATCGCGGCCGTCGCCGAATTGCCGGTAGCCAGCATGGGATCGACGACGATGATCAGGCGGTTGGCCAGATCGGCGGGGGCCTTGAAATAATATTCGACCGGCTCCAGCGTCTCGTGGTCGCGATAGAGCCCGATATGGGCGACGCGTGCGGCGGGAACCAGGTCGAGCATGCCATCGAGCAGGCCATTGCCGGCGCGCAGGATCGAAGCGAACACCAGCTTCTTGCCCTTGATGGCGGGGCTTTCCATCGAGGCCATCGGCGTCTCGATCGGGATCATCTCAAGCTGCAAGTCGCGGGTGACTTCATAGCACATCAGGTGTGCGATCTCGCGCAGCAGGCGCCGGAAACCGGCAATCGAGGTCTCCTTGTTGCGCATGATGGTGAGCTTGTGCTGGATCAACGGGTGATCAAGGACGGTAACGTTGTTCATTGGGACCACCCGGGGCGTATCAAAGGAAACTCTTGCCGTGTCGGCCGGGCGCGAGGCCGAGCCAGCGGGCTATGCTTTCGCCAATATCGGCGAATGTCGTGCGAATGCCAATCTCGCCTTGCGGCAGGGCTGGGGAAAAAACCAGGATCGGCACCTGCTCGCGCGTATGATCGGTACCTGGCCAGGTCGGATCATTGCCATGATCGGCCGTCAGCACCAATAGATCGTCATGCCTTAGCTTGGCGATCAGCTCGGGCAGGCGCGAGTCGAAATATTCGAGCGCCGCCGCATAGCCGGGCACGTCGCGGCGGTGGCCATATTCGCTGTCGAAATCAACGAAGTTGGTCATGATGAAAGCCCGGTCATCGGCCATTTCCATGGCGTCGAGCGTCTTGTCGAACAGCTGGGGCAGGCCGGTGCCCTTCATCTTGTGGGTCACGCCATGCCCCGCATAGATGTCGGAGATCTTGCCGATGGCATAGACCTGCTGGCCGGCTGCCTGGTTGCGGTCGAGCAGGGTCGGCTCGGGCGGGGCAATGGCAAAGTCGCGACGGTTGCCGGTGCGCTTGAAGCTCGCGGCTTCCTCGCCGACGAATGGGCGCGCAATGACCCGGCCGATCATCAGCGGCGCGGTGAGTTCGAAGGCGATCTGGCAGATCTCGTAGAGCCGATCGAGCCCGAAATGGCTCTCATGCGCCGCGATCTGGAACACCGAGTCGATCGAGGTGTAGCAGATGGGCTTGCCGGTGCGGATGCTCTCCTCGCCCAACTCGGCGATGATGGTGGTGCCCGACGCGTGCTTGTCGCCAAGGATTCCCGGCAGCTTGGCGCACTTGATGAATTCGGCGATCAGCTCGGGCGGAAAGGTCGGTTCGGTCTGGGGGAAATAGCCCCAGTCGAAGGGCACCGGGACGCCGCCGATTTCCCAATGTCCCGAAGGGGTATCCTTGCCGCGCGAGATTTCGCGGCCCACGCCGAAGCGCCCGCCTTTGGCCTTGGCAGAAAGGCCCGGCGGCAGAGTACCCGTCGACAGCTGGATGGCCGCGCCAATGCCTAGCGCGTCGAGATTGGGCACGTTGAGGGGCCCGGCCCGCAGCCCCGCCCGGTCAGCCTTGCCGGCCGCAGCCCACTCGGCGATGTGGCCAAACGTGTTCGAGCCGACATCGCCATACCTGTCAGCGTCCGGCGCGCCGCCAATGCCGACGCTGTCGAGTATGCAGAGAATGGCGCGGGGCATCGGGGTCTCCTGGCGGGTTCAGAACAGGCACGGCGTCGGTCAAGGGGCCGGGGCAACCCGGTCCGCGATCAGGGGAAAGCCGGAGGCCGTCTCGCCCAATACATAAGCAGCCCTCAGGCGCGTTTCCGCCTCGGCAGCGCTGGCCTCGTCGCGGGCGTGAATGCGCGCGATCGGCATGCCGGGTTCGACCCGGGCGCCGAGGCCAAGCAGGGCATCGAAGCCCACCGTGTGGTCGATGGTGTCGGTGGGCGTGGTGCGTCCGCCGCCCAGAGCCACGACCGCCATGCCGACGCCGCGCGTATCTATGCTGGCGACAATGCCCTGCCCCTCGGCGAACACGTCGCGGACGATCGCAGCGGGCGCCAGATGGCGATCCATGGCTTCAACAAAATCGGCGGGGCCGCCCAGCGCGGTCACCATCTGCGCGAAGCGCTCAATGGCGCGGCCGCTGTCGAGGGCGTCATCCACCAGCGCGCGGCCGGCAACGGCATCCGCCGCCACACCAGCCATGGCGGCGACTTCAGCGCAGAGGGCCAGGGTCACTTCGCGGAGGCGCGCGTCCTGATGCTTGCCAGTCAAAAAATCTACCGCGTTGCGGACCTCAAGGCCGTTTCCGGCCGCTGAGGCCAGCGGCTCGTTCATGTCGGTGATCAGCGCGCGGGTCGGCAGCCCGGCACCATAGGCGACATCGACGAGGCTCCGGGCGAGATCGCGCGACTTTTCCAGCGTGGGCATGAAGGCGCCCGAGCCGGTCTTGACGTCAAGGATCAGCGCACCGAGGCCCGCCGCGAGCTTCTTGGAAAGGATCGACGCGGTGATCAGGGGGATGGATTCCACAGTCCCGGTCACGTCGCGGATGGCGTAAAGCATCTTGTCGGCGGGGGCGAGATCGGCGGTCTGACCGATAATGGCGCAGCCAACCTGCTTCACCACCTTGCGGAACAGGGCATTGTCGGGGCTGGTCGTATAGCCGGGGATGGCGTCGAACTTGTCGAGCGTGCCGCCGGTATGGCCCAGGCCGCGACCGGAGATCATCGGCACATAGATGCCAAGCGCTGCCAGGATCGGCGCGAGCATGAGGCTGACATTGTCCCCGACGCCGCCGGTTGAATGCTTGTCGGCCACCGGGCCATCGAGATCAGACCAGTCGAGCACGGTGCCGCTGTCGCGCATGGCCAGGGTCAGCGCCACGCGCTCTTCCATGTCCATGTCCCGGAAATACACCGCCATGGCAAAGGCTGCCGCCTGCGCCGGAGAAACAGCGCCATCGGCAAAGCCGGCAATGAAGGTGGCAATCGTATCGGCCGCGAGCGGCAGGCCATCGCGTTTGCGGGCGATGACTTCCTGGGGAAGCATTGTCATGGGCAAACCATAGGACAGTTCACAAGAACAGAGAATACTCGGCGTTCAGCGCGCACCATCATCCGTCAGCGCCCGCTCCACGACTTCCTTGGCGTGCCTGAACTGGCGCAGCGAGTCCCGGGTATTGGTGAGCATGCTGGACATGAAGCGCTTCACAATTGCCAGTTCTTCGGCCGTAAAGCTGTCGAGTACCGCGCTGTTGAGCGCCATGAAGCGGTTGCGCAGATGCAGGAATTCTTTGTCGCGCGCCGCTGGACCAAGCGACAGGATCACCCCGCGGCGATCGGTGGGATGGGGATGGCGCTGGATATAGCCCCGCGCCTCCAGCCGATTGAGCAGGATGGCGGTGGCGCCGCTGGTCAGCCCGAGATGTTCAGCGAGCTGCTTGGGCGTCGCGTCGCCATCAGCGTTCTTGATGAAATAGAGGCTCATCAGGTCGGTCTGGTTGATGCCAGCCTGTTCAGCCAGCAACCGATAGACCTGCCCGACCTCCGAGGTGAGGTCGCGGATCAGGTCTTCCAGATTGTCTGTTGCGTCCTGGTTCATATTCCTCACGTGCATTTTAGCTATGCAGCATAGTATCTTTGTTGCAAAGGCAAGTGAAGCACCCTAAATCTGGCGTCCCCCGCCACGGCCGCAGATGTATGGAGTGCAACATGTCACAGGTTAAAGCTAGCGCAGACGCTAAAGGCAAGGCCCTCGCCGACAACGTCACACGGCTGGATCGTGGCGTGGCCGAGGAAATGGATACCGCCACCGACACTGCGGTGAGCGTCCAGAGCCCAGCAGCCCAGAATACAGTTGCCGTCGCCGAGCCCGTTTCAGTCGACACCGAGACCGCGCCTGCCCCGACAAGAAGCCGCAAGAAGGCGGGTATCATTGCCCTCGGCATGGTTGGGGCGCTGGTTGCCTGCGTCGCCTGGTACCCGCTGTCCGATCACCACGCCCCCTATGCGGGCGGCGCGTCGGTCATTGCCGACGTCACTCAGATCTCCTCGCGCGTCGCAGGGCCTGTGGCCTCGGTCACGATCACCGACAATGCCCAGGTCAAGGCCGGCCAGCCCCTGTTTGCCATCGACCCGACCACCTATCAGATGGATGTCGAGCAGGCGCGCGCCCAGCTCGCCCAGGTGCGGGTGTCGGTCGGCTCAGGCGTCGCCGCCATTCCCGCCGCCCAGGCCAAGCTCGAACAGGCCCAGCTGGCACTCAAGACCGCCGACGATGATCTCGACCGGGCCCGCCAACTGTTCGACAAGGGCTTGCTGGCCCCTGCCAAACTGAGCGCCGCCGAGGCCAACCAGCGTTCGTCGAGCCTCAGCGTCCAGGCCGCCGAGGCCGAGGTCGAGCGTGTCACGATGACCGCCGGCTCCGTCGATGATGACAATCCCAATGTGCGTACCGCCCGCGCCGCGCTGGAGAAGGCCGAATTTGCCCTGGCGAGCACCACCGTCTTGGCGCCCACCGATGGTTATGTGTCGAATCTGTCGCTCACCGAGGGCCAGTTCGTGGGCGCTGGCACGGCGGCGATGACCTTCATCAACCCGGCAACCCAGATGGTGATTGCCGATTTCCGCGAGAACCAGCTGATCAACGTGCAGCCAGGCGACAAGACGGTCGTGACCTTCGAGGCGGCACCGGGCAAGCAGTTCGCCGGCACGGTGGAAAGCATCGCCTGGGGCATCAGCAGCGGCCGCGTCACCGCCAATGGTCTGTCACAGCCGACCAGCGACACCCGCTGGTTCCCCCCTGCCCGCAAAATTCCGGTCCGCGTCAAGCTTGATGACCTGTCCGAACTGCCCGCCAATATCCGGCTCGGCTCGGAAGCTGGCGTCCTGATCATTCCCGAAGAGGGCTTCATTCCGGCTGTCGCCAAAACCCTGCTTGGCTTCGGCGGCGTGCTGGCCGGCTTCAACTAGGTCGCTCGACATGGAAGAGCTGTCACGGGTTGATCCCCACGAAGACCCCTATCTCGCGCTGCGCACGGCACTGGCGGTTCTGATCTGCCTCGTGCTGGCGGAGCCGCTCGGGATTACCATGCCCATGCTGCCGGTGGTGATGGGCATGAGCATCATGTCCAACCAGCGCGGCGCGATCAACGGCCGGACCTTCGCCACTCCGATCGTGCTGCCGATCATCGGCATCATCTTCAGCTGGGTTGCTGCCGTCACGGTGAACGAGCCCATGCTGTTCGTCATCGTCAATGTCGTGCTGGCGGTTGGCGGGCTGGCGCTCATGCTGTTCCGCGGCTCACGCGGCGGCATGATGCTCACCGTCTTCCCGCTGATGATGGCGATGTCGGCGCTCTATAGCGACTATGCGCTGGCCGTGATGCGCGACAGCATGGTGATGGGTGGCGTGGCGCTGGGCGTCGCGGTTGTCGGCCTCAACATGCTGTTCCCGCCCAAGACCAAGCGTGTCCATGACGAAGTGGTCGCGCCGCTGGTTAGCAACCAGGCGGGCAAGCATCTGCTGATCCGTTCGGCGGTCTACGTGCCGGTAATGCTGCTGGTCTTTGCCTCGGGCGACATGAACATGATGATCATTCCGATCATGCTGCTCTTCGTCTGCGCTGAGCCGCGGCGCGGTACGCAGATGAACCAGGTCATCGATCGTGGCGGCGGCACGCTGGTCGGCGGCCTGCTCGCGGCCGGCGTGATGATCATCTATAGCGTGGTGCCCGAAGTGCCGGTGCTGATCCTGCTCTGCACCATCATCACCTACTATCTCATCGACAAGATGACGACCGGCA
This sequence comes from Devosia sp. T2-14, assembly GCF_055397495.1. Taxonomy (NCBI): domain Bacteria; kingdom Pseudomonadati; phylum Pseudomonadota; class Alphaproteobacteria; order Hyphomicrobiales; family Devosiaceae; genus Devosia; species Devosia sp. T2-14. The sequence goes on along the minus strand of NZ_AP027921.1, from coordinate 1,803,111 downwards.
AGCGCCGCCCGCTCATCTACCAGTATACCTGCTCTGCGGCCCTGGTGATGATCCTGCAGGCCACGTCCGGCGGCCGTGACGCGCTCGAAGTCGTGCTGCAGCGCGTGGTGATGAGTGCGGGAACCATGGTAGCGGCCATAATGGTACTGGCCCTGCTCGAAGCCGTTTTCCTCAATCCTAAGGAAGACGAACCGACACAGGCAGCCCTCGCCTGACCGCCCCGATCCGCTCCCTCCTCGTCATCGGGAGGGAGCCAGATCGGGGGCACCGCACTAGGCGCCGTAGGGGATCCAGACATTCTTGACCTGGGTGGCGCGGGCGAGCAGGTAATCCCCCTCGAAACGCCGGTCGGCCAGATCGTAGTTGAGGCCGCGCGTGGTCCAGGTCTGCTTGACGTTGGTGATCGAAGCCTTTTCGACCATGGCCGAGGCCTCGGCACTACCGACAAACCACATGCCATCGACGCCATCATGCTCGGCCAGGGTCTTGGCCAGCGAGACGCTGTCGCCGGTGACGATATTGATCACCCCGGCAGGCACGTCGGAGGTTTCGGTGACCTGATAGAGGTCGGTCACCGAAAGCGGCGAACGGTCCGAAGGCACCAGCACCACCGTATTGCCCATGGCCAGCGCGGGAGCCAGGAGCGCGATCGAGCCCAGCAGCGGGCGCGTGGCGGGTGCGACTATGCCCATCACCCCGATCGGCTCGATCATGGCGGCAGCCACCGCACGCAGCGGCGGATTGTGCACGGCGCCGTCATACTTGTCGGCCCAACCGGCAAAGGCGAACAGCCGCTCGACCGAGCGGGCAACCTCGTCGGCACCATCCTCGCCGGTCTGCGCCTTGAGACGGGCGGCGAATTCGGCGCGGCGATAGTCGAGGTTCTCGGCGAGGAAATACAGGATCTGCGCCCGCGAATGGGCCGCGGTGCTTCCCCAGCTCAGTGCGCCGCGCGCCTTTTCGACGGCGTTGCGGATATCCTTGCGATTGCCCTCGCCCACTTCGCCCACCAGCTTGCCGGTGGGGTCGAGCACGGGGCGCGAATAGCCGCTATCGGGGCGCGCCTGCTTGCCGCCGATATAGAGCTTTGCGGTCTGGTCGAGATGGCCGGTATCGAGCGGATTGGCCGACGCCGCTGCCAGGGCCTTGAGCGCAGGGGCGGGCTTCAGGTCCTTTTCCCAGCTCGGCTTGAGATAGGCGGCCATGCCTTCACGACCACCTTCACGGCCAAAGCCGCTTTCCTTGTAGCCGCCGAACCCGACTGCCGCGTCGAAATTATTGGTGCCGTTGATCCAGACCACACCGGCCTTGATCTTGGGGGCAATATCAAGCGCCAGATTGATGTTCTCGCTCCAGATGGTCGCGGCGAGGCCATATTTGGTGTTATTGGCCAGCGCCACCGCCTCTTCGGGCGTGCGGAAGCTCATGGCGACCAGAATGGGCCCAAAGATCTCTTCCGCCACCAGCGTATTGGCGGGCGAGACATTGGTGACCAAAGCGGGCTTGAGGAAGCAGGTGCCACCGGGCAGTTCGCCATCGGGCTCATAGACCACCGCGCCTTCGGCAATGCCGCGCTTCATCAGGTCGCGAATACGCTCGACCTGCACCTGCGCCACCAGCGCGCCGATATCGACTGACTTGTCCAGCGGATCGCCGACACGCAGGCTCGACATGCGCAGCTTCAGCTTGGCGATGAAGCGCGCCTCGATGCTCTCCTGCACCAGCAGGCGCGATCCCGCGCAGCACACCTGGCCCTGATTGAACCAGATGGCGTCGACCAGCCCCTCGATGGCGCTGTCGATATCGGCATCCTCGAAGACGATATAGGGCGACTTGCCGCCCAGCTCGAGGCTCAGCCCTTTGCCGGAACCGGCCGTGGCGGCGCGGATGGCCTTGCCCACTTCGGTCGAGCCGGTAAAGGCGATCTTGTCGATGCCGGGATGGGCGACGACGGCCTGGCCAGTTTCGCCCTCGCCGGTCACGATATTGACCACGCCCTTGGGCAGGCCGACGCGCTCGCAGATTTCGGCGAACAGCAGCGCCGTCAGCGAGGTGAATTCGGCGGGCTTGAGGATCACGGTATTGCCGGCGGCCAGCGCCGGGGCGATCTTCCACGCCAGCATCAGCAGCGGGAAATTCCACGGAATGATCTGCCCGCACACGCCATAGGGAACGGCGTCGGGGAATTCGCGGCTCAGATGCTGGGCCCAGCCGGCATGGTGATAGAAATGCCGCGCCACCAGTGGAATATCGACGTCGCGGCTTTCGCGGATCGGCTTGCCATTGTCCATGGTTTCGAGCACCGCAAACAGGCGGCTGTGCTTCTGGATGGCGCGGGCGATGGCGTAGAGGTACTTGCCGCGCTCGTAGCCCGATAGCGCGCTCCAGCCCTTGAAGGCGGCGCGGGCGGCCTTGACCGCCGCATCAACATCCTCGGCGGTGCCATTGGTCACCTCGGCCAGGGCCGTGCCGGTAGCCGGATTGTCGGCGGTGAAGGTCGTGCCGGGCTGGGTCCACTTGCCATCGATGAAATGACCGAACTTGCGCCCGTGGCTGTCGAGCCAGGCCAGCGCCTGATCGGGGCCCTCGGGGGCCGGACCATAGTCGAGGGTCTCGAAGATTTGCGCGATCTTGTTCATTCCTGAAATCCTCCCGCGGGGGCTAGCCTACCGCGCATGTCCCGGGACGCATCCCGGTTGCTGTTCACCGCATCCCCGCGCAGGCGGGAATGACCCTGTGGGTTGGCGATGGATCAAACCATCGGCTGGCGATAATCGGCCGAATAGTGCCCGGTCAGGCCATGCTCCAGCTGCCGTTCGATGTCGGTCAGCAGGCTCGAGGCGCCGAACCGGAACAGGTGCGGCTGCAGCCAGTGGGTGCCCAGCTCTTCCTTCATCAGCGCCATATAGGTCAGCGCATCCTTGGCCGTGGCAATTCCGCCGGCGGGCTTGTAGCCGATCTCGATGCCGGTCTCTTCGGCGAACCAGCGGATCATGCGGATCATGGTGAGCGAGGTCACCAGATTGGCATTGACCTTTTCCTTGCCGGTCGACGTCTTGATGAAGTCGGCGCCCGCCATCATGCAGACCAGGCTCGCCTTGGCGATATTGGTCTGGGTGGCCAGCTCGCCCGTGCCCAGGATGGTCTTGATATGGGCGTCGCCGCAGGCCTTGCGGAAGGCCTTGATCTGGTCGTACAGCCCCTGCCAGTCGCCGCGCAGCACCATGCCGCGCTCGATGACAATGTCGATTTCCTTGGCACCATCGGCCACCGACAGCTCGATCTCGCGCAGCTTGGTTTCGACCGGCGCCAGCCCATGCGGGAAGGCGGTCGAGACGGCGGCCACCGGAATGCCGGTGCCCTCAAGCGCGTTGACGGCCGTCTTGACGAAGTTGTGGTAGACGCAGACCGCGCCGGGCAGGATGCGCAACCCGCCCACGTCGAGCCGGTCGAGGATATCCTGGCGCAGCGGGTGCCGCGCCTTGGCGCAGAGCCGCTCTACGCGCCCATCGGTATCGTCGGAATTGAGCGTGGTCAGGTCGATCAGCGTGATGGCCTTGAGCAGCCAGGCGAGCTGGTAGTCCTTCTTCACCGAACGGCGCGCGCCGATGGTGCCGGCCCGGCGTTCCAGCGCCGAGCGGTTCATGCGCACGCGCTCGACCCAGTCGAGATCGAGCGGGAAGCCCGGATTGCGCTTGTGGGTCAGCTCAGACGGCGTGTTGTCTACAACGCGTAAGCTCATAGTTCCTCCACCAGCGCGGGGATAAGCTTTTTCAGCTTGGCCGCGCCTTGTACCGCCATGGTCTTGGTATGCTCATGGCTGATGTTCTCGGCCGAAAGACCCGCGCCCATATTGGTGATGGACGAACAGGCCCAGACCTTCATGCCCAGATAACGCCCGAGAATGACTTCGGGTGCCGTGGACATGCCGACTGCATTGGCACCGAGCCGGATCGCCATCTGGATTTCGGCGACGGTTTCAAAGCTGGGGCCAGAATACCAGAGATAGACGCCCTGCCCCACATTGATCTGCAGGCGCTCGCCGATGGCCACGGCCTTGGCGCGCAGGTCTGCATTGTAGCAGTCCACCATGTTCACGAAGCGGCGGTCGGTCGGCTCGCCGATCAGCGGGTTCATGCCGGCATAGTTGATGTGATCGGAGATCAGCATCAGGTCGCCGGGGGCCAGCCGCTCATCGACCGAACCGGCCGAGTTGGTCAGCAGCAGGGTCTGCGCCCCAATCTCGGCCATGGCCTCAAGCGCCGGGCGCATCGCGGCGGCATTGCCGTGTTCATAATAGTGCTCGCGGCCGGTGAGGATGGCGATGCGTTTGCCGCCCATCATGCCGATCAGCAGGTCCCGCCCATGCCCGGAGACACCGCCGCCGGGAAAGCCCTTGAGCTCGGAATAGGGGATGATGACCTTGTCTTCGAGCAGGTCCCCGATGGCGGAGAGGCCCGAACCCAGCACCAGCGCCGCCGCGATGGGCTCGGTGCCGGCGATCTTCTGGATGGTCTTGGCAGCTTTAGTCATTGTGTTCTCCGACGACAGGCCCTGGCAGCCCTGAAACCTACTTGCCCAGAAATTCGGGTCCGAAGCTGTGCGGCAGCAATTGGCCGAGCGTCATGACCATCGGCTCCCCCGCGACGCCATGCGAGATGACTTCGACGCCGGGATCGGCAAATTCCCGAATGCGTTGGCGGCAGGCCCCGCAGGGGGTGACGGGCGCGGCGCCCGGCCCGGTCACGTAGATCCTGGTGATGCGCTTGGCCCCGCCCGCAATCATCGCCGCGATGGCCGAGGCCTCGGCGCAATTGCCCACCGGGTAAGCGGCGTTCTCGATATTGCAGCCGGCATAGATTTTGCCGTCGTCGGCGAGGATCGCAGCGCCGACCGAGAAGCGCGAATAGGGCGCATAGGCCTTGGCGCGAATAGCTTCGGCGGCCTCGAACAAGGCCTGATCGGTCGGTGTCTTCGCCATTGTGATCCTCTGCGCAGCCCCGTGGGGCTAGCGCTCCTTGGTATAGGGAATGCCACCGGCCTTGGGGCCAACGGCCTTGCCGATGAAACCGGCCAGCAGGATGACGGTCAGCACATAGGGCAGCGCCTGAATGGCCTGGACCGGGATTTCGACGTTGAACAGCGTCGCCCCCTGCAGGCGGATCTGCAAGGCATCGAGGAAGCCGAACAGCAGGCAGGTGAACATGGCCGGAACCGGCTTCCACTTGGCGAAGATCAGCGCCGCCAGGGCAATATAGCCCTTGCCCGCGGTCATGTTGTTGCCGAAGCCCGAGCCCTGCGCGATCGAGAAATAGGCGCCCGCCAGCCCGCAAAGCAGGCCGGTAATGATCACCGCCTGATAGCGCAGCCGGACCACCGAGATACCGGCCGTATCGACCGCCTTGGGGTTTTCACCCACGGCGCGCAGCCGCAGGCCGAACCGGGTGCGGAACAGCACGAAGGCGGTCACCGCAACCATGATGAAGGCGATATAGACCAGGATATAGTGGCCTGAGATCAGGTCGTAATAGATCGGACCCAGCACGGGCACGCCCGCCAGTTCATTGGCAAAAGGCAGGGTCACCGGTTCAAACCGGCCGCCCGGCCCCAGCGCCGGGGTACGGCCGCCCTGGGAGAACCAGGTCTGGCCGAGGAAGGTGGTCATGCCGGCGGCCAGCATGTTGATGGCGACGCCCGCGATCAGCTGGTTGCCCTTGAGGGTGATGGCGGCGACGCCCTGCAGCAGGGCCGTCGACAGCGACACAGCCATGCCTGCCAGCAGGCCCATCCAGGCCGAGCCGGTCACGGCGGCGACGGCACCGGCAGCGAAGGCTGCGGCCAGCATCTTGCCTTCGAGGCCGATGTCGAAAATGCCGGCGCGTTCCGAATACATGCCGGCGAGACACGCGAGCAGCAGCGGCGTCGACAGTCGGATCGTGGCGTCGAGAATGGAGAGGATAATGGCGAAATCCATGTCAGCTCTCCGTGCTGGCGCTGGAAACGGCGGCGACAGGCCGCTCGGGCAACAGCATGAAGGCCCGCTCAAGCGTCGGGCGGAACAGCCCTTCCATTGCACCAGTAAACAAGATCACCAGCGCCTGGATGACCACGATCATCTCGCGGGTCACCGCCGGAATGACGAATTGCAGTTCCTGGCCGCCCTGATAGAGCGCGCCGAACAGCAGCGCTGCCAGCGCGATCCCCACCGGGTGATTGCGGCCCATCAGCGCCACGGCGATGCCGACAAAGCCCGCACCCGCGACATAGTCGAGCACGAGGCGGTTCTGCACGCCCATGACTTCATTGATCGCCACCATGCCGGCCAGCGCGCCCGAAATGGTCATGGTGATCATGATCATCTTGGAGTTGGAAATACCGGCATAGCGCGAGGCGGTCGGGTTCTTGCCCAGCACGCGCATGGCGTAGCCGAACTTGGTGTGCCAGACCAGAATATAGACGCCGATCAGCGCCAGCACGGCCACTACGATGGACAGGTTCACCGGCGAATAGCCGAAGAAGCTGAAGAACTGGCGCAGCTGCGGCACCCGGCCACCCACCGCAATGGTCGCCGATTCCGGCGCCATGGTGGTCGCGGGCTTGAGCACGCGGTTGACCATGTAGACCATCAGCGCCGCAGCTATGAAGTTGAACATGATGGTGGTGATGACGACGTGGCTGCCGCGCTTGGCCTGCAGCCAGCCCGGAATGAACGCCCAGAAGCCGCCCACTGCACCGGCCGCGATCACGGCCAGCGGCATGGCGAGCAGCCAGTGGGTCTGGTCGAGGGCCAGCGCCACCACGATGGCCCCGAGCCCGGCCACATAGGCCTGCCCGTCACCACCGATATTGAACAGGCCGGCATGGGCGGCAACCGCCACGGCCAGGCCGGTAAAGATGAAGTTGGTGGCGTAATAGAGCGTGTAGCCAAAGCCATCGCCATAGCCGAAGGCGCCATAGATGATGACCTGAATCGCCTCGATCGGGTTTTCGCCGATCATCAGCACCACCAGGCCCGAAACCAGGAAGGCGGTGAACAGGTTGATCGCCGGCAGCAGCACGACATCGGCCCAGCGTGGCAAAGGACGGCGGGCACTCATGGCTTGGCCTCCTGGCCATCTTTAGCGGTCTTGGGCGTCTGATCCTTGCTGATACCGGCCATCATCAGGCCGAGGTCACCTTCGGAAGCAGTCGCAGGGTCGGCTTCGCCGACGATGTGGCCGTCGAACATCACCAGGATGCGGTCGGCCAGCGAGCGGATTTCGTCCAGTTCCACCGAGACGAGCAGGATGGCCTTGCCGGCATCGCGCATCTTGATGATCTGGTTGTGGATGAATTCGATGGCGCCGATATCGACGCCGCGCGTCGGCTGGCCGACGATCAGCACATCGGGATTGCGCTCCATTTCGCGGGCCAGCACGATCTTCTGCTGGTTGCCGCCCGAAAACAGCGCGGTCTTGAGATTGATGTCGGCCGGGCGCACGTCGAAGGTCGCGATATGCTCGGCCGCCTTGCGCTTGGCCGCGCCGATATCGAGGAATGGGCCGCCGCCATAGTCGGGGCTATCCTGATACCCCAGAATGGCGTTTTCCCATTCCTGGAACGTGGTCACCAGCCCCATGCGCAGGCGGTCTTCGGGCACATGAGCAAGCCCGGCGGCGCGGGCGCGGGCAGCGCCGTCATCGCCCTCGAGCGAGAGCGGATTGCCGTTCAGCAGCACCTGGCCCTGGCGCTGGTCGCGCATGCCGGAAATGGATTCGAGCAGTTCGGATTGCCCGTTGCCCGAAACGCCGGCAATGCCGACGATCTCGCCCGCGCGTACCGAGAAGCTCACGTCCTTGACCCGCACGATGCCCATGTCATCGGCGACGACGAGGTTCTGCACTTCCAGCATGGTCTTGCCGGGATGGGCGAGGCCCTTGTCCACACGCAGCAGCACGCGGCGGCCGACCATCAGCTCGGCAAGCGCCTCGGGGCTGGTCTCGGCGGTCTTGACCGTCGCCACCATCTGGCCCTGGCGCATCACCGAGACATTGTCGGTAATGGCCATGATTTCGCGCAGCTTGTGGGTGATCAGGATCACCGTCTTGCCCTGGGCGCGCAGCGTTTCGAGCACGCGGAACAGGTCGTCGGCTTCCTTGGGCGTCAGCACGCCGGTCGGCTCGTCCAGAATCAGGGTTTCGGCACCGCGATACAGCGCCTTGAGGATTTCGACGCGCTGCTGCTGGCCGACCGAGATATCCTCGATCAGCGCATCGGGGTCGACATCGAGATTGTATTCGCTGGCAAGGCGCTTCAGCTCGGCGCGGCCGCGCGCCAGGCTCGGGCCCAGCAGGCCGCTATCCTCGGCCCCCAGCACGATGTTCTCCAGCACCGAGAAATTGTCGACCAGCATGAAGTGCTGATGCACCATGCCGATACCCAGCGCCAGCGCATGGCGGCTGTCAGTGATGGCATGTTCCACGCCGTTGACGCGGATGACGCCGCTATCGGCGGTGTAAAATCCATAGAGGATGGACATGAGCGTCGACTTGCCCGCGCCGTTCTCCCCCACGATGCCGTGGATGGTGCCGCGCTGGACCGCAAGATCGATGTCCTTGTTGGCGTGAACCGCGCCAAACCGCTTATTGATCTTTTCAAGCTCGATCGCCCAGCCTGAGGCAGGGGACGATGCAGCGGCCGTTTCCGGCCGCTGCGGGTTCATGGTGTCGTTACCGGACATCAACGCTGCTTAGAGCGGGCAAGCATTGTCGGTGTAGTAGTCGTGCACCGGGATGGTACCAGCGATCACGCCGGCCTTCAGCTCTTCAACCTTGGCCTTCATGGCGTCGGTGATCAGCGCTGCGTTGTTTTCGTCGACGGCATAGTCAACGCCGCCATCGGCCAGGCCCAGGTCAATGCGACCGGGCTTGAAGGTTGCGTCATCGCCGGCTTCCTTGAACGCATTGTGCACGGCGACGTCGACGCGCTTGAGCATCGAGGTCAGCACCGAGCCGGGCTGGAGGTGGTTCTGGTTGCTGTCCACGCCGATGGAGTACTTGCCAGCATCCTTCATGGCCTGCAGCACGCCAATGCCCGAGCCGCCAGCAGCGGCAAAGATCACGTCGACGCCGCTGTCGATCTGGGCCTTGGCCAGTTCGCCGGCGGTCACCGGGTCGTTCCAGGCTGCCGGGGTGGTGCCGGTGTAGTTTTCGGTCAGGCCGATTTCCGGGTTCACGGCGCGAGCGCCATAGGCATAGCCGCAATAGAAGCGGTGGATCAGCGGAACGTCCATGCCGCCGATGAAGCCGACCTTGCCGGTTTCGGACTTCAGGGCAGCCAGCGCGCCAACGAGGAACGAGCCGGTGTGCTCATCGAACATGATCGACTGCACGTTGGGCTGGTCCACCACGGTGTCGATGACGACAAAGTTGGTGTCCGGGAATTCCTGGGCGACGGCGTTGAGGGCTGCTTCCCACGAGAAGCCGGCCATCACGATGGGGTTTGCACCCTGGCCTGCGAAGCGGCGCAGGGCCTGTTCGCGCTGGGCGTCGTTCTGCAGTTCGAGATCGAGGTAATTACCGCCGGTCTCTGCCTTCCAGGCCTCTGCACCATTGTAAGCGGCTTCGTTGAACGACTTGTCGAACTTGCCGCCCAGGTCGTAGATCACCGCCGGATCGGCGAACGCAGCGCCGGTAAGCATGGCGCTGAGCGCAACGCCACCTGCAATGGCCTTGGTGAAGGTAGTGAGTTTCATTGCTTGTTCTCCCTGTCCTGCACCGAGCGTTGGCCCTGTTCCAACGGACAATCTCAGTGCGTTAAGCGGATACAATCGTGCAAACGTTGCGCCCGCAAGAGGGATTCGAGGAATTTTATCCGGTTGGTCAAATTCTTGCGACACTGGTTACCGCGCCTGACAGAATAGGCGCTGGACCTACTCTGCCGCGAGTGGCGTCACCGTGGCGCCCATGGCCTCGCCGAACCGCAGGAAGAAGCCATCGATGATCTTCTGCGCGGAATTGCCGACAATGGCCTTGCCCAGCCGCATGATCTGCCCCGATGCTCCGCCATCAGCGCCAAATGCCAGAAGGGTCTCTTCGCCCACATCGGCCAGCACGATATCGGCCGACCCCTCGGCCAATCCCAGCAGCCCGCCCTTGCCCCGGCCCGACAGCGTATAGCGCTCCGCCGGCACGATATCGGACAGCACCAACTCGCCCTTGAACACCGGATTGACCACGCCGAGGCTGACCTTAATCTCGAGGTCGAGCGTGGTCTCGCCCGACCAGTCGATGCTGTGGCATCCGGGAATGGCGGCCTTGAGCACTTCGGTATTGTTGAGTGCCGCCCAGACGGCGGCGCGGGGTGCGGCGATGCGGTAGCGGCCTCCAAACTCCATCAGTTCGCCCCCCTCAACGCCTGGGGCGTCCCCGCCCCAATACGGCCTTGATGCACCGTGAGAGATTTGTCGGCCATGCAGTGCTACTCCGCTCTTTACGTGCGGCTTTTTCGCACCAATATGGTCTAAATAGTTGTCCTGACACCGTGTTGCAATTGTCAGCAGGCCGGGCAAAAGCAATCTATAGCGCCAGTGGCGCAGTCCGGGACGGACGTTTACCTACGAGGAGTGAAGAATGGCCAATGAAGTGACCGCAGCACCGGCAACCGCGAGCGTGCCTGCAGCCCTCGCCGAAAAGCCCCTGCAGTACCTCGACAAGGCGGTCAACGCCATTCGCGACCTGGGCATCTGGCCCGAGCAGCAGGGCGAGCAGCCCATTACCGGCCTTCTGAGCCAGATCACCGACCTCGATGAAACCCGCGTCGTGCTGATCGGTCGTACGCTCAGCCAGGCGAGCGCCTTCAATGAGGTGGTGCGCGAGCAGATCGCCGCCATGAAGATCGGCGAACGCTACGAAGAAATCACCAAGGGCTTCGATTCGATCCGCGACGATGCCAAGGGCATGGTCGACCAATTGGCCGACAACAAGCTCGACCTGCTCGAGCGCGCGTCCAACGTGTGGATGAAGGTCAGCCGCGGCGACATCGCGCAGCGCTTCAACAAGATCCGTGACACCTATCTGGAAGTCACCAAGGACACCAAGGACCAGATCGACCGCGAGCAGACCATCCTCGAGGCCTATCGCGATTTCCGCGGTGCGCTGAAGCAGGCGGAAGTGATGGCGCTCGAAGTGCTGCAGACCGCTGAAAAGCGCCTGGGCGAAAAGAAGGTCGTTCTCGATGGCGCTTCGGCGGCTGTCGCAGGCTATACCGGCTCGGTTCCCGCCGATCGCGCCCGCCTCGAAATGGATCGCGACGAAAAGCTGCGCGAAATGCAGAACGAGGAAAAGCGCTACCAGATCGCCAAGGACCTCTCGGACAACCTGACCATTTCCTACAACACGTCGGAAGTGGTGATGGCCCGCCTGATGCAGACGACCAATGCCAAAGAGCGCGTCTACCAGCAGTCGATCTCGTTCTTCTCGACCAACGAAACCGTGCTGACGGCGCTCAGCGCCTCGTTCACCGGCATGTTCGGCCTGCATGAATCCACCGAAACGCTCAACGCGATGAAGGAAGGGATGAGCAAGAGCCTCGAGACCCTCTCGGAAATCGGCGACAAGGTGCAGGAAGAGGCCGTCAAGGCCGGCTATGGCCCCACGGTTCGCGCCGATGCGGTCAAGAAGCTGGTCGACTCTGTGGTCAACTTCCAGGAGAAGAGCCGCACCATCATCAACGAGATGCGCGTGGCCTCGACCAAGAATTCCGCCGAAATCCGCGATGCGGTGGAAGATGGCAAGCGCCGTCTGGCGGCACTGGCTGCCGATGGCAACGCACTGCTGCTCGAAACCAAGAGCTGAGGGGTACGCCTAGGTTAGCAAGGGTGAACGCCAACAATGAGTGACGTGACAGCGAAACCCGCTGCGCCCCTGGATGAAGTCATGCTGGCGATGGACGTGGTCGACACGCTCCGTCACCGGCAGGACTTGGCCGTGCGCGAACTGGGCACCGATGCCAAGGAAAAGCAGCTGATCGACAAGCTGCGGGACATCTATCACCAGCAGGGCATCGAGGTACCGGACCACATCCTTAAGGAGGGTGTGGCGGCGCTGCAGGAAAGCCGCTTCGTCTATGATGCGCCCAAGCCGGGCTTCGGCACGACCATGGCGCGCATCTATGTTGGCCGCAAGCGCTGGGGCAAACCGGTCGGCGCTGCGCTCGTGGCGCTGCTAGTGCTGGGCGTTGGCTATTTCGGCGTCTGGCAGCCCTATCAGCGCGGCCAGGCCGAGCAGGCCCGGATCGAGCTGACCGAGGGCGTGCCCGCCCAGCTGGACGCGCTCTACAACACCATTTTCGAAGAAACCAAGGTGCAGCGCGCCGTGCTGGAAGCCGAGGCCCTGCGCACGCGCGGCAAGACGCTCGCCGCCGAAGGCGATCGCGCCGGTGCCGAAAAGGCCCTGACCGATCTGACCGCCCTGCGCGACCAGCTGCGCCAGGAATATACCCTGCGCATCGTCAACCGCACCGACGTGCAGTCGGGCTTCTGGACCATTCCCGAGGTCAATACGGCGGCCACGAATTACTACATCGTGGTCGAAGCGCTCGATGCCGACGGCAAGACGCTGAGCCTGCCCATTCTCAACGAGGAAAACGGGCAGACCGAAGTGGTCAGCATGTGGGGCGTCCGCGTTCCCGAAAGCCTCTATGACGCAGTCGCCGCCGACAAGCGCGACGATGGCATCATCCAGGTCAATGAAGTCGGTCGCAAATCGGCCGGTTTCCTTGATGTCGAATACAACATGCCCGTTCTCGGCGGCGCAGTAACGCGGTGGTAGAGCAATGAGCATCCGCGGGCCCGAAGCCCTGGCAAGCCTTGATGAAGCGATGCGCGACATCAGGCGCGAGGAAGAAGACATTTCCGCGCGCCTGGCGCGCTCGGCCGAGAAATTCGGCAAGATCAAGGAAACCGAAGCCGAGCTGTTCCGCCAGCTGGCGCAACTGCGGCTCGACCCCTCCGTGCAGGGCGAACTCGACGGCGCAATTTCGGCTGCCGAAAGCAAGGCCCGCGACCTGCTCAAGGCCCATGCCAAGGACCTCAGCAAGACCGAAAAGGACATTGCCGAGATCGACGCCACACTGGCGCAGCTGATTGCCGACCGCGCCGCGACGCTCAAGGTGTTCGAAGGTCATCAGGCCGAGCTCAAGGCACTCGCCGCCAAGCTTGGCGCCAGTATCGCGCGGGACCCGGCCTTTGCCGCCAAGCGCCAGCAGGCGACGGAAATGGCCGATATCGCCGCGCAGTCCATGCGCAAGACCGAACAGGCCGAGACCGACCGTGAGCAGAAGGGCAAGCCCTATCGCGACGATCCGTTGTTCATGTATCTTTGGGAGGCCGGTTACGGCACTGCCGCCTATCGCGCCAACAACCTGTTCCGCTATTTCGATGGCATGGTTGCCAACCTGGTCGGCTTCCAGAAGGCCCGGCCCAACTTCGCCATGCTGAACGAAATTCCGCTGCGTCTGCGCGAGCATGCCGAGCGGCAGATCGAGAATGCCAAGGCGGCCGAAGCCGAAGTCGACGCTTTGGAAACCGCCGCTATCGACGCGGCCGGCGGCAAACCGATGCGCGAGGCCATGGAGGCCGGTCAGAGCAAGATCGACGCGCTGGACGCGCAGATGATCGCGCTCGAAGACAAGCGAGACGAAACCGCGAGCCGCCTCGGCCAGCTGTCGCAGGCCGGTAATCCCGGCTTTGAAGGGGCACTGGGAGACCTTGCGGCCGCACTGGGCCGCGAGGACATCCAGTCGCTGCTCGCCGATGCCCGCCGCACCCGCACCGGGCAGGACGACACTATCGTCGCCCAGATTGACGATGCCCGCGCCCGCCTCAAGGACGAGCAGGGCGAAACGCGCGATCTCAATGAGCGCCTCAAGACCCTCGCCGCCCGCCGACGCGAACTTGAGGACATCCAGTGGGAGTTCAAGAAGCAGCGGTTCGACGATCCGCGCTCGAATTTCCGCGAAGACAAGCTGGTCGGCGACCTGCTGAACGAATTCCTGCGCGGCGGCATAACCGCGGCCTCCTATTGGGACCACTGGCAACGCAGCCAGAACTGGAGTGCAGGCACGTCAGATTGGGGTGGCGGCGTCGGCCTGCCCAATAATGGCCGCCAGCGTTCCAACTCGCCCTGGCCCGAGGCCGGCGGCAGCACCTTCAACTGGCCCGATTCCAGCTTCGGCGGCAGCTCCGGCAAGTCCAAGAGCAAGGGCGGTTCAGGCGGTTTCGGCGGCGGCTGGGGCGGCGGTTCCAGTAGCAGCGGCGGCGGCTTCTCGCGCCCCCGCACCGGCTCGGTCGGCACCCGCAAGCACGGCGGCTTCAAAACCGGCGGCGGGTTCTAAGCGGCAATCGAACCCTGGGGCATCCCGACGCAAGGCCGGGATGCCATATTTATTCGATCAGCTCACTTCAGAGCGGGCGGACCCAGATATTGCGGAAGGTCACATCGGAGTTGTGATCCTGCAGCCGGATGGGCTCGCAGCCATGGGCGCTATAGGTCGGAGAGCCGACATAGGACGTGGTGCCAGTCAGCTGGACGTGGTTCTGCACCAGCACGCCATTGTGGAAGACCGTAATGTAGGCGGGCTTTCGGACGCTGCCATTCTCGGAAAAAATCGGGGCTTCGAACACGATATCGTAGGTCTGCCACTCGCCCGGGGCGCGTGACGCGTTCACCAGCGGTGCATATTGCTTGTAGACCGAGCCCGCCTGACCTTGGACATAGGTCGGGTTGTCGAAACTATCTAGGATCTGCACTTCATAGCGGTTCTGGAACTTGATGCCGCTATTGCCCCGGTTCTGACTATCGAAGCCGGCGATGTCGGTCGGGCTGCGCCATTCGATATGCATCTGCACATCGCAGAAGTTTTCTGCCGTGACGACGTCACCCTTGCCGATGGACCAGATACCATCGGCGATTGGCCAATCCACGGCGCCGCCTTCGGCCGCCGCCTTGACCCAGGCGTCGGTATTGTTGCCGTCAAACAGGATTATGGCATCCGACGGAACGCCGCCCTCAGGCGTGGCGACCGATACCGGGACTGGCTCCCAGAATTCGGTGACTTCAGCCTGCACCCCACGCGGCACATCCTTCAAGGTGAGCGCTGGCGGTTCCGGCGTCTGTGCAATAGCCGTCACCGACGACAACGCACTGACCATGAGCGCTGCGCCCAACACATAGGACTTTCTATTGAATGCCATTTGATTACTCCATCCTCAGGGTTGGCCTCGTTCGGCCCGTCGGCGGGATTATCTGTTTTTTGACCGCCCACACCCGAAGTGTAGCATCCTAGAATACCAGAACAAGGCGCAAATCGCTGGGGCAAATCTCCCCACTGCGGCGGCTGGGCCTGGGCGTCGCTGCTCAGTTGACCGGCTGCGTCGCCATCAGTTCCCAGACATTGCCTTCGCTATCCTCGAAATAGGCGGAATAGCCCCATTCGGACTCGGTGCCGGGGGTGACGATGCTGCCACCGGCAATCAGCACCTGATCGAGAATTTCGTCCACCTCGGCCGGGCTTGCCGCCTTATGGCTGAGCACGAAGCCCGGCGTTCCGGCCACGGCGGCATCCTTGCCGGCGGTCTCGGCAATCTGCTCGCGCGAGAACAGCACGAAGGAGAACTTGTCGTCGAAGAAGAAGGCCACATGGTCCTCCCCCGCCGCGATCTGATCGTCGGAAATGTCGAACAGGGCGCGGTAGAAGGTGAACGCCCGCTCCAGATCGTCGACCCCGATGGTGATGATGGAGATCGATGGCTTCATGGCGTTGCTCCCTGACGAATAGGGGCCCTCTCTAGCGCGGTCGCGCCGCGGGGGCCACCATCATCTCACTCGTAATAGAGGCTGACGCGCTGCCCGCCAATTTCGTGCACCTTGATCTCCATGTCGTAGACGTCGGAGAGCACTTCGGGCACCACGATCTTGGAGGCCGGGCCCTCATGGGCCACCTTGCCGCGCTTCATGGCCACGATGTAGTCGGAATACCACGACGCGAAGTTGATATCGTGCAGCACCAGCACCACGGTCTTGCCCAGCTCGTTGGCGGCCTGGCGCAGCGTCTTCATCATGCCCATGGCATGCTTCATGTCGAGATTGTTGAGCGGCTCGTCGAGCAGCACGTAATCGGTGTCCTGGCACATCACCATGGCGACAAAGGCCCGCTGGCGCTGGCCGCCCGAGAGTTCGTCGAGGAAGCGCTCCGACAGCTCGCCCAGGTTGAGATAGCCGATCGCCCGGTCGATATGGGCCTTGTCCTCAACCGTCAGCCGCCCCTTGGTATAGGGATAGCGGCCGAACGAGATCAGGTCGCGCACGGTGAGGCGCGCGGTCATGTGGTTTTCCTGGCGCAGGATCGACAGGCGCCGCGCCAGCACGTCCGATGGCGTATTGGACACGTCCAGCCCATCGACGGTCACCGTGCCCTTGTCCATGCTCATCAGGCGGCTGACCATGGAGAGCAGGGTTGATTTGCCGGCGCCATTGGGGCCGATGATCGAGGTGATGCCGCCCTTGGGCAGGTTGAGCGTGACCCCATCCACCACACAGCTTTCGCCGTAGTGCTTTGTCACCGCATTGGTGATGATCATCGGGCCGATCTCCGCAACACAAGAACTATGAACACAATGCCACCGAGGAACTCGATGATAATCGAGAGGGCCGTGTCGAACTCAAACACCCGTTCGAGCACGGTCTGCCCACCCACCAGAAACACTATCGCCAGCAGCGCCGCGGCGGGCAGCACATATTTGTGACGGCTGGTGCCGATCAGCGAATGCGCCAGCGTCGCGACCAAGAGGCCAAAGAAGGTGATGGGTCCCACCAGCGCCGTCGAAACCGACACCAGAATGGCCACCAGCGTCAGGATGACAACCACTGTGCGCTTGTAATCGACGCCCAGATTGATGGCCTGCGCCCGCCCCAGCGTCAGCACGTCGAATGTGTGCATGATGCGGAAGGCGAAGATCGACACCACCAGCACGATGACAGCCGAGATGGTCAGCAGCGCCGGGTCGGTGGTGGAAAAGCTCGCATACATGGTGTCCTGCAGCACGTTGAACGCACCGGGATCGAGCATGCGCTGCATGAAATTGCTGATGGACCGGAAGAGAATGCCGAAGACGATGCCGACCAGAACCAGCAGGTGCAGGCTCCGCTCTTCCCCCAGGAACAGCCAGCGGAACAGCAGCAGCGAGAACACCACCATCACGCTGACTTCGAAGACGAATTGCAGCTGCGGATCGACCGTCACCAGCGCGCCGATCCCTAGGAAGAACACCATGCCGGTCTTGATCAGCATGTACAGCGCGTCGAAGCCCATGATCGAGGGCGTGAGGATACGGTTGTTGGTGACCGTCTGGAACAGCACGGTCGAGATCGAGATCGCATAGGCGACCAGCACCAGGCCGAGCAGCTTCTTGCCGCGGAAGCTCAGCACGAAGCTCCAGCTGCCCTTGGCGCCCAGCGTCATGAAGCAGACGATCGACACCACGGCGAGGACCGACAGGACCAGCAACACCAGCGCCGGACGAGAAAGCTTGATGGGCAGCGCGCCGCGTTGCGTCGAAAGATCAGGCAGCATGGCGACGGGTCCGCAGCAACAGGTAGAGGAAAATGCCGCTGCCCACGACGCCCACAACCACGCTGATCGGGATTTCGTAGGGGAACCGCACGATGCGTCCGATGATGTCGCAGATCATCACGAAGGCGGCGCCGCCCACGGCCACCCAGGGCACGGTTCGGCGCATGTTGTCGCCCACGGTGAGGCTGACAATGTTGGGGATGATAAGGCCCAGGAAAGGGATCGACCCCACCGAGACCAGCACCACGGCGCTCACCACCGAAACAATGACCAGACCGAGCATCATCACATGCTTGTGGTTGAGGCCCAGATTGGTGGTGAAGTCACGACCCATGCCGGCAACGGTGAAGCGGTCGGCGGCGATATAGGCGATGATGCAGCAGGCCAGCCCGATCCACAGCAGCTCATAGCGCCCGCGGATCACGCCGGAAAAGTCGCCCATGCTCCAGGCCAGCAGCGAGGCATTGAGCCCCATGCGATAGGCGAAGAACGAGGTGACCGAGCCGATAATGCCGCCCAGCATGATGCCGACCAGCGGCACCAGCAGCACGTCGCGCAGCGGCACCGCGCGCAGCACGCGCAGGAACAGGGCCGTCCCGGCCAGCGCGAAGACGGCGGCGACCAGCATCTTGGCCATCAGCGGCCAGCCCGGCGCGAAAATCGTCACGACGAGAAAACCCAGGCTCGCCGCTTCGGTGGTTCCCGCCGTCGAGGGTTCGACGAAGCGGTTGCGCACCACCATCTGCATCACGAGGCCAGCAATGGCCATGGAGGCACCGGCCAGCAGGATGGCCAGGGTGCGCGGGATGCGGCTGATCAACAGCACCTGCATCGGCCGGTCTTCGGCGCTGGATGACAATAAGGATGCGAGCGACACGTCGCTCACACCCACAAAAAGACTCGCTATCGCCAACCCGATGGTGACGATGATGGCCAGAACTAGATATCGCAACCGGCTGCCCCAATCGGTGCCGTAAAAAGACAAATCCCGGCAGCCTGTCGGCTGCCGGGGGAGTTCACTACGCTAAGCTTAGCTGTTGAAGCCAGCCAGAACCTGATCGAGCAGCAGGTTGACGGCGGCATAGCCGTTCATCGAGATGTAGGCGGCCTGCGGATCGAGGTAGACAACGTGACCGGCCTTGGCAGCGCTGGTCTGGTTGAACAGCTCGTTGTCGAGCAGGGCAGCAGCGGCGCCGCCATTCTCGCCGACACCGGCGTCGCGATCGACCACGAACACCCAGTCAGGGTTCATTTCGAGCAGGAATTCGAAGGTCACAGCATCGCCGCCATGATCGCCGTCCTTGACCGAAGCCAGGGCCGAGGGAACGCCAACTTCGTTGTAGATCCAGGACACGCGCGAGTCCGGACCATAGACGCCGAGCTTGCCGGCATTGGTGACCAGCACGAGAGCGGTGCCCTTGTCCTTGGCGGCAGCAGCGACTTCAGCGACCTTGGCATCGAGCGCAGCGCCGAGTTCGGCAGCCTTGTCCTGCTTGCCGAAGACTTCGCCCAGGGTTGCCAGGTTCTTCTTGACGCCTTCGATCATCGCGCCGTTGTCGACCGACATGTCGAGCGTGGGCAGGATGTCCTTGGCGGTTTCGTAAGCGGTGCGCGAACGGGCAGCCACGATATAGAGGTCGGCTTCGGAAGCAGCGATGCCTTCGAAATCGGGCTCCTGGAGCGAACCGATCTTGATCTGGTCAGCGGTCAGGAAGGGCTGCAGGTAAGCCGGGGCGTTGGAAGCCGGAACGCCGGCAACAGCCACACCCATTGCGCTCAGATTGTCGAACGCGGCCCAATCCTGCACCAGGACCTTTTCCGGCACGCCCGAAATCGTGGTTTCACCCGCAGCATGGGTGATCACCTTGTCCTGCGCGATGGCAGCAGAGGCGGAGAACGAGACGGCGCCGGCGACAAGCGCGGCAATGATCGCTTGGGTGTTGAGCTTCACGGATGCTTCCAATCCAGAGGGGTTGAAACTGGGACGCGATCTAATCATGACCGCGCTTGTCCGGTTTACTAGCCGCACGGCATCCGTGAGTCAAAGCCTTATATGACGTTTTTCTTCATATTTTCAAAGCATGGCCCGGAGAGGCCCGGGCCATGCTGGATTGTCAGGATTTTGCGAGCAGATTGCGCAACTTACCCAAAGCGCTGGTCGCGCCCTCGCCATAGGCGATGGTGCCCTGGAAGCCGCCCTTGCTGTCCAGCAGGAAGACCGAGGCAGTGTGGTTCATGGTGTAGTCGCCATTGTCGAGCGGCGACTTTTCGTAGAACGCACCCCAGGCCTTGGCGAGCTTGGCCACTTCGGCGGGCTCGCCGGTAATGCCGGTCACGCGCTCGCCGGCCCAGCTGACATAGTCACCCAGAATGGCGGGGGTGTCGCGCTCGGGGTCGACGCTGACGAAATAGGCCTGCAGTGCCTTGCCTTCGTCGCCCAGCGCTTCGAACCATGAGCTGATTTCGGCCAGCGTGGTCGGGCACACATCGGGGCAATGGGTGAAGCCGAAGAACAGCAGCGAGGGATGGCCATCAAAGACCGTCTCGTCCACCGGCGCACCGGTCTGATCGACCAGGTCGAACTGCGCCACGCCGAACGTGCTTTCCGGCTCCGGACGCGGCAGGAAGACGGCGATCAGCGATCCGATCGCCAAAGCGGCGACGGCGATCCACAGGCCGATGCGAAGATTGCGCATGCCCATCAGTGTGCATGCCCGCCAGCGGCCGGGGCGTCAGCGGCCGGGGCGCCGACCGGCAGCATCACTTCGACCGAACCGGCCTTTTCGAAGGTCAGGGTAACAGCAATGCTCTCGCCTTCCACGAACGCCTGCTTGAGGCCCATGAACATGATGTGGAAGCCGCCTGGGGCCAGCTCGACGGTTTCGCCGGCCGGGATCTCGATGCCGTCCTTGACCTCGCCCATCTTCATCACATTGCCCTCAAGGGCCATCTGATGGATCTGGGTGTCGGCAGCGACTTCGGAGCTCGCCGAGATCAGGCGGTCGGCTTCGGTGCCGGTATTCTCGATGGTCAGATAGCCACCGCCCACCGGGGCGTTTGGCAGGGTGGCGCGGGTAAAGGGCGCCGAGATGTTGATGGGCCCCAGATGGATGACGCCATTATGGGCAAAAACGGGTGCAACGACGAGGGTGGCGGCCACGAGGGCGGCGCTGAGCATGCGGATCATGTGCTTAATTCCGGTTTGAAAAGGGTCTGGGTGGCCCGCAAGGGGGCCGTGAGGTCAGACCAGAACCGGAGGCGCGCGCGGACCGCCGGGGGCGGTCAATATGGCGGGTATGAAGCTCTGTGCCGGCGCCAGCAGCGGCGCGGCCAATGCCACGCGATCATGAGTGGGCAGTGCAGACGACGCCGGTGGCGTCAGGTCGGTCTTGCCAACGCCGGTTGCCGGGCACTTGGCAATGGTGACGTCGCTATCGGGGGCATCGACGCCCGCGGGCGTACACAGCACCCAGCTGGCTTCAATCGTGGCATAGCCCAGTTCGGCGAAGCCGAGCTGGCTGGCCCGCGCATGATGCATCGGCGCCAGCAGCGTCAGCAAATAGATCGCGAGCACGGCCAGGGCCGTTCCGATCTCTCTGCTCATGTGACGCGTGTTGGACATAAAACCTTCCTAGGCGGCTTTGGCGCCCGGCTCAAGATCGCTTTTGGGGCGCATTTGTCGCGGCTCACACCGCCGGGACATAGGTCTCGGCGCAGAGCGCGAGGAAACTCTTCATCGCTGCAGACAAAGGCGTCGACTTGCGGCGGGCCACCAGCAGCTGCCGCAGCGCCCAGGGCTCGGCCAGCGGCGCGCAGACCAGGTCGGTCCCCGCCAGCAGGTGGAGACTGGTCGAGCGCAGGAAGCCGATGCCGAACCCCGCCTCGACCATGCGCACCAGCGCCGGAAAGCTCTCGACGCGGACATTCTCCACCAGCGCCTTGCCGTTCTTGCCGGCGGCTTCACCGACGAGACGATCGAGCGCCCCCGTCTGGTGGATGCCCACCATCGGGTGATCGATCACGGTGTTGAAGGAAATGTCCTTGCGCGGCTCGATCTGGGCGGCCAGCGGATGATCGGGCGGCGCCAGCACCCAGACGCGCTCATCCTCGAAGGCGCGAATCTCGAAGCGCGAGAAATCGTAATTGTCCGAGACGATAGCGATATCAGCGCGCCCCTCGTCCAGCGCCAGCAGGGCCTTGGCCGTCGACATTTCCTGGATGTTGAGCACGATGCCGGGATAGCGCGTCGTATAGCGGGCCAGCAGTTCGGGCAGGCGCCCGGTTAGCGCCGCGCTGGTACAGGCCAGCCGCAGGTCGCCGCGCGCGCCCGACCCAAAATCGGCCATCACCGCATCGAGGTCGGCAATGGCGCGCAGCACGGTGCGGCACCCTTCGGCATAGGCTTCGCCCGCATCGGTGAGCCGCACGCCATGAGCCGAGCGATCGAACAGCACCACGCCGAGCCGGCTTTCGAGATCGGACACGCGGCGGCTGACGGCCGAGGAGGCAATGCCTTCGCGCTCGGCGGCGCGGCCTATCGAGCCGGTCTCGGCCAGCAGCAGGATCAGTCTTGCGGTGACGCTATCAAATGGTGCCATGGGGTCTCCCTGAATCGGCACCATACTCATCGGCGTCAGTTCAGCAAGCTCAGGCCGCGCGCCATGTAGAAAATCCCGATGGCCGTGACGATCAGGCGCGTCCATTTCTTGAAATTCGCGTCGGTCAGCCGCTGCAAAATCCAGTGGCCGGCGCTGGTGCCAGCAATGGCGAAAGGCGCGGCCAGCGCGATGGCGGCCCATTCGAACGAGGTCAGCACCGTCGTGGCATTCCAGTAGAACACCACCTTGGCGGCATGGGACACTACCTGCGTCGCCGCCTTGGTGGCGATGATCTGCCGCCGGTCCATCGCCGTGCGGATGAAGAAGATATCGATGGTCGGTCCGGCCACGCCAACGGTCAGGTTCAGCGCCCCGCCCATGAAGCCGCAGATGAAGGCGTGATGGGGCTTGCTGGCATCGAGCGACAGCCAGTGCGGCGGTATCCACAACACGATGGGCAGCAGGCCAATGGCGATGCACACCGCGGCCAGCGTCGGCTCATAGCGCACCAGCAGCAGCAGAAGCCCGGCGGCGAGCAGACCGAGCAGGATGACGCCGAGCACCTTCCAGTCGATGAACTGGCGCGACATCCAGGCCCGCGAGCCATTGGCAATGATCTGGATGGCGCCCTGCACCGCAATGGCCGTGCCCACCGGCAGCACCATCAGCAAAATGGCCAGCAGCACCAGCCCGCCCGCCATGCCGAACACGCCCGATAGCGTCGACGTCAAAAAAACCGCCAGCAACAGAGTGCCGGCCACCGCAAGGCTCATGAATGTCTCCCCAACTGCCCCACTCATGCGCCCAAGCCGCGCGCCGCGCCATGACGGATGCGGCAAGGCCGGGTGCCGAAGCTGGTGGACCTGGTTCGCGAGATTCTCACATGCGCGGTGTCATCCCGGACTTGATCCGGGATCCATTTCGCGATCTCAGGATGGGCCCCGGCTCAAGGCCGGGGTGACCCGGTGGGTGCCCCACCCACCGAACAGGCTTCCCTCCCCCCCCTGTGGGGAGGGAATGAGGGTGGGGGTATTCCACCCACCGAAGCCAAGACGCCCCTTACGTGCTCGCCGCCCTTGCGTTGGCCTGAGCCACCATCTCGTCGGGGATGTCGTCGAAGCTGGCATAGTTCATGTTGTAGAGCTTGGCGTAGAGCCCTTCCTTGGCCATCAGCTCGTCGTGATTGCCCGTCTCGATCAGCTCGCCATTCTGCAGCACGATGATGCGGTCGGCACCGCGGATGGTCGCGAGGCGGTGGGCGATCACCATGCCGGTGCGGCCTTCCAGCAAAGTCAGCAGCGCCTTCTGGATCTGCCGTTCGGTGTAGGAGTCGATATTGGCCGTGGCTTCGTCCAGCACCAGTATCTTGGCGTCGGCGACCAGGGCGCGGGCAAAGCTCAGCAACTGCCGCTGGCCCAGCGACAGGTTGGAGCCGCGCTGCTCGAGCATGCTGTGATAACCATTGGGCAGGCGTTCGATGAATTCATGCGCGCCCACCGCCTTGGACGCCTTGATGACGTCATCGAGCGTAGCCGAGGCCTTGTTGTAGCGGATGTTGTCGAAAATGCTGCCGGTGAACAGGAACGGTTCCTGCAGCACCATGGCCACCTGCTCGCCCAACGATTCCTGGGTCACGTCGCGCACGTCGTGGCCGCCCACCATCACCGATCCGCCTTGCACTTCGTAAAAGCGGTGCACCAGCGACATGGCCGAAGTCTTGCCCGAACCGGTCGGGCCCACCAGGGCCACTGTCTCGCCGGGATTGACCTTGAAGCTCACATTCTTGAGCACGGGGCGGTCGGCGGCATAGCCAAACACCACGTCGCGGAATTCCACGGAGCCATCCATGTCGCGGGTCAGCGTCACGGCATCGGGCTTGTCGGTGATCGAGGCGGGCACGTCGAGCACTTCGGTAATGCGGCGGCCCGAGGTCATGGCGCGCTGCATGATCGAATATTGCATGGTCAGCGAGCGGATCGGGTCGAAGAAGCGCTGGATGTAGAAGATGAAGGCGACAATGACGCCGATCTCCAGTCCGCCATTGAGCACCAGTGAGCCGCCCACCACCACCACGATGGCCATGGCGATGCCGGTAAGCGTGTCGACGATCGGCACCATGACCTGCGCATAGCGCGAGCCGGTCAGCTGGGTCTGCAGGTTGTGATAGGCCTTGTCGTCATAGAGGTCGAAATTGACCTTCTGGCGATCGAGGTTCTGCACGGTGCGCACGCCATTGATGCCTTCGGCCATGGCGCCGGCGGTGATCGAATTGGTCTCGTGCGCCGCCCAGAAGGCGCGCTTGGCCGGCGGCAGCCAGAAGATGCGCACCACGAACAGGATGGGCATTGTCGAGAGCGTCAGCAGGCCCAGCCGGAAGTCGAGCGAGAGCAGCACGAAGACGATGCCGAACAGCAGGACGACGTCGCCCACCGACAGCACCGAGGTTTCGAGGAATTCCTGCATGGAATTGACGTCGCCCTGCAACCGGCTCATCAGCCGGCCCACTTCGGTCTTGTCCATGAAGCTCAGCGAGACGCGCTGCAGCTGGGCGAACATGGCGCGGCGCATGTCGAACAGCACGTTCTCGGCCACCTTGCCCACCTGGCTTTCCTGCACCCAGGAGGCGCCGAAATTGACCACCACGGCCACTGCAAAGGCGGCGACGGCCCAGGTCAGGTTCTCGGCATTGCCGCCCTGGGTCATGCCGCTGTCGATGGCCATGCCGATGATCAGGGGAATGGCCAGCTGGGTCGCCGTGAACACCAGCACTGCCGCGACCGACAGATAAATCTTGGTCTGATAGGGTTTCACGAAGGCCCAGATGCGGCGCACCGTGCGCGGATCATAGGCCTTGCCGAACACTTCTTCCTCGATGCGATGGCTGCCCACGCTGGCGCGTGGCGGGCGCTGCCCCGGAAAGGCAGCGACTTCGCGATCTTCTTCTTCCACAGCGCTCATTGGGCCGCGCTCCCGAGTTCGATATCTTCAGTGGGGCGGGTCTGCAGGTCATAGAGCGCGCGATAGCGGCCCCCCAGCGCCAGCAATTCCTCGTGGCTGCCCTGTTCGACGATTTTGCCCTCGTCGAGGAACAGGATCGTGTCGGCATGCAGCAGCGAGCTCAGCCGGTGCGAAATCACCAGCGTCACCCGGTCCTTGGCATAGCGCCGAATGGCGCTGCGGATGCGGTGCTCGGTGCCCGCATCGACCGCGGCCGTCGAGTCATCGAACACCATCACGGCCGGCCGCAGCACGAGGCTGCGCGCGATCGACAGGCGCTGGCGCTGCCCGCCCGAGAGCGACACGCCGCGCTCGCCCACCACCGTGTCGTAACCTGCTGGAAGGCCCATGATGTAGCTGTGCAGCTGCGCGCTTTCGGCGGCCTTTTCGATCTTGGTTTCCTTGGACCACGGATCGCCATAGGCGATGTTGTTCTCGATGGTCGTGGTGAAAAGGAAGCTGTCCTGCTGCACCACCGCGACGGCGCGGCGCAGCGATTGCAGGCTGACCTCGCGCACGTCCTGGCCGTCGATGGTCACCCGGCCACCCGTCACGTCATAGAAGCGGGGAATGAGGTGGGCGAGGGTCGACTTGCCGCTGCCGGGCGCGCCGACAATGCCGATGGTCTGGCCGGCCTTGGCCTCAAAGCTGACGCCGTCGAGCGTCGGATAGTTGGCGCCGGGATAGGTGAACTGCACATTCTCGAACCGCAGCGTGCCTTCGGTCACCTTGAGGTCGGGCACGCCGGGCGCATCGGCGATTTCCACCGGCTGGTCGAGGAAGGCATAGAAGCGCTCGCCGCAGGTCGAGGCACGGGCAAAGGAGTTGACCATCAGGCCGAGCTGGCGCACCGGCATCTGCAGAATGGTCATGAAGGTCAGGAAGCTCGCCAGCGTACCGACGCTCATCTCGCCCGCGATCACCTTGTTGCCGCCGACCCAGAGCACCAGCCCCATGGCCGCAAAGAACGAGAAGGTCATGGCGCTGGTATTGCGCACGCGCACATCGACGCGTTCATGCGCCAGCTTGAGGGCATCCCGGGACGCCGCGTCAAACTTGTCCAGCTCGAACTTCTGGCCGGAAAAGGCGCGCACCACGCGGATGCCGCCGAGGTTTTCTTCCATCACGCGGCTCAGCGCCGAGAGTTTTTCCTGCAGCACAACCCAGGTGGCGCGCAAAGTCAGCTGCGCAACCGACGAGCGCCAAGCGACGAAAGGCACGAAGCTCAGCGCCAGCAGGCCCAGCACCACATCGGTGGTCAGCAGCATATAGGCGCCCACCCCGATCAGTACCGACAGCAGCACCACGCGCACGAAACCGGTGGCAAAGAACATGCGAACGCCATCGAGATCGAGCAGGCCGAGCGTGATCAGGTCACCGCTATGGACCTTGTCATGGTAGGAATAAGAGAGCCGCTGCACCTTGTCGTAAAAGGCCAGGCGCAGCTCATAGCCGACATGGTGGCCGACGGACTCCGAATAATAGTTCTGCAGCAGCGTGAAGAAGCCGCGCGCCACCGAGACGCCCAGCAGCATCATTGCGGTCCAGAACAGCGCTTGTTCGGCGCCATCTGCCGCCGTGGTCAGGATGCCCTGCGCCTGGTCCACCGCATGTCCGAGCAGGCGCGGGATCATCAATTGCAGCACCGCGGCAACAACGGTGGCACCAATCGCCGCCGTCGCCTGCCAGGGATGGCGCAACGAATAGAGGGTGATCCGCATGATCGGGCCGTGGCCCTTGCCGGCATGAGCCGCAGCCACATGTACCCGTGCATCGCCGCGTGAATGGACGCGGCCAGCCTTGTCGGTGGTCAAGGAAGTATCCAGACTTCAAAAAAATTGTGTGGGTCCGAACGGGGCAAGGGCCAACCAGCGCCGCGGTTCGGACAAATCAACTCGCCCGAACAATCAACCCCCATTCGCAGTGCCATTCAAGATCGAATCGCACCCAAAAGAGCAAGATTTTGCGCGTTTTACTGCGCCGGTAGTTGATCGGGGAAATTGAGGGACGGATAGATCAGCGCCGAGCACTGCCGGTTCTGCGCATCGAGCAGCGCCTGCTCCTCGGCATTGACCAGCCCCGTCGTCATGGCGCTCCACAATTCGTTCTCGATCACCCCTTCGAGCCCGCACTGGCAATAGGTCACGCACATCGGCGCCGAGGTGCCGCCTGCCTCGCAGGTGCTCTGGCACGAGCGCAGGAAATCGGCGTCGCGCATCGCCACCTGCGGCTCGAACACCGCGGCCGCCGGATAGATCAGCCCGAGCAGGATGGGCTGGTGCAGCACGTAGATCAAAAGGCTCCACCGCCCCATCAGCGCCAGCAGGCGCGGCAGACGCCCGGTCGGGGCAATCGCCGCCAGCCGCTGCGACAGGCCGGACGACAGGATCAGCCGCGCCACGACGATCCCAAGCAGGGTCACGCCGAACCAGGGAAAGACCGGCACTAGGTCATTGGTCGGCGGCGGCACCTGCCAGAAGCCGATCCAGCTCCAGACCTTCTCGTTGAACAGCGGATCAGAGAAAAAGAACGGCAGCGCGATGATCACGACGGCGACCAGAGCCACCAGCACTATGGGCAGCCGCAGGAAGGCCAGCCCCATCAGACTGAACAGGGCGATGGCATGCAGCACGCCGAAATAGACAAAACTGTCGGGGAAGGCGAACCAGGTCGCCAGGGTGATCACCAGCGCGCCGGCGACGATGAAAATCCAGCGCCGCCAGAAGCTGCGCCAGCGGATGCCCTGGCCGTGGCCTAGCACCAGCGAAATGCCAGCAAACAGCAAGAAAGTTGCAAGAATGCTGCGCGCGAATGCGACCCAGGCCGGATCGTAGCCGACGTCAGCCGCGATGAAGCGGAAATAGCTGAGATCCCAGCATAAGTGGTAAAAAATCATCGCCAGAATGGCGATGCCGCGGGCAGTATCGAGGATGGCGAAGCGCGGGCGCGATGCAGAAATCTCGGTCATTCTTGCACCATGCCACAGCGCGACACCGAACGGGAAGGCGTAGGAGGCCAGCGCCCGCCCGCTCAGTGTCGCTATTGCCGGCGTGTTGGCAGCCACATCGACAACGTTAGGAAACTAACGGCGAATTGGAAGGTTCCGTAGGCCTAGACCTGCTGCGCCAAGACCGCCAGAAACGCCTCGCCATAGCGGTCGAGCTTGGCCTGCCCGACGCCAGGAAGATTAAGCATATCATGGGGATGGCGCGGCTGGGCCAGCGCCATGGCGCGCAGCGTCGCGTCGTGGAAAATCACGTAAGGCGGCACGCCCTGCGACTTGGCGATGCGGGTCCGCTCCGCGCGCAGCGCCTCGAATAGCGGCCGCGCATGTTCGGGTATATTGGCCACCCGCTCCAGCGAGCGTCGCACTTCGACCGATTTCTTCGGCCGATCCTTGCGCAAGGTCACCGTCCGCTCACGCCGAAACACCGCCCGCGCTCCCTCGCCCAACGTCAGGGCACCGTGGTTGGCGTGGTCGACAACCACCAGACCGGAGGCCGTCAGCTGGCGCAGAACCGACTGCCAGGTCTTGGGATCGAGGTCATTGCCCTGGCCGAAAACCGGCTGGTTCTGGTGGCTAAAGCGTTGAACCTTCTCGGTTTCCTTGCCCATCAGCACGTCGATGACATGGGCGGCGCCGAAGCGCTGGCCGGTGCGGTAGATCGCGGCCATGGCCTTGATCGCGGCCTCCGTACCATCCCAGCTTTCCACCGGCGAACGGCAGGTATCACAGTTTCCGCAATTGCCCGGATGGCTTTCCCCGAAGTGATTGAGAATGGCCTTGCGCCGGCATTCCGCCGTCTCGCAGACCCCCAGAAGCGCATTGAGCTTGCCATGTTCGAGGCGCTTGACCTCGTCGGGCGCCCCGCCCTCGTCGATCATCCGGCGGCGCTGCACCACGTCGGCCATGCCATAGCTCATCCAGGCATCGGCCGGCTGGCCGTCGCGCCCGCCGCGGCCGGTTTCCTGGTAGTAAGCCTCGATAGATGCTGGCAAATCCATATGCGCGACATAGCGCACGTCGGGCTTGTCGATGCCCATGCCGAAGGCGACCGTGGCCACCATGCAGATGTTTTCCTCCTTGAGGAACGCATCCTGATTGGCGGCGCGCATCTCGGCAGGCAGACCCGCGTGATAGGGCAGAGCCGGAATGCCCTTGCCCGAAAGCCAGTCGGCCGTGTCCTCGACCTTGGCGCGGCTTAGGCAATAGACAATACCCGAACTGCCCTTGTGAGCGGCAAGGAAAGCCAGCAGCTGGTCGCGCGCCTTGTCCCGCTCGACGATCGAATAGGAAATGTTGGGCCGATCGAAACTGGTGGTAAATACCTGAGCCTGCTCAAGTCCCAGCCGCTCGATGATATCTTCGCGCGTCGTGGGATCGGCGGTGGCGGTCAGCGCAATGCGCGGCACGCCGGGGAACAGTTCCACCAGCTTGATCAGCTCGCGATATTCCGGCCGGAAGTCGTGGCCCCACTGGCTCACGCAATGGGCTTCGTCGATGGCGAACAGCGCAATATCGATGCCCGACAACATGTTGGCAAAGCCCGGCGTCGCCACGCGTTCGGGCGCCACATAGAGCAGATCGAGCTGGCCATTGCGCAGCTGGCGCCGCACTTCGGCCGATTCCTCGGCGCTGAGCGATGAATTGAGCGCCGCCGCCTGCACGCCTGCTTGCTTGAGCGCTTCGACCTGATCGCGCATCAGGGCGATCAGCGGCGAGATGACAATGCCCACGCCGTGCCGGCAGATGGCCGGGATCTGGTAGCACATGGATTTGCCGGCGCCGGTGGGGAACAGCACCACCGCATCGCCACCGCCGACGACATGGTCGACCACGTCGGCCTGCTGGCCGCGGAAGCTCTTATGGCCGAAAACCTCGCGCAACACCCCCAGCGCATCGCGCGGCCGTTCGACGATGGCTTCGCCGAACAAATCAAAGCTGGACTCAAGTGTGCTCACCCAGCCCTTGAATCACAGGGGTGGGTGGGCCGCAAGGCGGCACAATGGCATGGCGGGGCTATCCACCGCGCAAAGCGGCTGAGGCGCGACGCGGGTGGGACAAGGGCTCGGCTGCCATTGCGTCGGCCGGGCCGGGAAACCGGAAAAACCAGCCCGTTCCCTATACCACCAGGTCCGGTTGACGCGCGCCGGCCTCGTGGGAGGTCAACCACGCGCAGGCCCATTGGTTCCCCTAGCGGAGGGGCTTGCTGAGAAAGGGCGAGCCGCGCCGCACAAACCGCCACGGGGTCTCGACGCCTTTGGTGATGCCAATGCGCGGGCCGGTGGCGATATCGGCGGGCGCGTCACCCAGGAACAGCGCGAAAGGCGGCGCGTCGAGCGCAAGAGCATTGTGGCTGATATCGACGCCGAGCGCCTGGCAGAGCTTGCCGGGACCCGAGCACAATTGCCGATCACCCATGCCACCGCGCCGCGCGGCCATCTCGAAACGGCCGTGGGTGGGTTCGAGTGCGCGGATCAGCACGGCGCTGCCGGGCTGGCAGACGAAGTTGAGACACCAGTGGATGCCGTAGATCTTGTAGACATAGGCATGGCCGGGTGGCCCGAACATGGCGGCATTGCGCGGGGTCGGACCATTGAAGCTGTGCGAGGCCGGATCATGGGGATCATAGGCCTCCACCTCCACCAGCGGCCCGCCTATGCCATCGACCAGCAACGTCACCCCGATGAGATCGCGGGCGACCTCTGGGGCCGGGCGGGCGAAAAAGGCGGGCGGGAGATGGGTCATGTAGCTCTCATACCCCCTCCTGACCTCCCCCTGGAAGGGGGGATTCGTGCGGTGATTGGCTGCGATCCCGCCCAGAACTGGATCGGTCCCTCCCCCTGACAGGGGGCGGTTAGGTGGGGGGTATCTCACACAAAACTAGATGTGGTGGCAGCGCACCATGTGTCCGTCGCCCACCGCGACCGGCGCGGGCATCACCTCCTTGCAGACCGCGGACACGCGCGGGCAGCGCGATACGAAGGGACACCCCCGGCTTTGCGCGGTCCAGAGCGGAATGTCGGTGGCCCGGCGGGTGCGGGTGGTGGCGATCTTGCGGTTGGGATTGGGCACCGCCTCGATCAACAACTGCGTATAGGGGTGCTGGGGGCGCTCGGTAATCTCCTGGCTGGGGCCCTGTTCCACCAGATGCCCGGCATAGAGCACCGCCGTATCCTCGGCGAAGTAGCGGGCCGTGGCGATATCGTGGGTGATGTAGAGCGCGGCCAACTGGCGCTGCACCTTCATGTCCTCAAGCAGGTTGAGAATGCCCAGCCGCACCGAGACATCGAGCATCGAGGTGGGTTCATCGGCCAGGAGAACCACGGGCTGCACCGAGAGAGCGCGGGCAATGGCGACGCGCTGGCGCTGACCGCCCGACAATTCATGCGGTCGCCGCTGCAGGTAGTCGGCCGCTGGGCGCAGACCGACCCGATCAAGCAGCGCCAGCATTTCCTCGCGCACCGCCTTCCCCCCGAGATCGGGGCGATGGAGCCGCAATGGCCGTTCGAGGTGATAACCTATGGTCTGGGTGGGGTTCAGCGAACCGAACGGATCCTGGAACACCATCTGCACGTCGGCGCGATATTGGCCCAGGCGCTTGCCGGAAAAGGCGGTGATGTCCTCGCCCTCAAAGGTGATGGTGCCCCGCGTCGGCGTATAGACCCGCGCCAGCATGCGGGCGCAGGTGGACTTGCCCGAACCCGACTCCCCGACCAGCGCCAGTGCGCGGCCGCTCACCAGTTTCAACGACACCCCGGACAGCGCCCGCAGCACGGTCGAATTGAAGATGGAGCCGCCGATGACAAAGTCCTTGTCGACGCTGTCCATCTCAATGACGGTGCGGCCAATGGCCGGGGTGGCGCCGGTCTGCTCTAGTTCAGCAAGTGACATGCGGCCTCGCTTTGGTGCTCGGGATAGAAGCGCAGTTCGGGTGCCTGCTCGCCGCAGACCGCCATGGCATGGGGGCAGCGCGGGGCGAAGCGACAGCCCCTGGGCAGGGAGCGAAGATCAGGCGGCGTGCCGGCAATGCCTTCGAGCCGGGCGCGCGGGCCGGTCAACGGCGGAAAGCTGTTGCCCAAAGCTCGGGTGTAGGGGTGCTGGGGAGCGGCGAGGATGGCGCTGGCCGGCGCCACTTCCACCAGTTCGCCCGAATACATCACCCCGATGCGGTCGCAGAACTCGATCATCAGGCCCAGATCGTGCGTGATGAACAGCACCGAAAAGCCCAGCCGACTTTTGAGTTCGACGATCTGCTCGATGATGTCGCGCTGCACCACCACGTCGAGCGCGGTCGTCGGTTCGTCCATGATGATGAGGCGCGGATTGAGTGCCAGGGCAATGGCGATGCAGATGCGCTGGCGCATGCCGCCGGAGAACTGGTGCGGAAAGTCATCAAGCCGCTGTGGCGGGATGCCCACCAGTTCGAACAATTCCACCGCGCGCGCCCGTCCCGCCGCCTTGCTCAGGCTGGGATCGTGGGTTTCGATCACGTCCAATATCTGCTCGCTCACCGGAATGACCGGATTGAGCGCGTTCATCGCCGACTGGAACACGAAGCTGACTTCGCGCCAGCGATAGGCCTTGAGGCGGGCCTTGTCGAATTTCAGCACATCCTGGCCATCGAGCCGCACCTGCCCGCCGCTGACCAGCCCGGGCAGGCGCGTCAGGCGGGCCAACGCAAAGGCCACGGTGGATTTGCCGCAGCCGCTTTCACCAGCGAGGCCAAACGCCTCGCCCTCGCGGATATCGAAGTCGATGCCATTGACGGCGCGAGCCACCGAATTGTCCCCGACATAGTCGACGGTGAGGTTGCGCACCTCGAGCAGAACGCGCTCAGAAGACATCGGCGCTTCTCCCTCGGCGGCCGAGGAAGCGCCTGATCTTGCCGATCCTGCGGCTCGCCTTGAGTTGGGGATTGGTGATTTCGTCGACGGCGAAATTGACCAGCACCAGCGCCGCGCCGGTGGCCATGATGGCCACGCAGGGCGGCCAGACTTCCCACCAGGCACCGCTCTGCAGCGCCAGATTGCGCTGCGCCCAGAACAGCATGGTGCCCCAGGTGACCGCATTGGGGTCACCCAGCCCGATGAATTCGAGCGCCGCTTCCGCCAGGATCGCAGCGATGGTGCCGAGCACCAGACCGCCCATGACGAAACTGAGCATGTTGGGGAAGATCTCGATCAGGATGATCCGCCACTTCTTCTCGTTCATCAGCTCGGCGGCGAGCACGAATTCGCGGGTGCGCAGGGCCAGGGTCTGGGTTCGGATGGTGCGGGCGGCCCAGCCCCAGCCGGTCAGGGCCAGCACCAGCCCGATAACCATGGGGCTGGCCTGTTCCACCATGGTCGCGATGACGATGATCAGCGGCAGTCCCGGCAGCACCAGCACCACATTTACGAAGAAGGTGAGGATGTCGTCGACTCTGCCACCGAAATAGCCGGCCGAGATGCCGATGGAGAGGCCGATCAGGGCCGCGAAAATCCCGGCGCCGAAGCCCACCGCAAGGCTGACGCGGCCGCCATAGACGAGCTGAGTGAAGACGTCCTTGCCCATGCGGGTGGTGCCCAGCACATGCTCGTAGCCGGGCTGCACATGCGGTTTACCGGCGCGCCGGTTGGGATCGTATTGCGTGAGCAGCGGCGCGAAGGTGGCTGTCAGTATCAGCGCCAGCAGGATGAGCACGCCCGCCATGCCCTTGCCATTGGTGACGAAGGCGGCGAGGCCCTTGGGCAGGCGGCTGGTCCAGCCGGGGCGGGCGCGGATGCCCAGTTCGGCCATCAACTCGTCCTGGCTGGGGGCCAGCAGCGTGTCGGGATCGGTGGGGACATGCCCGCTTAGCGGCAGGGATGGCGTCTTGGTTATTTCGCTCATCGTTCCGGGCCTCTCCTCAGGTTCGCAGGCGGGGGTCGAGAATGACATTGGCGATGTCGGACAGCAGGTTGGCGACCAGAACCGAGACCGTGAGGAGCAGCAACTGCCCCTGGATGAAGGAATAGTCGCGCGCGCCGATGGCGGTGAAGGTGAACTTGCCAAGGCCGGGATAGTTGAACACCTGCTCGGTCACCAGCGCGCCGCCCAGCAGGAAGCCGATGGACAGCGCCAGCGCAGTGATCTGCGGCAGGATGGCGTTGCGGGCGACGTAGCGGTAGCGCACCCGGCGGTCGGACAGGCCTTTGGCCCGAGCAAGGATGACGAAATCCTCGTTGAGCAGGTTGATCATCACGTTGCGCATGCCAAGGTGCCAGCCGCCGAAACTGACGAGGAAGATCGACAGGACGGGGAGCGTCGCGTGGTAGAGCACGTTGGTGATGAATTCGAAGGTGAAGCCGGGCTGAAGGCTGGTGCTGTGCGCGCGCCCCAGCGGAAACCACTGCAATTGCAGCGAAAAGGCATAGAAGAGCAGCAGCGCCACGATGGCGGGTGTGAAGGCATTGAGCATCACGTTGATCGGCGTGAAGAAACTGTCGAAGAACCCGCCACGATGCCAGGCGGCATGAATGCCCATCATCGAACCGATGATGAAGGCAAAGAAGATTGCCAGCCCCACCAGCACCAGCGTCCAGGTCGCGCCGTAGAAAAGCAGCGATGCGGTGGGTTCGGGGAACTGCACCGTGGAGATGCCAAAGTCGAGCCGCAGGACGCTGCCGACATAGGTCAGGTACTGCTCCCAGAGCGAGCCGGTCAGGCCATAGGATTGGCGGATGGCATCGATCTGGGACTCGTTGAGCCGCCCCTGGAACGACGCAATGATGCGCGCGGACGGATCGCCCGGCATCAGCCGCGGAATGAAGAAATTCAATGTCACCGCCAGCATGAAGGCGGCGATGTAGAAGGCCAAGCGTCTGAACAGGAAGATCATCCAAGCTCCCCACGAACTCGATCTTCCCTCCCTTGAAGGGGAGGAAGTGGATGGAAGTCGCCGACGGGCCCTGATGGGTCCGCCGGCTGCCGCGGGAGCTTACTCGATCGGCTGGAGAGACACGGCGTGCAGCACGCGCTCGCGGGTGCCGTCATGCACCTGCGGGCGATAGCGCTGGTCGTCCTTGGTGACCCAGCCGGTAAAGCGGCGGGTGGAGTATTCGTACCAGGTCGGGTTGGCGAAGAGCGACACGACCGGAACGTTCTCGGCGACAAGCTTGTGCACGTCGGTCAGCGCCGCCTTCTGCGCTGCGAGATCCGAGGTGGCACGGAAGCGGCTGAGCGCCTCTTCGATGCCCGGAATCTGCATCTGGTGCATGGCCTGGAAGTCAATGCGGCCGGGCACCATCTGGCGCGCGTTGAACATGGGCTGGTACTGCTGGAACGGCGTTGGGCCGCCATTCGTCCACATCACGTAGACGTCGAAATTGCCCTGCGGAACCGCGTCAAACCAGGCACCCTCATCCATGGTCTTGAGGCTGGCATTGATGCCGACGTCCTGCAGGTTTTCCGCGACGGTTTGGCCGGAATTGACCCAGTCGGTCCAGCCAGAGGGCATGGAAATGCCGAAGGCGATCGGCGTGCCATCGGGATTGTCGCGCCAGCCGTCGCCGTCCTTGTCCACGAACCCGGCCGCATCGAGCAGTTCCTCGGCCTTTTCCGGGCTGTACTGCATCAGCCAGGTATAGGGCTCGAGCGCGGCCGCATCGTACCAGGTGTTGTACATTTCACCGGTGCCGATGGGGAACTTGGTGTGGGTGGTCAGCCCGAAGGTCGAGATATCGACCAGCGTATCGCGATCCACGGCGACCGAGATGGCCTTGCGGAATTCGAGATTGTTGAACGGGGCCTTGGTGGTGTTGAGCTGCAGGTTGACGTCCGAACCGGCGGGCAGCCAGTAATTGTTGAATTCGGACTGCGGCAGGAAGGTCACATCCGGATCCGTGAGGCCATCGCCCAGCCAATCGAGTTCACCGGCGGACAGCGCCGCCACGGTCTGCTCATTGCCGTTCATCTGCGGGAAGCTCAGGCAATCGACCTTGTTGTCGGCATTGTAATGGCTGAGCTCGTTGCGGCAGATTTCGTAGCCGCTGCGCGAGAAGTTGCGCACCTCGGTCCACGGCCCGGTGGCGACCGGCTTGGTATTGGCGAAATTCTTGGGGTCGTCGACGCTGCTCCAGATATGCTCGGGCAGCGGATAGACCCCGGCCAGGCCGTAGCGGGCGAGCGCATCAGGCTCGTGCAGGGTGAACTTGACCGTGTGGTCGTCGATCTTCTCGGCGCTGACGACGTTGCCGGTGCCGGCCTCGGCGCTATAGACGTCGATGCCCATCGGATAGTCGGGGTGCTTCTTGGCGTATTCGAAGGTGAACACCACGTCGTCGGCGGTGAAATCCTCGCCGTCGCTCCACTTGGTTTCGCGCAGCTTGTAGGTCACGCTCTTGAGGTCGTCAGCAATCTCGAACGAGGTGGCCAGGCCCGGGGCGTCCTGATCGGGGTGCCAGATATTGTCGATCCACAGCGGCTCGTAGGTGAAGTCGCGCGTGCGCTGCTGTGGTCCGGTCGGGTTATTGGGATTGTAATTCTCGACCATTGCGTCGGTGTGATAAGGCAGCAGCCGCAGCACCACTTCGGCCTGCGCAGTGGCAGCCGTGGTGACCAGCAGCGCGCTGGACAGAATAGTCAATGACTTGAACTTATTCATCTTTCCTCCTTTGCGGAATCGCCCACACCCTCATGTGACGCCGATCCCCTGATCCCTATGACGGCAGCGGCCCGGGCCGGTACCGAACTCTGCTTCTCCCCGCGCCGGGTCAGCTGCGATCTGTGCCGCTTGTGCCGATGCGCGCGCTTGATACCGGGTCCTCTCCTTCTCGCTATGGCCGCGCCGGGCCCACGCTGTCGCGCAGGACGAGGCTGGTGCCGATGGTGGTCTGCAGCGGCCCCGCCATGGGGTTGCCGAGCAATTCGAGCAGCAGTTCGGCCGCTGCGCTGCCCAGCGCATCAACCGACTGCTTGATGGTGGTGAGGGGCGGCGCCAGGTGCCGCGCGTGAAAGGTGTCGTCGAAACCCACGACCGAAACGTCGCCGGGGACCGACTTGCCGCCGTGGCGCAGCGCCATCAGCACGCCTGCCGCCATGTCGTCGTCACCGGCAAAGATGGCAGTGAAATCCTCGCCTGCCTTCAGCAGATCAGTGGTGGCGGCATAGCCGAACTCTTCGGAGAACTCGCCATTGATGACGCGGATGTCGCTCATGCCCAGGCCATAATCGGCCAGAGTCATCGCAATGCCTTCGAGCCGCTCGATGGTGTCGCCGAAGTCGGCCTGGCCGGACAGATGCACGATGCGGCGATGGCCATGATCGAGCAGCACCCGCATGGCGGCCGATGCGCCCCCGATATTGTCGAGCTTCACCCGCCCACGCCCGATTGAGACTGGCCGGCCAATGCTGACCACGGGGATGCGGGCAGCGCGGACCATTTCGGCGACATCGTCGCGCAGGGGCTTTTCGATATAGAGCACGATGCCGTCGCAGGAGCGGTCGACCAGCTCCATGATGGCCTTGGCTTCCCCGTCCTGCTCGGCATAGCCGGATGACACCAGCAGCGACTTGCCCGCCCCCCGGCACACCCGCTGGATGCCGTAGACCAGGTTGGCGAAATGCGGCGTGCCGATATCGATCACCACCGCCCCGATCATGTTGGAGCGGTTGGAGCGCAGGGCCTGGGCCAGGGTGTTGGGACGATAGCCAAGCTCGGCGATGGCCTGTTCAATGGCCCGTCGCTTCGCCTCCGAGACGTAGCCGTTGTCGGCCACGACACGGGACACGGTGGACCGGGATACCCCTGCCCGTTTCGACACATCGGTGATGGTCGCCATGCCGCCCCTACCCCCCTCCAATGTGGGACCGATCCCATAAAATGAAATCGTTTGCACTGGAGAGTCAAGAATACCACTCGGCCTCCCGTATCTTTTTGATCCGAGAGGCCGCGAGCAAGCAAACCGGGGCGTCAAGCCACTCTAATGACGTGATAAAATGCATCGTCGCCCGCGCAAACACATCATGAACAGATGAGTGCGCGGGCAATACTGCGGGAAAAGTGGTATTACTTGAAAGCGCTCAGTCGACGCGACCGCGCGCGTCCACCTTGACCGTTTCGATGACATCACCGCCCGAGACCAGCGTCACCGTATCGAACAGGTTGCTGACCACACAGGCGTGGTTGGGGATGATGCGCAGCTTGTCGCCGATTTTCGGCTTGGTGCTGCAGCGGCTGAGATCGATGGTGCCGTGCTCTTCGCTGAGGCCGACAATCACCGCTTCGGGATAGTCTTCGATCAGCCCGAAGCCATCGAGACCCAGCGTATCGCTGGTGAGAGCCTTGGAGCCCGCATCAATGATGGCGCGGTCTTCGGTGGGGCGGCTGACCACGGTGGCCAGAACCGTCAGCGCGCAATCCTCATAGCCGCCGACGCCGCGCGCCACCTGCGAACGGTCCATATAGATATAGGTGCCGGCGCGATGCTCGGTGGCGTCGGTCACTTCGTGGGCGCGCCACAGATCGGGCGTGCCGCCATTGGAAATGATGGCGGGCGGCAGACCGGCCTGTGTCAGGCGGGCCTTGGCTTCGGAGAGAAACGCGATGTTCTGCTCCACCTTCCCGGCCGCCGGATAGGTCATCAGGCCGCCAAAGGTCAGGCCGGGCGAATTGGCGATCTTCTCCGCTAGGGCAACCGCCGCCGCAGGCGACTGCACGCCACAACGGCCCATGCCGGTATCGCACTCGACCAGCACGGTGAGCGGCGGGGTGACGCCGGCAAAGGCCTTCGACAGGCCTTCAACCGTTTCGGGACTGTCGGCCGTCACCTTGATGGTGATGCGCTGATGCAGGCGCTTGAGCCGCTCCAGCTTGGCCGCCCCGATGATGTTGTAGGGCAGGAAGATGTCGGTGATGCCGCCATCGGCCATCACCTCGGCCTCGCCCAGCTTCTGCACCGTAATGCCGATGGCGCCGAGCTCAATCGCCCGCTTGGCAAAGCGCGGCAGCTTGTGAGTCTTGATATGGGGACGCAGCCTGACCCCGTGGGCGTCGGCGTAGTCCTGCGCGCGCTTGAGGTTGGTTTCGACGCGCGGCAGATCGACCAGCACGACGGGCGTATCGAGTTCGTTGATAGTGGTCATTTTCCCCTCAAGACGTCGTCGACGAAACGCAGATTGCCAGCAGTCAGCCCGGCATCGACCGGCAACACCGTGCCGGTAATGCCCGAAGAGGCATCCGAGCAGTAGAACACCGCGGCATTGGCCACTTCAACGGGCAGGACCATGCGGCCCAGCGGGTAATGCGGCAGCACATTATCGAGCAAAGTCGGGTCGGCTTCCAGGCGATGATCCCAGGCCGGGGTGCGCACCGAGCCGGGGCAGATGACGTTGGCGCGGACGCCCTTTCCGCCGCGCTCCACGGCGATCGCCTTGGCATAGGCCACAAGGCCAGCCTTGGCCGCCGAATAGGCCGGGTTGCCATAGTGAGCGATGGCGTTGACCGAGGAGATAAAGACCAGGCTCCCCTTGCCGCGCTTGGCCATGGCGGCCACCACGGGGTCGGTCATGGCATAGGCGCCATTGAGGTTGATCGCGAGTTCGGAGGCCCACACTTCATCGTCGAGATGATCGAGCACCTCGGCGCGGGTGAAGCCGGCATTGGAGACCACGGCGTCGGGCGCCCCGGCATCGGCCAGATAGCGCTCCATGGCAGCGCGGGTGCCCTTGGGATCGGCCTGATCGAACAGGACCATGCCTGCCAGATCGAGGCCCGCGAGCATGGACGCCTCGCGGTCGGCGCCGATCACCTGCGCGCCCGCCTCGCGGAAGCTCTTGACCAGCGAGCGGCCAATGCCCCCGCCGGCGCCACTGATAAGGACGGTTTTTCCGTTCAGACCGAACACGGAGCCAGTCATTTGCCGATTATCCTCAACTCGCCCCTTACGGGCCCTTATAGGCGACGCATTCGATCTCGACCTTGCAGTCCACCATCATGTGGCTCTGCACGGCGGCGCGGGCGGGCGGGTTGGCGCCGAAATAGCTCTTGTAGACGCCGTTGAAGCTCCAGAAATCGCGCGGATCATCCAGCCACACGCCGCAGCGGACGACATGCTCGAGGCCGTACCCAGCCTCTTCAAGAATAGCGATGATGTTCTGGATGGTCAGGTGGGTCTGGTCGACAATCCCGCCATTGATGATCTCGCCGTCCTTCATGGCCACCTGGCCCGACACATAGAGCCAGCCACCGGCTTCGACGGCACGCGCGAAAGGCAGGTTCTGACCGCCTGCACCGGCCTTGTCGGCACCGTAACGTTTGATCGGCATAGCAGTCACTCCTCAGTTTTTCTGAAAGCCAGTTTCGTAATTTCCATCATATCGCGAAGATTTTGCGTTTTCGCCCGCTTGCGACCGCAAGAAATGTAAATTTCTTACGTGATTGCCGTATGTGGGCTGTGCTAGCCTAGTCAAAGGGCTCCACTCTGCCCATCCCCACCCGTAGCTCTCATTGCGAGTTTTTCCCCGTGCGCGTCTTCACCGCTGCCCTCGCCACCGAAACCAATACGTTTTCGCCCATCGCCATCGACAAGCGCGCCTTCGAAGCGTCGCTGCATGCCAAGCCGGGCGAGCATCCCGCGACGCCGACGCTGTGCACCGCGCCGATCACCGTGGGCCGCGAAGTGTGCGCCCGCGAAGGCTGGACCCTGATCGAGGGCAGCGCCAGCTGGGCCGATCCGGCAGGCATGGTTGCCCGCGCTACCTATGAAGAGCTGCGCGACGAAATCCTCGGCCAGCTGGAAGCGGCAATGCCGGTCGATGCCGTTGTGATGGGTCTGCATGGCGCCATGGTCGCCCAGGGCTATGACGACCCCGAGGGGGATCTGCTCACCTGCATCCGCTCCATCATTGGCCCCGATGTGCCGCTCTGCGCCGAATTCGATCCGCACAGCCATCTGACCGCAAAGCGCGTGGCCGCATCCAACGCGCTGGTCGCGTTCAAGGAATTCCCCCATATCGACTTCGTCGACCGGGCCCGCGACCTGTGGTCTATCGTGGTGCGGACGCTGAAGAAGGAAGTCACGCCGGTCATGTCGGTATTCGACTGCCGGATGATCGACGTTTTCCCTACCTCCAAGCAGCCGATGCGCGGCTTCGTCGACAAGCTCTACGCGCTCGAAAAGACCGAGCCGGGCCTGCTGTCGCTGTCGGTGGTTCATGGCTTCATGGCCGGTGACGTGCCCGAAATGGGCACCAAGATCATCGCCATCACCGACAATGACGCGGCGCGTGGCACGGCCCTGGCCGAGACGCTGGGGCGTGAGCTCTTCGCCATGCGCGGCACGTTCATGGTCAAGCAGGTCGACGAAAAGGCCGCCGTGTCGGCCGCACTCGCCGCGCCCAAGGGCCCGGTGGTCATCGCCGACGTTTGGGACAATCCCGGCGGCGGCACAGCCGGCGATGCCACGGTCATTCTCGAAGAGCTGATCGCCCGTGGGGTGACCGACGTCGCCGTGGGCACGGTGTGGGACCCGATCGCGGTGCAGATCTGCATGGCGGCAGGCGAAGGCGCGGAAATCCCGCTGCGCTTCGGCGCCAAGTCGGCACCGGACACCGGCGCGCCGGTGGACAAGATCGTGACGGTCAAGCGGCTGGTGCCGAATGCGGAAATGCGGTTCGGCGAGAGCTTCGCCCCGTTCGGCGACGCGGCCTGGATCAATTTCGACGGGATCGACGTGATCCTCAATTCCACCCGCGCCCAAAGCTTTGATCCCAGCCTGTTTTCGGTGATGGGGATCGATCCGACGTCCCGGAAGATCCTGCTGATCAAATCGACCAACCACTTCTACGATTCCTTCTCGCGCATCGCGTCGGAGATCGTCTATTGCGCGGCCGGCAAGCCCTATCCCAATACGCCCGCCACCACGCCCTACCGCAAGGCGCCGCGCACCATCTGGCCGATGGTGGAGAATCCCTGGGCCTGAGGCTCTAGCAGCCACGAACCAAAGTAATTGGAGGGGGACACCAGCGGTGTCCCCCTTTGTTTTGATCAGTCTTCCGACCAGTTGCCGTAGAGGATCGGCATCATGCCCACGAGCGCCTCGAAGCGCTTCCAGCTCTTGCGTTCGGGCAGGGTCCAGGCGGATTCGGCGATGGCCGAGATGCGCGGGAAGACAAGGCGGTCGAAGATCGCCCGGTCGGTCATGGACTCGCT
This sequence comes from Devosia sp. T2-14, assembly GCF_055397495.1. Taxonomy (NCBI): domain Bacteria; kingdom Pseudomonadati; phylum Pseudomonadota; class Alphaproteobacteria; order Hyphomicrobiales; family Devosiaceae; genus Devosia; species Devosia sp. T2-14. Next base: position 1,760,732 of record NZ_AP027921.1, on the reverse strand, counting down.
CCAGATGCAGCTCTGGATGCCCAGCAGATGGGCCAGTTCGGCCTCGTTCCAGCCTTCGCGCGGCTCGAACTCGTAAGTTTCCTGCGCGTTGGAATTGCCGGCCCAGGCAGCGCCCGGCTCGGCCCAATCGGTGGAATGGGCCATGTCGAGATAGTAGCGCTGGCCCGGCGAAACGACGATGTCGTAGCCGCGGGCGGCGAGGGCGCGGTTGATCGCGACATTGCGCCAGCCCACGAGGTAGGTCTTGGCCTTGTCGACCACGTCACCATGCGCGGTTTCTTCCCAGCCACCGGTCACAGCGCCCTTGGAGGCGATGATCTCGTGGACGCGGCGAATGAACTCGGCCTGCAGGATTGCCGTGGGCGAACCCTCGATTTCGTCGGCGCCGCCATGGTTGCCGAGCTTGTTGAGCTGGGCCTCATGCTTCTTGCGCATGGCGGGACCAGCCAGCTTTTCCAACAGGTCGAGCGCCAGGGGCGAACCCGACCAGGCCGCCAGCGGCACTTCGTCGGCGCCGAGGTGGAAGATGCCGCCCGGGAACAGCTCGAGCACTTCCTCGATCACCTTCTCGATGAATTCGTAGACCGGCTCGTAGGCGGGGTTGAGGCTGTTATTGGGGAAGCCCTGCACCGACTGGTATTCGCCCACTTCATTGGGGTCGCGCAGATGCGGCAGCGCCTGCAGTGTGGCGTAGCTGTGGCCGGGAATGTCGATTTCCGGAATGATCTGGATGCCCAGATCCAGGCCCAACTGCACGATCTCGCGGATCACCGGCTTGGAATAAAAGCCGCCAGTGGGATGGGGCCCCGAGCCGAGCAGCGGCGGCAGCGCCTTGCCATGGCCGCGCCAGGCACCGATCTCGGTGAGTTCGGGATAAGCATCGATCTCGACGCGCCAGGCCTCGTCTTCGCTGAGGTGCCAATGGAAGCGGTTCATCTTGTTCCACGCCAGGATTTTCATCAGGCGCTTCACTTCGGCGGCCGAATAGAACTGGCGGGCCACGTCGAGATGGGTGCCGCGGAAGCGGAAGCCCGGCTCGTCGCTGATGGTGCCGGCGGTGGGGAAGACGAAGGTCTGCGGATGCTGCCGCGCGCCGCGCAGAATCTGCCCCAACGTGATCAGGCCATAGACCAGACCTGCATGGGTGGATGCGGTAACGACAACGTCGTTTTCCGCGAAGGTGACTTCATAGGCTTCCGGCGCAAAGCCGGGCTGGACGACGACGGCCACCGGCAGGCCAGCCTGCGAGGCCGGACGCACGATGCCTTCGACCGGGAACAGGTCATCGACAAGCCGGGTGAAGGCCGCGGCAGCCTTCCCTGAGACTTCACCCTGAGGCTGCAGGTCAAAGCCCATCGGCGCGGTGCGGGCACCAGTGGTCGCCACCGACTTTGGCCATGGCACGATGGAGACGGAAACGGGGGCCTTGCCCGGCACCTTGTAGCGGGTCGCGCCCTTGCGCAGCGGCGCATTATTGCCGGTGGCATGGGTGGGGGCGACGGGAATGTTGACCGTGGAGCCATCGGCCAGCACGACATAGGCGCCGTTGGCGCCATCCTGCCAGTGACGCAGCGGCCAGCTGAGGCCGCGGAAGGTCAGTTCCCACGTCTCGCCCGGCTTGAGCACATAGCCATCAAGCGGCGCCGCCACGGTGTGGTTGGACAGGCGCTTGAGCAGCTTGCCATTGTCGAGCGTGGCATGCGGGTCGATGCGGGCGGGGCCGGAAAAGGCCAGGGTGAAACCGCTGATCGCCTCGTCACCGTGATTGGTGAGCTTGAGGCCATAGGCGAGCGGGGCGGCAGCACTCGCGGGCGTCCAGGTCGTAGCAAGCGAAAGTCTTGGCGTAGTCATAGCGGCTTCCGAGATGGGGTGAGACGTGAGGAGGTATGGCGAGGATCAATCGCCAAGCGGCTGTGCATCGTCACCGTCGCGATTGACGACGAGCTGATGCTTGATGCGGCGCATGCTGGCGACAGCGGGCGCACCGAGGCGCGTGGCCACGGTCTGGGCCAGAATGTCGACGGCGGCGAGCAAGGCGTAGCGCCCCGAGGTGGGACGCAGAATGTCGGGCGTATCCTGCCGATCGATGGGCAGCAGGATATCGGCCTGCTCGGCCATCGGGGAATTGGACCGCGTGATGATGATGCGGGTGTGGCCATATTCACCGGCCACCGCCATGGCGCGCGACAGGGGCAGGTTGTTGCCCGAGAGCGAAAAGGCCAGCACCACGGCGCCCGACGGCGACGCCGCCGCGCGCATCATCTGCACCTGATGATCGGTGGAGGAGGCAACCTTGATGCCGAGACGGAACAGCCGCATTTCGGTTTCGGTCGCCACCATGGACGACGAACCACCCGAGCCATAGGCCAAGACGAAGCTGGCTTTGACAATGCTCTCGGCCGCCCGCTCGATGGCGTCGAAATCGAGATGATCGAAGGTTTCGTAGACCGTGGACTGGATGCCGTTGATGACGCCCTGGGCGATCTCGCGCACGCTGGATGGGCCGGATGCCGGGGCGAAATAGCGCTGGCCGACAAAGCGCGACTGCGCCAGCCGCACCTTGAAATCGGCGTAGCTGTCGCAGCCCAGCCGACGGCAGAAGCGCGTGACGGTGGGCGGCGACACCTCGGCCTGTGCGGCCAGATCTACGATCGACATCTTGAGAACGCTATCGACATCGGCCAGCACGATTTCAGTCAGGGCGCGCTCGGAACGGGTGAACTCGTTCTTCTCGGTCTGCAGCAGGCCGACGATGTCCAGCATGTTCCGTTTCCTTCCGGCAAGTTTGGTTCGGCGCTAGTAGACCGCCAGACCTGCCTGGTCAAAGAGATGGACCTGCCTCAATGCGAAACCGACCTTGCGGGCCTGGCCTTCGGGCACTTCAGGATCGCCCTCGAACAGGCCGACAAAGTTCTCGCCAGCCGGGAGCTGGGCATAGATCACGGTGTGGATACCCAGATGTTCGACAATCTTGGGCGTCACGGTGAGGCTGAACTCGCCGTCCCCGATATTGAGGTGCTCGGGGCGAATGCCGATGGTGGCATTCTGGCCGGCAACCGCGCGCGACTGGCGCGGCAGGGTCATGACGCCCAGTGCGCCCAGGTCGATGGTGGCATTGGTGCCATCGGCGGCGGTCACCTTGCCGTTGATGAAGTTCATCTTGGGCGAGCCGATGAAGCCGGCGACGAACAGGTTGTCGGGCTTGTGGTAAAGCTGGAGGGGCGAGCCGACCTGTGAAATCACGCCGGCATCGAGCACCACGATCTTGTCGGCCATGGTCATGGCTTCGACCTGGTCGTGGGTCACGTAGATCATGGTGGAGCCGAGGCGCTTGTGCAGTTCCATCAACTCGATGCGCATCTCAGAGCGGAGCGCTGCGTCGAGGTTGGAAAGCGGCTCGTCGAACAGGAAAATCTTGGGCTGGCGCACGATGGCGCGGCCGATGGCGACGCGCTGGCGCTGGCCACCCGACAGCTGGCCGGGACGGTGCTGCAGGCGCGGCTCGAGCTGCAGCACCTTGGCCGCGGCCTGAACGCGCTCTTCAACCTCGGCCTGGGGCAGGCGCTCGACGCGCAGCGGGAAGGCAATGTTCTCGTAGACCGTCATATGCGGATAGAGCGCGTAGCTCTGGAACACCATGGCGATGCCGCGCTGAACCGGCGGCAGGTCGTTGACGACGCGGCCACCGATGGCGATTTCGCCTTCGGACACGTCTTCAAGCCCGGCGATCATGCGCAGCAGCGTGGACTTGCCGCAACCAGAGGGGCCGACGAACACAACGAATTCGCCCTCGTTCACCTCCAGGTCGATGCCCTTGATGATGCGGGCTTCATTGAAGGACTTTTCGAGGTTGCTGAGGCGAAGTTGAGACATGACCGCGGCTCCGGATAGGGCGGGGGTAAGATGCCGTCGCCCCGGCGTGGGGCGACGGCCAGGTCGGAGGACCTTACTTGTACTGCTCGAGTTCGCCGGCGGCCTTGGTGAGGGCAGCCTGCGGCTCGGCAGCGCCAGTCACGACGGACTGGACCATTTCGATCATGACGTTCTGCAGACCGATATAGTCGGTGAACAGCGGCTCAGGACCACCGAACTCGATGCCGTCCAGGAACGGCTTCCAGTATGGCTTTTCAGCCAGCAGGTCGGCGGTGTTGGGCTCAAGCGGACGGAGCGGGGTCAGACCCTGCGCCATTTCGGCATCCCACTGGCGCTGGCCGGACGTGATGTACTTGGCCAGGCTGATGGCCTGATCTTCCACGCCGGTGCCCTTGAAGACAGCGAGCGCATCGGTGATCAGCAGCGTGCCGGGGCCCTTGGCGTCCGGGCCGAGCGGCAGGTTGGCAACGCCCCAGTTCATGCCGGCTTCTTCAGCGCGGATGGCAGCGCCGGGCGAAGCTTCGATCATGGCAACGCCACCGTCGAGCCAAATGGCGCGAACTTCGTTCTGTTCGTAGGCGGTCGGGCCTTCTTCAGAATAGGGGACGATGTCCTTGAGGGCGGTCAGGGCAGCCAGAACCTGCGGGCTGTCCATCGTGATGTTGCCATCGGCGTCGATGATCTGGCCGTTATTGGTGTAAACCCAATGCAGGAACTGGTGCATCGTGTTGTCGAAGGTCTTGGCGACGAGGCCATAGCCGGCCGCATCGGTCTTTTCGGTGATCTGCTTGGCGAAAGCGATCTTTTCTTCCCAGGTCTTGGGGGGCGTTTCGGGATCGAGGCCGGCAGCTTCGAACAGGTCCTTGTTCCAGAACAGGGCCTTGGTCGAGAAGGCGACCGGAACGGCCCACTGGGTGCCGTCGAAGGTCACGGTGTCGGGAACGTAATTGTAGTAAGCGGCCTTTTCCTCGTCGGTCATCGGCACCGGAACGATCAGGTCGTTCTGGGCGAACTGCTTGAGGGTACGCGAACCAACATAGGCCAGGGAGACCGGCGTGCCAGCGGCAGCGAGCGTGGTCACCTTGTCCTGGCACTGGCCCCAGCCGACGATTTCCGGCACGACCTTGTAGCCGGGATTCTCAGCTTCCCAGGCAGCAAAGTAGTCGGCATAGCCAGCGGTCAGTTCGTCACCGCAGTTGATGAAGGAGATTTCCTTCACGTCCTGGGCGAACGTCGCAGGAGTCGCAGCGGCCATTGCCAGCAGCGATACCGCGAGAAGTCCGGTCGTTTTTTTCACGTTTAGTCTCCCTTGCTTTGCGACCCGATCGGGTGCGCTTCTCGGGGCGCGGGGGGTACGGGCCCCCGGCCCAGAACTCCTATTGCTTGACCGCCCCAGCCGTCAGCCCGGCCACGAGGTAGCGCTGCAGAAACACGATAACGACCATCACCGGCAACACGCCGACGAAGCTTGCGGCCATCAACTCATTCCAGATCACCTCCTGCTTGCCGAAGAAGGCGAACAGGCCAATCGGCAGCGGCATGAATTCGGACTTGGAGTTGAAGGTCAGCGCGAAGATGAACTGCTGGGCATAGGCGCCGATGAAGGTCATGATGGCGACCACGACGATGCCCGGCATGGCCAGTGGCAGGATGACCCGGCGCAGCGTATAGAGACGGCTGGCGCCATCGACCCAGGCGGCTTCGTCGAGCTCGCGCGGAATACGCATCAGATAGGTGCGCAGCAGCCAGATCGACGACGGGATGAGAAAGGCCGCGCCCGGCACGATCATCGCCCAATAGGTGTTGAGCAGGCCCATCGAGCGCATCAGGCGGAACAGCGGGATCAGCAGTACGGCGCCCGAGAACATGTTCACCGCGAGGAATGCGCCCATCATGATGCCGGCGCCGGCGAACTGGAAGCGCGCCAGGGCATAGGCGGCGGGCACGACCACGACGATCACCACCAGCGTCACCACCGACGAGATGAAGAACGAGTTGAAGATGTAGAGCCCGAGCATGGGCACGCTTTCCCAGATGCGGAAATAGGCATCGAAGGAACCGTTCTTGGGAATGAAGCTGTAGGGCGTCGAGAACAGCTGCGCCAGGGGCTTCAGCGAGACCAGGAAGCCTTCGATGAAGGGCGACAGAACGAAGAACAGGAACACCGCCATGCCGGCATAGAGGCCGACGATCTCGTACCAGCGGTAGCGGTCGATCATCGGGCGGGCCGTGCGGACACGGCGCTTGGGCTGGGCCAGGATAGCGTCCTCGGCGGCTGCACCGGCAGCGGCTTCGGTGGTGCGGGCAACGTCGCTCATTTGGCTTCTCCCTGCTGGATTTTACGCACGGCCCGGAAGTAGGCGAGGCAGAACAGCGAGACGAAGATACAGATGACCACGGCACGGGCGGCGCCTTCGCCATATTTGCGGCTGCCGATGGCGGTCTTGTAGGTGTCGATGATCATCGTGGTGGTCGAGCCCGACGGTCCGCCCTGGGTCAGGATCCAGATGATGTCGAAGGAGTTGAACGTCGCGATCAGGCTGAGCAGGCTCATGGTGATGATGGACGGCACCATCAGCGGCACGGTGATGCGACGGAAGCGGTAGAAGCGCCCTGCCCCATCGGTCCAGGCAGCCTCGTGCAGGTCCTTGGGGATCGACTGCATGGAGGCGAGGAAATAGATGGTCACCATGGGCACGCCGATCCACACGTCGGTGACGATGGTGGCCCAGAACGCGGTGTCGCCATAAGCCAGCCAGGCAACCGGGCGGCTGATGATGCCGAAATTCTGCAGCAGGCCAGAGATCATGCCGAACTGGCCGTTATACATCCAGCTCCACATGTAGACGCCGATAGCGATCGGAACGACCCAGGGCGGCATGGTGAGGACGCGGAACACGGCCTGGCCGGGGATGGCGGCATTGAGCAGCACGGCGCCGCACATGCCGATCACCATCTTCATCGACACCGAAATCAGCGTCCAGATGAAGGTGCGCAGGATCACCTCGGTAAAGTTGCCGGCGGTAAAGATGCGCAGATAGTTGGCCCAGCCGACGAAGTCGTAACTGGCCTTGAGCGAGGCGTTCGTGAACGAGAGCACGAACGTATCAACAAGCGGATAGGCGACGATGAACAGGATGTAGATTGTTGCCGGGGCCAGCAGGGCCAAGGCGAATAATACTGCGCTGCGGCTGCTGGTCATGGCTCTATGTCCTTAGTTCGATCGCCCGAGTGCGGCGTCGAATTCCTGCCACATCGGGGCCATGTCGACGACGGAACGGGTCCGCATCGCCTTATCCATTGCCAAGGCCAGCAACCCGGCTTCCAGCGCGTCGGTCACCGACACCGGAAGGGGCGCGCCCTCGATCATGTGCTTGAGAATGTCTTCGGCCATCTGCTCGTCGGCACCATAGTGCTGGCTGAGGCCGGTGGTCTTGTAACTGGCATCGACCAGGCGGCCGGAGGTGCGCGAGTCGGTGACGCGCAGGAAATTGCGGATGAAGTCGCCTTCGGCCATGCCCTTGGCGCCCATCACGGCAAAGCGCCGGAAATCGTCGGGGACGTTGAGATTGGTGTGGAAGCTCAGCGCAGCGCCGTTTTCGTACTGCACCATCGCCGTCTGGTAGTCGATGATGTCGCCGTCGCTGTCGAACACCTTGTCGTCGCCCATCCAGCCGCTCGGCTTGCGATGGTAGACCTCGAGATCGTTGATGCCGAGGTTTTGCGGGGCATTGGCGGGCACGAACGTACGGCGACCACCGAAGCTGGAGACGTAATGCGGGCGGCAGCCCATGACCCCGTTATAAAGATCGAGATCGTGGCAGCACTTTTCGAGCATGAAGCTGCCCGAATAGCGCTCGTAGCGGCGCCAGTCGCGCATGAAGAACGCGCCATGATAGGGCGGAATGTGCTCGGACGCCTCTATGGAGGTGATATCGCCCAGCAGCCCCTCGGCCTGCGCCTTGCGCAGATCGACATAGAGGGGGGCGTAGCGCAGCACGAGACCAACCATCAGGTTGTCCGAGCCGTATTCGGCGATCAGCCTCGCCAGTTCCATGGTCTCTTCGACCGTGGTCACCACCGGCTTTTCGGTGAAGATCTTCTGACCGCGCTCAAGGCCGGTCCGGATGTGCTGGAGGTGAAGATGGTTGGGCGAACCCACCATCAGCAGGTCGAGCTGTTCATTGTCGAGCAGGGCTTCGAGCGAGTCATAGGACTTGCCGACCGAAATGCCATGTTCCTGGGTGTAAGGCAGCCCGGCAGGGGCTGGATCCACGTAACCGACAATAGAAAAATCAGGCCGGGCAGCGGAAAATACCCGCGCCAGGTAGCCCAGCCGATAGCCAAGGCCAATAATGCCTACTCGCATGCTCTTCCCGTGCTCTTCCCGAACCCAGTTAGCTGCCAACCTCTTTCGGATCGTACAGCTATTCTGTAAACTATTTTCAAGACTAGGATCGTTCTGAAACCAATGTCAACACGAATTCGAATCCATTTCAATACCAATTAAAGCCACCCGAAAAAATTGCCTATCGCATCAGCCTTTTGCTGCGTTTGTAGGCATTTACGGTGCTTGTGCTGCTCAAACCTGTGTGGACAAGCCCATCGGAAACGGGCAGCATGCTCAAATTGGTATTCATCTGGGCTCCATATTTTGCCGTCACGCAGATGACACCGATGAAAATATGAAACACACTTGCGCAGGGCCGGCAACACGCCTCTGCGCGGCCCCGGACCAAACCCCGCGAGACCGACATGAGCAGCACGAACCCATTCTCCCAGGACCCCGACCGCAGCGCAATCTGGACCATGTTGGTCGAGCGCGACATCGCCGCCTTCGTCGCCGCAGACTGGAGCATGGTCGATGGCGATTTCATCAAGGAAGGGTTCCTGGGCATCAATGGCCAGAAGTCAGGCAACCCGGACGCCTGGCGCATCAGCTTCCCCACCCTTGAAGCCTATCGCGATGACTGGATCCGCCAGGCCAAGGAAAGCCAGAAGCTTGAGTACGCCGAGGACGTGCTGGCCGGCATTCACCGCGCCACCAGCCTCACCGAAATCGAGATCAATGGCGACATCGCCATCGCGCACAAGAAGTTCGACGGCGAGATCGCCCTGGCCGATGGCGGCAAGGACGTCCTCAACTGGCAGACGCTCTACTTCTGCCGCAAGGTCGGCGGCGTCTGGAAACTGACCGGCTTTGCCGGCTATCTGCCCTACCCGATGGGCGTGCCCGCCTGACACGACTGCGGATGGCGATGCCGGGAGGGCGGCGCCACACCAACTGACAACAAGTGAGCCAAAGAGCCATCATGTCGTTCCTGTCGCCGCAACGCCTGACCATGCTGATCTTCTTCCTGCAGCCGATCGCCTTCGGGTCGTGGCTGCCGCGCATCCCCGATGTGCAACAGGCGCTGGGGCTGGGACCGGCGGGATTGGCGATTGCCCTGCTTGGCCTGCCCTGCGGCACCTTGCTGACGCTGCCCTTTGCCGGGCCGCTGGTGGGCAGGATCGGCCCGCGCATGGCGATCCTTTTCGGCTTCGTGCTCTATACGATTGCAGCAAGCCTGCCCGCCTTTGCCATGAACCCGGTCATGCTGTTCGTGGCGCTGATGCTTGCCGGCTCGACCATTTCCTTCGTCGAGCTGGGCCTCAACGTGCAGGCTGACGCCGTGGAAAAGGCCACCGGCTCGGTGATCATGACCACCTCGCATGGTTTCTGGTCGGTCGGCATCATGGTTGGCAGCCTGATCGGCTCGGGCCTTGCCGCCGTGGGGCTCGAGGCCAAATGGGCGATCATGACGGTGGCCATCATCGTGCTGCCGGTCGCGCTGGTGGTGGCGAACATGCTGCCCAGCTACGCGCCCGACGCCCCCAAGAGCGGCGAGCCGCAACGGTCGGTCTGGGCGTTTCCAAGCTGGGCGCTGCTCGGTATCTGCTTCTTCGTCTTCGGCATCACTATGACCGAGGGCGCCATGGCCGACTGGTCGGCAATCTTCCTGCGCGACGCGCTGGGCGCCGAAGCGGGCATGGTGGGGCTGGGCTATTCGGTGTTTGCCATGATGGTGGCCGCCGGCCGGTTTGGTGGCGACACGCTCAAGCGCCGCTTCGGCGCCGTGGACACTGCCCGCATCTGCGGCACCCTGGCCGTGTTCGGCGCGGTGCTGCTGTTCTTCGCACCCAATACGGCCGTGGCGCTGGTGGGTTTCGCGGTGATCGGGCTCGGCGTGTCGGTGGGCTTCCCGCTGGCAGTGACCGCTGCCGCGAGCCTCACCGACCGCACCGCTTCGGCCAATGTGGCGATCCTGAGCTTCATCGCGCTGCTCGGCTTCCTCGTGGGCCCGCCGGTGATCGGCTTTGTTGCAGAACATTTCGACATGCGCGTGGGCATTGCGTGCCTGGTGCCGGTGCTGCTGGTGAGCCTGTTCCTCACGGGGCGCCTGGCCACCGGCAAGGCAGCGCCCAAGGCCGACCTTGAAGCCGAAGTTCCCGGAGTACTGTGATGCGGATTGCCGTAGCGGGCCTACATACCGAGTGCAGCACCTATAACCCCGTTCTGGCGCGGGAAGCCGATTTCCGGGTGCTGCGTGGCCCGGCCATGCTGAAGGATGCCTATTTCGATTTCCTGACGCATTTCCCCGCCGAATTCACCACCATCCTGCATGCCCGCGCCATTGCAGGCGGACCGGTGGAAAGAGGCATCTACGATACGTGGAAAGCCGAAATCCTTGCCGGGCTCAAGACGGCGCTTCCTCTTGATGGCGTCTATCTCGCTATGCATGGCGCGATGTTTGTCGAAGGCCTGTTTGATGCCGAGGGCGACTTCATCTCGGCGGTGCGGCAGGTGGTGGGCCCCGACGTGCTGATCGCGGCGAGCTATGACCTTCACGGCAATATCAGCCAGACCATCATCGACAATCTCGATATCTTCTCCACCTATCGCACCGCCCCGCATATCGACACGCCAGACACGATGCGGCGCGTCGTGAACATGCTGGTACGCGCACTGCGGACGGGCCAGCGCCCCGTATTGGCCTGGGCGCCTGTGCCGGTATTGCTGCCGGGCGAGCGGACCTCCACCCAGGACGAGCCGGCGCGCAGCTTTTATGCGCAGATCGAAGCCGTCGAAGACCCCACCGGCATCTGGGATGCCTCGTTCCAGGTGGGCTATGTGTGGGCCGACGAACCCCGCGCCACGGCCTGCGCCGTGGTGACCGGCATCGACCGCTCCGCCATGACGGAAGCCGCGCGCCATCTGGCGCAGGACTATTGGGATCTGCGCGAGGGCTTTGTTTTCGGCACCAAGGTCGGCAGCATTGCTGAATGCGTCGATTGGGCCATGGCCGCGCCCACCGGCCCCGCCGTGCTCGCCGAATCAGGTGACAACCCCACCGGCGGCGGCGTCGGCGACCGCGCCGAAGTTCTGGCGGCGCTGATCGCCAAAAAAGCGCAGGGCGTGGTGTTTGCCGGCATCGCCGACAAGGCGGCCACCGACGCGGCCTATGCCGCTGGTGTGGGTGCAAAGCTCAAGCTGCATATCGGCGCCTCGCTCGATACGTCCAGCCAACCGGTGGACACCGAAGCCGAGGTGCTGTTCCTGCTCGAAACCGACCAGGCGCAGCTGCGCGAGGCCGTAGTGCGCATTGGCGGCATCGATCTGGTGCTATCAGCGCGGCGGCGGCCCTACCACAATATCCCGGACTTCACCCGGCTGGGGCTCGACCCGCGCACGGCTAAGATCGTCGTGGTCAAATCAGGTTACCTCTCGCCCGACCTCGGCCCTATCGCCAATCCGAGCGTGATGGCCCTGTCGCCGGGCGTAGTGGACCAGTTCGTTGAGCGCCTGGAACGCAAGCACAAGAACGCGCCGCAATATCCCTTCGACAAGGGCTTTGCCTTCAGCCCCAAGGTGCTGTGGTCAGCGCGCGCCCGTTAGAACCAAGAAGGGCCCGTGTGATACGGGCCCTTTGACATCAGCTTTCAAGAAGCATCGCGATTTCGGTGCGCAGGTCGCGCAGCCCGTCGCCACGTTCCGAAGACGTGAGGATGACGCGCGGATGCGCAGCGGGGCGCTTCAGGATAGCGGCCTGTGTCGCGGCGACCACCTTGTCGAGTTCCTTCTTGAGCGGCTTGTCGGCCTTGGTCAGCACGATCTGGTAGCTCACTGCCGCCTTGTCGAGCTCGTTCATCACCGTCAGATCATTGTCCTTGGGGCCATGGCGCCCATCGACAAGCACATAGACGCGGCGCAGCGTGGCGCGGCCGGTCAGATACTGATGGATCAGCTTGGTCCACTGCCGCACCTTGTCTTCCGGTGCGCGGGCATAGCCATAGCCGGGCATATCGACGATGCGCAGGTTTTCACTCTGGCTCTCGAAGATATTGAGTTCCTGCGTGCGACCGGGCGTATTGGAGGTGCGCGCTAGGCCCGACGTGCCGCAAAGCGCGTTGATCAAGCTCGACTTGCCGACATTGGAGCGCCCGGCAAAGGAAATCTCGACCTTGTCCATCGGCGGCAGGTCGGCGATGCGCACGCAGCCCTTGGTGAACATGAAGGGGCGCGCAAACAGCAGCCGGCCGCGTTCGATGATGTCGGGCGAATAATCGACGTCGCTCATGATGGTACTCGCTTCAAACGATAAGCCCGCCGGAGGGGTCCGGCGGGCAGTAGCACGATTGATCGGTTGTGGCGATCAGGACTTGGTGGGCTCGGCGGTCTTGGGCTTGCGCTTGAAACTGTCGAGGATGTTGCCGATCAGGTTCACCTCGACGCCGTGGCGCTTCATGATGAACCACTGCTGGGTCACCGAGAGGGTGTTGTTCCAGGCCCAGTAGATCACGAGACCCGCAGGGAACGTGCCCAGCATGAAGGTGAAGATCACCGGCATCCAGTTGAAGATCATCGCCTGGGTCGGATCGGGCGGCGGCGGGTTCAGCTTCATCTGGACCCACATGGTGATGCCCATGATCACGGGCCAGACGCCCAGATGCAGGAACGAACCGATGAAGGGCAGCACGGTCGGATCCCACGGAATCAGCCCGAACAGGGTGAAGATGTTGGTCGGATCGGGCGCAGCCAGATCCTGGATCCAGCCGAAGAACGGCGCATGGCGCATGTCGAGGCTGATGAAGATAACGGTATAGAGCGCGAAGAAGACCGGGATCTGGACCAGCACCGGCCAGCAACCGCTGAGCGGATTGATCTTCTCGCGCTTGTAGAGCTCCATCATCGCCTGCTGCTGGGCAGTGCGATCTTCCTTGAAGCGCTCCTGGATCGACTTCATTTCCGGCTGGACGCGACGCATCGCGGCCATGGAGGCGAAGGAACGGCTGGCGAGCGGGAAGAAGATCGCCTTGACGATAACCGTCACGGCCAGGATGGCGAGGCCGAAATTGCCCAAGACGCCATAGAGGAACGTCAGCAGGTAATACATCGGCTTGGTGATGAAGTGCAGCCAGCCCCAGTCGATCAGCAGCTCGAGGCGGTCAAAGCCATACTGCTTCTCATAGGCAGCGATAACGCTTTCTTCCTTGGCGCCGGCGAACAGATAACTTTCATGGGAAGCCGTTGCACCGGGTGCAACCACGACCGGCGTCGTCTCGACGAAGCTGGTCTGGTAGTCGTCATAGGTGCCGGTGTTCTTCCACGAGAACAGCGCGTTGATCGAGGCGTCGGGCTTGGCCAGCGCGGCGGTCGCCCAGTACTTGTCCGAGAAGCCCAGCCAGCCGCTCGTATTGTCGAAGCGGGCCTGCTGATCCTTCTGCAGATCGGTGTACTTCTTGGAAATCAGGTTGTTGTCGCCGAGAACGCCATGCGGGCCTTCATGCTGGATGAAGAAGTTGGCGACCTTGGGCGTGCCGTGACGGGCGATACGGGCATAGGGGAACAGCGCGACGTCGCCGCCGGTATTGTTCTCGACCGCCTGCGTGACGGTGAAGAGGTAGTGCTCGTCAACCGCGAAGGTGCGGCGGAACACCAGGCCCGCGCCATTGTCCCAGCGCAGGGTCACCGGCGTCGCGGCGGTCAGCGTGGTGTTGGCACCCTCGACGGTCCAGACGCTCTTGCCATCGGGAACGGCAATCGAGGCGCCCGAAGCGGGCACCCAGCCCTGCTCGGCGAAATAGGCATTTGGCGCGCCGGCCGGGGTCAAAAGGGTAATGATGGGCGAATTGGGATCGACCGTCTCGCGGTACTGCTTGAGCTCGAGGTCGTCGAGACGCGCGCCGGTGAGGTTGATCGAGCCATGCAGGTCTTCAGTGTCGATGACGACACGGCTCGATGCAGCAAGGGCAGCGGCGCGGTCAGCATAGACAGCGGTGCCATCGGCGGCCGGCGCAGCAGCGACGGTGGTCGTGCCGTCGGCATTGACGGTAACCGTGGGCGTCGCAAGGGCGGCTTCGGACTGCGCCTGCTCGGCAGCAATCTGAGCCTGCTGCTGTGCACGCTCCATCTGCGGACCGGCAACGAAGAACTGCCAGCCGAACAGCACGAACATGCTGAGCACGATGGCAAGGATCACATTGCGATTGTCGTTCATTGTCTCGGTTTCCGTGGGCCGCGGCCGGAAGATTGGCGCTCGTCGGACGATTTGGGATTATGCACCCGCACTATCAGTGCGCCCAGATCGGCAACCAGCTTGGCAAAGGGTTCGCTGAGGGCTTCCCTCCGCCCGACCAGCACATAGTCATGGTGGGGCACAAAGTCACGCGCACATGCTGTCACAGCCGCGCGAAGGCGGCGCTTGATGCGATTGCGCTGTGGGGAATTGCCGGTTTTCTTGGTGACGGTGAAGCCGATGCCCGGCTCGGGCTCGGCAACCGCCACAGCTTGCAGCCCAAACGCAGAACGCCCGGCGCGATTGCCCCGGGCGGCCCGTTGAAACTGCGAACGCTTGATGAGCCGGCGCAATGGCTTGGCAGGCGGCTCCATGGCCGTCATCCGGCCAGCTGGCCTTAGGCCGTAAGCTTCTTGCGGCCGTCGCGGCGGCGCTTATTGATGATCGCGCGACCGTCCTTGGTAGCCATGCGGGCACGGAAACCGTGACGGCGGGCACGCACGAGCTGGGATGGCTGATAAGTACGCTTCATGACATCAAACCGCGGCTAGCACGGTTCCTCTTTTTGGGCTCTGCTCAAAGCAAGAATTTCGGACACACATCAAGCGCTGGGCGCCCACGGTGCGGGTTGTCGGGGTCTATAGGGAAAACTCGGCACCAAGTCAACGCGAGTCCTTGCACTTCCCCACGCCCGTCGCCCGGTTGTCATCGCGACAATATCACACCATAAGTTCCACCAAGCTTCTATTCTGGCCGTTGGCGGTAATGGCAGACATCATCAAACCCGATCTCTGCGTCATCGGCGCGGGTTCGCTGGGAATCGAACTTGCGATCAGCGCCCGGCAGCGGGGGCTCGATGTTGTACTGGTCCGGCGCGACATAGCGGAGGCCGGCGACGGCCCGCATGCCAGCCTGCAGCGCGCGGCTTTTGTTGCCAGCGCCGCGCGGGCGCAGGCCATGCGCAGTGCCGCCACGCTGGGACTCAATAATAGTGAGCCCAAGCCCAATTTCCGCACCATTGGCGAGCACGCCGCCGCCATCGCCGATTCCGTCTCGCCCTGCGACAGCGACGAACGGCTGACCGCACTGGGCATCACGGTGCTTTCCGGCGCGCCCCGCTTCATGGACAAAAGCACGCTGCGCTGCGGCGACACTACGATCCGCGCCCGTCAATTTGCTTTGGCGACTGGCGCCGCCCCGGTGATTCCGGCGCTGCCCGGCCTCGACCAGGTCGCATTCTTCACGCCCGACACCATTGCCGACAACTTGCGCAAGCTGAGCCACCTGGTGGTGATCGGCGGCGAACCCGCGGCCTTCGAACTGGCTCAGGCCTATCACCGGCTCGGCTCCAAGGTGACTGTCGTGCCACAAGGCGGGCTCCTGCCCGGTTTTGATCCCGAACTGGTGGCGCCCCTGCTGCGCAGCCTGCGCGAAGAAGGGCTGGCCATTCTTGAGGACGCCGAGGTTACCGCCATCGTGCCGCGCAGCCAGGGCACCGGCGTCACCCTGCTGCGCGCGGGCGGCGAGGACAGCCTCGACGTCTCGCATATTCTTGTCGCCATGGGCCGGCTGCCCGATCTCGACCCGGCCCTGCTGGAAAAAGCCGATCTGCGGCGCGACCGGATCCGCGCTGATCACCTGCTGGTTGGCCCGGATGGTCAGACCTCCAATGGCCGAATCTCTGCCCTGGGCGGCGCTGCAGGGCAATTTGAACCCCACCTCGCCCGGCTGCAGGCGGGCCTGCTGCTCGATCGCCTTACCGGCCGGGGCAAGTCCCGCTTTGATCCACAGCAAGCGCCCCGCCTGCTGATGACCGAGCCCGCTCTGGCGCAGGTCGGCCTCATGGACGGCAAGGCTCCCCTGCGCGCCGGCCAGCGCGTGCTGCGCGCCAATCTCGCCGAGAATAACGCCGCGCGCGCCCTTGGGGCGCCCCATGGCACCGGCAAGCTGGTGGTCAACGCCAAGGGGCAATTGGTGGGCGCCGCCCTATTGGGCTCCGGCGCTGGCGAAACAATTGCCATGCTGGCCCTGGCCATGGCGCGCGGCCTGCCGCTGGCCGAGCTGGCCCGCCTGGCCCTGCCCCAGCCGAGCCTTGCGCAGTTGCTGGTGACGCTGGCGGAGGAGTTCGCTGCCGAGCAACCCCGCTCCAGCTGGACCCGGCGCTTCACCGCACGCCGCTGACGGCTCCCAACGACTCCGGGCAGGGGCTTACGAACGGGCCTGCTTTGCCTATAATGGGTTGAAATGACAGCCGAACGTAGCGTCCTGCCCGGCCGGTTTTCCGGCCTCTCGAACAAGCTCATCGCCACGATCATCGCGGTGATCCTTCTGGTCGAGATCGTGGTCTACCTGCCCATGCTCGCCAGCTTCCGCGTCAGTTGGCTGGATGATCGGCTACGAGTCGGCGTCGTGGCCGCCCGCGTGCTTGATGCGGTGCCCGATGTCATGGCCATGCCGCGCGACCTCACCGACCGCCTGCTGACCTCCGCTGGCGCCCACGCCATCGTCTATCGCCGCGAGGGGCAGACCCAGCTGATCGAACTGGCCAACCCGATCACCCCCGACGCCGTCGTCACCGCGGACATGCGCCAGCGCGACCCGATGACTCTTCTGCTGGGCACCATCGACACCCTGTTTGCCCCGCCCGGGCGCACCCTGCGCATCGTGGGGGAAAGCGACATCGATACCAGCCTGATCGAGCTGCTGATGTTCGAGCGCCCCCTGCGGCAGGACATGCTGGCCTATTCGCGCCAGATCGGCATCGTGTCGCTTGCCATCGCCGCCGCCACCGCGGTCGCGCTCTATCTGATGGCCAGCTATCTCTTCATCGATCCGGTGCGCCGGCTGACCCAGAATATCCTGGCGTTCCGGCAGGCGCCGGAAAATGCCAGCCTGGTGATTGTACCCTCGAACCGGCGCGACGAGATCGGCATTGTCGAGCGCGAGTTGGCGGCGATGGAATCAGACCTGTTCTCCATGCTGCGCCAGCGGCGGCACCTGGCAGACCTCGGGCTGGCCGTCGCCAAGATCAATCATGACCTGCGCAACACCCTCACCTCGGCGCAATTGCTGTCCGACCAGGTGGCGACGCTTGATGACCCCAAGGTCCAGCGGCTGGCGCCCCGACTGGTGACAACCCTCGACCGCGCGATCGGCTTTGCGCAATCCGTGCTCGATTACGGCCGCGAAACCGCAGCGCCGCCCGCTTTGGCCCCGGTGGCGATTCGTGGCCTGATTGACGAGGCCGCCTTCGACGCGCGCCTCGTAGGCCATCCCAGCATTGTCTTCAGCAATGGCGCCCCCGAGGATCTGGTGCTCGACGTCGATGCCAACCAGCTCGGCCGGGTTTTTCTCAACCTGCTCAAGAATGCGCGCGAGGCACTCGAATCGAGTTCCGCCACCACCGCACCCGAGGTTTCGGTGCTGGTCAGCGAGAATGAGGAGGGTGTTACACTCTCGGTTGTGGATAACGGGCCGGGCCTGCCACCCCGTGCGCGACAAAATCTCTTCGTCGCTTTTGAGGGCTCGGCGCGTGCTGGTGGCACCGGGCTGGGGCTGGCAATCGCCCGGGAAATCGCGGAAGCCCACGGCGGACGGCTGGTTCTGGTCGACCAGGAACACGGCACCAGATTCGACCTGATCCTGCCCGCCGCGCGCCGCATTCGGGCATAGGGTTGTGAGCATTAGCAAAAAACTGTGACGGGTCGCTTGCCAACCCCCAACCACCCATGTATGGGTTGCGCCGTTCCGGACAAGACGCACTTAGCGCTCCCCGGAAACCACCGTTCCAAACACGGTAATGCGCGCCCGTAGCTCAGCTGGATAGAGCACCAGACTACGAATCTGGGGGTCAGGAGTTCGAATCTCTTCGGGCGCGCCATTTGGAACGAGAGCTGCTGACGCGGGCTCTATTGCACTTCCATAAGTACATATCATGACGATGGCTTTGAGCCAGAAATCCTGACGTCTCGCCTCCGCGGGCAGAGGCTGATTATCCGTCACTCTCAGTAATTCGCCGGAATCAGACCGGGCCAGTATTCCGCGTCACTACCTGGCCGGCGACCGAAGATGGCCTGGCCGACACGGACCACGCTGGCCCCCTCCTCGATTGCCGCTTCGAAGTCGCCGGACATGCCCATTGAGAGCTCGGTGATCTGCGCGTTCAGGCGCTCGGCCTGGTCCCGCAGCGTTCGAAGCAGGCGGAAGCACGTCCGCACTTTTTCCGTGTCAGCCGAGAAGATGGCCAATGTCATCAGCCCCTTCGGCCGCAGGCGGGGATAGGCCTCCAGGCGTTCGATAAACGGCAGGAGTTGATCGGGCGAGAGACCGAACTTGCTTTCCTCCCCCGACGTATTGACCTGCACATAGACATCAAGGGTTCGGCCTTCGGCCTCGAGCCGGCGCTCCAGTTCCGCCGCCAGCCTGACGCTGTCGAGGGCGTGAAATTCGGCGGCGAGCCTCACCAGATATTTGACCTTGTTGGTTTGCAGATGGCCGACGATGCTCCAGCGTATGTCCAGATCGGCGAGATCAGCGCTTTTGTCGCGCGCCTCCTGCAGCTTGTTTTCCCCGAAATCGGCAATGCCGGCCTGGTGGGCAAATCGCAGGATGTGGGCCGGCACGGTTTTGGTCACCGGCAGCAGCCTAACACTGTCGACGGACCGGCCGCTCCGGCGGGCTGCAAGCGCGATGCGGTCTTGAACGGCGAGCAGGTTCGCCCCAAAGGTCTTTGCGGGGTCGGTGCCGAAGCGCTGGATATCGGCCTCCGACAGCCTGTTGCTCTGGTCCACCATCACTCGCTATTCCGGGCAGTAATCAAGGTCCGGGCATCTTGAGCGATCGGCGCCGCAGTATTCCCCACCACTTGCGGCTGGCGCGGCAGACCAATCGTGGCGCTTAGCGACCTGCCTGGGCCATGGACGCCATGATGCGGGCCAGCTTGACCACCGCCAGTTCCATCTCGCCGGGGTCGTAAGCGGCAAACCCCATAAGAAACCCCGCCGCGCCATCGCCAGACGCATGCAAGCCCGAGAGCCCCATCAGTTCGATTCCCTCCGCGCGTGCGGCCGCGAGCACGGAAGCTTCGTCCAGTTCGGCCTTGAGGAAGCACGGCATCTGCAGCCCCCCGCTCGGCCTGCGCGGCTCCACCCACGCCCCGAGATGACGCGACACCAGTTTGACCAGCGCATCCAGCCGCGCCGCATAGAGACTGCGCATCGCCCGGATGTGCGACCCGAAATGCCCATTCTCCATGAACCTGGACAGGGTGTATTGCGGGATGGTCGCCGTGTGGCCGTCGAGCAGCGTGCGGGCGAGTGTCATCGGCTCGACAAGCTGCGGCGGCAGGACCGCATAGCCAATCCGCAGGCCGGGAAAGAGCGATTTGGTGAACGTCCCGATATAGATGGTGCGATCATGCGGATCGAGCCCCTGGACGCAGGCGGTCGGCTTGCCCGCATAGTGGAACTCGCTGTCGTAGTCGTCCTCGATGATCCAGGCGCCCTGGCGGTTGGCCCACTCCACCAGCGCAAGCCGCCGGTCGAGGGCCAGCGTTGCACCGGTTGGGAACTGGTGCGAGGGCGTGAGGAAGATGGCCTTGGCCGGCTGGCTCGATCCGATGACCGCCTCGGCGACAATACCCTCCTCATCGACCCGCACTGGCAGGCAGCGGAGCCCCGCCGCATCGAATGCCCTTCGCGCCCCGTGATAGACGGGGTCCTCGATGAAGATCGCATCGCCGGGATCGAACAACACGCTGGCGCAGAGCGCCAGGGCCTGTTGCGAACTGGTCAGCACCAACACGCGGGCTGCCGTGGCCTTGGCGCCCCGTTCGAGGTTGATGTGGTCGGCAATCGCCTGGCGCAGCCGCAGAGCGCCCTGCGGATCGCCCGCCTGCAGCGCAGCCGCGCCCATTTCCTTATAGACCTGCCGCTCCAGCCGTTCCCAGACCGCCATGGGAAAGGTCAGCGTTTCCGGCACGCCGTGAGCAAAGGGCACGACGGACTGGGCGCTGCGCACACCGCCGCCTGCGATGGCGGCCTCTCCTCTCCGGCTCAGGCCTGGCCTGCGCCCCTGCGACGGCACCTGCCGCGATTGGGCCCGGCGCCGGCCCGCAAGCTCGGGCATCTCGGCGACAAAGCTGCCGCTGCCCACCTTGCGCAGGATGAAGCCTTCAGAATGCAGCTGGCTGTAGGCCGCCTCGACTGTATCGCGCGATATCGAAAGCGACTGCGCAAGCGCACGGGAAGCGGGCAGCGGCTTGCCCGGAACCAGCACTCCATCGAGAATGAGCTGCTTTATCGCCCGTTGCACCCGGCCGTGGATGGGCATGGCGGCATATTCCGGGCGGGCAATATCCGCCTTAACAGATTCCAGCTGCGTGTGCTTGAACAATGGTCTGCCCAGTTTTGCCGAAATGGCCGGATAGAACAGTCCAATTGCGCCGTAAAAGTCAAGTTCGACCGACCGCTACCTAATCTGAACGTGATGCCGACTCAAATCTCCGCCCCCGCCGCTCGCCTCGCCGACCTTCTCCCCCCGATCGTGGCGGGCATGATCTCGGTGATCGTGAATTACGGCGGCACGTTCATCCTGGTTTTCCAGGCGGCGCAGGTCGCCGGCCTGAGTCCTGGCCTGACGGCCTCGTGGGTGTGGTCGGTCTCGATTGGCGTCGGCATTACCGGGCTGGTGCTGAGCTGGCGCTATCGCGAGCCGATCATCACCGCATGGTCGACGCCCGCCGCCGCCTTTCTGGTCACCGCATTGGCGACGACACCCTATGCCGAGGCGATCGGCGCCTACATCGTCTCGGCGGCCGCTTTCGTCGCGCTCGGGCTATCGGGCCAGTTCGACAGGCTGATCCGCATTATTCCGCTCGGCATCGCTTCGGCCCTGCTGGCAGGCGTGCTCCTGCAATTCGGCATTGGTGCTTTTGGTGCCGCCTCGCTGGACCCGGTGCTGGTCGGCCTGCTGATCGGCGCCTACCTCGTCCTGAAGCGGCTGGCCCCGCGCTATGCCGTCGTCGGCATTCTGCTGCTGGGCCTGGTCTTCCTGATCAGCCAGAATCGCGTCGACCTTTCCGGGCTGGAGCTGAACCTGGCAGCACCGATTTTCACCATGCCGGAATTCACCCTGAACAGCCTGCTCAGCGTCGCTCTGCCCCTGTTCCTGATCACGCTCTCCGGCCAATATGTGCCCGGCATGCTGGTGCTGCGAAATGATGGCTTCACGACCAGCGCCAACCCCATTGTCACGCTGACGGGGCTGGGCTCACTGGTCATGGCGCCATTCGGCTCCCATGCCTTCAACATTGCGGCAATCACGGCGGCCATCGTCACGGGTCCGGAAGCCCATGAGGATCCGTCGAAGCGCTGGATCGGCGGGATTGCCGCTGGCCTCTTCTATACGGTTATCGGGATATTCGGCGTGACCCTGGCGGCTGTCTTCACGGCCTTTCCCGCCACCTTCATCACCACACTGGCCGGATTGGCCCTGCTGGGAACGATCGGCAACAGCCTCGCGGGCGCTCTGGCAGATCCAACGACACGCGAAGCCGCCCTCATCACCTTCCTGGCTTCGGCCGCCAATATCCAGCTGCTCGGGATCGGCGGCGCCTTCTGGGGCCTGGTGATTGGTCTCTCGGCCTACCTCCTGCTCAACGTTGATTTCAAGAACCGGCAGGTCGCATCGGCGCTCACGGGCGAGGCCAAGTCATGACCGGCTCCGTCATTTCGATCCAAAGCCAGGTCGTGCATGGTCATGTCGGCAACAGCGCCGCGGTGTTCCCCATGCAGGTCAATGGCCTGCTGGTCGCTGCTGTGCCGACCGTATTGCTATCGAACAACCCGCATTATGAAACCCTGCGCGGCCAGGTGCTTGATGCCAGTCTCGTCGCGGATTTACTGACCGGCGTCGAAGAGCGCGGGCTCGTCGAAACCAGCAGATATATCTTCTCGGGATATCTCGGCTCCGCCGCCAATGGCGCGGTGGTCGCCGATTTCGTGCGCCAGGCCCGGCAGCGCAATCCCGGGATCGAATATATCTGCGACCCCGTCATGGGCGACGCGCATACGGGAACTTTCGTGCCCGATACCGTCGTCGAATGTATCACGTCCAGCCTCGCGCCCATGGCCGACATCCTGACCCCGAACCTGTTCGAGGTGAGCCTGTTGACTGGCGGGATACCACGCGATGTCGATGATCTGCACCGCGCGATCCAAATCCTTCCACGCCGGGATGGTGCCCGGATCGTCGTGACCAGTTGCCTGTTTGCCGACACGCCGCCCGATTGTCTCGAGAACATCGTATTCGAGCCCGCCGGCGTGACCCGCCTGCCCTCTCCGCGCCTGCCTATCGTGCCCGCCGGCACCGGCGATCTGTTCACGGGCCTGCTGGCTTCATCCCTCTCGGGCGGCAACGATCTGGTTTCATCAACGCGAAGCGCCGCCAGTGCGGTAACCCGGGTGCTGCGGCGGACCATCGCCGCGGGGACGCGCGAGATGCAATTATCCGTCGCAGACTTGCAAGTGATCGGCAGACCCTAATTCGTTCGACTCTGGTCCGGCAGAGGAGTAGCCTCCTTCTCGACCGGACCAAGCTGTTGCCCTGCGGGCACTCTGACCTTGCTGTTTTCCGGGCGTTCCCTGCGCAATCACGACAGGTGTCCTTCCCCGGAAGCGGTTTTGCGCATGGAGCTTTTCATGTTTCCCGAAAACGTCGTCCTCGAACTCGCCGTCACGCATGAGGGCGAGGAGCACAAGGCAACCTATTACATCGAAAACGGTGTCATCCACGCCCATATCAACGGCAAGAACTTGCGGCTGCCGCATGGCCACGCCCCCGTCGAGCAAACCGTCAGGGCCGTCCTGATCGGGATGCTCGAGCGGCAGGGCCGTTTGGCCCATCGCCTCGACGGTTATCAGGCCTGACAGCGGCCCAGGAACCGGCTCCCCGCCGACACGTTAGGTCTTCGTAGCGCCCCCCGGGCGCTGCACCTTTTTGTCGCCCCTTCTCGGTGCCCAGCATGCGGGGCTTTAGTGCATTGGCTCGCGATGACAAGCTTCCTGACGATTGGGCACTCCAATCGATCCCTTGATGATCTGATCGAGATGCTGCGCGCCGCCGAGGTGTCCTTGCTGGTCGACGTTCGGACCTTGCCACGCTCCCACGCCAATCCCGTCTTCAACATCGACACCCTGCCCGCTGACCTGGCAAAAGCGCAGATCGGCTACGAGCATTACCCCGCCCTTGGCGGCCTGCGCGCAAAGCAGCGGGGCATCGACGAGCAGACCAACGGGTTCTGGCACGAACGCAGCTTCCACAACTATGCCGACTACGCCCTCACCGACGCCTTCGCGGCCGCCTTGCAGCAGCTGATCGCTGCGGGCCGGAAACAGCGCCTGGCGATCATGTGCTCCGAAGCGGTCTGGTGGCGCTGCCACCGCAGAATCATCACCGACTACCTGCTTGCGAATGGCCACGCGGTAGACCACCTGATGTCACCCGGACGAACCGAGCACTCCACCATGACCCCAGGCGCCGTCCCCTCGCCCGACGGCAAGCTCACCTACCCGGCTGCGGTCACCTGACCCTGCTGCGAGGGATCAGGCGTTGGGGGCCGCCAGACGCCTTTTCAGGACATCGCGGTAGAGAATTCGGGCCTGCTCGATGTGGGCGCGGGCGACCTGGGCGGCGCGGGGGGCGTCGCCGGCCGCGACGGCTTCCAGGATCAGTTCGTGCTCGCCGACGATTTCGTCGCCACGGCCAGGGCTGTCGGCGACCAGCTGGCGGTAGCGCTCCAGTCCGATCATCAGCTGATCGAGCAGGCGGGCCGCGACGGCGTTGCCTGACATCACGCGCATCAGGGCGTGGAACTCAAGACCGGCCTGGAGCTGCAGTTCCATATCGCCAATCTGGGCGAGCGCGCGGATCCGACGGTGGATCTTGTCAAGGGGCTCGATCGGCACGGTGCCGTTGGCGACACGCTCGGCAACGCTCATAGCGATCAGCGCCTCAAGATGCTCGCGCGTGATGGAAAGCTGCTCCATGTCCTCGAGGGTCAGGGCCGGAATTTCAATCGAGCGGTTGGGTTCCCGGCGGATAAGGCCGATCATCTGGGCCTGATGCAGCACCTCGCGCATCGGCGTGCGGCTGATATCGAGCAGGCTGGTCAGTTCCTGCTCGGTGACAAAGACCCCGTCGGCGCGCGCCGGATCGCAGACCCAGGCAATGAACCGATCGAACAGCGGAATGGCGCGGTTCGCGCTTTCAAAACTCGACAAATATGTCGGCGGGCGAATGTCCATTTGTAGCACTCTAATCAGAGGCAGACGGTTGCATTCGGCATTGCCAATCTCGGTAGAGCATTGCGGCGGGCCTTGAAAGAAACCGTCGGCAGTTCAGGTCATCAGTATTGCGTTCGTCAGGAAAGCGCGTCGCGCCGCTTGGTCCAGATCAGTGGTCCACGGCCTCGTTCTTTGCCTGACATTTCCAAAGGTTCACAGAGGGAAACTGCAAGCGGCGGGGAACTTCCCCAGCGGCCCGGTCGGCCTGTGCGGGATTGTGCAGTTCCCTCCCCAATCCATCTTGTCGATCATTCTCAATTATGTATACAAGACGACAAGTATCCGCAAGTTGCCTTGGCAGGACAGAATTGCGGAAATGGGAGTTCGGGCGCGGGAGGCTATGGCCGCGTTGCCGAACCAGGGCTATCCGGGCGCAGGCGTTCGGTTGGGCATGAGGAGTCGGCTGGTGAGGAACGATCTCTTTGAGACTATTGCGGATCCCGTCCGGCAACTGCTGCCATTGGGCGGCGTCGTGCCGTCGCAGCACCCGGTCTCGCCTGTAGCCGCATGGCGCTGGTCCGGCTCGCCACTGCCCGAAGTCTACCTGGCCGGGAAGTGGGCAGCGCTGCTGTCGGTCAACGGCGTTCCCGTTGAACGTCTAGTTGACGCTGCTGTGGACACGGGGCGTCGCGACTGGCAGCGCATGCTGGTAGCCGAATTCTGCGCAGTCGCGGCCGCTGCCGGTGTTGAGGCCGAAGACGATTATCGGATCACCCGGGCGGGGGTGGGCGAGCAGCGCGTTCCGGCCACGGCAGAGGGCCTCGTCACCAGCATCTGGTTTTTCCTTGTCGGCGATGGCGTAGTGGACGCGCCCGACGCGCAGGCGGCCATTGCCGATTTTGGGCACCTTGGCGCGCCTGCCGAAGCCCTCACGGCGGCGCAGGTGGTGCTCGATCTCAATGTGCTCGAGCGCCTGGTGAGGCGCGATTTTGCCTATTGGGATCACGTTCCCGGTGAGTGGCTTGCGCGGCTGAACCTGATGCGCGCCACGGCGGTCCCGATTGCCCGGCAAGATCATATCGAGCGCATGCGCGACCTGATGGTCCTGCTCGGCGACGGCCATACGCGCGTCGACTCGGCCGATCGTGACTTGCTGGTCCGGGGCGTCCTGCCCTTCCAGATCGACTGGATCGACGATGCGCCAGTGGCGGTGGTTTCCGACCGCCGGGCGCTACTCGATCCCGATCATCCTTTCATCACCGCCATGGCCGGCGTCCCGATCCGCGAGTGGATGCGCGCTGCACGTCGCGCCGTGCCGCGCGGCACAACGGCCATGCGCCGCAACTGGATGGCGCGCGAATTGCGCCGCGTCGGCGCACTCGCGCCGCTGGTTGGGGCAGTCGTGGCAGGCGGGCGCGCGGCCGTGACGCTGAGCGACGACGCTGGCAGTTCCTGGGTGGATCGCGTGGTGGATCTCGTGACCACAGATCCAAAGGCCTCCGTGCCGCCGGTGGAAAGCCGATGGCTTGATGGCGATGTTGGCTATCTGGCCCTGCGCGGGCAGATGACCTCCGACCCCGTCGCCGTCGCGGCGACGCATGCCGCCATGCGTGACTTTTCCTCGGCCAAGGGGCTGGTGATCGATATCCGCGACAATGGCGGCGGCAGCCGGGACCTGCTCCGCGCCGTCATCGGATATCTGGTGCCGCCGAACGCGGCGATCGTGACCTCATGGGCGCGGCTGCGCCGCGATATCGGTGAGGACCCGGCCCGGGTTGAAGATGTGCTGCAGGGGCGCTTCATGCGGCCCTGGGACTGGTCGGGTTGGAGCGCGCCCGCGCGCGCTGCCGCCGCGGCTTTCGAAGCCCGGCATGTTCCCGAATGGCCCGCGCCGGAGGACGAGCGCTTCGGCCCGCTCAACCTGCTGATCGCCGAGCGGCTGCCCGAACATGGCGACGTGCAGCTGGATTGCCCGGTGATCCTGCTCACCAACATCCGCAATTACAGCGCCTCCGACATTTTTGCGTCGTCCCTGGCCGCAGTTCCCGGCGTCACCTTGCTGGGAACGCCCACGGCCGGCGGCAGCGGCTTTGCCCGCCGCAGTATGCTGCCGGGCAGCAGCACGACCATCCAGATCTCCACCATGGCCAGCGGCATGATTGGTGGCGATCTCTACGAAAACCACGGCGTCGTTCCTCAGGAAATCCTGTGGCCGACACTGGAGCAGTGGCGACACGACCTGGCGGGCGATCCGCTGGTTCTTCGAGCGTTGGAGCGCATCAAGCGCTGCCACCAAAGCAAAAACGCGTCGAATTTCGACTAAAACTAGGGAGAGTATCGAATGAAGCATACGCAGAAATGGCTGGCCGCTCTATCGGCAGCCACCCTGATGACCGCGGCCACCGGCATGGCGCCGGCAATGGCCCAGCAGACCCCAGAGGGTTGGATTTCGGTGACCGCCTGCGCGCCTGCCGCGCCGCTGATCCCGACCAACACTACTGAATCGTGCGGTTCGGACGTTCTCGACCCGATCCTGGCCGGTCTGGTGACGACCGATTCCAAGACGGGCGCGGTGATCAATGACATCGCCGAGAGCATTGAATCCACCGACAACACCGTCTTCACCGTCACCCTGAAGAAGGGCTGGAAGTTCCACGACGGCAGCGATGTGACCGCAGCGAGCTTTGTGGATGCATGGAACTGGGCTGCATACGCGCCCAACGGCCAGGCCACCAATGACTGGTTTTCTGACATCGTCGGCTATGCCGACCTGAACCCCAAGGCCACCGATGGCGGCAAGGCTCCCGAGCCGACCGTCAATGCCATGAGCGGCCTGCAGATCATCAACGATCATCAGTTCACGATCACGCTGAAGAATGCCGTGCCCGGCTTTCCGGCGCAGCTGACCTACAAGGCGTTTGCACCCTTCCCCGCCGCCTTCTTTGCGGACCCGGTCGCGTTCGGCAAGCACCCAATCGGCGCTGGCGCGTTCAAGATGGAATCGGGCGCACCGGACACCGGCTACAAGCTGGTCGCTTTCGCCGACTATCTCGGCGAGAAGCCTGCGATCGCCGGCATCGACATGCGCATCTATACGAGCAACGAATCCGCCTATAACGACCTGGTCGCTGGCAATCTCGACATGATGTCGGGCATTCCGCAGTCCAAGCTCGTCGAAGGTCAGTGGGAACGTGATCTCGAGGGCCGCGTTGTGGTGCAGCCACAGGCCTCGACCCGCGGTCTGGGCATGCCCTGGGGCGATGCCAATCCGCAGCTGGCCAAGTCCGAAGTCCGTCAGGCCATTTCCATGGCAATCGACCGCCAGACCATTATCGATGTCATCTTCAGCGGCATCGGAGCACCGGCGACCGGCTGGGTGCCACCCGGCGTCGAGGGCTATCAGGCAGGCGGTTGCGGCGAGTTCTGCACCTACAATCCTGAAAAGGCCAAGGAACTGCTGGCATCTGCCGGCGGCTATACCGGCGACATGAAGATCTTCTATGCCGGCGATTCCGACGCGAAGCCCGCGATGGACGCGATCTGCAACAGCATCCGCAACACCCTTGCGATCGAATGCCTGACCTCGGCGCTGGCAGACAATGCCTCGTTCCGCACGCTGACCCGCTCGGGTGAAGCGACCGGTCCGTTCCCCGCCAACTGGACCATGGACTACCCCTCGATCGACAACGCCATCGTGCCGATCTACTCGAGCAGCGGCTCGTCGAACCGCGGTTCCTACACCAACCCGGCTTTCGACGCCCTGATCGCCAAGGCGGACACCCAGAACCGTGAAGATGCGATCAAGTCGTATCAGGAAGCCGAGGCCCTGCTTGCCAACGACCTGCCGCGCATTCCGCTGTGGAACCCTGCGACCACGATCGGCCATTCGGCCAAGATCAACAGCCTGCTGGTGCAGTCCAACGGCCGCATCGACTATGCGAGCATTGTCCTGAACTAAGCACGACGGAGAGGCCCCAACGGCCTCTCCAAAACCGTGCCGAACAGACGCGAAGCCGGCGGCTCCCATACAGAGACCGCCGGTTGCGGTCCGCACGCCTGTGCGAAGAAGAGGTGATTGAGCGTAAATGACTGGGTACATCATACGGCGGCTGATGCAGTTTCTGCCCGTGCTGCTCGGCACCACTTTTGTCGTCTTTTGCCTGGCCTGGGGCATGCCGGGCGATCCGCTGGCGGGCAAATGCGGCGACCGGGAATGTCCGGAGGCCTATGTCGCGCTGGCGACCGAACAGTTCCACCTCGATCAGCCTCTGGTGGTTCGCTACGGCCATTACATCGTTGACCTCGTGCAGGGGGATCTGGGGACCTCCTTCACCGGCCGGCAGGTGAGCGAACAGCTTATGGCGGCGTTTCCGGCCACCATCCGGCTGGCGCTGCTGGCGGTGCTGATCGAAGTCGTCTTCGGCGTGGCCATCGGCGTGGCGTCGGCGCTGCGCCCGGGGCGCTGGTTCGACACCAGCAACCTGCTGGTCGGACTGGTGATCATCGCCTTTCCCGGCTTCGTCATTGCCAACCTGGCGCAGCTGATCTTCGGCGTGCGGCTCGGCTGGTTCCCCGTCACCGTCAACGACACGACGAACCTCTACCAATTGCTGCTACCGGCCATCGTGCTAGCGCTGGGGCACCAGGTGACACTGTCGCGCCTGACGCGCACCGCCGTGCTGGAAAGCCTCGAAAGCGACTATGTGCGCACGGCCCATACCAAGGGGCTCAAGCCCTCGCGCATCGTAGGCATCCACGTGCTGCGCAACAGCCTGATCCCGGTCGTCACTTATATCGGCAAGGATATTGGCGGCCTGGTTGCCGGTGCGGTTGTCGTGGAAAGCGTCTTCAACATCCAGGGCGTCGGCGGCCTGATCGTCCGCTCGATCCGCAGCCATGACGGCGTGACCATCGTTGGCGCGGTCACCGTGATCGTCGTGGCCTATCTCCTCATCAATCTGATCGTCGACGTCGCCTATGCGGCCCTCGACCCAAGGATCCGCTATGACTAATTCCGCCGTAGAGGGGCTCCCCGAGCGCGAGATCAAGGACCAGTCGCTGACCGGCGAGGCCATGGCCCTGCTGGCGCGCTCGCCCATGGTCTGGGTCGCGCTGGCCATCCTGGCCGTGCTGTTCGTCATGGCCTTTGCGCCTGGATTGTTCACCTCCGTCGACCCGCGCTATTGCGACCTGATGAAGGCGCGCAAGCCGCCCGAATTCGGGCACTGGTTTGGCTTTGACATTCAGGGTTGCGACGTGTTTTCGCGCACCATCCATGGCGCCAGCGCTTCGCTGTCGGTGTCGTTCCTGGCAACCATCGGCAGCACGCTGATCGGCGGCATTGTCGGGCTGATCGCCGGCTTTTACGGCGGCTCCACCGATGCCGTGCTGTCGCGCCTGACCGACGTTGTACTCGGCCTGCCCACGCTGCTGGGCGCCATCGTTATCCTCGCGACCCTCGGTTCGGCGCAGGACAGCGGCACGGTCTGGCCGATTGTCCGGCTGGCGCTGGTGCTGTCGGTTCTCGGCTGGGCAACGGAGTCCCGCCTGATGCGCGCCAGCGTGCTGCAAACCAAGCAGGCCGAATATGTGCGCGCGGCGCGCACCGCCGGTGCGGGCAACTTCTGGATCGCGCTGCGGCACGTGCTGCCCAACTCGATGGCGCCGCTGCTGGTGATGGCGACCCTGTCGCTGGGCGGCTATGTCGGCACCGAGGCAACCCTGTCCTATCTGGGCCTCGGCCTGCAGGCGCCGGTGATTTCGTGGGGGACCGCGATCAGCGACGCGCAGCCTTATCTGTCCAGCGCTCCCCACATGCTGGTGTTCCCAAGCCTGCTGCTGATCATCACCGTTCTCTCCCTGGTTCTGCTGGGGGAATCCGTGCGGCGCGCCTTCGATCCTCGGTCCCGGTAAGGTCTCATGTCCAATTCAGCACCTGAAAATACCGGCGCTCCGCTCCTCCAGATCGAAGACCTGTCGGTCGCCATCGGCAGCAAGAGCCATGCGGTTCCCATTCTGGATGGCGTTTCATTCTCGGTTGCGGCGGGCGAGATCCTCGCCGTGATGGGCGAATCCGGCGCCGGCAAGAGCATGACGGCGATGGCCGTGATGGGCATCCTGCCCCGTGCCGGTCGCATCACCCGTGGCGGCATTCGCTTTCGTGGCGAAGACCTGCTGGCCATGCCCGATGACCGCCGCCGCCAGTTGCGCGGGCCGCAAATGGCCATGGTGCATCAGGACGCCCCAACCGCGCTCAACCCCGTTTACACCGTGGGCTGGCAGGTCGCGGAGATGTTCCGCTCGCATCTGGGCATGAGCCGGGCCGACGCGCGAAGCCGCGCCATCGACCTGCTCGCCAGCGTGGGCCTACCCGATGCCGCGGCGCGGGCGCGGGATTTCCCCCACCAACTGTCCGGCGGAATGCGCCAGCGCGTGATGATCGCCATGGCCATCGCACTGGAGCCGGGTTTCCTCATCGCCGACGAACCGACAACGGCGCTCGACGTGACCGTGCAGGCGCAAATTCTCGACCTGTTGCGGACGCTGCAGGTCGAGCGCCGGATGGGCATGATGCTGGTGACCCACGATTTCGGCGTGGTCGCTGAAGTCGCCGACCGGGTGGCCGTGCTCTATGCGGGCCGCGTGATCGAGCTGGGCACGCCCGAGGCCATCCTCAACACGGCCGCACACCCCTATTCCAAGGCCCTGGCCGCCTGCGTGCCGCGCATGGATGTAGCCACGCCGCAATTGCCGGTGATTGCCGGACGCCCGGCAAGCCTGGCCGACGTGTCGCGTGGCTGCGCCTTTGCCCCACGCTGCCCGATGCGCCGTGACATTTGCAGCCAGGAGCGCCCGATCCTGCGCGAGGTTGCGCCCGGCCGGACGGCCGCCTGCCATTTCAGCGAAGAGGTGCTTGCCAATGCTTAGTGACCCGCCCGTCGCGGCCGTGGCCGACGCCCAGCCGCTGATCGAAGTGACCGACCTGGTCTGCCATTTCCCGGTGCGCGGCGGCATTCTGCAGCGCAAGAAAAAGCCGATCCAGGCCGTGGACCACGTTTCCTTTTCCGTGCAGCGCGGCGAGGGCCTTGGCGTCGTCGGCGAATCCGGCTGCGGCAAGTCGACCATGGCCAATGCCCTGATGCGCTTGCTGACCCCGACTGCCGGTTCGTTCCGCTTCGACGGCAGGGAAGTGTTCGGCCTTCAGGGAGAAGACCTGCGGCGCTGGCGGCGCGACGTGCAGCTGGTGTTCCAGAACCCCTACGCCTCGCTCGACCCGCGCATGACGGTCCGCCAGATCGTGGAAGAGCCATTGCTGGTCAATGGCCTCAACCTGCCTCCCGCCGAGCGGCGCGAGCAGGTGATGGCGATCCTCGATCGCGTCGGTTTCGATAGCCGGCATGCCAATCGTTACCCGCACCAGCTGTCCGGCGGACAGCGCCAGCGCGTCGGCATCGCGCGAAGCCTTGTGCTCAAGCCCAAGGTGCTGATCCTCGATGAACCCGTGTCAGCGCTGGACGTCTCCGTGCAGGCGCAGGTTCTCAACCTGCTGGACAGCCTGCGGCGCGAACTGGGCCTGACCTTCATCTTCATCGGCCACGACCTGTCGGTGGTGCGCCATGTCAGCGAGCGGATTGCCGTGATGTATCTGGGCCGGATCGTCGAGATCGGGCCACGCGATGCCGTTTTCGGGCAGGCGCGCCATCCCTATACGCAGGCCCTGCTCTCGGCAGTGCCCAGCCCCGACCATGCCAAGGGCGCGCGGGGCAAGCGCATTACCCTGCAGGGCGATCCGCCGAGCGCCGCCAACCCGCCCTCGGGATGCCGCTTCCGGACGCGGTGCTGGAAGGCAACCGCCCTGTGCAGCCAGATCGATCCGCAGCTGCAGCCGACCAGCGTTGCCGAGAACCACCAGGTGGCCTGCCACCATCCGGAGCCGCTCTGATAGCGGATTTCGGATCGGCCCCACACCATCAGACCCAAGCAGGCCACACCTGCCCACGACCTATTTCGAGTAGACTTTATGACCGTCACCAATTCAGCCCAGACCCCGGTATTCTCACAGGTTGCAAAGCGTGTCGGCGCCGGGGAGCAGCACAGCTTTTTTGGCTATTACAACAAGAGCAATTTCAGCCTCGACGATACCCGGCTGCTCGCCAATCGCGTGCCGATGATGACCGGCGACCTGACCGGCACCGAGACCGCCGAAGTGGGCTATTACGACCTGGCCAATGGCGGGGCGTTCCACAAGCTCGGCGAGACCAGCGCATGGAACTGGCAAATGGGCTGCCAGTTGCAGTGGCTGGGCCAGCAAAACAAGGTGATCTTCAACACCCGCGCCAGCAACCCGTCGCTGGCGCCCAGCAACATGAACTCGGATTTCCGCTCGACCATTCTCGATGTCGAAACCGGCGAAACGCGGGAACTACCGCTGCCGGTCTATGTGGTTGCGCCCAACGGTCGCTTCGCGCTCTCGGTCAACTATTCGCGGTTCTGGATCACCCATCGCACCATTGGCTATGCGCCGACCAGCACGGCGCTGCCGCTTGAACTGGCGCCTGCCGAGGACGGCATCACCTGGATGGATCTCGAAACCGGGGAGGCGCGCCTCGTTGTCAGCCTCGCCGACCTGCGCAACTTCCAGCCGCTGCCCTCGATGGACAGGGCGCTGCACTGGGTGACCCACCTCGAGGTCAATCCGAGCGGCACGCGCTTCCTGTTCATCCACCGCTGGACCGAGCGGGTGGAAGACGAAATGTGCTTCCTGCACCGGCTGTTCAGCATGAATGCTGATGGGTCAGGCCTGCGCCTGCATGAATGCACCGATCACCCGCTGCCCCAGCTTGCCGCCGACTTCGATCCCAACGCCATGGGCATTTTCGATTACGAAAAGTCCGAGTACCAGATCTCCCACCCGATGTGGAAATCCGACGAGGAGATCATCGTCTGGGGGCCGCATGATGGGGCCATTCACTATCACCTCTACAATGACGTAACCGGCGACGTGCAGATCGTGGGGGACGGCGTCCTGACCGAGAACGGCCACATGACCTATTCCACCGATGGCCGTTGGATCCTCTCCGATACTTATCCGGACAAGGTCACCGACAAGCGCATCCTGTTCCTGTTCGATACCCAGACTGGCACCCGGCATGACCTGGGCGACTATTACACCCCGCCCGATCTGGGCAAGCACAACCGCTGCGACCTGCATCCGCGCTGGAGCCGCGACAACCAGCAGATCTGCTTTGACTCGGTCCATGAGGGCAGCCGGCAGCTCTACTTGCTGGACGTGAGCGATTTCGTGGCAAAGGCATAGGGGCGGCCCGATGAGCGATATTTCAGTCGAGGCGATCATCGCCGATATCGAGGCTTGGGCCGCAATCGAAAGCCCCACTGATCAGCCCGAACACGTCAATGCGATGATCTCGCATGTCGAGGCGCTGCATCGTGACCTTGGCATGGAGGTCGAGCGCATTGCCGGTTTCGGCAAGCGCGGCGACAAGCTGATTGCCCGAGCCCCGTGGGGCAACAGGGATGAACCGGGTGTCCTGGTCATCTCCCATATCGACACGGTGCATTCGCTCGGCACGCTCGATCGCTTCCCCATCCGCCGCGTCGGCGACAGGCTCGAAGGGCCAGGCGTCTTCGACATGAAGGGGGGCGGCTGCATGGCGGTTGAAGCGGCCCGCGCCATTCTGCGCTCAGGCGCCCAGCCCAATCTACCACTGACATTCCTCTATGTTCCCGACGAGGAGATGGGCAGCCAGACCAGCCGCGAGATCATCGCCGAACAGTCACGCAAGGCCAGCTATGTGCTGGTTGCCGAGGGCACGGAGTCGCTCGATTCCGTGGTGACGTCGCGCACCGGCTCGCTCAAGTTCGATCTCAACGTGCAGGGCGTTCCGGCACATTCGGGCGTTGATCACCGCATGGGGCGCAGCGCCTTGCGCGAACTGGCGCACCAGATCATCGCGCTCGAAGCCCTGACCGACTATGACCGCGACATCACCGTCAATGTGGGCACGGCCTCGGGCGGCACCCGGGCCAATGTCGTGCCCGAAAAAGCCGTTGCCCGGGTGGACGTGCGCGTCACGACAACGGCCAATGCCGAGGAAATGCTGGCACGGTTGACGGGAATGACCGCGGTCGACCCCGATGTCTCGGTGCACTATGCCGGCGGCATCTGGCGCCTGCCCTATGAAATGACCGAGCGCATCGCCGGCCTGCTGCAGTCCGCGCAGGACGCGGCCGCGCGCATCGGTTTCGAGCTGACCGGTGGCCTCGGCCGCGGCGGCAGCGACGCGAACCTGGTGGCACCGCATGCCGCGGTTCTCGATGGTCTTGGCCCCGTTGGCGGCGGCGCCCATACGCTCGATGAATGGATCGACCTCACCAGCCTGCGACCCCGCACCGAATTGCTGCGCGATCTCATGCTGACGCTCAAATAGGGCCAGAGTTCAGCTGAACTCTGCGGCGACGTATTCGACCAGCGCCTTTTCCTGCACCGACAGGACGCGGTCGGCGAGGCAGATGGCGCCGGAATTGCTTTGTGGAAGCTGGAAGCCGATCGGCAACTCGCCGATCTCGGCCAGGTTTCGCACCGTCGAATGGGTGAAGATGCTGACGAAGTCGCCGTTCCGTAGCATGTTGGCGACCGACAGCGTGTCGGACAGCTCGACGGCCGGAACGATGTTGCTCAGCCCCGCATCGCGCAGGGCCTGGCGCAGGATGATGGTGGATGTCGTGGCCGGGCCACCGATGATCCAGCGCTCCCCCGCAAGGTCCGCCAGGCTGAGATTTTTGCGCTTGTGCAGTGGATGCGAGAGACGCGCGACCACCGTGAAATGATCGGCCCCCACGGGCGTTACCTGATGGTGGCTGAACCGGCGGACACTGTCGGTCGTGCCAAACATCAGCGAAATCTGCTGATCGTCGAGCAGCTTGACCAGTTCGTCCATCTGCGCGACCTGGATGGATAGCCGGATATCGGGATAGGCCTTGATGAAGCGCCCCACCACGCGGGGGATGATCTCGACCATCCAGCGCGTGCCGCAGCCCAGGCGAATGATGCCGGACTGGCCCCCCTGCTCCAGTTGCAGCTGCTCATAAAGCCCGGCGGTATCGAGCTGTATCTTGCGGGCATAGGCCAGCAGGTGCTCCCCGCTGATGGTCAGCCGCAACGGACGCGTGCTGCGGTCGAACAGCACCGTGTTGAGCTCGTCTTCGAGCCGCCCGATGCTCTGGGTCAGAGCAGGATTGCTGATGCCCAGAAAGGCACAGGCCTTCGAGGCGCTCCCCAGTTCTGCAAAGATCTGGAATTGATACAGGCGCTTGAGATTAATATTGGCGATCATGGCAGGGGGCATAAATACATCCTGGCGCGGGGCTCAGGACGCACTCCCTCGCCAGTTCAGGCAGGCAATATGACGTCCATCCTCAAGAGTTTCCAGTTCCGGTTTGACTGACGAGCACTGCTCGGTGCGCAGTGAGCACCGCGGATGAAAGTGACATCCGCTGGGCGGATTGATCGGCGAGGGAATTTCGCCCTCGATAGACAGGAATTCCCGCCGGCCCGTCGCAATCTTGGGCATGCCGTCGAGCAGCATGCGGGTATAGGGATGGCGCGGATTGGCGAAGAGCTCTTCGGTTCTGGCGACCTCCACCACCCGCCCCAGATACATCACCATGACCCGGTCACACAGGTGCCGGATCACCCCCAGGTCATGGCTGATGAACAGCATGGTCAGGCCGAAATCCGCCTTGATCTGCATGAAGAGGTTGATGATCTGTGCTTGCACGGACACGTCCAGCGCCGCCACGGACTCATCACAGATCAGCAATTCGGGATTGACCGCCAAAGCCCGGGCAATGCCGATGCGCTGGCGCTGCCCGCCCGAAAACTGGTGCGGGTAGCGATGCAGGAATTCCGGGCTCAGCCCGACCTTTTCCAGAAACTGCAGGACATAGGCTTCCTTCTGGTCGCGCCGGATCAGGCCATGGGCAACCGGGGCTTCGCCGATGATGTCGATGACGCGCAGGCGTGGATTGATAGAGGACTGAGGGTCCTGGAAGATCATCTGGACCTTGAGCGCGTCGGCGGCATTCCTAAGGAAGCTGGAATAGTCCTGCCCCTTGTAGAGAAATTCGCCGCCATTGGCCCCCGAAATGCCCGCCAGCATGCGCGCCAGCGTGGACTTGCCGCATCCGGACTCGCCCACGATGCCGACCGTTTCGCCCTTGAACACGTCCAGCGAGACATTGTCGACAGCACGCACCACCTTGCCGGGGCGCCGGTTGATCCGGTTGGCGACGGATTGGACAATGCCGGTCGGCAGCGGGAAGACCTTGCTCAGATTGCGCGCAGAAATGACCGGCGTTGACGATGCCTCGCTCATGGCAAGCTCTCCTGGCTGAGGTCGGGGTTGATGCAGCGCACCGTCTGGGTTGCCGAATAGGCCACGGCCGGCACCGGTGCATCGCATTCCGGCTGGCGGCGGTTGCAGCGGCTGGCAAAGGCGCAGCCTTCGCCCAGGCTCATCAGCGACGGCATGATCCCGGGGATCTGATAGAGCGGCTGGCCCGGCGTGTTGCGCGAGGGAACAGAGTTCAGCAGCTGCTGGGTATAGGGATGCTTGGGCGCTGTGATGATCTCGTCGGTGGTGCCGATCTCGAGGATCGTACCGGCATACATCACCACCACGCGGTCGGCCAATTCCGACACGGTCGCCAGGTCATGCGATACCCAGATCATGCCGGTCCCGGTTTCATCAATGAGCTTGCGCGTCTGGTGGATGATCTGCGCCTGGATGGTCACGTCCAGCGCCGTCGTGGGTTCGTCCGCCACGATCAGATCGGGGCGGGTCACCAGCGCCGTGGCGATCACGATGCGCTGGCGCATGCCGCCGGAGAATTCATGCGGATAGGCCTTGAGCCGCTCTTCAGGCGAGGGGATGCCCACCGCCTTCAGCGCCTCGACGCAGCGGCGGTGAATTTCTGCCTTGGGCAGATCCTCGTGCTCGCTGATTGCCTCGGCCATCTGCGCGCCGACCGTGTGCACCGGGTTCAGCGTCATCATCGGATTCTGGAAGATCATGGCAATCTTGGCGCCGCGATAGTGCCGCAACTCCTCGTCGCTGAGCTGGGTCAGGTCCTCTCCGTTAAAGCGGATGGCGCCCGAGACGATCTTGCCCGGCGCGTCGATCAAACCCATGATCGATAGGCCCGTCACCGACTTGCCAGAGCCGGACTCGCCCACCACGCCGACCACTTCGCCCTTGGCGACGGTGAACGAAACGTCGCGCACGGATTTGACCACACCCTTGCGGGTGTAAAACCAGGTGTTGAGGTTCTCCACCTCCAGCAGCGCGGGGCGCTGATCAGACATAGCTTCTGTCATTTTCGCCTACCTCTTGAGCTGTGGGTTGAACATGTCGCGCAGGCGGTCGCCCACCACGTTGATCGAAACGATCATCGCCAGCAGCACCAGCCCCGGATAGATCGCGATCCAGTACATGTTGGAGAACATGTATTCGTAGCCATTGGAGATCAGCATCCCCAGCGAGGGCTGGGTGAGCGGCAAGCCCACGCCGAGAAAACTCAGCGACGCCTCGAGCGTGATGGCGCTGGCGACGTTGATGGTGAGGATCACCAGCAGCGGCGGCAGGCAGTTGGGCAGGATGTGCTTCACATTGATACGCCAGGCCGGGAAGCGCAGGCACTTGGCCGCCTCGACATAATCCTTGCGCAGTTCCGCCAGCGCCACCGACCGCGCCGTGCGGGCGAAATAGGTCCACTGGATCAGGATAATGGCGATGATGATGCGGTCGACACCCTTGCCCAGGATGGTCAGCACCAGCAGGCCCACCATCAGCGAGGGAATGCTCAGCTGGAAGTCGACAATGCGCATGATGAACGAGTCCACCCGACCGCCAAACCACGCCGCGACCAACCCCATGAAGGTGCCGATCACCATCGAGCCGATCGCCCCGATGGCGCCAACGATAATGCTGATGCGGATGCCGTAGATGATCGCCGACATCATATCGCGGCCGTAGCCGTCGGTGCCCAGCACGAAGGTCATGCCGGTATCCGCGGAACGCCCTTCCACCTGCAGCGTGAAGTTGAGCACGGCCGGGATCTGCCCGCCGGTTTCAAGAATGATGTCGCCTTCGGGATTAGCGATGGTCCATTCGGACTTGATCGGATGCTTGCGGGCGCCCTCCACCGACACATCCAGCGGGAGGGACCGCAGCTTGACTTGAACAATGTCGAGCTCGGGCGCGTCGATGCTCAGCGCCAGCTTGCTATCGCTTAGCGGCACCAGCCGGGTGGTGATTGCATCGCCCTGCGGCGAGGTTCCAGCCACGTCCGCCGCACCATCCTTGGCGCTGACACTGATCGAGATTGGCGAGCTCTCCTCGGTCTGGCTCGCGCCGGGCGCCAGCTTGCTGTCGCTCAACTTGATGGAGGCCAGATCATAGGGATCGGTCGGCGAAATCCAGGGCGCGAATGCCGCACAGCCGGCAAACAGAATGGCGATAACGAGGCAGACAACGGCGATCTTGCTCTCGGCAAATTCCCGGAAAAACTCGGCAATACGGGCGTTCATTTTGCGCCTCCCGCGCTGATCGAGTCGCGCACCCTTGGGTCGATCACGGTGTAAAGGATGTCCACGATCAGGTTCAGGAAGATGAACAGCAGGGCCGTGAAGCACAGATAGGCCAGGATCATCGGACGGTCCAAAACCTGGATCGAGGAGATGAGCAGCCGGCCGAGGCCGGGCCAGGAGAACACCGTCTCGGTGATCACCGCATAGGCGATCAGGTTGCCGATCTCGATGCCTAGCACGGTGATGATCGGCAGCAGCACGTTGCGCAGGATGTGGTGGGTGACGATGCGGCTGTTGCGGACGCCCTTGGCGCGCGCGAAGGTCACGAAATCGAGGCGCGACACTTCCATCACGGCCGCGCGGGTGACGCGGATCAGCAGGGACATCTTGAGCAGGGCCATGTTGAAGGCCGGCAGCACCAGATGCGCCCAGCCATCCAGCGTGAAGAGGCTCGAGGTGATGCCCAGATAGGTCGCGGTGTCGCCGCGCCCGCCAACCGGCAGAATCGCCAGGCTGATGCCGAACACGATGATGAGCACCATGCCCAGCCAGAACTGGGGAATGCTCACCCCGATCAGGGAAAGACCCATAATGCCCTGGCTGACGCGCGACTTGGGGCGCAGGCCGGCATAAAGGCCTAGCGGAATGCTGACCGAAACGGCGATCACGAAGGCCGCCAGAGCCAGCTCGATGCTGGCCGGCAGGCGCGACAGCAGGATCTTGGAGACCGGCTCGCGATAGACGAACGAATTGCCGAAGTCGCCGCGGACCAGGCCGCTGAGAAAGTCCAGATACTGGCTCCACAAGGGCTTATCGAGGCCCAGCGCCACGATGGCCGCCTGCCGTTCAGCCGCGGTCGCGTCGGGCGAAACCAGTGCATCGGCGGGGTTGCCGATCAGCCAGATGCCCAGGAAAATCGCCAGCGTCAGCACCAGCACGACGATCGCTGACTGGACTAGGCGTTTGAAGATGTAGGTCGGCATGTCTTGGACCTTCTGGATGCAACGTCAGGGCGGAAGGGGCGGCGATCCGAAGATCGCCGAGGGCCCTAGCCGGCGGACTGGGCGGCAGCCGCACCGGCGCGCCGGTGGGAAGAGCTCAGCTGTGTGGCGCGATTGCCGAAGTCGCGGGCGATCTCGGCGCAGATGCCAAACTGGTTCTGCGTCTTGAGCGTCAGTTGCTCGGCCCCGTCTTCAAACAGGATCGGCTTGAGCTCGGGGGTGGCCAGCACTTCGAAGAACGGCTTGCCTTCCTTGCGCGAGGCCATGGACGCTGCATAGACCAGATCGTGTGCTTCGTGTTTGCCGTGGGTCTGGGCGAGCTGCATCATGATCCCTTCCGAGAAGATCAGTCCCCCGGTCAGGTCCAGGTTCCGCCGCATCCGCGCGGTGTCGACGCGCATGCCCGAAATCAGGGCCTCGGCGCGGATGAAGATGCCGATGGCCACCTCGATCGCCTCGCCGCAGCCGGTGTCATAGATAATGTTGGCGTAGGAATCGCCTTCAAACGGGCGGTGGGCGGCCGACAGCACCATCGATGAGAGCGCATAAAGCTTCTGGCAATTGGCGATGATCCCCATCGAGAGCTTGGGGTTGATCTTCTGCGGCATGGTGCTGCTGCCGACGACGCCGTCCGAGAACACCTCGAACAGTTCTCCATACTCCGCCGAAGATCCCTGCCCCACCTCTTCGCCGATCTTGTGGAAGGTGGATGCCGTCAGCGCCAGCAATTGCACATATTCGCACATATGCGTGCGGTTGGTGCGCGAGGGCAGCGCCATTTCGGACATGCCAAGGCGCTCGGCGACCCGTTTCTGCATTTCCGGGCCAATCGCGCCGATGGCGCTATAGCTGCCCACGGCGCCGCCCATCATGGCGGCAAAGGCGCGCGGCTCGACCGCCTTCATGCGCTCATAGGCCTGCAGCAGCTCGTCGATCCAGATCGAGACTTTGAAGCCGAAGGTGATGGGCACGGCATGCTGGCCATGGGTCCGGCCGGCCATCGGCGCGTCGGCATGCCGGGTCGCCAGTTCACCCAGCGTTTCCAGAATGTCGGCGATCACGTCGAGCATCACATTGTGCGCGCGCTTGGCCAGCAGCATGGTGCCGGTCTGTTGGATGTTCTGGGTCGCCAGGCCCCAATGCACATATTTGCCGGCATAGTCGCCGCACTGGCGCACCAGCTCGTTCAGCAGGGGCACCAGCGGATGCCGCACTGTGGCGAAATCGCGCTCCACCCGGTCGATATCCAGCTTGTCGAGGTGGCAAGTGTCAGCGATCACCCGCGCTGCATCTTCGGGGATCATCCCCAGATCTGCCTGCGCCAGCGCCACCGCCGCCTCGATGTCCAGCCAGGCCTGATAGACGGAACGCTGCGAGTACAGGTCGCGCACCCCGCGGTAATTCAGCATGCGGCTGGACGCGTCGATATATTCGCCGGTGCGTTCCATCGGGGTCATTCCTTCGAGATTGTTTGGTGAGGTGCCGTCGCGGCCGGAAAATGCAGGGCGCCATATCCTGGCGCCCTGCTCAGCGTATCGTTCGGCGAACGACTAGTTCTTCGGACGCGCCGTGTAGACGACGTTGAGCTGTGCGGCGTTCGGCTCAAAATAGACGTCCGAGCGCGCCGCCCAGACCGCCACTTCATGATAGAGCGGCAGATAGGCGAAGTCGGCATGCACCTGGGCTTCCGCGCTCTGCAGCAGGCCACGACGCTCTTCTTCGTCCAGCGTCACGAGCGCCTTTTCCAGGAACCCGTCGGTGATCTCGCTGGAATAGCGGCCGCGGTTGGCGCCGCCCAGGCCACGATCGCCGTCGCGGGTGTGGACCAGGTTGAGCAGCTGCGACATGCCTTCGCCCGAGTCGGCGCTGGCGCCGCCCATGAACAGGCTGAACTCGAACTTGCTGGCGCGGTCGAAATAGACGCTCTGCGGCAGGGTTTCGAGCGTCACCTTGATGCCGACCTGAGCCAGGTTCTGCGCCACGGCCTGTGCCACTTCGGCGTCGTTGCGATAGCGGTCGTTCGGCGCGTTGATCACCAGCTCGAAGCCGTCGGGATAGCCGGCCTCGGCCAGCAGTTCGCGCGCCCGCACGGGATCGTAGGGGCTGAGCGCCAGGTCGGGATTGTGGCCGAACACGCGCGCCATCACGATACCGGCTGCCGGCTCGGCAATGCCATCCATGATGGTGTCGACAATGCCCATGCGATCGACCGCCAGGTTGAGCGCCTCGCGCACGCGGACATCCTTGAACGGGTTCTTGCCGTCGGTGCCGCTGACCTTGGGGGTCGGCTCGCCTTCCTGATCGAATGCAAAGAAGATCAGGCGCGAGGCCGGCATGGAGATCAGCTCCAGCGCCTCGTTATCGGCGATCTGGTCGATGGCATTGACCGGCACGCCGTCGATCACGTCGACGCCACCCGAAAGCAGGGCAGCGATACGCGCACCGTTTTCCGGGATCGACTTCAGCACGACGCGCTCGTAGTGGGGCTTTTCACCATAATAGTCGTCATTGCGCTGCAGCACGGTCTGAATGCCCGGCTGATATTCGGTGACATAGTAGGGCGCGATGCCGGTGCGCACGGTGCCGTTGTTGAACAGCTCGGTGCCGATCCACTCGGTATTGCCGCAGGTCTCGCGGTCATAGTCGAGCAGCGCGCCGGTCGGGCTCTGAATGATGCCCAGCGCGCTCAGGCTCTGCAGCAGCACCGGATCGGGACCATTGGTGGTGATGACAACGGCGCCCTCGCCATCGGCCTCGATATTCTCGATCGTCTCGACGAAGGAGATATAGGGGCCGGGGCTGCCGGCGACGTTGCGCACGCGGCAGAGCGAGAAGATCACGTCGGCGGCCGACACGGCCTTGCCATCGGCAAACTTGGCATTGGGATTGAGGGCGAAGCGCCAGCTGGTCTCGCTCTGGACTTCCCAGCTCGCGGCAATGCGCGCTTCAACTTCGCCAGTGACCTGGTTGTTGTAGACCAGCGCGTCCGAAACGTTCTCGCGAACGCTCATGTTCGGGCCGGAACGGAAGAAATGCGGGTCGATCGAGGTCGGCTCGGCAACGACGCCAACATTGAGCGTCTGCGCCGATACGGTGGTTACCAGCATCAGCGTCGTCAGCGCGACGCCTGTCAGCCGCAGTGAGCCGGCGGTGCGAATGGTCATATGGTCCTCCCAAATTGAACGGCCCGTGGCGACACGAACCCTAAAAACGACCCGCCCTTCACGGGGCCTGTCGGCAGCCTGAATATCCGCGCCTGTTAAGTTGTTTTAACTTTTTGATTAATACAATTGGCGTTGATTTCATGGTTTTGTTAATTCGAAGATTTGACCCTGTCAACCGCGCGCAAACACAGGCGAAAGCATCGTCCCGCATCGCAGCGGCGGCCGGCTGTAGCGCAAAGCAAGGCCGTGCCGTGCTGGCAGCGGGCCGTGCAGGGATGGTGTGATGAGGGAAAGGTGTTCCGGGTGAGACTGAAGTCTCATACCCCGACCGGGCCGGGCGCAGGAGCGCAGCGGGCGAATCGGGGCGTCCCGGCGCGGGAACGGAGGTTGCCCTTGAAGCGCCGGGAGCGGTGAACTGACTAAATCAGGTCGGGGTCATACCCGCGCTTATTCGCGCACGGCGACCACTTCGATTTCGACGAGCCAGTTGGGATTGGCCAGGCCTGCAACCTCGAACACCGAGCGGGTCGGCATGTTGGGCTGGGCTTCGGTGGCGAAGAACTGGGAATAGCCTTCCATGAAGCCGGCGAAGTCCATTTCGCCGCTGGCATCGGCCACCAGGTAGACCTGCATCTTGACCACATCACCCATGGTCAGGCCGAT
This sequence comes from Devosia sp. T2-14, assembly GCF_055397495.1. Classification (NCBI taxonomy): domain Bacteria; kingdom Pseudomonadati; phylum Pseudomonadota; class Alphaproteobacteria; order Hyphomicrobiales; family Devosiaceae; genus Devosia; species Devosia sp. T2-14. The sequence continues at coordinate 1,716,584 of NZ_AP027921.1, read as the reverse complement.
ATCGGTCAGGTTGGCCTCGATGCGCTCCAGCACGGAAACGGTCTGTGCTGCGGTATTGCCGAAGGCTTCCGCCGAGCCGCGCGGGGCCTCGCTATTGGTGACGCCCGGAACCACCCCGCTCAGATAAACCAGCGTTGCCTCGGGGGGAATTTCGACAGCACGCAGGATGGGAAAATTCGAGCCGGGCGTGGTGTGGCGGATAACTTCCGCCTGCGCCAAGCCGGTCATGGCCAGGGTCAATCCGGCCGCCATAACAAGTGTCTTCATCAAATCTCCTTCTTCAAAACAAAAAACCCGGCACGCTGGTGAGCGTGCCGGGCCTGGTCGGGTTACCGGGTTGCGGCAACCTTTTCCGCCGTTGCCGGCTCGTCCTTATAGTCATTGCCGAAGCTGGTGCGGATGTAGTTCACCACTTCAGCAACCTGCTGGTCGTTCAGCACGCCGCCCAGCGGCGGCATGGCGCCGCTGCCCTTGACGATCAGATAGATCGCATAGTCGGGGAACTCGAGGTTGGCGTTGGAAGCCAGAGCCGGATAGGCACCGGCACCGACGGCACCCTGGCCTTCGGGCATGTGGCAGCCGGCGCAGACGGCCTTGTAGATGCCTTCGCCGGTTTGCTGGGTCAGCACCGACGAGCTGGCGAACCAGGCCTTGCTGTCATCGGCAGCAGCAGCGGGAGCCGCATCCTGGGCGATCGCGGAACCGACCATCAGGGCGGAAACGGCCAGTGTTGTCAGAAAACGCATGGTCTTACTTCCCTGCATTGGTGGTTGCGGTTGCATGCAGGCGGCTGATCGCGTCGAGCGACGAGAGCACGGCACCTTCCATCCAGGCCGGCAGATAGGACAGGTGTTCGCCAGCGCAGACGATGCGGCGATCCATCGCCACTGCGTCTTGATACTGGGCTTCCTTGTCCTGCCAGGCGCCATAGCAGCCCAGGGTCCACGGCACGCGGTGCCATGCGACGGCCACGCCCGCCTTGAACTCATCCTTCATCTGCGGATGGATCTGGCTACCGTAGTCCAGGGTCCGGCTGATGCGCTCTTCCGGCGCCATCGACGAGAACTGGTAGGCGGTTGCGCCCCAGGCATAAGCGCCCAGCAGCACACCCGGCTTCTTGGACAGGTAGTCGTTCGACGGGTACGAGATCTGCGCGATCGGCAGGTCAGTATAGGTCGAACCACCGAAGATGTGCTCGTCTTCTTCCCAGAAGCGACGGTTGAACTCGAGGCCAACCTTGATCGAGGCGTTGTACGACATGGTCGGGATGACGTCCGCGAGCGGGCCGCCAAAGTCGTGGTCGATCTGGCTGAGGATCGAGAAGGGAATGGTGCAGACCGAGTAGTCTGCCGTGGTGGTCACTTCCGCGCCGCCATTGGCCATGTCTTCATAGACCACGGTCACGCCATTTTCGTCCTGACGGATCTGGGTGACGCGGGCTTCGTACTTCACCAGGTCGCCCAGGTTTGCCGCCATGGCGCGCGCGATCATGTCCATGCCGCCCTTGGGCTGGAAGATCGGCATCGAGCCGTTCAGCGCTTCGCTGGTTGCCAGACGGCTCCACAGGCCCGAGCTGAGCAGGGTCGAGATGTCCATCACTTCGTTGGCGATCGGTGCGCCATCGACGCCGCCGCCCGGTTCACGCTCGTAGCCACGGCGTGCGCTGGCGGCGTTGCCCGACACATACTGGTTGTCGGCGTTCAGGGCACCGAAGGTGCGCAGGCCGGCCAGCAGGTTCTTCTTGTCGTCTTCGGACAGCACGTCGTCCAGGGCACCCTGATTGGTGACCTTGGAGAGCAGGTCCGAGATGTGACCGCGGAAGTCGGAGTTGATTTCGCGATAGCGAACCGGCTTGCCGTCGAAGGCCTTGGTGGAGTGCACATAGGCCATGTTGTTGATCTGGATCAGCGCCTCGAGCTCTACATCCAGGCGACGGCAATAGTCGATGATGCCGTAGTGGTTGTAGGGCACGCGCCACGGACCCGGATTGAAGTAGTTGCCCTCGGCGAAGTCGACCGTCTGCACGGCGCCACCGAGTTCTTCATAGGTGTCGCCCGAGCGCAGGGTCCAGCAACGACCGCCAGCCACGCCACGGAATTCGAGCACTTCAACTTCATAACCCGCGTCACGAAGTTCCATCGCCGCAACCATGCCGGCGATACCAGCACCCAGCACGAGCACCTTGGTGCCGGCGGGTGCCTGACCCAGAGCGATCGGCCCGGAATAGGGCGAGGCCTGTGCCAGGCCCATCATGCCCATTGCCTGATACATGACCGCTGCGCCGCCAAATGCGCCGACCATGGTCAAAAACTCGCGCCTTGTCGGGCTCTTGTTTTCTTCGACGTCCACTGATGTCTCCCCATCGTGAGTGATAACGAGACCTAGTATTCAGCCCAAGCCATGGGGGTCCAGAGGACAATGAAATTTTTGTTTAGCGCATGCGTCAATTAAACTATTGACGTTCCAGAAAATTCAAGAATTTTGGTTGAATCACGCAAGTTGCTGCACTTTTAGGAAAATAACGTTCACCAGTTGGTTTTGCCCGAAAGCCGCGACCGCCTCCCGTTTTTTCACCAATAGTTGCATTGTCGCAAAGTTACTTTTTCGCAAAGTAATATGCATGCATACTAAATTTGAAACAGGAATAGCGTTCTGCGGCGCTTTATGGCCGGGGGCTAGGGCAGTTTCGCCAGGCCGATGGCAAGGCCGGTCGCTGTGGTAACAGCGATCAGCCCCAGCGTGGCCGCCAGGGTCGTGCCGAGCGAGGCGAGGCAGGCCGCCAGCCGTCCCACCCTACCATCGAGGCTCTGCCAGATAGTCTGCACCGTGATGTACCAGACATAGCCGACGCCCATGAGCAACAGGCCGGAAGTTGGTGACCACCGCGTCGCGATCATGCCGCCCGCCGTGAAGGCAACGACGAAGGGCAGCGCGACATAGCATTGCGCGTAAAAGCCCGGCCGCAGCGACGAGCGCGTCAGTTTGGTGCCGCGCTGGCGCAGATAGGCGACGGCCAGCAGCAGCGGAAAGATGCTGAAGGCGACGGCACGGAAGGCGATCAGGTTGTTGTCGTCAGCCAGCAGTCCTGGAAGGGGTGTCTCGCCGGTGCGCGGCACGATGAGCTCGAGGGCGTGCACCAGCAACAGGGTGATCAGCAGGGCAATGGGCGGGCTCAAGGTATCGACAAACTGCTCGTCGACCGTATCGCGCAACTCGGCTTCGGCATAGGCCATCATCCGCACGGGACGCGTCACCACCTTGGCGACGGTCAGCGGATAGAAGACGATCCAGGTCACCAGCTCGTAGAGCAGTTCCTCGATCGATTTCAGCAGTTTCAGAAAGTCCATGGCACCTTCCGTCGGTTGCTACTCCACATGGACAATAGCGCGCCAGAGTTCGTCAAGGCGCCTGCGCACAACGTACCCGCCCGTCGCATCACCCGCTTTTGCTTGCGCTGGCGGGGCGGAGGGCCGATAGGAGGCGCACCTCCCTTTGCGAAAGCCATGCCGTGAACCCCTGGGTCCTGATCGATTCCGTGCCGCTGCCCGATGGCCGCGGGGATATCCGCCTCATTCAGCGGGCCGACGAATTCTCGATCATGCTGGGCAATATCGCGCTGATGAACAGCCGCCTCAGCGGCTCGGAAGAGGCCATGGCGGGGCTGGCCTGGGCGCGGCTCAAGGATCGTCCGCGCGCCCATATGATGATCGGCGGGCTGGGCATGGGCTTCACCCTGCGCGCCGCGCTGGCCGAATGGCCCGCTACCGTCAGGATCACCGTGGCCGAGCTGATGCCGGCCGTCGTCGAATGGGCACGCGGCCCGATGGCACCGATCTTCAAGGGGTGCCTTGATGATCCGCGCGTCGAGATCAAGGTCAATGACGTGCGCCGGGTGATCAAGGCGGCCAAGGCCAGCTATGACGCCATCCTGCTCGATGTCGATAACGGCCCCGATGGCCTCACCGTCGAAACCAATGACGCGCTGTACAGCATGGCCGGGCTCAAGGCGGCCAAGGCGGCGCTGCGGCCCGGGGGCGTGCTGGCGGTCTGGGCTTCGGCTCCCGACCGTGCTTTCACCCAGCGCTTGCAGCGCGCCGGCTTTGCCGTCGAGGAGGAGCGCGTGCGCGCCAGCAGCCGGGGCCGCGGCTCCCGCCACGTCATCTGGCTGGCCACCAATGTGCCCGCCCGCCCGGCCTCGCCTCCGCCACCCAAACCGCGCGTGGCCTGAACCGGGCCACCACAGGCGGGCAGATTTGTCGCGTTATCGTGCCCAACAATCGCTTGCCCCTGAGGAATGCCGCTTCTAGTCGTAGGGCGTGTTCGCGCCGGTCGGCGGCGGGCGCGACTTTTGTGGACTGCGAGGAGTTTCGGTGGTGAACCAGAGCGAGGGCGGAATTGAACTGGCGGGCATCAGCCACGCCTATTCCGGGCGCAAGGTGCTCGACGATGTCAGCCTCCGCGTGCCGCGCGGCCAGAGCATGGCGCTGCTCGGTCCCAATGGCGCCGGCAAGTCCACCCTGATGAATATCCTGTGCGCGCTGGTGCAGCCCGATAGCGGCAAGGCCATGCTGGCCGGGGTCGATATTGCCCGCCAGTCGCAGAATGCCCGACGCCAGCTCGGCGTGGTGTTTCAGGACGACAGCCTCGATGACCGGTTGAGCGCCTGGGAAAACCTCGAATTCCAGGGCCTCGTCTACGGCATGAACAAACCCGAGCGGGTGCGCCGCATCAACGAGGTGCTCGAACTGGTCGAGCTGCAGGAATTCCGTGAGAACCCGGTGCGCAGCTTTTCGGGCGGCATGAAGCGGCGCCTGGAGATTGCCCGCGCCCTGCTGCACGAGCCGCGCATCCTGCTGCTCGATGAACCCACGGTTGGGCTGGACGCGCAAACGCGTGCCCGCATCTGGGCCTATCTCAACGAGCAGCGCAAAACGCGCGAGCTGACCCTGTTCGTCACCACCCACTATATTGAAGAGGCCGATGGGTGCGATCTGATCTGCGTGCTCGATCGCGGCAAGGTGCTGGCCTCCGACGCCCCGGCGGCGCTCAAGGCCCGCTATGGCGCGACGCTGATCCGCTGCCTGCCGCGCGACGAGGCGACCCGCGCCACCCTGCTCTCCCGCTGGCCGCAGGCCCAGCAACTCTCGGGCGGACGGCTGGGCATTGCCATGGAAAGCGCCGAAATGGCCGATGGCTTCCTCCACGAATTCGGCAGCAGCCTCAAGGAAATCCTCATCGACGAGCCGAGCCTGGAAACCGTGTTCCTCACCATGACCGGGCGCGAAATGCGCGATGGCCAGAACGGACCGGCCCCACGGCCGAAGAAAGGTCGCCGCTGATGCCCGTTACCGCATGGAGTGTTTCCAAGTGACCAACCTTGTCCCCCTGGCGCGCGGCATCTACGCCATCTGGCTGCGCGAAATCATGCGGTCGCTGCGCGATCGCGGCCAGCTGATCGGGGGCGTCTCGCGCCCCATCATCTGGCTGCTGATCCTGGGCATCGGGCTCAATCCCTATTTCCGGGGCGAAATCTATGGCGAAGTGCGCTTCGTCATTCCCTTCACCTATCTGCAGTTCCTGTTCCCCGCCGTCATCGTGCTGAACATCATGTACACCTCGATCCTGTTCGCGGTGTCGATGATCTGGGATCGCGAATTCGGCTTCCTGCGGGCGGTGCTGGTGTCGCCGCTGCCCAAATGGGCGATCCTGCTCGGCAAGATCCTGGGCGGCAGCACCGTCGCCACCGTGCATGGCTTCCTCGTGCTGATCCTGGCGCGCTTCGCCGATGTGACACTGAGCTGGGAACAGGTGGGACTGGCCCTGTGCCTGATGTTCTGCCTGTCCTTCGGGCTGACCTCGTTCGGCGTATTGCTGGCGGCGCGGGTGCGCAGCTTTGAGGGTTTTGGGGTGTTCTCCAACACCATCATCCTGCCGCTCTACTTCTGCTCCTCGTCGGTCTTTCCGCTCGATCCCTCGCTGACCCGCACCCAGACGGCGGCCACCTATCCCGAATGGCTGGTCTTCCTGGTCGAGATCAATCCCATCACCTATGCGGTCGATGCGCTGCGCGGGGTGCTGATCGGCTTCACCCAGTTCAACCCGCTGCTCGGCCCGGCCATTATCGGGGGCATGGCGGTGTTCTTCTTCGTGGTGGCGCTGCTGGATTTCAAACGCACATGAGCGAGAGCCCGCAACCGCCGCAACGCCGCCGCTTCTCGCGATCGCGCGCCGTCGCCGTCAACCTGGCCGTGGCGATGGGCCTGCTGTTCGTGGTGACCTTCCTGCCGCCCGACAATTCGCTAGCCGAAGTGCAGAAAAGCGGCGTGCTGCGGGTCTGCCTGCCCGAGGCCGCGCCGCCGCTGGTCACCACCGATGCGGCCCATCCCGGCTACGATGTCGAGCTGCTGCAGCAGATTGCGGCCGACCTCGGCGTGCGCCTCGCCATCAACCGCAGCCCGGCCATCGGCGCCGACTTCAATCCGCGCAATTGGCGACTCACCCGGGCGCAGTGCCAGGTCATTGCCGGGGGCGTGGTAGACAATGCGGCGACCCGCGGCTTCCTGCAGCTGCTGCCAACCGAGGGTTCCAACGGGTGGGCGTCCATGTCGCGCAATGACATAATGCCGCAGCGCGGTGACGCGGTCGCGGTTTTTCCCGGTCCGTCGTCGCTGGATCGACTCGCGCTGAGCCGTTTTCTGCGCGCCGAGGGGCTGCAAATCCTGCCAGTCAATTCTTCGGGAGAACTGGTCGCGGCACTCGCCTCAGGGCAGGCAAAACTGGCGATCAGCGACTGGCTGACGCTGGCGAGCCTCGACGTGCCAGAGGCCCGGATCGACTGGCTTTCGCCGTCACAATTGGGCCATTTTCAGCTCGCTTTCGGGCTATGGAAAGGCGACGCGACGCTGATGCGCGCCATGCGCGAAAGCATGGGGAAACTCGCCGTCAACGGGGTGCAGGACGACATTGCCAGCCGCTATAAGCTGCCCGACAGTCGCTGACGGCGCTGCCATATTCCTCCGCCCCGTGGAGAGCATTTTTTGCCTCCATGGAGGAATATTTTAGTACTGTTCTCTCAATAGCGGGAGGGAGTATCCTCCGGGAATTCACCACGCGGAAATCGCGGGCGCATCGTTCGCCCCCGCGGTGATATCGTTAAACAGCTTTTTAGGGAGACGATTGTGAAAAGCAGATCCACGCGCATCGTCGCGTGCATGGCCCTCGCCATGTCTTCGGGCATGGTCTTGCAGACCCTGCCCTCGCAGGCGCAGGCGCAGGTATTCACGGAAGCCCAGGCAGATGCCGGGCAGAAGGAATATGATGGCCAGTGCGCTATGTGTCACGGCGCCGAGCTTCTCGGTCCTGACGCACCCGCACTCAAGGGCCTCGAAGTCATGCACAACTTCGATACCGCTGCCGGCATGTATGGCTACATCTCCGCAGCCATGCCTCCGCAGGCTCCGGGCCTCCTCGGCGAGGAGACCTATGTGAACATCATGGCCTACATTCTGAAGGTCAATGGTGCTCAGCCCGGCGACACCGCTCTCACCGCGGCGCCTGATGTTCTCAACAGCATCAAGCTTGCCGAAGTGACCAGCACTGCATCTGCTGCCCCCGCAGCCGACGCGGCTGCTACCTCCACCGAAGCGGCCCCCGCTGTTCCTCAGGCTTACACCTGGGGCAAGACCCTGCCATCCATCCTTCCGGAACCGGCAGAAGCAGCGGGCGTACCTCAGGCTTACACCTGGGGCAAAACCCTTCCCACCAAGAACTGATCAGTTTGATTTTTACCCTTGAGACATTGGCAAAGGGCCCGGATTTCGGACTCGATGGAATGCTCAGAGCGGAGGAATAGAATGAACAAGAACTTCTTCAAGGTCGCACTGGCTTTGACGGTGAGCCTGACCACCCTTGCGGGTGTTGCTCATGCTCAGGGCGTGCGTGAAAACTACGCACCGGTCACCAACGACATGGTCCTGAATCCCCCCGATTCCGCATGGCTGTCCTGGCGCCGTACGCTGGACAACCAGGGCTACAGCCCGCTTGATCTGGTCAACCGCGACACCGTGAAGGACCTCGAGCTCGCTTGGGCCTGGCCGATGGCCGACGTTGGCATCCAGGAAACCGCACCGCTGATGAACGACGGCGTGCTGTTCCTGCAGACCAACAACAACATCGTGCAGGCACTCGACGCCCGTACCGGCGACCTGATCTGGGAATACCGCCCGGCTCTGGCCAAGATCCCGGCTGAATGGGGCTACCAGCTCTACCAGTCGCGCCGCCAGAAGAACTCGATCGCGCTGTATGAAGACACCGTGGTCCTGACCACCGTCGACGCTCGCATCATCGTCATGAACGCAAAGGACGGTAAGGTCCTGCGCGAAGTTCAGGCCTTCGATTACAACCAGGGCTACAGCTACACCGTTGGCCCGATCGTTGTGAACAACAAGATCATCTCGGCCATCTCGGGCTGCTCGATCTCGGGCACTGCCGGCGGTTGCTACATTGTCGCGCACGACTTCAACACGCTTGAAGAACTCTGGCGCTTCAACACCCTGGATGATCCGAACAACCCTGCGCAGGGCGCAAGCTGGGGTGAAGTTCCCCCCGAGAACCGTTGGGGCGGCACGCCGTGGGCAACGGGCTCGTATGACGCTCGCACCAACACCACCTTCTGGGGCGTCGGCATGCCGGCTCCTTATGCTGAGCTGATCCGTGGCTCGGGTGATGGCGATGTGCTGTACACCAACTCGTCGCTGGCACTCGATGCCGACACCGGCGAGCTGAAGTGGTACTACCAGCACATGCCGCGCGATAACTGGGATCTGGACTCCCCGTTCGAGCGCGTCCTGGTTGACGTTGAAGAAGGCGGCGAGACCAAGCACCTGATGGTGTCGGTCCCCGGCAAGAACGGCATCTTCTTCGCTCTCGATCGTGACACCGGCAAGTATCTCTGGTCGCAGGAAACCGTGTACCAGAACTCGGTCACCAAGATCGACGAAGACGGTACGGTTCACCCGAACGAAGACCTGATGGTCAAGGCACTCGGCGAAGAAGCGCTCATCTGCACTTCCGTGTCCGGTGGCAAGCTCTGGCAGGCTGGCGCTTACAGCCCGCTGACCCAGCAGTTCTACGTCCCGCTCACCGAGGCCTGCAACACGGTTTCGGCTACCCAGACCGAGTTCACCGCTGGCAACGCCACCGGCGCAATGAAGTTTGGCCCGCGCGTTCTGCCTGAAGGCATCACCGAGGCTGGCCTCGTGGAAGCCATCAAGGTTGGCACCACCAAGTCGGAAGGCGAAGGCTGGAAGGTCCGTCAGCGTCCTTCGATGACCTCGTCGCTCCTGGCGACCGGTGGTGGTCTGGTGATCGGCGGCGACGCTGGCCGCTACGTCAAGGCATGGGATCAGGAGACCGGTGACGTTCTCTGGCAGCAGCGCCTGAACGCCCCGATCGGCGGTTCGCCGATGACCTACGAGCTCGATGGCGAGCAGTACATCGTGATCCCGACCGGCTTCAGCGCCGCAGCGGGCTCGATCGCCTCGGCCTTCCCGGAAGTTCCGCTTCCCTCGGGCACGGGCAACTCGATCTTCGTCTACAAGCTGCCCAAGAACTAATTGGTGCAGTAATGATTGGAAGGGGGCCGCGAGGCCCCCTTCCTGCTTTCAGGAGACCCAAATGAAATTGCTCACCCGTCTGGCGTCCGTCCTCGCCGTCTGCCTGCTGGCCCTGCCCGCCCAGGCCCAGGTCCTGCCCCAGCAGCTGCTCAACCAGCAGCGCGGTTTGCAGGGCAACAATATCCGCGCCTGCGTCGATGACTTCAGCCCCGGCGGTAAGCTTGACCGCGCCGTGGCCCAGGCCATTGCCGACGCGCTGTTCCTCAAGGTCGAATATGTTCCGGCGCTGCGCGGTTTTCCGCTCGATGGCGACGGCTATCTCGCCGAAATGCAGGTGCACCTGACCAATGACTGCGACCTGCTGATGGGTGTCGCGGTGCAGCCCAATTCTCCATTCCCCGAATGGGCCGCGGTGACCCGCCCCTATGCGAACGTGCCCTTCGTGCTCGCTGTCGCCGACCCGTCCTACACCAAACTGGGCGATATTCCGGTCGGCAGCACCATCGGCACCGCCATAGCCAGCCTGGGTGAACGCGTCTTCGCCACCACCATGCTGCAGCGTCCCAAGGACCAGCGCTGGAAGCGCCTGCCCTATGCCGACAACAAGCTGATGCTCACCCGGCTGCTTGAAGGCAAGCTGGCCGGCATGCTGCTCTGGCAGCCCGCCCTGGCCCAGCTGATGGCCGAAGACCCCGCCGCTGCCAACCTCAAGGTGGCCGCGCTCGATCCGGTGCCAGCCGCCAATGTGCAGGTCGGTGCGCTGATTGCGAGCAGCAACACCTATCTGCGCAGCCAGGTCGACAATGCCATCGCCGAGCTCACCGATGACGGCACCATCACCCAGATCATGGCCGATCTGAGCATGGCGCAGTAGCGTCTAGAGACGGGAGAAATATGGGGCCAGCATCGGCCCCATATTCGGCACGAAGCCGGCAACCAGCGCCAGCACCAGCACGACATTGACCGGCACCACCAGGCGCCGCCATTGCCTGGCCCTCTCCGGCATCGCCGCAAACAGGAACAGCCCGCCGATCAGGCCGGGCAGCGGCAACAGGTTGAGTGGTACCGACATCAGGATGATCTCCTGCAAGGCCACCGCCACCTGCAGCATGGCATAGCCCGCCGTGCGCGGCACATAGGTGGCAATCAGCTGGCGTACGCCATCGAGCAGGGGCACCAGAGCCAGGCTCGCCGCCAGCACGGCCAGCGCAATCCCCACCAGCGCCAGCCGCCCGCCTTTCAGCGATTCCGGCTGCGGCGCGTGATAGCGGATCCAGGTGGTGCGGAACAGCACCGCCATGGCCATGCCGGGCATCGAAATATGATCGAGTGGATTGAAGCTGAAGCGGTCGCCCTTCTCCCCTTCCTCGCGCCGCAGCAGCGCGATCAGCAGCGTCAGCAAGCCGCCCTGAAACGCCGCATAAAGCAGCCCGGCGGCGAGGCGCGACATGATGGCCTGGAGGGAAAGATCGTTGAGAAGGGACATGCTGTTCCGGGCCTTGCTGCGCGAGCCCGCTCTATAGCAGAGCGTCAGCCGAACAAAAATGCAGATGTCGCCCTCGACAAGCCATTGACGCGAATCCCGAACTAGACCACTACATGTAGTGTGTCGTGGTTACCCGGATCGCAAGGACGGGTGATAATAGGGAAGCTGGTGCGAACTCAATGTTCCAGTCCAGCGCTGCCCCCGCAACTGTGAAAGCCCGCATCCCGGGCAAGCCAGATACCTGCCACGACAGGTCAAAACGTCCATGGGCGGGGTGTCCCGATTGGTCGCGTCGCCGCTTGGCCGTCTGGTCATGCCTCTGCGCGCCCTGTTGCCCCCGCCATCCACCTACGGGGGTCCAATGTCGCAGATCACAGCCTTTCCATCCCAATCCGCATCAGCCGAGCCCGGCTATTCCATCCTCAAGCGCAATGGCGGCATCGTGCCCTTCGATCCCGCCAAGATCGCCGTGGCGCTGACCAAGGCTTTCCTTGCCGTCGAGGGACACGAGGCCTCCGCCTCGCGCCGCGTGCATGAGACCGTCGCCCGGCTCAGCGACGAGGTCGCCACCGCCCTCACCCGCCGCGCCAAGGACGGCCGGGTCTTCCACATCGAGGACGTGCAGGATCAGGTGGAGCTGGCGCTGATGCGCGGCGAGCACCAGAAGGTCGCCCGCGCCTATGTGCTCTATCGCGAAGACCGCGCCCGCGCCCGCGCCGCCACCACAGCGCCGGTGGCCGTGGCCTCCGCCCTGCGCATGACGTTGGCCGATGGCCGCCTCGCCCCGCTCGATGAAGCCCGCCTCGCCACCGTGGTCGCGGAAGCCTGCGCCGGCCTCGAGGGCACGTCGCCGCAGACCATCCTCGCCGAGACCCGCCGCAATCTCTATGACGGCATTTCGCTCGACGAGCTGGCGCTGGCCCCGATCCTCGCCGCCCGCACGCTGGTGGAAACCGAGCCCAATTACGCCCTGGTGTCTGCCCGCCTGCTGCTCGACAAGCTGCGCCGCGAAGCCCTCACCTTCGTCTCCGGCCGCCCCGACATGGCGACCCAGGCGGACATGGAAACCCGCTATGCCGACTATTTCCCGGCCTACCTCCAGCGCGGTATCGAACATGAGCTGATCGACCCCGAGCTCGCCCGCTTCGACGTCAAGCGCATCGCCGCCGCCATCAAGCCCGAGCGCGACATGCAGTTCCAGTATCTGGGCCTGCAGACCCTCTACGACCGCTATTTCCTGCATGTCGAACGGCAGGTCTTCGAGCTGCCGCAGGCCTTCTTCATGCGCGTCGCCATGGGCCTGGCCATCCGCGAGATCGACCGCGAGGCCCGCACCATCGAATTCTACGACCTGCTGTCGAGCTTCCATTTCATGGCCTCGACCCCGACCCTGTTCAATGCCGGCACGCTGCGCCCGCAGCTCAGCTCCTGCTTCCTGACCACCGTCGCCGACGATCTCGACGGCATCTTCAAGTCGATCAAGGACAATGCCCTGCTCGCCAAATATTCCGGCGGCCTGGGCAATGACTGGACGCCGGTGCGGGGCCTGGGCGCCCATATCAAGGGCACCAATGGCGAGAGCCAGGGCGTCGTGCCCTTCCTCAAGGTTGCCAATGACACCGCCATCGCGGTCAACCAGGGCGGCAAGCGCAAGGGCGCGGTCTGCGCGTATCTCGAAACCTGGCATGTCGACATCGAGGAATTCCTCGATCTGCGCAAGAATACCGGCGACGACCGCCGCCGCACCCATGACATGAACACCGCCAATTGGGTGCCGGACCTGTTCATGGAGCGCGTCGAGGCGGGCGGCGACTGGACCCTGTTCTCGCCCGATGAAACGCCCGACCTGCACGATCTCTACGGCCCCGCCTTCAAAAGCGCATACGAGGCCTATGAAGCGAAGGCCGCCGCCGGCCAGCTCAAGGTCTCCCGCACCGTCAAGGCGCTCGATCTCTGGCGCAAGATGCTGACCATGCTATTCGAGACCGGCCATCCCTGGATCACCTTCAAGGATCCCTGCAACATCCGCTCGCCGCAGCAGCACATCGGCGTCGTCCACTCGTCAAATCTCTGCACCGAGATCACGCTCAATACCTCCAAGGACGAGGTCGCCGTCTGCAATCTCGGCTCGATCAACCTGCTCGCCCATATCGGTGCCAACGGCCTCAATCTGGTCCTGCTCAAGCGCAGCGTCGACGTCGCCATGCGCATGCTGGACAATGTGGTCGACATCAATTTCTACACCATCCCCGAGGCCCGCAGGTCCAATCTGCGTCACCGCCCGGTGGGGCTGGGCCTGATGGGCTTTGCCGATGCGCTGCAGGCGCAGGGCATTGCCTATGCCTCCGACGCAGCCGTCGCCTTTGCCGATAGCTCGATGGAAGCCATCAGCTACTTTGCCATTTCAGCTTCGGCCGATCTGGCCGAAGAACGCGGCGCCTATGCCAGCTTTGAGGGCTCGCTGTGGAGCCAGGGCATCCTTCCCATCGATAGCCTGGAACTGCTGGCGCAGACCCGCAGCGAGATCAATATCGACCGCAGCCAGCGCCTCGACTGGGAGACCCTGCGCCACCGCGTCAAAACCGTCGGCATGCGCAATTCCAACACCATGGCCATCGCGCCCACCGCGACCATTTCCAACATCTGCGGCGTCAGCCAGTCGATCGAGCCGGGCTACCAGAACCTCTATGTGAAATCGAACATGAGCGGCGACTTCACCGTGGTGAACGCCCAGCTGGTGCGCGATCTCAAGGCGCGGGGGCTGTGGGACGAGGTGATGATCTCCGACCTCAAATATTTCGACGGCTCGGTCGGCCAGATTGACCGCGTGCCGGCCGACCTCAAGGCCATCTACGCCACCGCCTTCGAGCTGGATGCGAGCTGGCTGATCGCCGCCGCCTCACGCCGCCAGAAGTGGATCGACCAGGCGCAGTCGCTCAACCTCTACCTCGCCAATCCCTCGGGCAAGGCACTGGATGCGCTCTATCGCTCGGCGTGGAAGGCGGGCCTCAAGACCACCTATTACCTGCGCTCGCGCTCGGCCACCCATGTGGAAAAATCCACCCTCAAGGGCACCGACGGCAAGCTCAATGCCGTGGCCGTCACCGCACCGGTCATCACCGCTCCGCCCGTCGCAGCGCCTGTCCGCACCGGGCTGATCATGCCCGTCATCGACGGCCCCGCCTGCCTTATCGACGATCCCGACTGCGAAGCCTGCCAGTAACCGCGCCCTCAGTCGTCTCCCTCCCCCTCGCGGGGGAGGTGCAGCTCCGTATTCCCGGCGACATGCCGCTCGCAACAATCAGGAACCCCCAAATGTCCCTCGAATGGACCACCAACCAGCCCAACCCCGCCCGCATCGATCCCACTGGCGGCCGCGTCTCCGTTGACGACAAGGCGATGATCAATTGCCGCGCCGACGTGAACCAGCTGCTGCCGCTCAAGTACAAATGGGCCTGGGAAAAATACCTCAACGGCTGCAACAACCACTGGATGCCCACCGAAGTCTCGATGCAGGCCGATATCGCCCTGTGGAAGAGCAAGGACGGGTTGACCGATGACGAGCGCCACACGCTCAAGCGCAATCTGGGCTTCTTTGCCGCCTCAGAGAGTCTTGTCGCCAACAATATCGTGCTGGCCATCTACCGCCACCTGACCAATCCGGAATGCCGGCAATATCTGCTGCGTCAGGCCTTCGAAGAGGCGGTGCATACCCACACGTTCCAGTACATCGTGGAGTCGCTCGGGCTCGACGAGGGCGAGCTCTTCAACATGTATCGCGAAGTGCCGTCCATTACCGACAAGGCGGCCTGGGCGCTCAACTTCACCCAGCATCTGGATGATCCCGATTTCACCACCGGCACGCCCGAAACCGACCGCGCCTTCGTGCGGGACCTCGTGGCCTTCTACGTCATCTTCGAGGGCATGTGGTTCTATACCGGCTTCGCGCAGATCCTTTCGCTGGGCCGCCGCAACAAGATGGTGGGGATTGCCGAGCAGTATCAGTACATCCTGCGCGACGAGAGCATCCACCTCAACTTCGGCATCGACGTGATCAACCAGATCAAGGCCGAGAACCCCCATGTCTGGATCCCTGAATTTCAGGAAGAGGTGCGCGGCATGATCCGCACCGCCGCAGAACTGGAAGCCGCCTATGGCCGCGATACGATGCCGCGGGGTTTCCTCGGGCTCAATGCGGCGCTGTGCGAGCAATACATGCACTTCATCGCCAACCGCCGCTGCGCCCAGCTGGGCCTGGCCCCGGTCTATGCCGAAACCGAGAACCCCTTCCCCTGGATGAGCGAGGCGATGGATCTCAAGAAGGAAAAGAACTTCTTCGAAACCCGCGTCATCGAATACCAGAACGGCGGCGCGCTCAGCTGGGACTAGCCCACCGTATTGGGCGCCAACGCCTCCCTCCCCCTTTGAGGGGAGGGAGCAAGGGCCTGGAGCTCCGCGAAGCGCCTAGCGCGACCGGAAATACTGCGAAATATATCCGGCCACATCGGCGCTGTCCGACCTGGTCGCCACCGAGGCCAGCGCCGTCTCCACCACTGGGTCCGGCGCCTTGCCGCGCCGCATCTCGGCCAGCGCCAGCGTGTAGTCATCGGCAAATTCGGGATGCGGCTGGAAGCTCAGCGCCGCACCATTGCGATAGGCCAGCCCGGCATTGGGGGTGAAGTCCGAGCCCAGGATCACCTCGGCATCGGGCGGAGCGGTGATCACCTGGTCCTGGTGCGAACAGGCGACATTGAGCGCGGCAGGCGCCGACTGCATGAAGGCCGGACGAGACTTGACCGTGTAGGTGTGGCGGCCGAGCCCCCAGCCCTTTTCGGACTTGCGCACATCGCCGCCCAGCGCATCGGCCATGATCTGGTGACCAAAGCACACGCCCAGCATCGGGGTCTTGTGGCCATAGGCGCTGCGGATGAAGGCGCGCAGCGGATCGAGCCAGAAGTGATCCTCATAGACGCCTGCGGGCGAGCCGGTGATGACAACGCCCTCAAGCGTTGCCGGATCGGGCAGCGCCTCGCCATCGGAAACCGCGACCATTTCGTAGGTAAAACCGGGCCCGGTTGAATCGAACATGGTCTCGAACATCTTGCGGTAGGGGCCGAAGCGCGCCCGCAAGGGTTCCGGCACTTCGCCGGTCTGCAAAATCGTGAGTTTCATGGGGTCAGCAATAACGGCGGGGCCGGGTCCCCACAACAGGCCCGGCCGCATTCCGGCGCTGTTATTTTCGCATGCCGGTTCAGGCTGGCACGAATTTCAGCGCCACCCCATTGATGCAGTAGCGCAAGCCGGTGGGCGCGGGGCCGTCGTCGAACACATGCCCCTGGTGGCCGCCGCAATTGGTGCAGTGCACCTCGGTGCGCTCCATGAACAGGCTGGTATCCACCGAGGTGCCGATGGCCCCTTCGATGAAGGTATAAAAGCTCGGCCAGCCGGTGCCGCTGTCGAACTTGGTCGCGGCGTCGAACAGCGCCTGATCGCAGCCGGCGCAGTGGAAGATCCCGGCGCGGTGCTCGTCATTGAGCGGCGAGGTGAAGGCGCGCTCGGTGCCCTCGTGGCGCAGCACGTCATAGGCAGCGGCGTCGAGCCGGGCCTTCCATTCGTCGTCGGTCAGCTTGAACGGGAAATCGCCTTCGGCGGCCAGCGCAATGGAGGCGGGGCGCAGCACGCCAAGGCCGGTCAGGGCGAAGATGGCAGTGCCACCAAGAAGCAAACGACGGCGATCGATAGTGGTCATTTCTCTTCCCTTCGGTAGTTGCCCCGCGCCCGCTGCGCGGGAGGGAAAGCGGGCAGCGGCGCGGGGCGATTTGACGGTCACATTACGTCCACGGGCGGGGCGATGACACGTCAAGTTATGGTGAGGGGGCATGCGGGGCACGTCCCCTCTCAGGGCGCCGCCGAAGCGGCACCCTGATGGCGCACTACATGGCCGACTTGGGGGTCAGCACGGCGTCGATCACATGGATCACGCCATTGGACTGGATTACGTCGGGAATGGTGACATTGGCGACGGTGCCGTTTTCGTCGGTGACGGTGATCTTGCCGTCGACATCCTTGAGGGTCAGCTTGCAGCCGCCCACCGTATCAACGACATGCTCGCCGCCATCAGCCTTGACCATGCTGGCGATGTCGGTCGACAGCGCCTTGGCCGGGATCACGTGGCAGGCCAGGATCGTGGAGAGCTTTTCCTTGTTCTCGGGCTTGAGCAGCGTGTCGACGGTGCCGGCGGGCAGCGCATCAAACGCCGCATTGACCGGGGCCAGCACGGTGAACGGACCGGGGCCCGACAGCGTCTCGACCAGGCCCGCCGCCTTGACCGCAGCGACCAGGGTCGTGTGGTCAGCCGAGTTGACGGCATTCTCGACAATGTTCTTGTCGGCGAACATGGCAGCGCCGCCGACCATCGGATTGTCCTGGGCCATGGCCCCGCCGATGGAGGCAACGGTCAGCATGGCGGCGACGGAGAGAGCGCGAAGAGAGAGGGTCATTTGATTCAGTCCTTCCTGTGTTTCGTTCCCTTGGTGGGCCGGGACATGGAGAGATACGGAAGGGCGAGAAGCGAAGTTTCAGCTCATCGCAAGAAATCTGGAAGAAATCTGCAAGCATGCAGCACGGTCGTGCTGCTTCAGCAAATTCATCGAAAAACCACCGGCGCTGCCCGCGGACTTGATCCGCGGGCCCCTCTCACCCCCGCAAAGCGCCGAAAGGCCCGCGGATCAAGTCCGCGGGCGGCATCGGTGGGTGGGGTGACACTGAAGACTTCTGAGTGTCAGCCGATCGCAAGAAATCCGGCGATTTCTTGCTAGATCTTGGTGACGGCGCCCTTGGCGACGATGGGGCCATGCGGGTTGCCATCGGGAGAGCCGCCGGCCTGTTCCAGGGTGATCGCCAGCACCGAGCCCTCACCCCAACCCTTGGCGATTTCGGCCGACATGCCCACCTCGCTGCGGGAATTGGCCGGGATGACGCCCATCGACATGGGCGGTTTATCGCCCTGGATGGCCCAGAGTTCGAAATCCTTGTCAGGCACCGGGGCTCCCGACAGCGCGGTCAGCCGCACCATGCCGGTGGCGCTGTCATAAAGGGCCACGAACTTGACATCGCTCCCCTCCTCTTCGAGCGCGGCCACCAGTTGGGTGGTCAGCGTGCCAACAGTCGGCGCAGGCTGGAGCAGGTTGAAACCGACCGCCACCACGGCCACCGCCAGCGCGGCCGCCGCTATACCGCGCCAGACCGCCAGGTTATTCCATAGCGATTGCAAGGGCTTGTCGCGCGCGACGTCGCCAAAGGCCCGCGCCTCGATGGCGGCATAGAGATGGGTGGGAACCGGGGTTTCCGCATAGCCCTCATTGAGACTGGCAAAACGCTGGACCCAAAAATCGCGCTCGCGCTGCAGCTCGGCACTGTCCTCGATCAGCCGGCCGACGCGCTCGTGCTCGGCGCCCGAAAGCAGGCCCAGCACATACTCGGCCACAAGCGCATTGCGCCCGTCTCGTCCCTCGCCGGTGTCGCGGTCGCTGCTCATGACGTCAGACAATCCTTCAACTTGATCAGGCTCCGCCGCAGCCAGGTTCGCATCGTATTCAACGGCACGGCGTAGCGGTTGGCCAGCTCTTCATAGCTATAGCCATCCAGATAGGCGCCCCGCACCGCATCGGCCCGCTCGGGCTCGAGCGTATCGAGGCACTGGTCGATCCGCCCGCGCTCCTGACTGTCCTCGGCCGCCCGCTCGGGGGTCGGGCCGCTGTCGGGAATTTCGAGCGCCACGTCGATATCGGCAGAGGCCGGGCGGCGGGCGCGCAGGATGTCGAGCGAATGGTTGCGCGCCACGGCGACCAACCAACTGATCGGACTGGTGTTTCCGGCCACATAGCGATCCGCACGCTGCCAGACCTTCACGTAGATTTCCTGTATCGCCTCTTCCGCTTCCGAGCGGTCCTTCAAGATACGCAGCGTCACCCCGAAGAGTTTCGCGCTGGTGCGTTCATAGAGGGTGCGGAAGGCCATGCGGTCGCGCAGGGCGCAGCGCGCGATCAGGTCGGCAATATCCTGCGACGGCGTGGTTATCGTCATGAACCCTGGTGCCTCTCGAAGCGCTGGCAGTCCACCTTTGACCGGTCCAAGTCGGAACGTATCAGAAAGCAATATGGATCACTGCGCAAATGGCGCAGAACCGTCTTTTCCTTTCTGCATTGATGTTCTAGACCCGTTGGCGTCTTTTTGTGCCGTTGCCAACAGAATGGGTCCGTCCATGACCGATCAGACTTCATCGACCGACCGCTTCAGCCATGATGCCGGCATCCTCGCCCAGGCCCTGCCCTATATGCAGCGCTATGAGGGCAAGACCGTAGTGGTCAAGTATGGCGGCCATGCCATGGGCGACGCGACGCTCGGCCAGGCCTTTGCCCGCGACATCGCCCTGCTCAAGCAGTCCAAGGTCAACCCGATCGTGGTGCATGGCGGCGGTCCGCAGATCGCCTCGATGCTGAAGAATCTGGGAATCGAATCCAAGTTCGAGGGTGGCCTGCGCGTCACCGACGCCCGGACGATGGAAGTCGTCGAGATGGTTCTCGCCGGCTCGATCAACAAGGAAATCGTCGCGCTGATCAACGCCGAAGGCGAATGGGCCATTGGCTTGTGCGGCAAGGACGGCAACATGGTCTTCGCCCGGAAGGCCGAAAAGAAGGTCAAGGACCCCGGCTCCAACATCGAGCGCGTGCTCGATCTGGGCTTTGTCGGCGAGCCGGTCGAAGTCGACCGCACCCTGCTCGACCTGCTTGCCCGTTCGGAAATGATTCCGGTCATCGCCCCGGTTGCCCCGGGCCGTGACGGCAATACCTACAATATCAATGCCGATACCTTTGCCGGCGCCATTGCCGGTTCGCTGGGCGCCAAGCGCCTGCTGTTCCTGACCGACGTGCCCGGCGTGCTCGACAAGAATGGCAAGCTGATCCCCGAGCTGAGCGTCGCCCAGGCCAAGGAACTGATTGCCGACGGCACCATTTCGGGCGGCATGATTCCCAAGGTCGAGACGTGCCTGGAAGCGCTGGATAACGGCGTTGAAGGCGTGGTGATCCTTAACGGCAAGATGCCTCACGTCGTGCTGGTGGAACTGTTCACCGAATTTGGCGCGGGCACGCTGATCGTCCGCTGATCGCGTTCATCCTTTGCTAACCACCTGACACATCTCACGGCTTTTCCGTGGGGTGTGGCCCAATTGGCATAGGCCCTGCCATCGGGTCGTGGCAATTTCAGTCAAATTATATCCGGGGGTTATTCCATGCGTACCGAAATCAAGCTTGCCGCCCTTGCTGGCGCCGCCCTCGTGGCTTCCGTCGCCGCTGCTCAGGCCCAGCAGGTCGAGACCATCATGGTCCTGCCCACGGTCACCAACCAGTCCTACCAGGCCAGCTATTCGGCCTGGGACGGTTTCTATGTGGGTGCGCAGGGGAGCCTCGTGGCGATGAAGAGCCACGAAATCGCTCCGGGTATCCTGAACGGCGAGCAGCTGATTGGCGACATTGGCGGCAATGCCGGCCTGTTTGCCGGTTATCGCTACCAGATGAACGACTGGCTGGTGCTCGGCGTCGATGCCGAAGTGAACAATGTCGCCACCCAGTTCGAATTCGACGGCCGCAAGAACTACGGCGCGCTGAAGTGGGATACCGCCGTCCGCGCCACGCTGGGCTACCCGATCGCCAGCAATGTGCTGGCCTATGGCACCGTCGGCTATACCTGGGGCCAGTTCGACCTGAGCCCGAGCCGCGGCGGCACCAGCACGACCTTCACCGCTGGCGGCTTCCAGCTGGGCCTGGGCGTCGACATGATGGTCACCGAGAACCTGATGGCCCGCCTCAACGCGACCTGGACCCATTATGGCGTCAACAACGTGCCCGGCGGCGGCACCAGCGAACCCAGCAGCTCGGTGGTTCGCGCCGGTCTGGCCTGGAAGTTCTAAGCCGACCGCATCTGATGATTTAAGGCCGCCCGGTGGGCGGCCTTTTTGTTTGGGTCGACTGAGTGCGCAGTACCCCCACCTAACCTCCCCCTGGTAGGGGGAGGAACAGTTTGAGTATTTGGCAGGATCGCGCGCCCGTCCGTGATCAGTCCCTCGCCCTTCAGGGGGAGGGTTAGGTGGGGGGAGCTCATGCCTCGACGAACACCGGCCGGGCCTGGGTATCGCGGCCCTGCCCGCGCGGGCCCTTGAAGAAGGGCGACAGCAGCAGGACCAGGCTGAAGCTGGCCACCACATACCAGAGCGCCAGGCTCGATGCCCCGGCAAAGGCCGCATGCTGGCTCGATCCGGCGGCAAAGCCATTGCCCAGATTGGTGAAGAAGATCTCCCCGATAATGGCGACGCCCAGCGCGCCACCCACCTGCTGGAAGGCTTGCAGGGCGCCCGAACCGGCACCGGCATCGCGCGGCGGCACATTGGCCAGCACCAGCTGGAACAGCGAGGAAAAGCCCAGGCCCAGCCCGACACCGGCGATCAGCAGCGGTACGAGGAAAGCCCAGTGGTCGATGCTGTCGGTGACCCCGGCAATATAGAAATGCAGCCAGCCGATGCCGATGACCAGCAGCGCCCCGGAGAGGGCCAGTCGGCCGCGCAGGTAGCTGGCGCCGAAGCGTCCGGCGATCAGCGAGGCGACCAATACGCCCACCGAGAATGGCGTATTGGTCAGGCCCGATTCCAGCGGCGTGAAATCAAAGCCGCCCTGCAGCAGCAGGGAAATCACCATGAACATGCCCGGAATGCCCGAGGCGAACACGGTCGTAACGAAGGCGCCAAACATGAACTGGCGATTGGTGATGAGGTCGAAGTTGAGCAGCTGCGGCTTGCCGGCGGCGGCGCGAGCGCGTGTCCACAGCACGAACAGCGCCAGCAGCACCACGCCGGCCCCGATCATCGCGAAGGCCCAGAACGGCCAGCCATAGGCCCGTCCTTCGACGATGGGGAACACCAGCGCCAGAATGCCGAGCCCGAAGAGGACAATGCCGACATAGTCGTTCTGCAGGGCCGCATGGCCGGGCAGGCGCGGAATGAGGAACCAGCCGGCCACCACGGCCGCGATGCCGATCGGGATATTGACGAGGAAAATGGGTTGCCAGTCGAGCCCGAACAGATTGGCCGAGATCAGCACGCCACCCAGAATGGGGCCGCAGACCGAGGCCAGCCCCGCCGACAGGCCGAACAGCGAAAAGGCCTGGCCGCGCTCATGGGGCGGGAAAGTGACCGTGGCAATGGCCAGCACCTGCGGCGTCATCATGGCCCCGCACAGCCCCTGGATGACGCGGGCGATGATGAGGAATTCGATATTGGGCGCCATGCCGCACAGCGCCGAGGCCATGGTGAACCCAGCAACGCCCCAGAGAAAGAGCGTGGTGCGGCCCAGGATGTCGCCAAGGCGCCCGAAGGGCAGCAGGCCCAGCGCGAAGGCCAGGATATAGGCCGCGATGACCCATTCGATCTGGCTGTCGGTCGCGCCCAGGCTCTCGCGCATCGAAGGCAGCGCGACATTGACGATGGTCACGTCGATCAGGTTCATGAAATTGGCGATGAGCAGGATGACCAGCGCCAGCCACCGGCGCGGATCGGGCGCCGCCTGCGCCCCGGGGTTGTGAGTATCAGACATGGGACGTTCCTTGCGGTAAGGCGATCAAGCGCGCTGCGGCTCTGCCAGCATCACACCGCGAACTTTCGACAAGTCCTGTCAGTATGGTGGCGAGATCGGGCATTTCGTTGACGGCGGCGCGAAAATCGACGGGCGACTATGCGCTCCCCATGGCAGGGATCAATCGCCTGAATGGGTAGAACTGCCATGCGGATTTTGGAGACAACAGCCGCCAGCTGTTGACAAAATCGCCGCCACGGCGTTGCTCCCTGCAAACGCCGGAGCACAACAATGCTGGACTATATCCGCCGCATCCTCACCTCATCGGTCTACGAAGCCGCCGAGGAAACCCCGCTGGAAAAGATGGAGCTGCTCTCGGCCCGGCTGGGCGCCGACGTGCTGCTCAAGCGCGAGGATATGCAGCCGGTATTCTCGTTCAAGATCCGCGGCGCGCATAACCGCATCGCCCATCTGAGCGCCGAAGAGCGGGCGCGCGGCGTCATCTGCGCCTCGGCCGGCAACCACGCGCAGGGCGTGGCGCTGTCGGCGACGCGGCTGGGCATCCGCTCGATCATCGTCATGCCGACCACGACCCCGGTCATCAAGGTGGGCGCAGTGCGCCGGCTGGGTGGCGAAGTCGTGCTGTTTGGGGACGGGTTCGATGCCGCGCGCGCCCATGCGGCCGAGCTGGCCGAAAAGCACGGCTATGTGGTGGTGCATCCGTTCGACGATCCCGACGTGATCGCCGGGCAGGGCACGATCGGCATGGAATTGCTGCGTCAGCATCCTGGCGAGATCGGGGCCATCTATGTGCCGGTGGGCGGGGGCGGGCTGGCCGCGGGCATCGCCGCCTTCGTCAAATTCCTGCGGCCCGAAATCCGGGTGATCGGCGTCGAACCGGAGGAAGCCGCCAGCATGAAGGCGGCCATCGCCGCCGGGCGCCCGGTGGCGCTGGACCAGGTGGGCCTGTTTGCCGATGGCGTGGCTGTACGTCAGGTGGGCGACGAGACCTTTAGGCTGTGCCGCGACCTGCTCGACGATATCGTCACCGTATCGGCCGACGAAATCTGCGCCGCCATCAAGGACATTTTCGACAATATGCGCGCCATTGCCGAACCGGCGGGCGCATTGGCACTGGCCGGGCTGCGCCGCCAGGTCGAGGATGGGGTCGCCCCGCGGGGCGCGCTGATCGCCATCAATTCGGGCGCCAATGTCAATTTCGACCGGCTGCGCTACGTGGCCGAGCGGGCCGAGATCGGCGAGCGGGCCGAAGCGCTGCTGTGCGTCGAGATTCCCGAGCGGCCGGGCAGCTACCGGGCCTTCATCCGCCTGCTCGGTCAGCGCTCGATCACCGAGTTCAACTACCGTTACGCCCATGGCGCCAGCGCCAAGATCTTTGTCGGTATCAAGCTGTCGCGCGGCGACGCGGAAAAGCAGGAAATCATCGCCCACCTCACCCAGAACGGGCTTGGGGTGATCGACCTCACCGACAATGAAGTGGCCAAGCTGCATGTCCGCCACATGGTGGGCGGGCGGGTCGCCGACCTCGAGGACGAGGCGGTCTATCGCTTCCAGTTCCCGGAACGGCCCGGGGCCCTGCTCAAATTCCTCGAAGGGCTCAAGGACGAGTGGAACATCTCGCTGTTCCACTATCGCAACCATGGTGCCGATTATGGCCGCGTGCTGGTGGGCATCCAGGTTCCGGCGGCGACGCGGGCCGATTTCATCGCCCATATCGATGCCATCGGTTTTCCCTATTGGGAAGAGACCGAGAACCCCGCCTATCGCCAGTTTCTCGACCACGACCGCAGCTAGGCCAGCACGCGCAAAACCGCTGTCAGCGTTATGTTGTAATAAACCGACAATATAGCGCACCCGCCGCGATCTGGCCGGAATCTATTGCAATTCAACGCTCAAGGGCCCATCTGCCAGTGGCCCGCGACGGTTCTACTGTTGAACGCGCCGACCCCCGAACCAATAAAACTGTAATGCCGGAGATGACCATGAGGACCTCAATGACTGCCCGCGCCGTGCTGCTGAGCAGCGTGGCAACCGCCGCCCTGATGGGCCCAGCCATGGCGCTCGACGCGCAGGCCTTCGTTGACCGCTTCACCGAGGTCTACAAGACCGCCGGCTACGACTTCCAGTTCGGCCCGGCGACGCTCAATGGCGACACCATCACCGTGGCCGGTGGCCAGGTCAGCTTCACGCCCGACGAGCCGATGGTGTTTGACACCGAGGTCACCTTCTCCGGCGTGGTGGAAAACGCTGATGGCAGTTACACCGCCGACAGCGTCACCATCCCCGATATCGACACCGATTTCGAGAGCGATCCGGTCGGCCACATCACCATCAGCGACATCCGCGTTGACGGCCTCTACCTGCCGGCCGGCAATCCGGTCTCGGCCGTTGGCCTGGCGCAGCTCTACGAGAGCTTCAGCACCGGTCCGGTCTCGGTCACGCGCGACGGTGTCGAGCTGTTCTCCATCGAGTCGATCGAAGCGGGCAGCGATTTCCTGCCTGAATTCGCCACGATCGAACTGGCCAGCATGAGCTCGGGCTTCGCGGTCAACGGCATCACCGCCGACCTCAGCAGCGTTGGCGAGGAAGACCCCGCTGCCGCCGAAGTGATCGAGGCGCTTGGCCTGACTACGATCAACGGCAACATCTATGCCAGCGTCGACTGGTCGACCGCCGACGGGCGCCTGACCATGGGCGAGTTCTCGTTCGACTTTGCCGATGTCGGCATGCTGAACATCAAGGCCGACCTGACCGGTCTCACCACGACCGTGCTCGACCAGCTCTATGCCATGCAGGCGCAGATGGGCGATGCGGAAATGACCGAAGAGCAGGCCCAGGCCCAGATGATGAGCGGCATGGCCCTGATGCAGGGCGTGTCGATCGTGTCGGCTTCGGTGCGCTATGACGACGCCTCGCTCGCCGGCAAGCTGCTGGACTTCTACGCCGCGCAGTCGGGCGCCGAGCGCGCCGCGTTCGTGGAAGGCCTCAAGGCGATGCTGCCAGCCATGCTGGCGGAAACCGGCATTCCGGCGCTGACCGACATCGTCGTGCCGCCGGTTTCGGCTTTCCTCGACGATCCCAAGAGCCTCGAAGTCAAGGTGGCGCCGCCCTCCCCGACTTCGCTGCTGGTGCTGATGGCCGCGGCCGCCAACCCGGCCGGCCTGATCACCGCGCTCGGCTTTGGCGTCGAAGCCAACAACGCCGCACAGTAACCACACTACCACTCGGCTCCCTCCCCCGTGCGGGGAGGGGACCGATCGGGGTGCGGCATCATGGGTGATCCCACCCATCCCCCGTGCAATTGCCGCCTTTTTCCGGCATAGTGGACGGCATGACCATTACGCTTACTCCCGCTTCGCGCAGTCTCGATCACATCACCGATTGGGTGTTCGATCTCGACAACACGCTCTATCCGCGCAGCTGCAACCTGTTCGCCCAGATCGACAAGCTGATCACCAGCTACATGATGGACGTGACGCAGCTGGATTTCGACGCGGCCCGCAGCCTGCAGAAAACCTACTATCGCGATTACGGCACCACGCTGAACGGGCTGATGCAGCGCCACAGCATCGATCCCGACCATTTCCTCAATACCGTGCATGCCATCGACTATGCGCCCGTCGATCCGCATCCCGCCCTGGTCGATGCGATCCGCGCGCTACCCGGCCGCAAGTTCATCCTGACCAATGGCGATACCGGCCATGCCCGCGCCGTCTTGCGGCGGCTGGGCGGCGATGACCTGTTCGAGCATGTGCATGATATCCGCGCCATGACCTATGTGCCCAAGCCGCACAAGCAGGCCTATGACGGGTTCCTCAGCCAATACGGGATCGACCCGACCCGCGCGGTGATGTTCGACGACCTCGAAAAGAACCTCGTCGTGCCGCACGATATCGGCATGGCGACCGTGCAGGTTGTGGCCGGCGAAGACTATGCGCACGACCAGGTGGAAACCTGGGAACTGGACCGCACCGCGGGCCCCCATGTGCACCACGTCACCGACAACCTGGCGAGTTTCCTGCTCAAGCGCCCCTGACTACATGTTGTTGAGGTGCAGGATGTTGCCATCTGGGTCCTTGAACCAGACCATCCTGAAGTCACCGGCCACGTGCATGTCGCCATCGCGTTCCATGCCGTCATAGTGCTCGAAGGTCACACCCTTGCTCTTGAGGTCGGCGACGATATCGCCGATCTCGCTGCCGACGCCCCAGACCACGGCATTGGCCTGATTGGTGCCGGCAAAGTCGGACACATAGACCACCAGCCCGCTCTTGCCGGTGCGGAATTCCAGCACGTCGCCGTTGTCATTGGTCAATTCGAGCCCGAGCGTATTGGCGTAAAAGTCGCGGGCGCGCCCGATATCCCTGACCGCCACGATGGCCGCCGAGTCCTTGTCCCTAAGCATGGTTTGAGCTCCTCTTGCTGATCCCATTGCAACGCCGGGCCCGGCGCTTGGTTCAAGGACGTCCGACAGGTGAGCGCGCCGACGCAATGCTATTTCCGCCGGCCAAGGGCGCGGATATAGTTCGGCCATGACCGACCTTCCCGGGCGCCGCCCACCCCCCACTCCCGACAAAGCCCCCACCTTCCGCGAACGCCTTGAAAATCTGGGCCATCTCGGACGGCTGGTGGCGCAGATATGGCGCACCAGTAAATGGCTGACTGCGGCCAGCATCGGCCTGCGCCTCGTCGCATCGGTGCAGCCGATCGCGGCACTCTATGTGGGCAAGCTGATCATCGACGAAGTGGTGCGGCTCAGCAGCAGCCCTGCGCCGGGCCCCAGCTTTGGCGACTGGTGGAGCAGCGGCGCGCTTAGCACCATCCTGACGCTGCTGGCAGTCGAACTGGCGCTGGTGATCGCCTCGGACCTGCTCGCCCGGGCCACCGGGCTGGTCGATTCCGTGCTGTCGGAACTGCATTCCAACCAGGTCAGCGTCGAGCTGATGGTGCATGCCGCCCGGCTCGACCTCATGCATTTCGAATCCGCCGAATATCAGGACCGGCTGGAGCGGGCGCGCCGACAGGCCGCCGGGCGCAATGCGCTGCTCAGCCAGATGTTCGGCCAGGCGCAGGACATCATCACCGTGGTAACGCTGGCGGCGGGCCTGTTCGTCTATGCGCCATGGCTGATCCTGCTGCTGCCGCTGAGTTTCGTGCCCGCCATCTGGGGCGAAACGCGCTTCAATACGCTGGCCTATTTCATGAGCCGCTGGCGCACGCCCGAGCGCCGCGAGCTCGAATATATCCGCTATATCGGGGCCAGCGCCGAGACCGCCAAGGAGCTCAAGCTGTTCGGGCTCGGCGACTTCCTGGTCAACCGCTTCCGCACGCTGGCGCAAACCATTTTCCTCGAAAACCGCGCGCTCTCGACCCGGCGCGCCGCATGGGGCGCGCTGTTCTCGTCGATTTCGACGCTGACCTATTACGGCGCCTATGGCTTCATCGTCTGGCGCACCATTACCGGCGCCTTCACCATTGGCGACCTGGCCTTCCTGTCGGGGTCGTTCCTGCGGCTCAATGGGCTGTTCCAGAAGATCCTACTCGGCTTCACCCAGATTGCCGGACAATCGATGTATCTCGACGACCTGTTCAGCTTCTTCGAGATCGAGCCGACCATCCTCTCACCCGCCCATCCCAAGCCGTTTCCGCAGCCGATCCAGAGGGGTATCACCTTCGAGAATGTCGGCTTCCGCTATCCCGATACCGAAGGCTGGGCAATCCGCCACCTGAGCTTCACGCTGCATGCCGGCGAGACGCTGGCGCTGGTGGGCGAGAATGGCGCGGGCAAGACCACGATCGTGAAGCTCCTGACCCGGCTCTATGACCCCGACGAGGGCCGCATCACCATCGATGGTATCGACCTCAAGGAATTCAGCGTGGCCGACATTCACGCCCATATCGGCGTGATCTTCCAGGATTTCATCCGCTACAGCCTCACCGCCCGCGAGAATATCGGGGTCGGCCGGATCAGCGACCAGGACGACATGAACCGCATTGCCGACGCCGCCGAGCGCAGCCTGGCCGATGCGGTGATCGCCAAGCTGCCCAAGGGCTATGACCAGCAGCTGGGGCGCCTGTTCAAGCAGGGGCGCGATCTCAGCGGCGGCGAATGGCAGAAGGTCGCCATCGCCCGCGCCTATATGCGCGACGCCGACCTCATCATCCTCGACGAACCCACGGCCGCCCTCGACGCCAAGGCGGAAGCCGAAGTGTTCTCGCGCTTCAAGAGCCTCGCGCATGGGAAATCGGCCGTCATCATCTCGCACCGCTTCTCGACCGTGCGCATGGCCGACCGCATCCTGGTGCTGGAAAACGGGGAAATCCTGGAATCCGGCTCACACGAAGACCTGGTCGCCAAGCGCGGCCGCTATGCCGAACTGTTTGAATTGCAGGCGGCGGGGTATCGGTGAGGAAGGGGGGAAGCCCCCCACCTAGCCTCCCCCTGAAGGGGGAGGAACAGCGCTGTGGGTGTTGCTAGATCGCGTCTGGAACGCGATTAGTCCCTCCCCCTGCCAGGGGGAGGTTAGGTGGGGGTCGCGGTCTCACCCCACCTTTACCAGCACCCTGCCCTTCACCTCGCCCGCCAAAATCTCCGCCGCGGCGGCCGGCAGCTCTTCCAGCCCGATCTCGCGCACCAGCCCGCCATAGGCCCCCAGGTCCAGCGTCGCGGCGATGCGCTGCCAGGCGGCAACGCGCGTCGGGTAGGGTTGCATGACGCTGTCGATGCCGATCAGGCTGATGCCGCGCAAGATGAAGGGCAGCACATTGGTTTCGAGCGCGATGCCCCCGGCATTGCCGAGGCTGGCGACGGCGCCGCCATATTTGACCTGCTTGAGCAGCTTGCCCAGCACCTTGCCGCCGACGCTGTCTATGGCCCCGGCCCAGCGGGCCGATTCCAGCGGCTTGTCAGGCTGGCTCAGGAATTCGTTGCGGTCGATGATGCTGGCGGCGCCCAGCGCCCGCAGGGCCTCGCCATGCGGAGGGCGCCCCGATAAAGCCGCCACCTGGTAGCCGAGCTTGGCCAGCAGCGCCGTGGCGATGGAGCCGACGCCGCCCGCCGCACCGGTGACCAGCACCTCGCCGGCATCGGCAGGCAGGCCCGCCGCTTCCAGCCGGTTGATGGCCAGCATGGCCGTGAGCCCGGCCGTGCCCACCACCATGGCGTCGCGGGTGGTGAGGCCCGGCGCCAGCGGCACCAGCCAATCGGCATTGACGCGGGCGCGCTCGGCATAGCCGCCCCAATGGGTCTCTCCGACGCGCCAGCCGGTCAGCACCACCTTGTCTCCGGCGGCATAGCGGCCATCGGCGCTCTCGCGCACGCGCCCGGCAAAATCGATCCCGGCGATGTGGGGATAGGCGCGCACCAGCCCGCCGCCACCGGTCAGGCACAGGCCATCCTTGTAGTTGAGCCCCGCCCATTCGATGTCGACTGTGACATTGCCCTCGGGCAAGCTCGCCTCGTCGAGCAGCTGCACCGAGGACGATACCTTGCCTTCGCCATCCCGCTCGGTGACAAGTGCACGAAAATTCATCTGAGGTCCTCCCATGGCCGTCACCATCTACCATAACCCCGATTGCGGCACCTCGCGCAACACGTTGGCGATGATCCGCGGCGCGGGGATCGAACCCGAAGTCATCCTCTATCTGGAGACGCCACCCGGCCGTGACCGGCTCGTCGATCTGATCGCGCGGGCCGGGCTCAGCGTCCGCCAGGCGATCCGCGAGAAAGACACGCCCTATGCCCAGCTGGGCCTCGACGACCCGGCCTTGAGCGACGATCAATTGCTCGATGCCATGCTGGCGCATCCGATCCTGATCAACCGGCCGCTGGTGGAAACACCCCATGGCGTGCGGCTCTGCCGCCCATCCGAAGTGCTGCTCGATATCCTGCCCGAGGCTCTGGGTATCCCCTTCACCAAGTCCGACGGGGAAGTGGTGATCGACGCCACGGGGCGTCGCCTGCGCTAGTGCGCTGGCGCCCCGGCACAAAGCGCCTTACTTGTTTGTGCCAGCAAGCCCCGTGAGTTCCCGCCGTGACCGCTCCCAGTGACACCCAGATTGCCGTGATTGCCGAAACCTATCGTCTGCTGGGCGATCCGACCCGGCTGCGCGTTCTGCTGGCGTGCCTCGGCGAGCCGATTGCCGTGGGCGATATCGCCAAGGCCACCAATGCCTCGCCCTCGCTGGTCAGCCATCACCTGCGCCTGCTGCGCGGGGCGCGGCTTGTGCGCGGAACCCGGCAGAACAAGCAGGTGTTCTACCAGACGGCCGACGACCATATCGCGCGCATGCTGGCCGATATGATGGACCACGTGATGGAAGACGAGCACGACGACGAGCACTAGCGCCGGGCCGGGCGCATTCTCCTTGACGCAAACATATGAACATGTATTCATATGTTAAATCCAACGGAGCAGATCGCATGGGCGCGCCCACAGACAAGCACAGCCACGCCGGGCACGACCATGCTGGCCAGCATGATCACGAGCACGATCATGAGCACGACGATCACAGCGGCCATGACCACGATCATTCCGGGCACGATCACAGCCATGCCCCCACCGTCAGCGCCTCCAACGAGCGTGTGGTGTTCATCGGCTTCCTGCTAACCGGCGGCTTCATGCTGGCCGAAGTGATGGCGGGGTTCCTGTCGGGATCGCTCGCGCTGATCGCCGATGCCGGCCACATGCTCACCGACTCTGCGGCGCTGCTGCTGGCCTGGTCGGCCTTCCGCTTCGGCCGCCGCGCCTCCGACAACCAGCGCACCTTCGGCTATATGCGGCTCGAAGTGATTGCCGGGCTGATCAATGCGGTGACGCTGTTCGCGCTGGTGGGGTGGATCCTCTACGAGGCCATCCAGCGCTTCTTCACGCCGCACGAAGTGCTGGCCGGTCCGATGTTTATCGTGGCGGTCCTCGGCCTGGTCGTCAACGTGGTGGTGTTCCTCGTGCTGTCGAGCGGGGACAAGGAGCATGTCAACATCCGCGGCGCCATGGTGCATGTGCTGGGCGACCTGCTTGGCTCGGTCGGGGCTATCGTTGCGGCCGTCACCATCTGGTTCACCGGCTGGATGCCGATCGATCCGATCCTGTCGGTCTTCGTCTCGCTGCTGGTGCTGCGCAGCGCCTGGAAGCTGTTCCGCGGCTCGCTGCATATCCTGATGGAAGGCACGCCCGGCAATGTGGTGGTCGATGACCTCAGCAAGGCGCTGGTCGCCAAGGTGCCGGGGCTGGGCGACGTGCGCCACGTGCATGTCTGGTCGATCACCTCGGGCAAGCCGGTGGCAACGCTGGAGATCGCGCTCCTGCCCGGCGCAGACGCCCCCGCCGTCACCGAGGCGGTGAAAGCCGCCCTCGCCAGCGACTATGGCATCTCTCACTCGACGATCGAAATCGCCTGGGACCCGGACAAGCGCAGCTGCGCCCTGGCCCCGGACGCGATCCCCTGAACGTCTACTTCACCGGAAAGCTGATCTGCCCGAGCAGGGCCTGCGCCAGGCGCAGGCTCGCGCCGGTGGTCTTGAGCATGGCGGGCAGGGTCAGCCATTCCAGCGTCCAGGCCGCGCCCGAGCGTTCGTTTTCATGCACCATCGCCTGGTGCAGCGTGCCGACGAGCCCGGCATTGTAGCGGGCCAGCGCCACCAGCACCTCGGCATTCACCGGGTTGGACTTGTGCGCCATGGCCGACGAGCCACCGCCGCCTGCCAGCGCAATATCGGCCACTTCGTTCTGCGCCATCAGCGCCACGTCGGCCCCAAACTTGCCCAGCGTGCCGGTCAGCAGCGAGAGAAGCGAGGCAAAGCCCACCAGCTGGTCACGCGCCGAATGCCAGGGCTCGGCCAGGCCCAGATCGAGCTGCTGCGCCAGCGCGCGCGCCACCGCCTCGCCCATGCCGCCAAAGCTGGCGCGATCGCCCACCGGCCCGCCAAGCTGGATCACCAGCAGACTCTTGCGGCTGGCGCGGATTTCCTGCAGGGCGCGCTGCAGGGGCACCTCCCAGGTCGCGAGCTTGTCGGCGACGGTGAAGGGCAGCGCCTGCTGCATGCGGGTATGGGCCATCAGTTTCTGCGCACCGGCCGCCTGAGCCAGTGCATCGAAGCCATCGAGCAGCGCTTCCAGGCGCGCCTCGTAGACCGCCACGATGGCGCTCAGTTGCAGCACCAGCGCTGTGTCGATCACATCCTGGCTGGTCGCCCCCTTATGCAGGTCGGCGCCATGCGGGGCGGCAATGCCGCGCCGCATCTGCGCCACCAGCGCCGGCACCACCACGCCATCACGGGCCAGCCCGCGCGCCAGGTCGTCCCAGTCGGGCGCGAAGCCGGCGAGCCCGGCAGCAATCGCCGCCGCCGCCTCGGCGCTGATCAGGCCGCTGGTGGCCTCCGCCTCGGCCAGGGCCCGCTCGAAGCGCACCATAGCAGCAAGCTGGGCGGCATCGCCCAGCAGGGTTTCGATCTCTTCATCGCCCACAAGGGCATCGAGCAGGGGGCGGGTCATGGTCATGGCTGCAGTCTAGACGCGCTCAAGGGCGATGGCGATGCCCTGGCCGACGCCAATGCACATGGTGGCGAGCGCGCGACGCTTGCCGGTCAAAGTCAGTTCCAGCGCCGCCGTGCCAGTGATGCGCGCGCCGCTCATCCCCAGCGGATGGCCCAGCGCAATCGCGCCGCCATTGGGGTTCACATGGGCGGCATCTTCGGCAATGCCCAGATCGCGCAGCACGGCAATGCCCTGGCTGGCAAAGGCCTCGTTGAGCTCGATCACGTCGAAATCAGCGGGGCTCAGGCCAAGGCGCTCGCAGAGCTTCTTGCTGGCCGGAGCCGGACCCATGCCCATGATGCGCGGCGGCACACCTGCCGTCGCTCCCCCCAGTATGCGGGCGATCGGGGTCAGGCCATACTTCTTGGCAGCCGCTTCGCTGGCGATGATGAGCGCCGCCGCGCCGTCGTTAACGCCCGAGGCGTTGCCAGCGGTCACCGTGCCATTGGGGAAGAGCGGCTTGAGCTTGCCCAGCGTTTCCAGTGTGGTGCCGGCGCGCGGATGCTCGTCCCGGTCGACTACGACGGCATCCCCCTTTTTCTGCGGAATGGTCACCGCGACGATTTCCCTGGCCAGACGCCCATTGTTCTGGGCGGCGACGGCCTTGTCCTGGCTGCGCACGGCAAAGGCGTCCTGCGCCTCGCGCGACACGCCGAAATCCTGCGCCACATTCTCGCCGGTCTCGGGCATGGAATCGACGCCATGCAGCGCTTTCATCTGCTTGTTGACGAAACGCCAGCCGATGGTCGTGTCATAGATTTCGGCATTGCGCGAAAAGGCCGTCTCGGCCTTGGGCATGACGAAGGGCGCGCGCGACATGGATTCCGTGCCGCCCGCAATGACGATCTCCGCCTCGCCCGCTTTGATGGCGCGGGCGGCCGCGATCACCGCATCCATGCCCGAACCGCAGAGGCGATTGATGGTCGTGCCCGTGACGCCGACCGGCAACCCAGCCAGAAGTGCGCTCATGCGGGCGACGTTACGATTATCTTCGCCAGCCTGATTGGCATTGCCAAAGATCACGTCGTCGACGGCTTCCCAATCGACGCCAGTATGATCCGCCATCAGCGCGCGCAGTGGAATGGCGCCGAGGTCGTCCGGGCGAACCGAGGACAGCGCGCCGCCAAAACGGCCGATGGGGGTGCGCTTATAGGCGCAGATGAAAGCGTCAGCCATGTCAGACCTCCGGAACCACGAGTTCGCCAATGTCGCCATCAATGACCAGTTCGGCGCCGGTCACCGCCTGCAAAGCCTCGAGGCTCAGATGGGGCAGTTTCTCGCGCAGCACGAAGCGCTGGTTCTCGATGTCGATGACGGCAAGGCTGGTATAGACGCGGGTCACGCAGCCGACGCCGGTCAGCGGCAGTGAGCAGGCCTTGACCAGCTTGGGCTTGCCATCCTTGGTGACGTGATCGGTAATCACCGCCACGCGCTTGGCGCCGTGCACCAGGTCCATCGCGCCGCCGACAGCGGGGATGCCCTTGGGGCCGGTGCTCCAATTGGCGAGGTCGCCATTCTCGGCCACTTCATAAGCGCCCAGGATCGCGACATCGAGATGGCCGCCGCGCACCATGGCAAAGCTGTCGGCGTGGTGGAACACGGCCGCGCCGGGCTTGAGCGTCACGGCCTTCTTGCCGGCATTGATCAGGTCCCAGTCTTCCTCGCCTGCGGGCGGGGCCTCGCCGAAATTGAGCAGCCCGTTTTCGGTATGGAAAATCGCCTGCCGGCCCGGTGGCTGGAATTTGGCGACCATTTCAGGGAAGCCGATGCCCAGGTTCACATAGGCTCCGTCGAGAATGTCCTGCGCGGCGCGCCAGGCGATCTGGGCGTTGGAAAGCTTGTCACTCATGAATAGGCCACTCCGGCGCGCATCAGCGCCTCTTCCTGTTGGGCATCCGCCACTTCCACGACCCGATCGACGAACAGGCCCGGCGTGATGACCTGTTCGGGGTCGATCCCGCCCGCCTCGACGACGCTGGTGGCCTGCACGATGGTGAGCTTTGCTGCCGCGGCCATCAGGGGCGAGAAATTGCGCGCCGCCATGCGATAGGTCAGGTTCCCCTGCTTGTCGGCCAGCTCGGCCTTGATGATCGCGACGTCAGCCTTGAGCCAGCGCTCCTGCACATACATGCGGCCATCGAATTCGGCCTGCGGCTTGCCCTTGGCGAGGTCGGTGCCATAGCTGGTGGGCGTATAGAAGGCCGGGATGCCGGCGCCGCCCGCGCGGATGCGCTCGGCCAGCGTGCCCTGCGGCACCAGTTCCAGCGCAATCTCGCCGGCCAGGTATTTCTCGGTAAAGGCGCGCGGATCGGCCGAGCGCGGGAACGAGCAGATCATCTTGGCGACCATGCCCACATCGATCATCGCGGCGATCCCGATGCGGCCATTGCCGGCATTGTTGTTGATGATGGTGAGATTCTTAGGGCTGCCGGTGGCGCGGAACCGGTCGATCAGCGCGTGAATGAGTTCGATCGGCGCGCCGGAGCCGCCGAAGCCGCCAATCATGACGGTCATGCCGTCCGTGACGTCTGCAACAGCGCTGGCCAGATCGACGACAGATTTGTCCATCTCGGGTCCTTCCTGGCCCAGACTGACAATCGCTGCGCCCTACCCTCGACATAAGCGAGCCCCCGCCCACCCCGCAAACACTTTGTGCGTTTTGCGCTCTTTGTTCGAATATCGCCCAAAAACGGCGTGGGAGTGGTTGGACGGGAGAGGGTGGTGGATGGAAGAGTGACCTCATGGTGAGGTGGAACCACGAGGTCGCGCGAGCGGAGGCCGGGACATCTGCGACACCCACCGGCGCTGCCCGCGGACTTGATCCGCGGGCCACCCTCAACTCGGCACAAGCGGCAAATGGCCCTCGGATCAAGTCCGAGGGCAGCGCTTGTGGGGAGGCGAGTTCTGCACCACACCTCGTGGTTCGAGGCTCGCCCGGGGCTCGACCCTCACCATGAGGCTACTGAACCGCCGCCCCTAAATATCAAAAAACACCGTCTCGTTCGGCCCCTGCAGATACACATCCAGCACGTATTTCGCGCCCGCTTCTTTCCGCGCGATCAGCGTTTCGCGGCGGCGCGGGTCGGCGATCTTGTTCAGCACATAGTCGCTGGCATTGGCCTCGGCTTCGTCGGCGAAATAGAGCCGGGTCTGCAAGCCGATATTGATGCCGCGCGCCACGATCCAGAGATTGATATGGGGCGCCATGGGCTTGCCATCAGGTCCGGCAACCGGGCCGGGCTTGACGGTTTCGAACGTAAACACGCCCTCGCCATTGGTCGGCTGGCGGCCCCAGCCGCTGAAGGCCGGCGTCGAATTGGAGCTCGGCGCCATCGGCGCGGCATAGGCGCCATCGGCATCGGCCTGCCAGGCTTCCACCACGGCATCGGTGACCGGCGCGCCCGAGCCATCGACGATGCGCCCGGAAACGGTAATCCGCTCGCCCTTGGTGTCGGGCGTCAGCATTTCCTTGCCGGGATCGACATCATAGACGCCCTTGATATCCGCGAAATTGGGCGTCAGCCCGATGTGAACATAGGGGCCTGCCGTCTGCGACGGGGATTCCTTGAGGGTCGGGACCGGGTGCAACATCAGTTCCCCTCCAGCTTGTTCTCGAACATGGTCGAACGGCGGCCGCGCAGCACAATGTCGAAGCGATAGGCCAGCGCATCCATCGGCGTGGTGTTGTGGCGGTCGAGCCGCGCCACCAGCTGATCGATGGCCGCCTTGTCGGCAATGGAACCCACGATCGGGCACTGCCAGATCATCGGGTCGCCCTCGAAATACATCTGGGTGATGAGGCGCTGCGCGAAGGCGTGGCCGAAAACCGAGAAGTGGATATGGGCGGGGCGCCAGTCATTGCCGCGATTGGGCCAGGGATAGGCGCCCGGCTTGATGGTGCGGAACGAGTAGAATCCGTTTTCATCGGTCACGGCGCGGCCGCAGCCGCCGAAATTGGGGTCGAGCGGGGCGAGATATGCCTCGCGCTTGTGGCGATAGCGACCACCAGCATTGGCCTGCCAGAATTCGACAAGCGTATTGGGCACCGGCCGCGCATTCTCGTCGAGCACCTGACCATAGACGATCAGCCGCTGGCCGATGGCCTCGGTGCCGTCCTGGCTGTAATTGCGGATCAGGTCGTTATCGAGCGGATTAAGGCTGGAATGACCGAAGGTCGGGCCGGTCATTTCCGAGGCGGTCGGGCTCAGCGACAGCAAGGCGTGCTTGGGGGCGCGCAGCGTCGTGCTCTTGTAGCCTGGCGTATCGGCCGGCGGATGCCAGGCGCGGTCGCGCTGATAGAGCACACCGTCAGCCCCCGGCAGAATGATCCCGCTCATTGGTTTGCCTCCAGCTTGGCCAGTTCTTCTTTGGCAATCTTGAATGCCCGATTGGCCGCCGGCACGCCAGCATAGACGGCGACATGCATCAGGGCCTCGGTAATGTCCTGCGGCGAGCAGCCGGTATTGACGGTGGAGCGCACATGCATGGCGACCTCCTCGTCATGGCCGAGCGCTGCCAGCAGCGCGATGGTCAGCATCGAGCGCTCGCGCTTGGAAATCCCCGGGCGCGACCACACCGAGCCCCAGGCGCCTTCGGTGATAAAGGTCTGGAAGTCGGCGTCCAACTCCGTCTGTCGCGCCGTCGCCGCATCGACGTGACGGTCGCCCAGCACGGAGCGCCGTGTCTGCATGCCCAGCTCGAACCGGGACATTTCAGTCATGACCGGCCTCCTTCAGAAAATGTGTCATCAGCCCGCTCAGTATTTCGGGTTGTTCAATGGATGGAATGTGCCCGGCCCCGGCAATCACCTCGAACCGAGCACCGGGAATTCGGTTGGCCGCATCGCGCACCAGTTCGACCGGGGTCGACAGGTCATGCTCGCCGGCAACGACCAGGGTGGGCACGGCAATCGCCGCCACCGCGTCCCGCAGGTCGGCATCGCGCAGTGCGGCGCAGGTGCCGAGATACCCATCCACCGGCATGCGCAGGAACATATTGGTCCAGCCCTTGAGATCGTCGGACTGCTCGCGGCGATAGCTTTCGGAGAACCAGCGCGGCATCACGCCATCCACAATGGCCGCCAGCCCACCCGTGCGCACCGCATCCATGCGGGCATTCCACATGGCGGCCTCGCCAATCTTGGGCGCAGTGTCACACAGCACCAGCGCTCCCAGCCGTTCGGGATGGCGGATGGCGAAACCCTGCGCGATCAGCCCGCCGACCGAGACACCGACCAGCGCCAGCCGGTCGACACCGAGATGATCGAGCAGGCCCGCGAGGTCATCAACGTGATCGTCGATCGAATAGTCACCACTGGGGCAATCGCTCAGGCCATGCCCGCGCTTGTCATAGGCGAGGATGCGATAGTCCCCCGCCATAAGCGCGATCACCTCATCCCAGATGCGGGCATCGGTGCCCAGCGAATTGGCCAGCACCAGCACCGGCAGGCCCTCGCGGCCATGCAGGCGGTAATGCAGCACGATCTGGTTGATGCGGGCAAAGGCCATGACGCTCCCTTTTCTGGCACCGATCTAAGGCCGGGGGCAGGGCCTTGTAAAATCATATGTTTTGCCAAAATTATAATCCTAGGGTTATGCTTCCAGCGAACGAGCCCCAAAAACTTGTTTCAATATGGCCAACGCATAACCGGAGGCATGTGAACATGGTGTCCAGCAGGATCGATCCGCGCATCAAGATGCGCCATCTCAGCTGCTTTGCCGAAGTGGCCCGGCTCAAGAGCATGGTCAATGCCGCGACCGCCCTCAACATCAGCCAGCCGGCCATTTCCAAGACCATCCAGGAGCTCGAGGAGCTGCTTGAGGCGCCGCTGTTCGACCGCAGCCGCCGCAAGCTGATGCTGACCCCGTTCGGCGACGTGTTTTACCGCTATGTCGGCACCAGCCTTGCTGCGCTGCGCCAGGGCATCGACGCGGCCAGCACCGGAACGGAACAGTCCATGGTCAAGGTCGGCGCGCTGCCCACCGTGTCGGCGCGCATCCTGCCGGCGGCCGTGGGCCTGTTCGCCGCCGAGCATCCCTATGGGCGCAGCCGCATCATCACCGGCCCCAATGGCTACCTGTTGTCACTGCTCCGCACCGGCGATGTCGATCTGGTGATCGGGCGCATGGCCGAGCCCGAAGCCATGGTGGGGCTGTCCTTCGAGCATCTCTATTCCGAGCGCGTGGTGCTGGTGGTGCGGGCGGGCCATCCCCTGCTCTCGGTGCGCGACTTCAACCTGGGCATGCTCGACGACTACCAGATGCTGATGCCCACCCCCGACTCCGTGATCCGCCCACTGGTGGTGCGCATGCTGCTGGCCAGCGGCGTCACCCATCTGCGCGACGAAATCGAGACCGTGTCCAATGCCTTTGGCCGATCCTATGTGCGCCAGACCGAGGCGATCTGGGCCATTTCCGAGGGCGTGGTGGCCGAGGACATTGCCGATGGCCAATTGGTGGCCCTGCCCGTCGATACCAGCGAAACTACCGGACCGGTGGGCCTGACCATGCGGGCCGATGCCACTCAAACGCTCGTTGCCCAGGGCTTCATGCAGGCAGTGCGCGACGTGGCGGCGCGGCTGCGCTGATTACGGCCAGGCGGCGAAGGAGCCATCGCGCCCGGCGCGGAATTTCTGGATCTGCTGGCGATAGCGCCCCGGCGACACCCCGGTCATGCGCGAAAAGAAGCGGTTGAAATAGGCCGCATCGCGAAAGCCCAGCGCATCGGCGATTTCACGCACCTGCAGCGCCGAGCGCTCCAGTAGGTTTTCCGCATCCTCCAGCAGGCGGTGATGCACCAGTTCGAGCGGCGACTGCCCGGTCGCCCGGCGGATGGCCGTGGTCAGCCGGTCGGTCGAAATGCCCATCGCCTTGGCGTAATCCTCGACGCGCCATTGCGTGCGCGCATTGAGCTCCACCAGCTGCATGAAACCCTGCACCAGCACGCGCGGCGAGGCCTGCGGCTGTGCCTCGCCCACTTCGCCCAGCCGCCAGAAGGCGATGAGCACGAGGCTCAGCCGGCTGGTGATCGCCTCGCGCATGCCCGGCAATTCGTCGCGCACCTCGCGCCGCAACGCCTCCAGATCGTGGATCGCCGCCCGCGCTGTCGCCGCATCAAGGCGCGCGCCCAGCAGCGGCCGGTCGATGGCCTGCCGCAGCGGCCCGGCAATGACGCTGGCCGGCACCACCCGCCCCAGGGCCGCGTCGGACACGGTCATCATCACGCCGCGCGCGCCCGCTTCGAGCCGCACGCTGGCCGCCACCCCGCTGGGCAGCCAGATCACGCAGGGCGCCTCGAAGCTGGTGGCCCCGCCGCCCAGCCGCACCACCCCGCTTCCCGAGGCCAGCACGAAACCATGCGCGCCGCGCCGCCCGCGCTCGGGTGAAAAGTCCCATTCCGAGACCGACAGAGCCCCGGCGACATCTTCGACTTCAACGGCCTGTACCAGGCTGGCGCGGGTCAGCGGGCTCAGCATATCGGCTCACAATCACACAAATTCCCGCGTAAAGTACAATTATCTCTCTGCAATGTCCATTTTATTGCCCGGCGTCCCGCTCTACCGTCTGGGGTAACGACGGCCAAACAGCCAAAGAGCTGGGCCGTGCTGCATTGTGAACGCCCATAACGGGCATGGAGGAGGAAGCTATGACCAGTATCAGCCGTAGAACCGTCTTGCAGGGCATGGGCGTCAGCGCTCTGGCCACGGCCCTGGCCGGATTGCCGGTTTTCGCGCAGGACCGCACGGCCATCCGCATCGGCTATGCCATTTCCAAGACCGGCGCCAATGCGGCCGGCGCGGGCATCTCGACCACGCCGAACTACCTGCTGTGGGTCGATGACGTGAACAAGGCCGGCGGCATCAAGCTGAGCAAGCTGGGCGTCACCCTGCCGCTCGAAGTCACCGAATATGACGACCGCTCCGCCGCCGAGGAAACTGTGCGTGCCATCGAGCGCCTCGCCACGCAGGACAATGTCGATTTCATCCTGCCCACCTGGGGCACGGGCGCAAACCTGGCCTCCGGCCCGACCTTCGACCGCTTCGGCTATCCCCAGCTCGCCGGCACCGCCGTTACCGACATGGCGCCCGATCTGGTCAAGCGCTGGAAGCACAGCTTCTGGATGCTGGGCGGCGGACACGATTATGCCAATGCGCTGGTCAAGCTCTTGGTCAAGCAGCGCGATGCCGGCGCCATCAACAACAAGGTCGCCATTGCCTCTGTCGCCGATGGCTTTGGCATCGACCTGTCCAAGGCCGCGACGCCCGCCTTCACCGAAGCCGGGTTTGAGCTGGTCTATGACAAGACCTATCCGCTGGGGACCTCCGACTTCGCGCCGATCATCAATGAAGTTGCGAGCCTCGGCGTCGACACCTTCGTCGCCTTCTCCTATCCGCCCGATACCTTCGCCATCACCCAGCAGTCGGTGGTCGCCAATTTCAGCCCGAAAGTGTTCTATCTCGGCGTCGGCACCGCCTTCCCGATCTATCCCAAGGTTGCCGGTCCCAACCATGACGGCGTCATGGGCGTCGGCGGCATCGACCCCGACAGCGAGGCGCTCGCCGCCTATTTCGAGCGCCACACCGCGCTCAACGGCCAGGCCCCCGACAGCTGGGCCAGCGCCATCACCTATGCGAGCCTCGAAATGCTGCATCAGGCCATCGAGCGCGTCGGCGATCTCGACCGCGAGGCCGTGACGGCGGAACTCTCGACCGGTGAATTCGACACCATCATCGGCAAGGTCAAGCTGGTCGACAATCAGCTGCGCGCCCTCTG
Source organism: Devosia sp. T2-14 (assembly GCF_055397495.1). Taxonomy (NCBI): domain Bacteria; kingdom Pseudomonadati; phylum Pseudomonadota; class Alphaproteobacteria; order Hyphomicrobiales; family Devosiaceae; genus Devosia; species Devosia sp. T2-14. Next base: position 1,674,533 of record NZ_AP027921.1, on the reverse strand, counting down.
GACCGTCGGCCAGTGGCAGGACGGCAAGTTCGTCGGCCTCGCCCACACCGAACGCGACGGCGCCCGCGACCCGGTTGTGCCGAAGCCCGCCTGGGTCCCTGCCGCCTAGACACCCCTGATCTGTCTCCCTCCCCCTTGTGGGGAGGGATTAAGGGTGGGGGCCTTGCCGCAAGCAGCACCCCCACCCAACCTCCCCCTGAAGGGGGAGGAGCAGTACCAGTGCCTGGGCAACATCACGCCCCAAACGCGATGCCATCCCTCCCCCTACCAGGGGGAGGCCGGGAGGGGGTACCTTCCCTCACCACCGCATAGACTGCGGCTCATCGAGCCCCAACCACCCGGAGCCCCCATGCTCTTAAGCGCCATCCTCACCGGCCTCGTCCTCGGGGGCACTTATGCCCTCGTGGCCATGGGGCTGACCCTGCAATATGGGGTCGCCCGCATCATGAACCTGGCCTATGGCGACGTGATCATCGCCGCCAGCTTCGGCGCCTTCGTGCTGTTCACCGCCCTCGGCATCAATCCGCTGCTGGGCATGCTGATCGTCATTCCCGCCGGCTTTGCGCTGAGCTGGGTGATCTATGCCGTCATGCTGCAGCCCCTCGCCCGCCGCTCCCGGGATCGCGGCCGCCTTGAAGGCGACTCGATCCTCGCCACCTTCGGGCTACTCTTCGTCATTCAGGGCGTGGCGCTGGTGATCTTCGGCTCGGGTTTCATGAGCTACAATTTCCTCGCCATCCCAGTCGATATCCTAGGCACCACCATTGCCGCCAACCGCTTGCTAGCTTTCGTGCTGGCCATCGTCTTTGGCCTGGGGCTCTGGCTGGTGCTGACGCGCACCCGCTTTGGCACCGTCATTCGCGCCGTCGCGGCCAATCCCGCTTCGGCGCCGCTGGTCGGCATCAATGTCGATGCCGTTGCCCGCTTTGCCTTTGCGTTGGGCGGGGCACTGGCCGCCGCCGGGGGCGTGGTGGTTTCGATGTATCTCACCTTCTCAGCCACGATGGGCGTCATCTTCACCATGAAGGCGCTGATCGTGGTCATCATGGGCGGGGTCGGCAATCTGATGGGCGCGCTGGCCGCCGGGCTGATCCTGGGGCTGGTCGAAACGCTGGTCGCCAGCTTCATTGATCCTGGCCTGACCCTCGCCGCCACCTATCTCATGTTCCTGGCCGTGCTTGTCGTGCGTCCGCAGGGCCTCTTCGGGAAGGCAGCACGATGAAACTGGTTCTTGCCCTTGTTGCCGTCGCCGCCCTGGCCTTCGTGCCGGCCTTTGCCGGGCCCTATCCGCTCGGCCTGATGATCGGCATTCTCGGCTATGGCGTGCTCGCCACGGCCTGGGCCATGTTCTCGGGTCCCACCCGCTACATTTCCCTCGCCACCGTCGCCTTCTTCGGCCTCGGCGCCTATACCGTTGCCGTGCTCGCCGATGTCATGCCCTATCCGCTGGTGCTGCTCGCGTCAGCGGTCGTGGGCCTCCTCGTGGCCCTGATCGTCGGCCTCGCTACCCTGCGGCTAGCCGGTGTCTATTTCGTTGTCTTCACCTTCGGGCTGACCGAACTGGTGCGCCAGCTGGTGACCTATTACGAGGTCAACATCACCCGCACTTTGGGGCGCTATGTGTTCCTGCCCATCGGGCCCGAGCATATCTACTGGCAGCTGCTGGGCCTGCTGGCCATCACGCTGGCCATTGCCTGGTGGGTGCGGCAGGCCAAGATTGGCCTGGCCCTGCGCGTCATCGGTGACGATCCGGTCGTGGCGAGCCATCTGGGCATCCGCATCGCCCGCACCAAGCTGACCCTGTTCTCAATCAGCGCCGTCATCATGACGCTGGCCGGCGCCATCCAGGCGCCGCGCTGGACCTATATCGAGCCCTCGATCGTCTTCAACCCGACCACCAGCTTCCTCGTCGTCATCATGGCGCTGCTCGGTGGCCCCAATCGCCTGTTCGGACCGCTGCTGGGCGCCATTCCGCTCTTCCTGCTGTTCGAGTGGCTTTCCGCCAACTTTCCGAACCACTATTCGATCATCCTGGGCCTCCTATTCATCGCCATCGTCTTCGTGCTGCCCAATGGCGTGCTCGCGGCGGGGGACAGCCTATGGGCCCGCCTTACGCGAAAGGAGGCCGCCCAATGAGCCTTCTCAGCCTCACCAATGTCACCAAGCGCTTCGGCGGCCTCACCGCCGTAAATGGCCTGAGCTTTGATCTCACCGAGGGCGAAACCGTCGGCCTGCTCGGCCCCAATGGCTCGGGCAAGACCACCGCGCTCAACATGATCTCGGGTTTCCTGCCCGTGTCGGATGGCGCCATTACCCTCTCCGGCCACACCATCTCGACCCTGAGTTCGGATCGCATCGCCCATTATGGCGTGGCCCGCACCTTCCAGCTGGTGCGCGCACTGCCCTCCCTGACGGTCGGTGAAAACGTGCTGGCCGCCCTCGCCTTCCGCCGGGAGCCGCTCTGGGGCCAGGCCGCGCGCGACCGCATCGAGGTGCTGCTGGCCGAGGTGGGCCTGGGCGGGCGCGCCGATCAGCCCGCCGATAGTCTCACCTATATCGACCTCAAGCGCATGGAACTGGCCCGCGCCCTCGCAACCGATCCAAAGCTGCTGCTGCTCGACGAATGGCTGGCCGGGCTCAACCCAACCGAGCTGCGCGCCGGCATTGATCTCATCACCTCACTGCGCCAGCGCGGCATCACCATCCTCTTAGTGGAACACGTCATGGATGCGGTGCGGGCGCTGTGCACCCGCTGCATCGTGATGAATACCGGCAGCAAGATCGCCGATGGCCCCACCGCCGAGGTGCTGGCCCATCCCGAAGTCATCCGCGCCTATCTGGGAGACGACCATGCTTAGCGCCGGTCCGATTTCGCTGCATTACGGCAAGCATCTGGCGCTCGATGGCGTCTCCGTCACCGTTGCCGATGGCGAGACCGTCGTCGTGCTCGGTGCCAATGGCGCGGGCAAGTCCAGCCTGCTCAAGGCCATTGCCGGTCTGGTCCGCCCCGCCCCCGGCGCCAGCGTCACCCTCGGCGGCACCGAACTGATCGGCCGCCCGGCCCATGCCTTTCTCGAACAGGGCGTCGCGCTCGTTCCCGAGGGCCGCGGCATCTTTGGCGACCTTACCGTCGCCGAAAATCTCGAGCTGGGCGCCTATACGCGCCACGCCCGCCCGCATGAGGCGCGGCAACGCGCCCTGGTGCTCGACCTCTTCCCGCGCCTGGCCGAACGGCAGCGCCAGATTGCCCGCACCATGTCGGGCGGCGAGCAGCAGATGCTGGCCATCGGCCGCGCGCTGATGAGCTGTCCCAAGTTGTTGATGCTCGATGAACCGAGCTTGGGCCTGGCGCCCATTGTCACCACCGAGCTGTTCGCCGCGCTGGCCCGCATCCGCGAGACCGGCATTGCCCTTTTGGTGGTGGAGCAGAACGTCAAGGCGAGCCTGGGCATTGCCCATCGCGGCTACCTGATGGAAGCCGGTCGCATCACCGGCTCGGGCACCGCCGACGCCCTGCGCGGCGATGCCGCCGTGCAGCAGGCTTTCCTGGGAGGCGTCGCATGAGCGCCCCCCGAACGACACCCCTTCACGCCGTGCGAATGATTACCAACGGAGACTTGCAATGACCGACCTCGGCCTGTTCATCAACAATCAGGAAGCCGAAGCGACGGGCGGCGGCACGTTCGAGCGCAACAATCCCGTCACCGGGGAACTGGCGACCCGCGCCGCCGCCGCCACCGTGGATGACGCGCTGCGCGCCGCCGATGCCGCCACTGCCGCCTTCCCCGCTTGGAGCAAAACCGCCCCCTCGGCGCGCCGCAAGATCCTGCTGGCCGCCGCCGACAAGCTCGAAAGCCACATGGCCGATTTCATCGCCACCATGGCCGCCGAGACCGGCGCGACGGCAGGCTGGGCCGGTTTCAACGTCACCCTCGCAGCCGAAATGCTGCGCGAGGCGGCGGGCCTGACCACCCAGATCACTGGCGAGATCATCCCCTCCAACCGCCCGGGCTCCACCGCCTATGCGGTGCGACAGGCCGCCGGCGTCATCCTCTCGATCGCGCCGTGGAATGCCCCGGTCATCCTGGGCGTCCGCTCGCTCGCCACCCCGCTCGCCTGCGGCAATACCGTGGTGTTCAAGTCGAGCGAGATCTGCCCGCGCACCCATAGCCTCATCGCCCAGGCGCTGTTCGAGGCGGGCCTGCCGCCCGGCGTGCTCAATGTCGTCTCCAACGCGCCCGCCGACGCCTCGGCGCTGGTCGAAGCGCTGATCGGGCACAAGGGCATCCGCCGCGTCAACTTCACCGGCTCGACCCGCGTTGGCCGCATTATCGCCGAAACCGCAGCGCGCAACCTCAAGCCCGCGCTGCTCGAACTGGGCGGCAAGGCCCCCTTCGTCGTGCTCGACGACGCCGATATCGAGCAGGCGGTCAATGCCGCGGCCTTTGGCGCCTATATGAACCAGGGCCAGATCTGCATGTCGACCGAGCGCATCGTGGTCGACGACGCCATTGCCGACGAATTCGTCGCCGCGCTCAGCGCCAAGGCCACCTCGCTCAAGGCGGGCGATCCGCGCGAAGGCAATACCCCGCTCGGGTGCCTGGTCGATCTCGGCGCCGCCCAGCGCATCGATGCGCTGATCAAGGATGCCGTGGCCAAGGGCGCCCGCGTCGCCGCCGGTGGCGGGATCGACGGCACCATCATGCAGGCCACCGTGCTCGATGGCGTCACCCCGGGCATGAAGATCTATCGCGACGAGTCCTTCGGGCCGGTGGTGGCGGTGATCCGCGTCGGCAGCATCGACGAGGCCGTGCGCGTCGCCAACGATACCGAATATGGCCTGTCGGCCGCCGTGTTCGGCCGCGACGTGCAGCGCGCCATGGGCGTGGCCGCCCGCATTGAATCGGGCATCTGCCACGTCAACGGCCCCACCGTGCACGATGAGGCCCAAATGCCGTTTGGCGGGGTCAAGGCCTCCGGCTATGGCCGCTTCGGCGGCAAGGCGGGCATCGCCGAATTCACCGAACTGCGCTGGATCACCGTGCAGGACGGCGCCATCCACTACCCGTTCTAAGCCGATAGAACTCTGTCCCTCGCCGCAGGGGCGGAGTTCAAAATCACGGACAAAAAAGCCCCCGCCTCGAAAGGCGGGGGCTTCAAGCATTCCTGTTTGCAGTCGGGGTCAGCCCCGCTGCGCCACCAGCTCCAGCAGCGCCCGCACCGCGGTGCCATAGCCACGTGCGCCCAGCCCCGCCATCACCACATCGGCGCGCATCGACACATAGGAGCGGTGATAGATCGCCTCGCGCTTGTGCACGTTGGAGATGTGGAACTCGATCACCGGCCCCTCAAACATCTTGAGCGCGTCGAGCAGCGCGATCGAGGTGAAGGTGAAGGCGGCGGGATTGATCACAATCCCGGCCCCTTCGTCGATCGCCTCATGCACCCAGTTGATCAGGGCTTCTTCGCTATTGGTCTGGCGGAACTGCAGCGGGGTATCCCCTGCCGCGTCCCGGCAGATCTGCTCGACCTCGGCCAGCGTGGTCGTGCCGTAGATGGAGGGCTCCCGCTTGCCCAGCCGATTAAGGTTGGGCCCGTTGAGAACGTAGATCGGCTTCATCGCATCAGCCCCCGTAACCGAACTGGCGCGGCAGCCAAAGCACCAGGTCGGGCACGAAGGTGAACACCATCAGCGCCACCAGCAGGCCGAGCAGGAACGGCATCACGTCGGCCACCAAATGGCGCATCGGCGAGCCCGATATCTTGGTCATGATGAACAGCAGCATGCCATAGGGCGGAGTGATCAGGCCGAGCATGATGTTGACGATGACGACCAGCCCGAAATGCACCATGTCGATGCCCAGAGCCTGCGCCGTGGGGATCAGCACCGGCACGATGACCAGCAGGATCGTCGTGCCTTCCAGCACGCAGCCCAGGATCAGCAGCAGCAGGTTGACCACGATCAGGAAGGTGATGGGGTCGAGGTTCCAGCCGATCAGGATGGCGCTGATGGTGCGCGGGATATTCTCAACAGTCACCACATAGTTGAACACCAGCGCGCCGGCGATCAGCATGCCGATGGTGGCCGTGGTCTTGGCCGAAGTCAGCAGCGACTGGTAGAATTCGCGGCCATTGACGCTGCGATAGACCACGATGGACACGACCAGCGCATAGAAGGCCGCGACAGCCGCCGCCTCGGTGGGCGTGGTGATGCCGCCATAGATGCCATACATCAGCACCACCGGCATCATCAGCACCGGCAAGGCTTCCCAGGTCATCTTGGGCAGCTTGCGGAATGGCACCGGCGGTTCCACCGGGAAGTTCTTGATCCGCGCAGTGACGGCGATCTGCACCATCATGACGCCCGCCATGAACAGGCCCGGAATGACACCGGCCAGGAACAGGTAGCCAATGGAAGTGTCGGCCACCAGGGCATAGAGCACCATGGGAATTGAGGGCGGAATGATCGGGCCGATCACCGCCGTCACCGCCGTCAGCGCGGCCGCATAGCTAGGGGTGTATTTGTTGTCCTTGGTCATCATGTGCTGCATCATCTTGCCCGAGCCGGCAGCGTCAGCCACGGCCGAGCCGGACATGCCGGCAAAGACGATCGATTGCAGCACGTTGACCTGCGCCAGCCCGCCCCGGAAGCGGCCCACCACCGCGTCACACCACTTGAGCAGGCGTTCTGACAGGGTGCCCGAATTCATGATCTCGGCGGCGAGGATGAACAGCGGCACGGCCAGCATGATGTAGTTGGAATACATGCCGTTGAGGAACTGCTCGGCGACGATCCCCATGTCCTGGCCGGTGAACAGCAGGTAGAGAATGGAGCCGCAGAGCATGGAAACGCCCATCGGCAGGCCGAGGAAAGCCAGCGCGGTGATCAGCACCAGCGCGGCCGTGAATTGGGTTGAAATGGTCATACGCCTGACCCTGCCTTGGTTGGATCAAAGCCTTCGCTGTCCTTGCCCCAGACCGCCTGATAGGCAAGCCAGAGCTGGCGGACAATCATCGCCACGGCGAAGATGGCATAGATCGAATAGAGATAATCGAAGCGGATCTTGAGATAGGCCGTCTTCTCGACCTTCATGAACATCACGTAGTCGATGACGGCCGGCAGCGAGACGGTGAACAGCGCCACCAGCGTCACCGCCGAGATGAACACCATCACCCGCCGCGTGCGGTTGCCCACGGCCGCATAGAAGATGTCGAAGCGGATTTCTTCGTGGTCTCGCACCACGAAGGCGGTGCCGAACAGCACCATCCAGAGCCACATCATGACGCTGATTTCATGCGTCCAGCCGATGGGCAGGTTGATGACATAGCGAAACACGATCTGCAGGATGAACACCGCAAACATGATCGCCAGCATGGCGGCGAGCACGTTCTCGGCACGCGCATACAGCCATGCGCCGATAGGGGCGAAACGATTAGGCATCGCGAACTCCGCGCGCGCACCGAAGTCCGCGCGATGTTGGAATGGGATTGCGGAAGGGTGCCACCCTTGCCTGACATGCCGCGGGACACCCGGTCCCGGCCGGCAGGAGAAACGAAATCGGGCGGCTCGCCTCATGGCAAGCCGCCCGTCTCAATTACAGCGCGTTGATGCGGTCCACGACGCCAGCCGGCCAGTCCTTGGCCAGGTCGGAATCCAGATACATCTGCTGTGCGTGCTTGCGGAACGCGTCGAGGTCAGGCGTGTAGATCTTGAGACCGACGCCCTCGAACTGGCTCACCAGCGCGGCTTCGCGGTCCAGGTGGGCCTTCTGGCTGAAGTCGATGGCGGCGTTTGCCGCGGTCTGCACCTGCGCCTGCTGTTCCGGCGACATGGCGTTCCAGCTGTCGTTCGAGATCACCAGCAGGTCGAAGCCCACCAGATGCGAGGTCAGCACGATCTGCTTCATCACTTCGTAGAACTTCATGTTCTCGACGTTGGGCAGCGGATTGTCCTGGCCGTCGATCGCGCCGGTCTGCAGGCCCGTATAGACTTCGGCATAGGCCATTGGCGTCGGGTTGGCGCCGATCGAGCTGCCGAGGAACTGCCAGGCGTCGCCGCCGGGCATGCGCAGCTTGATGCCAGCCATGTCGGCCGGGGTCTTGATGTCCTTGTCTATGCGCAGGCCCACCTGGCGGGCGCCGAAATAGGTCGGCCCGAGAATGTGCACGCCGAGCTGGTCGGAGGCCATCTGCTTGAATTCAGCGCCGACATCGCTGTCGAAGAAGGTGCGCAGGTGTGCCGCATCGCGGAACAGATAGGCCGAGGTCAGCACCGACCAGGCCGGGATCTGGTTGGAGATATCCTGGGGGGCGATATTGCCCATTTCCAGGTTCCCGCGCTGCAGCGCGACGAGTTCGGTGCCCTGCTTGAACAGGTTGCCGCCGTAATAGGGCTCAAGGGTGAACTGGTCACCGACCTGGCCGGCGAACATGTCCATCATCTCGGCGCGAATGTCCTGCTCCGAGAACACGGCCGAGAAACGCAGCACGGGCTTGTCCTGTGCCAGCGCCGGCACGGCAGCGGCCAGCATCAGGCCGCCAAGCAGCACAGCGCGGCGCGTAAATCCAAAACGCATTGTTATCCTCCCATTTGTCGCCTGCGATCACAGGCACCCTTACCAGGCGACACGGCTGCACACCGTCTTCTACCGCCCTTGCGACACAATGTACGAAACAGTTCGTTCATGTCAACGCCCCATTCCAAGCAAGGCGAGAATGACTGAACCAATCTTCTTTGTCACGTATTTCTGATTTTATATGATGAAAACGGATACCTTTGACAGCCACGGTCGCGCGGCGCTAGGATCGGGCGGCGGGGAGGCTCATTTGGCACAAGATCAGCAGGCAGTGGTGGAAGGCGTCAGCGACCTGGCCTTGCGGCGCATTCGCGACGACATCGTATCGGGCGTGCTGCCGCCGGGCAGGAAGCTCCGGCTGGAGGCGCTCAGGGAACAATATGGCGCCAGCGTCAGCACGCTGCGCGAATTGCTCAGCCGCCTCGCCAGCGAGAATCTCGTTGTTGCCGAAGGGCAGCGCGGCTTCGAGGTCGCCCCCGCCACGCCCGACAATCTGCGCGAGATCGCCGACCTGCGCCTGCTGCTCGAAAGCCATGCCATTCGCCTGTCCGTCGCGGCGGGGGATCTGGACTGGGAGGGGCGCGTCGTCGCCGCGCATCACAAGCTGGCGGTCATCGAGAGCCAGCTGCTCAACGGCGAGATCGACCGCACCGCCCAATGGGTGCGCTACGACTTCGCCTTCCACAATGCACTGATTTCGGCCTGTGGTTCACAGACCCTTCTGGCCCTGCACGCCTCGGTCTTCGACCGCTTCATCCGCTACCACATGCTGGCCCAGAGCTTCCGCGGCGCCGCCGTCTCCGATGACCACAAGGCCCTGTTCAACCTCGCCATGGCCCGCAATGTCGACGCCGTCGTCCAAAAACTCACCAGCCACATCTCCAGCGGCGTCGAACACGTCCTGGCGTCAGGCCGGATTTAGGGGCTATCCCACCGCCGCCAGAAACGTCCCCGTCATCGCCCCAGCATCCGGTTTCACCCCGGAGAACAGTTCGAACGCCCGCACAGCCTGGTAGACGGCCATGCCACCGCCCGGCAGCACTTTGCAGCCGCGGTCTCGCGCCAGGTGGATGAGTTCGGTCTCGAGCGGGAAATACACCACGTCCGCCACCCAGTGCCGCGCCTCGAGCAGGGTCGCGGCGATCGGCGTGCCGGGATGCTTGGCCATGCCCATGGGCGTGGTGTTGACCACGCCATCGGCCAGCCCGACGACAGCAGCGACATCTTCGACCGCCTCAACCCGGGCGCCGAGCAGGCGGCGCAGGCGCGCGGCCAGCGCTTCGGCCTTGCCCGGTTGGGTGTCGAAGATATCGAGCCGCTCCGTGGCGCATTGCAGCAGGGCCTGTGAGACGGCCGCCCCCGCGCCGCCCGAGCCCAGCTGCAATACCCGTCCCCGTGGCACGGAAGCCAGTCCCTGCCGGAAGCTCTCGGCGAACCCCCAGCAGTCGGTATTGTGGCCGATGGTGCGCGCCCCGCCCAGCACCACGGTATTGACCGCCCCGATCGCCACCGCTTCGGGCGACAGGTCATCGAGCAGGGGCAGCACCACCTGCTTGAACGGATAGGTCACGTTGAGCCCGGCAAAACCCAGCGCCCGCGCCTCGGCCAGCACGGCGGGCAGGTCGGCATCGTCGAGCCCCAGCCGGTCGAAATCGATCAGGTGATAGGTATAGTCGAGCCCCAGCCGGGCGCCTTCGCGCTCATGCATCAGCGGGGTCAGCGATGCGCCGATCCCGCGGCCGACCAGGCCAATGGTGATGGCGCCCGGCCCCGGCCGCTGCCCCAGCAACACGGCATTGAGAATGGTCTGGCCTGAAGCTGCACTGGCGATCTGCACGGCACGGGTCTCCCCAGGTTCACCCGCCCAAAGCGCAGTGACCTTGTCTTTTGCCTCTGGCACCCGATAAATGCTTCAAGGCGATTTGCGGCAAAATGTACGAACTGGTTAGTTTAGTCAATTGCCGCCAGGGAAGGCTTGCGACTAAATGAACAATCCGGTCTCACCGGCCAAATCCAGGTCACGCGAGGGGACCTCACGCGCGCAGGACCCCGAGGGCACCCGCCAGAACATCATCGAGGTTGCGGCGCAGGAATTTGCGCTCAATGGCCTGTCCGGCGCGCGCATCGACGAGATCGCCGCCAAGACGCGCTCGTCCAAGCGGATGATCTACTATTATTTCGGCAGCAAAGAGGGCCTCTATGTCAGCGCCCTCGAAAACGCCTACCGGCAGGTCCGCGAGGGCGAGGCCAAGCTCGATATCGATGGCCTGTCCCCGCTCGATGCGCTGCGGCGCCTGGTGGAATTCACCTTCGATCACCACCACCAGCATGAAGAATTCATCCGCATGGTGATGATCGAGAACATCCACCACGCCGAATTCCTCGAACGCTCCGACGTGATCGGCGACCTCAACGTCACCGCCATCGGCAATATCGAGACCATTTATGCCAAGGGGCTGGCCGACGGCCTGTTCCGGCCGGGGCTCGATCCGCTGGAGATCCACTGGCAGATTTCGGCACTGTGCTTCTTCAACGTCTCGAACCGCGCCACCTTCTCCAAGATCTTCGGCAAGGATGTGGGCAGCCCCGCATCCCAGGATTCCCTGCGCCGGCAGACCGTCGAAATGGTGCAGCGCTTCGTGGTCCGCGCCGACAAACTGACCGACCTCTAGCCGCGCGCCGGATCGACCGGCCACAGGGCGCTCAGCAGGCGATAGCCAAGCAGCTGCTTGCCGGTGGCCTTGAGCCAGGGCCAGGACAGCCATATCTGCGGATCGACCTCGCGGGCAAAGTCCTTGATCGCGCGCACATCGGCATCCCGCTGCCAACTCAGCGCCATGCTGGCGCAGCGGATCGCCTCGCGCGCCAGGGCTGCGCTGAGATAGTCGGACAGGTCGGGATGGGTGGCGAGAAAGGCGGGCTGCTCGCGCCGGAAGATGTCAAAGGCCAGCGCCCGCTGCTTGAGATCGGCCAGCACCCGATCCCCGGTATAGGCCTCCGACATATTGGCACCATGCCGCCGATAGACCCCCTGCACCGCCCCGATAAAACCGATATCGCCGATCGCGGCAAAACGCAGCCACATTTCCATGTCCCCGGCATGGGGCAGGTCGGTCCGGTAGCCGCCGACGCGTTTCTGCGCGCTGGTGCGCACCACCGCCGTTGGCGTCGGCACGATATTGCAGGGCCCGCTCTGGCGAATGAAGGCCTCGCCGTCGAAAACCCGCGTATCGTCCGCGCCATAGCCGTCGCCCAGCGGCCAGACCATGTCATCGGGGCCCTCGGTGTAGCGGTTGAGGGCATTGCCGAAGACCATGTTGATGTCGGGTTGGGCGTCCATCATCGCGGCTGCACGCCCCAGCGCCCCCGGCCACAGCAGGTCATCCGCCGACAGCAGCAGCAGGTAATCGCCCGAGGCCCAGTCGAGCCCCTCGTTGAAGGTGGCGATGTGCCGGCAATTGACCGTATGGCGCCGGTAATGCACGCGGGCATCGCTCGCCGCCAGCCGCGCCCCGATCTCGGGCGTATTGTCCGGCGAGGCATCGTCGAGGATCAGCACCCGCACCTCGACGCCCTCCTGGGTAAGGACACTCTCGACGCATTCTTCCAGAAAGTGCCCATAACCATAACAGGGCACGATGACGTCTACTCGCGACATGCCGATACCTCACTCACCGCGGCGATGATGGACCTCTGCAAGTGGCTAGAAAATACCCCGGCGGTCGATCATCCGGGTGATACCATCGTCCTTCCCGTTCGGTTGTCAGCCGCGCCGGCGCGCTGATAGGCTCATCCAACTTGCGGCACACCCCAACTTGGACCGTCCAGCATCGGCATGGAATATTCCGCACTCATCCGCACCTTCAATTCCGCGCAATCCATTGCCGCAACCGTGGATGCCCTGGCCGATCAGACGAGCCCCCCTCAGCGCTTTGTCATCGTCGATTCCGGCTCGACCGACGCCACGCTGAGCCTGCTCCCCGCCGACAGCGTCGTGGTCCGCTACGCCGGGGAGCGCTTCAACTATTCGAGCGCTTTGAACCAGGGCGTGGCGCATCTGGACACCGGCTACACGCTGATCATCAGCTCCCACACCGTATTGGGCAATCCGGACGCCATGGCCTATGCCCTGGCGCTGCTGGCCGCCAATCCTGGGTTAGGCGCCGCCTATTTCATGCCCTCGCCATCCGGTTCGCTGACCTACAGCGCCATCGACGCCAGCAATTTCACCGGCTTCAACGGCGTCTTCAACACCTGCGCCGTGTTCCGCACCGCCCTGCTCGCCCGGCGTCCGTTCCGGCCCGAAGTATTTTCGGCCGAAGACCAGGAATGGTCACGCTGGCTGATCGAAAGCCAGGGGCTGGCCATTGCGCGGATCACCGGCGGCGGCATGCAATATCGCAATCCCCTGACCGACCGGCGCGACAAGCACCTGCGCGAACAGGTGGCCGTGGCCATCTATGCCAAGCCCGACATGCTGCGCGCGCCCTATCTGGCCCGGGTCTGCTACCGCATGCTGCGTCCCACCGCGACCTTCGCCGACCGCGTCGCCAATGCCCGCCTGCTCGGCACGCTGGTCTATTACCGGCTGACCCGCACGCTGCCGCCCAATTTCAACTGATCGTCAGGCGTTCTGGCGCAGCCAGTCCCCGAACCGCCGCTCGCCATCGGGCGAAAAGCTGATCACTCGCGACTCCGGCATGCGCCGCGCCCAGTTCAACGCCAGTAGCCGATCGAGGATCGCCTTGCCGGCGCGTCCGGCCAGATGGTGCCGCCGCTGGCTCCAATCGAGGCAGGCCCGGCATAGCGGCCGGTTGCTGGCGGGCAAGTCGTCCTGCTGCACGCCGATCTCGCCCAGCTTGGCCCAGAAGCGGTCGGTCATGCCGAGATCCGCCCCCAGCCAGCCATCCGCCTGCGCCCGGTCATACAGCATCACGCCCATCTCGCCCGCCAGATGGTCGTAGCAGATGCGGGCCTTGCGCAGCGCCGGCTCCCTTGGGCCGGTGCGCGGCAGCGCCACCGTGTCGCTCGAAAACACCATCAGCGCTTCGAGCAAGGCCGCCACATGCGGCCCCGCCAGCCGGAAATAACGATGGCGCCCCTGCGCCTCCACGGCCAGCGCATCGCCATCGACCAGCTTGGACAGATGGCTGCTGGCGGTCTGCTTGGTGATCCCGGCATGCCCCGCCAGTTCCGTCGCGGTCAGTGCCCGCCCATCGAGCAAGGCGAGCAACATGGCGCTGCGCGCCGGATCGGCAACCAGCGCGGCGATGCGGGCAATGTCGGGGCCTTCGGTCATGGTTCGATGCTAACCGAACCATCGTGTCCGGCCAATAGGCTATTCGATGGCCAACAGGAAAGGCTCAGACATGATCGCGGTGATTTTCGAGGCGGATACCACGCCGGAGACGCAGGCCGAATATCTCGACATAGCCGGCGGCGTGCGGCCATTGCTGGCCGAGATCGACGGCTTCATTTCCATCGAGCGTTTCGCGAGCCTGAGCACGCCGGGCAAGGTGCTGTCGCTCTCCTTCTGGCGCGATGAGGCCGCCGTCGCGCAGTGGCGCAACCTGCCCGAACACCGCCGCGCCCAGGCCGCCGGCCGCCATCACGTCTTTGCCGATTATCGCCTGCGCATTGCCGGTGTCCTGCGCGACTACGGCAAGACCAGCCGCGAGCAGGCCCCGACCGACAGCCGCATCCATCACGAAGAGACCAGCCATGTTTGACCTTGAATTTGACCTCGCCAACCGGCCCGGCGCGCTGGCCGAACTCGGCGAAGCCATGGGCCGGGCGGGTATTCCCTTCGAGGGCGGCGGGGTGTTCCAGACTGGCTCGCGCGCCATCGCCCATTTCCTGTTCCGCGACGGCGAAGCCGCCCGTCGGGCCGCCGAGGCGGCCGGGATCACCGTCATCGCCATACACCGCCCGCTGATCCGCAAGCTCAAGCAGGGCACCCCCGGCCAACTCGGCGCCCTCACCCGCGCCCTCGCCGATGCCGGGGTGAACATCACCACCCAATATTCCGACCACCACAACCGCCTGATCCTGATCTGCAACAACCCCGAAGCCGCCATGCAGGCCACGATGGGCTGGGCGGAGGATTGATTGGCGGGGTCTTTGCGGCCCGCGCCCGGGCAACCACCGAACCGTCACCCTCGGGCTTGACCCGAGGGCACTGCACTTTCCCAAGCTCAGCCAAGTGAAGACCCCTGACACTGCATTGGGGGGCCAACCTCCCCTTTCACACTCGCCTCGACGTCCCCCGAGCGCTCGATCCCGAGACATGCCTCTGGCGCGAGTTTGGATCCCGACCGTCTCGTCATCCCGACCGACCGCCTCGGACCGATGCCTCCGACCCGACAACCCACCGAACCGTCACCCTCGGGCTTGACCCGAGGGCGTTACACTTTCGCAGCTCGGCCAAGTGAAGTCCCCTCGGGTCTAGCCCGAGGTGACACCGCGTTGGAGGCCCAACCTCCCCTTTCACACTCGCCTCGACATCCCCCGAGCGCTCGATCCCACAGACATGCCTCCGGCGCGAATGAACCGACCGTCCCATCATCGGACCGACGCCCCTCCTCGCGACCGACCCATCTCCTCATCGCTCCATCCTCCCTCCCGAGCGCCTCCACCCCATCCCCCGCCCCCTTCAGACACGCCTCCGGCCGATGCCTCTCGCGCGGTCCGTCTGAACACCGGCCTTTTGCAAGAAATCTGCAAGAAAACTGTCAGAATGCTGCAAGAAAACTCCCGTGTTCTGCAGGATTTTTGCCGCCTTTCTGGCGTCCAGCTGCACCCGCTTGCAAATGTACTAACTAGTTCATACATTGCCGCAAAATGGGGAGAGCAGGCGTGAAGACCTCGATAGCAACCGTATCCATCAGCGGCGACCTGCGGGAGAAACTCGAGGCCATCGCCGCCGCCGGGTTTGATGGCGTCGAGATTTTCGAGAACGATTTTCTGGCTTATGACCGGGCGCCGCGCGAGGTTGCCGCCATGGTGGCCGACCTCGGATTGACCATCACGCTGTTCCAGCCATTCCGCGATTTCGAGGGATTGCCCGAGCCGCAGCGGACGCTAACCTTCGAGCGGGCCGAGAGAAAATTCGACCTGATGGGCGAGCTCGGCACCGACTTGATGCTGGTCTGCTCCAGCGTCTCGCCGCTGGCACTGGGGGGCGTCGACCGGGCTGCCGCCGACTTGCGCGAGCTGGGCGAAAGAGCCGCGCGCCGGGGTTTGCGTGTGGGCTATGAAGCGCTGGCCTGGGGCCGCCATGTCAACGATCACCGCGACGCCTGGGAGATCGTCCGCCGCGCCGACCACGCCAATATCGGCATCATCCTCGACAGCTTCCACACCCTGTCGCGCGGGCTCGATCCCAACTCGATCCGGGCCATTCCGGGCGACAAGATCTTCATCGTCCAGCTGGCCGACGCCCCGCTGATCGACATGGACCTGCTCTATTGGAGCCGCCATTTCCGCTCCATGCCCGGCGAGGGTGACCTGGCCATCACCGACTTCATGCGGGCTGTGGCGGCGACCGGCTACAATGGCCCTATCTCATTGGAAGTGTTCAACGATCAGTTCCGTGCCGGCTCGCCCCGCACCATCGCGGCGGATGGCCACCGCTCGCTGGTTTACCTGATGGACCAGGTGCGCAACAGCGAACCCAGCATCGCCATCGACGTCCCCGCCCTGCCGCCGCGGGTAAAGGTGGATGGGGTCGCCTTCGTCGAATTTGCCGCCGACGAGGCCGAGGCGCAGACCCTCGCCACCCACCTGCGCCAGCTCGGCTTCCGCCTCACTGGCCGCCATCGCAGCAAGGCCGTCGAGCGCTTCAGCCAGGGCGACATCAACATCGTCATCAACACCGAGCGCGAGGGCCACGCGCATTCCGCCTATCTCACGCACGGCACCTCAGCCTATGCGCTGGGGCTCAAGGTGGATAATGCCGAAGCCACCGTGCAGCGCGCCCGGGCGCTGGGCGCGCAATTGTTCAGCCAGCGGGTCGGAGCCGACCAGCTCAGCATTCCCGCCATTCGCGGCGTCGGCGGCGGAGTGATCTATTTCCTTGATGAGACATCAGAATTGGGCCGCGTCTGGGATATCGAGTTCGAGGGCGTGGACGATCCGAGGCCCGCGCAGGACGCTGGTTTGCGGCGCGTCGATCACGTCGCCCAGACGATGAACTATGAGGAAATGCTGACCTGGATCCTGTTCTACCGCTCGATCTTTGCGGTCGACAAAAGCCCGATGGTGGATGTGGTTGACCCCTCAGGATTGGTGCGCAGCCAGGTGATCGAGAATGCCGCCGGCTCGCTGCGCCTGACGCTCAATGGTGCCGAAAGCCACCGGACGCTGGCCGGGCGCTTCATCGCCGAGACCTTCGGCTCCAGCATCCAGCACCTGGCCTTCGGCAGCGACGACATCTTCGCCACGGCCGCCGCGCTGGCCGGTAACGGCATGGAAACGCTGCAGATTTCGCCCAATTACTATGATGACCTGCTGGCCCGGCTCAGCATCGCCCCCGACCTGCTGGACCGCCTGCGGCAGGCCAATATCCTTTATGACCGTGATGCCGAAGGCGAGTTCTTCCAGCTCTATTCGCGCAATGTCGGAGAGGGCTTTTTCTTCGAGGTCGTGCAGCGCGTCGGCGGATATCGCGGCTATGGCGCGGCCAATGCGCCGTTCCGCATCGCCGCCCAGAAGCGCAGCATGCCGCCGGTGACCATGCCAAGGGACAGCTGAGCCCGGTATCATTCGAGCTATCTGCCGGTGATGCATGGGCTATTGCCCGGGCAACACGCGCCTCGCACTCTCGCTGCAGAATGAGCGGGAGACCCGAAGGTGGAACCACGCGTCAGCATCATCCTGCCGCACCTCAACGAACCCGACCTGCTGCTGTGCTTGCGCTCATTGGAAGCACAGGCCAGCAGCGGCATTCCGTTTGAAATCCTGGTGGTCGACAATGGCTCGCGGGAGCTGCCCGAGGCCACGGTCGCGCAGGTGCCCCACGCCCGCCTGCTGCGCGAACCGACCCCGGGCCCCGGCCCGGCCCGCAATTGCGGGGCCGCCGCCGCGCGGGCACCGATCCTGGCCTTTATCGATGCCGACTGCACGGCCGATCCCAATTGGCTGGCGACGATTGCCGACTGCTTCGAGACGCGGCCGGATGTTGATTTCACCGGCGGCGATATCCGCATTCGCCCGGCCGATCCGGCGCGGCTGACCGCCGTCGAAGCCTATGAGAGCATCTACAGCTATCGCACCCGCTACTATGTCGAAGAGCTCGGCTTTGCCGCGACCGGCAACATGGCGGTGCGGGCCGCAGTGTTTGCCAAGGTGGGACCGTTTGGCGGCATCGGCACGATGGAAGACACCGAATGGGGCCAGCTCGCCAGTGCCATGGGTTTCCGCATCGCCTATCTCGCCGACGCGCGGGTCTATACGCCATCCTGCCGGTCTTTTGCCGAGCTGGCGCGCCGCTGGGACCGCCATGTCGCGCATGAATTCCGCACCGTGGCCGACCAGCCCATGGGCACGCTGCGATGGCTGGCGCGCAGTGCGGTGATGGCGCTTTCACCGCTGGGGGAGGTTCCCCGCATCTGGCGGTCGGACCGGGTCACCGGCTGGCGCGAGCGGCTGGCGGCGCTGCAATGCGTCACGCAGGTGCGGCTCTACCGGGCCGGGCGGATGATCGGTCTCGTCTGGCACAACAATGCCGCCAGCATGGTCGACATGTGGAACCGCGAAAACCGCTAAATGCCGGTGGCTGCATACATTGATTGATAAGGCCGTAGCTCCCCCGTCCATCGCATGAGCGACGTGCGCCCCGCCCCCACGCATGCCAGTCTTGCTGCACAATTGCGCCACTATGCGGCGTTCGAGGCAAGGGCTCCCCATGTTGCAGGACTTCAGCGGTTTCGACCATGCGAGTGGAACGCCCGGCCCGGAACACGACCGGATTCTGCGTCTCGACAAGTCCTATGCGGCCGCCCGGGAGCGCCTGCCCGAATTGTGCGACCTCGCCGTCGCCGGGCTGAAGCGCATGGCGCTGCCCGACCTGCGCTTTCCCCAGACCATGCGCAGCGTCGACAACCGGGATGGCTCCGGCACGGCAGCCGAGGGCGATAGCCTGCGCTACGCGATCAATGCCGGACAGGGCCTGAACTGGACCAGCGACGCCACCCAGCGCCAGGTGCTGGCTGGCCGGAGCGCGGTCGATCTGGTGCTGGCCTGCGCGCGGCGGGCGCACCATTCGCGCGATCCCGGTGCGGTTGCCCTGGCGGCCTGGGCCGCCGCCGAAACCGCCAACACTTTTACCCCGGAACTGTTCTCCGCACTCGAAGACTGGCTGACCGACGGCTCCTACGTTGAAACCGTCTCCTGTGCCTGGGCACTGTCCGCGGCAGTCGCGGCGCGGCATCTGGGCGATGTGCGCGAAGTGCAGCGCCTCGCGACCCGCAACCTTGAAGCCGCGCAGGCCGATTGCGGGCTGTTCCCCCATGTGATGCCCGCAAGGGCTGCACGCTGGGGACGCGGCCATGTGGGGTGCTTTGCCGATCAGGTCTATCCCATTCAGGCGCTGGCGCGCCTTGGCTATGGCGAAAGCGATGAGGTAGCCCTCTATGCCGCCAATGCCTGCGCGGCCGCGATCGTCGCCCTGCAGGGCCCGGCGGGCCAGTGGTGGTGGCACTATGATGTCCGCGACGGGAGCGTCGTGGAGGGCTATCCGGTCTATAGCGTGCATCAGCATGCCATGGCTCCGATGGCCCTGCTCGACCTGCAGGAGGCCGAGGGAGCCGACCACCGGGCGGCCGTGGTCAAGGGGCTGGCCTGGATCGACCAGCGCCCGGAAACCGGGGAGCCGATGGTTTCGGAGGCCGATGGCGTCATCTGGCGCAAGGTGGGGCGCAGCGAGCCCCCCAAGCTTGCCCGCACCATCGCCGCAGCCACAACCGCTATCCGCGCCGGCTGGCACCTGCCCGGCATCGACGCGGCAATGCCTCCCGGCAAGATCGACCGGGAATGCCGCCCCTATGAGTTTGGCTGGATGCTCTATGCCTGGCGCGCGCGCGGCGTGGTGCAGGCCTTGCGCCGGGACGACCGCTAGGCCCGCCCGGCGGCCGTGACATCCTGTTTTCGCTGCAATGCCAATCCCTCCCTGATCGGGGGCTAGGGTTCGCGCAGGCTTTCGTCGAGGCCGCGGATCAGCGGGTAGAGGAAATAGGAAATGACGGTCTGCTCGCCGGCATGGATTTCGGCGGAGACGGTCATGCCCGGCAGCAGGCGGAACGAGGCGGGCAGGTTGCGCAATTGCTGGTCGCCGAGGTCGATGCGGACCTTGTAGAAGGCCGGGCCATTGGCCACCTCAGCGCCATCTGGGCGGGCGAAGGAGTTTTCGCTGATCGCAGTTACCTTGCCCTCGACCGTGCCATGCTCCTGAAACGGGAAGGCATCGAACTTGACCTTGGCCAGGTCGCCGATTGCCAGATGGCCGATGTCGTTGCTGGCAACGGTCACTTCCACGTCGAGCGGCACATTGGTGGGCACCAGGGTGATCAGCGGCTCGGCCGGCTGGACCACAGACGCCACTGAGCGCTGCGCCACTTCGAGCACTGCAGCATCGGCGGGCGCCACGATCTGTGACATGGCCGTGCGCAGATCGACCTTGCGCAATTCCTCGATGGCGCCGGCCCTCTTGTCCTCAAGGTCGACCAGCGCCTCGAGGGCGAGGCGTCTATAATCCTCGATATAGTTTTGCCGCTCGGCCCGGGTCTGGGCCAGTTGCTGCAGCGCCTCGGCATGAGCGCCCTTGACCTGGGTCAGGCTCACTTGCAGGTCGAGGCTCAAGTCGCGGCTTTGCAGGAAGGTCAGGCGCGAACCATTGCCGGCGTCAGCCAGGGTGGCATGCATGTCCTGGATTTCCTGGAGCCCGGCAATGCGCTTGCCGAGTACGGCCTGCTGATCGGCGGCGGCATCGATCATGGCCTGGCTATGGGCTATCTGGGCGGCGAAATCATCGAGCCGCGCGTCGTAGGCGGAGCGGCGCTGCGCGGCCAGCTCGGCCTGCATCCGCGCTTCCGGCGAGGGGTTCTCGCCCGGCTCGTAGACGGCACCCGCCAGTTCGGCCCGGATGCGGCCGATCTGGGCGTCAAAGCCCGCCAGCTTGGCCTGGATCTGGCCGGTATCGGAGGAGGCAAAGGTGGGATCGAGCGCGGCCAGCAACTGCCCCTTGGTCACCAGATCGCCCGGCTTGACGTTGATCGAGCGGATGATCGACGTCTCGAAGGGCTGCATGACCAGCGTCGGCTCGCTGGTGGCGAGCTTGCCGGGCGCCACCACGATCTCATCAATGCGCGACACACTGGCCCAGTAGATGCCGGCGCCGATGGCGGCCGCCACAAGGTATAGCGTCATGCGGGCGGTGATGGGCGGGCGGCGTTCTTCGAGGGCGATGGCGTCGCTCTGGAAATCCATGACCGCGGCCTGCTTGACCGGCGAGACCAGCTTGAGCTTGGTCTTGCCCGGCTTGCCGGCCGGTTTGGGAGCGGGTTGGGCCTGGGTCATCCGACGAGCTTCATCTGCTGGTTCCACAGGTGCCGGTAGGTGGTGCAGCGCGTCACCAGCTGGCTATGGGGACCGACATCGACGAGCCGGCCGCGATCGAACACCAGGATGGCGTCGGCATCGGTCAGCATCGAAAGCCGGTGGCTCACGATGATCACCGTGCGTCCCGCCGCGATACCCTTGATGCTGCGCTTGACGATGGCTTCGCTATCGGGATCGAGCGCGCTGGTGGCTTCGTCGAGAATCAGGATTTTCGGATCGGTGACCAGAGCGCGGGCGATGGAGAGGCGTTGCCGCTGCCCGCCGGAGAGGTTTTCGGCGCCCTCCTCGATCACCGTGTCATAGCCGCGCGGCAGCTGCTCGATGAACTCCACTGCCCCGGCGAGCTTGGCCGCCTCCACCACCTGCTCGAATGTCGCGTCGGGCTTGGCCGCCGCAATATTGTCGCGGACAGTGCCGCGGAACAGGAAGCTGTCCTGCAGCACCACGCCGACGTTGCGGCGCAGGTGGTTGAGATCGAGCTCGCGCACGTCGTGGCCGCCAATGCGGATCAGGCCCTCCTGGATGGGATAGAGGCCCTGGATCAGGCGGGTCATGGTGCTCTTGCCCGAGCCGCTGCGGCCCACCACGCCCATGATGCTGCCGCCGGGCATGGCAAAGCTGATGTCGTTGAGAGCAAAGCCGCTGTCGGGACGATAGCGGAAGGCGACATTCTCGAATTCGATGCCGCCTTCCAGCTCGGGGCGCAGGCCCTCGGTACGTCCGGCGCGCTCGACCTTTTCGTTCATCACCTCGCCCAGCATGCGCACGGAGAGGGCGACCTCCTGGTATTCGTGCACCATGGTGACGATCTGCACCAATGGTCCGGAAACGCGGCCGGCCAGCATGTTGAAGGCGATCAGCGCGCCCACCGTCATGGTGCCATCAAACACCTGCAGCGCCCCGAGGCCGATAATGGCGACCGCCATGAGCTTTTCGAGCAGGCCCGTGACGGCCTGGGCGGTGACCGAAATGGTCTCGACCCGGAAGCGGGTATTGATGGTCTGCGCCGAGCGGTCGTCCCACATGCGGCGCTGCAAAGGCTCCATGGCGAGCGACTTGAGCGTGCGAATGCCGTGCATGGTTTCGACCAGCAGCCCCTGCCGCTCGCCTTCAGCGGCGTAAAGCGCGGCCAACCGCTTGCGGAAAGGGGCGACCAGCAGGGCGACCACAAGGCCGATCAGCGCGCTGAAGCCGAGCACGATCAGGGCCAGGGTCGGGCTATAGAGAAACAGCACCGGCACGAAGACAAACAGCGACAGCGCGTCGAGCAGGGTGAGGAACAGGCGGCCGGTGAGGAATTCGCGGATGCGGCTCGACTGCTGCATGTGCTTGACCAGCACGCCAGCCGAGGCCTGCTCGAAGAAGGTGATCGGCAGGTCGAGCAGGTGCCGGAAAGTTCGAGTCGCCACACGGATATCGATTCGGTTGGTGGCGTAGATCAGCAGGTAGCGGCGCAGGAATACGAAGACCGCTTCGAACAGCAGCGCCACCCCGACGCCGATGGCCAGCACGACCAGCGTTGCGTAGCTCTGGTGCACCAGCACCTTGTCGATCACCAGCTGGAAGAAGATCGGCGTCGCCAGCCCCAGCGCATAAAGGAACAGGGCCGCGATGGCGACGTCGCCGAACAGGCGCTTCTGGTGGAGGATTTCGGGAATGAACCAGCGGAAGCCGAAGGGCTGTTCGGGATCGGCGAGGCGATAGCTGCGCTTGAGCAGCAGCAGGTCACCGCGCCAGCGCTTGGCGAACTGGTCGAGCTTGACGCCAATGACGCCCCCCGGCGCGTCGGCCAGGGGATCGTAGAGGCGTAGGATGACCTCGCCCTTGTCGTCCTTTTCGGCCCCGAGCACGCTGACCCAGTTGCCGTTTTCAAGGCGCGCCAGGGCGGGATAAGCTTGGCCGAGACGCAGCACGGCGGCGCGGTTCACCTTGGTGCGGCGCGCCTGCAGACCCGATTCACGGGCCATGCGCAGCATGAGGTCAAACCCGACCCCTTCACCGCGAATGGCATACTCGGCAATGAGGCGTTCGGCATTGATGTCGAAGCCGTGGTGGCGAAGGGTGGCGGAGAGGCATTCTGGACCAGTCTGGGTGCGGGCCGTCATGGGAGTGCCTGGCTCCGCCTCACTCGAAGTTCGGTGAGCCGTTGTGGTGGACGCCGTTGCCGTTGGTCTTGCCGTTGCGGACCGGCACCACGACGTCCTCGGCCTGGGTCCGGCGAATGGCGCCAGCCTCGATCAGCCCGTTCATGGCGTTTTGCAGCACTTCGAAGCTATTGGCGAAGCCCTCCAGCGACATCACCACGCGCTGGCGATGCTCGGGCACCGGCTGGCCTGCCGCATCGCGCATGGTGGTCGACAGGCTCACCAGATCGATGCGCACGATGGTGCCGGTTACGGTGATCTCCCCGATGGCGTCGGCGTAAAGTTCGCCCTGCATAATTCAATATCCTCGTGTTCGAACTGGCTCAGGAGGCCAGCGTGTTGAAGACAACGTCGACGTAGTAGTTGGAGGCGTTGAAGCTGTTGGTCGGGAAGAGGCTGGAACTGCCATAGGCATAGAGGCCGTTGCCGCCGCTCGAGGCGCTGGACGGAGCGGTCAGCGGGCCCGAGGTGATCGACGATGCAAAGCCATTGCCGGTGGCCGAGTAGTTGCCATCGCTGTGGTAGGAAACCACGTAGGTGGTGCCGGCCGTAATGGCGATCGGGCTGGTAAAGGAAGCCGTCTGCCAGCCGCTGGCAGTTTCGTTCTGGAAGGTCACCGTGCCCAGGCGCACGCCGGCAGCGGTCCACAGCGAACCGGTATGGGTGCCGGTATTGTTCGGCCCCTTGTAGAAGCGGATGCCGGTGACATTACCGTTTTGCGAGGCGCTGAACTTCATGCCCAGCTCGACCGAATTGGGGTCGGCAACACGGACTGTTGCCGGTGTCGAATTGGCCGCGAAGATCGAGTAGGTTGTTGGGGGCGGCGCCGCGACAGTGAGGGACGCTGTGGCCGAAGCCGTGCCGCCACGCCCGTCGGAGATGGTGTAGGTGAAACTGGCCGCGCCCGCATAGCCGGTGGTGGGCGTAAAGGTGACGATATTGGTCTGCGCGTTGAAGCTGGCCACGCCATTGACGCCGCCCGAGACGCCGGTGACCGTGAGGACATCGCCATTGGGATCGGTATCATTGGCCAGGAGCGACGCCGCAGTGATCTGGGCGGCCGTGTTGTTCTGGGTGGTGTAGCCGCTGTCATTGTTTGCCACCGGGGCGGCGTTGGCGCCCTGCTGGTAATAGACGTCCACCCAGTAATTGGTGGAGGTGTAGGTGCTGTTGGGGAAGACCGAACCGCTGCCATAGGCATAGAGGCCATTGCCGCTGCCGGCGACGCTGGCCGGTGCCGTGATGCCGCCATTGGTGGTGGCGGTGCCGAAGAAGCCCGACGTGGCCGAATAGAAGCCGCTATTGGTGTGATAGGACACGATGTAGCTGGTGCCGGCCGAGACCGCGATGGGATTGGCGAAGCTGGCGGACTGCCAGCCGCTGGCGGTTTCGTTGGTGAAGGTCACCGTGCCCAGATTGACCCCGGCGCTGGTCCACAGGGTGCCGGTATGGGTGCCTGTATTCTGCGGTCCCTTGTAGAAGCGGATGCCGTTGATCTGGCCGTTGGAAGCGACGGTGAACCGCATCCCCAGTTCGACCGACTTGTTGTCGTTGACACTGACGGTCGCAGGCGTGGCATTGGCGGCGAAGAGGTTCGCCCCGGTCAGGGCTGCGGTGACGGTCAGGGAGACACCAGCCGAGGCGGTGCCGCCGCGGCCATCGGCCACCGAATAGGTGAAAGTCGCTGCGCCCGCATAGCCGGCTGTCGGCGTGAAGGTGACGATATTGGTCTGCGCGTTAAAGCTCACAGTACCATTGGTTGCGCCGCTGACCCCGGTAATGGTCAACGGGTCGCCGTCGGGATCGCTGTCATTGGCGAGCAGTGTTGCAGCGGCGAGCTGGAGTGCCGTGCCCTGGGTGGTGCCATAGCCGCTATCGCCGGTGGCGACGGGTGGCCTGTTGGGCTGGGCCGAAACGGTGAGAGCGACGGTGGCGCTGGCGGCGCCGCCGCGGCCATCGGCGATGGAATAGATGAACGAGGCCGCGCCCGAATAGCCCGCAGTCGGGGTGAAGACGACGCTGTTGGTCTGGGCGTTGTAGACGGCGGTGCCGTTGACCGCGCCGCTGACCCCGGTCATCGAAATGGGGTCGCTGTCGGGGTCGTTGTCATTGGCGAGCAGAGCCGCCGCCGTCAGTGTCAGGGCGGTGTTGAACGGGGTCGTATAGCCGCTGTCATTGTTGGCGATGGGCTGGCTATTGGCGGCAGAGGTGGAGACCATCACCACGTCGACCCAGTAATTGGTGGCGTTGTAGGTGCTTGTCGGCATCAGGTTGCCGGCACCATAGGTGAAGACGCCATTGCCCGCAGCGGGTGCTGTCAGCAGACCGCTGACCTTGTTGGTGGTGAAGTAATTCGCCGTGGTCGCATAGCGGCCATTGCTGTGATAGCTGGCGACATAGGTCGTGCCAGCCACGATATTGACTGGGCTCGAGAAGGTCAGGGTCTGCCAGCCACTGGAGGTTTCGTTGGTGAAGGTCCCCGTTGCCAGAAGCGTGCCGGTGGAGCTCCAGAGCGAGCCGGTATGCGTGCCGACGTCGAGGGCGCTCTTGTAGTATTTGATGCCGGTAATCATGCCCGCGGCGGAGGCCACGAAGCGGACTCCCAGATTGACCGGGTTGGTGTCGGAATTGGAGAGGGTGGCCGGCGTATCGCTGGGCTGGAACAGCGTGCTGGTGGTGGCCGAGACGACCACATCCATATTGACCATAGCCGAGCTGATGCCGCCGCGGCCATCGGAAATCGAGTAGCCGAACGAGGCGGGGCCGGTATAGCCGGCATTGGGCGTGAAAGTGATCGCCTGGGTCTGCGCGTTGAAGACCACCTGCCCGCCCGAGGCCGCGCCCGCACCAATGATGGTCAGCGGGTCATTGTTGGGATCGGTGTCATTGGCCAGCAGTGTTGCCGCCGCGAAGGTCGTGGCCGTGTTGCGCACCACGAGGAAACCATTGTCGTTATTGCCGACCGGCGGATCATTGGCCGTAGGAACGCCACTGAACACCACGTCGACCCAGTAATTGCTTGCCGCACTCGTCGAGGTGGGGAAGGCATTCTGGTTGGCATAGGTGAAGACGCCCTGGGTGGCTGTGAGGGCCCCTCTGGTATGCGGGGTTGTGAAGTAGTTTTCCGTGACGGCGTAGCCCAGCGGGCCGAAATAGCTCGCCACATAGGTGGTGCCAGCCGTGATTGAGATCGGGCTGTCGAAGATGACGGTCTGCCAGCCGCTCTGGGTCTCGTTCTTGAAGGTGGCGGTGGCGAGAAGCGTCCCAGTCGAACTCCACAGCGCGCCGGTACGTTCGCCGATGTTGCCCAGGCCCTTGTAGTAGCGCAGGCCGACAATGCTTCCCGACTGATTGGAGCTGAACCGCACGCCGACCGTCACCTTCTGGTTGTCGGTGGCGAAGGGCACGGCCGGAACATCGCTGGCGGCGAACAGATTGCCCGACCCGCCCTGATCCACCGTGACGGTGACGCCCGCGCTCGGCGTTTCGAGGTTGATGCTGTCGTCCACGGCGCGTGACATCAGCGTGTAGGAGCCAGCGGCAAGGGGCGTCCACGAATAGGTCCAATTGTTGAAACCGGTGGCGCGGTGCCAGGTCGAGCCGCCATTGGTGGAGACTTCCACCACCGCGATGCGCCCGCCGCCGCTATCGGTCGCGGTGCCTGTAATCGTGTAGGTCGTGGCGGCCGTGAGGCTACCGGTGGGGCTGGGCGAGGTAATGGTGCTGGTCGGCTTGATCGTGTCGGTGCTTTGGCTGGCCACGGCCAGGCTCTGCATCAACGTCGTCGGCTGCACGCCCATATCGGCGAACAGGTTGATCATGGCCTGCTGGACGTTGCGGTCGATCGGGGTGGCTTCATTGTCGTGGTTGGCATCGAGCCCCCATGACCAGTAGACCGAGCCCGCGCCGAAGACGAGCGCGCCGCTGGGGGCGCGATAGAGTGTCAAGGCATGGGACGCAGTGCCCGGTCCAACGGCGCTGCCATAGTCAAGCAACAGCGAATTGACGTTGACCGTGGTGGACGACAACGGCACCAGACCTGCCGGGCGGAAGCCATTATCGACATCGGAATTCCACTCATAACCCAAGAGGTTTTTGGTGAGGGTGTAAACCTGCCCGGGGTTTAGATCGGCTACTGCCGTATTGGTCCAGAAGCGGAAATTGGACATATCATAGGGAACGTCAATCGCGTCCAGACGATAGGAGTCCACCGTAAACATGTTGCCGACCAAGGCGTTCTCGGGGTTGCCCGAGCCATAGACCGGGTCGCGCCATGTCGAGGTTGTGCCGTTGACGTCGGAATTAGCGTTATCCCAGCGCTCCTTGTAGGAGACGAGCGTCTTGTAGGGCGTGCCGGTGCCGTCGATGCTGGCTTCCCAGCGGGTCTGCCAATAGACTTCGTTGCCGGTCCAGAACGACAGGTTGACGCCCGCATCGCGTGCGGCTTCGACATTGGCGCGCTGATCAGCCGACCAGTATTCATCGTGCCCGACGGTCAGGAAAATCTTGCTGTTGAGGAGCTGGGCGCCCGTGGATGCGGAGTCGATGCCGGAGATGTAATCGACGTCATAGCCATTCTGCTCGAGGAAGCGGATGGCCGAATATTCCGCGCCGAAAATGAAATCCTGTGGGCCGGCAGCGAAGCCGCCATCGCGGGTGATAATCGGGCGGTTGTAGCTGAGCTTGCTGGCGCGTCCGGCACGCCCGCCCTGATCGATGCCGCCATAGAAATTGTAGCCGCCCCACCAGTTATAGGCCTGCCAGGTCGTGTCCGACGTCTGGAATGTGATGTCGCTGGGAGCCTCGTCATCGCGCACGATGAAGGGGATCATGTTCTCGCCACCCGAGCCGTCGAACCGGGTCAGCCGGGCGAAATAAACGCCCGACACCGCGTCCTGCGGAATGGCCCAGGAGGCGCTGACCGCCCAGTTGCCCGCATCGACCAGTTTGGTGGTGGGGTCGAACAGGGGCAGCGGCTGGACCTGGGCAGTGGCCAGGTTTTTGTTGATCGAGGTGATCAGGCGTGCACCGTCGCCGCCATAATAGCCCAAGCGATAGATATCGATGCGGTAGTTGCGGGAGTCAGTATCGATCTTGAAATCGATGGTATTGCCATGGTTGATCGTGAACTGGACGGCATAGCCCTCGATCGACGGATCGCCAGCGCCGATCATCCAGACGCTCTCGGGCGTGCCCTGCTTCTGGTTTTCCAGCACGATGGCATTGGCCATATTGGCCGCGGACAGCAGCGGGATTTCGCCCATATTGGTTTTTGCTGCCGTGGTGTTGAGCGTCGGTGCCAGCTTGCTGGCGCTTTCAACTACCGCCGGCTCATAGAACATCAGCGTGCGCGGGGCATAGCCGGTTGGTTGGCCCGTCGAGGCGGTTGGCCCACCGGTGCGCACCGAGCACATGGTGCATGCCCGGCCGGTGCAGGATCCGCATGGTGTCGTGGCGGCAGCGGACAGCCAACTGCCGCGCCAATCGGCCAGAGCCGAGGGCTTTGAGATATAGCTGGCCGAGGCGGCA
Organism: Devosia sp. T2-14; assembly: GCF_055397495.1. Taxonomy (NCBI): domain Bacteria; kingdom Pseudomonadati; phylum Pseudomonadota; class Alphaproteobacteria; order Hyphomicrobiales; family Devosiaceae; genus Devosia; species Devosia sp. T2-14. The sequence continues at coordinate 1,645,669 of NZ_AP027921.1, read as the reverse complement.
TCGCCCTCGACCCCGCTGACCTGGAGCGCCGCGGTCGAGGCCGGGGCCTCGGTCGATGGCGAGGGAGGCGTGGATGGCGCGCCGCCGGTTGAGCTGGGCCCACCAGTCAGGGCGACCGGCGTCGGCATCACCACGCTGACGGGCGATGCGGGGGGCGTCGTTGCGGCCGGCACGACGGGCGCAACGACCTGCAAGGCCGGCGTTGACGTGGTGGCGCTTGCCGAGGCGCCGAACGCGCCGGCGAAAGCCACCGGGAGGGAATAGGAGGGTGTATCGCCGTGGCCCGGCATGAATGAACGGGCGAGGCCGCGCTCAGCATAGGCCTGAGACACCGGTGCGACGCTGGGGGCGGTGGTTTCGACCCAGGCTTTTGACGGACCGCGCCCATAAGTACTCACGGCCCGCGGCCGGACAGCAGCGCGTTGCGTGTGGGAAGTGGAGGCACCACCCGCCATGTTCTGGAACTGGAAGGCTTGGCCGCGGCTGGTCTTGCTGTACGTTTTCACGCGGACCCCCTATTTTGTCGAAAATGAGGCTTTCACAAGTCTCGGGGGGCCGAAATCAATAGATAGATTATGACGGGCTAGTAGTCGTAGTCATCGAACGCCCCGGGGACCGCGCGGACTTCGCGAAGCCAAGTGCCGAGGTGACAGCGTCGGGCCGACGATCCTCCCCATCTGCCCGACGCCGCCGATCGCAGAAGTCGGATGCGCAAGACGGCGCCACGAACACCCGGTCTCGCAGCCCAGCGACCACTGCAATGTAAATCCACCAGTATTTCCCTGCACACTAGACCGGAGCGGCTGCGGCGCCACAATTGCCTGACCGGCTTAGTGGTGGCCGGTCCGGTTGGCGCGAAGGCGCTCTTCCGCGCGAGGCGCAGGAGGAAAGCGCCGCAACGCTAGCTCCTTCTATCGATCGGCTTTCCCGTAGAGAGCATTGCGGATGGCGGCGTCGACCGCCTCGCCGGCCCCGTCCCAACGCAAGCCGCGCTGGCTGTTGGACGCAGCGCTCGCATAGGCGTCGAAATCGGGCATGGCGACGATCTCCTCCAGGGCGCGCGCCAGGGCCTGCGGTGTCGCTGCGGCGTAGTGCACACGCGGATCATCGATCACCAGGCGATTGTGGCGCGCTTCGTTGAGCACCGGAATGCAGCCCGAGGCCAGCATTTCGAGTGGCACCAGCGACACATTGGTCAGCGAGAGACTGAGGCCGGCAAAGCACCGGTTGTAGAGATTGTTGAGCTGCTGAGGCGAAGCCAGCCCATGGCTGACCCCGGCAAAGGGCAACGCATCGACGGGTTCGCCATAGAGGTGGATCTGTATATCCGGCCGCCGTGCCGCAAAGAGCTGCAGCGCCAGCATGCCCAGCTCGTAGCCGCGTCGCGGCGTACCGGGCCGGGCGTAGAAGGCCACCGCATTGCGTGGCATGCCGAGGTTGAAATAGCTCGTGGTATCGCAGCCGAACTCGAAAGCGTCGGTTGCCATACCGTATTCGGCGGTCAGCTTCTCTGCCAACCAGCGGCCCGCCGTGATGGCGTGAAAACCCATATGGTAGGTGTTTTCGGCGAGGATGCGGTCGGCACTGACGGCGTAGAAATCAGGCTCGAAATCCTGCACGAAATAGAAGCGTTTGCCGCTGCTGGGGGCGGCATAGGCGGCATAGGCGGTAGGCCAGCTGGTCGCCACCACGCCATGCGCTGCTTCCATCGCCCCCTCGAAGCGCGCCACGGGACCATGAAAACCGTAATAGTCCCGCAGGATGGGCACATATGGCTCCATACTGGCGAGGCGCGCATCGTAGAAGTAGACGCGGTTGCGATATCCGTTGGCCTCAAGGAAGCGGATGATGCGGAAGATCGTGGTGTGCCCGCCAGATCCGGCATTGGGTGCGGTCATGATCCAGTTAAGCGTGATCGGCTCGTTTGGCGCCGGGTGGGCGAAACTGTGGACGGAGCGCTGCTCAAGGTCGGCAGCCAGGATATCGGCATCGCGCACCATGCGTCGCGCCATTTGCGGCTGCAGGGCTTGCGCGAGCTTGGCGCGAAGCCGGTTGCTGACCCCGCTGACCCCTTCGTGCTCCAATATCCAGGCCAGTTGCTGGTAGCGCCGATGCAGGGTGCTGATCTGTGCGACCTGTTTGAGGTTGGGGCGCTGGCCTTCGCGGGCGCGCCGGCCCGCCGATTGTTCAAGCATTGCGAGCCTCTTGGCGCATGCGGGTCCCGATGGGCGGTTCGCGGGGATCAAAGGACATGGCGGCTTTCACCCCGGCCTGATGCACGGTCGAGCCGCCGAGACTGCGCAGCGCCTCTCCCGTCAGCACCGCCAGTCGGAACAGGGCCGTCGCCACCGCGCCGTGATGGCGGGCATAATCGAGAATGCGGTTGGTGGTGAGGATGGAATAGAGCCGCGGATTGGCATTGTAGTCGCCGCCGAAATGCACGATCTCGGCCTGCGGGACATATGCAATTGTAAAGCCGGCCCGGCGCGCGCGACGCTGATAGTCCACCTCCTCGCTATAGAGAAAGAAACTCTCGTCCCACGATCCGATTGCGGCGCGGGCTTCGGCGGAAACGGCCAGTGCAGCCCCACTGGCCCAATCGACCGCGCCGGGCGCATCGTAATGTCGTGGGGCGCAGACGCATTCGCCCAGATCGAGACCTGATCCGAGTTTTGAACCAAGGAGGGCATCGGCCCAGGCCGTGATCACTGAGGGCTCGCGCCGCAGCGAAAGGTAGAGCGAGCCATCCTCATGGAGGATACGCGGCACGGCGACGGCAACGGTGTTGGAACCGAACGGCTCGACTAGGCGACGGACCGAACCGCGCGACAACCGAATATCGGAATTGAGGATGAGGACGTCGGCATCGTCGCGCACCGTCGCGATGGCTGCATTGATCCCGGCGGAATAGCCGCCGTTGCGGCCGGTCCGCACCACGCGCGCGCCAATGGGATGGCCTTCGGCCAGCTCGGACGAGCGGTCAGACGAGGCGTTGTCGGCGACGACAATCTCCCACTGCTCGATCCCTTCAAGACCGATCGCCATGGTATCAAGCAGGCCGCCCAGGGTGTCGGCGCTATTGTAGGTCACCACGACCACAGCCAGCGGGCGCGCGGAGCGACCTTGGGGGCTCGTGCTATTCGGCTGGGTTGGGACGGCCACCCGTTTCCTCCATGAACGAGAGGACGCTAGCGGCTGGCGCTCCGGCTGGTGAACTAGCGATTTTGGTCTAGGACCGTTCCAATCAGCCTAGTTGATACGCATTGCTAGGCACCACGCCTCCACCACGTATCGCCCGCGCATTCCTACTATTAACCCGCTGGCCCTGTAGGACTTATTGTTGCGACGGCCCCCTGCTGCCTAGCCTAGCCAGGTACAAACGGGAGGCCGCGATGGCATTTCACGTGGATGCACTCGTCACTTCGTCCGCCCCCGACCGCGCAGCGCCCCGATTGCTGTTCGGCTTGCCGGTCGATGCCTTTCGCATGGACGAGGCCGTGGACCGGTGCCGCGACGCGATGGAATCGCGCCAGCCCGTGCTGATCGGCGTGCTGAACGCCGCCAAGATCGTCAACCTCCGGCGGGATGGCGAACTGCGCGATGCCATTCTGGACTGCAACATGCTGCTTGCCGACGGCCAGGCCGTGGTCTGGGCCAGTCGCCTGCTCGGCCAACCCCTGCCCGAGCGCGTTGCCGGCATTGACCTGTTTGAGGAGCTGCTCGGGCTGGCCGATCGTCAGGGGCGGCGCATCTATCTGCTGGGTGCCAAGCCGGAGGTGCTGAACGCTCTGAAGCTGCGGATCGGCGAGCGCTGGCCGCGGCTGGTGATCGCGGGCAGCCATGATGGCTATTTCAATGACGAGCAGGCCGCCGCGATTGCCACCGATATCCGCGATGCCCACGCGGACATGCTGTTCCTCGGCATGCCATCGCCCAAGAAGGAAGTCTTCCTGCGCCGGTTCCAGCACCAGCTGGGCGTGCCGGTGCTGCATGGGGTTGGCGGCTCGTTCGACGTGCTCGCCGGCCTGACCAAGCGCGCGCCGAGCTCGATGCAGCGGATGGGCCTCGAATGGGCCTACCGCCTGCTGCAGGAGCCGGGCCGCATGTGGAAGCGCTACCTCGTCACCAACAGCGCCTTTATCGCCCTCACCTGCCGCGAAGCCATCCGCCCCAGCGCGCCGCTGGTTTCCACTTCCGCCCGCCCAACCCGATAACCCGCCTCAGTTACTCACAGGACACGCCCATGTTGAATGAAGTCTTTGCCGGCAGGCTCGCCGTGGTCGGAATGGGCTATATCGGCCTGCCGACCGCCACGGTGCTCGCGACCCGTGGCATCCAGGTCACCGGGGTTGACGTCAATCCGCGCATCGTCGAAGCGATTTCCCGCGGGGAGACACCCTTCATCGAACCCGACCTGGCGGTGGCCGTCAGCGGCGCCGTCGCCATGGGGCGGCTGTCGATGTCACGCGACGTGCCCGAGGCCGACGCCTTCATTATTGCCGTGCCGACCCCGTTCAACGAGGATCACACAGCCGACCTCTCCTATGTGCAGGCGGCGGCCGAGCAGGTGGCCCTCAAGCTGCAGCCGGGCAATATCGTGGTGCTGGAATCCACCAGCCCGCCCGGCACCACGGAAATGGTGAGCCGGTGGATCGGCGCCGTCCGCCCCGATCTCAAGATGCCGCATGTGGTTGGCAGCAGCAGCGACGTATTCGTTGCCCACTGCCCGGAACGCGTGCTGCCGGGCCGCATCATGATCGAGATGATCACCAACAATCGTGTCGTCGGCGGGCTGACCACCGCCTGCGCCATCAAGGCCGCCAGTATCTATCGGGTGTTCTCGCAAGGCGAGATCCTGTTGACGGACGCCGCCAGCGCCGAGATGGCCAAGCTGGTCGAGAATGCCTATCGCGACGTCAACATCGCCTTTGCCAACGAGCTGTCGCTGATCACCGAGTCCTTGCGGCTGGATGTGTGGGAGGTGATCCGCCTCGCCAACCAGCATCCGCGCGTCAACGTGCTCTCGCCCGGCCCCGGCGTCGGTGGACACTGCATTCCGGTCGACCCCTGGTTCATCGTGGCTGCGGCGCCCGAGCTCGCCAAGCTCATCCGCACGGCCCGCGAGGTCAATGACCACAAGCCGCATCATGTCGCCGACCAGGTTATCGCCAAGGCGCGGCGGTTCCGGTCGCCCTCGATTGCCTGCCTCGGTCTTACCTTCAAAGCCAATGTCGATGACGTCCGCGAGAGCCCGGCCGTTCATGTGGTGGGCCTGATTGCCAGCGCCCTGCCCGAGGTCGAGATCATGGTCGCCGACCCCTATGTGGAGGAGCTACCGCCCAAGCTGCATGGCAATGGCAATCTGCGGCTGGTCAATGCGGGAGACGCGGTGGATCAGGCCGATATCATCGTGCTCCTTGTGGAGCACGATGCGTTCAAGGCGCTGCGCCATACCCGCCACAACGGCAAGGTGATCTACGACACCCGCGGCGCCTGGGCCTGAGTTCGATCGAGGGCCGGCGCGAAATCCACCGGACGCGCCCCCAGACCAAAGAAATGCTCGATGGCACCCACGCAGCGATCCGCTGCGTGGCCGTCGCCATAGGGGTTCACGGCACGCGCCATCTGCTCATAGGCCGCCGTGTCGGTGAGAAGGGTGCTGACCTCATTGACGATCAGGTCTTCGTCTGTGCCCACCAGCCGCACCGTGCCGGCGACCACCGCTTCGGGGCGCTCGGTGGTTTCGCGCATCACCAGGACCGGCTTGCCCAGGCTGGGCGCCTCTTCCTGCACGCCACCGCTATCGGTGAGCACCAGGTCGGAGGCCTGCATCGCCGTGACGAAGTCGCAATAATCCAGCGGGTCGGTGATAACGACGTTTTCCAAATGCTGCAGTTCGGGCAGCAGGATTTCGCGCACTGCCGGGTTGAGATGGGCTGGGAGTAGCAGCTTGATTTCGGGGAAGTTCTTCGCCAGCCGCGCCATGGCCCGCGCGGCCCGCGCCATCGGTTCGCCCCAGGATTCACGGCGATGCGCCGTGACCAGGATCATGCGCTGCCCAAGCAGCCGGCGCAGGTCAGGATTGAGGGGCGCCACGCGGCGCGCCGCCACTTCGAGCAGAGCATCGATCACCGTATTGCCGGTGATGGCGATCCGCTCGGTGGGAATGGCTTCGGCCATCAAGTTGCGCATCGAGGTCTCGGTGGGCGCCAGATGCAGCGCCGCGATGCGCGAGACCATGCAGCGGTTGATTTCTTCGGGGAACGGATTGTAGGTCTCGAAGGTGCGCAGCCCGGCCTCGAGATGAATGACCGGCACCTTCTTGTAGAAGGCCGCCAAAGCCGCAGCGAAACAGGTCGTCGTGTCGCCCTGCACCAGAACGGCATCGGGCTTTTCCCGCTCGATGAGCGCCGACACCCCCTCAAGCGCGCGGCTGGTGATGCCTTCGAGCTGCTGGCGCTCGGCAAAGATATTCAGGTCGTGGTCGGGCACGATCCCGAAGAGACCATTGACCTGATCGAGCATCTGCCGGTGCTGCCCGGTGACGGCCACAACCACCTGCAGGTTGCTCGAGGCGGCAATGGCAGCGATCAGCGGCGCAACCTTGATGGCTTCGGGCCGCGTTCCGTAGACAACTAGGATCTTGTGCATCGAATTCATCCCCATGACCGCGCGTGCGGACAGTGGGAAAACGCTAAATCTCTGACAGCCCTGATAGAATACGCAAATCTTCCTAGCAGGGCGCAGATGCGGATGAAGGTCTTAACAACTCATACACCATGGCATTTAGGAAGGTGCCTACTGGCCGTGACAATTGCTGGGACGGCCTAGTCAGTGCGCTGTTAATAATTCGTTAAGCCTATCCGGACCGGCCAGCACACCGACAAAAAACCTATGAACCGAACACCATGGCCTAGCCGAGGGGCCCGAATGCCGGGTCCGGACGGACCGCAGTAGTTCGCTAGGCGCAGTTTCGTTGCAGCATGAACGGACTAGGCTACGTGAAGGGACCGTTGCCCCCGCGGGAGCGGTCCCTGCCAGTTAGCCAGTTGGTACGAGCAGGGGCGCCGGTAGATGATGGATCACATAGTCGATGAACCGCCGCGCCTCGACGCCACGCCAGCAGCGGTACACGCAAGCAGAGGGCAAGGCGTCTATGGGGTGGGCAAGCGCGCCCTGGACCTGGCGCTTGTGCTGGTCGGCGGACCATTCTTTCTGCCCCTCATCCTGATCCTCGCCATGCTGATCCGGCTCGACGGCAGTCCGGCCTTTTACCTGCAGCCGCGCATTGGCCGAAACGGCAGGATATTCCGGCTATGGAAGCTGCGGACCATGGTGCCCGACGCTGATACGGCGCTGGAGCAATATCTCGCCGCCAATCCAGCGGAACGGGCGGAATGGGACACCACGCAAAAGCTGCGGCACGATCCGCGCCTGACCCCGCTCGGCCGGCAATTGCGCCGCTACTCGTTCGATGAACTGCCCCAGCTATGGAACGTGCTGATCGGCGACATGAGCCTGGTGGGGCCGCGCCCGATGATGCCCTCGCAGCGCCTGCTCTATCATGGCACGGCCTATTTCGATTTCCGGCCGGGCCTGACCGGGCTCTGGCAAGTCAGCGAGCGCAACAATTGCAGCTTTGCCGAACGGGCGGGATACGACAATCGCTATGCCCAGACCGTATCGCTCGGCACCGATCTGCGCGTGCTGATGCAAACCGTGGGTGTAGTGTTTCGCGGCACCGGCGTCTGATGGCAGAATTACCGGCTGGCGTCGGCGAGGCCCGGACTGGGCGTACCGGCAGCTGCCGGCTGCATCTGCATCGTCACCTTCACCAGATCACCGGGAAGGAGCGTGCTGGCTTCGGTCGCCGACATGGTGACCGGCGTTCCGCTTTGCTGGCGCAGGATGGAATAGTTGAGCTCGGTCGTCGCGCCCAGCGCCGCCATGGTCTTGTCGTCGAAAGCGACGGACTGGTTCAGCATGCGCATGGTCGCGGTCTGTTGCTGGGTGAGCTTTTCCAGCCCGGCCTGCACGTCCTGAATCTGGTTGGCGACCTCGGACTGCTGATCATCGACGAGTTTGGCCAAATCGCGCTGGGACCGATTGAGGTTTTCGCGCGCGGTCATCGAGCCGATGATGTTGTCGAGCCGCTCGGAGCGCAGGTCCGCCAGCACCCGTTCGGCGTCGTTCTGCCGGGAGACCGTTGCCGATCCCGATGCAACCAGATCGGTGATGGTCGCCAGCTGCTTTTCGGCGCGGGCAATCTGGTCGGTGATCGCCTGCTCCTTCTGGCTCAGCGCATCGATCTCGGCATTGTAGAGCTCCGCAAGTTGCTCGAGCCCGGCCTTCTGGCGGGCCATGCCGTTCGTATGGGCATCAAAGATCAGCTTTTCCTGATCCATGATCTCGGCTGCCGTCGGATCGGACGGCGACAGGGTCGCGGGAAAATCGATCTTGTCGCCCAATGCCAATTCGGTCTTGAGCCGGGCCAGCCGCGCATTGCCGCGCAAGATTTCGCTGCCGAAGCCAATGAGATCGGATTCCAGCCTGATCGTTTCGGACATGCCGACGGCGGTATTGATTCGCTGTTCGCCACCGGCCAGCGCGAGCGCCTGCACAACGGTCATGCCCGGTCGATAATCGTACTGCCCAGGGGTCGAAACATTGCCGACGATATAGATGGGCGGATAGGCGGTCACCTGAACGGACGCGTCGGGGGCGTCGCGCAGGCCGAGCTTGGTCTGCAGGCGCCGGGCGATTTCCGCGCCAAGCTCGTCAGCCGTATAGCCGCTGACGTCGATGGCCCCGAGCGACGGCACGGTCACCGTGCCATCGGCCGCCACTTCGAACTCGCCTCCCAAAGCGTCCCATTTCTTGTAGTCGCCCAGCGAGGCGACGAACTGCACCACCGTCAGCCGGAACTTGGTCATCGGCGTCAGATGTGCGGTTTCAGCGGCGAGAGCAGGCGTGGAAACCGACGCCAGCAGCGCCCCCCAGAGCAGTACCTGGCGAGAAACCCGTCCCGAAAACTGCACGCTCTTCATAGCAAATGGCCGCCATTGACTGGGATAATTGCAGTGGCATGGTATCGCCGCCCCCCACCTCAAAGAAGCGCCTAGAGCGGTTTAGCTCATCGTAGGTAGCCCAGCCTAGTCCCTACCCTAGTTGAGGATGGCGATGCGCCAATAGCGCGAACTATTCTGCCAGCTTGTGGTGCCAGTGGTGAAGTGGACGAGCTGAATCGTGGGTTCTATCGCCAATATCGATTTCCGGTTTTACGTTGCGCTGTTCAAACGGCGCCTGCCCCTCTTCCTCACAGTAGTCGCCTTGGTCGGCGCCGTGTGCGTGGCGCTGGCCGTACTCTGGCCCGTCTCCTATCAGGCGACCGCCAAGATCCTGGTGGAGTCGCCGCAGATCCCGACCGATCTTGCCAAGTCCACCGTGCCGACCGGCGCCGCCGAACAATTCCAGATCATTCAGGAAGACGTGCTGTCCCGCCGGAGCCTATTGGCGCTGGCCGAGCAATTCGGCATCTATGCAGGCCGCTCGGACCTGACCAGCACCGACATGGCCGATGACATGATGCGGCGACTCGATATCGTGCCCATCCCCATTGGCACCGGCAGCGGCACGGGAGCCACGGTCTTTCAGATATCCTTCAAGGCCGACCGCCCCGATACGGCGGCCAATCTGGTGAACGAGCTGGTGAGCCTCATCCTCAAAAAGGACGTGGAACTGCGCACCGCGCGCGCCACCGAAACCGTGTCCTTCTTCAATGAGGAGACCCAGCGGCTCAATTCCGAATTGCGTGACCTCGATGGCCGCATCCTGGCGTTCAAGAATGACAACATCAACGCCCTGCCCGACAGCATCGATTTCCGCCGCAACCAGCAAACCAACCAGCAGGACCGCCTGCTGGCGCTGACGCAGGAAGAGGCGAGCTTGCGCAAGCGGCAGACCGCGCTGCAATCGCGCCCGCTTGAAAGCATCAATGCTGGGCCCACCACGCCCGAGGAGCAGAACCTGCAGGCGCTGCGCCAGTCCCTGGCCCAGCAACAGGCGCTGTTCGACGATAGCAGTCCAACCATCCAGACGCTGCGGACCCGCATCGCAAGCCTCGAATCTTCGCTGCTGGCCAGCAACTCCGCGGGCCCAGCGACCACCGGACCGCTGAGTTCACGCGACGCTGAACTGCTCGATATCTCCGACCGGCTGGCCGAGATCCAGCAGGAGCGCACCCTGATCAATACTGCCGTCAGCGATCTCACGGCGTCGATCGACGCGACACCCGGCAATGAGACCGTGCTCAACTCGCTGCAACGCGATCACCAGAACCTGCAGGCGCAATATGACTCTGCCATCGCGCGCCTCGCCGAAGCCTCCACCGGACAGCAGATCGAACTGCTGCTGAAGGGTGAGCGCCTGTCGCTGATCGACAGCGCCGTGCCGCCGCAGGTGCCCCAGGGCCCCAGGCAAAAAGTGCTGCTGCTGGCCAGCGCCATTGCCGCGCTGCTGGCGGGGCTTGCCGTCGTCATCGTGCCGGAACTGCTCAACCGTCGCATCCGCCGTCCGGCGGAGCTGGTCTCGCGCCTGCAGATCGCCCCCTACATCACGGTGCCTTATATCGAACGGCGGCGCTTCTTCCCGCTGCGCACGGCCATGCGGCTCAGCATGATCCTGCTGGTCCCGGCTTTGTTGCTGGCCACCCAGCTGTATTCGGGGCCAATCCAGAACCTCGTCGCCTTCACGTCAAACCAGCAATAGGCCTGTCATGACCATCGAAACCAGGATTGACACGACGGAGGGTGGGCGCACCCACCTCCGCACCGTCCTCAACCCGACGTCCTGGGCGCGGCTGGCGCCGCTGCCGGTTGATCCGCGCTGGATGGAAAAGCAGCGCATCGTTTCGTTCCAGCGCCGGCACCCGGCCGCCCTGGCCTTCGATATCATGCGCACCAAGCTGCTCAAGGATGCGCGCGAGCATGGCTGGCGCACCATCGGCATCACCGCCCCCACCGAAGGATGCGGCAAGGCGACGGTGGCGGCGAACCTCGCGATCAGCCTGACCAAGCATGAGAACGTGCGGGTGGGCCTGATCGATCTCGACCTGCGCCAGCCGCGCATCGCGCAGATCTTCGCCCATGTGGGGCAATATACGACCGCCGAGTTCCTGCTCGGAACCTGCATCATGGAGGATTTCATGGTGCGGATCGGCGACAATCTGGCGATCGGAGCGAGCCCCGATGCCAGCAGCTATCCGGCCGAACTGCTGCACAATGCCGGCACGGCCAACACGCTGGCGCGCCTGCGCGACGAGCTGGGCGCCGACATCATCATCTACAACCTGCCGCCCCTGTTGCGGAGCGACGACTGCCTGGGGCTGCTGCCGCTGGTCGAGAGCTCGATGCTCGTGGTCGGCGCCGAATACAGCACTGTCGATGACATCGATGTGAGCGAACGCCAGTTGCAGATGCAGACGCACCTGCATGGCGTTGTGCTCAACATGTGCCGCTACGAAGCCGACCAGAACAGCAACTTCCAGGTCTGACCCGGTTATTCTTCCCGGACTATTTTTCCCGGAAGGTATGGCGGAAGCGCGCCTCCACCGGGCCCATCAGGTAGGACCAGACGGTCCGCTCGCCGGTCTGGAAGAAGCTCTCGGCCGGCATGCCGGGCACCAGGTCCGCGCCTGCGGGGAGCTTGGCCATTTCGGTATCGGCAATGTCGACGCGCACCGAATAGTACTGCACGCCCGTGGCTCTATCCTGCAGCAGATCGGGCGAGATCGCGTCGACGCTGCCGGCCAAAGCCGGGGTGGAATTGGCATCGAAATTGAGCAGGCGCACCTCGGCAGCCTGACCGACGTGAAGACGGCTGACCTCGAGCGGGCTTACCCGGGTATCAATGACCAGGTGATCGGGTTCCGGCACGACCAGCATCAGCGTGTCGCCCGGCGCCACGACGCCGCCAATGGTGTGCACGGCTGCTTCGTGGATCGTGCCGGCCACCGGCGCACGAATTTCCAGCCGGGACAGGCGGGCCTGCGCGGCCAGCTGCTTTTCCATCAGCTCGGCGACCTGCTGGGAGGTCGTCTGCAACTGGCTCTGCGCTTCGGCGCGGAAATCGCTGATCGTCTGGTCCGACTGCATCCGCAGTTCGGCAATCGAGCTTTCGGTGGCAGAGATCGACGAGCGCACGCTGGCGATCTGGCCGGACAGTTCGGCCTCGCTGCGCTTCATTTCGTTGACGCGCTGGTTCGAGACCAGTTCCTTGCCCTGCAGGGTCTGCAACTGGTTGAGTTCCTCGCGCACCACCGACAACTGGCTGTCAAAGGCCTCAAGCTGGGACTCGAACCCCGTAATGACCGAGCGCTTCTCGGTGATCAATTCGTTGATGCGTGCGGCGGCGCTATCCTGCGAGGCCTTGCGCGAGCGCATCAAGCGCTGCTGCTCGCCCATGACGACGCGCAGCTTGGGATCGACCGCGAGAGTGCCCGGCAAGGCAGGCATTTCCATCGCGGCTTCGCCCGTGCTCTCTGCAGTCAGGCGCGCCTTGGCGCCCAGGGCTTCACGCAACTGAGCCATCACGACTTCCAGTTCAGCGCGCGCATAAACGTCGTCGAGCGTGACCAGCAGCTGGCCCGCCTCAACCACTTCGTTGTTGCGCACGAGGATCTGCTTGACCACGCCGCCTTCGGGGTGCTGGACCTTGCGCGAGCCACCTTCGACGACGACGACACCGCTGGACACTACCGCGCTCTCGACGCGTGCCGTTGCCGACCAGCCGCCGAGCCCGACAACGAGGGCGGCAATCAGCCCGGTGCCCATCAGCGCGTGACGGCGCAGGCTGTGCAGGTTCCGGTCAAACGGGCTCTGGTTGGAGTCACCGCGATCAAGTTTCTTCAGGACTTTAAGCACTTTGCTGCCTCACCATGGTTGGTGGAACGGAGATCTGGTGCAGCACGAGATCCTTGTCGCCGAATGCGACCTGTCTTCCATCACGCATGAACAGAAGCTTGTTGAGAGCCGAAATGGCACTTGGGCGATGCGCCACGACGACGACAATGGCGCCGCGTTTGCGGGCATCCGAAATGGCCTCGGACAGGGCGCCGTCGCCTTCCATGTCGAGGTTGGAGTTTGGTTCGTCGAGAATGATCAAGAACGGGTCACCATAGAGGGCGCGGGCCAAGCCGATGCGCTGGCGCTGGCCTGCCGAAAGGCTATTGCCCTGCGAGCCAATCCGCGTCTCGTAGCCATCGGGCAGCGAGATGATGAAATCGTGCACGCGCGCAGCCTTGGCGGCCCGCAGGATGGCGCCGGTATCGTGGTTCTGATTGAAGCGGCCGATATTCTCGGCAATCGTGCCATCGAGCAATTCCACTGACTGCGGCAGGTAGCCAATGGCCCCGCCCAGCTTGGTGGGATCGAAGTGGGTGAGCTCGGAGCCATCAAGGCGAATGGCCCCACGCAGCACCGGCCAGACGCCAACCAAGGCGCGCGCCACCGATGACTTCCCGGCCCCGGATGGGCCGATAATGCCCAGACCGTCACCGGCATTAAGCTTGAAATCGACGCCGATAACGGCCGGATCGCGCGTGCGATCAATGCCCGTCGTCAGGGATTCCACGCCCAGCGTTTCGGAGGGCAGCGGGAGTTCGGTCGGACGGGGCATCTGGCCGCTGAGGGCCAGAACGCGCAGCAGGCGGTCCCAAGCCTGGCGCGCACCGACAAAGCTGCGCCACTGCGCCACGACCTGCTCGATCGGCGCCAGGGCGCGCGAGGACAGGATCGAAGCCGCGATCATCACGCCGCCGGTGGCCTGGCCCTGGATCACCAGGAACGCGCCCACGGCCAGAACCGAGGACTGCAGCAGATAGCGCACGCCCTTGGTGATGGAGCTGTAAAAGGCGGTACGGTCGGATGATCGCTGCTGGGTGCGGGCCAGATTGTCGGCTGCCTGCGACCAACGGCCGGTGACGGCGCCCAGCATGCCCATGGCAACGATGGATTCCGCATTGGCTTCGGCGTCGCCGGTCAGCGCAGCCCGCTCGCCAGCGGCAACTGTGGTCGCCTGTGCCGGGCGCCGCGAATGGAGTTCGTTGATCACCAGCAGGCCGGCAATCAGGATACCGCCGCCCAAGGCAAGGCTGCCGAGCAGAGGGTGGAGAAAAAAGGCCAGCACCAGATAGATCGGCACCCACGGCACGTCGAGGAGCGAAATGGCGCCGGGGCCTGATACGAAGAGGCGGACGACGTCGAGGTCGTGCACCGGATTGGCCCCGCGGCCATTGACGCCGGCGAGCTTGAGCCGCACCGCCATCGGGAAAATACGCTCGGCAAGACGGTCCTGAATGAGACCGCCCAGCCGAACGGCCATTCGCGACCTGACCCATTCGATCATCGCGTAAAAGCCATAAAGCACCACGACCAATGCCGTGAGTGCCACCAGCGTTTCTACTGATCGGCTCGGCAATACGCGGTCATAAACCTGCAGCATGAACACCGAACCGGTCAGCATCAGGATGTTGGAGGTAACACTAAGGGCGAAAAGTACTGCGATCTGGCCACGCGCCAGACGCACGACGTCCGCTAGTGGGCTGGCCCCAGCTCCGTTTTGCATGCTCGTCAATGTTGGATCCCTTCGACTTCATCGGCAGGTCTTTTTGCCGAGGCGACCCATCAAATGCCAAAAGGTGTCCCAATTGAGGACAGTTCCGGCGTGTTTTGTCGCAGCCCCGCAACAGATGGTTAACAGCCTCCCTCGATCGGGCGTATCAATCGAAATATCGATCGTTTCGGAAGGGTAGTCCATTCGATCTATAGTTTCGAAAGCAGGCCGATCAACATTTGCCAACTACAGTCTATCGAAGCAAATTTGGCATGAAAGGCTAACTCCATTGAGAAATTGCCGACCACGAACGCCCTGATAACTTTCCTCAACGATCGATCGGACGCCGCCTGCACGGCGATAAACCCGGTCGGCATATGGGGTCAGCTCAATGTTGAAGCAGGTCGCGCTGGGAGACGGGGTTGTTATTTACCAGCCTGAACTCGTCAATCTCTACGAATGCTCGATTGGCGCAGGCTCCCGCATCGGCGCTTTTGTCGAGATTCAGAAAAATGCGGTCGTCGGCAAAAACTGCAAAATTTCCAGCCACAGCTTCATTTGCGAAGGGGTGACGATTGAGGATGGGGTGTTCATCGGCCATGGCGTGATGTTCACCAACGACCTCTATCCCCGCGCCACTACCGACGATGGCGCCCTGCAGGGCAGCGCTGACTGGACCGTGCTTCCCACCATCGTGCGCAGCAATGCTTCCATCGGCAGCAATGCCACCATTCTGCCCGGTGTCACCATCGGCAAGGGCGCGCTTGTCGGTGCCGGGGCCGTGGTTACCCGCGACGTGCCCGCTGGCGCGGTCGTCGCCGGGGTACCCGCACGCCTGGTTAGCTCAGGCGCATCGTCGCGCAAAACCAGACAACATGAAGGGCTCCAGCAATGATCGGCATTGGTGTGATTGGCTATGGGTATTGGGGCCCTAACCTCGTCCGCAATTTCGCAGATATTTCCAGCGTCGACCTGCGCTGGGTGTGCGACCTGCAGACCGAGCGCCTGGCGCGGCTGCGGCTGCGCTATCCCGCAGTGCAGATCACCGAGGACATGACCACGGTACTTGCCGATCCCAAGGTGGATGCCGTGGCGATCGCCACGCCGGTATCGACCCATTTCGATCTCGCCATGCAGGCGCTGAAAGCTGGCAAAAGCGTCTTCGTCGAAAAACCGATCACAGCAACGTCGGAAGAAGCCCAGCGATTGATCGAAGAGGCCGACAAGCGCGGTCTCGTCATCGCCGTCGACCACACCTTCATTCATACCGGCGCGGTGAAAAAGCTGCGCGAGCTGATCAAGGGCGACCTCGGCGAGGTCTACTATTATGACTCGGTGCGGGTGAACCTGGGCATGTTCCAGCGCGATGTCAGCGTCATGTGGGACCTGGCCGTGCATGACCTGTCGATCATGGACTTCGTGCTCGATGCGCGCCCCGTCGCGGTGTCGGCCATTGGCATGGCCCATGTCGATGGCTCGCCGGAGAACATCGCCTATCTAAACCTGCATTTCGACTGCAAGCTGATGGCGCATGTCCACGTCAACTGGCTCGCACCACTGAAGGTGCGGCGCACTCTGGTTGGGGGCAGCAACAAGATGGTGGTCTATGACGACCTCGAGCCCAGCGAGAAGATCAAGGTCTATGACCGCGGCATCACGCTTGACCCGATGGCTCCCAAGGCCGGCGAGCGGATCAACCAGATGCGCATCGGCTATCGGGCCGGCGACATGTTTGCGCCGCAGCTCGATATCGTCGAGGCGCTGGGCGCCGAACTCAGCGAATTCGTCACCTGCGTCGAACAGGGCAAGGCGCCCATAGCCGATGGTGCGGCCGGCCTGCGCGTGGTGCGGATCCTCGAAGCGGCGACCCGTTCGATGGCCAATGGCGGCGTCGTGGTCAAACTCCCCGGGGAGCGCGTGCTCGCATGATTCCGTTTCTTAATCTCAAGGCCCAGTATGCGGGCATCCAGGCGCAGGTCGAAGCGGCAGCGCTGGGCGTGTTGCGCTCGGGGCATTTTGTGCTCGGACCCGAAGTCGCGGCGCTGGAGGAAGAGTTCGCTGCCTATTGCGGCACCCGGCACGCCATTGCGGTCAATTCCGGCACGAGCGCCCTGCATCTGGCATTGCTGGCGGCAGGGGTGGCCGCGGGCGATGAAGTCATCACCACCCCCTTCACCTTTGTCGCGACGGCCGCTGCCATCCGCTATATCGGCGCGCGCCCGGTCTTCGTCGATATCGATCCGGCGACGTTCACCATCCACCCGTCCCGCATCGAGAAGGCCATCACGGCGCGGACCCGCGCGATCATCCCCGTGCACCTCTATGGGCAAATGGCGGAGATGGACGACATCCTGCGGATCGCCAGCAAGCACGGGCTCTCGGTGATCGAGGACGCCTGCCAGGCCCATGGCGCGACCTATCGCGGCAGCCGCGCCGGCAGCATGGGGCTGTCGGGGTGCTTCAGCTTCTATCCCGGCAAGAATCTGGGCGCTTATGGCGAAGGCGGCATGATCGTCACCAACAGCGACGAGCAGGCCCGGCAGATGCGCATGCAGCGCGACTGGGGCCAGGACCGGCGCTACCACCACGTACTGGAAGGCTACAACTACCGCATGGACGCGATCCAGGGCGCCGTCCTGCGGGTCAAGCTGCGCCATCTCGAGGCATGGACCGAGGCCCGGCGCTCGCGTGCCCGGCTCTACCAGAAGCTGCTGGCCGACAGCCCGTTCGCGGTGCCCCAGGAGGCCGAGGGGCGTCGCCATGTGTGGCACATCTTTGCCGTGCGTACGCGCGCGCGCGCGACGCTGCAGGAATTTCTGACGCGCGAAGGCGTCGAAACCGGGCTGCACTACCCAATCCCGGTGCACCTGCAGCCGGCCCATGCCGACCTTGGCTATGTGCGCGGGGATTTCCCGGAAGCCGAAGCTGCGGCCGACAGCGTGCTGTCGCTGCCTATCTACCCCGAACTCGCCGACCGCGAGGTCGAGATCATTTCCGAACTGCTACGACAGGATGCCGAAGTTGCTTGACGAGCTCGAGACCAGCACGAACGTTCAGTCGATCCATGGGCGACGCGACATCGCCAGTGACCCGGCATTCGAAGCGGGGCTGGTGGCCTGGGTGCACGAACAATATGGCACTGCGGGCCTGCAGGACCTCTATACCCGCTTCGCCATCGGCGAAGGGCGGTTTGATGCGCTGATGCGCAAGATCATCTGGAAGACCAGCGCCCGCTCCTGTGGGTCGGGCCTGCGCGTCGATAGCCAGGCCGGGTTCAAGCATATCGAGACCTTCGATATCGGCGCCAATGTCTTTGTCGGCACCGGTGCTTTCATCCAGGGGCGGTTCGACGGTACCTGCGTGATCGGCAACCATGTCTGGATCGGCCCGCATGCCTATCTCGACGCCCGCAACCTGATCCTCGGCGACTATGTCGGTTGGGGCCCCGGGGCCAAGGTGCTGGGCTCGCAGCATACGGGTATTCCCATCAGTGAACCGGTCATCGCCACCGACCTGCAAGTGCGGCCGGTCCGTGTCGGGGCAGGCGCCGATATCGGCACCAATGCCACCATCTTGCCGGGGGTCTCCATCGGAGAGGGCGCCATTATCGGCGCTGGTGCGGTGGTGACCAGCGACATACCCGCCTACGCCGTCGCGGCCGGAGTGCCGGCCCGCGTGTTGCGCAAGCGCTAGTTCAACTCACTTCAAGACAGGATCGCGACATGGGAAGCGACTTCATGCAGGGCAAGCGGGTACTCATCACCGGCGGCGCCGGCCTGATCGGCTCTCATATTGCCGACCTGGTCGCCGCGCAGGCCCCGGCAGAAATCGTGGTGCTCGACAACTTCACCCGGGGGCGTCTCGACAATCTGGCGACAGCGCAGAAGACCGGATTGGTCACGATCGTGCGGGGCGATATACGCGACGTCGAGCTGGTCAATGCCACCATGAAGGGCATCGACATCGTCTTTCACCAGGCAGCGATCCGCATCACCCAATGCGCCGAAGATCCGCGCCTCGCCCATGACGTGCTGGCCACCGGTACCTTCAACGTGGTCGAGGCTGCCGTAGCCGCCAAGGTCCAGAAAGTTGTCGCGGCGTCGTCTGCTTCGGTGCTCGGCGCGGCCGATGTCTTCCCGACGACCGAACTGCACCACCCCTACAACAACCGCACCATCTATGGCGCGGCCAAGACCTATAATGAGTGTCTGCTGCGCAGCTTCCACGAAATGTACGCCCTGCCCTATGTGGCGCTGCGCTACTTCAACGTCTATGGCCCGCGCATGGACGTGTATGGCGCCTATACTGAGGTGCTGATCCGCTGGATGGAACGCATCGGATCGGGCCAGCCGCCGATCATCATGGGCGATGGCAGCCAGACCATGGATTTCGTCAATGTGCGCGACATTGCGCGCGCCAATGTGCTGGCGGCCGCATCATCCGCCTCGGACACCGTCTATAATGTCGCCAGCGGCACCGAGACCAGTCTCAACGACCTGGCCCGGGCCCTGCTTCGCGTGATGGGATCAAGCCTGGCGCCGGTCCATGAACCGGCCCGCAAGGTCAATCCTGTGGCGCGCCGCCTCGCCTCCACCGAAAAGGCCGTGCGAGACCTGGGCTTCCGCGCCGAGATTACGCTGGATGCGGGCCTGCGCGAACTGGTGAGCTGGTGGCAGGCCAGTCGGCAGCTGGAAAGGAGCGATGTCGCATGAGTGCCACGCGCCTGATTCCGGTCGCCAAACCCGTTCTGGGTGAGGCCGAAGCCGATGCCGCTCGCCGGGTGATCCTGTCGGGCTGGGTGACCCAGGGGCCGGAAGTGGCCCGCTTCGAGGAGGCCTTCGCCGCCTATGTCGGCGCACCCCATGCCGTCGCCGTTTCCAATTGCACCACGGCACTGCACCTGGCGCTGATGGCGGTTGGCGTCGGGCCCGGCGACGAGGTTATCACCGTCAGCCATTCTTTCATCGCCACCAGCAATGCCGTACGCTATTGCGGCGCGACACCGGTCTTCGTCGACATCGAGGCCGACGGCTTCAACATCGATCCGCACCGCATCGCTGCGGCGATCTCGGCGCGCACCAAAGCAATCCTCTGCGTGCACCAGCTCGGCATGCCCTGCGACATGGCGCAGATCCTCTCGGTCGCACGCGCGCACGGCATCAAGGTGATCGAGGACGCCGCCTGCGCGACCGGCAGCGAGATGCTGGTGGATGGCCAGTGGCAGCTCATCGGGGCGCCGCATGGCGACATTGCCTGCTTCTCCTTTCATCCGCGCAAGGTGGTGACGACAGGCGACGGCGGCATGCTGACCACGGCCAACCCGGACTATGACCGCCAGTTCCGGCTGCTGCGCCAACATGCCATGACCGTTCCGGATACGGTGCGGCATGGTTCCAGCCAGGTCATCTTCGAGAGCTATGACGAGGTCGGCTACAATTACCGGATGACCGACGTGCAGGCGGCGATCGGCCGGGTGCAGCTCGAGCGCCTCCCCGAGATCATCGCAGCCCGACGCAGGCTGGCCGCACTCTATACAGCAGCGTTCTCGCAGAGCAGTGAAGGCATACGCCCCCCGAGGGAGCCCGACTGGGCTCGCAGCAACTGGCAGAGCTACTGCGTCACCCTGCCGGAGCACGTCGATCAGGTGGCGGTCATGCAGACCCTGCTTGATCAGGGCATTTCAACGCGGCGCGGGGTGATGAACGCTCACCTTGAACCGGCCTACCAGGGCAAGGGGATGCACCGCGCGGCGGGCAGCCTGACCCATTCCGAGCAGGCGCAGGCGCGGACCCTGATCCTGCCGCTCTTCGTGCAGATGAGCGAAGACGACGTTCATCACGTCGCCAGTGCTCTGCTATCTGCCGTGGCCCGGGTGCCGGAACCAGCGCTTTAGCTCACGCCGCCTTGTGTCGGAGCAGGGAATGGACCAGCGGCCGCAATGCCGCTGGTATCCAGTTTTGCGGCATCAGGCGCACCAGTTGGGACAGTGAATACCAGCTCGCCAGCGCCGTCCCCACCAGCCCCACCGCCAACCCCGCCCAGAACGGCAGTGCTTCCACCGCCACCAGCACGGCAAGGGTCAGGCCGACAAAGCCCAGGCCGAGCCGGTAGTTTTCCGCCGACCAACGGAACCCACTCATCTGCCGTACGAGGAAATAGATCAGCAGCCCGTGCCACACATAAAGCCCGGCAAAGGCGACGCCGACGCCGGCAAGCCCGATGCCTTGCAACAGCAGCCAGGCCAGTCCCACGTGCAGGACATTGGCCGCGACCTCGGTCCAGAAGAATACCTTCTGGCGGCCCTTGGCGAGGATAACAAAGCCCATCGGCCAGGCAACGACCCGCAACAGCATGCCCAGGCAGAACCAGCGCAGCAGCGGCACCGCGTCGGCGAACTGGTTGGAATAGAACACGACCATCACAAGCGGCGACAGCGACAGCGTGGCGAGCAGACCCGGCCCGGCCAACAGCATGCTGACGCGCGCCTGTTCGTTGACGAGGCGATTGCAGGCGGCATCGTCGTTCGCCATGGCCGACAGGCGCGGATAGAAATCCGTCCCCATGGCCTGGAGGATAAACCCGACATAGATGCCGCCCAGTGCCCAGGCGGCCTGATAATTCCCGGCGGCATCGACGCCCGCCTTCTGGACGATCAGGATGCGGATGGCGAAGGCGGCCCCGGCGGTGAGCAGCCCACTGGCCATGAAGGCGAAGCCCAGCGCCAGCAGCATGCGCGTCTCGGACCGGATCTCGCCCAGCGAGAGACGAACGCGCGGCAGGGCGATCTTGCGGCAATACCAGAGAGCCGCGACCCAGGAGGTCAGCGCCACCGCGACCAGCGACGGCACTACGCCCGCCTCCCCCAGAAAGTAGACCAGCGGAATGGCTGCGGCCGTATTGAGCACGGCCCCGACCACCGTCATGCGCGCCAGATCGCCGATGCGGCGTGTGCCCTGGATGATGGCGCTGGGGGCGCCCGCGATAATGCGCAAGAAGACGGCGAGGCCAATCAGCATCACCGCCGAGGCGCGCGCCTCGGACCCGAAGGTCAGCGCCGAAATCGGCCCGGCCAGGGCAAGCAGGCCCAGCGCGCCAATCGCGCCCAGCACCAGAGAGACCAAGGTCAACACCCGCGCAATGGTTGCGATGCGAGTGACATCCCCTGTCGAGGTGGCGAGCGCCACCTGCCGCACGCCGCTGGATTGCACACCCAGCCCAACCACGCTTGCGCTGAGATCAAGGATGACGCTGTAGAGACCGAACAGCCCGATGCCCGCCGGCCCGAGCAAGACCGCGAGCACCTTGAGGCGCAGCACGGACATGGCGATGTTGATAAGCGAAGAAGCGCCCATGAGTGACGTCGACTTCAGAATATCCCCATAGCGCGAGTGGGAAGTCTCTCGCCCGGCCGATGCGCTGTTCACCGATGGTCCTCAGGTCTCTTCGTCCTGTGACCGTCTCAGGACACACGTTCCGCTGCAATTCGCCGAAAAATGACAAACAGGTGAGTCGGCTAATCCCTACGGCTTAGCCGAAATGCGGCGAAACCGTGCAATTCCGGGCAAAAACCGCTGATGGAACCGTTGCCAAAGTGCCACAAAATCACTTTTCGACGATGAAAATGCGATTTTCTGGCCGAAGCGGGGTCTGCGGAAGCCCGACTCACTGGAACCGAATCAGCGAATAAGCTCAAAGAATTACAACCTGTGCCATTATGGGACGAATCCCAATATGGGCAAAAGCAGGGCGCCGGAGGGGTAATCTCGCTCAGAATAGTCTCCTGACGGCCTAATTCCGTGGGTAGGTCATAGCTCGTGAATAACTACTCGAAGGGAAATCCTTATGGCTGATTGGCCAAACGCCAACAATACTGGCGTTCCGGACGGCGTCACACTCCTCCCGTCCGGAGGCATCGTCGTAACCAAGCCAGGCACCGTCATCTCGGGCCTCGACATCAAGGGCCCGGTTGTCATCCAGGCCAACAACGTGACGATCGAAAACTGCAAGATCACCGCGACCGACTTTTCGGGCGTCCGGATCATGCCCGGCTATTCCGGCACCATTGTCCAGAACAACGAGATCAATGGTAACGGCGCCCATAACGGCATCTTCGGTAACGGCACGTTCCTGAACAATAACATCTATGCAGTCGAAAACGGCATTGCGCTTCAGGGCAGCAACACCGTGATCGAGGGCAACTACATCCACGATATGTATGCGCCCGGCTCGCCGCACTATGACGGCATCGAGATCGACGGCGGCATTTCCAACGTCACCATTCGCGGCAATACGATCATCAATGATCACGGGCAGACGTCCGCCATCATGATCGACAATTATTTCGGCGCGATCAACAACATCAAGGTCGACGGCAATTTGCTGGCCGGCGGCGGTTACACGATCTACGTGGACGGCCAGTTCAACAGCAACCCGATCTCCGGCGTCAGCATCACCAACAACCACCTGGGTAAGGGCGGTTACGGCACCACCAACTTCAACAAGACCAACCCAACCTTCTCGGGCAACTCGACTGACGGCTGGTCTCTGGTGGATGGCCTGGACAATCAGCCGATCACCCCGAAGCCCGATCCGATCGATCCGACGCCTCCGGTTGTTGACCCCAAGCCGCCGGTTGAATCCAACTCGGCCACCGATGGTGCCGATCGCCTGAACGGTGACGCTGGCAACAACGTCATCGACGGCAAGGGCGGCAATGACATCATCAATGGCGGTGCCGGTAACGACACCATCTATGGTGGTGCAGGCTACGACACCATGACCGGCGGTGCCGGCAATGACATCTTCGCCTTCCGCAGTGCTGCTGAGATCGGTAGCAAGCCGGGCGCGCGGGATATCATCACCGACTTCACCTCGGGCCAGGACAAGATCGACCTCTCGGCGATCGATGCCAACCCGAACCTGGCAGGCAACCAGAACTTCACGTTCCTGGCGGCCGAAGATGCCTCGTTCACCAAGAAGGCTGGTCAGCTGGCCTGGCACTACAATGACGCCGCCGGCGTGACCATCGTGCAGGGTGACATCAATGGCGATGGCAAGCACGATTTTGAAATCGAACTGAAGGGCAAAGTTGACCTGAAGGCTTCCGATTTCATCGGTGTTGGCGATCAGACCACGACGACCCCTCCGGACGAAATCGCGCCGCCCACCACCCCGCCTGAAGAGGTCAAGCCGCCGGCCGGTCTGGTCGACGTCATCGGCACCTCGCGTGGCGACAAGCTTGCGGCAACGTCTGCCGACAGCTTCCTGTCCGGCCTTGGCGGCAATGACACCCTGCGTGGCGGTGCCGGCAATGACGTCCTCTGGGGCGGCGAAGGTCGCGACACGTTGATCGGCGGCGGCGGCAAGGACGTCTTCCTGTTCAAGTCCGTGTCCGAGATCGGCTCCACGCCGAGCACCCGTGACGTCATCACCGACTTCACCAAGGGTTACGACAAGATCGACCTTTCGGCGATCGACGCGAACTCCAAGGTGTCGGGCAACCAGGCCTTCACCTTCCTCGCGCAGGACGGCCAGGCGTTCACCAAGCAGGCCGGTCAGCTCGCATGGCACACCGAGAGCGGTAAGACGATCGTTCAGGGTGACGTCAACGGTGACGGCATCCATGACTTCGAGTTCCAGCTCAATGGCGTGATCCACCTGGGCGCAGGCGACTTCGTCCTGTAACTCCCCAATCCTGCTGGCGGCCCCCTTCCAGATGGGGCCGCCAGCGTCCCCGATCGATTTGCGTAGAATTCGCGATTCATAGTTACCCGGCTTAGCTCGCTTCGCGCCCCGGATAACGTAAAAATGCTCAAAAAAGCGGCAGAATGGCACCCCTTGCCCTGCCGCGACGCTTTGTTGTGAGCCAACACTTTACCGAGTCACGGACGTGTCACGGCAGCTGTGCATTTGTGGTGGTGTAGCCAGAAGGCTATTAATTCATCATCGGAGCTAAAATGTCAGACGTCAGTAGCCCGGTTGCCGAGCAGGGAATTTATGCGTTTTGGCAGACTACACCGTCTCAGGATGCGGAGTGCCGCGATGGAATCCTGATCCTTGCCGACACCGGTGTAACCTTCCAGAGCTTGCTAAACTCGGCCCAGAAGTGCTTTCCAAGGGTCGGGGTGACCCTTACCAACCAACTTCCTGACGATGATCCGGCCCAGTTTCTGCCCCGGCTCATCCTTGTCGACGCCTTCGCCTTCCGAAATGTCTCCAGTTTGATTTCACAGTGTCGTGACCGCTACCCCAATGCCCCGATCGCGCTGATGGTGGAAAGTGGGTGGAACGAGGATCCCGCACTGCGCGCAATCGTTGCCGAACGGGCGATCCAGGGACTGGTGCCCTTCAATCTGCAGATCAATGTGTGGCTCGCCACTGTCTGGCTTTTGCTCAATGGCGGTGAGTATTTCCCACATGTCATGTCACCTCGCTCGGCAGCAAAGGGATTTTTGACACGTCGCAGCCAACAAGTCGGGTCAGATCCACAATCTGAATCGGCAGGAGTACTTTCAACAAGAGAAGCTGAAGTACTCGAACTTATGTCTGATGGACTTCAGAACAAGATCATTGCAGCGAAAATGGCTTTGTCTGAACACACCGTAAAGGTTCATGTGCATAATATTATCCGCAAGCTGAAGGTTCACAATCGGACTCAAGCTGCGGCAGTGTTCAGATCATTTGATCGGCGCGCCAGTTACGAAGCGCCAATCGCACGGGGGCCGGCACAACTATAATTTCACGCAACCAATCCGCTTGCTCCGCATTTATGGAACACAAACCGATTACGGGTAAACCCGTTGCACCCAACTCGATAGTTCGAACATACAATTAAATGCGCCTGGGGAATTTAATATCCATGTACACGATTCAGGAGAAGACGGCGCAAATATCTATCCTGACTCTTGGAGACTGTGTTGTGTCTTCGGGTGGACGTACCGTTGCGCCGACTTTTAATTTTCTTCGCATATTGGTATACATCCTTATTGAAACGCGTGGCCGGCCTGTCCTGCGCCGTCGAATTGCCAGCCTGATCTGGTCTGACACTCCCTCTGACCAAGCCAATGCTGATATTCGCCAGACGATCGCCAGAATCCGTCGCTTTCAAGAGGAAGAAAACTTTCAACTTCTTTCGACCGACTCCCAGACGGCCTGGCTCAATCTGGACCAAAACGTCTATATCGACCTTGCAGAATTCATAGACCTCATCGCCAATCCCTCGCCCAGCGCCTGGGTCCGCCTTTGTCAGATCTACAAGGGTGACCTGCTAGGGTCGCAACGCCCGGCGGGGGAAGGCTTTGAGGAATGGCTGGACCATCACCGCACCGCACTGCGCTATGACTTTGTCAGCGCAATATCGCAGGCAGTGCTGCCGGACAGCCAGCTAACGCCGCAGGAACGCCACTTCTGCGCGCAGCGGTTGCTGCAGGAAGACCCCTACCATGAGGGCGCCCACCGCGCCCTCATGTATGATGCCGCCTTGAATGGCCAGTTCAGCTTCGTGCGCTATCTGTTCGAGGAATGCAGTCGCACCTTGCGTGACGAACTGGGGATCAAACCCGCCGAGGAAACCACGCGGCTTTATCGCCGCCTCATCAACGGCGAGCCGGTCAGCTAGGCGCCCATAGCGCCTGGACCGAAACCGCCCGGCCTAAGCCGCCGGGCGGCGCTTACCCGCCCACCGTTCTCCTGAGCTAAGCCTTAGGATGCAGCGCGCGTAGGCTCGCATCCAAAAGCATGAATTGCCCAGTGAGCCCTTAGACTGCGCGCGGCATGGCCGCCACGGCTGTCGCTGCGCCGTGCTGGGTGAGGAACACTTCGCCGGTCAGCGCGGCCAGAAACACACTGCGCTGGAGCTTGTCCATGACCGGCCCTTTGACCTCGGACAGGTGCAGGCGGATATTCTGCGCCTTGAGCCGCTCATTGATCGCCTCGAGGCTCTCAAGGGCGGACAGGTCCAGATCGTTGACCGCCGAACACATCAGAATGACGTCGCGCAGCTCCGGCTTGGCCAGCGCCTCGGCGTAAACGAGGTCCTCGAGGTGCCGGGCATTGGCGAAATAGAGGCTCTCATCGACGCGGATCGAGACGACTGCCGGGTGGGTCTCCACCGCGTGGCGCTTGATGTTGCGATAGTGCTCGGTGCCCGGAACCCGGCCAACAATGGCCGCGTGGGGCCGCGACGAGCGATAGAGGAACACGAGGATTGACGCCCCTACGCCCAACGAGATGCCCACTTCGACGCCGAGCAGCAGGGTGCCGACCAGCGTGATCGCCACAGCCGCAAAATCGGCCCGCGAATAGGTCCATGCGCGCTTGAGAATGCCGAAATCGACCAGCGTCAGCACCGCGACGATGATGGTGGCCGATAGCGTCGCCTTGGGCAGCACGGCCAGGAATGGCGTCAGCAGCAGGGTTGCCCCGGCAATGCCGATAGCCGTGAAGACTCCGGCGGCCGGGGTCGCGGCACCGGCGTCGAAGTTCACCACCGAGCGGGCAAAGCCTCCCGTCACCGGATAGCCGCCGCCGACAGCTGCGGCAAGATTGGCCGCGCCGAGCCCGATCAGCTCCTGATTGGGATCGATGCGCTGGCGCCGCTTGGCCGCCAGGGTCTGGGCAACCGACACCGACTCCACGAAGCCGACAATGGAAATGATCAGCGCCGGCACCAGCAGCGCCTCGATGGTCTCCAGCGAGAAATTGGGGACCGACAACATGGGCAGGCCCTGCGGCACGTCGCCGACGAGGGCCACGCCCTTGGCGCCGAGATCGAACACCACGGCGGCGGCCATGCTGAGGAACACCACCAGCACCGGCCCGGCCCGCACCAGAAGATTGGCGAGACCCGGCTTCACGCCCAGACGGATCAGCAGCGGCTTGAGGAAGGTGCGGATCCACACCAAAAGCCCAAGCGCGATCACGCCCACCGCCATCGTATAGGGGTTGAACTGGCCGAGGTGGCTGCCGATCGAGGCCAGCAGGTTGGGCATGGCGTGGCCTTCAGAGGAAATGCCCAGCAGCCCGCCAAGCTGGCTGGTGGCGATGATCAGGCCCGAGGCCGTGATGAAGCCCGAAATCACCGGATGGGAGAGGAAGTTGGCGATGAAGCCAAGCCGGAACAGGCCCATCAGCGTCAGCATGGCGCCCGACAGCAGCGCCAGCAGGATCGCCGCACTGGCATAGTCGGCAGTGCCGGTCGCCGCAACGCGGCCAACGGCGGCGGCGGTCATCAGCGAGACAACCGCCACCGGACCGACGGCCAGCGCCGTCGACGTGCCGAAGATCGCATAGGCGATCAGCGGCAGGATGGAAGCATAAAGACCTACCTCGGGCGGCAGTCCCGCCAGCAGGGCGTAAGCCAGCGACTGGGGGATCAGCATGATGGTGACGATCACGGCAGCGACCAGATCGCTGGTCAGGGTCTGCCGGTCGTAGCGCCGTCCCCAGTCAAGGATAGGCAGGTAGGTCTTGAGGTTCATCGTGGGTTACTTGGCGAGAGCTTGATAGAGGCTGCCGGCGCGGCCGCCGGAGCGGCAATAGCCGATGATGGGGCCATCGGTGTTGGCGAGGGCCTGCTCCATCTGGATGATCTGGCCTTCGCTCAGCTGGCCAGTCACCGGAATGTGGAAGGCCTTCATGCCAAAGCGCTGGGCAATGGTGGCGATCGCTTCGAAGCTGGGCTGGTCGGGGTCTTCATTGTCCGGCCGTGCGCAGATGATGGCCCGGAAGCCGTCTTCTGCCAGTTTCTTGACCTCGTCGGTCTGCACCTGGCCAGCGATGGCGAAACGGTCGTCGATCTTGCGGATATTCATTGGTCTAAGTCCTGCGTCGTTCAAAGGCCGTTGACCGGCACCTTCAGGAAGGTTTTGCCGTCTTCGTCCTTGGGGGGGAGTTGGCCCGCGCGCATATTCACCTGCAGCGAGGGAATGATGAGCTTGGGCATCGCGAGAGTGGCATCGCGCGCTTCGCGCATGGCTACAAAACTATCTTCGTCCGTGCCACTGCCAACATGGATATTGTGATCACGTTGCTCTGAAACCGTGGTCTCCCAGCGGATATCGCGGCCATTCGGACCGTAGTCGTGGCACATGAACAGCCGCATAGCGTCCGGCAGCTGCAGAAGCCGCTGGATCGAGCGGTAGAGCGTACGCGCGTCGCCGCCCGGGAAGTCGGCACGGGCCGAGCCGCCATCGGGCATGAACAGCGTATCGCCGACAAAGGCGGCGTCGCCCACGACATGCACCATGTCAGCCGGCGTGTGGCCGGGCGTGAAAAGGGTATGCACCGCCATGGTGCCGATCTGGTAGCTGTCACCATCGGCAAACAGGCGATCGAACTGGGAGCCATTGCGCTCGAATTCGGTGCCCTCATTGAAGATCTTGCCGAACGTGTCCTGCACCACGGTGATCTGGTCACCAATGCCCAGCTTGCCACCAAGCTTGGTCTGGATATAGGGCGCTGCCGACAGGTGATCGGCATGGACATGGGTTTCGATCAGCCATTCCAGCGTCCAGCCATTGGCGCGGATATGGGCGATGATCTTGTCGGCGCCCTCATAGGCGATGCGGCCGGAGGCATAGTCAAAGTCCATCACGGAATCGATCACCGCGCAGGCGCTCGAATTGGGGTCCTTGACGATATAGCTGATGGTGTTGGTCGCCTCGTCGAAGAAGGCAACCACCTCGGGATGCACCGACAGGTCGGTTGCGAAGGGAATGGCGGGAAAGCTCGACATGAGAGTTCCTTTCTCAAGCATCAGACAGTGACGGCACGGCGCGCGCTGGCGGCCTGGATGGCCCTGGCCACCACGATACCGCCCATCATGGCCAGCACGAACATGACCGGGCCCACTTCGCCCAGACCCAGTGCGGGAATGGCGCCACCAGGGCAAAATCCGGCAATCCCCCAACCCAGCCCAAACAGGGCGGAGCCTCCGACCAGCGGCAGATCAATATCACGACGCGTCGGCAGGTGGAATTTTGTATCAAAACGAGGAGCCGGCCGGCGCAGCACGAAGCGGTAGCCAATGAAGGTGACCGTCAGGGCCGATGCCATGACCAGCAGCAGGCTGGGGTCCCAGTTGCCGAACAGGTCAAAGAAGTTGAGGACCTTGGCAGGGTTGCCCATGCCCGAGATGGCAATGCCGGCGCCAAAAACCAGCCCGATCAGGCCCGCGGAAACAATACGGCGCATCAGAAGCCCCCCAGCACGTGACGAATGACAAAGACGGTGACGAAGGTTGCAGCCATGAAGGTCACGGTCGCCACGATCGAGCGGACCGAAAGCCGGGCGATGCCGCAGACGCCGTGCCCGCTGGTGCAGCCGCCGCCATAGGTGACGCCGATGCCAACGAGCAGGCCGCTGACCAGGATCGCCCAGCTCGGCACGTCGCTGGCAAAGGGGACAGGCTGGCCGCTGATCAGGAAGATCAGGCCGGGCGCCAACACCGCGCCAAGCAGGAAGGCTGCGCGCCAGCCCCATTCGCCGCGCTCAAAGCTCAGCAGCCCGCTGACGATGCCGGTCATTCCGGCAATGCGTCCGTGCAGCGCCATCAGCGCCACGGCGGCAAGGCCGATCAACGCTCCGCCAAAGATCGCCTCGAGGGGCGTAAAACTTGTCATCATGGTCAGTCTATGATCCTAAGCGTCGTTCCAGCAGCGAGCCCGCCGAATTTCGTTGCCATACATATTCGAATATTCTAATATGTCAACATGCTACTGAATGAACCACCCGTGATGGACATCACCGAACTCGAACCGCGCGCTGAAGAAGCCAGCCAGCTGCTGACGGCCATGGCCAATCCCAAGCGCCTGCTGATCCTGTGCAATCTGCTTGACCGCGAATGCACGGTGAATGAGCTCGCCGGGCTGGTGGCGCTCGACCAGTCCCCCCTGTCCCAGCATCTCGCCAAGCTGCGCGCGCTGGGGCTGGTCAAGACGCGCCGGGACGGCCAATCCGTTCATTACCGGCTGGCGTCTGATGCCGTTACGCGCGTGCTGACGACCCTCTACGACATCTACTGCCGCCCGCAGGCCGCCCCCGAAAACCCATAGACCGGCACCTCGCTGTAGCGACTCGTCTCTCGGGGCAACCGCGGGCGCGCGGGGCAATGCGCCTATCGAGCGCAATTTCTGCGCCTGACGAAACACTCGCTCCTTCAAACACTTAGCGCCATGAACCCGTCGTAGCGATGCGCCGGGCGCATGGCTGCATTGACATTCCGATCTGATGTATACAGTATGTTACATGCAGATAGAGTCCTCCAAAAGAATGGACGGCCGCTGCAGTGTCATTCTTGGGAGGGATCTGATGTCCTTGTTCACAACGCGTCGCGCTTTTGTCGCGGCGCTTGCAGCCACCGCTATTTTGTCGCCGTCCTTTGCCGTCATGGCGCAGGATTTCCCCAATAAGCCCGTGACCATGATCGTGCCGTGGGGCGCTGGTGGCGGCACCGACGCGACCGCGCGCATCATCGCTACCCTGCTGGAAAAGGAACTGGGCGTTCCCGTTCCGGTCGAAAACCGCACGGGCGGTTCGGGCGTGGTTGGCCACTCGGCCATCGCCAATGCCAAGGCCGACGGCTACACACTCGGCATTGCAACGCTCGAAATCGGCGGCATGCACTACCAGGGTCTCACCGAGATCACCTATCAGAACTTCACCCCGATCGGCCTCTACAATGCCGACCCGGCCGCAATCTTCGTGCGCGTCGACGGCCCCTATGCCGATACCAACGCACTGGTCGACGCCATCAAGTCCAGCTCGGATCGTGAGCTCAAGGCCTCTGGTTCGGCACAGGGCGGCGTGAACCACCTGGCCGTTGCCGGCATGCTCAACGCACTCGAAATCCCCGTCACCCGCGTGGCCTGGGTGCCGTCGGAAGGCGCCGCGCCCGGCCTGCAGGATCTGGCTGCCGGCGGCGTGCATTTCGTCACCGCATCGCTGCCTGAAGGTCAGGCCCTGATGGATGCCGGCCGCATCAAGCCGATCGCCATCTTCGGCACCGAGCGCAGCGTCGATGCGCCTGAACTGCCGACCTTTGCCGAAGAAACCGGCGTTGATTTCGCCCTGGGCTCCTGGCGCGGCATTGTTGCCCCGGCTGGCGTCGATGCGGCAATCGCCGAAAAGCTCCAGACCGCTATCGGCAAGGTGCTGCAGCAGTCTGAATACACCGATTTCATGGCCGCCCGCGGCTATGACATGCGCTGGACCGCCGGCGCGGACTTCGAGGCCTTCATGGCCCAGTCCGACGCACAGATGGGTATTACCCTCAAGGCCGTTGGCCTGGCGAAATAAGCACGGCGGAGGCCGCCACTGGCGGCCTCCGTTTTCAATGCGGGAGGAATACGATGCGTATTCATGATGGCCTTCTGGGCCTGGTTTTCATCGCGCTGGGCATTGCCACCGTCTGGCAGGCAGCGAGTTTTCCGGGCATGCCCGGGCAGGCCATCGGACCCGGTACGTTCCCGATGGTTTTCGGCGGCATTTTCGTCATCGGCGGACTGATCATCAGCGGCAAGGGCATCAAGGTCGGTGTCGGGCGCCTCGTTCAGTTCAACGAAGGCTGGCACCACACCGATCGCGCCGTTGCGGCAGCCATCGCCGTGTTCGGCTCGCTGCTGCTGGCGATCTTCTTCGAGCAGATCGGTTTCATCATTGGCGCTGCCGCGCTGCTGCTCGCCATGTACTGGGTGCAGGGTTACCGCTCGCTGCTGTGGATCGCGGTCTCGCTCGGCTTTGTCGGACTCGTCTATTACGCCATGGCCAAGCTGCTGCTGGTCCCGCTTCCCACTGGCCCATTGTTCTAGGAGCGCGGCATGGAAAATATCATCAACGCCCTGCCGCTGGTTTTCGACCCGTTCAACCTGACGGTCATGCTGGTCTGCGCGCTGTTCGGCCTGTTCATCGGCGCCGTCCCCGGACTGTCAGCAACCATGGCGACCGCCATGCTGGTGCCCGTTACCTTCTATATGGATCCCGTGCCGGCTATCGGCGCCATCGTCACCATGTCGGCCATGGCGATTTTCGCCTCCGACATTCCGACCGCGCTGATCCGCATCCCCGGCACGGCGGCATCCGCCGCCTATGTCGATGACCTCTACAAACTGTCCCAAAAGGGCAAGGCCGGCATGGGCCTGGGCCTTTGCGTCATCACGTCGGCCATCGGCGGTGTGTTCGGCACGCTGGTGCTGATGATCGCAGCGCCCCAGCTGGCCGAAGTCTCGCTCAATTTCACCTCGTTCGAATATTTCTGGCTGGCCATGCTCGGGCTGAGCGCCGCCATCATGCTGGGCACAGGCTCCATCGTCAAAAGCGTCATGGCGCTCTGCGTTGGCCTGCTGATCGCCTCGGTCGGCCTCGACGGCAGCTCGGGCTACCCGCGCTTCACCTATGGCCAGGAATCCCTGCTCAGCGGCATCTCCTTCGTGCCGGCGCTGATCGGCTTCTTTGCCATCCCCGAGGTCATCCGGGCGCTGGTCCACCGCGACAGCACCGAACAGGCCAAGTCGATCAGCAAGGTATCGGAACTGTTCCAGGGCATGGGCAAGACGCTCTGGAAGTTCAAGGCCAACCTGGCCCGCGGCTCGGTGCTCGGCACCATTATCGGCATCCTGCCGGGTGCCGGGTCGGATATTGCTTCCTGGATCACCTATGCGATCTCCAAGAAGTTCTCCAAGAACCCCGAGAAGTTCGGCACCGGCTACGAAGAAGGTCTTGTCGACTCGGGCGCGGCCAACAATTCGGCGCTCAGCGGCGCCTATGTTCCGGCCATGGTCTTCGGCATTCCCGGCGACTCCATCACCGCCATCGTCATCGGCGTGCTCTATGTCAAAGGGCTCAATCCCGGCCCGATGGTGTTCATCAACAATGCCGTCGAAGTGAATGCCATCTTCATGGTCTTCATGCTGGCCAACCTGATGATGGTGCCCCTCGGCATCCTCGCGATCATCCTGGCCGCGCCGGTGCTCAAGATCTCCAAGACCGCGCTTGCGCCGCTGATCCTGGGCTTCGCCATTGTCGGTTCCTTCGCCATCGACCTGTCGGTCACCTCGATCATCGTCATGCTGGTCGTGGGCGTGCTGGCCTATCTGATGGAAGAAAACGACATACCCGTTGCTCCTGCGGTCCTCGGGCTGGTCATGGGCACGCTGGTAGAGCGGAACCTGATTACTTCGCTGATCAAGGGCGACAACTCGCTGATGCCGTTCTTTGAACGTCCGATCGCTGCCGTTCTGGGTGTTTTGACTTTGGCTCTGTGGTTCACACCCGTGCTCTTCAAGCTATACAAGAAGGCTCGCCGCAGGGAGGCCGCAGTATGAAGGACATGAAGATCGAGCAGCCGCGCTCACTCGCCGAAATGGTTGCCGTGCGCTTGCGCAGCGCCATTATCGACGGCGAGATTGGCCTGGGCGAGAGCATTGCCGAGGAAAAGCTGGCGGAGAGTTTCGGCGTCAGCCGCACCCCCGTCCGCGATGCCCTCGTGCTCCTGCAGATGCAGGGCTTGGTTACCGTCCAGCCCAAGCGCGGCAGCTTCGTCTTCATCCCGACGGTCGAAGACGTTGTGCTGATGTGCGAGTTCCGCAAGCTGACCGAGGTCAACGCCATGGAACTGGCCATCCAGCGCAACAAGGCCAGGCTGGTTGCCAGCCTGCGCAGCACCATCGAGGGCATGAGCAGGGCGCGCGAGAACCATGACGCGATCCAGTATGGCAAGTTGGACACCACGTTCCACCAGGCCTTCGTCGATCTGTCGGGCAACCCCTTCATCGCCGATGCCTATGCCCTGGTGTCGGGTCAGATCGCGGCGCTGCGCCACCACCTGACCCGCCCGATAGAATCCCTGCGCGAGATTTCCTTTGCCGAGCATCACCAGTTCATCGATCTGGTCGAACAGGGCGATGTGAAGGGCTTCCGCGAGGTGATGGATCTGCACGTGGATCGAACCAGTGCAATTTATGTGAACGCCTTGGAAACCGCCAAAACCGCTCAGCACAAATAATCTAGTAATTTCAACAACATGACAGCGTGCGACTGACGCGCGCTCCCTTTGTCACGCCTATACCCCAAGGATTCTACGATGAACCAAGCACAAAAGCTGAAAAGCCTGCTGGCCCGGCCGCAGATCGTGATGGCCCCCGGCGCCCCCGATTCCATCACTGCCCGACTTGTCGAGCGGGCCGGGTTCGACGCGATCTACATGACCGGTTTCGGCGCCACCGCCAGCCGTCTGGGCATGCCCGATATCGGCCTGCTGTCGCAGACGGAAATGACCGAGCACGCCCGCAACATGGTGCGCGCCGTCGACACCCCGATCATTGCCGACGCCGATACCGGCTATGGCGGCCCGTCCAATATCCACCGCACGGTGCGCGAATATATCCAGGCCGGCGTTGCTGCGATCCATCTCGAAGATCAGGTCGCCCCCAAGCGTTGCGGTCAGATGGCCGGCGTCAAGCTGATGGATGCCGACGAGAACGTACTGCGCCTCAAGGCCGCCATCGAAGCGCGCGGCAATGATGATCTGGTGATCATCGGCCGCACCGACGCGATGCCCGCAGTCGGCGCCGAAGAAGCGATCCGCCGCGCCCACATGTATCAGGACGCCGGTGTCGATCTGGTCTTCGTCGATGGCATCAAAAAGATCGCCGAAGTCGAAGCCGTCGCCAAGGCGGTCAAAGGCCCCAAGGTCGTCTCCATAGTCGACGGCAACGAGACCACGGCACTCACCGCAGCGGACCTGCAGGAAATGGGCTTCTCGGTGGTGTTCTACGCCGTCACGGCCCTCTTCACCGCCACCCATGCGGTCGCCCAGGCCCTCAACACGCTCAAGGCCGATGGCACCCCCGCCAAGGCCGGCCCCCAGCACAGCTATGCCGAGTTCAGCGACATCGTGGGCCTCGACTTCCACAAGTCCCTCGACGACCGTTTCGGAGCCTGATGTTTCCATGACCTTCAAGATTGTTGTTACCGACAGCGAATTCCCCGATCTCGCCCCCGAGATCGAGGTCATGGCCCGGGCCGGTTTCACCCTGACCCCGCACCAGGCCAAGACCGAGGACGAGCTGATCGCCGCCTGCGCCGACGCTGACGGCCTGCTCAACCAGTATGCCCAGCTGACCCCGCGCGTGATTGCCTCGCTCGACAAGTGCCGCGTCATCTCGCGCTACGGCATCGGCCTCAACACCATCGACGTGGCCGCTGCCACGGCGCGCGGCATCTGCATCGGCAACGTGCCCGATGGCTCGCTCGAGGAAGTGTCCGACCACGCCATCGCGCTGCTGCTTTCGCTGGCGCGTGGCGTCACCAAGTTCAACGACGCCGTCAAGAAAGGCGTCTGGGACTATACGCTGGTCAAGCCGCTTTATCGCGTGCGCGGACGCACGCTCGGTCTCATCAGCTTCGGTAACATCGCCCAGCGCGTTGCCGCCAAGATGGCCGGCTTCGGCGTCACCATCATCGCCTTCGACCCCTATGCCAACAAGGACAAGGCCCGCGAGATGGGCGTTGAACTGGTGGACCTCGATACGCTGTGCGCCCGCTCCGACTACGTGTCGGTGCACGTACCGCTGCTTCCCGAGACACAGCACCTGCTGACCACCCGCCACTTCGACCTGATGAAGCCCTCGACCATCGTCATCAATACCGCGCGCGGTCCGGTGATCGATGAGCAGGCGATGATCGCAGCGCTCCAGGCCGGCAAGATTGCTGGCGCCGGCCTCGACGTGTTCGAGCAGGAGCCGGTGCGCGGGGACCATCCGTTCAAGGGCATGGACAATGTCATCATGACCTCGCACGCGGCCTGGTATTCTGAGGATTCCGAGCTCGAGATCCGCACCAAGACCGCCCAGAACGTGGTCGACGTGCTGCAGGGGCGCTTTCCCACCTATCTCGCCAATCCCGCTGTCCGCGCCAGCATCAGCGATCTGAAGTAAGCGGAGCACAGACAGGTGACCCAACCAGCACACGGCTCTCTGTGCGGACAGATTGCGCTCATTACCGGCGCATCCGGCGGTATTGGACGGGCAACGGCCGAAGAGATGGCGGCACATGGTGCCGACGTCGTGCTGGCTGACCTGTCGAGCCCCGATGCTCTCGTGGAGCATATCACCACCACCTATGGCGTATGCGCCATAGGTGTCGCCATGGACGTGACCAGCGAGGCATCGGTCATCGCCGCCCGCGATAAGGCCGTGGCGGCCGTGGGCAAGATCACCGTCCTGGTCAACAATGCCGGCATCATGCAGCGGGTGTCCGCCGACCATCACACCCTGCCACAAAGCGATTTCGATCGCATGCTGTCGGTCCATGTCAGCGGCCCTGCCATCGTCTCGGCCGCCTGCATTCCCGACATGCGCGAACAGGGCTTCGGGCGGATCATCAACCTCTCCTCGGTCATCGCCCATGTCGGACTGGCGCGGCGCACCGCCTATTCCACCGCCAAAGCCGCCATTGCGGGCCTAACGCGGGGCTTGGCCATGGAGAATGCCCGCAGCGGCATTACCGTCAATTCGGTGTCGCCCGGCTATGTGCTGACCGATGTGCTGCGTGAGAAAATCCGTCTCGGCACCCTCGACTATGCCATGTTTGCCGGTCGCTCCGCAGTCGGCCGCTGGGCCGAAGCCAGCGAGATTGCCCGGGTCATCCGCTTCCTCGCCGAACCGGGTTCGGGTTTCATCACCGGCGCCGACTGGGCAGTCGATGGCGGCTACTCGATCAACGGCAATCCCGGCGAGGACGTCGGCCCGATCGTCCCCTTCTCCGCATCCGGTCCGCAGGTCTGATCGATGAGAACCTCAATCGCGACCGTCTCGATCAGCGGCGATCTGGCGACCAAGCTCGATGCCATTGCACGCGCCGGATTTGATGGCGTCGAGATCTTCGAGAACGACTTCCTGGTGTTCAACGCCTCGCCGCGCGAAGTCGGCCAGATGGTGCGCGATGCCGGGCTCGAACTGACCCTGTTCCAACCCTTCCGCGATTTCGAGGGGATGCCCGAGCCCTATCGCAGCCGCGCTCTCGATCGTGCCGAACGCAAGTTCGACGTGATGGAGGAACTCGGTGCCGAACTCATGCTGGTCTGCTCCAGCACCTCCCCGGTCGCGCTGGGGGGCATCGACCGCATCGCAGCCGACTTTGCCGAGCTGGGCGAGCGCGCGGCCCGGCGCAAACTGCGGGTCGGCTACGAGGCCCTGGCCTGGGGCCGTCACATCAACGATCACCGCGACGCCTGGGAGGTGGTGCGCCGCGCCAACCACCCCAACATCGGCCTCATCCTCGACAGCTTTCACACGCTCTCGCGCGGCATCGACGTCAATTCGATCCGCTCCATTCCGGCCGACAAGATCTTCATCGTGCAGCTGGCCGACGCGCCCAAATATGATATGGACCTGCTCTACTGGAGCCGCCACTACCGCAACATGCCCGGCGAGGGCGACCTGCCGGTGGTCGATTTCATGCGTGCCATAGCCGCCACCGGCTATGACGGGGTGATCTCGCTTGAGATCTTCAACGATCAGTTCCGCGCCGCCAACAACAAGACCGTCGCCGTGGATGGCCAGCGCTCGCTGATGAACCTGATGGACGTGGTCAAGCGCGCTGAACCAGCCTCGGCCATGCGCATCCCCGCCATGCCGCCGCCGGTTGCGGTCGAAAAGGTCGAGTTCGTCGAGTTCACCGCCGACGAAGCCGCCGCGGCCCAGCTCACGACCCTGCTCGCAGCCATGGGATTCCAGCATTCCGGCCAGCATCGCAGCAAGCAGGTCGCCCATTACAGCCAGGGCGGCATCAACATCGTGGTCAATACCGACCGGGCGGGCCTGGCCCACTCGACCTTTCTCAGCCGGGGCCTGTCGGCCTATGCGCTGGGCCTCAAGGTTGATAGCGCTGAGGCCGCCGTCGAGCGGGCCCAGGTGATGGGCGCCCAGCCCTTCCTGCAGCCGGCGGGAGAAGGCAATATCAGTCTGCCCGCCGTGCGCGGAGTCGGTGGGGGCCTTGTCTATTTCGTTGATGGCAAGGGCGAGCAGTCCGATCTCTGGCAGCGCGAATTCCTGCCGGTCGCGCCCGTTCCCGACGCTAATTCGGCCGGGCTCGTCGGCATCGACCACGTCGCCCAGTCCATGCCCTATGACGAGTTGGCCGCGTGGCAGCTGTTCTACACCTCCATCCTTGAGGCGCACAAAACCCCGCCCGTCGACATCATCGACCCTGCCGGGCTGGTGCGCAGTCAGGTCATCGAGAACGACGCACGCAGCCTGCGCATCACCATGAACGGCGCCGAGAACCGTTCGACGCTGGCCGGCTATTTCGTCTCCGAGAGCTTTGGCGCCGGCATCCAGCACCTGGCATTCAGCACCGACGATATCTTCGCCACCGCTGCGGCCATGGCGCGCAACGGCTTTGCTCCACTCACCATCTCGCCCAACTACTATGACGACGTGGAAGCCCGGTTCGGGCTCACCCCCGACTTCGTGGCCGCGCTGCGCCAATACCAGATCCTCTACGACGAGGACGACAAGGGCAGCTACCTCCAGCTCTATAGCCCGCTGATCGGCGGCGCCTTCTTCTTCGAGATAGTCGAGCGCCATCGCTATCAGGGCTATGGCGCGCCTAACGCCATTTTCCGCATCGCCGCCCAGCACCAGTTCATCCGGCGCGCCGACCTGCCGAGACGCTAACCCCGAGATCGCCCCATGCCTGCTCCCGCCCACTACGCCCTGCCCCCCGGCGCCTGCGACAGCGCCATCCACATCTTCGAACCCGGCTGGGCCCCGCGCCCCGGCTTCACCGGCACGCTGCCGCACGCCCCACTCGCCGGCTACCGCGCCGTCCAGGCCGAGCTTGGCCTTGAACGCGTCATGATCTCCCAGGCCAGCGGCTATGGCTTTGACAATGGCCTGCTGCTCGCCAGCCTCGATGCCCTCAACGGTTCCGGGCGCGGCACGGTCGTCATCCCCGCCGATCTCGACGCGGGCGCACTCGCCGACATGCACCGGCGCGGTGCCCGCGGCGTGCGGTTCATGATGTTTGCCGGCGTGCTGGGCTGGGACGACATGCTCCCGGTTGCCAAGCGGGTGGCGGAACTGGGCTGGCACTTCAAGGTGCAGATGGACGGCCGCCAGATCCTCGACCATGCCGATCTGCTGGCATCGCTGCCAGTCAAGGTGCTGATGGACATCTATCCCACCACCTTCCCCGCCACGCTCGATCTCGATGGCCCCGAAATCACTGCGCTGCTCGGCCTTGTCGAGCGCGACAATGTCTGGGTGTCACTGACCGCCCCCAATTCCACCGCGGAATGCGCCGAACCGCCCTATCTTGCCCGGCGCCTGATCGATCGTGCGCCCGATCGCTGCATCTGGTCGAGCAACTGGCCGCATCTCAACGTATCGCCCACCCCCGGCGCCCGGCATGGCCTTGACTGGCTCGCTGCGGCCGCGCCCGACGCCGCCCAGCGCAAAGCAATTCTGGCCGACAACCCCGCGCGCCTGTTCGGCTTCTGAGCCCGGCGCCCAAAGCTATTTTAGGAGGACTGACCATGATGAACTTTGACGGCAAGCTCGCGCTTGTCACCGGCGCCAGCGGCGGAATTGGCGCGGCGGTCGCTGCGGCCCTTGCGGCGCAGGGCGCCCATGTCGCCTTGCATTACAATCGCGGCGAAGCAGCGGCCCGGGCCGTGGCCGATGCGATCATCGCCAGGGGCGGCACGGCGTATCTGGTGCAGGGTGACATCACCCAGCGCGGCGTTCCGGCCCAGGTGGTCAATGCGGCTGTCGAAAAGCTGGGCGGCCTCGACATTCTCTTCAACAATGCCGGCGCCATGATCCGCCGCATGCCCTTCATGGAGCTCGATGACGCGCTCTATGACGAAGCGCTCGACCTCAACGCGCGTCCGGTGATCGCCGCCTCCCAGGCCGCCGTACCGCATATGGAAAAGCGCGGCGGCGGCTCGATCATCAATGTGGGCTCGGTGGCCGGCATTGACGGCGGCGGCAGCGGCTCGGGCCATTACGCAAGCGCCAAGGCCTACGTGCACAACCTCACCCGCCACATGGCGCGCGACCTGGCCCGCCTCAATATCCGCGTCAATGCCATCTCGCCCGGCGTCGTCGAAACGGCCTTCCATGCCGCAACGCCGCCCGAGCGGATGAAGGCCATGCAGGCCTCGATCCCCCTCGGCCGCCTCGGCCAGCCCGAAGACTGCGTTGGCCCCGTCCTGTTCCTCGCCTCGGACGCCGCCAGCGGCTACATGACCGGCCAGAACCTGCATATCAACGGCGGCATGTACCTGCCGTAACGCATCAGGACCAGTCTCGACGAGGCTGGTCCTTTCCCCCACGGGCCACCCGCGCCGGGCGCTCCGGTCCCTAGCGGCCGCGACTCAGACTCTCCCCAAAATTCGAATCGTCACGGTGTGCCGGCCCGATCGTGGGCATCGCTGACCCGTTCTCAATCGCTCTTCAGGCTGGCGGCAACCCTCGGTTCCGCCAGCCTTTTCGTGCGTTTTGCGGCCCGCTCCGCCCCTGGTTGAGGCGCGAAAACAAGCCGGACGAATCCCCATTGACAGCTTTCCGAGCCTTCCATACCACTTTGATGGTCCCATTGTTGGACCACTGGGGAGTGAGGGATGGTTCGAGTTTCGGCAGTCCAGAGTATTCTGGAGATACTCAAGACTGAGATTCAGACGCAGCATGCACCGGGGGATTACCTGCCCAACGAGCGGACCTATGCCGAGCGCTTTGGCGTCGGGCGCAATACCGTGCGCGAAGCGCTGATCGTTCTTGAGGCCTACGGCTATGTGGAAAAGACCCAGCGCGGTCCGCGGGTCTGCACGCCCGATATCGCCGTGGCGTTCAACGTCTTCGCGCAGTATTTCGACCGCAGCCTGAACACCTGCAAGGACCTGCTGGAATTCCGACGCTTCGTCGAGCTCGGCGTGCTGCCGGCGGTCGTCCAGAACATTTCCGACGACGATATCGACAAGCTGGAAACGCTGGTGCGCACCATGAGCCGCGCGCTCACCGCCCGCCAGGCCGCCGAGGCCGACTATGCCTTCCACAATCTGATGATCGAGGCATCGGGCAATGCGGTGATCCGCAAGCTCTACCGCGTGCTGGCCCAGAGCATCGTGTTCTACATGGAAATCGGCAAGCACGTGCCGCGCCACGATATCGCTTCCGCCGACAACCACCTCGAAATCGTCGATGCGCTGCGCCGCCGCAGCCTTCCCGACCTGATCGCCGCCAGCACCGGCCACTATCGCTACAGCGAGGGCGTGCTGGAGGAGACGATGTCGCGCGACATCGCCTTGCCCATCGCAACGGAGCCCAGCCCGCAATGAAAGCCTTGATGATCGAAGCCGAGGGGCGCTCTGCCCTGCATGATGTGGCCGCAAGCACGCCCGGACCGGGCGAGGTGCTGGTGCGCGTGCGCCATGTCGGCCTGTGCGGCAGCGATCTCAACACCTTCCGCGGTCTCAACCCGCTGGTGAGCCTGCCGCGCATTCCCGGCCATGAGATCGGCGGCGAAATCGCTGCGGTCGGAGCTGATGTTCCGGCCGATTGCCAGGTTGGCCAGCGCGTCGTCGTATTGCCCTATACGAGCTGCGGCACCTGCTCGTCCTGCCGCAAGGGCCGCACCAATGCGTGCCGCTACAACAAGACGCTCGGCGTGCAGCAGGATGGCGGCCTCGCCGAGTCGATCGTGCTGCCCCATGGCAAGGTGATCGCCAATGACACGCTGGCTCCTCGCCATCTGGCGCTGGTCGAGCCGCTGTCGGTGGGCTTCCACGCCGTGGCCCGCGGCCAGGTCGCGTCCGGCGATACCGTCGTGGTGATCGGTTGCGGCATGATCGGCATGGGCGCCATCGTGGCCGCCGCCGCGCGCGGCGCACGGGTCATCGCCATCGACGTCAATGCCGACAAGGCCGCCTACGCGACCCGTTTCGGCGCGGCCCATGCCATTGACGCCACCAATGAAGACGCTGCCGCCCGTATCGAGGCGCTGACCAATGGCGACGGCGCCGACGTAGTGGTCGAAGCCGTTGGCCTGCCCATCACCTTCACCCAGGCCATCGACTTTGCCGGCTTTGCCGGACGGGTCGTCTATGTCGGTTATTCGAAGGCCCCGGTCACCTACGAGACCCGGTTCTTCAACCTCAAGGAACTCGACATCATGGGTTCGCGCAATGCGACCATGGCCGATTTCGAGGCGGTGATCGCTTACCTCGAAACGCTGGGCGAGGCTGCCGATGGCCTGGTCACCCGCACCTTCCCCTTTGCCGAAGCCGATCAGGCCCTGCCCTACTGGGCCAGCCATCCTGACGCGCTCAAGATCATGATCGAACTCTAGGACCTCCGACATGTCGCACGCTGATTGGGCCCAGGCCTTTGGTCTGGCAGGCAAAACCGCTTTGGTCACTGGTGGCGGATCCGGGCTTGGCCTCGCCATCGCACGCTGCATGGCCAGCGCCGGTGCAAGGGTCATCCTGGCCGGCCGCCGCCGTGACGTGCTCGACGCCGCCGTGGCCGAACTGGGCGGCGAAGCCGCCGCGGAAACGCTCGATCTGGCTGACGTGGATGGCGTTGCCGCCGCGGCCGCCGGAATCCTCGAGCGCCAGGGCGCCATCGACATCCTGGTCAACAATGCCGGCAACACGGTCAAGAAGCCATTTGAGCAATCGACCATCGCCGACTTCGACCAGGTGTTCGACGTGCATGTGCGCGGCGCGCTTGAGCTGACCCGCGCGGTGCTTGGCCCGCAGCTGGAGCGCGGTTCCGGCTCGGTGATTTTCACCGCCTCGATGACCTCGTTCATCGGCCAGCCGCTGGTGCTTGGCTACACGGCATCCAAAACCGCCATTACCGGCGTCGTGCGCGGCCTTTCGGCCGAGTTCGCCGGACGCGGCATTCGCGTCAACGCCGTCGCGCCGGGCTGGATCGATACCGATCTGTTCCGCGCCGCCACCGCCGCCGATCCGGCGCGCAAGGCAAAAATTCTCGGCCGCATCCAGACCAACAGTCTGGGTCGGCCGGAAGACATAGGCTGGGCCTGCACCTATCTGGCGTCACCCGCTGCAGCCTACGTAACCGGACAAACCCTCGTCGTCGACGGCGGGGGCGTGATCGGATTTTAGCCTCGGCATCCTGCCGAAAGCTTTGGAGGAAAAGACTACCATGTTGAAGAAACTTGTTGGCGGCGTCGCGCTCTGCGTCCTGGCCCTGGGTGTTACCGGCGTTGCTGCGCAGGAAGTCAAGCTGCGCGTCGCCTATGAAAACAACCCCGGCGAGCCAGTCGATATCGTCGCCAACTACTGGAAAGATCTGGTCGCCGAGAAGAGCGGCGGCCGTATCGCCCTCGAACTCTATCCCAGCTCGCAGATGGGCTCCAAGGCCGACGTGACCGAGCAGGCCATTGCTGGCCTCAACGTCGTGCAGATCAGCGACGTCGGCTTCCTGGCCGACTATGAGCCCGACCTGGGCGTGCTGTTCGGGCCCTACCTCACCGACGATCCGGCCAAGCTGTTCGCCATCTATGACGGCGAGTGGTTCAAGGCCAAGGACGAAGCGCTTCGCGCCAAGGGCGTCCGCATCGTCATGCCGAACCTGCTCTATGGCGTGCGTCAGCTGATCACCACCAAGCCCGTCCGCACCCCTGCAGACCTGGCTGGCATGAAGATCCGCGTGCCGAACAACATCATGCAGATCAAAATCCTCGAGGCGATGGGCGCAACCGCGACCCCGCTGCCGCTTGGCGAAACCTTCGGCGCCCTGGCGCAGGGCGTGATCGACGGCGTGGAAAACCCGATTGCCGTGCTCTACGGCCAGAAGTTCCACGAAGAGGCCAAGTACCTCTCGATGATCAACTACCTGACCAACACCGCCATGTTCATCGGCGGCGAAGCCTACTTCTCCACCCTCGCGCCTGAAGATGCCGCCCTGATCCAGGAGACCGCCTACGAAGCCGGTCTCTACAGC
Organism: Devosia sp. T2-14; assembly: GCF_055397495.1. Classification (NCBI taxonomy): domain Bacteria; kingdom Pseudomonadati; phylum Pseudomonadota; class Alphaproteobacteria; order Hyphomicrobiales; family Devosiaceae; genus Devosia; species Devosia sp. T2-14. The sequence continues at coordinate 1,601,087 of NZ_AP027921.1, read as the reverse complement.
CAGAAGCTCATCACCGAGCTCGATGCCAAGATGGTCGAAGAGATGAAGGCCGCAGGCGTTGAAGTCATCGACGTCGACACCGCTGCGTTCAAGGACCTGACCATGAAGGTCTATTCCGAATTCCCCGAATGGACCCCCGGCCTCTACGAGCAGATCCAGGCTGAAATTCAGTAATCGCGTGCGGCGGGCGACCAGCCCGCCGCATCCCTTGTCCTGCAAGCTGCGCGCCATGGCGGGTCGATTGCTGTTCCGGAGACGACAATGAAGTTCCTTGAAAAGCCGATCAACTGGCTGGCGGCCATACCGCTGCTGGTGCTGGTTGGCATCGCCAACTATGCCGTGGTCATGCGCTACGCGGTTGGCCAACCCGTGCACTGGTCCGAAGAAGTCAGCGGCCTGCTGATGATCTGGATCGTGATGATCGGCGGTATCGCGGCCGAGCGCGATGGCCAGCACCTGACGATTTCCCTTCTCACCGATGCCATGCCCCGGCGCGCGCGCCTGCTGGTCAATGCGATTGTCGGCCTGGCTTCGGTCGGCGTCATTCTCTACGTCGCCTGGATCGGCCTGCAGCTGGCGCTTTCGGTGCAGTTCAAGGTCACGTCCATCCTGCGCATGTCCTGGCTCTGGATCGATATCGCCATCCCCGTCGGCGCGGTGGGTATCGCCATCTACATGCTGCTCGACGTTATCAAGGGCTTCCGCGCCCTCTCCCAGGTCGACACTTCCCAGGACGACGCTGAATGACCCTGACCACCGTAATTCTCGTCATGTTGGCGCTCATTGCGCTCAACATGCGCCTCTACATCTCCATCCTTGTCGCCGTTCTGGTCTACTTCCTGTTCTTCAACCAGGTCCCGATCACCATCGCCATCCAGCGCGTGATTGCCCCGACCCAGAACGTGTCGCTGCTGGCGATCCCGTTCTTCATCCTGCTGGGCACCCTGATGGGCCATACCGGCATTGCCAGCCGCATGCTCAGCGTCGCCGACCTGCTGGTCGGGCGCTTCCGCGGCGGCATGGCCATGGCCAACGTGATGCTCTCCACCCTGATGGGCGGCCTCAGCGCCTCCAACCTGGCCGATGCTGCCATGACCGCGCGCATGATGGTGCCGGAGATGGAAAAGCAGGGCTATAACCGCGGCTTTGCTGCGGCCGTCACGGCCTTCGGCTCGCTGATCACCCCGATCATTCCGCCCGGCATTGCGCTGATCATCTATGCTCTGCTCGCCAACGTTTCGGTGGGTCGCATGTTCATGGCCGGCATCCTGCCGGGCCTGCTGCTGGCGCTGCTGCTGCTGGTCACGGTCTACATCATCTCGGTGCGCCGCGATTACAAGCCGACCCGCACCAGCTGGCCCAAGCGCGGCGAAGTCGGCTCGACCCTGATTGCCGCCTGGCCTGCCGTTCTGCTGGTCTTTGCCGTTATCGGCGGCATCCGCGCCAATATCTTCACGCCCACCGAGGCCGGCGCCTTTGCCGTGGCCTTCGTTGTGTTCATCGGCTTCATCGTTTACCGCGAAATGCGCCTGTCCCATGTCGGCAGCGCACTGGTCGAAACTGCCAAGTCGACTGCGTCGGTGATGCTGGTCATCATGGCGAGCTCGGCCCTGGCCTGGGTGTTCTCGCTCGAGCAGGTCGGCCAGTCCCTCGCCGCCAGCATCGTTGCGATCAGCGACAACAAGTATCTGTTCCTGCTGCTGCTCAACGTGCTGTTCCTTGGCCTGGGCTGCCTGCTCGAAGGCACCGCGCTGATGATCGTGCTTGTGCCCCTGCTGATGCCGACCGTGCTGGCCATGGGTATCGATCCCGTGCATTTCGGCATCATCCTGATCGTGAACCTGTCCATCGGCACGCTCACGCCGCCGATCGGCACGGTGATGCTGGTGGTGTGCAATATCACCAAGGTCAACGTGGCCGATTTCACCCGCCAGTCCGTCGGGCTCTACCTGGCCCTGCTGATCGGCCTTTTCCTGATCACCTACATTCCTGAAATCTCGCTGCTCCTGTCGAGCGGCGGCTAGTTTAGTGACGAAAGACTTTTCCATGACGAAGCGTACTGAGGCTGAAACCATCCGCGTTCTCAAGGAGGACCTGTTCACCGCCGTGGTTGGCGACATCCTGGACGTGATGGGCTACCGCAAGCAGTTCCTGCCCGCCGGCCTTGCGCCGCTCACCCCCGGCACCCGCATCGCTGGCCGTGCCATGCCGGTGCTGGAAGCCGACGTGTTCGGCCATGGCCTCGACAGCTCGGCGGGTCCGCTGGCACACAAGCCGTTTGGCCTGATGCTCGAAGCGCTCGACGACCTCAAGGAAGGCGAGATCTACATTGCCACCGGCGCATCGCTGAACTACGCCATCTGGGGCGGGCTGATGTCCACCCGTGCCACCCACCTCAAGGCCGGCGGCGCCGTGCTTGACGGCTATGTGCGCGACGTCGGCGAGATCAAGGCGCTGGACTTCCCCACCTTCTGCCGGGGCGTCTATGCCCAGGACCAGGGTCCGCGCGGCAAGGTGATCGACTATCGCACCACGATCGAAATCGGCGGCATCACCATCAATCCGGGCGACCTGGTCTATGGCGACGACGAAGGCGTGCTGATCATTCCGGCGGCGATCGTCGACGAGGTAGTAACCAAGGCGCTGGTGAAGACGAGCACCGAGAACCAGGTCGCCGAGGCCATCAAGAACGGCATGAGCGCCACCGAAGCCTTCAGCACATTTGGCGTGATGTAAGGTCCGGTCATGACTGATCCGCGCCTGCTGCTGCTATCGCCCCAGGACAATATCCTGGTGGCCCGCGAACCGATCCCGGCCGGCGAGGCCGTGATCGTGGAGGACGACAAGGTGGTGCTCGCCACCTTGCTCGACCGCGGCCACAAGATCGCCCGCCAGGCGATCTCGGTCGGGGACAAGATCCTGAAATACGGCGCCCCGATCGGCTCGGCGACCCACGCGATCCGCGTGGGTGAGCCGGTGCATATCCACAATATCAAGAGCGACTACACGGCCACGCACGTGATCGCCAAACCGACCAGCGAGGCCAATCCATGACCACGGCAATGCGCGGCTATCCGCGTGCGGACGGACGCAAGGGCATCCGCAACGTGGTGGCGGTCGCCTATCTGGTCGAATGCGCCCACCATGTCGGCCGCCAGATCGTCTCCTCAGCTCAGGACGGGGACGTGCATCTGATCGGCTTTCCGGGCTGCTACCCCAATGCCTATGCCCAGCAGATGATGGAAAAGCTGTGCACCCACCCCAATATCGGGGCGGTGCTGCTGCTGTCGCTGGGCTGCGAGAGCTTCAACAAGTTCTCGCTGGCCGACATCGTCGCAAAGAGCGGCCGGCCGGTGCATACGCTGACCATCCAGCACAATGGCGGCTCGCTCAAGACCATCAAGGCCGGGCAGGAATGGGTTGCCGAGCAGCTTGCTGCGCTGCGCAACGCACCCACCGTGCCGATGGCGGTCGAGGAGCTGGTGATCGGCACAGTCTGCGGCGGCTCGGACGGCACAAGCGGGCTCACCGGCAATCCGGCCGTCGGCCGCGCCTTTGACACGCTGGTTTCAGCCGGCGCCACCTGCATCTTCGAGGAAACCGGCGAACTGATCGGTTGCGAGGAGATCATGGCCAGCCGCGCCATCTCGCCCGAACTGGGCGACGAGCTGCGCGCTTCGGTCGCCAAGGCCGCGACCTATTACGCTACGCTCGGCTATGGCAGCTTCGCCCCCGGCAATGCCGATGGCGGACTCTCCACCATCGAGGAAAAGTCGATGGGCGCCTATGCCAAGTCCGGCTCCTCGCCGATCTCGGGCATCGTCAAGCCAGGCACCGTGCCGCCGCGCGGCGGGCTCTATCTGATGGACGTCGTGCCCGATGGTGAAGTCCGCTACGGCTTCCCCAACATCTCGGACACGGCCGAAATCGTCGAACTGATTGCCTCGGGCAGCCATATGACGCTCTTCGTCACCGGCCGCGGTTCGGTCGTCGGCTCGGCGATCTCGCCGGTCATCAAGGTCTGCGCCAACCCGGATACCTATCGCCGGATGGAAGACGACATGGACGTCGATGCCGGGCGTATCCTGGAAGGCGCCGCTAGCCTCGACGAGGTCGGCGCCGAAATCTTCGAGCTGATCCAGTCGGTCGCCGCCGGCGCCCAGACCAAGTCCGAGGCTCTGGGGCACCGCGAGTTCATCCTGACCTACAAGTCGTTCGAACCGGCCGGCCCCGCCTGCCTGCCCAACTGACAAAAAAGGGCATCGGGGAAACCCCGATGCCCTTTCTCGTTTCGACGGCAGTGCGCCTACTTGGCCGTGTAGACCAGGATGGCGCCCGGGTTTTCGAGCTCGGAAACCCCTTCACCCGCAGCATTGAGCACGCCACCGGCGGAGTCGGTCGCGATGTAGATCGTCTTGCCGCCATCGGCGATTTCGAGGTCACGCAGGCGGTTCTGGCCAAGATAGTACTTGGTGAACTTGGCCTCATCGCCCGTCGCGGTCGGATCGATCGTATAGATCGCGCCATGCTTCATGGCCGTCGACAGCAGGCGATTGCTCAGCTCGGGAACCGCGTCACCTTCATAATAGGCGATCGACGACGGGCCGACGGTGGGGCGTTCGAAATAGCCGAAATTGATGGTGTCCTCGGCGGCCACGGTGAACAGGGTAGCCAGCGGGGTCTTCATGTCGGCAACGCCCGCCCAGTCGCTTTCCTTCTCGACGCTCACTTCAGCCGGGAAGCCTTCTTCGGGCTGGGTGAAGGTCAGGGTCGAGGGATCGACGCTGGCAGCCGACCAGTTGCCATAGGCATAGTGGCTGTCATCGACCAGGCCCGAGACATTGGGCCAGCCATAATTGCCGCCGGCAACCAGCACGTTGATTTCGTCGTCACTGCTGGGGCCGTGCTCGTTGGCATAGATCGTGCCATCGGGACCGATCGCGATGCCCTGGGCATTGCGGTGGCCATAGGTGAAGACGTGGCTCTGCACACCCTCAAGCGTCGGGTTGTCGGACGGTACCGAGCCATCGACATTGAGGCGCAGCACCTTGCCCTGATAGGCGAAGTGGTCACCGGCAGCCAGTTCGGCGGCGGTCGGCAGGCGCTGGGATTCGATCGGGCGGGTGAAGTTGACGAGCTGGTTGTGGCCCTGGTCACCCACAGTCAGGTAGAGCTTGCCGTCCTGGCCGAAAACGATGCGGCCCGAATTGTGGTCGTTATTGGCCGGGATGCCGGTCAGCACGTCGGTCGAGCCGGTGACGGTCTCGGTGGCGGCGTCCCAATCGAGGCGGACGACCTTCTGGAACAGGCGGTGATAGGGATCGCTCGCATCCGGGCGGGTCGGATCGGTGCGCTCGGCGTCTTCATAGGTATGGACGACGAATATCTGGTCGGTGCCATTGCCGAAATCGGGGTGGAAGGCAAAGCCCATCACGCCGGACTGCGCGCCTTCGATTACGTCGGGAATGGCGAATTCAAAAGCGGGCTTGATCGCGCCGGTTTCGGGGTTCACCCGGATCAGGCGCTTGCCAATACGCTCGGTGACCCAGAGCTGGCCATCCGTGCCAAGGCGCACTTCATGGGGGGCTTCCAGCCCTTTGACGAGCACCGACTTTTCGAACGGGAATTCCGCTTCGATGACATCGGCGGGGCTCTGCTGGGCATAGGCGCTGCCGGCAGACAACAGCATGCCAGCGGTGAGGGCAACGACGCTGGCACTCAAATAGGACTTACGAGACAACTTCTATACTCCGTATGCTGCGCCGGCCGGGAACAGTCTGCACACTGCAGGACGGTCCGCTCGGTCAGGCGCAATTCAGGTTGGCGTTCACATCCAGGGAGGAGGATGCACGCCTGTCGAACCCGTTTGGGTGATCAACATGTAGGACAAGTTTTCTCCGCCGACGTCCCCCTTATGTCGGGACGCATTGTCCGCTAATGACGAACAATACTCGGTTGAAATGCAAAATATTGAACCGTGTTAGCGCGTCGATTTGGATCAGAGAGTATTTTGTTCAGGTTTCATGAACGATACCGCGTATCACCATTGTAACCGCGCAGCGTCCGGCTGCGGCATTGGCTGCATGGACAGGGACGGCCCCGCCGCCTATTTTGGCGCCATGATCCGTTCGGTCCTGACAGTGCTGGCAGCGGTGGCGTTGATGCTGGTCTCGCTGACCGCAAATGCCAGCGCTACGCCCATGACCACACCCACGACCGGGGGCACCGAGCACATTCCCTGCATGTCCATGTCTAGCGGTCATGACGTCATCGTCGCGCCCTGCACTGGCATGGGCGATCCGGCCTGCGCCTTTGCCTGTGCCGGCAAGTCCCAGCCCCCGGTCACGGCCCGCCTCGATGGCCCATTGGCTTTTGGTGCGATCGTATTCCTGCCCGCGCCCGCTGCGAGCCCGGCGGGTCACCGCCCCGGCCAGCTCGAACGCCCGCCAAGATCCCGGCAGTCCTGACTGCCGGCGGCCCGCGCTGCCCCATCCCATCGATAGATCAATCGGAACCGGCTTGCCCGCACGGCGCGACGCTGCGTTCCGCCACTGGAAGCATGTACTATGAATCAACGCACAATCTGGCTGCTGGGCGGCGCCCTTGTCGTGGCCACCCTGTTTGGCGCCGGCGCCTTCAATACCGGTGCACCCACGACCCCACCTTCATCGGTAGCGCAGGCCATGGTTGAGGTCGCCGTTCCCGCGACTTTCTCGGCCAGCGCTATTGCCGGTCAGGTTGCCTTCGAGGCCACCTGCGCCGCCTGCCACGGCAGCAATGCCGCCGGTATCGACGGCACCGCCCCGCCCCTCGTGCACAAGATCTACGAGCCGTCCCATCACGCCGACTATGCCTTCGAGATGGCCGTGACCCAGGGCGTGCGCGCCCATCACTGGCGCTTCGGCGACATGCCGGCCCAACCCGCCATCACCCCCGCCGACACTCAGAACATCATCGCCTATATCCGCGAACTCCAGCGGGCGAACGGGATTTTCTAGGAACAAAAAGAATGGGCCCAGTCAGACTGGGCCCATTGTGCTTCTCCGATCAGGCCAGCGCCGCCCGGCGCCTGGCGCGATGGCGCAGGTAGAAGGGCAGCGCCAGTAGGATCGCGGCAATCGCTAGCAATATCGCCGAGAGCGGATGGGTGATGAAGACGCTGGGATCACCCTGGCTGATCGACATGGCGCGGCGGAAATGCTGTTCGGCCATCGGCCCCAGGATCAGCGCCACGATGGCAGGCGCCACGGGGATGTCGAACAGACGCATGCCGAAACCGAACACTCCGATGGCCCACAGGATGACCAGATCGACGACGTTGTTGTTGAGCGTATAGGTGCCCAGCGACGCGAAGATCAGGATGCCGGCATAGAGCCATGGCCGCGGGATCGACAGCAGCTTCACCCAGATGCCGACCAGCGGCAGGTTGAGGATCAGCAGCAGGGCATTGCCGATATAGAGGCTGGCAATCATGCCCCAGACGAGGTCGGGATTGTTCTGGAACAGGGTCGGCCCCGGCTGCAGCCCATATTGCTGCAGCGCAGCCAGCATTACGGCGGCGGTCGCCGAAGTCGGCAGGCCCAGCGCCAGCATCGGGGCCAGCACACCGGCGGCCGAGGCATTGTTGGCAGCTTCCGGCCCGGCCACGCCCTCGATGGCGCCCTTACCGAACTCTTCCGGATTCTTGGAGAGGCGCTTCTCGGTCATGTAGGAGATAAAGGTCGGGATCTCCGAGCCACCCGCCGGCAGCGCGCCGAGCGGAAAGCCGATAAACGCGCCGCGCAGCCAGGGCTTCCACGACCGGCTCCACTCGTTGCGGGTCATCCAGAGCGAACCGCGCAGCTTGTAGAGCTCTTCGCTTTCATAGCGCGAGCGCGCCGCGACATAGAGCGTTTCGCCCACCGCGAACAGGCCGACCGCGACCACGACAATGTCGATGCCGTCGAGCAGCTCGGGGACGCCAAACGCAAAGCGTGTCTGGCCAGTCTGGATGTCGATGCCGACAAGCCCAAGCGAGAGGCCCATGACAAGGCTGATCATGCCGCGCACCAGCGAGCTGCCGAGTACGGCTGTAACCGTGACCAGGGCCAGCACCATCAGCGCAAAATATTCGGCCGGCCCGAACAGCAGCGCGAGCTTGACCAGCAGGGGCGCGACGAAGGTCAGAGCCAGCGTGCCGATCGTACCGGCGACGAACGAGCCGATGGCGGCGGTCGAGAGCGCGGCACCGGCTCGTCCGGCCCGCGCCATGGCATGGCCGTCGAGCGCGGTCACGATTGAGGCGGATTCGCCGGGCGTATTGAGCAGGATGGCCGTGGTCGAGCCGCCATAGACGGCACCGTAATAGATGCCTGCGAACATGATGAAGGCCGAAGCCGGATCGAGGTGAAAGGTGACCGGCAGCAGCAGCGCGATGGTCAGCGCCGGGCCGATGCCGGGCAGCACGCCGATTGCCGTGCCCAGGATGACGCCGATCGAGGCCCACATCAGGCTATAGGGCGTAAGGGCGACCGAAAAGCCGTGCAGCAGGGAGTTGAGTGTATCCATTGCGGTGGTCCTTCCCGGATCAGCCGAAAAACAGGCTGCCAGCAGGCAGGCGAAGGCCCAGCCAGCGGTCAAACATGAAGTAGGTGGCGATGGCGAGCGCCAGGCCGATCAGCAGATCAAGCAGCGGCGTGTCCTTGCGGAAGGCGCGCGCCCCGGCCATGAACAGCAGCGTAGACGACACGATCCAGCCGAGATGGCGGATGGCCAGGATCTGCAGCATCAGCCCGCCCGCCATGTAAAGCGGTGGCATGAGATCGAGTTCAAGCTCGCTGTCAGGGGCGAGGCGTCCCGCAATGGCCTCGCGCAGCGCACTGACGCCGACGATCAGCACCAGCCCGCCAACAAGATAAGGAAACAGCTGCGGCCCGGAGCGGACATAGATGGGCGACACGCGCATGGTGGCGGCGCCGGTTATGATGAAGGCTCCCAGCGCGAGCAGGCCGATAGCGATAACATATCCGCCGATGCGGAAAGACTGGGCGGAAATCATGGCTTCCCCTTGCGTGCGAACGCATCCCGCGCAGGCGCAGGCCACGTCGATACGGTTGGCAAGCACGGATGAACCGTGCTTGCCGCGATGAAGGTGATCAGTTGACCAGGCCGATGGCGCGCAGGGTCTCTTCGGTCTGGGCGCGGTTGGCAGCGAGGAATTCGGAGAATTCGTCCGCCGGCTGGTAGAGGCTCAGCCAGCCGCGATCGGCCAGAACCGTGGCCCAGGCCGGGCTTGCAACAGCCTTGTCGACCATGGCCGACAGAGCGGTAAAGCCTTCTTCGCTGATATCGGCCGGTGCCATCAGGCCGCGCCAGTTGACGAAGTCGATGTCATAGCCATTGGCGGCGAAGGTGGGGATATCGATGCCTTCGACGGCCTCGGGAGCCGAGATAGCGAGAGCCCGCAGGTCGCCGCTGGCGATCTGGGAAGCGAATTCCTGGTAGCCGCTGATGCCGGCGGTAACGTGCCCGCCCAGGATGGCCGCGAGAGCCTCGCCGCCGCCCGAATGGCCGATATAGTTGATGTCGATGGCCGGCACGCCGGCCGCCTGTGCGATGAGGCCCATCAGCAGGTGGTCGGCGCTACCGGCCGAACCGGCGCCCCAGGACACCGAGCGCGGGTCGGCCTTGAACTGGTCCATCAGCTCCTTGATGTCCTTGATCGGCGAGCTGGCCGGCACGACGATGACTTCATATTCGCCGATGAGGCGCGCCAGCGGGCGCACTTCGTCCAGCGTCACCGCCGACTGGTTGATCAGCACGCCCGAAACCATGGCCAGGCCGCTAAGCAGCATGGTGTCGTCACGGCCACCCGAGGTGGTGACGAACTGGGCCAGGCCGATGGTGCCGCCGCCGCCGCCGACATTGACGACCTGCACATTGCTGGCCAGCTTTTCGGAGTCGAGCACGCCCTGCAGGGCACGGGCGGTCTGGTCCCAGCCGCTGCCCGGATTGGACGGGGCCAGCAGTTCGAGTGCCATTGCCGGCGTGCCCAGTGCGAGGGCCGACAGGGTGATGCCGGCAAGCAGGCCGCGCATGGTCTTGGTCACGAACATAGATAATCCTCCCAGGATGTTGTGTCGTGTGGGGTCTCGGGCGCTAGCTGAACAACAGCTTGCGCAGGACGTATTTCGGCACTCCTCCGTGCCGGAAATATTCGCTTTCAATGGTGCTATCGATGCGCACCAGCACGTCGCGGCTGAGCGATGTGCCGTCGGCGCGGTCGATGACCAGCTGTAGCGTCGAGCGGGGCGCGACCGGATGGGTCATGCCGGCGATCGAAATGGTTTCGGTGCCATCAAGGCCCAGCGTCTCGGCACTGTCGCTGCCGATGAACTGCAGCGGCAGCACGCCCATGCCGATGAGGTTGGAGCGGTGGATGCGTTCGAAGCTGCGGGCGATGACGGCCCGCACGCCGAGCAGGAACGTGCCCTTGGCCGCCCAGTCGCGACTGGAGCCGGAGCCGTATTCTTCGCCTGCAAACAGCACCAGCGGGGTCTTGCTGGCGCGGTAATGCTCGGCCGCGTCAAAAATGGTGACGGGGATGTCGCTCCCGGCGATGCGGGTAAAGCCACCCTCGGTGCCAGGCACCATCAGGTTGCGCAGGCGCACATTGGCGAAGGTGCCGCGGATCATCACTTCGTGCTGACCGCGACGGGTGCCATAGGTATTGAAATCCGCCGGCGCCACCTGCCGCTCCTGCAGCCACTTACCAGCTGGCGAGTTCTGCTTGATCATCCCGGCAGGGCTGATGTGGTCGGTGGTGATCGAGTTGCCCAGAATGGCCAACACCCGGGCGCCTTCGACCGGCGCAGGCGGAATGACCTCCTCGGAAAAACCGTCAAAGATCGGCGGCTCGGCGATATAGGTGGAAGCAGGCCAGGTGTAGGTCTGCCCGCTCGGCGCCTCGACCGCATCCCACAGGCGCCCGCCATCTTCCTTGTTGGCATAGGCGCGGCGGAACGAGGTGGGGTCATCGGCAAAGGGCCGCATGGCTTCAATGTCGGCGCTGGTCGGCCAGATATCGGCCAGCAGCACCGGCTTGCCATCGGCGTCATGGCCGAGCGGCTCGGTGGCAAGGTCAACCTGCACCGATCCGGCAATGGCATAGGCCACCACCAGTGGCGGGCTCATCAGGAAGTTGGCGCGCAGCGAGGGGTGGATGCGCGCCTCGAAGTTGCGGTTGCCCGACAGCACGGCGGCACAGACCAGATCGGCATCATTGACCGTGTCGTCGATGGCCGGAGCCAGCGGGCCGCTATTGCCGGCGCAGACGCCACAACCATAAGCGACAACGCCAAAGCCGAGCTGCTCCAGCGCGGGCAGCAGGCCCGCCGCATCGAGATAGTCGGTGACGACGCGCGAGCCCGGCGCGAAGGAGGTCTTGATCCAGGGCGCCACCTGCAGGCCCCGCGCCACGGCGTTCCGCGCCAGAAGGCCCGCGGCCAGCAGCACGTCCGGATTGGACGTATTGGTGCAGGAGGTGATGGCAGCCACCAGAATGTCGCCATGGCCCAGTGTCTCGGGCAGCGGCGCGGCCTTGGTGTCGGCAGCCAGCGCCGTGGCCCCCTGGCTGACGGACGCACGCGCGCGGACAGGAGCACGGTCGGCAATATCGGTGCTGCGAGCGTAGCCGCCAGCCTCGACCGGAGCGCTGAACAGCTCGCAGAAGCGCGACGCGACGTGATCGAGTTCGATGCGGTCCTGCGGACGCTTGGGACCGGCCACGCTCGGCCGGATCGCAGCGAGATCGATGACGATGGTGCTGGAATAGTCGATATCGCCTTCGCGCGGGCAGCCGAACAGGCCCTGGGCGCGATGATAGGCCTCGAGCAAGGCAATCTCGTCTTCGCTGCGCCCGGTGGTGCGGTAATAGGCAACGGTCTGCTCATCGACCGGGAAGAAGCCCATCGTCGCCCCATATTCTGGGGCCATGTTGGCGATGGTGGCGCGGTCGGTGGCGCTGAGGCTGGCGACGCCCGCGCCGAAGAACTCGACAAACTTGCCAACCACCTTGGCCGCGCGAAGCCGCTCGGTGATGACCAGAACGGCATCGGTAATGGTCACGCCTTCGCGCAGGGCGCCGGTGAGGTTGACGCCCACCACGTCGGGCGCCACCAGATAGACCGGCTGGCCCAGCATGGCGGATTCCGCCTCGATACCGCCCACGCCCCAGCCGACGACACCGATGCCGTTGATCATGGTGGTGTGGCTGTCGGTGCCCACCAGCGTATCGGGCACGAAGACGCCATCGCGCTCGAACACACCCTTGGCCAGCGCCTCCAGATTGACCTGGTGAATGATGCCGAAACCGGGCGGGACTGCGGTCAGCGTGTTGAACGCCTGCGTGCCCCACTTGAAGAACTCGTAGCGCTCGCGATTGCGCTCATATTCCAGCTCCATGTTGCGGAACAGGGAATCGGCGCCGCCGGTCTCGTTGATCTGCACCGAGTGGTCGATCACCAGTTGCACCGGCACCAGCGGCTCGACCACTTCGGGCGACTTGCCCAGCCGCAACGCGGCCGAGCGCATGGCCGCCAGATCGCAGACCAGTGGCGTGCCGGTAAAATCCTGCAGCACGACGCGCGACACGGTGAAGGGCACTTCATCGCGCACGGCATTGGGCTGCCAATTGGCCAGCGCTTCGACATGCTCGCGCGTCACGGTGCTGCCATCGGCCTGACGCAGCACGGATTCAAGCAGGATGCGGATGGAAACCGGCAGGCGGGCTATGCCGGCATATCCGGCCTCACCCAATGCGGGCAGCGAATAGAGCTGCCCCAGCCGGCCCATGCCGGTATCGAAGGTCCGGCGGACGCCGAACAGATCGTTTTGGGTCTTAGTCGGCATATTTGGCATCCAGCGCGTCATACATCGGCTTGTTCACCAGGCGCTGGCGCTCCTTGAAGGTGGCGACCAGGCCGCTGGCCTCGCCGACATCACCGCCATTCTTGAGCGTGCCCAGGGCCGCCTGCATTCCGGCCATGGCCGCCTGAAGCGCCACATTGGCGTAGAGCACCAGCGAGAAGCCCATCTGGGCAAACTCGGCCGTCGGCAGGATCGGGGTCTTGCCGCCGACCACCAGGTTGACCAGCTGGGGCGAGGCCACGGCGCCGGGCATGGCGCGCAGTTCCTCGACGCTTTCGGGGGCTTCAAGGAAAATGATGTCGGCGCCGGCTTCCTCGAAGGCGTGGCAGCGTTCGACCGCCGCCTCGAAGCCATGCACGGCCCGCGCATCGGTGCGCGCCATGATGAGGAAGTCCTGGCTGTGCCGCGCGTCGACAGCAGCCTTGATCTTGCCGATCATTTCGCCGGTCTCGACGATGGCCTTGCCCGAGAAGTGTCCGCAACGCTTGGGCATCACCTGGTCTTCGAGCTGCATGGCATTGGCCCCAGCCCGCTCGAGGGTGCGCACGGTGTGGCGCACGTTCAGCGCATTACCAAACCCGGTATCGGCATCGACGATCAGCGGCAGCTCCACCGCATCGCGGATGGCGGCGGTGTGGTTGGCAATATCGGTCAGGCCCATGAAGCCGAGGTCGGGCATGCCGAACCAGGTATTGGTCACCCCAGCGCCGCTGACATAGGCGACTTCGTAGCCAAGGTCCTCGATGATGCGGGCGGCCAGGGCATTGCCGGCGCCAGGCAGCAGGGTGCCGCGACGGGCTTCAACGATCTCGCGCAGGCGGGCTCCGGCAGATTTGGTCACGAAGCGATATCCTTCTCGTCTTCTTCCTGGACAGGGGCGTCGTCGCCGAGCCAGAGCAGGTTCTTGCGGGCATTGGAGATGTGGGTGCGCATGGCCTCTTCGGCCTTGCGCGGGTCGCGCGTCGCCAGCGCGGCGACGATGTCGCGGTGCTCCTGCACGGCCATGGCCGAACGCGCGGCATTGGACGAGGAGCGGAACCGGTAGAGGCGCACCTGCAGGTAAAGCTCGGAGCACAGCGCATCGAACAGGCGGCGGCTGCCACTCTCGCGGATGATGCGGAAATGGAAATCGTCGTCCGAGGACTTCTGCCAGTAGTGGCCGCTCGCCGCCGTGGTCTGGGCGTGGCGATCAAGCATCGCGGTCAATTCCTGGATCGACTCATCGCTGATGCGGGTTGCCGCCAGCCCGCAGGCCGCACCCTCAAGCGCCTCGCGAACCCGGAACAGGTCGTCGAGATCTTCCAGCGTCAGCTTGGTGACATAGGCGCCCAGGTTCTGGCGGCGCTCCACCAGGCCATGGCTTTCCAGGCGGCGCAGCGCCTCGCGCAGCGGGCCGCGGCTGATGCCGAGGTCACGCGCAATCGTGGCCTCCTTGATCCGCGAGCCGGGCGCGATGACGCCCTGCGAGATCGCATCGACGATGGCCGCGAAGGCCTGATCGCTCACGGATGGGTGCGGTTGAATTGCGGTTTCGAATGCCATGGCCACGCTTCAAGTGATAACTGTTGACAGTTTTCATTTTGTGGCAATGCTGTCAAGCGTCATCGGGAAACGGCGGCGGCGCTGTGAATTTGGGAGCAATTAGCCTTGGCACAACAACGCATTAGAGCGGTCTTCATGCGCGGCGGCACGTCCAAGGGCCTGATTTTCCGGGCCGAGGACCTGCCCGCCGACCGCGCAGATTGGGCGCCGATCTTCCTCGCGGCCATGGGTTCCCCCGATCCGAACGGCCGTCAACTGGATGGCATGGGCGGCGGGATTTCCTCGCTGTCCAAGGTCTGCGTCGTGGGCAAGCCGACCCATCCCGATGCCGATGTGGACTACACCTTCGCCCAGGTCTCGGTTGATGACACCGTTGTCGACTATGCAGGCAATTGCGGAAACATGTCCTCGGCCATCGGCCCCTTCGCCGTTGACGAAGGGCTCGTGCCCGCACCCGCCGATGGCGAAGCGGTCGTGCGCATCCACAACACCAATACCGGCAAGGTCATCGCATCGCGCTTCGCCGTTCGCGACGGGATCGCCGAAACCGACGGTGGTTTCGCCCTCGATGGCGTCTCCGGCACCGCCGCGCCGATCCGTCTCGACTTTCTCGACCCGGGCGGCTCCAAGACCGGCAAGCTGCTGCCCACCGGCAACCCCATCGACACGATTACAGTCGAAGGCCTGGGCGCCATCGCGGTCAGCATGGTCGATGCTGGCAACCCGTTTGTCTTCGTCGCCGCGTCCGATTTGGGCCTTGCCGGCACCGAGATGCCGAAAGAACTCGCAAACAACAAGAAAACCACCAGAATTCTTGAAGAAATCCGTCAGCATGCTGCCATCAAAATGGGGCTTTCTGCCGATCTTGCTGCAGCCGCGGCCATGGTCAGCATCCCCAAGATCGCCATCCTTTCCGCGCCTCAGGACGCCCCAACTCTATCGGGACAGGTCCTTGCCGCCGCCGATTGCGACATCCTCTCGCGCACCATTTCGGTCGGCCAGCCGCACAATGCCATCCCTTTGACCGGCGCCCTTTGCCTTGCCGCCGCCCTGCGCGTCGAAGGCACGGTCGCCCATCGCCTTGCGGCCAAGAGCGCTGGCAACAGGATTCGCATCGGCCATCCCTCAGGCACGATGAGCGTCGACGCCGAAATGGGTGAGCGCGATGGCGTGCTAAAGGTCCTCCACGCCACAGTTTTCCGCACAGCCCGCCGCCTGTTCGCGGGCGAGGTCTACTACCGCACATGAACACGGCAGACCTCGTAGACCGCCATCCCGACGCCGTCTCGGCCTGCCAGCTGCAGTTCACCTGGATGGGCCGCAAGGAGAGCTTTCACGGCCCCATCGCGACCGTGCAGTGCTTTGAGGACAATGCGCTGCTGGTCCAGATGCTAAGCCAGCCGGGCCATGGCCGCGTAATGGTCGTCGACGGTGGCGGCTCGCTCCGGACCGCGCTCCTGGGCGACGTCAACGCGCAGCGCCTGATCGACAACGGCTGGGCCGGCATCATCATCAACGGCGCCGTCCGCGACCGAATTCTCATTGATGCCATGGCTTTAGGCGTCTGTTGCCTGGGCTCGACGCCGATCAAAAGCGGCAAGACCGGCTCAGGCCTGGCCGAGGGCAGCATCACCTTCGGCGCCGTAACCTTCGCCCCCGGCAAATATGCCTACGCCGATCGCGACGGCATTCTGATCAGCGCTACACCCCTGACGGCTTAGGCAAACCCAGCTTCCAGCGCTTGAGCACCAGCGGCACCAGGAACACTGCGGCTGCCATCCCCCACAGGACAATGGCAATCGAGCTTGACCACAGGATGGCCACCTCGCCGCCCGACAGCGAGCGGCGCAGGCTTTGCTCAAGGATCTTGCCCAGCACCAGCCCCAGGATGAGTGGTGCCATTGGCACGCCGATACGCCGGAGCAGGTAGGCTGCCACGCCGATCGTGCTGACCACGACGATGAAAGGCACCTGCACCCAGGCGGGCACCGAAAGCATGCGGGCAAACAGGCCGACCAGAGGAATGTTGATGGCCAGCAACAGCACGTTGCCGATGAACAGCGAGGCAATGAGCCCCAGACCAGAGCCGGCTGCGAGTTGAACAGCGCCGGACCAGGCGTGATGTTGTAGAGCGTCAGCACCCCCAGCATGATCGCCGTCGTACCCGAACTGGAATGCCCAGCGTCAGCATCGGAATGAAATTGTCTTTGGAAGCGCTGTTATCGGCGGCCTCGACCGATGCGAGGCCCCGCATATCGCCTCGCCCGAAGCGACTGCCCCTCGGGGTCCCGGCGTTCCGCCCCTCGCTTTTCCGTGGTGTAGGCCAAAGCCGACGAAAAAGCCGATCAGCGAACCGCGCCAGCTTGCGGCATTGGCGAGACCGACCATGATGGCCAGCATGGCCTTAACCGGCTGCTCAGTGAGCAGGCCGGCAAGGCAAAGGCAAAGATCACCAACGCTAATATTCGATGGGACCGAACGCCAATGCCCAGCGCGCCAGCACTGGCGCCGCCAGCACGATGCCGACGGTGGCGCTTGCCGAGCCGACAAACGAGGTCCAGGCCGAGAGCGACAGCGCGATGCCCGCCTTGCCTTCCCGGGCCAATGGATAGCCCTCCAATGCCGTCATCACCGCCGATGCCTCGCCGGGGACACTGATGAGCATGGCGCTGATGCGCCCCCCGCATTCGGAGCCGATATAGATGGCCGCCATCAGGATCAGTGAAGTTTCCGGGGCAGACCGAGCGCGAAAACGACGGGAACCAGCATGACGACTGCATTGATCGGCCCAAGGCCCGGCAGGACGCCAACCATGGTGCCAACAACGGCCCCGACGGCGGCTAGCAGCAAGTAGATAGGCGCCAAGGCCACGCCAAATCCGGTGGCGAGATAGGAAAGTGTATCCATTAGAGGAGCCCTCCCAGGACCCCTTTGGGCAGGACGACAGCCAGAGCCCAGTCAAACAGCAGATATGCCGACACCGCCAGCACTGCCCCGGTAATCAGCCCCTGCCACCATTTGGCGCCAAAGATCATGGCGACGGGCACGACCATCAGCAGGGTAGCGAGCATGAAGCCCAGGAATTGAAACGGCGGCGATCAGGAACAGGCCCGGTTGATACCGGTGCCATTGGGCTCGACCACTCCTCGCCGATGCAGACATCAACATGTCCACCCCGGAGGGCTGTCGCGCAGTCGCCGCCGCCTTTCGAACGCCACAAAGCGCATGACCTTGTAGTCGGTACCGGAGGCGCGAGCGATCATGGCCGGACGCGCGGGCTAGCGTCAGCCGTCGATTGGTGGTGCGGTTCGAACGATGCAGCGCGTCGAGTGTCGAGTGCAGGGTCTCATGGATCTTTTGGGGATCGCCTTCGTGTGGCGCCGCATTGATTAGCGTGCGCGCACCGCCATGGGCGTGCGCAACTGATGCGAGGCGTCGTCGAGACAGCGATGTTGCTGGGGCCTCCGCCTTCGGAGTGCTAAAAGACCCTATTTCACCGTATGGTTATGCTCCCTAACATCCTGATATATAATCGATGTTATTATATAACGGAAGACGGTTTTGCACCACTTGGTACGGTGTTTTGTCCCAAAACTGTCCCAAACGTGACCTCTGCCTTTCCGAATTCACGAAAACACCGCCTTGTTGGACGACGAGCTTGGAATGCTTAGGGCAAGTCCCTTGGCAAAGGCGCGGCACCTTCGGCTATCGTGGATTGCCTGCTTGTCACGCAGGCGCCAGACTGGACCTCTTGCCGTGCGCGCGACAAGAGGTGCTTTGGCGCTACTACTCAAGGAGGTATCAGTGTCACTCGACGTGTTGCGGGCCTTTGGGGCTGTTGGGGGGGGCAGTATGAGTTGCCCGCGGTCATCGAAACCGCACACGCCCTTGCGCACCAATGATCAGAGCGCTGAACCGCATGGAAGGTCATAAGAAACCGGGATTTTTGCGGTGACATAAAAGGCGGTCGCATGATAGACGGCGGTCAAATTCTTAGCAGAACCGGATGTCCGCTCCGCAGGCAATTTTGCTCGCCCGTACGTACTCTTTGGAACGCAATATGATCGATCGCCTTGGCGTCAGCGTTCTAGCCAATCACATACCCAATCGCCCGGATTTCAATCACTAGGCGGGCTTGCTCGCGCATCTATGAGGTTAATCGTGTTAGGAACAGGTTTTTCGCCTTGGCCAAGCTATACTGCCGAAGAAGTTCAGGCGGTGCAGGAGGTTCTCAGGTCCAATAGGGTGAACTATTGGACTGGAGAGGTCACGCGCCATTTCGAACAGGAATTTGCGAAATGGACGGGAACGAAGTACGCCGTCGCGCTTGCAAATGGTACTTTGGCGTTAGATGTCGCGCTGAAAGCGCTCAAGATCGGCCAGGGCGACGAGGTGATCACCACTCCGCGCACCTTTCTTGCCTCGGCCTCAGCCATCGTGACAGCAGGCGCAGTACCAGTTTTTGCAGATGTCGATGCGGACACGCAGAACATCACAGCCCGCACCATTGAGGCAATGATCACGGAGCGAACCAGAGCCATAATCTGCGTTCATTTGGGCGGCATGCCATGCGACATGGACCCGATCATGGAACTGGCAGCTCAACATGACCTCAAGGTGATTGAAGACTGCGCTCAGGCGCATGGCGCGCTCTATAAGGGCCGAAGCGTCGGTACGATCGGACATGTGGGCGCTTGGTCGTTCTGCCAAGACA
This sequence comes from Devosia sp. T2-14, assembly GCF_055397495.1. Lineage (NCBI taxonomy): Bacteria > Pseudomonadati > Pseudomonadota > Alphaproteobacteria > Hyphomicrobiales > Devosiaceae > Devosia > Devosia sp. T2-14. The sequence goes on along the minus strand of NZ_AP027921.1, from coordinate 1,581,925 downwards.
AGATTATGACCACAGGCGGGGAGGGTGGGATGGTGACTACCAACGACCACGACCTGTGGTCGGCCATGTGGTCGTACAAGGACCATGGCAAGAGCTGGGAAGCGGTCTACGAGCGCCAGCATCCGCCCGGTTACCGATTCTTGCATGAAAGCTTCGGCACCAATTGGCGTATGTTGGAAATGCAGGCAGCCATCGGCTTGATCCAGATCGGGCGCATGCCGGACTGGAGCAAGCGCCGAGCCGAGATCGCCAACCGCATAGCCGAAGCCTGCGCCAACCATGCCTGCATTCGAGTGCCGGAGGTGCCAGACTGGGCGCGGCACGCCTGGTATCGCTTCTACGGGTTCGTTCAGCCGCAAAACCTAGCCGAAGGCTGGACGCGCGACCGGGTCGTCGCCGAGATCGCCGCGGCTGGCGTGCCGTGCATGCACGGCTCGGCCGCAGAGGTTTATCTCGAAAAGGCGTTCGATGGCACAGGCTGGCGGCCGCAGGAGCGCCTACCGGTTGCCAAGGAATTGGGGGAAACCAGCATTGCCCTTCTTGTTCATCCCACCCTGACAGACGCGGAGATCGACAAGACCTGCGCCGTCGTCAGCCAGATTTTGCAACAGGCCAGCCGCTAGCGCCTGCCCGACATTGCTTGTGCAAAGCAGGAGGGACGGCTAATCAGTCGCGACGCTGCAGCGCATTCACGGCAAGAAATGGAACCAATGAAAGTCATGGTCGTTTTTGGCACCCGACCGGAGGCCATCAAGATGGCGCCGCTCGTGGCGGCGCTCAAGGGCAAGCCGACGCTTGAAGTCAAGGTTTGCGTAACCGCCCAACATCGCGAAATGCTCGACCAAGTACTTTCGCTGTTCCAGATCAAACCCGACTGGGATCTTGACATAATGCGGGCCGGCCAGGATCTGACGGACCTGACGTCGCGCATTCTGGGCGGCATGCGCGACGTATTTGCGCAATGGACTCCCGACGTGGTGCTCGTTCATGGCGACACCTCGACGACCTTCGCCACCTCACTTGCCGCCTACTATCAGCGCATTCATATCGGCCACGTCGAGGCCGGCCTGCGCACGGGAAATCTCTATTCGCCCTGGCCCGAAGAGGGCAACCGCAAGCTGACAGGGGCACTGGCGCGTTGGAATTTCTCTCCTACAACTTCGGCACGTGACAATCTCTTGCGCGAGGGGGTTGATCCCTCCACCGTCCATGTCACCGGCAACACGGTTATTGATGCGCTGCTGCAAGTAACCGGCAAGCTCGAGGCAGATGGGAGGTTGCGCCATCAGTTTGAACAGCAGTTCTCGTACCTAGCACCCGGCCGCCGCATGGTGCTCGTAACCGGACACCGGCGCGAAAATTTTGGCGACGGTTTCGAGCGTATCTGCCGAGCGCTGGCGCGGCTAGCAGCGGACTTGCCCGATGTCGACATCGTCTATCCGGTGCATCTCAATCCCAACGTACGCGAGCCGGTGGGACGACTATTGGGTAATATTGGGAACATCCACCTAATCGAGCCACTAGATTACCTTCCTTTCGTCTACCTGATGACTCGCTCAAACCTGATTCTCACCGATTCCGGCGGCATCCAAGAAGAAGCGCCCTCGCTCGGACGACCTGTTCTTGTGATGCGCGACACCACCGAGCGTCCGGAAGCCGTCGAGGCTGGGACCGTGCGCTTGGTCGGCACGAGCGAAGAATTCATCTATGCTGAAGCGTACAAACTTCTGACTGACGGCGTGGCCTACGAAACCATGAGGCGCGCCGCCAATCCGTACGGCGACGGCCGTGCCTGCGAACGCATCGCAGATATTCTCGCAAATTCAGGACACTGATAATGGTTAAGACGATTTCAGTCATTGGCCTCGGATACATCGGCCTGCCCACTGCAGCGATCTTTGCCTCGCGCCGGTTCAACGTAATTGGCGTGGACGTCAACAAGCACGCCGTCGACACCATCAACCAGGGCAAGGTGCACATCGTTGAGCCCGACCTCGACATGTTGGTGCAGGCCGCCGTGGCCGCTGGCAACCTCAAGGCGGTGACCACGCCCGAGCCGGCCGACGCCTTCCTCATCGCCGTGCCAACCCCGTTCAAGGGCGACCACGAACCGGACCTGAGCTACATCGAGGCAGTGAGCAAGAACCTGGCACCGGTGCTGAAGACCGGCGACCTGGTGATCCTTGAATCGACCTCGCCGGTCGGCACGACCGAGCAACTCGCTAGCTGGCTGGCGGCAGCGCGCCCCGACCTCACCTTTCCACAAACAAATGGCGATGCCTCCGACATCCGCATCGCCTATTGCCCCGAACGGGTGCTGCCGGGCCACGTCGTGCGCGAACTGGTGCAGAACGACCGCGTGATCGGGGGGCTCTCGGCCCGCTGCTCAAGCGAGGCGGCGGCTTTGTACAAGTCCTTTGTTGAAGGGGATTGCGTCATCACCACCGCACGCACGGCGGAAATGTGCAAGCTGACCGAGAACAGCTTCCGCGACGTCAACATCGCATTTGCCAACGAGCTTTCTATCATCTGTGACACCCTGCGCATCGATGTGTGGGAACTGATCCGGCTCGCCAACCGCCATCCGCGTGTAAATATCCTACAGCCCGGCCCGGGCGTGGGCGGCCATTGCATCGCCGTTGACCCCTGGTTTATCATCAGCAAGAGCCCCGAACAGGCGCGGCTCATCCGCACCGCCCGCGAAGTAAACGACGGCAAGCCCCTTTGGGTGGTCGACAAGATCCGCGCCGCGGCTGGCGCGGTCGAGAAGCCGACGATTGCCTGCTTCGGCTTGAGCTTCAAACCCAATATTGACGACCTGCGCGAGAGCCCCGCACTTGAGATAGCCCTCGATGTCTGCGACAAGAACTGGGGTGACGTGCTCTTGGTCGAGCCCTTCATCGAACAGCTACCCGCTTCCTTCGCCCCCCACAAGAATTCTAGCCTGGTAACGGCAGAAGAAGCGCTGGAACGAGCCAACATTGTCGTACTTCTCGTAGACCACGCCCAGTTCAAAGACCTTAAGGTGCCATTGACCAAGCCCCCCCTGGTCATTGACACGCGCGGCATGCTCGCAAGCTAACGCGTACGGCGGCGAGTGCTGATGCCCAGGGCGATCTCCAACATCTTGTCATTGGCGGCCGTGCAGGGCGCCAATGCCGTATTGCCATTGGTGATCTACCCAATCACTTTGGCCAGGGTGGGTGTCGACCACTATGGATTGCTGGTGCAGGCAGAAGCGCTGTCACTTTTTCTTCTAACTTTGGTGCTCTACAGTTTTGAAGTCACGAGCGTTGCGGCCGTTGTGAGCCTTGATGCCGAAAGGGACCGCGCCGAGTTGTCGGCGCTTCTCAGTCGTGTCCTTACCGCCCGACTTATCCTATTCTGTCTCGGCGCGCCCTTAGTGTGCCTTACTGCCTTAGCAATCAATCCTGCACTTCTCCCATTCGTGGCGGCTTGGTGCCTCGTTCCATTGAGCTTCGCGGTGTCACCCAACTGGCTCTTCCAGGGCCTGCAAGACAACAAGGCGCTCGCGGTCAGCAATGTCGCAAGCCGAGGGCTCGCGATGGTTCTGGTACTGATCATCGTGCGTGAAGCCGACCAGGTAATCCTTGTGCCGGTAGTCATCGGCGGCTGCTATCTAGTGGGCGCACTCGCCTCGTTAATGGCGGGAATGTACAAGCATCGATTACAATTGCGCGCCCCGCGGGCCAATGCGCTCGTGAACATGTTCAAAGCAGGACGCCACGTGTTTCTAGGCAATCTCAGCACAATCGTCTACAAGGACATTAATACCCTGTTGCTCGGCTTTTTTGGTGCATCTAGCGGAGCCATCGCGGCCTATTCTATGGCAGAAAAACTTGCCAAGGCCCTGCAGGCCGCCATTCGGCCGCTTAATCAGCACTATTTCCCCACTGCCATTAAGCAGGCGACAACGAACAAGCCTCGACGCACTGTATTGGCTGACATGCTGCGACTGTCGGCCAAGCAGCAGGCGGTATTGCTAACGATGATTGCCGCGGCGGCCATTGTCTATGCCCTGTTCGGCGAGCGGGTACTCGCGACCATAGGCGGTCAGGCCTTCATTCCTGCTGTTGGACTATTTTTCGTAATGAGCATCGCCACCCTGTTGGGCGTCACAAATTTCATGCTCGGTACGGCCGGACTCAACGCCATGGGCGAAACCCGGTATGTGCTGTTGGTGCTCGTGGGCACTGGCTTTGCCAGTCTTCTGGCCGGTTCGGTCATGATTGTTTTGTGGGCCGATGCAGGAGCGGCGATCAGCTTTGTGCTGGGTGAAGCGATCTTGCTCGTCTTGCTGCTCGTGGGCTATCTGAAGCGCTCCGCCCATGGAAAGCCCCAGGAGAACACGTCGGCATGAAGCTCGGCTATGTCTGCACCAACTACAATAACAGCAATTTTACGGTGACGGCCGCGCGCTCGCTGGCTGCCAATGCCGGGCACGACATCGCGATAATCGTGGTCGACAATGCTTCGTCGCCAATCGAGCGAGAAATTCTCACTGATCTTGAGCGGGAAGTCAGCCAGGTCCAGGTCATCTTCAGCCCTGACAATATAGGCTATTTCCGGGGCCTCAATCTCGGCATTGATCGTCTGCGCCAGACCCGCCCCGAAATCGATTGGATGGTGGTGGGCAACAACGATCTTGAATTTGCAGCCGACTTCGCCGATCGCGTGCAGGCCAATGTTGGTCGCTGGGCGAGTCATCCCGTAGTTTCGCCCGACGTGATGACGGTGGATGGCGAGCACCAGAATCCTCACGTAATCTCGAGTATCAGCAAAGTCCGAGAAATCTTCTACGACCTCTATTATTCGAACTATCAACTTGGCATGCTGATTCAGAAGGTGGCGATGCACTTCCGCAGGTTCAGCGACCGGGCCGACGAGCAGCAATGGCAGACGGCTCGGCCGATCTTTCAAGGCCATGGCTCGTGCTACCTGCTCGGACCGCAGTTCTTCGCGCAGTTCGAGCGGCTATGGGCACCGACTTTCATGATGTCGGAGGAGTACTTTCTAGCCAAGCAGCTCCACGACGTCGGAGAGCAGGTCTATTACGATCCGGCGGTGCAAGTGATCCACCATTGGCACGCTTCGCTCGCCTCACTTCCAAATCTGCGGCGATGGGAGCTTGCGCGCGACGCCCATCGCGAATATCGGAAGTACGTCAAAATTTTCCGCTGAAACGAACCCAGCTGGATGCCGCCGCGACCGCATGGTCGGCAAGCTCAAGAGGCAGGATGAGACCCTACCAGATCTGTACCAATTGCGTCATGGACACCAGCGACTCCAAGATCGAGTTCGACGAACATGGCGTCTGCGACCATTGCCGCGGCTTCAAAAGCCACGTCTTGCCCAACTGGCATCCAAACGACGATGGCAAAGCTATGTTCCGCGCCCAGGTCGAAAAGATCAAGGAGGTCGGAAAGGGCCATCCGTTCGACTGCATCATGGGCATGAGCGGCGGGCTCGATAGCTCATACCTGTTGCATCTGGCTGTGACTGAATTCAACTTGCGCCCGTTGGTTTTCCATGTCGACGGCGGCTGGAACACTGACCTTGCCGTCAACAATATCCAGGTCCTCGTCGAGGGACTGGGGCTTGATCTCTATACCGAAGTGATCAACTGGGAAGAGATGCGCGATTTCCAGCTGGCTTTTTTTAAGGCCGGCGTACCGCACCTGGACATTCCCCAAGACCACGCCTTCATCGCCACGCTCTACCACTTCGCCAACAAGAATAACATCAAGTACATCCTCAACGGCGGCAACTACGCCACCGAATGCGTGCGCAATCCGAAGGAATGGCTGTATTACGGAACGGACATGGCACAACTGCGCGATATCCATCGCCGCTTTGGCACGCGCCCACTCAAAACCTATCCGTTCTCGAGCGTTCTGTTTCACAAAGTGTATTTGCGATATCTGCGCGGTGTGCGGGTAGCCAAACCACTAAACTACCTGCCCTATACAAAAGAACATGCGGCCAAGGTGCTATCAGAGACCTATGGCTGGCGTCCCTATCCGCAGAAGCACTTCGAATCGCGCTTCACCCGTTTTTATGAAGCCTACTGGCTGCCTACGCGCTTTGGCTACGATACCCGCCGCGTACAATATTCTAGCCTCATCCTGACCGATCAGATGACGCGAGAAATCGCCATGGCCCAGCTCGAAAAACCTGCCTACAATCCAGAAACGATTGAAGAGGAATTCGAGTACATCGCAACCAAGCTCGGCATAAGCGTCGATGAATTGCGCCAGTATCACCAAATGCCGCTCAAGACATACAAGGACTACGCCAACCAGCAATGGATGTTCGAGACCGGCGCGCAGGTGCTCAAGGCACTTGGCGTGGAAAGGGCAATCAAGCGGTGATCGGCATCGTCGACTACGGCTCGGGCAACGTCTCAGCCATCGCGACCATCTTCAAGCAGCTCAAGGTGCCTCACGTAGTAACGGGCGATCACGCGGAGTTGGCCGCCGCCGACCGCTATATTCTGCCGGGAGTAGGCGCGTTCGACCAAGTCATGGGCGATCTGATGCGGCTTGGCCTACGTGACCTCCTCAACGAGCAAGTCCTGGGCCAAGGTAAAAAGGCGATGGGCATCTGTGTGGGTATGCAGATCTTGGCTGAGTCTAGCGACGAGGGCGACCTGCCTGGTCTTGGCTGGATTCCCGGCCGGGTCCGGCGGATTGACTCAGGTGCAATCAACTCGCTCCCTAAGCTGCCACATATGGGCTGGAATTCGCTTTCGCCCCAAAGGGAAAGCGCGGTACTTGCCGGCATAGACTTCGAGCGCGGCTTCTATTTCCTGCACAGCTACTATTTCGACGCGCATGAGCCCGAGCATGTGCTGGCCACCGTGACCTACGGGAAAGACATGGCTTGTGCGGTCAACAGGGACAATGTCTTCGGCATGCAGTTCCACCCCGAAAAAAGCCACGGCAATGGGGTGAACCTGTTCCGCAACTTCGCCGAGATCTAGATGCTGCGGTCGCGTATCGTTCCTGTCCTACTGATGAGCGACGGCGGGCTCGTTAAGACACAGAGGTTCAAAGACGCCAAATATGTCGGCGATCCTTTGAACGCCGTCAAGATTTTCAACGAGAAGCAGGTCGATGAACTTACCTTCCTCGACATTGATGCAAGCGCGCATGGCCGCGAACCGGACTTTGCCCGTCTGCGAGGCATTGCCGTGGAGTCGCGTATGCCGCTGTGCTATGGCGGCGGCGTGACCAGTGCGGCCCAGGCTACAAAGCTGATTGGGCTAGGTTTCGAAAAGGTATCGGTCAGTTCAGCGGCGTTGGCGCGGCCGCAGCTCATCAGTGAAATGGCCGACGCCGTTGGCCGCCAAAGCGTCGTTGTCACTCTCGATGTCCGCAAGAATGCAATCTTTGGCGGCTACAACCTGCACACTCACAACGGGAAGTCCAAGCAGAAGGCTTCCTTGCAGGACTTCTGCCGGCAGGCGGTCGAACTCGGCGCCGGTGAGATCGTCATCAACAACATCGATCGCGACGGCATGATGGGAGGCTATGATCTCGACCTTGCCAAGCAGGTGCGCGGGCTCGTCGAATGCCCGCTCACGTTCGTAGGCGGCGCCGGCACGCCCGATCATATGCAGGCCCTGATTGATACGGTAGGGGTCGTGGGCGCGGCCGCCGGGAGCATGTTCGTGTTCAAGGGCCAGTATCGTGCCGTCCTGATAAGCTACCAAAAGCCCGACAACCTATTCGGGGCGAAGCATTGACCTGGACGGGCCGCCGGCTTGCGGGCCCCGCCACAGCCTTTTTTCTGATCCTCAGCACGGGCGCCTTTGCATATTGGCTGACTAGGCCGGCAGTGCTCACCCCGGATGTCAGGACCGTTTCGGTTGTGGCGGCAGCAACGCGCGTAGTCGGCGACACACTGCAGATCGACCTGGGAAAGACGTGGTTCGCATCTGTTAGCATCGCAGGCACTGAGCAGACCAAGGGAGCGGCGCTGACAGTGCGCATGGGCGAGCGTCTTGGCGCCAACGGCCTACTCGACCCCACCTCTTATGGCTCTGTGCGCTTTCACGAGACCGACCTAAAGCTGGGGGATACCGCCACACGAGTACCTTTGCGCGAACTCGATGCCCGCGGCATGCCTGAAGGCGTATCGGTGATGCCGCTGCGCTATATCGAAATTCAAGGTTGGCCTCAGGGCCTCGATCCCACAGCAGTCGCCATCACTGCTTACGTTTCGGAACACTATGCCCCGATTGGATCGATACGCTTTGGTGGTGCCGACCCACGTAGTGCCGACCTCAACAGGCTATTCGAGTTGGGACGTCACACCATGGTTGCTACCAGCTTCATGGACCTGTTCGTGGATGGTGACCGCGAGCGCCTCGCCTATCAGGCTGACGCCCTCATCAACCAGCGCGGCTGGTACGCGCTGACCGGCGATACCAAGGTTATGCGGCGGACGCTGGAGGAACTGTTCCGCGAGCCAACCTGGCCTAGCGAGTGGATGAGTCAGACCATTCTGCTCGCCTGGGAAATCTATGAGGCGGACGGCGACACCGATTACTTGGCCTCCATCTATGATCGGCTCGATATCTTTACCTTGCGCGAATTCATCGACAAAACTGGCCTGATCAACACCTATGACGAAGAACGGGCCAAAGAATTCGTCGAGGCAACCGGCGCCGACTATCTCGAGGACATCGTCGACTGGCCACCGGTTGAACGTGACAGCTACGAGATGACCACGCATAACACCGTGGTTAACGCCTTTGTCCACGCCGCTTTTACATGCATGGGCAGGATCGCTGAGGCGCTCGGCAAGACCGATGACGCCATAGAGTACCGTGCCATGGCCGACGATCTTCAAAAGGCCATGCTAGCGCAGCTGACTGATCCGGCCACCGGCCTCTTTGTCGATGGCAAGGGCTCAGACCATATGGCTGCCCATGCCTTGTTCGTGCCGCTGGCTCTGGGCCTTGTGCCAGAGGATCGGGTAGCGAAAACCGTGGATGCCCTGCGAGGGCGGATCGCCGCATACAATGGCGGGGTGCCGGCATCCGTTTACGGCGCACAGTTCCTTCTCGACGGGCTATTCGACGCCGACGCAGGCGACGTTGCAGTCGGGTTAATGCTCAACCGCACCGACCGCGGTTGGTTGCACATGCTCGATGCATATGACGCGACGGTCACCCACGAGGCCTGGGACCTCAAGTACAAGGAAAACCTTGATTGGAACCACGCCTGGGGCGCGGCTTTCTTCAACGTAATGTTCCGCAAGATGGTGGGGTTGGAGATCGTCGAGCCGGGCTGGAAGCAGTGGACGCTCCGGCCGGCGACTGGTCTCGACCTGCCGATTTCGGCGACCCTGGCCAGCCCGACAGGACCTGTCGACGTTGAAATCGATCCACATCGGCGCCTAGTTGCGATTACGGGGGGCAGCAGTCTTGCCGACTTTGTCGCACCTGAGGATGGCGCTTGGCAATATAAGCTGGTAACCGCTCCCTGAGCGACGACCGAGCCGTCGGCGCTCTCGGTACAGCGACCGTATTCTCGCGTTTTATTTTAAGAGGTAGTCATGCGGCAGATCATGCAGGACATGGGTTCTGGTGCGACGTACATTGCCGACGCACCGGCACCTGTGGCTGGTTCTGGAAGCGTCTTGATCGAGACCACGACCACCCTGATTTCCGCTGGCACCGAACGCATGCTGGTCGATTTCGGCCGCTCCTCGTTGCTGCAAAAGGCGCGCAAGCAGCCCGAACGCGTCAAACAAATGATCGACAAGGCGCGCACTGACGGCGTTCTCAATACCATCGATGCGGTGCGCTCCAAGCTCGCTCAGCCCATTGCACTTGGCTATTGCAATGTCGGAGTCGTGCGCGAAGTCGGTGCCCGTGTGGGCCAATTCGAGCCCGGTGACCGGGTCGTCTCAAACGGTGCCCATGCCGATATCGTAAACGTACCCGAGAACTTATGCGCACGCATTCCTGACAATGTCGGCGACGAAGCGGCTGCGTTCACCGTCGTCGCCTCGATCGGCTTGCAGGGCATTCGCTTGGCCGAGCCGACGCTAGGCGAAGCAGTTGTCGTCATAGGCGTGGGCCTTATCGGTCTTTTGACGGTGCAACTGCTGCGCGCCCAAGGCTGCCGCGTGCTGGCCGTGGATTTCGACCAGAGCAAGCTGGAGCTAGCCAAGAGCTTCGGCGCAGAAATTTGCAACCCTGCGCAGGGGCAGGACCCGATCGTCGCCGGCATCACCTTCAGCCGCGGGCACGGGGTAGATGCGGTGATCATCACCGCGTCAACTTCCTCAAGCGACCCGGTAACGCAAGCCGCTAAGATGAGCCGCAAGCGCGGCCGCATTGTCCTAGTCGGGGTGACAGGACTAGAGCTAAGCAGGGCCGATTTCTACGAGAAGGAGCTTTCGTTCTCGGTATCGTGCTCCTATGGTCCGGGGCGCTACGATCCGTCCTACGAACAGGGCGGCAACGACTATCCATTTGGCTTCGTCCGCTGGACGGCCCAGCGCAACTTTGAGGCCATTCTAGACATGATGAGCCAGGGCGCGCTTGACGTGCGCCCGCTGATAAGCGGTAGCGTAGTGTTCGAGGAAGCGCCTTCGCTTATGACACGCTGGCCAGCGACAAAGGTGCGCTAGGCCTGCTGCTGACCTATGGCAAGGGGACGAAGGCCTCCTTCGACCGTACAATCGCCCTGATGCCGGAGCGCAAGATCGCCGGTGCAGCTACGCAGGTAGGGTTCATCGGCGCGGGGAATTACGCATCGCGCATGCTGATACCGGCTTTCCGCAAGGCAGGCGCGCAGCTTTCCACCATCGTCACCAATTCGGGCACCAGCAGCGTTGTGCACGGCCGCCCGGCCGGGTTTGCCAATGCCTCGACCGACATAAACGCCGTTCTCGATGATTCGGCGACGGGCGCCGTAGCGATCGTCACCCGCCACGATTCTCACGCTGGGCTGGTACAGAAAGCGCTAGCGGCGGGCAAACACGTCTTCGTCGAAAAGCCTCTTGCGCTTACATTCGCTGAACTCGATGCGGTTAAGGGTGCTTTCGAGCAAGCCGCAGACCGGCTGCTGATGGTGGGTTTCAACCGCCGCTTCGCGCCCCATGTGGTCAGGATGAAGCAACTATTGGCCGGCGTGCAGGAACCGAAATCATTCATCTTCACCATGAATGCAGGCGCTATTCCGGCTAGTCACTGGACGCAGGACCTAAAAGTAGGAGGCGGGCGCATCATTGGCGAAGCCTGCCATCATATTGATCTTATGCGCTTTCTAGCCGGCTCACCTATCGTCTCGGTGTCGGCACGCGGCATGGGCGCTTCATCGGGAGGCACCCAGACCGAGGACAAGGCGGCGATCACGCTCGGCTTTGCAGACGGCTCATTCGGCACAGTGCACTACCTCGCCAATGGGGCGGCTAGTTTCCCCAAAGAGCGCATCGAAGCGTTTGCTGGCGGTCGCATTCTGGCGCTCGACAATTTCCGCGCACTCAAGGGCTACGGCGTGCCCGGGTTCAAAAAGTTAGGCGGCTGGACCCAGGACAAGGGCCAGAATGCCTGTGCCGCTGCTTTTTTGCGCGCAGTGACTGAGGGAGGCTCCGCCCCGATCCCTGTGGACGAGATATTCGAGGTGGCTCGCGCCACCATTGAGGCGGCCGAGCAGCTGCGCCAGCAGAAGTGAGCGGTCGCCTGAGCAAAATGCGGACCATCCTGGCGCTCGGGCCAGCAAATGTGCTGCGTGTCGCGCTCTACCGACTTGCTCTACGCAATCCCAATAGCGCAATCAGACGCCTCGCGGCTTCGCAGCCGCGAGGGCCATTTTTTGCCGCACCCAAGACCACAGGCGAGCCGGCCCCCGCCTCGACCGACTGGCAGGACAAGGGTACCTATTTCGGCCACCACAGTATTCCTCTCCCGTCCGGCATACCCGACTGGTTCGCCAATCCATTCAATGGAGAATGCGTCGCCGATCCGCAGCTCCCGTGGTGGACGATCCCCGACTTCAATCCGCATTTGGGCGATATCAAGACCGTCTGGGAAGCCTCCCGCATGGATTGGGCCGTGGTCTTCGCCCAGCGCGCCCGGGCCGGCGACGCCGCATCCCTGTCTCGGCTCGAAGCTTGGCTAACTGACTGGACTGCGACCAACCCACCCTATTTCGGTCCAAACTGGAAATGTGGACAGGAGGCCTCGATCCGCGTGATGCACCTGGCGCTTGCCGCCTTGGTAATCGGTGGGCCAAGTGCTGTGGGCCCCGGCCTCGCACCACTGATAAAACTGCACATCCGGCGCATCGCACCAACGAGGAGCTATGCCCGAGCACAGGACAACAATCACGGCACGTCAGAAGCTGCGGCACTCTTTATAGGCGGCAGCTGGCTCAGCCACCTGGGCGACGGAGAGGGAACAGGCTGGGCCGAAACTGGCAGGCGCATGTTGGAAGAACGAGTGCTCACCCTGGTGGAAACGGACGGCTCGTTCAGCCAGTATTCGACCAATTACCACCGCCTGATGCTCGACACACTATCGCTTGCTGAAGTATGGCGTCGGCGGCTTGATCTTGCCGACTTCACACTGACGTTGCGTGAACGCGCTGCCGCCGCTGCCGCTTGGTTACGCACGATGGTATCCGCTGAGAACGGCGACGCCGCCAATCTGGGCGCCAATGACGGCGCGCGCCTTTTGCCGCTCGGCACGACGCCCTATCGCGATTTTCGTCCGTCGGTTCAATTGGCCAGCGCGCTGTTTGCCCATGCGCAAGCCTATGCCGGGGTTGGCGATTGGAATCAGTATTGCCAATGGCTGGCCGCCACCCCGCCGGCAACCATCGCGGCGCCGGTAAGGAGCCAATTGCTGGACAAGGGCGGCTATGGTGTGCTGGTCGCGGCACATGCCCGTGCGATCCTGCGCTACCCGCGCTTCCGATTCCGTCCGAGCCACGCCGATGCGCTGCACCTCGATCTGTGGGTGGGAGGGCTCAACCTGCTGCGCGATGGCGGCACCTTCACCTACAACGCGCCCGGCGAGGTGCTGGACAGGTTCTCCGGCACCGAAGGACACAACACCATCCAGTTCGACGGGCGCAACCAGATGCCCCGTATTGGCCGGTTTCTTTTTGCCGATTGGCTCAAAGTCGAGGATGTGATGATCGATCGGCAAGCAGGGGCGATGGCCGCGGCCTATCGCGACGGACGCGGGGTTAGGCATGCTAGGCGAGTGTGGATGCCACAGGGCAATCGCCTCGAGGTTTCTGATGTCGCATCCGGCCCGTTCACCAGCGCTTGCCTGCGCTGGCGCCTAGCACCAGGCGACTGGGAAATTACAGCTGATGGTGCGCGCTCGGCACTAGGCAGTCTGCACATCAGTGGCAACATTCCGCTGACGCTTCGGCTGGTCGAGGGCAGCGAATCCCGCCATTACCTCGCTGAGACCCCAGTACCGGTGCTGGAAGTACATTTTGGCAAGCCCGGCACGATCGCGACACAGGTGAGTTGGACGCAGTGAAGGTACTCTATTTTCATCAGCATTTTTCGACGCCTGCTGGCAGCGCCGGCATCCGCTCCTACGAGATGGCGCGGCGGCTGGTGGCACGCGGGCATCAGGTGACTATGGTCTGCGGCTCCTACAGCGCTGGCAAGACCGGGCTCGATCAGCCCTTCGTCAAGGGTATGCGCCGCGGCATGGTCAATGGCATCGATGTCATCGAGCTCGACCTTGGCTATGCCAATAGCGACGGCTTGCTCAAGCGCAGCTGGACTTTCGCGAAATTCGCTCTCCGCAGCATTGGCCTTGCCCTCACCGAAAGATACGATCTCGTCTTTGCTACGACGACGCCGCTGACGGCCGGCATTCCGGGCATTTTTGCACGATGGCTTCGCGGCAAGCCCTTCGTATTCGAAGTGCGCGACCTCTGGCCCGAGTTGCCTCGAGCGATGGGCGTCATTAGCAATCCGGCGATGCTGTGGGCGCTCGGGACCTTGGAATGGATCAGCTATCACTCCGCTCATCGATTGATCGGCCTGTCTCCGGGCATTGTCGAGGGCATTGCCAGTCGGGGCATCGACCGCGAGCGCATCGCCCTCGTGCCAAATGGCTGCGATCTTGAGATATTTGCTGCAGACGTCGAGCCGTGGACGCCAGAGGGAATCTCACCAAACGATCTGGTCGCGCTTTTTGCTGGAACCCATGGCATGGCCAACGGGCTCGATGCAGTTCTGGATGCCGCGTCAGAACTCAAGGCGCGCGGGCGCACCGACATCAAGATCGCGCTGATCGGAAATGGCAAGCTCAAGCCAGCCCTTGTCGAGCGTGTGCGACGTGAAAACATCGAGGCCGTGATCTTCCTCGAGCCTGTCGGTAAATCTCGGTTGGCACAGTTGATGGCGCGCGCCGATCTGGGGCTGCAGGTGTTGGCCGACGTGCCCGCCTTCTACTACGGCACCTCGCCAAACAAGTTCTTCGACTATGTTGCCGCCGGAAAACCGGTGCTCAATAACTATCCCGGTTGGCTGGCTGAGATGATCACGACACATCGATGCGGCTTTGCAGTGGCGCCACGCGAACCCAGCGCTTTTGCCGACGCCCTGGAAGCGGCCGCATCGGACCGCCCGGCCCTCAAGCTCATGGGGGCGCGGGCACTTGAATTGGCCCGCGACCAGTTCGACCGGCACAAGTTGGCCGACCGCTGGGTGGACTGGGTCGAGGGCACGGGCAAATGATCAAACGCGCGTTCGACATTGTCGTGGCTGCTATTGCGCTGTTGGTGCTTTCGCCGGTTATCGCAATTCTGGCATGGCAGGTTCAGCGCAAGCTGGGCAGACCAGTGCTGTTTCGCCAGACGCGGCCAGGACACAAGGGCAAACCGTTCGAGATGATCAAGTTCCGCACCATGCGGGATGCCGTTGATGCCAGTGGAAGGCCCCTGCCCGATGCCGAGCGGCTGCCCCCATTCGGCGCCCGCCTTCGCGCCCTAAGTCTCGATGAATTGCCCGAATTGTGGAACGTATTGCGCGGCGACATGAGCCTAGTTGGTCCGCGACCACTCCTAATGGAGTATTTGCCACTCTTTACGTCCGAGCAAGCGCGCCGCCATGACCTACGGCCAGGCATTACTGGCTGGGCACAGGTAAATGGGCGCAACGCCATCAGTTGGGAAGAAAAATTCCGGCTCGACACCTGGTATGTTGATAATCGCTCATTCTGGCTCGACCTAAAGATACTGTTCCTAACGGTCAGGAAGGTGGTGGCGCGTGACGGGATCAACGCGACTGGGGAAGCCACAATGTCCAAGTTCGAAGGAAGCAAGGACGAGCCCTGATCAGAGCAGCGCAGGATTTTCGCGCACAACGCGAGCCGGTACGCCCTGCACCACAACGCCATCGGGAATGTCCGCGACCACCGCCGATCCCACTCCGACGATAGCGTCGCGGCCGATGACCAAGTTATTTCGCACGCTGCTGCCCGTGCCGAGCCAAGTCCGTTCCCCAATGGCGACAGTGCCAGACAGATGCACGCCGGGTGACAGATGCACTCCATCGGCGAGTAGGCAGTCGTGATCCACCGACGCGCCGGTATTTACGATGGTTGCAAGACCTAGGCTGGCACCCAAGTTGACCACCGCTGCAGCCGCAACGAACGTACCCCCGCCAAGCCTAGCGCGGAGACTAACGGTGGCGGAAGGATGCACGATGGTGGTTACAAATACCCCGGCCGCGATCAGCCGCCGAGTCAGATCCAGCCGCACACGGTTGTTGCCGATGGCCACGATAGCGCCATCGACACGCTGCGGCGCATCTAACAGATCCGAAACCGTTCCCACTAGCGGCCACCCGGCAATGGCACCCTGGGCGTGATCGTCGAAGAATGCGACAGTCCAGCCTAGGAGTTCTGCCGCGTCGGCGACGACACCACCGTGTCCACCAGCGCCGATGACGGCCAACTGGCCTGGCCCCCGCGAGTCAATGTTGGCTGTAGTCTGCATCGGAACTCCTCTTGCGGCTTCCCAAAACCGCCGCTCAGAACGAAGATGACCGCCACACCGACCGGCGGGCGACAGTTACTGCGCCCCGTAGGTAGACCACATCGACGGTGCACACACCCTGTAATTAACGCATTGGCTTCGGACCAACCCGACAGGTTCCGACGACCGGATGCGTCAACCCGGGCCCTCAACGCATTGCCACCACCGGGTCTCCGCTTGCGAGCGATGTCAGCAGGCCCACAGCAAATCATCGGAGCGGAGAAGTGCAAAATCAAATTCGATAACGACCTGTCCGATTTCCGTCCTCAAACGCATAACCTCCAAGCCATGAAACTAATCGGAGCAATTCTGTCGCCGTACGCCCGCCGATTTCTTAGGGGGACATTCTCCACTCTTCCGTTTCGCGAAAGAATCTGTCATTTCCGGTAAAGAGTTAGCTCTCCTTGCTGCTTTTTCGGCAATGAAGAACCTTTGCTTTTCCATTTCTCCGATTGTTGTCGCAAGGCTTTTCTGCCTGTCAGAGAACGGCACACAACGACTAAGCCATGAGCCCAAAGTGAGATTGCAACAGACTGATTTGCGAGACGTTCTAGTTGTTACTCCTAAGAGGAGCAGCGACTCTCGCGGCTATTTTTCGGAGACGTTTCGCGAGGATTGGTTTGCGGCGAACGTGGCCAAGGTCAGTTTTGTGCAGGAGAACCAGTCCCTTAGCGCCGCTGCGGGGGTGGTGCGGGGACTGCACTTTCAGTCGCCCCCTTCGGCGCAGGGAAAGCTGGTTCGTTGCCTTTCAGGTTCGATCTTTGATGTCGCCGTCGATATCAGGAAGGGGTCAGCCGACTACGGCAAGTGGACCGCAGTCACGCTCACCGCCGCGGACGGCAACCAACTTTGGGTCCCAGCAGGCTTTCTGCACGGTTTCTGCACGCTCGTGCCGAACTGTCTGGTTAGCTATCGAGTTACGTCCTACTACAACAAGGACGCCGACAAGGGCGTGCGCTGGGATGACGCTGAGATTGGTGTAGCCTGGCCCGATGTCGCTAACCCAGTGCTACTGTCGCCCAAAGATGCGAACCAGCCATCACTGAGCGCACTGCCGGATTATTTCGACCATAGCGAGGAGAGCTGACATGCGTGTCCTGGTCACTGGCGGAGCAGGGTTTATCGGCTCTGCGGTCGTGCGACATCTCTCGCTTGATAAGGGCTACCAGGTTCTCAATGTCGACAAGCTGACCTATGCTGGTAACTTGCAATCGCTGAAGCCCGTGGAAGGCAAGGCAAACTACGCGTTCCTTCAGGCAGACATCTGTGACGCAAGGGCGATGACGGAGGCATTTCGGGCCTTCCGACCTGACCGAGTCATGCACTTGGCGGCGGAAAGCCACGTTGATCGCTCCATCACGGGCGCGGAAGACTTCCTGCGTACCAATGTCATGGGCACGTTTACGCTGCTCGAGGCGGCGCGGGCCTACTATGCTGGCCTCAAAAGTGATGAGCAGGTGCGCTTCCGCTTTCTTCATGTCTCTACCGATGAGGTCTATGGGTCTCTCGGCGAATTCGGCCTGTTTTCAGAAGAAACGCCTTACGATCCCAGCTCGCCCTATTCCGCATCCAAGGCGGCATCGGACCATTTGGCCAAGGCGTGGGCGCGCACCTACGACTTACCCATCATTGTTTCCAATTGCTCGAACAATTACGGGCCGTTTCACTTTCCAGAAAAGCTCATCCCGCTGACTATTCTCAATGCGCTCGATGAGAAGCCCTTGCCGGTCTACGGTCAGGGCACCAACATTCGCGATTGGCTGTATGTGGATGATCACGCGCGCGCCCTGGATCTAATCGCTGAGCGGGGCCGCATAGGGGAGACCTACAATGTTGGGGGGCACAACGAGGTCCGCAACATCGACGTCGTCCGACGGATTTGCACCATTCTCGACCAGCGCCACCCTACCCTGCGACCACGAGAGGAACTGATCAGCTTTGTTGCCGATCGCCCCGGGCACGATGCGCGCTATGCCATCGATGCGAGCAAGTTGGAAAACGAGTTGGGTTGGCGTGCACAGGAGACGTTCGAAACTGGCATAGCCAAGACTGTCGATTGGTATCTTGCCAATGGCTGGTGGTGGCAACCGCTGCGCCAAAGCTATGCAGGTGACCGCCTGGGTGTGCTGGACGTTGCAGCAAGCGCTGGCAAGGCCACCGAATGAGGCTGTTAGTCACCGGAAAATCAGGACAGGTTTCGACTGCTCTGCAGGAGGCCGGCGCAGCTCAAGGCATTGATGTGCTGACCATCGGCAGGCCGGAGTTCGATCTGGCCAACCCAGAACTAGGATGGTCGCTGTTGACCGCAACAAAGCCTGACGCGATTGTCTCGGCAGCTGCCTATACCGCCGTGGACAAAGCCGAAAGCGACGTTGAAATGGCTGAGCGGGTTAATGTCACTGGGGTAGCAGTACTGGCTAATCTCGCGGCGGAGCTCGGTATTCCTATTATCCACCTATCGACCGACTACGTCTTCGACGGTGGCAAAGCCGGTGCCTATACCGAAACGGACCAGACCAACCCACTCGGCGTATACGGCGCCACCAAGCTCCGCGGCGAACAGGCTGTTGCAGCGGCCACCGACAATCACGCCATCTTGCGCACGGCCTGGGTCTACTCTCCCTTCGGCAACAATTTTCTGAACACCATGCTGAAACTAGCGATGACGCGTTCAGCGTTGCGGGTGGTTGCAGACCAGTGCGGCAATCCCACCTCCGCGATCGACATCGGCAACGCCGTGATCGCCGTCGCAAGCAATCTTATTGCGCGGCCTGGCGATGCGGATCTTCGGGGCATCTTTCATGGGGTGGGCACTGGCGACGCCAGTTGGGCCGATTTCGCCACAGAAATATTCACCCATTCGGCAGCATTTGGCGGACCAAGCGCCGATGTGACGAAGATATCGACGGCGGAGTTTCCGACTGCTGCAAAGCGCCCGGCCAACTCCCGGCTCGACACCACAAAGCTGCGATCTTTGCACGGCGTTTCGATGCCTGCTTGGCAGCGGTCAACGCACGAGACCATTCGGCGCGTAATTGGCGGTAACCAATGAAGGTCAAACTCTTTAGCTGGGAGGATCAGCGATCATGAAAGGTCTCATTCTCGCCGGCGGCACAGGTACCAGATTGCACCCAATGACCCTTGCGGTCTCAAAGCAGCTGGTGCCCGTCTATGACAAGCCGATGATCTATTATCCGCTGACCACGCTGATGCTGGCGGGGATTAAGGACATCCTGATCATTACTACCCCCCATGAAGCCGATGGCTTCAAGCGTTTGCTGGGCGACGGTTCGCAATGGGGGCTGACACTAACCTACGCCAGCCAGCCGCAACCTAACGGTCTAGCGGAGGCCTTCATCATTGGTGCAGACTTCATTGCGGATGGCCCCTCCGCGCTCGTTCTGGGTGACAACATATTCTACGGTCACGGCTTGCCGGCGATCATGCGTCGAGGCGTGGATCGCATGAGCGGGGGGACGGTGTTCGCCTATCACGTCAGCGATCCAGAACGCTATGGCGTGGTTGATTTCGATGATCAGATGCGGGCGCTGAGTATAGAAGAAAAGCCGGCGAATCCGCGGTCAAACTGGGCGGTCACTGGTCTCTACTTTTATGACCGGCAAGTGGTGGATATCGCTGCAAACTTGAAGCCGTCGGCGCGCGGTGAGTTGGAGGTCACAGACATCAATCGCGCTTACCTTGAAAAGGGCCAGCTCTCTGTTGAACTATTAGGACGCGGCTACGCTTGGCTCGACACCGGCACACCCGACAGTTTGCTTGAGGCTGCTCAATTCGTCGCTACGCTGGAAAAGCGCCAGGGCTTCAAGATCGCCTGCCCAGAGGAGATCGCCTTCCGAATGGGCTACATTGACAGTGTCCAACTCGAACGCCTGGGGTTGGGAATGAAGAAAAACGCGTACGGCGCGTATTTGCTCTCAGTTCTCGGCCAACTGTAAGGAAACAATCCAAAACGCTCGCCCTTTGACTTCCGGGCCGCTGGAGCCGTCTCTTACCCTCCTTGCGGCAGGCGGCCGTACAGGTCGAGATGCATGAAGGGCCTCAACCGCTCGGAAGGCCAAGCGGTTATTCGGCGACACGGTCCCATCTCCTGTCTTTCGACGGACACAGGTGAGGTAGAACTCATCGACTTTCAAAACAATGTAGACCCCCACGAACGCCGCCAGAGCGCTCGTCCAAATTGTCAGGCTAATAATGTAAGAGGTGTAGATATAGCCGGCGAGAAAAATGTAGTACGCTTCAGCAAATGGGGCACCCGCACGGCTCAACATCTGCCGGTAGAAGAATGCCGACAACCATCCAAATGAAGCCATAAATACGAGGGCACCCCAGACGCCGAAGTCGTAAATCAGCCCCCGGAACATCGTATAGATGTTAGACTGAATAATGCCTGAAACCGCAAAATACTCGCTAAAATACCCGTCCGGCAGGACGTAACCGGGCCAGATACGCTGCCCCACAGACATGAAGGTCCAGTAGCCCCACGTCAGCCCTTCGGGGTCGGTGTAAGTCATCACCGACCTACCCGTGACTATGTGACAGAACCAGTCCGAGAATGCATACACGTGCGCAAACGCATAGGATCGGAGGTGATAAATCACTTGCCCTATCACCTCGTCATGTGTCCAAGCACCTAACCCGCGCACCAACATCGCAATCGCCATAAGCGGTAATAGGATGCACAACGCGACGGCGGTCCAAGTCAGCGTGCGACGATTGATCAAATCCGTTTCACCCCAGCGGACGCGCCTGGCAATAATAGCGCCGAAGAAATACGCGGCGCTCAAAAAAATCGTCCCCTTGTCCGAGTAAATGAGAACATGAGCAAATGAAGGCGTGAATGCAAGGAGGTAAACTAGAACATTTCGGCGTAAAGATCTCCTGCTAACAAGGAAGCCCCCAATCGCCACACCAACATAGTTAGCCATCACGCCGAGTTGGCTGAATGGATTTGCTACAATCTGATGGTTGTATCGGGCGGTTAGGTAACGGGCCGCAGTCTCCATCAAATCCGTAAATACGGCCAGCGGACTTATGCCTTGAAGGTGCAGATTGATCAAAAGGCAAGCTAACGCGCCAAGTTGAAGGCAGACGAAAGCCACAAACAGGAGGTTGCTGGCTTCCGGTTTCGGCCCGAGGCGCGAATTGCAAGCAGCGTTAGCGCAAGCCCAATCAATGAACAGAGACGGCATCCCGAACGCAACGGCCGCAGCCACGATGAATGCCATCCCCCACGGCGCCACCGCCGCCTCGGGAACAGCCAACAGGGGAACGAAGGTCATGACGAACCAAAATAAGGCGAACACAACGCCAGGGTTGGTCCAACTCTTTGTCCTCCGTTTTAAGCCATAGGCAAAGCCGAACAGCAAAAGGCTCAAGACAAGCGCTACTAGCTTTTCGGTCATTTCACGTTGTCTCTTATGAGTTCGCACACGACAGCCGACTACCTTAGCTGAGCACAAAATAATAGGGTGTTATCTGAAACTGAATTTGCATTCCGCAGTGGGACCGTGCGGCGGCAGCTTGCGCTGCGACGACATTGCACTGAAAAAATCTGGTAGCCATATGACCAGCGACGTAGAACAAACACGTCTCGCGTGCGATAGGTCGCCCTTACAAGGAGGGGCAAAATGAGCTACCACGCAGCACAAGGAGGCGCGTCAGCAAAGGGCGGTCACCGTCTGTTATGGGGATTGGCGGTTCCATTTGTGCTGCTGAATCCACTTCTCCTGCTAATGCATGGTTATGTCTGGGTTACCTCAGGGGGCACTTCCAGTGCCTCGCTGGTCTACGCAATGAAGTTCGCGCCCTTGATCTACCTGCTTGTTGCAGTGAGTACCCTTGGAGTTAGGAGCTGTTTTGCTTTGCTCCAGTCCAAGCTGGCGCTGCTCATGGTCGCTGTTTTCGCGATCAGTCTGGCGACACCTTTTTTGTTCGGAACTGGGGCATCGACATTTTACTATTTTGCCGATGCATTAGGACTCGCAGCGGTATTCTCCTACTTCCTGCTAACACGTGAGTTACTTCGCTTGTCCCCGCGCTTTCGGACAACAGTCTTCCAGATCATGGTGGCTGGCGCTGTGGTGACCTCCTTGGTCATTCTTGGTCTATTTGCCTGGTCCGGAGGGAGCAAGGTCAGTATACCGCCTGATATTCACTACGGTATTGCACTGGGCCTGACCCTCTATTTCACAAGCGGAGCCCAGAAGTTCCATGTGCCGTGGCAGCCACTGGTGCTGGCTGCAGGCGTTGGTGCCTCGCAGTTCCGTATGAACATGTTGGTTGCCGGTCTAAGCATGGCCGCGGGGTGGTTCTGGGCACTACGTGGTCGAGGCGCCGCCTGGAGAGCACTTGAAATCTTGGTAATCTTGGCGGCCGTGGTCGTTCTGTTTGCGCAGCCCATTCAGGCGACTCTGTCCCGCTTCGGGCTTGTGACTTGGGGCATTGGCGATGCTGTCGAGATCATCCGCGGCGGTGAGGGCCAGATACTTGGTGCGCTTCCGGACAAGGAACTCGAGGGAAGCGCCGTAGATCAGCGCTACGTGGAGTCCGTGTTGGTTTGGGACGAGTTAGTTGACCAACCTCTGAGCCTCCTATTGGGGAAGGGGTTTGGCGCCACATTCGAGAATACCGGTGCACTTACGGGGCACGGCGTACGCGAGCACTCAATTCATAACTCAATCTTCGCCTTGTGGCTTCGCAACGGCGCATTGGGCGTGATCCTATTTTTGCTGCCGGGATTGTTGGCCCTCTGGACACTCTTCAAACGAGATCGAGGGCTTTACGTATCCTCGGCAGGCCTTCTTGCCATTTATTTGGCCTGTATGGCGGACCAATACGTATACTGGGGCGGCTACCTAGGCATCGCGCTAGCGGTCTGGCTCCACTCTTGGCGAGCCCAACAAGGGCGCGAAGATCAAGCGCCGGTCGAGGCAGATGCGTAAGCTCGCGCTCGCTACTTACGCGATCAACGCGTCGCAGATCTGCAATATGGTACTCACAGCGTTTGCTGTGCCGTTGATCATCGGAGCCGAGGAATACGGGAGGTATGCGACCCTATTCGCCGTGCCTGCGTTTTTCCAGAGCGCTGTTGAAGCCTACGCTGTTCTTAACCTGACTAAGGGGGCTGGCGGACGGTCGTTTTGGGCGTCCTACGTCGGGCTGGCAGCAACAGCGCTGCTGGTCACCGCACTTACATACTACTGGCTCATCGACGTCAGCGCTGCTGCTTGGTCTGTCGTTCTCGGCGCCGCATTGATCTATCGCAGCGCGGGATCAGCCCTAGTTTACACCCGGGAGAGTGTATCCTTTGTCCGCGTCAACGTGGCAGCTGAGTTCATCACCTTCGGGGTTTATGCGGCTGTACTGGGTGTTGGACTCATTGTTGTTGCGCCGCCGTTTTCGATACCGCTGCTGATGATAATCGGGGCAAGCCTCGTAGCGGGATCCTATCTGTTGCGCGCGGCAATAAAGAGTGGGCGCATGCCTCTGACGTCTGCTGCGCCGGCTCTGGGCGGGCATCCAGTGCGATTTCTTTTGTCCCGTACATACGAGGACCTCACGCTCACTTTGATGCCCCTATTCGTCGCCAGCAGCTTTGGTCTGATCGCAGCTGGAGAGTTTCGGATCATCGTCTCTGGAATGAAGGTCGTCAGCAAGGTCTTCCCATTTCGCTACGAAGTAATACTGAGAGGGATTCGCTCGGGCGAGTTCAAAACCGCCTCATTCGTGAAGGTGGCCTGTGTCTTTTTGGTTTTAGGGCTGGGTATCGCGGGCGTCCTGTACTTCATCCGCGGAGTGATTTTTTTGTCTGCTGACACCCCACTCTGGGCAACGGCACTAAGCACCGGCATGCTGGTCACCACCCTGGCCGCATTTCCAGTAGCCACGCTCTATTCCGTGCGGCCGATCGTTGTTTCGACCGTTGCGGCCGCGGCCACCTTCCTCTCTGTCTTGTTTGGGAGCATGAGCCTCTTCCTGATGATGTTCATCGCAATGAACGCCGCGACTTTCGCCGTCACCATTGGAACTTTACTTCGACAGGAACGGGATGCGCACCCGGCATCGGCGGCACATTAGACTTCACAACAGCGCGCTTGGGCAAATTGCAAAGGGCGTCGTTTCGAACTATTTCTGCCCCCCATTTGCCCAGTAGTACTCGGCCACTATCGCGGCGCCATGTCTGCTAAGGTGGTTGTCGTCGAACAATAAAGGGTGCCCTTCCGCGACGAATTGGCATTCCACTCCGCATAGTGCTTCAGCGGGATCAAGTACTTCGAGCTGAGGAAACTCAGCTTCGAGACGCGCAATTTGGCTGGCGACTTCGCGCACATGCCGGACGTGCGTGTTTCGAGGCATAGTCAGGCTGGCGTCTGGGCTGAGCATTGACCGCCTAGCGGCGGCCTGGGGCACGGAGTAGCCGGGACTTGGAATTGGCGCGACGATGGTGATTATCTTGCCAGCAGCGGAAAGCTGTTCGATTGTATTGCGCAGACCGGTCCAGAGCACGGGGGCCTGATCAGAATACAGGTCGTAGTAGGTCGATAGATAGATGTACCGCAGGCCTGGGTGGTCAATCAAGTACGCTAGCACTGATTGGCCAAACTGCTGGCACCCCATCTGGAGAGGGGATTCCAGGTCCTGTGCAGGCGGGCAGGACGAGTAAGTTAGTTGCAGGAGGGAGCGCCCGGCAGCGGCCATCCATGGCGAGAACGCTTCCGATAACTCAACACCGTGGCTATCCCCCCAGACGACTGCGTCTGGCGAAGCAGCGGGGTCACCGAACAAGCAACTCTCTTCGAGTGGAGGGTTAAACTCGAAAGTTCGATGACAGGCGGCCCGAAACGGGCTGGAGTCGTTGACTGCCGCGGCGAGTGTCCGGGCAGACTTCGGTAGGCGAGCCGGCACTCCGTTAGTGCTCGACACAATCGTTCCGATGAGGACGACAATCACCATTCCTACCAGCCCAAGACTTGCCGAGCGCCAGATATCGCCCCTGCGGATTGGTTGTTCGATGAGTAGATAACTTGCGCAAGAAAGAACAATCGTAGCGGCGCAGAGACCGGCGGACTCTATTCCACTTAACGCGAGCCAAGGAGAGAACTCCCGATAGAGCACCAATACCGGCCAATGCCAAAGGTAGAGGCTATAGGAGATTAGTCCAACGGCAGCGAGCGGCCGCCAAGATAGAGCTGTGCGCTGATCTGAGCGAGCTAGGATTAGTGCAGCACCAACAGCGGCTGGTACTGCCCCAGTCCCGGGAAAGACCTGCCCTGACCGTACAAAAAGCAAACTAGTAGCGACTAGTCCGACCCCCGCGAAGGAGATGAGGTGGCCGACATATCGCTTGTGGATGGGTCTGACGAACGCCGTTAACCCACCGAGTGCAAGCTCCCAGGCTCGCGAAGCGGGCAAGTAGAAGCTAGCAGTGCTGTTTGCACTGGTCTGCCAAACAGAGAAAGCGAAACAGACCGGAACCAGGACGAAGAGCAGCCGCGGCAGGGCTTTGATCCCCCAGACTCGAACAACGCCCCATATCAACAGGGGCCAAACGAGATAGAACTGCTCCTCAACACCCAACGACCAAGTGTGCAGAAGGGGTTGGCTATCCGCCGCGATGTCGAAATAGCCAGTGTTTGCGTAAAAAAATACATTCGCTAAGCCGATTGCGGCAAAGGCCGCAGACTCTCCGAGCGAGGCGTACTCCCCAGGAAACAATATGAACCAGGCGACACACAGCGTTGCAGCGACCACTGTTACAAGTGCCGGCGCGATTCGACGAATGCGGGCCGCATAAAAGGCTCGGAAACTGAATTGGTGAAATTCAAAGTCCGATGCAAGCTTCCGGGTGATTACGAAACCCGAGATGACGAAGAAAACATCGACACCAGTGAAGCCCCCAGGTAACCATGCAGCGCCGTAGTGGTACGCAATTACCGCCAAAACTGCGACTGCGCGCAGTCCATCAATGTCAGAGCGGTAAGCGGGCTTGATCATGCTCGCTCAATGCCACGGCGCTCACCATCCTTCAATACGCACGGCGGTGTCATGGATGAAGCCGGGAAAAGTGGTGCGATATCTTAGCGACGTGGAGCGATCGAATCGCAATGTGTCGATCGATAACATCTCCCGCCTGACCAAGGCTTTGGAGGTACCGGTCTGGAGACTTTTGCTCCGGACGGGCACGGCCAGAAGTGGGCTTCGCTATCTTGCAGCGCGACACCGGTCAAGGCGCTACAACCATGGCGCTGACATTTACCCTACATTAACCATGCAATCGAGGACGGGGTTGAAGTCGGCGTCTGGATTCTCATCTTGGTGATGTCGGTGCCGAATCGGGCCGATATGGTCGGACCCGCTCTCTGCAAATGAGCGGCCGACAGCGAGTCTGCAAACCCGCTGTCGACCTGACCATGCAACCCCTGCAGTCACAGAGGCGACATGGCTAATAACCCTTCTACCGGCACCAGCGTGCCGGGCAAGTCCTATCCGACATCTCTCCAGCACGAACCGCCCGCGCTCATTAGCGGGCTGGTCCAGCACGTCTTGGTGACAGCGTCGGTCCAGGTGCAAATCCTGGGCATTGTTGACCAAACCGGCACGGCCAGCGTCGCCGACATTGTCGACGAACTGCCCGGCCATCCGGATCCGGTCGGCGCCATCCAGGTCATGGTTGAACTCAATATTCTTGTCCTCGACGTCAATGGCGTTCTTGACGGAAATACCATCGTCCGTCGTGCCAATCCCGAACCGGACCCGCAGGGCAAAACAGGTACCTCATCGGCCCTGCCCGGCGGCGCGGGCACCACTATGCCCTCCGAATTCGCTTCCCGACATGCCAACCGTTCTGTCTCGTCTCATTGCACCATTCCTGCTGGAATTGATCGCCTCGAAGCCAATCCGTTCTCGCCGAACGTTGTGGTCGGCCGGGGCTCGGCGCGGCGCGCCTTTGCCCGCATGAGCGAACTGCGTCGTCCCGGTGTCTATGTGCTGCTGAGCGCCAAAGGCGCCTATGTCGGCACCGGCAGCGATGTCGGTCTGCGCGTCGCCGCGGGGCAACAGCCGATCGGCGACATCGAAACTATCGCTGTCATCACCGACGCCAACGGCAGCCTGACAGAAGAGGATGCGAAGGCCATCGAGCGCATGCTGTGGTCCCGTGTTGCCGCAGGTCGCGAGCCCACACACATCAATGGCTTGCCTGACGGGGCCAATGTTGACATGCAGCGCTATAGCGAGCTGGAGGCCTTCCTGGGCGGCGCCTGTCTCGCCCTGCGCCACAATGGAGTAATGTTCGTCGAGGGACCCGCGCGCAACGTGTTGGCCGGACCGCGTCAAGAACCCCGCCGCGCCGCACCGATCCGTCCATTCAATGAGCCGCCGGTGGGCGATATTCTCGAGCTGAATTTCGGTGCGGGTATGGTCGCATTGGCGGCCCGGCAGTCGGATACACGGTGGATTTTGCTGCAAGGGTCCGATGTGCGCATCGAAACGGTAGCGAGCGCCAATTGCAGCACCCGCTTTCTGCGCGCCGCCTGGCTGCATACCGGGCTGCTCGATGTTTCACCGGATGGCCGCAGCTATGTGACCACCCGCGATCTGGTGTTTTTCAGCGGCAGCGGTCTGGCTCAGTTCTGCGCGGGGTCCAAGGGCCGGGGCCTCGTATCCTGGAAGCCAATCGATCCACAGGATGGCTGCGAGTCAGCGATGGCGCCTCTGAGCGCCGCCTAAGGCCACTGGACCGCCCTTCGGGGCCTCTCTTCCTTTGATTCCACTCAACGCGGATCGACCCGCAATGGTCGACTCCAGCGTCAGGAGCTTGATTTGCCATGATCAACCTTGATCACACCGACGATGACGACAACACTGCACTTGATACTGTACCGCCTCCGACCGGGACCACAGCCGAAGCACTCGCCCAGGAGGTTCTTGCCTTGGCGCTGAACCGCAAGACCCGCGCACTGCTCGCGCGTGGATCCAGCGTCCTCATCGTTCGGGTTCCCGACATCGACTGGGTCGACATGATCGCCGAATCCCTTCCCAAAATCGCCCCCAAGGCCGCTATCAGGACGGCAACCGAACGCAGCCGGGCAAACAAGGTCGATCTCCCCGTCGGCGGGGATGCGCTGCGCCACCTTCAGCGCGGTCGCAGCGTGGTCTTTGTCTCTCAAGACCCCGACACCATCCTGGACGAGGCAGTGATGGCCTCCGCCGACGCGAGCGTCCTCATTGCACCGCTATCACCCACACTCCTGCGCAAGGTCATCCGGCGAGTCTGCCAGCGAAACGTCCGCGGGGTGACGGCAGAGATGGCCCGTCTGCCCGTGTCGGTGATTCTGAGCGCCATTCGTCCCGGCTTGGCCGCACGGGAGTGCGCCGACAACCTGGCCCGCGCGTTGATCAAGCCCAAGCTGCCGCCGCGGGCATCCTCAGTGCCAAACCAGATCGATCTACCGTTGACCGCTTCATTGCGCGGTTGGACCGACCAGACTCTTGCAGACCTTGCGGCGGTTAGGGCGGGCACCCTGCCGGCCGATCAACTGGAGTTCGGCGTGCTCGAGGGCCTGCCGGGTGTTGGGAAGACGCTGATCGCCGAGAGCCTCGCCCGCACGGCTGGCTGGGCCTTTGTGCCGACCAGTGTCGGCGGATGGTTCACACATGGAGACGGGGCGCTCGGTGGCGTGGCCCGCAACCTCAAGGAGTTCATCGATAGCGTTCTCGCTGCCGAACCCTGCATCGGCTTTCTCGACGAGATCGAAAGCCTGCCAGATCGCGCGACGATGGACAGCCGGGAAAGGACATGGTGGACGCCGGTGGTTACGCTCTTCCTGGTCGAGATCGACCGCCTTCGGAAGTCCGGCAAGCAGGTCCTGCTGCTCGGCGGGACCAATTATTTCGACCGGCTGGATGCCGCCCTTGTTCGACCTGGGCGCCTGCAGCAGCGGGTGACGGTGTTGCCGCCACAGACCACTGCAGAGTTAGTCGCCGTTCTACGTTTCTATCTTGGCGAGGACCTCACTGAGGTCGACCTTGATCCATTGGCCCGGATCGGGCTGGGCGCGACGCCGGCGGCCATTGAAGGCTGGGTCAAGGCCGCTCGAGCTGCCGCGCGGGCGGCCAGGCGCCCGCTGCAGTCTTCTGACATTCTCGCCCAAGTGATGCCCAAGGACACCCGGCGCCCTAGCGACATCCGCGCCATCGCTTTGCATGAAGTCGGCCACGCGCTGGTGGCGCATCGGCTTGGCCACACGGTCGAAACCGTCTCCATCATTCCCAATAACGTTTCCGGCGGGCATACAATCAGCGCCATGGGCACACTTGTGCCGAACCTGAATCATGTCCGCGATTTGGTCACGGTGATGCTCGGCGGTCGCGCCGCTGACATTGTCCTTGGGGGCGGCGCCAATGCTGGGGCGGAAAGCGACCTTGAGTCCGCGACCCGGGTGCTGCTTGCTGCTCATGAACGCCAGGGCATGGGCAACACGCTGCTGTTCGCGCCTGCGGTCAACGCCCGCCCGGGCGCCGCCACCGTCAATGCCGTTGCCGCCGATCTGCAAAACCTGCTCGAACGCGCGATAGCGATTCTCGCCGCCGAACGAAACCTTGCCTGCGAGCTCGCTGATCAGCTGATCACCGCCAGGGTCCTGTCCGGCGCCGAAGTCGCTGGCATTCTCGGTTCACGCCCCCGCCAAACGAGCAGCATCACGCGTGCTGCCCTCGCGACCGCAAGCCCGCGAGGCAGCACAGCATGAGCAGGCTCAGCATCGAAACTGTGTCCGAGGGGCTTCGAGCGGCCATTCGCATAAAGGAAGGCCGTCTGCCGACGGAAGCTGAACTTCAAGCGGCACCGCTGCTCACGGGCTGGGCCCTCTCTGCGGAGCCACGCTTCCATCGCCTTGTGGGTGTCGTCAGCGGACATCCGATTATTGATGATGGCTGGTGCACGACGAGCGTGGTTCTCGTAATTGCTCCCCATCGCAAGTGGGCGCATACCGTCAGCAGGTTGTACCGGTTGGGAGCACCTCTGGGATAAGAGCGGCGCGGTGCGAGGCTTCCGCACATTTCGCCGGATCCCGCGCGATGAGCAAAGTGCAGATGTCATCCGATCCTGATCACAGTACACCCCCGTTACTCCTTCAGATGTCATCTGCAATCGAGGCGGACCTGCAACAGATCATCTGCTCCACCGCAACGACCAAACCTCGGCGTACATGGATCCTTCAACGGTGTCCTGACCGGTCAGCAACTGGCATCGACGCGCGCAGGGATTGCATCGATCGGACAAGGTTGGTTGAGGATGCTATGACGCTGACGCAACTGGCCTGCCAACCCGCGCCATGACCTTTAGATCCCAACAACCTGAAACCATCGTCGGCGTACGATCCGAATGTCTGGGTCGTGCGCAACCTGACAGGGCGACGTTTCAACCGGCCGGAGCCACTTGGAGGGAGGCAGGGTTGGCCACGGCCAACTCGGCGCCGAAATATTTCTGCGTGTGCCTTGCCAGCGCTGGCCGTATCCAATGTATGCACCATTGGAGAAGGCCTATGATCGAAGATCGCCCTACCACCAAGTCTCAACGCTTGAGAAAGCGGATGGAAAAGGACGCAGAGCGTCAGGCCACGCGCCGCAGGGCCATGCGTGAACAAGGCCGACCGTCGACGCACGCTGTTGATCGCGCAATTGCGGAGGCTGTGGCCTATGTCGCTCTCCGGAACCTCCGCGACGGGGAGAAGATGGAGGAGGTTTTGCTTTCATTTCTTGACGTTATTAAGATCGCCAGCCGCGTTCTTGCCCATCGGGACCAGTTCGACAAAATCAAATCGACGGAAGCCGTCGCCTTGCGGCTGGCCTCACAGAAATCGCGCCGATGGACATTGGGAGCTCCACAGCGCCCGAAGGGCGATGCGCTCGCGCGTTAAGTCCGACACCGGCCCCCTCGAAACTACGGCCAGGACGCTCAGGCTCGCGCGGCCGGCCCAGGCAGCCTCTCGACCGGCGGCGCACCGCTACGGTTATTTATCTCGCTGTCAAAACTTGATTTCCTCTACAAGAATACGTTTGCCGACGTGGAATATCCGGGCGACCGTCAATCGTGCAGGCCAACTGCGCAGGAACCATGACTTTGACGTCGAAGAAACCCGCCGAACCCGAAAACACTTCAGTGCCTCGACCTGAGACTGGCGTGACCCAGGCCTACCTCACCCGCGCGCAAGTCGCGGCGCTTTACCCCATTTCCATCCACACGCTTGCGGCGCTGGCATCCCAAGGGCTGGGGCCACGCTTCTACAAGCCGACCGACAAGGCCCTGTACCTGGCGAGGGATATCGAGGACTGGATTGCGGCGGCGGTGATTGTCCCCCGTGCGGCACCCGCATCGACGCAAGGGCACTACAAAACGCCACCGCTCAAGCGGGGACGCGGCCGGGCACTCCCCAAACCGCGCCCGACCGCCGAAGCAGCGCTGGCGGGACTCGGTCGCAAGTCGTTGCCGCCGTCAGCCCGGTCGGCATTGCGCCGGCCCGATTAGGTTTCAGTGCGGGCCCGGCCACTGACAAGTGTGGCCTCCAGCAAGCCGGCCGCCGGCAGGGACCTGAGCACCGGTGCAGCGGCACGTTCCTGTTCCATTGCGCGCAGGCGGGCCACGCTTTGGTCAACTTTGGGGTGGCGATAGCGCAACAGACTTTTGATGTCGACGTGGCCGGAAAAGTCCATCACCTGCTCGCTTGTCCAACCCGCGTCAAAGCAGCGCGAGATGGCCTCGTGCCGGAAGTCGTGCCAGCGCAGCGTGCCCACCGAGATCAGGTCCGGCCGCCCCATGCCCTCGGCCCGCTTGGCGGCCCTGTTGCGCGCATATTCAAGCGCTTTTTTCAACTGGTTGCCGGTGCATTTGAATATCTGGCCGCCCTCGGCCCGACCGGGCAGGGACTCGAGAATTTTGACCGCACGTCCCGTCAACAGGATGTACCGGCCGCGACCATTTTTGGCATCGGCCAACCAGACCGTGCCGCCCCGCCGGTCGTAACCGTCCCAGGCGATGCGCAACTGCTCGGAGCGGCGGCAGCCTGTTTCGAGCGCGAACTCGGCCGCCAGTGCGACGATGGGATCCTCCGCCATGATCAGCTCCGCAAAGAGCAGGGCCTCTTCGTCTTCATGAATGCGACGAATGCGCTCGTCGATGGCTCGCGGGGCTGTGACATACTCCATGGGCGAGCGGCGGAGATCATATTTTCTCGCCGCAACCTCGAATAGGGGCTTGAGGAGACGAATGTCGCGCCCGACCGAGTTGGGTTTGACCTCTTCCAGACGCTCGTGAACCCAGTCCTCGAACATGTCTTCGGTGGCATCCGCCAGCGCCGTCGAGCACAACGTCACGTAGTTTCGACGAAACGCCCGCAGCCGATACAGTTCGCTGGCGGCGCCCTTGACGCGGCGCCTGCCGGTTTCGAGGGCGGTGATGGCGTCGTCAATGACCGTCCCGATGCTGGTGCGGTGGCCGATCAGGCGGTCCACTTTGTGTCCGCGGTCCTTGTCGCTGAGCACCTGGCGCACGAAGCGACGGGCGTCGTTGAGATCATCGAAGGAGGCGTTGTGCGGCGGATAGCCCTTGCGCCGGATCTTGACCTGGTAGGAGGTCAAACGCCCGTCGTTCGAAATCCGCTCGTAAATGTACTGCTCGCCGTCGAGTTTGAGAGTTGGCATGTCGAATTCCTTCGCGGTGTGGCGAAAGGGTCGTCGACACTCTGGAAAGGCACAAATCGATTCTGAGAGAATTCGTCGCGGGAGCGCCGTCCCAAAACCTGTCCCAAACTTAATGTATTACATCAAGAACTTATGGGAAGTATTGGCGCACCCGACACGATTCGAACGTGTGGCCTCTGCCTTCGGAGGGCAGCGCTCTATCCAGCTGAGCTACGGGTGCATCCGTCACACGGGGCGGGGCCCCGGCTGAATGGGCGCAACCTAACCAAAGAGGTTGATCCGCGCAACGGGCTAAGTTGCAGTTGTGCCCGGTGATGAGAACCTCCGCGGACGTTCGGTCAGCGACGGTCCCGACGCTCAGGAAGGCAATCGAGCCGAGTTCCAGATAAAGCCGCCCCTTGCCACGCCGCGCTGTTCACTGCCGCCGCAAATTGGAAGGCAAGGGACCCGAGCTGAGCGCGGCGTCGCGCATTAGCCAGGTGGGCGGATAGCAAGAACCGCTACAGCTCGTGCCAGTATGCGGCCTTCAGGCCAAATAGGCCCCCCAAAGAACATCGGCTGCCCCTAGAACAGGGCTACCACCGCTGGACCGAGCCAAAACAGCGCCGACCGGGAACAACATCGCCAGACGCTAGGCAAAGGGTGTGCGTCATTTCGGGTCCCGATAGCTCCCGCACCCCGGCATCGCCTCCCCACCCATGAGCGGGGAGGCGCGGGTGCCCTACTTCAGGCTCGCGGCAAAAAACTCGGCCAGTTCGGATTCCACCTTGGCGGTGACGGCGGGCTGGTCGCTGTAGAAGCCGTAGCCGTGGTCGGCGTCGGGCACCATGATGGCTGTGGCTGCGGGATAGGCCTTGGCGACGGCTTCGCTGACGCCGGGGCGCACCACGTCGTCCTTGTCGCCGAACAGCACCAGCATGTCGCCCTTGTAGGCGCTGATCGTCTCAAGGGGCTTGGAGGCGATCATTTCGTCAAACCAGGCGAGGCTCAGCGCCTGGGTCTGACCCCATTGGGTGACAAATTCGGCGTGGCCCCTGGGCCCGGCGGCGTCGGCGTAAAAGCTGTCAAACGCCGCCTGGCCGCCCAGGAAGCTCACCATCATCTCCTGGCCCCAGTCGGCCGATGGCGCCAGCAGTGCCATGGCGCGATAGGGATTGTCGGTGGCGCCGCCGATGGTCATGGCGATGCGGCCGCCCATGCTGTAGCCGAAAATGCCCAGGCGCCCGGCATCGACCGGGTAATTGGCGAGCAGGTGGGCCAGGCTCGCATTGGAATCCGAAATCATGTTGGACAGATAGCCCTCGGTGAAGGGTTCGGTGCTGTCGCCGCTGCCGGGGAAGTCCATGCGAATGGTGGCAATGCCCTGATCGGCCAATGCCTTGGCGATCCGCCCGAAGCCGCCATTCTCCTGGCGGCCGCCGCCATGGCCGTGGTTCATCACCACGGCAGCAAATGGCCCCGCGCCATCGGGCATGACGACCGTGGCCGGCACGGCGCGCGCGCCATTCATCACGGTAATATCCGTGCTGGTTTCGGCCTGTGCGGCCGTCGCCGCCAGCGCAAGGCCCGCTGCGGCCAGGAGTGTCAGTGTGCTCGTTTTGCCCGTCATGATATGCTGTCCCTCGATACGATAGGGCAAGAACTAGGCTTGCCCGGGGACCACGGTTTCACCCACCCCCGAGCCTGTCAACGGGCAGCAGAAGCCCCTGAAGGCGGCCACAATTGATCCCGCGGAACGCCCTTTGGTCGCATTTGACGTCAAATTGCCATCAGTCTGCCGCGATTGTCGCCTATCGCGCGGCTTGGATAATCTGCTAGAGCGAGCGCATGGCAATGACTATTCTTGGCAAGAACGCCGCGCTCCTTGGTGGCGCAACCCTGATGGCCCTGTTCGTATCGGGCTGCGCGATGAGCGGGCTGAAGCCCGCGCCCGGCCCGGCCAGCGCCGCGCTGGCGGCGATCGCCGAACCCACTGCAACCCCGGACGGCCACGTGCCTGATGCTGCCGCCGTGCCAGAAGCGCCCAGCGCCCTGGGCTATGCCGGCAGCGCGCTCGATCCGCTGATCGCCCATTATGCCCAGCAGTATGAAGTGCCCGAGGCCCTGGTGCGCCGCGTCATCGTGCGCGAGAGCAATTACAATGCCGGCGCCCGCAACGGCCCCTATTACGGCCTGATGCAGATCAGCCACGCCACGGCTTCGGGCATGGGCTATCGCGGCGCCCCGGCGGGCCTGCTCGATGCCGAGACCAACCTGCGCTATGCCGTGCGTTACCTCGCCGGCGCCTATGTCACCGCCGGCGGCAATGACGACCAGGCGATGCGCTACTATGCGCGCGGCTATTATTACGATGCCAAGCGGCAGGGCCTGCTCGAGGAAGCCGGCCTGCGCTAATAGCGCAAGCGAGCCTGCGCTAGTGGCGCAAGCGGGCCTGCGCTGATCAGTCCCGCGCCAAGGCGGCACGCAGGCAATCGAGCAACTGCGCTGGGATGAACGGCTTGGACAGCCGGGGAATGTCGGTGGTTTGCCCATCGGGCAGTTCATCATATCCACTGACCAGCAGCACCGGCAGGCTGGGCCGCAACTGACGGGCACGCTCGGCCAGTTCCAGTCCGTTCATGCCCGGCATGGAATAATCGGTGATCAGCAGGTCCACCACCTCGCCCCGTTCGAGAATGTCGAGCGCCTCGCGGCCCGAATAGGCCTCGAGCGGGCGATGCCCCAGGTCGGTCAGCATGTCGGCCGTGCCGATATTGATCAGTGCATCATCATCGACGATCAACACGGTGGCGGGCGTTACGATGTCCGTCATGGCGGGGCCTTCAAGCAGTTCGGGTGCAAGGATCGCGTCCCCGTGCCCCGCTGTCAAACGCCGCACTGCGCACCCTGCCCGGCAAAACCCCGAACCGGGCCTTTTGCCATGGGGCCAACTGCCCTAAAGTCCCAGCTCTTCGCAACGGAATCGGTTTCATGCATCTGCTGCTCGTCGATGGCTCGGGTTATATCTTCCGCGCCTTTCATGCCCTGCCACAGCTCAACCGCAAGTCCGACGGGCTCCCCGTGGGGTGCGTGCAGGGGTTCACCAACATGCTGTGGAAGCTGATGGAGGACCTCAAGGGCGAGGATGAACCGACCCATATGGCCGTCATCTTCGACGCCAAGGGCAAGACCTTCCGCGACGACTTCTTTCCCGAATACAAGGCGCAGCGCCCCCCGGCCCCCGAAGAGCTGGTGCCGCAGTTCCCGCTGACCCGTTCGGCGACGCGCGCCTTCAACATTCCCTCCATCGAAATGGAAGGCTGGGAGGCCGATGACATCATCGCCACCTATGCCCGCATCGCCCGCGCCCAGGGCGGCAAGGTCACCATTGTCTCCTCCGACAAGGACCTGATGCAGCTGGTCGAGCCCGATGGGTCCATCCGCCTGCTCGATACCATTCCGCGCCCCGGCCAGCCGCCGCTGCGCTGGATTGGCGTCGATGAGGTATTCGCCAAGTTCGGCGTCACCCCCGACAAGGTGATCGACGTGCAGGCTTTGTGCGGCGACAGCGTCGACAACGTTCCGGGCGTGCCGGGGATCGGGGTCAAGACCGCCGCCGAGCTGATCAATACCTATGGCAATGTGGAAACCCTGCTCGAGCGCGCCAGCGAGATCAAGCAGAATGCCCGCCGCGAAAAGCTGATCGCCAATGCCGAGCTGGCCCGCATTTCTAAGCGCCTGGTGACGCTCTCCCAGGAAGTGCCGGTCGAGCTCGATCTCGATGCGCTGTCCCGCCAGCCGATCGAGCCGGGCAAGCTGTTCCCCTTCCTCAAGGCGATGGAATTCGTCACCATCACCAAGCGCCTCTCGGGCCTATTGGGTGCCGATGCCGACGCCTGGGATGCCGATCCCGAACTGGCGGCCAAGCCCGCCACTCCGGTTGGCTTCAACAACGAAGCCCGTGCCGAGGCCCGCGCCGCGCGCCAGGAAGCCACCGGCCGCGCCGAGGCGCGCCTCGTCATGCACGCGCAGGCCATGCACGAGGCCACCCGCGCCATTCCGTTCCAGCCTGAAGCCTATGAGATCATCCGCGACGCCGATCACCTGCAGCGCTGGCTCGATGCCATCTATCGCGAGGGCCTGGTCGCAACCGACGTCGAAACCACCGGCCTCGACAACCAGACTGCCGATCTGGTCGGCATCTCCTTCTCGACCGCGCCGGGCAATGGCGCCTATCTGCCGCTTGGCCATACCACCGGGGCGGGCGACATCTTTGGCGGCGGTCATGCCGAAGGGCAGATGGATATCCGCCAGGCGCTCGACATGGTGCGCCCAATGTTTGCCGACCGGTCGATCCTCAAGATCTTCCATAACGCCAAATACGATCTGGGCCTGCTGGCTCGCTATGACGTCGCGGTCAATTCCATCGATGACACGCTGCTGCTGAGCTATTCGCTTGATGGCCCGCAATACAACACGATGGGCGAACTGGCCGATCACTGGCTGGGCGTGCCCGGCCAGTCGATCAAGGACCTGATCGGCACCGGCAAGAGCCAGATCACCTTCGCCCAGGTGCCGATCGATGCCGCCGCGCGCTATGGCGCCGAAGACAGCGACATGACCATCCGCCTGTGGCGCATCCTCAAGCCGCGTCTCGCCGCCGAGAACATGACGACGCTCTACGAGACCATCGAGCGCCCGCTGGCGCCCGTTTTGGCCCGCATGGAAGGCCGCGGCATTTCCGTCGACCGGCAGATCCTCGCCCACCTCTCGGGCGATTTCGCCCAGCGCGCCGCCGCCTTCGAGGCCGAGGCCTATGAGCTGGCGGGTTCGACCTTCAACCTCGCCTCCCCCAAGCAGCTGGGCGAAATCCTCTTTGACCGCATGGGTCTGGAGGGTGGCACCAAGACCAAGACCGGGGCATGGTCCACCGGCGCCGATGTGCTGGAAGACCTTGCCCTCAAGGGTGTGCCGCTGGCCCGCACAATTGTCGACTGGCGCCAGCTCACCAAGCTCAAGGGCACCTATACCGATGCCCTGCCCGAATATATCAACCAGCGCACCAAGCGCGTGCACACCACCTATTCCCAGCACTCCGTGCTGACGGGGCGCCTCAGCTCCAACGATCCCAACCTGCAGAACATCCCGGTGCGCACCGAGGACGGCCGCAAGATCCGCACCGCCTTCGTCGCTGCTCCCGGCAAGATCCTGATCTCTGCCGACTATTCCCAGATCGAATTGCGCGTGCTCGCCCATATCGCCGACATCCAGGCGCTCAAGGACGCGTTCGAGGAAGGCCTCGACATTCACGCCATGACCGCTTCCGAAATGTTCGGCGTCCCTGTCGAAGGCATGCCCTCAGACGTCCGCCGCCGCGCCAAGGCGATCAATTTCGGCATCATTTACGGCATCTCGGCCTTTGGTCTCGCCAACCAGCTGGGCATTCCGCGCGGTGAGGCCGGCGACTACATCAAGACCTATTTCGAGCGCTTCCCGGGCATCAAGGACTACATGGATCAGCAGCGCCGGCAGGTGAAAGCCGACGGCTACGTCACCACCATTTTCGGTCGCAAGATCAACTTCCCCAATGCCAACTCGTCCCATCCAGCCGAGCGCAGCTTCGTCGAACGCGCCAGCATCAACGCCCCCATCCAGGGCTCTGCCGCCGACATCATCCGCCGCGCCATGATACGCATGGAGCCGGAACTGAAAAAGGCCGGTATCGAAGCCGACATGCTGCTGCAAGTGCACGACGAACTGATCTTCGAAGTCCCCCAAGGCACCGAAGAAACGGCCATCCCCGCCATCCGCAAGATTATGGAAGGGGCAGCGGAACCGGCGGTGCGGCTGTCAGTGCCGATCCAGGTCGATGCCCACGCGGCGCACAACTGGGACGAGGCGCATTAGTTTGGAACCTCGTACGCGGCACCTTACGCTTAGGTTTAGAACGCGGCGGGGAGTTGTTGACCTTCCAAGTGTGTTGATTGCCGACGAGGATCACTACTCCTACAATAGGATAGAGATCCTCGGTGATCGCAGCACCTACCTGCGAACCATGGGCCTGGAATGGGCTCAGCCCGATTTTTCTAGTGTGGCAGGTGGCTACGGAGATGAGATCATCTCCGGGCAGGCGACGTTGCAGAGTAGTGGTGGCACGTCGGGGACGTCTGTTACCGACAAAACGATCTATACCGTCGCGACACTCAACATCAGTAACATAACTAGCGAGTATCCTGCCTCTGACGAAACGGAGGAGGCAATGTCGCTCGTCATGTGGCCCCACCCCCCCCTTGTTTCCCAAACCCTTTGTCTGGCGGCAGGGCGACGGACAGACAAGGAAGCGCGACAGCGGGGATAGTCGATGGCAAACACTGTCAACTGGGATTCAGTTCAGACTAAATTCTGTCGAGTGGGAAAAACCGAAAGGGCAGGGAGAACTCGGTAGTCAGAGATTTTGGGTGCCGACGATCGACGTCCGCAAGGGTGAAGCGCAGGCCAATTTTGATGAAGAGTGCGAAGGCGCTTGGCGATGGCTCAAGCCGCTACTATCGCTGTATTTCTGCGCCGAACTCAAAATACTGGGACGAACATATTCAGGTCCAAACAAAACATACACTCGGAGTTGGCCCCATCTTATGGGGGCCAAGCGCGCCGATGGCATCGATACCCATCGTTGGAACATGTCCCCCGGGCAATTTTGTGTTAAGGCCGAAGCCAAGGCCAGTCGGCTTTCCTACAGCCACGAAGACGTTCATGCGGCTATCTTCAACTACCTCAGCGGCCGCGCCGACCTAACGCTAGAATCTCAATTGCTTTCGTTTGTCGAAGGAATCGAGCGAACGGTCCAGATATTCGAAACTGCAAATGGCTATGGACGGAAGGTACTAACCGGACCGAAGCACGCGGCATTTACAAAGCGACTCAAGAACGCGCTACGATCTGCCCCCGAAATCTGGCACGGCCTAAACACTCAAGAACGCGAAGCCACGTCATCATTTCTGAAGCTCAATCCGAATATGACTCTTTTGGATCGTACGAAGCGTATGACTGGACGCTATGAAAAATGGTGGGCCGACTATGAGCTTAAGATGTTAGGGGAACTCAACCGAACGATTAAAATGCGCAACGACATTGTCCACGGAAAGACCATTTCCGACTACGATGGCCTATTTCGTGAAAAACAGAGGTCCAAGTTACTCCTTGAAAAGCTACTACTTTGCCTACTCGGAACCCCTTCACTTCTGACATCGTATGAAGAGTCTATGTTTGCAAATAGAGAATACGAAGGGAATAGTGTCTCGCACCACTCCTTCTAGTTGCGCTGCATTACCATGCGATACTCCGCATAGCCGAAGTGGCAGAGGAGGTTCTCAGTCTTGGAATCGTTGCCACCCACCGGGTCACCCCGGCCTTGAGCCGGGGCCCATCCCGAGATCCCCCCACAGCCGCAAGGTGGCCCGATCAGCCACCTCAAGATGGATCCCGGCTCAAGGCCGGGATGACACCGCGTTTGGTAGCGCGTTCGGTGGTCAGATTGGCGGCTGGAGGCCGATGATGTCCCACCAGAGATCGCGCCAGTCGGGGTTGGTCGTTTCAATCAGCGCATCCTTCCAGGAGCGCAGCCATTTCTTGAGGCGCTTTTCGTGGGCGATAGCGGCCTCGATATTCTCGGTCAGTTCAAACCAGACCAGATGTTTGCAGCCATGCTCTCGGGTGAAACCATCATGGAGCCCCTTACGGTGCTCATGGGTGCGGCGGACGAGGTCATTGGTGACGCCGACATAGATCGTGCCGCGCCGTCGATTTGCGACGATGTAAACTGCGTAGCCCTGCCCCATGAGTGGAGACAAGCATGGGATGGGCGTAGCCACAAGTCCCACCCTACCCACGGTGTCACCCCGGCCTTGAGCCGGGGCTCATCCTGAGATCGCGCTACCGCCGCAAGGTCGTCGAAAGTGCACCACCATCTCAGGATGGATCCCGGCTCAAGGCGGGGTGACACCGCGCCTGCACGACGCCCCCTCACCAAAACGCCCGCACCTCCACCGGTACCCGGCAGGCGAGCGCGGCCTTGCGGCCCCATTCTTCCGCTTCCTCCATGCTCGCCGCCTCGAGTACCCAGAGGCCGCCGATATGTTCCTTGGTCTCAGCATAGGGGCCGTCGGTGACCAGCACCTTGCCGTCCGGTTGCGGGCGCAGGGTACGAGCCGTGCGAACGGAGCGCAGGCCGCCGACGAAGACCCGGACGCCGGCGGCGATCATCTCTTCGTTGAGCGCGCTGATATTGCGGCGCGTCTCCTCGGTTTCGCTGTTGGGGTCGAAATCGTCGGGATGCTGAATGCAAACCAGAAACTGGGTCATCTAGTCCTCCTGTGCGGGGCGCGTCGCCCCATCTGCATGGACGACGCCCGGCCGGCGCAGGGTTCGACATATTGACGACGATTTTTGGCCGGGGCTAGGTCCGGCGTGCCACGGTCACACTCCGTCCCACCCCGCCGGGCGGGATGGCGAGGGTGACGGCCAGGGTTGCCGCATCGACGATCTCCGGCGCCCGCTCGGCCCATTCGACCAGCACAATGGCTGCGGGGTTGTCGAGCAGGCCCAGCTCGTCCACCTCGCGCGGATCGCCCAGCCGGTAGAGATCGGCATGCAGCACCGGCCCCTTGGGCGTTTCATAGGGCTGCACCAGCGCGAAAGTGGGCGAGGGCACGTCGAGCGCGGCATCCTCGGCCAGCGAACGGATGATCGCCCGGGCCAGAGCCGATTTTCCGGCGCCCAGATCGCCCTCGAGGATCACCAGGTCGCCCGGCACCAGGCTCGCCGCCAGCTCGGCGCCCAGGGCGGCCGTCGCGGCATCGTCGGGCAGGAAGGTTTGGGACATGAGGCCAGCCTTGAGGGGTCTATCGGTGGCCACAGCACTACCCCCTCCCCGGCCCTCCCCTCAAGAGGGAGGGGGCGAAAAGGGCATCACACCCGAGGAGCAGAAGGAGGGCGGAGCCTACTCTGCCACGCCCGCCATGGCGCTGTCGCGCGGCAGGTTGACGATGATGCGGCTACCGCGCGGTTCGCGCTTTTCCGCCGAAATCGTGCCGCCATGCAGGTTGACGAAGGTCTTGACGATGGCAAGGCCGAGCCCCGCGCCGCGCTGGCGCCCGGAGGGCGTATCGATACGCGTCTGGATCGCCGCCTTCATCTCGTCGGTGACCCCCGGGCCCTCATCCTCGATGATGAACAGCATGCGGTCGGCGCGCTGGCTGACCGTCAGGCGGATTTCGCCGCCCGGCGGGGAGAAGCGCGCGGCATTGGAGAGCAGGTTGTAGAGCACCTGCACGATGCGCGTGCCGTCGGCGATGAAGGGCGGCATGCCCCCTTCGATATCGACCGTGAGGTTGATCGGCCGCTCGCCCGAAATCTCGGGGAAGGTGGCCGAGAGCCCGGCGCGCGCCTTGTCGATGAGATTGTGCACGTCGAGCAGTTCGGGGCGCAGTTCGGCAATGCCGGCATCCACCGAAGCCAGGTCCAGAATATTGTCGATCAGCACGCCCAGCGTCACCGAGGAGGCGCGGATATATTCGATATAGGACTTCTGCCGGTCGGTCAGCGTGCCGCTGTCATTGGCCAGCAGGTCCGAGAAGCCGATGATATTGGTCAGCGGCGAGCGCAGTTCATAGGACACATTCTCGACGAACGCGTCCTTGAGCAGGTCCGCGGCCACCAGCGCGTCGTTGCGCTCCTTGAGCACCTTGGAATAGCTGGCGCTCTCAGTCACATCGAGGAAGGTCATCATGGTCTGCCCGTCGGGCAGGCGGGTGATGGCATAATCGAGCAGGCGCCCGTCCGAGCGGTTGAGCCGCCCGGTCTGGTCCGAACGGGTCGGGTTGAGGTCGATGATGCCGCGCTTGAGATCGCGCCAGATGCTGGCGCCATCCTCGGGGATGGAGCGCCCGGAGGCCTCGGCGATCTGGTCGATATGGGGGTTCTGCCCCAGTTCCTGCATCGGCAGCTTCCACAAGGCCGCGAGCCGCGGATTGCAGAGGGTCAGCCTGCCATTGGTACCAAACACCGCCACGGCTTCCGAGAGCGCGTTGATGGTTTCGCGCTGCACGTTGGAGAAGGTCTTGTTGGTCGATTCCAGGATCAGGCGCTGGGTGATGTCCTCGAACACATAGATCACGCCACCGGCCGGACCCGCCGGAGCGGTGATGACCTTGACCGTGCGGCCATCGGGCAGATGCCAGGGCTCGTTTTCGTGCGGGGCCTTGCGATCGTAGGATTCGAGATGCTTGCTGCGCCAGGTCTGGTAGTCGAC
Organism: Devosia sp. T2-14; assembly: GCF_055397495.1. NCBI lineage: Bacteria > Pseudomonadati > Pseudomonadota > Alphaproteobacteria > Hyphomicrobiales > Devosiaceae > Devosia > Devosia sp. T2-14. The sequence goes on along the minus strand of NZ_AP027921.1, from coordinate 1,538,866 downwards.
CTGGCTGGGCAACATGCCCTCGGTGCGCAGCTTGTCGAGAATGGCGCGCTCGTCGAGCCCGGGCACCAGGAAGTGGCGGCTCAGGTGCCAGAGCTCGCTATAGGCCTCGTTGAACTGGATCAGTTCGCGCTTGGCATTGAAAATGGCGATCGGGGTGGTCAGTGCGCCGATAATGCCGCCGATATGGGCAAGGCTGGTTTCGGCGGGGCGGTTGGCTTCGTCCTCGACACGGCGCAGATAGCCGGCGCGGCCGCTGGCAATGGGAAACTCCACCAGTTCATACTGGCCCAGGCCCGGCCAGGCCACGCTCATCGAGGCGGGCTTGTCGCCGGTTGCGCAGGCCATCAGATGGAGTTTCAGCTGGTCGGTGCCCAGCAGTTCGGGCGGCGCGGCTTCGCTGCCATTCTTGCCCAGTTGGCGGGCCAGTTCGAGATAGGCGGCATTGGCAAAAACCAGCCGCTCATTGGCATCGCGGGCAAAGGCGGGCTTGGCAAGCGCCGCCAGGATGGCGCGCACGCTGGATTGATCGCCCGAAGCGGCGGCGGCCACCAGAACGGGTTCGGCGGCCGGCTCCATGAAGGCGGGGCGCAGGCGCATCGCCGCGCCGCCGCCGAGCACCCAGCCGGTCGCGCGGATGATGCGGCCGTCAAACGCCTTGAGGCTCACCGCAAAGGCATGGCCATGCACGCGCAAGTCTTCGAGCAGCCGCGCCAGGCCATCTGCCTCGGCATTGGACAGCCAGGATTGGAAATTGAGCACGCTTTCGGGCTGGCGGCCGACCGGCAGCACCGCCGACGCCTGACCCAGCAGGCGCGGCGCGCCTTCGTTATTCTCGTTCCAGAGGATGGTGACTTCGCGCGTGCCCGACAGCAGCGCTTCATATTCATCGACCATGGCGCGCAGGCCGGCGATCTGCTCGCCGGAGCGGCGGCGGGCCGCCTTGCCATCGTCGATCACCTTGCGCACCACCGCCATGGCCAGCAGGGCAAAGGCCCCGGCACCAACGGCGACCGCCAGCGGCGCGGCGCCTACCAGGCTAGCCGTGTCCAGGCCCTGCGCGAGGGCGGGGACCGCCGTCATCAGGGTAAGTGGGGCAGCCGCAACAGTTGCGAATCCCCAATGCTTCCGGAAACGATCCGGCGCCATGCGCGGCCCTCTAGGTTAATATTATCGTTGCCAGCCCGGCTCGAGTGAACCGGTACGCTTGCACTCAAGGGGAGCGGCCAAACGCGGGGATCCCTGAGGAGCTCCGGCCGCTTCCGACCCCGTCGCCGTGTCCCCCGGCAACCGAATCACCCTGACCATACCCACCTGCGGAATCAGCTAAAAGAGTCTTAATGATTAACCATTGTGGGCAAACACGCGATATCGGGCCTTGACCCGGAACGAAGCAGGAACTCTGTCTTGACGTGTTCGGGACGATCCTCCCCCTGCCAGGGAGGCAGGGTGGGGGTACCGGGGAGTCCCACTCTCCAAACAAAAACGCCCGCAGCCAAGGCCACGGGCGTCTCGAAATCATGCCGGCAGATCAGTAGCGGTATTCGCCGGACTTGAACGGGCCGGTCGGGCTCACGCCGATATAGTCGGCCTGTTCCTTGGTCAGCTTGGTCAGCTTGGCGCCGAGCTTGGCCAGGTGCAGTTCGGCGACCTTTTCGTCGAGATGCTTGGGCAGCACATGCACCTTCTTCTCGATCTTTTCACCATTGGTCCACAGCTCGATCTGGGCCAGGGTCTGGTTGGCAAAGGAAGCCGACATCACGAAGCTCGGGTGGCCGGTGGCATTGCCCAGGTTTACGAGGCGCCCTTCCGACAGCAGGATCAGGCGCTTGCCGTCGGGCTTTTCGACCATGTCGACCTGCGGCTTGACGTTGGTCCACTTGAAGTTGCGCAGGCCCAGCACGTCGATTTCGTTGTCGAAGTGGCCGATATTGCAGACGATGGCCATGTCCTTGAGGTTGCGCATGTCATCGACCATCAGCACGTCACGGTTGCCGGTGGCGGTGACGACGATGTCGGCGCGGTGCGCGGCATCCTCGAGGGTCACGACCTCGAAGCCTTCCATGGCGGCCTGCAGGGCGCAGATCGGGTCGACTTCGGTCACCAGCACGCGGGCGCCGGCGCCACGCAGCGATTCAGCCGAGCCCTTACCCACGTCGCCATAGCCGCAGACGATGGCAACCTTGCCGGCCAGCATCACGTCGGTGCCGCGGCGGATGGCGTCGACCAGCGATTCACGGGTGCCGTACTTGTTGTCGAACTTGGACTTGGTCACCGAGTCATTGACGTTGATGGCCGGGAACGGCAGCTCGCCCTTGGCGTGCAGCTGATAGAGGCGCATCACGCCCGTGGTGGTTTCTTCCGACACGCCGCGGATATTGGCGCGGATGGTCGAGAAGAAGTTCGGCGACTTGGCCAGGCGCTTCTTGATGGTGGCAAAGAAGATTTCCTCTTCTTCGCTACCCGGCTTGTCGAGCACGGAAATGTCCTTCTCGGCCTTGGCGCCGGTCAGGATATACATGGTGGCGTCGCCGCCATCATCGAGGATCATGTTGGGGGTGAGGCCATTGCCCCAGTCCATCATGCGGTCGGTGAATTCCCAATATTCATCGAGGCTCTCGCCCTTATGGGCAAAGACCGGGATGCCAGCGGCGGCGATGGCGGCAGCGGCGTGGTCCTGGGTCGAGAAGATATTGCAGCTCACCCAGCGCACTTCGGCGCCGAGCGCGACCAGCGTCTCGATCAGCACGGCGGTCTGGATGGTCATGTGCAGCGAACCGGCAATGCGCGCGCCCTTGAGCGGCTGGGCGGCGGCATATTCCTCGCGGATTGCCATCAGGCCGGGCATTTCGATTTCGGCGATGGCAATTTCCTTGCGGCCGAAATCGGCGAGGGAAATGTCCTTGACCGCATAGTCGGTCGATTGAGTGGTCATGAGGGGCTCCGCGGCACAATGTGTCTTGCCTCTGCTATACGCAAGGCGGGCCGCCCGATCAACAGATCACATAAAGAAATGTTTATATCCAACTACCTGTAGGCAGCGTAACGGCGGCGGAATGGCAGGGCCAGAAAACGCATCAGGCCGGAGAGCACCAGATAGCCAAGCAGGAACCCGCCCCCGGCATAGAGCACGCCTTCGACGGTCACCGGCATAGCGGGCTGGTAGTTTTCCAGCGTCCGGCGGCCGATATCGCTGTCGAGATACGCCGGCAGCGCCTGGAAGCGCGCAATCGGATCGGCATTCTGGATGCGGGCCAGAGTGGCGCTGAGATCACCGTAGCGCCGGAAAGTCGCTTCCATCGCCGTACCCCGCTCGGCGAGGAAGGCGTCGCTCGACGCCTGATAGCGCGCCAGTGCCGTGGTTCGATCGAGCCCGCCTTCAGCCGCCGAGCGGTCGAATTCCGCCGTGATCGCGGCCAGTTCATCCACGGCCCCGCCGAGGCGCTGGGTATATTGCTGGGCATATTCGGGAAACTGGCTCAGGGTCACCGCCAGTGCCAGCCCGCCAATCCCCGCCACTATCCGCCGCATCCGCTACTCCACTCAACGTCCGCCCCAGGTTGCATCGACCATTTCCGCGGCCACAATTTGGCGCCCGGCCAAATCACATCTTCGGCTAGACTGGGCCGCCAAGGTGACTAAAGTCTTGCCCGGGCAGCCACTTGGGAGAAATCATGCGCTTTCTGGATTTCAGCTCGTGGGAAGCCATCGTCACCACGGTCGTCGGGCTGGCCGCGTTCACGCTGATCGGCGTGGGCATTCGCATTCTCATGATGATGACCATCCAGCAGCGCCAGCAGCGCCAGAACCGGCAGATCAACGAGCGCCTCAAGACGCTGATCGCCGCCTATAAAGTGCTTGGCGGCTCCTTCACAGGGCGCCTCACCGTCGATCCCCTGCATCTGCGCGACCTGCACCGGCGGCAGGCCGAAGCCGCGCCGGACATGCCCGAGCTCGACGAAGCCGAAACTAGCGAGCCCAATGACACCGCGCCCGGCGCGGCACCGGCCGGCCCAAGCGAGCGGGCCCGCCGCATCCGCGACGCCGTGGAGGCCTGTCTCTCCGACATCATCCTGCTCGGCACCGAGGAGCAGGTCCGCCTCGCCGCCCAGGCCGCCAACGACCTGGCAGCCGGCAAGCCGATCCACACGGCCGAGCTGGTCATTTCCCTGCGCAATTTCATCCGCAAGGCACTCGACCTCACCCCGGTCCCCGCCGACGCCAATATCCCCCTGCAAGGCCCCGCCCGCCCCCAGGCCTCCGGCGCCCGCAACAGGCCCGGCGGCGACGCCGAAGGCCGCGGCGGAGGTGGAGCCGGAGGCGGTGCTGGCGGTGGCAGCGGCGGCATGGGAATGGGCCTCGGCATGGGTCTCGGCCGCAAAGACGACACCTAGCAAACGCCCTTGGTGGCCCCCAATCGCACCTCACCCACCGGAGAGGCCTCCCTCCCCCTTGTGGGGAGGGAATGAGGGTGGGGGTTCCCCAAGCGCCGCAAGCACCGTCGCCATCACCCCCTCAAGATTGCCCATCACCTCCACATTGGTGACGCGCAACACCCGATACCCCTCACCCCGGACAAACGCATCCCGCACGCTGTCCCGCGCCATGGCCTCGTCGGAAAAATGCAGGTCGCCATCGACCTCCACCACCAGCCGCGCCTTGTGGCAGCAAAAGTCCGCGTAATACCGCCCCATCGGCACCTGCCGCCGGAAGTGGTGGCCTTGAGATCGCAGTTCCCGCAACGCGTTCCAGAGCCTCGCCTCCGGCGCGCTCATGGTCTTCCTGAGCTGCCGCGCCCGCTCGACACCCATCCACGCCTCCCCCAAAATCGGGGCTCCCACCCCCACCCTTGATCCCTCCCCACAAGGGGGAGGGAAACGCATGCCCAACTTCCGTGGCCCAGCCCCAGTCTGGCCTGCTAGTGCCTGAGGCCAGCCCCAATGTCACCTCACCCACCGGCTAGGCTTCCCTCCCCCTTGTGGGGAGGGAATGAGGGTGGGGGTTCCCCAAGATCCCAAGCTCTCCCAAGCTTCGCCCTAGCCGCCCCGCCGCGCCGGACCGCCGGCGGCCAAAACAACGGCATCGATGAAGGCACTCTTGCCCTCGGCATAGGCCGCGCGATCACCGGCATACCGGTGCGCCAGCTCTTCCTTAAGCGCCAAATAGCGCTGCCGGATCTCCGCATCGGCCCGCAGCCGGTCCCGGAACAGGATGCGCCGCTGCACCTCTCCGGCATCGCCGTGCAGGTGCAGGTGGTGGGTGCGGCTGCCATCGGGACCATAGCGGCGCAGGAACAGGTGGAGCGGGTCGGAGGCATCGGGGCGGAATTCATAGCCCACCGCCTCAAAGCGCGGGATGGCCGCCGCAACCGGCGCCATATCCGCCAGGAGCACAATGATATCGATGACCGGTTTGGCCGCGAGGCCCGGCACGGCGGTCGAGCCGATATGCTCGATCAGGCGCGGCGGCTCGGGCAACAGGTGCAGCACTTCATCGCGTGCGGCCAGATAGAGGTCGGGCCAGTGGGGATCGGAAGCCATCAGGACGATGGCGTCCCTCAAGCAGAGGCCCCGTCGCTATCCTCGTCGAAGCCGTTATTCACCAGCTCCACGATCGCCTCCAGCGCTTCGCGCGCCTGGCGGCCGCTGGCCTGCACCAGGATGGTCGAGCCCGGACCGGCGCCCAGCATCATCAGGCCCATGATCGAGTCGCCCCCGACCGAGGTGCCGTCCTTGATGACCTGGATGGTGGCGTCAAAGCACTCGGCGGTGCGCACGAAGCGGGCCGAGGCGCGGGCATGCAGGCCCTTGCGGTTGACGATGGTCAGTTGCTGGGCAACGGCGCGGCTGCCGCCGGTTGCGGCCTCCATCAGATGCTCCCCCAGGGGGTGAAGCTCGACCGATATCCAGCGTCAGGCGTCATGCTCATCCGGCTCCGAGAATGGAGTTAGCAACGGTGATATATTTGCGGCCCGCTTCCTGCGCCAGGTTGACCGCTTCCTTGATGTCCATGTCGGCGCGCACCCGGCAGAGCTTGACCAGCATGGGCAGGTTTACCCCGGCGATCACTTCCACGTCGCGGTTCTGCATCACCGAAATCGCCAGGTTGGACGGCGTGCCGCCAAACATGTCGGTCAGGATGATGACACCGGCCCCGTCATTGGCCTTGTCGACGGCGGCGAGAATATCGTTGCGCCGCGATTCCATGTTGTCGTCAGGACCGATGGCTATTGTTTCGCAGAACTCCTGCGGCCCAACGACATGTTCGAGAGCCGATTTGAATTCGTTGGCGAGCGCGCCATGCGTCACCAGAACCAGACCAATCATGCAACGTCCCCAGCGTGCCGACCAGCGCAGCCCATGGCGCGCATACGGCATTCCAGCAATTCATGCCCCCTGTCCGCCTGCCCGGCCATCGGCCCGGCAAACGAACGCGAACCCGACCCATCAGGACGAGCATGGCCCATTTTCGGCCGGTAGGATGCGCTATTCAAGCAGTATTTTCTCACTGCCCAACGGCCTTTTCGGAGAGGGCCGCAATGGCTTCGATCACCAGTAGAACCTGATGGCCGAGGCCGATCACATCGCCCGACGGCACGGGCGCGCGGGCCAGCGCCACCCCGTTCAGCTCGGTCAGGAATTCGTCATCTTCGAGCATGCGCGCCATTTCGGGCACGAGGTCGATGACCAGGTTCAGCGTCACCATGCTCTTGTGCGGGCGCTTGACGATGCCGCGGCCGCGCAGCTCGATGAGCCCGGCCAGCGTATCGGGCGCCCTCATGTTCAGCTCGCGCCCGGTCAGCACCAGATCGACCCGATCGTCGGCCACCAGATAGGCCGGCAAGCCGCGGCCTTCCCAGCGGTCGAGCAGGGTCAGCGCCAAAACCGATTTGCCTGCCCCCGAGGGTCCGCGCAACAGCACGCCCGTCGATCCCAACAGCAGTCCCGTGCCATGCACGTTGATAGGCTTACTCATGGACGCAATCTATTTGCGGGCACGCGGCAATACAACCGTGAACACCGCGCCGGAGCGATCGCTGCGATTGTGCGCGCGGATCGTGCCCTTGTGCGCCGCCACGATCTGCTTGCAGATCGACAGCCCCAGCCCCGAATGGTCGCCAAAGCTCTCAGTATCGGGGCGGTCGGTATAGAAGCGCTGGAAGATCTTGCTGAAGTCGCCTGTTATGCCACGCCCTTCATCGGTCACGGTGACTGTGATGTTGTCGGCATCGGTCGCCAGCTGCACGCGCACCACCCCGCCCTCAGGCGAGAAGGACACCGCATTGTCGATCAGGTTGGCAAAGACCTGCGCCAGCCGGCTTTCATGCCCGTTGATGATGGCGGGCCCCTTGCCAAGGCGCGGCGCCATTTCCACGGTCACCCCGCGGCCCAGCGCCATATCCTTCTGGATCGAGACCATGGCCTGGGCCAGCTTTTCCACATCGACGCGCTCAGAACCCTCGCGCGCAAGTTCGGCGTCGAGGCGGCTGGCGCTCGAAATATCGGTGATCAGCCGGTCGAGGCGTTTGACGTCATGCTGGATGATGGCGTTGAGCCGCTCGCGATCCTCGGGGCGCTTGGCCAGCGGCAGGGTCTCCACCGCGCTGCGCAGCGAGGTCAGCGGATTCTTGAGCTCGTGGGCCACGTCGGCGGCAAAGCGCTCGATGGCCTCGATGCGGTTGTAGAGCGCGTCGGTCATACGCCGCAAAGCGCCGCCCAGATGGCCGATTTCGTCGGAGCGGTCGGAGAAATCGGGGATTTCGGCGCGCGCATTGCCGGCGGTCTGCACTCGTTCGGCCGCTGCCGAGAGGCGCCGCATCGGCCCGGCAATCGTGCCGGCCAGCGCCAGCGACAGCGCGATCTGCACCGCCGCCGCGATCATGGCGATACGCAGGATGCCGTTGCGCTCCTGGGCCACGACCGAGTCGATATCGCCCGGCGCGGTCGAGAGCAGGATGGCGCCCACCACCGAGCGCAGCCGCTGCACCGGCACCGCCACCGACACCACAAGCTGGTTCTGTGCATCGACGCGCACGAAGTCGGCCGCCGAACCGGTCAACGCCGAGGCCACTTCGGGGTAACGGTTACCCTCGTCGGCGCCGTGCTCCTGATAGAGCGGATAATTGTCGCCCGGGACCCAGGCCAGCATGGCATTCCACCAGTCCCACAGGAAGAAGCTGTCGCGCTTGGTGTCGATCACCGTGCGGATCACCTCGCCACGGGCATAGATGTTCTCGCTGTCGAGGATCAGCAGCCCCCCCTGATCATAGATGCGCGCCCGCGTGCGGGTGGGCGTGATCAGGTTGCGTAGCAGCGGCGCCACGCGTTCGGGGTTGATCGGGAATTCCAGCGAGGGATCGAAATAGGAGAGCGGGGAAATGGTGCCATCGCCCTGCAATTGCAGCAGCCGGTCGGGATTGACCGAGATGACGTCGCTATCCACCGTGGCCGAACCGGCAATCGCTGCGGCGATGATTTCGCCCTGCACGCGCAGCGACTGCACGCGCGCGTCGATCAGCCCGGCGCGCCACTGGTTGAGGTAGAGAATGCCCACCACCAGCACCAGCAGCCCCGCCATGTTGAGCACGACGATGCGCCGGGTGAGACTGGAAAAGATGGTGAAGTCGAGGAACCGGCCGATCGCATTGGCGATCTTGTAGAAGGGGGCAAGCCACATATGCCGCTTGCCGCGCCGGTCGGCCCCGGGGGGCGGCGCAGACCCGTCCGGCCCCGGCGCACGCCATTCGGACGTGTCGAGGGGTTCGGGCTTCAGATCCGGATCGAGAATGGCCACTTTGACTGCTTACTGCTCCTTGAAGCGATAGCCGACGCCATACAGCGTCTCGATCATTTCGAAGTCGTCGTCGGTCGCCTTGAACTTCTTGCGCAGCCGCTTGATGTGGCTGTCGATGGTGCGATCGTCGACATAGACCTGATCGTCATAGGCGGCATCCATCAGGGCATTGCGCGACTTGACGACGCCGGGACGCAGCGCCAGCGCCTGCAGGATCAGGAATTCGGTGACGGTGAGCGTGACGCGCTGCCCTTTCCAGGTGCAGGTGTGGCGCTCTTCGTCCATCACCAGTGAGCCGCGCTCGATCAGCGCCTTGCCCGGCTGGGGCTCACCCAGCGCCCCGGCGGGAGCGGATGGATCGCGCGGGGCGGAGCGGCGCAGGATCGCCTTGACGCGTTCCACCAGCAGGCGCTGGCTGAACGGCTTGGTGATGAAATCGTCGGCGCCCATCTTGAGCCCGAACAATTCATCGATCTCCTCGTCCTTGGAGGTGAGGAAGATCACCGGCACGTCGGACTTCTGGCGCAGGCGCCGCAGCAGTTCCATGCCGTCCATGCGCGGCATCTTGATATCGAGGATAGCAAGGTCGGGCTTGTCGGTGGTCAGTCCCTCGAGACCCGAGGCGCCGTCGGTATAGGTGGCGACCTGATAGCCTTCGGCTTCCAGGGTCAGGGACACGGAAGTCAGAATATTACGGTCGTCATCAACCAGGGCAATCTTTGGCATGAGCTGCCTTTCTTGTTCGGACGCTGGCAAACATTTCGGCAGTGGAAGCCGGCCCATGCTTGCAGTGGACAATTACGCGTTAAATAAGGCGCAGCCAAGGTGAGTACAACCCTTGGACCACTTCATCTTGTATACTAGGATACGGTCCAACTTCCGTCTTACGACGCTTTGCGGGATGGTTGTACGACCAATCGGCCCGGTATTTTCGGCTCAATAGCAGGCGGCGCAGATGCCGCGAGCGATGGAGCAGAAGAAAATGTCGCCGTTCGATCACCAAGCCCTTCGGAGCCAGATTGCAGCCCGGGCCGGCTCGGTCTCCGTCAACGATATCGCGCCGGTCCTTGTTGCACGCGCGCTGCAGGGCGAGGAGTGCGAACTGACCGAGGATGGTGCCGTTTCGGTCCGCACCGGCGCCTTCACCGGCCGCTCGCCCAAGGACAAATTCATCGTCCGCGATGCGCTTACCGAAAACAGCGTCTGGTGGGCCAATAGCGGCGCGCTCAGCCCCGCCCAGTTCGATCTACTGCTCGAAGACGCCATCGCCGCCTATGGCGGGCATGGCGTGTTCCGGCAGGATCTGCTGGCCGGCGCCGATCCGCGCCACCAGTTCGCCGTCACCGTGCTCACCCCCAGCGCCTGGCATGCCCTGTTCATCCGCAACCTGCTGATCCGGCAGGGCGAGGATGTGCCCACCGGCGCCAATGGCACGCCCGTGACTATCGTCCACGTCCCCCATTTCAAGGCCGATCCGGCCCGCCACGGCAGCCGCACCGATACGGTGATCGCGCTCGATATGACGCGCAACATCGTGGTGATTGCCGGCACGCTCTATGCCGGCGAGATCAAGAAATCGGTGTTCTCGCTGTTCAACTTCCATGCGCCGGCACGGGGCGTGCTGCCCATGCACTGCTCGGCCAATGTCGGCCAATATGGCGATTCCGCGCTGTTCTTTGGCCTGTCAGGCACCGGCAAGACCACGCTCAGCAACGATCCCGAGCGCCCGCTGATCGGCGATGACGAGCATGGCTGGAGCGAGGATGGCGTGTTCAACCTCGAAGGCGGCTGCTACGCCAAGACCATCAAGCTCAGCCCCAGCGCCGAGCCGGAGATCTTCGCCGCGACCAAGAAATTCGGCACCGTTCTGGAAAATGTCGTGCTCAAGGCCGACCATGCGCCCGATTTCGACGACGTCTCGCTGACCGAAAACACCCGCGCCGCCTACCCGATCCATGTGCTGCCCGCCATTGCCAAGGGCTCGGTCGGCGGCACGCCCAAGACCGTGGTGTTCCTGACCGCTGACGCCTTCGGCGTCCTGCCGCCGCTGTCGCGACTCTCGCCCGACCAGGCGGTCTACCACTTCCTCAGCGGCTACACCGCCAAGGTGGCCGGCACCGAACGCGGCGTCACCGAGCCGGAAGCCACATTCTCCGCCTGCTTCGGCGCCCCGTTCATGCCGCTGCATCCCACCGTCTATGGCGACATGCTGGCCGAAAAGCTGCGCAGCAGCGGCGCCTCGGCCTGGCTGCTCAATACCGGCTGGACCGGCGGCGGCTATGGCGTGGGCAAGCGCATCGACATCGCCTCGACCCGCCGCCTGCTCACTGCAGCGCTCAACGGCTCGCTCGACGATGCCGAAATGCGCGTCGATGAACTGTTCGGCTTCGAAGTCCCGCTGGCCGTGCCTGGCGTCGAGACAAAGCTGCTCACCCCGCGCCTCACCTGGGCCGATGCCGAAGCCTATGACAATCAGGCGACCCATCTGGCCGGGCTGTTCCGCAAGAACTTCGAGAAATTCGGCGACATCGCCAACCCCGAGCCCGGCCCCCGCCTGGCCCAAGCCGCCGAATAACCAATCTCCTCCAAAAACTAAGGGCGCCCCACCAGGCGCCTTTTTTTGTTTTTGCGGGCCAGTGCGAGCACAACCTCACAACAACCACCGCGCTGCCCACGGACGTGATCCGCAGGCCCCTCACCGCTCACACCGGGTTGAAACCGGCCCGCGGATCAAGTTCGCGGGCAGCACCGGTGGGTAGGCAACGTCCCTGCCACCAGTCCCTCAGTCATCTCCCTCCCCCTTGTGGGGAGGGATCAAGGGTGGGGGTGTGAGAGCCGCGATATCGGGGCTGCCGACACCCCCACCGCCCAAACGCAAAACGCGCACAGCCCAAGCCATGCGCGCCAAAAGATCCAAATCTGTTCGGAAACCCCGCCTTAGTTCGGCGAGTAGAAGATGTGCGAGCCGATCTGGGCGACAGCATTGTAGGTGTTGGCCCAGGACGGATTGACCGCCGTGGTGTGGTAGTAGAGCGCGGTCTTCGGGATCGCGCCGACGGCATCGCCGGTGGCGAATTCGGCAAAGACCTTCTGGGCCAGCGCGGCGGAGCGGGCCAGGGCCCGGCGCTCACCGGCCACATCGGCGCGGCCGTCGCAGGCGAAGGTGAACTGGCAGCGATAGAGGCCCTTGTCGGCGTTCTGGTAGATCACGCCGCAGAGCGTCGAGGGGAACTTGTTGGAGCGGGCGCGGTTGACGATGACATTGGCCACCGCCAGCTGGCCGGCTTCGCTTTCGCCGCGGGCTTCGTGATAGATCGCCTGGGTCAGGCAGTCGCGCTCGTTATTGGCATGCTCGATTCGCTGGGCCAGCGGCTGGTAGCCGTTTTCGACATAGGCGGCGAGCATGGTCGCGTTGAGGTCGGGCTCTGGCAGTTTGGTGGGGCTGGTGAAGCTGGCAATGGCCGAAACGGCGCTGTTGCCGCCACCCAGCGGGCCACGGGCAATGTAGCCCATCAGCACGTCGGCGGTGAGCTCGCCTGCAGGCTGCTCGCCCAGCACGTTGACGGCGCGGAGCTGATTCTGGCGCTCGACATAGTTGGCCAGCAGCGCTGCAGTCAGCGGCTGCTCACCGGGTGCGAGCGGGGTAATGGTGGGACCGATGGCGGGCTGCGCGCGAACGGCAACCAAATCGGCGGGGACCGGCAGGGGCGTCACGATGGCGACGCGGTCGGTCTGGGCATGGGCAGGCACGAGCGTAACGAACAGAACGAGCGCGACCGCGCTCAGGGCAAGAGCATGCGATACCGCACGCACAGCAATAGTCCGCCAAGTCTGCCCCAATGCCCCGTCCTTACTCATGAGCCCTCCGGTCATATCCGGCGAGCCTTCTTTTCAAAGGACCTGTTGCAGATCCCTCACATCCCGAGGCGGCACACTAGACAAGGATGCCAGCCGTGGGAAGTCGAAATTTACGGCTGGTTAACCATGCACATTAGCTTCTTAAGTTACGGTTAATCGAGCGAAGGTCGCTTGAAAACCCTTTGTGTGCAGGGACTTGATCGATGGTGAGGGGGTGGTAACGCGGATCGATAAAAGTTTATGCAATTAAGGATTGCCACCGCGATTGCTGTGGAGCAAGGGCCCGGCACAAACAAAAAGCCCCGCCGGAGCGGGGCTTGGTGGAAGCTTTGTTAAGACTCACACAGGCTCGAAAGCGGCCCTGTGGACATGGACGAGACTGTCCATCACCGCGATGCCGAGGCCGCGAATCTCGTCACTGGGGTGGACGAGGTCGGGCACCATGACGGTCTGCATGCCGGCCGCATGGGCGGCGCGGACGCCGGTATGGCTGTCCTCTAGCGCCAGGCAATGGCGCGGATCGATGCCCAGCCGCCCCGCCGCCAGCAGGTAGGGCTCGGGATGCGGCTTGGGGTTGGTCACGTCATTGCGGGTGACGATGGCGTCGAACATTTCGAGCAGGCCGGCCGCGCCAAGCTGATGCTCGGCATGGGGCTGGCGCGACGAGGTGGCGATGGCCGTCGGGATGCCGCGGGCCTGCAGGTCCCCGATCAGCTCGCGGGCGCCGGGCTTGACCGGAACTCCGCCCGAGGAGCGCTGGGTCATGATGACCCGGCAGCGCTCATCGAACAGCGTATAGGGAAAGCTGACGCCATAGGTCTGGATCAGCAATTGATGGGTCCGCTCGTGGCTGCCACCCACCATGGAGCGGTGCACGGCGTCGGTCATCGGGAAACCGAGATCGTCGCAGACCTCGAACACGATGGCGCGGAACACGCTTTCGGTATCGAGGATGGTGCCATCCATGTCGAAGATGACGGCCTGGAACGGCGCAAGTCGGAGCATGTCGTTCTGGATTTTCATTACCGTCGATATAGGGGCTTTCGCGCCGCCGCGCCAGACCGGCCCGCGTGAGGCAGGATTGCAGAAATCTACAAGCCAATCACAAGAAATCTGCTGGCATGCTGCAAGAAAACTGCCAGAATGCTGGTGGTTTTCCGGTGCCATGCTAGCGTCGCTGCCATGTCCGATTTCCAGCCTTCGCAAAACCATCTCTCGCTGGGCGACGCCTTCTTCGACCGCGTCACGCCCGCCGATTTCCCCCAGGCCATATTGCGCCACCACGACCAGCGCTGGGCCGCGCGGATGGGGCTGGATGGCCTCTCCGACGCCCAGTGGATCCGCCATTTCGGGCGCTTCGAGCCCCTGCCCGGCTCGCTCCCGCAGCCCCTGGCGCTGCGCTATCACGGCCACCAGTTCCGCAGCTACAATGCCGATCTCGGCGACGGGCGCGGGTTCTTATTCGCGCAGGGTTATGACCTTGCGGATGGCCGGCTGCTCGACTTCGGCACCAAGGGCTCGGGCAAGACGCCATGGTCGCGCGGCGGCGATGGCAAGCTCACCCTCAAGGGCGGCGTGCGCGAGGTGCTGGCGACGGAAATGCTAGAGGCGCTAGGGGTTTACACCTCAAAGAGCTTCTCATTGATCGAGACCGGTGAAGCGCTTTACCGCGGTGACGAACCCTCCCCGACCCGCTCGTCGGTGCTGGTCCGGCTCAGTCACAGCCACATCCGCATCGGCTCATTCCAGCGCCTCGCCTATCTCGAAGACCACGCGGGATTGGCCAAGCTGCTCGATTATTCCATCGCCAATTACTACCCCCAATTGGCCAACGAGACCGACAAGGCCGCGGCATTCCTTGCCGCCGTGGTCGACAATGTCGCCCGGCTCGGCGCGCAGTGGATCGCGGCGGGTTTCGTCCATGGCGTGCTCAACACCGACAATATCAACATCACCGGCGAGAGCTTCGACTATGGCCCCTGGCGGTTCATCGCCAGCTACGACCCCGCCTTCACCGCCGCCTATTTCGACGAAACCGGGCTCTACAGCTTCGGTCGCCAGCCCGATACGCTGGCCTGGAACCTGACCCGCCTGGCCGAATGCCTGCTGCCGCTTTCGAGCATCGAGGCGCTGGAGCCGGCGCTCAATACTGTCTGGCCGCTGTTCCGCGCGGAGCTGCCGCGGCAGATGCTGCGCCGGCTCGGCCTGATGCCGCGCGACACCGAGAGCGACAGCGAATTCCTCACCGAACTGTTCGGCTTTCTGGGCGCCAGCCAGGCGCCGTACGAGCAATTCTTCTTCGATTGGTATGGCGGCGCGCGCAGTGCCGGGCGGGCGGGGCGCAGCCCGTCGGCAGCCTATTATGCCAGCGAGGCTTTCCGGCCAGTGGCCAATGCGCTCGAAGCTTTTGAACCCGCCGATGGCCTGCGGCTCGACCATGCCTATTTCGCCCGCCAGCGCCCGCGCACCATGCTGATCGAGGAAATGGAGGCCATCTGGGCCCCGATCGCCGAGAGCGATGGCTGGACCCTGTTTCACAGCACGCTGGCAGAGATCGCCGAGATGCGCGATGCCTATGGCATCAAACCCTGAATCGGGAGGACCCAATGCCCATCTTCGCGCTTGACGGAGTCGCACCGCAAATCGACCCGGACACCGCCTGGATCGCCCCCACCGCCGTCCTCGTCGGCGATATCGTCGTGGGAGCCGAGGCGGGCATCTGGTTCGGCGTGGTGGCCCGCGGGGACATCGAACGCATCACCATCGGGGCGCGCTCCAACGTGCAGGAAAACTGCGTGCTGCATACCGACCACGGCTATCCCCTTGATATCGGGGCCAATTGCACCATCGGACACAGCGCCATCGTGCATGGCTGCATTATTGGCGACAACACGCTGATCGGGATGGGCGCCACCGTTCTCAACGGGGCCAGGATCGGCCGCAACTGCCTGATCGGCGCCAATGCCCTTGTTACCGAAGGCAAGGTGATCCCCGACAATTCCGTGGTCGTCGGCGCACCGGGCAAGGTGGTGCGGCAGATCGATGAGGCGGGGGAGAAAGAGCTGGCAGCCTCGGCCGACCGTTATGTGAAAAACGCCAAACGGTTTGCCGCGGGGATGATGCAGATCGACGGGCCGGGCTTCGACTTCGAACCGGCGTGAACCTCACCCGATCTCATAGGGAACGATGGCGCGCCGGTCCGCCGGCACAGTGATGCTGGCGGCCAGTGGCGGCACCGAGCGCTGGGGGCAGGTGCGGCGTTCGCAGATGCGGCACGAGATGCCGATGGGGTCGAACGCCACGCGGGCGGGGTCGATATCCTCGCCATAGACCAGCCGCCCGGCATGGCTCACCTCGCAGCCGAGCGCATAGGCGTAGCGCCTTGTGGTGCCGTGATAGCCGCCGGTGCGCTTTTCGGAGGACCAGGCCAGGCTGATATAGCGATGCCCGTCAGGCGTTTCAGCCAGTTGCCGGATGATCTGGCCATGCGCCTCGAAGGCCCGGTGCACATTCCACAAGGGGCAAGCGCCGCCGAAGCGGGCGAATTGCAGCGCCGTGGCCGAATGGCGCTTGGTGATGGTCCCTGCCGCATCGACCCGGGCGAAGAAGAATGGCACGCCGCGCTCGCGCGGGCGCTGCATGGTGGAGAGGCGGTGCGCAATCTGCTCGAGGCTGGCGCCGAACACGTGTGCCAGGTCCTCGATATCGTAGCGATAGGCCTGCGCCGCCTTGAGAAAGGCGCCATAGGGCATTTGCAGCGCGCCGGCGAAGTAATTGGTCAGCCCCATGCGGGCAATGCTGCGCGCCTCGGCAGTCTTGAAATTGGCGGCGTCGAGCAATTCGCCAAGCAGGGTCGCCTGTTCCAGCCCGCCCAGCACGGCGGCGATCTGGAAGAACTGCGTCGAGGGTTCCAGCCGGCTATTGACCCAGAGGTCGCGATTGGCGCGATCGAACGTGCTGATCGCATCGCCCCCTGAGGGCGGGGTCAGCATGACACGGATATTGTGCGTTTCGGCGCAATAGATGGTCAGCCGCCGCAGCCGGTCGGGCCCGAATTCACCCAGCTCGCCCGCCAGCGCCTCGGCGGCGCGATCGAGGGGATCGATATAGTTATCGGCATAGTGGAAGAAGTCGCGCACCTCTTCATATGCGGTCTGCATGCCGCTTTGCGGATCGCGGGACAGGGCCGCATCGACGCCGGCCAGCCGCTCATTGGTTTTGCGATAGCTTTCGTAAAGCTGGAGCATGGCGCGGGCCATGTCGGGCGCGTTGGTAGCGACTGTCTTGAGTTCCTGCAGGTTGGGCACGCCCTCGCCAAACACCGGATCGGCCAGCGCCTCGCGCAGATCGGCAACGAGGCGATCGCTGGCGTCGGTCATCAGTTCGGAGAGGTCGAGATTGAAGCCATCGACCAGCGCCAGCATGACCGAGGCGGTCAGCGGGCGCTGATTGGATTCGAGCTGATTGACATAGGAGGCCGAAATTTCCAGCCGCGCCGCCAGCTCGGCCTGGGTCAGCTTGTGCTGGCTGCGCAGGGTACGCAAACGCGCTCCGGCAAAGACTTTCCGCGCCGCCATTCACACAACTCCACAAAATCACAAAGCTTGCTTTGTGTAGATGTAACAGGTCCGCCCTTTGCTGTCTTTTGCAGACTTGGGGCACGGCACGCGCTGACATAGTCTGCAGCCACGACCGGGAGTGCCCAAGCATGCAAAAGATCATCGCCGAACTCGAAGACAAGCGCGCCCAGGCGCGACTGGGCGGCGGGCAGCGCCGCATCGACACCCAGCATGGCAAGGGCAAGCTGACGGCGCGCGAGCGGCTCGACGTGCTGCTCGATCCCGGCAGCTTTGAAGAATACGACATGTTCGTCACCCATCGGGCGACCGATTTCGACATGGCCGACACCATCATTCCCGGCGATGGCGTGGTGACCGGCTGGGGGACGATCGAGGGGCGGCTGGTCTATGTGTTCAGCCAGGATTTCACCGTGTTCGGCGGCTCGCTGAGCGAAACCCATGCCAAAAAAATCTGCAAGATCATGGACCTGGCGCTGCAAAACGGCGCGCCGGTGATCGGGCTCAACGATTCCGGCGGGGCCCGCATTCAGGAAGGCGTGGCCAGCCTCGGCGGCTATGCCGACGTGTTCTGGCGCAATGTGCAGGCCTCGGGCGCGGTGCCGCAGATATCGGTGATCATGGGCCCCTGCGCCGGTGGCGCGGTGTATTCTCCGGCCATGACCGACTTCATCTATATGGTCAAAGACACCAGCTACATGTTCGTGACCGGGCCGGACGTGGTCAAAACCGTCACCAATGAGACGGTAACCCAGGAAGAGCTGGGCGGAGCCTCGACCCACACCAAAATCTCCTCGGTGGCTGACGCGGCCTTTGAAAACGACATCGAGACGCTGCTGGAAGTGCGACGGCTGTTTGGCTTCCTGCCGCTGGCCGCCGGGCAGAAGCCACCGCGCCGGCCGACGCATGAGCCGATCGTGCGCGACGATGCGAGCCTCGACACCATCATCCCCGACAGCGCCAACAAGCCCTACGACATGCGCGAGGTGATCGAGAAGGTCGCCGACGAGGGCGACTTCCTCGAACTGCAGAAGGACCATGCCGGCAATATCCTGATCGGTTTCATCCGGCTCGATGGGGAAACGGTGGGCGTCGTCGCCAACCAGCCGCTGGTGCTGGCGGGGTGCCTCGACATCAACGCATCCAAAAAAGCCGCGCGCTTCATCCGCTTCTGCGACAGCTTTGAAATTCCCATCCTGACCTTTGTCGACGTGCCGGGCTTTCTGCCCGGCGTGGCGCAGGAATATGGCGGCATCATCAAGCATGGCGCAAAGCTGCTCTTTGCCTATGCCGAAGCCAGCGTGCCGCTGGTGACCGTCATCACCCGCAAGGCCTATGGCGGCGCCTATGACGTGATGGCCTCCAAGCACATCAAGGCCGACGTGAATTATGCCTGGCCATCCGCGGAAATCGCCGTGATGGGCGCCAAGGGCGCGACGGAAATCCTCTACCGCTCCGAACTGGGCGACAAGGACAAGATCGCCCAGCGCACCGCCGACTACGAAGCCCGCTTCGCCAACCCGTTTGTGGCGGCCGAGCGCGGCTTCATCGACGACGTGATCATGCCGCACGGCACGCGGCGCCGGGTGATCAGGGCGTTCTCAACGCTAAGGCATAAGCAGCACAGCATGCCGAAAAAGAAGCACGATAATATTCCATTGTGAGGAGCCCGAGCATGAAGATTCAGTACACAAAAAAACACAAAGACGGCTCGGTCGAGATCCTCACGCCGCATCAGTATGCCGGTGGAAAGTACCGCGTGGAAATAGAAGTTACTGAGTTGGAGATGATCGATCATGTGAAGAACGGCGCACGCGTCCGAATGTCAGGACCGATTAGCTCTGCCAGCGTTGTTCCACCGGACACCACTCCATGATCACCAAACTCCTCATCGCCAATCGGGGCGAGATTGCTTGTCGGGTTATCAAGACCGCCAGGAAGATGGGCATTGCGACGGTGGCGGTTTATTCCGATGCCGACCGCGAGGCGCTGCATGTGCGGATGGCTGATGAGGCCGTGCATATCGGGGCGTCGCCGGCCAAGGATTCCTATCTCCAGATAGACAGGATCATTGCCGCGTGCCGGGAGACCGGGGCGCAGGCGGTGCATCCGGGCTATGGGTTCCTGTCGGAAAATCCCCGGTTTGCCGAGGCGCTGGAAGCGGCGGGGATCGTCTTTGTCGGGCCGCCGGTCAAGGCGATTGAGGCCATGGGCGACAAGATCACCTCCAAGAAGCTGGCGGCAGAGGCCGGGGTCTCGACCGTGCCCGGGCATATGGGGCTCATCGATGACGCCGAGCATGCGGTGACCATCAGCCAGTCAATCGGCTATCCGGTGATGATCAAGGCCTCGGCCGGCGGCGGCGGCAAGGGCATGCGCATTGCCTGGAACGACGCGGAGGCGCGCGAGGGCTTTGAGCGCAGCAAATCCGAGGCCGCATCCTCGTTTGGCGACGATCGCATCTTCATCGAGAAATTCGTCACCGAGCCGCGCCATATCGAGATCCAGCTGATTGGCGATCAGCACGGCAACGTGCTCTATCTCAACGAGCGCGAATGCTCCATTCAGCGGCGCAACCAGAAGGTCATCGAGGAGGCGCCCTCGCCGTTTCTCGACGAGTCGACCCGAAAGGCGATGGGCGAGCAGTCGGTCGCGCTGGCCAAGGCGGTTGGTTACACTAGTGCTGGCACGGTGGAGTTCATCGTTGATGGAAACAGGAACTTCTATTTCCTCGAGATGAACACGCGCCTGCAGGTGGAGCATCCGGTGACCGAGTTGATCACCGGGCTAGATCTGGTGGAACTCATGCTGAGCGTCGCCAATGGCGAGAAGTTGCCGCTGAGCCAGGACCAGGTACAGCGCAATGGCTGGGCCATCGAAAGCCGGCTTTATGCCGAGGATCCGTATCGCAATTTCCTGCCATCGACGGGGCGGCTGGTGCGCTATCGGCCGCCGGCGGAAACCGACTCGGTGCGCAATGATACCGGCGTGTTCGAGGGGGGCGAAATCTCCACCTTCTACGATCCGATGATCGCAAAACTCTGCACCTGGGCGCCGACGCGGCTGGAGGCCATCGACGCGATGGCGGTGGCGCTGGACAGTTTTGAGGTGGAAGGCGTTGGCAACAACCTGCCCTTCCTCTCGACGGTGATGGACCAGCAGCGCTTTCGCGATGGCACACTGACCACCGGCTATATCGCCGAGGAATTTCCCGAGGGCTTTGCCGGAGCGGCGCTCAATGCGGCGCAGCTGGCCGACGTGGTTGATGCCAGCGCCATCATGATGGCCCGGCGCGAGCAGCGGCGGACGGGTACTGCCACCGCCTCGGATTGGCATGTGCAGATCGGCGAGGCGGCGCATGCGGTCAGCCTGCATCAGCGCGGGCTCGAGACCGTGGTCAACGACGCGCCCATGCAGCTGCACTGGCACCCCGGCGAAACGCTGGCGCGGCTGGTGCGCAGTGATGGCCGTGAGGCCGTGATGAAGGTCACGCCGACCACGTCGGGCTTCCGCATCCGCTATCGCGGGGCCGATCTCAAGGTGCTGGTGCTGCGACCGCACACCGCGCAATATCTCAGGCATATGCCGATCAAGGTGCCGCCCGATATGAGCCGGTTCCTGCTGTGCCCGATGCCGGGCCAGGTGGTGCGGATCGACGTGGCCGAGGGCGACATCGTGGAGGATGGCCAGCCGCTGGCGATCGTTGAGGCCATGAAGATGGAAAACGTGCTGAAGGCCGAAAAGCGCGCCCGGGTGAGCAAGGTGCATGCCGTGCCCGGCGCGGTGCTGGCAGTGGATCAGGTGATCCTTGAGTTCGAGGCGGTGTGATGAGCGACAAGTCGAACTTCGCCCACTGGGCCGCGCTGGCGCAGAAGGAGTTGCGGGATACTTCACTGTCGTCGCTAAACCGCGACTATGGCGGCATTCCCGTCAAACCGGTCTACTTTGGCGACGATGCGGAAATTCCTGGCCAAGAACCGTTTACCCGCGGCGTACGGGCAACGATGTATGCCAACCGGCCCTGGACGATCCGGCAATATGCCGGATTTTCAACGGCGCGGGAGAGCAATGCCTTTTATCGGCAGGCGCTGGAAAAGGGGCAGAAGGGGCTGTCCGTCGCTTTCGATCTGGCCACCCATCGCGGCTATGACAGCGACCATCCGCGCGTCACCGGCGATGTGGGCAAGGCGGGCGTGGCCATCGACAGCGTCGAGGACATGAAGGTGCTGTTTGACGGCATCCCGCTCGATCAGATGAGCGTGTCGATGACCATGAATGGTGCCGTCATCCCGGTGCTGGCCATGTTCATCGTCGCGGCCGAAGAACAGGGCGTGCCGCAGGCCAAGCTCGACGGGACCATCCAGAACGACATTCTCAAGGAGTTCATGGTCCGCAACACCTATATCTATCCGCCCGAACCCAGCATGCGGATTGTCGGCGATATCATCGCCCATACCGCCCGCCACATGCCCAAGTTCAACTCGATTTCCATCTCGGGCTATCATATGCACGAGGCCGGAGCGACGGCGGTGCAGGAGCTGGCCTATACGCTGGCCGACGGCATGGAATATGTGCGGGCGGCGCAGGCGCGCGGGCTCGATATCGATGCCTTTGCCGGGCGGCTGAGCTTCTTTTTCGGCATCGGCATGAACTTCTTTCTCGAAGTCTCGAAGCTGCGCGCCGCGCGCCAGCTGTGGAGCGAGATCATGACCGGTCTGGGGGCTAAAGACCCGCGCTCCAAGATGCTGCGCACCCATTGCCAGACCTCGGGCGTGTCGCTGACCGAGCAGGACCCGCACAACAATATCGTGCGCACCACGATCGAAGCGCTGGCGGCGACCCTGGGGGGCACGCAGAGCCTCCATACCAATTCCTTCGACGAAGCCATTGCGCTGCCCACCGAGTTTTCGAGCCGCATCGCACGCAATACCCAACTAATTCTGCAGCATGAAAGCCGCATTACCGACGTCGTCGATCCGCTTGGCGGCTCCTATTATGTCGAGGCCCTGACGCGCGAACTGGTGGAGGGCGCCAAGATCCTGATCGGCGAGGCCGAGATGGCGGGCGGCATGACCAAGGCGGTGCAATCGGGCGGGCCCAAGCTCGAAATCGAACGCGCTGCTGCCTTGCGCCAGGCGCGCGTCGACCGCGGGGAAGACGTGATCGTAGGGGTTAATCGCTATCGGCTCGACAGCGAAGAGGGCATCGAGGTACGCGAGATCGACAATGCCAAGGTGCGTGCCGAGCAGGTAGCACAGCTGCAGCGCATCCGCGCCGGCCGCGACGAGGCCAAGTGTCAGTCGATGCTGGCGGCGCTGCGGGAATATGCGGCCAAGGATGAGGGCAACCTGCTCGAAGCCGCCATCGAAGCCGCACGGGCCCGCGCCACGCTGGGCGAGATTTCCGCTGCCATGGAAGACGTGTTCGGTCGCCACTCGGCCATCACCCGGGTGATTTCGGGCGTCTATGCCGGTGGCTATGGCGACGACCCCGAATTCTCGGCCATCAGCAACCGCATCGACACCTTCAAGGCGGCGCGGGGCCGCGCGCCTTCGATCTTCATCGCCAAGATGGGACAGGATGGCCACGATCGCGGCGCCAAGATCATCGCTTCGGCCTTTGCCGATTTGGGCTTCAACGTGCATATGGGCGACCTTTTCGAAACCGCCGATGAAGTGGCCAACCATGTCGACGAGCTCAAGGTCGATGCGGTGGGCGTTTCCTCGCTGGCCGCAGGACACAAGACATTGGTGCCCGAACTGATCGCGGCGCTGTCGGCCCGGGCCCTGGGCGATGTTACGGTGGTGGTGGGCGGGGTCATCCCTGAGCAGGATTACGACTTCCTTTA
The DNA here is from genome assembly GCF_055397495.1 of Devosia sp. T2-14. Lineage (NCBI taxonomy): Bacteria > Pseudomonadati > Pseudomonadota > Alphaproteobacteria > Hyphomicrobiales > Devosiaceae > Devosia > Devosia sp. T2-14. Next base: position 1,515,793 of record NZ_AP027921.1, on the reverse strand, counting down.
CCAGGCTGGCGTCGCCGGTATTTTCGGCCCCGGCACCAATGTGCTCAGCGCCGCCTTTTCGGTGCTCAGCCAGATCGAGGGAAGGCTCAGCAATCGATGATCGGGCGCATCAATCACATCGCCATCGCCGTCTCAGATCTTGGTGCGGCGGCCAGCAAATACCGCGATCTACTCGGCGCTCATGTCGGCCAGCCGCAGGCCTTGCCAGAGCATGGCGTGACCGTGGTGTTCATCGATACCGGCAACAGCAAGGTGGAGCTGCTGGAGCCACTGGGCGAGGACTCGCCGATAGCGGCATTCCTCACCAAGAACCCCAATGGGGGCATGCACCACATCTGTTTCGAGGTGGCCGACATTGCCGCGGCGGCCGCAACGCTGGCGGCGGGCGGGGCGCGCGTGCTAGGCGATGGCACACCCAAGATTGGCGCCCATGGCAAGCCGGTGCTGTTTTTGCACCCCAAGGACTTTGATGGCACGCTGATCGAACTCGAAGAGGTTTGACGCCATAATGATCGACGCCACCGAACGGCATGCGGCCATTCTCGAAATCGCCCGGCTGCATAACCGGGTCACCGTCGAGCAATTATCCGGCCATTTCGCCGTTTCGGTGCAGACCATCCGCAAGGACCTCAACCAGCTCTGCGACCAGCGCCTGCTGACGCGGGTGCATGGCGGCGCCACCCTCCCCTCAGGCGTCGAGAACCTCGAATATGAAGCGCGCCGTCGCATCGCAGCCGGCGCCAAGGATGCCATCGGGCAGGCCGTGGCCGCGCTTATTCCCAATGATGCATCGCTGTTCATCAATATCGGCACCACGACCGAAGCGGTCAGCCAGGCGCTGCTCGATCATGACGGGCTGCTGGTCATCACGAACAATATCAACGTCGCCAACCGCATGCGCGTCTATCCGCGCTTCGAGGTGGTGATTGCCGGCGGCGTGGTGCGCCCGTCCGATGGCGGCATTGTGGGTGAGGCGGCGGCCGGGTTTTTCTCCCAATTCAAGGTCGACTACGCCATTATCGGGGCCTCGGCGCTCGACGAGGAAGGCACCTTGCTCGACTATGACTATCGCGAGGTGAAGGTGGCCCAAGCCATCATCGCCAATGCGCGCCACGTGATCCTCGTGGCCGACCAGAGCAAATTTGCTCGCTCGGCGCCGGTGCGGATTGCGCGCATCGGCCAGATCGCCACTTTCGTGACCGACCACTGCCCCTCCGAGCGGTTCCGGGCGCTCTGCGCCACGGCGGGCGTCGAACTGGTGGAAACCGAAGCCGGGCGTTAGCATTGCGCTAACCACGCCGTTCAGTTGTTCTGCGGCGTAAGGCCCCTTTAATTCCGCCGCGCCATGAATGGCCTACTGACCAGAAGGTCGGGATGGGTTTGGCGGGTTGAGTGAGCGCGTACACGACAAATAGGCAGGAGCACTGGCTGGGTTGGCTGCGTCCAATCTTACTCCCAGCCGTGATGGCGCTTGCTGTTTTGGTTGCAGGCGGGGTGTTTCTCGACCGTCAGACCAACATCCTCAATGAAGAGCGCATGCGCGCCGGCGTGATGTCGGAAGTCGCGGTGATCCGGGCCAAGCTCGAAGGCAATATCAACAGCAACATCCAACTGGTACGGGGCTTGGTCGCGACGCTGTCGACCGAGCCGAATATGGGCCAGCAGCGTTTCTCCGATCTCAGCTCCACCCTGTTCGGCGGCGCCAGCCAGTTGCGATCGGTCGCCGCGGCGCCTGACCTCGTGGTCTCGATGGTCTATCCGCCCGGGGAAAACAACCGGGCGATCGGGCTCGATTACCGGACCAATGAAGCGCAGCGCGCTGCGGTGCTGCGCGCGCGCGACACCGGCCGGTTGGTGCTGGCCGGACCGGTCGATCTGGTTCAGGGCGGGCGCGGGTTCATCGGCCGCTTCCCGGTCTTTACTGACCGCGAAGGAGTTCCCCAATTCTGGGGCGTGGTATCGGCCGTGGTCGATGCCGACCGGCTCTACGAGGAAAGCGGGCTCAACGACATCCATCTCAGCATCGACGTTTCGCTCACCGGCCGGGATGCGACCGGCAGTGTGGGCACGCGGTTTTATGGCGAAGACCTGAGTGCGTTTGATCCGGTGGTGGCCGATGTCGTGCTGCCCTCGGGCACCTGGCAGATCGCCGCGGTACCCAAGGACCGCTGGAGCGGCGCCGAGCGCAACAGCCTGACGCTGCGGCTGGCGATTTTTGCGGCGGGCGCGCTGGTGCTGCTGCCGATCTTGATCACCGCCCGTCTCATCGGCGAGCGCCAGACACATTTCCGCGAACTGACCTCGCGCGAGGCCGAACTGGAACGGCTCTCCCGACGCCTGGGCCTGGCGCTCGAAACCTCGCAGGTCGGCGTCTGGGAAATGGACATCGAAACGCGCGATCTGGTCTGGGACGACCGGATGAATCAGCTTTATGGCCTGCCAGTGGATGGCGGGATGCGCGACTACACCCACTGGCGCGATGCGCTGCATCCCGATGACCTTTCAGCGGCGCAGGCCGATTTTGCGCGGGGGATCGAGACCGGCCGCTATCTCTCGGAATTCCGGGCGCGCCACGGCGATGGTTCGGTGCGCCATGTGCGCTCGCTGGGCACCGTCTATCTGGGCAGCGACGGACATCGCAAGATTTTGGGCGTCAACTGGGACGTGACCGCCGACGTGGAGCGCAACGAGGCGCTACGGCGCGCCACCCAGCTCACCGAGGCGCGCAACCAGCAGCTCGAAGCGGTGCGCGTGCGCATCGAGCACAACGCCCTGCATGACAGCCTAACCGGCCTCCCCAACCGCCGCTATCTCGACGAGATGCTGCGCCGGCATGCCGAATTCGGCTACCAGGACAGCGGCAGCGTCGCGCTGCTCCATATCGACCTCGATCGCTTCAAGCAGATCAACGACACGCTGGGCCATGCGGCTGGCGATGCCATGCTGATCCACGCCGCGGGCGTGTTGCGCGACAATTGCGCCCCAACTGACTTCGTGGCCCGCATCGGGGGCGACGAATTCGTCGTGCTCACCACGGCAGGCGATGGCGACGACCAGCTTGCGACGCTTGCCGAGCGCTTCGTGCAGAAGATGCGCCAGCCGGTGAGCTTTGAGGGGCACCTTTGTCGGTTTGGCGTCAGCATCGGCATTGCCGCGCGCACCGGGGGCAGCATCGACGTCAAGCGGTTGCTGATCAATGCCGACATCGCGCTCTACCGGGCCAAGGCACGCGGCCGCAATCGCTACGAGTTCTTCTCGGACGCGCTGCAGGCGGAGGTGGTCAACACCAAGCGGGTCGCCGATGAAATCCTGAACGGCATCGAGCGGAACGAATTTGTGGCCTGGTTCCAGCCCCAGTTTGACGCGAAGACCCTTGACGTGGTGGGCGTCGAGGCGCTGGCGCGCTGGGAGCATCCCACCGAGGGGCTCAAGGCCCCCGACAGCTTCCTGGGCACGGCCGAGGAACTCAATGTGGTCGCGACGATCGACCGGCTCATGCTTGAGCAGTCGCTGGCGGCCCTGCGCCGCTGGGACGATATGGGGCTCAGCGTGCCGCGCGCCTCGGTCAATGTCTCGCTGCGCCGACTCAACGACGAGGACCTGATCGGCGGCCTCAAGCAGCTCGACATCCAGCCGGGGCGGCTGTCGTTCGAGCTGGTTGAATCCATCTATCTCGACGAGCGCGACGACATCGTCGGGTGGAACATCGACCAGATCAAGGACATGGGCATCGACGTCGAGATCGACGATTTCGGCACCGGCTATGCCTCGATCGTTTCCTTGCAGAAGCTGCGCCCGACCCGCCTCAAGATCGACCGGCAACTGGTCAACCCCATTCTGACCGACCCGGCGCAGCGGCAGCTGCTGGCGTCGATCGTGGAGATCGGCAAATCGATGGGGATAGAGGTGGTGGCCGAGGGCGTCGAGACCATGGAACACGCCGCCATCCTGCGTGACCTGGGCTGCGATATCCTTCAGGGCTACGCGCTGTCCCGCCCGCTGAGCAGCGCCGATCTCGAAGTGTTCCTGCAAACCCAGGCCTGGCGCAACAGCAACCCGCTTCTCAAAGGCGTCCCCGTAGGGCATTGATCACCCCAAAAGCCAAAGCGGGGGAGCGAGGGGCATGGGGGACGACAAGGGGCGGTTCGGGATTGGCGTGGTCGGGGCAGGCATGGCCGCCAAGCCGCACGCGCTGGCACTGCAATCGCTGAGCAAGGACATCGCTGTCATCGGCGTCTACCGCCGGGACGCGGCCAAGCGGGCTGCGTTTTGCGAGGCCTATGGCTTTGCCCAGGCCGACAGCTATGAGGCCCTGCTGGCTGATCCGCGCGTCGACGCCATTCTGGTGCTGACGCCGCCCAATGCGCGCGAGGCGATCGTGGCCGCGGCCGCCAAGGCGGGCAAACATGTGCTGATGGAAAAGCCGCTGGAACGCACCGTGACCGCGGCGACGCAACTAGTGGACCTGACCGAGGCCGCCGGGGTGAAACTGGGCGTGATGTTCCAACATCGCTTCCGCAAGGCATCGCGCTATCTAGCAGAGGCCGTGGCCGAAGAGCGTTACGGCCCGATTGAAGCGGTGCACCTGAGCGTACCCTGGTGGCGCCCACAGGCGGGCTATTACGACCAGCCGGGCCGGGGCTCGCTGGCGCAGGATGGCGGCGGGGTGCTCATCACCCAGGCCATCCACTCGCTCGACCTGATGCTGAGCCTTTGCGGCAGGGTGGAGGCCGTGACCGCGATGGCCCGCACGACGCGCCTGCACCGGATGGAAACCGAGGATTTCGTTTCGGCCGGCATCGAATTCGCGAATGGCGCAGTGGGGGCGGTGATGGCGACGACGGCCAATTTCCCCGGCGGGCCGGAAAGCCTAACGATCAATTTCGCGGAGGCCAGCGCCACGCTGACCGCGGGCAATCTGACGATAAGAACCATGGCGGGCCAGACCATTACCGAGGGCGAAGTGAGCCAGAGCGGCAGCGGGGCCGATCCGATGGCGTTTCCCTTCGATTGGCACGCGGCCCAGATTGCCGAATTCGCTGACGCCGTGCGCAATGACCGTCGGCCCCTTTCGAACGGGCGTTCGGCGCTGCAGGTTCAGCGGTTGATCGAAGCCATGATGGCGTCATCGAAGGCGGGACGGCGCGTGACGCTGACCGACTAGAGCCGGAAGCCCCCTCCCCGCAGGGAGGGGGCAAAGGGCTAGGCCGCAGTGGCGGCCTTGCGGGCCAGACGTTCCTTGATGCTGGCGACGCTGGAATTAGGCGTCGCGGCAAACAGGGTCTGCGTGTAGGCGTGCTGCGGATTGTTGAACACTTCGTCGCGCGTGCCGTGTTCCACCACATCGCCGAAATACATCACCATGACTTCGTCAGCGATATAACGAACGACTGACAGATCGTGGCTGATGAATACGTAGGTCAGGCCGAACTCGTCCTGCAGATCCTTGAGCAGGTTGAGAATCTGCGCCTGTACGCTGAGGTCGAGCGCGGAAACCGGCTCGTCCAGCACGAGGAAGCTGGGGTTGAGCATCAGCGCCCGCGCGATGGCGATACGCTGGCGCTGGCCACCCGAGAACATGTGCGGATAGCGATTGAAGTGCTCGGGACCCAGGCCCACCTTGAGCAGCATCTGCATGGCTTTCTGCCGCCGCTCGTCGGAGCCCATATTGGTATTGAGCAGCAGTGGCTCGGCCAGGACCTCACCGATCTTCTGGCGCGGATTGAGCGAGCCATAGGGGTTCTGGAAAACGATCTGCACCTTCTGGCGCATCGCCTTGGAGACCCCGTGGCGCGAGTCCACGGTTTCGCCGTCGATCAGGATATCGCCCGAGGTCTGCTGGTCGATCAGGGTGATCATGCGGGCGAGCGTGGACTTGCCACAGCCGCTTTCGCCAACCACGGCAAGGGTGCGGCCCTTTTCGAGCTTGAAGTTCACGCCCTTGACGGCATGGACCACCTTGGCCGGACGGAACAGGCCGCCGGAGCTGACATAGTCGCGCTTGAGATTGCGCACTTCGAGGACGGGTGTCGTCATTGGCCGGCCTCCACTTCAGAAGCAAAGTTGAAATCGGCCACCGTCGGCAACCGATCGCCCACTGCATTTTCCGGTAGGGCGGAGAGCAGGGCGCGGGTGTAGTTGGACTTGGGGTTTTCGAACAGAGTCAGCACGTCGGCCTCCTCCATCTTGTGCCCCTTGTATTGCACGATGACGCGGTCGGCGGTTTCGGCCACGACGCCCATGTCATGGGTGATCATGATGAGCCCCATGCCGGTATCGACCTGAAGCTGCACCAGCAGGTCCAGGATCTGCTTCTGGATGGTCACGTCGAGCGCAGTGGTCGGCTCGTCGGCGATCAGGAGCTTGGGATTGCAGGCGATCGCCATGGCGATCATCACGCGCTGGCACTGGCCACCGCTCATCTGGTGAGGGAAAGCGCCAAGTCGGTCGGCGCCATCCTTGATGCCCACAAGCTTGAGCAGTTCGATGGTGCGCGCCCGCGCCGCCTTGCCGGTGAGGCCCATATGGCGGTTGAGTACTTCCTCGATCTGGAAGCCGATGGTGAAGCAGGGATTGAGGCTGGCCACCGGCTCCTGGAAGATCATCGAGATCTCCTTGCCGATAATCCGACGCTTCTCCTGCGGGCTCATCGCCAGCAGGTCCTTGCCTTCGAACTCCATCTTGTCGGCGGTGACCGTTGCCGTGCCCGGCAACAAGCCCATCACCGCCAGCATGGCGACAGATTTGCCAGAGCCGCTTTCGCCCACGATGGCGAGCACTTCGCGTTCGTCGACCGACACGTCGATCCCGTCCACCGCCTTGAACAGGCCGAGGGAGGTGTCAAAGGAGACGGTGAGGTTCTTGATTTCAAGCAGAGCCATTGTCTCAGCTCCTCTTGAGCTTGGGATCGAGCGCATCGCGCAGCCCGTCGCCCACGAGGTTGATCGCCAGAACCGTAATCAGGATGGCCAGACCCGGGAAGGTCACCACCCACCAGGCGCGCAGGATGAACTGGCGCGCTTCGGCGAGCATGGTGCCCCATTCGGGCGTCGGCGGCTGGGCGCCAAGGCCGAGGAAGCCCAGGGCGGCAGCGTCGAGGATGGCGCTCGAGAAGCTGAGCGTTGCCTGCACGATGAGCGGTGCAAGGCAGTTTGGCAGGATGGTCTTGAACATCAGCCGGAAGTGGCCAGCGCCGGCCACGCGGGCCGAAGTCACGTAATCCTTGCCGATTTCACCCAGCACCGCCGAGCGCGTGAGGCGCACGAAGTGCGGCTGCAGCACCAACGCGATGGCGATCATCATATTGATCAGGCCCGGCCCCAGAATGGCCACCAGCACCAGGGCCAGCAGCAGCGAGGGGAAGGCCAGGATGAGGTCCATCAGGCGCATCAGGAAGGTATCGATCCAGCCGCCGGCATAGCCGGCGATGAGCCCGACCACGATGCCGACGCTCAGCGCGATGGTCACCACCACGGCGCCGATCAGCAGCGAATATTGCGAGCCATGGATGAGGCGCGAAAGGATATCGCGACCCACGGCATCGGTGCCGAGCAGGAATTCGGGACGCCCGCCGGGCAGCCAGGATGGCGGCACCAGCAGCGCATCGCGATATTGCTGGATCGGCGAATGCGGAGCGATCCAGTTGGCGAAGAGTGCCATCAGGACGAGCAGGATGAACACGACGAGGCCAATGACCGCGCCGCGATTGACCGAGAAATAATACCAAAACTCACGCAGCGCGATCAGCTTGCTGATCTTGGGCGCCGCATTGGGATCGGCGACGGTGACAGAATTGGACATAACTGCCTCCTATCGATGCCGGATACGGGGATTGATGAGGCCGTAAAGCACATCAACGATGAGATTGACCGCCATGACGATCAGCGCGATCAGCAGCAGGCCCGCCTGCACGACCGGATAGTCGCGACGGGATATTGCGTCGATCATCCACTTGCCGATGCCGGGCCAGGAGAAGATAGTCTCAGTGAGGATGGCGCCAGCCATCATCACGCCGACCTGCAGGCCAATGGTGGTGACCACAGGGATCAGCGCATTGCGCAAAGCGTGGACGCCGACCACCCGCGAGGGCGCGAGGCCCTTGGCGCGGGCCGTGCGGACGTAATCGTCGCCCAACACTTCGAGCATGGCCGAACGCGTCTGGCGAGCAATGATCGCCAGCGGAATGGTGCCCAGCGTCACCGTGGGCAGGATCAGGTGGCGAACCGCCGAGGTGAAGGCGCCGGACTGACCCGATAGCAGCGCGTCGATGGTCATGAAGCCGGTGACCGGCGGGAAGAAATACAGCAGGTCGATGCGGCCCGAGACCGGGGTCCAGCCGAGCGTGCCCGAGAAGAAGATGATCAGCAGCAGACCCAGCCAGAAGATCGGCATGGAATAGCCGACAAGAGCGGTCCCCATCAGGGTCTGATCGAGCCAGGAGCCGCGCTTGACGGCCGCGATGATGCCGGCGGGAATGCCCAGCAGCACGGCAAAGGTAATGGCAAAGAACGAGAGTTCCACCGTCGCCGGGAAGAGCGTCAGGAAGTCCCGGATCACCGGGCGCTTGGTGGATACGGAGGTGCCGAAATCGCCTTGGAAAATACCGGTGAGGTAGTTCCAGTACTGTTCCCAGATCGGCCGGTTGTAGCCGAATTGCTCGAGCAGCATCTGATAGCGCTCGGGCGAGACGCCGCGTTCGCCCGCAATCAGCAGAACGGGGTCGCCGGGCAGGACACGAACAAAGGCAAAAGCGAGGATGGTGATGCCGATGAAGGTCGGCACGATCAGCAGCAGGCGGTGCAGAAGAAAGCGGATCATTGATGCTATCCGTTAGCAAAGAGCGGCGCCGTAGCGCCGCTCTCGCGTGTCATTAAAGACTATTCAGTGATGTCGACGCCGTCAAAGGCGTGGGTGCCCTTGGGGTCCATGATATAGCCAGTGACCTTGTTGCTCATCGGCATGAAGACGACAGAGTGTGCAATGGTCAGCCATGGGGCTTCGCGCTTGAACACGACCTGGGCTTCTTCATAGAGAGCGGTACGTTCAGCCTGGTCAGAGGTGACCTTGGCCTTCTGGATCAGAGCGTCGAACTCTTCGTTGCACCACTGGGCGCGGTTAGCCGAACCAACGGCGTCGCAACCAAGCAGAACAGCGAGGAAGTTGTCCGGATCGCCATTGTCGCCGGTCCAGCCGAGCAGCACAGCGCCATCGCGGTCGGGCAGCAGCGACTGGGCGAGGTACTCACCCCATTCCATCGACACGATCTCGGCGGTCACGCCAACGGCGGCGTAGTCAGCCTGGATCATTTCGGCCATGCGGCGTGCATCCGGGTTATACGGACGCGAAACCGGCATTGCCCAGACCTTCATGTTGAGGTTTTCAACACCAGCTTCGGCCAGCAGGGCCTTGGCAGCTTCCGGATCATACGGATCGTCGACGACCGAGGTGTTGTAGGACCAGATGGTCGGCGGGATCGGGTTGATGGCGACGGTCGCGTTGCCGTTGAACACGGCTTCGACGATGGCCTTCTTGTCGACAGCCATGTTGAGGGCCTTGCGGACCTTCACGTTGTCAAACGGCGCCACGATCGTGTTGTAGGCGAGGTAGCCGACGTTGAGGCCTTCCTGTTCCATCAGCTGCAGGTTCGCATCACCACGGATGGTGTCGAGGTCAGCCGGGTTCGGATATGGCATCACGTGGCATTCGCCGGCCTGCAGCTTCTGCAGACGGACAGCCGGATCGGTGGTGATGGCAAAGACCAGGTCGTCGAGCGGCTGCACGCCACCCCAGTAGTCGTCGAAGGACGAGTAGCGGATCGCTGCGTCCTGCTGGTAGTTGACGAACTGGAACGGACCAGTGCCGATCGGCTGCTGGTTGAGCTGGTCCATCGTGCCGGCAGCGGCGAGCTGGTCAGCATATTCAGCCGACATGATCGACGCGAAGTCCATTGCCATGTTGGCGATGAACGGCGCTTCAGGACGGGTCAGGGTGAACTTGACGGTGTAGTCGTCGATCTTCTCGATGTTGGAGAGCAGGTCGCCCATCGACATCGAGTTGAAGTATTCCCAGGAAATGCCGGCCGTGTAGGCATTCCACGGGTGATCGGACTTCCACTGGCGCTCGAAGCTGAACAGCACGTCGTCAGCGTTGAACTCGCGGGTCGGGGTGAAGTAGTCGGTGGTGTGGAACTTCACGCCCTTGCGCAGGTGGAACGTGTATTCCGTGCCGTCTTCGGAGACGTCATAGCTCTCGGCCAGGCCGGGCTCGGTCGCCGAAGAACCCTTGGTGAACTGAACCAGACGGTTATAGATCGGACGCGAGGACGCGTCGAACGTGGTGCCGGCCGTGTAGGGTGCAGGGTCAAAGCCTTCGGGCGAACCTTCCGAGCAGTAGACCAGCGTCTTGGCCTGAGCGGCCCCAGCGGTCAGTGCGATTACCGCCGACGCCGCCAGAAGCGTCTTCATCAATTTCATGGCTGTTGTCTCCCATTTTATCACGCACCCGGATTGCCAACCGGGGCTTGGGGGCCAACAAAGCTTAGAATCTGCGGGAGCGCAATGGGTGACTCTGACCATTTGGTCAATCAGATGACCAAGGAAACGTCCATCCACAGAATTGGACGCTTTCCAATTGAACCGTTCGGCACCCGCTTGCTGACTTGACCCCGGACGAAGGCTGGTGATCCATGAGCAGATGAGCCAAACGATTGCTACTGTCACACTACTCGTCGCTGAATATGATGATGCCATCGCATTTTACTGCGAAAAGCTAGGTTTCGAGCTGATCGCCGATACTGAGCTTGGTGGCGGCAAGCGCTGGGTTCTGGTTGCCCCGCCGGGCAAAGCCGGCGCGCATTTGCTGCTGGCTCGCGCCGATGGCGGGAGCCAGCGCGCGGCGGTCGGCAATCAGGGTGGCGGCCGTGTGATGTTTTTTCTCAATACGACGCATTTTGAGCGCGACCACGCCGCCATGGTGGAGCGCGGCGTGCGGTTTCTCGAAGCGCCCCGGCACGAGGCCTATGGCTGGGTGGCCGTATTCGAAGACCTCTATGGCAACAAGTGGGACCTCATCGAGCCCCAGGGATGACAGCCCCGCGCGAACCGATCGCAGCCGGGGACGTTTAGCTTTCACATCATAATGGAGATGCAATATGGACCGCCGCCCCCTGGGACGCAGTGAAATCGTGATTGAGCCGCTTGTGCTGGGCGGCAACGTCTTCGGCTGGACCGTGGACGAAAAGGCCGGTTTCGCCATTCTGGACGCCTTTGTCGAAGAGGGTTTCAGCGCCATCGACACGGCGGAAGGCTATCCCAACTGGGTGCCGGGCAATCCGCCGGGCCGGAGCGAGACGATTATCGGCAACTGGATGAAAGCGCGCGGCAACCGCGCCGACATGCACATCATGACCAAGGTGAACTCGGGCAAGAAACCGGGCGGACTGAACGCGGAACACGTTGCCCCGGCGCTGGAAGCGTCTCTGGGGCGCCTGCAGACCGACTATGTCGACGTCTATTTCAGCCACTGGCCCGATGCCGAAACCAGCCACGAGGAAACGCTGGGCGCCTATGACCCCATGGTCCGCGCCGGCAAGGTGCGCGCGCTCGGCGCCTCGAATTACACAGCGGACATGCTCAAGGCGGCACAGGAAACCGCCGTCATCAAGTCACTGCCGCGCTACGAGGTGATCCAGCCCCGTTTCAATCTCTATGACCGGGCCGAATTCGACGCGCTGCGCGACACCGTGATCGAGAACGAGCTAGGCGCCGTGGTCTATTACAGCCTCGCCTCGGGTTTTCTTACCGGCAAGTATCGCGGCGAGGCCGATCTGGGGAAGTCGCCGCGCGGCGGTGGCATGGCCCGATATCTCGACGCCAAGGGACAGGCCATATTGGCGGCGCTCGACCAGGTGAGCAAAAGCAATGACGCGACGCCGGCCGAGGTCTCGCTGGCCTGGCTCGTCGCCCAGCCCGGCGTCACCGCCCCGATCGCCTCGGCGACCTCGGTGGAACAGGTGCGCAGCCTCGCGCGCGGCGTACGCCTGAAACTGAGTGAAGCGGACCTGAAGCTGCTCACCGACGCTGGGCACTAGGCGGGAAGACTACCAGTCGAAATCCGGCCCATTGTGGCGGGCAGCAAGGAAAAAGACGTCGCACATCAAGCGCAGAGGTGCGGCGTCGACATCGCTCTGGCGGCGATCAAGCAGGTCGGCGAAATGCTCGTACATGGCCGCATACTCGCGATCATCATTGCGCAGCACCAATTCGCCATTGATGTTGAGGGAGCGACCGCCCTGTTCGAGCAGGAGCACATTGCCGGTGCCCGTCTCGATCCGGACAGTCCAGACCTCGCCATCCTCCTCGAGCCAATTGAACCCTGCCGAGAGCGCGGGCTGGTGCAGCTGACCGGACTTGAAACCGATCTCGGCATCGACCGGCGCCTGCCGATTAGCTGGGAAAGTCAGCCTGGAGCTGGCCACGAAAACCGGGAAGGGCATGATCTTGGTGAGGATCGAGAGCGCATTGATGCCCGGATCGCAGACACCGAAGCCACCCGGCTCCCAGACCCAATCCTGACCGGGATGCCATTTGCGCGCGCTCTCGCGCCAGTCGATGCGCAAGGTCCGCACCCCCTGCTCGGCCAGGATCGCCTTGGTGCGATCCACCGCGGCGTTATATTGGCTGTGCCAGGTCTGGTAGAGCACCCGATCGAGAGCCCGGGCGTGCGCGACGAGATCGTCGAGCTCGGAAATGGTGGTGGTGGGCGGCTTTTCCATCATCACATCCTTGCCGGCGTCGAGCGCCTCGCGGACATATTGATGGCGAATGCCGGGGGGCGTGCAGATCGACACCAGCCCCACCTCGGGCATGGCGGCATAGAGTTCGGCAGGAGTGGTGAAAACCGGCAGGCCGTTGTGGCTGACGCCCCGGGTTGAGACGGTCGCGGCCAGCTCGAAGTCTTCGGAATGATCGATGACCGGCAGATGCTGGTCCGTGGCGATCTTGCCCACGCCAATCACCGCGATCTTTCGTCTGGCCATCCCCGGCTCCCATGATGAAGACGAAAGCGGTTAGAACAGAGCCCACTGGCGCTGCCAAGTCTAATTGTATGATTATTTGCTAGCGAATGATGATCGCCCGGAAGTCATTGACATTGGTGCCGGTCGGGCCGGTCACCAGCAGGTCGCCAATCGCCGCAAAGGCGCTGTAGGCGTCGTTGTTGGACAGTGCCACCAGCGGATCAATTCCCGCCTTGCGCAGGCGGGTCGCCGTCGTGCCATCGGCAAAGGCGCCGGCATTGTCCTCTGAGCCATCGATACCGTCGGTGTCGGCTGCCAGGGCCGCAATCCCCTCCAGCCCGTCGATGGCAATGGCCAGAGCCAGCAGGAATTCGGCATTGCGCCCGCCCCTGCCCTTGCCGCGCAAGGTCACCGTGGTCTCACCGCCCGAGAGCAGTACGACCGGCTTGGCGAAAGGCCGGTTGCGCTGGGCAATCTCCCGCGCCAAGGCCGCGTGAACCTGCGCCACATCGCGCGCTTCTCCCTCGATGGAGTCAGAGAGGATGGCGGATGCAACGCCCCGCGCCCGCGCCACATCGGCCGCGGCCTCCAGCGACAGGGCAGCCGAAGCGATGGTCTGCACAGTGTGATTGGCAAATACCGGATCGCCCGGCCGCGGCGCCAGATTGTCATCGCCGGCAAGCAGGTCGCGGGCATGGGGTGGCAGGTCGAGGTGGTAGAGATTGGCATATTTGCGCGCCAGCTCGCGCGTGCCGCCCAGCGGAATGGTGGGGCCGGAGGCGACCAGAGCCGGGTCATCCCCCGGCACGTCGGAGACGACGAGCGTGGCGACGCGCGCCGGCGCACAATGCGCGGCGAGCCGCCCGCCTTTGATGGTCGAGAACTGATTGCGAATGAGGTTCATCACCGAAATCGGCGCGCCAGAGGCCAACAAGGCCCGGTTGATCGCCTGCTCATCATCGAAAGTCAGCCCCGGCGCGGGTGCGGGCAACAGGGCCGACCCGCCGCCCGAGATCAGCGCCACGACAAGATCGTTGGGACCGAGGCCGGACACTTTTTCCATGATGCGGCGCGCGGCAAGAAACCCGGCTTCATCCGGCACCGGGTGGGCAGCCTCGACAATTTCGATCTGCTGGCAGGGCTCGGCATAGCCGTAGCGCGTCACCACCAAGCCGCTGAGCGGGCCATCCCAGGCATCCTCGAAAGCCCGCGCCATCTGGGCGGAAGCCTTGCCGGCGCCAATGACCACCGTGCGGCCACTGGGGCGCTCGGGCAGGTGCCGGCGCACGGCGAGAGCCGGCTGCGCCTGATGCACGGCTTGGCGGAACATCTGTTCGAGCAGGGCGCGGTCCATGATTTCTCTCGGCTTGCGATTCGGTGCAGGCAAGGGTAGCCAGCATGGAGACCCAATTGCAGTTGTCAAACGAGCGACACACAATATGGGTAGCGGCACAGGCAAGGAGCCCCGATGGCAGAACGATTCGCGATCTACTTTGCCCCATCCGCCACCAGCAATCTGTGGGAGCGCGCATCGACCTGGCTGGGTCGTGATGCGAGCAATGGCGATTTCATCAATGGCCCGGTGGCCGGCATCGACCGCAACCGGCTGCTCAACCTCACCCAATCGGCCAATCGCTATGGCTTTCACGCCACGCTGAAGGCACCGATGGTGCTGGCCGAAGGCGCGTCGGAGGCGGCCCTGCGCGAGCTGCTGGCCGAGTTTGCCGCCCGGCACGAGCCCATCGACCTGGGCCGGCTCAAGATTGCCCCGATCGAGGGGTTCCTGGCGCTGCTGGTCGATGGCGAGAATGAAGCGCTGCAGGATTTCGCCGCCCACGTGGTAGAGGACTTCGACAGCTTCCGAGCGCCGATGACCATCAAGGACCGTGCGGCGCGCGCTGCTCGCGGGCTGAGCGATCGGCAGCTCGAACTGCTCGATGGCTATGGCTATCCCTACGTGTTCGAACAGTTCCAGTTTCACATGACGCTGACTGACCGGCTCGCCGAGGCCGATGCGCATGACATTACGCGGGCGGCCGAAACCTGGTTTGCTCCCGCACTCGACGAGCCCGTGCTGCTGGATCGCCTTTCGCTGTTCCACGAACCCAAGCCCGGCAAGCCATTCCGCCGGGTGGGCGATTTCAAGCTGGGAGTGACTGCCTGATGCAGCCGACAGGTTTCCGCAATGCCCGGATCGTTCTGGGCGACGAGGTCATATCCGGCAGCATCAACGTCAAGGATGGTCAGATCAGCAGCATCGACAGCGGCGCTGCGGGCACCGGTGAGGATCTCGAAGGCGACTACCTGATTGCCGGGCTTGTCGAACTGCATACCGACCACCTCGAAAACCACTATCGCCCCCGGCCCGGTGTGTTCTGGGACGCCATGGCAGCGCTGCACGCCCACGACGTGCAGATCAGCGGCTCGGGCATCACCACGGTCTTCGATGCCGTTCGCATCGGATCGGACCCGGACCTGCCCGAAATGGGCCCCCATATCGAACAGCTGACCAGCGCCATCGCCGCAGGCCGCGAGCAAGGCTGGCTGCGGGCCGAACACTTCGTGCATCTGCGCTGCGAACTGCCCGCCCATGACGTGATCGAGCATTTCGACACCTATGCCAGCCACGAGCAGGTGCGACTGGCCTCGGTGATGGATCACACGCCGGGTCAGCGGCAGTTCCGTTCGCTCGAAGATTACAAGCGGTTCTACAAGGACAAGATGGGCCGCAACCAGGCCGAACTCGATGCCTATCTCGATGCGCGCCAGGCCGAGCACGACCGCTATTCGGCGCCCAATCGTGCCCATATCATTGCGGGCGCGCGCGCACTGAACCTGCCCATCGCCAGCCATGACGATACGACCCTGCTGCATGTGGAGGAGGCGATCGCCGATGGCATCGCCATTTCCGAATTTCCCACCACGCTGGAAGCCGCGGCTGCCGCCCATGACGCGGGTCTCGCCATTCTGATGGGCGCCCCCAATGTGGTGCGCGGCAAATCCCACTCGGGCAACATCTCGGCCACCGACCTGGTGCGGGCGGGCCTGCTCGATATCCTGAGCTCAGACTACGTTCCTTACGCCCTTCTGCAAGCGGTCTTCATGCTGCCGCAGCGCGTCGATGGCCTCGCGCTCCATGAGGCCCTGGCGACAGTGACCTCCAATCCGGCGCGTGCTGCCGGCCTCGATGACCGGGGCGAAATTGCCCTGGGCAAACGGGCCGATCTGGTGCGGGTGCGGATGGTTGGCCACCTGCCCGTGGTGCGCGGGGTGTGGCGGCAAGGCGTGCGGGTGAGCTGATATCATGGCGCGACCGCTCGGCACACTGGTTCTGGTCGTTGGCCCCTCGGGCGTTGGGAAGGACACGTTGATCCGAGGCGCGAGCCATGCCCTGGGCAATGACAAGCGCTTCGTGTTCGTGCGGCGGCTGGTGACCCAGGCCACCGATTTCGAGCAGGAAGAGCATGATGCGATCGCCGCCGACGTTTTTCAGCAGATGGACGAGGGCGGACGTTTCGCACTCAGCTGGGACGCGCACAACCTGCGCTACGCGCTGCCGCTGAGCCTTGATACCGATCTGGCCCTGGGCAAGGTCGTCGTCGCCAATGTCTCGCGCCATGTGGTCGCCGAGGCGCGCGCCAAATATCCCGCCTGCGCCGTCGTGCTGATCTCGGCCGAAATTTCGCGCCGGGCAGAAAGGCTGACACTGCAAGGGCGCGAAAGCGCCGACCAGATCACCGCCCGGCTGGCGCGCGAAGCCGCACCCGTGCCCAGCGGCATCGATCCAATCATCATCGACAATTCGGGGGCGATCGCCATCGGCATCACCGCCTTTGTCATGGCGCTACGCACCATCGCCGCGCAGGAGTGAACTCCAGCCGCTCTGGCGCGTTGTCCTGACGTATCAGCGTCAGGAGTTTTTCTATGAGTCGCAATGGACTATACGCCGTGATCGCCATTCTGCTGGTCGCGGTCGTCGGCTTTGGGATCTATAGCTACCAGCAACAGCAGGCGCGGCCCGGCATCGAAGTGCGGGTCGACCAGGGCGGGATTTCCATTGATGGAAATGGCTAGACCCACGGCCGACCGCCGCCGCATCATTGCTGACGCCGCCCGGGCCGAACTGGTCCGGCAGGCGACAGCTGCCATCAGCCCTGTCGACATCGAGGCGCTGGCAACAGCCATCGAAGCCGCGCTGGCGCAGGAGGCGCCGGGCGACGAAGGCAAGCGTCCCGAAGAGCTCAATGCCACCAATGATGATTGAGGCAACGACGCCGTCTCAGGCGGCGTCGGCGCCGCCCTTGCGGATGGCCTGCGACACGGCGAAATGCGCCTTTTCGACGGTTTCGAACTGCTGGCCATCGACGGCAAAAGCCGGGAGCTTCACCGCGAGGAACCGATAGCCCTCGCCGTGCGGGACCACGACGCCGAGCGGTTCACCGGCGACTTCTATGACAATTGGCTTGTGGGCCGAAGCCCTGGTGAGTCTGCTTTCCAACATGGATGTATGCTCCACTTGAGCATTGCGACAGGCCATCGATGGAGCAAGGGAGCTTGCATCCTGGCCGGCAACACTGGGGTTCTATCGAGAGTGTGAGACGAAGGCGTGACAGCGGTCACATTCGTTTCGAGCGACAGATCCCTTGCCAGCGTTTGGAGGCATGCTGGGTGCGTACTACGAGCGAACAACCGGCATGTGTGGTGAAGGTCTTCGATGTTGGCATCGTCTTTCCTCTCCTGCGGGTTGAACGACCAAGCATCGGCTCTTACCGATGCAGTGAGGGCAAGATAGGAGCGTTTGGTTTCAATTGCTAGGCAGTGATCGACCCCAGATTGCAGAAAATAGAAAAAAACCTGCCCAACTTTGGTCGCATCGCGGCGATACGCGAAAACTGTGATTTGAGGCACGCACATCAAGGGGTTGCGACTCTTGAGCGGCTTGAACTGGGCTGGACAATCTGTTGTGGTTTGAGCCTAAGTTCTTGCAACAGCCAAGATGCTAACGCGGAACAACCGCGGCCCGAGGGGTAATTAGAAGTGTCCGAAGACGACGTACCCGTAGTTGCCAAAGGCAAACGCGGCGTCAAGCCATCCGGCAAACCAACACTCAAGACCATTGCCCAGATGACGGGTTTTGCCGTCACCACGATTTCGCGCGCGCTCAACAACGCCCCCGAACTGGCCCAGGAAACGCGCGACCGCGTGCAGAAGATCGCCGCCGAAATCGGCTACCTGCCCGACCGCGCCGCCCTACGCCTCAAGACGGGCCGCACCAATGTGATCGCGCTGGTGCTCGAGCCGGACGAGCAGATCTACGGCTTCGGCTCCTCGATCGTCACCGGGCTGACCGAGGCAGTGCGCAACACGGCCTACCACATCGTCATCACCCCGCTGTTCCGCAATGTCGAACCGATCGAGCCGATCAAGCATATCGTGCGCAATCGCATGGCCGATGGCGTGGTGTTCTCCAAGGCCGAGAGCTTTGACGAACGCATCCGCTTCCTGATCGACAACGACTTTCCCTTTGTTAGTCATGGCCGCACCAACTGGCCCGAGAAGCACCCGTCGGTCGACTTCGACAACGAGAGCTATGCCTATGGCGCGGTGAAGCGCCTGGTGCAGAAGGGCTGCAAGAAGGTCTCGATCATCCTGCCCGACAGCGCGCTGACCTATACGGACCACCTCAAGAGTGGCGTGGCGCGTGCCGCGCAGGAAACCGGGGTGGCCTATGAATTTGCCGCCGACGTCAACCTCAACAGCCCCACCGACGCCATCCGCACCTATGTGATGAAGCGCACCAAGCGTCCCGATGGGCCCGATGGCTATGTCTGCGCTTCGGAAGTTTCGGCGCTGGCGGTAATTGGCGGGCTCAACGACAGCGGCAAGGTGGTGGGCAAATCAGCCCATGTCGTTTCCAAGCAGGCGTCGGAAATGTTCGCCCAGTTCCAGCCGGGCGCAGAGACGGTATTCGAGGATTTCGTCGACGCCGGCCGCGTTATGGGCCGGCTCATCCTGCGCCGGATCGCCGGCGAAGCGCCGGACGATCTTCAATATGTGGCCACACCCAGGTTCGACTGGAAGGACTGACGGGGGCACTGCCCCGCCACAAACGTCTCTTAGCCTTCGAGCTCTTCGCGCAGCAGTTCCAGCTCCAGCCAGGTTTCTTCGGCCGCGGCACGCTTGGCTTCGGTTTCCATCAAGGTCTGGGACTTGGCGGCAAAGCCGGCTGGGTCGCGGGTGTAGAAGTTGGGATCGGCCAACAGGGCGTTGATCGTCTTGATCTCATCTTCGAGCTTGTTGATTTCCTTCGGCAGCGTTTCGAGCGCGTGCTTTTCCTTGAAGCTCATCTTGCGCTTGCCCGTGGCCGCCGTGGTCTGGGCCAAAGCTGTCTTGCCGGGGCGGTGGGCCTTGGTGACGGCTTCACGCGCGTTAACGCCCTCGCCGCGCTGCGCGACCATGTCGGAATAGCCGCCAGCATATTCCTGCCACAGGCCATCGCCCTCGGCGATCACGATCGAGGTGGCGACCCGGTCGAGGAAGTCACGGTCGTGGCTGACCACGATCACGGTGCCGGCATAGTCCGATACCATCTCTTCGAGCAGGTCGAGTGTTTCGAGGTCGAGGTCGTTGGTCGGCTCGTCGAGCACCAGGAAGTTCGACGGTAGCGACAGCGCATGGGCCAGCATGACGCGGGCGCGCTCGCCGCCAGACAACTTGCCGATCGGGGTATTGGCCTGCTCGGGCGTGAACAGGAAGTCCTTCATGTAGCCGATGACGTGGCGGCCTTCGCCATTGATGATGATGGTGTCGCTGCCGCCGCCGGTCAGCGCATCCTTGAGGCGCGTTTCGGGCTGCAGCTTGGCGCGACCCTGGTCGAGCATGGCCAGCTCAAGCGCCGAACCGAGCTTAATGGTGCCGCTGTCGGGCGCAAGAATGCCGGTCAGCATCTTGATCAAGGTAGACTTGCCGGCACCATTGGGGCCAACAATGCCGATCCGGTCGCCGCGCAGCACGCGGGTCGAGAAGTCGTTGACGATCATGCGAGGGCCAAAGGCCTTCACGATGTGCTCGGCCTCGACCACCAAGGCGCCTGACGTGCGGCCCTCGGACACCTGCATGTTGACGCCACCGGTCACCCGGCGCTGTTCGCGGCGCTCCTGGCGGAGGTTACCAAGGCGTTCAAGGCGCCCCACATTGCGCTTGCGGCGCGCCGTCACGCCATAGCGCAGCCAATGCTCTTCGCGGACGATCTGGCGATCAAGCTTGTGGCGGTCGCGCTCTTCTTCCTCGAGCACCTGGTCACGCCAGCCTTCAAAGGCCGAGAAGCCCTTGTCGAGGCGACGGGTCACTCCGCGATCGAGCCACACCGTGGCGCGGGTGAGATCGGACAGGAAGCGCCGGTCGTGGCTGATCAGCACCATGGCCGAGCGCATGGAATTGAGTTCCGACTGTAACCACTCGATGGCGGGCAGATCCAGATGGTTGGTCGGCTCGTCGAGCAGCAGGATATCGGGCCTGGGGGCCAGCACGCGCGCCAGCGCCGCCCGGCGGCCTTCGCCACCCGACAGGTTCTTCGGATTCTCCTCGCCGGTCAGGCCCAGCGAATTCAGGAGATACTGCGCACGATAGTCATCGTCGCCCGGCCCAAGGCCTGCTTCGACATATTCGAGCGTCGTGGCGTAGGCCGACAGGTCCGGCTCCTGCGGCAGATAGCGCACGGTGGCGCTGGGTTCAACAAAGCGCACCCCGCCGTCATGCTGCACATCGCCGGCGGCGATCTTGAGCAGGGTGGACTTGCCCGAACCATTGCGTCCCACCAGCGCGATGCGCTGGCCGGGCGAGACAATCAGTTCGGCGCTTTCGAGCAGCGTCGTGCCACCGAAAGTCAAATGGATATTCTGAAGCGAAAGAAGAGGAGCTGCGGCCATGAGCGCGGATAGAGCATAGGCCGGAGACAAAAGGAAGGCCGCACAGCAGACCAGCCCCGCGCGCCGCCCGGGAAGGCGCAGAATAAAGGCAGGCCAGGGCGTTGAGGACCCTGACCTGCCCGGGGAGACGGCAGCAGCAAGCCCCGTCGTCTCGGCCCGAACCCGGAGGACGACCACCGCAGCGGCCGAAGGGGTTCAGATGATGACAGGAACAAACCACATGTTAATATGAGTCTCAAACTCATATATTTCTACGAACGCCAGAAAAGCAAAACCCCGACGCGATGGCCGGGGTTCATTGCAGTGCAGGCGGGCCAGAACGCGCTAGTGCGCGGGCTCCATCACGGCCTCGATCGCGGTCAGGCCAAGGCGATCGCGGATCGAGCGCTTCTTGCTCGCCAGATCGGCAATGGTGTAGCTGGCCAGAACGTCGAAGAACGCCCCGAGGGCTTCGCGCAGCGCGCCGTTGAGATCGCATTCGCCAATCAGCGGGCAATCGGCGCCATCTTCGAAGCACTCCGCCAGAGCAAAGTTCTCTTCGGTCAGGCGGATGGTGTCGAGCAGGGTAATGTCCTCGGCCTTGCGGCCCAGCTTGATGCCGCCATGGCGGCCGCGCACGGTGGCGAGGAGGCCTTCTTCCACCAGCGGCTTGATCAGCTTGAACAGGAACAGCTCGGAAATGTTGTAGGCCTTGGCAATGTCAGCCACGCGGCTGAGTCCGGGCTCGTTGACGGCACAATAGACCAGGGTGCGGATCGCATAGTTGGATTGACGCGTCAGTCTCACTGAGGACCTCAAATTTGCTGAGGGCGACCGGTCTTGAAGCACCGGATTGCCGCCCACGATTCGTGCTGTGTGCCTTCTTAATACGTGCCGTAGCTTATAACCATTCTAAGTTATGTCAACATAAGTTGAACGATCAGCTCATATTAAATGCCACCAATGGGCCGGACTGGACAGTGAATTAACTTCCCCATATGAATTTGTGCGGGGGACATCACAATTGAACACGACAATTACGCGAGCCATGCTCAGCGAAGCTGCTGCACGGCGAACCGGGCTTAGCCGGGCAGACGTGACCGCGGTTGCAGAGGCCATGTTTGAATTGATGGGAGAGGCGCTGATGGCGGGGGAGAACGTTAAGCTGACCTCGTTCGGCTCGCTGCAATTGCGCGCCAGGGCCGAGCGGCTGGGACGCAATCCGCGCACCGGCACCGAGCACAAGATCATGCCGCGCCAGACGGTGGTTTTCACGCCCAGCGCCCAATTGCGCAACGAGCTGAACTGCCCGGTGACAAGCGCGCCGGCTGCAAAGCCCGTCGCCGAAGGCCTGCGCAAAACCGCCTAGCTCGCGGCTGCCCAGATGGATGCTGTCTTGCCGATGCCGGACGTCGGTCGATGTCGCGTGCCTGCTGGTCGGCTGTGTCCCGTGGATCGCAACACCACGAATAATCCTGGCGTCCGCTGGCATTGGCGCGCCACAACTGCCCTGCTCAAAAAAAGGCGCCGCCAGAGCGGCGCCGCGCAGTTGGGAAGCGAGCTCAGGTGGATTGCGCGTCCGTACAGTGACAGGAGCTCCCGCCGCAACGGCACCCGGAGGACATAAGCGCCGCCGCGCCGGGAGGCATCACTTCGCACCACCACTTAGCTGCATGACCTGCCAGTCCGCTCCGCCAAGCACACCTGAGGTAAACACATGTTGTGCAACGTTGCAATTTCTATTTGAGCAGGAACAACCCTTAGCAGCGCAACGGATCGGGGATGCCAGCGTTCCGGCGCTACTGGGCGGTGCGGCGCCAGCCGAGCCGGCTTTCGACGCGGCGCGCACTGTCGCGCACCAGGGCGATGAGGTCCGGGTCCTTCTGGTGCACCTTATGCTCGGGCACCACGATGGACATGGTCGCGTGGCAGCGCCCGGCGGCATCGAGCACGGGCGCGGCAATACAGGCCACGGCAAAATCGGACTCGCCAGCCTGGATCGAAAGGCCCTGCGCCAGGGCCTCGTGGGCATTTTCGGCCAGCACTTTGGGATCGGTCTCGGCGCGGCCGGTGGGCGATACCCGCGCCGAGCGCGCAAAGATCCGGAGGAGTTCATCCTCGGGCAGGTGTCCGACCAACAAGCGGCCCGAAGCCGTCCAGTTGAGTGGGCTGCGCGAGCCGACGCGGGAGCTGACATTGAACTGGCCAGTGCCATCTTCCATGGCCAGCACCACCATCATGTCCTGATCCCTGCCGCAAACCTGCACGGTTTCAGTCGACTGGCGCGCCAGTTCATGCATTTCGGCCATGGCGGCGGTGAGCAGGTCGAGGCTGCGCGCGTAGGAGAGGCCATAGTGGTAGAGACGCTGGCCCAGCCAGATCAGGCCGTTGCTGTCGCGATCGAGCAGGTCCTTGTCCACCAGGTCATCGATGATCGAATAGATGGTGGAGAGGGGTGCGCCGATGGCCCGGGCAATCTCATAGGCGGTAGTCGCCTGCTCGACGCGCTGCAGATGGTCGAAGATCTGCAGCGCCCGGTCGATGCCGCTGGTGCGCGAGCGGCGCGCTGCCGGTTCGGCCTTGCTTTCGATGTCGCTCACGGGCGCGCTCCAGATGCGGGCGTTTTTTACGCTCTCACTCAAGCCACTTCAAGATGGCGGCTTCCTGCGCCAGCAGGCGCTCGTTGAACGGGGTGGAGATCACCTCGTTCGAACGCTGCGCCCGATCGAGTTCCTCGACCAGCCGCTCGCTGACAATGGCTTCCTGGCCGGGATGAAGATTGCACGGATCGAGGAAGAAGTAGCCATGCTCGGCCTCGTGGTCGCGCACGATCACCGGGCGGTCACCCCGTGCCATGGCGCTGGCGAAATCCCAGGCCGTGATACGGGCGGCTTCCGGATCGATCTGCACCCGAAGGCGATCGAGCGGGTTGTCCGTGGGATCGGGAACAATGGTGGCTTCAATGCCGGGGCGGCCATCGAGCGTTTCCACCCACAGGTCGAGCGCCTGGCGCTCTCGGGCACGAATGCCGTCGTGGTCGCGCACCTTCCAGGCTTCGAGCGCCGCAATGACGCCGGCAACCCCTTCCTTGCCCACCTTCATGCCACGGCCGATGCCGCGGTTCTGCAGGTAGATATTGCGGATGAATGCCTTGTCGCCCGCGCAGATGCCCGAGGTGGGGCCGCCGAGGAACTTGTGTCCGGAATAGAGCACCACGTCGGCGCCATCGGCAAGGAACTTGCGCAGGTCATATTCCGACGCCGCGTCGACGATCACCTTTACGCCACGGGCATGGCAGACCTCGGCAAAGGTCTTGAGCGGGATCTGGCCATATTCGACCACGTGATGGGAAACGACGTAGACCGCCGCGACGGTGCGCTCGGTAATGGCGCCCGCGAGCTGATAGGCATGGGCGCTGGTGGCCTGCCCAACCTGGACGACCTTGCCGCCGGCGATGCGGATGGCCTGGTCGACGGGCGCGCCATAGCTGACCATGTGCCCGGCCTGGATCAGCACTTCATTGTTGAGGCTGCCGGTGTCGGGCAGTTGCTCGATGGCCCACAGATTGTCACCCGTAATGGCCGCCGCGACGGCAAGGCTGATCGCCGCCGAACAGGATGCGGTGACGAAGCCGGCTTCCGCGCCCGTCAGGTCGGCAATCGCCGTGCTGGCCCGGCGATGCAGGTCGCCCATTTCGACAAACTGGGTCAGCACCCGCGTGATGGCGTCAACCGCTTCGGGCACCACGATGGAGGCACCCAGCGACGTCATGGTGCCGGACACGTTGATCACCTGGCGGAGCCCAAGCTGGGTGCGGATATCCTGGGTCATTTTCTACTCTCGATTAGCGCGGCAATGGTGCATCAGGTTGGCGACAAGACCTAGTCGAAGGCCACAATCGCCTCAATCTCTACGGTGATCTGGTTGGGCAGCGAGCTGAAGCCGACGGCCGAGCGCGCGTGGACGCCACGCTCGCCAAACACCTCGTTCATCAGGTCCGAGCAGCCATTGATCACCGCTGGGTGGTCGGCAAAGTCGGCCGTGGCATTGACCATGCCGAGCAGCTTGACGACGCGGCGCACGCGGCCAAGGTCGCCAAGCGCAGCCTGCATCACAGCGATCAGATTGATCCCGGTCAGCCTGGCATGGGCATAGGCGTCGGCCACCGACACATCGGCACCGACCTTGCCGGAATGCAGCGTTCCATTGGCTTCGGTCGGGCCCTGCCCGGACAGGAACAGCAGCTTGCCTTCTGCGACATGGGTCACAAAGTTGGCAATGGGCGATGGCGCCTCGGGGAGCACAATGCCCAGAGCCGACAGACGGTCATACGGAGACGCATCCGGCCGCATGGCAAGCTCGGAAATGCTCATAGGTAGAAACTCCACTAGAACTAAAGCTCGCCGCGACGAATGCAGGCGACGTGATGGTTGCCGCCGATATGCTCGACCGGCGGAACGGCCTGGGCGCAGGCATCGATTGCCACCGGACAGCGGGTGCGGAAGACGCAACCCGAGGGCGGATTGATCGGCGAGGGAATATCCCCCTGCAGCGGCACATGGGTGCGTTTGCGGGTAGGGTCGGGCACCGGCGCAGTGGCCAGCAGGGCCTTGGTGTAGGGGTGCTGGGTCTGGGCATAGACCTGGCGCGAGGGGCCCCGCTCCATCACTCGGCCCAGATACATCACCACCACTTCGTCGCAGAGATACTCCACGACGCTGAGATCATGGGCGATGAACAGCATGGTGAGGCCCAGCTGCTTCTGGAGGTCGCCCAGAAGGTTGAGCACCTGCGCCTGCACCGACACGTCGAGCGCCGAAACCGGCTCGTCCGCGACGATGAATTCAGGCTCCACGGCAAGGGCCCGGGCGATGCCGATGCGCTGGCGCTGGCCACCAGAAAATTCATGCGGAAAACGCCGCGCATAGTCCGGCGGCAGGCCCACCAGCGTCAACAGTTCGGCAATGCGCTCGCGCCGCTTGGCCCCACGCGGATAACCACGTGCATCGAGGGCCTCGCCAATGATGGCGTCGACCCGCATGCGCGGATTGAGGCTCGAATAGGGGTCCTGGAAGACGATCTGCAGGCGCTTGCGCCACTGCTTCATTTCGCTCGGCTTGAGGGCGAAAATGTCGGTGCCATCAAAAATGGCCTGCCCGCCACTGGGTTCCACAAGCCGCAGGATCGAGCGGCCAGCGGTGGTCTTGCCGGAGCCGCTTTCGCCAACAAGGCCAACGGTGGTGCCACGCTTGACGTCAAAGCTCACATCTTCGACGGCATGCACGACCATGCCGTTTCGGCCGGCGAAGTGTTTGGTCAGTCCGCGCACGCTGAGGAGCGGGGTTTCGTCCATCGGCTGGGTCATAGCTCGTGGCTCCTGATGCAGCGCGAGAAGGTTTCGGGCCCGGCCGGGATCAGCGGCGGCAGGCCGGTGCGGCAGGCCTCGACGGCCATCGAGCAACGCGGCTCGAAGGCGCAGCCGGGCGGCAGATTGGTGATGGGCGGCACCGAACCGGGAATGGAATAGAGTGCACGGCGCTCGCCATCCGTGCCCAGATCGCGCGTGGCGTCCGGCGTACAGGCCAGGAGCCCCTTGGTGTAGGGGTGGGTCTGATGCGCGAACAGCGAATTGACGGGCGCCTGCTCGACCACGCGCCCGCCATACATCACCACCACGTCATGGGCGACTTCGGCCACCACACCCAGGTTGTGGGTGATGAACAGGATCGACATGCCGAACTGGGCCTGCAGGCGCTGTAGCAGGTCAAGGATCTGCGCCTGGATGGTCACGTCGAGCGCGGTTGTCGGCTCGTCGGCGATCAGCAGGGAGGGATTGCAGCTCAGCGCCATGGCGATCATGACGCGCTGGCGCATGCCGCCCGACATCTGGTGCGGATAGTCATCAAGACGGCGCGCAGCGTCGGGGATCTCGACATGCTTGAGCATTTCGAGCGCCTTGGCGCGCGCTTCCTGCCGGCTGATCTTGCTGTGCAGCCCGATCATCTCGCCGATCTGGTCGCCCACCGTGTAGAGCGGATTGAGCGAGGTCATCGGCTCCTGGAAAATCATCGCGATCTCGCTGCCGCGGATGGCGCGAAATTCCTTGGGGCTGAACTTGGCAAGGTCATGCACTTTTTCCGCACGATCGCGGAACAGGATTTCACCGCCAGCAATGCGACCCGGTTTGGCCAGCAGCCCCATCATCGAGAGGCTGGTGACCGATTTGCCTGACCCGGACTCGCCCACCACGGCAAGTGTCTTGCCGCGCTTGAGGTCGAAGGTCACGCCGTCCACGGCCTTGGCCGTCGCGCGCTTGCTGACAAACCAGGTCCGCAGGTCACGGACCGACAGGATCGTGTCTTGCGAGAGCGTTCCCGTCATGACTTCCACCCGCAGCTCGGGCATTTGTGCCCGGGCTCCCCGGCGGCGATCGGCTGATGGCGATGGGCGGTCACCGCTTCGGCGCCGAGGATGGCGTAGCGGGGCTCGAAGGTCTGGCGCAGCGTGCTCTTGGCACCCTGGCTATCTGTGACCACTAGATCGCCTTCCACCAGATCGAACAGGGTGAATTCGGCCGGCTTGCCCTTGGTCAGCAGGTTTTCCGAGGGCTTGTTGATGGCGCGCTTGGGGGCCGTGGAAGACGCAATGATCACGTCTTCCATGCCCATGCCCAGCGAGAGCAGCTTGCTCATCGTCGTCGCCATGTCCCAAACCGACGTATCGAGCGAGCGATTGTGCAGGTCGGTGGAAATGGTGGTGGGCAGCAGGCCACGCTCGAGGGCTGCCTTGCCCACATCAAACGAGAACGACGCGCCGCCATGGCCGACATCGAGCACGATGCCGCGCTTGGCTGCGTCTTCGGCGAGCTTGTAGAGATCCTCGTCCTCGATGATCGAACCACCCTGCTTGCCATTGAAGCAGTGGGTGACGATGTCGCCTTCGGTCAGCAGGCCCAGCACGTCATCATAGAGCGGAGGCGGCTCGCCCACATGCACCATGACCGGCAGGTCGAGCACGCGGCTGAGCTTCTTGGCGAGCTTGAGCGGGACCAGATCCCAGCCACCCGAGATCACCGCGCTGGCGCGCACCTTGAGGCCGACGATGACGTCGCGGTTTTCCTTGATGACGGCGATGGTGCGGTCGATATCGATCGAGCGCATGTCCTGCAGTTCGGTGACGCGATTGCAGGCGACCAGGCCAATCGAGCCCAGGTTGAGGAAGGCGTAGATGTTCTCGCGCGCCGGCTCGATGATGAATTCGCGCAGGCCGTGGAAGTTGGCTTCGCCCGCAGAACCGGCATCGACGATGGTGGTCACACCACGCGATGCGCCGCCCTGCTCCGGACGGATCGAGATATCGGTGCCGCCATACCACACATGGGCATGCAGGTCGGTCCAGCCGGGCGAGATGAAGCGGCCCTTGGCATCGACCGTCTTGGCGTTGTCGGCCGCGATATTGGCGCCGACGTCGAGGATTGCGCCATCGGCGGCGACCAGCACATCCAGGACCGGCGGCAGACCGGGCTGGGCGAAGCCGACTGGCTTGGCGCCCTTGATCAGCAGGTTCTGGGCTTGCGGTTTGAAACGGTTATCGAACATCAGACATCCTTGGCGAGGCGCGGATCGAGGAAATCGCGCAGGCCGTCGCCCACAAGTTGCAGAGAAAGTACGGTGACGATGATGGCCCCGCCGGGGAACCACATGATCCAGGGCGCCTGCTCAAGATACTGGCGGCCGACCGAAATCATGGTGCCCCAGGTGGGGATATCGGGCGAAATGCCGACACCGAGGAAAGACAGACCCGCCTCGGCCAGGATCGCATTGGCGAAGATGAACGTGGCCTGCACCAGCAGTGGCGAGGTGACGTTGCGCAGCACGTGCCGCACGAGCGTCACGTGGGTGGGAACACCGAGGGCCCGGGCCGCTTCCACATAGGGCAGCTCGCGGATCACCAGCGTCGACGCACGCACCACGCGGGCGAGACGGGGCGCATAGACCACACCCAGGGCGATGACCACGTTGGTGGCCGAGGCCCCGAGCGCCGCCACCAGCGCGATGGCCAGCAGGATATCGGGGAAGGCCATCATGGCGTCGATCAGGCGCGAGACGGGGGCATCAAGGCGGCGGAAGAAGCCGGCCATGAGCCCGAGGAACACGCCGATGACCGAGGAGAAGACCACCACAGCAAAGCCGACCATCAGCGACGTGCGGCCCGAATAGAGCACGCGGGTAAAGACGTCGCGGCCGAGATCATCGGTACCAAACAGATGCTGCCAGCTGGGTGGCAGCAGGCGATTGCGCACCGACAGCTGGGCCGGATCATAGGGCGACAGCACCGGCGCCAGCAGCGCCAGCACGATCATGAGCAGGATGATCAGCAACCCGGCCATGGCCGTCGGACGGCTGGCCATCTTCATGAGCAGATTGGGTTCGCGGAACCCGCTTTGTGCAACGGCGGCCATCAGTAACGCACCCTGGGGTCGACGATGAGATAGAGCATGTCGATGATGAAATTGACGAGAACGTAGAGCCCGGCGACCACCAGCAGCGCCCCCTGGATCAGGGGATAATCGCGGCGCAGCACGGCCGAAACGATGAGGCTTCCGACGCCGGGCAGGCCGAACACGGTCTCGGTGACGATAGCGCCCGAGATCAGCAGCGCGGCGGTGAGGCCGACCACGGTGAGAATGGGGATCAGCGCGTTCTTGAGCGCATGCTTGACCACCACCCTCCACTCGCTCATGCCCTTGGAGCGGGCGGTGCGAACATAGTCGTCATTGAGCACGTCGAGCATGGACGCGCGGGTAAAGCGGGTGATCAGGGCAGAGCTGATCAGGCCCAATGTCACCGCCGGCAGCACCAGATGGTGCATACGCTCGCCAAAGCTCGCGCCGGGACCGCCATAGCCGGATGTATCGAACCAGCCTAGCTTGACCGCGAAAAACTGCATGAAGATCAGGCCCAACCAGAAGCTGGGGATCGAGGCGGCGAACATGGCCAGGGTCGTCGCCGCCTGGTCGAACAGGGAGCCGCGCCAATAGGCCGAGAGCACGCCCACCGGCAGCGCGATCAGCGTCGCGATGGCCAGCGAGAAAATGGTGAGAAAGAAGGTCGGCTCGGCGCGCTGCCACAGCGCTTCCGTCACCGGCATGTTGAGGAAGATCGACTGCCCGAAATCGCCGCGCAGCACGCCACCAATATAACTGATGAACTGCTGGGGGAGCGAGGCATTGAGCCCCAACCGTTCGCGCAGGCTTTCGATGTCGGCGGCCGTCGCGTCGGGGCCAAGCATCACGGCGGCTGGATCACCGGGCGTCACGCGCACGATCACGAAGACGATGGTGACCACCAGCGCCATCACGATCAGCATGCCGAGGATGCGATTGAGTGCTGAACGAAGCATATGCTGGCAGACCTCTGTTGGGGAGCCATTCGAAGACAATGGGCGATGCGGACCTGCGCACCGCAAGTCCCGCCGCGACCGAAGTCGCGACGGGCACAGCTCGGGAGGATGAGCTTACTCGGTGAGGTAGGCGTTCCAGAAATAAGGCCAGGGAGCCGGGGTCACGCCATCAAGGGCGGGGTTCTGGGCAGCCAGTGCGTTGAAGTTGCCGACCTTGTAGCCGGGGACTTCGTCGTAGATGACCTTCTGAACTTCAACGAACAGCTCGGCGCGCTTGGCGGCATCGCTCTCGGCGTTGAAGGCTTCGACAACGGCATGCTTTGCATCGGTTGCCCACCAGCCTGGCGAGGTATCCGACATGATGCCCATCAGGGACGGCTCAGGCAGGAACGGGCTGTGGGTGATGTAGATATCCCAGAGCGCCGGATCGGCACGGTTGGTGGTCAGGGTTGCCCATTCCACGACGTCCATTTGCACCTTGAAGCCGGCAGCTTCGAGGTAGGCCTGGGCCACGAGGGCCATCTTGTAGTGGAACTCATACTGGCGGCTGGTCAGGATGCGCAGCGGCTTGCCGTCGTAGCCGGCTTCGGCCAGCAGAGCCTTGGCAGCTTCGGTGTCGCCCTGGGGCTTGTAAGCCTCGGTGCCGACTTCGGAGTGCCAGGAGAAGCTCTCCGGATACCAGGCAGCGTCGATCGAGAAGAAGTCTTCCGAACCGAAGGCTGCCAGCATCATGTCTTCAGGGGCGAGCGCCGCCTGGATGGCCTTGCGGACGCGCACGTCGGAGTTGAGGCCTTCCTTGGTGTTCATCATAAACACCGGCCAGCCGAACGGAGCCAGCACGACGGGCTCGGTGGCGCCATCGGTGATCTGCTTGAACGACTCGACGGGGAGCTGGTCGACATAGTCGTACTGGCCAGCCATGGCCGCGCCGATACGGGTATTGGGATCGGGAACCGGAACGAAGCGGATTTCGTCGAGATACTGGTTGCGGGCGCCGCCGTAACCGTCGATTTCGCCGCCGAGCGACTGGTAGCCGTCAAAGCGCACGAGCTGGATATACTGATCCGGCACGCGTTCCTGCAGCTTGTAGGGGCCGGTGCCGATGAAGCTGGTCAGCGGATCCTGGGCAGCATTGGCGGCCGGGATGATGATCGCTGCGGCGTTGTTGAACGAGAGCAGCGCCAGCAGCGGCGCATAGGGCTTGGCCAGCGTAATGGTGACGGTGGCATCGTCGGTCGCGGTCACCGCGGTGATGACTTCGGCCGCCTGCTTGCCACGGGTGGCAATCTTCATCCAGCGCTCGAGCGAAGCCACAACGTCAGCGGCGGTCATGACGCTGTCGTCATGGAACTTGATGCCGGTACGCAGCGGAATCGTGTAGCTCGTGCCGTCTTCCGAAATGGTCGGGAGGGCTGCAGCCAGCAGCGGCGTTGCACCCCACTTGGCGTCGAACGTGTACAGCGTCTCGAACATGTGCTGGGTGACGATACCGACGAGGTCAGCCGTGGAGGCCATCGGATCGAGGGTGGGGGGTTCGCCAATGGTGGCGACGTCGATGATGCCGCCCTTGGTCTGGGCGAATGCAAGTCCGTTGACCGACATCAGGGCAACGGCCGTGGTGGCGACTGCCAGCGCAATGCGCTTCATCCTAAGTCCTCCTGCTTATTCCTTAATATCGGAATATATGCCTTTGTTACGGATGTAACTTACACTGACTCCAAGTCGCGTCAAGCGGGGTGCATGGCAGCATTGCGTTTGCGGAAGCCAACAAAGGGAGACGATCACCGCGCAAAAAGGCGGCAATCGTTGAGATTGCGGGAGAATTAGCGCGACGAAAAAAAGAGCCGCCCGGTTCCGGACGTCGGCACTCAGCGCATCATGATGGATGGATTACGGACGCTCGACACACATGGCGACGCCCATGCCACCGCCAACGCAGAGCGTGGCCAGACCCCTGCGACTGTCGCGGCGCACCATTTCGTACAGCAGGGTGACGAGGATCCGTGCACCCGAAGCCCCGATCGGATGACCGATGGCGATGGCCCCGCCATTGACATTGACCCGCTCGGTATCCCAACCCATGCCGCGCGACACCGCGCAGGCCTGCGCCGCGAAAGCCTCGTTGGATTCGATGAGGTCGAGCTCGCCGACGCTCCAACCGGCCTTTTGCAGCGCCCGTTGCGAGGCCGGTATGGGGCCTGTGCCCATGATCGCCGGATCGACGCCCGCCGTGGCCCAACTGGCGATACGGGCCAGCGGTGCCAAGCCGCGGCGTGCCGCTTCGTCGGCATGCATCAGCACCATCGCCGCCGCGCCATCGTTGATCCCGGACGCATTTCCGGCCGTCACCGAGCCCTCCTTGTCGAAGGCGGGCCGCAGCTTGGCAAGCGCCTCGGCGCTGGCATCGGCTCGGATATATTCGTCTTTATTGATAGTCACTTCGCTCTTGCCGGCGCGCACCGTCATCGGGGCGATCTCGGCCTCGAAACGGCCTTCGGCCTGGGCCCGCGCGGCCTTGTGCTGGCTGGCCAGTGCAAAGGCATCCTGATCGGCCCGGCTGACCGAGAACTGCCGCGCCACGCTCTCGGCGGTGATGCCCATGTGGTAGCCGCCGAACACGTCGACCAGCCCCTCGCTCAGCATGGTATCGACCAGCGTCACCGGGCCCATCTTGATGCCGCCGCGCAGGTGCTGGCAGTGCGGTGATAGCGACATGGATTCCTGCCCGCCGGCCACCACGATACGCGCGTCGCCGGTGGCGATCTGCTGCATGCCAACGGCCACGGCGCGCAAGCCCGAAGCACAGACCTGATTGACGCCCAAAGCCGTAGCCGACTTGGGTATCCCAGCCAGCATGGCCGCCTGGCGGGCGGGGTTTTGCCCTGCCCCGGCCGTCAGCACCTGCCCCAGGATGACCTCGTCGACATCGGCGGCGGCGACACCGGCTCGGCCAAGTGCCGCAGCGATGGCGGCAGCGCCCAGTTCATGAGCTGGCGTGGCGGCAAAGCTGCCGAGAAAACTGCCAACCGCCGTGCGCGCCGCGCCGACAATGACGATATCGGTCATCGAACTCACTCCTGGTTCAGGGCGACCGTGAAACTGGCTTCGGTCTTGGCCGTGATCTCATCAAGCGTCACGCCATCGGCCAGTTCGATCAAGACCATGGCGGGCGGACCGCGCCGCTCGAGGGTGAACACCCCGAGGTCGGTGATCACCAGGTCGGCGACGCGCCGTCCGGTGAGCGGCAGCGTGCACTTTGTGAGCAGCTTGGACTGCCCCTTGGCCTCGTGCTCCATGACCACCACAACGCGCTGGACGCCCGCCACCAGATCCATGGCGCCGCCCATCCCCTTGACCATCTTGCCGGGGATCATCCAGTTGGCGAGATCGCCATTTTCGGCGACCTGCATGGCCCCCAGGATCGACAGGTCAATGTGCCCGCCCCGGATCATGCCGAAGCTGTCGGCACTGGAAAAATAGCTGGTTTCGGGAAGCTCGGTGATGGTCTGCTTGCCGGCATTGATCAGGTCGGCATCTTCCTCGCCCTCATAGGGAAACGGCCCCATGCCGAGCATACCGTTCTCGCTCTGCAGGCGCACGTCCATGCCCTCGGGAATGTAATTGGCAACGAGCGTCGGGATACCGATGCCGAGATTGACGTAGAAACCGTCCTGCAGTTCACGGGCGGCGCGGGCCGCCATCTGGTCGCGGGTCCAGGCCATCAGCTCTCTCCCTCGAAGCGGGGACGCAGGGTGCGTTGCTCGATGTGCTTTTCAGGCAGCGGGACATGCACGACGCGACCGACGAAAATGCCCGGCGTGTGGATCGTGTCGGGCTCCAGCTCACCGACTTCGGCGAGGTGCTCCACTTCGGCAATGGTGAGCCGGCCGGCCGTCGCCATCATCGGATTGAAGTTTCGCGCCGTCTTGCGATAAATCAGGTTGCCCTCGGCATCGCCCTTCCAGGCATGGACCAGCGCGATATCGGCCACCAACCCGGTTTCCATCACATAGTCTTCGCCATTGAAGCTGCGCACTTCCTTGCCATCGGCAATGAGCGTGCCTACGCCGGTCTTGGTATAGAAGGCGGCAATGCCCGCGCCCCCGGCGCGGATGCGCTCGGCCAAGGTCCCCTGCGGATTGAATTCCAGTTCCAGCTCACCGGACAGATATTGCTCGGCAAACAGCCGGTTCTCGCCGACATAGGACGAGATCATCTTGCGGATCTGCCGCGTCGCCAGTAGCCGACCCAGGCCGATGCCATCGACACCGGCATTGTTGGAGATAACCGTCAGACCCTTGGCGCCGGAGCGCTCGACGCCCTCAATGAGGGCTTCAGGGATGCCACACAGTCCGAACCCGCCCGACATGATGGTCATGCCATCCTGCAGCTGGTTCGCCAGGGCATCGGAAACGCTAGCATAGACCTTGCGCAACGCATCCTCCCGGAGCGGGTGTGGCCTGATGCTGAGGTTAGGATTGCCTGCGCCAACCGGTTAGTCGTATTTATACGACATGTCCACAGCGCCCGCCGCTTTCGCCCTTGCCGACATTCCGCTGCCGATGGTGTTTGCCACCCATCGCATCATTCGCGACTGCAATGCCGAGTTTGCCGCCCTGTTCGGCTATGAACGCAGCGAGCTGGTGAACATGAGCTTTTCCCGGCTCTATCCCGCCCTGGCGGATTTCGTGCGCACCGGCGAGATGTGGCGCAGCCATCTGGTGGACGGCTCGGTTTATTATGACGAGCGCATCATGATTGGGGCCGACGGGCGCCGCTTCTGGTGCCGGGTCAATGGACGCTCCAAGGACCGTGCCGATCCATTCGCCGCAGCTCTTTACTGCTTTGAGCCCCTGCACCGGCCGCTCGGCGGGCCAACGCTGACCGGCCGCCAGCGACAGATTCTGACAATGGTGGCGCAGGGCAAGACCAATGGTGCCATCGCCGAGGAAACCGGCCTCTCCAGGCGAACCGTGGAAGCCCACCGCCTCCGCCTCAGCCGGTCGGTGGGCGTCAGCAACAGCGCAGAACTGGTCGCCTGGTTTCTCAGCCAAGCCTAGGCCTGGTCTTCGACCGGGAGCCAGATATCGATGTTCAGAAAAATATGGCGGAGAGAAAGGGATTCGAACCCTTGAGACGGTTCCCCGTCTACACACTTTCCAGGCGTGCGCCTTCGACCACTCGGCCACCTCTCCGCATCGCCTTATCCCCGGGCTGGAAACGCCGGAGAGGCCGACCAGTTGGCCGACGCGAGCGAGGCGCAATATACTTATCAAAGTCATGGGCGCAAGGGATCACGTCACTGAGATGACGATTGTTTTTCACCGGGGGGCGCTCCATCTTGTGAACGAGCCACCTTGCATGCCAGAAGAAAAGGCGCGTGAGGTGGAGCGGGCAGGCCAACCACAACCCATCCTCGCCAGCAAAAGGAATGTGGATGCGGCTTGTTTTAAGAATAGCGGGCACCTGGCTGATAGGGCTTGCGCTGGTTTTGCTAGTAATCGACGGCACGAAATCGCTTGGCGCGAGCACGATTGTCTACACGTCTCTGGCAGATCTATGGACGCAACTGCATCCGCCGAGCCTGGCAATGGTTGAAGGCTTTTTCGACAGCCGGATGTTTGCGGACCTGCTCGATGCCGCGCTGAAGGCCGTGCTCAGCTATCCGGCCTTTGCGGTGTTTGGCGTGCCAGGAATCGTGCTGGCGCTGGCCGGACGCCGACCGCGACGGGAAAGATTTTTGCGGCAGGAACAGATCTGACCCCCTGCAATCGGCCCCGCTGACCCCTAAATTGTCATGTGAAAGGAAGTTTGAGCCATGTTCTTCACATCCAAACCCACAGCGATTCCCTCCGCCAGTGAGGCCCTGCCGGGGCGCGCAGCGGAAATGCCCGTCGCTCACACCCATTTCGTCAACGGCCAGCCGCTTAAGGGTCCCTATCTCGAAGGCGCCGAGACGATCTATTTCGGTCTTGGTTGTTTCTGGGGCGCCGAGCGCCTGTTCTGGCAATTGCCTGGTGTGGTCGTGACGGCCGTGGGCTATCAGGGCGGCACGACGCCGAACCCCACCTATGAAGAAGTCTGTTCCGGCCATACCGGGCATACCGAAGCGGTCAAGGTGGTCTATGACCCCGACCGCATCAGCCTCGAGGCCCTGCTCAAGACCTTCTGGGAGGAGCACGATCCGACCCAGGGCATGCGTCAGGGCAATGATGTGGGCACCCAGTACCGCTCGGCCATCTATACGACGACGCCCGAGCAGGCCGAGACCGTCGCGCGCAGCCGCGCCGCCTATCAGGGTGCGCTGTCCGCCAAGGGGCGCGGCACCATCACCACTGAACTGGCCCCTGCGGGCATGTTCTATTTTGCCGAGACCTATCACCAGCAATATCTGGCCAAGAATCCGAACGGCTATTGCGGGCTGGCCGGCACGGGCGTCTCCTGCCCGATCGGGTTGGGAGTTGCCGCTGGCTAGCATTGCGGCGACCGGCATTTGACGACACATTGCGCCGATCCGGCTTGCGGGTCGGCGTTTTTGCTTTGGGATCAGCAGAATGAGCGTCACCTATCCTGCCATCATGCGCCGCGACGGCTTCGAGCGCTTTGCGCTTGGCCTCAAGCACGCCACCCTGGTGCGCCAATGGCGCGATGACTCGGTGGCCAAGGTGGGCGGCAAGATCTTTGCCCTGCTCGACAGGGATCCCGGGGAAGTCTGGCTCAAGGTTTCGGACATGGCCTATGACCTGCTGACCGAGCTCGAGGGCATTCGCCCGGCGCCCTATTTCGCACGGGCCGGCTGGGTGGCGATCTCGGCGGCAAGTCCGCTGACCGAGGCCGAGATCGAGGCCTATATCCGCGAGGCCCATCGCCTCGTGGCGAGCAAGCTGACGCGTAAGCTGCGCGACGAGCTCGGGCTCTAGGCACCGCCCTCCTGCGGCATCACGGCAAAGACCTGCAGCGCAGCGCCGGGCAGCGACACATCGACCAGCCAATCGGGCAGTGTGCCCGCCTCATAGAGGTTGACGAAGCTATCGTCCGACCGGTCGGAAATGCCGCGCAGCTCGGCCATGGCAGGACACAACACGACCAGGCCGATACCCCGCTTGTCGAGGATGGCGCGTGCGTCGGCGATCGGCCCGTTGAAGAAGCGGAACGTGTCGAGCACGCCCTGCTGGTTGCGATGATAGGGTGCCGCAACCACTTCGTGGCGTGTATAGAGCAGCAGGTGGGCGCCCAGGTCGATGGGCGTCATGATGCGCTCAGGCGGCAGGGCGGCCAGATCGGCAAAGGCGGCCGGCACCAGGCACGGCTCCTTGCTGGCCCGGGCCTCGGCCATCGCCTGGGAATGCCCCGGGAATATGGTCGTGACGGCAACGACCAATATCGACAGGACGATCCCCGCAAATGCCAGCCACGAGCCGATAAGCCCCAATGCCGGCAGCAGCCGGGGCGACGCCAGATACCGCTGGCGCGCCGCGACGATCAGCCAGGCGGCAGCGGGCATGCTGGTCATGATGGCAAGGCGCGCACCCCGCACCTGCGCCAACATCACCACGCTGGCACCGAGTACGAAAATCAGCAGCACCGCCCATTCGGCGCGCCCCTCGCGCACCCGCCACAGGCGAGCGATGACGACAATCGTCGCCAGAAAGGCCGGCACGCCCACGGCCACGGCATAGGGCGGCAATTCGCTCAGCATCGCAAACCACGGGCGCGCCTCGGAAATGGCGGCGATCCAGTTGGTCTGAAGCCATGGATCGAGCTCGCCATAGGGGCCCTTGAGGCATTGCGGATAGGCCCAGATGACCAGGCCCAGCCCGATTGCCGCGCCAACCGCCAGCACCAGCAATCGCTGCCACGGCACCCGGGGCGCCGGAATGAGGCTGGCGATGGTGAACACCACCGCCACCACCAGGGCCACCGCAATATAGACCGGCGAGATCACGTCGCAGGCCGCCTCCAGCCAGCGCGCCGGGGGGCGGAAAATCGCCAGATGCACCATCGAAGCTGCGGCGAAGGCCAGCCCGAACATCCGCATGGTGTGCCCTTGGGCCGGATCGAACACCCAGAGCAGCCCCATCACCAGAATGGCGACGGCAATGATGGGCAGCGACTCGATGGCAATGGCCAGGGCCGTGGCGGCCAGCACGCCGCTCAGGATGGCAAAACGCGGCCGCCGCACCGTTTCCACGGCAGCCCAGATCAGGGCCAGCGTGAGCAGCATGACGACATTGTGGTGATCGACGCGGCCGGGCGTGAACTCGACGGTGACCGGTACGCTCAAGACGGGCAGGATCAAAGCGGGCAGCACGCCTTCGGGTCCAACCAGGCGTTGCGCCAGCATGGCGCTGACCCATAGCAGCAGTGCCAGCAGGGTCATCGGCCAGATATAGCCGGCGACCACGATCGCCATGTCGGCCCCGACCAAAGGGGTAAACAGCGCCACCAGCCCGGCCAGGGGCAGATCGACCAGCCGCGACCAATGCAGCTCCGCGCCATAGGGCGTGTTGAGGCGGTATTGTGTCAGATCGTACCAGTTCTGACCGGCCAGGAAATCGCGCACCATGACAATGCGCATGGCATCGTCGGTATCGGCAAAGAAGGGCATGCCAGCCCGCCCGAACACGGCGCGGGCAACCAGGATCGTCGCGGCGACGGCAAAGACCAGCGCGATCAGGCGCAAATCCGGTCCGCTGCGGGAATTGGTCTGGTCGGTCACAACGGTTGCCCTGAGCTCAATATGCCGGAGGACGATGCCCCGATGCAGGTTAAGATGAGGTTCGACGCTGGCCTCGGCACCGGCCCCGAGCGCGATCAGGATCATTGCTTTTCGTCGCGCGAGAATATACCAAGCAATCACTTCATAAATTATGAGCGCCCGTGATGACCGATTCTCCAACGACAAGCAGCTGGGCCGAAATCTTCTCGCCGCGCTATGCCACCGTGACCCTGATCCTGTGCATCGGCGTGGCCCTGCTGGCGTTCAACGCCTTTTTGGCCTCGATTTCCCTGCCGACGGCGGTGCAGGAAATGGGCGGCGTGGCGCTGATCTCCTGGGCGCTGACGCTGTTTCTGGTGTTCGCCATCGTCGGCGGCGCGGGTGCGGCCCTGCTCAAGCAACGGCTGGGCGCGCGCACGGCGCTGCTGCTGTCGGGCGGGGTATTTCTCGTCGGCACGCTGATTGCCGCCACCGCTACTTCGATGGAGCAGGTTCTGGTGGGCCGGGCGCTGCAGGGCCTGGGGGAAGGTGTCGTCTCGGCCATCTGTTTCGCGCTGATCCCCGAGCTCTTTCCCTCGCGCCTGGTGCCCAAGGTCTTCGGCATGCAAGCGATGATCTGGGCCGTGGCAGCGTTTGGCGGCCCGGCCGTTGCCGGGCTGCTGACCGAGCTGGTGTCGTGGCGCGCCGCCTTTCTGATCAGCGTGCCGCTGGTGCTGATCTTTGCGGTGATGGTGGTCTTCGCCGTGCCCGCCCGAAGTGCCGGCGATACGCGCAAGGTGAGTTTCCCCGGCGTCCGGCTGTTCGCCATTGGCCTCGCCATCATGCTGGTTGCACTTGCCGGTCTTGCGGCCCCGCTGCCGGCAGCGCTTCTGCTGGTGGGAGCCGCCATCTTGCTGGTCGCAACGGTCTGGCTCGATGGCCGCAGCCGTGACCGGCTGATGCCGCCCGACGCCTTCCGGCCGATTTCGGTGGTGGGCACGGGCCTGTGGATGGTGCTGCTGATCAACGTCGCCGGGGCCGGATCGGCCGTCTATCTCGTGCTGGTGGTGCAGGAAATGTGGGGTTTTGGCCCCACCATGGCCGGGGTGATTGCAGCCGTGCTGGCAGTCAGCTGGAGCTTTTCGGCCATTACGGTGGCCAATGTGCGCGAGAAGGAAACGCGCAAGATCCTGATCAAGCTGGGCCCAGCCCTGATCACTACAGGCCTAGTGCTGGACCTGATCGGCCTGCAGCTGGATCAAGTGGCCATCGTGATCGTGGGCCAGCTGATCGTCGGCAGCGGCTTTGGCATCTGCAATGGCTACCTCAACCTCACGATGATGGAAGCAGCCTCCGACGCCGAACGCGACCGCACATCAGCGCTGATTCCGACGACCCAGTCGGCGGGCAATGCCATCGGCGCGGCGCTGGCCGGCGTCGCAGCCAACTCGGCGGGGCTCGCCACCGCCATCTCGGTGGCCGACTACAAGCTCGCCGTCACGCCGGTCTACCTGCTGGGTGCCGCGATGGGGCTGCTGGCCCTGGCGGCCGCGTGGCGCACCGTGCAACTGGTGCGCCCGCAGGACGCCAATTCGAGCTTCGCTGCGGGCTAGAAAAGCCGACGAAAAAGGGCGGTAGCATCGCTACCGCCCAGTTCGTCAGGGAGAAAACAGACGGCGCGCAGGATTAGCCGCGCGGCTGGGGAACAATGCGCAGATAGGGCTTCAGTTCCTTCCAGCCTTCGGGATACTTGGCCTTGGCAGCCTCGTTGGTGACGGACGGCACGATGATGACGTCCTCGCCATTCTTCCAGTTCACCGGGGTTGCGACCTGGTGTTTGGCAGTCAGCTGCAGGCTGTCGATGACGCGGATGATCTCATCGAAATTGCGGCCAGTGGAGGCCGGGTATTCGATCTTGAGCTTCACCTTCTTGTCCGGACCAACGACGAAGACCGACCGGACGGTCAGCGTGTTGTCGGCATTGGGGTGGATCATGTCATACTTGCGGGCGACTTCGCCCTTGGGATCGGCCAGCAGCGGGAAGTTGAGCGCCGTGCCCTGCGTTTCGGCAATGTCCTTGGCCCAGACCGAGTGCTCTTCGATCGGATCGACCGACAGGCCCAGCACCTTGACGCCGCGCTTCTCGAATTCGGGCTTCAGCTTGGCGGTGTAGCCCAGCTCGGTGGTGCAGACCGGCGTAAAATTCTTGGGATGGCTGAACAGCACTGCCCACGAGCCATCAATATAGTCGTGGAAGTGGATCGGGCCTTCAGTGGAATCGAGGGTGAAATCGGGGGCGATATCGCCGATCAGAACTGACATTGTCTCTCTTCTTCCTTGGGGCCAGAGGCCCATGCTATTGAAATAGAATATCGTACTACGAGGCTCTGGAATGAAGCGCCTCGCCAGAAATTCCTTTGTATAATACGTGCTGTAGACGCCAAGACATTCCAACGGCGCGGGGATTGCAGCAAAGCGCACGCAACGGGCAAAGCTCTATTGGCTGTTGACCGTGGGAGCGGCCGCGGCACCGGGCGCGCCATTGGTCCATACCACCTGCTCGGGCCCAAGGGGAATGACCGAAAGGCTCATCTTGCCCGAACCCTGCTGCAGCTCGCGGGCATGGGCCAGATAGATCAGCGAATTGTTGGTCGGGTCATAGATGCGGGTGACGCGCAGCGACTTCCAGATCAGCGAACGCCCCTCGCGGAAGATCTCCTCACCGCCGGGACGGGTATTGATCTTGCCGATGGTGATCGGGCCGACCACCGAGCAATCGAGCGCCGAATAGGATGGATCCTCGAACCAGTTGCCCTGGCTCAACCGGTCGATGAAGGAGCGGTTGAAATAGGCCAGGTGGCAGACCACGCCATCGACCTGCAGATCGGCCAGCGCATCGATGGAAATGTCGTTACCGGTCCAGTCGACCCCAACGCTGCCGACCGAGCGGCTGTCGCCGCAGGCAGCAAGGGTGACGGCAAGAACGGCAGTGACGGCGAGGGCGGCAATGCGTTTCATCAAAGGCTCCCTTTGGACTGCAAGAGTAGATGGTGAAACCAAACGGCGACGCAATGGGTGGAGAGGAAAATCGGCGACTGACTGGCAGGTTAGTGCGCGATCAATACTGGCGGTCACGCAGCTGCCGCTCAAACAGGCGGACCAGGAGCGACAGGGAGATCGTCATGGTGAGATAGAGGAAAGCCACCACGTTATAGGTCTCGAAGAACAGGAAGCTGCCCGAGGAATAGACCTTGCCCAGCTGGGTAATATCCTGCACGCCGAGCGCTGAAACCAGCGCGGAATCCTTGATCATCGAGACGAAATCATTGGCCAGCGGCGGCAGGATGGTGCGCAAAGCCTGGGGGAAGGTGACGAGGCGGAAGCATTTCCAGCGCGAAAATCCCAGCGCGCGCGCCGCTTCGATCTGGCCGCGATCAACCGATTCAATGCCGGCGCGGAAAATCTCGGCAATGAAGGCCGAATAGCAAATGGTGAGCGCGACGATGGCCCGCCAGACGAAGTCGAACTGGCGGATGGTGATGGAAGTGTCGAACGGCTGCAGCAGCCAGTTGAGCGCCGCCACCATGCCCGGCGCGCCGACAAAAGCGACATAGAACAGGAAGACCAGCACCGGAATCCCGCGAATGATCTCGACATAGAAAGTCGCGATCTCGCGCAGGATGCGGTTGTCGGACGTGCGTGCGAGAGCGACCAGCAGCCCCAGCAGCGTCGCGGCGGCGAAGGCAACGATGGTTACCCAGAGCGTCGTGATCACGCCACCCGACAGGGCGGTGA
Source organism: Devosia sp. T2-14 (assembly GCF_055397495.1). Lineage (NCBI taxonomy): Bacteria > Pseudomonadati > Pseudomonadota > Alphaproteobacteria > Hyphomicrobiales > Devosiaceae > Devosia > Devosia sp. T2-14. The sequence continues at coordinate 1,472,976 of NZ_AP027921.1, read as the reverse complement.
AGATCTTGGAATAGGTCGCATCGCTGGTGATCGCCCATAGCCCAACCACGAACAGCAGCCCGATGGCCAGCAGCCACCAGGGGGTTCGGGAGAGGAGCGATGGGCGGCGGGGGATATACGTCATCGTCAGTGTTGGTTCCACGCTGCTGGCCGCAAACGCGGAGCTTGCGCCTCCTCCACAAGGCGGGAGAGGCAGGAAGGGTTAGGGCCCACGTCTGGGCCCGACGCAACAGTAGCTGCGGCCTGCCGGCCGGGCATAAGTGCTGCTGCGCTGGCCGGCATTACTGCGCCGAATTAAACTCGTAGAACCACTTCTGCTCGAGCGCCGCCATGGTGCCATCGGCCTTGATCTGGGCCAGCGCCGCATTGACCGGCGCAACCAAATCGGATCCCGGCGTGAAGATGAAGCCGAAATCTTCGGTGCCGAGCGGCTCGCCGGTGACTTTGAAGGCCCCCGGATTGGCGCCGATATAGCCATTGGCCGAGGTCTTATCCATCAGCACAGTATCAACGTCGCCCGAAGCGAGCGACTGCACCGAGGCCCCGAACGTATCGAACAGCTTGATGCGCGGATTGGCTTCGTCGCCATCGAGCACCGAATAGACGGCCACGTAGAAATTGGTGGTGCCGGCCTGCGCGCCGACCAGCAGGTTCGCATCGGCGGCGAAGCTGGCGGCATCGGTGAAGCGGTTTTCGTCGGCGCGGACCAGCATCAGCTGCTGGGAGGTCAGATAGCTGTCGGAGAAATCGATCTGGCTCTTGCGCTCGTCATTGATGGTGATGCCGTCCATGCCGACATCGAACTGACCATCGCGCACCGCTTGGATCATCACGTCCCAGCTCGAAAGCTGCCAATCGACCGTGGCATTGAGGCGCTTGGCGACCTCGTTGAACAGGTCGTATTCGAAGCCAACGCCGGCCCCGGTCGCCGGATCGACGAAGTTGAGCGGCACATAGGCGTTTTCGGTCACCGCGACGATGCTGCGCCCGCCCAGATCGGGCAGATCCTGCGCCACAGCGGCGCCGACACCGAAGGCAACGGTAGCCGCCAGAGCGGCGAAGAACTTGGACATCTTAGGCATAAAGTGGCTGTCTCCCAGCGATTGCTGCCGGGAGACTAGACTACCGACACTCCGTTTGGAACGGAGATTTGCGCGGATTACGCCTCGTCGACGACTTCGGCAGCCGGACCGTTCTTCTTCAGCGACTCGATGGCGTTCACGGCGCTGGCCTTCTGCTTGTAGGTCTCGGTGCGCATCATGGTTTCGCCATTGGAGGCAACGAAGCGGACGAAGTGCTGGCCATCCTTGGAGGCGACGATTTCGAAGCGGTAGCCCGAACCGGCGGCCTCATCCTTGGAGAGGTCGACCGTGGAGGCGCCCGGCGCGTTCTTCTTCACCGACTCGATCGCCGACTTGGCGCTGGCCTTCTGCTTGAAGTTCTCCGACCAGAAGACCTTTTCCGCATTGTAAGAAAAATCGTACTTGAACTGGTCGTTCGCTGCACCGGTGATCTTGAATTTGTGCGCCATGACGCTGGGGCTCCTGAGCTTGGCCCCATATGGGCCGACCCGCCAAGATTAGCGTGAGTCCCGCATATTGGAAGCCCCTGCCGTTACTTGCCCCGCAGGCTCGCCGCGTCGACCAGGCGGGCCAGGATCTGGTCTACCATATCCAAATCCTGCCGTTTCCCTGCGGCCTGTTGCTGCAAATCCACCAGATAGGAGGTGGTGTAGTAGAGCCGCCGCGCCAGCAGGGCGGCGATGTGCCGCGAGAATTCCGGGCGATTGTCGAGGAAGGTCAGGGCATCGGGGATATCATAGGCCGTCACCGCCGAGAGCGCCTTGACCGTGGCCGAATGGGGCATGTCGAGCAGCACCGCCATTTCCCCGAAGATCGAGCCGGGCTCGTCGACATGGGTGACCTGGGTGCGTTCGCGGATGACTTCCACATCCCCTTCCACCAGCACATAGAGCCGCCCGAGTTGTTCGCCCTCCTGCAGCAGAACCGCGCCGGGTTTGAACTTTGCCTGCTTGAGACCCTGACAATATTCGAGAATATCGGCCATGTGTTCCTCCGCCCGCCTGGTTTTCTATACCAAAGCAAAGCGGGCGGCGGCTAGAGCAGGGCCTCGATGGCGCCGGTGAGACTGGCCGGCTCGTCGGCGGGGGCGAAACGGGCGGCGACACTGCCATCGCGGGCGACGAGGAACTTCGTGAAATTCCATTTGATCGCCTCGCTGCCCAGAATGCCGGGTGCGGAGGATTTGAGCCAGGTAAACAGCGGATGCGCGGCGGGGCCGTTGACATCGAGCTTGGCAAAGACCGGGAAGGTCACGCCATAATTGCGCGAACAGAAGGCGGCGATCTCTTCGGCGCTGCCCGGCTCCTGACCGCCAAACTGGTTGCAGGGGAAAGCCAGCACCACCAGCCCCTGTTCGCCAAAGCGCTGCCACAGCGCCTCGAGCCCTTCGAGCTGGGGCGTGAAGCCACAGGCGCTGGCCGTGTTGACGATCAGAACGACCTTGCCGGCATAGGCAGACAACGGCTGCGGCGTGCCATCGAGCAATGGCAGGGTGAAATCGGCAAGGCTGGTCATCAGCGGCTCCGGCAGGCAATCAATCTTCGGTCGGCCCGGGCTGGACGGCAGCCGGATCCTGCAGCTTGAGGTCGTTTTCCGAAACGATGCGCAGGTGGGACTCGGTGAGGGACTGCACCTTGTATTGCACGGCGTGACCTTCATAGGGCAGCAGCGCGACAATCTTGCAGCCGCCGGCGCGCCGGTTGCTGCTGCCGCGATTGGGCAACAGATCGAGAGTCTGGCCGACTTTGTACTTGTGCATGTTAGCTCCTGGCTGTGTGCGGGGGACGTTCAGATAAGTCCGGGGTCGCCAGGCAAGCGGCAGGAGGGCCGGCGGGTCGAGCAAGCCGTGGAAGGCTGAAAACGCGTAATAGCCCTGCTGTAGCACCCCACCCCCTCTGGCACAAGGAAAGCCGGGGCAAACGCCAGCGCCGGAGCGCGCGAACGCCTCCGGTTGCAAGCAGATGAGACGGTGCCCCGAGGCGCATGGCGTCCCGATGGTTGTTAGTAGTGAGACGCCATGCGCCCCGGAGCGACGGGATTTCTGGTGGGCGGACTCTCTGGCAGTGGTGTAAGCAACGCGCCTTCCGCGGACCCAGGCTGGGTAACGACCCCCTGCCCTCCCGACAGTCGCCTTGCCGTTGGCCGTTGCAACGCCGTCCCAGCAAGACTGATGCGGGCAGTATGACGGCCATCGGAGCGGGCGGGGATAAGTTCTTTTTTTTGGGGGGGGGCGGCTTTGGCGGCGACTCAGCGCCGCTTGTATTGCTCGATGCGGATGGCGAGCTTGTTGCGCAGATCGGCCATGTCGCGCCTGGGCTGTTCGGGCGCGGGCTTTCCTCTTGCAGGCCTTGGCTGCAGCCGTCGCACCGGCAGCGCCTCGCCCTCAACCACCCACAGCGTCAGCTGATTGATGTGATCATAACGCGTGTGGCGCGCCTCATAGGCAACCATGATTGCCAGCGCCGCGCCCAACTGCACCGCCAGCGCGCCATAATGGGGCGCCGCCGCCACCAGCCCCGTCTTGCGCTTGTGCTGGCGAAAGCCATGGCTTTCAAACAACACCGCTTCCGCCATTCCCCGCATCGCCTCGGGCACCGCGCCCTCGGGTTTTTTGGCGGCTATGGCATCGACCTGCCTGGCGATGGTCTCCAGCCGCAAATAAACCGCCTCATGCCGCTCAGCCATGCGCCGGGAAATGGTGTTTTGGGACGGGGATGAAGGGGACATGGCGCCTGCCGTGGGGTTTTGATGGAACACGGCAGGAGCGTAAGGCGGGGTGGAGGAGCGGGGATAAGGTTGTGGGGACTACTGCGTCACGGACAGATCCAGCCATCTCCTACGCCGAGCATGTTAAGAACCCAAAATTCATCTAACCGACGATTGACGGGCCATCGACGGCTCGCAAAGATTACCAGATAGCCGCGCCAACATAGAGCGAGGTTTTTGGGGGAAGAATGCCAAAAATACGACAGATCACAATCAAGAACTTCCGTTCAATTATCGACCTGACGATGAAAACGACTGACTTGACGGTCATCGTTGGCGATAATGACTGTGGGAAGTCAAACGTCCTCCGGGCGCTCAACCTTTTCTTCAACGAAGAGACAAACCCGGACACTCCCTTTAGTTTCTTGGACGATCACAACCGTTTCTCGGAGGTCAAGGCGAAGCGCGCACCGGAAATCGTGGTGGAAATTGACCTAGAGCTGCCAGTTGCATATCGCAAGAACAACGGCGATTTACTGCGATGGCGTAAAGTGTGGCGCGCAGAAGGGCTGCAAGAAACCGACAACTATTGGGGCATCCGCCTCTCGAAAAAAAAGCGAGGATCGGGCTTCACTGAGAGCATCGTTGATATCGACGGGCGCTCCAAAGTTCCATCTCTACTTTCCCGCATACAATTTGAATACGTTCCGGCAGTCAGAAGTGCCGAATTTTTTAGAACATTGCGGGGTCGCATCTTCAGGGTAATAGCGAACGCCTCGGAACAAACAGTGCGGCAGAGTAGCGGACAACTCGAAAACGTAATATCAGATGCAGTATCTGGATTGCTCAACGACATCGGCACCGAACTTAACGACTCGTCTCGCCTTAGCCTGCCTAACGATCTGACGCCTCTCTTCCAGAGCCTCGACTTTCTCGCAGGAGAGAAGTCTATATCGCTCGATAGCAGAGGCGATGGCATCAAGGCGCGCTACATCCCGCTCATTCTGAAATTCATCGCCGAGCGGAGTCGCGAAGCGGCGGGCATCTTGCCGACCTTCATTTGGGCTTATGAAGAACCTGAAAATAACCTTGAGTTTCGACGTGCACAGTCGCTGGCGGATGCCTTTCACAAGCTCGCGGAGGGCGAGCTATCGCAGGTTCTGCTAACAACCCACTCTCCAGTTTTCTACAATATGCATCAAGACGACCATGGTCGAGGTCTCTGTAGTGCCTACCACCTGACCAAAGAGGGCCCCACATCCGGAACCGAAGCAAGATCCGCTGTTGAGGCGAGTGTCTCACTTGATGAATCAATGGGAGCGATGGCGATCATAGCCCCTCACATTAGAGCGGCACAGATTGCATTGAGCGATGCTACATCGCAGGCAATAGATCTGCGAACAAAAATTGAGCAATTCAATCAATCCAATTTGCCAACTCTGTTCGTCGAGGGGCCGACTGATTACGCAGTTTTCAAAAAACTGCTCCAGCTCTTCCGCCCGGAACAAGCACAGAGAATGTTCTTGGCAGAGCCTCCCCTGCGGGCAGGCGCCAACTACGTCACTAACATGTTGCGCTCGTGGGAGTACCGGACGAAGCATTTGCCCGCCGCACAGCGGCGCACCGCAGTGGGTATTGTTGACGGCGACCCTGAGGGCGAAAACGCTTATGGACGGTTCGTGGGCGAGGGTACCTGGAAGCACACCTCGCTAGCCAAGCTAAGTTATCCTGCACATCTCACCGACGCACGTGAACTGGGGATCAACATACCGGTATGCCTTGAGGAGCTATGGCCCTCCGCGGTCTGGCTTCATGCCGAACAACAGGGGTGGCTCACTCAAAGATCAAAGAAGGGGCTCTTCGGCGAAAGCCTCTTACAGCGGTTAACTGAGCAGAATGAGCGCCTAAGCGATTTGATCGATGAAGGATGGCGCCTGTATTTTGACAGCCGGGTGAAAGACTCTTCAGAAGGCACTGCTAAGGCCGACTGGGCAGCATACATCGAAGGCCTCTCGCGAGATCAACTTGCCCCTGTTGCTACCGAACACTTGAAAGTGCTCGATGACGCCATCGAAAAGCTTGGCATTTGACCCTGCGGAGCGCATCACTTGGGCAATGGAGTTACTTTTTGTGGTTACGAACTCGCTGACCACTCAATATCGCGACCAGCGCCCAAAGGGACGCAACCAAGCTCCGCCGTCATCAAAAGGCACCCCGGGGGGCGGGCAGGCCGGAATATGGTTCCCTGCCTTCGCCGAGGGAGACATTGGCGATGGACCCGGCCGGTGGCTCGGGCGGGTCGTCGGGCGGTTGGGATGATCTCGCTTAGCGCGGTGGGCGTGGTACTCCACACTGGATCCCTCCCCACAAGTGGGAGGGTGACACTGGGCACGCGGCGGGAAAAGGGCGGGGCGCCACGCGACATCCAAGGTGGATTCCCGCTTGCGCGGGAGTGACGCGGTGGGGATCTAGTCCATTCAAATGTCCGGCCGGTGAGGCCAGTCTATCGTCTATCACGAACCATCTCAGGATGGATCCCGGCTCAAGGCCGGGATGACATCGGTGGGTGGGGGCGCTAGGTGAGCGATCCTGCCGACGTTAATCGGCGCCGCTCGGGTGCAGGCCAGAGGCCGACTCTCCGAGTGCTGGTGCTTGCCTTGGGCGGCATCGCACCCGGGCGCTACGGCTGTGGGCGGCTGCGGACCTGGATCCCGGCCTGCGTCGGGATAACATTGGGGTGAGGCGACGGCCGTGCGTCAGTCGTCGCCCATCTTGAGGGCCTTGATGAAGGCTTCTTGCGGGATTTCGACGCTGCCGAACTGGCGCATCTTCTTTTTACCGGCCTTCTGCTTTTCCAGCAGCTTGCGCTTGCGTGTCGCGTCGCCGCCATAGCACTTTGCCGTCACGTCCTTGCGCATTGCCCTAACGGTTTCGCGGGCGATGATCTTGCCGCCGATGGCGGCCTGGATCGGGATCACGAACAGGTGCGGCGGGATCAGGTCCTTGAGCTTTTCGCACATGATGCGACCGCGTGTTTCGGCAACGGTGCGGTGCACCAGCATGGAGAGCGCGTCGACCGGCTCGGCATTGACCAGCACGCTGAGCTTGACCAGATCGCCGGGGCGATGGTCGCTCAGCACATAGTCAAAGCTCGCATAGCCCTTGGAGATCGACTTCAGGCGATCGTAGAAATCGAACACCACTTCGTTGAGCGGCAGATCGTATTCCACCATGGCGCGCGAACCGACATAGCTCAGATTGCGCTGGATGCCGCGGCGATCCTGGCAGAGCTTGAGGATGGAGCCGAGATATTCGTCTGGAGTCAGAATGGTCGCCTTGATCCAGGGCTCGCGGATTTCCTCGATCTTCATCACATCCGGCAAGTCGGCCGGATTGTGCAGCATGATCGTCTCGCCATTGGTCAGCGCGATTTCATAGACCACCGACGGGGCAGTGGCGATGAGATCGAGATTGAACTCGCGGGAGAGGCGCTCCTGGATGATTTCGAGGTGCAGCAGCCCGAGGAACCCGCAGCGGAAGCCGAAGCCCAGAGCGGCCGAGGTTTCCATTTCAAAGCTGAAGCTGGCGTCATTGAGGCGCAGCTTGCCCATGGCAGCGCGCAGCTCTTCGAAGTCGCTGGCATCGACCGGGAACAGGCCACAGAACACCACCGGCTGGGCCGGGCGGAAGTCGGGCAGCGGGGTGGCTGTGGGCTTGCGGTCGTCGGTGATGGTGTCGCCGACATTGGTGTCGGCCACTTCCTTGATCGCGGCGGTGAAGACGCCGAGCTCGCCGGGGCCCAGTTCCTTGACCTCGACCAGCTTGGGCGTGTTGACGGCCACGCGATCGAGTTCATAGACGGCGCCGGAGGCCATCATGCGGATCTTCTGGCCCTTCTTCATCACGCCATCGATGATGCGGACGAGAACGACGACGCCGAGATAGGTATCGTACCAGCTGTCGACCAGCAGGGCCTTGAGCGGGGCATTGATGTCGCCCTTGGGCGGGGGCAGGCGATTGACGATGGCTTCGAGCACCGTATCGATGCCCAGGCCCGACTTGGCCGAAATCTCCAGCGCCTCGGAGGCATCGATGCCGATGACGTCCTCGATCTGGGTCTTGACGCGATCCACATCGGCGGCCGGCAAATCGACCTTGTTGAGGACCGGCACGATCTCGTGATTGGCATCGAGCGCGTGATAGACGTTGGCCAGGGTCTGCGCTTCGACGCCCTGGGAGGCATCGACCACAAGGAGCGAGCCTTCCACCGCGGCCATGGAACGGGAAACTTCATAGGCGAAGTCGACGTGTCCGGGCGTGTCGATGAGGTTGAGGATGTAATCCTCGCCATTCATCGCCCTGTAGCTCAGACGCACGGTCTGCGCCTTGATGGTGATACCGCGCTCGCGCTCGATATCCATGTTGTCGAGCACCTGCTCTTTCATCTCGCGCATGTCGAGACCGCCCGTCATCTGGATCAGACGATCGGCCAAAGTGGACTTGCCATGGTCGATATGGGCGACGATGGAAAAATTGCGGATGTGAGAAAGCGGCGTTGTCATGCCGCGCTGATAGCAGAAGCGCAAGAAGCCGCAAAGATGGTTTAGTGCAGCTTAACGATGCCTTTTCGGCGCCTTTTGCATGGCTCGTGCGTTGATGCGGCATGAAAACCCGCTTGCTGATCGCCATCGCCCTGCCGCTGACCCTCGCCGCACCCGTTCCGGGGCAGGATTTTCTCGGGCCCATCCAGTCCATGGTGGAGCAGCTGACGCCGCCTGCCGCGCCGGAAAAACCGCTGCCGCGACCCGCCGTTGCCGTCCCGCCGCCCCTGCCCAGGACGCGGCCTGCCGACATCGCCCAACCGGCCGACGCCGAGGTAAAAGTGCCGGAAAACCGGGTGTATCAGACGGCGTGTCCGGCGGTGATGCTGGGGCTGGTGGAGGCCGAAATCATCCCGCCGCTGGCGGAGGACGATTGCGGCGAGCAGTCACCGCTGCTTGTGACCGGCGTGATGAGCCGGGGCCGCATGGTGACACTCTCGAGCAGGATCACCACCAATTGCCAGATGGCCAGCGCCTTGCCCGGCTGGCTGGCGACGGTCGACGGCTACGCCGAGGCAATGCTGGGCAGCCGGGTAGCCGGGATCGCGACGGGAACCAGCTATATGTGCCGCAAGCGCAACAATGGGGCCGAAGGCTTCACCTCCGAGCACGGCTTCGCCAATGCGGTTGATATCACCGGCTTTACCCTGGAAGACGGGCGGAGCATCGCGGTGACCGAAAACTGGTCGCCGCCCGCCGCGCCAGAAGGACGACTGCTGCGCCTCGCCCATGACGCCGCCTGCGCCGGGTACACGACCGTACTGGGGCCGGAAGCCAATGCCGAGCACGCCGACCACCTGCATCTCGACCTGGGATGCCACGGCGCCAGCTGCACGGCGCGGATCTGTGAGTGAGGCCTAGTGCTTGAAACAGTGCTCGCGGTGCCACTGCAGGAAAGCAGGATGCGGCCGGTCGCGGGCCTCTACCGGCCCGATCAACTTGCCGGTTTTGTTGATGAGGCTTTCCACACCGTCCCGGTCGTTGACGTGGCGGGAGATCCTAATGGTCAGATCATCGTCAAAACCAATGAGGCCACGATCGAACATCCAATGTGCCGTGCCCGAGAGGGCGACGCCGTTGTTGATGATATCGGGCCCGCTATGCTCGACGGGGCGGATGTGTGCCGCTGCCACTTCTGCCCGGCCCCCGCCATTGATCAGCTTGAGGCCAGTTACCGCGCAGCGCTCGTCATAGGCCCGCAAAACCACGCGCCGAAATACGCGATCGCGTACGATGCGCGAAGTGAGAGCGGTCACCCGCTCCCGGTCCAGCTCATACACAAAGCCTGCCTGCCCCTCATCGAGTTCGAGGCGACGATCAGGCTCCGCATCGGGCATGCCCACACGCGGCAGCAGGGGCTGATCTTCAACCAGGCCCAACGCCAAGATGCTGTCGAAGTCTTTGGGCGATATGGGGCGCACGGCAGACTGCGCGCGGCCGGAGATCCGGCCAAGCTCGTTCAACAGACCCAGTTCGACCGGCGCTCCATCGAGCGCAAATGGCACATGGCTGGGGAAGGGCATGTAACTGCCCGGCTCGATCAGCGCCAAATACATGTTTGCCGCCGTAGGGTCGGGCACCACACGCTCGACCCGCGCTATCGCGTTGTAGCCCTTCGATCCCGGCACTTTGGTCGGCTCGTAATAGACGATCCAATCGCCGATGCAGGCGGAAACGCGCGACAGATATTGGCGAGGGAACTGATACTGCGTGGCAGGACTGTCGTCGTAGATCGAGTCTGCGCGGTGAATGAAGACGCCGAAGGGCATTCGCACCATCCTGCCCTAGGTCAGATGGATATCCTATCCATAACCCGCGCCAATTAGGCAAGGGCCGGTAAGGGCAGGCGATTACTTGATGGCCCGAAGCCCCTGGGCCCCAAGACCTCTCCCTTTCAGGAAAATAGGGGTGACCGAGGGGCGAGACCGAACGGCTACTGCGCCGCAGCGGCGGGAGCGGTGGTGGCGGCGGCGTAGATGGCGGTGACGGCGTCTACGCTGAGGCGGTCCTTGCTGCCTTCGGTGCAATCGGGCGCGGTCTTTTCGACATCGGCCTTGACCAGTCCGTAAGCCTTGACGCCGGCATCGGCATTCATGCCCAGCGAGGATTCCAGGCGCGCGCGATCGGCATTCATGCCTTCGACGATGGCCGGATCCAGCGTGATGGCGCACAGCTCTATGACGGCCTGCGTGGCGTAGAAGCCGGTCAGCATATTGGCCTGCTTGGGCGTGGTGTTGAGGGTCGCCATGGGATCGACCACCACATTGGGCGCCGCAGGAGCAGCCGGGGCTGCTTCCTGTGCCGTGGCGGCAGTGAGACCAAGGGCGAGGACGGCCAGCGCGGCGAGGGGGCGGATCATGGCAGGCTCCATAAGCGGGACATAACCCACCTTCAAAAGCCCGATTGTGGCTTCAGCACGGCGCGCTGTCACGCGCGGGATGATGGGCGGGCAGATCGGCCCAATCGCGCAGGCTCATCGTATCGGTACTGACCACAGGCGCCCGCGGGGTGCGGCGCGCACCGATCAGTCGGCCAAGAAGCTGCTTGATAGACATTTTGTGACCTCCTTTCGGGTCTGAACGTCCGTAAGGTGCGCCTGTTACGGCGTGGTGACAATGGACAAGCCCTGCGCGCTGATTTAGAAAATCTATATGGCTTCACCCTTCCCCATTCCCCTGAATGCCCTGCGCGCCATCGAAATCGTGGCGCGACGCGGGGCGCTGGCGCCGGCCGCCGAAGAATTGGGCGTGACCATCGGTGCGGTCAGCCAGCATTTGCGGCGGGCCGAGGAACGCCTGGGGGTGGAGCTGTTCGAGCGCACGGCGGCGGGCCTGCGCCCCCTGCCCGCGCTCAAGGCTGCACTGCCGCAACTGACCAGCGGCTTCACCGCGCTGCAAGATGGGCTGGCCAGCCTCAAGGGTAGCGACCAGGGCATGCTCAACCTGACGGTGGGCAGCGTGTTTGCCTCGCGCTGGCTGATCTGGCGCATCAACAAATTCACCGCGCTGCACCGCGATATCGAGGTGCGTCTCAACGTGACGGCGGCCATGCTCGATCTGAACCGGCCCGACGTGGATTGCGGCATCCGCTATGGCGATGGCGCCTGGCCGGGGGTGACGGCCACGCTGGTGGGCGGCACACGCTACCAGCCAGTCTGCGCGCCGACGGTGGCCAGAAGGCTGCAGCACCCGAACGACCTGGCGAAAGTGCCGGTGATTCAGGATGAGACCAGCATGCTGAGCTGGGATGCCTGGCGGCGGCTGGCCGGTGTAGATCCGGCGATCCGGCTGGCGGGTCCGACCTATTCGGATGCCTCGCTGGCCTTTGACGCCGCGATTTCCGAACAGGGCGTGCTGCTGGCCGCCGACATGATGAGCGCCGATGCGGTGAGCGACGGGCGGCTGGTGCGCCCGTTCAGCCAGGCGGTCGATGGGCCGCTGGGCTATTGGCTGGTGGTGGCCAAGAACCGGCGCGAAAGCAGCAAGCTGCGGGCCCTCCGCCAATGGCTGGCCGAGGAGGTTCCGGCAAGCAGCCGCGGCTATGTCTACCAGAGCCGCGCAAACGAGCCGTGACCAGCATGTAGGGACTGTGAGCGCGCCGGGCGTTACGGTAGCGTGGCGCCGCACGCAGATGCTGCGGGCATTGGGGGACCTTCATGACGACGAAACTTGACGCATGGCTGATGCTTGCCATGACGCCGCTGCTGCCCATTGGCCTGTTGTTGGGACTGAGCACAGCCGCACAGGCGCAGATCGTGATGGTCGACAGCTATTGTACCCTGATCAGCGCCGGGGACCGCGTCTCTTCGAGCGGGGCCGCGCTGAACGATGTCGGGACGATCCTGCAGCAGGACCGGGCCAATTTTCACCGCTTCGGCAAGGCCGACGCCGAAGATGAAGCCGACACGACCTTTGCCACACCCGAGGGCCGCGAGCGCCTGCCACAGATGGCTGCAAGCGGCTTCATTCCCGAAGACGTAGCCAATGCCATTCTGCACGATGAGCCCAATATCTGCGTCGAGATCTATGGGGCGCAATGGGTGGACGTGATGTTTGCCGGCGACGGCTTTGCCGATGGCGAGGCCCTGCCCTATCCGTTCGAAGGGCGCTGGGACTGCGAAGTGGCCACCTTCACCTTTACCCCCGCCACTTACAGCAATGGCAGCGAGACCTTCGACATCGCGGAAATCCAGGAGGGGACCGACGGCTCCTATACGCTGTTCATTCCCGACGCCGCCATCACGCTTTCTGGCTTTGAAGACGACACAATGGGGTGGTTTTCCCATGCCAGCGGCGACAGCTTCAACTGCAACCTGATCCAGTAAGGCGCCCGCGCCCTCGTGCCCACCCAAGCCATTAGAGAAAGTCAGATCAAGTGAAGCTGCTATCCAATTTTGCCTTGCTGCCCCTGCTCGCTGCGCCCGCGCTGGCCCAGGACGGCTCGCCCTATACCATCACGCTGGCTGCCACGAGCAACACCGCCATGGCCGTCACCGGCGACGTGGTTATGGATGATTTCAGCGTGGAATTTGCCGACGGAACCGTGATGGAATTCAGCGATCTGGTCGGCGACACCATCCTGGTCGATGGGGTGGAGGCCTTCGGCTCGATCTATGAAATGGCTGCTCCCGAAGACCCGATCCTGCTCAACGACAACCAGCTCTGCGGCATGGGCGATGTGACCTATCTGGCGGCCTATGCCGCGGGCGACGGCATGACCGAGATTGCGGTGTTCACCACGCAGGACGTGCCTGCCAGCACCGAGGATGCCTGCGCCATCTATCTGTATAAGGATGTCTATTAGGCCGAGCATTGCCCTGCGCTTTCAGCGCTGCAAAGGCGCGCCGATTGCATTGCTTGCAGGATGATTTTGCACGATTGATCACGAAAGTGGTGAAAAATCCCGGCGAACGGGTGCCAAAGCCGGTGAATGCGCAAAACTCCTGGCGATGATCTGGTAGACTGGCGCAACTATTCTGAGGGACGGACGGCATGAACGACGACGTGATTATCCTGGGCGCCGGGATCGTGGGCGTGGCGACGGGTATCTATCTGTTGCGGCGGGGGCGCAGCGTCCGGCTGATCGACAAGCGCGAACCCGGCCGGGAAACCTCATTCGGCAATGCCGGCATCATCCAGCGCGAAGGGGTGCGCCCGCACGCTTTCCCGCGCGACCTGGCCATGCTGATGCAAGTGGGCCTGCATCTGTCCACCGCCGCCCGTTATGAGCCGCTGGCCCTGCCACGGCTGGCGCCGGCGCTGCTGCGCTACTGGTGGGCCTCCTCGCCCGCCTCCTATCGCCAGGTGGTGCAGAGCTATGCGCCGCTGATCATGCGGTCGACCCTGACACATGAAGACCTGATGCACGCCGCCGGCCCGGACGCCGAAAAGCTGGTCAGCAAATCGGGGTGGCTCCTGGCCTTCCGCAGCGACAAGGGACTGCGCCACGAAGCCGAGAAGGCGCGCGAGGATCACCAGCAGTTCGGCATTTCGCACCGCGTGGTGGAATGGCCGGAGCTCAAGGCCATGGAACCGGCGCTCAAGGGGGGCCTGTCGGGCGCCATCCACTGGACCGATCCCTGGACGGTGCGCGACCCCGGCGCGCTGGTGACGGCCTATTTCGAACTGTTCAAGAAACTGGGCGGCAGCTTCACCATGGGCGCGGCCAGCGGGCTGGAACAGGATGGCACCGGCTGGGCCACGACGGTGGACGGCACGCGCTATCGCGGCAAGCAGGCCGTGATAGCGCTTGGGCCCTGGGCGCCCGAGGTGCTTGATACTCTGGGTTACCGCCTACCGCTTTTCGTCAAGCGCGGCTATCACATGCATTACGACAGCGAGCGTGGGGCCAAGCTCAACAATCTGGTGCTCGACGCCGAAGTGGGCTTTGCACTGGCGCCGATGACCCGGGGCATAAGGCTGACGACGGGCGCCGAATTTGCCCTGCGCGACGCTGCGCCGACGCCGATCCAGCTGGGCAAGGCCGAACAGGCGGCCCGCGAACTGCTCGACCTGGGGCCGCGCGTCGATGCCCAGCCGTGGAAAGGCGCCCGCCCCTGCACGCCGGACATGATGCCGATCATTGGCAAGGCGCCGCGTCATGAGGGGCTTTATGTCGGGGTGGGCCACGCCCATCACGGCTTCACCCTCGGCCCGGCGACCGGCGAATTGCTGGCGCAGGCGATGACCGGGGAAGCCACAGCGATCGACATCAAGCCGTTCGCCATGGACCGCTTCACGCGGCGCTAGGCGACCACGTCATCTCAAACTGGGCCAGGGCGCTGCGCTGCCAGCCGCGCCCTGTGAGAAAGCCATCGACCAGTGTCTCGGGCACGAGGGCGGAAATCCGCCACGGGCCGGGGCTTGTTTGCACAAGCGCGCCGAGCAGGGCCGAGCCCAGCCCCTTACGCTGCGCCTCAGGCGCGACGCCGAAACTGAGCAGGCGCGGGGCGGGGCCGGAGGCATCAAAGAGGGCCGCGGCCCTCCCGTCCCGGCGGCGCAGGCCGCTGGCGGGCGCGAGCACCCCGGCCAGCGCGGCGGGTGCAATCTGCCAGGAGAGGCCCGCGGGCATGGCCCGGCTCAGCAAGGGCAGGACTGCTTCGGCGCTGCACAATTCATATTCATCGCCAAGGGGCGCCGGAGTGACCGGCGCACACTCATAGCCCACCAGCTGGCGCGTGACAGTGAAGCCGCAGGCCGCATAGGTACGCAGGGCCGCCAGGTTGGTTGTGATGACCTCGAGCGTCATGAGACTATCGCCCCGTGCGGCCGCCTCGGCCTGGGCGAGAGCAACCGCCTGGCGACCGAGCCCCTGCCCGCGCCGGGACAGGGCAATGCCCAGGGCGGCGAGCCGGGACGTGGCTCCCCGCCGGGCCACCAGCATGACGCCGCAGGGCTCCTCACCTGACACCAGCACGTGGCTGGCGCCGAGATCGATATGTTCGGCGATGATACGGCGGCCGATGGCGGCGGCATCGAAGGCCACCGGAATGGCGTAATTCTCGTAGCCGGCATTGAGCAGATCGGCCAGCTGCACCAGCGAATAGCGGCTGGCGGCAAAAGTCTCGAAGGTCATTGGACAAGCATTCCCCACAGTGCGGGGCGATCTAAGCGCAGTCGCGCAGGGGCGGCAATGCGAGTTGCGGGATCGGATGGTAGCGCATGGACGTTCTTTAGCTGGAAGGAGGCGGGCAAGCATGTTTGCCGACCGGCGCGAAGCGGGGCGGAAGCTGAGTGAGGTGGTGGCCGGGCTGAAGCTCGATGACCCGCTGGTGCTGGCCTTGCCGCGCGGCGGGGTGCCGGTGGGGTTCGAGGTGGCGCAACGGCTGGGTGCGCCGCTCGACGTGGTGCTGGTGCGCAAGCTGGGGACGCCCGGGCAGCGCGAACTGGCCATGGGCGCGATCGTGGGCGGGGCAAGTCCGCAGGTGGTGTTCAACGACGCGATCATTGCCGAAAGCCGGATCTCGCCGCGCACCATCGATGCTGAGATAACGGCGCAGCGGGCGGAGCTGGAACGGCGGCGACGCGCCTATGGCGGGCACGATGTGCCGGTCAGCGGGCGGACTGTGGTGCTGGTCGATGATGGGGTGGCGACCGGGGCTTCGGCGCGGGCGGCGCTGCTGGGCCTGCGGCAGGCGGGAGCGGCGCGGCTGGTGCTGGCCGTGCCGGTGGGGCCGGCCGATGCCATTGCCATGCTGGGAAAGCTGGCCGACGAGGTGGTGTGCCTGCTGATCCCCGACCGGTTTCAGGCGGTCGGGGAATGGTTTGGCCGGTTCGATCAGACCAGCGACGAAGAGGTGATGGCCCTCCTCGGCCGGAGGGCTGCGCCCTAGCGCAGCCAGCCGCTCGGGCGCGGGTGGAGCTCCATTTGGCCGTCGCGCGTGGCGTCGTCGATGGCAGCGATTTCCTCGGGCGTGAGGGTGAGGTTGTTGAGCACGCCCAGATTGTCCTTGAGCTGCTCGAGATTGCGCACCCCGACCAGAGCCGAAGTCATCTCCGGGCGGCGCAGGGCCCAGCTCAGCGCCAGTTGCACCATGGACTGGCCACGGGCGCGGGCAATGTCACCCAGGCGATCGACGGCGGCGAGTACGCGCGGTTCGATATGGCTGGCGCGCAGCGTGCCATTGGGATTGTCGCCCCGCGTGCCCGTGGTGGCGCCCGAATTGTACTTGCCCGAGAGCACGCCCTGCGCCAGCGGAGAGAAGGCGATGATGCCGATGCCCAGCTCGCCGCAGGCATCGATGGTGTGGTCGTTCTCGATCCAGCGGTTGATCATCGAATAGCTGGGCTGATGGATCGTGGTGGCGACACCCATTTCCTTGAGGATGCGATGGGCCTCGCGCGTTTCGGCTTCGGGATAGCTCGAAATGCCGACATAGAGCGCCTTGCCGGAGCGCACGGCGTGGGCCAGCGCGCCCATGGTCTCTTCGAGCGGGGTCTCGGGATCGTAACGGTGCGAATAGAAGATATCGACATAGTCGAGACCCATGCGGGTCAGCGACTGGTCGAGGCTCGCCAGCAGGTATTTGCGGGAGCCGAATTCGCCATAGGGACCGGGCCACATATTGTAGCCGGCCTTGGTGGAAATGATCAGCTCGTCGCGATAGGGGCGGAAATCGCGCGCCATGACCTGGCCGAACAGCTCTTCGGACGAGCCGGCTGGGGGGCCGTAATTGTTGGCGAGATCGAAGTGGGTGATGCCGTTATCGAAGGCGTAGCCCAGGATCTGCATGGCGGAGGGATAGTCGCGCGTGCCGCCGAAATTTTGCCAGAGGCCGAGGCTGATCACCGGGAGCTTGAGGCCCGAACGGCCCGAGCGCCGGTATTGCATGGTGTCATAGCGTGCCGTATCGGCCCGATAGGTCATCTTAGTCTCCCACGATTTCTCGATTTGGCCGCGCGCGCGGGCAATGATATGAGCGGGCCGATGAACCGGCCAGAACTCGACATGAACAGCAATCTGCCCCATGCCAATCAACCATACAAGGTGATGGCGATCTATAAATTCGCCGACCTGCTCGACGCCGAAGCGATCCAGCCCGAATTGGCCGGCTTCTGCTGCGCACGGGATATCAAGGGCACGCTGATCCTGGCGCCCGAAGGCATCAATGGCACCGTGGCAGGCACGGCGGAAGCGATCGACGCCCTGGCGGAGCTGCTGTTCTCCGCGCCGCTGTTTGGCGGGCGGCTCGCGGGAGCGGAAGTGAAATATTCCACCGCGACCGAGATGCCATTTCTGCGCATGAAGGTGCGGCTCAAGCCCGAAATCGTGACGCTGCGCGCGCCCGAGGCCAACCCATCCAAGCAGGTGGGCACCTATGTGGAGCCGGCCGACTGGAACGCGCTGATCGAGCGCAATGACGTGGTGCTGCTCGACACGCGAAACGACTATGAAGTGGGGCTGGGCACGTTCAGCCGGGCTCTGGACCCGGCGACCAAGAACTTCACCGAGTTCAAGGATTATGTGGCCACCCATCTCGATCCCAGCCGGGACAAGAAGGTCGCCATGTTCTGCACAGGCGGCATCCGCTGCGAGAAGGCGTCGGCCTATATGTTGAGCCAGGGTTTTGAGGAAGTGTTCCACCTCAAGGGCGGCATTCTGAAATATCTCGAAGTGGTGCCGGAGGAAGACAGCCGCTTTGCCGGGGAGTGCTTCGTGTTCGACGAGCGCGTGTCGGTTGGCCATGGGCTGGTCGAGGGTGACGCCACGCTGTGCCGCGCCTGCCGCCATCCGCTGACGGCCGGGGATCGTGCCCATGCCGATTATGCCGAAGGCATCAGCTGCCCCCATTGCGTCGACGACACCGGCAAGCATGCCGCCGCAACCGAACGGCAGCGCCAGATGGAACTGGCCAAGCAGCGGGGCCTGGCACATCTGGGCGACGAGGCTGCACGCCTGGCTGCCGAGCGCAAAGCCGCCAAGAGGGCCGAAGCGGAAGCCTCGCGCGCCCGCAACAAGGCCAGCTAGGCCGCAGCGCCGGTTGGATTGGCCGCCCAGAAATCGAGCAGGGCCTGCCGCCAGGGGGCGGTGGCGTCGAGATTGGCAACGTGGCTGCCTTCCGGCAGCTCGACCACGGTCCAGTTGGGGCGTGGGCCGATCCGTTCCAGGGCAGGACGCAGCACCAGATTGACGGCATTGTCGCGCCCGCCGACGATGATCAGCATCGGGCCGGGATAGGCTAGCGCATTCGCGGTCAGGTCGTAGCGGCGGACATGGGAAGCGATGGCCTTGCCCACTTCCGGATCGAACTCGGCCAGCATTTGCGCGACCAGGGGCCGCGCGCTGCGCTCGCGGGTGGTGCCGACGGCGCTGATGCGGGACACCAGATCGGGGCCGAACATGCGATAGAGCACCACCAGCGCGGGCCCGCTGACTGCAGGCAGATCGAGCGCGAAGGCCGTACCGAAAATGGTGAGCGTAGTGAAGCGCTCCGGCGTCGTGCCCACCATTTCGAGCGCCACGATGCCGCCGAGGGAATTGCCCACCCAGTGCACCTGCCCGGCGCCGGCATGATCGAGCATGGCCAGCATATCGGCGGCGAGAACCGGCACCGAAAACGCGGCGGGGTCATAGTCTGGCGGGAAGCCCGATTGGCCATGGCCGCGCACATCCGGCACGAGCACGCGGTAGTTCTGGGACGCAAAATACTCCGCGTCCTCGCCAAATTGCAGGCCCTGGGCGCCGAGGCCGTGACAGAGGACCACGGTGGGGCCATCGGCAGGGCCGAGATCGCGATAGGCAAGGGTTATGCCGTCTGACGCCTGAAAAACCTTCTGCGTCATCTGCTCTCACCCCGTCATGCGTTGCCGATCAAAATCCCCGCCGCAAAGACCAGCGAACCGCCGAGGACCACCTGCATGACAGCGCGCCAGAAGGGCGTCTGCATATAGCGGTTCTGGATGAAGGCGATGGCCCATAGTTCCACCAGAACAATGAAAATCGCAACCATGGTTGCGGTGCGGAAATCGGCGATGAGATAGGGCAAGGCGTGACCGAGCCCACCAACGGCCGTCATGATGCCGGCGGAAAAGCCACGCTTGAGGGGCGAACCGCGTCCGGTGAGCTTGCCATCGTCAGACGCCGCCTCGGTAAAGCCCATGGAAATACCCGCGCCAATGGCTGCGGCTAGGCCGACGAGAAAGGTCTGGTGGGTATCGCCCGTGGCAAAAGCGGCGGCAAAGACCGGGGCCAGCGTCGACACGGAACCATCCATGAGACCAGCGAGGCCCGGCTGGACATAGGTCAGCAGGAACTGGCGGTGGCTTTCGCTCTTTTCCGTCTCGCGGCCCTCGGCGCCCAGCACTTCGGCGTCGATCTTGTCGGCATTGTCGGCGTGCTTGCGCTCCTGCGCGGCCAGATCGCCGAGCAGCTTGCGGATGCCCGCATCGGTGACCTGCTTGGCCGCTTCCATGTAGAAACGGTAGGCCCCCTCCTCCATCTCCCAGACCTGCTGGCGCACCGCTTCGAGCGTGAGGTTCTTCATCAGCCAGATCGGCTTGCGCTGAAGGAAACCGCGCACATGCTCGCGCCGGATCGGCACCAGACGCGGCCCGAAGCGCTCGACATAGAGATCGAGCAGACGGCGCCGGTGCTCGTCCTCCTCCGCCGCCATGCCCTCGAACAAGGCCGCCGAGCCGGGATAGGTCTCGGACAGCCGAGTGGCGAACTGGGCATAGATCGCGCCATCCTCCTCCTCGGCGGCAACGGCCAGCGAGAGGATTTCGCGCTCGGAGAGGCTGGTGAAGGCACGGCGATCGTCGGGGCGGAGCGAGAACATGGCGATTCACACATTAGAATGGTTCTAACAATTGATTAGAACGATTCTAAGGTGAAGGCAATAGCCGCTGGTGTTACCTGGCCGCTAGGTCAGCATGGATTGCTGGGCGAAAATGGCCGCCATGGCGCCGTGGGATGAAGCCAGGGTGACGCTGGCCATGCCATTGGCGAGGTCGCCGGCAGCATAGATGCCGGGCATGCTGGTCTGGTGGCGCTCATCGACCTTGAGAATGTGCCCGACCGGGGTTTCGGTGACCGCGAGGCCCAGGGCTTCATGGAGGTTTGCAGAGGGGCGATTACGCGGATGGGCAAACAGCACGTCGACCGCGACGGCCTCGCCGTTATCGAGCCGGACCGCAGCGATATGGCCGTCGCGATGGGCGATCTCGGCGAGCCGGCCATCGACCACGGCAACGCTGCGGCGCGCGAAATCGGCCCGGATTTCCGGAGAGAGCGCGTGGCCATCGCTGAAGACGGTGAGCCGGTCGGTCCAATCGAGGAACAGCGAAACGGCGTGCTGGACATGGGGGCCAGACCAGAGCAGGCCCCAATGCTGGCCGGCAACCTCAAAGCCATCGCAATAGGGACAGGGCACGATGGAGGTGCCCCAGCATTCGGCAAAGCCGGGAATGGCGGGCATCTGGTCGGCCACGCCATAAGCCAGTACCAGGCGGCGGGCCCTGCGGACGACGCCGTCGTCGCTGGTGACCGCAAAATCATCGAGGGCGCCATTGATGGCGGTGGCGCGGGCATTGACCAGCTTGATGGTGGGATAGCGTTGGAGCTGCTGACGGGCCGCGGCGAGGATCTCGGCAGGCGGCTTGTGGTCGTGGCCGAGCAGGCCGTGCGAATGGTGGGCGAAGCGATTGCGCTGCAGGCCGGTATCCAGCACCGTCACCTGGCGGCGGGCGCGGCCGAGCTGCAGGGCGCCGGCCAGGCCTGCAAAGCTGCCGCCGATAATCAGAACATCATCCATGATTGGGTTCTCCCTGGGGATGAAGGGGATGGGGGTTCGCCTGCCGGGCGATATCGTCGAGGGTGACGCGTTCGAGGCGGGCGGCGAGCAGGTCCTCGGCATCGGCGATGAAGTCACCCATCACCGTATTCACGGTGCGGACAATGCCGCAGGTGATGTCGCCGGGATCGCTCTCGGTGCGGATCAGCAGGCTCTCGCCCATCGCGGCGTAAATCTGGCGCAGGGTGACGTCGGCGGCCGGATGTAGCAGACGCCAGCCCCCATCATGCCCCTTGGTGGAGGCGACGATCCCGGCTTCGCGCAGCTGGCCGAGCACTCGGCGCACCACGACCGGATTGGTCATGAGGCACTGGGCCAGGGTCGTCGAGGTCATGGCGGCGTCGGGCTGCTTGTGCAGGTGCACCAGCGCATGGAGGGCGAGCGAGAGACGGCTTGATCTTTTCATGTAACTTTTATTGTTACATTGATGGGTCTTGTCAACCCCGCTGGCCATTGTCGCTTTCGTGCGATCTGGCAGCTGCTATGATCCGCGAGAAACGACGGAAGGGGTCCACCGATGAAAACGCTGCTGACAATTGCGGTGCTGCTGCTGGCCACGGTGCCGGCCGCCCAAGCCTATGACAGCGACATCGACGCCATCGCGACGCGCTACAAGCCGGGCAAGCTGATCAAAATCGGCGACGTGGCCAAGCTGATGCGCGGGAGCGAGCGCTGGTGCTACCGCTACGAGGATCACAGCTGCGCCTGGACCGACATCTATCTCGACGTCACCAAGTACGGCGCCACGTTTGAGATAGGCAATGCTTGGAATGCCGAGATTGATATCGCCTTTACCGATCAGGGCGTGTTCCACGACAACCGCTTCATCTGCGAGACCGGCTTTGACTGGGTGCCCAGCATCCGCGCGACGCGGCGCAGCGATGGCAGCGTGATCGGCGGGCGGGAGCTTGGCCAGCTCAAGCAGGACATTGCTGACGTGTGGAACAACGAAACGCTCGACTGCTTCGACTATCTCTTCGTTTCGGCCGACCCGGTGTTTGAAACCGTGACGCTGCGGCAGCGCGACTTCATCGACGGCACCCACAGCGAGGCCGACGATGTGGAGGTCGTGCTGTTCTTCAATCCCGAGGATGCGGCAGCGCTCACCCTGCGCGAATAGACCCGTGGTTCGAGGCGCCCCCGAACCACGGATAGGCGGCTAGAGCCGTCCGCTGCGCAGCGAGGTCGCCAGGGGTTCGGGCCGGGCAACCGGGGTCTTGATCTCGATGGTGCGGCCTTCGGCGGAGGCGGTAGCGAAGGCCTCCATGACCTCGAGCACGTGCAAGGCCAGATCGCCATTGGCGCGGTGCGGGCGGTTTTCCAGAATGCCCATGGCCATATCGGCGACACCGAGCGAGCGATAATTGCCGTCGGCATAGGGCTGGGTCACCGGGACACTGGTCCAGCTCTCGTCACGGCCGCGCTTGCGCAATTCCACATCGCCGCCGAAGAAATTGGGGTCGGGGACGATGAGGCTGGCTTCGGTGCCATAGAGTTCGAGCGGCACATGCTTGTGCGCGGGCACGTCGAAGCTGAGGCCGACCTGCACGATGGCGCCATTGGCAAAGCCGAGTGACGCGGTGACATGGGTATCGACCTTCACATCCATGATCTCGCCCTTTTTGGGCTCGGAGGTCACGGGGCGCTGGCTGCGCAGGCGCGAACTCATGGCCGAGACGCGGGCGACGGGGCCGAGCAGGTTAACGAGGTCGGTGATGTAGTACGGGCCCATATCGAGCACCGGGCCGCCGCCGATATCGTAGTAGAAAGCCGGATCGGGGTGCCAGCTCTCGTGGCCGGGGCACTGGAAGAAGGCGGTGCCGCCAATGATCTGGCCGAGCGCGCCACTATCGACCACGGCGCGCGCCTGCTGGTGGGCGCCACCCAGGAAAGTGTCCGGCGCCGAACCGATGCGCAGGCCGGCCCGGTTGGCGGCATCGAGCAGCTTACGGCCCTCGGCATAGGTCACGCCCAGGGGTTTTTCGGAATAGACGTGCTTGCCCGAGGCCAGCACCTTGAGCCCGACGTCAATATGGGCGCGCGGGATAGTGAGGTTGATCACCAGCTGGATATCGGGACTGGCCAGCAGCTCATCAATGCTCATGGCCTGAAGGCCGAATTCGGCGGCCCGCGCCTGCGACGCCTCGGGCCGCATATCGGCGACGGCCTTGATATCGAGCACGGGAAAGCCGGCCATGGTGTCGTGGCCGATAATGGCCCGCAAATAGGCCGACGAAATATTGCCGGTACCGATAATGCCGATACCGAGGCGTTTGCCGCTCATGCGCACTCCTCCCAGATGTACGTACGTCAGCCTATCCGGGAGGCAAGGCGGGCGCCAGATGGCACCCGCTTTTATTGGCAGGGCCAGCGCGCCCTACTGGCCCTGCGCCTTGAGCCATTCCGGGTCGGGCTCAATCGGCGTGATGATGTCGAGCAGGATGCCGTTGGGGTCGGCGGCGATGAAATGGCGCTGGCCAAATACCTCGTCGCGCAACGGCTGCGCCACCGTGACGCCGGCAGCCACCATGCGGGCATATTCCACGGCCGCATCCTGCACCTCGAAGCTGAGCAGCAGGCCCGACGTGGGCTTGCGGCCGGCCTCGGGAATGGTGTCGTGATCATAGGCGATCACCGCGAGCTCGTAGACTTGCTCGGCGGGCGAACGCAGATGCACATACCAGTCGCTGGAAAATACCCGGGTGAAGCCGAGGTGCTGCTCGTAGAACTGCGCAGTGCCTTCCACATCGGTCACCAGCAGCAGCGGGTAGAGGGCCATCATCTTCATCATGATCATTCTCCTTGCCAGGCGCAGCGCAGAGATACATGCTGCTTGCATATAGTTATAAACATACAGGCTGAATGTATGCAAGAGACAAGTCGCCGATCGCAGGCCGAGCGCCGGGCCGACACGCAGCGGGCCCTTGTGGCTGCGGCGCGGCGCCTGTTTGCCGAAAAGGGCTTTGCGGCAACCGGTACGCCCGAAATCGTGGCTGCGGCCGGGGTGACGCGCGGGGCGCTCTATCACCACTTTGCCGACAAGACGGCGCTGTTCGCCACCGTAGTGGAGGGCGAGCACATGCTGCTCGCCATGTCGATCAATGCGGCGGCAGCGGGTGATGACGAGCCGGGACCGGTAAAGGCGTTGATCGCCGGGGGCGACGCGTTTCTCGATGCGATGCAGGATCCGGGGCGGCGGCAAATCCTGCTGGTGGATGCCCCGGCCGTGCTGGGCCGCGACGCGCTCGATGCCATCGATGCACAGCATGGACTGCGCACGCTGATCGAGGGCGTCGCGGCCGCGATGGAGGCCAAGGCGATCCGCGAACTGCCGGTCCTGCCGCTGGCGCATCTGCTCAACGCGCTGTTCGACCGGGCCGCACTGGCGGCACCGGACGAGTTGGCGGATTATCGCAAGGCCATCAAGGCGCTGATCCGCGGGCTCAAGATCTAGCCTCGAGCGCGGCAAGGCGATGGGCCAGTTGCTGCACCGCCGCGACCAGCGGGGCGATGAAGGCATCGTAGCGCAGGCCCTGCTCGCTATCAGGGTCGGCCGGATCGGCCAGGACGTGGCCAGCAAAGTCGCGGCCGCTCAGAACGTCCTCCACCTGCTGGGCGATGAGGCCATAATGGGTGCCCGCCTGGCCTGCCGCCCAGCGGTAGCGCACCGGGTTGAGCGCCAGGATGAAATCGAGGCCGAGGTCGGAGGGCGCGATATCGGCTTTCTGCCTGATATCGGACGTCTGGATCGTGCCGGTGGCCGACCACACTGCCGACCAGCGCGCGCCCGGACCGCCCAGCGTCAGGGCATTGTCGGTGGCGGGGCGCAAGGCGCCACCAAGGCTCATGGCGCCGGTGGCGGCATCGACAGTCAGCGCATTGAGCCAGGTGCTGCCATCGGCGCTGACCTTGAGGCGCCAGTGATCGTCCCCGGCCAGGCCCATTTCGGCGCGGCCAGACCAATTGGTCTGGTAGAGCAGGCTGGCCGTGTCAGCGGGCGCCGATTTGTTGAGCTTGAGCTGGTGGCCATTGCCGGCATGGGTGAACAGGCTCGCCGGAGCGGCAACGGCGAGCCGGTTGGTGGCATCGGCGCTGGCATTGACGCCCAGCTGGGTAAGCCCCGCCCCCAACGAGGCCAGCGGCAGCCACGCGCCAGCGTCGAAGACCATCTGGGTGCGCTCGGCCTTGACGTAGACCTGCCAGCCGGGCGCCGGATCGTAGAACAGCCAGGCGCCCGACTGATACACAGCCAGCTCGTTGGCGTGTCCGGCCCAGCTGCCGGCGGCCCCGGCTGGGACAAGGTAGCTCTCGCCGGCCAGCGGGGTTGATGGCGGGGCAGACAGGTCGCGGCGTTCCACCGAGGCCTGCACCAGTGCATCGAGCGCCTGGATGGCTTCGTTGTGGGTCACGTGCTTCTGCGCCTGGCCGGGCATGATGAAGGGCAGTGAGAGGCGGGCGGTCTGGTCCATGGGGATCTCCTTTGACGGAGAGTCTAGGGCCAGGTTTTCGCGCGGGGATAAGCTGGGTTCAGGCGTTCTGCCCGAGAGCGGGTTTTCGCGTTGTCACGACAAAGGTCACGAGGAAGGTCGCGCTCATCAGCAGCACGATGGTGGGGGCGGGAGCGCTATCGATGAAGAAGCTGGCATAGATGCCGACCAGCGAGCAACTGACCGAGACGGCGCAGGCGATCAGCATCATCGGGGCGAAACGCTTGGAAATGAGATAGGCGATGGCCCCCGGCGCGACCAGCAGCGCAATCACCAGCACGATGCCGACGGCGGTGAGGGCCGCAACGATGGTCAGCGAGAGCAGGGTCAGCAGGCCATAATGCAGCACGCGGACCGGCAGGCCGATGGCGCCAGCCTGTTGCGGATCGAAGATGAACAGCAGCAGGTCGCGCCACTTGGCGATCACGATGACGGTGACCACCAGTGCGATCAGGCCGGTCTGGATCAGGTCATCCATCCCGACGCCCAGAATGTCGCCGAACAGGATGTGGTCGAGATGCACGTCGGTCTGGATCGAGGTGTATAGCACGATGCCAAGGCCAAACAGCCCGGCAAAGACCACGCCCATCACGGTGTCTTCCTTGATGCGGGAATTTTCCTTGAGATAGCCGACCGAAAGCGCGCAGCCCATGCCGGCAGCGAATGCGCCGACGCCGAGAGGCAGGCCGACGATATAGGCCAGCACCACGCCGGGCAGCACGGCATGGGAGATGGCATCACCCATCAGCGACCAGCCCTTGAGCACCAGAAAGCACGACAGGAGCGCGGTGGGGATGGCGACCATGATGGCGATGGCCATGGCCGAGGTCATGAAGGGGAAGTGGAACGGCCAGAGAGCGTAGATCAGGAAATCGTTCATGATGCGATCTCCGCCCGGGCGCGGCGCTTGGCGGCCAGCAGGCCATGCTTGGGCGCAAGGAAGAAAGCCAGAAGAAATACTGCAGTTTGCAGCACGACGATGACGCCACCGGTGGCCCCATCGAGGAAGAAGGAAATATAGGCGCCGAACAGCGAGGACAGCGTGCCGATGGTGACCGCAATCAGGATCAGCCGGGGGAAGCGGTCAGTCAGCAGATAAGCGGTGGCGCCGGGGGTGACGACCATGGCGATGACGAGAAAGGCCCCCACAGTCTGCATGGCGGCCACCGTGCAGGCGGCGAGCAGGGTGAAAAACACCACGCGCAGCAGCGGCGGATTGAGGCCGATGGAACGGGCATGGCTCTCATCGAAAAAGGTGACCATCAGGTCCTTCCAGATGAAGGCCATGACCACCAGCGTCACCACCGCGATGATGACCAGTTGCAGCGTATCCTCGGGGGTGACGGCCAGGATATTGCCCATGACGATGGTCTGGATGTTGACCGAGGTGGGGGACAGCGAAATCATGAACAGGCCGAGCCCGAAAAACGCGGTGAAGATCAGCCCGATCACCGCGTCCTCGCGCAGTTTGGTGCGCTGAGTGAGGAACAGCATGGCCCCGGCCGCCAGCCCGCCGGAAAAGAAGGCGCCGATGGAAAACGGCAGGCCCAGCATATAGGCCCCGGCGACGCCCGGCACGATGGAATGGCTGAGCGCATCGCCGATCAGCGACCAGCCCTTGAGCATCAGATAGGCCGAGAGGAAGGCGCAGACGCCGCCCACCAGGGCCGACACCCAGATGGCGTTGATCATGTAGTGGTAGTTGAAGGGCAGCAGCAGGGTTTCGATCATTTTTCGACCGGGTCCGACTGTTTGGTGGCCATCTTGCCGGCCTCGCCATACATCACGAGCGGGCGCTCATCGTCGGTCAGCACCGAGATGTGGCGCGGATCGTCGTCGTCGTGCAGATGAGCACCGGCCAGCACGAAGTGGCGCAGCGCGCCGCCGAAGGTGACTTCGAGCCATTCGCGGGTGAAGACTTCGCTGGTGGGGCCGGAGGCCAGCACCGTGCCCTTGACCAGCACGGTGCGGTCGCAGAATTCGGGCACCGAGCCCAGATTGTGGGTCGAGACCAGCATGACCTTGCCCTCATCGCGCAGCGAGCGCAGCAGGGCGACAATGGCATCCTCGGTCTTGACGTCGACACCGGTAAACGGCTCGTCGAGCAGGATGACCTGGCCTTCCTGCGCCAGAGCTCGGGCGAGAAAAACGCGCTTCTTCTGGCCGCCCGAGAGCTCGCCGATCTGGCGATGGCGGAATTCCAGCATGTTGACGCGTTCGAGCGCCGCCGTGACCATCTGGTGGTCTATCGGACGAGGGCGGCGCAGGATGTTCATGTGGCCATAGCGGCCCATCATGACCACGTCTTCCACCAGCACCGGGAAGTTCCAGTCGACATCCTCGGACTGGGGCACATAGGCAACGAGGTTGCGCTTGAGCGCCTGCCGGCCCGGCACACCCAGAATATCCACCGAGCCACCGGCCAGCGGCACAAAGCCCATGATGGCCTTGAACAGCGTCGACTTGCCTGAGCCGTTGACGCCTACCAGCGCGGTGATCGAGCCGCGCGGAATGGAGAAGCTGGCATGCTTTATGGCCGTCGTGCCATTGCGGTAGGCGACGGTGATGTCGCTGACGACGAGCCCCGCTGCGGCTGAATCGTTCATTGGGTCAGCCCCTCGACGATGGTGGTTGTGGTGACTTTGAGCAGGTTGAGATAGGTGGGGACCGGCCCCGCAGCATCGGACAGGGAATCCACATAGAGTACTCCGCCATAGGCGATGCCCGTTTCGCGCGCGACCTGCTGTGCCGGCTTGGGCGAAATGGTGGATTCCGAGAAGATCGCCGGGACGCCGTGGGCGCGGACCGCATCGATGACGCGGCGCACCTGCTGGGGCGTGCCCTGCTGATCGGCATTGATCGGCCAGAGATAGAGTTCTTTCAGACCGAAATCGCGCGCGAGATAAGTGAACGCGCCTTCGGAGGTGGCCAGCCAGCGGTGCTCTTCGGGGATGGCCTCGATGGCCGCGCGAATGGGGGCGACGGTGGCGGTGACCTCGGCCGCATAGGCGGCGGCATTGGCGTCGTAGACAGCGGCATTGGCCGGGTCGGCAGCCACGAAGGCGGCGCGGATATTCTCAACATAGACCAGTGCATCGGTGGGCGACATCCAGGCATGTGGATTGGGCTTGCCCTGATAGGGCCCCTCCCCGATGCCCAGCGGCTCGATACCGGTGGTCACGACGACCGAGGGCACATTGCCCAGATTGGCGAGGAACTGCTGGAACCACTGTTCGAGATTGAGCCCGTTCCACAGGATCAGATCGGCATCCTGGGCGGCGATCAGATCGCCGGGCGTGGGCTGGTAATTGTGGATCTCGGCGCCGGGCTTGGTGATCGACACCACGTCGGCCGCATCACCGGCAACGTTGCGGGCCATGTCGGCAATGATGGTGAAGGTGGTGACGGCTTTGAGGCGATCCTGCGCGGCGGCAGGGAAAGCGACCACGGCAGTCGCGAGCAGCGTGAGGGCAAGACGGAGAAGACGCATTCCAAACTCCAGGCGGGCACGCACAACAAGTAGTGCAATTGCAAATCATTCGCAAGAGCAAGTTATGAGGCGGCATGGGGCGTCACTCGCTGGGTTTGGAGGCGTCGCCTCGGGTGAGGGTTTCTACCGGGCCTGCGGTTGGCGGGCCGCGGCGAGGAGGAGCTCGAAGGCCGCGATGATCTCGATGCCCGAACCGCGGGTGCCGGTATCGAGCCAGCGGCGGATGGCGGCCAGAAGAGCGCCGCTGAGCATGGCGACCATGATGGCGTGCTGGTCGCCGGGGCCGATGTCGGCGGCGATGAGGTCTTCGACAATGCTGCGGAAATGCCGTTCGGCCAGGCCGCCGGCGCCGCCGCCGACCAGTGCCGAAAACAGCCCGGCATGGGATTTGACGTGTGCCAGCAGGGCCGCCAGGAAGGCTTGGCGCGGCTCGCGGCCGGTGCGCGGAACGCTATCGAGCTGTTCGCGCAGGCGGGCGAAGCCAAAGGCCAGCAAATCCTCCTTGGCGCGGAAATGCGCATAGAAGGTGGTGCGCCCAACATCGGCGGCTCCGATGATGTCGGACACCGAGAGACTGTCATAACTCCGTTCGGCGACGAGGGCGACGAAGGCCGAGTAGAGCGCTTCGCGGGTCTTGCGGACGCGGCGATCCATGGTGCCTCCCAAAGTGTTTGCGAACACTGTGCTGCCATCCGTTCCGAACCGAACAGGGCTGGCTGGACGGCCCCAATTTTTCAGAACACCTGTTCGCTAACGGACAGCAATTCCGTCAGCAAGAGGTTCGATCATGATCAAGCTACAACCGGCCTTCGCCTCGCTCGCGGCGCTGGTCGCGACCCTGGCCGCCACCGGCATCCACCACATCTTCCGGCTCGGCACCGAACTGATCCTGCCCACGGCCATCGGGATCACGGTGGCCGTCGCGCTTTGGGCGCTGTACCAACGGACCGGCAAGGCCGCGCTGCTCTGGCTCTATGGCGCCTATGCCGCGCTGGTGGTGTTCTGGTTCGGCTTTCTCGACGGCCTCCTCGACCATGTCGCCAAGGCGGCCGGGCTGGACAACATCACCTTCCTCGAAGGCAGCGACGCCGAGATCGTGGCGACGAAAATGCAGCTCTGGTCGCAGGCCGCGACGACGGCATTTTATGAGGGCACCGGTGTACTGAGCGCCCTGCTGGCGCTGCTGACGGTGATTTTCACCACGCTCTATCTGTACCGGGAATTGCCGGCACGCGGGGCAACGCAGGGCTAAGCCAGCGGCGGCAATGGCGGCGCCCCGGCAAGCGGGCTATGCTCGCCTTCTCGCCAGAGGGGGACGCGTTGAGGGTCGCCATTTCCGCTGCAATTGCCATGCTCGCCTTCGCCGCCAATTCGGTCCTGGCGCGCCTGGCCCTGGGCGGGAGCGAGATGAGCGCCCCCGGCTATACCGGCGTGCGGATGGTCGCCGGTGCCCTGATGCTCGGCGCCATCCTCTATCTGCGTGCGCGACGCCAAAGCGAGGCCCACTTTGAGATCAATGGCAGCTGGCGGGCGGCGGCGGCACTGCTCGGCTATGCCCTGGCATTTTCCATCGCGTATCTGATGGTTGGCGCGGGGACCGGGGCGCTGGTGCTGTTTGCCAGCGTGCAGATCGGCATGCTGGCCTGGGCGATTATCAAGGGAGATCGGCCGGGACCGCTGGAATGGCTGGGCTTTGCCATTGCTTTCGCGGCGCTGGTCTACCTGGTCAGCCCGGGCCTCGTGGCGCCGTCGCTGCTCGGCACCCTGCTGATGGTGGCGGCCGGGCTGAGCTGGGCCGCCTATTCGATCCTGGGGCAAGGGTCGCGCTCGCCACTGGCCGATACGGCGGGCAATTTCATCCGCTGCCTGCCCTTTGGCATCGTGCTGATCGCCAGCGCCGACATGGGGCAGATGAGTGGTCTCGGCGTGTTCTATGCCATCGCCTCGGGAGCCATCGCCTCGGGACTGGGCTACGCCATCTGGTACAGCGTGCTGCCCAGCCTCAAGCGGACCAGCGCCGCCTTCATCCAGCTGACCGTGCCTGCCATTGCCGCGGCCGGTGGCGTGCTGCTGATCGGCGAGCCGCTATCGGCCCGGCTGCTGATCGCCTCGGCCGGGATTTTGAGCGGGGTGGCGCTGGCCTTGCTGGCAGCGCACTGGCGCGGGGGGCGGCGGCAGGACCAGGCCGTGCCGCCGCAAAGACCCTAGCGGTCGGCCGCGATAGCCGCGACGATGGGGGCCACGGCGGCCTGCATGGATGCCGTGGTGTCGCCGGTGACGATGGCACCCAGCAGGGGCGCGGCGATGCCGGCGGCGCGCAGGCGTGGCATGTCGGCGGGCGTGAACTTGCGCTGGCTGGGGGCGATCACTGGAATGCCGGCCGCCTTGACGATCTCGCCATAGCGGGTGAGGTCGGCGTCGGTCATGGGCTGGCCGTAGCCGGAGAAGTCGATGATCGAGGCTTCCAGCATGGCGCCGGGCAGAGCGACGATGCGCCGGAGGTCTTCGTCGGTGCTATCGGACGACAGGGCCGGCATGGGCCGCAGGCGCGACTGCAGCAGGTGCGGCTGCAGATGGGCGAAATAGACGTTGAAGCCCTCAAACCCAAGATCGGCCAGGACATCCATTTCCTCGGCGGAGGGCACGGTTTCCTGTCCGGCCATCAGCAGCAGCGGTGCACCAAGCTTGCTCAGCGCCTCGTAGAAAGGCCGTTCCTCGGCAAAGGTGCCGAAAGTGGTGCCGGTGGCGCGGTGATAGGCATTGAGGTGGGTCTTGAGCGCGGTGGCACCGGCATCGAGCGCCGCCTTGGCCAGATCGATATCGTGCCGGGCGAGCGAAACGATGACGGGAAACTCGCCGCCGGTAATGGCGCGATGCAGCGGCGTTTCGGGATAGGTCTTGGTCATGAAAGGGTCCTTAGTTCAGGCGCGCGCCGCTGGCGGCGTCGAACAGATGCAACTGGGCGAGGTCGGGGCGCACGGTGATGGTCTCGCCGGGGCGGGCCTGCACGCGCTCGCGGAACACGCCGATAATCGTGTCGGTGCCAATGGTCATGGTGACCTGGGTTTCCGAGCCCATCGGCTCGACCAGCGCGACCGTAGCGGCGATGCCGGAGGGATCAATCGTCAGGTGTTCGGGGCGAATGCCATAGACTGCCTTGGCGCCATGATGCGCGGTACCGGCGGGCAGCGGCAGGATGGTGCCGGAAGCGGCGGCGAAGCCATCGGCCGTGATGGTGCCGGTGACGAAGTTCATCGAGGGCGAGCCGATGAACCCGGCGACGAACTGATTGGCCGGACGGTCATAAAGATCGAGCGGCGCGCCGATCTGCTCGACGCGGCCGGCATTCATCACCACGATTTTGTCGGCCATGGTCATGGCTTCCACCTGATCGTGGGTGACGTAGACGGTCGTCACGCCCAGGCGCTGATGCAGGCTCTTGATCTCGCCGCGCATCACCACGCGCAGCTTGGCGTCGAGATTGCTGAGCGGCTCGTCGAACAGGAAAACCTGCGGATTGCGCACGATGGCGCGGCCCATGGCGACACGCTGGCGCTGGCCGCCCGACAGCTGGCGCGGGAAACGGTCGAGGTAGGTCTTGAGGCCCAGAATGTCGGCGGCCCAACTGACGCGCTCGGCAATCTCGGCCTTGCTGGCGCCGCGATGCTCAAGCGAAAAGCCCATATTCTGCGCCACCGTCATGTGCGGGTAGAGCGCATAGTTCTGGAACACCATGGCGATGTCGCGATCCTTGGGCTCGAGGTCATTGACCACGCGCGCGCCGATCGAGATTTCGCCGTCGCTGATGGTTTCGAGCCCGGCAATCATGCGCAGCAGGGTGGACTTGCCGCAGCCGGAAGGGCCGACGAGCACGACGAATTCGCCATCGGCGATATCGACATTGATGCCGTGGATGATGGCGACGTCGCCATAGGACTTCTTGACGGATTTCAGGGTTACGGGAGCCATATGGATATCCTTGTCAGCCCTTGAGGCCAGTATGGGCGAGGCCCTCGACGAACTGCTTCTGCGCGACGATGAACACCAGCAGCACCGGGATCGCGGTCATGGTCGCGGCGGCGAGCTGGATGTTCCACATGGCGCCGCCATAGGCGTCGGTGAACTGGGTCAGCGCCTGGGGAAGCGTGAACATGTTGGTCGAGGAGAGGAAGACGATGGGTTCGAGATAGAGGTTCCAGCTGTGCAGGAAGGTGAAGATCGCCACCGCACCCAACGCCGGCTTGGCCAGCGGCAGGGCGATGAGCCAGAAGATCTTGAACCGGCCCAGGCCATCGACGCGCGCGGCCTCTTCGAGCTCGCCGGGCAGCGCGATGAAGAACTGGCGCATGACGAAGGTGGCGAACACCGAGGGCGCGCCAAAGATCGGCACCAGGATCAGCGGCCAGTGCGTATTGATCATCCCCCATTTGAGGAAGATCTGGAACAGCGGCACGATGGTAACTTCGGACGGGATCAGCAGCCCCAGCAGCACGATCATGAAGATGGTGTTGGCGAACGGGAACTTGATGCGCGCGAAGGCATAACCGGCCATGGACGAGATGATCATGGTGCCGATGGTGACGAGCGCGGCGATATAGGCCGAGTTCCAGTATTGCTGGGCGAAGGGCTGCAGCTCGAACACCTTCTGGTAGGTGGTGAAATCGAAGCGGCGCGGCCACAGGTCCGGCGGGAAGGCGAAGATGTCGCTGATCGGCTTGACCGAGGAGGTGATCATCCACCAGGTCGGAAAGACGAAGGGGATGAGCAGCACGCACAGCAGGCCATAAAGGCCGACCTTCATGCGGGGTGAGAGATCAGTTTTCATAGAAGACGATCCGCTTGCGCAGCTGCCACTGAACGAAGGTGAGCACTGCGACGATGACAAACAGCAGGATCGACAGGGTCGAGCCGTAGCCGAAGAAATGGAACTGGAAGGCCTGCTGGTAGAGGTAGTAGACCAGCACGGTGGTGCTCATGCCCGGCCCGCCCTGGGTCAGAACGGCGATCTGGGCGAAGACCTGGAGCGAGCCGACAATGGTGATGATCGAGGTCAGCAGGATGGTCGGCGAGATCATGGGCAGGGTAATGCGGCGGAACTGCTTGAACGCTCCGGCGCCATCGACGCGGGCGGCCTCATAGAGCTCCTTGGGCACGCCCTGCAGGGCGGCGAGGAACAGGATCATGTTGAGCCCGACATTTTTGAACACCTGCACGACCACGACCGAGATCATTGCCGTGGTGGGGTGGCGTAGCCAGTTGGGGCCTTCGATGCCGATCAGCTGCAGCATGCCGTTGATGCCGCCATTGTTCTGCAGCAGGAAGCTCCAGACGATGGTCCAGGCCACCAGCGAGACGACAACCGGCGAAAAGAACAGGGTGCGGAACACCACGATGCCGCGGAGTTTCTGGTCGAGCAGCACGGCGAGCAGCAGGGCCAGCGACATGTTGAGCACGACGAGCCCGGCCGAGAAGATGGCCGACGACAGCAGCACCTGGGGCAGCGACTTGTCGTTGAGCAGCATCTGGTAATTGGCGCTGCCGACGAAATTGAAGGTGTTGGCCAGCACGTTCCACTCGTGCAGCGAATACCAGAAGACGAGCCCGAGCGGGATCAGCACGAAGGTGATGATGCCGATCAGCTGGGGCGCGATGAAGACATAGCCAGCGGCAGCGTCGCGGCGTTCGATGGTCCAGAACGGACGTTTTCTTGGGGCAGTCTCACTCATTGTCGGGTCCTGCGTCTCCCTCCCCCTTGTGGGGAGGGATCAAGGGTGGGGGTGGGTCACGCGCATCCTGCTTGCGGAGAGATACCCCCACCCTGCTCGATCACGGACTTAGCGAAGGGCTAAGCCCTATCTCGCTTCCCTCCCCACAAGGGGGAGGGAAGACAGGAACCGGACCACTGTCCGGTTCCACTTGGCTTAGCGGGCGAGCAGCGGATTGATGCTGTCGCAGACGGACTGCAGCACGGCCGGAACGTCGGCATCAGCAACCCACAGGCTGTCGAGGCTGGCGCGAACGGTCTGCTGGATCTGGGCGAAGTTGGTGTGACCCGAAACCACCTGGCCGGTGGAAATGCCGGCAACAACGACGTTTTCGATCTGCTCGGGAGTCAGCAGCGGGTTGGTGGTGGCCAGGGTTGCGCTGTTCAGCAGGCTGGCGCGTGCCGGCGGGAAGAACTGGGCCAGCTTCTTGCTGTTTTCCGGATTGGTGAAGTAGCTCAGGAATTCGACAGCGAGCTCAGCATTGGCGCCCTTGGCGAATGCGCCGACGCCGGCCTGACCAACGACCGAATACTTGCCGGCCGGACCCTCAGGCAGCGGCACCAGATCCCAGCCAAAGGGGTTTTCCTTGGGCAGCAGCGAAGCGCGCGAGATCTGGGTGATGGTGAAGGCGGCACTACCCGTGAAGAAGTCCACGTTCTCGCCCGGCCCTGGCAGGGAACCATCCTTGAAGATCGCCTGGTGGATGCGGGTCATCGCATCGACCATGGCGGGTTCGGTGAAGGTGCAGGTCTTGCCATCGGCAGACCAGGCATTGGCACCCCAGCCGCGCCAGACGGCGGTCAGGTTCTGCCAGTTCTGGAAGTTGAAGTCGCGGACGATGAGGCCTTCGGCTTTGCCGGTGTCGGAAACGGCCTTGGCGGTCGCCAGGGCATTTTCCCAGTTCCATTCGCCGGCAGCGATCATCTCGGCCGGGGTCTTGGCGCCCGCTGCGGTGATCAGATCGGTATTGGCGAAAACGGCGAAGGGCGAGGTCGAGAAGGGATAGGCATAGAGCTGCCCGTCGCGCTTCCAGAGGGCCGTTGCCGATTCCGTAACGTCGGCCAGATCGTAGCCTTCGGTGGCGGTGAAGGCATCGGTCAGCGGGGCGAGGACGCCCGAATTCACGAAGTCGGCAGCGCTGGTTTCAAAGATCCAGGCCAGGTCGGGCGGGTTGCCGCCGGCGATCTGGGTGGTCAGGGTGGTGGTGTAGCTGTCGAATGGCAGCGGCTCGAAGGTCACCGTGACATTGGGATGGGTGGCCTTGAAGCCTTCGGCGATCTCGTTGAACAGCGCCAGGTGCGCTTCGTTGGCGCTCCAGGTGGTCATGCGCATGTTGACGGCATCCTGGGCCCAGGCAACGCCGCTCCAGGCGAGCGGCAGCAGGATGCCGGCGGCCGCCGCTGCTGATTTGAGATGGGTGATCTTGGTCATTGGTTAGGTTCCTCCTGTTGAAAGTCTAGTAGCCGCGCACGTCCGGCCAGCGGATCTCGATCCCCTCGCCATAGAGCCGGATCTGGAAGGCCTCGAGCTGGGCATCGTTCTGCTGGACGCCATGCGGCGTGAGCCCGGTTTCGAGGCAGTGTGCGGCAAGCAGGCCGGCGACTTCGCCGACATTCCACTCCACCGGATGCAGGCGGTAGCAGCCGTTGGTGATGTGCGTGGTGCCGATATTCTTGCCTGCGGGGAGCAGGTTGCGGACGCGCTGGGGCAGCAGGGCGCCGAGCGGGATTTCGAAGGGCGAGGAGTCCACGTCGACATAGTTGTCACCGCCGGTCGAGGGGTGCAGATCGATGCGGTACATGCCGATGCCGATGCTGTCGCGATACTGGCGCGACAGGGCATTGCCATGAATGGCCATCGAGACGTCCTGCTCGACAATGGTGGTGACCGCCTTGATGCGGCGACTCTCGCGGATATAGGGCGCCATGGCCAGGCCATGATCGGTGCCGGTGATATCGCCGCGCAGGCGCAGGCCCTTGAAGCCCTGACCGCCATCAAGGCGCGGGGCCTCAGTCTGCAGCCAATAGAACACCGAGTAGGAGAGGTCGGCGGCCGCCTTGAGGTGGCGGGCCTTTTCCTCTTCGGAAACGTCGATAATGGAACCTTCCATGTAGTCGATCATCGGCCAGTTCACGAGGCAGATGTCTGAATTGTAGGCGCCGGGCACGAAGTTGCGGCGGGCCGCGATGCGGCGGAAGGTCCAAAGGTTGCCGTCGCCCGGATTGCGGCGCTGGTCGGCGTCGACCAGCAGCGGATCATCATCGGGATTGGGCGTGAACGAGCGTTCGACGATTTCGAGCGTGCGCGGATGGGGCGCCTTGAAACCGAGGAGCGGGCCGCCCCAGAAGCTGGGCTGGTACTTCTTCCAGAAGTCGTAGTTTTCCGGCTTGTCGATGGTCTGGTCGCCGTCGACGTGATCGATGGCAAAGCAGACCGAGACGGCCTGGACGTTATCGGGCTGCGCCACTTCGGGGGCGCTGGGCTCACCGGTGTCGTGGCGGCTCTCGAAGCCGGTGACATATTCGGTTCCGGTCATCGGCAGCAGGTCGCCGAGTTCGGTGGCGTCGATCACATAGGGGGCCGAGCAGGTGATTTCGGCGCCGGTATCGCGGTGCCTAACGGTGATTGAGCGGACGATATCGCCCTGCACGTCGGCAGCGACGGGACGATAGGGCTGCAGGACCGTCAGCTTGCCGCCGCCGCGATAGGGCGCCAGCATGGCTTCGAGCACGGCAACACCGGCGCGTGGCTCCGCGCAGAGGCGGCTGACCCAGCCGGCGCCGGGATTGAGATCGCCCCAGGCGCGGCTGGCCTCGGTCAGCGGATAGTTGTCGCGATAATACTGGCGGATGCCATTGCGCAGCTTGCGGTAGGAGCGGGTGATGCCGAACTGCTCGACCCAGGAATGCTCGTCGGGCGGCACGGCCTGGCTGGTCAGCTGACCGCCGATCCAGTCGAATTCCTCGGTCATGATGACCGAGCGGCCATTGCGCAGCGCGCCCAGAGCCGCCGCGACGCCGCCGAGGCCGCCGCCAACAATCAAAATATCTGCGCTGAGTTCTTTAGGAGTCATTTGGTCCGATGGGTCATGGCGCCGAGGGTTTCGCCCTCGACGGGTTCACAGGGGAGCAGCACTTGCTGGGTGGGTTCCTGGGTCTCCACGCGGCGCACCAGCATGCGGGCAGCGCCGTGCCCCATGGCTTCGCGGGGGATGGAGAAGGAGGTGAAACGGGTATCGGTCTGTTCGGCCCGGATATGATTGCCGAGCACGACGATCGACAGATCGCCCGGAATGGAAATGCCGCGCTGCAGCGCCAGCTGCT
The DNA here is from genome assembly GCF_055397495.1 of Devosia sp. T2-14. Lineage (NCBI taxonomy): Bacteria > Pseudomonadati > Pseudomonadota > Alphaproteobacteria > Hyphomicrobiales > Devosiaceae > Devosia > Devosia sp. T2-14. The sequence continues at coordinate 1,434,732 of NZ_AP027921.1, read as the reverse complement.
CGACCTGGATGGCGTCGGCCAGTTCGATGAAGAAGACGACGCTGGCCTTGCTGGCGATGAGGGTATCGAGCGTTGCTGCCGCGGGCTGGGCGGCGGCGGGAATGTGGGCGACGAAATCCATGCCATCGATGGCGCTGCGGAAGCCGACCCAACGGTCAACGGTGGATTCGGCGCCCTTTTCGGGGCCGACATAGGCAATGCGTGTGTGGCCGAGGGCGCGGGCGCGCTGCACGAGGGCGGCCGTTGCCGTCGCGTAGTCGCCGCCGACATAGGGTACGGGACCGCCGGCATCGTCACGACGGCCGACGGCGACAAAGGGATAGTCGCCTGCAACCAGCCGGGCCAGTTCATCCTGATCGAACTGGCGGCCGAGGACGACGCAGCCGTCGGCGAGCCGCAGACGGTTGTTCTCGGCAAAGATCTTGCGCGGACCACCCTTGGCCGAGCCGGTCAGCAGCAGCAGGTCGTATCCCATCTGCTGAGCCGCCTCTTCGATGCCGAAGAGGAATGGACCGAAAAAGTCGGCCTGCTCGGACGGAAAGGCGGGTTCGTAGGTGAAGACGCCGAGGATGCGATTGAGGCCCTTGGCCATGCGGCGGGCGATGGGATCGGCGACATAGCCGGTCTCGCGAATGGCCATCAGGACGCGCTCGCGCGTTTCCTTGGGGATGCGACCCTCGGCGCTGGAGGCGTCGTTGAGCACGAGCGAAACGGTCGCCTGGCTCACGCTGGCCAGACGCGCGATGTCGCGCTGTGTCACTCGCTTTGCACCGGTCAACGGATCCTCCCCCGAGACGTCGTAGTTTGCTAATGCGTATTAGCTGCTAATGCGTATAAACAAAAATTGCAACGCATTTGTCAAGCCGGAATCTTTTTGGGGCACGGACGGCAGGACGCGACCGCTGGTTACGGTGCGGGCCGATCGAACGTATCGGGATTGTCAGGGGCGCTCGGTCTCGGGTGCTGGCGGCGCTGGCCGCGACACGACAAACCACGCGCAGCTTAGCATGAAGGCCAGCACGAGCAACCATAGCCAGAGCGCTGGTTTGGCGCCGATCCAGAACAGCGCAAAGCCCAGCGTCATGCCCGAACAGGCCATCATCTTGGAGCGGCGAGAAATTGCGCCGGTGTCGCGCCAGGCCCGCAGGGTGGGGCCGAACTGGCGGTGATTGAGCAGCCAGGCTTCGAGCCGCGGCGACGAGCGCGCGAAGCACCACGCCGCCAGAATCAGCAGGATTGTCGTCGGCATCAGCGGCAGGAAGGCGCCGATAATGCCCAGGGCCACCAGCAGCAATCCGGCGATGAGATAGAACAGTCGCATCACGATTATCGGCGGCAATGCCTGTCGCCGATCCCTGCCTGGTGTCCAAACTCCCCTGCCCTGCCCAATCGCAGCCGAGGGGCGCGGGCCCCATGGCCCGCTCGTGTCTTTGACCCCATTGGCGGCATCAAGATCAAGTGCCCCGGCGAAGATGCCGCGGCCCCAATCAGAATTGATCGAATGGGTCTGGGTTATTTGAGGGTTGCGCTTCCGGCTCCCGGAAGGCCTGGTTTTCACAGCGGCGGGCGGCTTCTTCGATCAGCATCCGGATAACCGCGGCCCCCTCGCGCGGCAGGATGGCCAGTGCCTGTAGCAGATGATCACGGGCAGTTTCGTAGCGCAGGTCAGGAATAGCAGTCATGGCGTGGTCCATGAGCCCCACAAACGAGCATGAGACCAGTTCTTGGCGCGCCCGTTACGGGGACGCCTGCAATTTGATTCATTTCTTACCCGATCGTGCCGGGCACAGTTTGGGGCTGGCGTCGCGGCGCACATTCTGGATAACTGGCCCAGGGGTGCTCCCGGGGGAGTGAGGGGCAATGAAGGCGCCGAACCTGTCGCTGAGCCAAAGGGTGCTGCTGCTGATCGCAGTCGCCCTGCTTCCGGCCCTCGCCATACTGGGGTTCAACGAGTTCACGCTGCGCAAGGCGCGCGAGGCCGAAGTGCATGATTATGCGCTACGGATGAGCGAAATGGCCTCATTCGAAATGGAACGCCTGATGACCGGCGCCGCGGCCCTGTTAATCGCGGTCGCCAATGCGCCGGTGGTCGCGGCCGACGACCGGGCGCTGTGCGACGACTATATGGATCGCCTTTCGGCACTGCTGCCGCAAATCAACCTGATCAATGTCACTGACCTCGAGGGGCAATCGCAATGCGCCACCAGCGGACGCCCCGACGACCTGCGCCCCGGGCTCAGCGCCTCGCTGCGCGAGCGACTGGCCGACCAGGCGTTCGCGGTGGGCGAATATGTCGATATCGCCAGCGGGCCGGCGCTGCTGGTGGGTGCGCAGCGCACGGCCGCAGACGGCATCAACCAAGGCTTCGTGATCTCGGCGATCGGGCTCGACTATCTCGGCGACGTGCTGCGAGAACGCGAACTGGACCCGGACGGCGCCATGACCATTGCCGACCGGACCGGGCGGATCATCGCGCGGGAGCCATTCCCCGAACAATATGTCGGCGAGATGATCCCCGACAGCTATCAGGACCGGGTCATGGCAGCCCAGCCCGGCACCATGCAGGTGACCAGCCGCGATGGCACCGAGCGCATTATGGGCTACCAGCCGGCGACCAAGCCTTTGGGGCTCTATGTCAGCGCCGGCACGTCGGTGTCGGCATCACTGGCGCCGATCAACCAGGCAACCATGCGCGGCCTGCTGCTCGCGGCCACGGGCGGCCTCGTGGCAGTGCTGCTGGCCCTGTGGTTCGGACGCCATTTCATCCGCCGCCCGATCTGGCGGCTGATCAACACCATTCGCGCCTGGCGCGGCGGCGACCATGCCGCGCGTACCGGGATCGGACCGGGACGGGCCGAGTTCTACCAGGTGGGGCAGGCCATCGACGGGTTGCTTGACGAGCTGGGCCGGCGCCAGGCGGCACAGGCCGCCGCCGAACAGCACCGCGACCTCCTCGCCCGCGAGCTCGACCACCGCATCAAGAACCTGCTGGCGACGGTGCAGGCACTGGCGCGGCAGAGTTTCCGCGCGTCCAATATCGATCCGGCGGCGCTGCAGGCATTCTATGGGCGGCTGGCGGTGATGGCCGATGCGCACAAGCTGCTGACAGCGGAGCGCAGCGAAAGCGCCGAAATCGCCGCCGTGATCAGTACGGCGATCGGCCCGTTCGTGGACGAGGACGATGCCCGCTTCAGGCTAAGCGGACCGGACGTTTCGCTCCATGCCAAGGCGGCCCTGTCGCTGGCCATGGCGCTGCACGAGCTGTGCACCAATGCCGCCAAATATGGCGCGCTGAGCACCGCAACGGGGCAGATCAGCCTGAGCTGGACCATGATGGAAGGGCGGCAGTTGGCGCTGACCTGGCGCGAAAGCGGCGGGCCCGCGGTGGCACTGCCGTCAAGCAAGGGGTTTGGGTCGCGCATGATCGAGCGGGCTTTGGCGGCCGATCTCGGCGCCACGGTGCAGTTTGATTATGCGCCCGATGGGCTGGTCTGTACCATCATCGCCGCTGAAACGGCGCTGGCCGGACAGCAAGTGCTTGGCGCCGGACCGTTCAAGCCGATCCTAGCGATGCAACAACAGCCCTAGGCCACCGCACCCAAGGGCGCGGCGGCCGAATAGTGACGTTAGTTCGAATTGACGCGGCGGCGATACTCGCTGGCCAGATAGAGCACGAACAGCGCAAAAACCACGCCGATGCCAATCTGGGTCCAATCGATCCTGGAGATCAGGTCGGTGGCGAAGGCCGTGGCACTGAAGCTCTGCTCGGACATGAACCAGTTGTCGAGATAGGGCGTATCGGGCAAAGCCGAGCGATACTCGATGAAATTCCAGGTGCGGGTTGCGAAGGGGTGCAGCCCCCCGAGCGTCACCCATTCCAGCGTCGATATCAGCGCCGGGGTCAGCAGCGCCACCGGAATGGCCCAGCGGCCAATGGCGGTTGCCACAGCCCCAACCAGCGCCATGAACGGCAGATACCACAGCAGGCCAATGACCAGGACGATGAGGATGGTCACGGCCACCTCTCCGTAGATGCCCGCAATGCTGCCCATCGTGGCCAGGGTCCCAGTACCATTGATCAGCATGGTGACGAAAGCGACGCCGAACAGCAGCAGGCCGCTCAACAGGGCCACGCCGTAAACCGTGCCCGGCAGGATGGTTAGCGCGGCTGCCATCTTGCTCAGCAGTATCTTGTAGTCGGAGACCGGCATGGACTTCCAGAACAGCATGGCATTGTCGCGCTTGTCGGCGGCAAAGCCATCGGCGCAGTAGAAGAACAGCACCGAAATCAGATAGAGCAGCCATCCCATGCCGAAGCCGAGGAACCCCACCTCATAGATGCGTAGCGGCGCGACGGTGAACAGGGCGCCCGAAAAGCGCGCATCGACGCGCCCCACGGTGAAGGCCAGCAGGGTGGCGCCGAACAGCAAGGCGACCAGCAGCAGCGGCCCATAGAAGAACGCCCCCCTGTGCTCGATGAACTCGCGATGGACGAGTGCGGTGAAAGCCTTCATCGGGCGGTCTCCGGATTGGCGGTGGGCCGCTGCATGAGCGCGACGAAAAGGTCGGACAGGGTTGGCGTCGAGAGCTTGCCGAAGGGTCCGAGCAAGGCCCGGTCGACACCGTCAAAGATCATCACGGTCTGCCCGAAGCGGGTTTCTTCATAGACCGGCTTATAGGCGCGGGCCGCGTCGTGCTGGCTGGGATCGGTCAGCACCAGCTGGGTGAACTTGTCGTTCACGGTCTCCATCTGCATGTGCAGGATGAGATCGCCATCGCGGATGAACATGATGTCGGACAGCATGAACTCGATCTCATCGACCTGATGGGTGGTGATGAGCAGGGTCCGTTCCTCGGTCATGTAGTCTTCGAGCAGGCGCCGGTAGAAGCGCTTGCGGTAGGTGATGTCGAGCCCAAGCGTGGGCTCATCGAGCACTAGCAGCTTGGCATCGATCGCCATCACCACCGCGAGGTGAAGCTGCGCAACCATGCCCTTGGACAGATGCTTGATCTTCATCTCGGGACGAATGTCGGTGCCCTCGAGGAAGGTGCGTGCCTTCTCGATAGAGAAATTGGGGTGGATGTTGCCGAGCAGCGCAAACAGCTCGCGCACCCGCAGGAAGCGGGGCAGGCTGGCGACGTCGGAAATGAAGGCGACGTTTTCCATCAGGCTGGCGCGCTTGGCAAAGGGGTCCTCGCCCAGGACGCGAATGGTGCCTTCGCAGCTGGTCAGGCCCAGCATGGCGTTGAGCGTCGTGGTCTTGCCGGCGCCGTTATGGCCGATCAGCCCATAGATGCGGCCAGGAGGAATATCGAAATCGAGCCCGTGCAGGATTTCCTTGTTGCCGAATTTCTTGCGCAGGCCACGCGCCGAGACAATGGGTTCGACGGCCTGATCGCTGGCGAGGGGGGACAGCTCAGTCATTTTTCTGCACCTGATTGGTGGTGGAATTGGAGAGCAAAACGGACGGATCGAGGTCCAGCGCCTTGATCTGGGCGATGATGCGCGGCCAGTCCTCCTTGAGGAACTTGTCGCGTTCATGGGCGAGCAGTTCGGCCCGCGCTCCTGCTTTTACGAACATGCCTAAGCCTCTGCGTTTTTCGACCACGCCCACATCGACCAGCGCCTCGAAGGCCTTGGTGACCGTCAGTGGATTGACCGAGAGATCGGCGGCAATCTGGCGAACCGAGGGCAGTGCCTCGCCCTCCCCGACTGTGCCGCGCAGGATCATTTCGGTCAGCCGCTGCCGGATCTGAACGAAGATCGGCTGGCTGGAGTGAAAATCATCCATGTGTACTGCCTATGTAGTGTGCTGGTTTTGTAGCACACTATAGCAATGAGTCAAGAGGCTCGTAAGAGAGGCGCTTCAGCCGACCAGGACGGGGTGGGAGCAGCGCACGCCGTAGACGCGGACATCAACCTCACCGACCTTCAAACCCACAACCTCAAGGAGGCGCGCAATGGTAAGGTCGAGCAGCGGCACAACGGGCGTCAGGATGGATTTGAGCAGAGCTGTAAGGCTGGTGAGATTGAGCCCCAGACCCAGGATCGGCGCGTTGATGGAGAGATTGCCCAGCAGCGAGCCTACGAGGGAACTGACGACCGTAGAGGTCTTGGCGGTATGGACGGTGCGAGCCTCAATGTCGCCTGAGGAGAAGTACAGCGACACCGGGGTTGTCTGTGCAATCTCGACGACCGAGGAGGCAAAGACCCGCAACACCGGAATGCCCAATGGGGCGACTTCAACCAGTTTGGCGGGCGAGACCACGGGCGTGCTGTTGAAATTGCCGAAACTTGCCGGCGTCACAGTGCCGACCATCGCCCGAAGCACGCCGGGGCGGGCCAAAATCGTCGCCGAGCCGCGCGGATTGGATGGCGTGGGGCAGACGGCCGACTGGACGATGGCTTCGGCGTGGGCCGCTTCAACGTAAAGCGGCAGGTGCACCAGCTTGTTGGCCAGCAGACCGAGTCCCTCGACATCTGCGGCGACCGTCAGCCGCACCTGGGCCGTGCGCACCAGAGTTCCTGTCGGGCCGACGGCATACCAGGACTTGCCCTGCGGCGGCTCCCCGACGGCAAGCTCGGCACCGAGGCTGGAGATGCCGGGGATTTTCGTGGCCTCGGACAGCGAGACCTGATGGGTACCGTTACTTAACCCAGCACTGGCCGCGATCAATTCAAGCGCCGAAATGGTTGTAAACACCCCCTGCGCACCGGCCGAGCCAATGGCCAGATCGCCGATATGGCCCAAATTGAAGATCTTACCGAGCGGGAGCACACCATTGTGGCCTAGGGCCTGGCCAAGTTTGCTGGCCGCAGCCTGATCGGCGCCGCTCAAGACCCGCGACAACCCCTTGAGCAATGCACCGTGATTGACCTTGGCGTTAAGCAGGTCGTTGTAGGAGCCAGCCGAAACGCCAAGTTCCTGGGCCATGCCATCGAGGAAGCGAAACAGATCCACTTGCACATTGGCGAGGCCGTTGTAGTCAGCAATGGTCAACGACACGTTGGACCCCAGCAAAGTATTGAGCACGCCATTGGCGATACCGCCATTGAGGCTGGCCAGGCGCGACCCGATGGAAAACGAGACCTGCGGCGAAGCCGTTGCAATGGCCCGCACGCCTAACAGGGGCGACTGGGCCCAGCCCCGCGCAAAATGCAGCTGCCCCGGGCGCTCCAGCGCGACCGAGACCGCATTGGCCGGCACGCCACCCGCGAGGAAGCGGTTTTCCACCGACAGGGACGGATCGGCAGAATATCTGCCGGTGACGACCGTCAGCCCATCGGTGGAGCCGGGCGAAAGGAGCTGCGCTTCAACCAGGCTGGCCTGGGCCAGCCGGGTGGCCTCCTGAAGATTTCCGGCGGCCGACAGGGCCGCCAGATCCACCGCATTCTGCATCACCCGCCGCTCGTGATAGAGCGCCGCCGCATCGACAGCCACGGCAGCCACGACGCCCGAAACGGCAAAGCCCATGGCAAAGAGCACAGAGATATTCGCCTGGGCGTTGCTGCGAAACCGAGCCCAAAGGCTCATATGCCGCCCCGGCGAATCACGGAGCTGTAGGCCAGCGTTTTGCTGGGCAGCGGCAGGGGCGGGTAGAGATTCCAAATGGGCAGCTCGGAGGCATCGTAGCGTAGCGTGACATTGTAGTAATCCGCATCCGCCGGCTTATCGCCGATGGAGGCGGTCAACAGACGGCGCTCGATCAGCATGTAACTGTCGGCGTTGGCGTCGAGATAGGCGTTGACCAGCCGATTACGTTCGCTCTCGCTTAGTCCCGCTATGGCGGTGCGCGCTGCGTCGGCGGCAAGTTGCTGCAAGGAATGGGCTGCGCCAAAATAGACGCCGTATGCCATCATTCCCGTCAGAAGCAGTAGGAATACCGGCGTGAGGATGGCGAACTCAATCGCTGCAACTCCTCTAGTATCTCGGATGCTGCAAGAAAGGACACGCATAACTGCAATCTCCTGTCATGCATGAAGTATCCTCCCGTAAGTTGTTCTAGTCCAGAGATTTTGTTGGGATTGATATCAGTACGGACCGCCCTTCGCGCAGATGCTTAATCAGGCATTTAGATATCATTTGCAGACGCAGAACCACCGCACTACCAATAGAGCACCAATAGGAGACCACTCATGGGCAAACATCCGTTCAAGATCGAAATCTGCGTCGAAGGCATCGACGGCCTTGTTGCAGCGCAGACGGCCGGGGCCGATCGGGTGGAGTTGTGCGCCAGCCTGATCGAGGGCGGCCTGACGCCGAGCATGGGCGTGGTGCGGGAATCCCTGCGTATCGCCACCATTCCCTTCCACGTCATCGTGCGGCCGCGCGGCGGCGACTTCCTCTATTCCGACCTCGAATTCGCAACGATGATCGATGACATCAAGGCGCTGAAGGACCTTGGCGTGGCGGGCGTAGTCATCGGCTGCCTGACCCCCGACGGGAAGATCGACGAAGTGCGCACCAAGGCGCTGGTCGATGCCGCCCGGCCGATGAGCGTTACCTGCCACCGCGCCTTCGACATGACCGTGGATTATCGCGAAGCGATCGAAGCCCTGGTGCGCTGCGGCGTGGACCGCGTCCTCACCAGCGGGCAGCGCGACACCGCCGTGGAAGGCATCGATATCCTCAAGGATAGCGTGGCTATCGCCAATGGCCGCATTGTGATCATGACCTGCGGCGCGCTGGATGCGACCAATATCGCTGGGGTGCGCCAGGCGACCGGCACAGATGAAATGCACTTCGCCGCGCTTCACACCATCAAAAGCGGCATGGCCTTCCGCAACCCCCATGTCGGCATGGGCGGCACGGCAATCGAGCGCGAATACGAAATCACGCTGACCGACGTGGATGCGGTGCGCAATACAATCGAGGCTGCCCGAAACGCGGCTTGATTATTTTCATCAGCACATAGCAGAGGACTCTTGCCTGCTTCATTCCGCCGCAGGACAGTAACCACATGCTCGATTCGAGCATGTGGGGACGCCTTTTCATGGAGTTTGGCGGCATGAACAAACTAGTTGCAGAATTCGTCGGCACAGCCGTGCTGGTGTTGTTTGGCTGCGGCTCGGTCGTATTGGGCGGCGACGCCATCGGCCAGACCGGTTTCGCCTTCGCATTCGGCCTGGCCATCGTGGCGATGGCCTATGGCATCGGGCCGATTTCAGGCTGCCACATCAATCCGGCGGTCAGCCTCGGCGCCTATCTCGACAACCGCATGCCGGCCCTCGAAATGGTGCAGTATTGGGTGGCCCAGTTTGCCGGCGCCCTGGCCGGCGCCCTGATCCTGATGGCCATCGCCGGAGGCAATTCCAGCGGGCTTGGCGTCAACGGCTGGGGCGAAGGCTATGGCGGCAATTATGCGCTGGTCGCGGCCTTGATCTTCGAGATCGTCTTCACCGCCATTTTCGTCATCGTCATCCTAGGCTCCACCGGCGAAAAGTCCTCGCCGGGCTTTGCGGGCCTCGCCATCGGCCTGACGCTCGTCGCCATCCATCTGGTGGGCATTCAGGTGACCGGCGTTTCGGTCAATCCGGCGCGCAGCTTCGGCCCGGCCATTCTGGTGGGCGGCGATGCGCTGGCCCAGCTCTGGCTGTTCATCGTAGCGCCGCTGGTCGGCGGCGCTATTGGCGGGCTGCTCTATCGCTTCAAGGTGCTCAAGGCCTAATGCGCATTGGCCGCCGGAGCAATCCGGCGGCCTTTTCCTGGATTGGGCAAAGCGCTAGAAGCGGCCATGGCCCGTTCATTCCTTTTCGCACAAGATTCCGGCGATGCCGCAACGACCCGCCTGATCGCGACGGCAGCGCAGGTGACCGGCTTCATGAAGGGCGAGCCCGGCAGCCCGCGCGAAGGCTGGTATCGCCCCGGCGGCGACAATACCGCGATGCTTGGCCAGCTGCATGACGCTCTGGTCAGCACCTATCCTCAGGTCAGCCCGGCTTTTCATGCCGTGCGGCTCTGGACCAACCTCATCTGGCAGCCGGCCTATCTGGCTGTGATCGCGGCGCATCTCCATGGCGCCATGCCCGATCTCAGCGGGCTGAGCCAGCAGCGCCGCGGTATCTATATCGACGGCTATCGCCTCGTCGCCGGTAAGCAGACCAGCGGCCCGGTCGAAACGCTGATTTCCCAGGGGGCCGGGCAACTTAAGGCAATGGGCACGGCCATGCTGGAGGAGGTCAATGCCCTGGCCAAACTCAAGCCCCTGCCGGCGCGGCGCCTGATGGCCGACCGCATGCTGAGCCTGATGGTGTGGCTGAGCCAGCGGCGGCGCGACCTGCCGGTTGAAACCATCGAGGCCTATGCCACCCAGTGGCTGGCCGAACTGGGCCTGACCGGACAGGGCACGCTGGAACGGGTTTCCGCGACCGATGGGCGGGTACTGGTGATCGTCAAGCGCAAGGGATGCTGCCTCGACTATCTGATCGATCCGGATCGCTACTGCGCCACCTGCCCCAAGCAGGACAATGCTGTGCGCCTGGCGCGGCAGACGGCAAATGCGCTGGCCGAGCTCTAGTCGAACACTTCGTCGGGATAGACGCCCCAGAGCTCTTCCTGATGCAGGTATCCTGCATAGGTGGCGGAGCGCTGGTTAGCATCCTGCCCGGCCACGCTGACGTCGCACCAGGTGCCGTCGCATTCCTTGATCGTGACCTTGAGCCCAGCCCCGAGCCGGGCGCGCACGCCTGATTCGTCAGACCGGCTGGCGCGCAGGGCAATCTCGCCATTGGCGACCAGCGGCGTCACATAGCCATGGCGGGTGCCGGCGAGGAGGTTCTGGTGGATCCAGCCATCCGAACCATCGGCATCGCGAATGCGGCGCCAGGTGTCGAATTCCTGGATGATTTCCACCGGCACGCCCGATTTGAGATAGGTCCAGGCAATGTCGTATTTCTGGCCGGGGCCGACGCGCACGTTGATGGGCTCGGAGCGGGTCGAGGCAAATCGCGGCAGCGGCAGGCCACTGGGATTGGACTGCGCAAACGCCGACGGCGCCAGCAATGCCATGACCAGCAGCAGCCAGGGCAGGCGACGAAGGCAGGCTATGAAGGGACGGCCAAACAAGCGGCGCAGGGTCTCGTCAAACATGACTTTGCAGAACAAATGGAATTGCCTTATCACTAGCCAATGATCCTTAATGGGCACTGAAGGGTGAGCTCTCCCAAGCTTTTCCACATGGGCGCCCCCCTGATCCCGGTACTGATGGCCAGCCAAAAACCCCAAATACTCGTGACCAGGCGCCTGCCCGAGACCATCGAGGCGCGCATGGCAACGCTATTCGAGACACACGTCAACGAAGGCGACGTGACCCTGACCAGTGATGACATCATCGCGGGACTGGAGGGGAAGGACGTGCTCGTCAGCTCGATAACCGACAAGATCGATGCAAGATTGATCGCGCGGTTGCCCAAAAGCGTGCGGCTGGTTGCCCAGTTCGGGAACGGGGTCGACAATATCGACGTCGAAGCGGCCTGGGAAGCCGGGCTGACTGTGACCAATACACCCAGCGTGCTGACCGAAGACACGGCCGACATGGCCATGGTGCTGATGCTGGCCTTGCCGCGCCGGCTGGTGGAGGGCACCCAGATGCTGGTCCGCGACCGGGTCTGGGCGGGTTGGTCGCCCACCTCGATGCTTGGCCATCGCCTGCGGGGCAAGGCACTCGGCATTGTCGGCATGGGGCGCATCGGCACGGCGGTGGCGCAGCGGGCCAAGGCCTTCGGGCTCAACATCCATTACTTCTCGCGCAACAGGCGGCCGCCGGGCGTCGAAGAACCGCTGGAAGCCACCTATTGGCACGACCTCGATGCCATGGTGGAAGCCGTCGACATTGTTTCGCTGCACTGTCCGCTGACCCGCGAGACCCACCACATTCTCTCGGCCGAGCGCATCAGCCGGATGAAGCCGGGCAGTTTCGTGGTCAATGTCAGCCGCCCCGAACTGGTCGACGAGGCGGCGCTGGTCGACGCCATCGAGAGCGGCCATCTCAGCGGCGCGGCGCTCGACGTGTTCGAGAACAAGCATGGCATCAATCCGCGCCTGCTGGCGCTGGCGGAAGCCAACAAGGTGGTGCTGACCGCCCACATGGCCTCGGCTACGCTGGAAGCCCGGATCGAGATGGGCGAAACGGTGATCGTCAATATCCGCGCCTTCATGGATGGCCATCAGCCTCCGCATCGCGTGCTGCCCGAAAGCGCGCATGGTGCACCCCGGGGCCTGCGCAGCTAGCGCAATCGCTGTGATTTTCACGCGCGGCCTCAGGAAAAGTGGTGTCGCCTTTTCCTGAACGCGCTATAGAGCGCAAATGAGCAAAGACAATAAACCGACCGGTCCCAGCCAGCGCATGCTGCGCGTCGGCGAACTGGTGCGCCACGCGCTGGCCGCCATGTTCGCCCGGGGCGAAATCGAAGATGACGCGCTGCGTGGTTCGGTGATCACCGTTCCCGAAGTGCGCATGACGCCCGATCTGAAGATCGCCAACGCCTATGTGATGCCGCTCGGTGGCCAGCATGCGGACGAAATCGTCGCGGCGCTGAACCGCCACCGCAAGTTCATCCGCGGGCGCGTGGCACCGCAGATCAACATGAAATACGCGCCCGAAGTGCGCTTCTATGTCGACGACACGTTCGAAGAGGCCAGCCGCATTGATGCGCTGCTGCGCTCGGACAAGGTGCAGCGCGACCTGGACGATGAAGACGGCGAGACCGATTGAACCAGCCCAAGCGGACCAAGCGCGCCATTTCAGGCTGGGTCGTTCTCAACAAGCCCTACAACATGACGTCCACCCAGGCGGTGGGAAAGGTGCGCTGGCTTTTCAGCGCCGCCAAGGCCGGGCACGCTGGCACGCTTGACCCATTGGCCACCGGCATCCTGCCGATTGCCCTGGGGGAAGCCACCAAGGCCGTGCCGCAGGTACAGGATGGCACCAAGGTCTATCGCTTTGCCGTCAAATGGGGCACGGCCACCACCACCGACGATGCCGAGGGCAGCGTCGTGGCAACCTCCGACATTCGCCCCGATCGTGCGGCGCTCGAAGCGGTGCTGCCCAACTTCATCGGTACGATCCTGCAGCGCCCGCCGATCTATTCGGCGCTCAAGATCGATGGCGAGCGTGCCTATGACCTGGCGCGCGCCGGGGAAGAGGTGGAGCTGGCCGCCCGCGAAATCGACGTCGATGACCTCGTGATCATCTCGCATGGCGAGGTGGAAACCGTTCTGGAAGCGACCTGCGGCAAGGGCACTTATGTGCGCTCGCTGGCCCGCGACATCGCCGAGGCCTTGGGCACGCGAGGACACGTATCGATGCTGCATCGCTCCGCCGTTGGCCCGTTCCACGACGCCGATGCGCTGACCATCGACCAGTTGGAAGCGCTGCCGGTCGAGGAGCGTGACGCGCTGCTCAAGCCGGTCTGGGCGGGCTTTTCGGACCTGCCGGAGATCCGCCTCGATCCGCACCAGGCCAATGCGGTGCGCCATGGCAATCCGGTCTTGCTGACCGGTGCCGCCGCGCCCGCCACGCTCAACGAGTGTTGGGCGAGCTTCAAGGGCGAAGTGCTGGCGACCGGCTGGGTCGAATTCGGCCAGTTCCGCCCCAAGCGCGTCTTCAACTAAGCGCCAGATACCAAAGCAAAAGGCGGGGATTTCTCCCCGCCTTTCGCATTCATGGGCAGCGACTAGAGCCCGTCAGTGACGACGTGGCTGAAGGCGCCAACCGGTTCCTTGGTGATGGCCGGGTTTTCCGGCGACACAGCCGAGAGCAGGGTTGCCACGGTCTGCTTGTAGTCGTCTTCGTCGAGGGCGCCGGTGGAGCCTGCGGTGAGCTTGTTGATCTCGTTGACCTGATAGAGCTGGTCTTCGACGGTCATCGAGCCGGTCATGTCGTTATCGACCACGATTTCGGCGGCTTCCTGCGGGTTGGAACGGGCATATTCCCAGCCCTTCATCGAAGCGCGGACGAACTTGGTCATCTTCGCGACGAATGCAGGATCGGCCAGCTTGTCTTCCATGACATAGAGGCCGTCTTCGAGCATGCCGACGCCTTCGTCACGGTAGTTGAACACCGTCAGCTCTTCGGGCGTGATGCCGGCCTTCAGCACCTGACCATATTCGTTATAGGTCATGGTGGAGATGCAGGCCGCCTGCTTCTGAATCAGCGGATCGACGTTGAAGGCCTGCTTGAGCACTTCGACGCCATCGGGGCCGCCATCGGTGGGCAGGCCGAGCTTGGCCATCCAGGCGTAGAACGGATATTCGTTGCCGAAGAACCAGACGCCCAGCGTCTTGCCCTTGAAGTCGGCCGTGGTTTCGACGCCCATTTCCTTGAGGCAGGTCAGCAGCAGGCCCGAGGACTTGAAGGGCTGGGCGATATTGACCAGCGGGACGCCACGCTCGCGGGCAGCAAGGCCGGGCGCCATCCAGGTGGTGATGACGTCGGCGCCGCCGCCGGCAATCACCTGCTCGGGGGCAATGTCGGGACCACCCGGCTTGATTTCGACGGTTAGACCTTCTTCCTCATAGAAGCCCTTCGCCTGGGCCACATAATAGCCGGCGAACTGGCCCTGGGTGACCCATTTGAGCTGCAGCGTAACGCTTTCCTGAGCCCAGGCTCCCCCCACTGCTGCCATCGTCATTGCGCCTGCGAGAGCGCCGATCAGAAGTTTCTGCATTCCCATTTTCCCTGAGTTTGGCATTGTCCTATGCACCACGCACGGACGGATGCCAGAAGGTAAGCGCCCGCTCGATGAGGACGATCACCCCGTAGAAGACCGAGCCCGCGACTGCCGCTACCGCGATTTCGGCCCATACCATGTCGACGTTCATCCGGCCGACTTCGGTAGAAATCCGGAACCCCATCCCCACAATGGGGGTCCCGAAGAATTCCGCTACGATCGCGCCGATCAAGGCCAGTGTCGAGTTGATCTTGAGGGCGTTGAATATGAAGGGGCCCGCAGCGGGGAGCCGCAGCTTCATAAGGGTTTGCCAGTAACCGGCGGCATAGGTGCGCATCAGGTCGCGCTCGATGGCTGAGGATGCGTTGAGGCCCGCCACCGTGTTCACCAGCATTGGGAAGAAGGTCATGATGACGACAACGGCGGCCTTTGACGGCCAATCGAAGCCGAACCACATGACCATGATCGGCGCCACGCCCACAATGGGCAGCGCCGACACGAAATTGCCCAGCGGCAGCAGGCCCGATTTGAGGAAGGGCGAGCGATCGATGAGAATGGCCACCACGAAACCCAGCCCGCAACCGACGAGGTAGCCGATCAGCACCGCCTTGAGGAAGGTCTGCTGGAAATCGGCCCAGAGGGTGGGGATCGAGGCGGCGATACGCGCCCCGATCATGGAGGGCGGCGGCAGGATGACCTGCGGCACGTTCCCTGCCCGGGTGATGACTTCCCAGGCAATCAGGATGGTCAGCCCGAACGCGACGGGAATGAGCAGGCCCAACCCGGCATTGTCGCCGAGGCGTGGGGCCAACGATTTGCTCAGCCGTTCGACGAACAGCCAGGCAAACAGCCAGGCCGCGATCAGCGCGATCCAGAAAAAGCCGGGCGTTGGCGAAAAGACCTCGAGCGAGGTGAGCAGTGCCACCGCGCCGAGCACGGCAATGGCCCCATCGGCCCAGAGACCGACCGGCACGGCGAAACGGAGCAGCGAGAGCGTACCCAGGGCGAGGAACGCCTTGAGCAGCAGTGCCTGTTCGAACGGGGTGACCAGGCTCAACCCGAGAGCTGCGGCGCTGAGGCCACCGGCGACGATTGCGAGATAATATTGCAGCTGGCTCATGCCGGACGCGCCCCCATGGACCGGTTGACCAGTTTCTCGACCACACCCACCGCCACCACGAGGAGGGCCGCGAGAATGGAAGCGGCAAACAGCGCCGCCCAGATCTGGATGGTCTGGCTGTAATAGGACCCGGCCAGCAGGCGTGCCCCCAGGCCCGCAACGGCACCGGTGGGCAGTTCGCCCACGATGGCGCCGACCAGGCTGGCGGCGACGCCGACCTTGAGCGAGGTGAACAGGTAGGGCATGGCGGCCGGCCAGCGCAGCTTCCAGAAGGTCTGGTTGGCCGAGGCATTATAGGTGTGCATGAGATCGAGCTGGATCGCTTCGGGACTGCGCAGGCCTTTGACCATGCCGACGGCCACCGGGAAGAAACTGAGATAGGCCGAGATGATCGCCTTGCTCATCAACCGTGCGGGATCGGTGGGAATGCCCATCGTGCCGGTAAAAATGTTGAACCCGATCACCACGATCAGGGGGGCCAGCGCCAGAATTGGAATGGTCTGGCTGGCGACGATCCAGGGCATCAGCGAGCGGTTCATCGCTTCGTTATGCACGATCAGCACCGCCAGCCCGATGCCGAGGATCGAGCCCATGATGAAGCCCAGCCCGGTCGCCGAGAAGGTGACCCAGGCGTGGAACAGCATGCTGCGCGGCTTGTTGGGCGCGACCAGGAAGGTGGCGTTGTAGAGCTCGCCGAACACCTGGTGGGCGGTCGGCAGGACCGGCTTTTCCTGGTTCCAGGTGTCGTAGATGAACTGGGTCACCGGCGCGTTCTCGACACCGGCGCGGCGATAGACGTCGTTCTGCCAGGGCGCATTGAGACCGATGGCGGCCGCATACCAGACCGCAAGAATGGCGAGCAGGACGACGAGGATGGGAAGGGCGCGCTTCACCGCCATCACACGTGATCCCCGTCATAGGAGTGGCCAGCCCGCAGCCCGTCGCGGACGCGGGCGGCAATGGCCAGGAATTCGGGAGTTTCGCGGATATCGAGCGGACGCTCGTGGGGCAGGTCGCTTTCGATGATGTCGGTGACACGGCCGGGGCGCGGCGACATGACCACGATCTTGGTCGAGAGATAGACGGCCTCGGGAATGGAGTGGGTCACAAAGCAGATGGTCTTCTGCGTGGCGGCCCAGAGCTTGAGCAGCTCCGAATTGAGATGATCGCGCACGATTTCGTCGAGCGCGCCGAAAGGCTCGTCCATCAGCAGCAGGTCGGCATCGAAGGCCAGGGCGCGCGCGATGGAGGCGCGCTGCTGCATGCCGCCCGAGAGCTGCCAGGGGTACTTCTTTTCGAAGCCCGAGAGATTGACCAGGTCGAGGGTCCGCGCGATGCGGGCGGCCTGTTCGCTGGCGGAATAGCCCATGATTTCGAGCGGCAGGGCGACGTTCTTTTCAATCGTACGCCAGGGATAGAGCGCCGGGGCCTGGAACACGTAGCCATAGGCCCGATTGCGGCGCGCCTCTTCGGGCGACATGCCATTTATGGTCAGGCTGCCTGATGTGGGCTGTTCGAGATCGGCGATGGTGCGCAGGAACGTAGTCTTGCCGCAGCCCGAGGGGCCGATGAAGGAAACGAACTCGCCCTTGTTGATGGTCAGGTTGACGTCCGAAAGCGCAACGACGTCGCCGTCATTGGTCTTGAAGGTCAGTCCCAGATGGGATGCAGAAACCACCGCGTTGGACGCGGCCCCTTCGCTGGGCTTGGATGTTTCGGTCGTCACGGACAAATGCTGGCCCCTCCTGATACGTGATCGGCTTGAACCGGCTCGTGCCGGCGCGATCATCTTTGCCGTTGCAACTTATGTTGCAACTTGTGTGCCGATCCGGCTTTGCCGGACAGGCAGGTTGCAGGGCCTCCTCCAAGACCCTTCCGCCTACCGCGGAACAGGCAGGCTGCCACTTTTTGCGGCAGTGCCCGGCTCGACCGCCCAAACGGCCGAGCCCCAGAATTCAGACACCCGTCGCCGGAATGCCCGTCCGCTCGATCTTGCGGGGGGAAACGATTTCTTTCCACTGGCTGAGCGCGCGATTGACGGGATTTTTTGCCTCGCGGCCCACGAACTTGCCGTGGCCCATCTCGGTCTTGATCTCGTTCTCGACGATCGATACCCGGCCGCGGCTGAGCACGTAGCGGGGCAGACCGGTGACCTCGAAGCCCTCGAACACGTTGTAGTCGATGACCGACTGCTGGGCCGAGGCCGTAATGGTCTTCTTGCGCTTGGGGTCCCACACCACGAGGTCGGCATCGGCCCCCACCAGCACTGCACCCTTTTTGGGATAGAGCCCCAGGATCTTGGCGACGTTGGTCGAGGTGACGGCGACGAATTCGTTCATGGTCAACCGGCCGGTATTGACGCCAGCGGTCCACAGCACGGGCAGGCGGTCCTCAAGGCCGCCGGTGCCATTGGGGATCTTGGAGAAATTGCCGATGCCCGTGCGCTTCTGCGCCGTGGTGAAGGCGCAATGGTCGGTGGCAACAGCCGAGAGCGAGCCCGACTGCAGCCCGGCCCACAGCGAATCCTGATGCTGCTTGTTGCGGAAGGGCGGCGACATGACCCGGCGTGCCGCATGGTCCCAATCGGGGTTGAAATACTCGCTCTCATCGAGCGTCAGGTGCTGGATCAGCGGCTCGCCATAGACACGCATGCCTTTCTGGCGGGCGCGGCGGATGGCTTCGTGCGCCTGCTCGCTCGAAACGTGCACCACGTAGAGCGGCACCCCGGCCATATCGGCGATCATGATGGCGCGGTTGGTGGCTTCCCCTTCCACTTCGGGCGGGCGCGAATAGGCGTGTGCCTCGGGGCCGTTATTGCCTTCGGCCAGCAGCTTGGCCGTCATGGCGGCAACGACGTCGCCATTTTCGGCATGGACCAGCGGCAGGGCGCCGAGATCAGCGCAACGCTGGAACGACGAGAACATCTCGTCGTCATTGACCATCAGGCTGCCCTTATAGGCCATGAAGTGCTTGAAGCTGGTAATGCCGCGATCGACCACTTCAGCCATTTCGCGCCACACCTGCTCGTCCCACCAGGTGATCGCCATGTGGAAGGAATAGTCGGCATTGGCCTTGCCGGTCTTGTTGTCCCACATGGAAAGGGCTTCAAGCAGGCTCTGGTTCGGGTTCGGCAGGCAGAAATCGACCACCATGGTTGTGCCACCGGCCAGGCCCGCGCGGGTGCCCGATTCAAAGTCATCGGCCGAATAGGTGCCCATGAAGGGCATTTCGAGATGGGTATGCGGGTCGATACCGCCGGGCATGATGTAGCAGCCTGAGGCGTCGAGCACTTCGTCGCCGCTCAGGTTCTGCCCGATCTCGACGATGACATCGCCTTCGATCTTCACATCGGCCTTGTAGGTGAGATCGGCGGTAACGACGGTGCCGTTCTTGATGACTTTGCTGGCCATTTGGCTCACTCCCTAATTCTCTGAATTCCGTTGTTCCCGCTTGCGGTGCCTCGCGCTGGCTGCCTGCTTTGTTGCAAGTTCGATGCCAGTCGCGGGCCGGTCCGCGCGATGCCAGCGCCCTCCTCGGCTACCGACATCACGGGTTGGGCCATCAGGCCCGCATCATTGTGCGATCTCCGCTGTCTCGAGCACAGTGTGGAACAGCACGTCGGCGCCCGCGGTCGCCCATTCCTGGGAAATGTCTTCGGCCTCGTTATGCGAAAGCCCATTGACGCAGGGGCACATGATCATGGTTGATGGCGCCACTTTGGCGGCCCAGCAGGCATCGTGCCCGGCGCCCGAAATGATATTCATGTGGCTGTAACCCAGGTCTTCGGCCGCCTGGCGCACGCGGGCGACCAGCGTGGGATCGAAGGTCACGGGATCGAAGTGCCCGACCGCTTCCATGGCGTAGCCGACGCCGAGCTCGGCGCAGATCGCCTGTGCCCGGGCCTCGATCTGCTCGCGCATCGAGGTCAGCTTGGCCAGCTCGGGCGAGCGGATATCGACGGTGAACACCACCGTGCCGGGCAGCACGTTGCGCGAATTGGGCGCGAATTTCATCTGCCCCACTCCACCCACCGCACCGGGCTGGTGCGCCATGGCGACGTCCTGCACGGCTTCGAGAATGCGGGCCATGGCCAGCCCGGCATTGACGCGCATGTTCATCGGCGTCGAGCCGGTATGTGCCTCGCGGCCGGTGAGGGTGAATTCGAGCCACCACAGACCCTGCCCGTGCGTGACGACGCCGATTTGCTTGTTCTCGGCCTCGAGGATCGGGCCCTGCTCGATATGATATTCGATATAGGCATGCATCTTGCGCGCCCCGACCTCTTCGGCGCCGCGCCAGCCGATGCGCTGCAGTTCCTCGCCATAGGTCTTGCCCTGCTGGTCTTGGCGGCCATAGGCGTAATCCAGCGTATGCACCCCGGCAAAGACGCCCGAGGCCAGCATGGCGGGGGCAAAGCGAGCGCCCTCTTCATTGGCCCAGTTGGTGACAACGATGGGATGCTTGGTCTTGATGCCCATGTCGTTGAGCGAACGGACGACTTCGAGCGCCGCCAGCACGCCGAGCACGCCATCATACTTGCCGCCGGTGGGCTGGGTATCGAGATGGCTACCCACATAGACCGGCAGCGCATCGGGATCGGTGCCCGGGCGCGTCATGAACATGGTGCCCATCTGGTCGACGCCCATGGTCAGACCCGCCTCGTCGCACCAGCGCTTGAACAGGTGGCGCCCCTCGCCGTCTTCATCGGTTAGCGTCTGCCGGTTGTTGCCGCCGGCAATGCCCGGCCCGATCCGGGCCATTTCCATCAGGCTATCCCAGAGCCGATCGCCATTGATACGAAGGTTTTCACCGGGAGCAGACATGAGTTACTCGCTAGAAATATGGGCGTGACAAAGCAGCGCCAGCTCAACCGCGCCGCCAAAGCAGGTGGCAGCGGACGGATTGGATGACGAAAGAATGCCAAAAACTGGGAGGATGCCCCTCCCCTTTTGGGGAGGGTTTTGAGAAGCGGTCGGCGATGCGTGAAACTCGCTGACCATCATCGCCTACTTCACGCTCGGGAAGCTGAATTCGGCGCCGCCCTTGATGCCGGCGGGCCAGCGGGTGGTGACGGTTTTGAGGCGGGTATAGAAATGCACGCCTTCCGGACCGTAGATGGAATGGTCGCCGAACAGGCTCCGTTTCCAGCCTCCGAAGGAGTGGTAGGCCACCGGCACCGGGATCGGGACGTTGACGCCCACCATGCCCACTTCGATCTTGTCGGCAAATTCACGGGCAGCGTCGCCGTCGCGCGTGAAGATGGCGGTGCCATTACCATATTCGTGGTCGTTGATGAGCTTGATGGCCTCGTTGTAGTCGTGCGCCCGCACCACCGAGAGGACCGGCCCGAAGATCTCTTCCTTGTAGATGGTCATGTCGGGCGTGACATTGTCGAACAGCGTGCCGCCGACATAGTAGCCGTTTTCATAACCCTGCAGCTTGAAGCCGCGCCCGTCGACCACGAGCTCTGCGCCCTGCTCGACGCCAGAGTCGATGTAACCAAGAATCTTGTCGCGGTGCATCTTGGTGACCACCGGACCCATTTCGGCATCCTTGTCGGTGGACGGGCCGATCTTGAGGCTTTCAACGCGCGGCTTGAGCTTGGCGACCAGCGCGTCGGCGGTTTCCTTGCCGACCGGCACGGCCACCGAAATGGCCATGCAGCGCTCGCCGGCCGAACCATAGCCTGCCCCCATCAGGGCGTCGGCGGCCTGGTCGAGATCGGCGTCCGGCATGATGACCATGTGGTTCTTGGCGCCGCCAAGGGCCTGCACGCGCTTACCCGCGCGGGTGCCGCGCTGATAGACATATTCGGCAATCGGGGTGGAGCCGACAAAGCTCACCGCCTTGATGTCGGGATGGTCGAGAATACCGTCGACCATTTCCTTGTCGCCATGGACGATGTTGAGGATGCCCTCGGGGAGCCCGGCCTCCATGAACAGGTTCCAGGCCAGCATGGGCGCAGAAGGGTCGCGTTCGGAGGGCTTGAGGATGAAGGCGTTGCCGCAGGCAATGGCCGCCGGATACATCCACATCGGCACCATGGCCGGGAAGTTGAACGGGGTGATGCCCGCCACGACGCCAAGCGGCTGGCGATCGGAATAGCTGTCGATCGAAGGACCGACATTGCGGCTGAATTCGCCCTTCAGCAGCTGGGGAATGCCGCAGGCAAAGTCGACGCAGTCAATGCCGCGGGCCACTTCGCCCAGCGCATCGTCATGCACCTTGCCGTGCTCGCGGCTGATTTCGCGGGCGAGGTCGTCGGCATATTGATCGAGCAGCGCCTTGAACTTGAACATGACGCGCGCGCGCTTCATCGGCGGGGTATTGCCCCAGGCCACCTGGGCCTTCTTGGCCGAAGCCACGGCGTCGTTGAGCTCGCTCATCGTCGACAGCGGCAATTCGGCCGAAACTTCGCCGGTGGCCGGATTGAACACCGGCACGCGGCGGCCCGTGGAGACATAGCGTTTGCCGGCTACGGCATTCTCGATGACGTTCATCAGTCGATGCTCCTCAGGACAGTGCGAATGGCGTCGATAAGCTCGCCAATCTGGCTCTCGGAAATGATCAGCGGCGGGGAGAGCGCAATGATGTCGCCGGTCGTACGGATGAGGTAGCCCGCCTCGTAGGCGGCCAGGAAGGCCGAGAAGGCGCGCTTGGTGGGAGACCCCGCAATCGGCTCGAGCTCGATGGCGCCGACCAGACCGATATTTCGGATGTCGATGACATGCGGCTCGCCCTTGAGCGAGTGGAGCGCATCCTGCCAGACGGGGGCCAGCGCCGCACCGCGGGTCAGCAGGTCCTCGTCCCGATAGGTTTCGAGCGTGGCCAGAGCCGCAGCCGATGCCACCGGGTTGCCCGAATAGGTGTAGCCATGGAAAAATTCGATGACGTGTTCCGGGCCGCCCATGAAGGCGTCGTGGATCTCGGACGAGACCATGACCGCACCCATCGGGATGATGCCATTGGTCAGGCCCTTGGCGGTGACCATGATGTCAGGCGTCACGCCGAAATAGTCGGCGCCAAAGGGCGTGCCCAAGCGGCCATAGCCGGTAATCACTTCGTCGAAAATCAGCAGGATGCCGTGCTTCTTGGTGATTTCGCGCAGGCGCTTGAGATAGCCCGCGGGCGGGATCAGCACGCCGGTCGAGCCGGCCACCGGCTCGACGATCACGGCGGCGATGGTGGAGGCGTCATGCAGGGTAACGATGCGCTCCAGCTCGTCGGCCAGGTCCGCGCCATGCTCGGGCAGGCCCTTGGAGAAGGCATTCTTGGCGAGGTTGTGGGTGTGGGGCATGTGGTCGACGCCGCCCAGCAGCGTGCCGAACATCTTGCGGTTGGTGACGATGCCACCCACCGAAATGCCGCCAAAATTGACGCCGTGATAGGCGCGCTCACGGCCGATCAGGCGGGTGCGGGCGCCTTCGCCCTTCACCCGGTGATAGGCCAACGCCACCTTGAGGGCGGTCTCGACCGATTCAGACCCCGAATTGGTGAACAGCACATGGTCGAGCCCGTCAGGCGTGATGTCGACCAGGCGGTTTGCCAGTTCGAACGCCTTGGGATGGCCCATCTGGAAGGCGGGGGCGTAGTCGAGCTCGGCAGCCTGTTTGGCAATCGCCTCGGTAATCTTGGGCCGGGCATGGCCGGCATTGACGCACCACAGGCCCGCCGTACCGTCCAGCACCTGGCGGCCGTCGCTGGTGGTGTAGTGCATGTCCTTGGCCGCGACGAACATGCGCGGTGATTTCTTGAATTGCCGGTTGGCCGTAAACGGCATCCAGAAAGCGCTTAGATCGTTTGGAACCACCGCATTTGAATTGGACACGGAACCCTCGCTCCCGTTGATTTTCTTCTTGGTCCTTTTTTCGCACTTGACGTGGGGACGTATTGCCCAGAATTTTGACCAGTTGGAAAAATGTTAGCACTCCAAAACTTTCTAGCAAGGCGAAAATGCCGCCGACCAAAGTGAAAAGTGCCAAGGCTACTTCAGCGCCACCCCGCCAGCGTAAAGCTGACGGCCAGGAGGCTGCTCAACCGCAAGCAAAAATGCGGCCGTTAACTCGTATCCAGCGCGAAAAGCAGGACATCATCCTGGAAGCGGCGCTCGAAGTCTTTGCCGTGCATGGCTTTCGCGGTGCCACCATCGACCAGATCGCCGAGGTGGCCGGCATGAGCAAGCCCAACCTGCTCTACTATTTCCCGCGCAAGGAAGAGATTCACCGCCGGCTGATTTCCGAATTGCTGGTCAACTGGCTGGCGCCGCTCCGCGAGATGGATGAAACCGGCGATCCCTTCCCCGAGATCCGCTCCTACATCCGCCGCAAGCTCGAAATGGCGCGCGACTTCCCGCGGGAAAGCCGGCTGTTTGCCAATGAAATGCTGCAGGGCGCCCCGCGTATCATCGAAATGATCGAGGTCGATCTCAAGACCCTGGTCGACGAGAAGGCCAAGGTTCTGCTCGGCTGGATGGATCAGGGCAAGCTGTCGCGCACCGATCCCTACCACCTGATCTTCTCGATCTGGGCCACCACCCAGCACTATGCCGATTTCGACGTGCAGGTGCGTGCCGTGCTCGGGCCCGACCGCAATGGCGAGGGGCGCTTCGAGGATGCGGCGCGCTATCTCGAACAGTTGTTCATGCATGGGCTCGCACCCAAGGCAAAGAACGCGCCCTAGCCCTGTGTGCTTTGGCGCTGTGCCATCAGCGCAAGCGGGCGCCCTTCGGGGTCGTTGAAAAAGGCCATCCACTCTTCGAGCCCGTCGGCATGCCGGTGGATCAGATGCGGCTCCCCGCGGAAGGTGACGCCGCGCGCGACCAGATCGGCGTGGGCAGCCGTGATATCGGGCACCTGAAAATAGAGCACCGACTCCTCGGCGGACGGGTTTGGACTTTGCTGCAGGTAGAGGCGCAGGCCGCCGCAGTCGAAAAAGGCCAGCTCGCCATAGGTGTAGAGATGGGCCAGACCCAGCACGTCGCGATAAAAGGCGACGGACTCATCTATGCTGGCCACCGTGCGGGACACCTGCCCGATCCGGGCCAGTTGCGTCGGCTGGGTCATCGAAACCTCCCTGGTTTCAGCGCCCTGTTGGCTTCCGGCCGGGCGCCAACACGGTAAATACGCGTTAATCCTGTCACATTTGCGCCTTATTCCGGCTGGGAACGCCGAGAAATGACCTTCGCGAGCCCCGGAACCAGCGCAAAAACAGGGTTATTGGTCTGTTACCGGGGAACTGTAGCCGTCACGCAACAGTGCGCAAGATGAATCCGCGATCTGCGGAATCTTGACAGAGAGCAGCGCTGGATTCGCGAGAGTCGTGGATTCATTTCCTACAGATGGCAAGAGTCTAGCCGAGTCCCTACCTCTGTTGTCGGCCAAGTAGCGACGCAAATTTGTAACAGATGGTCGCAGGGGAACGGAATCCGGGATTCTGGGCTCAATGTGGCCGGGGCCGGTCTTTAATCAATCGCTCATCGTAAATTGAGTGAGCTTGATAGGTTGATTAGAAAAGCTGTTTCCGTCGTCGCAGTTGCTGCAGCACTGCTCTCCTTCTCCACTGCAGCCTATGCCCAGTGCGGCGGCGCATCCTGGTATGGTCCGGGCTTCCACGGCAAGAAAGCCGCCTCGGGTCAGACCTTCAACGAAAACGCCATGACAGCGGCGCATCGTTCCCTTCCATTTGGCACCAAGGTTACTGTTGAAGATCAGCGCACCGGCAAGCAGGTGCAGGTAACCATCAACGATCGTGGCCCGTTTGTTGGCGGCCGGATCATCGATCTCTCCAAAGAAGCAGCA
This sequence comes from Devosia sp. T2-14, assembly GCF_055397495.1. NCBI lineage: Bacteria > Pseudomonadati > Pseudomonadota > Alphaproteobacteria > Hyphomicrobiales > Devosiaceae > Devosia > Devosia sp. T2-14. The sequence continues at coordinate 1,409,144 of NZ_AP027921.1, read as the reverse complement.
ACCCAGCTGGGCTTCCGCAATCGCGGTACCACCTCGGTCTGCATCAGCCAGCTCTGATCCCTGGTTTCGAACTGGATCCTGCAAAGGGGCTACCCATTGGGTGGCCCTTTTCTTTTTGCCGGATTAGCATGACCTTAGCAAAATGAACCTAGCATGCGCGCCGGGAACACAGGGAGTGGGCAGGGCATGAAGGCTGCCGCTTATGTCGTCGGGCCTCTGGACGGGCCGGGCGCAGCATTGATGGACCTGGTGCGCGGGATGCCGTTCGCGACGGTGCAGCCCTATGCCGGGGTGGTTCAGGCCGAGCAGCAATGCCACCAGACCCCGATCTGCTTCTTTCTGTTTGCGGCGACGGCCGATGTCGAGACCTTGCGCAGCACTACCGAAGCCATCCGCTTCTGCCCCAGCCGCCGTGTGCGCTTCTCGCCGCTGATCTACTTCTCCGAGAGCCCCTCGATGGAGAGCATCACCCAATGCATCAACATGGGCTTCGATGACGTCATCACCATGCCCTTCACCCAGACGCGGGTGGCCGAGCGCATTGCCCGCCAGATCGGGCAGAATCTCACCTATTACGAAACGCCGGGCTATTTCGGACCGGACCGGCGCGACCGCGTGACCGGCCCCAGCCGCGCCGCCGAAACCCGCATTGGCGGGCAGTTCCGCCGCATCGAGATCATCCGCCACTTGCTGACGGGCGTGAACGTGGTGCGCGACGATCTCTACATGACCCAGGCCGGCTGAACCGGCACCTGTGACCGGCAAGCAACGTTGCAAATAGCTTCAGCAATCGTTTGCACTCGCTATTTCCCGCCGCCGGGATTTCGCATAGCTTCCAGCGTCTGATATTGCGAGTAGTTTCAGCCATGAGATTCGGCATTGACCTGCCGCCCCAGATCAAGGTGTTCGGGGCGTTTTTCATCTATTCCTTTTCCATGGGCAGCATCTTCCCGCGTCTGCCGGATATCCAGACCGCGATGGGTGTCGGCGAGGGCGCTCTCGGCCTGGCGCTGATCGGCTCGGCCGTGGGGACGCTGATCTCGCTGACCTTTGCCGGCCGGATCGTCGAGGCCATCGGCTATCGCCGCGTCCTGCTCACCGCCATTCCCCTGCTTGCGGCGCTCTACGCGCTGGCCAGCTGGGCCACGACGCCGCTTGGCTTCTTTCTACTGCTGCTGCCGGTTGGGCTGACCATCGGTGCCATCGAGGTCATCATCAACCTCGAGGCCGACCGGGTCGAGCACGCCATTGGCCGCCGCATCATGAGCCGCGCGCACGCTTTCTGGAGCCTCGGCTTCTTCGCCGCCGGCATGGTGGGCTCGTTCATCGCCCAGACCGGGCTTGAAGTGCATTATCACCTGATGATCATGGTGCCGGTCACCCTGGTCGCGACCTTGCTGGTGCTGGGCCGCTTCGAGCCCGCGCCGCATCGCGCCGACAGCAGCACCGACGAAGCTCCGCGCTTTGCCCGGCCGACCCTCTCCATCATGGCGCTGGTCGCCGTCTGTATTTCGGCCATGCTGATGGAGGGCGCCGGGATCGACTGGTCGGCCATCTATATGCGCAACCTGTTCAATGCCGAGCCGTTCTGGGCGGGCCTCGCCGTCGCGACCGTCGCCGGTTCGCAGGGCGTGGCGCGTTTCTTTGCCGACGGTTTTGTCGAGCGCTTCAGCCCGGTCATGGTGGCACGCGTGCTGCTGTCCGTGCTGGGGATCGGCGTGCTGCTGGCCTTTTTCGCGCCGGCTGCCTGGGTCGCCTATCTCGGCTTTGCCCTGATCGGCATCGGCTCGAGCGCGCTCTTCCCGCTCGCCATGTCCGCGGCCGCGCAGCAGACCGACCGCCCCGCAGCAGTCAATGTGGCCGCCCTGGCGCAATTCTCCTTCACCGCATTCCTGCTCGGGCCGCCGCTGCTCGGCTTCATCGGCGAACATTTCGGCATTCAATGGGTGTTCGGCGTCGGCATTCCGCTGGTGCTGCTGGGGCTATTCACAGCCCCATCCCTGGCGCCAAAGCCGACGCTGCGTGAGGCCCGCTCGTGATCGCCCCCCAATACCGCATCTATGCGAGCTTTTTTCTGTTTGCCGTGTCGACCGGCGCGCTGATGGCGCGCCTGCCCGATATCCAGACCCATCTGGGCATATCCGAGGGACAGCTGGGCCTGACCATGATCGGCATGGCCATCGGCTCGCTGATTTCCCTGACCTTCGGGGCACAGGTGGTCGAACGGCTCGGCTTCCGGACGACGGCGCTGTTCACCGTGCTCGGCCCCTCGGTACTGTTCGCCATCATTCCATGGCTGCCGGCGGCGCCCGCCATGTTCGCCGTGCTGTTTGTGGCCGGCCTGCTGTCGGGCGCGCTCGAGATCAATCTCAATGTCGAGATTGACCGGCTCGAAATGCAGACCGGCAAGCGCTTCATGAACCGCGCCCATGGTTTCTGGAGCGTCGGGTTCTTCGTGACGGCGCTGTTCGGCGCCATGATCAGGCAGTCGGGCCTGTCGGCCGGGCTGCATATGGGCATCGTGGCGCTGGTGGTGCTGGTGGTGGGCGGGTCCCTGCTGTTCGGCGCCACCGAGGCGCCAAAACCGGCCCGGGCAGAAGGCCAAAGCGAGCACAAGTTCGCCTTCCCCAATCTGGGCCTGCTGCCGCTCTGCCTCATCGGCTTTGCCGCCTTTCTCGTCGAAGGCGCAGGGATCGACTGGTCGGCCATCTACATGCGCAACGTCTTTGCCGTGGAGCCGTTCATCGGCGGCATGGGGCTGACGCTGTTTGCCTTCTTCATGGCCGCGATGCGCCTGTCGGCTGACCCGATCGTCGCCCGCTACGGCCCGCGCAATGTCGCCATGGTCATGCTGATGGCGGCCAGCCTTGGCGCCCTGCTGGTGGGAACGGCCCCGACGGCCGAACTCGCCCTGCTCGGATTTGCGCTCATGGGTGCGGGATGTTCGGCGGTCTATCCGCTGGCCGTTTCGGCAGCGGCGCAGCGCACGGATCGTCCGGCGGCGGTCAATGTGGCAGCCATCGGCCAGGTGAGCTTTGTCGTCTTCTTCCTCGCCCCGCCGCTGCTTGGCTTCGTCGCGGAGTATTTCGGCATCCGCATGTCCTACCTGATCTGCCTGCCGCTGCTGCTGGCCGGACTGTGGGCGGCGAGCTTTGCGCTGGGGACAAGGACTGTGGCAGCACCGCATGGCCTGCCGCCCGAACCGCTGGGTCCCAATGGCTGACGAACTGCCGCCCATCGTCGATCTTCGCCAGTCGGCCACCGCCCTGCGCGTACAGCGCGGGGTGATGCGCATGCTGCGCGAGCGGCACGACATGGCCTGCTATGCCGAAGTGCCGCTGGCCAATGGACGGCGCGCCGATGTGCTGGCCGTTGGTCCCAAGGGCGAAATCTGGATCATCGAGATCAAGTCGAGCCTCATCGACTTTCAGGTGGACCGCAAATGGCCGGAATACCGGGAGTTTTCCGACCGCTTCTTTTTCGCCAAGCCGCCCGAACTCGATGCCGAGATCTTCCCGCTCACCGAAGGCCTGATCGTGGCCGATGGCCACGACGGGGCCATCCTGCGCGACAGCCCCGAGACGCCCCTGGCCCCGGCGCGCCGCAAGGCTTTGATGCTCAAGCTCGCCCGCCTTGGCGCCGACCGCATCCACGTTCTGATGGATCCCGGCCCCAAGTGAGTGACCCCACCACCATCCGCCTGCGCATCATGGCGCTGTTTTTCGTGCACGCGCTGGCGATCGGGGCCATCCATACGCGCATTCCCGACATCCAGCTGCAGATGGGCCTCAACGAGGCGCAGCTCGGGATGACCCTGATGGGGCAGCCGCTGGGCGCGCTGGCCATGTTCCTGTTTGCCAGCCCGATCATCGAGCGCTTCGGGCCGCGCCGGGTGATCCTGTATCTTCTGCCAGTCGTCACCATCGGGGCGGCGCTGATCACCGTATTGCTCAACCCGGTGGCGATGTTCTGCCTCCTGGCCTTCAACGGCATGGGCTTTTCACTGACCAATATCGCCATCAATGTCGAAGCCGACCGCGTGGAGGTGGCCACCGGCACGCGGGTGATGAATACCTGCCACGGCGCCTGGAGCGTCGGGTTCCTGGTGACGGCGCTGCTGGGTGCCGCCCTGCGCGGCCTCGATGTGGCTCCAGTGCTGCATCTGGGCCTGCTTTCGCCGCTGGTTATCGGGCTGATCCTGATCATCGTCCTGCCCATGCCGGTCATGCCGCCGCGTCCGCATGCCGGTGAAACCAGTCGCAAGCTGGCCTGGCCAACCCTCTCAACATTGGGTCTGGTGGCGTTCGGGCTGGGCGCGGCGCTGACCGAGGGCGCCTCGCGCGCCTGGTCGATCATCTATCTGCGCGACAGTTTCGAAGTCGCCGCCTGGGTCGAGTCGCTGGCCCTGCCGGCGCTGCTAGTCACCATGGCGGTGGGACGACTGGTGGCCGATCGTTGGATCGACCGGTTCGGGCCCGTGCTGGTGGCCCGGACGCTGGCCAGCATCGCCATCGCGGGCATGGTGCTGTTGGTGCTGTCGCCAAACGCTGCTCTGGCGTTGGCCGGGTTTGGCCTGGTCGGGGTGGGTATCTGCGTGCTCTATCCCCTGACCCTGTCGGCCGCCGCCCGGCTGGGCGACCGGCCGGCCTCGCAGAATGTCGCGGCGACGACACTGGTGTTCCAGCTGGTCAATCTCGGCGCCCCGGCACTGATTGGCGCCGTCGCCCAGGGCCTGGGCATCCGCACCGCCTTCGCCATGCTGCTGCCGCTGCTGGTGCTGACCTGGCTGATGGCCGGACGGCTGGCGCCGCCGCCCAAGGCCTGACACGGGCTCTACTCGTCAAAGCCCTGCGTTTCGACGGGCGTGATCACCGTCTGTCTCGGCGCGGGGGATGGCGGCGCGCCGAGAACCGAAAGGTGTTCCTGAAGCGCCTGCATGATGGCGAGCTTTTCGGTATCGGGCGCCGCCTGCAGGCGCTGGCTGAGCCGAATGGTGAAATCGGAAAAGGCATTGTGCCAATCGGAATGCACCTGAACCGGATCGATCCGGCGGCTGGCCGGGCGCGCCTTGGCCGCGACACCGACTGAGGTCAGCTCGAAATAGTCATCGAGCAGCGGCAGGATGATCTGGTCACCCGCCAGCCCGGTCGCCATCAGCGCAGACCGCAGCGCGGCGCGCTCTTCGTCTTCGCCATGGGTGAGAAAGATCGCGCCATGCGCCGGCAGGCGCTCCCTGATCCAGGCCATCAATTCGGAATGATCGGCATGAGCCGAATAGTTCCCCATCGACCGAATGGTCGCATGCACCGGCACCAGCGTGCCATGGATGCGCACTTCCTTCGCGCCCGAGAGAATCACCTGTCCCAACGTGCCCGGCGCCTGATAGCCCACGAACAGCACGGTGGCGTTGGAGCGGATCAGGTTGTTGCGCAGGTGGTGTTTGATGCGCCCGGCATCGGCCATGCCGGAGGCCGAGATGATAATGGCCCCGCCGCGGATGGAGTTGATAGCCTTGGATTCCTCGACCGCCTCGATGATGCGGAAACGGGGATCGTTGAACAGTTCGTCGGCACCCAGCTCAACGTCTTCGAACATCTTGGCGTATTTGCGATAGACGCCGGTGACCTTGCTGGCCAGCGGGCTGTCGAGAAACACCAGGCGCGGATCGATCCCGCCTGTCTTGATCAGATATCCGATGTCATGCAGCAATTCCTGGCTGCGCTCGACGGCGAAGGCCGGGATGACCAGGTTGCCACCCCGCGCCAAGGCTGTGTTGATCTCGGCCGCCAGGGCATCGCGGCGTTCGGCCAGCGTGTAATCGACGCGCTCGCGGCCGCCATAGGTGCTTTCGCAGAGGATATAGTCAAAGCCCGCTGGGCCCTCGGGTTCGTTGTAGAACACCTTCTCGTCAGGCCCGATATCGCCCGAGAACATCAGTCTGATGGTCTTGTCGCCATCCCGGACCTCGACCTCGATCGAGGCCGAGCCGATGATGTGGCCGGCATTCCAGTACCGGGCCCGCACGCCCGGTCCCGGCTCGATCCACTCGCCATACTGGCAGGTCTTACGGTGCAACAGCGCCTCTTCGGCGTCCTCCATCGTATAGAGGGGCTTCGCCGGTCCATCGCCGCGCCGCCCCAGCTTCTTGGTCTCGCGCTCGGCCTCGCTCTCCTGGATGCCGGCGCTGTCGGGCAGCAGATATTCGAGCAGGCCCGCCGTCGGCTCGGTCATCCACATCGGCCCGCGCCAACCCTCGCGATAGAGTTTGGGCAGCAGCCCCGCATGGTCGATATGGGCGTGGGTCAGCAGCAGGAAATCAATGGATTTGGGGTGGAATGGCGTAGGCTTGAGGTTGAGGTCGCGCACCGACTTGTTGCCCTGGAACAGACCGCAATCAACAAGTAACTGTCCGCCGGGATGAACAATCCGGTAGCAGGAGCCGGTAACCGTCCCCGCCGCGCCGTGGAAGTGAAGGGTGACTGGCATGCGCTACTCCTCTTGTCCCGGTTTGTCGGAGTAAGCCCCTTCTAATCGTCATTGTCGAGCAGGCTCGCAACCGCGGCCGTCGGCACGCGTTGTCGCCAGCAAAGGAGAACCGAAATGCCCTATATCGATGGCTTCGTCGCCGCCGTACCCGCCGCCAACAAGCAGGCCTATATCGAGCAGGCACGCCAGTCGGCGGCCCTGTTCAAGGAATGGGGCGCCACGCGCGTGGTGGAAAACTGGGGCGACGACGTGCCCGCCGGCAAGGTCACCGACTTCATGCGCGCCGTGGCCGCCAAGCCCGACGAGATCATCGTCTTTTCCTGGATCGAATATCCGGACAAGGCCACCCGCGACGCGGCCGGCGCCAAGATGATGAGTGACCCGCGCATGACCGGCATCAAGATGCCGTTCGACGGCGCCCGCATGATCTATGGCGGGTTCGAAACGCTGATGGTTCTCGAATAACCTAGCGCGGCGCGCGCTTGGCGAGGATGCGCTGGAGCGTCCGGCGGTGCATGTTGAGACGGCGGGCCGTCTCGGACACGTTGCGGTCGCACAGCTCATAGACGCGCTGGATATGCTCCCAGCGCACCCGGTCAGCCGACATCGGGTTTTCCGGAGGCTCAGGCTTTTCCTCGCCGGTGGCCAGCAGCGCATTGATGACGTCGTCTGCGTCCGCAGGCTTGGACAGATAGTCCACCGCACCCAGCTTCACCGCCGTCACGGCCGTCGCGATATTGCCATAGCCCGTGAGCACCACGGCACGGGCGTCGGGACGCTTCTGGTGCAGCGCGGAGACCACTTCGAGCCCATTGCCGTCTTCGAGGCGCAGGTCGACCACCGCATAGGCGGGCGGACGCTCGCCTACGGCGGCCAGGCCATCAGCGACCGAACCGGCCACGCGCACGTCGAAACCCCGGCGCGCCATGGCGCGCTCGAGACGCTGCAGGAACGCCGCGTCGTCATCGACGAGCAGCAGGCTGGGGTCGGTGGCCAAGAGATCTTCAATGGTGCTCATGGCCATCATTTAGGCGCTTGCAAGGAAAAGGTCAAAGATCACACGCGAATAGCAGCCCTGAATGGTGCATTTTTCTTGCCGAAACCGGTGCTGGGGCTAGGCCTCGTCCACCTCCACTGCGCTGCGCGGCCAAACGATGCGCACGCGCGCATGGCCGGTGGCGGCAATATTCTCGAAAGCCAGCCGCGCGCCGGTGCGTTCGAGCAGCGTCTTGGCGATGAAAACGCCCAGTCCCAGTCCGCCCGGCTTGTTGGCGTCGGGGCCATGCGCGTCACGCGGACGGCTGGTGAGATAGGGCTCGCCCAGCCGCGCAATCAGCTCGGGGGCGAAGCCGGGGCCATCGTCGGTGATCGAAACCGTCACCGTGGTCAGGTCCCATTCCGCCTCGACCCGCACCGTGCTGCGCGCAAAGTCGGTGGCATTCTCGATGAGATTGCCCAGCCCATAGAGCAGGCCCACGCCGCGCCGGAACATCGGGGGCGGGCCATCGGTCTTTTCATTGTAGAAGAGGATCGCCTTGCCACGCCCCTCATGCGGACGGGCGACCTCGGAGAGCAGGTCGGTCAACGGCACGGTGGCAAAGGGATCCTTGCCGTCGCTGCCCAGATTGCGGAGCTTGGCGAGGATGGCCCGGCAGCGCGCCGCCTGCTCGATGATCAGCTCGACGTCATCGGCCAGATCGCTGCCCGCCGGAGCCTCGGCGCGCATTTCCTTGGCGGCGAGAGCAATGGTCGAGAGCGGGGTGCCCAGCTCGTGCGCGGCGGCGGCAGCCAGCCCGTCGAGCGCCGACAGCTGCTCCTTGCGCGACAGAGCCAGCTCGGTGGCGGCCAGCGCGTCGGCGATCTGGCGGGCGTCATGCGCCACGCGATTGGTATAGGCCGAGACAAAGACAATGCCGCAGATGATCGAGACCCAGATGCCGATCACATAGATGCGGTTGAAGACGATCCGCTCGGTCGGGTCCCAGGGCAGCGGCAGGTGCCAGACCGACAGCAGCGAGGCGATGACCGCCGCCAGCAGGGCGATGAGGAAGGCATAGCGCTGCGGCAGCGACGTCGCCGAGACCGAAACCGGCGCCAGCAGCAGTAGCGAGAACGGGTTCTGCAGCCCGCCGGTCAGCGCCAGCAGCCCGCCCAGTTGCAGCAGGTCAAAGGCGATCTGGCTGGCCGTCGAACGCGAGGTGGGGCGGTGCGAGCCGCCCAGCTTCAGCACCAGCCATACATTGACCGCCGCGGAGACGGCGATCAGCGCGAAGCACGGCCATAGCGGCAGCGGAAAGCCCAGGCCAAAGGCCACGAACAGCACGCCGACAGTCTGCCCGCCCACGGCGAGCCAGCGCAGCACGACCAGGGTTTGCAGCCGCAGTGGCCGCCAGGTGGAGGGAAGGGGCAGGCCATCAGCCTGAATCATGGACATTCGGAGGCCCTTTTGGGTCAGATTCGCACGCCTCATAGTGACACAAACATCCATTTCAAGGGTCAAAAACCCATAGGCACAGGATTGATCCTACCCCAGGCGGGGCCACGTATTGCTCATCGTGACTGGGAGAGTGAAACCGAAATGACAACTGCAATCATCAAACCGCAATGGTCCCCACTGACCATCGCCCTCATGGTTCTTGGCTTTATCCTGTTCTGGCCGATCGGCCTGGCCGTGCTCGGTTACATCCTGTGGGGTGAGAAGTTCGGCGGGTCGCCCGAAAAGGCGCAGGCCTACTGGAACAAGGGCAAAGCCTGGTGCTCGTCCAACAAGGGCAATCACCACAACTGGACCAACCATCGGAGCTACGGCATGAACTCGAGCGGCAATGCAGCCTTTGACGACTACCGCGCCGAACAGCTGCGCCGCCTCGACGAGGAACGCGCCCGGCTCGACGCCGAGATCGAAGCCTTCCACGAATACATGGCCAACCTCAACAAGGCCAAGGATCGCGAAGAGTTCGATCGCTTCATGAATGAACGCCGTGGCTCGCGCCAGGGTTATGGCGAACCCCGCAATGACTCCAAGCCAGACAATGGCGACAACAATTCCGGCTGGACCAATACCTGATCTGGCCCACTGACCTCCTCCTGAAGCCGGTCGTTCCCAACGACTGAACTGGCGCCCCCTCCTCCGGGGCGCCATTTTTGTTTTTGCATCCGCCGACTACCCACCCAATCCACACCCACCGGCGCTGCCCACGGACTTGATCCGTGGGCCAGGGATTAACGCGGTGGGCGCGACGAGAGGCCCGCGGCTCAAGTCCGCGGGCAGCGACCGTGGATGGGAGGACGTCGTGGCAAAAGACGTGATTGAGGATGGGAAGGCATGGCGCGCGAATCCGGTTATCATCGCCCCAGCGATTCCCGAGAGCCAATGAACCTGTTCTTCCGCAACACGCCCAAGCTGCCAACCTCGACCACGATCGACATCGATGGGGCGCCGGTTGTCGTCACGGTGCGCGTCAATGCGCGGGCGCGTTCCTATCGGCTGTCGATCCCCAATAGTGGCGGCCCCCTGCTGACGCTGCCGCCGCATGGCAAGTGGCGCGAGGCCGAGGCCTTCCTGCTGCGTCACGTCAACTGGCTGGCAGCACGCCTGCACCGGGCGCCGCAGGCCACCAGCTTTTCCGATGGCGGGGTCATTCCCCTGCGCGGAATCGATCACCGCATCGTCGGCACCGGCCGGATCCGCGGCCGGGTGGAGATCGCCGAAGAGGATGGCGAGAAGCTGCTGTTGGTGCCGGGCGAACCCGCCCACCAGGCGCGCCGCCTCAATGACTGGCTCAAGGACGAAGCGCTGGCCGACCTCGTGCTACGCACCGCCGTCCACGCCGAGCGGCTGGGGGTTACCGTCCGGTCGGTCAAGATGCGCAGCCAGTCGAGCCGCTGGGGCTCGTGCTCATCATCAGGCAATATCAACTACAACTGGCGGCTGGTGATGGCCCCGCCCTTCGTGCTCGACTATGTCGCCGCCCATGAAGTGGCGCATCTGGTCGAGATGAACCATTCCGCCGCCTTCTGGGCGACCGTGCAACGCACCCTGCCCGAGATGGAAAAAGGCCGCGCCTGGCTCAAGGCCCATGGCCGCCAGTTAATGGCACACGGCGGTTAAGCCTTCCCACGACACCGCCTCCCCACCGGCGCGGCCCGCGGACTTGCTCCGCGGGTCTCCACTGCATGGCACAAATGCAAAAGGCCCCCGGATCTGGTCCGGGGGCAGCGATTGTGGGTAGGCGACATGTCCGCTTAGCGGAGGGGCAGAAGCCGCCCCCTAGTTCTGCTGGCTACCGAAGATCAGGTCCATCAGGGTGCGCTGGCTGCGCTCATTGGTGATCGGCACCGGCTGTCCGATGGCGGTCGGCGGCTGGATCTGCTGAGGCTGACCCTGCGTAGCCGGGGCGCTGGGCACCCACACCTGCTGGCCCGTTGCCGGATCAACCACCAGCATCATCGGCAGGCCGGTATTGGGGTCGATCGGCGCCTCGCCGACGCCATTGGTCTGGGGCTGCAGCGCAAAGCCGGTCACCGGATCGATGGCCTGGCCGCCGCCCTCAACCTGCCCAACCGGCAGGCCGGTGGTCGGATCGATCTGGTTGCCGAACTCATCGACGATCACGCCGCCGGCTGGCAGGCCCGTCGCTCCATCGACCATCTGGCCGGTCTGGATCGGCTGGTTGGGCGTTGCCATGGCATTGGCCGGAACATACTCGCCGGTGGTCGCGTCAAAGCGCAGCAGCTGGCCGGTGGCGGGGTCGGTCGTGGTCTGCACCGGCTGGCCGGTGCCGGCATCGACATATTGCTGCATGGCTTGTCCGGTCGCCGGATCGATCGCCACAAGGCCCGTGGCCGGATCGATGACCGGCTGGGCGACCAGCTGGCCTTCATAGGTGCCGCCCGGAATCGGCGACGGCGTCAGGCCGGCATGCGCCTTGGTCATGAACTGCGACCAGATGGCCGCCGGCACGTTGCCGCCCGACAGGCTGGTCTTGGTCGCATCGTCATTGCCCAGCCATACGCCAGTCACCATGCGTGAGGTGTAGCCGACAAACAGAGCGTCCTTGGAATCGTTGGTCGTGCCGGTCTTGCCGGCGATCGGCCAGCCATTGAGATTGGCGCCCTTGCCCGTACCCACTTCCACGGCCGTGGTGAGCATGTCGTTCATCTCGGCCAGGATGTTGGGCGCAACCACGCGGCCCGGGCCGGCGTCGGACGCCTCATAGAGGACTTTGCCGTCCTTGGCCTCGATGCGGGTGATGACATTGGGAATGGTGCCAAAACCGCCATTGGCGAAGGGCACATAGGCGCTGGTCAGTTCCAGCAGGTTCACTTCCTGCGTGCCCAAGGCAATGGACGGCACGGCGGTGAGCGGGGACGAAATGCCCATGCGGCTCGCCACGTCGATCACGGCCTGCGGCGTGACGTCGATGGCGAGGCGCGCCGAGATGGTGTTGAGCGAATAGGCAAGGCCCTGACGCAGGGTCACGGTCCCGGCATATTTGCGCGAGGCGTTGCGCGGGCTCCAGCCGTTATAGTCGAACTGGGCGTCCTCGGCCAAAGTGTCGGGCGTATAGCCCTTTTCCATCGCCGCCATATAGACAAAGGGCTTGAAGGCCGAGCCGGGCTGGCGCTTGGCCGTGACGGCGCGGTTATACTGGCTGGCCTGATAGTCGACGCCGCCGACCATGGCGCGCACGGCGCCGTTCACGTCCATGGCCACCAGAGCGCCTTGGCTGAAGCCGCGCTTGGGACCCTCGGAGGCCACCATTTCCTTGACGATGAACTCGGCGTCCTTCTGCATCTTCCAGTCGATGGTGGTCTGCACCACCACGTCGCTTTCGATCTCGCCGATATAGGCGGTCATCAGGCTCTCGACCCAGTCGGCGACATAGTCTTCCGAACCGGCAACGCGGGTGCGCACGGTCTGGTCGGGATTGATGCGCGCGGCCGCAGCTTCCTCGGCGGTGATATAGCCTTCCTGTGCCATGGAATTGAGCGTCAGGCGCTGCCGCTCGATGGCGCGTTCCGGATTGCTCTTGGGATTATAGGCCGAAGGGGCGGGCAGGATACCGGCCAGCATCGCGGCCTGGCCAAGCGAGAGATTGCGCGCCGAAACGCCGAAATAGGTCTGCGCTGCCGCCTCGATACCGGTTGCCCCGGCGCCGAAATAGACGCGGTTCATATAGAGTTCGAGGATTTCTTCCTTGGTGTAGTTCTGCTCCAGCCAGACGGCCAGAATGGCTTCCTGCACCTTGCGGCCCAGGGTCTGGTCGGGGGTGAGGAAGAGGTTCTTTGCCACCTGCTGGGTGATGGTCGAGGCGCCGCGGGTCACGCCGCGCGCCTGGATCGACTCCACCGCCACGGCGAGCAGACCCACCGGGTCGACGCCGAAATGGCTCATGAAACGGCGGTCTTCGCTCGAAATGATCGCCGCGGGAACATAATAGGGCAGTTCGCGATAGGTCACCGCTTCGCCGCCGGTCTGGCCGCGATTGGAGATCAGGCTGCCGTCGGCCGCCAGGATGCGGATATTGGGCGGACGGTCGGGAATGGCCCAGGTATTGGCCGATGGAAGCTGGGCGCCATAGTAGACGACGACGCCGATGGCCGCGATGCCGCCCCAGAGGCAGGCCACAAAACCCCACCACAGCAGCCCCATGAGGAAGCCGCCGGTGCGCGAGCGCTTTTTGGCGCGGGCCGGTTTTGCCGGTCGGGCCTTGCCGCGCTTAGGAGCCTTGGGTGGCTTGCCGCCGCCGGCCGGCGCAGCGCCGCCAGAGCGCTCGTCATCGACGAAAACGCCCAGGGAATGGCCCATTGTCGGCTCGACACGCTGCCCCTTGCCGCCGCTCGCCCGGCTTTTGGGCGCCTTGCCCTTGGCCGATTGATTGCCAACGCGATCGTCGGGGGAAATGCGAAAATCCATCAAGCAGACCTTGAGAAGCTGGTGCCTTTTGCTCGCTTTCTATCTTGTTTATTCCGGCGGGGAAACAAGAGGTTAGCGCAGGGTTAAGGCTGATCCCTGTCAACGCGCACGCTTGCAGCATGCTGGTAGTTTTCGTGCGGATTTCTTGCTGTGCGCGTGCAGTTCCCTTCTCCGCGGCAATTGTGGCCGGTTTATGTGGAGTATTCCGGTGGGTCTACCGGTGTTGCGTGGGCACCACAGCATTGTCAGGCCCAGTCGAACCAGTTTAGCTGCGCCCGTTATTTCAGGACCTGCCCTTGCCCAGACTTTCCCTTTTCCTCGCCATCCTCATTGCGCTGCTGGCCGGCCCGGCCCTTGGCAATGACCAGAAAACGCTCGAGCGGGCGTGGCGCGATGCGATCGACAGTTTCGAGACCGCCCTGCCCGCGCTGGGCGGAAACGCCTGGGATGTCGAGGTTTCCGCCTATCGCGATGCCCTGACGCTGCAGCGGTTCACTGCCCGGCACTGGGGGCAGAAGGTGCAGCTGGCGACCGAGATTCGCGCCAAGGCCACCGGCTCATGCGGGCGCTATGCCGCCTTCGTGCGCCTGCCTCCCGAACAGGGAAAACTGACCATGGTGTTTTGTCCGCAATTCTTCCTGCCGGGCGCCGATGACCTGCGGTCCCTCACCATCCTTCACGAAATGGTGCATGTGGTGGCCGGCAGCAACGAGTGCCGCGCCATGGCCTTTGCCGCCAGCATCGAAGCGGCGGCAAAGGGGCGGCATACGCCGGTAGAGGCCTATTGGCGGGCCAATGGGTGTGAGCAGTCGGGGTTCCGGCTGCCAGACTAGCGCCTGGCCCCCACCCTTGATCCCTCCCCACAGGGGGAGGGAGTCGACTGAGAGTCCAGGTTCAGCGCCAGCCGAGAGCCGGGGCGACCTGTTTGAGGATCGTCTCGATGACGTGGGCATTGTAGGCGACGCCGAGCTGGTTAGGCACGGTGAGCAGCAGGGTATCGGCTTCGGCGATGGCTTCGTCGGCCGCCAGTTCCTTGATCAGCTGCTCGGGCTCGGCGGCATAGCCGCGGCCGAACACGGCGCGCTTTTCCGGTTCGATGTAGCCAAAGCTGTCTTCCTCGCGGCCGCCGCCGCCGAAATAGGCCCGGTCCATGTCATTGACCAGGGCGAAGATGGAGCGGCTCACCGAGACGCGTGGCTCGCGGGTGTGGCCGGCCTCCTTCCAGGCGGCACGATAGGCGCGAATCTGCTCGGCCTGCTGGATGTGGAACGGCTTGCCGCTCTCGTCGAACTTCAGCGTCGAGCTCTGCAGATGCATGCCGAGCTTGGCCGCCCAGACGGCGGTCGCATCGGTTGCCGCGCCCCACCAGATGCGCTCGCGCAGGCCCTCGGAATAGGGTTCGATGCGCAGCATGCCGGGCGGGTTGGGGAACATCGGGCGCGGATTAGGCTGGGCAAAGCCATGGCCCTTAAGCACTTCGAGCAGCACCTCGGTCTGGCTGCGCGCCATGTCGGCATCGGTCTTGCCGTCCTGGGGGGCATAGCCGAAATAGCGGAAGCCATCGATCACCTGCTCGGGCGAGCCGCGGCTGATGCCCAGTTGCAGGCGGCCGCCAGCGATGAGGTCGGCTGCGCCGGCATCCTCGGCCATGTAGAGCGGGTTCTCGTAGCGCATGTCGATGACGGCGGTGCCGATCTCGATCTTGCTGGTCTTGGCGCCAATGGCCGCGAGCAGGGGGAAGGGCGAGGCGAGCTGGCGGGCAAAGTGATGCACGCGGAAATAGGCGCCATCGGCACCCAGTTCCTCGGCCGCCACGGCCAGGTCGATCGACTGCAGCAGGGCATCGCCCGCAGTACGGGTCTGCGACTGGGGCGACGGCGTCCAGTGGCCGAAGGAGAGAAAACCGATCTTTTTCATTGGGGCACCTGCTGTTGCGATGCAGCTTAGTTATGCCGCCCACAGTGGCAGAAAAAGGCGGATAGCGGGAACGGATTGTTCGGGTGGATGAACGAAGGGGGCTCGCGCCTTGGAGGGGCGACGCGGTGGGGAGGCTAGGCAGGCCCGCCACACACTACGCAAAGCGCTCAGTCGGCTCCCTCCCCCTTGTGGGGAGGGATAAAGGGTGGGGGTGGTACGGGCACCGGACGCGCGGAGAGATACCCCCACCCGGCTCGATGGACGGACTTAGCAAGGGCTAAGTCCTATCTCGCTTTCCCTCCCCACAAAGGGGGAGGGAGGGGGCCGGTGGGGAGGGCAAAAAAATCTCCGCTTTCGCGGGGATTTTGATCGTGTCTGGCGCTCCGGTTAGACGTCCAGGTTGCTGACGCTGAGGGCGTTGTCCTGGATGAAGTCGCGGCGGGGTTCGACGAGGTCGCCCATGAGGGCGGTGAAGATTTCGTCGGCTTCGTCGCTCTGGTTGATCTCGACCTTGAGCAGAGTGCGCGCATTGGGGTCGAGCGTGGTTTCCCAGAGCTGGGACGCGTTCATTTCGCCCAGACCCTTGTAGCGCTGCAGCGAGACGCCCTTGCGGCCGGCATCGGTGACGGCCTTGAACAGAGAGCCGGGACCATGGATCGGGATAACGTCGCTCTTGCGGGTGAGCGTCGGCACGCCGCCGTAGATTTCGTCGAGACGATCGGCCAGCTGACGCAGCTTGCGCGCATCGGCGCTCTGCAGCAGCGGCTTGTCGAGCTGGTGGGTTTCGGTGACGCCGCGCACGGTGCGCGAGAAGGCCAGGCCATCCTCGTCGGTGACGGCGCCCGACCAGCCGCGTTCCAGCTCGTCGGAAATGCGATCGAGACGACCGGCAATGCGGTTCATGGTGCCTTCGACGCGAGCGGGATCAACGAGGCCCTCGGGATCGAGACCCCCGACGATCGCGGCCTGTTCGACGAGACTGCGATTGTAGCGGGTGTTGAGATTGTCGATGGCACCCACGATGCTGCGCGCCTGCTGGACGATGCCGAACAGGTCGGTGCCGGCATGCTCCACGCCGTCGCGGGTCTTGAGCACGGCTTCGTCCAGGCCCGCCTCGATCAGGTAGTCGTTCAGGGCGTCCTCGTCCTTGAGGTACTGCTCGGAACGGCCGCGCGTCGCCTTATACAGCGGGGGCTGGGCGATGTAGATGTGACCGCGTTCGATGAGCTCGGGGGTCTGACGGTAGAAGAAGGTCAGCAGGAGCGTACGAATATGGGCGCCGTCCACGTCGGCGTCGGTCATGATGATGATCTTGTGGTAGCGCAGCTTGTCGGCGTTGAACTCTTCGCGGCCAATGCCGGTGCCCAAAGCCGTGATCAGCGTGCCGACCTGATCGGAGGAGATCATGCGGTCAAAGCGGGCGCGCTCCACGTTGAGGATCTTGCCGCGCAGCGGCAGCACGGCCTGATTGGAGCGATCACGCCCCTGCTTGGCCGAACCACCTGCCGAGTCACCTTCCACGATGAAGATTTCGGACTTGGCGGGATCGCGTTCCTGGCAATCGGCGAGCTTGCCGGGGAGCGAGGAGATTTCCAGCGCGCCCTTGCGGCGGGTCAGTTCGCGCGCCTTGCGGGCGGCCTCGCGGGCGGCGGCGGCTTCGGCCACCTTGCCGACGATCACCTTGGCTTCGGCGGGGTGTTCTTCGAACCACTGGCCGAGCTTCTCGTTGACGATGTTTTCGACAACGGGGCGCACTTCGGAGGAGACCAGCTTGTCCTTGGTCTGCGAGCTGAACTTGGGATCGGGCACCTTGACCGAGAGCACGCAGGTGAGGCCTTCACGCGTGTCGTCGCCGGTCAGCGTCACCTTTTCCTTCTTGGAAATGCCCGAGCTTTCGGCATAGCCGGTGACCTGGCGCGTCAACGCCCCGCGCAGACCGGCCAGGTGAGTACCGCCGTCGCGCTGGGGGATGTTGTTGGTAAAGCAGAGCACGTTTTCGTGGTAGCTGTCGTTCCACTGCAGCGCGACTTCGACGGTGATGCCGTCCTTCTCGCTGATCATGGTGATCGGCCGTTCGATGACCGGCGCCTTGGACTTGTCGAGATATTTGACGAAGGCTTCGAGGCCACCCTCGTAGAACAGGTCGATCGACACCGGCTCGGGGTGGCGCAGGTCGTTGAGCAGGATATGCACGCCCGAATTCAGGAAAGCGAGCTCGCGCAGGCGGTGCTCCAGCGTCTTGAAATCGAACTCCACCATGGTGAAGGTTTCGGCGGAAGGCAGAAAGCTGATGGCGCTGCCGCTGCGGCCCTCATAGGTGCCCGGCTGCTTGTTGTCTTCGTAGGTGCCGGTCTGCTTGAGGGGAGCGTCGGCCTCGCCATGGGTGAAGCTCATTTCGAAAATGCCGCCATCGCGGCGGATTTCGAGCTTGAGCCACTGGCTGAGCGCGTTCACCACCGAAACGCCCACACCATGCAGGCCGCCGGAGACCTTGTAGGAATTCTGGTCGAACTTACCGCCGGCATGCAGCTGGGTCATGATGACCTCGGCAGCCGAAATGCCTTCTTCCTTGTGGATGCCGGTGGGAATGCCGCGGCCATTGTCGATGACCGTGACCGAGCCATCGGCATTGAGCTGCACCGTCACCAGGTCGGCGTGACCGGCCAAGGCCTCGTCGATGGCATTGTCGACGACTTCGTAGACCATGTGATGCAGGCCCGACCCGTCATCCGTATCGCCGATATACATGCCGGGGCGCTTGCGCACCGCATCGAGGCCCTTGAGCACCTTGATGCTGTCGGCGCCGTATTCATTGGGAACGGAATTTTCGCTATCGGTCATGGGGTCCGAATCAGTCATTTCAGAGTGTTTTAGTTCTAGCGGAACGGGGGTATATCCCCAAGCAAAATGGCCGTTTTCGGGGCGATAGCCGGGGATGGCGGCCTAGTCTTTGGTGAGGCGCCCGTCGCGTACGGTGATGGTCTGGGCCCGCTCGCCAAGCGCCTCGAACAGGAGGCGGTCGGTACCGGTCAGAAAGCACTGCGTTCCCAGCCCGTCGAGTGCCTGAAACAGCGCCCGGCGACGGTCGGGATCGAGATGGGCGGCGATTTCGTCGAGCAGCAGAAACGGGGTAATGGCGGTCCGCAGCTGCACCAGACGGGCATGAGCCAGGATGAGCCCGATCAGCAGGGCCTTCTGCTCGCCGGTAGAGCCCAGCGCGGCCGGCATGGCCTTTTGCGCATAGGTCACTTCGAGATCGACGCGGTGTGGTCCTGATATGGTGCGTCCGGCGGCGCGATCAACCCCGCGCGAGGTCCGCCAGGCCTCTGCCAGGGCCGTTTCGAGGTCTGCCGAGGATGCGGGCTCGCCGCCACCCTCGAACAGCGGTGTCAGGGCGAGATGGGCGGCGGGAAAGCTCTCGTCGTCGAGGCTCTGCTCGATCAGCGCCTGCAGGTGGCTCAGGCTATCGGCGCGGGCCAGGTGGATCGACGCACCGAATTCGGCCATCTGCGCCTCGATGGCATTGAGCCAATGGGCATCGCCGCCATCCTCAAGCAGGCGATTGCGCTGGCGCATGGCCTTTTCATAGTCGCTGACCGAGGCGGAATGGGAGGGAATGAGCGTGGTCACCAGCCGGTCGAGAAACCGCCGGCGGTCGCTGGCCGGGCCCGAGAACAGACCATCCATGGCCGGGGTGAGCCAGAGCACGCGCAGATAGTCGCTCATCGCCTCGATGGAGCGGGCATTGGCGCCATTGATGCGCACGCGCCTTCCGCCATCGGGGCTAGCGCCGGTGCCGATATCGGCGGGGCCATTATCGGTCTCGACGGTCGCGGCAACCGCCCAGCTGGCGTCGCTGCCATGGGCATGCAGGGTGTCAAAGCTCGCTCCGCGCAGGCCGCGCCCAGGAGAAAGCACCGAAATGGCCTCGAGCAGGTTGGTCTTGCCGGCGCCATTGGGGCCGGTCAGCACGACGTGGCGGGAATCCAGATCGAGCGCCGCCGCCGCATAGTTGCGGAAGGCGGTGAGGCGCAGGCGCGAGAGATAGCGCATGGTCAGTATCCCGCCCTTTCGCCAAATCCACCGCGCGCCGCCCTCGGGCTGGACCCGAGGGGCTTTGCGATGACCCGAAGGAAGTACAGGACCCTCGGGTCAGGCCCGAGGGTGACGATCGAGTTGGTGGCGTGCAAGGAGGCCCTTACACCCGCATCGGCATCAGGACGTAGAGCGCGCGGGTTTCGCCTTCGTCGCGCACCAGGGTCGGCGAGCCGGCGTCGTTGAACATGAACACGGCGCTTTCCGAGCGGATCTGGCCGATGATGTCGAGCAGGTACCGGGCGTTGAAGCCGATCTCGAAGCCATCGGTCTCGAACTCGACCGGCAGCTCTTCGCTGGCCGTGCCGTGATCGGGATTGGTGACCGAGAGCTCGAGCAGGCCATTGGTGGCGTGGAGCTTCACCGCCTTGCCGCCGCGATCGGAGGCAATGGTGGAGACGCGATCGACGGCGATGGCGAAGCTGGCGCGATCGACATTCATCTGCTTGTCGTTGTTCTTCGGCGTCACGCGGTCGTAATCGGGGAAGGTGCCCTCGATCAGCTTGGAGAGCAGCACGACCGTGCCGACGGTGAAGCGGATCTTGGTCTCGGAGACTTCCACCGTGACGTCGCCTTCGGCGCCATCGAGCAGCTTCTGGACTTCGCCCACGGTCTTCTTGGGCACGATGATGCCGGGCATGCCGCCGGCGCCGGCAGGCGCCTCGATCTCGGCGCGGGCCATGCGGTGACCGTCGGTCGCCACGGCGCGCAGCACGGTGCCGGCATTGGAAATGTCGACGGTGTGGAAATAGATGCCGTTGAGGTAGTAGCGGGTCTCTTCGTTGCTGATGGCGAACTGGGTCCGCTCGATCAGCTCGCGCAGCGCGGCTGCGGGCATGGTGAATTCGTGGCCGAAGCTGCCCGACTTCAGGTCGGGGAAGCTGTCAGGGCTGAGGCAGGCAAGGTTGAAGCGCGAGCGGCCGGAGGTGAGGACCATGTTCTCGCCGCCATCGGTTTCCAACCGCACTTCGGAACCATCGGCCAGCTTGCGCACGATTTCATAGAGCGTGTGGGCGGGGACGGTGGTGGTGCCTGGCGTCGACACCATGGCGGGCACGGATTCGGTGACTTCGATATCGAGGTCGGTGGCGCGCAGTTCGACGCGGTCGTCGCTGGCCTTGAACAGCACGTTGGCCAGGATGGGGTAGGTATTGCGGCGCTCGACTACCCGGTGCACATGGCTCAGCGACTTGAGCAGATGATTGCGTTCGAGCGTGACTTTCATTCGGCAACTTCCCTGGCACTTACGCGACTGCAACGGCGCAGCAAAACCCCCGGCAAGCCGGGGGTTGGACATTTACAATTTGTGAACGCAAAGGCAAGGGCGGGCGGACTGTTTGCCGCAGGATATCAACTGCGACCCAGTGTTGCGCCCGGGCGCCCTATTCTTCGAGCATGCGCTTGAGCAGCTCGATTTCCTGGGCCAGTTCGAGGTCGTCCTTGATCATCTGCTCGACCTTGCGCACCGAGTGCAACACGGTGGTGTGATCGCGTCCGCCGAAGCGGCGGCCGATTTCGGGGAGCGAACGGCTGGTCAGCGCCTTGGCCAGGAACATGGCGATCTGGCGCGGGCGCACGACGTCGCGCGAGCGGCGGGCCGAGAGCAGTTCGTTGCGCGGAACCTTATAGTGGCGCGACACGATGCGCAGGATGTCTTCGATGCGCACGCGGCGGGCTTCGCGGCTGCGGATCAGGTCGCCCAGGGTCTTTTCGGCCAGGGGGACGGTAATGAGTTCACCGGTCAGCTGGTTGGCAGCGACGAGGCGATTGACGGCGCCATCGAGGTCGCGGCCATGGCTGACCACGGCGCGGGCAACATAATCGAGCACCGGCACGGGGAAGTGCATGCCGTAGCGGGCCGAAGACTGCTCGGCGCGGCGCTGCACGATGGCGCGGCGCAGATCGAGGTCGAAGCCGGAAATCGGAACCACAAGGCCACCCGAGAGCCGCGAACGGACGCGCTCATCGAGCATTTCGAGATCGCGCGGCGGCGCATCGCCAGCCACGACAACCTGCTTGGCGCCGGTGAGCAGCGTGCCCAGCGTATGGCCGAATTCGGTGGCGGATTTGCCCTGCAGGAACTGCATGTCGTCGATCAGCAGCAGGTCGACCCGGCGCAGCCATTCCTTGAAGCCGAGCGCGGACTGGCGCTGCACGGCGGTGATGAAATGGTACATGAAGTGGTCGGCGGTCAGATAGACGATGTTCTTGGTCGAATCGGCCGTCTGCACCGCGTGGGCAATGGCGTTGAGCAGGTGCGACTTGCCCAGGCCAACGGTGGAATGAATGTAGACCGGGTTGAAGGACACGGTGTTGTTGGCAGCAGCCGCAGCGACCTGTTTGGCAACGCCGAGCGCCATTTCGTTGGCGGAGCCCGCCACGAAGGTCTCAAAGGTCATGCGCGGGTCAATGGCGCTACCGGCCAGGGCATCGCCCTTGGAGGCGGAATTGTCGCGGCCCATGCGCGGCGCAACGGCCGGCATGGGAGCAGGTGCAGCGGCGGGTGCGCTGCTGGCTTCAGTGGCAGCAACGGGTTCGGCAGCGACCGGGGCTAGGCGCGGGCGGGCCTGACCATTGACGCGCAGCGTCACCTGAATGCGACCGACCTCTTCGACATCCTGACGAAAGGCTTCGAGGATGCGCTCGGCATAGTTGGACTGCACCCAGGAGCACAGAAAGCGCGTGGGCGCCGACAGGTGAACGACGTCGTCGACGAGTTCCTCGAGCTCGAGGCGGGCAAACCAGGAGGCAAAGACATCCTCACCGACACCGGCCTTGAGGCGAGCGCGCACGCGATTCCACAGTTCGCGCTGGCCTTCGGGGGAATCGGACGTGGTCATGACAGGAGTTTCGCCTTTGATCTTTGAAGAGGAAGGGAGGTTGGTCTGTGCCCAATCATCCCCTTCGGCTCCGGCCATTGCCTGTCGCGTCATTTATTGCCCCGTTTCTATCGTTCCGTCCGGCCCGCAAAGCGCGGACGGTGTGCTTTTCTTCTTGATCACCATGACCGCGGAACTTCCTGTTCCTTGTGGCCACAGCTTCGCCATTGCACCCGCCGCAACGGGCACAGTTAATCTCCCCGGCGGCAAGCCGCCGGCTACAAACTCATACTTGTCGTGAACCCGGTCTCACTCGACCGAAGGCTTACTGAACCCCGCCAGTCTCGATCAGACTGGCCGCCAAACACGCCGCCAACACGACCCATACCGGTTTCAAAAACTCTTCGGCAGTAATGCCGATATGTTAATATCAACGCCCCGAAACGACCCGACCAGCCCTGCTGGACACTCTTTGCTGGTGTCCGTTTCCAAGCTAGCCAGATCACTTTAGAGGCAGGCTTTTGGTGCCGCAACCGTGGAATCTGCAAAATGGGGGCTTGACTCCGAGGATGTCTTTTTTGCCCTCCCGACCCCACCTGGACCCATCAAACCAAGAGCCTGTGACTCAAGGCAGAATCCCTTCGCGATGGGGGACGAGATCGTAAAAATAATATTTCTGTCTCCACCTGACTTTGTTGCCACGGCAAGGCCGACGACTGTGGGAACTGCTTCCTACTCTATCGTAAAGCTCTGGCGTTACTAAAGAAACAAGTGTGATGACAAACCGTGGCGTTTCGTCGCTTTGGTGTCACATTCTGGGGCAGACGCAGGCAGGCCGGAAAAACCTTTGCCTGACGTACCAAAGAAAATGGGCCCCTCGCGGAGCCCAGTTCCAATTTCCAGACAGCGCCCTCAAAGGCGCCGCACCGGCGTCAATCAGGCGCTGAGAGCCTTGACGCGGTGGTTGAGGCGGCTGACCTTGCGGTCGGCCAGATTGGCATGAACGATGCCCTTCTGAGCGGCGCGATGGATCTCGGGCTCAGCAGCCTTGAGAGCAGCCATGGCAACAGCATGATCGCCAGTCAGGATGGCTTCTTCAACCTTGCGGATGAAGGTGCGCACGCGCGAGCGGCGCGACTTGTTGACCGCGGTGCGGGCTTCGATCTTGCGGGTAGCCTTCTTGGCTGACGGCGTATTGGCCATAAGGGTCCTCTTGGCGTCCAACCAGCCGTCAACGCATGAAAAGCGCAGGCGTCCGGGGTGAAATGAAATCCGGCGGCCTATCAAGTGCCGCCAAGTTGGCCGGGGTATAGGGGAAAGGCGGGGGAGCGTCAACTGGATTCAGGGGGAAGCCAGTGTCGGCATGGAAGGCATGCGGCGGGAGGCGTGATTGGGGCACGCCGCCGTGGTTCGAGGCGCTAAAGAGGCGCACCTCACCATGAGGGCTACTGGACCTCATCGTGAATACGCACTGGCGCTGCCGGCGGGCTCGATCCGCGGACCATCTGCCACTCGGCGTTGGTGAGGAGAGGCCCCCGGATCAAGTCCGGGGGCAGCGCCGAGTGGCTGGGATAGAGAGGCATCCGAAAACCGTGTGCGACCGGCTAAGGCTGCTTCTGGCACACCGGGCAGAAGAAGGTGGAGCGGCCGGATTGGACGATGCGCTGGATGGTGCCGGTGCAGAGCGGGGTGGGACAGGGATCGCCCTCTCGATCGTAGACGGCGAAGTTGTGCTGGAAGTATCCCGAGCCGCCTTCGGCATTGCGGAAATCGCGCAGGGTGGAGCCGCCCACTTCGATGGCTTCGGTGAGCACCTGGCGCACGGCATAGGCGAGGTCTTCGAGCGCGGCTTTCGGCTTGCCCTTTGCGGTGACCAACGAGCCCGCCAGCACGGTGGGCAGGATGTGGCTGCGGTGCAGCGCCTCGGCGACATAGATATTGCCCAGCCCGGCCACGACACGCTGATCGAGCAGCGCCGCCTTGATCGGGGTCTTCTTGCCGGTGAATTTATCGGCCATTTCCCCGGCATTGAAGTCATTGCCGAGCGGTTCGGGGCCAAGACCCTGCAGGTAAGGGCTGTCGGCGAGATCGGCATAGAGGTCGATAAAGCCAAAGCGGCGGGGATCGGCATAGATCAGGTGGCTGTGGCCATGGGCAGGGTGGAAGATGTCCCAGACCATGTGATCATGTTTGGGCTCGGTGCCCGCCTCGTAATAGCGGGGCGGCTTGTCAATGCCGTGCTCGGCAAAGCGCCAGGAGCCGGTCATGCCCAGATGGCTGAGCACGGTACTGCCGCTCGACAGGGTGATCAGCAGATATTTGGCGCGGCGGCCGACCGAAACGATCGAGTTGCCCTCCAGCGCGGCGGCCAGCCCCTCGGGGAAGGGGAAGCGCAGATTAGGGCGGTTGAGCACCACCTTGTCGATGCGCGCGCCCACCAGCCAGGGCTCGAGCCCGCGACGGACGGTTTCGACCTCGGGTAATTCGGGCATCGGACACAAAACTCCTTTACCTGTGCCGCTTTGCGCCATGGCAAAGCCGGGCGCGCTTGGATATGGTGCGCGCCGATCGAACAGCAAAGCGAGCAATGCCATGACCGAGGCGCGCGAGACCACTCATTTCGGCGAGCAGACCGTGGCCATGGACGACAAGCAGGGCATGGTCAATGCCGTGTTCCACAACGTTGCCGATCGCTATGACCTGATGAACGACCTGATGAGCGGAGGCGTGCACCGCCTCTGGAAGGACGCCATGGTCAGCGAGCTTGCGCCGCCCAAGGCCGGCACCCGCCCCTATCGGGTGCTCGACATGGCAGGCGGCACCGGCGACATCGGCATGCGCATCATCAATGCCTCGGTGGGCTATGCCGAAGTGGTGGTATCGGACATCAATGCCGACATGCTGCGCGTGGGCGCGGACCGGGCCAAGACCTGGCGCTATCCGGCGCAGGCGAGTTTCGTCGAAGCCAATGCCGAGGAGCTGCCCTTCGAGGACAACAGCTTTGACGCCTATACGATCGCCTTCGGCATCCGCAACGTGCCGCGCATCCAGAAGGCGCTGAACGAGGCCCATCGGGTGCTCAAGCGCGGCGGGCGTATCCTGGTGCTGGAGTTCTCGCAGGTCGACGTGCCGGTACTGGACACGTTCTACAAGCTCTACTCGGACCGCGTGATCCCGCCCATGGGCCGGGTGGTGACCGGGGATTCCCAGCCCTACCAGTATTTCATCGAATCGATCCGCAAGTTCCCCGCGCCGCCGGCCTTTACCGGCATGCTGACCGAGGCGGGCTTCAAGCGCGCCAAGTTCACCTCCTATACCGGCAATATCGCGACGCTGTTTTCTGGCTGGAAGCTCTAAGGCATGGGGATCTCGTCCTACTTCCGCCTGATCGGTGCGGGCTATGTGCTGGCGCGCGAAGGCGCCCTCTCCATCGTTTCGGCCAAGGACCTGCCGCCCGCCCTCGCCCCGGTCAAGGCCGGGATCTGGCTGGGACGGCTGATCGAGCGGCCCAGCGTGCGCCGCACCGGCCATGTCGAACGGCTCAACAAGGCGCTGAACCGGCTGGGGCCGACCTATGTGAAATTCGGCCAGGTGCTGGCGACGCGCCCCGACGTGGTGGGCCCGCAGATCGCCCATGACCTGGCGGGCCTGCAGGACAAGATGGACCCGTTCGACGCCAAGCTGGTGCCGGGCATTCTCGAAGGCGCGCTGGGCCCCAAGGCCGAGCAGCTGACCGAGCTCAGCGCCCCCATCGCCGCCGCCTCGATCGCGCAGGTGCATATGGCGCGGCTGCGGCCGGGCAATGGGACGGCGCAGACCGTTGCCGTCAAGGTGCTGCGGCCGGGCGTCGAAGACCGCTTCATGTCCGATATCGAGAGCTTCTATGCGGCGGCGGGGCTGGCCGAGCGCTTCGTCAAATCCACCCAGCGCCTGCGCCCCACCGAAGTGGTGGAAACGCTCGACCGCTCGGCCAAGCTCGAACTCGACCTGCGGCTGGAAGCGGCGGCCATCTCGGAAATGGCCGAGAATATCAAGGATGACAGCGGCTTCGTCATTCCCACCGTGAGCTGGGACCATGTGGCGCAGAATGTGCTGACAACCAGCTGGGTCGATGGCATTCCGATCCGCGACCACGCCGCGCTCGATGCGGCGGGAGTGGACCGCAAGGCGCTGGCCGCCAAGCTGCTGCAGAGCTTTTTGCGCCACGCCATCCGCGACGGGTTCTTTCACGCCGACATGCATCCGGGGAACCTGTTCGCCGATGCCAGGACGGGCGACGTCATCGCGGTCGACTTCGGCATTATGGGGCGGATCAACCGGAAGGAACGCCGCTTCCTTGCCGACATCCTTTACGGCTTCATCACCCGCAACTACCGCCTCGTGGCGCAGCGCCATTTCGACATTGGCTATGTGCCCAAGGACCAGTCGGTCGACGATTTCGCGCTGGCCATCCGCTCCATCGGCGAACCGCTGCATGGGCGCACCGCCGCCGATATCTCGATGGCCAAGGTGCTGGGGCAGCTGTTTGCCATCACCGACCTGTTCTCGATGCAGACGCGGCCCGAGCTGGTGCTGCTGCAGAAGAGCATGGTGCTGGTGGAGGGCGTCGCGCGCGCACTCGATCCCCATCTCGATATCTGGACCGTGGCCGAGCCGGTGGTGGGCGACTGGCTGCGCAAGGAAGCCGGTCCGCTGGGGCGGCTCGAGGATATTAGGGATCACTTCACCACCGCCGCCGAAGCCGCGGGGCGCCTGCCGGTGATCATCGCGCAGGCCGAACTGGCGCTGGCGGATTATCACGCCAACAAGCAGCCGCGCTCGGACCGCATGATGCGCAACCTGATGATGGCGCTGATGGGGCTGGGCTGCGTGACGCTGCTGGTCATTCTCTACAAGCTCACCCTGGGCGGCGGGCTGGCCTAGCCAGGCTTGCCGCCGGGGCAGCGGCGTCCTACCACAAGGAGGCGCGACTGTGGGGAGAGTGCGAAATGAACGTCATCAATCTGGGTAAACTGGCCGCCACGCTGTGGCTGGGCGCGACGCTAGCAGGCTGCATCGACGCCACGGTCGACGTGGCGCTGACCAGCGAGACCACGGCCAAGGTGACCATGACGCAGACCATGGGCCCGGACTTCTATGCCATGGTCAAGCAGGGCGGCGCGGAAGGCGGCGAAGAGTTCTGCGCCGAGGGCGAGCTGACCGAAGCTGCCGACGGCTCGGCCACCTGCATGGTGACCGAAGAGGGCGCCTTTGCCGATCTCAACATTTCCACGGACGACAATTCCATCAGCTTCACCCCGGCCGGTGCCGGGCTGGTGCGGGTATCGCTGCCGCTCGAAGACTTGCGCGGCGAAGCGGGCATGGACGAGCAGATCGACGACGAGTCGCGCGCGATGATGGAGGCCTTCTTTGCCGACAACACCATCACCATCCGCTTTTCCGGCATCGAGGTCACCGAGTCCAACATGACGATTTCGGGCGACCGGCGCGCCGCCGAAGCGGTGATTCCGTTCATGGACCTGATCAACACCGAGACCGTGCTGCCGACCGAGTACTTTGCCGTGGTGCGGGTACGGTGATGACGGGAGCCCATTCGATCGCACGGCTGGCCGGCATCCTGTCGCTGGGCAGCGTCCTGTGTGGTTTCATGTCCTATGATGTCGAAATCGCGGTGCAGAGCGAAACCGAAGCGCGGCAAACCGTGACGGTTGCCGTCGACGCCGAGATCAAGGCGCTGCTCGCACAGGCCGAGCTGCTCTATGGGCCGGGAGCGGCCTGGTGCGGCGAAGGCGAGCTGGCCGACACGGCAGACGGCGGCAGCACCTGCGTCACGGTCTCGCAGGGTTCCCTCGTGGAGCTCACCGCCGAGGAGCAGGGCGCGCTGGTCTATAGCGCGACCGGCAAGGGAGAGGTGCGCATCGCCTTCTTTCCCGCCATTCTCGCCGAGCTTACCGGCCTGACCGAACTCGCCGCAGAGGCAGCACCGCCGGCAGAAGCCCCCGTGGGCGGCAATGCGATCACGCTGCGCGTGGTGGGCCGCGACATCGTCGAGACGAACCTGGCGAGTGTCGTCGACAACACGACGGCCGAGCAGGTCCTGACGGTGTTTGACCTGATACAGGGCGGCGTCGCATTGCCGAACGAATTCTATGCCGTGGTACGGGTGCAATGATGACTGAAACACCGCTGAGCATTGCCCTGCGCTGGCTGCCCCATGGGGCGGGCCTTGCGGTGCCGCGCCAGCAGACTGCCGGTGCGGCGGGCATGGACCTCGTGGCGGCCTTTCCGGCCGGGGAAAACGTGGTGCTGGCGCCGGGCAAGCGCCTGCTGGTGCCGACCGGCTTTGCCATGGCGCTGCCCGTTGGCTTTGAGGCGCAGGTGCGGCCGCGTTCGGGGCTGGCGGTGAAATATGGCGTGACCGTGCTCAACGCCCCGGGCACGGTGGATGCCGATTATCGCGGCGAGGTGATGGTGCCGCTGATCAATCTGGGTGACGATGACTTCATCATCCGGCGCGGCGACCGGATCGCCCAGATGGTGGTCGCCCCGGTGATCGCCGTTGAATTCAGGCTGGAGGACAATCTTGATGACACCGAACGCGGCGCCAACGGTTTTGGCTCAACTGGCCACTAGGTTCCTGTCCGTGATGGTTGCGCTTGCCGCAACCATGGTCCCGGCTTTGGCGGGTGACCGGGCGGCCATCGACTTGATCGGCTATTCCGAAGACGGGCGCTATTTTGCCTTCGAGGAATTCGGGGTGCAGGACGGCTCGGGCTTTGCCTATTCTTCCATCTATCTCATTGATCTCGAAAATGACCGCTGGGTCGCGGGCACGCCGATCAAGGTGCAGGCGGACAATGAAGAGTTGTCGCTGCATGCCATCCGGGGCCAGGCGATGGAACAATTCGCCCCGCTCGGCGACAAGCACGCCATCCGCGAACCGGCCGAGTTCCTCGCCGTGATCGGCGATGGTGTGCCCGAGGCCGATGGATCGGCGCTGCGCTTTGCCGCCGTGGGCTATTCGGGCCCCGGCAGCGTGCAGGGCGATCACCAGCTCTCGCTCGAGACCTTCCCGCTGCCGAGCGCGCAATGCCAGGGCTATACCGATAGCGAGATTTTGGGCTTTGCCCTGAGCCTTGACGGCAAAGAACTGCAACGCGACACGCGCCTGCCCAGCTCGCGCGGCTGCGCGCTGGCCTATCGCATTTATGGCGTCGCGGCGCCGTTTCCCGGCTGGTCGGTCGAAAACGGCGTGGCGCTGATCTCGGTCTATCCCTTTGGCTTCGAGGGCCCGGACCGGCGCTTCCTGGCAGTTCCCCTTGGCCAGTGAGCCGCTATCGCCTGAAGAAACACGCCGCTATGCCCGGCACCTCGTGCTCAAGGGCATGGGCGGGGCCGGCCAGCAGGCGCTGAAGCAGGCGCGAGTGCTGGTGGTTGGCGCGGGCGGCCTGGGCAGCCCGGTGATCGCCTATCTCGCGGCGGCGGGCGTCGGTACGCTGGGCATTATCGACAATGACAGCGTTTCACTGTCGAACCTGCAGCGGCAGGTGCTACACAGCACCGCCGGGATCGGCCGCAGCAAGGTGGCGAGCGCCGGGGACTTCGCCGGGGCGCTCAATCCGCATGTCGCCGTGGTGCCGCATGACGTGCGGCTCGATGCGGGGAATGTGGCCGGGATCATGGCCGGATATGATCTCGTGCTCGACGGCACCGACAATCTGGCGACGCGCCGAATCGTGGCAGGGGCAGCTGCGGCGCGCGGCATTCCGCTGGTGTCTGGGGCGGTATCGATGTTTGACGGGCAGGTGACTGTGTTCGCGCCGGGCGGACCGGGCTTTGCGGCGCTCTATCCCGAGGAGGCCGACGATGCGGATCTGCCGAGCTGCGAGGCCACCGGGATTTTGGGGCCGCTGACGGGGGTGGTCGGCACGCTGATGGCCATGGAAGCCATCAAGGTGATCACCGGAATCGGCGAGCCGCTAATCGGCCGCGTGCTGATCTATGACGGCCGCGATGCGCGGTTTTCGGAGTTTTTGTATTAGGGGGCGTTCTCGGTGACCTCCCCCCTTGCAGGAGAGGTTGGCCCCGATAGTGGGGGCTCTCAACACCCCCTCCTAGCCTCCCCCTCGAGGGGGAGGGACCGCGCGGTGGGTAGGATGGAGAGGGGCCGTCAGGCCCGCCCCTAGATCAGATCAGGATGCTTGAAGACCAGGGCGGCGTTGGTGCCGCCGAAGCCGAAGGAGTTGGACAGGACCACGCCCAGATCGACGTTGTCGCGGCGCTGGCGCAGGATGGGCATGTCGGCAAAGGCCGGGTCGAGGGTCTCGATATTGGCGCTCTGGGCGATGAAGCGGTTCTTCATCATCAGGATCGAATAGATCGATTCATGCACGCCGGTGGCGCCCTGGCTGTGGCCGGTTAGCGACTTGGTCGCCGAGATGGGCGGGCACTTGTCTTCATTGCCGAACAGCGCGCGGATTGCCTCGATCTCCTTGAGATCGCCCACAGGCGTCGAGGTGGCGTGCGGGTTGATGTAGTCGACCTTCTCTTTGACGTTGGCCAGAGCCATGCGCATGCAGCGCTCGGCGCCTTCGCCCGAGGGGGCGACCATGTCGAGGCCGTCGGACGTCGCGCCATAGCCGATCAGCTCGGCCCAGATCTTGGCGCCGCGTGCCTTGGCGTGTTCGTATTCCTCCAGCACCAGCACGCCGGCGCCGCCCGAAATGACGAAGCCGTCGCGGTTGGCGTCGTAGCAGCGCGAGGCCAGTTCGGGCGTCTCGTTATAGCGCGAGCTCATGGCGCCCATGGCGTCGAACAGGTTGGAGAGGGTCCAGTCCAGATCCTCGTGGCCACCGGCAAACACGATATCCTGCTTGCCCAGCATGATCTGTTCCATGCCATTGCCGATGCAATGCTTGGACGTCGCGCAGGCGGCGGTGATGGTGTAGTTGACGCCCTTGATGCCGAAGGCGGTCGCCAGGGTGGCCGAAGCGGTGGAGCCCATGGCCTTGGGCACGGCCAGCGGCCCGATGCGCTTGGGGCTGAGCTTTTCGCGGGTCACGTCTGCCGCCTCGACGATGGTGCGGGTCGATGCGCCGCCCGAGCCCATGACGATGCCGGTGCGCGGATTGGAAATATCGGATTCCTCGAGACCCGCATCGGCAATGGCCTGCTGCATGGCGAGGTAGTTCCACGCCGCGCCCTTTCCCATGAAGCGGGTGACGCGGCGATCGAGAAGCTCAAACGGGTCCAGGCGCGGATCGCCCTTGACCTGGCTGCGGAAGCCCAGTTCGGCATAGTCCGGTGCAGCAACGATCCCGGGCTTTGCGGCGAGAAGGCTTGCGGTGACCTCATCCAGCGTATTGCCGATTGAGGAAATGATGCCCATGCCGGTGACGACTACTCGTCTCATAATATGCCTAGCTCCGTCGAAACTGTAGGGTACCTGCTGCCTCTGGCACCTCTTGTCGTTATTTGGGTATTGGTACGCTGAGCGCTAGGCTCAGGCGGTCTTTTGCTCGTTCATCTGGGCTTCGGTAAACAGCCCGACCCGCAGGTCCTTGGCTTCATAGATCACCTTGCCATCGGCCTTGACCCAGCCATCGGCGATGCCGAGCGTCAGGCGGCCCTTCATCACGCGCTTGAGGTCGATGCCGTATTCCACCAGCTTGACGTCGTCAGTCACCTGGCCGGTGAACTTGATCTCGCCACCCAGGGCGCGACCACGGCCGGGCTGGCCGATCCAGCTGAGGAAAAAGCCGGTCATCTGCCACACGGCATCAAGACCAAGGCAGCCGGGCATTACCGGATCGCCGATGAAGTGGCATTTGAAGAACCAGAGATCGGGGTTCACGTCGAGTTCGGCGCGGACCATGCCCTTGCCGAATTCGCCGCCGGTCTCGTCGATATGGGTGATGCGATCAAACATCAGCATGGGCGGCGCGGGCAGGCGTGCATCGCCCTGCCCCGGCAGCTCGCCACGGCCATGGGCCAGAAGTTCCTCGTACCCAAATGCGTTTTGCCGTTCGGCCATGGCTGATACCTCGGTTAACCAGTCGTTTCGTCTCGTATAGGGGCGGGGGAAGAGGGTCAAGCGGGCGCTAGTTGACCATTCGGCTCACAAGAAGCGGCGAAATAGCCGGGCTGCTTGTATGAACTTTGTGCGATGGCTATAAGGAACACAGTATTTCCGGCCCTTTCGTGCTCAAGGACCCAATGACAGATCGCACTCAGACCGCCCGGTCCCACCCTTCGCGCAAGCCCTGCCTCACCGCAGTTCTTCGCATGGCCGGTCTTCGCCCGACCCGTCAACGCGTTGCTCTCGCCGAACTGCTGTTTGGCGGACCGCACCGCCATGTCAGCGCTGAACAGCTGCATGG
The DNA here is from genome assembly GCF_055397495.1 of Devosia sp. T2-14. Lineage (NCBI taxonomy): Bacteria > Pseudomonadati > Pseudomonadota > Alphaproteobacteria > Hyphomicrobiales > Devosiaceae > Devosia > Devosia sp. T2-14. The sequence goes on along the minus strand of NZ_AP027921.1, from coordinate 1,376,529 downwards.
CGAGGCTTCCGAGGCGCATGTGAATGTGTCGCTGGCCACCATCTACAACACGCTGCACCAGTTCCACGAAGCGGGCCTGCTGCGCGAAGTGGCCGTTGATGCCTCGCGCTCCTATTTCGATACCGATACGTCCGACCACCACCACTTCTACGTCGAAGACGAGCAGCGGATGATCGACATCCCCGCCACTTCGGTGGAATTCGCCTCGCTCCCCGACGCCCCCAAGGGGATGGTGGTGAGCCATGTCGACGTGGTGATCCGCGTGCGCCGGGCGCAAGCCTGACGCTTGCACCAGCGCAAACCGAAACGTAGTGGGCGCGCGGCCGATTGCGCGCCAAAATCCGCGCTTCTGGCCGGGCGTTGGCGGGAAAACCGGCGCGGTGTCCAGCCCCCTGGGTCGGAAAAATCAGCATTCGCGGCGGTGACAGTGGCGCCTGCATCGCCCATATTGCGGCCTTGGGAAACAGCAGCAAGGGCGGCTAATGGGTCAAAAGGTCAATCTTAACGGCTACTTCGAGCGAATCGGCTTCGCCGGATCCATCGCCCCGACCTTGGCGACCCTCGAGACCATCCACGCGCTGCACCCAGCCGTTATCCCCTTCGAAAACCTCAATCCGCTGCTGGGCCTGCCGGTCTCGCTGGAATTGCGCGACATCGAAAAGAAGCTGCTGTGGGAGAAGCGCGGCGGCTATTGCTACGAGCATAACCTGCTGCTGATGGCCGTGCTGGCCGAGCTCGACTATGCCGTGAAGGGGCTGGCCGCACGCGTGCTGTGGTCCAAGCCCGACGCTACCGACAATCCGGCGACCCATATGCTGCTTTCGGTCGAGATCGGCGGCGCGAACTATATCGCCGATGCCGGTTTTGGCGGGCTGACGCTGACCGCCCCGCTCAAGCTCAAGCCGGATGTGGAGCAGGTGACGCCCCATGGCGTGTTCCGCCTCACCGGCGGGTCCCCCGAATGGCGGCTCGAAGCGCGGATCGAAGAGGCCTGGCGGCCGCTTTATGCCTTCACCACCGCCGAAGCCACGATGGCAGACTATGCGGCGGCCAATACGCGCCTGTCGACCGACCCCGAATCCCCGTTCCGCCAGGAATTGCGCGTGGCCCTGTCGCCGGCGGGCCGGCGCCTCGCCCTGCGCGACAACCGCTTCACGATCCACACTGAAGGCCAGCCTTCGGTGGGACGGCTGCTCGGCACCGTGGCCGAACTGCGCGAGGTGCTGACCGGCGAATTCGGGCTCGACCTGCCGGCGACCGACCTGCTCGATCCCAAGCTCGAAGCCATCGTGGCGCGCGTGAGCCCTGCGGAAAGCTGAGCCATGGCCCCTGTGGTTGTCGATCCTGCCAAGCTTGCCGAATTCGCCACCGCCGACGCCTTTTATGACTGGCTTGCCGCCAATCACGACAAAGCCGACGAAATCTGGATCCGCATCTTCAAGAAGAGCTCGGGCACGCCAACCATCACGCCGGTAGAAGCCATCGAGGTGGTGCTGTGCTGGGGCTGGATCGACGCCATCAAAAAGAGCTGGGACGATGTCTCGTTCGTGCAGCGCTATTGCCCGCGTCGCGCCAAATCGGTGTGGAGCCAGATCAACCGCGACAATGTCGCCAAGCTGATCGAGAATGGCCGGATGACCGAGCATGGCCTGCGCCATGTGGCGGCAGCCAAGGCCGACGGGCGCTGGGATGCGGCCTATGACACCAAGATGGAGCCGCCCGCCGAACTGGTGGCCGCCATTGCCGCGAGCCCAACCGCGCAAAAAACTTATGACGGGCTGACGGCGCAGAACCGGTTTGCCCTGACGTTTCGGGTGCATGGGCTCAAGACCGAAGCGGCCCGCGCCCGCAAGGTCACCCAGTTTGTCGAAATGCTGGAACGCGGCGAGACCATCTATCCGCAGAAGCCGCCGAAATGACCCGCCATCTCGCCCTGCTGCGCGGGGTCAATCTGGGCAAGCGCCAGGTCAAGAGCGAGGCGCTGAAGGCTGCTTTCGAGGCCATGGGCTTTGCCAATGTCAAAACGCTGCTGGCCAGCGGCAATGTGCTGTTTGACGCCGAACCCGAAGCGGTGCGGCGGGGCGATATCGAGGCGGCGCTGGAGGCCGCTTTCGGCTTTGACGTGGGCACCGTGCTGCGGACGCAGGACGAGATTGGGGCGCTGGTTGCTGCCGACCCGTTCAAGGGCCTGCGCGAGGACGCCGATACCAAGCTCTATGTCACCTTTCTCGCCGAGGCCGAGGCGCACACGCTGCCCATGCCCTGCGGGATCGAGGGGGATTTCGAGGTGGTGGCGCTCACGGATCGCGAGATCTGCATGATCGCCCATCGCCTGCCCAGCGGCCGCTATGGCCTGGGCATGGAACAGGTCTGGAAGCACTTCGGCAAGCAAAGCCTCTGGACCTCACGCAACTGGAACACCGTATTGAAAGCCGCACCATAAGCGGCGGGAGAGAGACTTCTATGATTACCGTCTTCGGCTCGACCAATCTCGATCAGGTCGGCACTGTCAGCCGCCTACCCATGCCAGGGGAAACCGTGGCCGGCGGCACGTTTTCGATGGCGGCCGGTGGCAAGGGCGCCAACCAGGCGCTGGCTGCCCGCCGCGCCGGGGCCGAGGTGCGCCATATTTCGGCAGTGGGCGCCGATGCCTTTGCCGGGCTGGCGCTGGAACTGCTTAGGGCTGATGGCGTCGATCTCAGCGCGCTCAAGGTAGTGGGCGGAGCCACCGGCATTGCCATGATCTTTGTCGATACAGCGGGCGAGAACGTCATCGCCGTGCTGCCCGGCGCCAATGGCAAGATGACGGCGGCCGATGCCGACACGGCGCTTGCGGGGCGCACTGGCGGCGTGATGCTGCTGCAGCAGGAAATTCCGCAGGAGGCCACGGTGCGGGCGCTGGAACTGGCCAAGGCGCAGGGCATCGTTTCGATCCTCAACACCGCGCCCTTCCTCGACAGCACCCGCGACGTGGCGCCCAAGGCCGCAATCCTGATCGCCAATGAAACCGAATTTGCGCTGCTGACCGGGCGCAGCATCGACGAGCTGGATGCCGCCATGGCGGACTGGGCCAAAACGCACCAGCAGACCGTAATCGTGACCCTGGGGGGCGACGGCGCCCGCGCCGTGACGGCCGATGGCAAGGCGATTGCCGTGCCGGCGCTGAAGGTGAAGCCGGTGGATACGGTGGGTGCCGGCGACACGTTCTGCGGATATCTGGCGGCGGGACTGGATGCGGGGCTCGACCTGGAAGCGGCGATGAAGCGCGCGGCAGTGGCGGCAAGTCTGGCTTGCCTCAATCCGGGCGCGCAGCCGGCCATTCCGCGGGCGGACGCCGTGGCGGAGGCGATGGCGTAGCGGCCTCGCGTTGAGGGCCACGATATCCGGGCTCCCGCCCCCACCCTTGATCCCTCCCCACCCAGGGGAGGGAGACGACTGGATCGGTTGTGGTCATCCAGAGAGACAAACAAACACCGATGCTGCCCGCGGACTTGATCCGCGGGCCATGAGCGGCGCGAACGAACCGAGAGGCCCCCGGATCAAGTCCGGGGGCAGCGCCGGTGTGCAAGGACACGTGAAGGGCCTCAAGCCTCGCGCAGCCCTTCCGCCACGGCGTCGATGAAGGCGCTGACCCGCCGGGGGACCAGGTGGCGCGAGGGGTGGAGGGTGTGGATGGGCAAGGTGGGCAGGGACCAGTCGCCCAGGATCTGCACCAGGGCGCCGCTGGCCAGGTCATCGCCCACCAGATCGAGCGGCAGGTAGACGATACCGGCGCCGTCGATGGCCATGGCGCGCTGGGCTTCGCCATTGTCGATCTCGATGCCGCCCTGCACGTCGACGGTGACCGGCGCGCCTGCCGCATCGACAAAGGTCCAGCGATTGCGCGGCACCAGGTTGAGATTGAGAATGCAGCGCGCGCGTTCGAGATCGCCGGGATGGCGCGGCGTGCCGTGCCGCGCGAGGAAATCGGGCGCCGCGCAACAGGCAAAGCGATAGGTGCCGATGCGCCGCGCCACCATGGCGGAAGACGGCAATTCTCCGATGCGCACCGCCAGGTCATAGCCTTCGGCCACCAGGTCGACGCGCCGGTCGGTGAGGTTCATTTCAAAGATGATGCCGGGATGGGCGGCGGTGAAGCGGGCGATGACCGCGGGCAGCCGGCGGATGCCGATGGTGGTGGGCGCGGTGAGCCGGATGCGTCCGGTGAGGGCACTTGATGCCGAAATCTCCTCCAGCGCGCCGGCGGCGTCGATCACCGCCTCGGCGCGACGCAGGAATTCCTGTCCGGTTTCGGTGAGGTGCTGGCTGCGCGTGGTCCGCTCGATCAGCTTGGCCCCAAAACGCTGCTCCAGGGTCTGGATGCGCCGGCCCACCATGGCGGGCGACAGGTTCAGCTGGCGCGCCGCCTTGGCAAAACTGCCGATGCGGGCGGCGGCGATGAAGGTGCGCAGGTCTTCGAGATCAGCCATTCGATATCGTTATGCAATTATGAAGCGCATATCCATGCAATTCTCTTTTCAATGGAAGAAGGGCATCTGTTGGTCATCGCAACCGAACACCACGGAGACTTCAGATGACCACCACAGCAATCATCGGCCTGGGCAATATGGGCAAGGGCATTGCCAAGCGCCTCGCCGGCAAGACCGAACTGGTGCTCGCCTCGCGCGACAGCGCCGCTGCCACCGCCTTTGCCGCCACCCTGCCCGCCGGCGTCGCCGTGGTGGACCAGGAGGCTGCCATTGCCCGCGCCGACATCGTGATCCTGGCCCTGCCCTATGACGCCGCGCTCGCCGCCGCTGCCAACCCGGCACTGGAAGGCAAGATCCTGGTCGACATTTCCAATCCGGTGAAACCCGACTTCTCGGGCCTGGCCATCGGGCACTCGACCTCGGCCGCCGAAGAACTGCAGGCCGCTGCGCCCAGCGCCAAGGTGGTCAAGGCGTTCAACACGATCTTTGCCTCGGTGTTCGACCTGCCCTCCGCCCAGACGACCGAAGTACCGGTCTTCGTGGCCGGCAATGACGAGGCTGCCGTCGCCAGCGTCGCCGAACTGGTCAAGCAGGCCGGGTTTGCCGTGGAAGCCACCGGCGGGATCGACGCGGCACGCCTGCTCGAACCGCTGGGCATGCTGAACATCCGCTTCGGCTATGGCCTGGGCCGCGGCACCGCCATTGCCCCGAACTGGACCAAGCTGGCCGCCTAGTTATTGGAGCCAGATCTCCTCGAAACACCAGCGCTGTCCGGGAACAGCGCCGTGGGTGGGTGAGTTAGGGGCCGCAAACTTGCAGTAGACCAAAAACAAAAAGGGCAGGTCCGGTGGACCTGCCCTTTTCTTGTGGTGATGCGGCTGCCTTATTTGGGCGCCAGCACCATGACCATCTGGCGGCCTTCCGAGCGGGGCTGGCTTTCGACCTTGGCCACGGCTTCGGTTTCGGCGCGGACCTTGAGCAGCAGCTGCATGCCGATGTCCTGGTGCGCCATTTCGCGGCCACGGAAGCGCAGCGTCACCTTGACGCGATCGCCATCATCGAGGAAGCGCTGCACGGCCTTCATCTTGGTCTGGTAGTCATGCGTGTCGATATTCGGACGCATCTGGACTTCCTTGACCTCGATCACCTTCTGCTTCTTGCGCGTCTCGGCAGCTTTTTTCTGCGCGGCGTACTTGAACCGCCCCAGGTCGAGCATCTTGGCGACCGGAGGGTTGGCATTGGGAGAGATCAGGACAAGGTCGAGGCCCTGTTCCTGGGCTTCTGCGAGGGCAGCGCGGGTGTTGACGATCCCGCGATTTTCGCCTTCAGCATCGATGAGTTGCACATCGGGGCTGGTGATATCTTCATTAGAGAGCGGCCCATCTTTCTGGGGCGCGACGGGTCTCATGGGACGACGAATGGCGGGGATCCTTGTATTATTAAGCCAACCGGTGAAATCGGGCATAAAATCGTGTTACGCGGACGATAAGTCAACTGGCAAACGCCAGAAAATCCGGCCTGTTGCGCCTTAGAGACGCGCCGCAAGTCCCTAACGGATTTGCCAGGCCAAACCGCTGGTTTCCAGCCCGAGTAGTTCGATGAGCATAGCACAGATTGAGAGCGACCGCATCACCCTTGGCACGGGCCCCCAGGCCCGCGAAATCGCCGTGCAGAAGCGGGCCGGCGGCAACCCGGGCCTGTTCTGGCTGGGCGGCTTCCGCTCGGACATGATGGGCAGCAAGGCGATGGCGCTCGACGCGCTGGGCGCCGAGCGGGGCCTCGCCGTGACGCGGTTCGACTATTCGGGGCATGGCGTATCGGGCGGCGAATTCAACCATGGCACCATCAGCCGCTGGCTCGAAGAGGCCGAAGCGGTGTTCGCCACCACCAAGGGGCCGCAGATCATCGTCGGCTCGTCGATGGGCGGCTGGCTGGCGCTGCTGCTGGCCCGCAAGCTGCTGGTCCGCGGCGAGCGCCCGCTTGGCATGGTGCTGATCGCCCCGGCCCCTGACATGACTCACGCGCTGATGCTGCCGGACTTCTCGCCCGAGGAGCATGAGTCGCTGCAGAATGTCGGCTATGTCGACCGGCCCAGCCAGTATTCGGAAACACCCTATCGCATCACCCGGGCGCTCATCGAGGATGGGGCGCAGCACCTGCTGTTTGGCGGGGTCATCGAAACGGGTTGCCCGGTCACCATCCTGCAAGGCGGCAGGGATGTGGACGTGCCGCAGGCCCATGCCATCAAGCTGGTGACGCATATCCTGCACGATCCGGTGACGCTGACGCTGATCCCCGATGGGGACCATCGCCTGAGCCGCGAGCAGGACCTGGTGCAGCTGCGCGAGGCGGTGCTGCGGCTGGTGGAACCGAACTAGGCCGCCGTCACCAGCCGGGTCTTCTGCATTCCGTCAGCATCAAAATTATCGGATGAGAGCCAGCGCTCGTATTCGGCACGCAGGGCCGGCCATTCGCCATCGATGATCGAGAACCAGGCGGTGTCGCGGCTCTCGCCCTTGACGATGCGGTCCTGCCGGAACAGGCCTTCATACTGGAAGCCGAAGCGGCGCGCGGCGGCCTTGGAGGGCTCGTTGCGGTCGTTGCACTTCCACTCGAAGCGCCGATAGCCGAGATCGTCGAAGGCGTGGCGAGCGAACAGGTAGAGCGCCTCGGTGGCAAGCGGCGTGCGCGCCATGGCGAGACCCCAGTAAACGCCGCCGATTTCGATCGAGGCATGTTCGGGGAAAATGCGCAGCCAGCCCTGCCGGCCGACGACGCGGCCGGTGGCACGATCGACCACCGCCACATAGCGGTCGGGACCGGAATTGACCTTCTCGATCCACTGCTCGACATCCTGCAGGGTCTGCGGCGCATGCTCGAAAAGCCAGCGATAGCGTTCCGGACCACCCTCGACGATCGAGGCGGCGAGCAGGCCTGGCGCATGCAGCCGGTCCAGCGGCTCGAGCCGGACATAGCGGCCCTCGAGCAGGATGGGCTGGGGCGCGGACTTGGCAGACTGCACGGTCATTTCTGGGCCTCATGGATGGCCGCAAGGCCGTGGCGATAAGTGGGATAGAGCAGCTCGATCCCCAGCGCCTGCTTGATAGCGGCATTGGAAACGCGCTTGTTGTCGGCATAGAAGCTGCGCTGCATCGGGGTCATTTCGGCAGTGTCGAACGGAACCTCCGGCGGCGGCGCCATGCCCAGCAGGGCCGCGGCATGGGTCACCAGGTCCTGCGGGGGCGCGGGCTCGTCATCGGCGAGGTTGAAGGTGCCATTCAGCCGCGCCTCGGCGGCCAGCGCGGTCACCCGGCCGATATCAGCGACATGGATGCGGTTGAACACCTGCCCGGGCTTGACCACCCGGCGCGCCGTGCCATCGGCGAGCTTGTCGAAGGTGGAGCGGCCGGGGCCATAGATACCGGCCAGGCGCAGGATGGTCAGCGGCACGCCGCGCCGCTCGGCATAGTCGCGCCAGGCCTGTTCGGCGAGCACGCGGCGGTCGCTGCGCTCGTTGCGCGGCACCAGTGGCGCGGTTTCGTCGATCCAGTCGCCGCCGAAATCGCCATAAACCCCGACCGTCGAATAATAGCAGAGCCATTCGAGCCCCGCCGCCGCATCGAGATCAGCCCGATGATGCAGCAGAGCCGGATCGCCATCGGCACCCGGGGCAATGGAAAACACCACATGGCTGGAATCGCGCAGATCGCCGCCCAGGGTCGGGCCGGGCGCGGTGCCGTCGAACAGGTGGGCGTGCAGCCTGCGGGCCCGCAGCGCCTCGAGCTTTTCGGGGCTGCGCACGGTGCCGCCGACAAAGCCATAGTGGCCCGAGGCCTGCATACGCTCGGCAGCCGCCTGCGAGGAATAGCCGAGGCCAAAGAAAAATCCGTTCATGGGTGCTTCACCGTCCATTCCGCTGCCACAGAGCTATCGCTTTCCTGCGCCTCATAGGCAAGGCGCAGCGCATCGGCGCGCGCCGGCGCCAGTCGCCGCAAGGCCCAGATCGCCGCGCCGCGCACCAGGCTATCCTCATGGCCGAGCCGTGCTTCAACCAGGGGCAGCATGGTCGCGTCTCCCGAATTGCCGATGGCCACGAGCACGTTGCGCAGGAACCGCGCCAGGCCGATGCGTTTGATGGGCGAGCCGGCAAAGAAGGCGCGGAACGCTGCATCATCGAGCTGCACCAGATCGGCGAGGGCCGGTCGCTCCAGTTCGGGCCGCGCCAACAGGCGCGCCTCGCGGCTCACCGAAGCGAACTTGTTCCAGGGGCAGACGGCCAGGCAATCGTCGCACCCATAGATGCGATTGCCCATGGGCGCGCGGAATTCGAGCGGTATGGGACCCTTATGCTCGACGCTGAGGTAGGCAAGGCAGCGCCGCGCATCGAGCTGGAAGGGCGCGGGGAAGGCCTTGGTCGGGCAGATATCGAGGCAACGCGTGCAGGAGCCGCAGCTTTCGGCATGCGGCTTGTCGATCGGCAGCTCGGCCGAGGTCAGAATGGCACCCAGAAACAGCCAGGAGCCGAATTCGCGGCTGACGACGACAGTATGCTTGCCCTGCCAGCCCAGGCCCGCCGCCTCGGCCATCGGCTTTTCCATCAGTGGAGCGGTATCGACGAAGACCTTGACCTCCGCGCCCGATCGGCGCGCCAGCAGGCCGGCCAGCTCCTTGAGCTTGCCCTTGATGATCTCGTGATAGTCGCGATTGCGGGCATAGACCGAGATGGTGCCGAGCGACTTTTCGCCGAGGATGGCCAGGGGGTCCGATTGCGGCCCGTAATTGATGCCCAGGACGATGACCGAGCGGGCCTGCGGCCACAGGCCATGCGGGCTGGCGCGCCGTTCGGCGGTTTCGGCCATCCAGTCCATATCGCCATGCCAGCCCGCTTCGAGCGCCGCCGCCAGCTTTTCGGGCAGGTCGGGGCGCGCATCGGCCGCCGCGATGCCAAAGCTGTCAAAGCCCAGCGCAGTAGCGCGGGCTTTCAGCTCGGCAACGAGCTTTTCGACCGGCAATGTCGCTGCGGTGACCAATGGGACCTCATGGAGAGCCTGTCGAACCACGAGGCCGGGCTCGCCGATCTCGTCACGACCTCGTCCTTCGACAGGCACAGGATGAGGTCTACTCTAACAACGCCCGGGCGGGCATTTCCGACCCACGCACTGGGAGATCAGAAATCGAGATCTGCATAACCCTTTTGCGGCGGCATGGCCACGACGCGGTCGTTGAGCAGGGTGCGGAAGGCGGGGCGCGACTTGATGCGCGAATACCAGTCGCGGGTTTCGCCCGCCTTGCCCCAGTCGATATCGCCCAGATAGTCGAGCGTCGACAGATGCGCGGCCAGCGCGAAATCCGCCAGCGTCATCGTATCGCCGGTGAGCCAGGCGCGGTTGGCAAACAGCCAGTTGAAATAGAGCATGTGCTCGTTGAGGTTGGCCTTGGCGACGCGCAGCACGGCCGGATCGGGGGTCGCGCCCTTGTGGTCGCGCTTGACGATCTTTTCCTCGAGCACGTAGCGGGTCACTTCATCATTGAGCTTGCCGGTGACCCATTCGATCATCCGCCACATTTCGGCGCGCGGACCCGGATCGGGCGGGATCAGGCCAGCGACGGAGCTGGGCGTATAGAGATCTTCCACCGTGTGGATATTGGCAAGCAGGCCAACTATCGGCTGGTCGCCATCGCCGAGCATGATGGGAAGCGTCGCCGCCGGATTGATTTCGAGCAGGCTGGCATCGCGCAACCAGGGTTTGATCTCCTCCATGTCCAACGGCACGCCATATTCCGCGCACATGAGGCGGATAAGTCGCGAAGATGGGTCCAGGGGATGATGCAGCAGGCTCGGCATTTGTGACGCTCGTCTCTTTTTGAGGCACTGCGGCGGAGCAGCTTGGCGCTCGTTGCGAACAACGTTAGAGCTTGCCGACGCCACAGGCTCGTTGGACTGAATTAGGGGATCAAATGAACGCCGATCAAGGTCTTTTTGTGCCGCTGGTCCTTGGAATTCTCGAAGGGCTTACTGAATTCCTGCCCGTGAGCTCCACCGGACACCTGCTATTGGCGGGTCATTTCTTCGGTTTGAGCCAACCAGCGACATTTATCGTGTTAATTCAGCTCGGGGCAATCCTCGCAGTTATCACCGTTTATTTTGCGAAACTGGTCACGCTGATCCGCGATGCCCTCACCGGCAAGGCCTATGCTTGGCAGTTTGCGCTGTCGGTGGTGCTGGCCTGCCTGCCGGCGGTGGTCGTTGGTGTACTGCTGCGCGAATACATTCAGGGCGAGCTTTGGGAATCGGCGCAGCTGATCTGCTGGACGCTACTGATCGGCGGCGTGGTGCTGCTGATTGTCGACCGGCTGCCGCTCAAGCCGAAATATGACGATATCTACCAGCTGCCCTGGCACGTGGCGCTGGTGATCGGCCTGTTCCAGATGCTGAGCCTCGTCCCCGGGGTATCGCGGTCAGGCGCGACCGTGGTGGGCGGCATGCTGTTTGGCGCCACCAAGCGCGCTGCTGCCGAGTTCACCTTCTTCATCGCGCTGCCGATCATGATCGGCGCCTTTGGCTATGACCTCTACAAAAGCCGCGACCTGATCGACAGCTCGATCGCGCTCAATGTCGCCATCGGCTTTGCCGCCGCCTTCGTCGTGGGCGCGCTGGTGGTGCGGTACCTGCTCGATTTTGTCAGCAAGTTCGGCTTTGCCCCCTTCGCCTGGTGGCGCATCGTGGTGGGTGGCGCAGGGCTGATCGCGCTGCTGTTCATGGGGAAGTAGCCCTCCCCGCCTCACCGGACAAAAAAGAAGCCCACGGGTCGCTCCGTGGGCTTTTCTGTGTGGGTGCTGTGCCCCTGTCTACTGTTCCAGCGGCTTATAGGTGGCCGGGATGGAGAAGAAGGCCCGCGGGATCTTGACGTCCTTTTCGACGTCAAAGAGCGAGAAGGTGAGCTCGGCGCCGCTCGGCTCGACCAGGCTCCACTGCACCAATTCCTTGGAATCGGTGTCAAAGACCAGCGACACTTGCACGGTGCCGGCCACGGTCTCGTCGATCACGGTGATCGAGATATAGCCATCCGAGGTGGTCACATCGACCACGTTGGCATTGAGCAGGTTGATCTTGTCGCCGAGGAACTGGCGCAGCGGGATCGAATCCTGCGGATAGGCGTAATAGGTCTCGTCGCGCCGGTTGAGCACGTAGAAGCCCTTGCCGACCGAGACGATTTCCTCGCGGCTGGGCGGGGCGTAGCGGAAGGCGATCTTGTCGGGGCGCTCAAGGAAGAACGTACCCTCGGTGCGCCCGCCATTGGTGTCGATCTGCAGGAACCGGCCGACCATGGTGCGGATCGCCGAGTTATGCGCGCCGATATCGGCGATGAGTTGCTGCTCCTCGGGGCTCAGCGCACGGTCAAGCGACCAGGCGGGAACGCTCATCGAGAAAGCGGCGGCTAGGCCGAGCAGCAAGGCATCGCGGCGAATCATGAGGGTTTTTTCCTGGCTGATAGGTGATGTCAAAAACAGAGTAACTAGAAACCAATTACGGCAACAGCTGGAAGGTTCCATTGCGCGGGGCTGACGCGCGCTTCACTTGCACGTTACGCCCCTGGCGATGAGGCTGGAAACGCCAATCCCCGCCGGAGCGGGGATTGGGAAATGCGCGTGAGTTGGCCCGCGATCAATAGGGATCGGAGCCAACCAGGATCTCGCGCTTGCCGGCGTGGTTGGCCGGCGAGATGACGCCTTCGCGCTCCATGCGCTCGATCAGGGTCGCGGCCTTGTTGTAGCCGATGGCCAGGCGCCGCTGCACATAGGAGGTCGACGCCTTCTTGTCGGTCAGCACGATATGGACGGCCTTGTCGTAAAGCTCGTCGCCTGAGCTGGCATAGTCGTCGCCACCACCGCCTTCGCCGCCGAACTCGCCGCCTTCATCCTCTTCCTCGGTGATGGAATCGAGGTAGTCGGGCGCGCCCTGACTCTTGAGGTGGTTGACCACCGCTTCCACTTCCGCGTCCGACACGAAGGGGCCGTGCAGGCGCTTGGTGCGGCCGCCCGAGGCCATGTAGAGCATGTCGCCATTGCCGAGCAGCTGCTCGGCACCCTGCTCGCCCAGAATGGTGCGCGAGTCGATCTTGGACGTCACCATGAACGAGATACGGGTCGGGAAGTTGGCCTTGATCGTGCCGGTGATGACGTCGACCGACGGGCGCTGGGTAGCGGTGATGATGTGGATGCCGGCGGCGCGTGCCATCTGGGCGAGGCGCTGGATCGCGCCTTCGATGTCCTTGCCGGCGACCATCATCAGGTCGGCCATTTCGTCGACGATCACCACGATATAGGGCAAGGGCTCGAGATCGAACTCTTCGCTCTCGAAGATCGCCTCGCCGGTCTCGCGATCAAAGCCGGTCTGCACCGTACGGGTGATGACCTCGCCCTTGGCCTTGGATTCGGTGACGCGCTGGTTGAAGCCGTCGATGTTGCGCACACCGATCTTGCTCATCTTGCGATAGCGGTCTTCCATTTCCCGCACGGCCCACTTGAGCGCCACCACCGCCTTTTGCGGATCGGTCACCACCGGGGTCAGCAGATGCGGGATGCCGTCATAAATGCTCAGTTCGAGCATTTTGGGGTCGATCATGATCATGCGGCACTGCTCGGGCGTCATCTGGTAGAGCAGGCTGAGAATGAAGGTATTGATGCCCACCGACTTGCCCGAGCCGGTGGTGCCGGCGATGAGCAGGTGCGGCATGCGTGCCAGGTCGGCAATGACGGGTTCGCCGCCAATAGTCTTGCCCAGGCAGATGGGCAGCTTGCCCTTCATCTTCTCAAAATCGGACGAGGCCAGCATTTCGCGGAAATAGACGGTTTCGCGATTGGTATTGGGCAGCTCGATGCCGATGGCATTGCGGCCAGGGACCACCGCCACGCGGGCGGAAATGGCGGACATGGAGCGGGCAATGTCGTCGGCCAGCGAAATGACGCGGCTCGACTTGATGCCCGGCGCGGGCTCGAGTTCGAACAGGGTCACGACGGGGCCCGGGCGGACATTGATGATGTCGCCCTTGACGCCAAAGTCTTCCAGCACGCCTTCAAGCTGGCGCGCCATGTCTTCGAGACGCTCGGGCGCATGCTCGGGCGATGGCCCCTTGTGCTTGGGCTCGGCCAGAAGGCTCAGCGAAGGAAGCTCGAACCCGCCATTGCTCTCGTCAAAGAACGAGCTCTGTGCTTCGCGCACGATGCGCTGGCCCTGGGCCGGGCGCGGGGCGGGCGCGGTGACGCGAGGCTTGGTCGGATCAACCGGGGTGAAGCGCGAATCGCCGCGCTGCTGGTGATTGACCACGGGCGGGGCAGCCGGCTCGGGAACATAGGCGTCAGGCGCGAAGGGCGTGTCGTCGTCGGCCTCTTCGGGATAATCGATCTCGCTGTCGTCGTAGCTCGGACGCGCATTGATACGCGGCGACACGGCCGGAGTCTCCACAAAGGCGGGTTCACGCTCGAAGCTGGCTTCGACGGGGGCATGGATGCGGCGCTGCGTCGGCGCGATGGAGGGCTCGCGGCGCTCGACTTCGGGCTCGGCATGACCATCCATGCTGGGCTCAACCTCGTCCTCGCGCCAGGTGGCGGCATCGGCCGCGCGCCGTTCGGCATGGTTTTCGCGAGCCCGGCGGAAAGCGGTGCGCAGGGTATAGCCCCAATGCACCAGCGCCCCGAGCACGATATCGACGATCGGATTGGTTTCGGGCTCGTCGGCCTCCGCAGCGGCGGCCGCCCCCTTACGACCAGCGGCACCCTTCTTGGGGCCGGTCGGAACCGAGCTGCCCAGGCCCATGGCCATCCAGAAGGTGGCAAAGGCCGGAACGGCGATGATGATGGCAAACAGCGTGGCCGTCACCGCCTGCGGCTGTTCGCCGGTGACGGTGGTCGCCAGAGCGGTAAAGCCATTGCCGACCAGCCCGCCGAGCCCGGTGGGCAGCGGCCAGGTATCGGGCATGGCGAAGAACGACAGCACGCCTGCGCTGAGCACGGTGGCGCCAATCCAGCCAATGACGCGCAGGCCCATCTTGGTGGGCATGCGGCGGCGGGCAAAGGTCCAGCCCCAGAGCGCTGGTGGCACCAGCATGATCGGTGCGGCCAGGCCAAACACCTGGAACAGCAGATCGGCGATCACCGCGCCCGGATAGCTTAGCCAGTTGGCCGGATGCTTGGCGGTGGCATAGGACAGGCTCGGATCATCGACCGACCAGGAGGCGAGCGCCACAAGGCAGATCGCAACCAGCCCAAGTAGGATGAAACCCGCGATGCGCACCGGGATTCGAATCGACAGCGCCGGCGGCGGGGTCGGTGCCGCTCTCGAGGCACCGCCGCGCGAACGCTGCGGAACTGAACGGATTTCGTCGAGCACTGGCGATGGTGAACTGGGCATGGGCGAACTCAATACTGCCCGGACGACTCCGGGCCCACTTTGCCGTCATGCTAGAATGGTCGGGTTAACCCAAGGCTAACCATGGGAAAGCCGGGCCGCGGCGCATGAAAAAAGGCCCACTCCGGGAGAGGAGCGGGCCAGTTGCGCTGCGATAAACGCGGCGGGTTGAAACGCAATTGAGCGAGGCGTACGGCGCGTGCGGTTTGCGAGGGGAAGCCTCTTTGGCGGGCCAAGAGGGCACGCGCCGCACACCACGATCAATCGCAGAAGGTAGGGAGGAGGCCCGACGGAGACGCCGCCGGGCCAGCCGGGTCAGTTGTAGGCGCGCTCGCCGTGGCTCGACAGGTCGAGGCCGTCGATCTCGCTGGACTCCGTCGCCCGGACGCCGCCGAACAGGGCCTTGACGATCAGCATGGCCACCAGGGCCACCACGCCCGACCAGACGATGGCGACAATCACGGCCAGGGCCTGCGTCACGAGCTGGCCGCCCATGTCGTAGCCCTCGGCACCAAAGCCGCCCAGCGCGGGGGCCGCGACGATGGCCGTACCCAGCGCACCGACGATGCCGCCAATGCCGTGGATGCCGAACACGTCGAGGCTATCGTCGTATTTCAGCATGGGCTTCAGGGTGACGACGGCCCAGAGGCAGACAAAGCCAGCCACGGCGCCCAGCACTATGGCGCCGAACGTACCGGCAAAGCCTGCTGCAGGGGTGATGGCGACAAGGCCAGCCACGGCGCCCGAAACAAAGCCCAGCGAAGAGGCGTGGCCGCGGGTGATCTTTTCACCCAGCGCCCAGGCAATGCCGGCAGCAGCAGGGGCGGTGATGGTGTTGAGGAAGGCTTGCGCAGCTAGACCGTTGGCCCCGAGGGCGGAACCGGCATGAAGCCGAACCAGCCAACCCAGAGCAGGCAGGCGCCGATATAGGTGAAGACCAGGTTATGTGGCGCAATCGGCTCCTTGAGATAGCCCAGGCGCGGGCCAACCACGATCGCGGCGATCAGCGCGGCAACACCGGAATTGATGTGAACCACCGTGCCACCGGCGAAATCGAGCGCGCCCATGTTGAAGAACAGGCCCGGGCCTGCCCAGACCATGTGAGCGATCGGCAGGTAGGAGAAGGTGAACCAGATGGCGAGGAACGCCATCACAGCGCCGAACTTCATGCGCTCGGCAATGCCGCCCACCACCAGCGTCGCGGTGATGCAGGCGAAGGTGAGCTGGAACACCACGAAGACCAGTTCGGGAATGCTGCCCGACACCGAATCGGGGTTCACATTGGCGAGGAACAGGTTGGAGAAGTCGCCGATAAAGGAAGAGAGCCCGCCTTCGCCGGGGCCCGAAAAGGCCAGCGAATAACCATAGGCGACCCAGAGCAGGGCGATCATACAGAATGCGCCGAACACCTGGGTGATCACCGAGAGGATATTCTTGGACCGCACGAGGCCGCCATAGAACAGGGCAACACCGGGAATGGTCATCAGGATGACCAGCAGGGTCGAGACGATCATCCAGGCGGTATCGCCGCTATCGATGGTGGCCACCGCTTCGGCGGCGGGGGCTGCCGCATCCTGGGCAAGGGCTGGCAACGCCAGCAGCAGGGAGGCCAAGGCTGCGCTCCCCAAGAGCTTTGTTATCTTCATTTCAGGTTCTCCCGAGGACGCTAGAGGGCAGACGCGCCGGTTTCGCCGGTGCGGATACGGGTGACGGCAAGCAGATCGAGCACGAAGATCTTGCCGTCGCCGATACGGCCGGTCTGAGCGCTGTCGCGGATGGCGGTGCTGACGGCATCCGCGAGCGCGTCATCGACAGCGATCTCGACCTTGAGCTTGGGCAGGAAATGCACGGCATATTCGGTGCCGCGATAGATTTCCGAATGCCCCTTCTGGCGGCCGTAGCCCTTCACCTCGGTCACGGTCATGCCGTGGACGTCGAGCGAGTTGAGAGCCTGGCGAACCTCTTCGAGGCGTGATGGCTTGATAATTGCGATCACCAGTTTCATGCGAGCCCCTTTGCGTGTTGGCGCTTTGGTCTGGAATGCCAAACTAGACTCAAGCGCCGTGCCAAGTTGGACGCGCTTGATTTATTGAAGCGATTTCAAAGACTTGCCGAACTGCACGAAATGGACGCCTATTCCCTCGCGCCGTGTTGCATATTTTTTGCACAGCGATTTTTGGTCGTGAGTATTTTTTAAGCACAACGTCCGCGACTGCATTGGGGTCGCAGGAGAGGTCTGCCGGTTGGCAGCCGGGCCGGTTCGGCGTAGGGGTCAGGAAGCGATGCAGGAGATGGCAATGAGCGCGAGCAACAGTTTCGACGTCATCATCGTTGGCGGCGGTCCGGTGGGGCTGACGCTGGCATTGGCGCTGGTACAATCGGCGCGCGGCATACGGGTCGGCCTGGTCGATCGCCGGCCGCTATCGGTGCCGCGGGACAATCGCGCTTCCGCCATCGCCGCCGGCGTGCGCCGGGTGTTCGAGGCGCTGGGCGTGTGGCCGCAAATGGCCGCCGGCGCCCAGCCGATCACGGCAATGCGCATCACCGATTCCGGCGAGAATGATATTTCCCGGCCGCTCTTTCTGACCTTTGACGGTGAAGTGGCTCCCGGCGAAGCCTTTGCCCATATGGTGCCCAACAGCGTCAGCGGGCTGGTGCTGCTCGAGGCGGCCAAGGACCGCATCGAAGTCATCGCCCCAGCCACCATTACCGGCTACACGGCCGACGCCACCTCCGCCCGGCTGATGCTTGATGACGGGCGCGTGCTGACGACGGCGCTGCTGGTGGCAGCGGATGGCGGGCAATCGGCCCTGCGCGGCATGGCGGGCATCGGCGTCGTCGGGCACGATTATGGCCAGACCGGGCTGGTCGCCACCATCGCCCATGAATTGCCGCATGAGGGCGTGGCCTATGAGCATTTCCGCCCCGCCGGACCCTTTGCCAGCCTGCCGCTGCCGGGCAATCGCTCATCGCTGGTGTGGACCGAGCGCAGTGAAGACGCGCCGCGCTTTCTCGCCATGCCGGCGGACGAGCTGGCGGCGGAAATCGAGGCCGTGATGGGATCATCGCTGGGTGCGGTGAAGACCGAAGAAAAGCTGATGGGCTTTCCGCTGCGCCTGCAGATCGCCCGCGATTTCGTCGCGCCGCGCCTGGCGCTGGTGGGCGATGCCGCACATGTGGTGCATCCCATTGCCGGACAGGGTCTGAACCTCGGCCTCAAGGACGTGGCGGCGCTGGCCGAAGTGGTGGTCGAGGCCATCCGGCTTGGGCTCGACCATGGGAGCGACGATGTGCTGGAGCGCTATCAGAGCTGGCGGCGGCTCGACACCACCAGCATGGCGGCGATGACCGATACGCTCAACCGGCTGTTTTCCAACGACATCGCCCCGGTGCGCGCCATCCGCGATTTCGGCCTGGGGCTGGTCGACCGGGCGGGCCCGGTCAAGTCGGCGCTGATTCGCACCGCGTCCGGAATTTCGGGCCGTGGGCCCAAATTGCTGAGCGGCCTGCCGATCTAGGCTAGTCGTGGCTGGCGTCGCGGAACAACCGCAATTCCTCGGGCTCGATGCTGCGGGCTTCTTCAAGGCTCAGCAAAGGCACGCCCCTGACAATGGGAAAGGCCAGGCGCGCCGCGACCGACACCAGTTCACTGCGATCGGCCGATAGCGACAGGCGCGTCTTGGTCAATGGGCAGACCAGCATTTCGAGTGTCTTGACCTCGAACACATGACGCGGATTGGCGGGCGGCTGGTTCATGGATCAGTTCAGCGGCGCCGCGCCGCCTCCGCCACCACGCGCCATTTCATATTCGGTCATGGCGATCAGCGTTTCGGCCCGCTGCTCGAGCGTGGGGGCTTCCAGCAGCACCTGCTTTTCGGCGGGGCCATAGGGCCCGACCATGCAGCAGAAATTGACGAGGTCGGCCGTTCCGGTGCGCTCGATCTCTTCCCAGTTGAGCTCGATGCTGGCGAATTCGGCATAGTCGCGCATCATCTTGACGAAGCGCGGACGATCCACCGCGTCTTCGCCGAAGTCGCGGGTGAAATCGGACGCGAATTCATCGGCGGAAATGACGCCCTGCCGGTAGGGCGTCATCACCGTCAGCTCATGCACCAGGCGGAAGCGCGTCACCCCCTCGAGGATGATGAAGTAGCGCCCCTCGCCGCTTTCCTCGAAATGAGTGAGGCGGCCAAGGCATCCGATGGCCTGCAGCGGGCTGCGGCCCTTGGGGCTTTCCTCGCTTGTGTCTTCGGGCTGGATCAGCCCGATCAGGCGGTCACCACGCAGGGCGGCGTCCACCAGTTCGATATAGCGCGGCTCAAATATGTTGAGCGGGCGGTGGGAGAACGGCAGCAGCAGGGCGCCCGACAACGGAAAGACCGGTACGGATTTCGGCAGATCGGCCGTCGATGCTGGACGCTTGGGCATAGTCGCGTTTCCTACGAGAACAGGGCCGCCGACAGCATGCGCCGGCCCTTGTTGGTCGCCGGGTCCTTGGGGCCCCAGGCGTCAAAGAACTCAAGCAGCTTCTTGCGCGCGCCGTCTTCGTTCCAGGTGCGATCGCGCTTGAAGATGGCCACCAGCGCCTCGGCGGCCTCGACATGGCGGCCTTCGGCATTGAGCGCCAGCGCCAGGTCGTAGCGGGCCTGATGATCATCGGGATTGGCGGCAACGGCGGCTTCGAGCGCGGCGGTTTCGCTGAGATTGGCCGCTTCGCCGAGCAGGCGAATCGAATTGACGAGGCTCGCATAGGCGTCGCCCGTGCGGCCGGCCTCGGGAATCATGTCGAGGGTTGCCTGCGCCTGCTCGGTCTCGCCAGCGGCCAGATAGACCTGGCTCAGCCCGATCAGGGATGCCGCATGGTCGGGCTGGTGCTGCAGCACCATGCCAAAGATCTGCGCGGCGCGGCCAAGATCGCCCGCAGCCAGTGCGTCCTGAGCCGCGGCAACGGCTTCGGCGATCTGGGCTTCCATCGAGCCTTCGGCGGGACCCGCAGCGGGGGCGCCGGCAATTACCTTGTCGGCGAATCGGCGCAGCTCGCCCTCGGGCATAGCGCCCATGAAGGCATCGACCGGACGGCCGCCCGAAAAGGCGAACACGGCCGGAATCGACTGAATGCCGAGCTGACCGGCGATCTGGGGGTTCTCGTCGATGTTGATCTTGATCAGCCGAATCGCGCCGGCCTTTTCATTGACCACTTTTTCGAGGGCCGGCGTCAGCTGACGACAGGGGCCGCACCATGGCGCCCAGAAATCCACCAGGACCGGGGCTTCATTGGACGCATCGATCACGTCGACCTTGAAGGCCTGATCGGTGGAATCCTTGATCAGGGCGGCGACGGGCGCTGCGGATTGGGGAGCGGCGGCAATGCCATTGAACGGGGTGGACATGACTGAAAAAGGCCCTTCCAACGAGGCAAACTGGGAAATTCGCGGTTCTTCTTGCGCCCGCAAACGGTGACGTGACAAGCCCTTCTATCCACAAGCAGACACGAAGATGACGATCTTGCCAAAAAGTGGGTTGCAATCGGAATATCGATTGGGCATATAGGCGCTCGTCGACGGGGTGCCAAGCGCAGCCGCCGACGAAACGGAGCGCGGGTGTAGCTCAGGGGTAGAGCATAACCTTGCCAAGGTTAGGGTCGTGGGTTCGAATCCCATCGCCCGCTCCAAATCCTCCCAATCTGGGAGTGGCAACAAAAGGCCGGGCTTATTGCCCGGCCTTTGGTTTTTCTGGCCGTTTTCCGGGCCTTTGCCGCGAATCACCCAATCCAAAACCTCTGCCAGGCACGTTCCCTCCGAGGAGCATGACTTGCCGTTTGGCTGGACCGAATCAACTTGGTTGGAGTCCGTGGTTCCCATCGGGTTCCATCAGGAGCGCTCCTCAATTCGTAGCCATATTGCAGGTGCCGGAATAAACATCCGCACCATCGGTCAGCCAGAACCGCATCGGCTGCGTGTATGTGAAAATACGGAGCTGGTTTAAAAGCGGGTCTGCGTCAGGCAAGTGAGCGAGCAGATCACGATGATTAGAGGCTTGCCGGAGAACCACCCATTTTTCGGTCTTTTCTTGGGTAGTCATCACACCCGTTGAACTTTCGAAGAGGAAGCTGCTCGACCGATCCCATTTCCACCAGTCGAATGATCGCTCGGCTTGAAGCATACCATCTGTTGAAACATAGGCAGCATCTTTGAAGTCACATAAAAATGCCTTCCCGTCGTAGCTCACTTTATCCGTTGGCCCTTCAAACTGGAATTTGTCTGGCTGGACCTCCAGAATAATCGCAGCCTGAACCGATGGCGCGGAGATCAACGCCAAGGCGGCGATCACGATTGTATGGGCTTTCATGCTCACTCCCGGAATCTGATAACGAGCATTATAGTGCGTCGCGCTAACGTGCACAATTTTGCTCGTTATGTCGCATGGATGTGCGACGGGTCATCGGGGAGAATGTCAGGCGCTACCGTCTCGCGGCAGATCTGTCTCAAGACGCTGTAGCAGCGCGAATGGGCGTAGACCGCGCCTATATCAGCGCTCTTGAGCTTGGCAGGCGCAATCCCACCGCACTGACGCTATGGCACACGGCGCAAGCGTTGGATGTGAAAGTTGGGCAATTGTTGGAGGAAAGCGATGAAGCACCCATGTCCGCTCCTCCCATAAAAAAGCGCGCGAGCAAACGTCCGGCATCGTGACAACGACCCCCGGATATGGCGCAGACCCGAACGGGTCCCTTCGTATATTGTTTCGTTAGCGCAGGTGGGGGGAGGCTGAGGCCAGCCGCCCCCGTACGCCACTAGCATGGTGGCGCGGCCACGGGAGGCATACACCCGTGGCCGGGAGCGGGTGGACGGGCCTGCAGTGCCGGCCACCGCCCACGGCACGCGGAAGGCCCACCGCCGTAGTGGCGGCAGGGCCTTTGCTCTATCGCATTGGATGCTGAGCGCTCACAATGTTGGACAGCGCTTTCGCGAAACTGAAATCCGCCGCCTCACCGTCCTCAAACACCGCCCAGAAACACCGGGTCCAGTTTTCCACTCCCGCACGATAGCGGCGTTCAAAACCGACAACCCGCCGACCGGCGAATTCTTCCAACTTATCGGGCCGATTGAGCCATAGGTGTTCAACGAACTCCGCATCTGCACCACATATACGGCTACCAATCGCGCCCTCGTTGAGAATATGCCGGCAGTGAGCCACTGCCTGACCTCGTGAGGAAAAGACGATACCCGCAATCCGGATCGGCAGGGCCTTACCCATGGTTCACCTCCTGCGTGGCAGTGCCGCCGTTGGTGTAAGCCCGGTCAAGCTGGCCCATCGCGTCAGCGCCACCGCGAACGGCCTGGGTATAATGCCCGAGCGTCACATTGGCATTGGCATGACCCGCCAGTTTGGCGACCAAGCCCACCTCCACCCCCTGCGCTTGCAGCGTCGAGATGAAGCTATGCCGCGCCGCGTGTGGGGTCACATAGGGCAGCTTGAGCTCTTCGAACGCCGGCACCCAGAACCGTTTACGGAAGTTCTGGTAGAGCAGCGGCCCGCCACCGTCCTTGCGCGGCAATGGCCAGGGTTGGAGGCGACCGGGGCCAGGAAATACCCGATGCAGCTTGCCGTCCTGCCGGGGGCACGCCAAGCGCCAAGCGAGCAGCATTTCCCGGAGCGTCGCCGTCATAGGTATTTCCCGCTGGCCCGCCTCGGTCTTGGTGGTTTCGGTGAGGCTGCCGTCCCGCTCCTGAATGCGTCGGACGTGGATGCCATTGCCGTCAAAATCCACGTCCTCCCACAACAGGCCCAGCTGCTCGCTGATGCGGGTGCCGGTGAGAAAAGGAAACGCGTAGTAGATGCCGCGATGCGTGTCGGCCTTGGCCTGGGCAAGGAGCTTACCCACCTGCTCCGACGTCAGAATGGTCTTTTTGACCTTGCTGCGCCGACGCACGACATTGGAGGGCATGGCGGGAGCCCGGACCCGATAATCCTCCTCGCACAGGGCCAGCGCCGCCTTCAGCATCGAGAGCGCACGGTTGGCCGTATACCGCCCCACTTGCTCCATGACGGTGCGATGCCAATTACGAATATCCGCCGTGGTGAGATCGGCGGTTGAGACCTCACCCAGCATTTTCAGCAACCGGGCATCGCGCCGGGGCAATTCACCTGACATGGCGTATTCAGCGCGTTCTTGCATCGTGCCTTCGAGCAGCGGGCCGGTAATGGCCTTGGCCACGACCCGATAGCCATACAGCGTCGAGGCTTTGACCTCGGTTTCTCGGTTGGCAAGGAAATGCGCCACCGCCTCGGCAACCGTCGGGGCACGGCTGGGATCGACATAGACCCCCGCATGCACCTTGCTCAGCAGCTGGGTCTTAAAAGCTTCCGCCTCGCGGCGCGTCTCGAACGAGGGGAGCTTACGCTGCCCGGTATCGGGGTCGCGGAAATTGGCGAACCAGCGGGTCAGTTCAACCATATTACCACCGGCAAGGAGGCGACGACGCACCCGCTTGGTGATGGAGACAGTTACAGGGTTCATTGCGTTTAACCTATTGTGAATTCAACCAAAAACAGGAAAACACGGGCGATATATCGCGCACAATTTCTCGGCGCTCCGGCGTGGAACCGCAAAGGAACCACGCGGCCTCAGAGGATATTTGCAGCGTGTTTTTCGGAGGATTGGAGGTCCCGGCGGACGGGGCCTCGCGGTGTTCAAGAACGGTGCCGGATTCCACGCCCATTCGGGTTGGGATCGCGGCGTAGCGCATGTGGCGGCTGTGGCAGTGCTACGGCCAGGGGGCCGCTGGGTCCGGCAGCCCGGTGCCCACACACCACCACTCACTGTGGCGGCGCTACATATGCCACGCCGCTACAGCTAAAATTTTTGCCTGGCCCTTTGTTCACGGTTCGGCTCCCTGGACGGTCGCTCGTATCCACGCAAAACCTTGCCGCCTACCCGAATTCGTTTTGGGCCGGACCAACCCAGCGAAATCATAATGCTGCCGATCTGCTGCTGCTGAAAGGGCTGGCGGCTGCCTGGCGGGAGGTGAAGCAGATCCGAGAATATCTCTTCAGTGGTGATCCGCTCCAGACCATTTGCCACCGAGCCTTCCGCGTTGCTCAAAATGTCGTGCCAAGGATGCTCTTCTAGCCTGGCTGTTTGGGCGGCTGCAGCATCTGCCCAAAGCTCCTCAGGCAAGACGACGCTGAATCCCTGCTCTTCGAGGTGCGCCGCTTCGGCCCAAAGTTGATCGCGATCCCGAGCCAAGGCGTCGGTGTCGATTGTCGTGGTGGCCACCGGCCAAAATCGGCGGTTGCCGGTTGTGTCCCGCAGATAGGCGCCCTGGTTCGTCGTTCCGATGAACACGACTTGGCGGGGTCGGTCCTCGCGATATCGACCGTATGCGGGGCGGCCACGGTCAACTTGGCGGGAGACGAAGGCCTTCAGCCGAGCAATATCGGCCTTGTTCATCCCCGAAAGCTCGCCCAGTTCAAAAAGCCAAACACCTTCGATTAATTCGATCTGCTGTTTTGCATCGACAGAAAGAATATCCTGATCAGCAAAATTGGAGTCGCCTGCCAAGATTCTGATGGCCGTTGACTTTCCGCTGCCCTGCTTGCCTTCGAGTACGAGCACGGTGTCGAACTTGCTGCCCGCCTGACGAACCCGCCGAACTGCGGCGACCATGACCGCTCGCGACATTGCGCGATGCAGTGGCGTGTCCTCTGCTCCAAAGTAATGATTGAGCAAGGACGGTACGCGTTCCTGTCCATCCCACCTCAGCAGATTCAGGTAGTCGCTTACCGGATGAACTTTGTTCTCAAGACAAATGACATTCGCTGCTTCAATGACGTTGTATTTCCCCGGATCAAAACCAAACTGGTCTATGATGGCCGAACGGATTACCGCGCATAGGTCGTCACTAAGCTCCCCGGCATATCCCTGCAGTGCATCACCGGAAATTAGCTTACGGTGATGAAACACATCGTGCTGCCCCTCCAAACCAAGCCTATCGAGCGCAATAACCGTGTTGCGATAGGTGGGCCTGGGGCCTTTGCTGGTCGCGTCTGGCCAGCCGCCCGCAACAGCTTCTAGGGCTGCGCGAATCTGCTTCAGCGCATAGCGTTCCGGCTGCTTCTTATCGAGGACAGATTGGGAAATGCCATAGGCCTGATCCAGAAGCAGTGAGGCGATAACATCGTGCGCAACATTCGCCCTTAGCAAGTCGCAAATGACACGAAATACAATTTCGCTGCGCGAGGGGTATCGGGCGCCGGCTTCACCCATTGGGCTACTGGGATCATCTCCATGAATGATTAGTTGGCGGGTTTCCTCACTGACGGAATCCGGCAGCGTGTCCAGTTCGATATGAGCTGGAATCGTGCTCAGATGCACCTCAGTTGCTGGTTCGGCGGCGACAAGCGGCTGGAAGTCATGCGCGCTGTAACGCAGATCAAAATTGCCGTGCCGTTCGACCACATAGGCTAGCGCTTCCACCCTACCCTGCGACCTTTTCTTGGCGTTGGGAATGTTAATCGTACCAGGCACCCGCATGATGCGGTCGATGTTGTGGCAATTATCTCCACCCAGGTCCTGAGCGATTTTGGCGTTTCGGAGTTCGACGCCCTCCAAGTCTGTGGTGGGCTCCGACAAAGTCCAAAAAGCCTGGAAGCCACCACCTGAAAACAGCACCACCGAAGGGGCCGGTTCATAGGCTTGAATGCGCGGCAGAGCCTCCGGATCGTCGATATCGACATGGAGGTGTCGAGCCGTCGCTATGTCTTGTTTTTTGGCCTTTTTATTACGCACACCGGGCAATGACTCGTTCACCTGAAAGTAGAGGTTTGCTACGCCCTGACGGGCGTCAAGCCAATGAAAGGCGCTCTCGTGGGCATCAGCTTCAAAGGTGATTGCCTCGACACGACCATTGGCATGTATTGCGACCAAATGCAGAGCACGGTCAGTGTGCATGCCTCGCAAGAAGCGGACGGCGGCGGGGGTATCGTGCAACAGCTGTGCCATCATACACCTCCCTGGCGGGAAGAGTTGATGATTGCCCCTACCTCGGACAGCTTCACCAGACGACGAGTATTGTAGACGAAATAGGTGGGAATGATGCCAGCACGAGCGGCGCGCTGCACCTTGAAGTAGGGCAAGCCGAAATGGGCCGCCGCGACCTTGAGGGTTACCAATTGCTCAAAATGCTGGCTCGTTGAGCGAGGAGGAAACGGAGTTGGCATGATCGACATCCTGTGGATTGAGGAGTGTCGACGGCGCCATCGACAGGAACGTTATCCTGCGAACTGGCGCGACAAATCTTCTGCACACCTAGGGTCTGGGGACTTTTAGGTTTAGGGGCGGCAGGTGATCAGATGGGAGGTCAACTAGGCGGCGCATCGTTTTCACAGACAGCCGGTTTTCACGAAACGCGTACGTCAGCTGGCCAAAGTGGGGGTTCGCCTTCGCGTCCCTTTCAAGGTTTAAGAACTTCTCAAACCACAAGACATCTGGCGGCGGGTCCATATGAATGCTGCCTTCAATAATGGCGTTGATCAGCGACCAAACTGCTTCCTCAGTTTCGCCCCTAGAGGCGAATGAGCTACGCAGCCGAAGAAAATAGTGGGCAAACCATTGTCTTTGCTGATCTAGACTAACTACCTCGGCACCAGCCAGACCCGCTCGCTTGCCTTCTACATCAGGGCCCCGTGCCATTACCGCTGCGGTGACAAATCCATGGCAACTTAACAGAGCAGACCACTCGTGCATGAATTGAGCGGTCATGGCGCGGTTCGCAATCGCGACTTCTGTCTCAGCAAGGGCCTCAAGACCACGCCCGTGAAACAGAAGTAGATTCTCACGATCATCGGTTAGGCGATAACGCGCGACGAACAGGCTATCCAATCTCAGATCATCCGGATCGAGCGATTTACGGTATTCTTTTTCGAGCGCCTCCTCCTCGGTTTCAAAATGAACGCCCATCAGATCGTCGTGCATAATGCGCCAGATTTCCTCGAGACGCTGCCAGAAGTGGTCGTTATCTAGGGGGGTAGTCAGAACCTCGAAGAAGTAGGGCACGCCTGATCCTTTGCGTTGCTTCCGCGCATGCGCGCACGTAGCTGGCTGCGCCCCAAAAGCTACCGTATGGAGGAAATGGGGGAAAGGCGACGTAGGCGTGTATGCAGCGAGGGCACGACTTCACCAAATGAATTGGTGCCCCATTCGATCAAGTCTTCTTAGGCGATCCTCGTAGTCCGGCATGATCGTTTCTAACGAGCGCCAAAAACGCCGAGAATGATTGTGCTCTAGAACGTGACAAGCTTCATGAGCAATAACGTAGTCGACCAATGGCATCGGTGCCATCACCAAGCGCCAGTTCAGGCGAATGCGTCCTCGCGCATCGCAACTTCCCCAGCGCTTTGACTGGTCTACGACGTTGACGGTCGGTGTCGGAATGCCAAGCGTCTCTGCGATCATTCGCGCACGGGCAGGAAAATGCTGGTTCGCATGGGCTCGATACCAGTGTCTGAGACCGCTGCGGACAGCGGCGCGCTGAACGGCGGCATGTCCGTTCGGCAGCACCGGCGCGACAAGGGTTGAACCTCTCGCGGCAATCCGGGTCGTGACGGCGGTTTCGTCGGGAATGAGCTTCAAGCGATACTGGCGGCCGAGATAGTGGAAGGTCTCGCCACTCACAAATTCCTTTGCAACCGGCTGTCCCCCAAGCTCGCGGTACGCCGCCTGTTTGCGAAGCAGCCAAGCGCCTTTGTTGCGAACGATGCCAAGGACGCGATCATCATCCAGGTCTGACGGTGCGAGTACGCGCACCCCATCGAACCCAACCGATATCGCCACGGTTTTCCGGCGCGCTGTCCGCTCAATCAGGAATGCGAACGTTTCACCGCCAAAGACGATGGTATGCTGAGCCGCGTCCGTCATCCTGCATACCTCGCGCGGGCGACATCCATAATCTTTGCCGTCGAGGCTTCGACCTTGTGCGCATCCAGTCCCAAGCTGCGCAACTGCTCCTTGATGGATCGACGCATCTGCCGCTGCACGTCCTCCTTATGATGCCAGTCAACGACTTCGGCATATTCTTCGAGCGCCTTGGTGATACCGGCAGCGCTCCGAGAGCGCTCGGCATCTGGCAGATCGGCGTCAATGAAGGGCAGGATGGCGACAGCCGTTCCAGTGAGGCCGTCGCTCCTACCCGCCGCGCCCGAGCGAATATCTGCGGTTTGTCCCACCATTGCTTCAAGCTGGGTCAACGCGCTGGCGGCGGAAACGCGAGCTTCGCGCTTGTCGTTGACGATCCGCTCTAACTGTTCCCAGAGCGAGGCGTAGGCCGTGGGATTTTCGTCGCGGTGGACGTGGATTTCCTGGCGGATGGCGTGCTCGATCTCCGCCGCCTTGGCATCGCTCGACCGAAGGCTTTCCAGATACGGACGAAAAGCAGGGTCGAGAATATCGAATTTTACCAGCAACTGCTGGACACCCGTCACCGAGAGATGGCTGGTGATGATCTCGCCGACCTTCGCGCCATAGTCCTTCGGGTCAAATGGCTCCTCGTGGTAGGCGCGGCGGGCGAGAACACGAATGCGCGATAGGCGCTTCAGGTCGGATGGATAGGGTTCTTCCAATGCCTTGGGGTCGGGCAACACCATGTCCATGGCTTCGGCGAAGCGCAGGAAGTCGAGTTCGAATTTGGCGCGAATGTCATCTGGACGCAGTAGTTCAACGCACGCCGTATCGTCCTCACGGCTAATGCCTTCGAAAAGCCGAATGGCCGCTCGATGCCGACTTTCAAGAAGCTGGACTTTCTCGGAAAGCGGGCGCAGCGCACTGGCTATGCCGTCTTCGTCTGAGAACATATCCAGGGCATCGGAAATGCGCCGATTGTCGCCCCAATAGTCGACGACCAACCCATAAGTCTTGCCTTCAGCGGTGCGGTTCACGCGCGCGATTGCCTGCAAAAGCGTATGCTCCCGCAGTGGCGCATCGAGATACAAAACCTGCTCTACCGGCGCGTCAAAGCCGGTCAAAAGCATGTCGCACACGACCAAGATTTTTAGCGGATCGTCGCGCTTCTTGAACCGGCCAATCAAGGTGTCGCGGTCACGCTTGGACAGGTGATGGGCTTGCAGCCGGGCGCTGTCATTGTTGGATGCGGACATGATCAGCGCGCATTCAGGCGAGCCAAGCTGCCGCAGGGCTTCCACGTAGGTTACGGCGACGTCTCGGCTGACCGTCACGATCTGCGCTTTGAAGCCGTTCGGCTCGATGGTGCTTCGATAATGCGCGAGAATGTCTTTAGCGATGGCCTCTACACGAACCGGCGCTCCGGCCAATTTCTCTTGAAGGCGCATGCCGCGCTTCAGCTTCTCAATCTCTTCGTCAGACAGTTCCGGGAACGTGGCCCGAATATCCCGTTCGAGATCACGCCCATCGATCCGAAGTTGCGCATCGCGCATCTCGTAATAGATCGGGACGGTTGCCCCATCCTTCACAGCCTGGTCGATCAGATAGCGGTGCAGGTAGTCGCCGAAGACTTCACGGGTGCTGCGATCCTTCTTGTCGATAGGTGTGCCGGTGAAGGCGATCATGCAGGCATTGGGCAGCCCCGCGCGCATCCGGGCGGCAAGCGCGCCATATTGCGTGCGGTGCGCTTCATCGACCATGACGAAGACGTTCCGCGCTTTGGAAATGACCGAAGAGCGTTTTGGTACGGCGCTGTGAAACTTATGAACGGTCGTCAGAACGGTCGTTCCAGCACCACCCGACAGAGCTTTGCGCAGCGCTTCCCCGCTTTCGGCCTGGATAGGGTTGGCGAAGCCTGATCGCTGAAACTGCCCGGTGATCTGGTCATCAAGGTCGGTTCGATCCGTGACGATGACAATTGTCGGGTTTTCGGCCTCGGGCAAGCGGCGTACTTGGTCGCCAGAAACACCATCGTCAGCGATTTACCGGAGCCTTGGGTATGGTGGATGACGCCGCCACGGCGCTGCGGATTGGGTGCAATGCGGATGCGCTCTATCGCCTTGCCAACGGCAACGAACTGCTGATAGCGCGCCAGTTTCTTAATGCGCCGCCCGTCGATGGTTTCGAACACGACGAAGTTGCGGATGAGATCGAGCAGATTGGCCGGTGCGAGAAGCCCAGCGAGCAGTATGTCCTGCCCCGTTGGGGTTCGACCCAATTGTGCCGCGAGCGCATCGAGCGTGAACGGATAGGGATCTTTCCACTCAGCCCATTGGCGAGCTGGGGTCAGTGTCGTGCCGTATTTCGCCACGTCGCGCGCCAGCGCGATGGAAATCTGCGCCGTCTCGAATAGGCGGGGAGCGCCAAGCCCGGCGAATTCATCACGGCTTTCATAACGGCGGAACTGGCGGATCGCCTCGCCCATCGGATCGGCTAGCGAAGGCGATTTGCATTCTATGGCAGCGAGCGGGAGGCCGTTCACGTAAACGACAATATCAGGGATGATGTCCTGGCGCGCGCCCTTAACGGTGACTTGCCGCGCGAACTCGAACGTATTGGCGGATGGGTCCCCAAAATCGAAGAACCGCACATTGCGGTCCTGTCGCCTGCCGCCTTCAGTGTGAGGTGCGGTCACGCCATAGGTGAGGGCCGTATAGGCGTATTCGTTGGCTTCCATCACATCGATAGCGCTAACACGCGTGACAGCCGCAACGGCGCGGCGAACGCCGTCGTCGCCGAGCCAAGGATTGAGGCGCTTCAGGCATTCCGTAAGGCGGACGGTCAAAACAGGTTCTGTTGCCAGCCCGTCCCGCAACCGCCGCACGTCGTCTGGGGTCAACGGCTTATAGTCGAACAGCACTCGCAGCAGATCGACCGCCGGCTCTTCCACCCATTCACGCTCTAACTGCTCGCTGGTCTCGTTCATGCCGCTTGCCCAGCCTTGTCACGATGCCGCGCAATGACGCTATCAGGAAGGCGGACGCGACCGGATAGAAGTTCTTGAGCAAGAGCCGCGCGGTTCTTATTCAGGACGCCCAACGCCCCTCGCTCCTCTTCAATCCTCGTGTCGAAGGCGACGCCAACCTCACCAATTTTCTTCTGCTCCTCCAACGGAGGGAGAAGAATTTGCAATGCCTTGAAGGTTCCCATGTAGATGTCAGGCAGGACGCTCCCAGCGACAAGACGCCCCCACTCACGCGACATGTGCCGAAAGACCTGCTGAAGGTAGTAGGGATCAAGCTTGTTTCCGCAGATCCAGTTCGCGAAATGCTGACTGGTACACATCTCGCGCCCCATTACCGAAGCAAGACCGACGTTTGCAGTTCGCTGAAGCACAACAGTCCCCGCCGGGAGCATCCGTGCCGACGAGTTGGCCAAGCCCAACGGCCCGATGGTTTCGGCGCTTTCAGAGATGGTCACTTTGGTGAGTGCGTCGGCATCCTGCAGTGATATCCAAGGGATATTGCCGTCCCAGTAGGTGGGCTCTTTGCGGTCAGGCGTATGACCGCTTTCGAGCTTGGCAACTTTCGTCAACGTCACGAGATCCCAATCTGCCGGGATATGCGTGATACCCTCGGCCACTCTTCCAAGCACCCAGCGCGCGGGTAACGGCTTCATCGACGCCTTCTCGGGTCGAATGCCGTGTGTCAGCAATGCACGCATAGTCGCGTGCTTTGCTTCCGCGAGCACAGCAATCAGTGCCTCCGTCTTGGTGATTGTGCCCTCAATCTTACCCAAGACTTCCGCGACGGCATGTTGCTCGGAGATTGGGGGAAGATGGATCGGAAATGTTTGAAGTGCATCAAAGCTGAGCGCGTCTCGAACTGAGCCTTGCAGATTGGCTGCTACCCGCTCGGTAAATCTGGAACTTGTAAGGAAAGCATCCAAATAGTCTGCGACAACTTCAGGAGAAGTGCACTCAAAAACCGTATACATCGGCGACGCGCAAACATCATACCCTAAATTGTTTCGAGCTAGAGAGCCAACATTCACCCTCGATGGATTAAAGGCGTACCAACCTGGTTTGATAACTTTGTAGTTGGTCAATTCTCGGCTGTAGACTTGGCGGGAGAAAGTTTCTGATGCCAGCTGGATACCATTGTGATTGGTCACACTAACAACGGGCAACACGTCGCCTTCGCGCAAACGCTGCGACCGTTCAAAGATCAGTTCACGCAAGCGTTTCGTGTCACCCTGCATAACCCATCTCCTTGAGAAGGGAGTTCATGCGGTCCGCAGCCTCGTCGCGCGCCTTTTCAGCGTCCCAGAGCTTGGCGAGCTCGGCCTTTACATTGATCGGTTTTTCGGGCTCCAGCGTGTCGATGTAGCGGGAGATGTTGAGGTTAAAATCGTTCTCTTCGATTTCTTTCATATCGACGACGCGGCAGAAGCGGTCCTCATCCTTCCAGGCGCGGAAGGCGTCCCGGATGTCCCTGATATCGCCTTCCCCAAGGATGTTCTTTTTGGGCCGCTCCTCAAATTTCTTCGCGCCGTGGATGAACAGGACCTTGCCTTTGCGTTCGGGCGCTTTCGCCTTGTTGAGGATCAAGACGGTTGCGGGGATGCCAGTACCAGCGAATAGATTTTCCGGCAGGCCGACGATCGCCTCGAACAGATCGGCTTTCAGCATCGCTTCGCGGATGCGGCCATCGCCCGAGCCACGGAACAGCACACCATGCGGCATCACTACGCCGCATACACCCGTGGCGTTGAGCGTCGCCACCATGTGCTGAACGAAGGCCAGATCGCCCATGTTCTTGGGTGGGATGCCATAGATGAATCGATTGTGCCCCTTCTTCTCGGTATCGCCTGAGACATCGTCCGCGCCCCAGCTATCTAGCGAGAATGGCGGGTTTGCGATGACGCGATCATAAAGGAATAGGTTGCCGTCCTGATCGAGCAGGCGCGGATTGCGGATCGTATCGCCCTTTTCAATCCGCGCATCGCGAAGACCATGCAACAGCAGGTTCATCTTGGCGATGGCCCATGTGCCAAGGTTCTTTTCCTGCCCATGCAGGGTGATGTTGAGCGCTTCACCCAGCCGCTTGCCTTCAAGCTTCGCCACATGCTCTGCGACCTGAACCAACATGCCGCCTGAGCCGCAGGTGGGGTCGCTGATGCGCATGCCGGGCTTCGGGTCCAGCAGTTCAACAATCAACCGCACGACATGATGAGGGGTATAGAACTCGCCACCCTTCTTGCCTGCGTCGTCCGCGAACTTGTCGATCAGGTATTCATAGGCGCGCCCCAACATATCCGGCTCGGACAGGGAGGCATTCGACAAGTCGATGCGCGAGAAGTGATCGATTAGGCGGGACAAAACACCTTCGCGGTTCTTGGCATCGCCAAGGCGCGACTCGGAGTTGAAGTCGATATTGGCCAGCACGCCTTCAATCGAGGGGTTAGTATCCTCAATCGCGGCACATGCCTTGTTGAGCTGGTCGCCAATGCCCGTCGTCAGCTTTTTGATCGAAGACCAACGCGCGCGCTCAACCAGAAAGAATTCATGCTCGTCGGGATCGCTATAGGCGACATTCTCCGGCAGGCCCTGACGGATAGCCTCTTTGGCCTCTTCCTCAAAACGATCAGACAGTCGCTTTAGAAACAGAAAGCCGAAAATGTAGATCTTGTAATCGGAGCTATCGATGGAACCGCGCAGAATGTCGGCTGATTTCCAGAGATGATTTTCCAGTTCAGTACGAGTGAGTTTGGCCATGATTTCCTCAATGGTTCTGGTTGTCGCCAAACAGGCGAGCGTCAATCAGGCGCCGCGCGAGTGAGCGGCGGATTTCGGCAGCCTCCAGGGCGGTGCGGTAGGCGATTTGCGCGTCCTTAACGAGGGCGGCGATGCGCTCCTGTTCGTTCAGCGACGGCAGATTGATTTCGAGCTTGGCAAGGTCCTTCGGCGACAGGGACAGTAGCGTCGTAGCCCCTCTCCGCAAAACCTCGATCTTCGGCCGGAACACGTCGCTCGACAGGATTGCGAAGAGGACGGCGCCCGCCACATCAGGGCCGGGGCGCACGACGATGATGTTTGCGCTGGCAATCGCTCCCGCCGTCTCGTCGCCCACGAGGCCGAACTTCAGCAGCGTCCCTCGCCCCGTCACGAGCACGTCGTCAGCCTGAACTGCATAGATCATGGCTTTGGAGGGGGACGAAAAGCCGACGGTGTCCAGCGCCTCTCGCGCGGCTACAGCGCCATCTTGAAGGTCACGCACGCCGATAACCGGCAGCCTTTCGCCAGGACGGACCACCGCTTCCTCGCGCGACACCCCAACCCCGGCAAAAACTTCTGCGACATCGAGCAGGCGTGCGCTGAGGCCGGCTGGAGTTGCTATTTCTTTGTGGCTGATCATGCGCGCAAACTAGCCGTAGCGCGCTACAACGTCAAGAAGAAATAAAATCGTAACAAGCTACGGTATTGTATAATTCGATTTCTAGTTGACTGTCCGGCGACTCCCCCTCATATAAGACGGGTCAGGCCTAGAGTCTGAGGTTTAATGAAACAGGAGAAAAGTATGGGATCACGTGCGAGGCCGAGCGGCCTCACAATCAACGAGCGCGATGTGGCGCTTATTCGGGGCATGATCGAGCGGGGTGACCGCCATCACGATATCGCAGCGTTCTTCGGTCTCAATCAGGGCCGGATCGCTGAAGTAAAGGATGGCACGCGGTTTCCAGAAGTTCCGCCGGCGAGTCCCGACGAACTTCCGCCTAAGGGGCCGTATCTCACCCCGAAGGTAACATGGATGGAAAACCGACTGGTCTCGTAAACCAGCCGATTTCCGAATACCTGGGCCGAAGCCCGCTAGGCATGTCTTGAACAACATTACCCTAGCTGGCCCCTCCTTAAAGATCAATGACCCGGCGCTTCGGACGGGTCGCATTTCCGGCCCAAGGAGGGCCATTTCCATGTTTGAAATCCTTCGCGCGAACGCAGGCGGGTACTTCTGGCGTCTTAAGGGTGCCAACGGCGAAACCCTTGGCCATTCCGAGGTATACACCACCAAACAATCTGCCGAAGCCGGCATCGCTTCTGTGAAACGTGTCGCGCCTACCGCGTCTGTTAACGACCGCGCCTAAGCAAGTATTCCGGCGGCCAGCAGCTGGCCGCCGGATCCAAACCACTAGAACCGCTTCGTTAATGGTCGTACGGCAGCGAAACCCGTCGCCAAACTATCCAAGTGCCCATATCTGCCGAGCTCGCTCCACAAGATCGTTCTGTCGAATGGCAAGCTCATCCTTGGTCCAATGAACGGCTGCGAGGATCGGTTTGGTGGTGTCGAAAGACACTTTGTCGTTCTTGTCGGCGAAAATCTCTTTCTTGCGGGCGAACGAATAGAATTTGGCTTTGTAGTTCTTGATACCAGCAAGCAGCGCTAGGTTGCCAAGACGATGTAACCAGAGCCGATGCTCGTCGTCGGTAAAGCGCTCCCGCCAATAGGCGTCCTTGAGCGCCTGCGGCAGAACGTGTTCGATGGTGATCTTACCGCCGAAGTCCTTAGTGACGGACTCGTCCTGGTCAGCCTCTTCAAGACGCAGTAGAACGGCTTGCGCAAACGGGCGTCCGTAAATCTCACCATCGAGCAAGATGCGGAACTCCTCGTCATTGGAATTTGCGCGAAAGATGGCGCGAATGTCATCGGCGGTCTTACGCGCGCGGATAGCTGTGATCAGTTGGAAATACGCTGTAAGCCGCGCGGTGAAAGCAAGGCGGCGGATCCAATTCTGGTAGGTAATCCGTTCGAGAAGGTCCACGAACGCGTCCTCTGTCAGACCTTCCACTGGCTCGTTCAGGAATGCGAGTAGCGGCGGGATCCATTCTTCGAATGCGACGCGGCGCAGTGACCTTACCGCCCGACGCGCTGCTGGGGTGTCGAATTCATTGCGCAGTATGCGAAGATAATTGCGCGCCGACGTGTTCAGAACATCGAGGAAAGCGAATGGCGTCGCCGATGCTTCGACAAGCGGCGCGAACTCCTCATGGAGCGATTTGCGAGCCTTGATAGCGACTACCGAACTGCGGTGGTGGGCGAGAAACTGGTCCAAACGCTCGATGCCGATCTGCTCCTCGAGCTCAAGCCAGGCCTCGTCTAGTTCGCTACTACGGGTTGCATCGCCCCCCAACCTTGCGAACAGCATATTCTTGATAAGGTCCGCGTTCGAAAGGGCCATACCACGGGCATTTAGCACGTTGAACAGTCTGTATGCCGACTGCAACGACGCGGTAGTCACGAATACCACATAGACCCGGCTGAGCAGGTAATTCGCAAACAACTTCAGCGTCTTCGGGTCACGCGCCGCTATGAAGGCGTCAATGGCATCAAGGTTCTCAGTGATCCGCTGTTTGGGAGCGTCTTGGTCCTTGGCTATCTCTTTGCGAACCGAAGCCGGAACCTCCTCACCTGTCAAAACGTATTTCCGGAAGAAGCTTTGATCCCGCTGCCGCAGCGTGAGGCGCGGCATTTCTTCCTCGCCCGTCAAGGCATTGCGAGGCAAAACGCGCCGGCCAAGCTCGGATTTGGCTGGCTCATCAACGGCATCGCGTAGCCGCGAGAAGATCAGGTTGAGTGTCGTGAGCCGCTGCTGACCATCCACTACGTCGTAGAGGAGGCCCTTTTCGCGCTCGATGGTGATGAGCGAACCGATGAAATACTCTTCGTCATTTGCTTCATATGCCTCCCAGACATCGTCAAGAAGTTGCTCAACATTACCCTTCTCCCAAGAATAGGGTCGTTGATAGGCCGGGATCTCGTAGCGGATTTGATTGGTCAGGACATCGCTTATCGTCCGTTCGTCAGCTTTCATTCTCAAACTCAATGTCGCGGGGTGATGTTGTTGTTAGCCGTCTCAAATTGAGCCGTTATGCCCGCAGGCAAGGCTGCAGACTAGGCTGCCAGCACTCGCCTGCGCAAGCTGCTGAAAAGAGAGCAAATGGCCAAGGCAACATTACGCAATTAGCGCGAAAGCAAGCCGCCCAAGTCCGGCCCAGGGAAGCGGGCCACCAAATCCGGCGCCGGGTGCCAAATGTCCATTCGATGACACCACATCAATCCACTTATTGGACATATGTTTCTATATGTCTATTTATTACGGCGAATTAATCAGACATACTGACTGCGTCTTACGGGAGCAGACATATGAAAGTCATAGGTTCGATACTTCGGGAAGCGCGTAGACGCGCCGGGCTGTCCACTCAGGAACTCGCCGACAAATCCAAAATCTCACAGAAGCAGATCACCCGGCTTGAGGGCGCCGAACATCATGGGGGCGTTCGCGAAAGAACGGTGAAACAGCTCGCTGATGTGCTTCGCATCAGTGCGAAGGTTTTGGATGGCAGTGATCCGCTTCCTCCCCCCGTTCCACAGCCGGGGAAGGTAGCCGTCTCCAACGTCATCTCGCACTCCAGCCGGCTAGCCATAGACTTGCTATCGCGGCGGTACGGCGTCAGCGCGTCCGAGGTAATTAACCTTGCCCCACTTATGTTCGTCTTGCTGGCAGAGGGAAGCCTGGCATGGCGGAGAAAGAAGCTTGAGGAGGTCGAAGCGGCTGCAGATCGATTAGCTGATCTTGCCAAAACGAGCCACCTGGCGTTTGCCCACGCTGCATACCGAGTTTCTGACGCTGCTAACGGCGAGCGCTCATCTATCCAAGAGGCAGATCTATTCGGAGGTCACCTCGACGACGACGCTTATCACTTCGGCTATGACCCTCGTACTGGTAGCCCATTTGCCCACTATCTGGCGGCGCTCGCGGCCGACTACGATTCATCCGTCATATCCGTCGACGAAGTCGGCGGTGAAGAGGATGGAAAGTACCCATCCTACAGCGTCTGCGATGAGGATCTGGCGAAAATAGCCATCGGATCGAAGTGGGGGCAACTCGCACTTAGGTTCGGACATGCGCGGCTCGATGAAATCCCCAAAGACCTTTGGAGCGACGACCGGGAGAAAGATCGAGCAAAGTGGCTTGATGACAAGATGCCTGCCGAACTCGCCGAGGCATGGGATGCCATCCGGGGCATATCGCTATGAGCGTACACATTACATCTCACGCAGCAGTGCGATCACAACAGCGTTCGCTGCGGCCGGCAGACCTCAGCGCCGTACTAGCACAAGGAACATTGCTCCGTGACGGAAGCGTTTTCCTTAGTGAAAAGGACGTAGCGGCCGCCATCGCTAGTTGCGCCGAAGAAATCCGACAGCTCCAACGGCTGAGGAACACGCGAGTTGTCCTGGCTGCCGATCGCGTTGTGACCGTCTATAAGGCGACAGCCAGGACGCAGAGGCGGTTGATCCGCGGAGAGCGCTAACACTAGCCAGTTGCAGTGTGGTTATCGACGTTAGCGCACCCGTCAAGGTTGCATCGCGGTTGCTGTCACGCCAGTTCATTCCAGTTTAGGAACCTGCGCCGTGGTTACATGGAATGCAAAATCCAAAGGGCATCGACTGCTTTTTCAGCCTTGAACGGCCGGGCACTCTGGTGAACTAGAATGCACCGTAAGTGATTGCAGAGACAGAGCAATTCTCGCTTTGCCAAGGTTAGGGTCGTGGGTTCGAATCCCATCGCCCGCTCCAAATCCTCCCAATTGGGAGTGGCAACAAAAGGCCGGGCTAATTGCCCGGCCTTTGGTTTTTCCGGCCCCCGGTTTCCCAGGGGCCACGGCCCATTCAGATCCCCACCATCTTCAGCATCGAATCAGGGTAGCGCGCGCCGACGATTCGGATCTCCGCCGATGCCGATTCGATTTCCTGCAAATCCGAATCATCGAGCGCCACGTGGATCGAATCGAGATTTTCTTCGAGCCGGTGCAGTTTGCGCGTGCCGAACAGCGGTACGAGATAGGGCCTTTGCCCCAGGAGCCATGCCAGCGCGATCTGCGCGGGGCTGGCGCCCTTGCGTCCGCCAATGGACTTGAGCAGGTCGACCAGGGCCTGATTGGCCTTGATGGCCTCCGGCGCGAATCGCGGAATCTGCGCGCGGAAGTCATTGCCGGCGAATTGGGTGTTCGAATCGATCTTGCCGGTCAGGAAACCCTTGCCCAGCGGGCTGAAGGGCACAAAGCCGATGCCCAACTCATCGAGCACGGGGATAACCTCCTGCTCGGGTTCACGGGTCCAGAGAGAATACTCGCTTTGCAGGGCCGTGACGGCCTGTTCGGAATGGGCGCGGCGAATCGATTCGGGGCCGGCTTCGGACAGGCCGAAATGGCGCACCTTGCCCTCGTGAATCAGGTCCTTGACCGTGCCTGCCACGTCTTCCATCGGCACATCGGGGTCGACGCGGTGCTGATAAAGCAGGTCGATGTGGCTGGTGCGCAGACGCCGGAGGCTGCCTTCCACGGCGCAGCGGATCTGCTTTGGGCGGCTGTTGACCCCGCCGAAGTTCTCTCCGGTCTCGGGGTCGATGTTCCAGCCGAACTTGGTCGCGATCTTCACCTCATGGCGCAGCGGCTCCAGCGCCTCGCCCACCATGTCCTCGTTGGTGAAGGGGCCGTAGATCTCGGCGGTATCGAAGAAATCGACGCCCCGCTCCACCGCCTGGCGAATCAGGACGATCATCTCGGCGCGGTCGGCGATTTCGCGGGTCTGGCCATAGCCCATGCAGCCCAGCGACAGGGCGGAGACCTCCAGGCCCCCGGCGCCCAGTTTGCGCTTTTCCATGGCTGGTCTCCTTATGGCAGCTTGTGCCCTGCGGCACGGAACAGGCGATACCATTCCTCGCGCGTCAGCGGCACGGCGGAGCCGGCAGCCGCATCGGCGACTCGAGTGGGATTGGTGGTACCGAGCACGACCTGGATATTGGCGGGATGGCGGGTGATCCAGGCCACGGCAATGCCGGTGGGGGTGACGCCATACTGGCTGGCCAGCGCATCGATGGCGTCATTGAGTTCGGCGTAATGCTCGCGGTCACCGAGGAAGATGCCGTCAAAGAAGCCCTTCTGGAACGGCGACCAGGCCTGCAGGGTCATCTTGTTGATGCGCGAATAGTCGAGCAGGCCATTATCGCGGCTGACCGACTGGTCGAGCCCGGCCATGTTCGCCGCAACGCCCTGCGCAAAGAGCGGAGCATGGGTGATGCTGAGCTGCACCTGGTTTGCCACCAGCGGCTGATTGACCGCGGTCTTGAGCAGCTCGATCTGGCCCGGCGTGTGATTGGAAACGCCGAAGTGGCGCACTTTGCCGCTGGCCTTGAGGCTATCGAAGGCCTCGGCCACCTCTTCTGGCTCGACCAGTGTATCCGGCCGATGGAGCAGCAGCAGGTCGAGATAGTCGGTCTTGAGGGCGGCGAGCGACTCGTCGACGCTGGTCAGGATGTGGTCCTTCGAGAAATCAAAGTACCCCTTGCGAATGCCGACCTTGGACTGGATCAGCACCGCCTCGCGCGCAGCCGGTGTCAGGGTCACGGCTTCCCCGAAGCGGGCCTCACAGCGATGGCGCTCGCCGCCATAGATATCGGCATGATCGAACACGGTGATCCCGGCATCGCGAGCGGAGCCGAACAGGGTGTCGATCTCGGCATTGCTCATCTTGGCAATGCGCATCATGCCCAGAACGACGCTGGAAACGGTCAGCCCGGCCAGGGGCATCAGATGGGTTTTCATGGAGGCACTCAGTCCGCTAGAGGCTTGTTTCTCCGCGAGCCTAGCACCCTGCCCCGGCCATAGCTACGACAGCAGGCCGAGGTGGCGCGTCAGCTCGGATGCCGCCGCCGCGCCCGCCCGATTGGCGCCGACCGTCGAGGCCGACGGGCCATAGCCAACAAGGTGCACGCGCGGATCGCGGGCCGCCTGCGTGGCCAGGCGGCCAGTCATGGTGATGCCGCCTGCCGGCTCGCGCAGCTGCAGTGGCGCGAGGTGATCAAGCGCACTACGGAAGCCAGTACACCAGAGGATCACATCGACGGCCTGTTCGCGCCCGTCCGCCCAGCGCACGCCCCTTGGGGTGATCTCGCTGAACATTTCCTGCCTGTGCAGCACACCGCGTTCGCGCATCGCAAGAATCGCCGGGGTCATGGGCAGACCGGTGACCGAAACGACCGAATTGGGCGGCAGGCCCGCGCGCACCCTTTCCTCGACCAGCGCCACCGCGGCGCGGCCGGCATCCTCGTCGAACGGCCCATCGCGAAAGCGCGGCGGGGTGCGCGTGACCCAGCTGGTCCGGGTCACCATGGAAATCTGGTCAAGCAGCTGGATGGCCGAGATGCCGCCCCCCACGACCAGCACATGCTGGCCCTCGAAATCCTCGGCCCGGTGAAAGTCCTTGGTATGAAGCTGCCTGCCGGCGAAGAGGTCTGCACCGGGATAGGCGGGGATGTAGGGCTTTTCCCAGGTGCCGGTGGCATTGATGATGCCGCGCGCCGAGAACAGGCCCCGATCCGCCTCGACCCGCAGGCGTTCGCCCCGGTCGCAGACCACGCGGACGCTGGCGGGCCGCAGCACCTTGAGATCGAAATGGTCTTCATAGGCGGCGAAATATTGCGGCACGGCAACGGAGGCCTGCACGCTGGAATCGCCCCCCGCCATGTCGGCAAAGCTCATGCCAGGCAGGTCATGCACGCGATTGACGGTGGAGAGGGTAAGCGAGGGCCAACGGTATTGCCAGGCCCCGCCGGGGCGCGGCGCCTGATCGAGCACCAGAAAGTCCTTGCCGGGATTGAGGCCCAGCTTTTTGAGGTGGTAGGCAGCACTCAGGCCCGCCTGCCCGGCGCCGATGACGACGATGTCGAGCTTGAGCGCGACACGCAAGGCTTGGTCTGGTTCCGCCACTCTGACCCCCGAAAATACCCGCCAGATGTAGGCGCCCCTTCCCCCGCCAGCAAGTCAGGCAACTTCTGGCGCGCCAGCGGGTTGTGTGTGCCAGGGAGGGACGATCATGGCCCATGTGACCTATGACATAGTCGAGCATGATGGCGGCTTCGCCTACAAACTGGGAGATGTGTTCTCCGAGCCCTTTGCCACGCATCGGGCAGCGCTGGACGCAGCCATTGCGGCGGCCAACCGGCAGCAGGTGGCCGGCCACAGCACGGCGATCCTCTATCAGGACAGCGCCGGCAAGTGGCACGAGGAAATGTCCGACGGCGGCGACCGCCCCGAGACCGAGGTCGAGGACGACCTGATCGAGCCCGTCCCCAAACGCTGAGTTGCTTACCGGTTCAGGATGCGCCGCGCGCCGCCAGATGCTGGCCGGTGAGCGATGTCTTGGCCTTGGCCAGATCGGCCGGGAGGCCCTCGAACTGAATGGTGCCGCCATCCTGGCCAGCGCCGGGCCCCAGGTCGATGACCCAATCGGCGCGGGAAATGACGTCGAGATTGTGCTCGATGACGATCACCGATGATCCCGCATCGACCAGCCGGTCGAACAGCCCGATCAGCGTATCGACGTCGTTCATGTGCAGGCCGGTCGTCGGCTCGTCTAGCACATAGATATTGCCCTTCTTGCCCAGCTCCGCCGCGAGCTTGAGGCGCTGGCGCTCGCCGCCCGACAGGGTCGAAAGCGGCTGGCCCAGCGTCAGATAGCCCAGCCCGACATCGTCGAGCCCCTTGAGGATCTTGGCGATGGCCGGTTCGGTGAAGAACTCCACCGCCTCGCCCACGCTCATCTCGTAGACATCGCTGATCGACTTGCCGCGCAGCTGGTGTTCGAGCACTTCGGGCAAGAAACGCTTGCCCTCGCAGCTCTCGCATTCGGTGACCATCGGGTCGAGATGGGCAAGGTCGGTATAGATGACGCCCAGGCCGTTGCAGTCGGGGCAGGCGCCCTTGGAATTGGCCGAGAACAGCGAAGCATCCACGCCATTGGCCTTGGCGAAGGCCTTGCGCACGGCGTCGAGAATGCCGGTATAGGTCGCCGTATTGGAGCGCCGCGAGCCGCGTGCCAGGTTCTGATCGATGATGATGGTGTCGGGATAGGCCAGCGGCAGGCAGCCCTGGATGAGGCTCGACTTGCCCGAGCCCGCCACGCCCGACACTGCCGTCAGCACACCCTTGGGAATGTTGACCGAGACATCCTTGAGATTGTTGAGCCGGGCATGGGCAATCTTGAGCTCGCCCTCTTTCTGGCGCGGCTTGTCCTTGATGGGCTGGTGCTTCTTCATATGGTCGCCGGTAAGGGTGCCCGAGGCTAGAAGTCCTTCGTAGGCGCCCTGATAGACCACTTCGCCGCCCTTGCTGCCGGCGCGGGGACCCATATCGACCACATGGTCGGCAATGGCGATCATGTCGGGCTTGTGCTCGACGATGAGCACCGTATTGCCCTTGTCGCGCAGCTGTTCCATCAGCCCGGCCAGCCGGCCCACATCGTGTGGATGCAGGCCCACCGAGGGCTCGTCGAACACATAGGTTATGTCGGTCAGCGAGCTGCCCAGATGGCGCACCATCTTGACGCGCTGGCTTTCGCCACCCGACAGGGTCGAGCTTTCGCGATCAAGGCTGAGATAGCCGAGGCCAATGGTGACGAGGTTTTCCAGCCGCAGGGCCAGCGCTTCCAGCATCGGCCCGACCTGGGGCGCCTTGATGCCCCGCACCAGCTTGGCCAGCTCGCTCACCTGCATGGCCGACAGCTCGGCAATATTGTGCCCCCCGACCCTGCTGGCCAGTGCCTGCTGGTTGAGCCGCGCGCCCTTGCAGACCGGGC
This sequence comes from Devosia sp. T2-14, assembly GCF_055397495.1. Classification (NCBI taxonomy): domain Bacteria; kingdom Pseudomonadati; phylum Pseudomonadota; class Alphaproteobacteria; order Hyphomicrobiales; family Devosiaceae; genus Devosia; species Devosia sp. T2-14. The sequence goes on along the minus strand of NZ_AP027921.1, from coordinate 1,333,059 downwards.
AGACGGCGCGGGTGAAGATACGATCATATTCGAGCCGCACATGGGGCTGCAGGGTTTCGGGATCCTTGGAACCAAGGCCCTTCTTGAGCTTGGCGACCACACCCTCATAGGTGATGTTGATCTTGCCAACCTTGACCTTGCGGCCATCGTCGAGGTTGAAGAGCATGTCGCGCTCTTCAGCGGTATAGTCCTTGATGGGCTTGTCGACATCGAACAGGCCCGCGCCGAAATAGGCCCCGGCCCACCAGCTGTCGATCTCGAAGCCCTTGGGCAGCAGCGCGCCCTGCTTGAGCGATTTGCTTTCGTCCACCACCGCCGACATGTCCATGGCCGCGACCTGCCCGATGCCCTCGCAATCGGGGCACATGCCGCGCGGATCATTGTAGGAATAGAGCCCGGGCGGGCCCAGCCGCGGTTCGGCCAGCCGCGAGAACAGCACGCGCAGCATCTGCGCCGCATCGGTCACGGTCGCCACGGTCGAGCGCGAATTGCCACCCAGCCGCTGCTGGTCGACAATGATCGCCGCCGAGATGTTTTCCAGCACGTCGGCGTCGGGCTGGCCGTAATGCGGCATGAACTGCTGCACGAAGGCCGGGTAGGTCTCGTTGATCAGCCGCTGGCTTTCTGCCGCGATGGTACCGAAAACCAGCGACGACTTGCCCGACCCCGACACGCCGGTGAATACGGTGATCTGGCGCTTGGGGATGTCGAGCGAGACATTCTTGAGATTGTTCTCGCGGGCGCCGCGAATGATGATCGAGCCGTAGTCGGGTGAAGTCACAGGGCAAACTCTTTGATGTGGCAGGACAGCCCCTTATCGGGGAGGTTGCTGACATGACGTGTCAGCACACCCGATTTCGACAGAAGCTAGCTGACGGATTTCTTGATCAGCGCGCCGATGGTCTTTTCATCGGCCGGGGTCAGCCGCGTTACCGCGAAAGAGGTTGGCCAGACCGTGCCGTCATCGAGCCTGGCGGCCTCGTTGAAACCGAAGCTGGCATAGCGCGCGTCGAACTTGCCGGCGGGGGTGAAAAAGCACACCACCTTGCCATCGCCATTGCTCCAGGCGGGCATGCCATACCAGGTCTTGGGCGCGAGATCGGGAGCGTTTTCCTTCACCAGCGCCCGCAGCTGCTCGGCAATGGTGCGATCGGATTCGCTCATTTCGGCGATCTTGGCCAGCATGTCGGCCTCCCCGTCGGCCTTCTTGCCCTTCTTGCGTTCGGCCTTGGCCTCCTGCATCGCCTCCAGTTCTGCGTCAGAAAAGACCTTCTCGCCTGTTTTCTTCGTGCCGGCCATGGGCATCCTCCTCGAATGGGAGGCCATCATATACGAGCCAGCCGATACGAAAAGGCGCAGCTCCACGGAGCCGCGCCTTGGTAGAATGCCGGGGCCGACGGGATCAGATCGCCAGGCCCTCGGCGTTGAACAGGTGTACCCGCGCGGGGTCCATATAGGCGGCGACTGTCGATCCCAGTTCGACCGGCCGCTGGCCTTCGAGCACGATGGTCATCGGCTGGCCGTCGCTGGTGGTGGCGTAAACCACGGTCTGCCCGCCGAGATTTTCGACCAGGTCGACCCGAAGGTCGGCCAGCTTGATGCCCGAGCCCGCGGTGAGGGTGATGTGCTCGGGCCGAATGCCCAGCGTCGTCGCGCCGGCGACGGTGCGCGGCAGGGCAATGGCATTGCCGGCCACCTGCAGCGCCTCGCCTGCGACGCCAGCGGTGAGGAAGTTCATCTTGGGCGAGCCGATAAAGCCGGCGACGAAGAGGTTTTTGGGATTGTTGTAGAGCTCGAGCGGGGCCCCCGCCTGCTCGATGACCCCACTACGAAGCACCACGATCTTGTCGGCCATGGTCATGGCCTCGACCTGGTCGTGGGTCACGTAGATCATGGTGTTACCCAGATCGTTGTGCAGCTTGGCGATCTCGACGCGCATGGCGACGCGCAGCTCGGCATCGAGGTTGGACAGCGGCTCGTCGAACAGGAAGATGCGCGGCTCGCGCACGATGGCGCGGCCGATGGCGACGCGCTGGCGCTGCCCGCCCGACAGTTGCTTGGGCTTGCGCTTGAGCAGCGGCTCGATCTTGAGGATTTCAGCGGCCTTCTGCACCCGGACAGCAATCTCGTCCTTGGGCATGCGGGCGGTTTCCAGCCCGAAAGCCAGGTTCTGGTAGACGTTCATATGCGGATAGAGCGCATAGGACTGGAACACCATGGCGATGCCGCGCCGGGCAGCCGGCACGTCGTTCATGCGCTGGCCGTCGATCAGCAGATCGCCCCCGGTAATCGGCTCGAGCCCGGCGATCATGCGCAGCAGGGTGGACTTGCCACAGCCCGAGGGTCCGACAAACACCGTGAACTCACCCGGATCGATGTCGAGGTCGACCCCATGGATCACCTGAACGTCGCCATAGGCCTTGAGAATCTGCCTGAGCTGAATGGTGGTCGACATGGCGGCCTCCTATGCGGTCCGGAACTGGGCGGGCACCCAGCTCTGATAGAGAGAATGGCTCGGCCCCAGCGGCAGGGCAACGTCTTCGCCGGTTCCCGACGAATGATAGAAGGCCGTGACCAGCTCGAGCGAGCGACGGGAATCGGCCGATGTCACCGGCAACGGGCCCGCCCCGGTCAGGGCATCGTGGAAGCGCGCCATCTGGGTCTGGAAGCGCGACGGCACATGACGCCAGTCTTTCAGAAGTTCGGCAATGGCTTCGTCGGTCTGCGGATTGCGCGGCTGGATCTTCCAGAGCTTGTCGCCGGGATTGTAGGCGGCGTGGTCGCTTTCGAAAGTGACGTTCTCGAAGGCGAGGCGGATGCGGGTGGTGTCGTCGGCCGCGCCCAGCGTCGCGGTAAAGCTCGCCAGAGCACCGGATCGCATCAGCAGCGAGGCGGTGATGGTGTCTTCCACCTCGATCGGATTGACCCTTGTGGCCACACGCCCGAAGACGCGCTCGATATCGCCCATCAGATAGGTGAAGAGGTCATGCGGGTGGATGGCATGGCCCATCAGCACGCCACCCAATTCGGTGGCCCATTTGCCGCGCCAGGGCACGGCATAATAGTCGGCGTCGCGGCGCCAGAGCGTTTCGACCGTGCCCATGAAGGGCTTGCCGGCAATGCCGGAGTCGATGATGGCCTTGGCCTGCTCGATGCCATCGCCGAAGCGATACTGGAACACCGGCATCAGCATGCCCTTGGCTGACTTCTCGGCCGCGATCACCGCATCGACCTGGGCGAGCGAGCCGACCAGCGGCTTTTCGCAGATGACATGCTTGCCCGCCTTGAGCGCGGCCATGACCATGGCGAAATGCACGCCCGGCGGGGTGCAGATATCGATGATGTCGATATCGTCCATCGCCAGCACCGCATCGAAATCGGTCACGCGCTGCGCGACGCCAAATTCATCGGCCACCGTGGCGAGGCGCTCCGGGTTCAGGTCGCAAAGCACCTTCACCTTGAATTTGTCGGCGTTAGGCAGGTAGCCCTCGACAATGTGGCTGCGCCCGATGCCAACCCCGATGATGGCGACGTTGAAAACCCGGCTCATTGCTGCCACTCCGTACCACGCTCTGCCATTGCCTGGGCGGTCAGCGCCAGCTTCATGGCGTTGAAGCACCGCTCCTGGGGAATTGCCGTTTCCGTGCGGTTGCGCACGTCTTCAAGGAATTGCCGGCCGAAGGGACGGTCAACCTTGCTGCAGTCGATGTGGCGGGGCCCTTCGTGGTTGACGAGGAACAGGTGATCCTCACCGGGGCGACCGGCAATGTCGATATATTTGCGCAGCTCGATATAGCCTTCGGTGCCCAGAATGGTCAGGCGCCCGTCGCCCCAGGTGGGCAGGCCGCTGGGGGTGAACCAGTCCACCCGGACATAGCCCGTCGTGTCCTTGGTGCGCAGATGCACATCGCCCACATCCTGCAGGCCCGGCCGGTCGGGATGGGCCCGGTTGGCAACGCTGGCCGACACAACTTCGGCATCCATGGCATTGGAGAAGAACAGGAACTGCTCGAACTGGTGGCTGGCAATGTCGCAGAGGATGCCGCCATAGCGGGCCCGCTCGAAGAACCAGTCGGGGCGCTGGTTGTTGCGGATGGCGTGGGGGCCAAGCCCCACCGTGTTGATCACCTTGCCGATGGCACCCTGGGCGATGAGATTGCCCGCTTCCACCGTGGCGCGCACTTCGAAATGCTCGGAATAGAGCACGCCATAGATGCGGCCCGTCTCCTTCTGCACGCGCCGGATTTCGTCGAGCTGGGCGAAGGTGGTCATGCCCGGCTTGTCGGAGAGCACATCCTTGCCGTGCTGCATGGCCGTGATCGAGATCGCGGCCCGGTCGGCGGGAATGGCCGAGGTCAGCACCACCGCGATGGATGGATCTTCGAGAATGGCGCGCGGATCGGCGACGCGCCGGGCCTGCGGATACTTGGCCGCAAAGGCAGTGGCCAGGTCGTCTTCCACCGCGTGGAAGGCCACCAGCTGCGCGCCGGCATCGGCGAGGCAGTCCACCTGTCCGTAGATATGGCTGTGATTGATGCCGATGGCGGCAAACTTGATATCGGTCATAGGGACTAGCGTTTCATACCGGTGGTAGCGATGCCCTCGATGAGCAGGCGCTGGAAGAACAGGAAGAACAGGAAGATCGGCACGATCGAGAGCACGCTCATGGCGAATAGGGCGCCGTAGTCACTCAGGCCGGTACTGTCGGTGAAGGTGCGCAGCCCCAGCATCACGGTGTAGGACTTCATTTCGCTGAGGTAGATCAGCGGGCCGAAGAAATCGTCCCAAGTCCAGATGAAGGTGAAGATGGCCGCCGTCGCCAGAACGGGCATGGAAAGCGGGATGATGATCTTCCAGTAGATGCGCCAGGGCGAGCAGCCGTCCATCTGTGCGGCCTCGTCGAGTTCCCTGGGCAGGCCGCGGAAGAACTGCACCATGAGGAAGATGAAGAAGCCGTCGGCCGCGAGGAATTTCGGCACTACGAGCGGCAGGAAGCTGTTCACCCAACCCAGCTGGCGGAACAGCACATATTGGGGGATCAGCGTGACCTGATAGGGCAGCATCAGGGTCATCAGCATCAGCGCGAACCAGAAGTTCTTGCCGCGGAACTGCAGCCGGGCAAACGCATAGGCCGCCATGGAGCAGGCCACCACATTGCCGATGACGCTGAGGATCGAGATGATGAAGCTGTTGGTGAAGAACACGCCAAAGCTGGTGCGCAACCCGTTCCAGCCGCGCACATAGGCATCGAGACTCCAGGCGGAGGGGATGATGCTGGTCGAGGTGAAGATCTCGTTTTCCGGGCGGAACGAGGCCGAGAGCATCCACAGCAGCGGATAAAGCATCAGCACCGAGGCTCCGAGCAGGGCCGCATGGGTCAGCACCGTGATGATGCGGCGCTGCATGGGCGAAAGCGTGCGCAGGCCGACAACGGTCAGTTTGTTGGGGCTGTCACTCATCGTAGTGCACCCAGAACTTGGAAGTGAGGAACGAGATGGCGGTGAACGCCCCGACCAGTGCCAGCAGGACCCAGGCCAGCGCCGAGGCATAGCCCATCCGGAAGAAGCCAAAGGCCTCCTGGTAGAGATAGAGCGTGTAGAACAGCGTCGAGTTGATCGGGTTGCCGGTGCCGCCCGAGATGATGAAGGCAGGCGTGAAGCTCTTGAAGGCCTCGATGGTCTGGATGATGGCGTTGAAGAACACCACCGGCGTCAGCAAAGGCAGCGTGATCTTGACGAATTGCCGCCATTTGCTGGCGCCATCCAGGCTTGCCGCCTCATACATATCCTGCGGAATCTGGCGCAGGCCGGCGAGGAAAATGATCATCGGCGAGCCGAACTGCCAGATCGACAGCACGATCAGCGTCCACAGCGAATAGTTGGGGTTGGAGATCCAGCTCGGACCCTGGATGCCAAAATTGGCGAGGAACTGATTGACCAGGCCATTGCCGGCAAAAATCTGCCGCCACAGGATGGCGATGGCAACCGACGCACCCAGCAGGCTCGGCAGGTAGAACAGCGCCCGGTAGAGCGGCAGCCCCTTGATGCCACGATTGAGCAGCAGGGCCACGGCCAGCGCAAAGGCCAGCTTGAGCGGCACCGAGAAGATGACGAAGAACATGGTCACCCGCATCGACGTCCAGAATTTGGGGTCGTTGGTGAACATGCGCATGTAGTTGTCGAGGCCGGCCCAGCGCGGCTCGGTCAGCAGGTCGAAATGGGTGAAGCTGAGATAGAGCGAGGTCACCATCGGACCGACGGTGAGCCCGATGAAGCCGATCAGCCAGGGCAGCAGGAACAGATAGCCGGGGGCATCGTTCTGCCAGAAGCGGGACCATACCGACGGGGAGGCCGCGCGCTCCCTTGCGGGAGCGCCCGAGTCAAGGGAGCGCGCGGTCATGGCTTAGCTCGCCCGTGCCAGGATGGCCGCAGCTTCAGTCACGAAGTACTTGCCGCCATCTTCCGGCGAACGGCCGCCAAAGGCGATTTCCTGGCTGAGGGTACGCAGCAGCGAGGTGTCGATTTCACCGGCTGCAGCGGGCGGGGACGGCGGCAGCTTGCCGAGCAGGTCACCCAGATTAGCCACGAAGTTCAGCGCGATCTGGTTGGCTTCGTCCAGGGTCGGGGCCACGGCCTCGCGGGTCGCTGCCGAGCACGGAATGCCGCGTTCAACGCCCAGGATCTTGCCGGCATCGAGGTCCTTGATGAAGAAGTTGATCAGCTTGGCGGCATTTTCCTTGTTGGTCGAGCTGCCGGCCACCGAGAAGAACATCGAAGGCTTGCGGTAGTGACCGCCGCCGACGCCTGCGGCGATGCGCGGGTAACCCGACATGCCGAGCTTGTCCTTGACCAGTGCCTGGAAGCCCACGAGCTGGTTGGAGTTGGACGGCATCAGCGCCGACTTGCCAAGCACCAGCATGGTGCTTTCGAGCGGGCCGGTATCGAGCGCCTGGTCTTCAGGGGTCACGCAGACCTTGGCCTCGCGCAGCTTGGCCCAGTGCTGGAACCATTCGACGGCGTCTTCCTCGGCAAAACCGAGCTTGCCATCGGCGGTGTAGAGGGCCTTGCCGCGCTGGCGCAGCCAGTTGTCGAGCATCGGCTCGCTGCCCGAACCATCCATGATGGCGCGCATGCCGCCACGGATATTGGCGCTGTTGAAGGCCTCGCCGATCGCCATGATGTCGTCCCAGGTCGTGGCATTGGTCGGGACGGCGACGCCGACTTCTTCGAAGGCGCTGGTATTGTTGAGCAGGGCGACCGAGTTGGCGCCCAGGCTGATGCCGTAGAGCTTGCCATCGACCTTACCGCCATCGAGCTGGTCCTGGTCGAAATCGCTGAGATCGAGGGCGCCGCCCACGAATTCGTCGAGCGGGGCAATGGCGTTGCGCTTGGCGTATTCAACGATGAAACGGTAGTCCATCTGGATCACGTCGGGGGCATTACCGCCGGCGGTCTGGGTGGCCAGCTTGGGCCAGTAGTCGTTCCAGGCGAGGAACTCGCTCTGCACCTTGCCGCCATTGGCGGCGTCGAACAGGTCAGTCACGCCATTGGTGCGGTCGGCACGGGCCTGGCCGCCCCAGAAGATCAGACGCAGATCCTTGTCCTGGGCCCAGGCCGGCATCACGCCGGCGGCGCCAGCCGCAACCAGAGCCGAGCTGCCCATCAGGAATTGGCGGCGGTCGATACGAAGTGTCATTCGGTTTCCTCCCATGAAACTATGATTGTTCCCTCAGGAACGCAGCGACCCAGCAGCCTCCCCGCCGCTAAATCACCAATCGGTTACATCTTCTGCGCCGCGCAACAGGCTCGTCACGAGCGCTTCTGAGCGTTTTTTGCTGCACTTACCTCAAACAAACAAAACAAATAACCGACTAGTTACGACATAGCATACACATTCCCGGCAAGGCAATCGCTTGTATGGAAGCTTGCGGGGGCCAAAAAGTCCACCCCTGCTGCGGCACTTCCGGGGCGGGAAATGGCCCGCTTTCCGGTCGTTGCGGCCCGTTCCGATGAACCAGCCGCAGCGCGCTTCCATGGCCATTTTCGCGGCCACGGGCCTTGTTGAAGAGGAGCTTGTCCCAGGCTCGACCAAAAGAAAAATACGAAATAGCCTCTCCATCATAGAAAAAATCTATGTCGAGGTTTCGATGGACAAGCTGCTCACCCAGTTCCTCGCGGTCGCCGAGGCCGGCACGATCACCGCCGCGGCGACGGCCCTGTTCGTTACCCAGCCGACGCTGACCTTCAACATGCGCAAGCTGGAGGAGAATCTGGGGGTGAGCCTGTTGATCCGCACACCGCGCGGAGTGGAACTGACCGAATATGGCGAAACGCTCTACCAGAATGCCCGGCTGATGCGCCGCCTCTACGACAACACGCTCACTGCCCTGGCACATCAGCGCGGGCGCACCGAACAGGGACTGCATATCGGGTCGGGCTATTCGTGGTGGACGCTGTTCCTGCGCGACATGGTGCTCGATTATGCCACCCGGTTTCCCAATGCGCGCATCCATGTGAGCCTGGGCAACCAGCTGCGGTGCATGGACCAGTTGCTGAGCGGGGACATTTCCCTATTCGTCGCCCACGAGATCGAGGGCCTCAGTCGCAGCACCGGGGCGCGGCTGGTGCCGCTGACCCGGGTTGGGCAGGGCTATTTTGTGCGTGAGGGGCATCCCCTGCTCAGTCGGCCGCGCTCGCTGACCGAAATCGAGGCCTTTCCCGCCGTCACCAGCTCGCTGCCCGAAACCCGCCACCAGCGGTTCTTCGAGGCCTGGAGCCGCACCACTTCCGCCAGTGCACCCTTCGACCAGGGCAAATATGCCTTCGCCTCCAATTCGCTGGCGGCCTGCCTCGACTATGTCGAGCGCAGCGATGCCGTGCTCGGGCACACCGAAGTGATGGAAGCCGAATTCATCCGCCGCGGCTTGCGCCGAATTGCCGTGACCGAAGCCACACGGCAGAGCCTGATCGGCATCTATGTGCTGCAGGAACGAGAGGCTGAACCACGAGTAGCCGAGCTGATCGCCAAGATCCAGGAAGCCGCCTCCGAGGTGCTTCCGCCGCTGAACTAGGGCGGCAGGTGGTCAGGCCGGCTGAGTCCGCAGGTAGTCCACCACCATCTGCACGGCCTGGGCTTCGCGCTCCTGCACCATGTCGATGCCGCTGAGGTCGCGCGCAAAGATCACAGAGAGCGTCGCCATGTTGGACACATAGAAGAAGCCGAGCGCGGCAATCGAAATGTAGAGCTGCACCGGATCGACGTCGCGCCGGAAAATACCGGCATCGGCGCCACGCTCGACGATCGTGGTGATCTGCCCCACCAGCGGGGAATGCAGCGCCTGGATATCGGGCAGTGTCTTGAGGAAGCGCGCATTCTCGATATTTTCGGTGCCCAGCAGGCGCGGAAACCAGGGATTGGCGAGGAAGTGCCTGAAGGTGAAGCGCACCAGCCGGTCCATGGCATCGACGGGACCATACTGGTCGAGCGAGAGCGCCCGCTCACCCTTGCGGATCTCCTGATAGGCATCGAGCAGCACCGCCCGGTAGAGATCTTCCTTGTTGCCGAAGTAGTGGTAGAGCAGCCGCTTGTTGGCGCCAGCCAGGGCCGCAATGGCATCCACCCGCGCGCCCTCGAAGCCCCGTTCGGCAAATTCGGCCCGCCCGGCCACCAGAATGTCCGCCTTGGTCTTTTCCGAATTGCGTGCCCGTCGCGGCGCGTCAGCCTTGGGAAGGGGCTTTGGCGCGGCCACGGGGGATGAGGGCTCTGACACGCTGAGATACCGCCGGAATGGACATGAGGATGGTGAAAACGATGATGATGCAGATAACAGCACTGATCGGACGGGTAAAGAACGGGCTCGGATCACCATTGGTCAGCTGCAGCCCGCGCCGCAGGTTGAGATCGAGCAGGTCGCCCAGCACGATGCCCAGCACCAGCGGCGCCATCGGGAACTTCATTTCCCGCAGCAGGAAGCCGACAATGCCGAAGAACAGCATGACATAGACGTCGAACATGCGCTGGGTGATCGCAAAGGAGCCGACCACGCAGAGCACGTAGATCACTGCCATCAGCCGCTCGCGCGGGACCATCAGCACCTTGATGAAGAGCTTGGTTAGTGACAGGCCGAAGATCAGGTTGGCCAGCGTCGCCAGCAGCAGCATGGCCACGACCTGATAGAGAAAGACCGGATTTTCCACCATCAGCATCGGGCCGGGCCGGATGCCGTGGATGTACATGGCTGCGATCAGCACGGCCGCTGCCGCCGAGCCGGGCAGCGCCAGGGTCAGCGTCGGTATCATGGCGGCCGAAACCACCGCATTGTCGCCGGTCTCGGCAGCGATCAGGCCTTCCTGGCTGCCCTTGCCGAACATTTCGGGGTTCTTGGAAAAGCGCTTGGCGGCAGCATAAGAGGTCCACGAGCCCACGTCTTCGCCGACGCCGGGAATGATGCCGACCAGCGTGCCGATGACGCCGGAGCGCAGGATGGTCTTCCAGTATTGGAAGATCTCGCGGAAGCTGGGCACGACGCGGTCATTGACCGAGGCGATATTGGCCACCGCCGTGCGCTTCATCGAGGAGAGGATTTCGGCCAGCCCGAACGCCCCCACCATGGCCGGGATCAGGTCGACCCCGCCCCCCAGCGCCTGGATGCCGAAGGTAAAGCGCTGATGGGCGTGCAGGGTCTCCATGCCGACCATCGCGACCAGCAGGCCCAGCACACCGGCAATATAGCCCTTGAGCGGCGTATCGCTGCCGGTCATCTGGCCGGAAATCACGACGCCAAACAGCGCCAGCCAGAAGAATTCATAGGAGCCGAATTTCAACGCCGCCTCGCTTAGCGCCGGGGCGATGATGGCAAGAAAGAAGATGCCGACCATGGTGCCCAGGGTCGATGACGTGGTGGCAAGCCCCATGGCCAGGCCGGCTTTGCCCTGCAGGGCCAGCGGATGACCGTCGAGCGTTGCGGCCGCATTGGCGGGCGTGCCCGGAATGTTGAGCAGGATGGCGGTGCGGCTGCCACCATAGATGGCGCCGAGATAGACGCACATCAGCGTCAGGATCGCCTGATCGGGCGCCATCTTGTAGGTCAGCGTCACCAACAGCGCGATGCCCATGGTGGCGGTCAGGCCCGGCAAGATGCCGATGGTCACCCCGAGCAGCGTCGCCCAGATCACGTTGAACAGCGCGCCGGGGGTCATGAAGTGGCCAATGCCCTGGCCGAGAAGCAGCAATCCGTCGAACATGAACTGCTCCTAAGGCAGGCGAATGAGGAAGATGCGTTCGAAGGCGTAGGAAATGCCTCCCCCCGCGACCAGGGCGACACCCGCCGCCCACAGCACCGTGCGCAAAAGCGGGGCCGGCTGATCGGCCAGCACGGTTTCGAACAGCACGATGAAGGTGAAAATGAACAGCATGGCGGCCAGCCAGAACGGCAGCCAGCCCATCAGGCCCAAGGTGAAGACGAGCGCCAGGGCCAGCACGGCGCCGACACGAAACGCCTGCCAGCTGACCAGCAGCTGCGCCAGCCCCAGCCAGCCGCCCGGCCCGTCGATCTTCCACGAGCGCCAGGCCAGCAATCCGCCCAGCAGTGTCAGCACCGCGCCCAGAATCATCGGCACGAGGCCGGGAATGGTGGCGGGGTGGATCCGGCGCGCTTCCAGCCGCGGCATGGTCCAGCTCAGGTAAAACACCGCAAGCCCCAGCGCGACGAGCACAAGGGCGGCAACAAGATCGGCGCGGGCGCGAACCGCCTCTTCGCTGGACTCGGTATTCATGCGGCAGGTGTCCTTGGTAAAAGCGGCGGACGGAGCCGAGCTCCGCCCGCCCGGGAGTGTTACTGCGCGCCCACTTCGGTGCGGGTTTCGCAGTCAATGCCGATGGTCGACGGATCGGTGACCGCCTCGCCGCGCAGCACGGCGTCGCAGGCTTCGAGGATCACGACCGGCATGGCCAGCGCACGGGCCTCGGCACCATAGGCGGGGGAGAACACCGCGCCGAAGGTCTCGGCATAGGTCTTGACCGCTGGCGAAGTGGCGACCTGTTCGGCCCAGATATTGTCGAGCGTGGCGACCACTTCGGCAGGCACGCCGGTCGGCACGAAAATGCCGAAATAGTCGGGCGCCAGTTCCATGTCGGGCAGCCAGGTGGTGATCGGCTGGATCGGCTCCACGCCTTCGAGCACAAGCGGCTTGTCGGACAGCACGGCCAGCGCGCGCAGGCGGCCGCCGCGGATCAATTCGGTCTGTTCCACCGCCAACTGGGTGGTGACCATGGCTTCACCGGCTGCAGCGGCAATCGCAGCCGGGCCGCCGCCGTCATAGGTCACCATGTTGAAGGGGAAGTTGTCCGCAGCGCCGCTCAGCGCGCCGATGGCCGTGCCACCCGACGAAGTGATGCCGGCCGTGGCCACGGTCACTTCATTGCCGCGCGTCTTGAACGCTTCCAGCAACTGGCCGAAATCCTTGAATTCGCTGTCGGCGGGCACGCTCACCACCGGCACGTTGGCGACGGAGAGATAGATGTGCCAGTCGTCGATATCGGTGCCTTCGAGCAGGCCGGTCACCGCATAGGTGGCGTTGTTGGCAATGGCATTGGCGGTCCAGGTATAGCCGTCGCGCGGAGCGTTCAGCACTTCCTGGGTGCCGATGGCGCCCGAGGCCCCCGGCTGGTTGACCACGACAACGTCGACGCCAAGCGCTTCTGCCAGGATTGGCGCGGTGACGCGGGCGATCTGGTCGGTCGACCCGCCGGCGCCCCATGGCACGATCAGGTTGATCGGACGATCGGGTTTCCACTCCTGCGCGGCGGCCAAAGATGTGCCCAGCAACAGCGCCGATGCGCCGCCAGCCAGGACAAACAGCATGCGTCTGTTCATCGCAAATCCTCCCAATATCCCTGCGGCCCGGATATTTCCGTGACCCCCTGCTGCAGACTGCGGGCGTCAATCCTTGCTGTCAACCCACTAAGTAACCATTTGGTTCTTTCATTTTTGGTCGACCAGGCGCCCAATATTCGTGTCCCCGCCACTGGATAGCCATTGCATAGCCGTCTCGGGCCAAGCATCCTGAACCATAGGGTTGCTTTGTTTGGGGTGCAGTGTGGATATTCAGTCGGCTGGTATCATGGTCGTGGCGTTGAGCCTGGGGGCCGTGGTCAAGGGCGCGACGGGCATGGGCCTGCCGCTGATCGCACTGCCGGTACTGGCCTCGTTTTTCGGCCTACAGCATGCGATCGGGCTGATGGTCATTCCGCTCATCGTCACCAATGGCTGGCAGATCTGGCGCTTCCGGGACGCAGCGCGCGCCCCGCAGATGGGCTTCATGCCATGGTTCCTGATCAGCGGCGCGGCAGGCGTCGCGCTGGGCACCTGGGCGCTGGTCGCCCTGCCGGAACGGGCGCTGGAGCTTGGCCTGGGCATCATTCTGATCGGCTATGTGGCGCTGCGCCTATTAACGCCGCATTTCGCCCTGAGCGAGACCGCGGCCCGGCGCTGGGGCCCGCTGGCGGGCACCGGCGCCGGCATTTTGCAAGGCGCCACAGGCATTTCCTCGCCGATCGGCGTCACCTTCATCCATGCCATGGCGCTGGATCGGCAGGCCCATGTGTTTGCCGTCTCGGCCATGTTCCTGGTGTTTTCGCTGGTGCAGTGGCCCGCCCTCTGGGCCACCGGCGTGATGCGCCCGGAATGGCTGCTACAGGGCTTGCTCGCCATGATTCCGATCCTGCTGTTCATGCCGGCCGGCCAGTGGATCAGCGGACGGCTCAGCCGCACTGCCTTCGATCGCATGATCCTGGGCTTCCTCGGCGTCATCGGCCTCAAGATGGTGCTGGGGCTCTAGCCCCGCGCCACTGCCCGGCCTCCTAGGGCCCCATCCGCCCTACCCCCTCCGAACGTCGCATACCGATGCCCGCTTGACGGCCTCCTGCTGCCTGTGTAGCTAAGTAACCAATCAGTTACACCGCAAAGGCGGCAGGGAGGAATATCAAATGGCGGACAGGCGGCTTGGCCTCATCATGCATGGCGTCACCGGACGCATGGGTTACAACCAGCATCTGGTGCGCTCCATCCTGGCCATTCGCGACCAGGGCGGCGTGATGTTGTCCAATGGCGACCGCCTCGTGGTCGATCCGATCATCGTCGGCCGCGATGCCGACAAGATCGAGCGCCTCGCCAAGAAGCATGACATCAAGCGCTGGAGTTCCGACCTCGATGCGGCTCTCGCCAATCCCGAAGACACGGTGTTTTTCGATGCCGGCACCACGCTGATGCGCGCCAGCCTGATCGAGAAGGCGCTGGCAGCAGGCAAACATGTCTATTGCGAAAAGCCGACCTCAGATTCCCTCGACATCGCCGTGGCCCTCGCCAAGACCGCGCGCGCTTCGGGCCTCAAGCATGGCGTGGTGCAGGACAAACTGTTCCTGCCGGGCCTGATGAAGCTCAAGATGCTGCGCGACAGCGGCTTCTTTGGCGAGATCCTCTCGGTGCGCGGCGAGTTCGGCTACTGGGTCTTCGAAGGCGACTGGCAGCCCGCCCAGCGTCCCAGCTGGAACTATCGCAAGGCCGATGGCGGCGGCATCATCCTCGATATGCTGTGCCACTGGCGCTACGTGCTCGATAACCTGTTCGGCGAAGTCAAAGCCGTCTCGTGCCTGGGCGCGACGCATATCCCGACCCGCGTCGACGAAAAGGGCAAGCCCTACAAGGCCGATACCGATGACGCGGCCTATGCCACGTTCGAACTCGAAGGCGGGGTAATCGCCCAGATCAACTCGAGCTGGACCACCCGCGTGCGCCGCGACGATCTCGTGACCTTCCATGTCGATGGCACGCATGGTTCGGCGGTAGCGGGCCTGCACAAATGCTGGAGCCAGCATCGCGTCAACACGCCCAAGCCGGTATGGAACCCCGATCAGCCCCAGACCATGAACTTCTTCAACGACTGGGAAGAGGTGCCGGACAACTGGCCGGCCCAGAACGGCTTCAAGGCGCAGTGGGAAATGTTCCTCCGCCACGTCGCCGAAGACGCGCCCTGGGAATATGGCCTCGAAGCCGGCGCCAAGGGCGTGCAGCTGGCTGAACTCGGCCTGCAGAGCTGGGCCGAACGCCGGTGGCTCGATGTGCCGACGCTGGAATTCTGAAACGCCGCCTGAGGCACTGCCTCGCCCCACCCACGGTGTCACCCCGGCCTTGAGCCGGGGCCCATCCTGAGATCGTTCGCGTTCCGTCAACGATGGCGAACCTCGGGATGGATTCCGGCTCGAGGCCGGGATGACACTGAGTTTGTTGAGACCTCGGAGAGGCCGATGACCAGCATCAACCTGCCCAATGCCGACCGTTCCGTCACCAGCTATACCCTGACCGGCACGCCCATTCCCTTCGTTCGCCACAAGGCCACTGACTTCAACCGCGTGGCCTATGCCGCCGCCCATGTCGTCGCCGACCCGCTGGCCAGCAACGATCCCTGGCTCACCCCCGCGATCGACTGGGACACGACGCTCAAATTCCGCCATCGCCTCTGGGATCTCGGTCTCGGCGTCGCCGAAGCCATGGATACTGCCCAGCGCGGCATGGGTCTGGGCTGGGCCGAAGCGCAGGAGCTGATCCGCCGCTCGCAGGTGGAGGCCCGCACGCGCGATGACTCGCTGATCGCCTATGGAGCTGGCACCGATCACCTCACCCCCGGCCCCGATGTCACCATCGACCAGATCATCGCTGCTTATGAGGAGCAGGTCGGCTTCGTCGAAGGCCAGGGCGGACGGGTCATCCTGATGGCGAGCCGGGCGCTAGCCGCCGCCGCCAAGTCACCGGATGATTATGCGCGGGTCTATGGCCGCATCCTCAGCCAGGTCAAACAGCCGGTCATCATGCACTGGCTGGGCGAGATGTTCGATCCGGCGCTTCAGGGCTACTGGGGCAATGTCGATCACGCCGCCGCCATGGATGTCTGCCTCGACGTGATCGCGGCCAATGCCCACAATGTCGACGGCATCAAGATCTCCCTGCTCTCGGCCGAGAAGGAAATCGCCATGCGCCGGCGCCTGCCGGCCTCGGTCAAGATGTATACCGGCGACGACTTCAACTATGCTGAACTGATTGCCGGGGACGATCAGGGCTTTTCCCACGCCCTGCTCGGTATTTTCGACGCCATCGCCCCGGCCGCCTCGGCAGCTCTGGCGGCGCTGGGCAAGGGCAACAATAACGAGTTCTTCGACCTGCTCGAACCCACCGTGCCGCTGAGCCGCCACATCTTCGCGGCCCCGACGCGCTTCTACAAAACCGGCGTGGTGTTTCTCGCCTATCTCAATGGCTTGCAGGACCATTTTGCCATGGTCGGCGGGCAGCAGTCGACCCGCTCGGTGCAGCACCTGAGCGAACTGTTCAGGCTGGCCGACAAGGCCCGCGTGCTGGCCGATCCCGACCTTGCCGTCAAGCGCATGCAGGCGGTGCTCGCCGTGAACGGAGTGAAGTGATGAGCGAACGTGCGATTTCCCTGAACCTGGCGACGACGCGCCAGGTCTGGGGCTTTGCCGAGGCGGTGGATGGGTGCCTGCGCGCCGGGATCACCGCGATTTCCCCCTGGCGCGACCAGATCGCCGCCATCGGGCTCGATGAGGCGGCGCGCATCGTCCGGTCCAACGGCATTCAGGTCACCGGCGTTTGCCGGGGCGGCATGTTTCCCGCCGAGACCGCCGCCGGTCGGCAGACCCAGATCGATGACAACCTCCGTGCCATCGACGAAGCGGCTGCCCTCAATGCCGACTGCCTTGTGCTGGTGGTCGGTGGCCTGCCGGGGAGCTCGAAAGATCTCCCCGGCGCACGCCAGATGGTCAGCGACGGCATTGCCGCCATGCTGCCCCATGCGCGCGCTTCGGGCGTCAAGATCGCCATCGAGCCGCTGCATCCGATGTATGCGGCCGACCGCGCCTGCGTGAACACCATCGATCAGGCGCTCGATATCTGCGAAACGCTGGGCGAGACCGTGGGCGTCGCCATCGACGTCTACCATGTGTGGTGGGATCCCAATCTCGCGAAGGCCATCGCCCGGGCCGGCCGCATGAACCGCATCTTCGCCCACCATATCTGCGACTGGCTGGTGCCGACGCGCGACATGCTGCTCGATCGCGGCATGATGGGCGATGGCGTCATCGATCTGCCCGCCATCCGCCGCATGGTGGAGGATGCCGGCTTTTTCGGCCCGCAGGAGGTCGAAATCTTTTCGACGGAGAACTGGTGGAAGCGTCCGGGGGACGAGGTGCTCGCGGTCATCAAGGAGCGCGTCGCGACGGTCTGCTAGATACTGGAGACCCCGGGCTCGCCAGTCCGGGGTTTTGACTGTCAGACCCGGTTGAACGTCAGGGTCTGGCAGAGGATCACCGCCCGACAGCCGGTAATGGTAATCGCGTCGGGGGCAACCTGCTTGATGGTGGCGGCCGCCGTGGCGCCATTGAGCGTCACCGTGCCCTTCCACTCATTGGCCGCACTCTGCTTGGCCTGCATCACCTGCTTGTTGATCAGGGCCACATTCTGCGCGGTGCGGGAATTGCCCTGCACATCGAGCAGGACGCCGCAGATGGCGGTGCCATCACCGCACATCGAGAACTTGAAGGCTGTGCCGTAGCTATCCTGCCATTTGCCGGCGGCGTTGGCGGCGGGATCGGCGTAGCTGGGGGCGAGTGTCGCGGCGCACACTGCAGCCACAGCGAGAATCGTTTTTACAATCCGCATGGTTTCTCCAGGCAATGTTTAGTCGACCTGGAGCAAACGCTGGCTTTTGGCCATCGGTTGCACCCCTGCGACAATCTGACCATCAGCGCCGGAAAGTGGCCGCGATCTCGATATGGGTCGATTGGGTGAACTGATCCACGGCGACGAGGTCGCTGATCACATAGCCTCCCGCCAAAAGTATGGCAGCGTCGCGAGCAAAGGTGCGCGCATCGCAGGCTATCATCACCACGGTCTTGACCTTGGATTTGGCGAGTTCCCGCACCTGCGCCTCGGCCCCTGCACGGGGCGGATCGAGCACGACCGCATCGCAGTTGAACTCGAACTGGGTCAGCGGATCGCGGAACAGGTCGCGCGGCTTGGCGGTAATTTCACGCAGCCCCTTGGCAAAGCGGCGTGCCTTGTCGAGTGCGGCAATGGCCGGCTTGTCGCTATCGAAGGCGACGACGGGGCGCTGTTCGGCAAGGCGCAGCGCGAAGGGGCCGACGCCACAGAACAGATCATAGACCAGCTTGGCCTTGCCCACGGCATTGACCACGTAGTCGCCCAGCGCCTGTTCGGCTGATGCGGTCGCCTGCAGGAAGCTGCCGATCGGCAGTTCCACCCGCGCCCGGCCCATTTCCATGACAGGCGGCTGGGTCTGCAGCACCATTTCACCATTGAGCGACAGGCGCGCCAGCTTGTAGCGGGCCACGAGTGGAGCCACGCGGTCGGCGCGCGCCTGCTTTTTCTCGGTGCGCACCACGACGTCGAGCCCGCTCAGCGTGGCGGTAAAGCTTACATCGGCCTCGCCCACCACCTGCATCACCGCCCGGGCGATATCGGGCGCGCGCGCCAGTCCCGGCACCAGGATGGGGCAGGCATCAAGGTCGATCACCTCATGGCTGCGCAGGCGCATATAGCCGGCGCCTTCCCTGCGGGCATGCAGGGTTGCGCGACGGCGCCCCTCGCCACCTGCATGGATGAAGCGGGAGACTTTTTCATCTATCCCGGCAAAGCGCAGCGGGGTCTCGACCAGCCCGGTCTTGAAGGCCTCGTAGCTGGGCCCATCCATGTGCTGCAGCTGGCAGCCGCCGCAGACGCCAAAATGCGGGCAGAACGGGGTGGCCCGGTTCTGCGCCGGGGTGACCACCGATACGAGCGTGCCGCGCTCGCCATCCGCCGTGATCTCGACCGTCTCGCCCGGCAGGGCAAACGGCACATAGACCTTGCGGCCCTCGATCTCGGCGACACCCTCGCCCTTATGGCCGAGGCTGGAAATGGTTGTGGTGATGGTCATGGACGTCCGGGGCTTGCTGAACTGGCTGAGTACCCCGTTCCGCCGCCAAAGCCAACCACGCAGCGCGTACGGGCAGAGACCCGCGGATCAAGTCCGCGGGTCTCTATTTGTGCCCCTTAAGGCCGGCTTGCCCACTCCAGAAGGCTCGCGAGCCCCACAAACGGCACACCGGCATGCTCGCTCAGCCCGGAGGCGCAGGTGCTGACGGTCGAGACGCCCAGCGTGCAGAGCGCCGGAATGTCCTGCTTGGCGAAGCGCGTGGCGTGGCTGTTCAGCTCGGGGAAGAACAGGCCCTTGTCGCCGGCATAGCCGCAGCAGGTGACCGAGCTCAGCACCGCAATCTCGTCGGCACAGGCCCGGGCGATAGCCTCGGTCATGGGCTGCTCGGCCAGCCGCTGGGCTGAGCAATTGTGATGCACGGCCACGACGGGCAGCTTGCGAGTAATCGCCAGCTTGGGCAGCACATGGGTCAGCAGGAACTGGCTGGAATCGAGCACCGGCGCGTCGCCGGGAAATTCCTTGAGATGCTTGGCGCAGGTCGAGGCGTCGGTAACGACACTGAGCCGCCCCGCATCGGAGAGAGCCGACAATTCGCGCTTGAGCGCTCCGCCCACTTCGGCCGCCTTTTCGGGGAAGCCCTTGGACTGGAACGGCTGGCCGCAGCATTGCCCGTTGAGGTTTTCCGGAATGATGACGTCGTAGCCGGCCCGCTCGAGCAGGGCCAGCACGGCATCGGGCACCGAGAGCAGGTCATGCTCGGTCTTGGGCGCCCCGAACATGCGGGTGGCGCAGCTGGGGAAATAGACGATCGACTGCCGTTCGCTCTGCGCGATCGGCACCGGGAAACCGCTTTGGCGCGGATCCTGTCGATTGATCCTGGCTTTGGGCGCGCCAGGCCCGGCACGGAGGGCCCGCGACACGCGCGGAACCCGGTCGCCGGTCAGGCGCCGCGCCACGTCGGTAATGGCTTCCACGGCCGGGGCGGGAATCACCTTGCGGGCGATATCGGCCATGCCGACGCCACCGCGCATGAGAGTTTCAACGCTCCCCAGATGATCGGCGGCAAAGCCGGCCACGGTCCGGGCGGTGTCGCCGCGCCGCTGGCCGCGCTGGCCGATGATCATGGTGCCGGTTTCGATGCCCACCGGGCAGCGCACCGAGCAGAGATTGCAGGCCGCGCAGGTATCGAGCCCGGCATATTGGAAATCGTCATCGAGGCGCTTGAGCCGCGCCGGATCTTCTCCGCTGGCGCGCAGGCGTTCGCGTTCACGCGTCACGGCGATACGCTGGCGCGGCGACAGGGTCATCTGGTGGCTGGGGCAGGCCGGCTCGCAGAACCCGCATTCGATGCACAGGTCCACCAGCTCGTCGGCGAGCGGCATGACCTTGAGATTCTTGATGTGGATCTTGTCGTCGCGATTGAGCAGCACGCCCGGATTGAGCAGATATTCGGGGTCGAACAGTTCCTTGATGCGGAACATCAGCGCATAGGCGGTGCTGCCCCATTCGGCCTCGACGAAGGGCGCGATGGCGCGGCCGGTGCCGTGCTCGGCCTTGAGCGAGCCGCCATATTGCACCGAGACCAGCTGCGAGAGTTCCTGGTTGAACAGGTCGAACTTTTCCGCGGCGCCCGGCTCGGCGAAATTGTCGCTCATCTGGAAATGCAGGTTTCCGGCCAACGCGTGGCCGAAAATGATGGCATCCTGGTAGCCGTGATGGTCCAGCAAAGCGCGCATATCGACGACGAATTCGGCCAGGTGCTCGATCGGCGCCGCCACGTCTTCGGTCAGCATCACCGTGCCCTTGGGCCGGGCCGCGCCGCCGGTGGTGAAGAAGCCCTTGCGTACGTCCCAAAGGGCATCGGACACCGCCGGATCGGTCGAGAAATCAACCTGGGTCGCGCCATTGCGGGTGAGGATTTCGACCGTCTTGGCCGTCTCAGTGGCGAGTTCGGCCTCGGTGGGCGCCGCCACGTCGATCAGCACGGCCGGCGAATTCTCGGTCAGCCAGGGCAGGAGGGGGGCGAGGGGCTTCAGATGCTCCACCGTCGCCAGCGCGCGCCGCTCGATGTATTCGGCGGCGGTCACGCCCGTCGTCACCTGCACGCCGCCATTGGCCAGTTCGATGATGGCGCGGCCGGCAGCCTGCGGATCGGGGAACGGCACCAGAGCCGTGGCCTTGAAGGGATGCTCGGGAATGGTGTTGTAGGTCACTTCCGACACGAAGCCGAGCGTGCCTTCCGAGCCCACGATCAGGTGGATCAGGATATCGAGCGGGTCGTGATAGTCGACCAGCGCATTGAGCGAATAGCCCACCGTATTCTTGATGCGGTATTTGTGGCGGATCAGCGCCACCAGCTCGGCATCGGCCATCACCTCGTGATGCAGCGCCCCGATGGCGTCGAGCATGGCGCCGTGGCTGGCGCGGAACGCATCGCGGCTCGCCGCATCGCCCGAATCGAGCATGGTGCCGTCGGGCAGCACGATGCGCAGGCGCGCCATGGTGTGATAGGTATTGTAGGCAACGCCGCAGCACATGCCCGAGGAATTGTTGTTGACCACGCCACCGATCTTGCAGGTGGCCTGGCTGGCGGGATCGGGCCCGATCTTCTTGTTGAACGGCTTCAGCGCCCGGTTGGCATGGGCGACGATAATTGCCGGTCCCAGCGTCACCTGCTCGGCGCCCGGATGGATTTCGAGCTTGCGCCAGCCATCACCCAGCACCGCCAGAACACCATCGGTGACGGCCTGGCCGGACAGCGATGTGCCTGCCGCCCGGAAGGTGATCGGCAGCCCTTCGGCCCGCGCCGCGGTCATGACCGCGCGCACCTCGTCCTCGGAATTGATGAACACCACCACCGCCGGGATCAGCCGGTAGGAACTGGCATCCCCGCTCCAGGCATAGGTCATCAGGGGATCGGTATGGATCCGGCCCTTGACCTGCCCCTTGAGGCGGGCGGCGACGCGTTCACCGGCGGCCTGGCGATCAAGCGGCTGGGAGGATGAGGTAGGCGAAAGGACGGCTTGCTGCATAATGCTTGCCGTAACATGTTAGCCAAGGCTCTGGAAAGAGCTTGTCAGTGCCACGGGCGAAGGATTTGCTTTCACATTTGAGGAACGGGCGCGCGCCCGGCAAGGGAGGACTTGATGCCCGGGGTCAATTGGCTGGCGGTGATCGCCGCAGCGCTTTCCATGTTCGTGATCGGCGGGATCTGGTACTCGCCCCTGCTGTTCGACAAAGCCTGGCGCCGCGCCGCCAATCTCAGCGACGCCGATGTGGCGCGCGGCAATCCCGCGGTGATCTTCGGCCTCGCCTTCGTGCTCTGCCTGATCATGGCGGCCAACCTGCCTTCTTCATCGCAGGACCGGATATGACGCTCGGCTTTGCCATGGGCGCCGCACTGGCGGCCGGCCTCGGCTGGGCTGCTCTCAGCGTCGGCGTGCTCACACTCTTCGAGCGCCGCCCGCTCAGCTACTTCCTGATCAATGGCGGCTACCTCACCCTCGGCTTTGCAGTGATGGGACTGATTCTGGGGCTTTGGCGCTAGGGGCTCGCCCGCAGGGAGCACACAAAAAGAGCGGCGACTCACTTCGCCGCCCTGCCGTCAAAATCTGGCTCAGATGTCCACGTCGTCGTCGCCCAGCGCCTCGATCTCGACTGCCGCGCGCCGCAGGATTTCGGCGGTCTGGCGCTGCTGCTCCTCGCTGGCCCGGCGCGCCTTCTTGATCGCCGATTTCACCGCCTTGCGGGCCTCGTTGAGCTCGGGCACCACATCCTTGAGATCGCGATCGGCGTCGGGCTGCGGGCCGGGGCCCCAGCCGGGACCACCCCGATGGGGCGGACGTTCGCCGAAATCGGGCCCTTGTTCGCGGTTGAACGGCCAGTCGGCCCGGGCGAATTCGCGGAAGCGGTTCATCTGCTCGCCGGCCTTGGCGAGGAATGCCAAAGTCGATTCGATTGCATCGCGATTGTCGGCGAGGTGGGCGCGGCCCTCGTCGGTGATCGTATAGAGCTTTTTGTTGCCGTCGGCTTCCGAGGTGACGTAGCCGGCCTCTTCGAGGAAGGTCAGCGCCGGATAGACGATGCCGGGGCTGGGCGTATAGAAGCCCGCAGATTTTTCCTCGACCGCCTTGATCAGGTCATAGCCGTGGCGCGGTTGCTGGTCGATCAGGTAGAGCGCCACCAGCCGCAGGTCGCCTGCCGCCAGCATGCGCCCGATGCGAAAATTGCCGCCCATATTGCCCCAGCCCTCGCCGCCTTCCATGCCCGAGGCGAAACGCCCCCAGCCGCGACGCGCCATGGCCTCCATCGCGCGCCAGTTTGGTTCGCCATTCTTCCAATAGGTACTCATGATAGGTCTCCGATATATCGTGTGCGCCCCTGCGACAGAAGATCGGTGCCGAAGACGGCGCTTTCAAGATATATCTTACGATAGTTTCGGCCGAAGCCGCGCAGCAAAAAGCCCGCGGCGCTGAGGCCACGGGCTTTCCGGAAATCTGCGATATCGCCCCGGGGCTTAGGCCGCCGAAGACACCTGACGGGCAAACTGCCCGTTCTTGCGATAGCGGTAGAGGTAGCTTGGCAGGATCGTATCCATCGCCGTCGGCGTGATGCCGAAGGCCTCGAAGGTGCGCTTGTCCTTGATAGCGGCATCCGACACCACATTGTCGACGCCCAGCAGTTCCACCTGGTCGCTGGTGATCAGCGGCTTGATCGGCAGGATGGCAAAGGGCAGGGCCAGGAACTTGGCAAGGCCGGCCGACAGCGGCACCAGCGGGCGGATGCGCATGGTTTCGCGCTGCACGCGCTCCACCAGTTCGCGATTGGTTTCCACCTGCGGCCCGCCCAGCTCATAGATGCGGCCCGTCTTGACCTTGCCTTCAGCCGCCAGCACCACGGCCTCGGCCACGTCGCCGACATAGGCGGGCTGGAAGCGGGTGTCGCCGCCAACCAGCGGGAAGAGCGGGAACATGCGCGACAGCGCGCCCATCAGGTTGAAGAAGCCGTCGCCCTGCCCGAACAGCACCGACGGGCGCAGGATCACGGCATTGGGGTAGGCCTTGAGCACATTGGCTTCACCGGCCAGCTTGCTGGCGGCATAGCGGCTGACCCCGGCGGCCTGGTCGACGCCAAGTGCCGAGACATGCACCAGCGAACCAACGCCGGCGGCCTTGGCCGCGGCGACGATATTGCCGGCACCTTCGGCATGCACCGCATCAAACGACTGCTTGCCGCGCGAATGCTGGACACCCACCAGGTTGATGACGATTTCGGAATCGGCCACCGCGCGCTGCACCGAAGCCATGTTGCGCACATTGGCCTGAATCGGCTGCACCTGCCCGACGCTGCCATACATTTTGACATGCAGTGCCAGGTCCGGACGGCGCACCGCCACCCGGATGCGGTGCCCGCGCTGCGCCAGCAATTGCACGATCTGGGTACCGACAAATCCCGAACCGCCGAATACGGTGACGAGTTTGGGTTCGATGCGATCCATCTTGAGCTCCGGAAGCAGGCGTAAATCTTCCCGCTTCTAGCCCAGAGCAGGCGGCTGTGTCGAGGGCTGCGGGCGCGGCGGCACTTGACTCTGGCGGGTATTCGTTCTTGATTTGTTCACGCACTTCCCAAGAAAGTCCCCATCATGCCCGCCACCGCCACTTATCACGGTCAATGCCATTGCGGCGCCGTGCGCTATACCGCCACCACCGATCTCGCCTCCCCCGGCGATTGCAACTGCTCACGCTGCCGCCGTCTGGGCTGGGTGATGCAGTCGCTGCCCGCCGCCGATTTTACCCTCGAGCGCGGTGAGGACAATCTGGCCGTCTATCACTTCAGCACCCAAACCATCGACCACCTCTTCTGCAAGACATGCGGCATCGAATCGTTCGCGCGCGGCTCGGACGGCAAGGGCAACGAGCTGGTAATGATCAATATCCACTGCCTGGAGGATGCGCCGGCCATCGATCCCGCCGCAATCAAGCACTGGGATGGGGCTAACTGGTGATGGTTTTGAAAAGAATGCAAAATCGCCGTTGACATCCATCCGCGACGCCCATATTCACACCCTCGCAGCCCAGATGGCGGAATTGGTAGACGCGCACGGTTCAGGTCCGTGTACCGCAAGGTGTGGAAGTTCGAGTCTTCTTCTGGGCACCAATTTTGAACCCCGGTCACGACGCAAGTCGCGGCCGGGGTTTTGGTTTTTGGCGTCCGCTTGGGATGGCATCCCGGCCGATGGGCCCCGCCGTCTTCCCATGGCCCCAATGCTGTGCCATCAGAGTTGCCAGCATTTTTAGGCAAGTTTCAGAGAACGCACATGGCCATCCGACTGCACCGCGGCGACCTGCCCGACCTCTCTCGCTATGGCCGCGAGGTCGCGATCGACACCGAGACCATGGGCCTCAATCCACATCGTGACCGTCTCTGCGTGGTGCAGCTTTCGCCCGGCGATGGCAGCGCCGATATCGTGCAGATCCCGCAGAACGCCACCGAGGCGCCCAATCTGGTCAAGCTGCTCGGCGACGCCAATGTCACCAAGATCTTCCACTACGCGCGATTCGACGTCGCCGCGCTGCGCAACCGGTTCGGCGTGGTCACCGGCCCCGTCTACTGCACCAAGATCGCCAGCAAGCTGGTGCGCACCTATACCGACCGGCACGGCCTCAAGGACCTGGTGCGCGAGCTGCTCAATGTGGACCTCTCCAAGCAGCAGCAGAGCTCGGATTGGGGCGGGGACAAGCTCAGCGACGCCCAGCTCGATTACGCGGCCTCCGACGTGCTCTACCTGCACGATCTCAAGCGCCATCTCGATCGCATGCTGAAGCGCGAGGGCCGGATGGAGCTGGCGCAGTCCTGCTTCGATTTCCTGAAGACGCGTTGCGAGCTCGACCTGAACGGTTGGGAAGAAACCGACATTTTCGCCCATAGCTGAGCCCCCGGGAGCGGCCATGACCCTGCATGCGGACGCCGACCAGCGCGCAGCGATCTATCGAAAACTGCAGGCGCGCAACCGGCTGGTGAGCCTGCTGCGCCTTGCCGTGCCGGCCCTCGGGGTCGTCGCGCTGGTGATTCTGGTCGGGCAGATCTATGTCGCCAGCCTGGGCAGCCGGTTCGGGGTCAACCAGATCGCCTTCACCCAGGACATGGTGACGGTGGTGGCACCCGAATATGCGGGCCTGCTAGATGACGGCACCGGCTATCACGTCTCGGCCATTTCGGCCGAGGCCCAGGCCGACGCCACCGAGCGCATCGCGCTGATCGAGGCCTCCCTGACCATGACCAAGCTCGACGGGGTCATCATGACCGTGCAGGCGCCGCGCGCGGTGCTCGATACGATCCGCCAGCAGGTCGAGATCGCCGACGTGGCCTATGTCGCCAATTCGCTGGGCACGCGGGGCACGATCCACGATTCGGTCTTTGACTTCGCGACACAGACCCTGGTCGGCAACGGCCCCGTCATTATCGATTATGACGATGGAACCCATCTGGAGGCCGACGGCATTGAGTATGATGCGGTGAGCCTCGTCTGGACATTCAAGCGGGCGGCAGTCACCCTGCCCGACACACCCGGGCCCAAGGACAAATCATGATCAAGCGTCTCCTGCTGGTTCTCGCCCTCTGCCTGCCGATTCCCCAGGCCTTTGCCCAGCAAAAGGTCGAAATCACCGCCGACCTGTTCACGGTCGATGAAAAGACCCAGGAAGTGGTGTTCACCGGCAATGTCGTGGTGGTTCATCCCAATGTGAAAGTGTGGGCCAACAAGGTCGTCGCCGTCTATGGCGAGGGCGGCACCAGCGACATTGAGAGCTTCGTCGCCACTGACAATGTCAAGCTCGAGACCAAGGATCAGGTGGCCACCGGCGAACGCGCCGTGTTCACGCCCGCCGACCAGATGATGCGGCTCACCGGCAATGTCTCGGTGGTCAATGCCAGCGGCACGATCGGGGCGGGGGAACTGGTGGTCAATCTGGCCACCAATGTCTCGACCTTTACCGGCAATAGCAGCGGCGGCCGCGTCACCGGGGTGTTTACCTCCCAATGAGTGACGCCAGCTCCACAACGCGCATCGACCAGACCGGCTGGCTGGTGGCGCATGGCCTGGCCAAGAGCTTTGGCAAGCGCGTCGTCGTGCGCGACGTGTCGATCGCGGTGCGGCGCGGCGAGGCCGTGGGCCTGCTCGGCCCCAATGGGGCGGGCAAGACCACCGTCTTCACCATGATCATGGGGCTGGTCAAACCCGGTGCCGGCACGATCAGCCTCGATGGCCACGACATTACCCGCCTGCCGCTGTTCCAGCGCGGGCAGCTGGGCATTGGTTACTTGCCGCAGGAACCGTCGATTTTCCGCGGGCTGACGGTCAGCGGCAATATCCTGGCGGTGCTGGAAAACCACGTGAAGGGCCGCAAGGAGCGCCAGCGGCGGCTCGAGGCGCTCTTGGAGGAATTCTCCATCCAGCACCTGGCCAAGGCCAATGCGCTGGCCCTGTCGGGCGGCGAGCGCCGCCGCGTCGAGATCGCCCGGGCGCTGGCCGCCGATCCGGTCTTCATGCTGCTCGATGAGCCCTTTGCCGGTGTCGATCCCATCGCCGTTGCCGAAGTGAAGGGTCTTGTGCGCCAGCTGACCCGGCGCGGCATCGGCGTTCTCATCACCGACCACGCCGTGCGCGAAACGCTCGGCCTCGTCGACCGCGCCTATGTCATCCATGGCGGCAAGGTGATGATCCAGGGCCGCCCCGAAACCATCAGCGCCGACCCCGACGCCCGCCGCGTCTATCTCGGCGAGGGTTTTGAGCTGTAGCACTGCCGCGCAGACTTGGCACAAAACTTGCCGGTAAACTTGGCCCGAATCTTGCTCACCCCAGCGAATTGGGTCATGGTCCCGCCCGGAAAACGGGCACAGGATTTCGCATAGAATGGCACTTTCGCCGCGGCTGGAGTTTCGTCAGACCCAGAGTCTGACCCTGACGCCGCAGCTGATGCAGTCCATCCGCATGCTGCAGCTCAGCCATCTCGAACTCAACGAACTGGTCGATGCCGAATTGCTGGTCAATCCGCTGCTCGAACGCGAGGACGGCAGCGAGCCCGGTGAGTCTGAATCGGCAGAGCCGGCCGAGGCGCCCGAGCGTTCGACCGAGATCAGCGCCTATGAGGATACCGTCGATCGCGGCGAGCGCATCCAGGATGCCGATTCAATTGCCGATGGCTATGACACGGCCGTCGAGAACGTCTTTCCCGACCAGAGCGCGCAGGACCAGCTCAACCCGCAAAGCCGGCTGGACCGCGCCGGCGCCAGCGCCAGCGGGGAAGCACCCGATATCGACCAGTTCGTCGCGGCGCGCCCCCTGCTGGGCGAGCATCTGGAGCGGCAGGCCAATATGCTGCTGCGCACCGCTGCCGACCGGCTGATCGCCACCCACCTGATCGATAGCCTCAACGATGCCGGCTATCTCACCGCCGATCTCGACGCTTTGGCCGACCAGCTCGGCGCCGAACTCGGCGATATCGAGGCGGTGCTCGACGTGCTGCAGGGGTGCGACCCCATCGGGGTCTTTGCCCGCTCGGTGCCCGAATGCCTGGCCCTGCAGCTGCGCGACCGCGACCGGCTCGATCCGATGATGATGGCGCTGCTCGAGCATATCCACCTGCTGGCCGAGCATGACATGGCCAGGCTGATGCGCGCCGTGGGCTGTGATCGCGAAGACCTCAACGACATGCTGGCCGAAATCCGCCAGCTCGATCCCAAGCCGGGCCTGGCCTTTGACCGGGGCCCGGTGGAATCGGTCGTGCCCGATGTGTTCGTGCGCCGGGGCCCGGACGGCGCCTGGCAGCTCGAACTCAACAGCGAGGTGCTGCCGCGCGTGCTGGTCAACCGGGTCTATTATGCCACGGTGACCAAGAAGACCCGCGACCCCGCCGAAAAGGCGTTCCTGTCGGAGTGCCTGGCCACCGCCAACTGGCTGACCAAGAGCCTCGACCAGCGCGCGCAGACCATTTTGAAAGTGGCGGCCGAAATCGTGCGCCAGCAGGATGGCTTTCTCACCCACGGCATTGCCCATTTGCGGCCGATGACGCTGAAAATGGTCGCCGAAACTATCGACATGCATGAATCGACCGTCAGCCGGGTGACGTCGAACAAATATATGGCCACGCCGCGCGGGCTCTATGAGATGAAATACTTCTTCACCACGGCGATTGCTTCCAGCGATGGCGGGGGCGAGCATTCGGCCGAGGCGGTGCGCCACCGCATCCGCCAGCTGATCGATGCCGAAGCGGTCAGCAATATTCTCAGCGACGACACCATTGCCGAGGTCCTCAAGAAGGAACAGGGAATCGACGTGGCCCGCCGCACCGTCGCCAAATACCGCGAGGGCATGAACATTCCCTCCTCGGTGATCCGACGCCGGCAGAAGAAAAACCTGCAGGACAACGGCTAACAGGCAGCTCGCCCGCCAGCTCCCACGAGACGTGGCACAGCGCAAAAACCTGCGACCTCGGCCGGTTCCCCGCCCAGGCAGATCCGTCAATTTTGGAAGATGGCGAAGCCTAGTGCCAATGGCGGGCGAAGTCCAAAGGATAAACGGCCCTGTTGGGGGAGTTCCACATTGCCCCTCGATACCTGCGGGTCTAGCATCGCAGGTGTGCGCTGCCCACATGTTAGGGGCAGAGTGCAGACGTGATCCCGAAAAACCGGGAACCGGCTTTTCGGAATCTTGGCGTCGAATCAGAACGACACAAGGAAGAGGAAGCCATGACTTTACGCGTTTCGGGAAAGAACATGGATGTCGGAGATGCCCTGCGCGGCAAGGCGCAGGACCATTTCGAGGCCGTCGTCGGGAAGTATTTCGATGGCGGTTATGACGGGCATCTGACCCTCACCCCCGATGGCATCGGCTTTCGCGCCGACTGCGTTGTGCACCTCGATTCGGGCGCAACGCTGCAGGCGAGTGCCAAGGGCGGCGACGCGACCAGCGCCTATGAATTGATGGCGCTCAACATCGAAAAGCGCCTGCGGCGCTACAACCGCAAACTCAAGCAGCGGCCACGCGGCGCCACCGGCGCGGGCGGAGACATGACCGTCCAATATACCGTGCTGGGCTCGGGCGATGAGCTCGACGAACTGGACGCCGACTACGCGCCGCCAGTGATTGCCGAGACCACCAAAAACCTGCGCCAGATGAGCGTTGAGGAGGCGGTTATGGACATGGATCTGAGCGGTGCCCAGGTTGTGATGTTCCGCCATGCTGGACATGGAGGGCTGAATGTGGTTTATCGCCGCCCTGACGGCAATATTGGCTGGATTGATCCGGCCCTCGGGACAAATTGATTACATCCCGCAGCCAAACTCAGCGAAGTTGATCTCAGGACAGAATTATGGAATTGGCCGATATCCTGGCTGAACGAGCAGTGCTTTCTTGCACCGCCGTGAAGACAAAACGCCAGTTGTTTGAAGATCTTGCGCAGCGCGCGGCAGAATTGACCGGACATCCGGCCGCCGACATTCTTGATGCGATCACCAGCCGTGAAGAACTGGGGTCCACCGGGCTGGGTAATGGCATCGCCATTCCCCACGGCAAGATTGCGGGGCTTGAAGGCGTTACCGCCCTGTTCGCCCGGCTCGACCACCCGATCGAATTCGATTCGGTGGACGATCAGCCGGTCGACATCGTGGTGATGCTGCTGGCCCCCACCGGGGCCGGCGCTGACCATCTCAAGGCCCTTTCGCGCGTGGCACGCCTGCTGCGCACCGAAAGCGTGGTCGAAGAGCTGCGCAGCGTCGATGATCCGGCCCGCCTGCGGGCGGTGCTGACCTCTTCAGACGCGGCCGACGTCGCAGCCTGATCTGTCCCTGAAATTCAAAGACCCTCGGACGCCTGGCGCCCGAGGGTCTTTTCATTGGCGGGGCAGTCGGCGCTAGTGCAGCGTCGCCATGCCCAAATTCTTGTCGCCCAGCCATTCTTCCACCGCGTCTTCGGTGTCGGTCACCAGCAGGGGCGTGCCATCGGCGGACATGACCAGCTGGTAGTCGGCGGTGTCGTCGAACTGGGTGTCCTTGATCATGGCGGACAGGATGGCGCCGCGGACCGGGCGCACATAGACCACTGCGTCACCGCCGAGCGCGGCGAACTGGGCGCGCGTCAACATCTTGAGCGGATGAACAAGCGCCTCTTCAGGGGCGTCGCTGTTTCGTTTTTCATACATCGGTCGGCCCTTTCCTCAAATTGAGCGAATATCGATACGTCGGGCGATCTTGGGCATCCGAGGACGCTCTACAGCAACAACGAGCATACCATGCCCTAAAGTTGCATCCTTCACGATCATGCCATCGGCCAGGAGGAAGGAACGCTGGAACTGCCTTGCGGCAATGCCGCGATGCAGGAACTCGCGTCCTGGTTCATCCTTCTGCTTGCCGCGGACAATGATCTGATTGTCCTCGGACAGAACCTCGAGTTCATGGGCGCCAAAGCCGGCGACGGCAATGGAGACCAGGAACCGTTCGGTGCCTTCGGCATCAACGGTGCGCTCGATATTATAGGGCGGGTAGCCGTCGGCGGACTTGGCCAGCCGGTCGACACGCTCCTCGAAGCTATCGAAGCCGAGGAGAAATGGGGCGGAAAACACCGAAATACGCGACATCCACGCCGTCCTTGAGTATCAAGCAACGTATCGGCGCGGACCCGTCAAAGCTTGGCATCGCGCGCCAGTTGCAGATATGGGACAAGCCAGTCTCCCGTTCAAGGGTGCAGCATGGACAGAACCGTCGCCGTCATCACGCCGGCCTGGAAGGCCCAGGATACCATCGTCCCCACGGTGCGCAGCGTGCTCGATCAGACCTATCCCGATTGGGAGCTGTGGCTGATCGCCGATGACGGCTTCGACTACGCCGAGTTCCTCGCCCAGGCCGGCATTGCCGATCCCCGCATCCGCTTCCTGTCGAGCGGCGGGCTGGGCCGCGGCGCCTCCAACACGCGCAATGTGGCGCTGGAGCAGATCCGCGCCCCCTACGCGGCCATCCTCGATGCCGATGACCGGCTCAAGCCCCGCAAGCTCGAACTGGCCGTCGCGGGCCTCGCCGATCACGCCATTGTGTCGACGGCGCTCGACGTGATGACCGACCGATTCGAGCACCTGCGTTATGTCGGGGCTGGCGCGGATGTGGTCTGCACCCCGGCCAGCCACAAATGGCTCAGCCTCTCGATGGATTCCATGCTGGTCTGGGATCGCCGCCGCGCCGATGGCCGCTACGATCCGACCATGAGCAACATGACCGATCTCGAATTCCTGCTGCAGCTCTACCGCACCGCCGGAACCTCGCTGCATCTGGGCACGCCGCTGCATGACTACATCAAGCGCGCCAGCTCGATGAGCAATGGCAAGAATGTCGCCGCCGGCATGATCGCCTCGAAGAGCGAGATCCTGCGCCGGCTGGAGACAGGCCATTATGGGCTGCCGCAGGCCGAGGTGGAGGGCGTCGCCGCCTTCCTCACCATTTCGCTTACCGCCGAGGCCGCCTACGAAGCCGCCCTCGCCGCCCGGCCCGGCCTGCTGTTCGAAGATCACCTCGAACCCATGCTGGCCAACCGCTAGCGCGTCTCAGGCCAGCAGGATTGCCACGATATCCTCGTGGATCGCCTGCCAGTCGGCATCGCTGAACGGGTGCAATCCAAAGCCGCGCAGCACGAAGGCGCCTTCGGTGGCCAACAGGGCCAGCCGGATGCGCCGGCCGGCCTCGGTCGTCATGTCGGCATGGGCAAACAGCTCGCGATAGAAGGCAACGCTGCTGGCGTGGTACTCCGGGGCGCGGATGAAACTGGCCATCAGAGCGATAGCCCTTGCATTCTCGCTCGCCTCTTCGCGCCGGTTGGCATCGACATGGGCCAGTACGGCGGCATTGGGCCGGTCGCCCGCGGCAGCCATATACTCGGCCACCATGCGCTCGTAATTGGCCACCACGCGCGCCATCATCGCCTCGATCAGCGCATCCTTGGTGGAATAGGCGTAGAGCACGCCGCCCTTGCTGACCCCGGCCTCCTTGGCCACGGCATCGATGGTCAGGCTCGACGGGCCATCGCGCAGCACCACCTGTTCGGCCGCATCGAGCAAGTGCCCCCGATCAATTGTCTGGCGGCGTCCCATTTTTACCCCTTTTCAGACCGTCCGGACGGATATATATCCGCCTCCCCTGCAACTCAATAGCGTAGATAATCGCCGAGAGGTCTTTGATGTCATCCCCCCGTAACCGCTGGCTGGTCCTGCTCGCCGTCATGATGGCCTTTGTGCCCATCGTGGTGGACATGACAATCCTGCATATCGCCGTGCCCTCGCTGACGCTGGCACTGGGCGCCACGGGCACCGAGATCTTGTGGATCATCGATATCTATCCGCTGATGATGGCGGGCCTGCTGGTCCCCATGGGGACGCTGGCCGACAAGATCGGCCACCGCCGCATGCTGCTGACCGGCCTCGCCATCTTCCTCCTCGCCTCGGTCGCCGCCGCCTTTGCCCCGAGCGCTGCCATGCTGATCGGCGCCCGCGTGGTGCTGGCGCTGGGCGCATCCATGGTCATGCCCTCCATCCTGGCCACCATCCGCCAGACGTTTGAGGATGGCCGCGAGCGCGCCATCGCGCTGGGCCTGTGGGGCACGGTCGGCTCGGCCGGTGCCGCGCTGGGCCCGCTGGCCGGTGGCGCCCTGCTCGAGCATTTCTGGTGGGGCTCGGTGTTTCTCATCAACGTGCCGGTCATGCTGGTGGTTTGGCCGCTGGTCTATTTTACCGTGCCGCGCCGCAAGCCGGCCGGCGGCGGAAACTGGACCATCGGACAGGCGCTGATCCTGATCGCGGGCCTGATCTCAACCGTCTATGCCATCAAGTCCGGCTTCAAGAGCGGCAGCTCGCTGGTGGTCACCGGCACGACGCTGCTCGCGGGCCTGGCCCTGCTGGCCTATTTCGCCCGCCAGCAACTGCGCTCGGCCTCGCCCATGCTCGATCTCGGCCTGTTCGCCCGCCCCGCCATCAGCATGGGCATGGTGATCGCGCTCGTCGTTTCGGGGTCGCTGGCCGGTGTGGAACTGACCATCGCCCAGGAGCTGCAATTCGTCGTCGGCCGCTCGCCGCTCGAAGCGGGCCTCTTCATGATGCCGCTGGTCATTGCCTCGGCGCTGGGCGGGCCGCTGGCCGGCTATCTCACCAGCATTGTCGGGCTGCGCGCCGTGGCCGTGCTGTCGCTGGCCGTGGCCGCAGCGAGCCTGGGCGGGCTCGGCCTCAGCGACTTCCACGATCCGGGCCTGGGGGTGATCGCGCTGATGGTGGCGCTGGGCTTTTCGCTCAGCGTCGGCCTCACCGCCTCATCGATCGCCATCATGGGCAGCGCCCCGATCGAAAAGGCCGGTGCCGCCGGCTCGCTCGAAGCTACCGGCTACGAACTGGGCGCGGGCCTGGGCATCACCTTCTTCGGCGTGCTGCTGACGGCCAGCTACAATGCCTCCATTCGCCTGCCGGCCGGCATCGCGGTGCCGGACAGCGCCAGCCATTCGATCGGCGAAACCATGACCGCCGCGAGCCAACTGGGCGGCTCCGACGGGGCAGCGCTGGCCGATGCGGCGCGTCTGGCCTTTTCCGACGCCCATGCGCTGGTGCTGCTCACCGCGGCCAGCCTGATCGGGCTCTTGTCCATCGGCGTGCTCTATGCGCTGCGCCACTATCAGGACCCAGCGCCCGGCACCGCTGCCCACTAGACGCAAAAAGGCCGGCCCCGGGGGCCGGCCTTTGACTGATGACTTGAGCTCAGCGCGCGTAGAGCGTGAGGCTGGTTTCGTCGCCACTGACCCCGACGATCTGGTCGAGCATGAAGCCCTGGCGCTCGATGCTGGCCAGCAGGTGGGGATTGTTCATGATGCGGGCCCGCACCGAGGTCACGTCATTGTCGATGGCGAGAAACCGGGCCTCGTTGGCATTGACCGTCAGCACGGTCGCGCCCCAGGCCGACTGGATGGCGCCAAGCGAATCGACATCCATGGTCTCGCTGGCATAGGTGCTGGAGACGCCGGCAAGCAGCGCAGCGGAGAGGGCAATGATCCTAAGCATGGTCATGATGAAGTCCTTTGTTGAAGCGGGTGATGGCTGCCTTCGGTTTCGAGCTCGAAAGAAAATACGGGGTGGCGGCCGAAAGAGTTTCAGCACGGCCCCGTCCCTCCCGGGGCTGCCGCATTGACGGCGGCGGTGGCGCGGCGCAACTATCGCCCGGCACCGGCCAGTCCCAACCCCCGCGCCATTCGAGCGGCGGCACGCGGTTGCGCAGACGGGCTTTGACCGGCAATGGGGAAGTCATGCTCAAGCACGATGGCGTCATCTGGCATACCGCGATCAGCCTCGACGGCTTTGCCGCCGACGTGAATGACAGCCTCGGCTTCATGATGGGTGGCGACCCCGGCCCGGTCGAAGGCGATGCGCTCGTCGATGAGGTCATGGCCAATATCGGCTGCACGCTGGGTGGCCGGCGCGGCTACGATATCTCGCTTGGCTGGGACGAAGTTCCCAAGGCCTATGGGCTCGACGACATTCCCGAATATGTCGTCACCCGTCGGCCGTTCCCCAACGATCCGCGCTACCTGTTCGCTGACGGCAACGACCTGCCCGCCGC
This sequence comes from Devosia sp. T2-14, assembly GCF_055397495.1. Classification (NCBI taxonomy): domain Bacteria; kingdom Pseudomonadati; phylum Pseudomonadota; class Alphaproteobacteria; order Hyphomicrobiales; family Devosiaceae; genus Devosia; species Devosia sp. T2-14. The sequence goes on along the minus strand of NZ_AP027921.1, from coordinate 1,297,423 downwards.
CGTGGCGCAGGCAAAGGCGAAGGCCAATGGAAAAATGGTTGTCATTCTGGGGCCCACGCTGGGTTCGGCCCTGCTGCGCGCCAACCTTGTGGACCAGCTGTTCCTGCAGGTCGCGCCGGTGCTGATCGGCGCCGGCGTCAAGATTTTTGCCGATACTGGTGGCCTTCCCGTCGATCTTGAGCTCATTCATGCCAGCCGGTCGGGGCAAGGCGTCAATCTCGTCTACGAACCCCGGCGCAATTAGGCTGCGGGGCTTGCCACCTCGCCGGATTCCCCCTATAGAGCCCACTTCTCCGGATCGCCCGGCCAAAAGGCATGCCGTGGCGGTCTCTGAATGCGATGGGCCCAAATCCATCCGAACTACTCTAAAGGACCCGCAAAATGCCCAAGATGAAGACGAAGTCTGGCGCCAAAAAGCGCTTCAGCTTCACCGCGACCGGTCGCGTTAAGGCAGGCGTCGCAGGCAAGCGCCACCGCCTGATCAACCACAACGCAAAGTACATCCGCACCAACCGCGGCACCAAGATCCTGTCCAAGGGCGACGAGGGTCTGGTGAAGTGGTACATGCCGTACAACCGCTAACGCTGAAGGGAAGCTGACACATGTCACGCGTTAAAAGAGGCGTTACCAACCACGCCCGTCATAAGAAGGTTTTGAAGGCTGCAGAGGGCTATTATGGCCGCCGCAAGTCTACGATCCGTATCGCCAAGCAGGCCGTCGAAAAGGCCGGCCAGTACGCTTACCGCGACCGTCGCGTCAAGAAGCGCAACTTCCGCGCTCTGTGGATCCAGCGTATCAACGCAGCAGTGCGTGATTACGGACTGACCTATGGCCGATTTATCGACGGCCTCAGCAAGGCTGAGGTTGCCGTTGACCGCAAGGTGCTGAGCGATCTCGCGATCACCCAGCCCGAAGCGTTCGGCGTGCTGGTCGCCAAGGCCAAGGCAGCGCTTGCGTATCTCGAGCCCGTCGAAAAGACGACGCACGAGCGCATCTCCGCCTAACACTCCCCAGCTCTGCTGAGGTCAAATTGACGCCTTGCGCTGCCCCGAAAGGGCTGGCGCGGGGCGTTTTGTTTTGATCTAACCGCCGCACCGCATTCCCTGAGACCTCATGGCGAGCCTGCTGCTTGTCAAAGCACGAACCACGAGGTCGGTCACACCGAGCCTGCCACGGCCTTGTCCTTCGACAGGCTCAGGATGAGGCCTAATGAGAGTTTTCGATGTCCCTCGATAGCCAGATCGACACCCTCCGCGCCGAACTTTCGGCCGCCATCGCTGCCGCGACCGACGAAGCGGCCCTCGATACCGTGCGGGTTGCCGCCCTGGGTAAGAAGGGTAGCGTCTCGGCGCTGCTGGCTTCGCTCGGCTCCATGGCCCCCGAGGATCGCAAGAGCGCGGGCCCGGCCATCAACGGCCTCAAGGTGGAAATCTCCGGCCTGATCGAGACCAAGAGCGCCGCCCTCAAGGCCGCTGCGCTCGACGCGCGCCTCAAGGCCGAGACCGTCGACATCACCCTGCCGCTGCAGGCCGCCCCCACCGCGAAGGGCCGCATCCATCCGATTTCCCAGACCATCGACGAAATCACCGCGATCTTTTCGGACATGGGTTTCTCCATCGCCGAAGGTCCCGATATCGAGACCGACTATTACAACTTCACCGCGCTGAACTTCCCCGAAGGTCACCCGGCGCGTGAAATGCACGACACCTTCTTCATGAAGCCGGGCGCCGATGGCGTCAAAAAGGTGCTGCGCACCCACACCTCGCCGGTGCAGATGCGCGTCATGCAGAAGTCCAACGAAAAGCCTGCCGCCAGCTACCTGACCCCGCGCATGGATCCGCCGATCCGCGTGGTCATTCCCGGCCGCACGTATCGCAATGACTCAGACCAGACCCACACCCCGATGTTCCATCAGGTGGAAGGCCTCGTCATCGACAAGTCCTCCCATATCGGCCAGCTGCGCTGGGTGCTCGAGGAATTCCTCAAGGCCTATTTCGAGGTGCCCAACGTCACCCTGCGCTTCCGCCCCAGCTTCTTCCCGTTCACCGAGCCGTCGATGGAAGTCGACGTGCAGTGCGATCGCTCGGGCAATGAGGTCAAGATCGGCGAAGGCAATGACTGGCTGGAAATCCTGGGCTGCGGCATGGTCCACCCCAATGTCATTGCCAATGCCGGGCTCGACCCCGACGTCTACCAGGGCTTTGCCTGGGGCATGGGGATCGATCGCATAGCCATGCTGAAATACGGCATGCCGGACCTGCGCGCCTTCTTCGACGGCGACCAGCGCTGGCTCGACCATTACGGCTTCCGTCCCCTCGACCTGCCGACCCTGTTCGGCGGACTGTCGAGCTAACAATGGCCGCTCTCCCGCCCCACTATGCCAATGCCGTCACGTTCAGCTTCGGGGATTCCCCGGAGCTGGCCGATGAATTGCTCGCGCTGGTGCTGGCGGGCAAGAAGACGGCCACCTGCGGCGCGGTTCGCGATTTCGGCGACAAGGAACCCCTGCCGGTCCCCGGTCGGCGCGATGTGGTGCTGAACGGGGCGGGCGAGCCCGCCTGCGTCATCGAAACGCTCTCGGTCGAGATCATGCGCTTCGACGAGGTCACCTCTGCCTTCAGCGATCTCGAAGGCGAGGGCCCCTATGCCAAGTGGCGCGCCGAGCACGAGGCCTATTTCGCCCGCAATGGCGGCTATGATCCCGCGATGGAGCTAGCCTGCGAGCGCTTCAAACTGGTGGAAGTGCTGCCCGCCGGGCGGCCGCTCTACAATCGCGTGGCGACGCCGATCTTCATCGTCACCGATATCGAAAGCGACGGGCCCACGCCGCTGCACAATTCCATGCTGAGCTTTGCCTCGGTGGCCATCGCGGCCGACGGCACGCCCCATGGCGAGTTCGAAGCCCAACTTCTGCAGCGCCCCGATCGCACCACCAATGAGCAGACCATGGCTTGGTGGGCGACCCAGCCCGAAGCCTGGGCGGCGGCCACCACCGATGCCGAAGAGCCCGCCGTCGTCATGCCGCGCTTTGCCGATTGGGTGGACAGCCTGCCCGGCCCGAAAGTCTTCGTCGCCGCGCCGATGATCTTTGATGGCTTGTGGATGGACCACTATCTCGATGAGTTCGCCGGCACCCGCGTCTTGAGCGGGCCGTTCAAGAGCCGCCAGATTTTCCGTGGGGGCGGCGTCTGCCTCTATACCATGGCCGGAACCCTGCGCGGCGCGCCCTATCTCGATTGGGGCATGAGCAAGCTGCCGGCCGAATTTTACGGGCACATCGCCCACACCCACAAAGCCATCGATGATGCCCGCGGCTTTGCCAATGTCCTCGTCGAACTGTTCAAAATCTCTTCTGCGCTGCCTGCCATCACCGGCTCCGCCAGCGACTTCCGTTAAAGGCCGATAAAATGAAGTTCACCCTCGACTGGCTCAAGGAACACCTCGATACCGAAGCGTCGGCCGACACTATCGGCAAGACGCTGACCATGATCGGCCTCGAACTTGAAGGCGTGGAAGATCAGGGCGCCGCGCTCAGCGCCTTCGTCACCGCCCATATCGTCTCGGCCGAACAGCATCCCAATGCCGACAAGCTGCGCGTCTGCAAGGTCGATGCCGGCACCGGCGAGTTGATCGACGTGGTCTGCGGCGCCCCCAATGCGCGCACGGGCCTCAAGTCCGTCTTCGCCTTCCCCGGCACCTATATCCCGGGCAAGGACATGACCATCGGCAAGGGCAATATCCGCGGCCAGGTTTCCAATGGCATGCTGTGCTCCAATGCCGAGCTCGAACTCAGCAACGACCATGACGGCATTATCGAGTTGCCCGAGGACACCCCGGTCGGCATGAAGTATGTCGATTTCGCCGGCATTGATGGCGTGGTGTTCGACATTTCCATCACCCCCAATCGCGGCGACGCGACGGGCGTTTATGGCATTGCGCGCGATCTCGCGGCCTTCGGCCTGGGCACGCTCAAGACCACCGACATGAGCCCGGTGCCCTCTGCCGGCCCCAGCCCCATCGCCGCCCTGCCGCACCAGTTTGCCGCCGACGAGCCCAAGGCAGTCCGCAATTTCGGCGGCCGTCTGATCAAGGGCGTCAAGAACGGCCCCTCGCCCGAATGGCTGCAGCAGCGCCTGCGCGCCGTGGGCCTCAGGCCCGTCAACGCCATCGTCGACATCACCAACCTGGTGTCGCTTGGCTGGGGCCGGCCGCTGCACGCCTATGACGCCGACAAACTCCAGGGCCAGCCGGTGCTGCGCAATGCCCGCGCCGGGGAAACGCTCGACGCGCTCGACAACAAGATCTACCCGCTCGATTCGAGCATGACCATCATCGCCGACGATGCTGGCCCGCTGTGCCTGGGCGGCGTGATGGGCGGAATCCGCTCCAGCTCGACCGACGACACCGTCAACGTCTTCATGGAATGCGCCAGCTGGGATCCGGAACTGGTCGCCCGCACCGGCCGCAAGACCGGCATCGTCTCGGATGCCCGCTACCGCCTCGAACGCAATGTCGATCCGGCCCTCACCGAGCCGGGCCTCGAACTCGCCACCCGCCTCGTGCTGGAGCTGTGCGGGGGCGAGCCGATGCAGCCGGTCTTCTCCGGCGCGGACGTCTACCTCAATACGGTGGTGGATTTCCCGCTGGCCGAAGTGCGCCGCCTGACCGGGCTCGACGTGCCCGCCGACCGCATTCGCGACATTCTCGAGCGCCTCGGCTTCCAGCCGGTCGTCACGCAGGCCACCATGGCGGCCGATGACGGGGTCAAGGTCTGGGGCGTCAAAGTGCCGAGCTGGCGCCCCGACGTCACCCAGAAGGCCGACCTCGTCGAAGAGGTGATGCGCATGGTGGGCGTGGACAATATCCCCGTCGAGCCGCTGCCGCGCCTCAACCACGTCGCGCCGCGCATGCTGACCGCGATCCAGAACCGCCGCCGCATTGCCCGCCGCGCGCTCGCCGCCCGGGGTCTGGACGAGGCTGTCACCTGGTCGTTCATTTCCCATGACGAGGCCACCCAGTTCGGCGGCGGCAGTGAAGCGCTGCAGCTGGCCAATGCCATTGCCTCCGACATGACCGACATGCGCCCCTCGCTACTGCCGGGCCTGCTCGCCGCCGCGCGCCGCAATGCCCATCGCGGCATTCCCGATCTCGGCCTGTTCGAAGTCGGCCAGGTGTTCCTCAGCGATGCGCCCGAAGGCCAGCACACCTATGCATCGGGCATTCGCACCGGCACCGCCAAGCTGGGTGGCGCCGGCCGCCACTGGACCGGCAAGGCCGAGGCCGTGGGCGTGTTCGACGCCAAGGCCGACCTTGCCGCCGCGCTCGACGCCCTGGGCTATGATATCGACAAGATGCAGGTCCTGGCCGAACCCGCCGCCTGGAGCCATCCGGGCCGCGGCGGCCGCGTCGCGCAGGGTCCCAAGACCCTCGCCTGGTTCGGCGAGCTGCACCCCGCCTGGGCCAGCAAGCTCGATATCGACGGCCCCGTCGCGGCCTTCGAGATCGACCTCGACGCCCTGCCCGAGCCGCGCAAGAAGGCCACGCGCACCAAGCCGGCCCTCGACCTGTCGGCCCTGATGCCCTTGAGCCGCGACTTCGCCTTCGTGGTCGACAAATCCGTCACTGCCGCCGCCATCCTCCGCGCCGCCCGTGGTGCCGACAAGGCGCTGATCAAGGACGTGACCGTGTTCGACGTGTTCGAAGGCGCCCATGTTGGGGAAGGCAAGAAGTCCGTCGCCATCGCGGTGACCCTGCAGCCGACCGACAAGACGCTGACCGACGAAGACATCGAAAAAGTCTCCTCCGCCATCATCGCCGCCGTCACCAAGACCAGCGGCGGCGTCCTGCGGACCTAAGTACTCTCTCCCCACCCACCGCACTCTCCCTCCCCCCTGTGGGGAGGGAAAGCGAGATAGGACTTAGCGCCAGCTAAGTCCGTCATCGAGCAGGGTGGGGGTACGGGAGCCCCGATATCGGAGCCAACCCACCCCCACCCTTGATCCCTCCCCACAAGGGGGAGGGAGTCGACTGCAAATGCTGGGGCAGCCAACTGAGAGCGCCAACAGCGCCCCCCGCCCTTGCCTTCCCCCACCCCACCCGCTCATATCCCCCCATGAGTGAGACACCCCGATTCCCCGACGTGATGCTGCTGGCTGCGGGCCTGGGCACGCGGATGCGGCCCATCACCGAAACCATGCCCAAGCCGCTGGTGCCGGTGGCCGGAATCCCCCTCATCGAACGCATCATGGCCAGTGCGCAGGCCGAGGGCGCCAAGCGTTTCGTGGCCAATGCGCATTACCGCGCCGACCAGATCCTCGCCCATTTCGGCGGCCTGCTGAAGGTCAGCCGCGAGGAGGAATTGCTGGGCACCGGCGGCGGGGTGAAGCGGGCTTTGCCCATGCTGCATTCGGACCCGATCCTGGTGATGAATACCGATGCCTTCTGGCCCGCCGGCAGTGACGCCCCGCTCGCGCGGATGATCGCGCGCCATACCGGCCCCGAGGACATCATCCTGCTCTGCGTGCACCCGCGCAACGCCACCGGCTTCGGGCGCAGCCACGATTTCTGCCTATCGCCGCGCGGCGAGATCACCCGCGATTATGGCGCTCCCGTCATCTATGCCGGCGTCGCCCTGCTCGGCAAAGCCCTCTTCGCAGACACGCCCGACGGCGCCTTCTCGCTCAACGACCTGTTCGAGGCCGCCTTGGAGCGGGAAACCCTGCACGGAGTGGTGCTGGACGCGCCCTGGTTCCATGTCGGCGATCCCGCCGCCCTGGCCGAAACCGAGCGGTTGCTGGCCCAATGACGTTTTTCACCATCGCGCCCCATGTCCGGTTTCTGTCCGTCCTCGCCGACAAGGTGATGGATGGCACGTTGCTGGCCGGCTGGGATCGCAGCCAACCCTTCTGGCTGAGCGACGTGACCATTGTGGTGCCAACACGCCGCGCGCGCCTCGCGCTAGCCGATGCCTTTGCCAAACATCCCGACAATCGGGGTCTGCTGCCCGATATCCGCACGTTTGGCGGCGAGAGCGAGGACGAGGAGCCATTCCTGCCGCCCTTCGATGCGCCCGCCACGCTGCCCCCCGCCAGCCCGCTGGAGCGGCGGCTGGTGCTGTCGAGCCTCGTCGCGGCCTGGGCCAATTCGCCCGCCGGGCAGCGCGCCTTTTCGAGCCCGCCCACGGCCGGGGAAATTCTCTCCATGGCCGATTCGCTCGGCCTGCTCATCGATGACCTGCTGACCGAGGAGCGCAGCCCCGCCGATATCCGCTCCATCGTGCCCGAAATGGCGGCCGGGCTTGGCGAATACTGGCAGCAGACCCTGTCCTTCCTCGATATCGCCCTCACCTATTGGCCCGAGCGCCTGCGCGCTCGCAACCTGGCCGACATGGTGGCGCTGCGCGGCCAGCGGCTCGACCGGCAGGCCATGGCGGCGCCCCTCGTCTATGGCGACCGCCCGGTGATTGCGGCGGGCTCCACCGGCTCGATTCCCGCCACCGCGCGCCTGCTCAAGGCCATTCACGACTTGCCGCGCGGCGCCGTGGTGCTGCCGGGGCTCGACAAGGGGCTCGATCAATCCGATCACGCCGCCCTGCTCGACCCCGCCAACAATCCGCACAGCCACCCGCAATATGGTCTGGCGCGGCTGCTGGCGGGCCTGGGCCTTTTGATCGAGGACGTGACCGAGCTGGCCCCCGAGGTCGCGCCCCGCACCCTGCTGGTCAATCGCGCGCTGGCCCTCACCAAGCATACCGCCCGCTGGGCCACCACCCGCCTCTCCCCCGAGGAACTGGAGGCCGCCAGCCAGGGTCTCACCGTCATCCGCGCCCGCAACGAGGACGAAGAGGCCCGCGCCATCGCGCTGGCCGCCCGCGATGCCCTGTCGCGGCGCAAGAGCGTCGGCATCGTCACGCCCGACCGCAACCTCGCCCGCCGCATTGCCGCCGAGCTGCAGCGCTTCGATATCGTGGTCGATGACGCCGCCGGCGTGCCGCTGTTCCAGTCGCCGGCCGGCCGCCTGCTGCGCCAGGTGCTGACGCTGGCCGCCAATGATTGCATGCCGGTCGATCTCATTTCGCTGCTGCGCAACCGCTCTGCGCGGTTCGGGCTATCCCGCGGCGCCCTCACCCGGCTGGCCGATCTGGTTGAGCTGGGCCTGTTGCGCGGGCAGCGGGCCAATCCCGGCATTGCCGGCCTGCGCGTCCTGCTCGCCGCCAATCTCGACGGCACGACCAAATATCCCGCCCGCCGCCTCACCCCCGATGATGGCCGCGCCATCGATGACCTGCTGACCCGCATCAAAACCGCCATTCAGCCGCTGCGCAGCCTGATGGCCCAGCCGCTGATCGATTCCAGCACCTTCGCCGCCGCGCTCAGCGCCGCCCTGGCCGTGGTCGCCGAAGGCGCCGAGCTTCCCGGCCGCAAGGAGCTCAATGACTGGGCCGGGCAGATGGCCGCCCAGGCCGGCGAGGGGCATCGCTTCGCCCCGTTCCAGCTCGATGGCGTTCTCGCCGCCCTGCTCACTGGCTTCCAGGTGCGCAGCCACGAGGAGCATCGCGACGATATCGCCATCTGGGGGCAGCTCGAAGCCCGCCTGATGCATCCGGACCTGTTGATCCTCGCTGCCCTCAACGAAGACAAGTGGCCCGAACCGGCCGATCCCGGCCCCTGGCTCAGCCGGGGCATGCGCCTCGCCGCCGGGCTGCAGCCACCCGAGCGGTTGCAGGGTCTCGCGGCCCACGATTTCGCGCAGGGGATGGGCAGCCAGGAGGTTATCGTCACCTATGCCGACCGCGTTGGGGCGAGCCCGGCCATCGCGTCGCGCCTGATGCAGCGGCTCGAAGCCTTCGCGGGCAAGAAATCTGCAAGAAATTGGCAAGCATGCGGCAAGGCATGGCTTGAACAGGCGCGCCGCATCGACGCCGTCGAATCCACGGTTCCGGCGCAACGCCCCCTGCCAAATCCCCCGGCGATCCAGCGCCCGCGCGCCCTCAGCGTCACCGAAATCGAAACGCTGATGCGTTCGCCCTACGATATCTACGCCAAGCACGTCTTGCGACTTCGCCCGCTCGATCCGCTGGGTGAAGCACCCGATGCCCGCGAGCGCGGCACCATCATCCACGACATTTTCGGCACGTTTATCGAGGCGGGCCATGCGGTTATGGCGCCCGACGCGCTGAATATCCTCAATGCCATCGCGCGAGAGAAATTCGCCGGGCTCGACGCCATTGCCGAGCGCCGCGACATCTGGCTGCGCCGTTTCTCCACCGCCGCCCAGCAGTTCCTCGACTTCGAGCGCGCAAGAGAAGTGCTGGTAAAACAACGACATGCCGAGATCGACGGCCGCTGGACGCTGATGCTCAGCGAGGATTTCACCCTCAGCGGCCGCGCCGACCGCGTCGACCAGCTCCGCGACGGCACGCTCGAGATCATCGACTTCAAGACCGGCTCCCCCCCCTCCAAGGGCACCATGCAAGCCTTTGAGGCGCCTCAATTATTGCTCGAAGCGCAGATGGGGCGGGCCGGCAAGCTCGACGGGATCGGCTCGGCCACCACCTCGGCGCTGACCTATATCAAGGTCGGGCTGGGCCCCGATGCGTTCATTCCAAAACCCTTCATTCCCGCCGAGGGCTTTGACATCATGGATGCCGCAGACGAAATTTCTCAACGCATGCAACGACATGTCGAGCATTTCCTGCTTCGCGACACCCCCATGCCGTCGCGCCTGATGCCGCTGGCCGGGCAGCGCTTTGCCGGCAGCTACGATCACCTGGCCCGCGTCGCCGAATGGACCGCTGTCGATGGCGAGGAGGCCGGCGAATGAGCGAACGCGGCCTTCTCAAGATCCCCTACGATACCAGCCAGCACCAGCGCCGCGCCGCCGATCCCGCCTGGTCGATCTGGGTGTCGGCCAATGCCGGATCGGGCAAAACCTTCGTGCTAACCCGCCGGGTGCTGCGGCTGCTGCTCGCCGGCGTCGAGCCGCAGGCCATCCTGTGCCTGACCTATACCAAGGCCGCGGCGGCCGAAATGCGCCGCCGCGTGGCCGATGCGCTGGCACTGTGGGCCGTGGCTGACGAGCCTGCGCTCGACAAGGCGCTCATCGATATTGAGGGTGAGGGCTATCCCCATTCCCTGCGCGAGCGGGCGCGGACCCTGTTTGCCCGGGCGCTCGAAACGCCGGGCGGGCTCAAGATCGTCACCATCCATGCCTTCTGCGAATCGGTGCTGCATCGGTTTCCGCTTGAGGCGCGGGTGCCCTATGACTTCTCTGTCATCGAGGATGACGAGCGTGCCGCGCTACTGCTCTCGGCACGAGAAACTGTTATGGCGCAAGGCATTGGCATAGCCGGTGCCGTTGAAACGCTGTTCGAGACCCTGAGCGACGAGCAGATCCGCACCGCCATCGACGCGGCTTTGGCCGATGGCCGCAAGCTCAAGACCGTGCTGACCGATCCCGCCCGCGCCCGCGCCAACCTGCAAAAGCTGGCGGGCGGCACGCGATCGGCGCTGGACCTGACGCAGGCGATCATCAGCGAGCGGCTGGTGGGGAGCGCCGAACTGGTGCGCCTGTTTGCCATCTGCCCGCCCAAGGGGGGCAATCGCAGCCTGCAGGACAAGCTCGCCGCCCTCGATCCGGCCGCGCCGGCGCCCGAAGGCTGGCTGCGCGCCTTCCTCACCGCCGAAGATGCCGTGCCCGCGCGCTTCCCGGTGAAGGCGGTGACGACGGCCGATCCGGACCTGGCCAATATCCTGGTTGCCGAGGCCAAACGGCTGGCCACCCTTGCCGAGGCGCGGCAGGCGGCGCGGCTCATCGAGCGCAGCCATGCCCTGCTCGATATCGTGACGGCGGTTGCCAAGCACTATGAGGCCCGCAAGCGCGCGCGTTCCCTGCTCGACTTTGACGACCTCGTGGAAAAGCTGGCCGACCTCTTCGAGCACGAATCGGGGGAGTGGGTCCGCTACAAGCTCGATGCCGGGATCGACCACATTCTGGTGGACGAAAGCCAGGACACCAATGGCGAGCAGTGGCGCGTGGTCAAAGCCATTACGGGCGATTACTTCGCCGGGGATGGCGCCGTGACCCGGCCGCGCTCGCTGTTTGCCGTGGGCGACCAGAAGCAGTCGATCTATTCGTTCCAGGGGGCCGAGCCGGCGCTGTTCGGCGATACCGGGCGCAGCTATGGCAAGCTGGCGGAGCAGGTTGAGGCACCCTTCGAACTGGTGCCGCTGCGGACCAGCTTCCGCACGCTTCCCGAAATTCTCGATGCGGTCGACCTGGTCAGCGCCAATCCGGCGATCCAGGCGGCCCTGCTCGAATCCGAGCCGGTGCATCACGACACTGCACGCACCATGCGCGGCGGCAGCGTGACGCTGTGGCCGCCGGTGCAGCAGGCCTCGGACGACGCGCCGGGCGCCGAATGGCCGACCACCGCACTCGAAACCGAACGCACCGCGCCGCGCCAAGTGGCCGAGCGGATCGCGCGCGAGATCGCCGGCTGGATTGCCGACAAGCGCCCCCTCACCGGGCGCGGCCGCGCCATCACTGCCGACGACGTGCTGATTCTGGTGCAGTCGCGCGGACCGCTGTTCCAGGAAGTGATCCGGGCCCTGCGGCTGGCGCATCTGCCGACCCCCGGCGCCGACCGGCTCAAGGTGACCGGCCATATTGCCGTGATGGATATGCTGGCGCTGTGCGACGTGCTGCTCAATCCAGGCGACGACCTGCAACTGGCCTCGGTGCTGCGCTCGCCGCTGTTTGATGTGGATGAGGACGGGCTGCATGCGCTGGCCCAGCCGCGCGGCAGGGGCGAGACGCTGTGGCAGGCGCTTGGCCATTGCGCCGTGCCCAGCTGCGGGGAGGCCTATGAGCGGCTGACGCGCTGGCGAAGCGAGCTCGACTTCGAGCGTCCCTATGAGTTTCTGGCGCAGGTGCTTTATGCCGAAGGCGGCCTCAAGCGGTTTCACGCCCGGCTGGGCACGGAAGTCGATGACGTGCTGGCTGAACTCCTGGCGCTGGCGCTGGACCATGAACAGGGTCAACAGCCATCGCTGCAGGGCTTTGTTACCGGCATGCGGCAGCGGCAGGGCAGCATCAAGCGCGAACTGCCCGAGGCGGGCGGCGGCGTGAGGGTGATGACCGTGCATGGCGCCAAGGGCCTTGAGGCCCCGATCGTCATTCTCGCTGACGCCACCAGCAAGCCGCGCATGCAGATGGTGGGCAAGCCGGTCTATGTGATCGCCGAGGCGCCGGGCCCGCTGCTGATTCATGCCAGCGGCACGGCGGGGCATCTCGATGTCACGCTGCCGCTCAAGCAGACGGTGGACGACAATATTCTCGCCGAATATTGGCGCCGGCTCTATGTGGGCATGACGCGCGCCGAGGACGAGCTCTATGTCACCGGGGCGCTGACGCCGGGTTCCGACGCCGCCAAGCAGCTGGCCGGCAGCTGGTATGACGTGATCGAGACCGCCTTGCGCGCCCTGGGGGAAAGCCAGGTCAACGAGGATGGCGGGGAAGTCGCGCTGGTCTATCCGCGTGAACGGATCGCCCCCCTGCCGGCGGGCACCGTGCACCCCATGGCACCGCATACTGACCCGCCCCTGGCGCTGGATGCCGTGGCCTGGCACCCCGCCCCGGCCATCGTTTCGCCCTCGACCGCGCGCGGGCATGTGGCGCCGATGCAGGCGCTGGACAGCCTTGCCGAGCAGGTGCGCGACGCCGACCTGGCGCGCCGGGAGGGCATTGCCCTGCATGCCCTGCTGCAGCATCTGGGGCGGATCGACCCTGCCCTGTGGCCCGTCGTGGTGACCAAGGCGCTTGAGGCCCTGCTGCCCAGTGCCCCCGAGCACCACCAGCGCATCGGCGACAAGGCCATGTCGATCCTGGCGCAGCCGGACCTGCAGGCCATGTTCGGCCCGGGCAGCCGGGCCGAAGTGCCGTTCCTGGTCGAGGCGATCCGGGATGGGGAAGATGTGCGCCTCGCCGGCCGCATCGACCGGCTGGTGATTGACGACTCGGGTGTAACAGTGGTCGACTACAAGTCCGACGCATCGGTGCCCACCTCTCCGGCGGATGTGCCGGGGAACTATCTTTCCCAGCTCGGATTATATGCGTTGGTTGCAGGTCAGCTTTTCCCCGGACGGCCCGTGCGTGCGGCGGTACTATGGACACGACTGGAATCATTGATGTTTCTGCCGCCAGAATTGCTGGCGTCAGCCACAAAGGGCTTCACCATGCGGTGACTCCACTTGCGCCGATGCTGGACTCTTCCCAGCTTTAGGCGCACAGAGACCGCCGCTTTCAACCCAAAGGCAAATACCATGACGACTCACGTTTCCGACGCCACCTTCGGCGAGGAAGTTCTCAACTCCAAGGAGCCCGTTCTCGTGGACTTCTGGGCAGAGTGGTGCGGGCCATGCCGCGCGATCGCACCCGTGCTCGACGAGCTTTCGACTGAGCTGGCCGGCAAGGTCAAGATCGTCAAACTCAACGTCGACGACAATCCGGGTACCGCCAGCAAGTATGGCGTGCGCTCCATTCCGACCATGATCCTGTTCAAGGGCGGTGAAGCCGCCGACATGAAAATCGGTGCCGGCACCCCCAAGGCGGGCCTGGCCAAGTGGCTCGAGGGCCATTCGGCCTAATTCGACCCGATCGATCTGACACACCGCTGGGGCAACCCGGCGGTGTTTTTTTTGTGCCCAACGCCGCGCGCGTCCGGTGCAAAAATCCCGCTTTCGCCGCTCCGTGGCGGTGGTAGTGTTCCCCAACAAGAAGACTATGGGAGAACGCCCTTGGCCCACATCGACCTTTCCGCAGCCCCGTTCAACCTCGATGACGACGCCATCGCCTGGGTCCACACGGTGCATGAGGGGCTGACGCCGCGGGACAAGCTGGCCCAGCTGTTCGTGCTTCTCGAACGGGGCGCGCCAGGCGAGGTCGAGGATGAGGTGCGCAGCTTCCGGCCTGGCGGCATTACCCGCATCTATTCCGACGATCTCAATGCCGAGATTGCGCTGGCGCGGTCGCTGGGCACGATCAGCCCGATTCCGTTGCTGGTGAGCGCCGACCTCGAAGGCAGCCGGATGAGCCTGCCCTTTGGCACCAATGTGCCCAATCCGCTGGGGCTGGCCGCCGTCGATGATGTAGAGGCAACCACTGCCATTTCGACCATCATGGCGCAGGAGGCCCACGCAGTGGGGCTGAACTGGAGTTTCACCCCGGTCATCGACATTAATGCCGCCTGGCGCAGCGCCATTGTGGGCACGCGCTCCTATGGCAGCGATATCGACAAGGTGGAGCGCCACGCGCTGGCCCAGATCGCGGCCTTTCAGGCCAATGGCGTTGCCGCCACCGCCAAGCACTGGCCGGGCGAAGGCTATGACGATCGCGACCAGCATCTGGTGACCACGGTCAATCCGCTTGGGATGAACGAATGGGATGCCAGTTTCGGGCGCCTTTATCGCAAGGCGATCGAAGCGGGCGTGCTCAGCATCATGTCGGCCCATATCGCGCTGCCGGCCTTCGTCAGGGCGCTGGAGCCCGATGCCACGGCCGAGGCGTTCCGGCCGGCTTCGATCAGCAAGATTCTCAACCAGGACCTGCTACGGCGGGAACTGGGCTTTAACGGCCTCATCGTGTCCGATGCAACCCCGATGGCGGGGCTGGGCGACTGGGGCCCGCGCGACGAGGTGCTGCCCGAGCTGATCATTGCGGGCTGCGATGTGATCCTGTTCACCGACGATCCCAATGGCGACCTGATGCGGCTCGTCAAGGCCGTGGCCGATGGCCGCCTGACGCAGGAGCGGGTCGATGAAGCCGTAACCCGCGTCCTGGGGCTCAAGGCGGCCCTCGGCCTCCACAAGGAGCGCACGGAACCCAATATCGACGATGCACGACGCGTGGTGGCCACCGAGCAGAACCGGCAGGTGGCGAGGGAGGTGACGGCGCGGGTGCCGACGCTGGTCAAGGACGTGCGCGGGCTGCTGCCGCTGAGCCCGACTAGGCACAAGCGGGTGCTGGTCTATTCGGGCGGGGTCATCAACCCATTCGTGCCCCACCCGCTGCCGCTCAGCCTGCCCGAGCGGCTGGAGCGCGAGGGTTTCGCGGTGACGCTGCACACGCCCGAGATCGCCGTCGATGCCAAGGATTTCGATCTGGTGCTGTATCTGTTTGCCGAGGAGACCATCCTGACGCGCGGGCGGATCTTCCTCGACTGGCACAAGCTGACGGGGTCGGTGTTTGGCGCTATGAAGCGCCACTGGCACGACATCCCGACCCTGATGATCTCGTTCGGCTATCCTTATTACCTGCACGACGCGCCGCGCGTGCCGACCTATGTCAACGCCTATGGCTCCAGCGAGGAGATGCAGGCGGCCGTGGTGGAGGCCATTCTGGGTCGCGCACCTTTTGCCGGGAAGAGCCCGGTGGATCCGTTCGTGGGGAGCGAACAGGGCAAGTACTAGCCTACTGCGGCGGGGTGCCGTTTTTGGCCAGCACGTCGCCCGCCAGATAGAGCGAGCCGCAGATCAGCACCCGCGCATCGGGGTGGATGGCAGCGGCCTTGAGGGCGCTGACCACCGAGCGCATGGGCCGGGCGGCAAAGCCGGCGGCCCGGGCCTCCGTGGCGATATCGGCGGCCGGAAGAGCATTGGGCTCGCCCGGAATGGTCAGGGTCAGCACTTCATCCACCTGCCCGGCAAAGGGGGCGAGGAACTGGCTGGGCGAGCGGTTGTTGAGCATGCCCATGATCAGCACCAGCGGCGCCTTGCGCCGGGTGTTCATTTCCGCCAGCGCCTGCGCCAGCGCGGCGGCGCCATGCGCGTTATGGCCGCCATCGAGCCAGAGCTCGGCACCGGCGGGCAGCAGATCACGCAGCTTGCCATGCAGCGGCGACAGGCGCGCCGGCCAGGTGACATTGCGCAACCCGCGAGCGAAGGCGTCCGCGTCGACCGGCAGGCCGAAATGGCGCGCGGCGGCTATGGCCAGCGTCGCATTGTCGAACTGATGGGCGCCGAGCAGGGCGGGCGGCGGCAGATCGAGCAGGCCCTGTTCGTCCTGGAACACGAGGCGCCCATCCTGGGCGGCGCCCTGGAAATCCTCGCCCTGGAAGATCGGGTTGATGCCGAGCCGGCGTGCGGCGCGTTCGAGCACGTCGCGGCCCTCGACATGCTGCAGGCCGATCACCGCCCTGGAGCCGCGTTTGAAGATACCGGCCTTGTTGGAAGCGATTTCGGCGATGGTGTCGCCGAGGAAAGCCTGATGGTCGTAGTCGACGGGGGTGATGATCTGACCCAGCGGCTGCTTGACCACATTGGTCGTGTCATAGGTGCCGCCCATGCCGGTTTCCAGCAGCAGGTAATCGGCCGGGGTTTCGGCAAACAGCGCGAAAGCGGTGGCCGTGGTGATCTCGAAAAAGGTGATCGACCGCCCGGCATTGACGGCCTCGACCCGCTCAAGCGCCGCATTGAGCTGACGGGTGCTGACCAGCTTGCCGGCGAGGCGGATGCGCTCGTTGAAACGCACCAGATGCGGGGAGTTGTAGACGTGGACGCGCTTGCCCGCCGCCTCGAGAAAGGCACGCAGATAGGCGATGGTCGAGCCCTTGCCATTGGTGCCGGCGACATGGATCACCGGAGGCAGGTGATCCTGCGGGGTGCCCAGCGCATCAAGCAGCGGCAGGATCCGATCGAGGCTGAGATCGATCAGTTTGGGATGGAGGGCCGACAGGCGAGCGAGAATAGCGTCAGTGCGCGACATGGAAATCCACCAGCAGAGATTGCTGATGGGTATCCTTGATTGCCGCGCGGCTCAATGGGTGCGGCCGGGCCGCTAGCGGCCCGAACGTCGCAGCTATTCGGCGTGGGCGCCTGCGGGGGGCGTGATCAGGTCGTCATCGTCGCCTTCGGCGGCAAGCACGGCTTCGCGCATGCTGGCCTGGGCCAGGACCGGCGCGGTGCCGGTGAGAACGCCGGGCGATTCCGTCTTGGTGAGGATCGCCGAGAGCGACCCGATGGTGGAGCGCAGGTTGTGGCGATGCACGACCATATCGACCATGCCGTGCTCATAGAGATATTCCGAACGCTGGAAGCCCTTGGGGAGCTTTTCGCGAATGGTCTGCTCAATGACGCGGGCGCCGGCAAAGCCGATCATCGCACCCGGTTCGGCGATATGCACGTCGCCCAGCATGGCATAGGAAGCAGTGACGCCGCCTGTGGTGGGGTTGGTCAACACGACGAAGAAGGGCAGGCCCGCTTCGCGCAGGCGCAGCACGGCGACGGTGGTGCGCGGCATCTGCATCAGGCCCAGAACGCCTTCCTGCATGCGCGCGCCGCCCGAAGCGACGAAGAGGATGAACGGCGTCTTGCGCTCAACGGCGGTTTCGAGGCCGGTAATGATGCCCTGCCCTGCCGCCATGCCGAGCGAGCCGGCAAGGAAATCAAAATCCTGCAGCGCCACGGTCACCGGGCGCTCGAACAGCTTGCCGGTGGCGACGATGACGCTGTCGTCAAAGCCGGTCTTGGCGCGGTTTTCCTTGAGCTGGTCGATATAGCGCTTCTGGGCGCGGAACTTCAGCGGGTCGACGGCCACTGCCGGCACCGGCACCAGCGTATAGGCGCCATCATCGAGGAAGGTCTTGAGCCGGTCGGCCGGCTTGATCTTCATGTGGTAGCCCGAATTGGGCACCACCCACTGATTGGCTTCGAGATCGCGATAGAACACCATCTCGCCAGACTCGGGGTCCTTGACCCAGAGGTTTTCCGGCGTGTCGCGCTTGTTGTTGAGGAACGAGCGGATTTTGGGGCGGACGAAGTTGTCGATCCAGTTCATGGCGAAGCCCTTCGGCGGTGTCCTAGATACGCAGGACGTAACGATCAATTGTGGCGAATGTTATCAGGCGCACGGATAACGGGTAAAGGCAGTGGGGACAATCCCACCACCTTCATCCCCGATAAGTGCACAGGCTATGGGCGGGCGCGCTTCACGCCCGAGGCCAGATCGGCCACGATGTCGCGCACGGCCGAGACCGTGCGGTCGGTTGCCTTGCCGTCGGCCAGCGAACGGGCGACCGCATCGACCAGCACCGAGCCCACCACGATGCCATCGGCATGCTTGCCGATATCGGCGGCGTCTTCGGCCGTCTTGATGCCGAAACCCACCGCCACCGGCAGGTCGGTGTGGCTCTTGATGCGATCGACAGCTTCGCCCACCGCACCGCGCGACTTGATGACGGCGCCGGTCACGCCGGTCATCGACACGTAATAGACAAAGCCCGACGTGTTCTTGAGCACGACAGGCAGGCGCTTGTCGTCCGTCGTCGGGGTGGTGAGGCGGATGAAGTTGATCCCGGCCTTGAGCGCGGGGATGCAGAGCTCTTCGTCCTCTTCAGGTGGCAGGTCCACGATGATCAGGCCATCCACGCCGGCGGCCTTGGCGGCAGCCAGGAACTTGTCGACGCCGAAAATATAGATGGGGTTGTAATAGCCCATCAGCACGATCGGGGTGTTTTCGTCCTTGCGGCGGAAATCTTCCACCATACCCAGCACGCCGCGCAGGGTCTGCCCGGCTGCCAGCGCGCGCTGGCCGCCCAGTTGAATGGCGACGCCATCGGCCATGGGATCGGAGAAGGGCATGCCCAGCTCGATGATATCGGCCCCGGCCTGCGGCAGGGCTTCGAGAATGGCCTGGCCGGTGGCCAGGTCCGGATCGCCGGCCATGATGAAGGTCACCAGCGCCGGGCGGTTCGCGGCCTTGAGATCGGCGAAGCGCTTATCGATACGGGAGGTCATGGTTACAGAAGCCCCAGATATTTGCCGACACTCTCAACGTCCTTGTCGCCACGCCCCGAGAGGCACAACACGATCGACTCGTCCTTGCCCATGGTGGGCGCCACCTTCATCACCTGCGCCAGGCCATGGGCGGATTCCAGCGCCGGAATGATGCCTTCAAGGCGCGTGCAAAGCTGGAAGGCGTCGAGCGCTTCATTGTCGGTGACCGGCGCGTAGGTGACGCGCTTGGTGTCGTGCAGATAGGCATGCTCGGGACCGACGCCGGGATAGTCCAGGCCCGCCGAAATCGAGTGGCCTTCCAGAATCTGGCCATCGCTATCCTGCAGCAGATAGGTGCGGTTGCCATGCAGCACGCCGGGACTGCCGCCGGTCATCGAGGCGGCGTGGCCATTGTCGGAGTCGATGCCGTGGCCGCCCGCTTCGGCGCCATAAATCTTGACCGAGGGATCATCGAGGAAGGCGTGGAAGGTGCCGATGGCATTGCTGCCACCGCCCACACAGGCCACGACGGCGTCGGGCAGCTTGCCTTCGGCGTCCTGGAACTGCGCCTTGAGCTCGGTGCCGATGACCGACTGAAAGTCGCGCACCATCTCGGGATAAGGATGAGGACCGGCGGCGGTGCCGATCAGGTAATAGGTGGATTCCACGTTGGTTACCCAGTCGCGGAGCGCCTCGTTCATGGCGTCCTTGAGGGTGCCGGCACCCGCAGTGACGGGGCGGACTTCAGCGCCGAGCATCTTCATACGCAGCACGTTGGGCATCTGCCGCTCGACGTCGGTGGCGCCCATGAAGATGGTGCAGGGCAGGTCGAACTTGGCGCAGACCGTTGCCGTCGCCACGCCATGCTGGCCGGCGCCGGTCTCGGCGATGATGCGGGTCTTGCCCATGCGCTTGGCCAGCAGGATCTGGCCCAGGCAATTGTTGATCTTGTGGCTGCCGGTATGGTTGAGCTCTTCGCGCTTGAACCAGACCTTGGCGCCGCCCAGATGCTCGGTCAGGCGCTTGGCGTAATAGAGCGGGCTGGGACGGCCGGCATAATGCACCGACAGGTCGCTGAGCTCGGCCAGAAAGGCCGGGTCGGTCTTGGCGGCACGGTAATGAGCCTCGAGGTCGAGGATCAGGGGCATCAGCGTTTCGGCGACAAAGCGCCCGCCATAGAGCCCGAAGCGGCCATGCTCGTCAGGGCCGTTGCGCAGGGAATTGGTGCCGTCCATTGGGAAACCCCTCGAAGCCCGAGGGAAACCCCGGAGCGATAAGCTAACCGGCCGCTCGGGCGTTCCGGATGAACGCTTCAATCAGCCGCTTGTCTTTGACACCGGGCGCGCTTTCAACGCCCGAGGACACATCGACCGCAAAGGGTCGTACCGTCCGGATGGCGTCGGCCACGGTCTGCGGCGTCAGGCCTCCCGAAAGCATGAAGGGGATGGACGGGTCAAGCGCCTTGAGCAGGCCCCAGTCGAAGGTCTCACCCAGCCCGCCGGGGCGATCGGCGCCCTTGGGCGGCTTGGCATCGACCAGGATGCGGTCGGCGACGTCGACGAAATTGGCCACATTGGCCACGTCCTCGGCCGAGCCGATCGGCACCGCCTTGATAATCTCGACCCCGGCCTCGGTGCGGATGGCTTCGACGCGATGGGGAGATTCGGGGCCATGCAGCTGGATCCAGTCGGGCCCGAGCGCGGCCACTTCGGCGACGCAGCTATTGTCCGGGTTGACCAGCAGCACGCAGGTTTCCACCCGGCCGCGGGCATGGGAAATCAGCGTCGCGATCTCTTCGATGGAGGCGTGGCGGGGGGAACGCGGGAAATGAACGAAGCCGACCATGTCGGCGCCGGCGTCAATTGCATTGTCGAGGATGCTGCGGGTCTTGATGCCGCAAATCTTGATAATCAGGGGATCGGCCATTTCGGGGTCGCTCAGCGCAGCTCCAGGAGGTCATCGACTTCGGCCAGCGGGCCGGAGCCGGCCAGGCCTTGATTGCGGCGGAGCTTTTCCAGCTCGCCATTGAGCATGTGGGCCTCGCGGCGCCAGTGCTTTTCGCGCCGCCGGTGCTGGCCTTGCGCGAACCAGGTGGCCGTGCCCCCCAGCAGAACCCCAACCAGCAGCACCACGTAAAGCACGACGAACATCGGCACGCCGTAGCCGGGCGTCACCGCGCCATCACCCGGGGCGAAGGGGTTGAAATTGACGGCGACGAGCTGGGTGTTGGCCAGGGCAAGCACAATCAGCCCCAGGCACAGCGGAACAAGGACCACCCAACCGACAATTTTGTTGACCATACGCTGGCGACCTATGGAGCCCTGGCTCCGCTACGAACGGTTGAGCCGTTCGCGGATTTCCTTGCCCGCCTTGAATTGCGGTACATATTTCTCGCCCACATCGACCTGTTCGCCGGTACGGGGGTTGCGACCCACGCGCGCCGGGCGATTCTTGACCGAAAAGGCACCGAAGCCGCGCAGCTCGACACGATCGCCGCGCGCCATGGCGTCGCCGATTTCATCGAGGATAGCGTTGACGATGTTTTCAATGTCACGCTGGAACAGATGCGGATTTTCCGCCGCGAGTTTCTCGACGAGTTCCGACTTGATCATCCATAGCTCCAGGTATGGCGTCCGACCCATTTGCTCAGGGTGCGGAGCCAACCTGCCAAAGCGAGACCAGCCCGTCAAGCGTGATAGGGCCTTCGGGCAGGCCAAGGGCGGCTCGCGCCTGTCCATTGAGGAAGGTTCCCACAAGATCAAAGCCCTGCGAAGGCTTGGGCCACACGGTACGAACCTCAAGATCGCTGGCCAGACCGCGTTCCGCCTCGAGCCAGTCGATTGCCTCAAGCTCGCCGCCAATGGCATCGATCAGGCCGAGTTCGACCCCGACGCGGCCGGTGACGATCCGTCCATCAGCCAGCCCCAATGCGGTGGGGCGCGGCAGGTCGCGGCGTTCGGCGACGATATCGACGAACCACTGGAAGCTGTCATCGACCAGCTCGGCCAGTGAGGCCCGGGCCGCGCCTTCAAGCGGTTCGTTGACGTCGGGCTCGGCCTTGAGGGGACCCGAAGCCACCTTGTCGAGGCCGACGCCGATAGTGTCGAGGAGCTTGCCGGCATTGACGTGTTGGTAGAGCACGCCGATGGAGCCAACGATGGACAGGCGCCGGGCAAAGATCTGGTCGGCGGCGATGGCGGTCATATAGGCAGCCGAGGCGCCCAGCTCGCTGATTACCGCGATGGTGGGCTTGCTGGCGCGCAGCTGGGTTAGCGCCTCGTAGAGCTCTTCGCCACCGGCCGTGGTGCCGCCGGGCGAATTGATCGAGACGATGACTGCCTTGACGGCGTCATCCTCCCCGAGCTTTTCGATGGCGCGCAGGCGGGCGCGATCGGTGGTGATGGTGCCGTCGATGACCAGCCGGGCCACGTAATCGCCCGTCCCGCCCTGTGGCAGGGCAAAGCGTCCGAGGCCGACGATGACGGCTATTGCCACCGCAATGAAGGCCAGGACACGCCACAGGCCACGCGAGCGCCGGTAGGTTTCGGCGGCCAGCAGGCGATGCGCATTGGCGGGGTGACTGGATTCAGGCTGGGTCGGCTCGGTCATCTTGGCCTCAACACGAACAAAGGCAGGCGGTCAGCGGATCAGAAGCGCTTCACCATGAAACGCGCCGCATCCTCGTAGCTCGCGAGCTTTTCGGCAAGCTCGGGCGCCGCAACGACGCGGAAGCCGTGCTTGTACCAGAAGGGCAGCGAGCCGTTGACCGCGACCAGGCTGACGCTGGCGAAGCCGCGTGCCCGAGCGTGGCGCAGAATTTCCCCGACGATCATCGCCGCGGCGCCGGTGCCGCGGGCGGCGGGCAGCAGGGCCAGGTCATGCACGTAATAGGTATCAGCATCGGCCGGAATGGATCCCAGCAGGGAATTGAGCGCCGGCAGGTCCTTGAAGCGCCAGGGATGGGACAACAGATAGCCCGAGGGCACGCCATCGACCTCGAGCAGGCGCGTGCCATCGGGATAGAGCCGCTGCCGCTCTGCGAATACTGCCGCATCTTCGGGAAAAGCCGGATGCACCGCCGAAGCGATGGCTTCGAGCGCGGGCAGATCCAGAGTGGTAAGGGCCCGCCAGTGCATTGCCTTGTTCATGGCTTCCTTAAAAAGCAAAAGGCCCGCGCTGTGAAGCGCGGGCCGATAGATTGGACGGGAGAGAATTACTTCTCTTCGCGGCCCTTGAGCGCTGCGCCCAGGATGTCGCCCAGCGATGCGCCCGAATCGGACGAACCGTAGTTGGCGACAGCTTCCTTTTCCTCGGCGATTTCGAGCGCCTTGATGGACAGCTGGATGCGGCTGGTCTTGCGGTCGTACTGGGTGACGCGTGCGTCGACCTTTTCGCCCTTGGAGAAACGCTCCGGACGCTGGTCGTTGCGGTCGCGGCTGAGGTCAGCACGACGGATGAACGCGGTCATTTCGGTGTCAGCGATGCGCACTTCGATGCCGCCTTCGTTGACTTCAACCACGGTGCCGGTCACGACAGCGCCCTTGCGGATGCCGCCCTGGTCAGCGCCAGCCGGTGCGTCCGACGAGGTTTCGCCGGTCGACAGCTGCTTGATGCCCAGCGAGATGCGTTCCTTTTCGACGTCAACGTCGAGGACCTTGGCCTGAACCATGTCACCGCGGTTGTAGTCTTCCAGAGCGATTTCGCCCGACTTCTGCCAGTCGAGATCGGAGAGGTGAACCATGCCGTCCACATCGCCGTCGAGGCCGATGAACAGACCGAATTCGGTCTTGTTCTTGACTTCGCCTTCGATGACCGAACCGACCGGGAACTTCTCGGCGAAGCTTTCCCATGGGTTTGCCAGGGTCTGCTTGAGGCCGAGCGAGATGCGGCGCTTGTCGGGATCGACTTCGAGCACGACGACTTCGACTTCCTGCGAGGTCGAGACGATCTTGCCGGGGTGGACGTTCTTCTTGGTCCAGCTCATTTCGGAGACGTGGATCAGGCCTTCGATGCCCGGCTCCAGTTCAACGAATGCACCGTAGTCGGTGATGTTGGTCACGCGGCCGGTGAACTTGGCCTCGATCGGGTACTTGGCTTCGATGCCATCCCACGGATCGGCCTGAAGCTGCTTCATGCCGAGCGAGATACGGTGAGACTCGTGGTTGATGCGAACGATCTGGACCTTGATGGTCTCGCCGATCGTGAGCACTTCGGACGGGTGGTTCACGCGACGCCATGCGATATCGGTGACGTGCAGCAGGCCGTCGATGCCGCCGAGATCAACGAACGCACCGTAATCGGTGATGTTCTTGACCACGCCGTCAACAACCTGGCCCTCTTCGAGCTGCTGGACGATTTCCGAACGCTGTTCAGCACGAGACTCTTCGAGGATAGCGCGACGCGAGACAACGATGTTGCCACGACGCTTGTCCATCTTCAGAATCTGGAACGGCTGCGGCACGTTCATCAGCGGAGCGATATCGCGGATCGGACGGATGTCGACCTGCGAACGCGGCAGGAAGGCGATGGCGCCTTCGAGGTCGACCGTGAAGCCGCCCTTGACCTGGTTGAAGATGGTGCCTTCAACGCGCTCGTTGTTGTTGTACATCTCTTCGAGCTTGACCCAGCTCTCTTCGCGACGGGCCTTCTCGCGCGACAGAACGGCTTCACCGGCGGAGTTTTCGACGCGGTCAACATAGACCTCGACGATCGAGCCCACCTGGATGGTGCCATCGCGGCCAGCCTGGCCGAATTCCTTCAGTGCAATACGGCCTTCGGTCTTGAGACCGACGTCGATGATTGCAAGGTCCTTTTCGATCGCAACGACGGTACCCTTGACGACGGCACCTTCTAGGGGCTCGTTGTCGACAAAGGAGTCGAGCAGCATCGATTCAAAGTCTTCTTTCGTCACAGTCTGCTGTGCCAAAATCTTCTCTCCTGCACCGGGGGTTGGGGTTGAGGACCGGAAACCCGCCATTCCACAAATGGAAATGCCGGCGCGCGAGCGCCCGATCGAACGTTGATTTGAGGTATTTTCCGGGGCCAGCGCCTGGATGATTGCCGGGGCCGATCCGCACAAGGTTGGATTAGGGTTGTCTAGACGACAGTCCCTGCCTTGCGCGCCATGGTCCCATCGACAATCGCGATGGCTGCGCGGAGTGCGGCCTCTATACCGAGAAGCGTCGTATCGAGCAAGTGCGCGTCGTCTGCTTTGTAGAAGCCGCCATTGGGATTGAGCATGTCGCGCGCATCCCGCTCTTCTATCTGGTGATAGAGCGCGTAGCGATCAACCACCTGCCCGCGCGATTCCAGCTGGCGGGCCCTGCGCTCCATGCGCGCCTTGCTGTCGGCCTGGATGAACAGCTTCACGTCGGCATCTGGGCAGATCTTGGTGCCGATATCGCGGCCATCCAGCACGGCGCCGCCCGGCTGGAGCGCAAAATTGCGCTGGTAGTCATAGAGCGCATCCCGCACCGCGCCGATTACCGCCACCTTGCTGGCCAGCACCCCGGCCCGCGCGGAACCCAGCTCCTGGGGATCGGCGAGATGGCTGGCATCGAGACTGCGCGCCGCGGCAATCGCGGCCGCCTCGAAGCCGGGCTGATCCTCAAGGTCCGCCACGGCGCGCCCCACTGCGCGATAGAGCAGCCCCGTATCAAGGCAGGGCAGGCCATAGTGCTGGGCCAGGCCGCTGGCCAGCGTGCCCTTGCCCGAGGCGGCGGGACCGTCAACCGCGATGATCATGGCGTGGTGTCCTTCACAGGCTGAAACGTCGCCCCGATCGCTGCCATGGCTGGCATGAAATCGGGCAGGTGCGCGGCGATGCCGCTGGTGTCATCCAGCGTTATGGCCTGTTTGCTCGCCAGACCCAAGACGAGAAAGCTTGCGGCGACCTGGTGGTCGCCGTGACTGTGCACGGCACCGCCGCCAGGCACCTTGCCATCACCGCCAATGGTGAGGGCGCTATCGCCTTCGGCCACAGTGACTTTGCTGATGGCCAGCCCCGCCGCCGTCAGCGCAAGCCGGTCACACGACCCCTCGCGCAGCGCGGCGAGGCCTTCGATAACCGTCTCGCCATGGGCGCAGGCCGCAGCCATGGCGAGGACCGGAATGTCATCGAGCATGGCTGCCGCGTGGTCGGCGCTGACCCGGATACCCTTCAAACGCGAGGAGCGCACCCGCAGATCGGCGACATGCTCGCCGCCGATCTCGCGCTGGTTGAGAAACTGGATATCGCCGCCCATTTCGAGCAGCGTGTCGATGAGCCCGGTGCGCGCCGGATTGACCAGCACGTTTTCCACGAGCAGGTCCGACCCCGGCACGACCAGCGCCGCGACCAGCGGATAGGCTGCGGCCGAGGGATCGCCGGGCACCAGGACATGGTGCGGCTTGAGCTCGGTCAGCCCATTGATGCTGACGGTGGCGCGGCTGGCGTCATCATGAACAACGGAAATGCCGGCGCCGAACAGGGCCAGCAGCTTTTCGATGTGATCGCAGCCCGAGGCCGGCTCGACGACGATCGAGGTGCCGGCGACCTGCGCCGCGGCGAGCAGGCACACGGTCTTGATCGCCTCGGATGGTGCAGCCAGCTCCTTTTGGAATGGCACCGGCAGGGAGGGACCGCGCAGGCTCAGCGGCAGCGCCCCATCAGTTGCGTCGAACACTTCAAGGCCGAGGGGCGCGAGGGCATCAAGCAGCGGTGCCAGCACAGGACGCACGCTCGCATCCCCTTCGAGGCGAACCTCGAAGGCATGGGGCGCCAGCAGGCCGAGCAGAAGCCTGGCGGCGAGGGGTGAGGTGCCGAGATTGATCGGCGTCTCGGGCGCGAGCAGCCCGCCAACGCCCAGGCCATGCACGTGCCAGAGGCGATCCTGCGTTTCGATCCCCACGCCCAGCTGCCGCAAGGCGGTCATCAGGATCACAATATCGTCGGTCAGGCGGCCGCCCTCGATGGTCGTGCGGCCCACGGTGAGGGCGCCAAGCGCCAGCGCCAGGCCCGCGATGGAGCGGTCGGCAGGCGTGACGAAACGCCCCGCCAGCCGGTCTGCGCCATGGCTGGCGAGCGGGGTCGGGGCGGCAGGATTGTGAGCAATGGTATCGGTCATGGGCGCGCCGCGTTTAGCATGCCCCGGCGCGGCAAGGCCACAACCTCTGCGCGACGGCGGGCACGTCTCCACATTTTCGGTTTGACAGGGGCAGGGATTGCCCATAACCGGATCGACCGTACTGGGGCAGGTCACAGGATCTGGGGCCCCGCAATCCTTACCACGAGGAACATCGATGGCCAGTTCCGAACGCGGCACAAAACGCACCGATCCCGAAACGGGCAAGAAGTTCTACGACCTCAACATGGACCCGATCGTCTCGCCCTATACGGGCAAGAGCTATCCGCGGTCCTATTTCGAGCAGGTTCTGGTGGGCAAGTCGGCCGCCGCAGCCGCCCGTAAGGTCGAAGAAGAAGACGACGAGGAAATCGAAGACGAAGTCGAGGATGCAGCAGCACCCGAGATCGTCTCGCTGGAAGACGCCGACGCCGAGGAATCGGGCGACGAGGACATCCCTGATGTCGAAGACGTCGAAGTCGACGAAGAACTCGGCGAGGACGAAGCCGACGTGTTCCTGGAAGAAGACGAGGAAGACGACGAACTCGGCTTTGACGTCGGCGGCGACGAAGACCGTTGATTTGAAACACAAATTCAGCCGGCTGGGGATTTTGGCCGGCTGAATTAAAAAGTGTCATTTAGGCACTTGCGCCTTCCGGAATCATCCCTTAGGTTCCGCCTCGTTCGGACGGCACAGTCCTCCGAAACACCCAATGGAATGGGGCCATAGCTCAGCTGGGAGAGCGCTTGCATGGCATGCAAGAGGTCAGCGGTTCGATCCCGCTTGGCTCCACCAATTCCTCACTCATGTGCCGGTTCACGCAGTGCGACCCCCAAGTGGCCGCAGATTGTGGATTGCGACAGAACATGGCCGTGACGGAACCGACCACTAATCCCCTATCGCCTGTTGAAACCCGCGTTGCCGAGATCGCAGATCAGGTCGCGCGCACCGATGGCGTGACCGCTGGCCAGCTGGTTGCCCTGCTGGGTACTGATTCCTACACCCTGGTGATTCTGGTGCTGGCCGTGCTCAACATGATTCCCGGTCCGCCGGGCTATGGCGGCACGATTGCCATTGCCATCATCACCGCTACCATCGCCATGCTGCGCGGCAAGCCGATGCGGCTGGGGGGCTGGGTTGGCGAGCGGGTCTTGCCGCCCAATCTATTGCGGCGCATGATCGAGCAGATGCGCTGGCTCGCTAGCCATGTCGCACGCGTCTCGCAACCGCGGCTCGAGGTTCTGACCGGCCCACGGTCGGAATTGTGGGCCGGCATCTTCATTCTGTTGGTGAGTCTGCCCATGATCTTGCCGATTCCCTTCATCAACGCGGTGCCCAATACGGGGATTGCGGTGATTTGCGTGTCGCGCATCAATCGGGACGGACTTGGCGTGCTCATCGGCGGGGTGATCAGCCTGCTTGGCCTTGCAATCGCGGGCGGGGCGATCTGGGCGGCGATCAGCCTGACACAATCGGTGATGGGGGGATGAGGGCAATGATCCAGGCAATTCGACCCAAGTGGCGCCAGCTTGATTGGCTTTCTACGGGTGGATGGCTCCTGGGCCTGTTGTTCTTCTCCCTCGCACTCACGCCCTCGCTTATCCCGCGCCACTACGCCACCCAAGGGATACTCTGTGGCTGCACCTTTGCGGCGGGCTATGGCATCGGGGTGTTCCTCGAATGGATCTGGGACTATCTCGAGCTGCGCTGGCCCAACCCGAAGCTGGCGACGCTGATCGGGCGAACCCTGGCGGCGGCGAGCCTGCTTCTCGCCATTGCCTTCCTCTGGCTCTCGACCGGCTGGCAGAATGCCATCCGCGCCGAAATGGGCGAGCCCCCGGTCGAATCACTGCAACCGCTGCTGGTGGTCGCCATTGCGATAGTGCCGGCGGCGATTCTGGTGGGGCTGGGCAAGCTTTTCGTCATCGGCGTGCGCTTCCTGTCCGCGCGGCTGGTGCGCTTCATCCCGCGCCGCGTGGCCATGGCCGGTGCCATTGTCGCGGTGGCGATCGGCGCGGCAGCCATTGGCGAAGGCGTGCTCTGGCGCGGCCTCCTCGATGCAGGCGACCGCTTTTATGGCAATCTCGATCACCTGGCCGGCAGCTATACGGCCCCGCCGACCGACCCACTGCGTTCGGGCAGCGCAGAATCGATCATTCCCTGGGACACGATCGGGCAAGATGCCCGAATCTATGTGCAATCGGGTCCCACCGTTGCCGAAATCGAACGGATGACCGGTCGACCAGCCATCGACCCGCTGCGCGTCTATGTCGGTCTCCGCTCGGCCAGCACGGCCGAGGCCCGCACAGCGATGGCGCTGGCGGAGATGGACCGCGTCGGCGCCTGGACCCGCTCCGTGCTGGTCCTGGTGATGCCGGTGGGCACTGGCTGGGTGGAGCCATCTGCCATCGACACGCTGGAATTCCTGCATGGCGGGGATGTCGCGACGGTGGCGGTGCAATATTCCTATCTCACCAGCTGGCTCTCGCTGGTTGCCGAGCCTGATGTTGGCGTGGAGACGGCCCAGACGTTCTTCTCGGCGGTCTATGCCCGCTGGACGGCCATGCCCAAGGACGCGCGCCCCCGGCTCTACCTGCATGGGCTGAGCCTGGGCGCCTATAGTTCGGCCGCCTCCACCTCGCTCTACAACGTGTTGGGCGACCTGTTTGACGGCGCGCTGTTCGTAGGCCCGCCCTTCCCAAGCCCGAACTGGCGCAACGCCACGGTCAATCGCAATCCCGGCTCGCCCTGGTGGAAGCCTGAGGTTGGCGATGGCTCAGCCGTCCGCTTTTCCAATGGCTATGGCGACCTGGTGGGCGATAATCGCCGCTGGGGGCCCCTGCGCACCGTCTATCTGCAATATCCCAGCGACCCCATCGTCTTCTTCGAGCCCGCCATGATCTGGCGCGCGCCGGAATGGCTGACTGGCCCCCGCGGGCCGGGCGTCTCGCAGATGCTCGAATGGTATCCTGTCGTCACCTTCCTGCAGGTGGCCCTCGACATGGCGCTCGCACAGGCGCCGCCCATCGGCTTCGGCCACGTTTATGCGCCGGTCGATTATCTCGATGGCTGGGTTCAGGTCACCGCGCCGACCGGATGGTCCGATGCTGACCTTGAGGCCCTGCGGCAGCGCGTAATGCGTCACGGTGAGCTTGCGCTGATCGGTGGCGGCTGGTTCCGGGCGACCCTGCCCGATTGACGGCAGGGGCGTGCGGCAACCATGCTCGGCCTCCACAGATTCGGATGCAGCCGTGTCACCGCGCCCCCAGACCATCAGCCAGATCCGCGCCCGCCATCTCTGGATCGCGGCGCAAAAGCTCGACAGCGCCACCCCGTTCGGCGCAGGGCCGGCGGCAACGCTCGCGGCCGTGCGGCAGCTGGGCTATGTGCAGATCGATACGATCAACGTCATCGAGCGCTGCCACCATCACATCCTGTGGTCGCGCATTCCGGCCTATCAGCGCACTGACCTGGCTCATGCCCAATCGGCAGACAAGAGCCTCGCCGAATACTGGACGCATGCGCTGAGCTATGTGCCGACCGAGGACCTGCGCTACTTCCACCCGACCATGCAGCTCTACCGCAAAGAGCCCTATCGCTGGTTCGGTTCGGTCACGCCGGAGCAGACCAAGGACATGCTCAAGCGCCTCGCGGCCGAGGGACCGCTGTCGATCCGCGACATCAATGATGACGAGCTGGTGGACAAGAACCACCCCTGGGCGAGTCGCAAGCCGAGCAAGCGCGTGCTGGAAATCCTGTTTTACCAGGGCTTGGTCAGCGTCTCGACCCGCCAGGGCATGGTCAAGACCTATGACCTGACCAACCGGCATTTCGGCTGGTCGAGTGCGCCCCGTCCGGCCACCGAACGTCAGGTCATCGCCTACAAGCTCGATCGGGCGCTCCGCAGCCAGGGCCTGGTGAGCCTCGATTCGATCTGCCATCTCGATGCACCGAGCAAGAAGGCCGTCGGCGAATTGATCGAGAACCGGGTCCGCAACAAGAAGCTGGTGCCGGTGCAGATCGAAGGCCTCGAAAACGTCGCCCATTGGGCCGAGCCGTCTGCCCTCGCGGCCACGTCCGAAACGCCGCCCTCGCTGGCGCACATTCTCTCGCCGTTCGATCCACTGATCATCCAGCGCAAGCGCCTCAGCCAGTTCTTTGGCTATGAACATTTATTCGAGGCCTATGTGCCGGCCGCCAAACGCAAGATGGGCTATTTCACCTTGCCGGTGCTGCTGGGGGACCGGATCGTGGCGGCGATCGATCTCAAGACGGACCGGGCGCAGAAGCGGGTCCTGGTGCAGCAGTGGACGGCGCTGGACGATGCCGGCGCCGAGGGCTCGGTTGCGATCGAGGAGGCCATGGGGCGCTTCGAACGGTTCCAGCTGGGGGCGTAAGTTGCCCGCACCGAACGCTTCGGGGCGGGCGCGGCTTTCCAAGCCCCGTCCAACCGCGCTAAAAGCCATGCCGCGAAGTGGGGACTGCGATGGCGACTTACACCGATATTGCCCGACGGGTGTATAATCACACCTGGAAGCTCGACCCCATTGTCAGAAGCCTGCTCGATACGGACTTCTACAAGCTGCTGATGCTGCAGATGATCTGGGGCCTCTACCCCAAGGTGAATGCCACCTTCTCGTTGATCAACCGCACCAAATCGGTCCGCCTCGCCGAGGAAATCGACATCGAGGAGCTGCGCGCCCAGCTCGACCATGCCCGCACGCTGCGCTTTTCCAAGAAGGAAATGATCTGGCTGGCCGGTAACAGCTTCTATGGCAGCAAGCAGATTTTCGAGCCTGCCTTCCTCAAGTGGCTGGAAGATTTCAGCCTGCCCGAATACCGCCTGGAGGCACGGGATGGTCAGTTCATCCTTGAATTCCCCGGGCCGTGGCTTGAAACCACGATGTGGGAAATCCCCGCGCTGGCCATCATCAACGAGCTGCGCTCGCGCGCTGCGATGAAGCACTACGGCCCCTTTGCCCTCGACGTGCTCTATGCCCGCGCCAAGACCAAGATGTGGGAGAAGGTCGAGCGGCTGAAAAAGCTGCCCGACCTCAAGATCTCCGATTTCGGCACGCGGCGGCGCCACTCGTTCCTGTGGCAGCGCTGGTGCGTCGAGGCGCTGAAGGAAGGCATTGGCGAAGCTTTTACCGGCACGTCCAACGTCAAGCTGGCCATGGACAATGACCTTGAGGCGCTGGGCACCAATGCCCACGAGCTGCCCATGGTGCTCGCGGCCCTCGCCAAGACCGACGAGGCGCTGGTTGCCTCGCCCTATGGCGTGCTGCAGGACTGGGAGAGCTATTACGAGGGCAACCTCAAGATCGTGCTGCCCGATGCCTTCGGCACCGACTCGTTCCTGCGCAATGCCCCCGACTGGGTGGCCGACTGGACAGGGTTCCGTCCCGACAGCGCGCCGGCCATCGAGGGCGGCGAAAAGATCATCGCCTGGTGGAAGAGCCGCGGCCGCGACCCGCGCGACAAGCTGCTGATCTTTTCCGATGGGCTCGACGTCGACATGATCGAGGAAGCCTACCTGCATTTTGACGGCAAGGTGCGCATGACCTTTGGCTGGGGCACCAACCTGACCAATGACTTCGAGGATTGCGCGCCCGATGGGCCAAATCCGGGGCTCGACCCGATCTCGATCGTCGCCAAGGTCAGCGAGGCCAATGGGCGTCCTGCCGTCAAGCTGTCGGACAATCCCGCCAAGGCCACCGGCACGCCCGAGGAAATTGCCCGCTATGTCCGGGTCTTCGGCGATGCCGGGCGCGTCATCCACCCGGTCAAGGTCTAGCGGAACCCGGCCGGGCCTGCCGCATTACCCGTTGTGGAGAACCGGTTACCCCTAATGTGCGTTAACACATTGGGAACCATGCCGGACTAGGCTTTTCAGTGGGGGCTCCCTTTCAGGGGCCGGCATGACTTTGCAACTTATCGATATCACAGTGCGCGACAAGCAGGTGCATCCGCGCCTTGCCGGGCGCATGACCGGGCACGTCCGTGCCGTATTGGCAGAAACCGTGGGCGAGCTTGAACAGACCCACGAACTGGCCATTTCAGTGTGGGCCGACATGGCCGAAGGCAGCAGTGACGCAGACGTGGACATGGCCCTGATGCTCAAGGCCGCCGACATCATTGCGCGGCTCAAGGCGAGCCTTGGCACGCCGGCGGACTAAGATTCAGGGCTTCACATACGCCCTGATGAAGGCCCGCTGGTCGGCACTCAGGCCGCCAGTACGGGGGCGCGGCGCGGGAACGGCCGGGCTCTCGGGGTTGGACGAAACGTGCCGGTATTTTGGGGCGTGTGCATAATAGCGCGCGGCCCGCTGCAGGGCGGCATCAGCGGCGAGCCGCCTTTCGTCGCGAACGAACCAGATCACCACCCCGACCACAATCACCCAGATCGCCAAGAGCTCGATCGCCATGCCAGCCTCCGCTGTTCAGGCTGACAGGCATAGCTAACGCAACCTTAACGCTCAAACCAAAGCCGGCATTAGGATTACCGGGTAAAGTTTTAGCTATTGGCCGGCAGCGGGCGGCCGCGGTTGAGCGCCACCAGCGCCGCGCGGACATCGTCCTCGGCCGCCTTGGTCACCAGCTTGCGGTTGTCGTTCTGGCTGAGGGCGCGCGGCGCGCCAAACACCACCGTCACATCCTTGACCGGGCCGCCGAGAATATCGCGGATATTCTGGCCCACCGACTTGGACTTGATCCAGGCGATCATCGAACGCTCGGTGCGGCCGACAGGCAGGCCCTGAAGGCGCGTATAGGCGATGGTCAGGGGCTGGATCATCACGTCGGTCGCCCCGGCTTCCAGCATGGCGTGCTGGGCCGCGCCGACCAGCGCCGAGCGGAACGGCAGCACGTGGGTGCCGATATCGGACTGGCCCTCGGCAAACAGCACCAGCGCATCCCCGCCGGCGAGGCGGTCGGCCATTTCGCGCGAGGTGCGCCCGGCATCGCTGCGGCGGGCACGGTCGACGAAAATGGTCTTTTGCAGCCGCGCCATCATGCCGACGAAAAACCACTCGCCGACTTCGCGCTTGGCGACGAAGCTGACTTCGGCCGCCGAACCAATGACGACGATGTCGGTCCAGGAAATGTGGTTGGAAACCAGCAGCGTCGGCCGCCCGGTCGCCGGCTTGCCGACAGTAGTGACGCGCAGCCCGAGGAAGATGCAGCCTAGGCGATGGAACAGGCGCGGCAGCACCGGCCAAAATGGCAGCTTCAGCGCATTGATGACGGCCTGGACCGGAATGATGACAATCATCGCCGGCAGCAGCACAACGAGGAAAAACAGGATGCGGAAGATCATTTCTTGGACCGGTCGGTCCCCTCGATCGGGACCGCATAGAGTTCGAGACGATGATCGACCAGCCGGTAGCCGAGCCGCTTGGCGATGACTTCCTGGATGGCCTCGATTTCCTCGTTGCGGAACTCGATGACATTGCCGCTGCGAATATCGATCAGGTGGTCGTGATGCTCATCGGGGATCAGCTCGAACCGGGCGCGGCCATCCTTGAAGTCGTGCTTGGTGACCAGCCCCGCCTCTTCGAACAGGTTGACCGTTCGATAGACGGTGGACAGCGAAATCCGGTCGTCGAGCGCCGAAGCGCGCCGATAGAGCTCTTCAACGTCGGGGTGGTCGGTCGCAGCCTCGATGACCCGCGCGATAACGCGCCGCTGCTCGGTCATGCGCATGCCCTTGGAGACGCAGGCCTCTTCGAGGGTTGGGTCAGCCTGGCTTTTGCTCACGCCACATCTCCCGCACTGCCACAGATAGGATCGGGTTACCCAAGATCGCGCGCCATGACAAGCGCAGTGGCCTGCGACCCATCTGCCTTGGGGTAGTAGCCCTTGCGGGTGGAAATCGAGGTAAAGCCCTCGCGCTGATAGAGTTTGATGGCCGGCGCGTTCTCTTCGCTGACCTCAAGAAACATGCGCCTGGCGGGGCTGTGCATCAGGTCATCGAGTCCGGCGCGTAGCAGAGCCCGCCCGACGCCCTTGCCGCGCCATTTGGGATCGACCGCGATGGTCAGCAGCTCGGATTCGTCGGCGACGACCCGGATCAGCGCAAAACCCGCAATGCGCCGCCGCGCGTCGCAGGCGACGTAGACCGTGGTCGTGTCGTCGTTGAGAAAGCTCTCGAATTCGCTGGCCGGCCAGCCGCGATAAAAGCCCAGCGCATGAATGCGCGCCATTTCGCGGGCGTCGGCGAGCTTGCCCGGCTCGATATGCAGGCCGGCCGGCGCCATCCAGAGTTTGATCATGCGCCGCGCCTTTCGATCCGCGCTGCGGTCTGCGGCTTGGCATCGGCATCGCGCACATAGGCGGCTTCCGGCATATGGGTGTGCGGATCGGCCGTCGCGGCATAGCGCGCCACAAGGGCGATATCGACGAAGGGCGTTTCGATCAGCGTCGAGCCGGGCAGGATGGCCGCCCGGGCCTGTTCCATCGGCAGGAGGGCCGCTTCCATCAGCGGGGTCGCTGCCGCAGAAAAAATCTGGAAATAGGCTTCGCCCCGCCGCGCGTCGACCAGCACGGTCGAGGGCCCAGCAACAGGGAGCGACAGCGCCAGCAGGCTCGGGACGCCAATCACCGCAATGCCGCGCGCCAGCCCGATGCCACGCGCCGCCGACAGGCCGATGCGCAGCCCGGTGAATGAGCCCGGGCCGGTCGTTGTTGCCACGCGATCGAGATCGGCGTAGCCGACGCCATTGCGCGCCAGCAGCGCCGCGATGCGGTCGAAGATCAGTTCAGCATGGCCGGTGGCGATCTCGTCCACCGAAACATCCACCCGCCCATCGGCAAGCAGCAGTCCCAGTTGCAGGCGCGGCGCGGCGGTATCGATGGCAAGAATAATGGGCATGAAAAACGATCTATCGCCGAGAGCTTTCGGAGTCGAGCCCGCAGGCGCATGGCGCCTCGCAGCGGATGTCTTGACGCCCCCTGCCCCGGCGGCGACCTTGCCCCATGCAATCTGATTCGCCGCGAGCACCCTGATGACCTGGCTGGCCGAAACAGCGATGCTCAGCCATGGCTGGCGCCGCTTCCTGCTCCTGGTACTGGCCGGGGCCCTGGCGGGACTTTCCATCCCGCCGCTATTCGTCGTGCCCGCCCTGTTCATCGGCTTTCCGGTCTGGGTCTGGTGCCTCGATGGCGCCGAACGCCAACGCGGCTGGCGTCGGTTATTCGGACCCGCCTTCTCCATCGGATTTGCCTTCGGCTGGGGCTATTTCACCGTGGCCTTCCACTGGCTGGGCGCCGCCTTCTTCGTCGATGGCGGCATCATGCTGGCCGTGATGCCCTTTGCCATTCTGGCGCTGGCGGCCCTGATCGCACTGTTCTGGGGTCTGGGCAGCGCGCTGGCCCATCAATTGTGGTCGCATGGGCCCTGGCGCATCGTGACGCTGGCCACCTTCGTGACCATGGCCGAATGGGCGCGCGGCCATGTGCTGACCGGCTTCCCCTTCGACCTGCTGGGCTATGCCCTCACCCCGACCGACGAGATGATGCAGATCACCTCGGTCATCGGCATTTACGGGCTGACTTTGGTGACAGCGCTACTGGCGATGACACCGGCACTGGTCTGGCCCGCCGATGGGCGCAGCCTCAGCCGGCGCCTGCTGCCGCTGTTCATTGCGCTGCTGGTCATCGCCGGGCTGTTGGGCTTTGGCTACAACCGCCTGGCCAACACCACCACTGCCGAGCGCAGCGACATCGCCATGCGGCTGGTGCAGCCCATGGTCTATGAGCATGCCGATTGGGGCAATGCCGACCCGGTGGCGCTGATTGACCGCCTGCTGATGTTGTCGGAAATGCGCATGGATCCGGCCGATCAGGGGCTGGCCGACATCACCCATCTGGTCTGGCCGGAATCGAGCCTGCCCTTCTTCCTCTCAAGCTATCCCGATGCGCTGGCCCGGATCGCGCGCATGCTGCCCGACCAGACCATCCTGCTGGCCGGCGCACCGCGCCAGCAATTCGAGCCTGGCGCCAGCCAGAGTTCGGGCCCTCCCTTCAATGCGCTCCTGGCCATCGACACCAATGGCGAGGTCATCGCGTCCTATGACAAGGCGCATCTGGTGCCGTTCGGCGAGTTCCTGCCCTATGGCGAGTTCTTCTCGAAGCTCGGCATCAAGCAGTTCGTGCCCGGAGCCGAAGGCTGGGGGCATGGCGATGCCAAGCGGCGGCTGATGAGCCTGCCCAACACACCCGCCTTCCTGGCCTTGATCTGCTACGAAATCCTGTTCTCGGGCGATCTCGGCGATACGGCCGGGGCTCAATTCCTGTTCAACATCACCAATGACGCCTGGTTCGATGGCTCTATCGGCCCCGCCCAGCACGCCCATCATGCCCGTATCCGCGCCGTCGAAGAGGGCATGAGCCTGATCCGCGCGGCCAATTCGGGCCTGACCTTTGCCACCGACCCGCTCGGCCGCATCACCGGCCAGATTGCGCCATTGCAGATGGCCGTTCTCGATGTGCGTCCGCATAAGCGGCTGGCCGGAACGATCTTTGCCCAGTGGCGGCACTGGCCTCTGCTGATCGCACTGCTGGCTGGCCTCCTCATCTCGCTGATGGCGGCACGGGCGGATCGATGGAAGCCGATCTAGCCGCCCATCATGCACCGGGGCATGTCTTGCTCAGGAATGACCGGCCGGCATATCAAGCTTTCTTTATATCCGCCTTGACCCCGCCCCCGGTCGGTGCCACAACCACCGTAGAATAGCTCGTTTTGAGCGTTTTTTGGCATGTTAGGGGATTCTCTGGTGGCCCGCTCTTCTTACCTTTTTACCTCGGAATCGGTCTCCGAGGGGCATCCCGACAAGGTCTGCGACCGCATTTCCGACGAGATCGTGGACCTGGTGTTCCGCGAGGCGAAGAAAACCGGGATGGACCCGTCGCAGGTTCGCATCGCCTGCGAAACGCTGGCCACCACCAATCGTGTCATCATTGCCGGCGAAGTGCGGGTGCCGACCAGCCTGCTCAAGAAAGGCAAGGACGGCGAGATCCTTCATGACGCGGCTGGCCACCCATTGGTCAACCCATCGAAGTTCAAGTCGGCGGCCCGCAAGGCCATCCGCGCCATTGGCTATGAACAGGCTGGTTTCCACTGGAAGACCTGCAAGATCGACGTACTGCTGCATGGCCAGTCGGCCGATATCGCGCAGGGTGTCGACGAGGCGGGCAACAAGGATGTGGGCGCCGGCGACCAGGGCATCATGTTCGGCTATGCCAGCCGCGAAACTCCCGAATTGCTGCCCGCGCCGATCTATTATGCGCACAAGATCCTCGAAACGCTGACCGCAGCGCGCAAGGCCAATCATGGCCCTGCCGGAAAGCTGGGGCCGGACGCCAAGAGCCAGGTGACCGTGCGCTACGAAAACGGCCAGCCGGTAGGCGTCACCCAGATCGTGCTCTCGACCCAGCACCTGGATGAATCCCTGACCTCGGCCGACGTGCGCGATATCGTTGAGCCCTATATCCGCGAAGCGCTGCCCGAAGGCTGGATCGACGACGCCACCGTCTGGCACGTCAACCCGACCGGCAAGTTCGTCATCGGCGGACCCGATGGCGACGCGGGCCTGACCGGCCGCAAGATCATCGTCGACACCTATGGCGGTGCCGCGCCCCATGGCGGCGGGGCATTTTCGGGCAAGGACCCCACCAAGGTGGACCGTTCGGCGGCCTATGCCGCGCGCTACCTTGCCAAAAACGTCGTTGCGGCTGGCCTCGCCGATCGCGCCACGATCCAGCTCAGCTACGCCATTGGCGTGGCGCAGCCGCTGTCGATCTATGTGGACCTGCACGGCACCGGCAAGGTTGAGGAATCTGCGGTCGAAGCCGCACTGGCTAAGGTGATGGACCTGACGCCACGCGGCATTCGCACCCATCTCGATCTCAACAAGCCCATCTATGCCCGCACCTCTGCCTATGGACATTTTGGCCGCAAGGCAGGCCGAGACGGTAGCTTCTCCTGGGAAAAGACCGACCTGGTCGGTGCCCTCAAAGCTGCGGTCAAATAACCGGCAGACCTGCCATTCCGTCATTCCCGCTTTCGCGGGGATGACCTCGTGGTCTATACGGCCCGCACGTTTCGCAGAGGCCCAAGTGACAGACCACCAGCTCCCCAAGACCCGTTCCGGTGAACCCCGCGCTTTTTTTGGCCGCCGCTCGGGCAAGAAACTGCATGGCGGTCAGCAGGCCGTGTTCGACGCCACCCTGCCCGGCCTTGAGATCACACTGACCGGCAAACTGGACCCACGGGAGCTGTTCCCGGCAGCCGAAAAGATCATCGTCGAAATCGGCTATGGCGGCGGCGAGCACCTGGCGCTCGAGGCCGGCCGCAACCCGGGCACCGGCTATATCGGCTGCGAAGTGTTCACCGGCGGCATCGGCAAGATGGTGCAGTCCATCGCCGCGCAGGACCTGCGCAATGTGCGCCTGTTCACCGACGATGCATTTAAGCTGCTGGTGGAGCTGCCTGATGCCTCGCTGGACGAGGTCTATCTGCTCTATCCCGATCCGTGGCCGAAGACGCGCCACCACAAGCGCCGCTTCGTCTCGCCAACCACTCTAGCCGAACTGGCGCGGGTAATCCGGCCCGGTGGGGTCTTTCACTTCGCCACCGATATCGAGGACTATGCCAACTGGACGCTGGCACATGTCGTGCGCACCAGCACGTTCAGCTTCGCGCCGGGTGCGCCAGGCAGCTGGCATCAGCCCTATCCGGGCTGGGAGGCCACGCGCTACGAGCAAAAAGCCCGCCGCGAAGGCAGGCTGGTCAGCTTCTACTTCAGTTTCACCCGGGCCTGATGCCGGGAAAGTGAGCGGACTAGATCGGCTAGGCCAATGAGGGGGGCTGGAAGCGGCAAAACCAGTTCCCATATTGGCAAGCTCAATAAGAAAATCGAGGCTTCCCCATGTCCGCACTCGCCAGTTTCGAGCTCGACGATGACATGCTGGTGATGCGCCCGGGAAAATGGACGCTGACCATCGTCACCCTGTTGCGCGAGCAGACACTGCGCTTCAACGAACTCAAGCGCCATGCCGACGGCATTTCGCAAAAAACCCTGACAATTACCCTGCGTGAACTGGAGCGTGACGGCTTCGTGTCCCGCACCATGTTCGCCACAATTCCGCCTCGGGTCGACTATGAGCTTACCGACCTCGGGCGCGAACTGCTTGAACTCGCCGATGGTTGGCGGGCGTTTGCCAATCTACACCGGGCCCAGGTTGTCAAAGCCCGGGAACGCTTCGATGCCTCGGGGGGCGAGCCTGTCATCCGGCTCATTCATCCGCAGCAGGATAGCTGGCGCCGCCAATAGGCGGCGGCGCCGGGTGCAGTGCTAGGGGTGGACCTGCTGGAGTGTGGCAGAGTCGAAGAACTGCATCGTCTGGGTGCCATCCGGCAGCGTCACGAATGCGCGGATCATACCGTTCCATTCGTCGACATATTCTGCGTTGACGCCCCGCTGCTGCAACTCGGTCTGGGTCATTTCGGCGAGAAATTCGCGCATTTCGGTGGAACCGTCACCCACCAGGCCATTGGCAAAGGCCGGAGCAGCAATACCGGCAATCGATGCAGCGGCCATCAGGGCCACAAGCGTCTTCTTGACCATTTTTGGTCTCCTTCGTGTTTGAACACATCGGAGATGATCTCGGCCCTGCCCGACCTCAAGAGCGAATTTTCATGGAATCTGCTCTTGTAATTCGGTCCGGCGCATAGAGAGTTTTCTGAGAGATATCAGGGGTTTCCGGTGATCCTAGGTTTCATCGGAGACACTGGGTGTCGCCTGGGTGACGCTCGTCCACAACAAGGGCTTGCGCGCCGCAAACGTTGTCGCATGACGGCAACGTGTCGGAACCTGATCGATCGGGAAAATGGGGGGGGGAGCGGGGGGCTTGGGCGACCCTGGGGTACGGGCACCGCTGGCGAGCCAGCGGCGCCGTGTGCAGGCCAGGCTTTAGAGGGTGACCTCAGCGAGCGAGCCGGGGCGGTAGAACTTCATGACCTGCGAACCGTCGTCGAGCGTGACATAGGCGCGGATCAGGCCGCTCCAGTCTTCCACGGCAGTCGCCTTCACGCCGCTCTGTTGCAGCTGGGTCAGCACCGAGTTGGCGATGAATTCACGCATTTCGGTCGAGCCGCTACCGAAGGCCGTGTTGATCTCGGTCGGCTCGGAGACGATCTCCATGCTAGCAAAAGCAGGGGCGGCAGCGCCAGCGAACGAGGCAGCGGCGACGAGGGCGATAATCGTATTCTTGATCATTGGGATGTTCCTTTCGTGTTGAA
This sequence comes from Devosia sp. T2-14, assembly GCF_055397495.1. NCBI lineage: Bacteria > Pseudomonadati > Pseudomonadota > Alphaproteobacteria > Hyphomicrobiales > Devosiaceae > Devosia > Devosia sp. T2-14. Next base: position 1,256,248 of record NZ_AP027921.1, on the reverse strand, counting down.
CAGCCTGCAGATGATCTCGTCAAAGCCGAACCGCAAGCCGCTTTTTTGGCGATTTCCGCCCTTGAAGTTCTGAACATGGTGCCCACGGTTTTACGAATGGTATCAAGGGTTTCGGCTGTGTCTGGGTTTCCTTTGGCACACCCGGTTTCATCCAGGTGACTGCCCCGGAACACCAGCGGCACGGCCGGCACCAACCATGCCGCCCCCTTGCGGTTTGCTGGGTTCAGCGCTATACAGGGGCCAACATCTCTAGCAATTTGCAGAGTGGGAGCCGCCCGGCCCCGCTCTTTTTTATTACCCCAGGGACCGATGAGCTTCGACCTCGCCGAAAAGCGCTATATCAAGGAAACGGGCCTGGAAGCCCGGATCGCCCGTATTGTAGAGCCCGTGGCCAATGGCCTGGGCTTTGCCCTTGTGCGGGTTAAGATCACTCAAGAGAACGGCTGCACGCTCCAGATCATGGCCGAAGACGAAAACGGCCGCTTCACCATCGTCAACTGCGAGACCCTCAGCAAGGATCTCTCACCGGTGCTCGATGTCGAAGATCCGATCGAACGGGAATATCATCTCGAAGTCAGCTCGCCTGGCATCGACCGTCCGCTGGTGCGGCAGCGCGATTTCGCGCGCCATCTTGGCCATGAGGTCAAGATCGAGCTGGCGGACATGATCAATGGCCGCAAGCGCTTCCGTGGCACCATCAAGTCGGTGGACGACGAGGCGGTTGTCATCACCGTGTCCGACGCGCCCACCGGCACCGATCCCGACCACCGGCTGCTGCTGTCCACCCTGGCCGATGCCAAGCTGGTGATGACCGATGCGTTGATGGAAAAGGCGCGCCTGGACCAGGAAGCCCACCCGATCGACGACGACGAGACCGAAACGGTCGCGTTCCAGGATACAGACGAAGACTCCGAGGAGATCCACTAAATGGCTGTGAGCGCAAACCGCCTCGAACTGCTGCAGATCGCAGATGCCGTTGCCCGCGAAAAGTCGATCGACCGCATGGTCGTGATCGAAGCGATGCAGGACGCCATGGAGAAGGCCGCCAAGGGTCGCTATGGCGCGGAAACCGAGATCAAGGTCGAGATCAACCCGCGCTCGGGCGAAACCCGCATGTGGCGCCTGCTCGAGATCGTCGATCAGGTCGAAGAGCCCAGCCGCCAGGTTGACCTCAAGCAGGCCCAGCTCAAGTCGCCGGAAGCCAAGGTCGGCGATTTCCTGACCGAGCCGCTGCCGCCGATGGAATTCGGCCGTATCGCTGCACAGTCCGCCAAGCAGGTCATCGTGCAGAAGGTGCGCGATGCCGAGCGCGAGCGCATGTATGACGAATATTTCAGCCGCATCGGCGAGATCGTCAACGGCACGGTCAAGCGCGTCGAATATGGCAACGTCATCGTCGACCTGGGTCGTGGCGAAGCCATTATCCGCCGCGACGAGCTGATCCCACGCGAAATGTTCCGCTACGGTGATCGCGTCCGCGCCTATGTCTATGACGTGCGCCGCGAGCAGCGCGGCCCGCAGATTTTCCTCAGCCGCACGCATCCGCAGTTCATGGCCAAACTGTTCATGCAGGAAGTGCCCGAGATCTACGATGGTGTCATCACCATCCGCTCGATCGCCCGTGACCCGGGTTCGCGCGCCAAGATCGCCGTGACCTCCTCGGACAGCTCGATCGATCCGGTCGGCGCCTGCGTTGGTATGCGCGGCAGCCGCGTGCAGGCCGTTGTTGGCGAACTGCAGGGCGAAAAGATCGACATCATTCCGTGGACCGACACCATTGCCGACCTTGTGGTTTCGGCGCTGCAGCCGGCCGACGTTGCCAAGGTGGTGCTCGACGAGCAGGCCGAACGCATCGAAGTCGTGGTGCCCGACGAGCAACTGTCGTTGGCCATCGGCCGCCGTGGCCAGAACGTGCGCCTGGCTTCGCAGCTGATCGGCTGGGATATCGACATCCTGACCGAGCAGGAAGAAAGCGAACGCCGTCAGAAGGAATTCACCGAACGCTCGAGCCTGTTCATGCAGGCCCTTGACGTTGACGAGATGGTTGCCCAGCTATTGGCTTCCGAAGGCTTCTCCTCGGTTGAGGAACTTGCCTATATCGACGCCAATGAAATCGCCTCGATTGACGGCTTCGACGAAGAAACCGCCAGCGAAATCCAGAACCGCGCCACCGAATATCTGGCGGCCATCGACCGTGCCAATGACGAAGAGCGCACAAAGCTCGGCGTCGACGACGAACTCTATGAAATCCCGGGCCTCACCGCTGCCATGCTGGTCGCGCTGGGCAAGGATGGGGTCAAGACCGTCGAGGACTTTGCCGGTTGCGCTGCCGACGACCTGATCGGCTGGAGCGAGCGCAAGGACGGCGAAACCAAGCGTTTCGAAGGGACGTTCAAGGACTTCCCGATCAGCCGCGAGGAAGCTGAAGACATGATCCTGCAGGCCCGCATCAAGGCTGGCTGGATCAACGAAGACGAAGTGCCGGCCGAAGACGCTGAAGCCGATGCATCCACCGAAGAGGCTTCGGCCTAAGGGCCGAACCTGAGCGAGGGCACCAGATCATGGCCCGCCGCGAAGAAACGACCAGGATGTGCGCTCTGACACGGGCTGAAAGGCCCGTGGCAGAGATGGTGCGCTTCGTACTCGGACCCGACGGGGTCCTGGTGCCCGATACCGAGGCCAAGGCCGAAGGTCGTGGCGTCTGGATCACCCTCAGCCGCGATGCGGTGGCCGAGGCCGTCAAGAAGAAGGTCTTTGCGCGCAGCCTCAAGAGCGAGGTCAAGCTGCCAGATGACCTGCCGGGGCTGACCGAGCTGCGCCTGCAGCAGCGCTATCTCAGCGCGCTGGGCATGGCTCGCAAGGCCGGGCAGCTGACCTTCGGCGCCACCAAGGTGCGCGGCCTGATCGAGACGGGTGACCTGATCGCCCTGATCACCGCCACCGACGCCGCCGAAGACGGCCGCAGCAAGATGGTCGGCCCACTCAAGGCGCTGCACTATGCTGCAGCGGAACAAGAAATCGAAGGCTTCGAAGTGCCTCATTTCGAATTGCTCTCCTCAGAGCAAATGGGTTTGGCACTTGGCCTTGAAAATGTGATACATGCTGCCCTAACAAAAGGGGCAGCGGCCCAAGCGGCAGTAGAAAAGGCCAGAAGACTGGCCCTTTATACCGCCAAACCGAAGGAAGAGCTCACCGACCGCTCCGCGGTTGACGGTGAGTTTTTGCCCGAGGCACACGACGAAAGACGCGAGATACATGGCTGATAACGACGACAAGCGCACTGACGACACTGGCGCGAAGAAGACGCTGACATTGAAGGGCGGCCCTGGCCTGGGCAACCGTCCCGGCGTGTCGCGCGGTCCTTCGCGCTCGACAGTTGTCGTCGAAAAGCGCACGCGCTTGGTTCCCAAGCCCAATACTCCGAGCGCGCCCCACCGGCCGCAGCCGGGTTCGGGCGCGTCGCAGGGCCAGCGTCCCTCCGGTGGACGCCCCGGCGCCCAGCAGCGCGCACCGCTCGGTCTGAGCGCGGCGGAAGCCGAGGCACGCCGCCAGGCTCTGGCGCTGGCCGGCGCCCGCCAGGCTGAAGACAAGGAACGCTTTGCCGCTGAAGAAGCGCGCCGCGTGGAAGAAGACGCGCGCCGTCGCCAGATCCGCGAAGAAGCCGAGCGCGCCGAAGAAGAGCGCCGCAATGCTGAAGCGGCCCCGGCGCCAGCCCCTGTGGTCGAAACGCCCGCGGCTCCCGCTCCGGTCGCTGCTGCCCAGCCGGCTGCAAAGCCTGCCGAGGAAGCTGCCCCCTATACGCCTGCATCGCAGCGCAATCCTGGCCCCTCCAGCGTTCGCGTCGTCGCTGGCCGTCCCGGCCAGCCGCCGCGCCCGCCGCGTGTCGAGCGCCCAAGCAATACCCGCCCCGAAAGCGAGCGCGGTGCCAACGCTTATATCAAGCCGGGCGCCGCTGGCGCACGTCCGGGCGCTCCGGGTGCCCGCCCCTCCGGTACCGCAGGCCGTCCGGCCGGTGCTCGTCCGGCTGGTGCCGGCATGGCGCCAATCGGCAATGTGCCGCCCGCACCGCCGAGCGAGGCCGATGGCCGCAAGATCCGCACCGGCGCACCGCAGACCCGTCCGACCACCGAAGCTGAACTCGAGAATGCACGTCGTGCCTCGCGCGCAGCACCGGAACGTCCGACCCGTCGCACCGGTGCCGACACCAATGCGCGTGGCCGCCTGACGGTTTCGAGCGCGACCACCGAGAACGATCGCGACAAGGGTCCGTCCCTGGCCGCAATGCGCCGTCGTCGCGACAAGAAGATGGGCCGCAACCAGCAGGAAGCGCCCAAGCTCAGCCGCGAAGTCGTCATTCCGGAAGTCATCACGGTTGCCGAACTGGCCAACCGCATGGCCGAGCGCTCCGTCACCGTCATCAAGATGCTGATGCAGCAGGGCCAGATGGCCACGATCAACGATGTGCTCGATGCTGATACGGCCGAACTCATCGCCAGCGAACTGGGCCACACGGTCAAGCGCGTGTCGGAAGCCGACGTGGAAGAAGGCCTCTACGACATTCCTGCTGACGACAAGGCCGAGGATCTGACCGATCGTGCGCCTGTCGTGACCATCATGGGTCACGTTGACCACGGCAAGACCAGCCTGCTCGACGCAATCCGCCACGCCAATGTGGTGTCTGGTGAAGCCGGTGGCATCACCCAGCATATCGGCGCCTATCAGGTGGAGCGCAACGGCGCCAAGATCACCTTCCTCGACACTCCGGGCCACGAGGCGTTCACCGCCATGCGTGCCCGCGGCGCCCAGGCGACCGACATCGCGATCCTGGTGGTTGCATCGGACGACAGCGTGATGCCGCAGACGATCGAATCCATCAAGCATGCCAAGGCTGCTGGTGTTCCGATCATCGTGGCCATCACCAAGATGGACAAGCCGTCGGCCAATCCGCAGAAGGTGCGCACCGAACTGCTGCAGCACGAAGTGTTCGTGGAAACCATGGGCGGCGACGTGCTGGACGTGGAAGTGTCGGCCAAGACCGGCGAAGGCCTCGACAAGCTGCTCGAGACCATCCTGCTGCAGGCTGAAGTGCTGGAGCTCAAGGTGGCCCGCGACGGCCGTGCCGAGGGCCTGGTCATCGAAGCCAAGCTCGATCGCGGCCGTGGTGCGGTAGCAACGGTGCTGGTGCAGCGTGGCACGCTTTCGATCGGCGACATCCTGGTTGCCGGTACCGAGTTTGCCCGCGTTCGCGCCCTGATCAACGACAAGGGCGAGCAGGTCAAGCAGGCCGGTCCGTCCGTGCCCGTGGAAGTGCTGGGCTTTACCGGCGTGCCGAATGCCGGCGACCGCTTCTCGGTCGTCGAGACCGAAGCGCGTGCCCGTGAAGTCACCGAATACCGTCAGCGCGCAATCCGTGAAAAGACGGCCGGCGGCGGCGCCACCAGCCTCGAGCAGATGATGAATCAGCTCAAGGTGGCCGGCATTGCCAAGTTCCCGCTGATCATCAAGGGCGACGTGCAGGGTTCGGTGGAAGCCATCGTGGCTTCGCTGAACAAGCTCTCGACCGACGAAGTGTCGGCGCAGATCCTGATGTCTGCCGTGGGTGGTATCACCGAAAGCGACGTGACGCTGGCTTCGGCATCGAACGCCATCGTGCTCGGCTTCAACGTCCGTGCCAACAAGCAGGCCAGCGAACTGGCTGCCCGCGACGGCATCGAAATCCGCTACTACAACATCATTTACGACCTCATCGAGGACGTGAAGAACGCCATGAGCGGCCTACTCAAGCCGGAACGTCGCGAGACCTTCATCGGCAATGCCGAGATCCTGGAAGTGTTCAACATTACCAAGGTCGGCAAGGTTGCTGGCTGCCGCATCACCGAAGGCATGGTCGAGCGTGGCTCTGGCGTGCGCCTCATCCGCGACAACGTCGTTATCCACGAAGGCAAGCTCAAGACGCTCAAGCGCTTCAAGGACGAAGTCAAGGAAGTGCAGATGGGTCAGGAATGCGGCATGGCCTTCGAGAATTACGAAGACATGCGTGCCGGCGACGTCATCGAATGCTTCCGCGTCGAGACGGTGCAGCGCTCGCTGTAAGACTTTTGCCGATCGAATTGAAAAGGGCGCGGTCCACACCGCGCCCTTTTTGTTTATGCGGGGCGGAGAGTTAGCTACCGCGTATGACCCTCGTTCGGGTGATGGGGACGCACCACGTCTGTCACAAACACGATGTCATCCCGGCCCTGAGCCGGGATCCATCCTGAGGTCGAGCGACGAGGGGGATCGATCGTTCGGCCCACCTGGCGGCCGTTAGAAGACCTCGGGATGGGCCTCGGCTCACGGCCGGGGTGACCCGGTGGGGGTGGACAGTATTGCTAAGTGCCTGCGACCAAAAACAAAAAGGCCCGCTCGGTGAGCGGGCCTTTGGTATTTCTGATGCCGGGCCAGTGTCGCGACAGCGGTGAGCTTCACCTCGGTGACTACGGATTCCGAAGCAAGGATCCCCGCTGCCGCGGCATTGACCCGGCGGGGCGGCCTAGTTGTAGACCACGACCTTGGCGCCGGTGGGCACGCGGGCATAGAGGTCGATAATGTCTTGATTCATCAGGCGAATGCAGCCCGAGGAGACATTGGTGCCGATGGTGTAGGGCTCGGTCGTGCCATGCAGCCGGAACAGGGTGTCGCGGCCATCGCGGTAGAGATAGAGCGCGCGCGGACCCAGTGGATTGGTCTCGCCGCCGTCCATGCCGCCGGCATAGGGGCCGTAACGCTCGGGCTCGCGCTTGATCATCGACTGGGTCGGGGTCCAGCGGGGCCATTCAGCCTTGCGGCCGATATAGGCGTTGCCGCGGAAGACCAGCGCTTCGTCCTTGCCGACGCCGATGCCGTAACGCAGCGCGCGACCGCCTTCCTGCACGAGATAGAGGAAGCGGTTGGGCGTATCGACGACCAGCGTGCCCGGGCGTTCGCCGGTGGGATCGGCCACTTCCTGGCGCCACCACTTGGGGTCGACGCGGCGCAAGTCCATGGCAGCAACAGGAAAACGCTCGCCGATGACGGCGCCGTACATGCGCTGGTAATAGGGATCGATCTGCGGTTCCTGCACGACGGGGGTGCGGGTTGAGGTACAAGCCGCCAGGGCGACGGCCGGTAGCCCGATCATGAACAAACGACGAGAAAGCAAGGTGAGTCCTGGGGCAGGAGTGACGCAAATTGTGTTTGTAGCCAGAGACCTATGCTGCAGTCCGTTGGTTCGCTAGTGCAGGAAAGCCTCACTCGCCCAATGCGCAGCATGGCGGCCGGTTCCTCGCAGAAAATTGATGGCTGACACGGTGTTGCCAGCCGGACACACCGCGGAATCGGCCGGAATCGTTACAGGCGTGGGTTTGCAGCATGCTGGCAGATTTCTGCAAGATTTCTTGCTGTTTGCTTCACATGAAGCGAGCGGCGAGCTGCAGCAGCGTCGCGGCTCCATCCGACCAGAGATGATCCATGCCGGGGACGATGCGGGTCTCGGCCTGGGGCAGCTGCGCGCGATAAAGCGCGAGGTGGTCGACCGGCACCGTATCGTCGGCGTCGCCGTTCAGCATGATGCAGGGGAGAGCGCCAAGTTGCCCGGCGGCGCCGGAGGGCAGGGCGAACTCCTGGGCGCTCCAGCCGCCCGCGCCCCAATAGGGAGCGGCAGCGGTGATCACGGCGTGCAGGTTTATAGGCTCGGGATTGGCGCCGAGCCATTGCAGCAGGGTCGAACCGCCCAGCGAATGGCCGATGGCCACGAAGGGCTGGGTTTGCCGCTGCAAGGCTGCACCAATGGCGGGAAGCCAGCTTGCGGCGCTGGGATCATCGGCCTGCGGCATGGCAGGCGCCTCGATGGTGACGCCGGGCGCGGCCTGCTGCCGGAGGGCGGCGACGAGGGCATCGCTGGCCCCCAGGCCTGCGCCCTGGATGAGGAGGATGTGGACCATGTCAGCAATCCCGTCCCGTCAAAAGAAAAGGCCCGGATCGCTCCGGGCCTTCGTTTTGTGCAGCGGCCTATTCGGCGGCGGCTTCGTCGGACTTGACGATTTCCTTGCCGGTTGCCTGGTCGACAACCTTCATGGAGAGGCGGACCTTGCCGCGCTCGTCAAAGCCGAGCAGCTTGACCCAGACCTTGTCGCCTTCCTTGACCACGTCGGTGGTCTTGGCAACGCGGGCTTCGGCCAGCTGGCTGATATGCACGAGGCCGTCCTTGGCGCCGAAGAAGTTCACGAAGGCGCCGAAATCGGCGGTCTTGACGACGGTGCCCTGATAGATGGCGCCGACTTCGGCTTCATCGGTGATCGACTTGATCCACTTGATGGCCGCATCGATCTGCGAACCGTCCGAGGAGGCGATCTTGATGGTGCCGTCGTCCTCGATATTGATCTTGGCGCCGGTCTTTTCGACGATCTCGCGGATGACCTTACCGCCGGTGCCGATCACTTCGCGGATCTTTTCGGTCGGGATCTTCATGGTTTCGATGCGCGGAGCGAATTCGCCCACTTCCGAACGGGACGCGGTGATGGCCTTGGCCATCTCGCCCAGGATGTGGATACGGCCGCCCTTGGCCTGTTCCAGAGCGATCTTCATGATCTCTTCGGTGATACCGGCGATCTTGATGTCCATCTGGAGCGAGGTGACGCCGGCTTCGGTGCCAGCCACCTTGAAGTCCATGTCGCCGAGGTGATCTTCGTCACCGAGAATGTCGCTGAGAACAGCAAACTTCTCGCCTTCAAGGATCAGGCCCATGGCGATACCGGCAACCGGACGCGCCAGTGGCACGCCGGCATCCATCAGCGCCAGCGAGGTACCGCAGACGGTCGCCATCGAGGACGAACCGTTGGATTCGGTGATCTCGGACACGATACGGATCGTGTAGGGGAACTCTTCGACCGACGGACGGATCGGGTTGATGGCGCGCCATGCGAGCTTGCCGTGACCGATTTCGCGACGGCCCGGGGAACCCATGCGGCCAGCTTCACCCACCGAGTATGGAGGGAAGTTGTAGTGCAGCAGGAAGTTCTGCTTGGTGGTGCCTTCGAGCGAGTCGATGAACTGCTCGTCTTCACCGGTGCCCAGGGTCGCAACGACCAGGGCCTGGGTTTCACCACGGGTGAACAGGGCCGAGCCGTGGGTGCGCGGCAGAACGCCGACTTCCGACACGATCGGACGGACGGTCGAGAGGTCGCGGCCGTCGATGCGCAGACCGGTATCGAGCACGTTCCAGCGCACGATCTTGGCCTGCAGGGTGTGGATCACTTCGGCAAGGGCTTCGCCGGAGACTTCGCCAGCTTCGATCTTGGCAGCAAAAGCTTCCTTGACCTTCTTCTTGGCGGCATCAACCGCAGCGTAGCGGTCTTCCTTCTTGGTGATCTTGTAGGCGGCGCGCAGGTCGGCTTCGGCAACCTTGAGCACTTCGGCTTCGAGTTCCGAATAGTCCGGAGCCTGGAAGTCGCGGGGTTCCTTGGCGGCCAGCTCGGCCAGCTTGATGATGGCGTCGATAACCTTGCGGCTTTCGGCATGGCCGAACATCACGGCGCCCAGCATGATTTCTTCGCTGAGTTCCTTGGCTTCCGATTCCACCATCAGCACGGCGTCTTCGGTGCCGGCCATGACGAGATCGAGCTTGGATTCCGAGCGACGGTCAACGGGCAGGTTCAGCACGTATTCGCCATCGACGTAACCGACGCGGGCAGCGCCGATCGGGCCCATGAAGGGCACGCCCGAAATGGTCAGGGCCGCGGAGGCGGCAACCATGGCCAGCACGTCCGGGTTGTTTTCCATGTCGTGCTGGAGGACGGTAATGACGACCTGGGTTTCGTTGCGGTACCCATCGGGGAACAGCGGGCGGATCGGACGGTCGATCAGGCGCGAGACCAGGGTCTCGTTCTCGGTCGGACGGCCTTCACGCTTGAAATAGCCACCCGGGATCTTGCCGGCGGCAAAATACTTTTCCTGGTAGTTGACGGTCAGCGGGAAGAAATCGACGCCGGCCTTGGCAGCCTTGGCGGAAACCACGGTGGCGAGCAGGACGGTTTCGCCCAGGGTCGCCAGCACGGCGCCATCGGCCTGGCGGGCGATCTTGCCGGTCTCGAGCGTGAGCGGCTGGCCGCCCCAGTTCAGCTCGACCTTGTGATGATCAAAATTGATGGTGGTCATTGTTTCGTCTTTCCATTCTGCCGGTGAGCGGTAACGCAGGGGCGTAGGACATCCCGCGAACTCAAGTCCGGTGCACCCGCACCCATCGGCACACCCCATGTGTGACGCGGGCTCAAAATCAGGCGCGGTTTCGGTCTGGCGACGACGAAACATGGGCAAGACAACAAGCCGCTCCCCAGGATGAACCGGGCCTCACGGGGTCAAAACCAAGAGCTGATTTTGCAAGCGTGAGGCGGTCTGGAGCGGCCAATAATCCTGCCATGCTCCGGCATTCGCCGGTCTACGCATCGAGACTGTTCGCCAATTCAGCGAATTTGCAGACGGTCCCATACAGCCACGCCCGTTTCCGTATCGACGGACATCTGCGGGGCAAGAGTGGAAGCGGGGCAGAGCCCCGCAACCACAATTCAGTTGCGCACGACTAGCGGCGCAGACCGAGACGTTCGATCAGGGCCTTGTAACGGGCGTCGTCAACCTTCTTGACATAGTCAAGCAGGCTGCGGCGGGTCGATACAAGCTTCAGCAGACCGCGGCGGGAGTGATTGTCCTTGCCGTGACCCTTGAAGTGTTCGGTGAGGTTGGCAATGCGCTCGGACAGGATTGCAACCTGAACTTCCGGAGAACCGGTATCGTTCGGCTTGATTGCATATTCCTGGATGAGTTGGCTCTTGCGCTCGGGCGTAATCGACATCGGAGTATCCCTTTAATGGAGGATTGGGTCGCCCCGGCCAGGATGTCGTCCAGGCGGGGCCGTGAAAATGCCCGGGCCAGAGGTCCGGGACAGGCGTCCCTATAGTGCAAAGCGGGCCGGAACGCCAGAATTTATTGGGATTGGGCCTTTTGGGGCGGGGCGGGCGGCGCACGTGCTCGTGGTTCGAGGCGCGTGAAGAATGCGCACCTCACCATGAGGGCTACTCTTCACTTTGCGCTTCAGCAGACCTGGTGGTGGGGCGGGAGCGCAGCGACCCTCAAACCACGAGGCGGGGCAGAGGGGACACCCCTAATATTTCGCGCTGGCGTCGCTGGCGGGAAAGCTCTCGTCGAGGGCTTCATCCTGCTGGTCCCATTGGGTGGGCTTGTCGGCCTGGGATTCCTTGCCGGCATTGCGGACCTGCACGGGGGAATCCTTGGGGCCGGGCTTCTTGCCGTGTTTCATGGCGGCGGCGTCGTCGGTCTTGCGGGGCTGGGGCATGGCAAAAACCTCCTTTGGGAAAGAAACCCCCGGCGGGGCGGCATGGTTGCAGCCAGCAAGCGCAGACGCTTGGAGTCTTGCCCTCTCCTCTGCTAAAGACCCGCCATGACCGAGACCCGCGCCAATACCAAGAAGCTGTTCATCAAGACCTATGGGTGCCAGATGAACGTCTATGACAGCGACCGCATGAGCGATGCGCTGGCCCCGCATGGCTATGAAACCACGCTGGACATGGCGCAGGCGGACCTGGTGCTGCTCAACACCTGCCACATCCGCGAAAAGGCCTCCGAAAAGGTGTTTTCCGAGCTGGGGCGGCTCAAGGAATTGCAGAATGAACGCCGGGCGCTGGGCGGCGACGTGATGATCGGCGTGGCCGGCTGCGTCGCGCAGGCGGAAGGCGAGGAAATCGCCCGCCGCGCCCCGGTCGTCGACATGGTGTTCGGGCCGCAGGCCTATCACAAGCTGCCCGACATGCTGGCGCAGGCCGAGGCGCAGCGGCACCTGCATCCCTCGCTCAAGCGCGCGGTGATCGACACCGACTTCCCCGAGGAAGACAAGTTCGAGCACCTGCCGGCGCCCAAGAAGGAAGTGACCATCAAGCGCGGGCTGACCGCGTTCCTGACCGTGCAGGAAGGCTGCGACAAGTTCTGCAGCTTCTGCGTGGTGCCCTATACGCGCGGCGCCGAAGTCAGCCGGCCGGTGAGCCAGGTGCTGGCCGAGGCGCGCGGGCTGGTCGATGCGGGGGTGAAGGAAATCACCCTGCTCGGGCAGAACGTCAACGCCTATCACGGGCTCAATGACAGCGGGCGCGCCGTAGGACTTGGCGAGCTTGCCTATCTGCTGGCGGGGATCGATGGGCTGGAGCGGCTGCGCTACACGACCAGCCATCCCCGCGACATGGATGACACGCTGATCGATGCGCATCGCGACCTCGATATCCTGATGCCCTATCTGCACCTGCCGGTGCAGTCGGGCTCGGATGCCATTCTCAAGGCGATGAACCGCCGCCATACCGGCGCGGAATACATGGCCATCATCGAGCGCATCAAGGCGGCGCGGCCGGACATGGCGCTTTCGGGCGACTTCATCGTCGGCTTCCCCGGCGAAACCGACCGGGACTTCGAGGACACGCTGAAAATCATCGCCGACGTCGGCTATGCCTCGGCCTATTCGTTCAAATATTCGACCCGCCCCGGCACGCCCGGCGCCAATCTGGACGGCCAGGTGCCCGAAGAGGTCAAGAATGAACGCCTGTGGCGGCTGCAGGACCTGGTCAATGCCCAGACCACCGCCTTCCACGCGAGCTGCGTCGGCAAGACGCTGCCGGTGCTGATCGAACGCCCCGGCCGCATGGACGGCCAGGTCGGCGGACGCTCGCCCTATCTGCAGGCGGTGCATCTGGAGGGATCCACCGAGCTGATCGGGGCGATCCACCAGGTGGAGATTATCGGCACGAGCACCAATTCGCTGGTGGGACGGCTGGCGGCGGTCGCCGTATAGGCACCCAACACCGGTGTTGCCCACGGGCTTGACCCGTGGGCCTCTCGCCAGGCGGCGCGTGTTGATATGGCCCGCGGATCAAGTCCGCGGGCAGCGATTGTGGGGTGGCCACATCGGTGCGCGGGCTTGTCCTTGTCCACGGCAGTCACAATATTGCTACAGACACCGGCCGCAAATCGGCCTAGCCTCGAAATGTATCCGCGGCGCAAGCCCGCGTCGCGCTAAGCGTGGAGCATCCCCAGTTTGAGCAGGCATTTGTCACCGACCGCAGACAACGCACTCGCATCGCAACTCGAACTTGCTTTTGAAGATAACCGCCTCGCTGCCCAGCTGTACGGCGACTTCGACCAAAACCTGGCCCTGATCGAACAGCGGCTCAAGGTCACGGCAACGCCGCGCGGCAACCATGTGCTGGTCAAGGGTGGCGCCACCTCGGTCGATCAGGCCCGCCGGGTGCTCGAATCGCTCTATGCCAATCTCGAAGAAGGCCGCACCATTTCCATGTCCGATGTGGATGGCGTGATCCGCATGATCGAGACCGAGGACAGCCAGCTGACGCTGCCCACGCTCGAGCGCAAGGGCAAGGTGCGCATGGCCCAGATCGCCACGCGCAAATCCACCATCGTCGCGCGCACCCCCTCCCAGGACGCGTATATGCGCGCCATGGAGCGGAGCGAACTGGTGTTCGGCGTCGGCCCGGCCGGTACCGGCAAGACCTATCTGGCCGTGGCGCATGCCGCGAGCCTGCTTGAGCGCGGCGACATCAACCGCATCATCCTCAGCCGCCCCGCCGTGGAAGCCGGCGAGCGCCTGGGCTTCCTGCCCGGCGACATGAAGGAGAAGGTGGACCCCTATCTGCGCCCGCTCTACGACGCGCTCTATGACATGATGAAGCCGGAAAATGTCGAGCGCTGCATCGCCTCGGGCATTATCGAAGTGGCGCCGCTGGCCTTCATGCGCGGGCGCACGCTGTCCAACGCCGTGGTCATCCTCGACGAGGCGCAGAACACCACATCGATGCAGATGAAGATGTTCCTCACCCGCCTGGGCGAGAATTCCAAGATGATCGTCACCGGCGACCCGACCCAGGTCGACCTGCCGCGCGGCGAGAAATCGGGCCTGGTGGAAGCGGTGCATCTGCTCGATGGCGTCGAGGGCGTGCATATCACCCGCTTCAACGACAAGGACGTGGTGCGCCACGCGCTTGTCGGGCGCATCGTGCGGGCCTATGAAGCCGACACGGCCAGACGACTGGCCGAGAAGGCTACTGAAGGAATATCGCGCTGACTCAATTGCCGCTGGAAATCGCCGTCATCCGCAACGACGACGCTTGGCCCGAGGATCTCGATTCGCTGGCCGAGCGTGCAGTTCTGGAGGCGCTCAAGCATGCCAAGCCCAAGGTGAAGGGCGCGGCGGAACTGTCGATCCTGCTCACCAATGACGAGGAGCAGCAGGAGCTCAACCAGCAATGGCGCGGCAAGGACAGCTCCACCAACGTGCTGAGCTTCCCCCAGATCGAGCCGTTCGGGCCGGTGGAGGGCCTTTTGGGCGACATCACGCTGGCGCGCGAAACCCTCGAACGGGAAGCAGCCGAGCAGGGCACCAGCTTCACCGATCACTTCACCCATCTGGTGGTGCATGGCTTTCTGCACATTTTAGGCTATGATCACCTGACGGATGCCGAGGCGCTTCAGATGGAGAGCCTGGAAACCCAGATTTTGGCAAGCCTTGGGGTCGCTGACCCCTATGCCGACTAGGGTGGGAACCATTATGGTCCCGGCGTATTCCCGTTATGAGGACAGATAGCCGCGCATTTGCGGCGAGAGATCATGAACGACAGCGACAGTAGTTTGGGCCCGACAGCGCCCGCCAACAATCCCGAACCTCCTTCTAGCACCGCCTCCGTGCCAGCACGGGGGCCAACGATCTGGAACCGGATCAAGGCGATGCTCGCCCGCAGCACGGTTTCATTGCGCGACGACCTGCAGGTCGCGCTCGACGAACAGGGAAGCGCCGAGGCTGCGGACTTCTCCGAAAGCGAGCGCACGATCCTGCAGAACGTGCTGAAGCTCTCCAACGTGTCGGTCGGCGACGTGATGGTGGAGCGCAGCGACATCCAGGCCATCGAGGCCGATGTGAACCTGGGCACGCTGATCGCCCGGTTCCGCCAGGTGCGCCATTCGCGCCTGCCGATCTATGACGACAATCTCGACAACATCGTCGGCTTCATCCACGTCAAGGACGCGCTGGGCAAGATCACCGAGCCGGTGACGGACCCCGAAAAGGAAGTGCCCGTCAAGCTGGTCTCCACCGTGCTGCGCCAGAAGATCGGCAAGCTCGACATCAAGCGCGACGCCATGTTCGTGCCCACCTTCATGCCGGTGGGAGACCTGTTGCAGTCGATGCGCGCCAGCCGCGTGCACATGGCGATCGTTGTCGACGAGTATGGCGGCACCGATGGCCTCGTGACCATCGAGGACCTGCTCGAAGTGGTGGTCGGCGAGATCGAGGACGAGCATGACGAGCTCGCCGCCGCGCTGATCCGCAAGGTGGGCGAGGACACTTATATTGCCGATGCCCGCGCCGAGCTGCGCGACGTGCGCACCATGCTGGGCCCCGATTTCGACCCCGGCGAGTTTGCCGAAGAGGTGGAAACCATTGGCGGGCTGGTGTTCGACCTGGCCGGGCACGTGCCCAAGCGCGGCGAGAAGGTAACCCGGCTTGCCGGTTTCGACTTCGAAATCCTGGCCGCCGACAGCCGCCGCATCAAGCGCCTGCGGATCCGCCGCAAAAGCAACGGCGCGCCGGCCGAGCCGCTGGCCATCACCGACCAACGCAGCGAAGCCCAAAAAGCCGCCGCGGAATGAGACTGAAAGCCCGGGGTGACCCGGGCTTTTTTGGTTTTGGGTGGTGCACGCCTCCTGGTTCGAGGCGCCAAGAGGCGCGCCTCACCATGAGGCTACTGGGCGAGGGTGGGAACTTTGGGGTGCAACACACTGATGCTGCCCGCGGACTTGATCCGCGGGCCACTCTCATTTTGCGCGGAGGCGAGGGGCCCACGGATCAAGTCCGTGGGCAGCGCCGGTGAGAGGGGAGAAGAGGGGCTCTGCCCGGAATGACGTGCGAGGCGGCGGTCCGCGCATGGATTCCGGCCTGCGCCGGAATGACATCGGGGAGGGGGCGCAATGGGATCATTCCACCGGGTCACCCCGGCCTTGAGCCGGAGCCCTGCCTGGGATGGCGGAGCCGACGAACCACGGGAACGGAGGGATTTCAGGATGGATCCCGGCTCAAGGCCGGGATGACATCGTGGGTGGGGAGACGGCGAGGGCGGAACCGCCCCAAAACAAAAGGCCCAGGGATTGCTCCCGGGGCCTTTGGCTTGCTGCTAACTTGTGGCCATTCGAGCATAGCTCTCATGGCTTTGATCGCCAAAATCGCTCCACTGGAGCGATTTTTCCTGCGGCCGCGCTCAAACCTGCTGCACGGACTCGACGCCCGGGACGAAGTGGCGGAGCAGGTTTTCGATGCCGCTCTTGAGGGTGGCGGTGGAGGAGGGGCAGCCCGAGCAGGCGCCCTGCATGTGCAGGAACACGGTGCCTTCCTTGAAGCCCTTGAAGGTAATGTCGCCGCCATCCATGGCAACGGCCGGGCGCACGCGGGTGGCCAGCAGTTCCTTGATCACTTCGACGGTTTCGCTGTCTTCTTCCTCGAAGAATTCATCGACCTCGTCGAAATTGGCCACGTCAACGCCGCCTTCCACGATCACCGGCTTGCCGGAGAGGAAGTGGTCCATGATGACGCCGAGAATGGCCGGCTTGATATGGGCCCAGTTGGTGTCGTCCTTGGTGACCGAAATGAAATCGGAACCGAGGAAGACGCCGGTGACGCCGGAAATGCCGAACAGGCCCTGCGCCAGCGGTGAATTGACCGAGGCTTCGAGGCTGCGGAAATCGCGCGGTTCGCCAACCAGAACATCGCGCCCCGGCAGGAACTTGAGGGTCGCCGGATTGGGCGTGGCTTCGGTCTGGATGAACATCTTGGCTGCCTGCGGATGGAATTAGAACGTTTCTAAAATAGCTGTTCTGGCGGCGCGCGCAAGTGCTTTTGCGGCGAATGGTCCCATCGTGGCGCGGGGCCAATATGCGCTAATCACATAACATGATCAAAACATTCAGATATATCGGGATTCTCGAGGGGCTCACCACCCTCGCTTTGTTCCTCGTCGCCATGCCCGCCAAATACTGGTTCGGCTTTCCCGATCTCGTGCCGCCGGTGGGGATGATCCACGGGCTGGCCTTTGGCATCTATATCCTGGCCATGGTGATCTGCCTGTGGGGCAGGGGCTTTACCGCGTGGGAATGGACCCGCACCACAGTGGCTTCGTTTTTTCCGTTCGGGACGTTTTTGAACGATGGGCTGCTGAAGCGGAAGCAACTGGCGGCGGCCGCCGCCTAGGCGGCCGTGGGATCGGGGCTCCCGGACCCCCTCCTAGCCTCTCCCTGGTAGGGGGAGGGACAGATAGTGCGTGGGGAGGGGCTGGAGCCACTCGACCATAGGTCTCGTGGCCTTCTCGCCTTAAATCGCGCCACTGGCGCGATTTACCCGGTGGGACGGCTCGAAGCTTAGCAGATCGCAATAATCTCTTCGTCGCTCATGCGGCCGGGGACGATGGTCAGCGGGATGGGCAGGGCGTTGGAGCGGCCGGCGAAGTGGGTAACCAGCGGCCCCGGGCCCTCGCCGGCAGTGGACGCCGCCAGCACGAGGATGGCAATGTCGCGGTCCTGCGCGATGACGCGCTCGATCTCCTCGGCCGGCTCGCCCTCGCGGATCACCGACTCGCTGCGCACGTCACCGATATCGCGGATGCGCGCCAGGCGCGCATCGAGATTGCGTTCGGCCTCCTCGACGGCCTCGGCGCGCAGCACGTCTTCAACGCCGAGACCGATGAATTCGGGCTTCTGGATCACCGACATCAGCACCACGGTGCCGCCGGTGCGCTTGACGCGATAGGCGGCAAAGGTGAGCGCGCGCTCACATTCGGTGGTGCTGTCGATGACGACGAGGAACTTCCGCTTGTATTCGACCTGCGAAACCAAAGGCGCCTCCAGAAAACCCTGCGCGAGCTAGCGAATGAAGCCGACGATAGACCGGACATCGACCATTGTCGCCTCGGCAATGGCGCGGGCGCGTTCGGCCCCGTCACGCAGGATGGCGTCGATGGTGGTGGTGTCCTCGATCAGGCGGCGCATTTCATCGGCCATCGGGGCCAGCTGAGCCACCGCCAGATCGGCCAGAGCCGGCTTGAACGTGCCCCAGCCCTTGCCGCCGAATTCGGCAATGACGTCGGCCTTGGTCTTGTCGGACAAGGCGGCATAGATGCCCACGAGATTGTCGGCTTCGGCGCGGCCGGCCAGGCCTTCCACGGTCTCGGGCAGGGGCTCGGGATCGGTGGTGGCCTTCTTGATCTTCTTGGAAATGGCATCGGCATCGTCGAGCAGGGAAATGCGCGATTGGTCGGACGGATCCGACTTGCTCATCTTCTTGGTGCCATCGCGCAGGCTCATGATGCGGGTGGCCGGACCGGCAATCAGCGGCTCGGTGATGGGGAAGAACTCGCCATCGTTCTGGCCCAGCGCCGCGATCGACTTGGCATAATCGTTGTTGAACTTGGCGGCGATATCGCGCGTCAGTTCGAGATGCTGCTTCTGGTCATCGCCCACCGGCACATGGGTGGCCTTGTAGAGCAGGATATCGGCGGCCATCAGGCTGGGATAGGCGAACAGGCCCAGCGAGACATTCTCGGAATTCTTGCCGGCCTTGTCCTTGAACTGGGTCATGCGGCTCATCCAGCCCATGCGCGCAATGCAGTTGAACACCCAGGCCAGCTCGGCATGCTGGATCACCTGGGACTGGTTGAAGATGATCGAGCGCTTGGGATCGACACCGGCCGCGATGAAAGCGGCGGCCACTTCGCGGGTGGCGCGACGCAGGTCATCGGGGTCCTGCCAGACGGTGATCGCGTGCATGTCGACGACGCAGTAAATGCATTCATGCGTTTCCTGCAGAGGAACAAACCGGCGGATGGCGCCGAGATAATTGCCGAGATGCAGGTCGCCGGAAGGCTGGATGCCGGAGAAGACGCGATCAGTGAAGGACATAATCTTCGCATAATTTGTGATTCAGGACCCTCGTTTTATATCGCGGGCGACATAATGGGAACCGGCTGTTGCGCGGTCAGCCGCGGCGGCGCAGGCGGCTGAGCAGGGTGCGCAAGTTCTGGGCGCCGCTGAAGTGGATCAGCGTGAAATAGAGCGCCACGCCGAACCCGACCAGCAAAGCCAGCACGCCCGCCTGCTCCCAGAGCGGGCGGCCGCTGGCCAGATGCGCCGCGCCGCGCTCGGCCAGCAGGTAGAGCGACAGGCCCATCAGCAGGCTCACCAGGATGATCAGGCCATGCTTGAGCCACTCGGCGCCGCTGAGCGCGAAATGGCCGCGCCGCGCCAGGAAGACCGCCAGCAGAACCGCATTGAGCCAGGCCGAGGCCGAGGTGGCGACGGCAATGCCGACATGGAGATATTGCGGGAACAGCAGCAGCGACAGGCCAATATTGGCGACCACCGAAATGCCTGCAAAAATGGTGGGCGTGACGGTATCCTCGCGGGCAAAATAGCCTGGCTGCAGCACGCGGATCAGCACATAGGCGGGCAGGCCGGTGGAAAAGGCGATCAGCGCCTGCGCGGTATAGGTGGTAGCCAGCGCATCGAAGGCACCGCGCTCGAACAGCACCCGCACGATCGGCTCGGCCATGGCGATCAGCGCCGTGGCGGCAGGCATGGAGAGCAGCATGGCGATCAGCAGGGACTGATCCTGGGTAGCGCGAGCCTGCACTTCGCGGCCGCCCTTGAGGTGGCGGCTGAGCTCGGGCAGCAGCACGGTGCCGATGGCAATGCCGATAATGCCCAGCGGCAACTGATAGAGCCGGTCGGCATAATTGAGGATGGAAATGGCATTGTCGGCGCCCGAGGCGATGATGGTGCCGACGAAGATGTTGATCTGGGTAATGCCGCCGGTGAGGATGGCCGGAATGGCCAGCACCCAGAAGCGCCGCACTTCCGGATCGACGCGCGGCAGGCGGAAGGCGGGCAGGAAATCGGCGCGCTTGATGGCCGACCAGACCAGCGCCAGCTGGGCGATGCCGCCCGCCATGGTAGCAAAGGCCACCCAGCTGGCGGCGCCCGGGGGATCGGCGACCCAGAAGGTCACCAGCGGGATCATCGCGGCGATATTGACGATGTTGAGGATGACCGGCGCGAAGGCGGCGGCAAAGAAGCGGCCGAGCGAGTTGAGGATCGCCCCATAGGCCGCCATCAGCGACATGCAGGCCAGATAGGGGAACATGATGCGCGTCAGCAGTACGGTGAGGTCGAACTTTTCGGGTTCGTCGACAAAGCCGGGCACGAAGACGACCATCAGCTGCGGCATGAAGATTTCGGCCAGGATGGTGACGACCACGAGCATAGCGACGAGCCAGGCCATGATGCGCGAGGCCAGATCGAGCGCCGGTTCTCGCCCCTGCTGCTCCAGCGCGCCCGAAAACAACGGCACGAAGGCAGTGTTGAAGGCGCCTTCGGCAAACAGGCGCCGGAACAGGTTGGGAAAGCGGAAGGCGGCAAAGAAGGCGTCGGCGGCAGGGCCGGTGCCGAGCACGGCGGCCATCAGCGCATCGCGGGCAAAGCCGGCAACGCGCGAGACCAGCGTCAGGCCGCCCACGGAGAGGAAATTGCGGTAAAGACTCATTGGGGGGCACGCCCTCGCGGTTCGGGGGCTAGCTTGGCACTACCCATTGCCCAGCTTCTCCGAGCGGGGCTGGAAGACGCTCATCAGGGCGTCATGAATCTTGCGCTGGCGCGGCTTGCTCATGATCTTCTGGCCGGTCAGGTCGGTGACGTAGAAGACGTCGACGGCCTTTTCGCCATAGGTGCCGATATGGGCCGAGCCGATGGTCAGGCTGAGATCGGCGATCTGGTGGGTCAGCGAATGCAGCAGGCCCATGCGATCGAGGCCCGAGACCTCGATGACGGTGAACTTTTCCGACAGGGTATTGGAGACCAGTACCTGGGCGGGCAGGGCAAAGGGCTTGAGGCGCTTGTTGTGGCGCGATTCCTTGCCCAGATCGATCAGGATCTGCCGCTTGCCCTGCAGCAGCTGCCGCACCGTATCGATGATGCGGGTGGCGCGGACCTTTTCATCCTCGTCGGAGGTGAAGGAGCGGCGCAGCCGGAACGTATCGATGGCGCGGCCGTCGCGGGTGGAGAAGATCTGCGCGCCGATGATGGAGGCATCCTGCATGGTGCAGGCACCGGCGATCAGCGAGAGCAGGCGCGGATGGTCGGGCGTATAGAAGCTGACCTCGGTAATGCCCTCGAAAGCCTTGACCCGGATCGACCCGGCAAAGGCGTCGCCGGCCTGATCGGCATGGCGGATCATGCGGGCGTGCTCCACCTGCAGTTCCGGCTCGGCGCGCAGCCAATAGTGATCGTAGTGGCGCGCGATATACGCGGAGACATCGTCCTGCGGCCAGCTCAAGAGCGCCTCGGCCAGCTGATGCCGCGCCGCCTCGATGCGGTCGGAATGGGTGACCTGGCTATGGCCGCCCGAGAGCAGGGGCTCGGTGGCGTAGTAGAGGGCGCGCAGCAGGCTCCCCTTCCAGCCGGTCCAGACGCCGGGGCCCACCGCGCGAATATCGCAGGCGGTGAGGATCATCAGCAAAGCCAGCCGCTGGGGCGACTGGACCACATCGGCAAAGGCCTTGGCGGTTTCGGGGTCCTGGATATCGCGCGCCTGGGCGATCTCGCTCATCAGCAGGTGGTATTCGATCAGCCAGGCGACGGTGTCGGTTTCGGCGGCGGAGAGGCCAAAGCGCGGGCAGAGTTTGCGCGCGATTTTTGCGCCAGCCTGGGAATGGTCTTCGGGGCGCCCCTTGGCGATATCGTGCAGGAACAGCGCCACATAGAGCAGGCGCGTATCGTTGAGCTGGGGCAGCAATTCGTGGGTCAGCGGCAGCTCGTTGCGCAGGCCCCCATTGGCGATCTGCGCCATGACGCCGACGGCCCGGATCAGATGCTCGTCCACCGTATAGTGGTGGTACATGTTGAACTGCATCAGGGCGACAATCTTGCCGAAATCGGGCACGAAGCGGCCGAGCACGCCGCTTTCGTTCATCTGGCGCAGGATGCGTTCCACCGATTGAGGATCGGTGAGGATGGTCAGGAAATAGTCGTTGGCGCGCCGGTCATTGCGCAGCTTGTTGTCGATCAGGCGCAGCGAGCGGGTGATGACCTTGATGGCGTCGGGGTGGAACAGCAATTGCTCGCGCCCGGCCACCAGGAAGATGCGGATAAGGCTGACCGGGTCTTTTTCGAACACGTCGGGACTGGCCAGGTTGAGCCGGCCGGTATCGAGCACGAAATCGGTCTCGCCCTTGATCTTGCTGCGGCCCGAACGGAACGGGGCCAGCACGCGCCCGACGATATCCATGTCCTTGGCGTGGTTGAATTCGAGGCTGGCGCAGATGATGCGGGTGAGATCGCCCACATCCTTGGCGACCAGAAAGTAACGCTTCATGAAGCGCTCGACGCCCAGCATGCCGACGCGCTGGGCATAGCCCATGCGCTCGGCCAATTCGGGCTGCATGTCGAAGGTGAGCTTTTCCTCGGCGCGGTGGGTGACGAAATGCAGGTGGCACCGCACCGCCCACAAGAAGTCCTCGGCGCGCGAGAACAGCCGGTATTCGGCGGCCGACAGCACGCCCTTGCCGACCAGCTCCTGGCTGGTCTTGACCTGGTAGAAGTATTTGCCGATCCAGAACAGGGTATTGAGGTCGCGCAGGCCGCCCTTGCCGTCCTTGATATTGGGCTCGACCACATAGCGGGTATTGCCCATGACGCGGTGGCGCTCGTCGCGCTCGGCCATCTTGGCGGCGATGAATTCGGGACCCGTATTGGGCATGATCTCGGACGCGAAGCGCTCGACGAGCTGGCCGAAGAGGGTCTTGTCGCCGGTGAGATAGCGCGCTTCCAGCGTTGCGGTGCGCACGGTCATGTCGGCGCGGGCCATGCGGATGCATTCCTCGACCGAGCGGACAGCGTGGCCGACCTTCTGGCCGAGATCCCAGAGCATATAGAGGATGTATTCGGTGACCTGCTCGCCCCAGGGGGTCTGCTTGTAGGGCAGGATGAACAGTAGGTCGATGTCGCTGCCGGGGGCCAGCGTGCCGCGGCCATAGCCACCGACAGCCGAAAGGGCGATGGCCTCGGCGCCGGAGGGATTATCGACCGGATAGACGCGGCGGGTGGCAAACAGGTGCAGCGCGGCGATGATTTCGTCCTGCGCATTGGACAGGTTCTGCGCGCAGCGCGTGCCCTTGCCGGTGGCGAGCAGTTCGGCTTCGGCCTGCTTGCGGGCCTCGGCCAGGGTCTGGCGCATATGGGCCAGGACGGCCGCGCGGGAAGCGGCGGATTTGGGCGCTTCGGAATCAATGACCGCGTCGAGTTCGCCGAGCAGCGTCTCGGCTGATTTCAGGACGAAGAGCGGTTTTCGCGGTTTTACCTCAGCTTCGGCGAGCGTCATCGCGGATTTTCTTCAACTCGTAGAGCGCTTCAATCGCTTGCTTGGGGGTCATTTCGTCGGGTCGGACGGCGTCGAGTGCAACGTGCAATGGGTCTGGTCCGGCTGCCGGGGCGGGCTGCTGATGCGCGAAAAGTGGCAAATCGTCTAGCACGCTGGCCTTCTGGCTGGAAGAGGCCGTTCCCGCCGAGCGCTGTTCGAGCACGGTCAAAACCTGCCTTGCACGGGCCAGGACCGGTTCGGGCAAGCCGGCCAGCCGCGCCACCTGTATGCCATAGGAGCGGTCGGCGGCGCCGGGGCCCACTTCATGCAGGAACACCACGTCGCCCTCCCACTCGCGCACCTTCATGGTGACGTTGCTGACCCGGGACAGGGTCTTGGCGAGGGAGGTAAGCTCATGGAAATGCGTGGCAAACAGCGCGCGGCAACCGGTGGTTTCGTGCAGGGCCTCGACGGCGGCCCAGGCGATGGAAAGGCCATCGAAGGTGGCGGTGCCACGGCCGATCTCGTCGAGCACAACCAGCGAACGGCGGGTGGCGCGATTGAGAATGGCAGAGGTTTCGACCATTTCGACCATGAAGGTGGAGCGGCCATGCGCGATATCGTCGCTTGCCCCGACGCGGGAGAAAACCCGGTCGATGACGCCGATATGGGCCGAGCTGGCCGGCACGAAGCTGCCCATCTGCGCGAGGATCGCGATCAGCGCGTTCTGGCGCAGGAAGGTCGACTTACCGCCCATGTTCGGGCCGGTGACCAGCCAGAGGCGGCCGCCGCCGCTGGCCTCGTCGCCGGAGAGATCGGCGTCATTGGCGACAAAGCTGTGGCCCTCGGCGGTGACCATATCTTCCACGACGGGATGGCGGCCGCCCTGGATGGCGAAGGCGAGGGAATTGTCGATCTCGGGGCGGGTATAGCTGCGGGTGGCGGCCAGATGGGCGAGCGCCGTGGTGACGTCGAGCTCGGCCAGCGCATCGGCAAGGCCCCGCAGCGCATCGGTCAAAGCCAGCACATCGGTGCGCAGCCCGGCGAAGACGCGCAGTTCGATCTCGAGCGCGGCCTCATGGGCCCTAGCGATGCGGCCTTCGAGATCGGCCAGTTCGGTGGTGGTGAAGCGCATGGCATTGGCCATGGTCTGGCGGTGGATGAAGGTCTGCCGGTGCGGCTCTTCGAGCAGCTTGCCGCCATGGTTGGCGGGGACCTCGACGAAATAGCCCAGGACGCCATTGTGCTTGATCTTGAGGGAGCGGACGTCGGTTTCCTCGATCAGCCGGGCCTGCAGCGCCGCCACCACGGCGCGGGTTTCGCTGGCGAGGGCCCGTTCGCCATCGAGAGTGGCGTCATAGCCCTTCCGCACAAAACCGCCATCGCGGCTGAGGAGCGGCAATTCATCATCGAGCGCCAGCGCCAGCTCGGAGGCCAGCGGCAAGGGCGCGGCGGCAAGGGTGGCGGCCAGGCGCGCCAGAACCGCCGGCACATCGGGAAGGCGGGCAAAATGAGTGGCCAGCACCGTCGCGGCGCTAACGGCGCGGCCGATGGCAGCAAGGTCGCGCGGGCCACCGCGATCCAGCGCGAGGCGCGTCAGGGCGCGGGCGAGGTCGGGCACCGATTTCAGATCGGCCCGCAGGCGGCCATTGAGCAGGGTGTCGTTGGCGAGCAGGCCCACCGCATCGAGCCGCTCATTGATGGCAGCGGCATCGGCCAGCGGGGAGGCCAGGCGCGCGGCCAGCAGGCGCGAGCCGGGCGCGGTGACGGTGAGATCGATGACCTGGCGGAGCGAGCCGCGATGCTGGCCGCGCTGGGTCTGGTGCAGCTCGAGGCTGGAGCGGGTGGCCTGATCGATCGCCATATGGCGGCTGGCGCTATCGGCGCGGGGCGCGCGCAGAGCAACGCCGACGCCCTTCTGGCTGTCGCTGATATAGGCCAGCATGGCGCCCAGCGCCGAGCGGGAGGCGCGCGACAGGGCGGTGGGATCGAAATCGCCGGCCGGGAAGGCGGCGCGCAGGGTGGCGGCAGCCGCTTCGCTGTCAAAGCTCTCGGGCGGGGCGGCATGGGCAATGCTGGCCCAGCTGGGGGCAAACAGGTGCCGTTCGACCAGGGCAGCGCGGGTGGCGTCAGTGAGCAGGAATTCGGCGGGGTCGATGCGGGCCAGTTCGTCCTGCACCTGCTCGGCACTGAGATCGGCGGTAAAGGTCTCGCCGGTCGACACATCGGCCCAGGCGAGGGCGAAATCGGTTTCCCCGTGCCGCACCATGGCGAGGGCGGCGAGGAAATTGGAGCGGCGCGCATCGAGGTGATCGTCCTCGGTCAGCGTGCCGGCGGTGATCAGGCGCACCACTTCGCGCTTCACCACCGATTTGGAGCCGCGCTTCTTGGCTTCCTTGGGGTCTTCCACCTGCTCGCAGATGGCGACGCGATGGCCCAGCTTGATCAGCTTGTTGAGATAGTCGTTGGCGGCGTGGATGGGCACGCCGCACATGCCGATATCCTGGCCCAGATGCTTGCCGCGCTTGGTCAGCACGATGCCAAGGGCGGCGCTGGCGATCTCGGCGTCCTCGAAGAACAGCTCGTAGAAATCGCCCATGCGATAGAACAGCAGATAGCCGGG
This sequence comes from Devosia sp. T2-14, assembly GCF_055397495.1. Lineage (NCBI taxonomy): Bacteria > Pseudomonadati > Pseudomonadota > Alphaproteobacteria > Hyphomicrobiales > Devosiaceae > Devosia > Devosia sp. T2-14. Next base: position 1,230,149 of record NZ_AP027921.1, on the reverse strand, counting down.
ATTAACCGCCTTGATCTCGAAATACTGCGCCATCATCGGCGTCAGCGCCGGGGCAAGCGCGGGTTCGATAGGCGACTGGTCCATCAGCATACAGGTCTCGGCAAGGGAGCCGAGACCTTATGCAATTTGCAGGGGGAAGCCAACCGCACGGCCTCGGTTAGATGTGGGCATCTTCCCCCCGGGCGAAAGCGGCGCTTCAGGTGCCACGGATCGCCGAAGCCGGTTCGACCACCTTGCGATAGAGGTGCCAGGTGGCGTGGCCGAAGATCGGGATGACCACTGCCAGACCCACAAAGAGCGGGAGCGAGCCGAGGAACAGCCCCACCCCGACAATGATGCCCCAGGCCAGCATGGGGATGGGATTGCGCATCACGGCGCGGAACGAGGTTTCCACCGCCACAAAGGCCCCCACATCGCGATCGAGCAGCAGCGGGAAGGCGATGACGGTGGTGCAGAGCGTCACCAGCGCGAACAGTGCCCCGATCAGCGTACCCACGATCAGCAGCGTCATGCCGCCGGGCTGGGTGAAGACCTGCTGGATGAGGCCGCCGAAGGTCATCGGCGTCATCGAGCCGAAAATGCTTTCGTAGAGCGACTGGGCGGCGGTGAGCCAGAGCGTGAACACGGCGAACAGCATCACCCCGACGGCGGCGATGGAGCCGATGGCCGGCGAACGCAGCACTTCGAAAGCATGCTTCCAGGAGGTATCGATCCCCTGTTCGCGGCGCCGGGAGATTTCGTAGAGGCCGATGGCGGCGAACGGGCCCACCAGCGCGAAGCCGCCGACCAGCGGATAGAGCAGGGGCCAGGTGTAGAAGCCCTTCATCCACACGGTCAGCACGATGCCGATGATGGGATAGATCAGCACCAGCATGGCGTAGTGACTGGGCTGCTCCCAGAAATCGGATATGCCCCGACGCAAGGCGTCGACGGTATCGCCGATGGTGATGGTGCGAATGACGGGTAGATCGAGCTTGTCACCCGCGCCGGTAATCACATGAAAATGAGACATGGCCTTCAGCCCTCCATCAAGAGGCCGTCGGGACCGCGCTGAAGTCACGGTAACAACCCGGCGACCAGCAAGAATTCAAGCTTATGCCCAATTGTGGCAATTGTCGCGCCGGATCGGCAGAATGTGATTAAGCCCGAGCACGATAGCGGCCGGGTCTGCCCCGGCCGCTATCGCCGGCTTTGCTAGATCTCGTAGCGATCGGTGGCGTGGCGCACCGGCCGGTAGAGGAAATAGTCGAAATCGGCGGGGCTGGCGGTGCCGTTGAGATCGTGCGCCGCCATGCCGACGAAAGCCCCGGTGAAGCTGCCATGGGCCTGATGGCCACCGCACTCATCCGAAAGCAGCGAGGCATCGAGCACGGGGCCGATGGGCTGCAGCTCCTGCCCCTCGAGCGCATAGAAGAACTGCAGCTGGCGACCGCGAATGGTCAGGGCCAGCTTGACCTTGCCGGTATTGGGGATCTGCACCGGCTCGGCCGGGAAGCGCAGATTGCCATCGGGCCAGCTGGCTTCCGAGGTCATCAGCAGCAGTTCGCGCTGGCCATCGGCATGGGCGGTGACGGCCAGATAGAAGAAATTGTAGCGGCTGTAATAAGCGGTGAGGCCCGCCATGGTGCGTTCGTCGGTGGCGGTGAAATCCACCACGGTTTCGGCATCGTAGGAAAAGTGGGTCTGGCGGCGGGCCACCAAAGCCTGCTCGAACCACGAACCGATCGATTCGCGGCCGAACAAACGCAGCTTGCTGTCCTGCAGCGTGAAGATGCGGTCGGTTTCCGGGGTGCGCAGCCACTGGAAGTCGAGCGGTAGTTCGCCCTCGAAGGTGTAGCGCTGCTCGGCCCAATAGGGGGCATCGTCGCGGGTGCCGGGCACGTCGACATGCAGCGACGGCACAGGGCCGTGTTTCACGTGAATCCAGTCGTCATCGCCCCAATAGGCCTCCTGGATCGAGGTTTCGCGCCCCAGCACGCAGCGGCGTTCCTGGGTGGTCGGGCGGCCGCCGAGATGGACCAGATAAGTCTTGCCATCGGGGGTCTCGACCAGGTCGCCATGCCCGGCGCGCTGGATGGCGGCGAAGGGGGCGTCCTTGGAGGTGAGGATATGCTTGTCGGGATGGGTTTCGTAGGGCCCATCGATATGGCGCGAGCGGGCGAAGGTGACCGCGTGGTCATAGGCCGTGCCGCCCTCCGCGGTCAGCAGATAATACCAGGGCTTTCCATCTTTTCCCCGGCGCTTGTAGAGATGTGGGCCTTCGACGAGCTTGAGATCCGTGCCCTGATAGATGTTCTTGATCGGGCCGACGAGCTTGCCCTGTGCGGCGTCAAATTCCTGCAAAGCGATGCCGGCGAACTTGAGCGGGCGGGCGCGATGGTCCCACAGCATGTTGACGAACCACTTCTTGCCGTCGTCGTCGTGAAACAGGCTGGGATCAAAGCCGGAGCTATTGGCATAGACCGGGTCGGACCACGGGCCTTCGATCTTGTCGGCCCAGACGATGTAGTTATGGGCGTCCTTGAATGAGCCGTCCTTGCGCTTGACGTCGGTATAGACCAGCCAGAACTTTTCGCCGTCATGGGTGAGGCAGGGAGCCCAGACGCCGCAGCTGTCGGGATCGCCGCGCATGTCGAGCTGAGTCTTGCGGTTGAGCGGGCGGGTGAGCAGGGTCCAGTTGGCGAGGTCCTTGCTGTGATGGATCTGCACCCCCGGGAACCATTCGAAGGTCGAGGTGGCGATGTAATAGTCGTCGCCGACGCGCAGGATGGACGGGTCCGGATTGAAGCCGGGCAGGATGGGATTGGTCAGTTGGGGCATCGCCAGGATCCTAAGAGGTCGGCAGGGTCATGCGGTACTGCAGGAACCCTGATTCACTGGCGAGCCGGTCGTAGAGCTGCATCGCCGTTTTGTTGGTATGGTGCGTTGTCCAGTAGAGGCGGCTGCAGGACCGAGCCGTTGCCTGCGCCGCAGCATGCTCGATGAGCCGACGGCCATGGCCTTGTCCGCGACCGGCTTCGGCCACGAACAGATCCTGCAGGTAGCAAGTGTCAGCCAGCGACCAATTGGTGCGGTGATAGATCCAGTGCACGAGTCCCACAGGCTGGCCATCCTGGAGCGCCAGAGCGCCCCAGGTGGGTTCACCGGTATCGAGCAGGCGCGACCAGGTTGAGGCATAGACCTCGTCGGGCAGCACGGTTTCGTAGAAGGCGAGATAGTCCCGCCACAACGCTGTCCATGCCGCCCGGTCGGTCGGTTCGAGAGCCCGAATCATCAAACGAAGCGGTTGATCAGGTTTTCGAGATATTCCTGCTGGCCGGAGCGCGGCTGCGGGTTGATGTTCTCGGCATCGACCTTGGCAGCGAGGTCGGCGAGCGAGAGCTTGCCGCCCAGGATGTCCTTGCCGAGACCCTTGTTCCAGCCGGCATAGCGGGCGTCGACCGCCCTGTCATAGGTGCCGTCCTCGATGATCGCGGCGGCTGCCTTGAGCGAGCGGGCCAGCACGTCGAGGCCGCCGATATGGCCATGCAGCAGGTCGGCGGGATCGATGGACTGGCGGCGCACCTTGGCGTCGAAGTTCCAGCCGCCCGAATTGAGACCGCCGGCCTTGAGGATCTGGTAGAAGGCCAAGGTGGTGTCGGGCACAGAATTGGGGAACTGGTCGGTATCCCAGCCGGACTGGATGTCGTTGCGGTTGGCATCGACCGAACCGAGAATCCCCAGCGAAGCGGCAAGCGCCAGTTCGTGCTCGAAGGAGTGATTGGCCAGGAACGCGTGGCCGACCTCGATATTGCACTTCACCTTGGTTTCCAGCCCATACTTCTTGAGGAACCCATAGACTGTGGCGACGTCGAAATCATACTGGTGCTTGCTGGGTTCCTGCGGCTTGGGCTCGATCAGGATCTGGCCCTTGAAGCCTATCTTTTCGGCATGCTCGATGACCATGTGCAGGAAGCGGCCCATCTGGTCCTGTTCCTGGCCGATCTTGGTGTTAAGCAGGGTTTCGTAGCCCTCGCGGCCGCCCCACAGCACATAGTTGGCGCCGCCCAGCTCATGGGTCAGCTCCAGCACGTTCTTCACCTGGCCGGCGGCATAGGCGAAGACTTCGGGATCGGGATTGGTCGCGGCGCCCGACATGTAGCGGCGGTTGGAGAAGAGGTTGGCCGTGCCCCAGAGGAGCTTGGTGCGGCTGGTTTCCATCTTGCGGGCAAAGATCTCGCCGATCGCCCGCACATTGCGGTTGCTCTCGGCCAGGGTCGCGCCTTCGGGGGCGATATCGGCGTCGTGGAAGCAGAAGAAGGGCATGTCGAGCAGGTCGAACAGCTCGAAGGCCACATCGGCCTTGAGGCGCGCGCCCTCCATGCCCTTGTCGAACCAGGGCCGGTCGAAGGTACGGCCGCCAAAGGGGTCGCCGCCCTCCCAGGCAAAGGTGTGCCAATAGGCGACGCCGGGGCGGATATGGTCTTCCATCCGCTTGCCAAGAACGATCTCGTCCTTGTTGTAGTGGCGATAGGCCAATGGGTTGGTGCTGTTGGGTCCCTCGAACTTGACCGGGGCGATACCTTTAAAGAAATCCGTCACTTACGTGCCTCCTCGATGGCGGGATAAAGAGCGCGATAGCGCGCATATTGGTCGGAATAGGCGGAAGACAGGCTGCGGTCGGGCGCGATCACGGTGCGGATCGGCGGCATGGTCATCACGCTCTGGGGCGACGCGCCTTCGGCGGCGCAGAGGCCAAGCCGGGCGGCGCCCAGCGCCCCACCGAAATCGCCATCCTCGGGCACGGCGATTTCCATATCGAGATTGGTGGCGAGCAGCCTGAGCCAGAGGGCAGACTTGCTGCCGCCGCCCACCGCCAGCAGGCGATCGATCTTGGTGCCGGCATCGCTCAGCACGCGCTGGCTGTCGCGGAAGGCAAAGGCAACGCCCTCCATCACCGCCTGGGCCATCTTGCTGGCATCAGACAGGTGCGAGAGGCCGACGAAAGACCCGCGCGCGCCGGCATTGTTGTGCGGGGTGCGCTCGCCCGAGAGATAGGGCAGGAAGATCTCTTCGCCCGGACCGGTGAACCCGGCCTCGGCGGCGGCGGAGAGGTCGGCCTGCTTGCGGCCGGTCAAATGGCTCAGCCAGTTGAGGCTGTCGGTGGCGCTGAGGATGACCCCCATCTGGTGCCAGGTATCGGGAATGGCGTGGCAGAAGGCGTGCACCGCCCCTTCGGTATTGAGACGGAAGCGGTCGTTGGAGACGAACAGCACGCCCGAGGTGCCGAGCGACACGAAACCCTCGCCGGGCCGGATGGCTCCGATGCCGCAGGCGGAAGCCGCGTTGTCACCGGCACCACCGGCGATCACGACATTCTCGCTCATGCCCCAGCGGCGGGCCAGCTCGCGCTTGAGCACGGCGGACGGCGCCGAGCCTTCGACGAGGCGCGGCATGTGCGACCGGGTGAACCCGGTAGCGGCCAGCAGCTCGTCGGACCAGTCGCGCTTGCCGACATCGAGCCAGAGCGTACCGGCGGCGTCGGACATGTCTTCGACATGCTCGCCACTGAGCAGCAGGCGGATATAGGCCTTGGGCAGCAAGACCTTGGCGGTCTTCTCGAAAATGGCGGGCTCATGCTTGCGCACCCAGGCGATCTTGGGCGCGGTGAAGCCCGGCATGGCGATATTGCCGGCCAGCTGGCGCAGAGTGGGGAGGGCGGCCTCCATTTCGCGGCACTCGGCAGCCGAGCGGCCATCGTTCCACAGGATGGCCGGGCGCAGCACCTGGTCATTGGCATCGAGCAGGGTGGCGCCATGCATGTGGCCGGAAAGGCCGATGCCGCGCACCGAGGCGAGCTCGGTCGGGTGGGTCTGGCTGAGTTTGTCCACGGCAGCGAGGGTGGCGGTCCACCAATCGGCGGGGTTCTGCTCGGACCAGCCAGGATGAGGACGGACCGGTTCCACCGCCGCGGCCGAGGCTTCGCCCAGGGCGCGGCCCTGCGCGTCGATCAGCAGCGCCTTGACGCCGGATGTGCCGATATCGATACCGAGATAAGTCATGAGGCACGTACCTCATGACGGGCTAAACACAACATCTGAACGTCCTCCCGGCCCATTTTTAGGGCCACGCCGGTGTGATGAATGGCGCTTTCTTAGCGCAGATTGTCGCGCAGGAAAATCCCGATTTCAATGGGGGCGCCCACGCCGCTGCCGTCGCCGCCCAGCGCCAGCTGCCGCGCGGCGGCAATAGCCTCGCGGATTTCGCCATCGGGGTTCTGGTCGAGCACCACATCGATGGCGCCCGATTGCAGCCCCCTGCGACTGGGCTCGGTCAGTTCATGGGCGATGACGCGAATAGCGCGGGAGCGCCGCGACGCCTCGAGCCCGGTCACCATGCCGGTATTGCCGGCGCCCAAATTGTAGAGCCCGGCGAGGTCGGGATGCTGGGCCAGCAACTCGCCAACAATGGCCTCGGTTTCGGCCCGCTCGTCGTGCCCGACCACCGGGCCGATCAGCGCGATAGTGGGGAATTCGGCGGCCAGCACGGCGCGGAACCCGGCAAGGCGATCGGCATGGTCGCGCAGGTGGAGCGATCCGGCGATTACGGCCACCTTGCCGCCCTGGGGCAGAAAACGCCCCATCAGCGAGGCGGCGGTGCGGCCGGCGGCGGTGTTGTCGATGCCGATAAAGTGCCGGCGCTGCGTGCCGGGCAGGTCGGAGACCAGGGTCATCACATCGATGCCTCGCCGGGTGGCGCCATCGACGGCGGCCTGCACGGAGGGCTCCTGGCTGGCGACGATGATGGCGCAGTCGCAGTCATCGGCATCGAGCCCATCGAGGCATTGCGCCAGCGCATTGGCATCGAGCGCACGGACGCGGATGGTTTCGATATGCATGCGATCGGACCGGGCCGGGCCGGAGCGGCGCGTCACCGCATCGGCAAGGCTCGCCATGAACTCGTTGGAGCTGTCGGGCAGGATGAAGGTGAGCTTGAGATCGCGGGAACGGGCGAGCAGCGAGGCGCTGAGATCGCGCTGGAAGCCGATTTCGGCAATGGCGGCCTCGACCTTTTCGACGGTGACCGCGCGCACGCCCGGGCGTCCGTTCAACACTCGATCGACCGTGGCCAGGGAAACGCCTGCTGCCCGCGCCACGTCATGAACGGTGGCCCGGCGTTTCAAACCAATTTCGCTCACGCTGCCTCCTTGGTGGTTTGCGCGAGCTTTGGCAGGCCTCGCCGAAACGTCAAGTGCATCGTTGCAGACCGGGCGCGAAGCGCGCTACAGGTTTGACCGGATTTCGGGGGGAAAGCATGGCTATCGCAGTTTCGACCTTTGGTGAGTTTGGCGGCAAGCGGGTCGATCAGTTCAAGCTGGTGAGCGATACCGGCGTCAGCGTCGATCTGATTTCCTGGGGCGTCTCGGTGCGCGACTGGCGCGTGCCGGTGGCCGGCGGCGAGCGCTCGGTGGTGCTGGGGTTCGAGGACCTGCAATCCTATGTGGAGCACAGCCCCCATTTCGGTTCGCTGGCCGGGCGCGTGGCCAACCGGATCAAGGGCGCATCCTTCGAACTCAACGGCAAGACGCACAAGCTGGTCCCCAACATGGACAATATGCAGCTGCATGGCGGGACTGAAGGTCTGGGACGGCAAGCCTGGGACGGGCAGGTGGACGAAGCCAACAATGCCGTGCGCTTCACCCATTTTTCGCCCGACGGCGCCATGGGCTATCCCGGCAATGTGAATTTTTCGGCGACCTATACGCTCAAAGGCAACAAGCTGCGGCTGGAACTGTCGGCCACCACCGATCAGGCCACCCCGATCAGCCTCGTGCAGCACCAGTATTTCAACCTGGGGACGGGCAATGACGTGCTCGACCACACGATCCAGGTCAATTCGAGCGCCTATACCGAGCTGGGCGCCGAGGACCTGGCGCCGACCGGGGCCATCCTGCCCTCGCGCGGCACCAAGTTTGACCTGCGCACGCCGCGTACCATGCGCGATGCCGAGGGCAGGCCGGTGGATTATGACGTGGGCATGGCGCTCGATACCGGCCGCAGCCACAACGACCCGATCGCCACGGTCGTGGGGCCCGATGGCGCGCTGACGCTGAAGCTCTGGTCCGACCGGCCGGGCGTGCAGGTCTATAACAGCGTTTCGACCAATGTGCCGGTGCCGGGCCTGGGTGGCCGGCACTATGGCAGGCATGCCGGCTTCTGCCTCGAAGACCAGGCCTTTGCCGACGCGGTGCACAATCCGCATTTCCCCAATGTGATCTATTCGCCCGAGCGCCCCTACCGGCACTGGTGCGAATTCGAAATCGCGTAGGGCGCCTCCGCGCACTTCAGCGCGTAGCCTCAGGGAACAGCGTTACCGGGGCGTGCCTTGGGCACGAATCGTTGCTGACGGGGATTGTCAGTACGCGGCAGCAGGATTTCTCCAGCGTCCACTGGAGAAACCGACATGCCGACCCCCTTCACCATTGCCGTGCCTGACGCCGACATCGCTGACCTCAAGGCGCGGCTAGCCGCCACGCGGTTCCCGCAAACCGTCGAGGGGGCCGGCTGGGACTATGGCACCGAGGATGCTTTCCTCCGCAGCTTCGTCGATTACTGGGGCAACCACTATGACTGGCGGGCCGCCGAGGCGCGGCTCAACACCTTTGCCCAGTTCACCGAGGTCATCGACGGCGAGCTGGTGCATTTCGTGCATGTGAAGGGCCGGGGCGAAACCAATGTGCCGGTGCTTCTCACCAATGGCTGGCCGAGCAATTTCGTCGAATTGCTGCCGCTGGTGCCGCTGCTCACCGAACCGATCGACGGGGTGGCGTTTGACGTGGTGATCCCCTCGCTGCCCGGCTACGGCTTTTCCGGGCAACCGCGCAAACCCGGCATGAATATGAGCCGCGTCGCCCCGCTCTGGGCCGAACTGATGACCCGGCTCAACTATCCCAGATTCCTGATTTCGGGCTCGGATATGGGCAGCGGCGTCGAAATGGCGCTGGTGCGCGATTTTCCCCAGCGGCTGATCGGGGCGCATTACGTCAACGTGTTTTCGGGCCTGCCCCGACCCGAGCAGGCGACGCCGGAGGAGCAGGCCTATTTTCAGACTGTCGACATGCTCAACTTTTCCGAGGGCGCCTATGCCCTGCTGCACGGCACCAAGCCAGCCACGCTGGCCGTGGGGCTCAACGATTCCCCGGCGGGGCTGGCCAGCTGGGTCCTCGAAAAATATCACTTCTGGGGCGATACCGGCGGCGATATCACCAACGCCTTCGAGCTGGAGGACCTCGCCACCATCCTGTCGGTCTACTGGTTCACCCAGACCATCGGCAGCTCGGTGCGGCTCTACAAGGAGGCCTTTGCCGACAGCACCCTGTTGATCAAGCCGCCGCGGCATGAGGTTCCGCACGCCGTGATGTTGCCGCCGGCTGACTTTCCGGCGCCGCGCGCCTGGGGCGAACGGCATCTGTGGAACATCGTGCGCTGGACCGAGTTGAGCTGTGGCGGGCATTTCCCGGCGCTCGAAGCGCCCGAGGCCATGGCCCATGACATCAGGGCCTTCCATGGCCAGATTGCCTGAGCTGCGGGCCATTTCCTCCCACTCGCGCCCATCATGGGGGCGAGGCCGTCCGGTGGTGCTGGCACGGCATCGCGGCAGCGCAATACGGACGCTTGGCGTTCGCCATGGAATCTGGCATCCAAGGGCGCCAAAGGAGAACAAAGCATGGACAAGACCGAGCGTCTGTTTGCGGTCATGGACGCGCTGCGCCGCCATCGCCGGCCGGTTACCGCAGCCGCCCTGGCCGAGGAGCAGGGCGTTTCCGTCCGCACGCTCTATCGCGACGTGCAGACCCTTATCGGGCTGGGCGCGCCGATCGATGGCGAGGCCGGGGTGGGCTACATGCTGAAGCCCGGTTTCTTCCTGCCGCCGCTGATGTTCACGCCCGAAGAGCTGGAAGCGCTGGTACTGGGCGCCCGCTGGGTTGGCGCGCAACCCGATGACGGGCTGGGCGCCGCGGCCCGGAACGCCCTGGCCAAGATCGCCACCGCCTCGCCCGAAGATTTGCGCGACCGCATCAACGATACCGGCCTGTGGCCGGTCGCGGTGTGGGGAGCCAATTCGCGCCAGCCGATGCCGATCCTGGGTCAGGTTCGGCAAGCCATGCGCACGGAAAAGGCGCTGCGCATCGCTTATGAGGATGAGGGCGGCAAGGCGAGCGAGCGCACCATTTGGCCGGTGCAGTTGGCCTATTACGAAGGCAAGCAGATCATCGCGGCCTGGTGCTGCCTGCGCACCGCCTTCCGCAATTTCCGCACCGACCGCATTGTCGAGCTGACGCTGACCGAGGAGCGCTACGGCAAGCGCCGCGTGGTGCTGGAACGCGAATGGCATGACAGCTGGGAACATGACCGGCGCGGCGAACGATAGGTTTTGCCGCTGATTTCATCATCCCCCACGGGCGCTTCCCACGGACTTGATCCGTGGGCCTCTCCGTGTTTGCGCCGAGGCGCGGGTGGCCCGCGGATCAAGTCCGCGGGCAGCGCTGGCGGGTGGGTGGGTTGGCTGGGTGGGTCGGCGAACCGCCCAGAAATCTCCGCCAACGCCGCCCTCAACTCATGCGCGCATAAAGACTTTCGGGGCGGATGGTGTCGTCGAAGCGAAAGCGGTGGTCGGCGGGGGGATGGGCGCGCTGGCCGCATTCCAGCCGCGGGCAGATGCGGCAGCCCACCCCGATCGGCACAACCTGCCCGTCGCCGGAAAGATCGACGCCATCGGAATAGATCATGTCGCGGGCATGGTGGATCGCGCAGCCCAATCCGATCGACATGTAGCGGCGCGGGGCATTGTAGCGGTGATCGCCCTTGGCGATGGTGCGGGCGATGCAGAAGTACTTCTGCCCGTCGGGCATCTGGCTGAGCTGGATATTGATGCGCTCGGGGCTGAGAAAGGCCGAATAGACATTCCAGCGCGGGCAGGCGCCCGAATGGCGCGGAATGTGAATGCCGGACAGCGAAAAGCGCTTGGAAATATTGCCGGCAATATCGGTGCGCACCAGATGGAGCGGAATGCCTGACGCGCCCTTGCGCTGCAGCGTCGTCATACGGTGGCAGACCTGCTCGAAACTGGCTCCAAAGCGGCGGCCGATGCGCTCGATATCGTAGCGGAACTCGCGGCAGGCGCGCAGGAAGGGCTCATAAGGCATGATCACCGCGGCGGCGAAATAGGCAGCCAGCACATTGCGCGCCAGCACCGGGGCATCGCCCTCGGGCAGGCCGGCAATGATGGCGTCGATCTCGTGGCCGATGGCCATCTGACCGAGCTGGTGGGCGACGAGGAACGTGGCCGATTCCGCCGGCAGGATATCTGAGACCAGCAGATGATTGCGCCGCGGCTCGAGCTGGCGGGCAATGCCGTGCGGGAGCGAGGCCAGCCGCACCTCCATGCCGAAGACGTTGAACAGATAGCTGCGCAGGCCGTGTTCGAAATACTCGTCGGCGTGGTCGATATCGGCCCGGATGCGCTCGGCGGCCGCTTCAAGCGCCGGAAAGTGGTTGGCGTTTTCCTGCAGGAAATCGGAAATCGCGTCGGTCGCGAGGTGGAAGGGCTCGGGCGCATCGACGGCCACAGGGGCGGCCCCCGTGCTGGCAACCACCCGATAGCGGTCATAGAGTTTGAGGATTGCCCGGGCGGCGGCGGGATTGGCGTGGGCCAGGTCGCGGATTTCGAGATTGGTGACGTCGCTATCGGCAAAGAGGTCATCGCCGAAGGCCTCCATCAGGTCGCCGACCAGCCGCCCCTCATCGCTATCGACCAGCTCGCCCGGTTCGACGCCGAAATAGCCCGCAATGGAAAACAGCAGCGGCACCGTGACCTTGCGCCGGTTGTGCTCGATCAGATTGAGGTAGCTGGCCGAAATGCCCAGCGCCTGCGCCAGATCGGCCTGGGCGAGCTTCTTCTGCCGCCGCAGCCGCTTGATGCGGCCGCCGATCTGCATGTCCTGCGCGTCGTTCATGGCTCCTCCGCCAGCGCTTTCTTGACAGACTTTACAATTCTTGCCCGACGACTTGACTGCCGCTTTACAGGTTTACTGGGCGTTTGCTGGTTATATCTTGCATATCCGGCCCCGTTGTCAAATGTTTACAGCAACGGAGTGAGGAGACTTCCAATGACCACCAGCATGAGCGACCGCGACGAATATCTCACCATCATCGCCCCCACCGTTCGCGAGGCGATGGAGCAGTTCAAGACCCGCAATCTGGGCGCGCAGGGCTATACGATCATGGGCCGCATCGGCCGCCACCGCTTCTCGGTGGTTGGCGAAACCGACAGCAGCGACCTGTTCTCTGGCAATGATGTGATCGCCGCCACCTTCTGCCGGCGGGTTGCGGGGTAGGAACTTTCAGCCCCCCTCGCGGGGAGGAACCGCTCAGTGGCCGCCAACGACTGCGCGGCCAGCCCCTACTTGTTCCACGTGAATCATCAGCACTGCCAGCCGTCCCGACGGACCGGCGAAGCCATGTCCATCAGGAGGAGACACCATGCTCGACAAGCCGATTTTCCCGACCCCCGACTATGCCCCCGACCGCTGGCGCAATATTGCCCGCACCTATAGCCAGGCCGATGTGGCCCGGCTCTCCGGCTCGTTGCCGATCCGCCATACGCTGGCCGAAAACGGCGCCAAGCGCCTGTGGGAGCTGCTGAAAACCGAAGACTTCGTGCCGACGCTCGGCACCTTTACCGGCAACCAAGCGGTGCAGCAGGTCAAGGCTGGGCTCAAGGCCATCTATCTCAGCGGCTGGCAGGTGGCGGCCGACGCCAATAGTTCGGGCAATATGTATCCCGACCAGAGCCTTTATCCGGTCGACAGCGTGCCCAGCGTGGTCAAGCGCATCAACAAGGCCCTGCAGCGCGCCGACCAGATCCAGACCATGGAACAGGCCGAGGGCATCGCCACCACCGATCTCGACTTCTTCGTGCCCATCATCGCCGACGCCGAGGCCGGGTTTGGCGGCGCGCTCAACGTGTTTGAGTTGATGAAGGCGATGATCGAGGCGGGCGCGGCGGCGGTGCATTTCGAGGACCAGCTGGCCAGCGAGAAGAAATGCGGCCATCTGGGCGGCAAGGTACTGGTGCCGACCAGCCAGTTCATCCGCACGCTCAATGCGGCACGACTGGCGGCGGATGTGATGGGCGTGCCGACGCTGATCATGGCACGCACCGATGCCGAAGCGGCGCGGCTGATCACCTCGGATATCGACCCCTATGACGCGCCCTTCGTCACCGGCGAACGCACGGCAGAGGGCTTTTACCAGCTCAAGGGCGGCATCGACGCTGCCATTGCACGCGGCATTGCCTATGCGCCCTATGCGGACCTGATCTGGTGCGAAACTTCGACGCCCGACCTCGCCGAAGCCCGGAAATTCGCCGAGGCGGTGCGCAAGGTGCATCCCGAGCAGATGCTCGCCTATAATTGCTCGCCGAGCTTCAACTGGGCGCGCCACATGGATGAAGGCGCGATGGCGCGGTTCCAGCGGGAAATTGCGGCCATGGGTTACAAATACCAGTTCATCACGCTGGCCGGGTTCCACAATCTGAGCCTGACGACGTTCGAGCTGGCGCGCGCCTACAAGCAGGACGGAATGGCCGGTTACAGCCGCCTGCAGCAGGCCGAATTTGCTGCCGAGGCACATGGCTTTTCAGCGGTGCGGCACCAGCGCGAAGTGGGCACGAGCTATTTCGATGCAGTCTCGATGGCGGTGAGCGAAGGCAAGAGCGCTACAACGGCAATGGGCGCATCGACCGAAACGGCGCAGTTCCACTGATCTTTTGGCTCTTTGCCTCCCCATGCAAACGCGCGGCTCCCGGACCTGGTCCGGGGGCCTTTTGCTGCCGATCACAAGGCGAGGACGTGGCCTAAAAGGCAAATCCGAATAGGGTATCGAACCAGCCGAAGGCCAGGGCCGCCAGGCCCACGACATGCAGCAGCGCCGTGCTCCAGGTAGCGGCGACGAAGCGCGGCTTGACCGTCTTGTGGCGGTAGAATTCCTGCGCAGCGAGCCCCCCGATAATGCCGAAGCACAGATCCACCAGCTGTAGATTGGCCTCGCTGACGCGATAGGAACCGGCGATGGCATAGAGCTTGTCGAAGCGGTAGAGCAGCGCCGAAGCCAGGCCCATCATGGCATAGACGCCGCCCAGCCAGACCGGAGCACGACCAGTGGCGATGCCCAAAAGAATCAGCAAAGTCAGCATGGTCGCAGTCGCGACGCGCAGGCCCACCTTGTAGCGGGAGACATTTCTGCCCGGGGCATGGACCACGTCGCGCAGGGTTGGCGCCGGGCCGGGCGGGGTGGTGATCACCACATCGATAGCCGAGGGGCGCCCCTTGCGGCCGGTGGCCGTCTCGAAGCTCATTGTATCGCCGATGCGGGGGCGGCCGCTGCCGCTCAGCTTTGAGACGTGGACGTAATAGTCCCGGCCGGCGTCATCCCGCACGAAGCCATAACCGCCCTTGTTGTTCCACTGGACCAGTTCGCCTGATCTTCGCATCCTGCACCCTTTGCCGCGGGCGTGACTCAGTGTGGCCGGCGCAGCGTGGCATTCACCTATGGTAGTTTGCAGTTGATCGTCAAACAACGATGGAGCTAGAGTGCTGGCATCACTGATCAGCTGATAGTGCTGCCATGTCCGAATCCGCCAAGCGTTTCGTGCATCGCCAACTCGCCAAGGCCGGTGTGGTTCTCAACGGTCCCGCGGCGTGGGACCCGCAGGTGCATGACGAAAGATTGTGGGCGCGCCTGCTGCGGGACGGCACGCTGGGCCTGGGCGAAAGCTATATGGATGGCTGGTGGGACGCCCAGGAGCTCGACCTGATGCTGTTCCGGCTGATCACCGCCGAAATTCACGACGCCTTTCCGCGCGATCTCGCCGAAATCTGGAGCCTGGCGCGCGGCCGGCTGCTCAACATGCAGCGGCTGCGGGTCAACGAGGTAGGCGAAAAGCACTACGATATCGGCAACGACCTCTACGCCGCCATGCTCGACAAGCGCATGATCTATTCGTGCGGCTACTGGAAGGACGCCACGACGCTGGATGCGGCGCAGGAGGCCAAGCTCGACCTGATCTGCCGCAAGCTGGGACTGGCGCCGGGCATGCGCATTCTCGATATCGGCTCGGGCTGGGGCGGCTTCATGCAGTTTGCCGCCGAGCGCTATGGCGTCTCCGCGCTTGGGGTGACGGTATCAAAGGAACAGGCGGCGCTGGCCAATGCGCGAACCGAGGGCCTGCCTGTGGAAACAAGGCTGCTCGACTATCAGGCGCTTGACGGCGAATTCGACCGCGTCATCTCGATCGGCATGTTCGAGCATGTCGGCTACAAGAATTATCGCGCCTATTTCGAGAAGGCGGCCAAGCTGCTCAAGCCCGAGGGCCTGATGCTGCTGCACACGATCGGCGGCAATCGGTCGACCACCCATGGCGATCCGTGGAGCGACAAATACATCTTTCCCAATGGCATGCTGCCTTCGATCGCCCAGTTCGGCAAAGCCATCGAGGGGCTCTTCGTTATGGAGGACTGGCACAATTTTGGCGCCTATTACGACCGCACCCTGATGGCCTGGCGCGACAATTTCGATGCCGCCTGGCCAGAGCTCTCCAGCCGCTATGACGAACGCTTCCACCGCATGTGGCGCTATTATCTCAGCATTTTCGCCGCGCTGTTCCGGGCGCGGCACCTCAATCTGTGGCAGGTCGTGCTGTCGCCGCGCGGCGTGGCCGGGGGCTATGACAGCATCCGCTAGGGACGGATTCACGTGAAACACTTTTGCACAGGCTTATGCACAGGCCCAAAGCGGCCTATGAAGACCGCCGATGAGTAGCACTGACAAGATCCTGATCAGCGCCTGCCTGCTGGGGCGGCCGGTTCGCTATAATGGCAAGGGCAAGCGGCTGGACCACGTGCAGGTGGCGCTATGGCGCGAAGCCGGCCGGCTGGTGGCCATCTGTCCCGAGCTCAGCGGCGGCTTTGCTGTGCCGCGGCCGCCGGCCGAAATCGCCAATGGCGGTTCGGGCGAAGCGGTGCTGGCGGGCGCGGGCCGCGTGGTGGACAATACCGGCGCTGATGTGACCGGCCAGTTCATCGCCGGCGCCGAGGCGGCCCTTGCCTTGGCGCGCCAGCATGACTGCCGCTTTGCGCTGTTGATCGATGGCAGCCCATCTTGCGGCAGTGCGAGCATTTATGATGGCAAGTTCGATGGCGGACGCCACGAAGCGGCCGGGGTAACCGCCGCATTGTTGCGGCAGAACGGGATTGCGGTATTCACCGAGCGCGAGGTCGAGGCGCTGGCGGCGGCTGTGGACGAAGCGGGCTAGGCCGCCCCGAAATTGAGGCGATAGCTCAGCGCTTCGGCGATGTGGGGACGGCTGACCCGTTCCACACCGGCCAGATCGGCCAGCGTCCGCGCCACCTTGAGCACCCGGTGATAGGCGCGCGCCGAGAGGTTGAAGCGTTCGGCCGCCTGCAACAGCAGGGCCTGGCTTTCCCGGTCGGGATTGACCAGCTGCTCGATCAGCGTCGGCCCGGCCGCCGCATTGGTGAAAACCTCAGGCGCGCCGTGCTGGGCAAAGCGTCGCTGCTGGCGCAGCCGCGCCTCGGCAACGCGGGCGGCGACATCGGCCGAACTTTCCGCGGGGGCGGCAGGGGCGATCATGTCGGCGGCGGTGACCGCCGGCACGTCGATGCGGATATCGATGCGATCGAGGAAGGGACCCGAGACGCGCCCCTGATAGTCATCTGCGCAGGCCCGGCCGCGACGGCAGGTATGGCCGGGCGTGCCAGCAAGGCCGCATTTGCACGGATTCATCGCCGCGATCAGCTGCACGCGGCTGGGATAGCTGACCCGGGCATTGGCCCGGGCGATGACGGTTTCGCCCGATTCCAGCGGCTGGCGCAAGCTATCGAGCACGCTGGGCGCGAATTCGGGCAACTCGTCCAGGAACAGCACGCCATTATGCGCCAGGCTCACCTCGCCGGGGCGCACCCGCAGGCCACCACCCACCAGCGCGGCCATCGAGGCGGAGTGATGCGGCGCGCGGAACGGCCGCCGGTCGGACAGGGCGCCACCCACCAGCTCCCCCGCGATCGACTGAATCATCGAGATATCAAGCAGTTCGCGCGGATTGAGCGGCGGCAGGATCGAGGGCAGGCGGGCCGCCAGCATGGATTTTCCGGCGCCGGGTGGCCCCACCATCAGCATATTGTGGCCACCGGCCGCCGCCACTTCGAGCGCGCGCCGGGCGACTAATTGCCCGCGTACCTCGCTGAGATCGGGCAGGCGGGCCTGCGTTTCATGGCGGCGCGCCACCGGGCGGGCGGCCAGTTGATGGCCCGTCAGGTGATTGACCAGAGCCAGCAGGCTTTCGGCGGCGACGATATTGAGCCCTTCTCCGGCCCAGGCGGCCTCGGATCCCGAGCGCTCGGCGCAGATCAGGCCGAGGTCGCGCCCCTGCGCGGCGATGGCGGCCAGCAGGATGCCGCCGACATGGGCCAGCCGCCCATCCAGCCCCAGCTCGCCCAGCGCCAGATAGCCATCGAGCGCGTCCTGCGGAATGGCGCCGATAGCCGCCATGATGCCCAGCGCGATGGGCAGATCGTAATGGCTACCCTCCTTGGGCAGGTCGGCCGGCGCCAGATTGACGGTGATGCGCTTGGGCGGCAGGCCGAGCCCCGAAGCAACGAGGGCAGCGCGGACCCGCTCGCCGGATTCCTTGACCGCCTTGTCGGGCAGGCCGACCAGAATGAACTGCGGCATGCCCGGCGCGATCTGTACCTGCACATCGACAGGCACCGCATCAATGCCCTGAAACGCCACCGTCGCAACGCGCGTGACCATTGCCCCAACCCCAAGCCCGCACCGAGACTAACAAATAGATCCGCGACGAACAAGAACGTAAAGCGAACGCAATACGGCGCGTTAACCACGCTGATTGCCACAAAGGTAAACCTAATCTGGCGTTAACCCGCTCATGTTGAATCAAAGGCTCAATTTCGTCTTGCGTAGAGTCTTGCCCGATGCGTCTCAGCCGGCCTTTTCCCTCGTTTTCTGCGATCGCAAAGGGCACCGCTACGGCCATGCTCGCGGCCCTTCTGGTCGCCTGCTCGTCGGGGGGAGGGCTGTATGGCCCCATTCAGGGCGACAATCGCCCCCATTCGGGCGTTGACCGCGCCCGTGGCATGCCGATCCAGGGGATCGACGTGGCGCGTTACCAGGAAAATGTCGACTTCAACACCGCCCGCGCCGCCGGCACGCATTTCGTCTTCATGAAGGCGACCGAGGGCAAGGACTATATCGACCCCAATTTCCGGGTGAACTGGGAGCGGGCGCGCGATGCCGGCATGCCGCGCGGCGCCTATCACTTCATGACCTGGTGCTCGCTGGCTTCCGAACAGGCGGCCTGGTTCGTGCAGAACGTGCCCAATGATCCCTCGGCGCTGCCGCCCGTGCTCGATCTGGAGTGGAACAACCATTCGAGCTGCAAGACCAAGCCGAACCGCGCCGATGCGCTGGAAAAGATCCGCGTCATGCTCGAGGCGATGGAACGCCATACCGGCAAGCTGCCGATCATCTATACCGACATGAACTTCCACCGCGACATTCTGGAAGGCGAGTACTTCCCCAACGCCTTCTGGCTGCGCTCGACCGCCGCCGAGCCGCACCAGCGCTACAAGAACCGCACCTGGACCTTCTGGCAGTGGACGCAGACCGGCGTGGTCCGGGGCGTGCGCGGGGAAGTCGACCGCAACGCCTTCTACGGCAACCAGAATGACTGGCTGACCTTCCTGTCGACCGGGTGCGATCCGCGCGCTATTGCCTCGCTGGCGCCGACCGGCCGCTGCCAGTTTGCCAAATAGGCGGGGCTAGCGGTTGCGCCACATCCGGTTGGCTGGGTAGTCCACCGGTTCGGCATCCGCCTCGGGCTGGAACATCACCGCATCGACGGTGATGGCCCCCTGGGCGGAGTCATAGTCGTAATCCTGCCGTTCGCGCATGCCGAGCAAGGCAAGCCCGGGCAGCGAGCGCAGCGACACGGTCTGCCCGATCACCTCGCGGGCCGCACCCAGCACCAGCTTGTGCTCGAGCCAGGGGCCGTCGCCGATCCGGTAGCGCACCTGGCTGTTCATCGTCACCAAGCCCCGCTCGATCTCGTCGGGCGCCACGATGTCGGAATGCACCAGCTTGTGCCGCAGCAGATCAAAATAGCCGCGTTCACCCGACGGTCGCGCCAAAGCCAGTCCGCGCAGGATGGCATAGTCGCGATCAGTAGTGATGAACTGGGCAGGCGTCGGCATGGATGCGTCCTCGAATTCAGGGGGTGAACAGGGTGGGCGTCGCGCATGCGCGATCGCGACGCCCGGCAGCGTTACGGCTTGCTGACGGCGAGCGCTTCGAGAATGCGGGCCCGGTCTTCGAGGGCGCGCAGGCGCAGCGTCATGGTCTCGGTCTTGATCGGGGTCTGCGGCGGCAGGCGGTATTCCAGGCCGGGCAGGGCGGAATCGGCCCAGGCGGTGAAACGGTTGAGCTTGTGGCTGCCGCTGATCGGGATGGTGAGGGCATACTTGAAGGTCATAGAACTTATCCAGGCAAGTGCATCGCCGCAGCTGACGCCCGGACGGACGGCAGGATACGGACGATGACAAACGCCCCGCTCTCGCGGGGTCAGGGATCAATAGGGAATGAAGTGCTTATCCTGGCCCGGCCCTTGCGACACGCAGGTGGCCGAACCAGGTCAAACGCCTCGGAGGAGGCGAACCCGGTGATGCAGGCGATACTGGAAATCATGTGCGCGCATGGCACCATCAAAGCAGAACCCGCCGGAAAGTCAAATCAGCGGGAACCCCTCGCGCCCGCTTGTCAGCGATTCGGGGCAGGTTTAGCCTTCGATCACAGCGGGCGCCGTGCCCGCGTCGTGGAGGTTGAGATGGCCAAAGGTCAGATGCGCAGCAACAAAGAGCCCAAGAAGCCAAAGAAAGACAAGCTGGCGGCCGCCAAGCCGGTCACCGGCCTGGGCGCGGGAAGCGCGGGCAATACCGCCAAGAAATAGGCTTCGCTTCGATTGGTTTGGGGCGGCTGGCGCAGGCTGGCCGCCTTTTGCATGGCGCAGCGGCTAGTGGCCGCTCTGCATGGGCAGCAGGATTTCCGAGCGCGCGGCCGTGGTATTGGTGGAGCTGGCCGCCAGCATGGCCAGGATCATCAGGGAAATTAGGGTCGCAACGCGCATCAGAATCGGTCCTCGACAGAGGGAATGGCCTCTGAATGCGCCGACTGGCCCTCTGGGTCAATGCCTGCGTTAAGCTTTGATTAACGATAAAATTCAGCGCAAATGCGGCAGACCGTCAGAGGCCGCCGCTCAGCAGACCCGATGCCTTGACGCCATCGAAGACGAACTGCACCGCCAGCGCCGCCAAGAGGATACCGACCACGCGCGACACCACCGCAAGGCCGGTGACCCCGAGCAGGCGCTGCACCGGAATGGCGACCAGAAGCGTCAGCCAGGCCAGGAACAGGATCACCACGATGGCGAACAGCACGGTCCAGAATTCGAGGTCGTTATTGGCGCCGGTGGTGAGCAGGATCACCGCGCTGATGGCGCCGGGGCCGGCCAGCAGCGGCATGGCCAGCGGGAACACCGCAATATCGTCGCGCGAGCGGGCTTCGACTTCTTCCTCATTGGTGATGTCGGTGCCGCCGGAATGGCGGGCAAACACCATGTCCATGGCGATCAGGAACAGCAGCAGCCCGCCCGCCGTGCGCAGGGCCGGGATGGTGATACCAAAGACTTCCAGGATCGGGCTACCGAGCAGGGCGAACAGCAGCAGGATGACACCAGCGATGATGACGCCGCGGGTGGCGAAGGCGAAGCGCTGCTTTGGCGAATGATGCTTGGTCAGCGCCGCGAAGATGAAGGCGATGTCGGCCACGCCCACGGTGGCGAACAGGGTGGCAAAGGCCACGAAAAACATCGTAGTGGGCATGAAGCTGATTTCCCCGGAGACCCGCAAGACCTAGCGGTTTCTGCAGGATTTGCCCACCCCCTGCGCTTCAACGGGGGCCTGCAGCAGGATCAGACCAGCCGGGCCGCCACGGCAAACCCGATCAGGGCCGCGACGCCCAGCCCATCGAGCCAGCGCTGGCCCGGCTCGGCCCAGCGGGGGCGCTTTCGGGTGGTGGGCAGCAGGCGCACCACCCACAGCCCGCCATAGGCGATCCAGCACAGGTAAAACCCGACCAGCAGCAGGTCGGCCAAGGCATTGTTGTTGAACCCAACCATCAGGCGGGTGGCAAAGCCACCCACCACCAGGAAGATGAGATAGCCGAGCGCGACCAGTGCCGAATTGAACCAATAGGCCTTGCCCAGCATGGCATTGCGCTTCTGAAGGCGCTTCCAGATGAACCAGCCGATGGCCGCGAGCACTGTCGCGACGAGGATATACATCAGGCGCGGCGCTTTTCGATGGCGTCCCAGATCATCACGGCAATGTCGGGACCGCCGAAGCGCTTGATCTCGCGAATGCCGGTGGGCGAGGTGACGTTGATCTCGGTGAGGTAGTCGCCGATGACGTCGATGCCGACAAAGATCATGCCGCGCTCCTTGAGCGCCGGCGCGATCGCCGCGCAGATCTCCAGTTCGCGCTCGGTGAGCGGGGAGAGTTCGGGGCGGCCGCCGACATGCATATTGGAGCGCGCTTCGCCTTCGGCCGGAATGCGGTTGAGGCCGGCCACCGGCTCGCCATCGATGATGATGATCCGCTTGTCGCCCTTGCGCACGTCGGGCAGGTATTTCTGGATCATGAAGGGTTCGCGATAATTGCTCTCGAACAGTTCGAGCAGGCTGGCGAGGTTATGGTCGCCTTCCTGGATGAAGAACACGCCTGCGCCGCCATTGCCGTAGAGCGGCTTGACGATGATGTTGCCGTGCTCTTTGCGGAAATCGTAGATCATCTGGCGATCGCGCGTCACCAGGGTGGGCGGCATCAGCTCGGGGAAGTCGGTAACGAGGATCTTTTCGGGCGCATTGCGCACGGCGGCCGGAGGATTGACCACCAGGGTCTTGGGATGCAGCCGCTCCAGCATGTGGGTGAGGGTGATGTAGTTCATGTCGAAGGGAGGATCCTGGCGCATATGGATCACGTCCTGGGTGGAGAGGTCCACCCGGCGCTCTTCGCCCAGCGCGAAATGCTCGCCCTTGGGCTTGTCGAACACGGTGATCGGCGCCGCCAGGGCCGAGACGACATTGTCGCGCAGGGCCAGCGTATCGGGCGTATAGTGCAGCAGCTCATGGCCACGCGCCTGGGCCTCGAGCATCATGGCGAAGGTGGAATCGCCGCGCGGATTGATGGTGGCGACATGGTCCATCTGGACCGCGACTTTGAGCTTCATGTTGGCCCTTTTGATCTGGTGGAGCGCGACCGGATTGTTACCGGGTTACGTCGAAGGCGTTGATGACATGGCGCGGCCATCGGCCGGGTGCAAGGAAAATCACGTCGAAGCGCATCGCGGTGCCCGCCTTGCCGGGGTGGCGGGACAGCCAATACTGCGCCGCGCGGGAGATGCGGCTGCGGTTTACCGCCTCGAGCGTTTCGGCTTCGCTGGCGGCGCGGCTGCGCGCCTTCACCTCGACAAACACCGTGGCGCCCCAGCGCTCGGCGATCAGGTCGATCTCGCCAACCGGGGTTTTGTAGCGGCGTGCGACGATGCGGTAGAGCTTGAGCCGCAACAGCCAGCCGGCCAGCGCCTCGCCGCGCTGGCCGCCGAGATAGGCTGCGATGCGGGCCTTACTTTTCGGCCTTGAGGGCGAGGGCGGCATCATAGACTTCCTTGCGCTTGA
The DNA here is from genome assembly GCF_055397495.1 of Devosia sp. T2-14. Taxonomy (NCBI): domain Bacteria; kingdom Pseudomonadati; phylum Pseudomonadota; class Alphaproteobacteria; order Hyphomicrobiales; family Devosiaceae; genus Devosia; species Devosia sp. T2-14. The sequence continues at coordinate 1,207,283 of NZ_AP027921.1, read as the reverse complement.
GGCCGAACCGCTCGCTCACCGCATCGACCGCAGCGCGCAGCGGCTGGTCGGCCATGGCGGCGAGCAGGGCGGCCTGCCAGTCGGCGGCGTCGGGCGCGCTGGGCTCGGCGGCCCCGGCCACCACGATCACCGCCTCGCCCTTGGTTTCACTATCGGCAAATTCGGCGGCCAGCGCGGGCAGCGTGCCGCGATGCACCCGCTCGAAGCGCTTGGTGAGTTCCAGCGCCACAGCCGCCTGCCGCTCGCCCCAGGCTTCGGCCATGGCGGCAAGCGTATCGTCGAGCCGGCGCGGGCTCTCGTAAAACACCAAAGTTTCACGTGAATCCCTCAGCGCCTTGAGGGCGTTGGAGCGGGCGCCGGCCTTGGGCGGCAGGAAGCCATGGAAGGCGAAGGCATCGGTGGGCAGGCCCGCCACCACCAGAGCCGAAAGCAGCGCCGAAGCGCCGGGAATGGGAAAGACCGGCTGGCCCGCTTCGGCAAGGGCCCGAATCAGGGGAAAGCCCGGATCGGAGAGGAGGGGCGTTCCGGCATCGGAAATCAGCGCAATGGCCTGGCCCGCGGCGACACGATTGACGATGTCCTCGGCCTTGGCGCGCTCATTGTGCTCATGCAGCGCCACCCGGCGGCCCTTGATGCCGTAGTGATCGAGCAGGCGGGCGGATTGGCGCGTATCCTCGCACAGCACCACCGAGGCGGCGGCCAGCGTCTCCAGCGCGCGAATCGTGATGTCGCGCAGGTTGCCGATCGGGGTGGCGACGACATAGAGGCCGGGCGCCAGCGTTGGCGCGGTAAAGGCCGTGCCGGCAATGAAATAACCCGTATTGGAGTCCGACATGCGCATTCCGGAGGTTGAGAATTGGTTAAGCAATTGCTGGCAGATGTTAACAGACTGCTAGCTTTGAGAGGCCGAAAATGCGGATTTTCGGAAATATCGGCCATGGCATAGCACGCGCCGCGGGCGTGGCGCTGCTGGTTTTGCTGTCTGCCTGTTCGCCGCTCCAGATCGGCTCGCGCACGCTGGACTTTGGCGGCCCGGTCGGGCCGTCCGGCCAAGGCGGCCAGATGATCCCCAACCAGACCCCGGGCATGCTGCAGCCGAGCGGGCCCAGCCAGAGCTTTGGGCGCGGGCCGGTCAAGGTGGCGCTGCTGCTGCCGCTGAGCGGGGAGCTGGCCAGTGTCGGCCAGTCGCTCGCCAATGCCAGCAAGCTGGCCATCGCCTTCATCGAGGCCAATCCCAATATTGCCGAGAATATCACCATCACCCTGCGCGACACCGGCCCAAGCGTTGGTGGCGCGACCGCAGCGGCCAGTGCGGCCGTCAGCGAGGGCGCCAAGCTGATCCTGGGGCCATTGCGCGCCGACCAAGTAGTGGCCGCCGGTTCGGTGGCTCGGGCTGCCGGAGTGCCGCTGGTGGCCTTCTCCAACAATCCGACTGCGGCTAGTCCGGGCGTCTATCTGCTCAGCGTGCTGCCGGAAATGGAAATGAAACGCTCGCTGCGCTGGATCAAGGCGCAGGGGCGCAGGGGCATTGCCGGCGTCTTTCCGGCGACCGAATATGGGCAGGCGATGGAAACCGCCTTCCGCCAGCAGGCCATTGCCGCCGGGTTCTCGCCGCAGGCGGTCTATACGTTCTCCAATGCCGGGGAGGCGCAAGGAATCGTCAACCAGGCGCTGCCCGACATCAAGAAGGGCATGATCGATACGCTGTTCCTGCCCGAACGCGCCAGCGCGCCGAGCTTCGGTGCCCTGCTCGCACAGGCGGGCGTCACCGGGGAGATGGTGCAGGTCGTCGGCTCCGCTGACTGGGAGGGCGATCCGGCGATCGCTGGCTCCACCGCACTGGCCGGGGCAATCTACCCCACGGTCGATCCGGCGGGGATGGCGGCGATTGCGGGTGACTATCAGCGCCAGTTCGGCGGTCAGCCCCATGCGCTCGCGACCATCGCCTATACGGCGACGATACTCGCCAACGTCAACACGCTCTCGATGGCCAGCCCGCCCTACAACCCAACGCTGATGACCAGCGCCCAGGGCTTCAACGGCCGCGACGGGGTGTTCCGCTTCCTCGGCAACGGCCGCAGCGAATATGCACTGGCGCTGAAGCGCCTCGCACCGGGCGGGGCCCAGGTGATCGAGCCGGCGGGGCTTTAGGGGCAGCCTTAGGCCGCCAGGTCCGCCACCACGGCATCGAGCACCGGAAAACCCTTGTCGGTGACGCGGATATTGCCGTTGGGCAGGGTCTCGACAAACCCATAGCCCTTGAGCGCGTCGATCTGGAGGGCGGAGATCTTGCGGCCGGAAATGGCGGTGAAGCGGGCCGGGGAAATGCCTTCCTTGAGGCGCAGGCCCATGACGAGGAACTCGTCGCCCTGTTCTTCCCAGGTCAGCACGTCATCGACCACCATGCCATGGCCCTGCGCCACGACCTTCTTCTGCCATTCGAAGGGCAGCTTTTCGGCGGCGGTGGCGTGGCGCTGGTTGTTGATCATCAGCCGCCCGTGGGCGCCCGGACCGATGCCGGCATATTCGCCATAGCGCCAGTAGAGCATGTTATGACGGCTTTCCTGGCCTGGGCGGGCGTGGTTGGAAATCTCGTAGGCCGGCATGCCGGCCTCGGCCGTCAGCTCCTGGGTCATCTCGTAGAAGTCGGCGCCCAGATCTTCGCCCGGCAGCTTGAGCTTGCCGGCCTGCTGCAGGTCGAAGTAGCGCGTGCCCTGCTCGATGGTGAGCTGGTAGAGGCTGATATGGCCCTTGGCGAGCCAGAGCGCTTCCTTGAGCTCGTCTTCCCAGTCATGCAGGGTCTGCTTGGGGCGTGCATAGATCAGATCGAAGCTCGAGCGCTCGAACACCGACTGGGCGATGCGCACGGCGGAAATGGCCTCGTCGACCGTGTGGCGACGGCCCAGCTCGGCCAGCGGCCCCTCGCGCAGCGACTGCACGCCGAGCGAGACGCGATTGACCCCGGCTGCGCGATAGCCCTTGAAGCGGTCGACCTCGACGCTGGTCGGATTGGCTTCCAGCGTGATTTCGGCGTTGGAATCCATCGTCCAGTTCTTGGCGATGGCATCGAGAATGCGGCCGGTGGAGGTCGGATTCATCAGCGAGGGCGTGCCGCCACCAAAAAAGATCGACTGCACGCGCCGGCCGGGCGTCAGCGCGGCAGCATTGGCGATCTCGCGCTCATAGGCGGCGATATAGTCGATCTCGTCAAACGGCCCGCGATGAACGTGGGAGTTGAAATCGCAATAGGGGCATTTGGCCGCGCAGAAGGGCCAATGCACGTAAACGCCGAACATGTCATTCGGGTTATTGCTCAATCTGGCCCTCGACGAATTTGGCAAAGGAGCGCGCGCGGTGGCTCAGGCCGGTTTGGCCGGGAGCCCAGGAATGCTTCATTTCCGGCGGCATCTGGCCGAACGTGATGTCATAGCCATCGGGCATGAAGACGGGATCGTAGCCATGGCCCTGGGTGCCGCGCGGCGGCCAGACCAGGGTGCCCTCGCAGCGGCCCTCATAGATCACGTCGCGACCATCGGGATGGGCAAGGCAGAGCGTCGCATAGAACGAGGCCTTGCGCTGGCCGGGCGAGGTGGCGTTGGCTGCCTGCAGGGCATCTTCCACGCGCTTCATGGCGTGGTTGAAATCGCGCGGCACGCCAGCCCAGTCGGCCGTGTAGACGCCGGGATCGCCGTTGAGCGCATCGACGCACAGGCCAGAATCATCGCTCAGCGCCAGCATGCCCGAGCCCTTGGCGGCGGCATGCGCCTTGATGCGGGCATTCTCGGCAAAGCTGGTGCCGGTTTCTTCCGGCTCGGGCAGGCCGAGGTCACCGGCCGAAACCAGTTCGAGCCCGAAATGCTCGAACAGTTCCTGGAATTCCTTGAGCTTGCCGGCATTGTGGGTTGCCAGCACCAGGCGGTCGCCTTCACGCAGTTTCGGGATCATTTGGCGCTCCGCGGATCAATGTCGAGGGCCCGCACGATGTCGTTCCAGATGGCGCAATCGGGCGCGGGCGGCGCCAGTTCGACGGCAGCCAGACGCTGCGCCGGGCGGGCATCGGTGTCCTTCACGATGCCCTGCTGGGCGTCGTCAACAACGGGAACTTTCTTGCCGAAGAACTTCATGCCGCCAGCGCCGCCTGTTGCAGCAGAGTCAGCTCGCCAATGCCCTGCTCGGCCAGCGTCATCAGGCTGTTGAGCTCATCGCGGCTGAACGGCACCTGTTCGGCCGTGCCCTGGATTTCGACGAACTTGCCCGAGCCGGTCATCACAAAATTGGCATCGGTATGGGCTTCGACATCTTCGAGATAATCGAGGTCGAGCACCGGGGTGCCGCGATAGATGCCGCAGGACACCGCAGCGACCGAATCGCGCAGCGCCTTGCCCTTGGTCAGCTTGCGCTCGTCCATCCAGCGGATGGCATCGGCCAGCGCGATATAGGCGCCGGTGATCGAGGCGGTGCGGGTGCCGCCATCGGCCTCCAGCACGTCGCAGTCGACGGTGATCTGGTTTTCGCCGAGCAGTTGCATGTCGACCACCGCACGCAGCGAGCGGCCGATCAGGCGCTGGATTTCCTGGGTACGGCCGGTCTGCTTGCCGGCCGTGGCCTCACGGCGGGTACGGCTGCCGGTGGCGCGGGGCAGCATGCCATATTCGGCGGTGACCCAGCCCTGGCCCTTGCCGCGCAGCCAGCCGGGCAGGCTGGTTTCAACCGAGGCGGTGACCAGCACCTTGGTATTGCCAAACGAGACGAGGCACGAGCCCTCCGCCTTCTGGGCGACATTGCGCTCGATGGTTACCGCGCGCATCTGATGGGGCTCACGTCCGGACGGCCGCATGGGGATTCCACTAAAAATTGCAGTTAACCCGCTCTTAACCCTATGCGCCCCGCCTCACAAGACACGGACGCTTGGCGGGAAGCAGCAATGCGCTTAAATGAGGCCACACGGTTAAAGCGGACGATTTTATCGAAATCCTCATGGTCAAGCCTCCCGAAGACTTTCTGAGCGTGCTGAACGCCCGCAGCCAGGACATCTTTCGCAAGATCGTCGACCGATATCTTGAGACCGGCTCGCCCGTGGGCTCGCGCGATTTGAGCCGTATGCTGCAGGTAGGGCTGTCGCCCGCCTCGGTGCGCAATGTGATGGCGGACCTCGAAGACCTCGGCCTGATCGCGGCGCCCCATACCTCGGCCGGCCGCGCGCCGACCCAGGAAGGCCTGCGCTTCTTTGTCGATGCCATGCTCGAAGTGGGCGCCATCAACGAGAGCGAGCGCAGCCAGATCGCCCATTCCATCGAAGGCCAGCAAAGTGGCCTCGTAGAAGACGTGCTGACCGAAGCCAGCCAGCTGCTGAGCGGGCTCAGCCAGGGGGCAGGGGTGGTGATTGCCACCAAGAGCGACATGGTGCTGCGCCATATCGAGTTCGTGCGGCTCGACGCCACCCGCGCCATGGCGATCATCGTCGGCCAGGACGGGCAGCTGGAAAACCGCATCATGGATATTCCGCCCGGGCTGACCGCGGCGGCGCTGACCCAGGCGGGCAATTACCTGGCGCGGCACGTGGTGGGCCGCACCATTGCCGAGGCCCGCAAGACGCTGTCCGAACAGCGCGCCGAGCAGCGGGCGGAGCTGGACGAACTGACGCAAAAGCTGGTGGATGCCGGGATCGCCACGCTCGCCCAGGCCTCGCCGGCCAGCCAGCCGACGGTGATCGTGCGCGGCCGGGCCAACCTCATCAACGACACGATGGCCTCGGATGAATTGCTGCGCATGCGGCAGCTGTTCGATGAGCTGGAAAGCAAGGATGGGCTGCTCGAGCTGCTCGGCGACGCCGAAAAGGCGCAGGGCGTGCGCATCTTCATCGGCTCGGAAAACAAGCTGTTTTCCCTCTCGGGCTCCTCGGTGATCCTGTCCCCCTACAAGGACGCCAATGACAAGGTGGTGGGGGTGCTGGGGGTGATCGGGCCGACCCGGCTCAACTATGCCCGCATCGTGCCGGTGGTGGACTATACGGCCAACGTGATCACCGCCATGATGGCGCGCAAACGCCCGTGATTGCTGGTGCACTTTGTCCCGGCAACAGAGCAAGGCTTGAAATAGCCATCGTATTGGCCGATATCCGGGTCAAATTCAGAATTGCGGAACAGAACAATGATGAGCGACGAGAACGCCGCGTCGGGCGAGACGCCCGAAGTCGAAACCCCTGTCGAGCCCGAGGTTGACCCCACGGCGGCTTTGCGCGCCGAGAATGCCGAGCTCAAGGACCGGGTGCTGCGGACCATCGCGGAGATGGAAAACCTGCGCAAGCGCAACGAGCGCGAGATCAATGATACGCGCAGCTATGCCATTGCCGGCTTCGCCCGTGACATGCTGAGCGCCACCGACGCGCTGAGCCGCGCGCTGGTCATGCTGCCGGCCGGCGCCCGCGAATCGGAAGATGCCACGGTCAAATCGCTGATCGAAGGCATCGAGATGACCGAACGCGAAATGCAGCGCCTCTTGGCCAAGCATGGCGTGACCCCGATCCTGGCAGATGGCGAGAAGTTCGACCCGCACAAGCACCAGGCGATGTTCGAGGTTCCCGATCCGACCCGCCCGGAAGGCACGATCGTGCAGGTGGTGCAGTCGGGTTATGCCATCGGCGAGCGCGTGCTGCGCCCGGCCATGGTTGGCGTCGCCAAGGGCGGCCCGAGCCACGCCCCGGCCGACGAAGCCATCGACAAGAGCGCCTAATTCCAGCGATTGTCGTGAGAATTCAAGGACGTCCCACGGGGCGTCCTTTTTGTTTGAGGGGTATGATCCGATGACGCCAGCATTCCGCCAGAAGGCGATCGCCGTGTGCAATGCCAAGATCGCGGCGAAGGGCGAGGGCGTCGGGCTGTCGTTCTATGCCTTCTTCGCCAACCGGAATGACGACCCGGACCTGCTGATGGCGGCGGCGACCTGGTGGATCCAGACCCACAGGCTCGACCACTTCGAAAAAGCCATCAAGATCAAGGCCCTGCTGGAGGCTGGGGCGTAAGAGCCGGCCACGGTTTCACGTGAATCCTTTGGGGCACGCCTTCGTGGCTAGCCCAGGATATCCTTGCTCATCACCCGCTCGACTCCGGCATCGGCCATGTCGGTCCAGGCTTGGGCGAGGGAGCCGGCGGTGTCGATGGCGCGGGTGGCGTCTTCAATGACGGTGACATCAAAGCCGCCGGCAATGCCGTCGAGGGCAGTCCAGCCGACGCAGAAATCGGTAGCCAGGCCAACGACATAGAGCCGGCCAACGTCGCGCTCGTTGAGATAGCCGGCGAGGCCGGTCAGGGTTTCGCGGTCGGCTTCCTGGAAGCCGGAATAGGAATCCACCCGGCGATTATAGCCCTTGCGCAGGATCAGCTGGGCGTGGGGAATGTCGAGGTCGGCGGCGATGGCGGCGCCGTGGCTGTTCCAGACACAGTGGTCGGGCCAGAGCACCTGGGTGCCGTATTCGAGCTCGATGGTCTCGAACGGCGCCTTGCCCGGATGCTGGCTGGCGAAGGAAATGTGGTCGGCCGGATGCCAGTCCTGGGTCAGCACGACATTGCTGAAGTGACGCGCCAAGGTATTGATAAGCAGCACGATTTCGTCGCCGCCGGTCACTCCGAGGCTGCCGCCGGGCAGGAAATCGTTCTGCATGTCGACAACGACCAGGACGTCGGTTGGGTTGATCGAAATCGTCATGACGGCACTCCTTGATTGATGATGACGCGCTCGGCCCGCAGCAGGCCGCGCACGGAATTGCCGAGCCAGATGGCGTCTGCGGCGTCGAGATCGGCCGGGGTGAGCACCCGTTCGACCGCCTGGCCTGACGCCAGCAGCTCGGCGCGGAGCGTACCCGGCAACAGGCCAGAGGACAAAGATGGCGTCAGAAGCAGGCCATCTTTCTGCAAGAACAGATTGGTGATCGATCCCTCGGTCAATTCGCCCCGTTCATTGCAGAACACCACCTCATCGACCCCGAAAGCGGCATGGGCGCGCTGACGCGGCTCGTCGTAAAAGGCGCGGTTGGTGGTTTTGTGCAGCAGCCAAAGGCTTTGCGAATCAAGCACTTCCGGCGCGAGAGCGAAGCGGAACACAGCCGGGTTGGGCGGCAATTCCACCGCCGTCACCGCCGGGCCACTGGTATCGAGGGTCAGGCGGACGCGCATGGTATCGGCCGGGAAGCCTGCAGCAGCGTCTTGCAGCATGCTGACGGTTTTCTTGCGATTTTCCGGCAATTGGAAGTAGCGGGCCGAAAGCTCCAGCCGATCGAGGTGCCGGTCGAGCAGAACATAGCCGGTGGCACGATCCCAGCGCAGGGTTTCGATCAGGGTGACGGGCTGGGCCGGCTGGGTGAAGAAAGCCATCTTGAGCAGGGCCTCGCGATATTCATCGCCGGCGACGCTGTCGGCGACGATGCCGCCGCCAATGCCGATCTCGCCTTTGCCGGTCGAATCGATGACGGCGGTGCGGATGGCGACATTGAGCGTCACATCGCCATTGGGGGCGAAGTGGCCGATCGAGCCGGTATAGACGCCGCGCGGTCCGGCCTCGACCTGGTGGATGATTTCCATGGCGCGCAGTTTCGGCGCGCCGGTGATCGAGCCGCAGGGGAAGAGGTTTTCCAACAGGTCGAGCGGGCCGATGCCGGGACGGGCTTCGGCGATGATGCCCGAGGTCATGGTGTGGAGCGTGCGATAGGTTTCGACGGTGAAGAGGTCGGTGACCTTAACCGAGCCGATGCGGGCGATGCGGCTGAGATCGTTGCGCAGCAGGTCGACGATCATCAGGTTTTCGGCGCGGTTCTTTTCGTCGCTGGCGAGAGCGGCGCGGCCCGCCTCGTCTTCGGCGAGGGTCCGGCCGCGCTTGAGCGTGCCCTTCATCGGGCGGGCGCGCAGGGTGCCGAGGCGGCTCGAGACGAAGAGCTCGGGCGAGCGCGACAGGATCCAGTGCGCCCCAGTATTGATCAGCGCGCCATAGGACACAGGCTGCTTGCGCACCAGTTCGCGATAGAGCGCCACCGGATCACCTTCGAGACGGAAATCGGCCTTGAAGGTGAGGTTGACCTGATAGGTGTCGCCGGCCGCGATGAGCGCCTTGACCGTATCGAAGGCCCGGCCATAGGCCGCCTCGTCGACGCGGGGCACGATATCGAGCGCGGCGCCGGTACGGTCGCCGGCTATGGCGGCAAGGCGGACATCGACTTCGGTGGCGGTGAGGCGCTCGGGCGCATCATAGAGACCAAACCAGAGCAGGGGCGCCTGCGGGTCCTCTGGCAGCAGGTGCGCCAGGCGCTCCTCGAAGACGAAGCCCGCCTCATAAGCCAGAAAACCGGCGGCATGCAGGCCTTCGGAAGCGGCTGATTCGAGCCGGGCCAGCGCGCGCAGCACGCCGCGGCCGTCATGAGCAACCAGCACCTCGCGCGGGGCGGCGAACAGGAGGTTCTCCCCGGCGGGATCGAGCGTATCGTGCAGCAGAACAGTACCGGGGGCGAACATGGCGGCTTTCTAGACCAATTCGCCGCCGGGCAGAAGCGGGCTGATGGTGAGCCTCTGATACAGAATAGGGGCGATGATTTATTCACAGATCCCGCTAAACAACTGTATTGTCGACCTTATCAGTCGTGCTAGAAGCCGCTGCCCCGGCAATGTGCTTGGGGCAGGGAGTTTAAAAATGAACCTGAATGTTAAGGGCGCGCTCGTCGCCCTGGCGCTGGTCGCAGGGACTGCGTCGGCGATGGCGCAGACTGTTGAATTCACGCTGATCAACAACAGCTCGCAGTCGCTGCATTTCTTCTACACCACCCCGAGCAATGAAAACACCTGGGGTGAAGACCTGCTGGGCGAAACCGGCACGCTGGAATCGGGCATGGAAGGCACCGTAACCATCGGCGATGGTTCGGACCAGTGCCTGTATGACTTCCGCTTCGAGACCGGCGAAGGCGCGACGCTTGAAGTCGCAGCCGTCGATATCTGCTCGCTCGACAGCTATACTCTGACCGACGAATAAGCGCCTATAAACAAGCGCCTTTTGGGGGCCGGCGCCACCGTCACTTGATGGCCGGTGGCGCTGGCTCCAGCGCCGGTCCCGGCTTCGTCCGGGCCGGCGGCGAATCTGCCTGCGAAACGCTTGAAGCGTCCAGACACCCCCCCTATATAGCCAGCAAGCCCAATTGGGCGCATATCCGTTATTAAGGAACCCGGCTCGAACAGCCGCGGAGCCGCTTCCGCTGCGGAGGGCTCCAGCATGGGTTTGCTGAAAGAGAGGCTAGATTTATGGCTAAAGTCATCGGTATCGATCTGGGCACCACCAATAGCTGCGTCGCAGTGATGGACGGCGCCAATCCCAAGGTCATCGAAAACGCTGAAGGCGCACGCACCACGCCCTCGATGGTTGCATTCTCCAAGGATGGCGAACGCCTCGTTGGCCAGCCGGCCAAGCGCCAGGCTGTCACCAATCCGGAAGGCACGCTGTTTGCCGTCAAGCGCCTGATCGGCCGCCGCTACGACGACAAGGTCGTGGCCAAGGACAAGAACCTGGTGCCGTTCAAGATCGTTGCCGCCGATAATGGCGACGCATGGGTGGAAGCCTCGGGCGAAAAGTACTCGCCCTCGCAGGTTTCGGCCATGATCCTGCAGAAGATGAAGGAAACCGCCGAATCCTATCTCGGCGAAAACGTCACCCAGGCCGTCATTACGGTTCCCGCCTATTTCAACGACAGCCAGCGCCAGGCCACCAAGGACGCCGGCAAGATTGCCGGTCTTGAAGTGCTGCGCATCATCAACGAGCCGACCGCGGCTGCGCTCGCCTATGGCCTCGACAAGAAGAATACCGGCACGATCGCGGTCTATGACCTTGGCGGCGGTACCTTTGACGTGTCGATCCTGGAAATCGGCGACGGCGTGTTCGAGGTGAAGTCCACCAATGGCGACACGTTCCTGGGTGGTGAAGACTTCGACATGCGTCTGGTCGACTACCTCGCCGACGAGTTCAAGAAGGAGCAGGGCATCGACCTGCGTTCGGACAAGCTCGCCCTGCAGCGCCTCAAGGAAGCTGCGGAAAAGGCCAAGATCGAACTGTCGAGCCTGACCCAGACCGAAATCAACCTGCCCTTCATCACCGCCGACGCGACCGGCCCCAAGCACCTGACGCTCAAGCTGAGCCGCTCGAAGCTGGAATCGCTGGTGGATGACCTGATCCAGCGCACCATCGAGCCATGCAAGCAGGCGCTCAAGGATGCCGGCGTCTCGGCCAGCCAGATCGACGAAGTCGTGCTGGTCGGCGGCATGAGCCGCATGCCCAAGGTGCAGGAAGTGGTCAAGCAGCTGTTCGGCAAGGAGCCGCACAAGGGCGTGAACCCTGACGAAGTCGTGGCGCTCGGCGCGGCCATCCAGGCCGGCGTGCTGCAGGGCGACGTCAAGGACGTGCTGCTTCTCGACGTGACCCCGCTGTCGCTGGGCATCGAGACGCTGGGTGGCGTGTTCACCCGCCTGATCGACCGCAACACCACGATCCCGACCAAGAAGAGCCAGACCTTCTCGACCGCCGAGGACAACCAGAGCGCGGTGACCATCCGCGTGTTCCAGGGCGAGCGCGAAATGGCCGCCAACAACAAGCTGCTGGGCAATTTCGACCTGGCCGGCATTCCGCCCGCACCGCGCGGCGTGCCGCAGATCGAAGTGACCTTCGACATCGACGCCAACGGCATCGTGCAGGTTTCGGCCAAGGACAAGGGTACCGGCAAGGAACAGCAGATCCGCATCCAGGCCTCGGGTGGCCTGTCGGACGCCGACATCGAAAAGATGGTCAAGGAAGCCGAGCAGAACGCCGAAGCCGACAAGAAGAAGCGCGAAGCCGTTGAAGCCAAGAACCAGGCCGAAAGCCTGATCCACTCGACCGAAAAGTCGCTGGGTGAATATGGCGACAAGGTCACCGCGGAAGACAAGGCTGCCATCGAGGCCGCCATTGTCGACCTCAAGGGCGTGCTCGAAGGCGACGATGCCGAAGCCATCAAGGAGAAGACCGACGCGCTGGCGCAGGCTTCGATGAAGATGGGCGAGGCCATGTACAAGGCCAGCCAGGCGGAAGCCGAAGCCAAGGCCAATGGCACCAGCGATGACAGCGATGACGACGTGGTCGACGCTGACTTCGAAGAGGTCAAGGACGACGACGACAAGCGTCAAGCCTAAGTCGTTCCGGTTCTCAGAAACCAGGGGTTCGGCGCAAGCCGGACCCCTTTCTCTTTGCCGTTGTTTCGGCCCCAACCATCCGGCGGTTTCACGTGAATCACCGGGCAGGGGCCGGGCAGACGGCTGATCTTACCACCGGATTGGCGGGCGCCCCGCCGCCCCAATCCCCCGCTGCTGGCCGGGGCAGGCCTCGTCTGCCTCAAAATGAGCCCAATCGCGCCCAAGTCCCGGCCGGTTTTGGGCTCCAACTGCCGGGCCTCAGCGCTTGCGAGACGACCCCATGACTGACCCCTCATCCTTTCCCGCACCCGATATTCCCGCCTCCGACTCGATCGGGCGCATGGCCGAGCTGATCTCGGGCGACCCGATGGCGCGGCTTGATGCCGACATGAAGCATGTGCTCGACCGGCTGGGTGACCTGGGCGCCCGCCCGCTGGAAAACATTCCGCCCCATATCGCGCGCCGCCAGCCCAAGCCGGTCGACGCCATCAACGCAATCCTCGACCTGCAGCGCCGCGAGCGCCCCGAGGATGGCGTGGATGCCGAAGACATCACGGTGGATGGCGCCGAAGAGGCACTGGCCGCCCGCATCTATCGCCCGCAGGGCCTGCTCAAGCGGCTCAATCCGATGGTGATGTATTTCCATGGCGGCGGGTTCGTGACCGGCGATCTCGACAGCCATGACGCTTCGGCTCGGGCCATTGCCCGGCGCACCGGGGCGATCGTGATCTCGGCGGCCTACCGGCTGGCGCCCGAATACAAGTTTCCCGCCGCCCATGACGATGCCTTTGCCGCCTGGCGCTGGATGACGCTGCAGGCGGTGGAGCTGGGCGGGGATCCGCGCCGGCTGGCCGTGGCCGGGGAAGATGCCGGGGGGAACCTCGCCATGCATGTGGCGCTGCTCTCGCGCGACCATCCCAAGATCATCGCCCCGATCCACCAGCTGCTGATCCATCCGATTGCCGGGGGCGATCTCAGCACCGCTTCCTATGGCGAGACACTGCGCGCCCGCCCGATCGGCCTGCCGGCCATGCGCTGGCGGTTCCGCCACCTGCTCGAGGATGCCAGTGCGCTGGCCGATCCGCGCATTGACCTGGTGGCGCGGCACGACCTGGCGCGGCTGGCGCCGGCCACCATCGTGCTGGCGGGGATCGATCCGCTGCGCTCGGAAGGCGAGGCTTTGGCCGAGGCGCTCGAAGCGGCCGGGGTCAAAACGCGCTGCTGGACCTATGACGGGGTGACGCAGGGCTTTTTCGGGCTGGGGCTGGTGGTGACCAAGGCGCTGTTCGCGCAAAGCGACGCCGCCGACGCGCTCAGCCAGGCCTTCTTCCCGGAGCGGCGCAGCTAAGACCTTCGTCGGATTTTCCCGAAGAATTGAGCAATGGGCCGCCTGCGGGCGGCTCCTTTTTTGCCGAACGTGCCTCATCAGGGGCCCGGGCGGATTGATGGGCGGGGCCTGCCTTGCTATGGAGCCCCAGCATTACCTGCGGCTCAACGCCTCGAAACCCTTGCGGGCGGCGGTTCCGATCGCCATCTAGGGGCACGGGAGGCTTACGGCACACACGCGCGCGCCGGCAACCCGGCGCGCGGTATTGGAGACTGGACTTTTGGCAAAGCGGGATTTCTACGACGTGCTCGGCGTGCAGAAGGGCGCCGATGATGCAGCGCTGAAGAGCGCCTATCGCAAGCTTGCGATGCAGCATCACCCCGACCGCAATCCGGGCAATGCCGAAGCGGAAGCCAAGTTCAAGGAAATCAACGAAGCCTACGACACGCTCAAGGACGGCCAGAAGCGCGCCGCCTATGACCGGTTCGGCCACGCGGCCTTCGAAAATGGCGGCGGACGCGGCGCCAATGGCTTCGGCCCCGAATTCACCTCGTCAATGTCCGACATCTTCGATGACATTTTTGGCGACTTCATGGGCGGCGGTCGCGGCCGCAGCGGTGGCGGCGGCGCCTCCAAGCTGCGCGGCTCGGACCTGCGCTACAATCTCGAGATCAGCCTCGAGGAGAGCTTTGAAGGCCGCACTGTCGAGATCGACGTGCCGACGCTGGTCGGCTGCGACACCTGCGAGGGCTCGGGCGCCAAGCCGGGCACCGGCACCCATACCTGCCGCCAGTGCAATGGCCATGGCAAGGTGCGCGCGGCACAGGGGTTCTTCACCATCGAACGCACCTGCCCGGTCTGCCAGGGCCGCGGCCAGATGATGGACCAGCCCTGCACCGATTGCGGTGGCCAGGGCCGCCGGCAGGAAAATCGCAAGCTCTCGGTCGATATTCCCAAGGGCATCGAGGATGGCACGCGCATCCGGCTGGCCAATGAGGGCGAGGCGGGGCTGCGCGGCGGCCCGCCGGGCGACCTCTATATCTTCATCTCGATCCGCCCGCATGACCTGTTCCAGCGCGATGGCGCGGACCTTTATGCGCGTGTGCCGATCGCCATGACCACGGCCGCTTTGGGCGGGGAATTCGAAGTGCCCACGCTCGACAATGCCCGGGCCAAGGTGAAGGTCGCAGCCGGCACCCAGCCGGGCCAGCGCGTGCGCCTCAAGGGCAAGGGCATGCCTGTGCTGCGCAGCAAGGATGTCGGCGATCTCTATGTGCAGCTCGATATCGAGACGCCGCAGAATCTGAGCCGCCGCCAGCGCGAGCTGCTGGAGGAATTCCAGCGCATCACCACGGAAGACACCAATCCGACCTCGGAAGGCTTCTTCTCCAAGATCAAGAAGATGTTCGAGGCCTGATCGCCCCAGGGGGACGGGGCACGGGGGCGCGCGTGATCGACATAGCCGTAACGTTTGATGACGGGTTCTGGGCGCCGGCCTATGCCAGCATGCGCTCGGTCTGCCTGACCACGAGCCGGCCGCAGGACCTGCGGTTCCACGTCATCCATTCGGGACTGGCGGCGGGCGAGCATTTCGACGCCATCGCCTCGATCGGGCGCGACTATGGCGCGGCACTCAATTTCATTGACCTCGATGCCACCAATATCCTGTCCGAACGCATTGCCGGATTTCCCCAGATCCGGCTGCGGCGGCTCAACCCCATCGTCTATGCCCGGCTGTTCCTCGGCGACCTGCTGCCGGCCGATGTGAACCGGGTGCTGTATCTGGACTGCGATATCTTCGTGCGCAGCCCGATCGAGGGGCTGTTCCATGCCGATCTGGACGGCAAGGCAATCGGCGCGGTGCTGCAGCCGGACCGCATGCACTGCATTGCCGGCAAGGACCTGACCCAGCGCTCGGCCTTTTCGATGGCCGAGCCCTATTACAATGCCGGGGTGATGCTGATCGACCTGGAGCAGTATCGCGGCATGGATTTCGCGCTGACGCTCAATGCCAGCCTGACGCCAGACGAGCTGGCGCTGTTCTATTACGACCAGGACATCATCAACTACGTGTTCAAGGGGCGGTTCCAGGAGCTCGATACGCGCTGGAACCTGCAGAATCCCGAACCGGCGCATGAGGTGTTCAACCCCCATATCGTGCATTATTCGGCCAATGCGAAACCCTGGCTGAGCTGGTCGCGCGTGGCGTTCAAGCGCACCTACCGGCACCTGATGACCAATGACTATTTCTACCGCTATCGCAAGGAGCGGCAGGTGCGGCGGCTCAAGCGCCTGCTGCGCCTGGGCTAGGGCAGGGACAGCGCGCTGGCATCGAGCTCGCGCGCCAGCGCATCGAGCGCCGTGCGCGCGGCCTGTTCGGCATCGGCCAGCGCGGTGCCATAGGGCACTTCGAGGCCCAGGCGCTTGGCGGGATCATCGGTCCAGATGATCGACACATAGGACTTGCCGGCCTGCAAGTCGTGGCTCAGCCCGGTAACGACCAGTTTTGCTGCCATCGCGGCCTCCCTGTTTGCAGGGAGGATAGGCAGACGCAAGCGACCTCGGCAAGCCGAGGCCTGCCACGCCCTACTGCACGTAGGTCGGGTCCATCCAGAGAAATTCCCAGATGTGGCCGTCGAGATCGGCGAAGGCACGCGAATACATGAAGCCCAGATCCTGCACCGGGCGGGGCTCGGTGCCGCCAGCAGCGAGGGCCGCGGTCATGATCTCGTCGACCTCCAGCTTGCTGTCGCGCGAGATGGCATAGAGCGCCTGCGTCGCCTGTTTGGCATCGGCAATCGGCAGGGTGATGAATTCGGAGAATTTGGGCTTGGTGAGCAGCATGAAATAGATGCTGTCATCGATGACCAGGGCGGCGGCCGTCTCATCGGTGAACTGGGCATTGAAGCTGAAGCCCAGGCTGGTGAAGAAGGCCTTGGAGGCCGGCAGGTCGGCCACCGGGAGATTGACGAAAATGGACGTGGTCATATCCTGTCTCCTGTTACTTAATTGATTGCTTAAGTATAGAGCGCCGGGTCTTGGCGGTCAAGATGGCGCCAGACGGATCGTGCCAATCGGGTCTTGCGCGGATATCCCCGGCATCGCAGGATTGGGCAACAAAATCAGGAGTCTATCCGCATGGTCACCGCCCTCACGCTTTCCGGCTCCATCCGCAAGGGCTCGTATAACCGGATGCTGCAGGCCCATATGGGCGAGAAGTTGGCGGCGGCCGGCGTGAGCGTCAATGCCATCGACCTTGGCGATTTCGACCTGCCGATCTTCAACGAAGATCTCGAGGACAATATGCCCGAAGCGGCCGTGCAGTTGGCCGAACTTTGGCGCAGCCACGATATCGTCTTCATCGCGAGCCCGGAATATAATGGGGGCGTGCCACCGCTGCTGGTCAATGCCATCACCTGGATCAGCCGGCAGCGGCCGAGCCCGTTCCGCAACGCCATTTTCGGCATTGGCGGGGTCAGCTCGGGCAAATACGGCACGATCTGGTCGCTCAGCCATCTGCGCGACTCACTGTCCAAGGTGGGGGCGCTGGTGGTGCCGACCCTGCTGGGGATCGGCCCGGCCGAGGGGGCATTCGATGAAGAGGGCGGATTCGTCGAACCCGCCATCAAGCGCAAGGTGGACCAGATGGTGCACGAACTGACCCATTTCAGCCGCGGATAACCCAAATGCGGGCCCTCTATGTGACGCATCCCCAGGTCGACCTGGACGCCAGCGTGCCGGTGCCGCTGTGGGGGCTGTCGGCCTTGGGGCGGCAGCGCGCCGAAGCCTTTGCCACCTCGGGCGCCGTGCCGGAGGGCGCGCCGATCTTTTCGAGCGGGGAGCGCAAGGCGCTGGAACTGGCCGACCTGATCGCGGCGCGCACTGGCACCCCGGTGCAGATCGACCACCAGATGGGCGAGAATGATCGCAGCGCCACCGGCTTTCTGCCCCCGGCGCTGTTCGAGGACACCGCCAACCGGTTTTTCGAGCAGCCGGGGCAGAGCATTGACGGCTGGGAGCGGGCGCTCGACGCGCAGGCGCGGATCGTCGATGCGGTGCAGCGGGCACTGTCCGGGCTGAGCCAGCCGGGACCGGTGATCTTCTGCGGGCATGGCGCGGTGGGCACCTTGCTCAAATGCCATCTGGCGGCGCGGACCATTGCCCGCAGCGAAGACCAGGGCAATGGCGGTAAGCCCGGCGGGGGCAATTGCCTTGTCTTCGACATCACCGAAAGGCGGCTGATCTGCGACTGGACGGCCATGGAAACCCTGGCACCGGACTGGTTCGCCTAGCCGTGGTTGCGATGCGGCCGGATTTGGTTTAGTCCGGCCTCATCATACATATCGGAGGTTCGACCATGGCTGGCCAATTGATCGTGGGCCTGGACGTTTCATCGCGCGCCCGCGCCGAAGAAATCGTTGCACTGCTCGGCGATAGCGTCGACTTCTACAAGATCGGCTACCAGTGCTTTTACGGCGCCGATGGCTATGCGCTGGGCAAGGCGCTGATCGCGGCGGGCAAGAAGGTGTTCTTCGACCTCAAGCTGCTCGATATCGACAACACCGTCGAAAAAGGCGTCGCGGCCTTTGCCGAGACGGGCGCGGCCATGCTGACCGTGCATGCCTATCCAAAGACCATGGCCGCAGCCGCCCGCGCCGCGGCCGGATCGGGCCTCTGCGTGCTGGGCGTGACCGTGCTGACCTCGATGGACGATGCCGACGTGCGCGATGCCGGCTATGCCCGCGACGCGGCGGGGCTGGTGGCCCTGCGCGCCCAGCAGGCGCGCGATGCGGGGATTGGCGGCGTGGTCGCCTCGCCCCATGAAGCGGAAATGGTGCGCACCATTGTGGGGCCCAAAATGGCCATAGTGACCCCGGGCATCCGCCCCAAGGGCGCCGCTCTGGGCGACCAGAAGCGCGTGATGGGCCCGGCCGAGGCGCTGGGTGCCGGGGCGAGCCATCTGGTCGTTGCCCGCCCGATCATCGAGGCCGCCGACCCGACCGCCGCGGCCCGGGCAATCCTCCTGGAAATGAATACCGGCTCGCGCCTGGCATGAGGGGCTATTCCGCCTGCATCGACATGCTGTTTACGCGCGAAAGCGCCGATGTGGCGCAGCGCATCCACCTCGCCAAGGCCAATGGCATGGCGGCGGTGGAATTCTGGCTGTGGTCGAACAAGGACCTCGACGCGATCGAGGATGCCTTGGGGGAGACCGGGCTCGCGCTGGCCGGGATCGTCGCCGAGCCGTTTGCCGAGCTGACGCGAGTATCCGACCACCAGCGGTTCCTCGATGGACTGGCGCAAAGCCTTGCCGTGGCGCAACGGCTCGGCGCGCCGGTGATGATCGCGCAGGCGGGGCCGGAACTGCCCGGCATAGCGCGCCAGAGCCAGCATGAGGCGCTGGTGGAAGCCATGGCGCGGTCGGCCGAGGTGCTGGCGGGGTCGGGCGTGCGGCTGGCGCTGGAGCCGCTCAATACGCTGGTCGACCACAAGGGGTATTATTTGCCCTCCACCTCGGAAGGGCTCGACATCGTCGATGCGGTCAACCGGCCCGAGATCGCGCTGCTCTATGATCTCTACCATTCCATGGTGATGGGCGAGGACACTGCCAGCGTGCTGGCCGGGCGCGTGGATCGGATCGCGCATATCCATGTGGCCGATCATCCCGGCCGCAACCAGCCAGACACCGGGCAATTGCCGCTCAAGGCGAGCCTCGACTGGCTGGCGGGGCAGGGCTATGGCGGGTTTGTGGGGCTGGAATTCCGGCCGACAGACACAACGGCCGATGCGCTGGCAGAGACGCGGCGCGAGCTGGGCGATTTCGGCGGCTAGCCAGAATTGCCCAGGGCCGGATATCTCAAAAAGGCATCTCAGGATGGATCCCGGCTCAAGGCCGGGATGACATCGCGTCTGGCGTAGCAGCCGTTCCTTAGCCGATCAGGCCGTGCTGGCGGCCGAGGTCTTCGAGGTCGATCTGGGGGCGGGCGCCGATGTGGCTGATGACCTCGGAGGCGGCGAGGCACCCGGTCTTGAGGGCGCTTTCGATGGTCTGGCCGCGCGCCATACCGAGCAGGAAGCCCGAGGCGAAGAGATCGCCGGCGCCGGTGGCATCGACCACCTTGTCGACCGGGAAGGCCGGGACCGAAACCACTTCGCCATTGAAAATGGCCATGGCGCCATCGGCGCCCATGGTGATGGCGGCGAGTTCTGCATCCTTGGCGATTTCACGCACCGCGACGCCGAGATCGTCGGTCTCGTAGAGCGACTTCAGCTCATGCACATTGGCAAAGACATAGTCGATGGTCTTGGAGCGGATCAGGTCGAGGAACTCGGGGCGGAAGCGATCGACGCAAAACGGATCGCTGAGGGTAAAGGCCGAGGCGCGCTCATGCTTGTGGGCATAGTGCGCGGCGCGCACGAAGGCCTTCTTGGCCTCGACCGGGTCCCACAGGAACCCCTCCATATAGGTGATGGCCGAGCCACCGATTTCGTCTTCGATGATATCGGCCTCGGTCAGCTCGTGGCAGGCGCCGAGATAGGTATTCATTGTGCGCTCGCCATCGTCGGTGACGAAGATCATGCAGCGCGCCGTCATGGCGCCATTGATCAGGCGCGAGGTGGCGTAATGCACGCCCTGGTCGGCCATGTCGGTGGCAAAGACATCTCCCAGCTCATCCTGCGCCACCTTGCCGACGAAAGCCGCGCGGCCACCCAACGAGGCCACGCCCGAGGCGGTATTGCCGGCGCTGCCGCCCGAAAAGCGCTGCCGCTGCATCGGCATCTTGCCATAGAGATCGGCCGCGCGATCGCTGTCGATCAGGTGCATGATGCCCTTGTTCATGCCCTCGCCGGTGATGAAGCCCTCATCCACAGGGGCGATGACATCGACAATGGCATTGCCGATGGTGAGGACGTCGAAGCGGGTCTGGGTCATGAATTTTTCCGGCAGGAGGGGAGCCGTCAGTCGGTTTAGAGCAAGGGCGGGGCGGCGGCAACCTAGTGCTTCTCGATGATCTCGCTGACCAGCGCCTCGATATCCTCGCCCGCCTGCAGGGCGATCTGGCCATCGAGCAGCAAAACTGCCAGTCCATGCACCCGCGCCCAGGCCGCCAGAGCGGCGACGCGTCCGTTGCGATCGCTGCCGCCGGTCAGCTCGCGCAAAGTGGCAAAGGCCGCATCGGCCGCCATGCGCAGGCCCGGCCGGTTGTCCTTGCGCAACTGAGGCGAGAACATCAGCCGGAACAGGCCAGCATTATCGAGCGCGAACATGACATAGGTCTTGCCCATGGCCGTCAGCGGATCGGCGGGCTGAGAGGCCGCCACGTCGCGCATGGCCTGGGTGAAGCGCTGGAAGCCGGTGACGGCCAGAGCTTCGAGCAGAGCGGCGCGGCTATCGAAATGGCGATAGGGCGCGGCGGGGGAAACGCCCACCGCCCGGGCCAGGTCGCGCAGGCCTAAGCCTGCCTCTCCCTCGCGTTCGAGGATGCGCAGGGCGGTATCGAGCAGGACCCGGCGCAGGTCGCCATGGTGATAGGGGGCATTGAGGAGCGATGTTGACATTGCTTACTTGGCACTGAATATATGTAGGCGCTGTTAACATGAGGCAGCGGGGAGCCGCAAATGGATATCGACCTGATCCTGGCCATCGCCCATCACCTGGCCGTGTTTACCCTGGTAGCCGCCTTCGCGGCGGAGTTTGCATTACTGCGGCCCGGACTGGGCGGCGCGCGCATCGGGCAGCTGGCGCGCATCGACGCGGCCTATGGAGGGCTGGCGGCGCTGGTGATCGTGGTGGGCGTGCTGCGGGTGATTTTTGGGGCCAGCGGCTGGCACTATTACGTCACCAATTATGCCTTCTGGGCCAAGATGGCGGCGTTCCTCGCCATGGGGCTGCTGACCATTCCCCCGACCATCGCGATCCGCCGCTGGCTGGCCGGGAAGAAGGGCGATGCCAGCTATGTGGTGCCCGAGGGCGAGATTATTGCCAACCGGCGCTACATCTATCTGCAAGGGGCCACGCTGGTGGCTATTCCCAGCTTCGCGGCGGCTATGGCGCGGGGTTATGGCGTGGCGTGAAGGATGTACCCCACCTAGCCTCCTTTCCCCTCTCGGAGAGATTAGGTGGGTTGCACAACAATCCTACTTCCCCACGGGCAGCGGGGTCTTGGGTTCGAAGCGGCACCATTGGCGGATTTCGCAGCGCCAGCATTCGGGTGTGCGGGCCTTGCAGACATAGCGGCCGTGCAGGATCAGCCAGTGATGGGCATGCAGCATATATTGCGGCGGGATCAGCTTTTCGAGTTTCAGCTCGACCTCGAGCGGGGTCTTGCCCGGGGCCATGCCGGTGCGGTTGCCGACGCGGAACAGGTGCGTATCCACCGCAATGGTGGGCTGCTTGAAGAAGATATTGAGCACCACATTGGCGGTCTTGCGGCCGACGCCGGGCAGGGCCTCGAGCGCTGCGCGATCGGCGGGGACTTCGCCGCCATGCCGCTCGAGCAGCAGTTGGCTGAGCAGGAAGACATTCTTGGCCTTGGTGCGGAACAGGCCGATGGTCTTGATATGGCGCTCGATCTCGTCCTGCCCCAGCGCCACCATGGCGGCGGGATCGGGGGCCAGCTGGAACAGTTCCTTGGTGGCCTTGTTGACCCCGACGTCGGTGGCCTGAGCCGACAGCACCACCGCCACCAGCAGCGTGAAGGCATTGACGTAGTCGAGCTCGCCCTTGGGCTCGGGTTCGATCTCGTGAAAGCGGGCGAAAATGGCCTCCACATCGGCCTTGGGCAGGGCCTTCACTTTTTTTGCAGTCGCCATTCTCTCGCCTTTGATTCTGGGCCTATAGTCTATCTCCGAGAGATCGACATGCCGATGCAAGCCACAACCACTTCGCCGCTGTTTTCTGCGGCGCTGAAACCAGACCGCTCCCCGCGTGTCGCGGGTGGGTGGATTGCCTTTGCGGCTGCGACGGTGATGGGTGCGCCCTTTGCCGTACTGGTGCCCGAGGCGCTGGTGCCGGCGATCGTCGCCTTCTGTGCCGGGGGAGCCGGGCTGACCGTGATGACGGTTCGGAAGGCACGCCAGCTCAGCATCGTCGAACAGATCACGCTTTGGCCCGACCAGCTGGAAATCGTCAGCATCGATGGCGGCGGTACCCGCAGCCTGCGCCGGTTCGATCCGCATCTGGTGCGGCTGGTGCTGGAGCGTGACGAGAACGAAAAGACCACTGCCGTGCATCTGCGGGCCGGCAGCGAAGCCGTGGAAATCGGCGCCTGCCTCAAGAGCGAGGACAAATCGAGCTTTGCCAAGGCCCTGGGCACCGCATTGCGGCGGGCGCGACACCTGCAGTGAGCCGGGTCAAAACCGGGTCGCTTTGCCCCGATATCAGGCGTAGTCAGACACCCTGAACCAAGACGAGCGAAATGGGTGCCCGGATGAACCAGATCACACAGATGCCGCCGGCCAGCGACTATGACACCATTCGCGCCGCCATCCGCTATCTGAGCGAGACCGGCCCCGACATTGCCGATCTCAACGGCTTTGCGCGCAGCCTGGGGCTCAGCGAGCGGCAATTGACCGACCTGTTCCGGCGCTGGTGCGGGCTCAGCCCCAAGAGCTTTGCGCAGGCGGTGGCGCTCGACCATGCCAAGAGCCTGCTGCGCGACGCACAAAGCGTGCTCGACACCACATATGAAGTGGGCCTGAGCTCAACCTCGCGGCTGCATGACCTGTTCGTGACCTATGAGGCCATGCCGCCCGGCATTTTCCGCGCCGGCGGGGCAGGGCTCGACATGGTGTGGGGCGTGGCGCCATCGCCCTTCGGGCTCGCCGTGGCTACCGCCACCGAATATGGCATGTCCGGCCTTGGCTTTGCCGATGCCACCACTTCGGTGCAGCAGGCCTTTGAGGACCTAGCCAATCGCTGGCCCAATGCGCGCTTCACCCGCGATGACAACCGGGTGGCCCCGATGATCGCGCAGGTGTTCGACCCCTCGCGCTGGTCGCCCGACCGGCCGGTGCGGGTGGTGCTGATCGGCACCGACTTCGAGGTGCAGGTGTGGGAGACGCTGCTCAAGATACCCTGCGGGGCGGCGACCACCTATCAGAATGTCGCCAACCAGATCGGCCGCCCCAAGGCGGCGCGGGCGGTGGGCGCAGCCGTGGGCAAGAACCCGATTTCGTTTGTGGTACCCTGCCACCGCGTGGTGGGCACGTCGGGCGCGCTGACCGGCTATCACTGGGGCGTGCCGCGCAAGCGGGCCATCCTGGGCTGGGAAGCCGGGGTGATCTCGGCGGCGCATTGACGCTGGTGAGCGTCCGAAGTTTCACGTGAATCCGACGGGGTGGCTGGCAAGCCACAGAGTCATTCCGGCGCAGGCCGGAATCCACGTCCGGTAGCTACCGCAAGATCAGGTGTTGGGGTGAGATGCGGATATGGATCCCGGCCTGCGCCGGGATGACATCGGAGGCGGGGGAGCGCCGGCGGACAGGAAAGTGGCCCGCGGATCAAGTCCGCGGGCAGCGCCGGTGGGTGGGGTCGTAGAGATCAGATCTCGACGCGTTCGACGAGGGCGCCGTTGGGGCCGATCTTGTAGATGGTGGGCTGGCCGGTGCCGATTTCGCGCTTGAGGATCTGCTCGGGGGTGAGCCCTTCGATGGCCATGACCAAAGCACGCAGCGAATTGCCATGGGCGGTGACGAGAACGGTCTTGCCGGCTTTGAGCAGGGGCAGCAGCTCGGCGTCGTAATAGGGCAAGGTGCGGTCGGCCGTGTCCTTGAGACTTTCACCGCCCGGCGGGGGCACGTCGAAGCTGCGGCGCCAGATAAGCACCTGTTCCTCGCCCCACTTCTCGCGCGCATCATCCTTGTTGAGGCCGGAGAGGTCGCCATAGTCGCGCTCGTTCAGCGCCACATTGCGGGTGATGGTGACGTTGAGGATGTTCATTTCCTCAAGGATCAGATCGAGCGTGTGCTGGGCGCGGCGCAAGGCCGAGGTGTAATAGAGATCGGGCACGATACCCTTGGCCTTGATCGCCCGGCCGGTTTCGCGGGCTTCTTCCACACCCTGTTCGGTCAGGTCGGGATTGCGCCAGCCGGTGAACAGGTTCTTGAGGTTCCATTCGCTTTGGCCGTGGCGCACGAGGATCAGGGTGCCGGTCATTCAGAGTCTCCGAGGGTGAAACTTGCGCCAACGCCCATGGCGGCGGCGATGAGGGAAAAGTCACGCGCGCTGACGGGGAACAGCGACTTGCGGAAATACATGCCCCAGTGCACCGGATCGGTGACGAAATCGAACTGGGGCAGCAGGGGATAGATGTCGGCTTCGCTGGCCGGCAGGTAATGCGCGGGCCGGCTCCAGCCGGTGATGTCGGCGGTCATATGCCGGGGCAGAGGGTCACCCGGCGCGATGGTGCCGATGGCGACGAAGCGGCGGACCGCATCCTTGCCGCCCAGCGTTTCGGTGGGCGCGTAATAGGCAAACCAGTCGCCCGGCTGAACGCGGCGCACGGCGGTGTGCTGGCCATGCGCGAACATGACAAAGCCATGGGCCGCCCCTTGCAGAGCGTGGGCACGGGCCGCAACCCCAATCCAGCAATTGGGTGCGGCCACCAAGGTCTAGAGCCCCAGCACGTCGTTCATGGAATAAAGGCCGGGCTGCTGCCGCGCGGCCCACAGGGCGGCCCGGGCGGCGCCATTGGCAAAGATGCCGCGATCTTCGGCGCGGTGATTGAGCTCGATCCGCTCGAACTGACCGGCAAAGATCACCGAGTGATCGCCCACCACGGTGCCACCGCGCAGGGTGGCAAAGCCGATCGTGCCGGCTTCGCGCGGGCCGGTATGGCCATCGCGCACGCGAACCGAATGGTCGCGCAGGGAAATCTCGCGGCCAGCGGCGGCGGCCTCACCCAGCAGCAGGGCCGTGCCGGAGGGGGCATCGACCTTCTTGTTGTGGTGCATTTCGAGAATTTCGATATCGAATTCGGCGAGGGTCGCGGCCGCCTTGCGCACGAGGTCAGCCAGTACCACGACGCCCATCGAAAAATTGCCCGACTTGACGATGCGCGCGCCATTGCGCGCGGCTTCGGCAATGGCGGCATCATCGGCCTCGGAACAGCCGGTGGTGCCGATGATATGAATGAGGCCATGGGTGGCGGCGAGACGCGCATGGGCAACCGTGGCGCTGGGGGCGGTGAAATCGATGATGACATCGGCCCCGGCCAGCGCAGCGGCGAAATCGTCGCCGATCGCCACGCCCAGATCCTCGATGCCGGCAAAGCTGCCCGCGTCACGCCCGATGGCGGGAGCGCCGGGCCGGTCGATCGCGGCATGCAGGACCAGATCCTTGTTGGCAGCGACAGCCCGGATATTGGCGGCGCCCATACGCCCGCTTGCACCCGCTACCAAGACCTTGAGTTCTGCCATGTTCGACTCCCCAGCAATTGGGCCTGCCTATAGCAGCGCCACGGGAAAACGCCAACAGTTGCGCCCCGCGGGCGGCTTCATGCTAGGCTCGTTCCCAACCACACAGGGAGTGCTGCATTGACCATCACCAACGCGCTGGCCGGTATCGCGGTGGAGGACATCAACGACGCAATCGAATTCTATGAACGGCTGTTCGGGCGGCCCGCCGATGCCCGCCCGATGGGCGACGTGGCCGAGTGGAAACTGCCCGGCGGCGGCTGGGTGCAGGTGGTGAGCGACGCCGACCGCGCCGGCGCTTCCATGCTGACGCTGGTGGTGGACGATATTGCCGAGGACCTGGGGCGGCTGGCGCTGCATGGGGTGATGCCGGTGGCCAAATCAGTGGGCGACTTCTTCAAGACCGCCAAATTCCGCGACCCCGATGGCAACCAGATCGTGCTGAGCCAGCCGCAGCACGGGACGTATTAGGGTTTTTTGGGACTGGGTGCAGCGGCTCTCGGCCCCCACCTAGCCTCCCCCTGAAGGGGGAGGGACGGATAGAGTTTGGGGCGGGATCATTTCCCTCCACCGGATGGTCCCTTCCCCTTTCAGGGGGAGGTTAGGTGGGGGTAACGCCTAAACCCGGCGCAGTTGCACTTCTTCAATCAGGTGGCTCTTGCCCTTCTTGAGGATGAGGTCGGCGCGGCTGCGGGTGGGCAGCACGTTGTCGATGAGGTTGGGCAGGTTGATGGAGCGCCAGACCTGGCGGCCGAACACCCCGGCCTCCTCCTTGCTCATCTCGGCAAAGCGGCGGAAGAACGAGGTCGGGTCCTTGAAGGCGGTTTCGCGCAGGCGGAAGAAGCGCTCCATGAACCAGGCTTCCAGGTCATCGGTATCGGCGTCGATATAGATCGAGAAATCGAGGAAGTCGGAGGCGAACAGGATCGGCTTGCCATCCTTGGGCAGTTCGCCCGGCTGCAGGATGTTGAGCCCCTCGACGATAAGGATCTCCGGCTGGTCGATGGTGATGTCGCTGCCGGGCACCACGTCATAGACCAGGTGCGAATAGACCGGGACCTGTACATTGCCCTTGCCCGACTTGATATCGGCGAGGAACTGCACGAAGCGGGCGCGGTCATAGCTTTCGGGAAAGCCCTTGCGCTCCATCAGGCCTTTTTCGGCGAGGACCGCATTGGGATAGAGGAAGCCGTCGGTGGTGACGAGGTCGACTTTGGGGCTGGAGGGCCAGCGCTGCAGCAGGGCCTGCAGGATACGGGCGGTCGTGGATTTGCCGACCGCCACCGAACCAGCCACGCCGATGATGAAGGGCACTTTCTGGTCGGGCGTATCGAGGAAGCGGGTCGAGACGTTGTGCAGGCCCTGGATGGCCTCGACATAGTAGGACAGCAGGCGCGTCAGCGGCAGGTAGATCTTCTCGGCTTCTTCGAGCGAGATCGGATCGGAGAGGGTGCGCAGCCGCTCGATATCCTCGGCGGTGAGGGTCATCGGCTGACCATCGCGCAGCGTGCTCCACTGCGCCTTGGTGAAATGGTGGTAGGGGCGCTGAACTGGAGAACGCTTGGCCATCAGGGGGTGTCCCCGCGCGCGGCCTTTTCGGCGAGACCGGACTGGGCGGTGCGCGCGTCAAGCTCGGCCATCACCTCGCCCAACGGCACCCCGGCGGCGCGCAGCACCACCAGCAGGTGGTAGAGCACGTCGGCGGATTCCTTGACCAGCTCGGCGCGGTTGCCCGTCACCGCCGATATCACCGCCTCGGTCGCCTCTTCACCCAGCTTCTGGGCGCATTTTTCCATGCCCCGGGCGATGAGCTTGGCGGTGTAGCTCTCGTCGGGCGAGGCGGCCGCCCGCAGGGCGATGCGGGCTTCGAGGTCTTCGAGATTCATCCTGGTGCTCCCGATCTCTGGGTTGTCATCCCGGCCTTGAGCCGGGATCCATCTTGGGATCTCAGGATGGGCCCCGGCGCAAGGCCGGGGTGACACTGTGGCTGGGAAGGGCTTAGAGCAAAAAACCGGCGCGTCGTCACTACGACCTAAGCAATGCCGTCCATGCGGACGTCGACGCCGTGGTCGCGCAGATATTGCTTGGCCTGGGGGATGGTGAAGGTGCCGAAGTGGAAGATCGAGGCGGCCAGCACGGCGCTGGCATGGCCTTCCTTCACGCCCTCGACCAGGTGCTGCAGCGTGCCGACACCGCCCGAGGCAATGACGGGGACTTCCACCGCATCGGCAATGGTGCGGGTCAGCGCCAGGTCGAAACCGGACTTGGTGCCGTCGCGGTCCATCGAGGTGACCAGCAGTTCACCGGCGCCGCGCTCGACCATGCGCATGGCAAATTCCACCGCGTCGAGCCCGGATGCCTTGCGGCCGCCATGGGTGTAGATTTCCCAGCCCTGACCGCCATCGGCGCGCTGCTTGGCATCGACCGACACGACGATGCACTGATTGCCGAACTTGTCGGCGGCGCGGCCGATGAAATCGGGATCGTTCACGGCAGCGGAATTGATCGCCACCTTGTCAGCCCCGGCCAAGAGGAGCTTGCGGATATCTTCGATGGAGCGGACACCACCGCCCACCGTGACCGGCATGAAGCAGTGCTCGGCGGTGCGGGCGACAACGTCGAAGATCGTGTCGCGGCCTTCGTGGCTCGCAGTGATGTCGAGGAAGGTCAATTCGTCGGCACCAGCCGCGTCATAGGCGATGGCGGCTTCCACCGGGTCACCGGCATCGACCAGGTCGACGAACTGCACGCCCTTGACCACGCGGCCACCGGCAACATCGAGGCAGGGGATGAGACGGGTCTTGAGGGTCATGACTTTGCCTTCAGCAGAGCGAGTGCTTCACGTGAATCAATGCGCCCGTCATAGAGCGCGCGGCCGGAAATGGCGCCTTCGAGCACCTGATATTCCGGCTGGGTCATGCGCTCGATATCGGCCATGGAGGCAAGACCGCCCGAGGCGATCACCGGAATGGACGTGGCGCGGGCCAGTTCGAGCGTGGAGTCCCAGTTGATCCCCGCCAGAATGCCGTCGCGGTCGATATCGGTATAGATGATGGCGGCAACGCCAGCGCCCTCAAAACGCTTGGCCAGTTCGATGACGCTGAGCTCGGAGGTTTCCGCCCAGCCTTCCACCGCCACCATGCCGCCACGCGCATCGATGCCGACGGCAACCTGGCCGGGCCACTTCTGCGCCGCCTCTTTCACCAGAGCCGGATCGCGTACGGCGACAGTGCCGAGGATGACGCGGGCCAGGCCCTTGTCGAGCCAGCTTTCGATATGGCCGAGATTGCGGATGCCGCCGCCCAGCTGGACGGGGAAGTTGACGGTCTTGAGGATGGCCTCCACCGCCGCGCCATTGACGCTCTCACCGGCAAAGGCGCCGTTGAGATCGACCACGTGCAGATACTCAAAGCCCTGGTCTTCGAACGATTTGGCCTGCGCAGAGGGATCGTCGTTGAACACGGTGGCCTGGTCCATATCGCCCAGCTTGAGGCGAACGCACTGGCCGTCCTTGAGATCGATGGCGGGGAAAAGGATCACGGGGTCCACCTCAAAAAATTCTCGATAAGTTGCAGACCCAGCGCCTGGCTTTTTTCCGGGTGGAACTGGGTGCCGAAGATATTGTCGCGCCCGACGCAGGCCGTGACGGTGCCGCCATATTCGGTGGTGGCAAAGCAGGTGTCGGCGGTCGCGGTGGCCAGATGGTAGGAGTGCACGAAATAGGCGTGCAGCCCATCGGGACCATCCTTGATGCCGGCCAGCAGCGGATGGGGCTGGGTGATGGAAATGGTGTTCCAGCCCATATGCGGAATCTTGAGGGCAGGGTCGGACGGGGTGATGCGTTCCACGGCGCCGGGAATCCAGCCCAGGCCCGGTGTCACAGTCTTTTCGCGGCCTTCGCTGGCCAGCAGCTGCATGCCGACGCAGACGCCGAGGAACGGCGTGCCGCCCTTGATGACGCGCTCCTCGAGCACCTCCACCATGCCGGGCACCGCATCGAGCCCGGCCTTGCAGTCGGCAAAGGCGCCGACGCCCGGCAGCATGATGCGGTCGGCCTTGCGCACACGTTCGGGATCGGCGGTGACGACCACCTCGATGCCACCCAGGCCCGCCGCCATGCGCTCAAAGGCCTTCGAGGCCGAGTGCAGGTTGCCTGCGCCATAATCGATGATGGTGACCAGACTCATTGCAGTGCCTCCAATTGGGCGAGATCCGTGCTGGGTGCGACGCGGTAGCCCCGCGGCTGCCAGCCCCGCCAGACCAGCGCATGACGCCGCAGGCCCGGGGCGGCAAAACCCAGCCAGGTCACCGCGAGCAGATAGAGCAGAAAGGCGGCATCGTCGCCGATGAGCCCGGCCAGGATCACCAGCGCCACAACCTTGAGACCATAGGCCACCAGCTCCAGCCAGAGCCCATGGGCGACCAGAAAGACCGGCGGCAGTAGGGCGGCCAGCCACGAGAACTTTTCGGGGATCGCCGCAGGCAAGGCGGGCTTGCCGGGCTTGGGATCAAAAATGGCGTAGAGGGTCACAATGGTCTCCAGTACCTCGATGTCATCCCGGCCTTGAGCCGGGATCCATCTTGAGATCTCAGGATGGGCCCCAACTCAAGGCCGGGGTGACACCGCAGATGTGGGACGATCTAGTGCAAAAGGCGCGAAAGCGAAAGCCTAGAGCGTTCCCTTGGTGCTGGGCACACGGTCGGCGGCGCGGGGGTCGATTTCCACGGCGTCGCGCAGGGCGCGGGCCACGGCCTTGAACATCGACTCGGCCAGATGGTGGTTGTTGTCGCTGTAGAAGTTCTCGATATGCAGCGTGATGCCGGCATTCATGGCGAAAGCCTGGAAGAACTCGCGGAACAGCTCGGTGTCGAGATCGCCCACCTTGTCGCGGTTGAACTCGGCGCGGAACACAAGGAACGGACGGCCGGACACGTCGAGCGCGGCGCGGGTCAGCGTGCCATCCATCGGCAGGTCGGACGAGGCGTAGCGGCGAATACCGCGCTTATCGCCCAATGCCTGTGAAATGGCCTGGCCCAGCGCGATGCCGACATCTTCCACCGTGTGGTGAGCATCGATGTGCAGGTCGCCCTTGCAGGTCACCGACATGTCGATGAGCGAGTGGCGCGACAGCTGATCGAGCATGTGGTCGAAGAAGCCGACGCCGCTGGCCATGTGATGCACGCCAGTGCCATCGAGGTTCACCGAGACTGAGATCTCGGTCTCGTTGGTCTTGCGGGCAATGCTGGCGGTACGCATGTCGTTGGGTCTCCGGCGAAGATGAGGCTCACCTAGCATTAATGCACACAGGCTTAAAGAGAGCGTTGCATGGCGGCTCTTTCGGGTAGGCGCGGCCGAGGTCCTAGCCGAACGGATTAGGGGCCCCGATCCCAGCTGGGCATGGCATGGGCCGGCGGATCAGGCAGGATCGCGCCTGATGTACGTGCCCGGACCGGCCGCCCGCCGTGCCGGCCTGTACATTGCAATCGCGCCACCACCGCCTAAATATTGCAGCATGAGTTCTGGAGTACCTCCCCTATGAGTGACAGCAATTTCCCCGGGTGGCATGGGACGACGATCGTCTCGGTGCGCAAGGGCAACAAGGTCGTGGTGGCCGGCGATGGCCAGGTCTCCATGGGCCAGACCGTGATGAAACACGGCGCCAAGAAAGTGCGGCGCCTGGCGGGTGGCAAGGTGATCGGCGGCTTTGCCGGATCGACCGCCGATGCCTTCACGCTGTTCGAGCGCCTCGAAGCGCGGCTGGAGCAGTATCCCGACCAGCTGATGCGCGCCGCGGTGGAACTGGCCAAGGACTGGCGCACCGACCGCTACCTGCGCAAGCTGGAAGCCATGATGATCGTGGCCGACAAGAAGGAAACCCTGGTGCTGACCGGCACGGGCGACGTTCTGACCCCCGATCATGGCGTGACGGCCATCGGCTCGGGCGGCAATTACGCGCTGTCCGCGGCGCTGGCTTTGGCCGATGCCACCGACCTCGATGCCGAGGACATCGCCCGCCGCGCCATGAAGATCGCCGAGGAAATCTGCGTCTATACCAATGGCAATGTGACCCTCGAAACCATCGAGCTCGATAAGTGAGCCATGCGATCCGGCGCCTGACGGGGGACGATGTCGATGCCTACCGGGCCATCAGGCTGGAGGCGCTGACCGTATCGCCGGAATCCTATGGCACCTCGGCCGAGAACTTTGCCGCCCGCAGCACCGAATCGCTGCAGCGCCAGCTCGACACCATGGCGCTGTTCGCGGTGGCGGGCCCCGCCGGGGAGCCGGCTGGTATCGTCGCCTATGGCCGCGACGAGGGCGAGCGGGAAACCCATCGCGGCTGGCTGATGCAGGTCTATGTCAAACCGGCCCTGCGCGGCACCGGGGCATCGCTGGCGCTGCTCGAAGCGGCGGTGGAACATGCCCGGTCCGAGGTGATCCAGCTGCATCTGATGGTGGGAGCCCATAATGCCCCCGCCATCCGGCTCTACCAGAAGGCGGGCTTTGCCATCTATGGCACCGATCCCCGCTGCCTCTACGTGAACGGTCGATATATCGACGAACACATGATGGTGCGCTTCCTCGATGAGGCACCAGGAAAGACAGAAGATGAGTGAGAGTAACTTTTCCCCGCGCGAGATCGTGTCCGAGCTCGACCGCAACATCGTGGGCCAGAATGACGCCAAGCGCGCGGTGGCCGTGGCCCTGCGCAATCGCTGGCGCCGCCAGCAGCTGCCGCCCGAAATGCGCCGCGAAATCACGCCCAAGAATATCCTGATGATCGGACCGACCGGTGTCGGCAAGACCGAGATCAGCCGCCGCCTGGCGCGGCTGGCGCAGGCGCCCTTCGTCAAGGTGGAAGCCACCAAGTTCACCGAAGTGGGCTATGTCGGCCGCGACGTGGAGCAGATCATCCGCGACCTGGTGGAAGCCGGGATTGCCGTGCTGCGCGACAAGCGCCGCGCCGACGTTCAGGCGCAGGCCCACCAGAATGCCGAAAACCGTGTGCTCGACGCGCTGGTTGGCCATTCGGCGGCGCCCTCGACGCGTGACGCCTTCCGCAAGAAGCTGCGCAACAACGAGCTCGACGACAGCGAAATCGAGATCGAGATGACCCCGGCCACCAATACCGGCGGCTTTGAAATCCCCGGCATGCCCAATGGCGGCATCGGCATGATCAACATTTCCGACATGCTGAAATCGGCCATGGGCGGACGCGGCGTGAAGCGCAAGATCAAGGTCCGGGAGGCTTATGAGCCGCTGATCGCCGAAGAGGCCGACAAGCTGCTCGACCAGGAACAGCTCAAGAGCGAAGCGGTGGAACTGGTGGAAAACCACGGCATCGTCTTCATCGACGAGATCGACAAAGTGGCCGCGCGCGAAGGTGGGGTGACCGGCGGTCCCTCGCGCGAAGGCGTGCAGCGGGACCTCTTGCCGCTGATCGAAGGCACGACGGTGTCGACCAAATATGGTCCGGTGCAGACCGACCATATTCTGTTCATCGCCTCGGGCGCGTTCCACGTCTCCAAGCCGAGCGACCTCTTGCCCGAATTGCAGGGCCGCCTGCCGATCCGGGTGGAACTCAAGGCGCTGACCCGTGAGGACTTCATCCGCATCCTCGGCGACACCGATGCGAGCCTGATCAAGCAGTATGTGGCGCTGATGAGCACCGAAGGGGTGACGCTGGAATTCACCCAGGACGCCATCGAGGCGATTGCCGACGCGGCGGTGCGGGTCAATAACTCGGTCGAGAATATCGGCGCGCGGCGCCTGCAGACGGTGATGGAGCGGCTGGTGGAAGACATCAGCTTCGACGCCCCCGACAAGCAGGGTCACGTCATCAAGATCGACGCCGCCTTCGTCGCCGACAAGGTGGGTGTGCTGGCCGCGGACCAGGACCTGAGCAAGTTCGTGCTCTGATGGCGTTTGACCGCTGAACTGTTCCTCCCCCTAACAGGGGGAGGTCAGGTGGGGGTGTTGGGAGCCACGAAATCGGGGGAATCTGCGCGCGAGATACCGCCGCGCACTCCTATGCTGCCCCCGGACTTGATCCGGGGGCCTCTATCAACATCACCGAGCCGAGAGTGGCCCGCGGATCAAGTCCGCGGGCAGCGCCGGTGGTTGGGTGAACCAGCTCTAAATCAGCGCGGCGATCCTGGCTTCGCCCAAGGCGTGCAGGCAGGCGTTGCGGGTCTGGGACAGCTGGGGATCGGTGACTGCCGCGACCTTGACCAGGGCCGCGTCGATGAACTGGGCCGCCACAGCCGGCGGACCCTCGACATGGCTGGTGCCGCAGATGTCGGCGACGGTGAAACTGTCACCGGACAGCAAGGTCAGCACCCCGACCGGATTGGCGCTCAGCGCGCGGGACAGCGCGGTGGCAAGGCTTTGCTCGATCGCGGCGTCGGCGCCCGGTTGCAGCAGGGGCACCACATCGATCCAGCCGCGATCGCCCGCACTGACATGGGCGAGAAAAGTCTCCCAGCTGATAGGATCGAGCCCATGCACCACCGTGGCGGCGTCGCCCTCGGCCAGCAAAGCGCGCAGGTCTCCGGGGCTCAGGTCGGCGGAGAAGGCGGGTAAACTCATCGCGGCGAGGATGGCCGCGACACCTAAAGTGCGCATTTCAACCTCCTTTTGCGGATAGTTGAGAATACGCCTGTCAGGGCCGGCGCACCAGCGCCCTCAGGGGCGTTTGCGGCCCGAACGGCGCACCACTTCATCGCGCAGGAAGCGCAGGTCTTCCGGTTCGAGCTTGCCGATATCGAGCGCCAGGCGATTGGTGAGTTCGGTGGCCTCAGGCGCCATGCCGCCGGTATCGATCGTCACCTTGGGGTCGCTCATTTCGGCGAGGCGCTGCAGTTCCTCGGCCTCGTCCCAGATGACGTTGAAGAAGGTGATGATGCGGTGCAGCAGGAAGCCGGTGGGCTTGCCGCGCTTGCCGTGCTCCAGCGCCGACAGGTAAGCACTGGACACATTGAGCGCGGTGGCCATTTCCTTGAGCGAGATGCCGCGTTCCTCGCGCAGCTGGCGGATTTTTGCACCAAGCGGGGTCATGATCGGTCCCTCATGCGCGGCGCAGGCGCACATACCACGCCCCCTCGCCACCATGGCCGCGCGCGGCAATGCTCCAACCCGACACCATCGGCGCCAGGGACGGCTCGTTGAGCCAGATCGGCAGCATGGTGCGCAGCACGCCGCGCTCGGTCATCGCCGCCATATAGTCGTTGTCAGTCTTGAGGCCCTTGCCAGTGATGACAAGCACGGTGCGATCGCCGCGCAGGAACCGGGCATGGATGAAACGATGCAGCGCGCCACGCGCTTCGGTCTGGGTCATGCCATGCAGGTCGATGGTGCCGTCGATATCGATACGGCCGCGCCCGACCTTTTTGCGGATGGCCGGATCGACCGCCTTGTCGGGCACGCTGGCCGAGGGCGGGGGCGCCTGGTAAGGCGGCAGGAAGGATTTTTTGGGAGGCTGGCGCCGCGGCGGCGGCCTGAGTTCGGGGGCGGGAACAACGGGTTGTTCCTCGGCTGGCAGCGGCAGCGGCCCATTGGCCAACTTGAGCAGGCCCTTGCGGCGCAGGGGATCCACCGTGGCGGCAACAGCCGTCCACAGGTGGAAGTCATGGGGCAGGCGCCTCGGTTCACGCTTGGACATGGATAGGACGCCGGCCCGCCGGTTGAAATATCAGTCGAGCTGGCTGGTCGTGATGACCTTCCAGTTCGGGTCGCGGGACTTCGGGTTGCGCGCAAAGGTCCAGGCGTCGGCGATGGTCTGCACCTGGTCGGCATTGCCCTCGACCAGATTGCCGTCCTTGTCGCGGGTGGCCGACACCACTTCGGCGTGGAAGCGCACGGTCAGCATGACATTCTTGCGGTCGTATTCAGCTTCGGCGATTTCGATCTTGGGCAGGCCGACAAAAGTGAAATCGACCGTCTGGCCGGCAGCTTCGCGCTCGGCGATGGCGCGCTGGAAGCCCTCGAACACGTCCTTTTCGAGGAGGTTCTTGAGGGTCTGGCGGTCACCGGCGGCATAGGCCGTGACGATCATCTCATAGGCCTGCTTGGCGCCATCGAGGAAGGATTTCGGGGTAAAGGTCGGGTCGGCCTCGGCCACATCCTTGAGGCCGGCGGCCAGCGTCTCGTTGCCCTTCGAGAACTGCTCGATTTCGGCTTCGATCTTGCGGTTGCGGCGCTCGTCATCGAGTTCGGGCGCGGCGGTGCCCCGCGGGCGCAGCGGCACGACGGTGTCGTCATTGGCCCCTTCGGTGGCAGGTTTGCGACGCTCGACGGGTGGACGTTCATTGCCGGTACGGGTGCCCAACACCGAGCGCAGACGGAACAGTACAAAGACTGCCACGGCAATCACGATGAGGGTCGGCAGATCGAAGAATTCATCCATGGGGCAATGCACCTTACCGTGAGCGCCGTAAGAAAAACGACGCGGTGACGCTCGCTGAGCGTTTCAACATGCCTATATATAGGCAAAGCTTCACCCCAAAACCAGTTCACAAGGGGGCGATGAGCCCCTTTTGCCGCAAGGACGCAAAGAAGGAAACCCTGACCTTGGCACGATTATTCGCCCTAGGCCTGATTGCCCTGCCGATCATCGAGATCGCCCTGTTCATCAAGGTGGGCCAGACAATCGGCCTGCTGCCAACGCTCGCCTTGGTCATCGGCGCCGCCATTCTGGGGGGCCTGCTGCTGCGCCAGCAGGGCATGGCGGTGCTTGGCCAATTGCGCAACAATGTCAATTCCGGACGCCTGCCGGGGCGCACCATCTTCGACACCATGCTGATCGGGCTGGCGGCGCTGCTGCTGGTGCTGCCGGGCTTTCTGAGCGATGCGGTGGCGCTGCTGCTGCTGTTGCCGCCGGTGCGCGGCTGGATCTATGCGGGTCTGGCCAAGCGCGTGACGGTGGTGGAAACCACCACGACCTATCGCTCCGGCCCCAGGGGCGGGGACCCGCGCCTGCGCGGAGAAGGCACGATCGATCTCGACGAAGACGATTACCGGCCGCGCTAGGCCTTAGTCAGCCTTGTCGCTCCAGCGCAAAGATGCTAGCCACGCCAGCAACAATATCGGGCAAAGGACTGCATGATTATGGCTGACGATACTCAGGGCGGCGCGGCGCCCCAGGCGGCAAACCTGCCCTCCATGAACATGGTAGGCCAGTATATTCGCGACCTCTCCTTCGAGAATCCGGGCGCGCCCGGCTCGATCATGACCGGCGGCGGCAATCCGGCGTTCAACGTCTCGATCTCGGTTGCGGTCAAGAAGCAGGCCGACGACATCTATGCGGTCGAGCTGACGCTGAATGCCAAGGCCAATCGCGAAGCCACCATCCTGTTCAACGTGGAACTGGTCTATGGCGGCGTGTTCCGTCTCAAGAACATCCCCGAGGCTCAGCTCAGCCAGTTGCTGATGATTGAATGCCCGCGCCTGATCTTCCCGTTTGCACGGCAGGTTCTGGCCAGCGTCACCCAGCAGGGCGGTTTCCCGCCGCTGATGATGGAGCCGGTCGATTTCGCCGCCATCTACCGCCAGAACCTCGCAGCCCTGGCGGCCAAGCAGAATGCCGCCGAAGGCAATGGTGAAGCCAAGCCGAACTGATCCCAGTCGGCCAGTGCGAATTGAAAGCCCCGCTGCAATGCGGGGCTTTTTTTATGGCTGTTATTCGGCCGCGGCGGTCTGCTGCAGGTAATGGGCCCAGATCGAATCGGCGCCGAGCGAAGCCACCATCTTCTCGTGGGCAGCACGCTCTTCGAGGCTGAGCCGCGAGGGCAGGGCCACCGGCCGCTGCGCCGCGATGGGCCGGCTGGCCATGGCTTCGAGCGGCGACACGGTGATTTCGGCCATCAGCGCCAGGCTCACCTGCTTGCCGCCGAGCAGTTCGAGATAAACCTCGGCCAGGATCTCGCTATCGAGCAGCGCGCCGTGCAGGGTGCGGCGGGAATTGTCGATGCCATAATGCTTGCACAGGGCATCGAGGCTGACGCGGGCGCCCGGATGCTTCTGGCGTGCCAGCATCACGGTGTCGATCACGTTGTTGCTGAGGCGCGACTGTCCGGCGCGCTCCAGCTCGACATTGAGAAAGCCCATGTCGAAGGGCGCGTTGTGGATGACCAGCGTCGCATCGCCGATGAAATCCCGGAACGGGCCTGCCACCGCGTCGAATAGAGGCTTGTCGCTGAGGAATTCCTCGCTCAGGCCATGCACGCGGAAAGCCTCTTCGGGCATCGAGCGCTGCGGATTGATATAGACGTGGTAGGTCTGGCCGGAGGGAATGTGGTTGATCAGCTCGACACAGCCGATTTCGACCAGCCGGTCGCCCTGGGTGGGGGACAAGCCGGTGGTTTCGGTATCGAGGACGATCTCACGGTTCATTCTGCGGCCCTTTGGCTCTGATCTCCGCAACCAGTGCGGCAACCATCGCCACCGTCGTTTCAACCGGCTGGCCGGTATTGAACAGATAGGTGGCACGAGCCTTCTTGTCGGCCTGTGGCATTTGCCGGGCAAGGATGGTCTCGAGCTTATCCACGGTCATGCCCGGCCGGCCGAGCGCACGGCGCCGCTGCTCGGCTTCATCCACCCAGGTCACCGCAACCGCATCGAACCCGTAATCCCAGCCACTTTCAAACAACAGCGGCACTTCCACCGCCGCCAGATCATGGCCGGCCTGCTCGGCTTCATCCATGAAGCGGGCAATGCGCGCCCGCACTAGTGGATGGACCACCGCTTCGAGCCGAGCAAAGCCGGTGGGATCGGTAGCCAGTTGCTGCGACAGACGAGCCCGGTCAATCACACCATCGACGGCAACGCCGGGAAACAGCGCCTCCACCGGCGCGACGGCCTCGCCGGCATAGAGTTCGGCAACGGCCGCATCGGCAGACAGCACCGGCACGCCCTGGGCAGCAAAGGCCTTGAGGAGCGTCGACTTACCCGTGGCGATCGAGCCGGTAATGCCGATGCGCAGCATTGCTAGTGGTCCAGGCTGGCCACGACGCGGGCCCGCAGCTCCGGCGTCACGCTGGGCCGCACCCCGAACCAGGCTTCAAAACCCGGCACGGCCTGATGCAGCAGCATGCCCAGACCATCGACGGTGCGCAGGCCATGGGCCTGGGCCTCGGCCAGCAGCGGAGTGATCAGCGGCGTATAGACGATATCGGTGACCAGCGCCGTCTTGGGCAGCAGGGTCATGTCGAGCCAGTCAAAGCGCGAGCCATGCATGCCGATGGAACTGGTGTTAACCACAAGCCCGGTATGGGCAGCCAGCTCGGGGAAGGCGTCAAAGCCATGCGCCTCGAAGGGCCCGTCGATTTCCTCGACCAGCGCCTGGGCATTGGCCAGCGTGCGGTTCAGCACATGCACCCGCCCGCCATCGCGCCGCCGCAGCGCCATCAGCACGGCCCGCGCCGCGCCACCGGCGCCGATGATCATCGCGTCATGGGGGCCATCGGACCAGCCGGGCGCGCCGGCATCGAGATTGCCGAGAAAGCCGAGATAATCGGTATTGGTGCCATGCACCTTGCCGTCCCGCACGGTCAGCGTATTGACCGCGCCAATGGTGCGGGCCAGAGGATCGACGCTGTCGCACAGCGCGAACACGGTTTCCTTGTGGGGAATGGTGACATTGCCACCGGCAAATTCGCCGCTGCGCAGGCGCTCGAAAAAGGCCGGCAAGTCGGCCGGGGCCACATCGATCGCTTCATAGCTGCCATCAATGCCGTGCTGCTCCAGCCAGGTGCCGTGAATGAGCGGGGAGCGGGAGTGATGGATCGGATGGCCGATAACAAAGGCTTTGGTGGTCACGATAGGGTCTCGGGGGCGTGAAGGCGCAGTGCTTGAAGCAGTGATAGCAGCGGCAGGCCCAGAATGGTGAAATAGTCGCCGGTGACGGTCTCGAACAGCTGGATCGACGGGCCTTCGAGACGGTAGCCACCAACCGAGGACAGAATGGCGTCGCCTTCGCGATCGAGCACGGCGTCGCGTTCCTCGGGGGTAAAGTCGCGCACCGTGAGCTCCGCGGTCTCGACGCCGGACCACAACAGCAGGTCATCGCGCACCAGCGCCACGGCGGCATGGAGGCGATGGGTCTTGCCGCGCAGATGATCGAGCTGGGCCGCCGCCTCGGCGCGGTTGGAAGGCTTGTGCAAAAGCTCGTGCCCGAGCGCCAGGGTCTGGTCTGCGCCAATGACGATTGCGCCCGGTTTGCCCGCCGCAACGGCAGCCGCCTTGGCCTGGGCGAGCGACAAAGCCACGTCCCGCCCATCGCCGCCGGCATCGAGAACCGCCTGTTCCAGTGCGCGCTCATCGACACTGGCCGGAGCGGTGGAAAAAGCCATCCCGGCCTGTTCCAGCAAGGCTTTGCGGGTGGCGCTCTGCGAGGCAAGGATCAACATGGGAGCGATGTTTTCCACACTGTCATCCACAGCTCAAGCCTGTCCTGTGATAATGACTCATGACTTTTGCCTTTCGCCCGACTTGTTCGACCTCGTTATCATTTCATTAACATTTCGGCCCCGGCCCCGGGCCCAGGGGGCCTCTGGATAGCTCTGGGGAAAACCTCGTTAGGCCAGGATGGGCCCGCCAAACGGTTTTGCACAGTGCCAAGCGAATCATTGACTCGGGAGTCGCCTCGTTAATCTGTCGTTAACCAATTGGGCGGCGTGGTCGCTCGAAATGATTCACAGGACTCGTTTACACCCCGTTAACCACTCGGCTGCGCTCTTGTGCCGCCACCATGGCAATTGTGGATGCGCGTGAATTGGCTAAAAACACCGCTATGATAATACAGATACGAAGTAAGAAAGAATCTCTTGGGGTTTGGAAGGGAAGAAAGTCATGACCCACAAACCTCTGCTCGCAACCGTATGCGGTGAACGTCAGGCGCGTCCGCCAATCTGGGTGATGCGCCAGGCTGGCCGCTATCTACCGGAATATCGCGAAGTCCGCACCAAGGCCGGAAGCTTCCTCGACCTCTGCTACAATCCAGAGCTCGCTTGCGAAGTGACGCTGCAGCCATTGCGGCGCTTCGATCTCGACGCAGCGATCCTGTTCTCCGATATTTTGGTCGTGCCCGATGCCTTGGGGCAAAAAGTACGCTTCGAAGTGGGTGAAGGCCCACGTCTTGATCCATTGACCCCGGACACCCTGTCCAGCCTCAAGCCCGAAGGGGCTTTGGAAAAGCTTGAGCCTGTCCTTGAGACGGTACGGCTCGTCCGGGCGGCACTGGCTCCCGAAAAGACGCTGATCGGCTTCTGCGGCTCTCCCTGGACCGTGGCGACCTATATGATCGCCGGTCGTGGCTCGCCCGATCAGGCCGCCGCGCGGCTCTATGCCCTGCGCCAGCCCGACGATTATGCCCGGCTGATGGACTTCCTGGTCGAAACCAGCATCGATTATCTCGTCGCCCAGTTTGAAGCCGGCGCCGACGTAGTGCAGCTGTTTGAAAGCTGGGCGCTCAATCTCGACGATGAGGCCTTCACCACCCAGGTGATCGAGCCAAATCGGCGGATCGTCGAAGGCGTAAGGGCCCGCGTGCCCAATGCCCCGATCATCGGTTTCCCGCGCGGCGCCGCCGGCAATATTGCGCGCTATGTCGAAATGACTGGCGTCAATGCGGTGGGCCTCGACTATTCGACCCCGCTCGATTTCCCAAAAAAGACGCTGCCGGCCACCCTGCCGGTGCAGGGGAATCTCGATCCGCTGCGCCTGGTTACCGGGGGCAAGCAGCTCGACGAGCGGATCGACGCCATCATCGAAGCCTTCAGCGACCGGCCGCACATCTTCAATCTGGGTCATGGCATCGTGCCGGAAACCCCGATCGAGCATATGGCGCGCCTGGTTGATCGCGTCAAAAACGGCTAGCCCGACTTAGGAAACGCCCCATGGAAATGTGGATCAAAGCGCTGCATGTGATTTCGGTCATCTCCTGGATGGCCGGCATGCTCTATCTGCCGCGTCTATTCGTCTATCACTCGGTCACCGAGGTGGGTTCGGACAAGTCCGAGACTTTCAAGGTGATGGAACGCCGGCTCTACCGTGGCATCACCACCCCGGCGATGATCGCCAGCTGGGCGTTCGGTCTGTGGATGATCCATCTGGGCCTGGTCGACTGGAGCGCGGGCTGGCCCTATCTCAAGGCGGCCTCGGTCATCGCGCTTTCGGGCGTGCACGGCATGCTGGGCAGCTATCTCCGCGCCTTCAAGGAAGACCGCAACACCAAGCCGCAGAAGTTCTTCCGCCTCATCAACGAAGTGCCGACGGTGCTCATGGTGGTCATCGTCATCGCAGTTATCGTCAAGCCGTTCTAACCCACGTTGTGGGGTGGACTTTTTTCGGAGCCCGCCCCACGCACAATGTCACCCCGGCCTTGAGC
This sequence comes from Devosia sp. T2-14, assembly GCF_055397495.1. Lineage (NCBI taxonomy): Bacteria > Pseudomonadati > Pseudomonadota > Alphaproteobacteria > Hyphomicrobiales > Devosiaceae > Devosia > Devosia sp. T2-14. Next base: position 1,164,963 of record NZ_AP027921.1, on the reverse strand, counting down.
CGGGGCCCATCCTGAGATTTTTCCTTCGGCCGCTTGGTGGATCTGCTCAGACACCTCGAGTTGGATCCCGGCTCAGGGCCGGGATGACACCGAGTTTGTTGCTGGCTTCCCCACCCAAATCGCCGCGTTTCACGTGAATCCGCTGGCCCACCCACGGTTTCTTTCTTGAAAAAGCCGCGGGATCGCGCTACATGGCTGCCGACGCATCCCATATTTTAGCTGACCGGCCCCGGTCGCTGCGCGGTGCCTGCCCCCAGAAAATACCCCCCGCCTTACCAGATTTCCCTCAAGGGTTTATCGCTACATGCAGAATATGAAGCTCAGCGAGCTCAAGGCCAAATCCCCGGCCGAATTGCTGGTGTTCGCCGAAGAACACGAGGTCGAGAACGCCTCGACCATGCGCAAACAGGAATTGATGTTTGCCATCCTCAAGGAGCTCGCAGCCCAGGAAGTCGACATCACCGGCGAAGGCGTCGTTGAAGTCCTCCCCGATGGTTTCGGGTTCCTGCGTTCGCCCGACGCGAACTATCTCCCCGGTCCTGACGATATCTATGTCAGCCCATCCCAGATCCGCCGTTTCGGTTTGCGCACCGGCGACACGGTTGAAGGCCAGATCCGGTCTCCCAAGGATGGCGAGCGCTATTTCGCGCTGCTCAAAGTAAACACGATTAACTTCGAAGATCCCGAGGCCGTCCGCCACAAGGTCAACTTCGACAACCTGACCCCGCTTTACCCCGAAGAGCGTCTCCGCATGGAGCTGCCCGATCCGACCCTCAAGGATCGTTCGGCGCGCCTGCTCGATCTGGTCGCTCCACTCGGCAAGGGGCAGCGTGCGCTGATTGTTGCGCCGCCACGTACTGGTAAGACTGTACTGTTGCAGAATATCGCACAGTCGATCGCCACCAATCACCCCGAATGCTATCTGATCGTGCTGTTGATCGACGAGCGTCCGGAAGAAGTGACCGACATGCAGCGCTCGGTGCGCGGCGAAGTCATCTCCTCGACCTTTGACGAGCCGGCATCGCGCCACGTCCAGGTCGCCGAAATGGTGATCGAAAAGGCCAAGCGCCTGGTCGAACACAAGCGCGACGTGGTCATCCTGCTCGATTCCATCACCCGTCTCGGCCGCGCCTACAACACTGTCGTGCCAAGCTCGGGCAAGGTGCTCACCGGCGGTGTGGATGCCAACGCGCTGCAGCGCCCTAAGCGCTTCTTCGGCGCCGCCCGCAATATCGAAGGCGGCGGCTCGCTGACCATCATTTCGACCGCGCTGATCGATACCGGTTCGCGCATGGACGAAGTGATCTTTGAAGAATTCAAGGGCACCGGTAACTCGGAAATCATTCTCGACCGCAAGGTCGCCGACAAGCGCATCTTCCCCGCGCTCGACATCACCAAGTCGGGTACCCGCAAGGAAGAACTGCTGGTCGAGCCCGATATTCTCAAGAAGATGTACGTGCTGCGCCGTATCCTCAACCCGATGGGGACGATCGACGCGATGGAATTTCTCATGGACAAGGTTCGCCAGACCAAGACGAATTCCGACTTCTTCGACTCGATGAACACCTGACACACGCCGTGTGTTAAGTTTGAAGAGCGGCATGCCGAAGGCGTGTCGCTCTTTGCTTTTGGGACGCTGTGAATGACTGACACGATCGTCGCCTTGTCCTCCGGGACACCGCCGTCCGGGGTGGCGGTCATCCGTCTCTCCGGGCCCGATGTTCCGGCGCTGCTTGGCAAGGTGGCCGGTGCGCTGCCCGAGCCGCGGCGGTTGACCCTGCGCCCCATCGGGCAGGACTCGTTGCTCGACCGAGGCCTCATTGCCTGGTTCCCCGCACCCCACAGCTTTACCGGCGAAGACTGCGCCGAATTGCAGGTGCATGGCTCGCCGGCCGGCGTCCGTGCTATTCTCAAACTCCTCGTCAATGAAGGTGCCCGTCTCGCCGAGGCGGGTGAATTCACGCGCCGGGCTTTTGAAAACGGCAAGCTGGACCTGGTGGAAATCGAGGGGCTCGGCGATCTGCTCGAAGCCGAAACCGAAAACCAGCGCCGCCAGGCGCTGGCACGATTTGAAGGTGGCCTGTCGCAACGCATCGATGGCTGGCGTGACCAGCTGCTTGACCTACGCGCCGAAATCGAAGCGCGACTCGACTTTTCCGATGAAGGCGACGTCGCCGAATCCCTGCCGGAGAGCTTTGGCGCCGCGATTGCTGCGCTGCGGGCGGAACTGGCTGATGCGGTTGCCTCCATCGAACATGGCCGCATTGTCCGCGAAGGCATCCGCGTTGCTCTCGCCGGGCCGCCCAATGCGGGCAAATCCAGCCTACTCAATGCGCTGGCCAAGTCCGACATCGCCATCGTCACCGACGAAGCCGGCACCACTCGCGACGTGCGCGAAGTGCCGCTCGATATCGGTGGCCAGCTTTATATCCTGCTCGACCTGGCCGGATTACGGGAGACTGACAGCAAGGCCGAGGCCGAAGGCATTCGCCGCGCCCGGCAGGCGATAGACCAGGCCGATATCGTGCTCTGGCTGATGGCCCCCGATCTCACCGAGACCGAGGCCATGCCCAACCATCCCAGGCTGCTGCGCGTTGCCACCAAGCTGGATCTGGGCAGTGCCAACGCCGCCGACCTTGCCGTCTCCGCACAAACCGGGGCAGGGCTGTCGACGTTGCTCACGGGAATCGAGCGTCTCGGCAGCACGCTGGCACAGGGCGAACCCTCATTGCTGAGCCGCGAGCGCGACCGCGCCGCATTGGCCGGCGCCATGGAGGCGCTGGACCAATCGGCCCGCCAGCTGGATATGCCCGAGCTCGCCGCCGAAAGCCTGCGCATTGCCTCGCAAGCCCTGGAACGGCTGGTCGGCCGGATCGATGCCGAACGGGTGTTGGATCGATTGTTTGCCAGCTTCTGCATCGGCAAATGATTCACGTGAAACTTCGAGCCGTTCCGTAGGACATATCGCGCCAGTGGCGCGATATGAGGCGAGAAGGCCATAAGAGCTACGCTCGAATGGCACGACCACTGACCACGCATAGCCGCTAAACCCAGCCGTGAATTGATTCACGTGAAACATTGGCCTATTGAGCGCGTCTGGAGAAAAAGCCATGACCGATTATGCTGTCATCGTCGTTGGGGGCGGTCACGCCGGCTGTGAAGCCGCGGCCGCGTCGGCACGCCTGGGCGTACCCACGGCCCTCATCACCCACAAGTTCGATACGATCGGCGTCATGAGCTGCAATCCGGCCATTGGCGGTCTGGGCAAGGGTCATCTGGTGCGCGAGATCGATGCGCTCGATGGCTTGATGGGCCGGGTCGCCGACGCCGCAGGCATCCAGTTCCGCGTGCTCAACCGCCGCAAGGGCCCTGCGGTGCGTGGCCCGCGCGCCCAGGCCGACCGCACGCTTTATCGCAAGGCGATGCAGGCCGCGATCACGGCCCAGCCCAATCTCGATGTGATGGAAGCCGAGGTCGACGATATCGAGGTCACCGATGGCGTGGTGAGCGGCGTCGTGCTGCTGGATGGCCGCCGCATCGGCGCCAAGGCCGTGGTGCTGACCACCGGCACCTTTTTGCGCGGGCTGATCCATAGCGGCGACAACAGCTATCCCGCCGGGCGGCTCGGCGAGAAGCCGGTGCTTGGCCTCTCCACCCGTCTCGAAGCGCTGGGCCTCAAGCTCGGCCGCCTCAAGACTGGCACGCCTGCGCGTCTCGACCGCGCCTCGATCAATTATAGCGTGCTCGAAGAGCAGCCGGGCGACAACCCGCCCGAGCCGTTCTCGGCGCTGACCACGGCGATCACAACGCGCCAGGTGCCGTGCCATATCACGCGCACCTCGGCCGAAACCCACGCCATCATCGCGGCCAATGTGCATCGCTCCGCCATGTATTCGGGCCGCATTCAGAGCCGCGGCCCGCGCTATTGCCCGTCGATCGAAGACAAGATCGTCCGCTTCGCCGATCGCGACAGTCACCAGATCTTTCTGGAGCCCGAAGGGCTGGACGATATCACCGTCTATCCCAATGGCGTTTCGACCTCGCTGCCGCCCGAAGTGCAGGACGAGTTCCTGCGCACCATGCCCGGGCTCGAGAATGTGCGGATCATTCAGTACGGCTATGCCATTGAATATGATCACGTTGATCCACGTGAACTGCGCTCGACGCTGGAACTGAAGAAGCAGCCGGGCCTCTATCTGGCCGGGCAGATCAATGGCACGACGGGCTATGAAGAGGCGGGCGCCCAAGGCCTGCTGGCCGGCGCCAATGCCGCCCGTGCCGTGAACAATGACGAAGCCATTATTCTCTCCCGCACCGACAGCTATCTCGGCGTGATGGTCGATGACCTGGTGACGCGCGGCGTGGCCGAGCCCTATCGCATGTTCACCTCGCGCGCCGAGTTCCGCCTGCATCTGCGGGCCGACAATGCCGATCAGCGGCTGACCCCGCTGGGGATCGAGATGGGCCTCGTGGGTGAGGAGCGGCGTGAGCTGTTCTCCAGCAAGTCGCGCCAGCTCGATGAGGGCAGGGCGATGCTGCACCGTCTCAGCGCCACCCCGAGCGTGGCCCGCAAGGCCGGTATTGCCGTTAACGAGGACGGCAAGGCCCGCAGCGCCTTCGACCTGCTGTCCTATCCCGATGTGACCCCGGAAGACGCCATCCGCGTCTGGCCAGAGGTCGCTGACATTGCCCCGCCCGTGCTGGAGCAGCTGGTGGTGGATGCACAATATGCCGTCTATCTCGATCGCCAGCGGCGCGATATTGAAGCGGTGCGGCGCGACGAACAGAAGGCGATACCCGAGACGCTCGACTACGACAGCATTCCCGGGCTATCCATTGAGTTGCGCCAGAAGCTGCAGCAGCAGCGGCCGCAAACCATCGCGCAGGCCCAGGCCCTCGACGGCATGACCCCTGCAGCAATTACACTTCTGCTCGCCGTGGTGCGGCGTGGCGACATGCGTAAGGCCAGTTAATGACCGATCTCGGGGCGATTGCGCCCTATGCACCCCATTTCACCCGCCCGATCGGTGAGGTCGCCGCGGATCTGGAATCCTATGCTCAGCTGCTCAAGAAGTGGCAGGGGGTACAGAATCTTGTTTCACGTGAAACACTAAATGCGATCTGGTCGCGGCATTTTGCAGACAGCCTGCAGGTATTGCCTCTGCTGCGCGACAGCGACCACACCTTCCTGGACCTGGGCAGTGGTGGCGGCTTTCCCGCGCTGCCGCTGGCGATCGCGCTCAAAGGTCCGAATCATCGATTCACGCTGGTGGAGCCCACCAGCCGCAAGGTCAGCTTCCTGCGCACGGTCGCCCGCGAGTTGGATCTCTCGGTTACCGTCGAGGGACGGCGCAGCGACCAGATTGATTCACGTGAAACACCGGTTCCCGACGTCATCACTTCGCGCGCACTAGCCGCTTTGCCCATGCTGTGCGGCTGGATGGAGCCGTTTTTCGGGGCCAATAGCCGCGCCATCCTGCACAAGGGCAGGGAACATGTTGAAGAAGTGTCGGAAGCCGCTACGCAATGGGGCTTTGACGTGTTAGTAACCAAGAGTGACACGGACGAAAGTGGTGTTTTGCTCACGCTGACAAATTTGCGTGCCAAAACAGCTAGTTAGCGGCGAACGATCTGGAGGCCGATGGTGGCACCCCGTATTCTGACACTGGCAAATCAGAAGGGTGGCGTTGGTAAGACAACGACCGCCATCAATTTGGCAACCGCCCTGGCGGCGATCGGCGAGCGCGTGCTCATCGTGGATCTCGATCCGCAGGGCAATGCCTCGACGGGTCTGGGCATTTCGCGCACCGACCGCGAAGTGTCGTCCTATGACCTTCTGGTGGGCGAGGCGACCGTGGCGCAGGCCGCGATCATGACCAGCGTTCCCAATGTCGCCATCGTCCCCTCGACCATGGATCTGCTCGGCGTCGAGCTGACCATTGCCGGGCATGGCGACCGTGCCTTCAAGCTGCGCGACGCCTTCAAGCAGCTGCACGACCTCACCATCAACGACAAGCCGGTCAGCTATATCCTGATCGATTGCCCGCCGTCGCTCAACCTGTTGACCATCAATTCGCTGGTCGCGGCCGATGCCGTACTGGTGCCGCTGCAATGCGAGTTCTTCGCGCTGGAAGGTCTCAGCCAGCTGCTGCAGACCATCGAGCAGATCCGTTCCACCCTGAACCCGCATCTGTCGATCCAGGGCGTGGTGATGACCATGTTCGACAAGCGCAACAACCTCTCCGAGCAGGTGCTGCAGGACGTGCGGAGCGAAATGGGCGATCTGGTCTACGAAACGGTCATTCCGCGCAATGTGCGGCTCAGCGAGGCGCCGTCCTATGGCAAGCCCGCTTTGCTCTATGATCTCAAATGTGCCGGCAGCCAGGCCTATCTGCGCCTCGCCACCGAAGTTATCCGCCGCGAACGTCAGCTCCAGGCGGCATAGGAGCCCGATATGAACGATAAACCCACACGTCTCGGTCGCGGGCTCGCCGCTCTGATTGGCGATATGGCCACCGTTGAGGGCGCGCGCGTCACCGAATCGGGCGGCGTCAAGCGCCTGCCGGTCGAGTTCATCATCGCCAACCGCGCCAATCCCCGCCGCACCTTCGATCCCGATCAGCTCGAGGAGCTGACCAATTCGATTCGCGAAAAGGGCGTGATGCAGCCGCTGCTGGTGCGCCCCAGCGAAGATCCCAATATCTTCGAGCTGATCGCCGGTGAACGCCGCTGGCGCGCCTCGCAGGCCGCCGGCCTGCATGACGTGCCGGTCATCGTGCGGGATGTCGATGACAAGGAAGCGCTCGAACTCGCCATTATCGAGAACGTGCAGCGCGCCGACCTTAATCCGCTGGAAGAAGCCATGGGCTATGGCCAGCTGATCGAGCAGTTCGACTATACCCAGCAGGACCTGGCCCAGGTAATCGGCAAGAGCCGCTCGCACGTCGCCAATACGCTGCGCCTGCTGCGCCTGCCCGAGGATGTGCGCGGCATGGTGTCGAGCGGCACCCTGACCGCCGGCCACGCCCGCACGCTGATCACCGCGGAAGACCCCGCCAAGCTCGCCCAGCAGATCGTTGCTGGGGGCCTCTCGGTACGCGAGGCCGAGGCCCTGAGCCAGCAGCGCGAGGTTCCCGGCAAGAAAAAGCCGAGCGAGGGCCCTTCCGATCGCGATCCCGATACCGTGGCACTGGAGCGGCGCCTCTCCGACGCACTTGGCCTCTCGGTGTCGCTTGCCCATAGCGAGCGCGGCGGCAAGCTCGAAATCCGCTACAAGACCCTGGAACAGCTCGACGGCATCTGCCTCAAGCTAACCGGCTACACCAACTAGTCTTTTGGCCTTTTGGCGCTATGGTTCTGGCACCACCCGGTTTGGTCCGGGTGGTGTTTTTGTTTGGGCGTGATTCACGTGAAACGCGTGCCGCGCGTTGCTCGTCCAAGACGTCCATGACGATCCCGGCCTCCGCCGGGATGACATCGTGGAATATGACACCGATCTGTTTAGAACACACGCCGACGTTTCACGTGAAACGTCGTTAATGCGCGGCGGCCATCATGCAGATGGCGAGCAGGGCGCGGCGCAGAGTAGCGTCGGCCAGAGCGGGGCGGCGGCGGCTTTCGGCCGTGGCCTGCAGGATCCGGGCGCAGGCGGTCGCCAGGGCGCTATCCGACCACAGGCGTAACTGCTGTTCCAGCGCCGACATGCGGGAGAAGTGCGGCTTCGGCCGCAGCCCATCCAGCACCATGCGGGCGCTCTTGCCGCCATCCACATCGGCCCGCCAGCGGCGCAGATTGGCAAAGTGAATGGTGCACATGGCCAAAAGGCGCTGCGGATCGACGGCCGAGGAGAGGGCGCGGTTCAGTGCCAGTTCCAGCTTCTCGGCGTGCCCGCCACCAGCGGCGTCGAGAATGGCGTCGATCACCAGCATGCCGTTGTCGGCACAGAGCAGCAGCACGTCCTCGCGGGTCAGCTGCTTGCTGGCGGCGGCGTAGAGCGTCAGCTTTTCCAGCTCGCGGCGGGTGATCTCGCGGTCATTGCCCAGGATCTCGCGCAAAGTGGTCACCACGTCGGCGTCGACGCGAATGCCCTGCTGGTTGAAGGCATCGCGAATAAGCGCCTGCAGCGTCTCTTCGCTGTCGGGGTAGCAGGGCAGGGCCCGGCCGAGCTTTGCGGCCTCCACGAGGGCCCGCAGCGCATCCTTGGGGGTGAGATTGCCGGCCTCGAGCACGATGGCGGCGCCGACCGGGTCATCGCGCAGTTCGGTGAGGGTCAGCACCAGCGATTTGGTGGCGCCGCGCACGCGCACGATGCGCTTGCCTCCGAAGAGAGAAATGGTACGCGCCTCGACGGCCAGGATGGAGGGATCAGCATCGACCTCTGAGCCATCCAGCGTCACGACGCTGGTGTCCGGATCATCGCCGCTGAGCTGGCGGATCAGGCGTTGCGCGGTTTCGCGCACCAGCCCCGCATCGGGACCATAGGCGAGAAAAATGCCTTCGGTCAGGTCCGGGCGGACCAGAAAACGCGCAACTTCATGCGCCTTGAGCGCGGTCATCAGCGGCTCGATGCGGCCAGCAGGGCAAGGCGGAGGGATTCGGCTGCTGCGCGCGCTGCGCGTTCGCCGGCATCAGCCTGCGCGGCATTGTCCGCCAGTACCTGGCCGGTGGTGGTATATTCGGCGGTTGCGGTGCGCGTGAAACTCTGCGGCTTGGCGGCGCCACCATCGCGCGGCGTTACCACCAAGGTGGCCGTCACGGTCAGCTCATAGGGCGTGGCAAAGCCCACGCTCTTGGTCCGGGTCATCACGGCCGCGCTCTGGCTCACGCTGACCTTGGCCAGCGGGGCCGTGGGCGCATCGGTGGTGCCGATGCGCAGCGCCAGATCCTGATAGATGATCTGTTCGAGGCGGCTGGCCGGCTTGGCATAGGCCAGGGCCGCCACCGGCTTGCTTGCCGTGGTGCTATAGACCGGGGTGAAGCTGCAGGCACCCGCAAGGGTGCCCGTCGCTGCGATAAGCCCGGCGAAAGCGATACGGCGAGCGAGCCTAGACCACGACATTGACGATCCTGTCTGGGACGATGACGATTTTCTTTGGTGCCTTGCCGTCGAGAATGCGGACAATCTCATCCAAAGACAAGACCAGCTTCTCGACCTCAGCGGCCGGCGTGCCCTTGGCGACGCTGACTTCGCCGCGGCGCTTGCCGTTGATCTGGATCGGCAGCGTCACGCTGTTGTCGACCAGCAAGGCCGGATCGACTTCGGGCCAGAGTGCGTCCACCACGAGGCCGGGCTTGCCCAGCTCATGCCAGCAGGTTTCCGCCAGGTGCGGCATCATCGGGGCGAGCATCTGCACGAGGCGCGCCACGCCATCTTCCAGGGCGTCGAGGCGGGCCGCGGGAGCAGCCGCCGCGATACCGGCCGAGCGCACCAGCGCATTGGTCAGTTCATAGATCTGGGCCACGGCGCGGTTGAAGTGCAGGCCTTCAATATCGGTGCCGATCTGCTGCACCGCGCGATGCACGGTCTTGCGCAGGCTCAGTGCCTCGTCGTCATCCGAACCACGAACAATCCCTGCGGACTGTTTGGCAATCTCGATGGTCTCACCCACCAGGCGCCAGACGCGCTGCTGGAAGCGGCCGGCGCCCTCGACACCGGCTTCGGTCCACTGGAAATCGCGTTCCGGCGGGGAATCCGAGAGCATGAACCAGCGTGCGGTATCGGCGCCATAGGTGGCGACGATCTCGTCGGGATCGACGACGTTCTTCTTGGACTTGCTCATCTTTTCGACGGCGCCGACGGTGATCGGCTCATTGGTCGTCAGATGCCGCGCGCCATTGGTGTCCAGCACCACGTCGGAGGGCAGCACCCAGTCGCCGGCGGCCGACTTGTAGGTCTCGTGGGTCACCATGCCCTGGGTAAACAGGCCCTTGAACGGCTCTTCGATGCCCACATGGCCGGTGGCCTTCATGGCGCGGGTGAAGTAGCGCGAATAGAGCAGGTGCAGAATCGCGTGCTCGACGCCGCCGATATACTGATCGACCGGCAGCCAGCGATTGGCCACTTCTGGTTCGGTCGGGGTTGCGGCATGTGGCGAGGTAAAGCGCGCGAAATACCAGGACGAATCGACAAAGGTGTCCATGGTGTCGGTTTCGCGGCGGGCCGCACCACCACACTGGGGGCAGTTCACATGCTTCCAGGTCGGATGGTGGTCCAGCGCATTGCCGGGCTTGTCGAAGGTCACGTCCTCGGGCAGCACCACCGGCAGGTCCTTCTTGGGCACGGGCACGGTGCCGCAGACCTCGCAATGGATCACCGGGATCGGGCAACCCCAATAGCGCTGGCGCGAAACGCCCCAGTCGCGCAGGCGGTAGTTGACCTCGACCTTGCTTTGCGGCTGGCCGTCAACCTGGCGCGCGGCGAAATGCTCGGCAATCGCCTTCTTGGCGGCGTCGACGCTCATGCCGTCGAGGAAACCGGAATTGAAGATGGTGCCCGGATCGGTCACGGCCTCGTCGTCCACCGTGAAGGTGGCGGCATCGGCGCCGCTCGGCAGCACCACCGGGATCACCGGCAGGTCATATTTGCGGGCAAAGTCGAGGTCGCGCTGGTCATGCGCCGGGCAGCCAAAAATGGCGCCGGTGCCGTAATCCATCAGCACGAAATTGGCGACATAGACGGGGAGCGTGGCGCCTTCGACCACCGGATGCTTCACGTGGAGCCCGGTGAAAACGCCCTTTTTCTCGGCCTTTTCAATGGCTTCGGTCGCGGTGCCCTGGCGATGGCATTCGGCCACAAACTCGGCCAAAGCCGGATTGCCGGCGGCCAGTTCGCTGGTCAGCGCGTGGTCCGGGGACAGCGCGATGAACGATGCGCCGAAAATGGTGTCGGGACGGGTCGTGAAGACCTCGATGCTGGTCGCAGCCGTGCTGTTGGCAGGCAGCATTTCGAACAGCAGGCGCAGGCCCTCGGACTTGCCGATCCAGTTGCGCTGCATGATGCGCACCTTTTCGGGCCAGTCGGTCAGCCCGTCGAGCGCTTCGAGCAGCTCTTCGGCCATGTCGGAAATCTTGAAGAACCACTGCGTCAGTTCGCGCTGTTCCACCGGTGCGCCCGAGCGCCAGCCCTTGCCGTCGATCACCTGCTCATTGGCCAGCACGGTCATGTCGACCGGGTCCCAGTTGACCTTGGACTGCTTGCGGGTCACCAGGCCCGCCGCCATCATGTCGATAAACATGGCCTGCTGGTGCTGGTAATATTCGGGTTCGCAGGTGGCGATTTCGCGCGACCAGTCGATCGCCAAGCCCATGGACTTGAGCTGGGCCTTCATGGTGGCGATGTTCTGGCGCGTCCAGGTGCCCGGATGGGTCTTGCGCTCGATGGCGGCATTCTCGGCCGGCAGGCCGAAGGCGTCCCAACCCATCGGGTGGAGCACATTCTTGCCCTTGGCGCGCTGGTAGCGGGCCACCACGTCGCCCATGGAATAGTTGCGCACGTGGCCCATATGGATGCGGCCCGAGGGGTAGGGGAACATCTCAAGGACGTAGTAGGGCTCGCGCGTGTCGTTGTTATCGCTGACAAAGCTGCGGGCGTCGTCCCACACCTGCTGCCATTTCGGTTCCATTTCGCGCGGATTGTAGCGTTCGCCGCTCACTATGCTCGTCCTTGAGTGATTGGCGCTGGGCGCCCAGGGGTGGATTCTCGCGAAGCGGCACAAAACTGGTGCACTGCTTGCGTTTATGGGGGATTTTGGCTACCGGACCATCACCAGAAATCCCCTCCAAGGTCAACAGAAACAGGGCAAAACCATGGACTCGGCCGCTGCCAGCAACCTGGAATCCATCCGCACCCGCATCACCCGGGCCCGCGACCGCTTCGGCGCGCCGCCCGAGGCGGTCGAGCTAGTCGCCGTGTCCAAGACTTTTCCGGCCGAGGCAATCGAACCCTTCATCACCGCCGGGCAGAAGGTGTTCGGGGAAAACCGCGTGCAGGAAGCCAAGGACAAGTGGCCCGAACTGCGTCAGCGTCATCCCGATATAAGGCTGCACCTGATCGGTCCGCTGCAGACCAACAAGGCGCGCGAGGCCGTGGCGCTGTTCGACGTCATCGAGACGGTCGATCGCGAGAAACTTGCCAGCATGCTTGAAGAAGAGATGCAGCATGCTGGAAGAAATCTGCCCTGTTTCGTGCAGGTCAATATCGGTCTCGAACCGCAAAAGGCAGGCATCGCCCCTGCTGACACCGTCGCCTTTGTCGAGCGGTGCCGGCAGGTGCATGGGCTCGATATCGTCGGGCTGATGTGCATCCCGCCCGATGGCCAGCCGCCCGGGCCCTATTTCGCCTGGCTGGCCGAGCTTGGAAAAGCCGCCGGCACTGCCCATCTGTCCATGGGAATGAGCAGCGATTTCGAGACCGGAATTGCCATGGGCGCCACCCATGTGCGGGTCGGTTCGGCCCTCTTCGGAGGCCGTCCGAAGGCGGTCTGAGCGGAATATCGCGCTTGGTGCCGGGGCGGTTGCAACTTCCCATGGCACTGCGCCGTTGCTGTTCATAACGCCGTTGTGATTGGCAGGCCAAAAACCGGTCGCAATATTGTGACCCTTGGCTGTGTCGACGCAAAAAGTCCGGAGAAAACAATGAACAAGCGACGCATCCTGCTGGTGGACGACGACGTGGATCTGCGCCAGACCCTGGTCGAGCAGCTCGAAACGCATCGCGAATACGAGATCCTGCAGGCGGGCACGGCCAATGACGCGCTCAAGGCCACGCGCGAGCACAATGTCGACCTGATGATTCTCGACGTCGGCCTGCCCGACATGGATGGTCGCGAGGCGGTCAAGGTGCTGCGCAGCGAGGGCTACAAGAGTCCGATCCTGATGCTGACCGGCCATGACAGCGATGCCGACCAGATCCGCGGCCTCGATTCGGGTGCCAATGACTACCTGACCAAGCCCTTCCGCTTCCCGGTGCTGATGGCGCGTATCAATGCCGCCCTTCGCCAGCACGACCAGAGCGAGGATGCGGTCTTCACCATCGGTCAATACAGCTTCCAGCCCTCGGCCAAGCTGCTTGAGGCCAATGATGGCGGCAAGGTGCGCCTGACCGACAAGGAAACCTCCATCCTTAAATATCTCTATCGCCAGGGGCCCAAGACCATCACCCGCGATGTGCTGCTCAAGGAAGTGTGGGGCTACAATAACCGCGTCACCACGCATACGCTGGAGACTCACATCTACCGGCTGCGCCAGAAGATCGAGCGCGATCCCTCCAATGCCCGCCTGCTGGTGACCGAAGACGGTGGCTATCGCCTGGTTCCGTAACGCTGCAAAGCCGGTGAACCCGCGCAAAATCCGGTACAAACGGGCCGAAAATGCCCTATAGGTTGGAGCGGCTCCGTGATGACGGGGCCGCTTGTCTATCCGGAACGGGGCATATGATCAGGGACGATGCGGCCGAGGCGCTGGCTCAGGCCGAATTTTTCGATATCTGCGACGACGAGCAGCGGCGCATGCTGGCCTTTGCCGGCGATATCCGCCAGTTCGAGCCCGATGACGTATTGTACCAGGCCGGCGAGGTGCCGCTGGGCGCGTTCGTGCTGATCGCAGGAACACTCAAGGCCAAGCCCGAAGGCCCCGGCGCCGGCAAGCCCTATGCGATTTCCGAGCCGGGCAGCGTCGTCTCGGCCATGGCGCTGATCCTGGCAAAGTCCCGTCCCGTCACCATCACCGCCGTCACCGAATGCGACGTGCTTTTCGTTCCGCGCTCGGCCTTCCTCAAGCTGGTGCAGCAATCGCCCGACCTAGCGCAGCGCGCCGTGGCCCGCGTGCAGCAAGACTTGGGCAATTATCTCGGCGCGCTGGAACCGGTGCGCCGCAAGATGAAGCCGGAATAGGTTTTTTGCCACGCCTCGGGGATCGAGGTCGCAAACGCTGTCGCCGCACGGGCTTTCTCTAGATCCCCGCGAAGCGGGCAATAACGGGCACGTGGTCGCTCGGCTGCGGGCTGTAGCCGCGATAGGGCTTGATGATCTCGGCGCCGATGCAGTGCTCGGCCACGTCATGGGTTGACCAGATATGGTCCAGGCGGCGCCCCTTGTCGGCGTTTTCCCAGTTGGCGCTGCGATAGCTCCACCATGAATAGAGCTTCTGGTCATGGGGCACATGCTTGCGCACCAGGTCCGTCCAGCCATGGCCGCCATTGAGGATCGCATTGAGCGCCTCGGTTTCGACCGGCGTGTGGCTGACGATCTTGAGCAGCTGCTTGTGGCTCCAGACGTCGTTTTCATGCGGGGCGATGTTGAAGTCGCCCGCGATCAGGTGGCCGCGCTGGAACATGGGTTCGCTGAACCACTGGGTCAGCTCGGACAGGAACCCCAGCTTGTGCTTGAACTTGGGGTTGATCTCGGGGTCGGGCTCATCGCCGCCGGCCGGAATATAGAAATCGTGCAGCGTCACCGGGCCATGGCCGAAATCGGTCAGCGCCGAGATGTGGCGCGATTCCGGGATTTCGCAGAACATGCGGCTCGATACGTCGGTCAGCGGGAATTTCGAAACGATGGCGACGCCGTGATAACCCTTCTGGCCGTGCACGGCATGGTGGGGGAAACCCGCCTCGGTGAAGGCATTGCGCGGGAACTGGTCATCCGTGCACTTGATCTCCTGGAACATGATCACGTCCGGGCTGTGCTGGGCGATGAAGTCGAGCACCATCGGCAAGCGCAGGCGGATGGAATTGATGTTCCAGGTGACGATCTTGATGGACATGGACGGACTCGAACAGGGCAGGGTGCCCCCTTATCGCCAAGCCGGTGCCGGGGGACAAGCCGGAAATGGCGGAGGCCGCCCCACCGCGGGCCAGCGTTTCACGTGAATCCACCCCAACAAAAAACCCGGCCTTGCGACCGGGTTTTTAGATTCAATCCAATGCCGGACTTATTCGGCCTTGGGTGTCTCTGCTGCTGCAGCTTCGGCGGCGGCGGCAGCTGCTGCTTCCGCTGCTGCTGCTTCTGCGGCAAATGCCTCTGCAGCGGCGATCTTTTCGGCTTCGCGGGCGTTCTTGGCTGCGGCAGCGGCTTCGCGCTCGCCGGCCTCGATCTTCTTGGTGCGCGAGTTGGTCGATTCGAAAATACGAGCCGACTTACCGCGACGATCGCGCAGGTAGTACAGCTTGGCGCGACGAACCTTACCGCGCTTGAGCACTTCCACCTTGGCAACGTTGGGCGAGTAGAGCGGGAACACGCGTTCCACGCCTTCGCCGTACGAGATCTTGCGCACGGTGAACGAAGCGGTGATGCCGCCGCCATTGAGGGCGATCACGACGCCTTCATAAGCCTGCAGGCGTTCCTTTTCGCCTTCGCGGATCTTGACCCACACCTTGACGGTATCGCCATGGGTGAAGTCGGGCAGTTCGCGCTTGGCGGCCAGTTCTGCAACATGCTCGGCATTGAGCTGCTGGATGATATTCATTGATCCGTCCTGAATCTTTTCAAAGGAGCGTTTGCGGGCCTTGCGGCTCGTCGCCCGGTCTTGGTTGGTAACGGAGTTTTGGTCGTCTTTTTATTGGTGCGCCACGGGTCCGATTAGCCCAGCGACGCGGATAGTGGCGCGGCTATAGGCGAAAATGACCGCAGAGTCTAGGGTTTCCGTCGGTTTTATGTCAGCGGCCGCGCTTGGACGGGGTCAGCAGGTCCGGCCGGCGCGCCTGCGTCAGCGCCAGGCTTTGCTCGGCCCGCCATTTGGCAATTTTTCCATGATCGCCCGAGGTCAGCACCGCCGGGATGTCGACGCCCTCGAAGGTTTGCGGCCGGGTATATTGGGGATATTCGAGCTGGCCGTTCTCAAAGCTCTCATCGGCATGGCTGTCCGCCCCGCCCAGTACGCCCGGAATGAGCCGCACAACGGCTTCCAGCAGCACCATAGCGGCAACCTCGCCACCGGCCAGCACATAGTCGCCGATGGACACTTCCTCGAGCTGGCGGGCGTCGATGACGCGCTGGTCGATGCCTTCAAAACGCCCGCAGACGATAACCACGCCGGGCCCGAGTGCCAGTTCGCGCGCGCGCTGCTGGGTGAGGGGCTTGCCGCGCGGCGACATCAGCAGGCGCGGGCGTGGATCGCCTGCCGGTGCCACCGTGTCGATTGCCTTGGCCAGGATATCGGGCTTGAGCACCATGCCGGCGCCGCCGCCCGAAGGGGTATCGTCGACTGTGCGATGCCGGTCGGTGGCAAAGTCGCGCAGATGGGTGGTCTGCAGCGTCCAGAGGTTATCGGTCAGACCGCGCCCAAGCACCGAAGCGCCCAGCGTTCCGGGGAACAGGTCGGGGAAAAGCGTGATGATGTCGGCGGAAAAACTCAATCGGGTTCTTCCTCGCCCTCTTCGGCATCGAGCGGCACGACGATGGTCAGATAACCCTCGGCGATGCGGATGACGGGCACCACGGCCTTGGTGAAGGGATAGAGGAAGGTGTCGCCGCTGGTGGGGTCGCGCACCTCGATCAGGTCGCCCGCGCCAAAATTGGGCAGCGCCGAGACCTTGCCGATGGTGGTGCCATTGTCGAGCCTCGCATCGAGCCCGATCAGGTCGGTGTGGTAGAAATCATCCTCGTCGTCGGGCTCGGGCAGGCGGCTGCGATCGACGAACAGGCTGACCCCGTTGAGGGCTTCGGCCGCTGTGCGATCATCGATTCCCTTGATGTGAGCGATGACCACATTTTTTTGCAGCCGCGCCTTGGTGATGGTGATCACCAGGCCCGGCCGGTCGGTCTCCAGCGGGCCGTAACTGCCAATGGCCTCGGGGTCCTGGGTATGGGCGCTGATGCGGACGCTGCCCTTGATGCCATGGGCCGCACCGATCTGGCCGAGAAAAACGCGATTGGTTGGGGTCGTCATGCTGGCTCCGGCGAGTTTGGGGCTTCTTAGCAGGCGTTGGGCGGCTTGGGAATTGCGGTGCGCCAGCACGGAACCAACGCTGCACAGCGCGATTGTTGGGGTAGACGATAAAGGATGCCGATCATGGCCAGGACCCTGACAAAACGCGAAGACATCCGCCAATGGGCCGAAGCCCGTGGCGGCAATCCGATGCTGATGGATACACCCGATGGCACGGGGATACGAACCCTGCTGCAACTGACCTTTGGTCAGCACGCCATCAATACCGACGGCAATGAAGGTCCTGACCGCATTGGCGGGTTTCATCTGGTGAGCTGGGAGGAATGGTTCGCCGCGCTCGACGAAGGCAAGCTGGCGCTGCGCGTGTCGGACGATCAAGCAGGCGGCAACGAGGCCGAGTTCGAATTCGTGGAACGCAGCTAGAAATGCAGGTCGCCGCCTGCCAGGCTGATAGGCATCAGGCGCTTGCCGGAAGCGAGTTCAGCCCGCTTTCGTAGAGTCGCATGGTGGCCTCGATGTCTTCGAGATGCATGGCCAGGCCTTGCTCGACAGCTTCAACCTGACGGCGCAGCAGGTCGCGGCGCGAGATCAGTTCAAAGCGTTCGCTTTCCAGTTCCTTCACAGCCAGGTCGATACGGTCGCGATGCGTGGCGAGACGCTGCACCATCGGGGCAGCCTGCCGGGCGGTATCATGCAAGATCGCTTCGACCTGTTCGATTTCAGGCTGCACGATCTTAAGCGCTGTCTTGGGCTTAACAGTCATGTTCGTGTTCCCACATCTTTGGCGTTTACGGGCGCAGTATAGGGTTTTTGCGCCCAGTGAGACGATATCCAAAGATTTAACGGATTAACGTGACTGGTCTATCGAGCCTAATTCTGGCGGGTTCAGTCCTCTTCCGCCGCGGCCTCGATCGCTTCCATATCGTCGTCGGAAAAACCGAAATGGTGGCCCAGTTCGTGGATCAGCACGTGGGTGACGACTTCGCCCAGCGTATTGTCGTCATTCTCGGCCCAGTAATCCAGGATTGCCCGGCGATAGAGGAAGACCGTATTGGGCAATTGCCCGGTCTGGGGCGTGGCGCCGTCCTCGGTCATGCCGATGCCGTGGAACAGCCCCATCAGCTCGAAAGGGCTTTCCATGCCGAAACCGGCGAGAACGTCGTCCTCGGCAAATTCGGCGACCGAGCAGGTGACATCGGCGGCCAGCGACTTGAAGGGCTCAGGCAGGGCCTTGAGCGCCTCGGTCGCCAGCGCTTCGATATCGTCAAGGGTGGGCGCGAACCGCGCGCCCCAATCGCTGGCGGTTACTGCCACTCGCGGATGTCGACGAAGTGGCCGGCAATCGCTGCCGCGGCTGCCATGGCAGGCGACACCAGGTGGGTGCGGCCCTTGAAGCCCTGGCGGCCTTCGAAGTTGCGGTTGCTGGTCGAAGCACAGCGCTCCTGCGGCTTGAGCTTGTCCGGGTTCATGGCCAGGCACATCGAGCAGCCGGGCTCACGCCATTCAAAGCCGGCATTGATGAAGATGGTGTGCAGGCCTTCGGCCTCCGCCTGATCCTTCACTAGGCCCGAGCCAGGCACGACCATGGCGCTGACCGTGGAAGCGACCTTGCGGTCGCCGATGACGGCTGCGGCGGCGCGCAGGTCTTCGATGCGGCCATTGGTGCACGAGCCGATGAACACGCGGTCGACGCCGATCTCGGTGATCGGGGTGCCGGGCTTGAGGCCCATATAGTCGAGCGCGCGCCACTTGGAGGCCCGCTTGTTCTCGTCGGTGATCTCGTCGGGGTTCGGCACGGCGCCGGTGACCGAGATCACGTCTTCGGGCGAGGAGCCCCAGGAGACGATCGGCGGCAGCTTGGCAGCGTCGAGGATCACGACCTTGTCATAGACCGCGCCTTCGTCGGTATAGAGGGTCTTCCAGTAGTCGAGCGCCATGTCCCAGGCCTTGCCCGTGGGCGCACGGTTGCGGCCCTTGACGTATTCGAAGGTCTTTTCGTCAGGCGCGATGAGGCCGGCGCGGGCGCCGCCTTCAATGGTCATGTTGCAGACCGTCATGCGGCCTTCCATCGACAGCGACTGGATGGCTTCGCCAGCGAATTCAATGACGTGGCCGTTGCCGCCGGCCGTGCCGATCTCGCCGATGATGGCCAGGATGATATCCTTGGCGGTGACATGGGGCGGCAGCTTGCCGTCGACACGCACCAGCATGTTCTTGGCCTTCTGCTGGATCAGCGTCTGGGTGGCCAGAACGTGTTCCACTTCCGAGGTGCCGATGCCATGCGCCAACGCGCCAAAGGCGCCATGGGTCGAGGTGTGGCTGTCGCCGCAAACGATGGTCATGCCGGGCAGGGTAAAGCCCTGCTCGGGGCCCACGATATGCACGATGCCCTGGCGCTTGTCGAAGGGGTCGAAATATTCGATGCCGAAATCGCGCGTGTTCTCGGCCAGAGCAGCAATCTGGATCGCGCTTTCCGGGTCGGGATTGGGCAGCGAACGGTCGGTGGTGGGAACGTTGTGATCGACCACGGCCAGCGTGCGCTCGGGGTGGCGCACCTTGCGGTTGTTCATGCGCAGGCCTTCAAAGGCCTGGGGGCTGGTAACCTCGTGCACGAGGTGCCGATCGATATAGATCAGCGAGGTGCCATCCTCGTTGTTCTGGACCAGATGGTCGTCCCAGATCTTGTCGTAGAGCGTGCGGGCCTTGGTCATAGCGGGGTGTTCCGGCATCAATAGTTTGGAGTGGTTCTAAGCCCCAAAGGGCGCAGGGGTCAAGCACAACCGTACTCGGCGGTACGGCTCGTCCGGGTGGCCCCTGGCGGCGATCGGCACGGCGGTTTAACCGATTTGACACGTCTGAGGGTCAGAGTCACCGCCGCTGGCCGGACGGGATCTGTCGTCCGTCGGATGGGCCAGCCCGATTGAAACAGGCAGTGAGCCGATGAAGCGTATCTTGATGGCGGTTGTCGGGCTCATGGGAGCCCGGCTGGCCGGGGCCGGCTTTGGCTTTTTGAGCCAACTGGTGCTGGCGCGCACCTTCATGCCCCATGATGTGGGCATGGCCTTCCTGGCCATGAGCGTCACCGCCTTCGTCAGCCTGCTGGCCACGGGCGGCTATCACACCATTGCCCTGACCTATCTGGCGCGCTTCCGGGCCTTCGGGCGCGAGGGGCTGGTGCAAGCTTTTTTGTGGGCGGCCCGGCGCGACATGGCAGTGCTGATTGTCCTGTTCCTGGTCGCGGCGCCCCTGACCTTCCTGCTGCCGCTCGAGGACGGCGTTGCCAAGGCCGTGCTCTATGGCGTGCTCGCCGCCATTCCGCTGGCCATGATCCGCCTCAACAACAGCGCCGCCAATGCGCAGAAGCGCTTTGCCCTGTCCTATGTGCCTGATTTCGTGGTGCGGCCGGGTCTGCTTCTGGTGTTCTTGGGCGTTCTGGTGGCGCTGGGGCTCAATTCCAATATCGATTATGTGCTGATCGCCATGGTGGTGATCGCGGTCGTGGTAGCGGCCGGGCAGGCCGTGCTGATGGGCCGGGACAATGCCTTTGCCCGCGCCACGTCCGACCAGATGCGCGACCTGCGCCCCTTCTATCGCCGCCGCGCGGCCGCCATGCTGATGGTCACGGTGGTGGCCGGGGCCACTGCAGATCTCGTGGTGCTGGTGGGTGGCGTCTTCCTGCCGCCAAGCCAGGTGGCGGTGCTGGGCGTTGCAGTGCGCGTGGCAGCGCTGGTCGGGTTCTTCAGCTCCGCTTCCCAACATTTCGTGCTGCGCGATCTGGTGTCGGCCATGTCGAGCATGAGCCGCACCGAATCCGATGCCTTGCTGTGGCGCACCAATGTGGTGGGCCTGGGCACCATGGTGGCAACGACACTGATGGCGATTGCCTTCGGACCCTTCGTGCTCGCCCTGTTTGGGCCCGATTATGTGCAGGGCTATTGGCCCCTGGTCATCTTCCTCATCGGGCAATCGGTGCGGGTCATGGGCGGCATGAACGGGCACCTGCTGGCGCTGGGGGGCCATCAGGTGCGCAGTGCGGCGCTCTGCGTGGTGGCCGTGGTGCTGCTGGTGGGGCTCTCGGCCATCCTGACCCCGCTCTGGGGGCTGGTGGGGATCGCGCTGGCCATGCTGGTCGCCGAACTGGTCTGGGCCATCGGGCTGGGATGGCTGACCCAGCAGCTTGTCGGTCGGCGCGGCGACATTTTTCAGGGGCTTGCCGCTCATAGATTGTTTACAGCCGCGCGCTAAGCAGGGTTGTTTTACCTGGGGCGGGCCGTTCCGTCCCCGATTGGCAGACTAGTCGTGATGACGCTTGCAGCCCAGAAGTCAGATCTATCGACCGGTATTGCCGGGGTCATTATCCTCGGCGGGTCCTATGGCAGTCTGGCAGCGGCGCGCAGCCTGGGACGGCAGGGCATCAAGGTCGCCTATTTCAGCACCCAGCATACGGCGGCGCAGTATTCGCGCTACCTGACCCATCATATCCCCTGGGCGGGCCCCGGCGCGCCCGATGCACTGGAACAATTTCTCGCCACCTGCGACCGGTTGGGCATGAACGGCTGGGTCGTGCTGCCCAGCAGCGACCACGAGGTGCAATTCCTCACACAGCACCATGAGCTGCTGTCACGGCGCTTTGCGCAGGTCACCATGCCCTGGGAGGTGCTCGAGCGGCTCAACGACAAGGGGCACCTTTACGTGCTGGCCGAGGCACTGGGCCTCGATTTCCCCCGGGTTTACTGGGATGGCGACGCCCATCAGGTCGGCGCGGATCAGATCCGTTTTCCCGTCGTGCTCAAGCCCGCCTCGACCGAAAAGGTCAATCCGTTGACCAAGGCCAAGGCCTGGCGGGCGGATAGCCGCGCCGACTACGACAGCAAGTTTGCCCTGGCGACGCACTATATGGGCCCGCGTGGTTTCGTGGTGCAGGAGATGATTCCCGGCGACGGCGCCACGCAGTTTTCCTATGCCGGGCTGTGGGATCATGGCCGAGAACTGTGCGGGCTGACCGCCCGGCGGTCGCGCCAATTCCCGGCGGAGTTCGGCACCAGTCCGTTTGTCGAGACCGTGGACCTGCCACGCGTCGCCGACGAGGCGCGCCGGTTGCTCAAGGCGGTCGACTATCACGGGCTGGTCGAGGTGGAGTTCAAGCTCGACCGGCGTGACGACCGGCTCAAGCTGCTCGACGTCAATACCCGCATCTGGGCCTGGATCGGCCTGGGCGCGGCAGCGGGGCTGGATTTTCCGGTGCTGGCGGCAACGCTGGCGACGGGGCGGCAGCCGGTCATCGGGCCAGTGCGCTATGGCGCCAGCTGGCGTCATCCGGTGCCCAACGTTCTATCGCTGCTGCAATCGCTGCTTGGGACTGGCGGGCTGGGCTATGCCGGCCGCCAGTCGCTGTTCGATCACGCGGTTTCGTCGGTCTTTGCCGTCGACGATCTCAAGCCGGCTTTGGCCGAGATACCGGTTCATCTCATCCGCAAGACGCGCGGGCTGTTCCAGCGCTAGGCCCGGGTCGCTCTGCGACGTTGGATCAGCCGCTTTCGCCTAGTGGCGGAAGTGGCGCATGCCCGTCATCACCATGGCGATCCCGGCCGCATCGGCGGCGGCGATGACTTCGTCGTCGCGCATCGAGCCGCCCGGCTGGATCACCGCCGTCGCGCCAGCGGCGACCAGCGCCTCCAGTCCGTCGGCAAAGGGGAAGAAGGCGTCCGAAGCGGCCACCGAACCTGCGGTCAGCGCGCCTTCGATCCCGGCGGCAGCAGCTGCGTCGATCGACTTGCGGTGGGCAGTGCGGGCCGAATCGACACGCGACATCTGCCCGGCACCGATGCCCACGGTCGCGCCGTCCTTGACGTAGACGATGGCGTTGGACTTGACGTGCTTGGCAACCTTGGCGGCGAGGCGCAGGTCGGCCATTTCCGTCGCGGTGGGCTGGCGCTTGGTCACAACCTTGAGGTCGCAATCATCGACATTCTGGTTGTCACGAGACTGCACGAGCAGGCCCCCGGCCACCGACTTCACGGTCAGGCCGTCGGCCTTGGGATCAGCAATGCCACCAGTCAGCAGCAGGCGCAGGTTCTTCTTGGCGGCGATGATGTCTTGGGCTTCCTGGGTGGCCGAGGGGGCCACGATCACCTCGGTGAACACCTTGACGATTTCGGTGGCGGTGGCGGCGTCGATCTCGCGATTGGTGGCGACGATGCCGCCAAAGGCCGAGACCGGGTCGGTGCGCAGCGCATTGTGATAGGCGGTGGTCAAGTCACGGGCGACGGCCACGCCACAGGGATTGGCGTGCTTGATGATGGCGACGGCAGCCACTTTCGCGGGGTCGAATTCCGAGACCAGCTCGAAGGCGGCATCGGTATCGTTGATATTGTTGTAGCTGAGCGTCTTGCCCTGCAGCTGGGTGGCGGTGGCCACGCCCGGGCGCTGCTCGCCAGTGCTGTAGAAACCGGCCCACTGATGCGGGTTTTCGCCATAGCGCATGACTTCGCGCAGTTCGCCGGCAAAGCTGCGATAGGGGATTTCGGGATAGTCGATCGCCTGAGCGAACCAGGTCGAAATGGCGCTGTCATAGGCGGCGGTGCGGGCATAGGCCTTGGCAGCGAGCTTCTGGCGCAGCGCGAAGGGCACGCCGCCGGTCTCGGTGATGGCGGCGAGGATTTCCGGATAGTCGGCGGGGTCGACGACCACGGTTACATAGGCGTGGTTCTTGGCCGCCGAGCGCACCATGGCCGGACCGCCAATGTCGATATTCTCGATAATCTCGTCATAGCTGGCGCCCGAGGCGACGGTCTTTTCGAAGGGGTAGAGATTGACCGCGACCAAGTCGATGGCGCCGATTTCGTGCTCCTGCATCGAGGCGGCATGGTCAGCCTTGTCGCGCACGGCCAGCAGGCCCCCATGCACCTTGGGATGCAGCGTCTTGACGCGGCCATCCATCATTTCGGGGAAGCCGGTCAATTCGGAAATCTCGCGGACCGGCAGGCCCGCATCCTTGATCAGCTTGTGGGTGCCGCCGGTAGAGACCAGCTCCACCCCTGCGGCGCTAAGCCCCTTGGCGAAGTCCGCCACGCCCGCCTTGTCGAATACCGAAAGCAGCGCCCGCCCGACCTTGACCGTCTTGCTCATGAGGATGTCTCGCCTGTGATGTGGATTTGCGCGCTCGCTAGCACGAAGCGGGCCCTGCGCCAACCCGGAAACCGGGATTGCAGCATTGCGTGGGCAGGTCGCTAGGCAGCAGAGGTGCTGGTCAGCGCCTCCTCGGCCTTACGGCGTGTCTCAGCTCTGTTCGAGCGTAAAGATCCAGGCGACTTCGCCATTGGCGGTCACGTCGGTTTCCAGCACCAGCTGACGCGTCTTGTGAAAGCCCAGATAGGCCGACTGGCGCACGCTTTCCTCTTCGCGGAAACTGGCGCCTTCCCACAGGAAGCTCCATACCGCGCCGTTGGGCAGCACCAGCCGCACTATGCCTTCGCCGCGATTGCGCCGCACCATGACGCCCGGCGCCAGGTGGAAGCGGATGGCCAAAAGGCCAGATGGCGTGCCGGTGGCGATCAGCTGGTCCTGACCGACCAGGGTGGTGCCCGCTGACAGCAGCGTCACCCGCCGCTCGATTTCCACGCCGAAGGGCTTGGCATAACCGCTGGTGCGCAGCGTCAGGTTATGGTCGACCGGATCAAAATTCATCACC
This sequence comes from Devosia sp. T2-14, assembly GCF_055397495.1. Taxonomy (NCBI): domain Bacteria; kingdom Pseudomonadati; phylum Pseudomonadota; class Alphaproteobacteria; order Hyphomicrobiales; family Devosiaceae; genus Devosia; species Devosia sp. T2-14. The sequence continues at coordinate 1,140,389 of NZ_AP027921.1, read as the reverse complement.
GGCGCTGTGGCGCCCGGGGCATCCTCGGCGTCGATGGTGGGCGCCGAATGGGCAATGCCCTGGCGAAACAGTGCCTTGCTGTCCGGCAGGTCAGATGGCGCGGGCCCGCAGGAGCCCAAGATCAGCTCGCTCCCATGAGAGAATTCGAGCGCCAATGCGCTGGCGTGGATATCGCCGTCGTAACCGGGCTTGGGCAGCAGGCCGGAATCGGCCACCACCACGGCCTCGCCGTCGCGCAGGATGCCGTAGCCGCCCAAGAGCGCCGAGCGACGCTTGCGTGCGGGACCATTGGCCTGGATGGCGATCAGCACGTCATGCGGCAGCTGTCCGCAGCCGTTGAAATAGACGGGTTCGCCGCTGGAAAGCGTCAGCGCATCAAGGCTTTCATGCATGCGGTCGATCTGCGCCGCCAATTCGTTGGCGGCCTCGGATTTGACCGTGCCGGCAACCCGGCGGACGCTGACCAGCTCCACCAGCAGGTGGAGCTGCAGGCGCGGATTGCGCGAGAGATGCAGGCCGTCGCTGTCGAGCTGGGTGGCCAGTTGGGCATTGAGCTTTTCGACCCGGCGCGGCACGTCGGCCTTGTCGTCCTGGTCGCAATATTCGGCCCCCAGCAGGGCGATGGCGGCAAACAGCGCATCGACCGGATCGCTGGCAAGCGGCGCGCGCACCTTGAGGCTCTGAACTTGCGCGCCCAGGGCGCGCTGGATGGTCTTGGCTTCGGGGCCGGTGGCGCCTTCGAGCAGCAGGGGCAGGTGGCGCAGCCAGTTCAGTACGCGTTGTGCAGTGAGGGCCGGGGCCCAGGTCTGATGCTGGAACTGGCCTTCCCGGCCGATCCAGTCGAGCACCAGCATGCGGGCAAAGCCGCGCTCGCCGGGGTCGCGGACGTCGCGGAAATGGCGCATCCAGGAGAAACCATGCAGGTTCAGCCACCAGTCCAGGTGGTCGACATCGAGACTGAAGGGCGAGGCGCCGCCGGTTTCGACGAGCTTGCTGGCCAGCAGGTAGCGGCCGGCCATCATTTCGCGCACGGCCTCGCGGTCCGGCGGGCGGAATTCGGGGAGTTCGCGGGCATAGGCATTGTCGGCCAGGCCCCGCCAGGTCCAGCGCATGATGGGCAGGGTGACGACACCATCGGCCAGACCAAGCGCCAGCCGGCGCAGGCTATGGGCCAGCGACCGCGCCATCAGCGCGCCCGCTCCCGCCGCGCGGGGTGCGCCAGCGTTGTCTTATATTTGCCCGTCAAAAGACCCATTCCTAGTTCGGCGCTGTCCCCCAACAGCGCCCTTGCATATTGTCAGCGGCGCCGAAACCGCGCCACGAAAAACCCATCCATGCCACCTTCGTGCCCGCCCGGTGCCATGCCCGGATGGGTACGGACCAGGCCGCGCGCGGTGACGGCGCTTTCCAGTCCAGGCATTTCGTCCGGCGCGACCGGCCAAAGCTCGAGACCGGGCAGCGAATCAAGCGCCCAATCGACCTGTTCCTCGCCTTCGGCCGGTTCGAGCGAGCAGACGCAATAGACGAGCACGCCATCGGGTTCAATGCAACGAAAGGCGTTTGCCAGCAGTGCCCGCTGCAGGCGCACGCGGCCGGCCACGTCATTGGCCGAGCGGTGCCAGATCACTTCGGGATGGCGGCGGAACGTGCCGGTGGCCGAGCAGGGTGCATCGAGCAGCACGCCATCAAAGGCCGATACCGGCGCGAAATTGGCGGCGTCGGCGACGACGGTCTCGGCCTCGTAGTTGAGGCGCTTGAGGTTGTCCTGCAGGCGCGCCATGCGGTTGGCGTCGCTGTCGAGCGCGGTGACGGTATAGCCGGCCTTGATCAGCTGGGCGGTCTTGCCGCCAGGGGCGGCGCAGAGGTCGAGCACGCGGCCGCCGGCCTTGGCGCCAAGCAGGCGCGCCGGAATGGCCGATGCCGCATCCTGCACCCACCAGTCGCCGCTGTCATAGCCGGGCAGGGCCTCCACCGGCCGGTCGCGCTGCTCGATGCGCACGGTATCGGCCATGATGGGCTGCGCGCCCAGCGCGTCGATCAGCCCGGCATCGTCGGTCTTGAGGGTGAGGTCGAGCGGCGCACCGGCCAGCAGGGCGCGCGAAAAGCCGCTGATGGCCTCTTCGCCATAGGCGTCCAGCCAAGTGTCGCCAAAAGTGTCGGGGATCAGGAGGTCGTCGCTCAGCATGCCGAACTTGGCCGAATTGGCCTGGGCGCTGCGCAGCACCGCATTCATCAACCCGCTGAGATGGCGCGCCTTGGGATCGCGCTTGATGGCTTCAACGGCGAGGAACAGCGCGCTGTGGGCGCCCAGATCGGGCAGGAAGACCAGCTGCGCCAGGCTCAGCCGCAGCACCGCTTCAAAGCTGCCGGACTTGCCGGGCATGCCCTTGTCGAGCAGCGCATGGATGATGAAATTGAGCTGGCCCTGGCGGCGCAGGGCGGTGGTGATCAGCCGGTTGGCCAGCGCGCGGTCGCGCCCGTCGGCCAGCTCGGCCGCGGTCAGGGGCGAAAAGTTGTCGCCCGCGAGAACGTCCTTGAGCCGCTGTGCGGCAATAAGGCGGAGCTTGAGCCCCGCCGGATCAGGTTTGTTATGCGCCACGCTTGTTACTATCCCCAGGGACCGCGTTGTCCGCCGTCCTCGTCGGTTCGTCCGACGGTCGGCACGCGCCAGCCGCCACCGATATCGCGACCGGTCGAATCCGGTTGCGGGCGAGGCTGAGGCCTGCGGCCCTTATCATCCACGCTCATCTCCGCTGCAAGCCTGCGCAGCGCATCAATGCGGTTGCCGGTGTCAGGATGGGTGGAAAACAGGTTGTCCATACGCTGCCCCGACAGGGGATTGATGATGTACATATGGGCCATGGCCGGGTTGCGTTCGGCCGCGACATTGACCTCGCGGCTGGCATAGCCGGCGATTTTCTGCAGGGCCGACGCCAGAGCCAGCGGGTCGTTGGCGATCTCAGCGCCCAGCTTGTCGGCCTCGTATTCGCGGGTGCGGCTCACCGCCATCTGCACCAGCATGGCGGCGACGGGCGCCAGGAACACCATCAGCAGCGCACCGATGCCGCCCAGCGGATTGTCGCGATTATTGCCGCCGCCAAAGAACAGGCCAAACTGCGCCAGCGCGGAAATCGCACCGGCAAAGGTAGCGGTGATTGTCATGGTCAGCGTGTCGCGATTGCGGATATGGGCCAGTTCGTGGGCCACGACTGCCGCGACTTCGCGGGTTTCCAGCGTCTGCAGCAGGCCGGTCGACACCGCGACGGCGGCGTTCTGCGGGTTGCGCCCCGTGGCGAAGGCATTTGGCTGATCGGTCTGGATCACATAGACGGCCGGGGTCGGCAGGCCGGCGCGGCGCGACAGGGTATCGACCATGTCATAGAGCTCGGGCACGCGGCTGCGCTCGACCGGCACGGCGTTCTGCATGCGCAGCACCATCTTGTCGGAGTTCCAGTAGCTGAACAGGTTGGTCACCACGGCAAAGCCGAAGGCCACCACCATGCCGCCCGTGCCGCCGATAAAATAGCCCACCACCATGAACAGCGCGGTCAGCGCCGCGAGCAGGATGGCCGTGCGAAGCGTATTGAACATTGGGAGCCCTTGGGTTCGTGTTCTCGAGCAATTATGTTGTGTGCCCAAGGGTTCCATGCAAGCGGGAACGCCAAATCGCAATGGTGAAGACGGTATGAGCGAAGACGAAACGCCCCAACAGATCCCGGAAGAGGCTGTGGAAGCCCCGCGCCCGCCGCTGAGCGAAGCGGCCAAGCGCGCCCTGGCCGAGGCCGAGGAACGCCGCAGGGCAATCGACGCCAAGACCGCCTTTGCGCCCAAGGAGCAGGGCGGCCGGGGCGGGCTCGAGCCTGGGCGTTATGGCGACTGGGAAATTAAGGGGTTGACCAGCGACTTCTGATTCTAGCCGACGAAATCCGCCAGGCTGTATCCGGCAGCCGAGACGGCAACGGTCATGACAACGGCCAGGATCGCAGCGATCAGGCCATATTCTACGGGTGTCACGCCAGCATCGTCTTTGGCAAATCGGATCAGTCCAGTCAGCATGGATAGGCTTTCAGTCGGTAGCAGTGATCCCGACCATGCCGCCGCTATGCTGAACGCTATCTGAACAGAATGCATATTCACGGGTCGGCGACGACATAGTCCGCAAGATTCTGCAGCGAGGCGGCAAATCCTTCGGCGTGATCCGCCGCGCTGATGCCCTCGGGCACATTCTCGGCGATGATGGTGACCCGGGTGCCGGTACCCTCGGGGGCGAGCAGCCAGCGCATAGTCATGGTGCCGGCAAAGCGGGGGTCATCGGCGACGAAATCGACTTCCTGCACCACGCTCTGGTCCGGCACCAGCACGACGAAGCGCACGGCCACGATATCGGTGCTGTCGCCGCTCTTGCCGTCTATCTGCTTGTCGTCATAGCGCAGGGCCATGCGGTAATGCCCGCCGGGGCGTGGCTCGAAAGCCAACATTTGCCCACTCATGCCGCTGGGCGGGAGCCAAAGCTCCAGGGCTGTGGCTGAGGTCATGGCCCGGTAGATGGCGCTGGCGGGTGCCTCGATAACGCGGTGTGCGGTATCGGTGCGGCCCGCCATGGCTCAGCTCCGCGCCCGCTCGATGGCCGGTACCAGTTCGGCTTCGATATCGGCGGGGCTCAGGGGGCCGGTATGCTTGAAGGTGATGACACCCTCGGCATTGACCACGAAGGTTTCGGGCACGCCATAGACGCCCCAGTCGATCGAGACACGGCGATTGGTGTCGGCGCCGACCGCGTCATAGGGGTTGCCCAGCTCATTGAGGAAGGCGCGCACGTTTTCGGTGGCGTCGGCCTGGTTGATGCCGAACAGGCGCACGCCGGAGGCCTGCTTGAGTGCCGTCAGCAGCGGATGCTCGGCCCGGCAGGGAATGCACCAGCTGGCAAACACATTGACCACGGTGACCTCGCCCTTGAGGGCGGCGGTATCAAAGCCCGGTACGCCGAGGTCAGGCACCGCGGCCAGCGCGAATTCTGGCACCGGCTTGTCGATCAGCACCGAGCGCACGAGGTTCGGGTCGCGGTTCATCGAGCCGGCGAAGATCGCCACCAGCCCGACCAGCAGGATCAGCGGCAGCCCGAACAGGACGTAGCGCATCACCGTGCGGGCCGCCGTGCTTCGAGCGCCTCAAGCTTTTTGGCGGTGGCGCGGGCGTCATAGAGCGTCCAGGCGATCAGCGCGGCAACCGCGCCGAAGACCCCGACATAGCTCATGACGATGAAGACGGCGTGGGGTCCCAGGTCGATCATGGCCGTGCCTCCTGTGCGAGGCGCCGTTCCAGCGTGGTGACGCGGCGGCGCTTGATTTCGGTATGCATGGCCTTGAGCTGCAGCGTGACCAGCAGGAAGGTAAAGGCGAAGAACATCACGAAGAGCGGTGCCAGGATCGAGCCGGGCATGGTCGGGCCATCGGCACGGAACACGCTGGCAGGCTGGTGCAGGGTGCTCCACCAGTCGACGGAGAACTTGATGATCGGAATGTTAACAGCGCCCACAAGCGTGAACACTGCCACGATGCGGGCCGCGCGCAGCTGGTCATCGAAGGCGCGCCACAGCGCGATGATGCCGAGATAGATGAACAGCAGGACCAGCGTCGAGGTCATGCGGCCGTCCCATTCCCAGAAGGTGCCCCAGGTCGGGCGGCCCCAGAGCGAGCCGGTATAGAGCGCCAGCACGGTGAACAGGGCGCCAAGCGGAGCGGCGGCCTTCATCGAAACGTCGGCCAGCGGATGGCGCCAGACCAGCGTTCCTAGGGCCGAGCAGGTCATGATCACATAGGTGAACTGGCTGAGCCAGGCGGAGGGCACGTGGACATACATGATCCGGACCGTGTCGCCCATCTGGTAGTCTTCAGGGGAGTTGAAGAAGGCAAACCACAGTCCAATGGCGAACAGGGCCACGGTGACGATGGTCAGCGGCCACAGCAGGTGCCGGGACCAGGCGACGAATTGGCCGGGATGGGCGATACGGCTCCACCAGCTTTGTTTTGGTTCGATGTCAGTGCTCATGGATATTGGCTCTAATCTTCGCTGGATCGTATCGCAAGGGCGGCGGCGAAGGGAGCCAGTGCAACGGCCATGAGGCTCAATGCCGCAAGAAACAGCATGGCGGCATTGGACTGGCCTACAGCAATGCTGCCGACGCCAAAGATCAACACGGGAATCGATAGGGGCGCAATCAGGATCGGCGCGATCAGCCCGCCCCGCCGAATGGCCACGGTAATCGCTGCGCCGATGGCGCCAAAGGCCGCCAAAGCCGGCGTGCCGAGCAGCAGGGACAGCACCGTGCGCCAGAAGGCGTCGAGGTCCATGGCCAGCAGCACTGCCAGGATCGGGCTGGCAATGATCAGGGGCAGGGCTGCGACCAGCCAGTGCACGATCAATTTTGCGGCAACAATGGCGCTGAGCGGCAATTCGGCCTGTCGCAGCAGGATCAGCGAGCCATCTTCATGGTCGGGGCGGAACAGCCGGTCGAGCCCGAGCAGCATGGCGAGGAATGCGGCGATCCACACCACGCCCGGGGCGATGGTGGCGAGCAGGGCTTTGTCGGGTCCCACGGCAAAGGGCACGATGGCCCCGACAATGACGAAGAACAGCACCAGCGTCAGCAGGTCGCCGCCGCCGCGCAGCGACAGTTTGAGGTCACGCGCCAGCATGGCGCCAAAAGCGGTCATCGTGGCGCCCCCAGCACAAGGGTTTCCATGCGGTTGGGATCGGGCAGGGTGATCGGGTCATGCGTTGCCGCCAGCGCCATGCCGCCCATGTCCAGATGCCGGTTGAGCAAGCGTGTCACCAGGTCGTGGCCTTCCACGTCGAGGGCCGCAGTGGGTTCGTCGAGCAGCCAGAGCGGGCGGTAGCTGACCAGCAGCCGCCCCAGTGCCAGCCGGCGCGATTGCCCAGCCGACAGGTGCCCCGCATCGAGCCCCGCAATATGGCCGAGCCCCACCATGTCGAGCGCTTCGGCAGTGGACATGCCGTTGGGGCCATTGGCCGCCGCCCAAAAGGCCAGGTTTTCGCTGACGCTGAGGCGCGGCTTGATGGCGTTGCGGTGGCCGCAATAATGCAGCACCGGCGCATCCTCCTCGCCGCCCTCGAAGCGGAAACTGCCGCCCAGGGGCGCGACGATCCCGGCCAGGGTCAGCAGCAGGGTGGTCTTGCCGGTGCCATTGGGGCCGCGCAGCAGCAGGCATTGCCCGGCGCTGGCGGTGAAGTTCAAATTATGGGCGAGCGCCATGCCGCCACGGCCGCAAACGAGGCCATGGACGCGCAGCGTCAGCGGGGAAAAGACTTGCCGATCAGTCATGACCCCATCTCGTATTGAAGGGAAGGTCGGGCTGGCAAGCCCATTCGTCTTTCTCTATAAACCCAGACAGATTGGACTCATTCCAGGAAAGGCGGCGCTGTCGAGCGGATTTCGGGCATTTTGTCCGGGCCGGCGCGCCTGTCGTAACTGTAAAGAATAGGGCGGAAACCATGACCTCGGTAAACAGCTTCAAGTCGAAATCGACCCTGGTGGTCGGCGGCAAGACCTACACGTATTACTCGATCGCCGAAGCCGAGAAGAATGGCCTCAAGGGCGTGTCGAGCTTGCCCCATTCGATGAAGGTGGTGCTGGAGAACCTGCTGCGTTTCGAGGACAACCGTACGGTGACCAAGGCCGACATCGAGGCCGTCGCTACTTGGCTGACCACCCGCACGTCCGAACATGAAATATCCTACCGTCCGGCCCGCGTGCTGATGCAGGACTTCACCGGCGTGCCCGCCGTGGTCGACCTTGCCGCCATGCGCGATGCCACCGCCAAGCTCGGCGCCAATCCGCAGAAGATCAACCCGCTGGTTCCGGTCGACCTGGTCATCGACCACTCGGTGATGGTCGACAGCTTCGGCACCCCGACCTCGTTCGGCCAGAACGTCGAGCTCGAATATGAGCGCAATGGCGAACGCTATGAATTCCTGCGCTGGGGCCAGTCGGCCTTCGACAATTTCCGCGTCGTGCCCCCGGGCACCGGCATCTGCCACCAGGTGAACCTCGAATACCTGGCCCAGACCGTCTGGACCAAGGACGAGAATGGCGAAACCGTCGCCTATCCCGATACGCTCGTGGGCACCGACTCGCACACCACCATGGTCAACGGCATGGCCGTGCTGGGCTGGGGCGTGGGTGGCATCGAAGCGGAAGCCGCCATGCTCGGCCAGCCGATCACCATGCTGATCCCCGAAGTCGTGGGCTTCAAGCTCACGGGCAAGATCAACGAAGGCATAACCGCCACCGACCTCGTGCTCACCGTTACCGAGATGCTGCGCAAGAAGGGCGTGGTCGGCAAGTTCGTGGAATTCTACGGCCCGGGCCTCGACTATCTCAGCCTCGAAGACCAGGCGACCATCGCCAACATGGCGCCGGAATATGGCGCGACCTGCGGCTATTTCCCGGTCGATGCCGATACGCTGAAATACCTGACCACGTCGGGCCGCGCCGAAGACCGCGTGGCGCTGGTGGAGGCCTATTCCAAGGCCCAGGGCATGTTCCGCGAAACCAATTCGCCCGACCCGGTTTTCACCTCGACGCTCGAACTCGACCTCACCACCGTCGTGCCCTCGATCTCGGGCCCCAAGCGCCCGCAGGACCGTATCGCGCTCGACAATGCCAAGGCTGCTTTCGCCGCCGCCTTGCCCAAGGAATTCGGCAAGACCGATGATCCCAAGGTCCAGGTCGAAGGCGCCGACTACACGATCGGCCATGGCGACGTTGTGATCGCCGCCATCACCTCGTGCACCAACACGTCCAACCCCTCGGTGCTGGTCGCTGCCGGTCTCGTGGCCCGCAAGGCGCGCGCGCTCGGCCTCGACTCCAAGCCCTGGGTCAAGACCTCGCTGGCCCCCGGTTCGCAGGTCGTCACCGACTATCTCGATAGCGCTGGCCTATCGGAAGACCTCGACGCCATCGGCTTCAACCTTGTCGGTTATGGCTGCACCACCTGTATTGGCAATTCGGGTCCGCTGCCGGTCGAAATCTCCAAGGCCGTGCAGTCGGGCGATCTCGTCGCCGCTTCGGTGCTCTCGGGCAACCGCAACTTCGAAGGCCGCGTGAACCCCGACGTGAAGGCGAACTTCCTCGCCTCTCCGCCGCTGGTCGTGGCCTATGCCATTGCCGGTTCGATGAAGATCGACATCACCAAGGATCCGATCGGCACCTCCAAGGATGGCAAGCCGGTCTATCTGAAGGACATCTGGCCCTCGAACCAGGAAGTGGCCGAGATCGTGCGCCAGCACGTCACCAAGGAAATGTTCCAGGGCCGATATTCCGACGTCTTCAAGGGCGACACCAACTGGCAGGGCATCGCCGTCGATGGCGGCGAGACCTACAAGTGGAACTCGGCTTCGACCTATGTGCAGAACCCGCCTTACTTCGAAGGCCTGACCATGGAACCCAAACCCGTCACCAATGTCGAGAAGGCAAAGGTGCTGGCGCTGTTCCTCGATTCGATCACCACCGACCACATTTCGCCGGCTGGCTCGTTCAAGGCATCGACCCCGGCGGGCAAGTATCTGGAAGAGCGCCAGGTCGCCCCGCGTGACTTCAACTCCTATGGCGCCCGCCGCGGCAACCATGAAGTGATGATGCGCGGCACCTTCGCCAATATCCGCATCAAGAACCAGATGCTGGCCGGCGTCGAAGGCGGCTATACCCGCGGCCCTGATGGCAGCCAGATGGCGATCTACGATGCCGCCATGGCCTATCAGGCTGCCGGCACGCCGCTGGTGATCTTTGCCGGCAAGGAATATGGTACCGGCTCCAGCCGTGACTGGGCTGCCAAGGGCACCAATCTGCTCGGCGTGCGCGCCGTTATTGCCCAGTCGTTCGAGCGTATCCACCGTTCGAACCTCGTCGGCATGGGCGTCATCCCGCTGCAGTTCAAGGATGGCGAGAGCTGGCAGACGCTGGGTCTTGATGGCACCGAAACCATCGATATCGACGGCGTCACCGAAATCGCGCCGCGCGCCAAGGTCAATGTCCGCATCACGCGCGCCGATGGCTCGGTGGTCAATGTCGAAACGCTGTGCCGCATCGATACGGCCAACGAGCTCGACTACTACAAGAATGGCGGCATCCTGCATTACGTGCTGCGCAGCCTCGTCGCCGCGTAAGTCAGCCATCCGGCTGTTGCCTTGAAGAATGTATGGCGGTCCCAAGGGGCCGCCATTTTCTTTGTGCCGTCGAGGCCTACCGGGCCGGAAAAACCACAAAACGGCTCCAAACCCGCTTTCACCCTCTTTTGACTGGCGAATTTCCGTCGCGGCGGCTTACAACCTTGCCCATGACGCTCAGACCCCTTCTCAGCATTGCCACCGTTTTCGCCCTTGGCAGTGCCGCCCTCGCACTTGTCGCCGTCCCCGCCAGTGCCGACAGCACCAAGGCGAACCCCAAGGCCGTTGTGGAGCTGTTCACCAGTCAGGGCTGTGCCCAATGCCCCCCCGCCGATGCGCTGCTGACGAGCCTGGCCACCACCGATGACGTCGTGGCGCTGGCCTATCACGTCGACTATTGGGACTATGTGGGCTGGGAAGATACCTTTGGCGATGCTGTCTATTCCGATCGCCAGCGCGACTATGCCAAGAGCTGGGGCTCCTCGCGCATTTATACGCCGCAAATGGTGGTTAATGGCGCCAAGGCCGTGGTGGGGTCACGCCGCAACGAGGTGCATGGCGCCCTCGATGGCGCCAGCCTGCCGCTGTCGGTCGACATCGTGCATCAGGGCGACATGCTCAAGATCGCCATTCCGCCCAAAGCCAACATGGATGATGCGGTAGTCTGGATGGTGACATATCTCGACCGGGCCGACGTCAACATCGATAGCGGCGAAAATGCCGGCAAGACCATGGTCTATACCCAGGTCGTCACCGGACGACAGGTGCTGGGCATGTGGGAGGGCGCGACCGGCGCCAATCTCAAGCTGCCGCTGCCCGAAGTGCTGCGCGAGCACAATAGCGGCATTGCGGTGATCGTGCAGCAGGAGCGCAATGGCCTGCCCGGACCGATCCTCGGCGCAGCGACCTTCGAGCGCTAGGCCCGAGAAGAGTCAAAAAAAATACCCGCCGCTTGGGGGAGCGGACGGGCATGAGGTCGTTAACTCGATAGGTCGGCTGGCACCTGAGCATCTGGGTTTGGGGGCTCGTTCAGCCCAGGCACCAGCCTTGGAGGCAATGATCACATCATTGTGCTGCTTTCGGGCGCCTTGAGGGACAAACTGTGACCAAAATGGGGTTTTTGCAGCGGTCCGGCCGGGCGCTTGCATCCGCCCGCAAATACCGCAATCATGTCACTGCGTTGTCATGAGGATGTACGGACGGTGCAGGGCCGCAAGCCAAACAGCAAACCTTCTGCACTCTCGCTGGTGCATACCGGCGATGGCCCGGTGCTGCAGACGCCCAGCAAAACGCCCACCATCGTGACCTTCGATCGTAAGGAACTGGCGCTGATTCTCAACGTCTACGGCCGCAAGGTCGTGCTGGGCGAGTGGCGTGACTATGCCATGGACTTCCTGCGCGAACGCGCGGTGTTCTCGGTCTATGCGCGGATGTCGGAACGCCCACTCTATATCATCGAAAAGGCCCCCAAGCTGCGCAACCGGCAGGGGCAATATGCGATTACCAACCAGCAGGGGCGCATTCTCAAGCGCGGGCATGAGCTCAATCAGGTGCTGCGCGTGCTCGATCCTCATCTGGTCGTGGTGGAGTGAGCGCGCCGCGCATCCGTGCCGCCCAGCTCGATGATTGTGCCGCCATGAGCACGGTACTGATCGCCTCGATCACCCAGCTGTGCGAGCCCGACCACCACAATGATCCCGCCTGGCTGGAGCCGTGGCTGGCCAACAAGTCGCCCGAGGGCCTGCGCACCATGCTGTTGGCCGGCATCCGCACCCTGTTCGTGGCCGAGGTCGATGGGGTTGTCGCGGCGGTCGGGGGGATCTCGGGCGATAGCGTGGTACTGAACTATGTTGCCCCGCAATACCGCTTCATGGGGGTCAGCCGAGCGTTGATGTGCGCCCTCGAAGCGAGCCTAAAGGCGCAGGGCCACAACACGATCCGCCTGATGAGCTCGGCCACGGCCCATCGCTTCTATCTGGATCTCGGCTGGCAGGACCTCAGCCAGCCCGGCATCGACTACTCCCACACCGGCCGCCCCATGAGCAAGGTGCTCGCGCCGTAGTGCCACGACCTTCGACAGGCTCACCGCGGGTTCAGGCGGCGCTTAGGCACGCCTAGAGGGCTTTCTGCAGATGCACGATGTCGAGCCAGCGATTGAATTTGAAGCCGACCGCCTCGTAGCGCCCGACATGGCGGAAGCCGAATTTTTCGTGGATGCGGATCGAGTTCTCTGTGTCGGCGGTGATGACGGCGATCATCTGCCGGAAGCCGAAGGCCTTGGCGCGCGCCAACAGTTCGGTGAGCATGACCTTGCCCAGCCCGCGCCCGGTGGCGTCGGGGTGGATGTAGATCGAATCCTCGCAGGTGAAGCGATAGGCCGGGCGCGGCCGGTAGGTCGAGGCATAGGCATAGCCCAGCACGCCTCCCGCCGCTTCCGCCACGATCAGCGGGTGCCCCAGCTGTTGCAGGTGCCCAAATTTCTCGGCCATGGCCAGTTCATCTGGCGGCTCGGTATCGAAGGTGATCGCTGTCGTTTCGACATAGTGCCGGTAGATGGCGGTGATGGCGGGTACGTCGGCCCAGGCAAAGGGGCGCAGCTGGATGTCGGTCACGGCGCGATGTTCCGGAAAAGAAAAGACCGCAGCTTTTGTAAGCTGCGGTCCAATTTGTCGTCCATTCAAATCGCCGGAGCGATGAAGTTACTCGCGGTTGCCGAAGAGGCGGAGCAGCATCATGAACAGGTTGATGAAGTCGAGGTAGAGGCTCAGCGCGCCCATGATGGCGCCCTTGGCCAGCAGTTCGGCGCCGTGAGCTTCCGAATAGCCTTCCTTGATCTTCTGGGTGTCGTAGGCGGTCAGGCCGACGAAGATCAGCACGCCGACCACCGAGATGATGAATTCCATCATCGAGGACTGCATAAAGATGTTGACCACCGAAGCGATGATCAGGCCGATCAGGCCCATCATCAGGAAGCTGCCCATCTGGGTCAGGTCACGCTTGGTGGTGTAGCCGTAAAGGCTCATGGCACCAAAGGTGGCGGCGGTGATGAAGAACACCTTGGCAATCGAGGCGTCGGTATAGACCAGGAAGATCGAGCTCATCGACACGCCCATGATGGCGGCGAAAGCCCAGAAGGTGGCCTGAGCGGCCGGTACGGACAGCTTGTTGATGCCGAAGCTCAGCACCAGCACGAAAGCCAGCGGAGCGAGCATCACAACCCACTGCAGCGGGCTGGCATAGAGCAGGGCGCCCCACTGCGTCACGAGCTGGCCATTGGCCAACTGGCCGACGGCGGCGTCCGGATTGGTGGTGATTGCGGCAGCCGCAGCGAACCAGGCAGCAAGGCCGGTCACAATCAGGCCCACACCCATGTAATTATAGACCTTGAGCATGTAACTGCGCAGGCCCTCATCGATCGCCAGGGCCGAACCGGCCTGGGTACCGATGGTCTGACGGTCGTATTCAGCCATAGTCGGTTTCCTTTCCCTATCGTTGCGATCGAGGATCGCCGGTGGGCTTTTGTGCCACTTGTCGCACAATATGGATGTGGTTCCATGTGTTTACAAGAGATTGGCTGGAACTGCGACGAATCGACTGGCCGCGAAAACGGGGTGTGCTACCGTCATTGGCGAATCGATTGCTGTCCCCAAGAAGAGGAGGGCCGCATGCCTCGGCTCTTTACCGGCCTCGAGATTCCGGCCGATATCGGATTTGCCCTGTCGCTGAAGCGTGGTGGGCTGATTGGCGGTCGCTGGATCGACCCGGAAAACTATCACATTACCTTGAGATTCATCGGCGATGTGGATCAGCACACTGCCTATGAGGTGGCGGACAGTCTCGATCGCCTCTCCAATTCCATGCAGTTCTCGGTGCGGCTGACCCATCTGGGCAGTTTTGGCGGCGACAAGCCACGAACGCTCTATGCCGGCGTCGAGCCCAGCGAACAGCTCAGCCGGTTGCAGGCGGCGCAGGAGCGCGTGCTGCAGCGGGCGGGTCTGCCGCCCGATGGCCGCAAATTCGTGCCCCATGTTTCGCTGGCCCGGCTGCGCGGCGCCAGCGCCGGCGACGTGGCGCGCTTCATGGCCGAGGCGGGGCGGTTTGAGCCGCTGAGCTTTCCTGTCGGACGGTTCGTGCTCTATTCGAGCAAGGAATCGGTGGGCGGGGGGCCCTATGTCGTCGAGCAGGAATATCCGCTGGCGGCCTGATCGAGGTCACGCAAGTGTTAGACAAATCTTAACTGTCACGGCGCAAACCGGAGCTAGCATGACCGCTGTGGTCAAATTCCCGCCGCGATTGCCTCGCACTTGATGCAAATACAATCAGATGCGGCGGCGTTTGATACCTTGGTAACCATGTCTGGGGCAGAGTTTGCGGGACACTCTCTTCCAGACCGGACCTTCGACAAAAAGGATGAATTGGCAATGACGACGAAAACCGGTGGCCTTGCACTTGGGCTCGCGGTCGGCGCGATCATGGCTCTGGCCCCTGCCGCTCAGGCGCAGCAGGCAACCGAGCTCGGGACTTTCAACGCCTGGACGGCGTGGCAGGCAAACGATGCCTCCGGCATGATCTGCTACGTCTCGGCGACGCCGCAGAAGTCCGAGCCGGCCGGTGCCAATCGCGATCCGATCCACTTCATGATTATCCACCGCAAGGGCATGGGCACCAAGAACGAGGTGCAGACCATCATCGGTTATCCGTTCAACACCACCAATGCCGGCGCCAGCGCCACCATCGATGGCAAGGCCTATCCCATGGTCACCGAAGGCTCGGCCGCCTGGCTCGCCTCGACCGGTGACGAAGGCGGGTTCGTGCAGGCGTTCAAGGCGGGGAGCTCGCTCGTCATCAAGGGCACCAGCCAGCGCGGCACCAATACCGTTGACACATACTCGCTCTCAGGCGCGACCGCGGCGATCAACGCCATCGACGCCGCCTGCAAGTGATTTTTGGGTTGCCCATAGCGGGCGATCCGCCATATCTGGGCGATGGGCCGGCGCGGCCCCTCGCCCTTCTGTGTTCCAAGGGGTCCTGATGACCAAGTCCGCCATAGCGTTCGCCGCAGTCGCCAGTCTCCTGCTCACCACCAGTGCCAGCGCGCAGCAGGTCAAGCTCCTCGGCGAGCACCGGGCTTGGTCGAGCTATTCGGCCAGCGATGGCACGGGCGCAGTGTGCTTTGCCATGACCAAGCCTGAAAAGGTCACCCCAACCCCCGACGGCTATAGCCAGGCCTATATCTACATCACCAACCGTCCGGCCGAGAACGTCACCACCGAGTTCAACCTGGTGGCCGGTTTCACCTTCCAGCCCGACAGCAGCGCCACGATCAATGTCAGCGGCCAGGTGTTCAACCTCTTCACCCAGAACGACGCGGCCTGGCTCGATGACGCAGGGCAGGCCAGTGCGCTGGCCAGCGCCATCCGCGCTGGGTCCTCGATGGTTGTCGAAGGCACCACCGCCGCGGGCATCAAGGTGACGCAGACCTATTCGCTCTCCGGCGCCACCGCTGCACAGCAGTCGATCAATTCGGGCTGCTAGGCCAGGGGCTCACGGCCTCCGATCCTTTCGGACTTATTCGCGGCCCGGCGAAACAGCGGCCTGCGCTGGCCGCAAGCCCGCCTCCCGGGAGCGGTGCTTTGCGCAAACGCGGGCAATATGGTATTGCCGCGCCACTCCACCATTTTCGGACACCGAAGCCACGCCATGAGCATTGCGCTGAATCTTGACCATTCGACTGCCGTCCGCCCCGCCGTGGCAAGCCGGCCGTCGCTGATTGGCCTGAGCAAGCCGCAGCTCGCCGAGGCGCTGACCACGGCCGGGATCGCTGCCGACAAGGAAGCGCGGATGCGCGCCAGCCAGCTGTGGAACTGGCTCTATGTCAACGGCATCACCGACTTCGACCGCATGACCAATGTGGCCAAGCCCGTGCGCCAGAAGCTGGCCGATACCTTCATTCTCGACCGGCCCGAAATCGTCACCGAACAGGTGTCGAGCGATGGCACCCGCAAGTGGCTGTTCCGCTTCCGCGATCCGCAGAACCCCAATTTTCCGCCCGTCGAAGTCGAGACCGTCTATATCCCCGAGCAGGATCGCGGGACGCTTTGCGTGTCGTCCCAGGTCGGCTGCACGCTGACCTGCTCGTTCTGCCATACCGGCACGCAGAAGCTGGTGCGCAATCTCACCGCCGGCGAAATCCTGGGCCAGATCCTGATGGCGCGCGAGCGCCTGGGCGATTTTCCGGGCGGTTCACGCCCCGATGACGGGGGCCTCGTGCCGGGCGGGGAAAGCCGCGCTATCACCAATATCGTGATGATGGGCATGGGCGAGCCGCTCTACAATTACGACAACGTCAAGCAGGCCCTGCTGATCGCCTCGGCCGGCGACGGCATGAGCCTCAGCAAGCGCCGCATCACGCTGTCGACCTCGGGCGTCGTGCCTTTCATCGAGCCGACCGGCCGCGAAATCGACGTCATGCTGGCCATTTCGCTGCATGCCACCAACAATGACCTGCGCGACGTGCTGGTGCCGATCAACAAGAAGTGGCCGATCGAGGAGCTGCTCGAGGCCTGCCGCAACTATCCCGGCCTGTCCAATGCCCGCCGCATCACGTTTGAATATGTGATGCTGGACGGCATCAACGACAGCGACGCCGATGCGCGCGAACTGGTGCGGCTACTGGCCAATATTCCGGCCAAGATCAATCTGATCCCGTTCAATCCCTGGCCGGGCAGCAATTACGGCACCTCGCCGTCATCGCGCATCGAGCGCTTCGCCGACATCGTCAACAAGGCCGGCTATGCCAGCCCGGTGCGCACGCCGCGCGGCCGCGATATCTTCGCCGCCTGCGGCCAGCTCAAGAGCGAGAGCGAGCGCCTCAGCAAGAAAGACCGCGACGCCCTCGCCGGCGCCTGACGCCACCCGCCTTTCGCAAATCATCTGACCGGCTCGCCAAAACCTGGCGGGCCGCAGTCATGTCTGCTCAAGACGCTGCAATAAGGGATTTGGAAGGTCGCGATCAGCAACCGGAAACAGCGTGGCTGTTAAGTGGCGGAGAGAGAGGGATTCGAACCCCCGATGGAGTTGCCCCCATGCCGCATTTCGAGTGCGGTGCATTCAACCACTCTGCCATCTCTCCGCGAGATCGATACGGGCACTTCGGGAGAAGTGCGCGGCTGGTCGACACGGCGGGGCTTATGACATAGCCATAACGAGCCCGCAACACCCCTTGTGGGAATTCCGCACGGTTTGGTTTGCATCCCATGCTTTTTGTTTATGGCACCCTGCAGGATCCCGACATTTTGCGCCTGGTACTGGGGCGCGTGCCCGATGCCGCGGCCATGATGTCGGCAGAGGCGCCGGGCTATCGGGCTGTCGCCTATCCCGGGCGGGTGTATCCCGCACTGGTCGCCGTGCCGGCCGATTCTGCGCCAGGGCTGGTGATCTCGGGGCTGACGCCGGAGGAATTCGGGAAGCTCGATGCTTTCGAGGGCGACGAATACCACCGGGGCCGGGTCGCGGTGTTGGCCGGAGGACAGCCGCTGGTGGCGCAAACCTATCTGCCGGTCGAGAAGATCGCGGGTGATTCCCTGCCGTGGTCCCTCGGGGCATGGACGAAGCTGCACAAGCAGGCAATGCTGGCTCGCGAAGCGGAGGCGGCGCGCCATCGGGTTCCCTGAGGACTGGTCACGATTTCGTGGGAGGGCGAACCATGGGGCGGCTGTCGCGTTCGATCCGCGCAACATGTTCACAATGACGGGAGTAGACGACGATGGTACAGCGCCGCGAAATTGTTCTTGGGCTCGCCGCCCTGCCACTGGTCTCGCTGATCCCGGGAGCGCTCGCCCAGGAAGTCATCGCCGTCGGTGACACCATCCCGACGACCGAGGGCGATATCAGCGTCTATCCGATCCAGCATGCCAGCCTGGTGCTGGTATTCGGCGATCACGTCATCTACGCCGACCCGGTCGGGGGCGCGGCACTCTATGAAGGCCTGCCGCCGCCAACCGCCATCCTGGTGACGCATGGGCATGGCGACCATTTCGATGTGCCGACCCTCGAGGCGATTGCCGGGTCAGCGCCGATCATCACCAGCCAGGAAGTGTTCGACAAACTGCCGGACGGTCTCAAGGCCAATGCCACGGCGCTGGCCAATGGCGCCAGTGGCACACTGGACGGCATCAATGTTGCGGCTGTGGCCGCCTACAACGTCACCGAGGATCGCCTGCAATATCACCCCAAGGGCGTGGGCAATGGCTATCTGCTGACCATGGGCGACAAGGTGGTATATGTGGCCGGCGACACCGAGCCGACGCCCGAAATGCTGGCGCTGACCGGCATCGCGGCGGCCTTCCTGCCAATGAACCTGCCCTATACGATGACCCCCGAACAGGCGGCCGAGGCCGTCAATACGTTCAAGCCAGCGATCCTTTATCCCTATCACTATGGCGAGAGCGATCTGTCGGGGCTGGCGGCACAGGTCGACGACACCACTGACGTGCGCCTGCTCGACTGGTACCCGGCTGGCGCCTGATCTGTGTATCCGCCGCCAAGCCTTGACTCCGGGGCCATTTGCCACGATAAGCGGCCCCGGAATGCGCGCTAGCTGGACTGGCGCGCTTCCTTTGTTTGAAAACGCTGTTCGAGGCTGCCCGCCGGTTTACTCCGGCAGACTGATCGAAGGCCGCAGGAATAGGGCTCTGAGCCTGCGGCGCCGTAGAGCGCGACACAAAGGGACCGGGCGTTTGACGCTCCCGGTTATGCTATGACTTTCGCCGTGATCAAGACCGGTGGCAAGCAGTACAAGGTTGCCGCCAACGACGTTCTGAAGATTGAAAAGCTCGATGCCGAAGCCGGCACCATCGTGACCTTCGACCAGGTTCTGATGGTTGATGGCGAAGTGGGTGCTCCGCTCGTTGAAGGCGCGCTCGTCGCTGCCGAACTGCTTGAGACCCGCAAGCAGAAGACGGTCATCATTTTCAAGAAGAACCGTCGCCACAATTACCGTCGCCGCAACGGGCATCGCCAGCTGCTGTCGACCGTGCGCATCACCGAGATCCTCGTTGGCGGCGCCAAGCCGACCATCAAGGCTGCAGGCGTTGCCGCTTCGAGCGAAGCCGTGACCGAAGAAAAGCCGGCCAAGAAGGCTCCGGCCAAGAAGGCTGCACCCAAGGCCGCTGCCGCTGATACCGATGCCGCTGCTGAAAAGCCGGCAAAGAAGGCCCCGGCCAAGAAGGCCGCGCCCAAGGCCGACCAGGAATAAGGAGCCCTAGAGATGGCACACAAAAAAGCAGGCGGTTCATCCCGCAACGGTCGTGATACCGCTGGCCGTCGTCTTGGCGTGAAGAAGTTTGGTGGCGAGACCGTTATCGCCGGCAACATCATCGTTCGTCAGCGCGGCACCAAGTGGCATCCCGGCACCGGCGTTGGCCTGGGCAAGGATCACACCATCTATGCACTGATCGACGGCAACGTCTCGTTCCGCACCCGTGCAAACGCCCAGGTCTTCGTTTCCGTTGACCCGGCAGCCGAGGCCGCTGAATAATCCGGCAGGTCTTTTGAACCCGGCCGGTGACCAGTTCCCCGGCGCGTGTTCCAGCACAGCGATATTGCAAGGGGGAGCCGGTTCGCCGGTTCCCCTTTTCGCATTCAAGGCAGAATCATCATGGACAGCATCAAGGCCCGTCTTCAGCCGACCCTGCACACGCAGCGTCTGGTGCTGACCACGCCAAGCCTGTCTCATGTCGATGATATTGCGCGGCTCGCCAACAACCGGCGGGTTCATGCGATGATGGCGCGGCTGCCTTTCCCTTACGAGCAGTCCGATGCCCGTTTCTTTGTCGAGCAGATCGTACCCAGCGATGCCGAGCATTGCTATGCGATCCTGATCGGCGGCACGATGTTTGCCGGCATTGTCGGCCTGCATTTCGCGCCGGGCCAGGCGCCCGAGCTGGGCTACTGGCTGGGCGAACCGCATTGGGGGCAGGGCTATGCCACCGAAGCGGCGCAGGCCGTGGTCGCGGCGGCCCGCGCGATTGGCGTTCCGGCGCTGCGCTCGCGGGCGCTGCTGATCAATGCCGGTTCGCGCAACGTGCTGCGGAAGGCCGGATTCCACGAAACCGGGGAAGGCATCGAGGCCGATAACAACCTCGCCGGACAGGCAATGATGCAGATGTGGCAGGAGCTGGGGGCATGAGCCTGATCCTGCAGAGCGAACGTCTCATCCTGCGGCCCCCACAGGCGGCCGATGCCGAACTCATCGCGCGCTATCTCAACGATTTCGAGGTGGCGGGCAATCTGGCGCGGGTTCCGTTCCCCTACCACCTGAGCGATGCCCGGGCGTGGCTCACCACCCGGCGGCAGGACCTGCCGGTCGAGGAAACGGCGTTTTCGATTGATCTCGCCGATGGGCGCATGGTCGGCCATCTCAGTTTCCATCGGGGACCCGATGGGCCTATTATCGGCTATTGGCTGGGACGGCCCTTTTGGGGGCACGGCATCATGACCGAGGCGGTGACGCGGAGCCTTGACTGGTTCTTTGCCGCATCGAACGCCGACGAACTCTATTCGGGCGTGTTCCACTTCAACGCGGCTTCGCTCGCGATCCAAACCAAGCTCGGTTTCATCCAAACCGGGCGCTCGAAGCTGCTCTGCCTTGCGCGCGACGCCGAGGTAGAGCATATCGACACCAAATTGACGCGCAGCGTCTGGAAGGCCAGAGAAAAATGAAATTCCTCGACCAGGCCAAGGTCTATGTTCGCTCGGGCGATGGCGGCGCCGGCGCGGTGTCGTTCCTGCGTGAGAAATTTGTCGAATTCGGCGGCCCCAATGGGGGCAATGGCGGACGCGGCGGTGACGTTGTGATCGAATGCGTCGACGGGCTCAATACGCTCATCGACTATCGCTATCAGCAGCACTTCAAGGCCAAGACCGGCACCCATGGCATGGGCAAGAACCGCACCGGCGCCGATGGCGCCGATACGGTGCTACGCGTGCCCGTCGGGACGCAGGTGTTTGAAGACGATAACGAGACCCTGATCGCCGACATGGTCGAGGTGGGCCAGCGCGTCGTGCTGCTGAGCGGCGGCAATGGCGGCTTCGGCAATGCCCATTTCAAGACCAGCGCCAACCAGGCGCCACGCCGGGCCAATCCGGGGCAGGTGGGTGTCGAAAAGTGGGTCTGGCTGCGCCTCAAGCTGATCGCCGATGCGGGCCTGGTCGGCCTGCCCAATGCCGGCAAGTCGACTTTCCTCGCCGCAGTATCGGCCGCCAAGCCCAAGATTGCCGACTATCCCTTCACGACGCTCCACCCCAATCTGGGCGTGGTGTCGATCGGTGAGCGCGATTTCGTGTTGGCCGATATTCCGGGCCTGATCGAAGGCGCGAGCGAAGGCGCGGGGATCGGCGACCGGTTCCTGGGGCATATCGAGCGCTGCGGCGTGCTGATCCATCTGATCGATGGCACCCAGGACGACGTCAAGACCGCCTATATCACGATCCGCAACGAGCTCTCGGCCTATGACGAGCGGCTGGGCGAAAAGCCCGAGATCGTGGTGCTGAACAAGGTCGACGCCATCGAGCCCGATGACCTCAAGGAAAAGGTCAAGGTCCTCAAGAAGGTCAGCAAGGCAGCGGTGCTGCAGATCTCCGGCGTGACGCGCAAGGGTGTCGATCAGGTGCTCTATGAAGTGATCGCCGTGCTCGACGCCGAAAAGGCCGCCAAGGCCGAGGCCGCCCGCCGCAAGGTGGAGCCCACCTGGATGCCGTGACCACGGCATCCCAAGGCTGATCGAGTTTCCTTCCTCCAACGCCATCCCCTTGCGGGGAGCCACAGATCGAGTTGCGATAGCATGAACGCCCTCGCGTCCTACAAGCGCCTGACCATCAAGATCGGCTCGGCTTTGCTGGTCGACAAGACTGGCAAGTTGCGGGCGGAATGGCTGGCCGATCTGGCCGCCGATATCGCCACGCTCAAGGCCGGTGGCTGCGAAGTGGTTATTGTCTCCTCGGGCGCGATTGCGCTGGGCCGTGGCCGGCTGGGGCTCAGTGCGGTGGCGCTGACGCTGGAACAGAGCCAGGCTGCCGCCAGTGCTGGGCAGATTGCGCTCAGCCAGGCCTGGGCCGATGCGCTGGGGCGGCATGGCATCGTCACCGGGCAGATCCTGATCACGCCCAATATTACCGAAGAACGGCGCTACTATCTCAACGCCCGCACCACGATCGCGACCCTGCTGGGGCTCGGCGCGGTGCCGATCATCAACGAGAATGACAGCGTTGCGACCGCCGAAATCCGCTATGGCGACAATGACCGCCTCTCGGCACGCGTCGCCACCATGATCGAGGCCGATTGCCTCGTGCTGCTGAGCGATATCGACGGGCTCTATACCGCCCCGCCGGCCAAGGATCCCGACGCTGCCCATATTCCCGTGGTCAAGACGATCACCCCGGCCATCGAAGCTATGGCGGGCGGCGCTGCTAGCCATCTGTCGCGCGGCGGCATGACCACCAAGGTGGAGGCCGGCAAGATCGCGACGCAGGCTGGGACGGCCATGATCATCGCCAAGGGCACCGAGAGCCATCCGCTCCAGTCCCTGATGAATGGCGGGCTGCATACCTTGTTCCACGCCGCCCAAAGCCGCGCCCAGGCGCGCAAGCGCTGGATCATGGGCACGCTGGCCGTTGGTGGTTCGCTGCAGGTCGATGCTGGTGCGGCGCGTGCGCTGCTCACCGGCAAGTCGCTGCTGCCGATCGGTGTCACCAAGGTTGGTGGCACGTTCGAGCGGGGCGATGCCATCGCCGTGCTCAATCCCGATGGGGTCGAGATCGCGCGGGCGCTGGCCGGGCTCGACAGCGACGAAGCGCGCCTGGTGATGGGCAAGCGCAGCGATGCGGTGATCGAGCTGCTGGGCGCCGGCAATCGCGCCGCTGTGGTGCATCGAGACAATCTGGTACTGGTGGGTGCCAAGGAGGAGAGCAATGAGCGTGGCTGAGGCAGCAAAGCCGGTCGCAGAGATCATGGCCGAGATCGGCCGCAATGCCCGCATTGGCGCCAGGGCACTGGCGATTGCCTCGCCGGAGCAGAAGCGCACGGCGCTGAACACGGCGGCCGGCGCGATCAATGCGCATCGCAAGAAGATCCTGGCGGCCAATGCCAAGGATATGGCGGCGGCCCAGGCCAAGGGCATTTCCGCGGCGTTCCTTGATCGCCTGCTGCTGACCGATGCGCGCATCGATGGCATCATCGCGGCGGTGACGACCATTGCTGACCTGCCCGATCCCGTGGGCGCCACCATTGCCGAATGGGACCGGCCCAATGGGCTGCATATCGAGCGCGTGCGCACGCCGCTCGGCGTGATCGGGGTGATCTTTGAATCGCGCCCCAATGTGACCGCCGATGCCGGTGCGCTCTGCATCAAGTCGGGCAATGCGGTTATTCTGCGCGGCGGCAGCGACAGCTTCCACTCCAGCCACGCCATCGTCGAATGCATGCTGGATGGCCTGCATCTTGCTGGCCTGCCGGTGGAGTGCGTGCAGCTGGTGCCCACGACCGACCGCGAAGCGGTGGGCGAGATGCTGAAGGGCCTCAACGGCAATATCGACGTCATCGTGCCGCGCGGCGGCAAGACGTTGGTGGCCCGTGTGCAGGACGAGGCCCGCGTGCCGGTCTTCGCCCATCTCGAGGGGCTGGTGCATGTCTATCTCGACAAATCCGCCGACCTCGACAAGGCCGTCTCCATCACGCTCAATGCCAAGATGCGGCGCACGGGCATTTGCGGCGCCGCCGAGACGCTCCTGGTGCATCGCGATGTCGTCGCGACCCACCTCAAGCCCGTCATCGAAGCGCTGGTGGCCAAGGGCTGCGAGATCCGCGGCGATGCCACGGTGATGTCGCTGATCCCTGACGCCAGGCCCGCAACAGAGCAGGACTGGCGTACCGAATACGAGGACGCCATCATTTCGGTGAAGGTCGTCGACAGTCTTGAGGCGGCCATCGCCCATATCGAGACCTATTCGAGCCATCACACCGAGGCGATCATCGCCGAAGACGGGGCTGCGGTCGAAAAGTTCTTCAACGAGATCGACAGCGCCATCCTGGTTCACAATGCCTCGACCCAGTTTGCCGATGGCGGCGAGTTCGGTTTCGGCGGCGAGATCGGCATTGCCACCGGCAAGATGCATGCGCGTGGTCCGGTGGGGGTGGAGCAGCTGACGAGCTTCAAATACCGCGTCCGCGGCACCGGCCAGACGAGGCCCTGAGAGCGTCGTTGACCCTCCGCCAGCCCCTCCGCATCCCCGGGATTACCGAGCTGCCGCCTTCCGGGACGGGGATGCGCATCGGGCTGTTCGGCGGGAGCTTCAATCCCATTCATGACGGGCATCGCCTCGTCGTGGAGGAAACGTTGCGGCGCCTGCAGCTTGACGCTATCTGGCTGATGGTGACCCCCGGCAATCCGCTGAAAAATCACAACGACCTGGCCCCGCTCGCAGATCGGGTGGCTGCCGCGCGCTGCCTGCTCAACCATCCCAAGGTGCGGGTCACCGGATTCGAGGCGGCGCATGGCTTCACCTATTCCTGGCAGACCATCCGGTTCCTGACCGAGGCCATGCCGGACCGGCGCTTCGTGTGGATCATGGGCGCCGACAATCTCGTCGATTTCCATCGCTGGGAGCGCTGGCGCGATATCGCCGCCATGGTGCCGATGGCGATCTATGTGCGGCCCGGCTCGGGGCGACGGGCGCCGGTGTCGCTGGCGGCGAGCGCGCTGGGGCCGTGGCGGATCGATGAGGACGATGCGCCGCGGCTTGCCATGCTGCCGCCACCGGCCTGGGTCTATCTGCATGGCCGCCAGTCGCCGCTGTCTTCCTCGGCAATCCGGGCAAGGCGGCAACACGTTTCGTCAATATGAGTCGCAATCTTGCGAAAAGCCTAGTAAACGCGCATATTAGAACGTGTGATTTTAGTCACCTGAACAGGAACTGATTGCTTGCCGTTTGCAAAGACGCCTGCACATTCCGATCAACAACCAAGGATGCTGACCCAACGCATGACCCATGCACTGTCATGGGCGGAAGGCCATTGCTGATGGCCGCGCTGCCCGAGAACACCATTCCCACGCCACAGGCCAACCAGGCCGTGCCCGAGCGTCCCATGATCGATGTCATCATCAACTGCCTTGACGATGCCAAGGCCGAGGACATCGTTGCGGTCGATATCACTGGCAAGTCGTCGCTGGCCGATCACATGGTCGTCGCCTCCGGCAGGAGCCAGCGCCATGTCGGTGCCGTGGCCGATCAGCTGATCAACGCCTTGCGCGACGCCGGATTCGGCAAGCCGCGCGTCGAAGGCCTGCCCCATTGCGATTGGGTGCTGGTCGATGCCGGCGACGTCATCGTGCACGTCTTCCGTCCCGAAGTGCGCGAGTTCTACAATATCGAAAAGATGTGGCAGGCTGACTTCGCCGCCGACGCCCACTAGTCCTTTTCGATGCGCATCACGATTGCGGCCGTCGGCCGAATGAAGGCCGGGCCGGAGCGGGAGTTGGTCGCCCGCTATCTTGATCGTGCCGTCGGCGGTGGCAAACCGCTGGCGCTGACCGGTTTCGACGTCATCGACTTCAACGAGTCGCGCGCCTCTTCTGCGGCCAGCCGCAAGGCCGACGAGGCCAAGGCGCTGCGCGCCTCGCTGCCCGACGGCATCGTCGTCGCGCTCGATGAGCGCGGCAAGTCCATCGGCTCGGAAGCCTTTGCCAAGCTGCTTGGCCGCTGGCGCGATGACGGCCGGCCGGCTGCCAGCTTCGTTATCGGCGGGGCCGATGGGCTGGAACCCGAATTCGTCGCAAAGGCCGACCTGGTGCTGAGCTTTTCGCCCATGGTCTGGCCGCACCAGCTGGTGCGCATCATGCTCGCCGAACAGCTCTATCGCACCACCACGATCCTGTCCGGCCACCCCTATCACCGGGGCGATTGAGCCAGCCGGCATGGAGCAGCCGATCACGCTATGGTTAAGCAACGTTAACCTGCGGTTTGCGGGCGTGTTGCTATGGTGCGTCGATTGATTCGGGCGCGGCGCGCCGCTGCGGGAGACGTCATGGCTGGTGGGCCGGGCAAGAGACTGGGTTTGTTGCTGGCTGGCGTGGTGCTGGCGGGCAGTGCAACCCTGCCGCTGCTGGCCCAGAGCGAGACGATTCCGCCTGCCGCCATAGCCCCGGCGGAAGCAGCGCCCGCCGAAAGTGTCCCGGCCGAAGTCGCTCCCGTTGAAGAACCGGCAACTGTCTCGCCACCGACGGTTGACGACCTCAAGGCCATCGAATCCTCGATCACGCTGAGCCAGGAGCGCATTGATGCGCTCAAGGCCGAACTGGCGGAACTGGAGGGCGACCAGACCCGACAGAACGCCGCGCTGATTGCCGCTGCCCAGCGGGTCAAGATGGCCGAGATCGAGGTTGCCGATGTCGAGGAGCGCCTTTCGGCACTGATCGTGTCCGAGATGGAAGTGCGCGGGCGGCTGGACGGTTCCAAGGCCGAGATCGCCAATGTGCTGGCGGCGCTGGAACGCATTTCGCTCAATCCGCCGCCGCCCTTGATCGTTGATCCCGATGACGCGCTGGGTTCGGCGCGCAGCGCCATCCTGATCGCGGCCATCGTGCCGCAATTGCGCGCCAAGGCCGACCTGGTCACCGCCGATCTCAAGGCGCTGACCGACATCAAGGCGCAGGCGCTGGCCGAGGAAGCCACGCTCAAGGCAAACTATTCGGTGCTCGAGGAAGAGCAGCTGCGCATCGCCACGCTGATTGCGGCGCGCAAGCAGGGCATTGATGTGCGCAGCAGTGAATTGGCTGCCGAAGAGAGCGAGGCCATGGCGCTGGCCGCGCGGGCCAGCTCCCTCAAGGAACTCATTGGCAGCCTCTCCGAGCGCGCCGGCAATGTGGCGACGCCGTCGGCCAACGGGCCGCTCGACCCCAATGTGCCGGTGCTGACGACCGCCGAGATCCAGACCGCCTTTGCCAACAACGCCCGCACCGAGCCCGCCATTCCATTTGCGGCGGCGCGGGGCTGGCTGACCCTGCCGGCCAATGGCGTCAATGTGGTGGATTTCGGCACCAGCGACGGCTTTGGCGGCATTAGTCACGGCATTTCGCTGGTGACGCGGGCCGAGGCCCAGGTGGTGGCTCCGGCCGATGGCTGGGTGCTCTACAAGGGCCCCTACCTCAATTACGGCCAAATCGTCATCCTCAATACGGGAGAGAGCTACACCGCGCTCCTGGCCGGGCTTGAAACCGTGACCGTCGATATTGGCCAGTTCGTCCAGATGGGCATGCCACTCGGCAGCATGGGTTCACGCACAATTGGGCGCTCGGTTACCACCAATGCTGGCGCCGCCCAGCCGACCCTCTATATTGAATTGCGACAGAACAACGAGCCCGTCGATCCAACCGGTTGGTGGGCCAACCTGACACAGAGTGGATAGTACCCTCATGCGCCTGACCTCCCTTCGCACGCTCGCCATTGCCCTGGCGCTGTCGTTGCCTGCCGGTAGCCTGATCGCCCAGGAGCCCGCACCGGCTCCGGCTCAAAACGAGGCGCCGCCGGTCGATCTGGCACCCGGTGGTGAAAAGCCGGAACCGACCGCCGAGGAGAATGCCGCGGCGCCGCGTGACCCGCTGGAAATCTATGCCGACCTCAATCTGTTCGGCGAGATCTTCGACCGCATCCGCGCCGAATATGTCGATCCGCCCGATGAGCAGGAACTGATCCGTGCCGCCATCCAGGGCATGCTGACCTCGCTCGACCCGCATTCGGGCTACCTGCCGCCCACCGACTACGACGAAACGCGCGAAGATATTTCGGGCGAATTTGGCGGCTTGGGCATCGAGGTCACCATGGAAGACGGCGTGGTCAAGGTGGTGTCGCCGATCGACGAGACCCCGGCGGCGCGCGCCGGCATCATGGCCAATGACTTCATCGTCGAGATCGACGGCGTGCCGGTGCAGGGCCAGAGCCTTGACGATGCCGTGTCCAAGATGCGTGGGCCGATCGGCACCAGCACCAAGATCACCGTCGTGCGCGAGGGGGTCAGCGAGCCGCTCGAGTTCGAACTGACCCGTGCCGTCATCGCGGTGCGTGCCGTGCGCTGGACGATGGAAGGCGGCGAGGAAGAGGGCAAGGGCGACGTCGCCCTGGTGCGTCTCAGCCGCTTCTCCGAACAGGCCTATGTCGGCCTCGAAAAGGCGATCAAGGACATTTACGCAGCGCGCGATGGCGTGGCGCCCACGGGCATCATTCTCGACCTGCGCAACAACCCCGGTGGTCTGGTCGACCAGTCGGTCTATGTGGCCGATGCCTTCCTCAAGCAGGGTGCCGTCGTGTTGACGCGTGGCCGTCTGCCCGAGGAAAGCGCCCGCTATGACGCCCAGCCCGACCCGATCGACGCCCAGCTGGCCGACGTGCCGCTGGTCGTGCTGATCAATGGCGGCTCGGCCTCGGCCTCGGAAATTGTCGCCGGCGCCCTGCAGGACCACAAGCGGGCGACCCTGGTCGGTACCCGGTCCTTCGGCAAGGGCAGCGTGCAGTCGATCATTTCGCTCGGCCCCGATGGCGCCATGCGGCTCACCACGGCGCGGTACTACACCCCGGACAACCGCTCGATCCAGGCGCTGGGCATCACGCCCGACATCGAGATCAAGCAGGTGGTTCCCGAGGAGTTCAAGGGCCGCGACGAGATCATCGGCGAAGCCGGTCTTGCTGGCCACATCACCATTGAAGGCCAGGAAGAAACCAGCGTCGGCTCGTCGGTCTATGTGCCGGTGGACAAGGCCGAGGATACCCAGCTGCAGTACGCCATTCGCCTGATCAAGGGCGAGGAGACCAACGCGGCCTTCCCGCCCAAGGCGGAATAACGGGTCGGCTGACCTCTGTGCTAATAAATTGAAGGGGGCGGGGCCGCTGATTCGCTGCCGCGCCCCCTTTGCCATGTGCCATTCGGGATACTGAATCATGGTCGATGACCTGACCACGCCACTGACCGGGCGCAAGCGCAAGCCCGGTGCGCGCACGCATCTGCCCGTTGCGCGGACGCTGTTTGCCGTGCTGGCCCTGATCGGGACCGCCTTCGCGCTGCGTCTGGCGCTGACCGACGATCCCAATGGCGGCCGGCCAAGCCATGAAGTGGCCATCACGTCAAATCAGAGCGGCAATGCAATCGCCAATGCCGTCAGCACGGGCCCCGTGACCATCACCGCCGATCCCCAGCAGTTCCCCGCTGGCGGCTCCGTGCAGAGCGTGCCTGCCGGTACCAGTGATGCGAAGTCGATCGCCGGCCTGCCCGACGTGTTCGGCGCGCTGCCCGATCTCAGCGAAGAAACCGGGCAGGGCACCATTCCGCGCATGTCGGCCACCGGGCTCACCCCATTCGCCGCCTATTCGCGGCCGACCGATCCCGCCAGCGTTGATGGCAAGGCCCAGATCGCCATCGTGGTCACCGGGCTGGGCATTAACGAGCAGGGCTCGCTTGAGGCCATCGACCAACTGCCCGAGGATATCACCCTGGCCTTCGCGCCCTATGGCAAGACGCTGGCCAATACGGTGGCAACGGCGCGCCGCGGCGGCCATGAAGTGCTCCTGGAAATCCCGCTCGAACCTTTCGACTTCCCGCAGAACGATCCCGGTCCCCAGACCCTTCTCACCGGCGATACGCCGCGCGCCAATATCGACAAGCTGTTCTGGCTGATGTCGCGCTTTGGCGGCTATGCCGGCGTCATCAACAATATGGGCGCGCGCTTTACCGCTTCGGCCGCCGATTTCTCGCCCATCATGGAAGAGTTGGGCACGCGCGGCCTGGGCTATCTTGATGATGGCTCGTCCAACCGCTCCGTCGCCGGCCAGCTTGCCAGCGGCAACAAGGTGCCGTTCTCTCGCGCCGACCTGATGATCGACATCAATCCCTCCCGGTCTTCCATTCTCGAAGCGCTTGCCAGCCTTGAGGCAAAAGCGTTGGAGAAAGGCCATGCAATCGGTATTGTCAGCGCTCTGCCCATATCGATCGTGGCCATCACGGAGTGGTCGCAGGAGCTGGCGTCCAGGGGCATTGTGCTGGTGCCGGCCAGCGCCCTGATGAAATAGAGTTTTGCCGATGACTGTCCATCCCGACCGAGAATCCCTGCCCTATCGCGACTGCGTTGGCGTCGCCGTTTTCAATCGTGCCGGTGAGGTGCTGATCGGTCGGCGCAGGCTCGAAGACGATCCCGAGACCAGCGCCAAGCTCGGCGCGCCGTGGCAGATGCCGCAGGGCGGCATCGACAAGGGCGAGGACCCGCTCAAGGCGGCGTTGCGCGAATTGCACGAAGAGACCAGCATCACCAGCGTGAGCCTTTTGGCCGAGGCGCCGGAATGGATCTATTACGACCTGCCCGATGACTCCCTCGGCATTGCGCTGCACGGCCGCTACCGCGGTCAGCGCCAGCGCTGGTTTGCCTTTGCCTTTACTGGCGATGACAGCGAGATCAATGTCACCGCGCCCGGGGGCGGCAAGTTCCCGGCCGAGTTCGACGAATGGCGCTGGGAAAAGCTCAGCCGCACGCCCTCGCTGATCGTTCCGTTCAAAAAACAGGCCTATGACAAGGTGGCGGCGGCCTTTGCCGAGCTGCCGCAGCGCTTCGCGGCGGCCTGATTGCCATGAAGACTATCGGGCTGATCGGCGGCATGAGCTGGGAATCGACGGCTCACTACTATCGCGTCATCAACCAGGAGGTCGCAGCGCGGTTGGGCGGGTTGCATTCGGCCGAGATCATCATCCACTCGGTGGATTTCGCTCCCATTGCGGCGATGCAGTCGGCGGGTGACTGGGATGGGGCAGGGCGCGCCCTGGCGGCTATTGCGGCGCGTCTGGAGGCCTCTGGGGCCGAAGTCATTGGTTTGGCGACCAACACCATGCATATCGTCGCCGATCAGCTCACGGCTGCGCTCAGCGTGCCTTTCGTCCATATTGCCGAGCCGACCAGCGCCGCCTTGCTGGCCGATGGCTTTCAAATTGTCGGTTTGCTCGGAACGCGTTTCACCATGGAGATGGGTTTCTACCGCGACCGACTGGCTGCCAGCGGCCTGACGGCGCTGATTCCCGAGGTCGATCGCACCAATCTCAACGGCATCATCTATGAAGAATTGTGCCGGGGCATCGTTACCGAAGCGTCGCGCCGCATCTATGTGACGGCCATAGAGCGTCTGGCGGCGCGGGGTGCCGAAGCGGTGATCCTGGGTTGCACCGAGATCGGCATGCTGATCGACGATTCCATCAGCCCGCTGCCTGTCTATGACACGACGGATCTGCACGCCAAGGCGCTGGTCTCTGCCGCGCTGGCCTGATCCCTGCGACGCTCCACATCGTTGGCGCAACGAAAAAAACCCCGCTGGCAGCACCAGCGGGGTTTGTCATTTTCGCGATACGCGTGCGTCTTAGTGGACGTGGCCGCCGTTGATCTGGCCGGCTTCGATGGCCAGGTTGAGCAGGGCGCTGACGACCTGCTGGGCGTAGGACTTGTCCTCTGGGGTCGGCGCGGTTTCCAGCTCGGCTTCGGCCGCCTTGATCTGGGCAGCCAGGTCAGCGTGGTCGAACTCGGCGAATGGAACGGAATGCTCGGCCAGAATGGTCAGGCCATCCGGGGATACGTCGGCAAAGCCGCCCTTCACGAAGAAGATCTCGTCCTTGCCGCCCGATCCGTTGACGGTGATGAAGCCTGGGCGCAGCGTCGTCATGAACGGCGCATGGTCGTCCATCACGGTGAAGTAGCCTTCGCTGCCCGGAACGGTGACCGCGGTCACGACTTCCGACAGCACCAGACGCTCCGGCGACACGATCTCGATCTTGAGGCCATCAGCCATGTTTTTGGTCCCTTAGCGGAAGGTGGGGCTCGCCGCGTACGGCAAGCCCGAGGGGCAATTAAGCGGCGGCAGCCAGCTTCTGGGCCTTCTTGACGGCATCTTCGATGGTGCCGACCATGTAGAAAGCGGCTTCTGGCAGGTGGTCGTACTCGCCGTTCACCAGGCCCTTGAAGCCCTTGATGGTGTCTTCGAGCTGCACGAACACGCCGGGCGAACCGGTGAACACTTCAGCCACGTCGAACGGCTGGCTCATGAAGCGCTCAACCTTACGGGCGCGGGCCACGATCAGCTTGTCCTCTTCGGAAAGCTCGTCCATGCCCAGGATGGCGATGATGTCCTGCAGGGCCTTGTACTTCTGCAGCACTTCCTGCACGCGGCGAGCCACGTCGTAGTGATCCTGGCCAACAACGTTCGCGTCGAGAATACGCGAGTTCGATGCCAGCGGGTCCACTGCCGGGTAGATGCCCTTTTCCGAGATCGCGCGGTTCAGCACGGTCACGGCGTCGAAGTGAGCGAACGAAGTCGCTGGGGCCGGGTCGGTCAAGTCGTCGGCGGGCACGTAAACGGCCTGCACCGAGGTGATCGAACCCTTGTTGGTGGTGGTGATGCGTTCCTGCATCGCGCCCATGTCGGTCGCCAGCGTCGGCTGATAGCCCACGGCCGACGGGATACGGCCCAGCAGTGCCGACATTTCGGCGCCAGCCTGGGTAAAGCGGAAGATGTTGTCCACGAAGAACAGCACGTCCTGGCCCTGGTCGCGGAAGTTCTCAGCGACGGTCAGGCCGGTCAGTGCCACGCGAGCGCGTGCACCAGGGGGCTCGTTCATCTGGCCGAACACCAGGGCGCACTTGGAACCGGCGGCCGAGCCACCGTTCGCTGCGGGATCCTTGTTCACGCCCGATTCGATCATTTCGTGATACAGGTCGTTGCCTTCGCGGGTGCGTTCACCCACGCCAGCGAACACCGAGTAACCACCGTGCGCCTTGGCGACGTTGTTGATCAGTTCCTGGATCAGAACGGTCTTGCCCACGCCGGCGCCGCCCATCAGGCCGATCTTGCCGCCGCGTGCATAAGGAGCGATCAGGTCCACGACCTTGATGCCGGTGACCAGAACCTGGCTTTCCGGGTTCTGCTCGGCGAAAGCGGGAGCTTCCTGGTGGATTTCGCGCTTGGCTTCGCCCGAGATCGGGCCAGCTTCGTCGATCGGCTCGCCGATCACGTTCATGATGCGGCCCAGGGTCGCTTCACCGACGGGAACCGAGATGGCGCCGCCCAGATCGATCACTTCGGCGCCGCGCACGAGGCCTTCGGTGGTGTCCATGGCGATGGCGCGCACGGCATTTTCACCGAGGTGCTGCGCCACTTCCAGCACCAGGCGCTGGCCATTGTTGGTGGTTTCGAGAGCGTTCAGGATCGCGGGCAGGTGGCCGTCGAACGTGACGTCCACGACGGCACCGATGACCTGCGATACGCGACCGGCCTTTTTCTCTGCCATTTGTTTCGTCCTTCGCTGGATTGCTTAGAGCGCTTCCGCGCCCGAAATGATTTCGATGAGTTCTTTGGTGATCTGGGCCTGGCGCTGGCGGTTGTAGCTCAGCTGCAGCTGACCGATCATTTCGCCGGCGTTCCGGGTCGCATTGTCCATTGCGGACATCTGCGCACCATAGAACGAGGCGCTGTTTTCGAGCAGGGCCTTGAGGATCTGTACCGAGATGTTGCGCGGCAGCAGGTCTTCCACGATGGCTTCTTCGCTCGGCTCGTACTCATAGGGCACGGCTGCGGCAGCGACTTCGCCTTCACCAGCCGGCTTTTCGAGCTTGGCCGGGATGAGCTGCTGGGCAGTCGGAACCTGGCTGATCACGGAGCCGAACTTGGCGAAATAGAGGGTCGCCACGTCAAATTCACCGGCCTCGAACATGGCCAGCACCTTGGCCGCGACCTGCTCGGCCTGGGCGAACCCGACCTGCTTGACTTCGCGGAAGTTGAAGGTGTCGACGATCAGGTCCGGATACTGGCGGCGCAGGATGTCGTGGCCCTTGCGGCCCACGGTCAGCAGCTTCACCGTCTTGCCCTGGCTGATCAGCTTGGCAGCATGATCACGCGCCAGGCGGGCGATCGAGGAGTTGAAGCCACCGGCCAGACCACGCTCGCCGGTCGCAACGACCAGCAGGTGAACCTGATCCTTGCCCGTGCCGCCGAGCAGCGCCGGAGCATTTTCCTGGCCATCATAGACAGCGCCGAGAGCCGCAAGGACCTTGCCCATGCGTTCGGCATAGGGGCGAGCCGCCTGTGCCGCATCCTGGGCACGACGCAGCTTGGCCGCCGCGACCATCTGCATGGCCTTGGTGATCTTCTGGGTCGATTTGACCGAATCGATACGGTTTTTGAGGTCCTTTAGCGACGGCATGTGCCTATCGTCTCCTTGAGGGCCTTAGCGCACGACCGACAGCGAGTGTGCAACACCAACTGCCGGCCACGTGCCAAACCTGAATTAAGCCGCGTAGGTCTTCTTGATATCGTCGAGAGCCGCCTTGAGCTTGGCGCGCGTGTCGTCGCTCAGAGCCTTCTCGGTGGCGATGGTCTTGAGGATATCGGCATACTTGCCACGCAGGGCGGAGAGCACGGTCTTCTCGAAGTCCGCAACCTTGTTGACGGGCAGGCTGTCGAGATAGCCCTGGCCGCCGGCGAAGATCACCGCAACCTGTTCTTCGCTCTTGAGCGGGGAGAACTGGGGCTGCTTCAGCAGTTCGGTCAGGCGCGCACCGCGGTTCAGCAGGCGCTGGGTCGAGGCGTCGAGGTCCGAACCGAACTGGGCGAAAGCCGCCATTTCGCGGTACTGGCTGAGCTCACCCTTGAGCGAGCCGGCAACCTGCTTCATCGCCTTGATCTGCGCCGAACCACCCACGCGGGACACCGACAGACCGACGTTCACGGCCGGACGGATACCCTGGAAGAACAGGTTGGTTTCGAGGAAGATCTGGCCGTCGGTGATCGAAATCACGTTGGTCGGGATATAGGCCGACACGTCGTTGGCCTGGGTCTCGATCACGGGCAGTGCAGTCAGCGAACCCAGACCGTGGTCTTCGTTCATCTTTGCAGCGCGCTCGAGCAGGCGGGAGTGCAGGTAGAACACGTCGCCGGGGTAAGCTTCGCGGCCCGGCGGACGGCGCAGCAGCAGCGACATCTGACGGTAGGCAACGGCCTGCTTGGTCAGATCGTCATAGGCGATCACGGCATGCATGCCGTTGTCGCGGAAGAATTCACCAATGGCGCAGCCGGTGAACGGCGCGATGTACTGGAGCGGTGCCGGGTCCGAAGCGGTTGCGGCGATCACGATCGAGTAGGGCAGTGCGCCCGATTCCTCGAGCTGCTTGACGAACTGTGCCACGGTCGAGCGCTTCTGGCCGACGGCGACATAGATGCAGAACAGCTTGTCGGTGTTGGACGCGTTGGCGTCGTGAGCCGGCTTCTGGTTGAGGAAGGTGTCGAGAATGATGGCCGACTTGCCGGTCTGGCGGTCGCCAATGATCAGCTCGCGCTGGCCACGGCCGATCGGGATCAGGGCGTCGATGGCCTTGAGGCCGGTCGACATCGGCTCGTGCACCGACTTGCGGGGCAGAATGCCGGGAGCCTTGACGTCGACGCGGCGGCGTTCGGTGTGAACGATCGGACCCTTGCCGTCGATCGGGTTACCCAGACCGTCGACAACGCGGCCCAGCAGGCCCATGCCGACCGGGGTGTCCACGATGGCGCCGGTGCGCTTGACGACGTCACCTTCCTTGATCGAACGGTCATTGCCGAAGATCACGATACCGACGTTGTCGGTTTCGAGGTTCAGGGCCATGCCCTTGATGCCGCCCGGGAACTCGACGAGCTCACCGGCCTGCACGTTGTCGAGGCCATAGACGCGAGCAATACCGTCACCGACGCTCAGCACCTGGCCGACTTCGGAAACCTGGGCTTCCTGGCCGAAATTCTTGATCTGGTCCTTGAGGATCGCAGAGATTTCCGCGGCTTTGATGTCCATTTATCCGACCTCTTTCATGGCGATCTTCATCGCGGTCAATTTCGTCTTGAGGGTAGAGTCGATCATCTGCGATCCGACCTTCACCTGAAGGCCACCGATCAGCGAGGGATCGACGAACTGGTTGAGCGTAACGGTCTTGCCGACCTTGGCCTTGAGGGCTTCGGCGAGGGCCTTGACCTGGTCGCCCGAGAGCGGCGCAGCCGAGGTCACGTCAGCGGTGACTTCGCCGCGGGCCTTGGCGGCCTGCTCGCGGAAGGCCACGATGATCGCGTCGAGCGCGAACAGGCGGCCATTCTTGGCGATCAGCTTGAGGAAATTTGCGACCAGCGGATTGGTGCTGGCCTTGGCCAGCAGCGCGTCGAGCGCTTTCGCCTTGTCGTCGCCGGAAATGATCGGCGAACGGAGGAAACGCGCAAAGTCAGCGCTTTCTCCGATGAGACGGGAAACGTCGGAAAGCGACGTCTCGACCGATGCCAGTTGATTTTCGCCCTCAGCGAGGTCGAACAGCGCCGACGCATATGGCCGTGCGATGTGGGTAAGCACTGAATTCTGCGCTGCCAATGCCGCTATACCCTCTTGGTTGCCTGTCCGCTTTGCCGCCGTATTTCTCTTGGAATACCGGGCGGGTGCCGACGCATGTTCTTGTCAGGAAAAAGGGGCGGTCCGGACACCCCTTCAAAGTCGCGCTCGCTCTAGCACAAGGCCCGCGCGACACGCAAGGCTTGGGGCTGCGATTCAATCGCGGCGAAAGTGTCGCAGGCCACCGTCGTCCAGCCGCCTGGCTAGGGCTTTGGGCCCTTATCCCCCGATTTGGCCGAAAGTGGCGGCCAGCCGGGCCTTTCGGCACATGGTTTACATAAAGCTGATGGGGTCGATATCGACCTGCACGCGCAGGTTGCCGGTGATCTTTTCGGCGGCGTTGAGCCAGAATCGCACATAGCCCGAGAGATCGAAATCCTTGCCCGATTGCGCCAGCAGGCGAATCCGGTGCCGGCCGCGCACCATGGCGACCGGGGCATCGGCGGGCCCGAACAGGCGCAGCCCCTCGGCCATCGGCGCTGCCGACAGCATCTTCTTGGCATAGTCCATGGCCACGGCATGTTCGTTGGCCGAGACGATGAGGGCCGCCAGCCGGCCGAAAGGAGGAAGGCCCCCCGCCTGCCGGGCTGCCAGTTCATGGGCGTAGAAGGCTTCGCGATCGCCCGAGACCATGGCTTTCATCACCGCATGGTCGGGGTGATAGGTCTGCAGGAAGGCCTTGCCGTTGCGCGAGGCGCGTCCGGCCCGGCCGGCCACCTGGGTCAGGATCTGGAAGGTCTTTTCAGCGGCGCGCGGATCGCCATGCGCCAGTCCCAGATCGGCATCGAGCACGCCCACCACCGAGAGCTTTTCGAAATGGTGGCCCTTGGAAACCAGCTGGGTGCCGATGATGAGGTCGAATTCCCCGCGCTCGATTTCTGAGAATCGCTCGCGCAGCTGGGCATTGCTGCCCATATCCGAGGACAGGATCACCCGGCGCGCATCGGGAAAGCGCGTGGCGGCCTCCTCGGCGATGCGCTCGATGCCGGGGCCGACCGCGGTGAGGCTATCGGTATCACCACAGGCACCGCAGGCCTTGGGCGTGCGTACTTCATGGCCGCAATGGTGGCACATCAATACGCCCCGGAAGCGATGCTCCACCATCCAGGCCGAGCAGTCGGGGCACTGATACTGATGGCCACAGGAGCGGCAGAGGGTCAGCGGGGCATAGCCGCGGCGGTTGAGGAACAGCAGGGCCTGTTCGCCCCGGTCGAGCGCGGCAAACACCTCGCGCGCCAGGGTGGGGGCGATCCATTCGCCTTTTTCCGGTCCGTCGATCCGCATGTCGATGGCGGTGACGTCGGGCATGGCGGCTTCGGCAAAGCGGGAGGTCAGCAGCACATGGGCGTAGCGGCCGGTATTGGCATTGTTGCGGGTTTCCACCGACGGCGTGGCCGAGGAGAGAATCACCCGCGCATTGGCCAGGTGCGCCCGCACCACCGCCATGTCGCGGGCATGATAGGTGATGCCATCGCTTTGCTTATAGGCGCCGTCATGTTCCTCATCGAGCACCAGCATGCCCAGTTCCCGGAAGGGCAGGAACAGGGCCGAGCGCGCCCCGACCACCGCCCGCACCGTGCCGTCGAGCACGCCGCGCCACACCTTGCCGCGCTGAACGGGCGTCATGTCGGAATGCCATTCGGCGGGCTTGGTGCCGAAGCGCTTGGTGAAGCGGGCGATGAAGGTGTTGGTCAGGGCGATTTCGGGCAGCAGGATCAGGGCCTGCCGCCCGGCGCGCAGCGTATCGGCCACGGCCTCGAAGAACACTTCGGTCTTGCCGCCGCCGGTAACCCCGTCCAGTAGCGCCACGCCAAACTGGTTGGCGTCGAGCGCCAGGATCTGGTTGAGCGCTTGCTGCTGGGCGTCCGAAAGGGTGGCGATGGCGCTGTCGGGATCGGGCGGCAGCACGACGGGCGGGGGCGCCATTTCCAGCCGCTCCACGGCCCCGGCGCGCTCCAGTCCTTCAATCACCGAGGGCGAAACTCCGGTGGTGCCGACCAGTGCAGTCTTGGGCCAGGCCATGCCGTCAAGCAGCGCATCGAGCACCCGCAGCCGGGCCGGGGTCAGCTTTTCGGGCTCGTGGCCGGTGCTGCGATAGGCGATGACGGGCTTGGGGGAATCGAGCGCTTCGCTGGAGCGCAGCACGGCCCGCAAGACCTGGCCGGGCGCCGAAAGCGTATAGCGGGCGACCCAGTCGACCAACTTGAGCAGTTCTTCGCTCAGCGGCGGCACGTCGTAGGCTTGGGCAATGTCGCGCAACCGATTATGCGCGACCATATCCTTGGGTGGGCCCCAGACGACGCCGAGCGTCAGTCGCGGGCCCAGCGGCACCGCGACGATGGAGCCACGTTCCACCTGCATGCCGGGCGGAATGCGGTAGCTGTAGGGGCCCTCGACGGCGACCCCTACCATGACGGCAACTATGTCTGGACGGTCCTGCATCTGTGCCCGTTCTGTTCGCATCCGAACATAGGGAGCGCAAGTGATTCTGCCAAAGCCCAGACGCCGGTCCGCTAGATGACCAGCAGGGGCGAACCGGTCTTGACCGCATCATGCAGGTGGATGATGTCCTGCTGCAGCAGGCGAACGCAGCCGCTCGACACGGCCTTGCCGATGGTGCGCTCGTCTGGATTGCCGTGGATGCGGTAGATGGTGTCGACATTGCCCTGGTGGATATAGAGCGTGCGGGCGCCGAGCGGGTTATCGATATTGGCTTCCATGCCATAGCGATAGGGCTCGAGCTCGGGCTGGCGGGCGATCATCTCGGCCGGCGGGGTCCAGCGCGGCCAGGACTTCTTGTAGGCAATGTGGGCGCGGCCCGACCAGGCATAGCCATCTCGGCCGATGCCGACGCCATAGCGCATGGCCATGCCATTCTGGCCGACATGGTAGAGGAAGCGGTTGGGTGTATCGACGACCACGGTGCCCGGCTTTTCGCCGGTCGGGTCGATGACCTCCTGGCGCCAGTAGATCGGGTCTATCAGCGACATGTCGGCGGCGCGCAGCGGGAAGGGCTCGGTCAGCACCGGGCCATACATCAGCTGCACTTCGGGCGGCACCGCATGACGGATCGGCGCGGGCGGCGTGGTGACGGCCGGGGTAGTGGTGGCGCAGCCGGCCAGGGCCAGCGCGGAAAGGCTTGCGGCGCCTGCCATGAACTGGCGGCGGCCGAGGGTAAGGGTGGTCATGTCAAAACTCTTGGATTCGGCCGGTTCGGCCGCAGGAACGGAAAGGGCGAAGGGAAGTGGACCTACGACCGCCGTGGCGGGGGCAGCTCGGCCTCCGCCATTGTGGTCGCAAATGCCCTTGCGACGTTCGACGGTGGCTGCAGCCGGGCTGGCGGATCGATGAAGGCGATTGGTGCCGCCATGACGCCCTGGTCGGGGTGGCAGGGCAGCACGCGCTTGCCGCCCAGTGTCTTGCAGCTGAATACCTTGGTTTGCGTAGCCGAGGAGACCTGCGTCTCCATCGGGGTCCAAACCGGCATGCGTGCGCCCATGCCAAGCGACACGCTCGGCGCACAAAGCGCCAAGAGGGCAAGGGTCAGGACGAAAAAGCGCATCAGCCGCATCATGGTTTCGCTCTAGCCTACCGACCCGTCACACGAAAGGCCGCTCACGGTCGCGTGTGCGCCGGAACGTCGACAGATCCGTCTTGTGGTGCACACAAGCCACAAAACCCCAGCAATTGCGGCAAAAACGGGGCAAATTCGCCATCAGAATCGGCCGCGCAGGCCTGCGGTGATCTCGGCGCTGCGCAAGCCGCCCGCCGCCACGTCGGCCAGAGTGTGGGTCTGGGCGCCGCTGGCAATGTTGTAATAGCGAGTATCGCCGCGCACTTCGAAAATGTGGTCATATCGGGCCGCCAGTGTCACTTCGGCATTCTTGCCGAGGGCGAAGCCGATATCGGCGCCCACGGTCACGGTCGGGGCAACATAAAGCTCATCGACGAAACGCAGGTTGCGCATCCAGTGATCGTCGGTCGCGACGGAGAGGAAGGTCAAACCGCCGCGCAGCAGGCCCCCGACGCGGAAATTACCGTAGGTTTCTTCGCCGTCCACGCCCAGAAACACTTCGGGCAGTTGCTGACGATAGGTAATGCCCGGCGTGCCCGCAGGCCACGATCCCACCTGGTCCCGGAAGCCGCCGCCGCTGCTATAGACGTAGGTGCCGCCATAGGCCGCCCACTGCACATCGGTGTATTTGAGGCCGCCATGCGCGCGGATCACCGCCTTGTCGTCGCGCACGAGCTCATAGCCGACCATGCCGGCGCCGGTGAAATAATGGTCGAGATTGGTATCGGGATGCTGGCTGCGGTGTGACCAGTTGGCGGTGGTGAAGTCGCCCTTGAGCCAGTCATAGTCTTCCATATAGCTGCTGGCGAAACCGGCAACGCTGCCTTCGCCCCGCAGGCTGAAGCCGTTGGGCAGGTTGACCGCGATGCTGCCGCGCAGCACTGGCGCCGTGCTCTGCCAGATCAGGTGGCTGAGCGCGTTGCTCCCATACATGACCTTTTCGCTGCCCTCGATGAAGATGGCGCCGATGCTGCCGTCGATCCGCACGGTCTCGTCGGGGCTGGCATAGTTGAAGTGGTCAAAGCTGCGGTCCCACATCTCCGGCGACTGGGCAAAGACGGGAACGGTCGTAAGCGTTGCCAATAGCAGACTTGCGCCCAGCATATGCGCGACCGTGCGTGTGTGCATGCCAATCTCCTGTGACGGATCCGACCATGCAGCCCCTGCAGTTAAGGATGGGTTTACCATGCGGGCGGAGAGTGCGGGCATGGTCGATTCCGCCTTTGCTACCGACGAATTCGTGCGTGCCCAGATTTCCGCCTGGCAGCGGGAGCTCGGCGCGGTGCGGCGCCTCGCGGACAATACGCTCGAGGCCTATACCCGCGATGTCGACCAGTTCCTGAATTTTCTCGCCGGGCACACCGGCGGCGCGGTAACGCTGACCACGCTCAAGCAATTGCGCGGCGCTGATATCCGCGCCTTCATGGCGGTTCGGCGCAGCGAAACGCTGGGCTCGCGATCGCTGGCGCGGGTGCTGTCGGCTCTCAAGAGCTTCTTCCGGTATCTGGAGCGCGAGGGCATCGTTGCCAGCGCGGCGCTCGATGTTGTGCGCACGCCGAAACTGCCAAAATCGCTGCCTAAGGCGCTCACCGTGATCGAGGCGCGCCAGACCATCACCGAAGTGGACGAGATGGAAGAGCGGCCATGGGTGGCGGCGCGCGACATGGCGGTGCTTTCGCTTTGCTACGGGGCGGGCCTGCGTATTTCCGAAGCCCTGGCGCTGACCCGGGGCGATCTCGAGGGCGAGGCGCTGCGCGTCACCGGCAAGGGCGGCAAGCTGCGGCTGGTGCCGCTCATCGAGGCAGTGCGCAAGGCTGTCGCCCTCTATCTCGAACTCAGCCCGTTTAACCTCGCGCCCGATGAACCACTGTTTCGCGGCGTGCAGGGCGGGGTGCTGTCGCCAAGGCTGATTCAGATGCGGGTGGTGCAGTTGCGCTCGGCGCTGGGCCTGCCGCAATCGGCTACGCCCCATGCGCTGCGCCACTCCTTCGCCACGCACCTTTTGGGCCGGGGCGGCGACCTGCGCGCCATCCAGGAACTGCTGGGCCATGCCAGCCTCTCGACCACCCAGATCTATACGGCGGTGGATACTGACCTGCTGCTGGAAAGCTACCGCAAGGCCCATCCGCGCGGCTGAGCCTGCGTCTGCCGAACCGAATCAGGGCAATCCGGCCTTGTCAGGCTTCATCGGGGCGGGCTACCAAATAGCCATGCACTCGCGCGCAACCACTCTTCTTGCGATTCTTCTTTCTGGCTCCCTTCGGGACCGGAGCGAGCGCTGACGTCCAGCCTTTCGTTTTTCCGGTCCGCCACTGGCGGTCGGTGACTGGCGTGGCGGACCTCTCAGGAACCGCCGCATGTCCACCATGACAATGACTTCCAAGAGCGATCCCGTCGGCTATGCCTATGCCGTGGCGGGCGCCGTGCTGTTTTCCACCAAGGGCATTTTCATCAAGCTTGCCTATGGGCAGGGCGTTTCCACCGAGATGCTGCTCAGCCTGCGCATGCTGGTGGCGCTGCCGGTCTATCTCGTCATTCTGATGACCCTCCTGCGCGATGGCGGGCTGCGCAGCCGGCTGAGCCCGCCTGTGGTGCTGGTCAGCATGGCGGTTGGCATGCTGGGCTATTACCTGTCGAGCTATCTCGATTTCCTCGGCCTCAATTATCTCACCGCGCAATATGAGCGGCTGGTGCTGTTCACCTATCCGTTCTTCGTGGTGCTGTTCGGAGTGTGGTTCTTCCGCGAGCGCATGGCCTGGGGCGTGGTACCGCCCATGCTGCTGAGCTATGCCGGGCTCGTGGTGATCTTCGGCTGGAACCTGGCGGTCAATCCCGACGGGCTGGTCATCGGCACTCTGCTGGTGCTGGGTTCGGCCATCACCTTTGCGCTCTACCAGCACCTGGCCAAGCGGCAGATGCTGGTGCTGGGCTCGGCGCTGTTCACCTGCATCGCCATGTCGACGGCCGGCGTTTGTGCAATTGTACAGAACCTGGTGCTGGCGGGGCCTAGCAGCTACCTGGCGCTGACACCTGAAATCTGGGCCTATGGGCTGGCGCTGGGCGTGCTGGGCACCGTGCTGCCGAGCTTCCTGATGAATGCCGGCATGGCCCGTATCGGGGCGCGCGCCACCTCTTCGACGGCGGCTTTCGGTCCGGTGGTGACGATTATTTTCGCCGTGATCATTTTGTCCGAGCCGTTCACGGTCTATCACGGCATCGGTACGGTGCTGGTGCTGGTCGGGTCATACCTGTTCACCCGGGCCGAGAGGCGGGCGCGCGAAAGCGCGCTGGCCAGCTAATTCCTTTGGCGAGGCTTTTGGCTGCCGCAAAGGCGCTATAAAGTCCTGCAAGGACTTGCTGCAACATCTGGGAAGGGTCAACCGATGAGCGTGTTCAAGAATCTTATGGGCGGGGCCGCATTGGGCCTGCTGCTGGCAAGCACTTTGTCTGCGCCGGCCATGGCGCAGGGCAAGACCGGCAATACGCCGGCGGCCTCGATCGATTTTGGCGATGACAGTGGCGAATGGACCAAGGACGGCGAGTGCGACGATCCGCGTTTCGTGGGTTCTGGCATGGCGTCCGAGCTGGTCGATGCCGACCTGCTCAAGGACGCCACCGATTGCCGCGCGGCCTATGAGGCCGGCACGATCACGCTGCAGGACGAGGGCGCGAACACCGCCGCCATCGATTTTGGCGACGACACCGGCGAGTGGTCCAAGGACGGGGAATGCGACGATCCGCGTTTCGTGGGTTCGGGCATGGCGTCTGAACTGGTCGATGCCGATCTGCTGAAAGACGCCACCGACTGCCGCACCGCCTATGAAGCCGGCACGATCACCCTCAAGGATGGCCCCGCCACTGCAGCAGATGTCGCCGCGACGGAGATCGAC
Organism: Devosia sp. T2-14; assembly: GCF_055397495.1. NCBI lineage: Bacteria > Pseudomonadati > Pseudomonadota > Alphaproteobacteria > Hyphomicrobiales > Devosiaceae > Devosia > Devosia sp. T2-14. The sequence continues at coordinate 1,096,267 of NZ_AP027921.1, read as the reverse complement.
TTCGGCGATGACAGCAGCCGCTGGGCCAAGGACGGCGAATGCGATGACCCGCGCTTCAAGGGCAGGGGCTCGGCATCGGAGCTGGTCGATTCGGACCTGTTCAAGGATGCCACCGATTGCCAGGCCGCCTACGACGCTGGCACCGTGACCTATGTCGGTGACGATACGGCCTCGGCCGGTACCATCGACTACGGCAATGACAGCAGCCGCTGGTCCAAGGACGGCTCCTGCGATGATCCGCGCTTCACCGGCTCGGGTGTTTCGCGCAAGCTGCTCGACGAGGATATCGGTCGTGATGCCACCGACTGCCGCGCGGCCGTCGAGTCCGGCACGGCCAGCTTTGTCGGCGGCAATGGGGTCCCCGCGGTGTTCGACTACGGCTCCAACACCTCGGCCTATGCCAATGACGACGAATGCGATGACCCGCGCTTCTATGGCCCGGGCACCGACAAGAAGCTGCTGAGCGACGACATGTATGGCGACGCCAATGACTGCAAGGCGCTGGAAGAGCAGGGCCAGGTCAGCATCCGCAAGGTCTACACGGTCGAATATGCCGCCGGTGCGCCCTATGACAGCAGCCATATCGACTTCGGCGACAACAGCTCGAGCTATTCGGACGACGACATGTGCGACGATCCGCGCTTCGAAGGCCCGGGCGCCGCTTCGGTGCTGCTCGACAGCGACCTCGAACACGACAGCGCCGACTGCAAGGCCGCCTACGAGGCCGGCACGATCATCCTGATCACCGAGGCCATGGACGACTAGGCTTCGCCTTTCAGATCATTCAAGCGGCGGACCTCGGTCCGCCGTTTTTGTTTTGCGCAGCTCAAACAGAAAGCCCGCCACCACGGTCGCGGGCTTTCTAAAATCCGGGGGCGACGGCCTCAGGCGGCCTTGCGCTCGACCATCATCTTCTTGATTTCGGCAATGGCCTTGGCCGGGTTCAGCCCCTTGGGGCAGACCTTGGCGCAGTTCATGATGGTGTGGCAGCGATAGAGCTTGAAGGGGTCCTCGAGGTCGTCGAGGCGCTCCTGGGTGGTCTCGTCGCGCGAATCGATCAGCCAGCGATAGGCCTGCAGCAGCGCGGCCGGGCCAAGATACTTTTCGCCATTCCACCAATAGCTCGGGCACGAGGTCGAGCAGCAGGCGCACAGGATGCACTCATAGAGCCCGTCCAGCTTGGCGCGCTCGGGCACGGACTGCTTCCACTCCTTTTCCGGGGTGGGCGAAGTGGTCTTGAGCCAGGGCTCGATCGCGCGGTGCTGCGCGTAGAAATTGGAAAGGTCCGGCACCAGATCCTTGACCACCGGCATGTGCGGCAGGGGATAGATCTTGATCGGGCCCGTCGAGTCATCCATGCCCTTGGTGCAGGCTAGGGTGTTGAGCCCGTTGATGTTCATCGAGCAGGAACCGCAGATACCCTCGCGGCACGAGCGGCGCAGTGTCAGGGTCGCGTCGACCTTGTTCTTGATCCACAGCAGGCCGTCCAGGATCATCGGGCCGCAATCGTCGAGGTCGACGAAATAGGTGTCGATGCGCGGATTGGCGGTCTGATCGGGGTCGTAGCGATAGACGTGGTATTCGCGCAGGCGCTTGGCGCCTTCCGGCTTGGGCCAGGTCTTGCCCTTGGCGGGCCGGTCGGCCTTGGGGAGCATCAGTTCGACCATTTTAGGTCCTTTCCTAAGTACCGCTCAACCGGCACAGAATGTCTTAGTAGTTCGGCTTGCAGACCTGGTTGCTCCGCGCGACATAGGCGTTGTAGGCCTTGAAATCGCTGGCGGCCGGGGCGCTGCCCTTCATCGATTTGATCACCACGCCCATGAAGCGGTCGTCGATCAGCGTCATGGCGGCGTCGGCCTTGCAGCCACACAGCTTGGCATCCTGGGCGATGCCCATGCACACGGCATAGAACTCGTCCTTCTGCGCGGCGCTGGGCGCGGCGGCAAAAGCGGTGGCGCCCGTGGAGAGCAGCAGCGCTGCGGCCAGAATGGCGTGCTTCATAATCCTGCCTCCTAGAACCCGCTGCGGCTGAGCCGCACGGCGTTCGGACCAAAAGTGGAATTGAACGTGCCGACATAGTCGCCCTTGGCATCGGCGACGAGTTGGCCCTGGATGCGGCCGGCATTGTCGGTAAGGGCAATACCCGATCCCGCGACCATCCATCCGGCCACGGCCGAAAAGTCGCTGGAGCAGAAGCCGGTCTGCTGGGCTTCGAGCGCGCCGCTGCTGCCCGCGAGCGGCGAGGCGCTCAGCGACAGCGTGCAGCGGCGGGCATAGTCATCGCCCAGCGTCCAGCGTCCGACCATCCCTCCGGCAAGGGCCGCATTGCCCGAGCCGATGGAGAAGCTGCCGCCGGTGACGACGCGCTGGCCGGTGGCCGGGTCGATCTGGCTGGTCGTGGTGGCAATGCCATTGCTGCCATAGGCGGCCTGCTGGGTCTGGCTGAAGCCGCCCCCGCCTACGGGCGCGCTGCTGCTGGCCGACATGCCGCCGGTGGTTTCGCAGCCGGCCAGAACCGCGGCGGCCGCCAATAGGATCAGAAAGCGATTCATCTCAATTCCTTGCGAATAACCAGCTTCAGGCCCGACCAGGTCTGGTCGACGGCGCAGACTTTGACATCGACGAGCCCCAGCGGCAGCACGACGGTCCGGATCACATCCTCGGTGATATCGGTCGCCAGCTTCGCCGCTTTCTTGGGCCAGCTCACCCAAATCATCCCATCGCGGGCGATCAGGTTCATCAGGCTTTGCGCCAGCGTTTCGAGCACCGCCCTTGCGCTGGTGAAGAGATGGATCACGTCATAACCGGGCGCGGCGGCGCCGAGCTGGTCTACGGTGATCCGGCTCGACTCCACGAATTGCCGCGAGGTGGCGAGATCGGCCAGCGAAACGGGCAGGTCGATGAACAGCACGCGCTGCCCATCTTTCAGCCCCAGCTTCTGCGCCAGGGGCGTGCCCGAATATCCGGCCGGATCGCTCATCAGTAGACGCGTGCCTTGGGCGCGATCTTCTTGAGCTCGATGCCGCCTTCGCTTTCCGGCGTCAGCGGGTCGAGGTGAACCGGGCGATAGCCGAGCCGGACGGCGCCGGTATCGGTGTCGATCCAGCTCAGCGTGTGCTTGCGCCAGTTCTCGTCGTCGCGGCTGGGGAAGTCCTCGTGGGCGTGGGCGCCGCGCGATTCCTTGCGCGCTTCGGCCGAAACCACGGTGACCATGGCGTTGGCCATGAGGTTTTCCAGCTCCAGCGTCTCCACCAGGTCCGAGTTCCAGATCAGCGAGCGGTCGGTGACCTTGACGTCGGCCAGCGTGCCGTAGATCTCGCTCATGCGCTTGACGCCCGAGACCAGCGATTCCGAGGTCCGGAACACCGCGGCGTCTTCCTGCATCGTGTGCTGCATGGCGTCACGAATCGTGGCGGTGGGGCGGCTGCCATTGGCGTTGCGCAGGCGGTCGAAGCGCGCCAGGATTTTGTCGTCCTGCGCCTTGTTGATGCCCGGGATCGGCGCTGCCTTGTCGATGACGTGGCCGGCGCGGATGGCGGCGGCGCGGCCGAACACCACCAGGTCGGTCAGCGAATTCGAGCCCAGGCGATTGGCGCCATGCACCGAGGCGCAGGCCGCTTCGCCCACGGCCATCAGGCCCGGCACGACGCGATCGGGATCGGCTTCGGTCGGGTTCAGCACTTCGCCATGATAATTGGCGGGGATGCCGCCCATATTATAGTGCACGGTCGGCAGCACCGGGATCGGTTCGCGGGTCAGGTCGACGCCGGCAAACACCTTGGCGCTCTCGGTAATGCCCGGCAGGCGCTCATGCAGCACCTTGGGGTCGAGGTGGTCGAGGTGCAGGTAGATGTGGTCCTTCTTGGGACCGACGCCGCGCCCTTCGCGGATTTCCAGCGTCATGCAGCGGCTGACGACGTCGCGCGAGGCCAGGTCCTTGGCATTGGGGGCATAGCGCTCCATGAAGCGCTCGCCTTCCGAATTGGTGAGATACCCGCCTTCGCCGCGCGCGCCCTCGGTGATGAGAACGCCGGCGCCATAGATGCCGGTGGGGTGGAACTGCACGAATTCCATGTCCTGCAGTGGCAGGCCAGCGCGCGCCACCATGCCATTGCCGTCGCCGGTGCAGGTATGGGCGGAGGTCGCCGAGAAATAGGAGCGGCCATAGCCGCCGGTGCCCAAAACCACGAGCTTGGCGCGGAAGCGATGCAGCGTGCCGTCGTCGAGTTTCCAGGCGATGATGCCCTGGCATTCCCCATTCTCGCCCATGATCAGGTCGAGCGCGAAATATTCGATGAAGAACTGCGCGTTGTGCTTGAGGCTCTGCCCATAGAGGGTGTGCAGGATGGCGTGGCCGGTGCGGTCGGCCGCGGCGCAGGTGCGCTGCACCGGCGGGCCGTCGCCGAATTCGGTCATGTGGCCGCCGAAGGGGCGCTGGTAGATCTTGCCATCCTGGGTGCGCGAGAATGGCACGCCGTAATGTTCCAGCTCATAGATGGCCGCCGGGGCTTCGCGCGCCAGATATTCCATGGCGTCATTGTCGCCCAGCCAGTCCGACCCCTTGACGGTGTCGTACATGTGCCACTTCCAGCTGTCGGGGCCCATATTCTGCAGCGAGGCGGCGATGCCGCCCTGCGCGGCCACGGTGTGGCTGCGGGTGGGGAAGACCTTGGTGATGCAGGCGGTGTTGAAACCCTGTTCAGCCATGCCGAGCGTGGCGCGCAGGCCCGCGCCACCGGCGCCAACCACCACCACGTCGAATTCGTGGTCGATGAGTTCGTATTGAGCCATCAGGCTAACCCCAGAAGACGAGCTTGAGAATGGCGCCGATACCGGCCAGCGCGATGATGATGCAGAACAGCGTGTTGAGCATCATCAGCAGCCGGTACATGGCGCCTGCGAAATAGTCCTCCAGCGTATCGCGCATGCCGTTGCGCATATGCACGGTCACGATGGCGAGGAGAACGGCGAGCGGCAGCCCGATCAGCGGATTGCCGAGCACGGCGACCATGTCGGGGCGATCCTGCCCGGCCAGCCGCACCACCACGAACAGCAGCAGCCCGATGAACAGCACGTTTACAGCGCCGGTCACCCGCTGGGTGATGAAGTGCCGGGTCGACGCCTTTGCGGCGCCGTACTTGGTCTTGGGATTGGCGATCATCTCGCGGGTAATAATTTCTTCGCGCATCACGCCACCCACACGAAAGCGGTCCAGACCAGCAGGGTCAGGACGATGGAGGCCACCAGGTTGGCCCAGGCCAGCATCTCGCGCTGTCCCGGTTCCATCATCTTGGCAAAGTCCCACACGAAGTGGCGCAGGCCGCCCAGCATGTGGTGCAGCAGCGACCAGGTATAGAGGAACAGCACCAGCTGGCCGAACCAGCTGCCATAGATGGCATTGACCACATTGAGCGGTTCCTGCCCGGCCGCGGCGGCGGCCAGCCAGATCACCAGCAGCACGGTGCCGGCATAGTTGGCGATGCCGGTGGCACGATGGGCGATCGACATCGCCATGGTGATGGTCCAGCGATAGATCTGCAGATGGGGGGATAGGGGTCGGGAGCGAACCGTCATGGAGCCTCGCTAGCGCGCGACAAGGCCGCCCGCAGTTTGGAATGGTTCGAGACTTCTAGCCTTCCGGTTCTGCAAATTGAAGCGGCGGCGGGCCACTTTTGGCGCACTCCGCACTTTGTTCGTATGGCGCACAGCATGTGCGGATTGCGGATGCCACGGGTTGCCCCGGAGCAGGGTATGGAAGGTGGAGGCGTCTGTTCCGCTGGCCGCCGGCGCGCAACATTTGACGCAAAGCAACTGGCCGGGCGGCGCGGTTTGCGGCATAGCTGCGCCAGCAATCGAGGAGAGGTCATGCAGGACACCATCACCATCAATAGCGTCACCCCGCTCGCCCATGACTGGGGGCGTCTCGATCGCTACGAGGTCACCCATGGCCGCCGCGACGGCACCAGCCAGACCGTGAACCGCGAAGTCTATGATCACGGCAGTGCCGCAGCGGTGCTGCTCTATGCGCCAGCCCAGCGCAGCGTCATCCTCACCCGCCAGTTCCGCCTGCCAGTCCACCTCAATGGCGATCCCGCCTGGCTGATCGAGGCCCCGGCCGGCCTGCTCGACGGCGAAGCGCCCGCCATTGCCGCGCGGCGCGAGGCCATCGAGGAAACCGGCTATGAGCCCGAGGCACTGCAATTCCTGTTCGACGCCTATATGAGCCCGGGTTCGCTGACCGAAAAATGCGCCTGCTTCATTGGCCGCTACACGCCGGGCAAGACGGTTGCGGCCGGCGGTGGGCTGCATGAAGAGGGCGAAGATATCGAGGTCTTCGAGCTGGGGCTCGATGAAGCGCTCGACATGATCGAGCTCGGCACCATCAACGACGGAAAAACAATCCTTATGCTGCAGGCACTTGCCTTGCGACTTGCGCAGGGCAAGTTCTGAGGCTCCGTTTGTTTGCGTATACGCCAAACTAACAAATAGCTGGCAAACAGGAGTGGAATTTAGGGACAATTCCAATGCGCCTGTTTTCCAGCGTCAATTCTCGTATCTTCGGTGCCTTCGGCATCCTGACCGCCATCCTCGTGGTGGTTTCGGCCGCCTCCATCGCCTTGATGGCCAATGCCGAGCACCTGTCTGCCAGCTTCCGTGCGCAGGCGCGCCAGACCCTGGAAATCAATGATTACCTGACCGACGTCCGCATCCTGGAACTGTCGCTGGCCAAATACCTGCTGGCGCCCAGCCCGGAGGGCGAGACCGCCGTCAACGTCATGATCGATGACGTGGCGACTACCGATGCCGATGGTGCGGCGCTGTTCAACGGCGATCCGGAATTCCTCGCCGGCATTGATGAAGTCACCGTGCTGGCCAATTCCTACCGCGATATCTTCGCCGAACTGGTGGCCGGCATTCCGCGCGGCATCATTGCGTCCAAGTCGCCCCAGGCCAAGGTTCTGGCGACCATGGGCCCGCAGATGAACGACGTCTATACCGCCATGGCCGACCGCATCGAGGCGGCCCAGAACGCGCTGGCCGACAATATTGCCCGCCAGGAACAGCTGCAGCTCCTCATCATCGGCGTGATCAGCGCCGTTGGCGTGCTGGCTGGCGCCGCACTGGCTTTGGTCACCGGCCGCTGGCTGAGTGGCACCTTCAACGGCCTCACCCGCACCATGGGCCAGCTGACCGCCGGCGAATACGACATCACCATCGAGGGCACCAAGGCGCAGAACGTGCTCGGCGAAATGGCCCGTGCGCTCGAAACCTTCCGCCTCAACGGCCAGCAGGTTGCCGCCGCCGATCGCGACAAGCTCGCCCGCGCCGCCGCAACCGCCGAACGGGCCGCCATGATGGCGCGCTTCCAGTCGGCCTTCGATCAGGTGATCGAAAAGGCCATGGCCGGCGACTTTACCGGCCGCATCGACGAACAGTTCGGCGATGCCGAGATCGACCGCATCGCCGCCAACCTCAATGGCATGCTCGAATCCATCCTGCAGGCGCTCAACGAAGCCGACCACGTGCTGGCGGCCCTCGCCATGGCCGACTTGCGCGAACGCATGGTCGGGGACTATCGCGGCGCCTTCGGCAAGCTCAAGTCCAGCACCAACAGCGTGGCCGACAAGCTCGACGACATCCTGCACCAGCTGCGCGAAACCTCGCGCAGCCTCAAGACCGCCACCGGGGAAATCCTGGCCGGCGCCAATGATCTCAGCGATCGCACCACCAAGCAGGCGGCCACCATCGAGGAAACCTCGGCGGCGATGGAGCAGATGTCCCACACCGTCAAGCTCAATGCCGACCGCGCCCACGATGCCAGCGGCGACGCCATGCGCGTGACCCAGATCGTGGAAGCCAGCAGCGTGGTCATGGGCAAGGCGACCGAGGCGATGGAGCGCATTTCCACCTCCTCCGCCAAGATCTCCAACATTATCGGGCTGATCGACGACGTGGCCTTCCAGACCAACCTGCTGGCGCTCAATGCGTCGGTCGAAGCGGCGCGCGCCGGTGATGCCGGCAAGGGCTTTGCGGTGGTGGCGGTGGAAGTGCGGCGCCTGGCCCAGTCAGCGGCGCAGGCCTCCTCGGACGTCAAGAAGCTGATCGAGGAAAGCGCCGGCGAAGTCCAGAGCGGCACCCGGCTGGTGGCCGACGTGGCCGGCCGCCTCGGCGAGATCATCGAAGGCGTGCGCCATTCGGCCAAGGTGATGGAGACCATTGCCTCCGACAGCCAGGAACAGGCTGCCGGCATCGGTCAGGTCAATGTGGCGGTGCGCCAGATGGACGAGATGACCCAGCAGAATGCGGCGCTGGTCGAGGAAATGAATGCCTCGATCGAGCAGACCGAGGGCCAGGCCAACCAGCTCGACGATATCGTCGCGACCTTTACCCTGAGCGATGTCCCGGTGGGGCAGGCCCAGGGTGAAAATTCCGGCAGCGGCGCGCGCGCCATGCTGAACAGGGTCAAGAACGCTGCGAAGTCCTATTTCGGCGCTGCCGCCTAATAGTCGACCAGCTTCTTGTCTGGATCATAGGGTTGATCGGGGGCCATGCGGGTAACTGCTTGGCCCGCTTTCATTTTCTTCTCAAAAGCGTCATAGGCATAGGTGGGCGAGCCATGCAGCTGCCAGCCCTCGCTGAGGGCCTTGGTGACCTTGTGGCAGAAGGCCGAGTCGTCCTGTCCGGTGAGAAAACGATAGATAATCATGCATGCCCCCAATGCGCGATGATGTGAATGCGCCTGTTGATCTCGGCCGTTCTTATCGATAATCGGTTGTGCATGCACCGGTTTCCTGAACACCTGCTGAACGGCCACGCCAACTTCATGGCAGGGCGCTATCTTAAGGAAAAGGATCGCTATCGCGATCTGGCGGCGTCGGGGCAGAACCCGTCGACAATGATCATTGCCTGCTGCGACAGTCGTGCCGCGCCGGAAATGATCTTCGATGCCGGCCCCGGCGAACTGTTCGTGCTGCGCAACGTTGCCAATCTGGTGCCTACCTATCAGCCCGACGGGGGCCAGCACGGCACCTCGGCCGGCATTGAATATGCGGTTAAGGCCCTGGGCATCGCCAATATCGTGATCATGGGCCACGGCCGCTGCGGTGGCATCCGCGCCACGCTGGCCGCCGACCAGAGCCCACTCGATTCGGGCGACTTCATCGGCAAGTGGATGAGCATGCTGGGTGGCCTGCCCGACCAGGTCGGCCAGAATGCCCTGATGACGGCGGCCGAGCGCGAGACCGCGCTCGAGCGCATCTCGATCCGCAATTCGATCAATAACCTGCGCACCTTCCCCTATGTGGCCCAGCTGGAGGCCGAGGGGAAGCTGGCCGTGCATGGCGCCTGGTTCGATATTTCGACCGGCGAGCTGTGGATCATGGACAATGAGAGCGGCGATTTCGTCCGCCCTCTGCTCTGATTTCACGCCCTCACTGAGCAGTTTCAATTTCGCCCGCCAAGTGCAGGAACGTGCGTTCACGCGCGCGTGATAGATAATATCGCCTGCAATACGCGCCGATTTCTTGGCAAAAAGAAAATACTACGGCGCGAGGCGGCCTGGATTCGCCAATCAACTCCACTTTAGAATGGTTAAAGCGCCGTATTCTTGTTGAATACACAGCGCCTCAATTCTGCCGATACTGCCCGCAATTTGCCTAACAATTTCCCGGTGGCGGTCTCGTTTCAGGCATGGGTGAGACACATTGCCAAACCATTGTCTGTCTCACGGGCCGCAGGAGAGCGGCTCGTCGGTAGCGGGATAACCCGACACCGTTTTCTCCCCAACATTGGAGCTCAACTCCCATGAAGAAGATCATTCTGTCGTCCCTCGTCGTACTCGGCCTGTCGACCGCTGCCTTCGCTCAGGCGGCCACCGACTTTGCCACTGTTGATGCCGATGCGAACGGCAGCGTCTCCCTGGCCGAAGCGCAGGTCGCTTGGCCTGACCTGACCGAAGATGCCTTCAAGGCAGCTGACGTCGATGCCAGCGGCGAGCTGTCGCTCGAAGAATATGACGCTCTGGTCGCGGCTGCTGCCAAGCCGGCCGCCTAAGGAGCGACGCCCGCCCAGCGCGGGCGTCCTAGAGGCCACCCCGCTCCATGCTGGGGTGGCCTTTCTGTTTTTGGCGCGCCCGCGGGCGCACTGACCGGAGTTTACAATGCGTAAGATTGCCCTGAGCCTGGCCGTTCTTGGCCTGACCGCCACCGCTGCCCTGGCGCAGACGCCCACCAGTTTTGCCGATGTCGATACTGACGCGAATGGTGAGCTGAGCTTTGCCGAGCTGGTGCTGATCTGGCCCGACCTGACGCAGGACGAATTCGACACCGCCGATCGCGATGTCAGTGGCGGGTTGACGGCCGACGAGCTCAATACGCTGCAGCCCTCCGCCCTTCCGGCGACTCCGGTGCAATAAACAGCGTTGCGCCGACGCAATGGCCGCCCCCGGGCGGCCATTGGCCTAAGATGAGGCGCGCGACCGCATCAGGGTTACTACCAGCCCGGCAATCACCAGTGCTGCGCCGCCCACTTCGGTGGGGGTGATGGTTTCGCCGAGCACCAGGCTCCCCGAGAGCAGGCCGACCACCGGCACCAGCAAGGAAAACGGCGCCACCAAAGCGGTGGGATGCCGCGCCAGCAGGCCGCTCCAGATCGCCCCGCCCATCAGGGTGGCGGGGAAAGCCAGATAGGCGAACATCACCACGTCGGTCCAATCGAAGTGGCGCAGGGCCGTGAGGATATCGGCCGGCCCCTCGAACCACAGCGACAGCGCCAGCAGCGGCAGCGGCGCCACCAGCGCGCCCCAGACGGTAAAGGCCACCGGATCGAACTTTCCCGCCTTCTTGGTCAGGATATTGGAGAGTCCCCAGGCAATGGCGGCCAGGATGCAGAGCAGGAACGGCCACAGCCCCGCGCCCTCGAGCCGCGTGCTGGCGATCACGGCAATGCCGGCAAAGGCCACCGCCGCGCCGATCAGCTGGAAGCGGTTGGGGCGCTCCCCCAGCAGCAGGAAGGCCAGCGCCATGGTGAAAAAGGCCTGCGTCTGCAGCACGAGCGAGCTCAAGCCGGCCGGCATGCCGAAGGCCATGGAAATATTGAGGAACCCGTAGAGCGCCACGCCGAACGACAGCCCGAATCCCACCAGCAGGCGCCAGTCGATGGCGGGCGGGCGGATGAAGAATACCAGCGGCACCGCGGCAATGAAGAAGCGCAGCGCGGCCGAGAACAGGGGCGGGAAGGCCTCGACGCTCAGCTTGATGACGGTAAAGTTGAAGCCCCACACCGCCACCACGAGCAGCGCCAGGCCGATATCACGAATGGGCATCAGGCACTCTTGAGGCGGGCATAGAGACGTGGGCCGAACACGTTGAGAATCAGCCCGAAGAAGATCAGCGCGCTGCCGAGCAGTTCGGGCGCGGTTACCGTCTCGCCCAGGAACGCATAGGCGGCGGCAAAGCCGACCACTGGCACCAGCAGCGAAAACGGCGCGACGAGGCTCGCCGGATAGCGCCCGAGCAGCACCGCCCACAGGCCATAGCCGATCAGCGTCGAGCCATAGCCGATGAACAGCACCGAACCCAGCGCCTGCAAGCTCATCGAAGGCAAAGCGAGCAGGGCGCCCGGCCCGTCAAATATCAGCGACAGCGCCAGCATGGGCAGCGGCGGAATGAGGCTTCCCCAGACTACGAAGGCCAGCATGTCGATCTTGCCGGCCGCCTTGGTGACGATATTGGAAATGCCCCAGAACAGTGCCGCCAGTACGGTCATCAGCAGCGGGCCGAGAATCGCGCCGCCCAGATGCTCCGAAGCGATGGCGCCCAGACCCAACAGCGCCAGCGCCGCACCGCCCAGCTGCAGCGGGGTCGGCCGTTCGCCGAGGAACATCGCTGCCAGCGCCAGGGTGAAGAACACCTGAATCTGCATAACGAGACTGGCCAGGCCCGCCGGCATGCCCAGCCGCACGGCGGTGAACAGCAGTCCGAATTGCAGCACGCCTACGCTCAGTCCATAGGCGAGCAGCAGGCCCCAGCTGACCTTGGGTTTGCGCAGGAAAAACACCGCTGGAACCGCGCAGCCGAGATAGCGCAGCGCGGTCAGCAGGAAGGGCGAGATTTCATCGACGCCCCATTTGATGGCAACGAAATTGATGCCCCAGATGAGGACGACGAGCAGGGCAAGCGCAATGTCGCGGAGGGGCATGGGAACTACCGGTGGAGCAACACTCTATGTCGCCCAGAACTGGGTGTCATCCCGGCCTTGAGCCGGGATCCATCTCGAGGTCTCAGGATGGGCCCCGGCTCAAGGCCGGGGCGACACCGAGACATGTTAGGTGGCAGGTCTTAAGCCGCCTGGGCCGCGCGGGGCTTGAGGCCGCGGGCGATCAGTTCTTCGGCGATCTGCACGGTGTTGAGCGCGGCGCCCTTGCGCAGGTTGTCCGACACCACCCAGAGGGCGAGGCCATTTTCGACCGTGTTGTCTTCGCGGATGCGCGACACGAAGGTGTCGTATTCACCCACCGATTCCACCGGGGTGGCATAGCCGCCCGGTTCACGCTTATCGAGCACTGAGATGCCCGGGGCTTCGCGCAGCGCGTCGCGGGCTTCGTCGGCCGAGATCGGGTTCTCGAACTCGATGTTGACGGCTTCCGAGTGCCCCACGAAGACCGGCACGCGCACGGCGGTGCAGGTCACCTTGATCTTGGGATCGAGGATCTTCTTGGTCTCAGCCAGCACCTTCCACTCTTCCTTGGTATAGCCGTCTTCCATGAACACATCGATGTGCGGGATGACGTTGAAGGCGATCTGCTTGGGGAACTTGCCGGGGGTCGCGGTGTCGTTGACGAAAATGCCCTTGGTCTGGTTCCACAGCTCGTCGATGCCGTCCTTGCCGGCGCCGGAAACCGACTGGTAGGTCGAGACGACGACGCGCTTGATCTTGGCCAGGTCGTGCAGGGGCTTGAGCGCCACCACCAGCTGGGCGGTCGAGCAATTGGGGTTGGCAATGATATTGGTGCGGTTGGCGTCGGCCAGCCAGCGGTCGAGCACATTGCCGTTCACTTCCGGCACCACCAGCGGCACGTCGGCGTGATAGCGCCAGTAGCTGGAATTATCGATGACGATAGCGCCCGAGGCGGCGATACGCGGCGCCAGTTCCTTGGACAGGGTGCCACCAGCCGACATGATGGCGAAATCGACGCCGGCAAAATCGAAATCGTCGAGGTTCTTGGCCTTGAGGATCTTGTCGCCATAGGAGATTTCACGGCCGATCGAGCGCGAGGAGGCGAGAGCGATCACCTCGTCGGCAGGAAACTTGCGTTCGGCCAGAATGTTGAGAACTTCGCGGCCCACATTGCCCGTGGCCCCGACTACAGCGACGCGATAACCCATTTTGGACTCCAGTCCCTTACCATTTCCGCCCCCGCGCGATCGATGATCGCGGCCATCCGGTTTGAAGCCTCTCCCCGTCGGGAGACGACCCGGGGAAAAGCGTCAGGCGGTTTTGGTGATTTTGGTGGTTTTGGTCATGAATGCAACGACGCCGCCGCCGGTAATCCGGAGCGTGGTCAGGTCGGCCATGTCGAAGGCGCTGTGCATCTAGTGACTGCTTTGGTTGAAAGCAGGACTTCTCATACTCTCAAATAGGAAAGAGTCAATCCGATTGCCGTTTGCGCGCCACGCTGGTGCCCAAATGCAACAAGAGTCGTGTTAAGGGATAATTAAGGTAGGAAATTGGTGGAGCCTTAGGGGGTTGGACGCGCAATGTGCCTGCGGATAAGGAACGGCCAATGGGCAAATTTGTGGGCATGATGGGTGGTGCGGCGCTGGCTATGCTGGCGACGAGCGCTCTCGCGCAAGACAATGCCCTTTATTTCAGCCCCCAGATGCAGGCCGACCTCACCGCCCCGAGCGCTTTTGACGGGCTTTACGCCGGCGTGCTGCTGGGGCCGATCTCGGCTCGCAAGAACAATTTCAGCACGGGTGGCGCCGATCTGCGCCCCGAATTTGGCGCGGTGGTCGGCTGGAACCAGCCGGTCATGCCGGGCGTCATGCCGGGCGTCGTGCTGGGCGGAGAAGTGCAGGGCAGTGTCGCCACCGATCTTGCCGGCTCGGCCTATCTGCGTGCCATGGCGCTGGCCCGGCTCGGCTTTGCTGCCGGCGACAATACCCTGATCTATCTGCTGGGCGGGGTCGGCAGTGTGGGCGGGCGCTGGGCCTATGAATTTGGCGCTGGCGCCGAAGTGGCGGTGGCCGAGGCACTGACGGTGCGGCTCGAAGCGGCCGGGATCGGCCAGCTGGGCGATCTGACGGCGCGCGCCAACATTCCCGCCATTTCGGCCATTCGCGTCACGTCGGGCCTGCTCTGGCAGCTCGATGGCGGCCCCGCTGCAACCGGGTTCAACAGCGGGCCGGTTACCGATTTCTCCGGCTTCTATGCCGGTATCAACCTGGGCGGCCTCACCGATCCGCAGTTCAATTTCTACAACGACAATGGGTTCGGCTGGCATCTCAGCCGCTTCGAAATTGGCGGCCTGGCCGGCTATAACCATGCGCTGAACGACACGTTCCGTGTCGGCGTCGAGGCCCAGCTGGGCTTCAATTTCGACACGTCGGGCGATTCCGGCATCGATGGCCTGGCGCTGGCCCGGGTCGGCGTCGTGCCCACTGAGGGCGTGCATGTCTATGCCGCGGCCGGGCTGGGGATGGTCGAGGCCCAGGCCAGCTATGCCTTTGGCGGCGGCGTCGACTATGCCCTTTGGGGCCAGGCGAGCCTGCGCGGCGAGGCCCTGCTGCTGGGGCGGCTCGACGGCGCGCCGGGCCTGACCGGGGTGGCGGGCCCCTCAAGCTCAAAGGTTACCATTGGCACGGTGTGGCACTTCGACTAAGAGCCTGCCTATCCCTCCCGGGGACCGCTGAAGGTGAATTGCCGCTTTCGCGGCAATGAAGCGGTGAATCCATGCCCCATTATGATGTCGTGATCCTTGGCGCCGGTGCCGCCGGTATGATGGCCGCCATCGAGGCCGGCAGGCGCGGCCGCAGCGTGCTGCTGGTTGATCACGGCAAATATGCTGGCGAGAAGATCCGCATTTCCGGCGGCGGGCGCTGCAACTTCACCAATATCAATGCCACCGTGGAACGCGGCCGTGACCGCTTCCTCAGTCAGAACCCGCGCTTCGCGCTGTCGGCACTGAGCCGCTACACGCCCGATATGTTCATTGCCATGGTGCGCGACCACGGCATCACCTTCCACGAAAAGACGCTTGGCCAGCTGTTCTGCGATGGCCCCGCCACCCAGATCAACACCATGCTGTTGGGTGAAATGCGCAAGGCCGGGGTGACACTGGTGCTTGAAACCGCGGTGGAACGGGTCAGCCAGCTCGACGAGGGCGGGTTTGACATCGCGCTCTCCACCTCCTCGATCACCGCCGAGAGCCTCATCGTCGCCACTGGCGGGAAGTCCATTCCCAAGATGGGCGCGTCGGGCCTGGGCTATCAGCTCGCGACCCAGTTTGGCCTGCGCCTCACCGAAACCCGGCCGGGCCTCGTGCCGCTCACCTTCGAGACCGGGGCGCTGGAAAAGCTCAAGCCCCTGTCCGGGATTGCCGCCGATGCCATCGTGCGCCACGGTAAGACCGCGTTCGAAGAAGCCCTGCTGTTCACCCATCGCGGCCTGTCCGGGCCGTCCATCCTGCAGATTTCATCCTATTGGCGCGAGGGCGACGCGATCAGCGTCGACCTGCTGCCCCATCAGGATGCCGCCGAACTGCTGCGCAAGGCGCGCCGGGAAACCCCCAAGGTGCAGGTCCAGACCGTCATCGGCTCGGTCCTGCCCAAGAAGCTGGCGCAGATGCTGGGCGAGGAACTCGACATATCAGGCATGATCGGGGATTTCTCCGACAAGAAGCTGGCGGTCGTGGAAGCCATGCTCAAGCAGTGGACCCTCAAGCCCGTCGGCTCGGAAGGCTATCGCACCGCCGAAGTGACGCTAGGCGGGGTCGATACCCGCGATCTCGACGCCAAGACCATGGCCGCGCGCAATGTGCCGGGCCTCTTTTTCGTCGGCGAAGTGGTCGACGTCACCGGCTGGCTGGGCGGCTACAATTTCCAGTGGGCTTGGGCCTCGGGCTGGGCCGCCGGGCAGGCGGCCTAGCTAGAACCGGAACCCCAGCCGCACCCCCACATTGGTATTGGCCCGCGCCGGTGCCCCGCAGGTGCCAAAGTCCGGCAGATGCTCCACCGTGCCGATCAGCGAGGCGCCCAGCGGCAGGTTGATGCCCACGCTCGCCGCCGCCCTTAGCCCCACGCCACAGCCAAAACTGCGCTGCGGATCATTCTGCGCCGCGCTGAACATCGAACTGCGCAGCACGCCGCCGCCGCTGGCTTCCACGAAGACCGGCACGACCGGCAGCTGAAAGGTCCAGCTCAGGCCCGCATAGCCATAGGAATCGCCGCCGCGAAAGCTCATGGTCGCGCCCAGATGCGGCCGCAGCTCGCCGATCACCGTCCAGGCATTGAGGTCGGGCGCTGAGAACAGCAGTTCCACATTGGCGTCGCCGATCCGGCCGGGATCGAAGAGGTTCCCCCCGCCATCGACGCCGCGCATCGAGATGCCGCCGCGGATTTCGGGGATGAAACTGACCTGGGCCTGCGCCACCGGCGCGGCCAGCACCAGCAGGGACAGGGCAAGGCTAATCGTCCGGAACAGGCTGCGCATGGTAAAATCTCCGTCAACCTTTGATTGATGGCGCGCGCCGCGATCGTCCAGATTCGATTAAAATTGCAATGAACGAGATGTTACCGGAAGTGACATCTCGCTTTCATCGCATTTTGCCGATAGAAGGCGCGGATCGCGAAAAAGGATATTTCCCATGGCCGCACCCTTTGCCCTGTCCCTGCAGGACCTCGCCCCCATTGCCGAAGGCAGCACCACTGCCCAGGCGATGACCGAAACCATTCTGCTGGCGCAGGAGGCCGACCGGCTGGGCTATACCCGCCTGTGGTATGCCGAGCATCACGGCATGCCATCCATTGCCTCCTCGGTTCCCGAAATCCTCATCGGCAGCGCCGCTGCCCATACCAAGAATCTTCGCATCGGTTCGGGCGGCGTCATGCTGCTCAATCACGCGCCTTTGCGCATTGCCGAAGCCTATCGCACCCTCGAAGCGCTGCATCCCGGCCGCATTGATCTTGGCCTGGGCCGCGCGCCCGGTGGCGATGGCTATGCCATGCGCGCGCTGCGCAGCGGTGGCGGCGAGGAGTTTTCCGCCTATCTCGCCGAGCTGATGGCCTTTGACGAGGACAGCTTTCCCCCCGAGCATCCGTTTTCCCGCGTGCCGGTCTCGCCGGGCGGGGTGCGCCTGCCGCCGATGTGGCTGCTGGGTTCGTCGGGCGCCAGCGCCCAGGCGGCCGGGCAATTGGGCATCGGCTATGCTTTTGCCGCCCATTTCAGCCACACCCCGGCGGCCCCGGCCTTCGAGGCCTATCGCTACGCCTTCAACGCCACCGAGGCCTTCCCGCGGCCCCAGACCATGCTCTGCGTGTCGGTGATCTGTGCGCCCACCGATGAGGAAGCCCAGTATCTCAGCCGCTCGCAGGCGGTGAGCTGGGCGCTGTTCACCACCGGCGAGCAGCGCAAGCTGATGAGCCCCGAGGATGCCCATGCCCGCGTGCTGACCAGCCAGCAGCAGGGTGTCATCGATCATCAGTCGAGCCTGTGGATCGTCGGCTCGCCCGCGACGGTGCGCGACGCCATTGCCGAAAAGGCCGAGGCCTGCGGGGCTGACGAGGTGATGATCACCACCACCATTCACAGCTACGAACTGCGCCGCCGCAGCTATGCCCTGATCGCCGAGGCTTTCGGCGTCACGCCGCGCGGCTAGATCGACGCCTTTCACGGCCCTGTCCCTCCCCAATCAGGGGGAGGGAAACGGCTGCCGCTCCGCGCGCAAGTCGTTCACAAGTCTCGCAATCTTGCGTATATTAAGGTCTCGTTTTGCGCGGGCCGCTAGGATCGGCGCCATCTGACCATAGGTTGGTTTCATGAGTGCCGCAGCCTTCGTGCTCGCCATCAATCTTTTTGTTGCCGGCATCTTTGCCACCGCCTTCGGGGTCGTTGCAGCCTACGAGCGCTCGGCCATCGGCGCCCGCTGGCTGGCCTTCTCCTACGGCTTCGGCGCGCTCCACTTGGTGCTCGAATTCATCCTGCCCTATCAGGAAGACCATCGCCTGGTCAGCTTTGGCATTTTCGCGATTTTCCTGGTGGCCCTGGCCAGTGGGGTGATGGGCCTCGCCCAGCACTTCCGGCTGAACCCGCCCTGGCGGCTCCTGCTTGTGCTGGTCGGCTTGTCGCTGCTGCTCAACGTCTTCATTCTCGACATGGAGCGCGAGAGCTTCCTGCGCAACCTGCTCTATCAGCTGCCCTATTTCGTGGTGCAGGTCATGGGCATTGCGGTCCTCGTCCGGGTTCCCAAGAAGCGCGCGCTCGATATCGCGCTGATCTGCCTCTATGTCTGCGCGGCGGCGCATTTCCTGGCCAAGCCGTTCATGGCGATGGCGATCGGCTCGGGCGCCGCGCCGCAGGGCTATCTGGCGTCGAACTATGCCGCCTATTCGCAGACCCTGGGCGCCGTGCTGCTGATTGCCAATGGCCTGCTGACCCTGCTGATCATCGTCCGCGACACGCTGGCCGAAATCACCGCGCGGTCCGAAACCGATACCCTGTCGGGCCTGCTCAATCGGCGCGGCTTTGAAGATCGTGCAGAGCGGATGATCGCCACCACGCGCCGCGCCGGCGTGCCCGGGACCATCGTCGTGGCCGACCTCGACCACTTCAAGACCATCAATGACAATTTCGGCCACGAAGCCGGCGACCGGGTGATATCAGCCTTTGCCCAGTCCCTGCAGGCCACGCCCAATGTGAAGGCGGTGTTCGGGCGCCTCGGCGGGGAAGAATTCGCCGTGCTGCTGCCGGGGGCCAACCTGGCCACGGCGCGCCACTATGCCGAAAGCGTGCGCCGCGCCGTTTCGGGCCTGTCGATCGTCAATCTGGGGCCGGACCGCCGGATCAGCGCCAGCTTCGGCGTGGCCCCGCTCAAGCCCGACGATAGCCTGTCGGATCTTTTGCGCCGCGCCGATGGCGCGCTTTACGAAGCCAAGAAGCGCGGCCGCGACCGGGTCTGCATCGTCGAAGACGATACCGATTTCCCCGATGAGGAAAGCCCGGCCAGCCAGCGCCGGCACGGCTCGCGCAGCTAGGCGGGGATCAGGATTTTGCCGCGCCGATCCGGGCGGTGACTTCGATCTCGATCTTCATGCCGGCCTCGATCATCTGCACGATCAGCATCGATGCCGCCGGACGGATATCCTTGAAGACTGGCCCAACGGCCTTCACCACCGCGTCGACGTCATTGCGGTCGCCCACATAGTAGACCACACGCACCGTATCCTCGATCGAGGAGCCGGCCTCGCGCAGCGCCTTGTCGATCGTCGCCAGCGCATTGGCGGCCTGCTGGCCCACATCGTCGGGCATGGTCATGCTGGCATAGTCATAGCCGGTCGTGCCCGAGACATAGACGGTGTCTTCGTGCCGCACGGCGCGGGAATAGCCGAACGTGGCTTCAAAGGGAGAACCGGTGGAAACGCGCTGCACCATGGAAGGGCCTTCTGTGGGGGTTGAACAGGCATGAAAAAACCCCGCCAGCGGAACTGGCGGGGTTTGGTCTGGAGGCTAGAGCCAGGGCCGGTCGGCGGCCATCTTGGTCTCGAAGCTGGAGATCGAGGGATCGGACTTCAGCGTCCCGGCGATATCGTCGAGCCCCTCGAGCAGGATCTGCTTGCGGCTGGGGTCGATGTCGAAGTGAATCGTGCCGCCATCGGGGCCCTGGATGGTCTGGGCTTCGAGGTCGATGGTCAGCGTGGCGTTGGAGCCGCGCTCGGCGTCGTCGAGCAGCAGCTTGAGCTGCTCGGGGCTGACCACCAGCGGCAGGATGCCGTTCTTGAAGCAGTTGTTGTAGAAGATGTCGGCAAAGCTGGTCGAGATGACGCAGCGCACGCCGAAATCGAGCAGCGCCCAGGGGGCATGCTCGCGGGAGGAACCGCAGCCGAAATTGTCGCCCGCCACGATGATCGAGGCATTGCGATAGCCGGCCTTGTTCAGCACGAAGTCGGGGTTCTCGCTACCGTCTTCATTGTAGCGCATTTCCGAAAACAGCGCCGTCCCCAGACCCGTCCGCTTGATGGTCTTGAGGTACTGCTTGGGGATGATCATGTCGGTGTCGATATTGATGATCGGCAGGGGCGCCGCGACACCGGTCAGGGTGGTGAATTTGTCCATGGCCAGAAAACCTCGCTTTGAAAGGGGTCATTGCGCATAAGCAGGCGCGGGGTCAAGTCCACTCCGCGCGAAACCGTTCGGCTGGGTGTGCGCGCGTGGTGGCGGTGAGACCGGTTGCCCGAACATTCACCGTTGCTGCCCGCGGACTTGATCCGCGGGCCACTCGACCGGCGTGCTGGTCCGGGCTGGCCCCCGGATCAAGTCCGGGGGCAGCGCTTGTGGGTGGGCTCTATCGCGCCAAGGCTAAGCGCCCTAAGCCGCCAGGCTTTCGCGCACGTCCACGCCCAGCATCAGGTTGAGGTTCTGCACGGCAGCCCCCGATGCGCCCTTGCCCAGATTGTCATAGACCGCCACCAGCAGCGCCTGGGCGCTGGCATCGTTGGCAAAGACGTGCAGGGTCATCTGGTTGGTGTTGTTGTGCAGCTGAGGGTCGAGCGCGGCCGTCTTGCCCAGCGCCGGATCATAGGGCGCAACGCTGACAAAGCTGTTCTTGATCCCGGCGAAGTGATCGGCGAGGGCGGCATGGAGCTGCGCGCCGGTCGGCACGGTGGTGAGCTGGCCGAGCTGCAGCGGAATGAAATCCACCATGCCCTGTGCATAGTCGCCGACCGACGGCACGAAGAGCGGGGCCTTGGCCAGCTTGGAGTACTTTGTCATTTCCGGCACGTGCTTGTGCGCGAAGGTGAGGGCATAGGGCATGAAGTGGCTGGCCGAAGCGCCGGCCGCCTCATATTCGGCGATCATCTGCTTGCCGCCGCCCGAATAGCCCGAAATGGCGTTGACGGTGACCGGGAAATCGGCCGGCAGCAGGCCAGCCTCGATCAGCGGGCGGACCGTGGCGATCACGCCCTGCGGGTAGCAGCCGGGATTGGAGACGAAGCGCGCCTTGGCAATCGCCTCGCTCTGGCCCTTGTCCATTTCGGCAAAGCCATAGGCCCAGTCGGGATCGACGCGATAGGCGGTGGAGGCGTCGATGACGCGGGTGGTGCCATTGTCGATCAGCGACACGCTTTCCTTGGCCGCATCGTCGGGCAGGCACAGGATGGCGACATCGGCGGCGTTGAGCAGGCGCTTGCGCTCCTCGATATCCTTGCGCTTGTCAGCAGCAATCGAGAGCACTTCAAGGTCCCGCCGACCGGCGAGGCGTTCGCGGATCTGCAGACCCGTGGTTCCGGCTTCTCCGTCGATGAAAATCTTGGCGACCATTGGCTTATCTCCATATTCGGCAGCGTAGATGGACCCCGCGTGATCCAAGGTCAAGATATCAGCGCGCATGCTTGCTGTGCCGGATGCTTCCTGCCTATGATTTGACCAAGTGGACAAAACCCGAGGATGCGCTTTCATGACGCCACACAACCACGCCAAGCCGGGGGACTATGCCGAGGCTGTGCTGCTGCCCGGTGATCCCCTGCGCGCCAAGTGGATCGCCGAGACCTTCCTCGACAATGCGCAGCTGGTCAATTCGGTTCGCAATTGCCTGGGCTATACCGGCACCTACAAGGGCAAGCGCGTTTCGGTGCAGGCCAGCGGCATGGGGCAGCCGTCGCTGTCGATCTATGTGCATGAGCTGATCAACACCTATGGTGCCAAGACCCTGATCCGGGTTGGCACCTGTGGCGGGCTCAATGCCAGGGTCAAGGTGCGCGACCTCGTGCTGGCGCAGGCTGCCTCCACCGACAGCTCCATCGTGGCCGGGCGCTTCGGCCCGTTCAACTACGCGCCCATCGCCGATTTCGGCCTGCTGCGTTCGGCCGCCAACAAGGCCGAGGCGGCGGGCATGCGCTTCCATGCCGGCAATATGCTGTCCTCCGATATCTTCTATCACGCCGAGCCGGGCCTGGAGGGTTTCGGCACCCTGCCGGCGCATGGCATTCTGGGCGTCGAGATGGAGGCGGCTGCGCTCTATACGCTGGCGGCGCGCTTCGGCGTGCGGGCCCTCGCCATCTGCACCATGACCGATTGCCTGATCACCAAGGAAGAGATCGACGCCAACGAGCGGCAGACCTCGCTGCGGGAAATGGTGACGCTGGCCCTCGACGTGGCGATCGAGCAGTAGACCGCATCCGGCCTTGTCGAAGGGCGGGGCCGTGGCAATATCTAGGGCCCGGCCTCGCTGCCTCACCAGGAACCACCACCATGTCCGTGCTCGATAAGCTGTCTGGCGCCTTGGAGCGGCGCGACGAGGAACCCAATATCGCGGTGGCCGAAGCCATCGTCGCCAGCGGCGACACGGCGGCGGTGGCCGAACTGGCCGAGGCGGTGCGCTCGGGCCCGGCGCGGCAGGCCAATGACGCGCTCAAGGTGCTTTATGAGGTGGGCGCGCGCCAGCCGGCTTTGATTGGCGGGCAATGCCCGGTCTTCATCGAGGCGCTCAAGAGCAGCAACAATCGCCAGGTCTGGGGCGCATGACGGCGCTCGACGCGGTGGCCGAGCAGCGGGCCTCCCTGCTGGCGGCCGAGCTGCCCGCCATTATCGAGGCGGCTGACCGCGGCTCGGTGATCGCCAAGGACCACTGCAATTCCATCCTGATCAAGTTGGCCCGGGCCGGTTATGGCGACAAGGCCGTGCCACTGCTGGTCGAACGGCTCAAGCACGCCGCCCCCAACCAGTTCCCCACCTATGCCGAAGCCATGGCGCCGGTGATCCCGCCCGAGGCCCGGCCGGGCTTTCTCGCCGTGCTCAAGGAGCGCATCGGCAAAATCGCCCAGGAGAGCAAGCGCAAGCGGGTGGAAAAGCTGATGAGCAAGCTCAACGGCTAAGTCGCACCAGAATTAACCCTCGCAAAACCTGCCCACTTCTTGCCGCCATCGCTGTGTTAACCTCCGCTTAACATCGGGGCCCGTCACATGCAGCTCAAGCCGAATGCCTACCGCCTCAACGAAACCGTGCGGGGTGTCGAGACGATGTCCCGCTTTGCGCTGGCGGTGCTGGCGCTGGCCTCGGGGGTCTATACCTATCTGGGGGTGAGGGGACTGCTCGATGGCTCGGCGAGCTTCGTGTTCTTCGCCGCCATCATCTATTCGGCCGCCGTGTCGGTCGCGATCTACGCCTTCTGGAGCTTCATGATGCGGTTCGTGCCGCTGGTGACCTCCGGCGTGCAGCGCATCGGACTCTTCCTCACCATGGCCGTCGGCTGCGCCATGATCATCGCGATGTCGAGCTGGCTCAATGCCGCCGCCCTGGCCGGGTCGGCCGCGCTCGAGCAGCATATGGCGGTGACGCTGCAGGGCTATGCCGAAGACCTCGACCACGCCCATGCCAATGCGCTGGCCAGCCAGAGCCTGCTGCCAGACGTGCAGCGCGCGGCGGAACGCTTTGCCGGGCTCGCCGCCGACGAGCGGGAAACCGGCGCCCTCACCGGCACCACTGGCTCGGGGAGCGTCGTGCAGCTGCTCACCCAGATGAGCGCACAGATGAACCAACTCGGCACCACCATTACCGGCAGCCGCAATGCCGTGTCGGGCCTTTTCGAAGAGGGCTCGGCGCGTCTCGCCACCATGCGCGAGCTGGTCTCCACGCCCGGCGCCATCGAGCCGCGCTCCGACAGTTTCCAGGCCGAGGCGGTGCAGCTCTCGGCCGTCATCGCCGCGCTGCAGCAGACCGACGTCGCCGCTTCGGTCAAGCGCGCCGCCGCCGATCTCAGCGCCGGCTTCATCGCCCCGGTGGCCAATGGCGGCACGGCCGATCTTGCCAACCGGCAGGATCAGGTGATGGAAACGGTGCGCGCCTCGGTCGCCGCGCAATCGGCGGCCCTGTCGGCGGCGGCCGACGAGATCCTCGCCAATCCCGCCGTCGAGCAGCGCCGCTTCGTGCCGCTCTCCAGCGCCGAGGCGGTGATCCGCTACTGGCAGGATTTCATTCCGAGCTGGGCCGGGGCAATTTCCATCGATCTGTTGCCGGTGGTGCTGGTGCTGGTCCTGATGATCGTCAACGACGCCATGCGCAAGGATTCCGAATCCCTGTCGGAGGCCGAGAACATCACCGCCGCCGAAATGCTGCGCGCCATGGCGCTGTTCCGCCAGATGGAGGCGGCCGGCATCGATGTTGCCACCGGCCAGCCGCGCCGCCTCGAGCCCGAGCCGCCCGCTGAACCCGCCGAGGCCGCGCCCCCGCTCACCGCCGAAACCGCCCCATCCGAAGAGGCCATCGTCACGCCCATTGAATCGGCGCAGCGCAAGCGCACCGATGGGCCGCGCACGGCATGAAGACCGAGGCCAATGCCCGCGCCGAAACCGATGAGGGCCCGTTCTATCGCGGCGCCCTGCGGTGGCTGGCCGGGGTCGAAGACGGGGCGATCCTGCGCGTGGCCTTTTTCGCCCTGTTGATCGGCACCGCCTCGGTGCTCTATGTCGATTACCGCGAGCTCACCGCCAATGAGGGGGCGGCCCTGGCCGCGCCCTTGCGGCCCATCCTGCCGCCCTTCAATCCCGCCGGCCCCAATGAAGGGGCCAACCCCGCCGTCACCACCAGTCCCGAGCTGCTGGAACAGCCGCTGCAGATTGCCCTTGGCGCGGGCGGGGAACTCAGCCTCACCGGCTCGATCGATGTCGGCGCGGCCGAGCGCTTTGCCGGCGAGATTGCAGCGCGCGGCGAATATGTGAACACTGTCCTTCTCGATTCGCCTGGAGGATCGGTCGTGGATGCACTCGCCATCGGCAGTCTGATCCATGAGAAAGGCCTTGCCACCAAGGTCCTGGCCGGTTCGCTTTGTGCCTCGTCCTGCCCGCTGATCTTTGCCTCGGGCAGCCAGCGCATTGCCAGCCCCGCCGCCGCCATTGGCGTGCACCAGATCTATGCCGCCGCGCTCAGCGCCGATCCGCAAAATGCCCTGCGCGCCGCCGGTTCCGCGATGAGCCAGGCCCAGACCACCACGGCCGATATCATCGCCCATCTCACCGAAACGGGCGTCGATCCCGCCTTGTGGCTGCACGCCCTGCAGACCCCGCCCGACCGGCTCTACTACTTCAACCCAGAGGAGATGACGCGTCTCAAGCTTGTCACTGAACTAGCCGACAATTGATCGACCCCTGCCGGAACCGGCTGAGAAACCGACCGTTTTAGGGGGTGAGTAACCATATTGGAGGGGAGGCCATGACCCACATTCATACATTGACACGCCATCGAGATATTCAAAACTGGGTGACCGATCGCCACGGCATTCCGGCCATTGCCCGGGTGCGCGATCGCTTCGGCGAGGAGCGGGCGCAGCTCAAGCTGAGCTTTCAGAAACGGGCCCGCGCCATGGACGAGCTGACCAATCAGGATGACGGCATGAGCCCCTGCTCGTGGACCGCCTGGCTGGCCGAGCTGGACCGCCAGCAACTGGCGCTCAAGGTCGATCTGGGCGCTGACTATTTCGAACTGGTGGACCGCCGCAGCGCGAAACACTAGCCGCCGCTGGTTCAAGCATTGGCAGGCCGCGCCACGACCGGCCCGCCGTCGTCACCACTCACAGCCTCGGCGCGAAACAACCCCCGGACCCGATCCGGGGGGTGTTGCATCTGCCCAAGGACGCGGCAGGTTGCCGGGCCGCAATCGTGCAGGTGTGATGAGCTCTCCGGCGCCATTGCCCAATCGCCCGTCTTCTGACTCTATGCGTGCCAACCGCCCGCGCTATTGCAGAGCCCGCATGACCCTTCGCCAGATCGTCCTCGTGTTGCATGCCCTCGCCATGATCGGCGCCATGGTCTGGCTGGTGCCGCTACTGACCCTGCAATGGGGCGGCCCCAATGGGTTCCTGCTTTCCATGGCGGTCTATTGGCTGATTTTCTGCGTCCCGGTCATCGCCTTTCAGGTCTGGCGGCAGCGCAGCGAGCGTCTCTATTCCGAGCGGCTGGCCTGGCGCGACTGGTGGGTGCCCGGCGCCCTGCTGCTGCAGGTCGGCGTCATCGGGCTGGCGGCGCTGGTTCCCAATACCGCGATCCTCACCACGCATGCCGCCATGCTGGCCGCCGTCATCGGCATTATCAATGGCACGCTGGAAGAAAGCGCCTGGCGCGGCGGCTTCATGACCACCTTCGCCAATCGTCCCCGGCTGGGCTTTGCTCTGGGCTGGGTGCTGTTTTCTGCCTGGCACATCGCGCTGACCCTCAGTCATGGCATCGTCTTTGACGGCGGCGCGCTGGCGCTGGTCGGCGGGGCAGCCGCTCTGGGCCTCGTCTGGAGCGCCATCGCCTGGCGCACCGGCTCGGTCTTCTGGGTCAGCATCGCCCATGTCCTGACCAATATCCTGACCTTCTGGGTGCTGTTCGACAGCAACGGCTTCGTCTGAGCCCCGATATCGCGGCCACCCCCCACCCTTGTGCCCTCCCCACAAGGGGGAGGGAGCCGACTGAAATCTTGGGGTAGGTATCCCTGGCGCCGACATCAACAACCACCAACGCTGCCCGCGGACTTGATCCGCGGGCCCCTCGCCACACTGCCTTGCTGATGGTGACCCGCGGATCAAGTCCGCGGGCAGCGCTGGTGCATGGTGGTGAATAGGTGGTCCAGCCGCGCGACTGAATCCTTTGCCACCGGCCCCCTCCCTCCCCCTTGTGGGGAGGGAAGCGAGATAGGACTTAGCGCCAGCTAAGTCCGTCATCGAGCAGGGTGGGGGTATCTCTCCGCGAGTCCGATGCCACAGGCTACCCACCGGGTCATTCCGGCGCAGGCCGGAATCCATGCGGTGAACGCCCCTCGCGCTGGATGCTTCGGCCCGCCACGGACCTGGATCCCGGCCTCCGCCGGGATGACATCGCGGAAAATTCGGCGTCGCCGCTTAGAACCCGTAATCCAGCACGGTCAGCGTGCGGAGGCGCCCGTCGTCGAGCCATTCGATGGTGGCGTTGCGGTGCATGCCGATCAGGGCGGCGCCCACTGCGCCCAGAATCGGCACATTGCTTTTGCCGCCAAACGGGCGGTTCGGATAGCAGAGTTGGCCCATGCGGGTCAGCGGCTCGTTGTCGAGCCGGAACATCACGCGCTGGCCCATCGACACGCCGGCCTTGATCCAGGGCTGCACCACTTCGGCCCGGCCCAGCTCGCGTTCCAGATAGGCCGACACATAAGGCATGTCCGCGCTGGCCTTTTCGGCCAGGTGCAGCACACGGTTGTAGTCGTCTGAATTGATCAGAAGGTCGGGCAGGGGCAGCGTGGTGATCACTTGGTGAGCCGGATTCGACAGGTGCGAGAGGGTCTTAACGATTTTCGCGGCAGGTCATAGCGCGGTCAATAGGCAAAATCGAGGCGAAATGGCGTTCATATAGGCATTTTGAGACAGCCTTGTTGACCTAAGAAAGCCGGTGTGGCAGTTAGGTGATGCATTGTTGTGCGCAATGCGTAATCCCTGCGCAAAGAGTGAGCCATGACCGACGACACCCTGCTTGACCGTGCCTTGATCCGCCTCGAAGAGGCCGCCAGCCATCTGGCCATCGACCAGGATGTCATCGAGAAACTCAAATACCCGCGTGAAACGACCAAGACGCGTCTGCTGATCCGTATGGATGATGGCTCGCGCAAGTCGTTCCTGGCCTGGCGCTGCCGCTATGACGACACGCGCGGCCCCACCAAGGGCGGCATCCGTTTCCACCCCGATAGCAATATCGAGGAAGTCGAGACGCTCGCCTTCTGGATGACTTTCAAATGCGCCGTGATGAACCTGCCTTATGGTGGCGGCAAGGGTGCCGTGCGGGTTGACCCGCGCACCCTGTCCAAGACCGAGCTGGAGCGCCTGTCGCGCGCCTATATGCAGGCTTTCGCCAGCACGGTCGGTCCCGACCGCGATATTCCCGCGCCCGACGTCTATACCAATGCCATGATCATGGGCTGGATGGTCGACGAGTATAACCAGATCACCGGTTCGGTCTCCCCGGCCGTCATCACCGGCAAGCCGATCGCCCTGGGCGGTTCGCTCGGCCGCAACGATGCCACCGCACGCGGCGGCTTCTATCTCGTGCGTCACCTGGCAAGCGAGCTGGGCCTGGCCCGCGACCACACCGTTGCCATCCAGGGCTTCGGCAATGCTGGCCAGTTCTATGCCCAGCTGACCGCTGCCGACGGCACCAAGGTCGTCGCCGTGTCCGACTCGGCCGGCGCCATCCACAAGGCCGATGGCCTCGATGTCGCCAAGCTGATCGCTGGCAAGAATGCCGGCAAGCGCGTCGCTGACCTGGCTGCCGAACTGGGCGCAACGGTCATCCCGGCCGACGACCTGATCGCGGTGGAAGCCGACCTGCTGGTTCCGGCTGCCCTCGAAGAAATGATCACCGTCAAGAATGCCGGTTCGATCAAGGCCAAGGTTGTGCTCGAGCTGGCCAACGGCCCGGTCACCGCCGATGCCGACAAGATCCTCACCCAGAATGGCGTCGTAGTGCTGCCCGATATTCTGGCCAATGCCGGCGGCGTCACCGTCTCCTACTTCGAGTGGGTGCAGAACCGCCAGGGCTTCTACTGGGACCTCGAAGAGATCCATGCCCGCCTCAAGAAGATGATGGAACGCGAAGGTCGCGCCGTCTGGGATATCGCCAAGAGCCGCGACGTGTCGGCACGCTCGGCTGCCTATATCCATGCCCTGGGCCGTCTGGCCACGGCCATCGAAGCGCACGGCACCCAGCCGTTCTTCGCAGGCTGAAAAGCACAAGAAATCTGCAAGAAAGGCGCAAGATAACTGCAAGATTTCTTGAGAAAACCACACGAAAAGGCCGGGCATTCTGCCCGGCCTTCTTGCTTTCTACGCTCGCTTCTTACCGCCCTTAAGGGCGGCAATCGGCCTCCGTACCAATCTGCTCCATCAGCGCCGCGACCGCCGCTTCCAGCTGCGGATCGACGCCGATCCCGGCGAAGTTGGGGTCGAACGGCACGCTGACGTCGGGCTCGATGATGTTGTTTTCGTAGTAGCTGCCATCCATGCGGCGCACCGGCAGGGTGGGCATGGCATAGGCAAAGCCGGGCAGGATCCGGCTCGGATAGTGCGACACGTAAGTGCCTGTATTCAATACGGTATCCCCCACGATCAGCCCGAGATTGGCGTCGCGATAGGCCTGCGGGAAAATGGTGGCGTCGGAATAGACATAGCTGTCGACCAGCACGGCGCTGGGGGCGACCCAGCGGTTGTTGGGGTCATATTCCTTGGGGCCATTCTCGCGGCCGACCACCGAATAGCTCTGGCCGGAGAGCAGGGTCATCAGCTCCCGGGTCAGGTTGCCGCCGCCATTGGAGCGGATATCGATCAGCGCCGCCTTGGAGCTGGACCGCGTCGCCGAGAGCCGGCCGACAACGCCGAGGTAGGAGTCGTTGTCCATCGCCGGAACATATTGATACGCCACACAATTATTGGACAGGCGGTCGACCAGTTCGCGCCGCGTATCGCGCCAGCGCTGGGCCGCCAGCACCTGCTCGGCGTCCGGATCGATCGGCTGGACGAAGGCGAAACGTTCGTTCTCACCGCCATTGTCGGTGACGCCGACCAAAGCGCGCTTGCCCAGATTGACGTCGAGCAGCTTCTCGATGCCGCCGGCATCGGGCACGGGAATGCCGTTGATCGAGGCAATCACGTCGCCCGGTCCGATGTCGAGGCCGGCCCGGTCAAGCGGGCCGCCCGGCAGCACGCCGGCGATGCGCCGCCCCGGACCGTCATAGCCATGGTCCAGATAGACGCCCAGCACGTCATTATTGGTGCCCAGCCCCTCGATCTGGCCCTCGGGCAAGGTGTTGTAGGCAAACAGGTGCGAGGCCGAGAGTTCGCCGAACATGGTCCTGACCAGGTCGGACAGTTCCCGGTTAGTGGCGATCGAGCCGAGATAGCTGCGATACTTGGCGCCGATGGCGTCCCAGTCGCGGCCCTCCAGCGCCGAGGAGTAGAAGTGGTCCCGGATATCGGCCCAGGCCTGCTCGAAGGCGGCGCGGCGCTGCTGGTCGGGATTGAAAGTGGTGAACATGCGCAGCGGCAGGGTCTCAACCCCGTTGGGATCGAAGACCGGAACGCTGATCACCGCATTGGGCAGTTTGAAGTCGATCACATTGGCGTCGGCCACGTGGGAAAGGCTCTGCAGACCCGGTGCTTCCACCGCCTGCAGGGTCTCCACGGCGCCCGTGGCCAGCCCGACCAGCTGCACCAGGAACGTGTCACCACCGGCCGGGGTTACCGACACCAGGTTCAGGCCATCATCGAGCGGATAGGAATAGATGCTGCCGTCTTGCGTCAGGCGTTGTTCCAGCCGCTCCGAGCGCGACGAAGCGGGGCTGTAGCGCTGCGGGCCTTCCTCGGAGAGCGCGGTGCTCCCATCGGCGAGATCCAGGAAGTCCTGGTAGGCTTCGTCCGACAGGAAGATGCGGTAGAGGTCGTCGGTCTCGGGGTGCAGCTGCGCCGTCCGGTGCCCATAAAGCGAGGTCATACCGAAGATCTGGCTGCCATCGGCGCTCCAGGTGCCCCGGGCAAAGTCCGAAACCGCCTGCGTGACCATCATCGGCGGTGCGCTGCCATCGGCCGGCACGATGGCCGCCTTGGAGTTGCCGTTTGCCGCGATGGTCGACCACATGACCAGTAGGTCTTCCGAGGTCGGGGACCAGGCGAACCACTGGTCGCCGTCGCGATAGGACGAGTTGTAGTCGTCCGGCTCGAACAGGGTGGTGACGGTATCGGTCTCGAGGTCGAGCACCTTTACTTCGCGCCGGTCGGCGACGAAGGCGATCTTGCTGCCATCCGGCGAAAAGGCGGGCTGGAAGGCATTGCCTTCCTCCGGAACATACAATGCCTGCTCAACGAAGCGGCTGGCGAGTGCATCGTCCTGATCCTCGGAGGTCAGCTGCACGCCATAAAGGCCCCACTTGTGGTCGCGCTGGCTGGCATAGACCAGCCACGAGCCATCGGGCGAAAAGGCCAGGTAGCGATCATCTTGCGGGGTGGAGGTGACCTGCCGGTAATTGCCGGCCCGGTCGAGCAGGAACACATTGCCATAGGCGGTAAAGGCGAAGTGGGCGCCATCGGGCGAGGAGATGAACTCATCGCTGCCGGTGATGCGGACGTTCTGGTCGATGCTGGCGCGCTGATCGAGCGTCATGATGCTGATCGGCTGCGGTTCGCCAGCGGGTGCCTTGGTGTGGATGCGCCCGTCATGCAAGAAGGCGAGCGTGCCATCATCGGCGATGGACAGGTCGCGCACCGGAGCGTCCGCATAGAACGTCACCTGCGTTTCCTGGTTGCTGGCCAGGTCATAGTGCCAGACGTTGAGCGAGCCGGAGGCCTCCGAGAGATAGTAGAGGCTGGTGCCATCGCCATTCCAGAGCGGGTTGAGCCGGTCCACGCCATCGACGGCGAACAGGCGCTCATGATGCCCGCTCACCGGATCATAGATGAACAGCTGGCGCGCATTGGCGGCCACGCGATGCTGACGGATTTCGGCATCCCCACCGGGATCATAGGTATAGGCCAGCTTGCTCATGGCGCTGTTCCAGCGGGCACCCAGCGCGTAATTGGGCAGGACCAGGCTTTCGCGGCCGGAGCTGGCGTCGATGGAATAGAGCTGCGGCTTGGACGACAGGGCGCCCTGCACGCTGCGCTCTGCATCGCCCAGGCCAAGGGAATGGAACAGGATTTCGCGGCCGTCAGCCGAGAAGCTGGTGGGCACTTCGCTGCGGGCCGACCAGCTCATGCGCTGCAGGCTACCCGAAAAGTCGGTCAGATAGATGTCGTCGGAACCATTGAGGTTCGAGGCGAAGGCCAGCTGTTCGGAGTCAGGCGACCAGACCGCGGCGTGGCTGAACGAGCCAGAGGCGGTAATGGGAACGGCCAAGCCCCCGTCCGAGGGAACCACGAAAATCTGGCCGCGATAGGTGAAGCTGATCGTCTCGCCGTCGGGGGAAATGGCCGAGGAACGCAGCCAGCGCGGCGCCTCGCCGGTGGGTTGCGCCAGGGCCGGCGTTGCAGCGGCCATCAGCGCCAGGAGCGAAGCCGCCCCGAGATGCTTCAACATAGATTTTCCCCTAAATTGCTTTTGCTCAAAACAGCAGTGTGCCGCTTTGGTAGCGAACAGGCTGTAAACACTTGCTAAATCACGTCCTTTACTTTGCGCGAAACCTGCGTGGCGCCCGCGATGCAGGCCGCGCTTGCGTAGATGCGCGAAATAACGCTATGTGCGGCACAACAAGGCGTAACCACCAGTACGGCAAGGACCGATCATGGCCACACATTCCCTATTCCTGCTGCCCGGCGACGGCATCGGCACCGAGATCATGGTCGAGGTGGAGAAGCTGATCGACTGGACCAATTCCCAGCAGCTCACCGATTTCTCGACCGATCGCGGTCTGGCCGGTGGCGCCGCCTATGACGCGCATCAGGTCGCCATCACCGATGAAGACACCGCCAAGGCGCTGGCCGCCGATGCCGTGATCTTCGGCGCGGTGGGTGGACCCAAGTGGGACAATGTTCCCTATGAGCACCGTCCGGAAGCAGCGCTGCTGCGCCTGCGCAAGGAAATGGCCGTGTTCGCCAACCTGCGCCCCGCCATATGCTATCCGGCGCTGGCCGATGCCTCCTCGCTCAAGCGCGAGCTGGTGGAAGGCCTCGACATCCTGATCGTGCGCGAGCTGACCGGCGGCGTCTATTTCGGCGAGCCCAAGACCATTACCGATCTGGAAAATGGCCAGAAGCGCGCCATCGATACCCAGGTCTACGAGACCTATGAAATCGATCGCATCGCCCGCGTCGCCTTCGACCTCGCCCGCACCCGCAACAACAAGGTGCACTCGGCCGACAAGAAGAACGTCATGAAGTCTGGCGTGCTGTGGGACGAAGTGGTCAAGGGCGTTGGCAAGGATTACGCCGATGTCGAGCTGCACCACATCCTGGCTGACAACGCCGCCATGCAGCTGGTGCGCAATCCCAAGCAGTTTGACGTGATGGTGACCGACAATCTGTTCGGCGACATCCTATCGGACGTGGCCGCCATGCTCACCGGCTCGCTCGGCATGCTGCCGTCGGCTTCGCTCGGCGCACCCGATCCGGTGACCGGCAAGCGCAAGGCCTTCTACGAGCCCGTGCATGGCTCGGCGCCCGACATTGCCGGCAAGGGCATTGCCAACCCGATCGCCATGATTGCGTCCTTCGCCATGGCCCTGCGCTATTCGTTCGGCCAGATCGAACTCGCCACTCGCATCGAGAACGCCATTTCGGCCGTGCTCAGCGATGGCCTGCGTACCGGTGACATCGCGCAGGACAACCGCAAGACGGTCGGAACCGACGAAATGGGCGCCGCAATCCTGGCCAAGCTCAAGGCCTAAAAGCCTGAAACGCCTCATAACAGGGCTCCGGTGGAAACACCGGGGCCCTTTTTGCTTGTCACCGGGCGTGCCGGTAAAACGAAGAATTCTGTAGTGATCCAAGTATATTGATCACTTTACCGGCCATTAACCATGTTTCGTGGTCTGGCGGCGTCAGTGCCAAGGTAACGCCAACGCCGCTCGGCACGACGGGCACCGTCTCCGATACGTTCGTCGGCTGGGCGCTAGGCGGTGGCGTTGAAATGGCCGTGACCGAGACCATCACGGTCAAGGCGGAGTATGCCTATAGCGACCTGGGCACCCGCAAGGCTCCCGCCGGGGCGCTGAGCGTCGGGGCCAACGATATCTCGGTCACCGCGCATACCTTCAAGGTCGGCGTGAACATGCACTTCTAGGCGCGGTCACAGCGCCAAACAAAAAGCCCCGGTGCGAACACCGGGGCTTTTCTTATTCCAGAGGCTGGACCGATTACTCGGCGGCAGCTTCTTCCTTGGGGGCATTCTTGGCTTCTTCAGCGGCGGCGATCTTTGCAGCCTTCTCTTCAGCGCGTTCCTTGGCCTTGTCGCCGGGAACTGCCTTTTCCGGGTTGTTGCGCGGATCGCGCTTGGCAACGCCGGCAACGTCGAGGAAGCGCAGGACGCGGTCGGTCGGCTGTGCGCCAACGTCGAGCCAGTGCTTGGCGCGCTCGGCGTTCAGCACGACGCGGTTTTCAGCGTCCTTGGCGAGCAGCGGGTTGAAGGTGCCAAGCTTCTCGATGAAGCGGCCATCGCGCGGCGAACGGGCGTCGGCAACGACGATCTGGTAGAAAGGACGCTTCTTGGTGCCACCACGGGCGAGACGGATCTTGAGGGACATTTTTCGTTCCTAGGGTTTGGTTACGACTATTTCTTCTTGCCCAGGCCGGGAAGGCCGGGGAAACGCGGTGCGCCGCCGAGACCGGGCAGGCCGGTTCCGGAGGATTTGAGAAGCGAGCCGACATCGGTCGGCAGCTTCTCGGAAAGCTGGGGGGCAGCGGAGGGCAGGCCCTTGAGCGCGGCAGGGTCGATGCCGGCCTGACGTGCCATCTGCTCGATCTGGGCCGGATCCATCTTGGAAATGTCGGGCATGCCGCCCATCATCTGGCCCATCTTGCCGCCGAACATGCCGCCAAGCGCGCCCATGCCGCCCTTGGAGACCTTCTTCATCATGTCCGCCATCTGGCGGTGCTGCTTGGCAAGCTTGTTGATTTCGGAAACGTCGACGCCGGCGCCGGCGGCAATGCGCTTGCGGCGGCTGGCATTGAGCAGGTCGGGCTCGGCGCGTTCCTTCTTGGTCATCGAGTTGATGATGGCGATCTGGCGATCGAACACCTTCTCGTCGACATTGGCATTCGCCATGGCCTTCTTCATCTGGCCGACGCCGGGCATCATGCTCATCAGGCCGCCCATGCCACCCATCTTCTTCATCTGGATGAGCTGGTTGCGCAGGTCGTCGAGGTCAAAGGAGCCCTTCTTGAGCTTCTTTGCCATCTTCTGCGCGTCTTCGGCGGTGACGTGCTCGGCAGCCTTTTCCACGAGCGAGACAATGTCGCCCATGCCCAGGATGCGGTCGGCGATGCGGCTGGGATGGAAATCCTCCAGCGCATCCATCTTTTCGCCGACACCGATCAGCTTGATCGGCTTGCCGGTGGCTGCGCGCATCGACAGCGCCGCACCGCCACGGCCATCGCCGTCAACGCGGGTCATCACGATGCCGGTAATGTCGAGGCGCCCGTCGAAGGAGCGGGCGACGTTGATCGCGTCCTGGCCGGTCAGGGCGTCCACGACCAGCAGGATTTCGTGCGGGTTGGCGATGTCCTTGATGGCAACCGTTTCGGCCATCAGTTCTTCGTCGATATGGGTGCGGCCGGCGGTGTCGAGAATGAGCACGTCATAGCCGCCCAGGCGGGCTTCGCGCTCGGCGCGGCGGGCAATCTCGACCGGGTTTTCGCTGGTGACGATCGGCAGGGTATCAACGCCGACCTGTTCGCCCAGCACGCGCAGCTGCTCCATGGCCGCGGGGCGGCGGGTATCGAGCGAAGCGAGCAGAACCTTTTTCTTGCTGCGCTCGGTCAGGCGCTTGGCGATCTTGGCGGTGGTGGTGGTCTTGCCCGAGCCCTGCAAACCCACCATCAGGAGGGTGACCGGGGCCTTGGCATTGAGGTCGATGGCGACGGCGCTGGAGCCGAGCACGGCCACCAGTTCGTCATGCACGATCTTGACGACCTGCTGGCCGGGGGTGACCGAGCGGGTCACTTCGGCGCCGACAGCGCGATCCTTGACCTGTTCGACAAATGCGCGGACGACTTCGAGAGAGACGTCAGCCTCGATCAGGGCGCGGCGAATCTCGCGCATCGCGGCATCGACGTCGGCGGCGTTGAGTGCGCCGCGGCCGCGAAGACCTTCGAAGATTTTGCCAAGCCGGTCTGAAAGGCTCTCGAACATATTTGGTCCTTCTCTTCGGAATTTCCCGAGAGATGTAATATCCATCGGGCCAAACGCCAAACACACCCGCGGGCGCAACGCGCTGGCGGATGGTGGCCTCCGGGATCGGTTTATACCCTAAGGGTCCCGGTCGGCTTGTCAGGAACACGGCCTGATGAATGGGGTGCGTGTAAGGGAAAGGGGCAGGGGAGTCAAGAATAGAGCGGCTTCCGCGCCAAAAAGCGGTGTTGTTGCTACCCCGTCGCTAAGGAAATGGTGGTGTTTGCCCTCTAAGCTCCCCGGAACTCAATTTGTGCCGTCGGGAACCACCCTGTCCAGTTCGCTCGAGTCCGTGTTTCAGGCCGATCTTCCAGTCGCCCCAACAGGCGTTGCGGCTTCACGCGGGCCGTTCCGCGTGGACGTGCTGGAGCGCATGGCCGACGCGGAGCCGATCTGGCGAGGGCTCGAGGCGCATGGGCTGCTGATGGCCTATCAGCGCTATGACTGGGTGGCAGGGCTCCTGGCGGCTGGCGCCGAACCGGATGGGCGCGTCGCCATCGCGGTCATCCGGCAGGATAACAATCCCGTTGCCCTCCTGCCGCTCGTGATCGAACGCCGTTTTGGCGTCGCCCGGGCCCGTCTCCTGGGCATGCGGCAGTCCAATAGCGACTGGATCCTCTGTACGCCGGAATTTCAGCCGTCGCCCAGCGAGCTGATGGCCATATTCACCGGGATCGCGCAGGCGGCGGGCGGCTTTGATGCGCTGCTGCTGACCGGGCAGGCCACGCAATGCCGGGGCATGCCCAATCCGGTGCTGGCGCTGCCCCATGCGCCGGCCGCGTCCAATCTCTATGGCGTCAGCATAGCCGGGGCGCGCATCCCCTATATTGCCGATCGCCTCAGCGCCAAGCGGCGCAACAATATCCAGCGCGGCCGGAGGCGGCTGGAGGAATTGCTGGGGCCGGTGCGGCTGGTGCGGGTCCGCGATACGGCCATGCTGAAGCGGGTGCATGCCACCTTCATCGAGCAGCGTGGCGCCCGCTTTGACGAGATGGGCGTCGACAATATCTTTGCGCAGCTACCGTTTCCGCAGTTTTTCCTCGAGACGGCTGAGGCCAGTTTCGACAGCAGGCGGCCGGTGCTGTGCGCGCACGCGCTTTTGGCGGGCGACGAGATCGTGGCGACCAGCTGGGGCACGACGGCAGGCGATCACTATTCGCAATATATCAACTCCACCACGGCGGGACCGGCGGGCCGCTACAGCCTGATGGCGATTCTGATCGGCGAGTTGATGGATGCGCTGCTGGCGGACGGAATCGAGAGCTTTGACCTGGGCCTGGGCGATTTCGACTACAAGGTGGAGTGGACCGAGCCGCAGGCGGTGTTCGACAGCATCATTCCCCTGACGGCCAAGGGACGGGTCTTTGCCGCGCTGATGAGGGCGCGCGGGGCGCTGAAGCGCCTCATCAAGCAGACGCCCGCGCTCTGGAATGCCGCCAGGTGGGCGCGCCGCCAGGTGTTCCGGATCGGCCGGGGCTAAAGGAAAAGGCGGCCCGGTTTCCCGCGCCGCCTTTTATCCTGATCCCTCGGCCTACATGCCGATCTGCTTGGCCTTGGGCTTGTCGCGATAATAGTAGTTTGCATCCTTGCCCAGCACGATGGAGCGGATGAGCTTGCGCAGGCCCTCGCTCTTGCGCAGGGGCGCTGCCAGCACGGCCATGGTCTGCACGGCAGCAATTTTGATGCTGTCGAAAGCGGGGCTGACACCGGGCGCCTTTTGCGGGAAGCCGCGATCGCGCAGCATGGAATTGGCCACATAGAGATTGTTGCGCCGCTTCACCTCGGGGGTTTTCCACGTGATGGCCAGCGAGATCGAATAGGTGCCCTTGGTCTTGACCCAGTGCGGCCAGATATAGGGCACGAACACGCCTTCGCCGGGCTTGAGTTCATTGACCGTGCCGCGCGATGCATAGGCGTCGTCGAATTTGAGATTGCGATGCTTGGTGATCGCATGCTCGATCTGGTCTTCGCTGGCGATGGAGCGGTCCTCGTTGTCATATATGGCGAACTGCTTGTCGCCATGGATCTGCACGAAGAAATTGTCCTCGCTGTCGAGGTGAAAGGGCGTCGTCGAATTGGGCGAGGAAACGAACATGAAGCCCTGGATATCGGTGAAACGGGCTTCCTTGGCGGTCTTGTAGCCCTGCGCCATCGCCACCGAGGCCAGCGCTTCTTCGAGCAGTTCGCGATAGACCGGGTGATGCTCTACGCGCTTGAGCACCATCCAGGCGCCGGCGGTTTCGATCTGCTTGATCACCTCTTCGGGGTCGAGATCGACCAGCGGCGTCGAATTGGGGTCCTGGCTGACGGCAGCCTTGCCGGAATTGTATTCGATACGGTCGCGCGGCAGGGCCTTGACCAGTTCGAGGATCGCCGGAAGCGTCAGGCGGGCATCCCCGACCAGGCTGTGGCGCATGCGGAAGGGCTTGTTGGGAAACAGCGACTCGAAAGCCGCATCGTCGGCAGTCAGCAACGGGGTGGTCATGTCCGGGTCTCCTTGAAGGTCTTGAGGCGATGCCGCAGCGCCTTGAGCAGCAGGCGGGTGCGGCGGCGGGCGGCCATGAGCGCCACGATGGCGGCCGCGATGGGATCGTTGGGTCGGGTGGGGATCAGCAGGTCGCCAACGCTCAGGCGTTCGCGCCAGACATGATCGATCATGGGGTGTCCGGCATCGGCGGTGGAATCGACCAGCGCCAGGGTGGGGTCGGCGGCGAACAGCCGGGTCAGTTCCAGCGTCAGCTGCACGCCGGGCGAATAGCGCGCCATGGTCTCGTCATAGGCAATCTTGAAGAAGAAGCCGCGGTCGCCCTCGCGCATGACGATGCCCGAAGCGAGCAGGCGGTCATCCAGCGTCAGCTCGGCAATGGTGAACATGCCCTCGGCCGCCGCAGCGCGCACGAAGGCGGCGTCATCGGCGCTCTGGCCCAGCCCGGTGCCCCCGGCGCCCTTCCAGCCCGCGGCCTCCAGCAGGAGGAAGCGGTCGAGGGCTGCTGCGACATCGGCGGGAGCGGTGAGATGGGTGAAGGCGAGCTGCCCCTCGTCCTCGAGACGATGGCGCAGGCGGCGCAGTTCCTTGAGCTTTTTGGGGCCCAGCCCGGCGCGCAGATAGGTTTCGCCATCCTGGGTGGCGTCGAGCGCGGCCCTTTCGTGACGGTCGTGCACGACGCCCACGAGGCCACGCTGCGCCATCGCGGCCGAAAGGGCCGCAAAGGCCGTGCCATCGAGCGTCATGGCCGGTAGCGACAGCAGGCGTGCACCGGCCTGAGCGGCGGCGTCGATCAGTGCGCCGGCGGCGGCCTCGGCCTGGTCCTGTCGCAGCAGGGGTACGGTGAGCGGACTATAGGGCTGGCGGGCCACGAACGCCGGCACCGGCAGGCGCAAAGCCGACCAGGCCGATACGACCGGCAGGAGGCCGATGAGCTGGCGGGCCGGGCCATATGCCAGCAAGGCCCGGGGCGCTGGGCCGCTGTAACTATGGGCAAAGGCCGGCAGTGCATAGCCGGCGGAGAAGAAGGCGTTGGGCTCGATGGCGGTGGCCGAGAGGCTATCCCAAGCGGCGCGCGGCAACTGGTCGAGCGGCAGGCAGGACGCAAGGTCAGGGCCCGGCCCGGCGAGGGCCGACAGGTCGCCTGCGCTTTCCATCGCTGTGCCGCTCATCTGCCACGTGTTCTCATTTGCCAGCCCACCATAGACAGGATCGGCTCAGTGGTGGGTAACTGCCTCCTGCCGTGGTTAAACCGCCATGAAGCGAATACGGCCTGCGCGTGACGTACATCGTGGTGCACATGGTGTTGCACTGGCAATTTTGCGCCACATCCGTCATATAGGGTCCAATCCATCACCCTCGGGCGAGGCAAGACATTGAGCGGCGTGCCGTTTCTCAAGATGAACGGGCTGGGCAACCAGATCATCGTGGCCGACATGCGCGGCCGCGCCGATCGGGTGACGCCGGCTGCTGCCATTGCCATTAATGCTACCCCGGGCACCAAGTTCGACCAGATCATGGCGATCCATGATCCGCGGACGCCCGGCACGGCGAACTATATCGAAATCATCAATTCTGATGGCAGCAAGGCGCAGGCCTGCGGCAATGGCATGCGCTGTGTCGTGCAGGCGCTGAGCGCCGAGCAGGGGCGGCAGGCCTTCACCTTCGAGACCGTGGCAGGCATCCTGTTCGGCGAGGAGGGCGACGACGGAATGATCACCGTCGATATGGGCACGCCCAAATTCGCCTGGTACGACATCCCGCTGGCCGAAGAATTTGCCGACACCCGCCAGATCGAATTGCAGATCGGGCCGATCGATGCGCCGGTGCTGCATTCGCCGTCGGTGGCCTCGATGGGCAATCCGCACGCCACCTTCTGGGTGCATCAGGACGTGTGGTCCTATGCGCTGGAGCGGATCGGACCGATGCTGGAAAACCATCCGATCTTCCCCGAGCGGGCCAATATTTCGATCGCCCAGGTTGTGGCGCCCGACAAGATCATTCTGCGCACCTGGGAACGCGGCGCCGGCATTACCGAAGCCTGCGGCACCGCCGCCTGCGCGGCGCTGGTCAATGGCGCCCGCACCCGGCGCACCGCCCGCAAGGCAACCGTGACGCTGCCGGGCGGCGATCTGGTGATCGAATGGCGCGGCGATGACCATGTGGTGCTGACCGGTCCCGCCGAACGGGAATGGACGGGCGTGCTCGATCCGGCCACCGGCGCCTGGACGCGCGACGAGGTCGCGGCCTGATGGGCGTCGAGACCCTGACATTTGGCTGCCGGCTCAATGCCTATGAAGCCGAGGTAATGAAGGCCGAGGCGGAAAAGGCCGGGCTCGACAACGCCATCATCATCAATACCTGCGCCGTGACGGCGGAGGCGGTGCGCCAGGCCAAGCAAGCGGTGCGCAAGGCCCGCCGCGATAACCCCGAGGCCCGCATCATCGTCACCGGCTGCGCCGCCCAGACCGAGGCGCGCAGCTTCGGCGACATGGCAGAAGTCGACCTGGTGATCGGCAACAACGACAAGATGAAGGCCGAGAGCTACACCCCGATGGTGTTCGGCACGCCGCTCAATGACAAGGTTCAGGTCAACGACATCATGAGCGTGCGGGAAACCGCGGGCCACCTGATCGAGGGCATGGACGGGCGGGCGCGCGCCTTCGTGCAGGTGCAGAACGGGTGCGACCATCGCTGCACCTTCTGCATCATCCCGTTCGGCCGGGGGCCATCGCGCTCGGTGCCGATGGGCGCAGTGGTGGAGCAGGTCAAAAAGCTCGTCGCCAATGGTTACGGCGAAGTGGTGCTCACCGGGGTCGATACCACCTCCTATGGCGCGGACCTGCCGGGTGCACCGACGCTGGGCAAGCTGACGCAGGCCATCCTGCGGCATGTGCCGGACCTGCCGCGGCTGCGGATTTCCTCGATCGATTCCATCGAGGCCGACGACGCGCTCTATGACGCCATGGCTGGGGACAGGCGGCTGATGCCGCATCTGCATCTCAGCCTGCAATCGGGCGACGACATGATCCTCAAGCGCATGAAGCGCCGCCACAGCCGCAGCGATGCGCTGGATATCGTGGCGCGGTTGCGCGGGCTGCGGCCCGACATCGTGTTTGGCGCCGATATCATCGCCGGTTTCCCGACCGAAGATGACGCGATGTTTGCCAACACGCTTGCCATCGTCGCCGAGGCGGACCTGACCTATCTGCATGTGTTCCCCTATTCGCCCCGCGAAGGCACGCCGGCCGCCCGCATGCCGCAGGTCGACAAGCGCATCGCGCGGGACCGGGCGGCGCTGTTGCGCGCCGAGGGCGACCGTCAGTTTGCCAAGCTGTGCGCCAGCCGCGTCGGCATGGTGGAACAGGTGCTGATCGAGCGCGACGGGATGGGCCGCTCCGAGCAGTTCGTGCCGGTGGCGGTTGCCGGCGCGCAGCCGGGCGACTTGATTGCCGTGCGCATTACCGGGATTTCCGGCGAGGGCCTTGTGGGCCAGGTGCTGAGCGCAGCTGCTTGAGACGGTGGCTCCCCTCCACGTCGTGGGATAAGAGCGCATGAGCGCCGAAATGGATACGACCGATGACTGACAAGAAGCCGGGATTCTTCAAGCGCCTGTTCGGTGGTGAAACGCCACCGCCGCCGGCGCCGCCCGAGACGCTGCCCGAGACGCCTGTCGCGCCGCCCGAGCCGGTGCCGCTGACGCCGCAGCCCGTGCCGGACCTGGTGCCGGCGCCCGAAGAAGTGCCCTTTCCCGGACCGCCCGAGGCAACGCCCGACTATATCGAGGATATCGAAGAGCAGGCCGAGGTCGCGGCCCAGCTCGTCGAGCCAGTCGCGGTTGCGCCCGTTGCCGTCGAAGCGCCCCGCCAGGGTTGGTTTGCCCGCCTGGCCGGAGGGCTCAAGCGGTCGTCCGACCAGCTCACCGGGTCGATCACCTCGGTCTTCACCAAGCGCAAGCTCGATGCGGCGACGCTCGACGAGCTCGAAGACGTGCTGATCCAGGCCGATCTGGGGCTGGAGACGGCGCTCGCCATTACCGAGACGCTGCGCCGGGACCGGTTTGATCGCGATGTGTCGGGCGAAGATGTGCGCGCCGTGCTGGCGACCGAAGTCGAGAAGGTGCTCGGCCCGGTGGCCCGGCCGCTGGAGATCGATGCGAGCCACAAGCCCTTCGTCATCCTGATGATCGGCGTCAACGGCTCGGGCAAGACGACGACGATCGGCAAGCTGGCGCAGAAGTTCAGCGCCGAGGGCAAGTCGGTGATGCTGGCGGCGGGTGACACATTCCGCGCTGCGGCGATCGAGCAACTGCAGGTGTGGGGCCAGCGCACCAATGTCCCAGTCATCAGCCGTCCGGCCGGCGCCGATGCGTCGGGGCTGGCATTTGACGCGGTGACCGAGGCCAGGGCGCAAGGTCGCGATATCTTGATCATCGATACGGCGGGGCGGTTGCAGAACCGCGACGAGCTGATGAACGAGCTTGAAAAGGTCATTCGCGTGATCAAGAAGGTCGACCCCAGCGCGCCCCATGCCACGCTGCTGACGCTGGACGCGAC
Source organism: Devosia sp. T2-14 (assembly GCF_055397495.1). NCBI lineage: Bacteria > Pseudomonadati > Pseudomonadota > Alphaproteobacteria > Hyphomicrobiales > Devosiaceae > Devosia > Devosia sp. T2-14. The sequence goes on along the minus strand of NZ_AP027921.1, from coordinate 1,053,140 downwards.
AACGGGCCAGAACGCCCTGAAACAGGTGGAAATATTCGGCAAACGGGCCGGTGTGACGGGGCTGGTGATGACCAAGCTCGATGGCACGGCGCGCGGCGGTATCCTTGTGGCGATTGCCAGGAAGTTCGGCCTGCCGGTTCATTACATCGGCGTGGGGGAAGGGGTAGGGGACCTTGAGCCGTTCACCGCAGCTGACTTCGCGCGGGCCATTGCCGGCGAGTGACAGCCCAAATCTGACCATGCTTGCGACCTATGTTGCCTTGCATGGCGGGGCGCTAGCCATCACATTGCAAGGCGTCGAACCAAAGAGTCCTAATGTCCATGACTGAGAAAGCCGAACCCGAGATCAACTGGGACGAATTGCGTCCGCAGCTCATCAAGATGGCGCTCGAGCTTGGGCCGCTGGTGATTTTCTTCATCGCCAATGCGCGGGCCGATATTTTCGTGGCGACCAGCTGGTTCATGGGCGCGATGGTGATCTCGCTGGCGCTGACCTGGCTGATCCTCAAGAAGATCGCCGTGATGCCGCTCGTCACCGGCGTCGTCGTGCTGGTTTTCGGCGGGCTGACGCTGTGGCTGCAGGACGACACGTTCATCAAGATCAAGCCGACCATCACCAATGGGCTGTTTGCCGCGGTGCTGCTGGGCGGGCTGGTCTTCGGGCAGTCGCTGCTGAAATACGTGTTCGGCGACGTCTACAAGCTGCGGCCGGAAGGCTGGAGCAAGCTGACGCTGAACTGGGGCGTGTTCTTCGTGGTCCTCGCCATCATCAATGAAGTGCTGTGGCGCAATTTCCCGACCGATGTCTGGGTCGCCTTCAAGGTCTGGGGCGTGATGCCGCTGACCGTGATCTTCTCGATCACCCAGGTGGGCCTGCTCAACAAATACGCCCCCGAAGCCGAGCCCAAGCACGTTCCGCCCGTGGTGGTGGAGAGCTAGGTTTCTCTCACCCGGTGGGTGAAGCAAGAAGTGCCCTCGGGTCGCCCCGAGGGTGATGTTCGGTGGGCGAACGGCGCCTAGCCGAAGAGGCCGATGACCACGGCGTCGATCAGCAGGACCGCCAGCAGATAACCGGCATTGATGAAGGTGCGGGACCACGGTGCGCCTTCATAGCGGTGGTTGAGCACCATGGCGGTGACGACAAAGCCCAGCCACATATGCGCGCCCACGATCAGGCCATTGGTGACGCTGTTACTGCCCATCAGTGCCGGGGTCAGCAGAGCCATGAAATAGGCCATGACCAGCAGGCACACCACCGACCAGATATAGGGGGTGTAATCGGCCCGATTGATCTGGTCGGGCGTCTTGCCGATGGCTGCGAGCCATTGCTTGGCAAAGACCATGTACCAGGCGGCCCCAAAGGCCCAGCTGGCGACGGTGGCCAGAATGACGGCCAACCAATTGACGGCAAAATGCGACATGATGTGATCTCCCTCGGCGCGACGCAGCGCGGGGAGATGTTAGCGTGGGGCCAGTGCCGTTGCCACGGGGAGTGTTGGCTACCCCCGCGAAGGCTGGGATGCCGTGGTAGATCAAGGGCAGGCGGCCTACAGTCCGCCCATCTTGCAGATGAAGGCCCATTCCTCGGGCGACACCTTGGAGACGGACAGGCGCGAGAGCTTCACCAGTTCGAGGTTTTCGAGCTCGGGCGTGGCCTTGATGGTTGCCAGCGTGACAGGCTTGGGCAGCGGCTTGACCGCTTCCACATCAACGCATTCCCACACCACTTCGCCCTTGAGATTGAGTTCGGCGGTACTGTCGGGATGGGCGAGGGCGATCACCTTGATGATGCCCACGATCTCCTTGCCAATATTGGAGTGGTAGAAGAAGGCCTCGTCGCCGAGTTGCATGGCCTTCATGTTGTTGCGGGCGGCGTAGTTGCGCACGCCGTGCCATTGTTCGGGCTCGCCGCGCGCGGTCTTGGCCATCATGTCATCGAACGAGAAGACATTGGGCTCCGATTTCATCAGCCAGTAGGCCATGGCATCAGGCCTTGGGTGAGAGGTGGTCGTAGGCGATGCGCCAGGCCTTGATCTCGATATCGCCAAAAATGCCTTCGGCAACGAAGGGATCGGCATGGAAGATCGCGGTGGCGGCGTCCAGCGAATCGGCCTCGACGACGATCAGCGAGCCTTCGGGCGTGCCGGCATCATTGAGCAGGGCGCCGGCAAGGCGCAGCTGCTGGCCAAGGCCATCGAGATGCTGAAGATGGGCGGGGCGGGTGGCCGTGCGCAAATCGGTGGTTCCGGGCTTGTCCTTGGCCATCATGGCGAACAACATGGCATCAATCCTCTCGTTTGAGCGGGCGCGACATCAGCCCCGCCACCACTGTAGTAATGTCGGCCTTGCCAGTGAGCACGGCCAGAACGGCTTCGACCAGCGGCGCATCGACGCCGTGGCTGCGCGCCAGCGCGTCGGCCACCGGGGTGGTGGCGACGCCTTCGGCGAGCTTGGCCCCGCCGGCGACGATCGCTTCCACCGATTCGCCGCGCCCAAGCGCCATGCCGAACTGGTAGTTTCGCGATTGCACCGACGTGCAGGTCAGCGTCAGGTCGCCCAGCCCGGCAAGACCGGTAAGCGTCGAGGCGGAACCGCCCATGGCAGCGACCATGCGCGCCATTTCGGCATAGGCGCGGGCAATCAGGGCTGATCGGGCCGAGGCGCCGAGCCCCGCGCCATCGACGGCGCCGCAGGCCAGCGCATAGACGTTCTTCAGGGCCCCGGCGATCTCGACGCCAATGCGGTCATCGGCGGCATAGGGGCGAAAGCTCGGACCGGCGAGGGCCGCGGCCAGCGCCGAGGTCTGGCTGGCATCGTCGCCGGCAAGCGTTACGGCCGTGGGGCGGCCGGCGGCCACGTCGGCGGCAAAGCTCGGGCCGGACAACACGAAGGGAATGGCTGCGGGCGCCATATCCAGCAGAATCTCGCTCTGGCGGTCCAGCGTGCCCATTTCGAGCCCCTTGGCCGACAGGATCACCGGCTTGCCGGCGAGGAGCGCCGGGTCAATCAGGCCGAGCGCGGAGCGGCTGGCCTGGGCGGGAACGGCAAGGATGACAATATCGGCCTCGACGGCCTGCATAGTTGCGGTGATGGCGGCGTGCAGTTTTTGCTCGCCGAGATAGCGGCGGTTGGTGTGGCTGGTGTTGATTTCGTCGACCTGCGCGGCATCGCGGGCGACGAGCGTGACGCGGCGACCGGCCATGGCGGCGGCCTGCGCAAGGGCGGTGCCCCACGAGCCCCCGCCGACAACCATGACGTGATCAAGCGGCATCGGGAGCGACCTTCATGTCATCCAGATCGAGCGGCCAGCGCGGGCGGGCGGTGAAATCGAGGCCGTTGTCGACGCCCAGGGCAAAGCGTTCGGCCCCGGCCCAGGCGACCATGGCGCCATTGTCGGTGCAGAGCGCGATGGGCGGCACGACCAGGGTGGCGTCGAGTTTGCCGCAAACGGCGTCCAGCGCTGCGGCGATGGCGCGATTGGCGGCAACGCCACCCGCGACCACCAGTTGCGGCCGCGCTTCTGGCAACTCGACCTTGAAGCGTTCCAGCGCCTGGCGGGCGCGGACCGAAACCACTTCGGCGACAGCGGCCTGGAAACCGGCGCAGATATCGGCCACGTCCTGATCGCTCAGCGGGGCGAGGGCCTCGGCCTGCAGGCGCACGGCGGTCTTGAGGCCCGAGAAGGAAAAGTCGAGCCGCGCCTCGCGCAGCAGCGGGCGGGGGAAGCGGAAGCGCTTGGGATCGCCCGCCTTGGCGGCCTGTTCGACGGCGGGGCCGCCGGGATGACCGAGGCTGAGCAGCTTGGCCACCTTGTCAAAGGCTTCACCCAGGGCGTCGTCGATGGTGGTGCCCCAGCGCTCATAGTCGCCGACGCCGCGCACCAGGACGAACTGGCTATGGCCGCCCGATACCAGCAGCATCAGATAAGGAAACTGGACGCCATCGGTGAGCCTTGCAGTCAGCGCGTGGGCCTCAAGGTGATTGACGGCGATCAGCGGCTTGTCGAGCGCGGCAGCCAGGGCCTTGGCCGTGGTGAGGCCGACCAGCACGCCGCCGATCAGTCCGGGACCGGCCGTGGCGGCAATGGCATCGACCTCATCGAGGCTTACACCGGCCTCGCGGCAGGCCTGCGCAATGATATGATCGAGATAGGTAACATGGGCGCGCGCCGCCAATTCTGGTACGACGCCTCCAAATGCCGCATGTTCGTCCAGCTGGGAGCGCACCACATTGGAACGAATCACCGGATTGCCGGATTGGTCGCGCATGACAATGGCCGCTGCGGTTTCATCGCAACTGGTCTCTATGCCGAGGATGGTGGCTGGCGCTTGCCCGGTCACGACGAACTGGTTACTCCCTCAGGGGTTGCCCCTGCCTACTATAGGACGACGAGACTATGCAATCGCCAGCGCCTTTCGCCCGGATCGGAACACGCGGCAGCCCGCTCGCCATGGCGCAGGCGCGCCTGGTGCGCCGCCTGCTTGCCGAGGCCCATGGGGTCAGCGAGGATGATATCACGATTGACGTGATCTCGACCGGTGGCGACCGCAGCCAGGCCTCCAATGCCAGCCTCTCTGAAATTGGCGGCAAGGGCCTCTTCACCAAAGAAATCGACGAGGCCATGCTGAGCGGCCGTGTCGATATCGGCGTGCATTCGTCCAAGGATGTGGCAACGCGCATGCCCGATGGGCTGGTGCTGGCCGCTTTCCTCGAGCGCGAAGATGTGCGCGACGCCTTCATGTCCGTGAAGGTGCAGAGCCTCGACCACCTCGCCGAGCGCGCCAAATTCGGTACGTCCTCGATTCGCCGCGCCGCGCAGGTGCTGCGCGTGCGGCCGGACCTGCAGATCGTGCCCTTCCGCGGCAATGTCGGCACGCGCCTGCAGAAGCTGCTTGATGGCGTGGCCGATGCCACCATGCTGGCCGTGGCCGGGCTCAACCGGCTGGGCGAAGGCCATCGCGCTACGGCGCTGCTTGATCCCGAGATTTTCATTCCAGCCCCGGCGCAGGGCGCAATCGGCATTGCGGTCCGCAGCGATGACGCCCGCATGGCTTCTATTGTGAGTGTGCTCGATCACGCCGCGACCCATCGAGCCATCGCTGCCGAACGCGCCATGCTGGCCGTGCTCGATGGTTCATGCCGCACCCCGGTCGGCGCGCTGACCCGCCTTGATGGCAATAGCCTAAGCCTTAAGGGGCAAATTCTCAGCCTTGATGGCCAGACCGCCTTCGAGAGCTTCGCTAGCGGCACCGATCCCGAGTTGCTGGGCAAGCAGGTCGGCGATGACCTGATTGCGCAGGCCGGCACCGAGTGGCTGGCACAGTGGGCCAGCAACTGATGCGCATGCTGGTGACCCGGCCCGAGCCGGATGGAGAACTCACCCAGGCTCGCCTTGCCGCCCTCGATATCGATGCGGTGGCGGTGCCGCTGATGGTGCGTCAAACGCTCGATACCAGCCTGCCGCCGCCCGATGGCTTTACGGCCATGGTGCTGACATCAGCCAATGCCGTGCGCTCGCTGGCTGATCGCGGCGTGATTGGCGACTATGCACATCTGCCGGTCTTTACCGTTGGCGACCACACGGCGCGCGAAGCGCAGGCGGCGGGCTTTGCGCGCGTCAGCAGTGCGGCGGGGGCGTTTCAGGATCTGGTCAATGCCATGGCCATCGCCGAATTGCGAGGACCGGTCTTCTACCCGGCGCCGCGGCATCAAAGCGCCGATCTGGCCAAGGCCCTCGCTCCGCTTGGGGTGATGGTGGCAACGTCCAAGATCTATGACATGGTCGCTGTCGACGCATTGCCCGACGACATTATCAACGGGCTGGCCGATGATATTGCGGCGGTGCTGCTCTATTCGCGCCGCACGGCCGAGATTTTCTGCCGCCTGGCCGATGCACTGCCGCGCGAGCGCCGCCAGCAACTGGCGCTGCTCTGCATGTCGGAGGCGGTGGCCGAACCGGCCCTGGCGGCGCGGTTCAGCCGCATCAGCCTGGCTGACCATCCCGACGAAGAGGCCATGATGGCGCTCGCATTGGCTTTTGCCCGCGAGCAATCTGGGTCATGATCGGCACCTGAGAAGAGGACCTGCAATGGCGGATACCAAGGGCAACGATCCCAAACCGAGCGAGAGCAAATCCGGCGCGGTGAAGCCCCCGGTTCTTGATCTGACGGCCCGGCCAGCCGGCTCGGAAAAATCCGAAGCCAAGGAAACGCCGCCCAAGGAAACCGCCAGCCGTTCCAAGACCGCCGAATCGAAACCAGCAACGCCGCCGACGCCTGCACCTTCCAATAGGGGCTCGGCCCTGATCTCGGCATTGGGTGGCGGCGTCATCGGGCTGGCCGCGGCCTATGGGCTGGCCTGGGCCGGGCTATGGCCGACGCCACCCGCCGCGCCGCAACCGGCCGATCCGCGCATTGCCGGCTTTGCCAGCGCCATTCCCGAACTCGAAACGGTGACGCAGACCACCCAGACCGAACTGGCCGCCCTCAACCAGCGGATTGCTGCGCTGGAATCGGCGGAACCTGCGCCTGCGAGCGCGGCTCCGGTCGACTTGACCGGGCTCGAAGGTGACGTCGCAGCGCTGACGGCGCGTATCGATGCTTTGGCGGCCGCACCCGCAGCTGCGGCTGATACCGTGGCCGTCGATGGCCTGCGTGGCAATCTCACGGCACTCGCGACGCGCGTCGATGAGCTGGCGGCAAGGGTGGGCACGGCCGAATCGGCCCTGCGCACGCTTGACACCACGGTCAGCCAGACCACGGCCACCCTGGCCGACCAGCCCAGCGATATCGGCGCGGTGCTGCAGCTGCCGTTGATTCTCTCCGGATTTGAAACTGCCTTCGCCACCGGCCGCCCCTATGCCACCGAACTGGCGGCGCTGCGAGCTGCCGTGCCCAATGCGGCGGTGCCGGCGGCCATTGCCAATGGGGCCGAAACCGGGCTTACCCGCCCTGACGCCATTGCCCGCCGCTTTGCTGACGTGCTGCCCGATATGCTGGCGGCGCGCCCGACTGTTTCGGATGGCCAATGGCAGGATGCTGCGCTCGACTGGTTCCGCTCCGCCATCGCCCTGCGTCCCACCGGAGAAGTCGAGGGCGATGATCCCCAGGCGGTGATGTCGCGCCTGGAGGCGGCAATCGACCGCCGCGACTTCACCACGGCCGAGGACCTGATTGCCAAGCTGCCGGCGCCAATGGTGGCAGCGGCCGGTGACGTGCCCGGGCTGATCGCCAGCCAGGCCGAGGGTGTTCGTTTCCTGGATGGCCTGCGGGCCAGCGCTCTCAGCGGCGAGGCCCTCAAATGATCCGCCTCGCCTCCTGGATCGTCGGAAGCCTGATTGTTGCGGCGCTGGCGGCGTGGCTGATTTCGCTGCCCGGCACGCTGACGCTGGAAGTGGCCGGCTATCGCATGCAGCCGCGGCTGGGCGCGGCGATCTTCATGTTCATCGTAGTTGCCGCCGTGGTGATCCTGCTCTGGGCCATCATTCGCCGGATCGTCACCACGCCGCGCAACATGGCGCGCCGAAGCCGCGAGAGGCGTCGCGAACAGGGCGTCGAGGCGCTGTCCGATGCCATCGTGGCGCTGCAGGCCGGCGATCCCGCCCGGGCGCGGGCTTTGGCGCGCGATGCGCAGGCCCGCCTGCCGACCAATGCGGCGGCCCGGCTGCTTGAAGCGCGGGCAGATCTGGCGCTGGGCGACATGCCGGCGGCGCGCGAGCACTATCGGGCGCTGATCGCCAATGAAAAGACCGCCGTCGCGGCGCTGACCGGCCTTTATGATCAGGCACGCGTGCAGCACCGGCCCGAGGCGGCGCTGACCTTTGCGCGCAAGGCGCTGGCGCTCTCCCCGCAAAGCGGTTGGGCTGCCGACGCGGTGTTCGACGACTTGGCCCAGCGCGGCCGATGGGCCGAAGCCGTTGCCATGGTCAATGTCGAACAGGCATCGAGCCGCGAAGATCGGGCGCGCAAGCGCCGGCGTCAGGCGGTGATCGAAACCGCGCGTGCCCGCGACGTGGAAAACAGCAATCCACTGGCGGCACTCGATCACTCGCTCAATGCGCTCAAGCTGCTGCCCGATTTCGTGCCGGCGGCGCTGATTGCGGCGCGCATCCACATCAATCGCGGCGAGACGCGCAAGGCGA